>CAWKGS010000001.1:0-458416 GCA_963849285.1 uncultured Solirubrobacterales bacterium
ATGGCCTCAGCGTCAAAGCCCAAGGCTTCCCGCGCGAAGGTGCGGCAACATCGCGAGCGGCTGCGCGCGCAGGGTCTGCGCCCGATCCAGATTTGGGTGCCGGACGTGCGCGCGCCGTCCTTCCGGTCGGAGGCGCATCGCCAGTCGTGGCCGTGGCCATGAGCGCGCATGCCCATGAGGATCAGGCGTTCATCGACGCGGTGTCGGATTGGGGCGATGAATGAAGCGCGGCGACATCTGGACCGTCGCCGGCGGCAAGGACTATGCCGGAAAGCCACGCCCCGCCGTCATTGTTCAGGACGACAGCTTCGACGCAACCGACTCGATCACGATCTGCGCCTTCACGACTGACGAGACCGAAGCGCCCCTGTTTCGCCTGCCAGTCGAGCCGAACGAGCGCAACGGCTTGCGCGCGGCATGCCGTCTGATGGTGGACAAGATCACCACCGTCCCAAAGACCAAGCTTGGCGCGCACGTCGGCAGGTTGGACGACGAAGATATCCTGCGACTCAATCAGGCCGTACTCGTGTTCCTAGGACTGGCGGTGTCGCCGAGGACCAGGCCGGCGGCATAACCGACAGAGCTTCGCCGCCTCTGGATTTGCTTCTCTCTCCGCTCGCAATGACAACTTCAATTCGTGAGCGCGCGCCGCTTGCCAATAACATAAGTCTGTGCTTATGTGTTTGACGTGACCACAAACGAAATCTTCAAAGCGCTCGCCGATCCGACGCGCCGCGCGGTGTTCGAGCGGCTCGCCGACGGCGAGAAGAACGCGACCGAGTTGCGCGAAGGCATGGATATCTCGCAACCGGCCGTGTCGCAGCATCTGGCGGTGCTGCGTGAGGCCGGGCTCGTCGCCGAGGAGCGGCGCGGGCGCAATGTCCATTATCGCGTCGACCCCTCGGGCATGGCGGCGATGTTCCGCTGGCTGCGCCGCTACGAAGCGTCTGGCGGCGCGATCGAAGCGCTGAAACAGCTCTTGAAGGATATGGACCAATGACCGAGCGCGGCGACGAGACGGACCAGGGACTGCGGTTCGAGGTCGAGCTCGACGCGCCGCCGGCGCGCGTCTGGCGCGCCTTGACGATTCCCGAATATGTCGAGCGCTGGCTCGCGCCGCCTGATCGCCGGCGAACGATCGGGGGGCGCCGCAGGGCCCGACGCCGCCGTTCCGCCTCATCGAGAGCGAGCCCGAGCGCAGCGTGCGCTACGCATGGCGCGAGGCCGACGATCCCGACGATAGCGTCGTCACGTTCCGCATCGCGCCCAACGGCGCGGGCGGCACGACCTTCGTGATCGAGCACGAACGGATCGCGTCGGCGCGCCCCGCCCGCCGCCGCCAACCGCAACGCGCCGCCGCTCCCGCTCGCGGCCTGAAACTTCCATTGTTCTCACGAAGAGGAGAATCGCGCGATGCGCGAAACGATGCAGCTCGTCCCTATCGTCGTCGAACAATCCGCGCGCGGCGAACGGTCCTTCGACATCTATTCGCGCTTGCTGCGCGAGCGCATCGTGTTCCTCAACGGCGAGGTCGAGGACGGCATGGCGGCGCTCGTCTGCGCGCAATTGTTGTTTCTCGAAGCCGACAATCCGAAGAAGCCGATCGCCATGTATATCAATTCGCCCGGCGGCCTCGTCACCGCGGGGCTCGCGATCTACGACACGATGCAATTTCACGAGCCCGGTGGCGACACTCTGCCTCGGCACGGCGCGCTCCATGGGCTCTTTCCTGTTGATGGCGGGCGAGCCCGGCCACCGTTCGGCGCTGCCCAACGCCAGCATCCACATGCATCAGCCGCTCGGCGGCTTCCAGGGCCAGGCCTCCGACATCCTCATCCACGCCGAGGAGACGAGGCGCACCAAGCAGCGCATCCTGACCCCCTACGCCAAACATTGCGGCCGCTCGTACGAGGAGGTCGAGCGGCCCTCGACCACGATCATTTCATGACCGCGGAGGAAGCCGTGGCCTGGGGGCTCGTCGACAAGGTGATCGAGAAGCGGCCGGAGACGCAGGCCGGCGAGATGGCGAGCGGCGGGCTTCAGGTCCCGGCCTCGGCAAGCCCGCGCTTGCGCAGCAGCGCGCTCGGGCCGCGGCGCGCGGCCGCGGAAGGCCGCGTAGGCGTCGTCGGGGTCGCGGCTGTTGCCGGCGGCGTAGACGAAGTCGTGCAGCGCGCTCGGCGAGCGCGGGATCGAACATGTCGCCGCTCTCCTCGAACGCCTCGAAGCCGTCGGCGTCGAGCACCTCCGACCAGAGATAGCTGTAATAGCCGGCGGAATAGCCGTCGCCCGAGAAGATGTGCTGGAAATGCGGCGTGCGGTGGCGCATGGCGATCGCCGCGGGCATGCCGAGCCGCGTCGAGCTCCGCCTTCTCGAAGGCGACGACGTCGACGTCGGTCTGGCTCGCGCTCGAGCGTGCAGGTCGAGGTCGACGAAGGCCGAGGCGGGGAACTCGACCGTCGCGAAGCCCTGGCTGTACTGGCGCGCGCGAGCATGCGCTCGATGCAGCGCTCGGGCATCGGCTCGCCGGTCTCGTAATGGCGCGCGAAGCGCCGCAGCATCTCGGGCTGCTCGAGCCAATGCTCGTAGAGCTGCGAGGGAAACTCGACGAAGTCGCGCGCGACGTTGGTGCCCGGAGAGCAAGGGATAGGTCACGTCGGACAGCATGCCGTGCAGCGCGTGGCCGAATTCGTGGAACAGCGTGCGCGCCTCGTCGAAGCTGAGCAGCGCTCGGCTCGCCCGTCGCCGCCTTGGCGGAGTTCAGCACGTTGACGACGATCGGCAGGACGTCGCCGTCGAGCTGCTGCTGGTCGCGGAAGCCGCACATCCAGGCGCCGCTGTGCTTCGCGGGTCGCGCGAAATAATCGCCGATGAACAGCGCGATCGGCCGCCGCTCGCGTCCGTTCACCCCCAGGCGCGCGCGTCGGGATGGTAGAGTCGACGTCGAAGCGCTCGGCGAAGCTGAGGCCGAACAGACGGCCGGCGACGTCGAAGGCGGCGTCGATCATGCTGTCGAGCGGCAGATAGGGCTTGATCGCGCCCTCGTCGAAATCGAACAGCGCCTTGCGCCGCTTCTCCGCGTAATAGCGCCAGTCCCAGGGCGCGAGCTCGAAATTGCCGCCCTCCTCGGCGATCATCGCCTGCAGCGCCTCGGCCTCGCGCGAGCGCGTGCGCGCGCGCCGGCGTCCAGACCGAATGCGAGCAGGTCGAGCGCGGCGCGCGGCGTCTTCGCCATCGTGTCGGCGAGCTTGTAATCGGCGAAGGTCTCGTAGCCGAGCAGCCGCGCGCGCTCGGCGCGCAGCGCGCACCGTCTCGGCGACGATGGCGCGATTGTCGCGCGCGCCGCCGTTCTCGCCGCGCGCCGCCCAGGCGCGCGAAAGCCTTCTCGCGCAGATCGCGCCGCGCCGAGAATTGCAGGAACGGCTCGACGCTCGAGCGCGACAGCGTGATCGCGCATGCTTGCCGGGATGGCCGCGCTCCGCGGCGGTCGCGCGCCGCCGCGGCGACGAGCGATTCCGGCAGGCCGTCGAGATCCGCCTCGGCCTCGAGCACCAGCGCGAAGGCCTTTCTCGTCGGCGAGCACGTTCTGCCCGAACCTCGCGCCGAGCGCTCGCGAGCCGCTCGAGCGATCTCGGCGAGCCGCGCCTTGGCGTCGGCGGCGAGCCCGGCGCCGGCGCGCGTGAAGGCGAGGTGATAGCGCTCGACAGCACGCGCGCCTGCTCGGCGTCAGGCCGCGCCGCGTCCTGCCCCGCGTGCACGGCGTCGACGCGCGCGAAACAGCGCCTCGTCGAGACAGATGTCGCTGCGTGCTCGCGCGCGAGCAGCGGCGCGATCTCGCGCTCGATCGCCTCGATCGTCGTCGGTCGCGTCGGCGCCGACGAGATTGAAGAACACGCGCGCGACGCGGTCGAGCGCCGCCCGACGCGCTCCAGCGCCGACGATCGTGTTGTCGAAGGTCGCCGGCGCGGGCTTGGCTGTGATCGCGGCGATCTCCGCGCGCTTCTCGCGCGAGGGCGGCGTCGAAGGCGGGGCGGAAATGCTCGGGCCTGATCGCCGCGAACGGCGGCGCCTCGAACGGGTCCGGTCCAGGGCTGCGAGAAGCGGGTTCATCGATGGGACGGAGGCGACGTTCATGGGCTGGAGCTCGTTTTGAAAAGGGGGGCGCGGCGTGACCGCGGGGTCATGCGGCTCAATAGACCCTGGCGCAGGGATTTCTCAACCATGCCGACATTCCGTCGCCAAATTTTCGCCCAATATGGACGCACGCCGCTGGAATTAACCTTCGGCCGCCTAGTCATGGTTGATCCGAAGTAAAGCAGCGGCCGCCCGCTCTCGCGAGTTTTCGCAAGCAAGGTTCCAGGTCGGCGGATTTCAGGCATTTTATGCATTGTTGACCTTGCCGCTTAGGCCATCGTTATTCCTAACGTTCCGGCGACAAGTCTTATTCGACTCGCTAAAACCTGATCCTTTTACTTGGGCCGTTGGAAAAAGACCCGCCCCTATCGTCGCCCTGGCACTGAGGGGGACAATTATGATTTCGGGGTTCATCCGCGGCGGGGCGGTCGCGAGCATGATTTTTTGGCTGGATGGCTGGGGCCGCCCGAGCAACGCGGGCGTGGTCGAGGCGAGCTACGCCGCCGTCGGGGCGGAGACGAGCGTGCCCTACGGCTGGGTCGATTTCTGCCGCCGCTACGAGGCGGAATGCAGCGAGGAGCAAAGCGCCACCGTGGACATCAATCTCTCCGCCAAGGCTTTGACGAAGTCGCCGCGTCAACCGCTGGGTCAATTCCCACATCGAGCCGATCAGCGACATGGATCATTGGGGCGTCGTCGACCGCTGGGATTATCCGCTCGACGGCAAGGGCGATTGCGAGGATTACGCGCTCCTGAAGCGCAAAATGCTGATCGACATAGGATTTCCGCGCCAGGCGTCTGCTGACCGTCGTCAAGGACGAGGCCCAGGAGGTCACGCGGTCCTGACCGTAAAGACCAACAAGGGCGAATTCGTGCTCGATAATCTCAGCGACGAGATCAAGCCCTGGACATCGACCAGCTACCGTTTCGTCAAGCGGCAGAGCAGGAGGACCCCAATGTCTGGGTTCTGCTCGGCCCGCCCGTGGAGGCGCCGCTCTACACGGCGCGGTAGACCGTAATTGCAGTTACGAAGCGGGATGCGCCCCCCCAACTCCCGTTTCGTCCTAAGGCCGGCCTTCCCCCCGAGGCCGGCCTCTTTTTATCCGACGGCGACCATGCCTCGCGCAAAGCGGCGCCAGTTCTCGACATAATGGGCGGCGGCCAGTCTCAGCCCGGCGATCGCGGCCTCATCGAGCGTGCGGATCGGCTTGGCCGGCGCGCCGACGATCAACGAGTGATCCGGAAATGACTTCCCCTCCGTCACGAGGGCCCGGCCCCAACCAGCGAGCCAACGCCGATGCGCGCGCCGTTGAGGATGATCGCGCCCATGCCGACGAGCGAGCCCGAGCCGATCACACAGCCGTGCAAAACGGCGTTATGGCCGATCGGCAATCCTCGCCGATGTCCAGGGGGGAGCCCATGTCGGTGTGCAGCATGCAGTGCTCCTGGACGTTGCTGCGCGCGCCGAGGCTGATGCGCTCGTTGTCCCCGCGCAGCACCGCGCCGAACCAGACGCTGCAATCCTCCGCCAGCGCCGCCTTGCCGATCACGCTCGCGTTGGGCGCGACCCAATAGCGGCCGGCCTCCGGCAGGTCGGATGGAGGTCCCCGGCCACCACCAGGCCGCCTCGCCCCTGGACCGCGACGCGGAGGCCAGGGGGCTGGACCTGACGCAGGACGAGTGCGATGCCCTGGTGGCCTACGTCAGGAGCCTGCCCCCCCCGGGCGCCATCGAGCCGTCCGGGCCCGAGCTGTCCTCGGTCGTCGAGGAAGGCCGCAGGCTGTTCCAGTACACCGGGTGCGCCGGCTGTCACACCCCGGACCTCGGCCCGATCCGGGGCCTCTACAGCGACCTGCTGCTCCACGAAATGGGACCGGACCTGAGCGACCCCGGAGACTACTATGACAGTGACGAGCCCGGCTCACCCGACGCCCCTAAGGGCAAACATTGGCGGACGCCGCCGCTGTGGGGGTTCCGCTCCTCGGGCCCGTACCTCCACGATGGCCGGGCACAGACCCTGGAGGAGGCGGTGGCGCGGCATGGCGGCCAGGGCCTGGATTCGGCTCGCCGGTTCCGGGCGCTGACCGAGGTGGAGCGGTCCCTGGTGCAGGCGTTCCTGCGGACGCTGGTCGCGCCGACCTTGGCCGGCTCGCCCGAGATGTCGCCTGCGGCCGATGAACAGGCGCGCGAGCTGGTACGTGCGGCCGACGCGGAAGCGCGCGAGTTGGTACGTGCGGCCGACGCGGAGGCGCGCGAGGCGCAGCGGCGAAGGACCGAGGAGGCGACCCGGCGCGCCACGAGGAAACTCTCCATGGCCCGGACCCTGGAGGAGATGGGCAAGACCCGGGGCGCCCGCGACTTCTACCGCGAGGCTTGCCGCGAGGCCCCCGATTCGCCCCCGGGCCGGATCGCGGCCGAGCGGATCGCCGTCCTGGAGGGGAAGTCGCCGCGCGACCCGTGAGAGCGGGGGGCGGGGGTGACCGATCCGGTGACAGGGCCGCGATGATCTCCCTCACGATGTCCTGCGATACCTCCTTCAGACCGTCCACGGGTGGCCCGGACAACACGAGTTGTCCGGGCCACCCGAGACGATCAGCCCGGTTTCCTTGCTACAGTCTCGGAAAGTCAGCGACTTTTTCGCCATTCAGTGCAATGATGATTTGACAGTGATCAAGGTCGATTCGAGCGAGGATCGGGATCACCGGCAAGCGAGGCAAATCCCATGGCTCAGAACGCCGCCCCCCGGCCCGGAGACGTCTATCTCAGCTTCAACGGGGCCGACAGCTTTGTCGAGATCCCGGCCATCGGTGATTACAGCGTGGCTGTACCGGACGGCCTGACGGTCGCCGCCTGGATGCGGCCGGACGTGCTTGACTTCCCGAATTTTGAAGGCACACACTACGTGCACTGGATGGGCAAGGGGGAAGGCTCCGGCCAGAGCGGGCGGCAGGAATGGGCCTTCCGCATGTATAACCGCCATCACACGACGGAGAATCCGCCGAGGCCCAACCGCATCAGCTTCTACCTGTTCAACCCGCAAGGCGGGCTGGGCGTCGGCAGCTTCGTTCAGGACGCCGTGCATGCGGGCGAATGGTTGCATCTCGTCGGCGTCGCCGACGGCACCCGCACCACCCTTTACCGCAACGGTCTTTTCGCGGGTTGCGACACCTATCGCGGTCCGGCCCAGGGCAACTGCCCGATCCACTTCTCAGACCCGCCGGTCAACTCGGTCCAGTTGGTCATCGATCCGCAAAGCGGGCCGGCTCCGCTTCGATTGGGCACCAGGGATTTCGCCAGCTTCTTCCAGGGCGGCCTGACCCGGGTGCGGATCTGGAAGCGTGCTTTGGCCGCCCACGACATCGCCGCCCTATACGCGGCGGATGCGGTGCCGACGCAGGGGCTGGCCGGCGAATTCCTGCTCAACACCGACACGGGAACGGTAGCCGCCGATACCGCTCAGGGCAATGACGGCACGATAGAAGGCGCCACCTGGGAAACGCAAGTCTAGCGTTGCTGCCAGGGGTTTCGGTCAGAGCTACAACCATGCGATCCGAGATCGACGGGCTGTCCCCCAAGTCCAGACCGAGGCGGTCGCTGCGACCGCTGCCCAGATGGTCGCCGAGTCGATGGCCGAGTCGAAGGTCGAGCCGGTCCCGCCCGACCGTCAGTCTGACAGTGAGGCCGTCCTGGCCAAGGTCGCAGAGACGTTCGAGGAGCTGCCGGTGACCATGGCCGAACCAATCCAAAAGGGAGATTGTCGAGCCCCGCGCAACGCCTGTCGCCCGCCCAGCCTTTACACTCCCCCGATCGGGTGCCGGCGGACTGCGACAAAACAGTGAACTTCCGCTGGGGGATCGAGTCCTGGGTGACGCGGGTGGCCCGGGTTGGTCGCCAACCCGGGCGGCGCAGCCGCAAGAGGTCCGGGGCCGGCTCCTGTCAACCTCTCGTCGCTGCGCGACCCGCGATTGAATTCAACCGGGTCTATCCGCTCCGGGGGGTGACGACGCCGACGGGGTGCCAGACCCACCCCTTGACCACGTCCCGAACGTCCCCGGGCGAGACGGCCCGCCCGCCGTGGAAGTCGTCCCGGGAGTGCTCAGGCCGCCCCTCACCGCGTCGAGCCGGATCGCGACGGGACATGATTCGGTAGACGGGAGGGGCATTCAGGTTCTACAGATAGTATAGGAAGGCCCGCCGCGACGTTGCGGCCGCGTCCCACGACCCTTCATCCCCTCGACGTCAAGGCCCCGTGCGATGCCGCCGGCCGGTGAATTCCCTTGCATATCCTCCCGAACGAATCCGGGTCCACGCCGGTTCCCTCCGGGCGAACCCTCGCGTCTCCGTAGACCTTACCGATCGGGTAAAATCAGTAAGACCGGTGAACCGGATGAATTACGACGTTTGACGACGTTCAACAGCGTCTCCCGGGATGCATCCCGCTCCTCGAACGAACCGGAGCCGATCTCCCCGAACGAACCTGAGGACGCAGCAACAAAATCCCCGAACGAACCGGAAGATGGGGGGGTTGGGAGGAGTGATTCGACTTCTCCCCATCCCCGAACGAACCCAAATGGGTCGGCGGGACCGTCTCCGGGTGTCATCATCACCGAACGAACCGGAAGATGGACAATCAGGCAAAATTGGAGGATGACTTGCATTCCCCGAACGAACCGGAGCCCATTGACTCGGTCTCCCCGAACGAACTGGAGCAACGTAGTACGCCACAGACCCGGATCGCGCGATTCCCCGAACGAACCCAAAGATGGAGGATTCGCGCAATATGAGATGTTTCATGCGCTCCCCGAACGAACCGGGCGCGGCCGGGCGTGGACCCGAACGAACCGGAGGGGGGCGGTGATCACGGCGAAGGGAAAGGCAGGTCGGCGGGGAGGAGGTCCCGCCGGACCGGCCGCGGACGCGCCGGGGACGGGGGCGACGCCCGCCGGAGGGGTCGACCCGGTGGCCCGATCGGGCGGGACGATCGGAGCCACCGATCTCCACCCGGCGGGGGCCTCAGCCCCTGGGTTTGGCGTCGGCGGTCGCGGCCTCGTCGGGGTCGATGAGGCCGTCGCGGTCGCGGTCGAGGCGGTCGAACTGCGGCGCGGGGGCCGAGGAACTCGCGGCGGGAGACGTCGCCGTCGCTGGTTGCGGTCCATCCGGCGGAACCAGGACGGGCCGGCGGCCGGGGTCGGCGACCGGGGGCGTCGCCGTGGCCGTGGCCGGCGGACCCGGCGTATGCCGACGGCCGGCGAGCCTGGCCCCGGCCGATGGTGAGCTGGAAGTGGTGGGGGATCTCGTCGGCAGCCGACCCGGCCGTCGCCGTCGCGGTCCCAGGACGAGACCCGGTCGACGCGTGCCGCGGACCTCGCGGGCGCCGAGGTGGCGGTCGCGGTTCAGGTCGAGGATCGCGAAGATCGCCCGGCCCTGGTCGGCGGCCGACAGGACCATCTGGCTCCGCGCGGCCTCGCGCCTGGCGGTCGACGAACGTCGTCGACCTCCTTCAGGTAGAGCTTGCCGTCGCCGTCGCGGTCGATCAGGTCGAACAGCGACGGCGAACGGGCCGTGGTCCTTCGACCTCGGACTTCTCGAGGTACTCGTTGTTGTCGGCGTCGGCGGCCTGGAACTGGCCGGCGTAGTAGCGCTTGGCGTCGTCGACGGCGTCGCTCGCCGTCGTCGACGTGGAATTCGAGGCGGACCTCGCCGACGGCGACCTCGAGGTCGCCGCCGGCGAGCTGCTGGACCTTCGACCCCCGGCGGCAGCGGCCTCGGCCGCCGCCCGGCGACGTCGATCGTCGCGGCGGCCGTGCGCGTCGGCCGGGAGAGCTTGACGGTCAGCTCCAGGTCGGGCGCGGCCCTGCGCGAGGAACCGGCGGAGCTCCTCGGTGTCGAGCGCGCCGTCGTGCGTCGGCGTCGGCCGCGGCGAAGTCCTTCGGGTCGATGGCGAACTCGCCGCGGGCGAGCCGGTTGTCGCCGGCCGACGCGCCCTCGGCCGTCCCCTTGTCGTACTTCTTGAGGAGGAGCCGGACGGGGCGGAGCGACGAGTCGTCGGGCGACGAGCTCGACGACCGGCGGGACGGCCGCGTACCGGCCCCGGCGGCGCGGTCGTCTCCTCGACCTGCATGGCCATCGGGTTGCTGAACGGCTCCAGCTCGGCCGGGTCGATCAGCTCGTCGTCGTCGAGGTCGAACCGGCGGAGCGAGCGCGACGGCCGCGGCCAGCTCGGCCTTGGTCGAGCGTGCCGTCCTTGTCGCGGTCGAGGTGGTCGAACAGGGCGTCGGTCCGCTCGTCGGCGAGCCGGCCGACCTGGACCCGGAACGGCCCGAGGGCCGGCCGGAGGACGTCGGCCAGCTCGTCGAGCGAGACCATGCCGTCCTTCGGGTTGGCGTCGAGGTCGGCGCGGGGCAAGGCCGCCGCGCCCGCCGGTCGGCGACCCGGACCAGCGTCGGCGAGCGCCGCCGCGGTCGGCCTCCTCCTTGGTCAGCGGTGCCGTCGCCGTCGCGGTCGAGGTAGGCGTGGATCGCCTTGACCGACGTCCAGCCAGGCCGCGCGGAACCCCTGGCCGCCCGGCGTCCATCCGGAGCCGGAGGAAGACGGCCGGTCGTCGCCCGAGGAAGATCACGTCCTGGACCGCGTCGCGCGGCCGCGGCCGGCGCGCCGGCGCTGGCGGCGGCGGCCGGCGCCGCGGCGCCGGCGGGGCGGCGCGACGCGGCGCGACGGCCAGCGCGCCGCGAGGGCCAGCCGGCCGGTCGGGCGGTCTCATGCCGAGCACCTCCTGGATCGGCTTGGCCTTGGGGTCGACGATCCGGATCGGCCGGCCGACGTCGGAGACGTTCTGCGTCATCGGGTCGACCCCGAGCGCCTTGCAGACGGTGGCGAGGAGGTCGGGGACGGCGACGGGGCGGTCCTTGACCTGCATGCCGTCGGCGCCGGTGTCGCCGATCGACCTGGCCGCCCTTGATCCCGCCGCCGGCCAGGACGGTCGTCCAGGCGTTGGGGAAGTGGTCGCGGCCGGCGTTCTCGTTGATCTTGGGCGTCCGGCCGAACTCGCCCATCCAGACGATCAGGGTCGAGTCGAGCAGCCCGCGCGTCGCGGAGGTCGTTCATCAGGGTCGACCAGGCCGGGTCGAGCACCTCGCTGAGCTTCTTGACGGCGTCGAAGTTCTGCTGCGTGGGTGTCCCAGCCGAACGCCATCGCCGCCCTCGGCCGACGAGAGCGTGACCTCGACGAACGGCACGCCCCGCTCGACCAGCCGGCGGGCGAGCAGGCAGCCCTGGCCGAACGCGGTTCCGGCCGTAGGCGTCGCGGACCGTCGGCGGGCTCCTCGTCCAGCTCGAACGCCTTCGGCGGCCGCCGACCGCATCAGCCGGACGGCCCGCTGGTAGGCGTCCTGGTGGCTCGACGGGGAGACGCCCGGGTGGCTGGCCGAGGAAGTCGCTTGCGCGAGCGACTCGCAGCAGGCCGAGCCGGGCGTCGGCCCGGGCGGGGTCGACGTCGGCCGGGCGGGCTCAGGTCCTCGACCTTGAACGAGAGCGTTGCGCGCGTCCGCCCCGCCCGGCTCGGTCGCGCCCGCTCGCCGACGATCAGCGGGGCGTACTGCGGCCCGAGGAACCCGGGGCTGAACGCCGCCGGGTTGAACGCCCGGACCGGGGCGATGCTGACGAAGTTCGGGCAGCTCGGCCGACTCGTCCGACCCAGCTCCTTGGCGACGAGCGAGCCGAGCGTCGGGTAGTGGATCGGCCCGTGCGGCTGGTAGCCGGTCCGGAGGTTGAACGTCGCCCGGCCGTGGTCGCCCTTCCTTGGTGCTCATCGAGCGGATGATGGCGATGTCCTTCATCTGCTTGGCGAGCTTGGGCAGGTGCTCGCTGATCCGGATGCCGGGCACGGCGGTCTCGATCGCCTTGAACTGGCCGCCGTTGGCGTGGCCGGGCTTGGGGTCGAAGGTGTCGGTCTGGCTCGGGCCGCCGGTCATCCAGAGCAGGATGCACGACTTGCGCCGCTTCGGGTCGGCCGGCCGCGTCGGCCGCCAGCGCCTCGATCCAGCCGGAGGCCGAGACGCCGACGACGCCGGCCGACGGCCAGCCGGAACAGCTGGCGGCGCGTCAGGCGCGGGACGTGCGCGGCGATCGGGACGGTTCATGGCGGTCGTCTCCTCGCGAGGGTGGTCCGGACGTCGTCCGGGACGATCGGCGATGGCCGATCGGCCGGCCTGGCCACGGGTCGGCCACGGGTCGGGTCAATGGTTGAGCCGGAACTCGGGGCTGTTCAGGAGGGCCCAGAAGACGTCGGCGAGGGCCTTCGACGCGGTCGCTCGGCCGTGCCGGCCTTCGATCGACGTAGGCCGACCAGCAGCGCCAGCTCGTCGGGCCGGGGCCGGCGGGTCAGGGCGGCGAGGTAGAGCGTCTCGACCCGGCCCGGCGGTGTCGAGGAACGGGGCCTCGGCGACGGCGGCGAGCGTGTCGCCGGTCTCCGAGGCTGGTCGCGCCGGCGACGAGCGGGCCGTTCATCAGCGTCAGGGCCTGGAGGATCGAGGTCTGGCCCTCGGTCGGCTTCTCGTCGCGGTTGGCGAACAGCTCGAGGAACCGGCCCTCGGGCCGTCGCCGTCGCCGAAGCCGTAGCCGTCGGCCGCCGTCGCGGAAGCCGGTCGCCTGGGCGAGGCTGTCGAAGAGCTGGCCGGGCGAGAGGCCGCGGACCGGCATCGCGGCGAACAGGTGCGGCGGGGCCGGCTCCGAGCGGCCGACGGCGCTGGTCAGGCCGTAGGCCCGCGTCGCGGTGAGGGCCCGGATCAGGAACTTCAGGTCGTAGCCGTGGCGCGGAACTGGCCGGCCAGCTCGTCGAGCAGCTCGGGGTGCGGCGGGCGGGTTCTCCTCGCCCATGTCGTCGACCGGCTCGACCAGGCCGATCCCGAAGAACCGGGCCCAGACGCGGTTGACCGCGGCGCGGGCGAAGTACGGGTTGTCGGGCGACGGTGACCCAGTCGGCCAGGACCTCGCGGCCGGTCGGCCCGCGGCCTGCCAGGCGGGCCGGCGTGCCGTCGAGGAAGGCGGCCTGGACGACCGGCTCGTCCCCGGGATCGCCAGCTCGCGGCGGCCGGCGACCTCGCGGATCGGCGCCGAAGCCGTCGTCCTTGCCCTGCTTCGAGACGCCCGCGAAGAAGGCGGCGAGGCCCCAGAACTCCTCGCGCTTCCACGGGCGAACGGGTGGTTGTGGCACTGGGCGCATTCGAGCCGGACGCCGAGGAAGACGCCGCGACGGCGCCCGCGGCGAGGTTCTCGGGCTTGCCCTCCTTGGCGACGTAGAAGGCCAGCGGCGAGGGCTCGGCCGCGGGTCGAAGGCGTTGCCGCCGCGCGGCCGCGGCCGCCGAGGCTGGACGGTGAGGATCTCGCGGACGATCTGGTCGTAGCCGGCGTCCTCGGCCACCTTCTTGCGGAGCCAGGCCTCGAACGTCGGCGCGCGAGCTGCGGACCTGGCCGTCGGTGTCGGCCTCGGGCAGGAGCATCTGCCGCCAGATCTCGGTGGCGCGGGTCAGGTAGGCCGGGCTGTCGAGCAGGCGCTCGACCAGCCGGGCGCGCTTGTCCGGGCTCGGGTCGTCGAGGAAGTCGCGGGCCTCGGCGGCCGTCGGGATCTTGCCGACGAGGTCGAGGTAGACCCGGCGGAGGAACTCGGCGTCGTCGGCCGGCCGGCCGGGCCGGACCTTGGCCTCGGCCCACTTCGCGGCGAGCAGCCGGTCGATCGTCGCGGCCAGCGCCTTCGCGGCGTCGCCCCCGGCCGTCGCGACGGGCCGGGCTGGTCGCGTCCGCTCGCCCGCGCCGCGCGGCCGGCCGTCGGGGCGAGGTCGGCCGCCCGGAGCGCCGCGCCGCGGCGAGGCCGCGGCGAACGACGCCAGGCAGGCCCCGACGATCCAGATCCGAGGGTCGCGCGCATCAGGGCCTCCCGGGGGCGACGGCCCCGCATGGCATCAGGGTCCGATCCGTCGATCAGGGACTCGAGACTGCTGGACGATCCCGGGGACGGGCATCCCGGACGACGGGCGGCGGCCGACCGCGGGCACGTCCCAGAGCTTGATCGGTGCGGTCGGCGCCGCCGGTGGCGAGGCCGGCGCCGTCGGGGGCGAAGGCCAGGCCGAGCGGACCGTCGGCGGCGTGGCCGACCAGCCGGGCGACCTCGCCGCCGTCGGCCGCGTCGTGCAGGGCGACGAGCCCGTCGCCGCGGCCCGACCAGGCGAGGGTCCGGCCGTCGGGCGAGAAGGCCAGCGCCCGGACGCAGCCGGGGAGCCCGCCAGGGTCAGCCGGGGCTGGCCCGAGGCGACGTCCCAGAGCCGGACCGTCGCGTCCGAGCCCGCCGGTGGCCAGCGTCGCGCCGTCGGGCGAGAAGGCGAGCGGCAGGACCGACCGGGCGGTCGCCCGGCGAGCCCGGCGCAGGGCCGCGCCGAGTCGAGCGTCCCAGACCTTGACCTCGCCCCGGCCGTTCGCGGCCGTCGTCGAGCCCGCCGCCGGTGGCGAGCCGCCGGCCGTCGGGGTGAAGGCGACGCGCGTGGACCCGGCCGCGGAACCCCTCGAGCCGGCCGACCTCGTCGCCGGTCTCGACGTCCCAGAGCGTGACGGAGCCTCTCCTCGCCGGCCGTGGCCAGCCGTCGTGCCGTCGGGCGAGAAGGCCAGGCCGCGACGACGCCGTCGAGCCCGTCGATGCACGTATCGGGTCTCGCCGGTCTCGGCGTCCCAGAGCCGGATCGGTCCGGTCCCAACGCGCCCGAGGCGAGCGTCTGGCCGTCGGGCGAGAACGGCGACGCGAGGTCGACCCCCCGCTCGTGGCCTCGAGCGTGGCCCGGACCCGCCGCGCGGTCGACGTCCCAGAGCGGTGACGACGCCGGGGACGTCGTCGGGCCCGTCGGCGACGGCCAGGGTCTTGCCGTCGGGCGAGTAGGCGACCGGCCCGAGGCAGGCGAGTCTCGCCCTTCAGGGTCGCCCGGGCCGTGAGCCGTCGGGCGGCGAGGTTCCAGAGCTTCACGGCGCCGTCGGCGCCGGCCGTCGCCAGCGAGCGGCCGTCGGGGGCGAAGGCGACCCGCGACGACGTCGCCCCGGTGGCCCTTCGAGCGCGCCGACCTGGCGGCCGTGGCGGGCGTCCCAGAGCGACGACCTCGCCGCCCCGATGCGCCGAGGCCAGGAACCGGCCGTCGGGCGCGAAGGCGACCGACCGAGCACTCGGCGTACTTCAGGGCGCGTCGCGGGGCGCGGTCGCGGCGTCCCAGAGCCCGATCATGCCGTCGTGCCCGGCCGTGGCGAGCGTCCGGCCGTCGGGCGCGAACGCCAGCGGCCGACGCGCCCCGCGGCCGTCCTCGCGCCGACCTCGGCCAGCAGGACGCCGCCGGCGCCCCAGAGCGACACGCCGCCGGTCGGTCGCGGCGGCGAGCGGTCGGCCGTCGGGCGCGAACCGGACGCAGGCCGACGGGCCCGCCCGGCGTCGATCGTCCCGCGTCGGGCGCGGGCGGCGACGTCCCAGAGGGCGACGGCCCCGTCGGCCCCGCCCGAGGCGAGCAGCCGGCCGTCGCGGCGAGAAGGCGACCGAGACGGACCGCGCCCGCGTGGCCCCGGAGTTCGGCCCCGAGCGCGGGCGGCCGTCGCGGCGTCGAGCAGGCGGACGGATCCCGTCGGCGGTCGCCGACGGCGAAGGTCAGTGCCGTCGGGCGAGACCGCGAGGGCCCGCGGCGTCGGCCGGCGCCGGCGTCCCCGGCCGGGCCGGGACGGAGGCGGCGAGCCGGTCCGGGCGTCCCAGCGGGCGAGGCCCGCGCCGCCGGCGACGAGCAGGGCCCGGCCGTCGGGGGCGAAGGCGACGGCCGCGGGCCTCGCCGGGATAGGCGAGGCAGGCGGCCGGCGAGAACGCCGGCGCGGCGGGCTCCCAGAGCCGGACGGCGCCGTCGAAGCCGGCCGAGGCGAGCTGCCGGGCCCCCGGGGCGAAGGCCAGGGCGGAGACGCCGACGCCGTCGTGGTGCCCCTGGAGGGTCGCCCGCTCGCGGCCGGTCGCCGGGTCCCAGAGCTTGACCGTCGAGTCGAGCCTGCCCGAGGCGAGCGTCGTCCCGCCGGGGGAGAAGGCCAGGCAGACGACCATGTCGGAGTGCCCGGCGAGCACCGTGCGGCCCGCTCGCGGCCGCGGCGCGCCGGCGTCCCAGAGCCTGACCTCGCCGTCCTCGCCCGCCGATGCGCCGAGCGACGCCGGCCCGTCCGGGGCGAAGGCGAGCGCGCGGATCGGTCCCCCGGTGGCCCCGGAGCCGGGCGCGGGCGGGCCGGGTCCGGCGACGTCCCAGAGCGTCGACGACCCGGTCGGCGCCGGCCGAGGCGAGGGCCGTGCCGTCGGGCGCGAACGCCAGGGCCCGGACCGAGCCGTCGTGGCCCGTCGAGGACGGCCGTCGCCCGCGGCCGGGCGACGTCCCAGAGCCGGACCGTCTTGTCGTGCCCGGCCGAGGCGAGCGTCCGGCCGTCGGGCGCGAACGCGAGGGCGAAGACCCAGTTGGTGTGGCCCGCGAGCGTGGCCACGCTCGCGGCCGGTCGCCGCGTCCCAGAGCCGGACCGTCCGGTCGTAGCCGCCCGAGGCGAGGGTCGGCCGTCGGGGCTGAAGGCCAGGCAGGTGACGGCGTCGCGGTGCCCTTCGAGGCGGGCGACGGCCCGGCCCGGTGGCGACGTCGCGGAGCACGATCGACCGAGTCCTCGCCGGCCGTGGCGAGGGTCGCGCCGTCGGGCGAGTAGGCCAGGGCGAGCACGGGCGACGCGGGGCCGGCCGGCCGAGCCGCGCCGCGGCGCCTCGCGGTGCCAGGACGTCGCCCGGGCGGATAGGTCGGGGCTCGCTCGCGGCCCGGCCGCGGCCGCGGCCGCGGCCCGGGCGGCGCGTCGCGGGCGTCGCGCGGCGGGCCGAGGCGTCGCGCGGGCGGCCGTAGCGGCAGGACGACGAGCGGCCGCCGCCAGCAGCGCGAGCGTCGCCCGCGGGCGAGAGCCGCGCGTGGACCGTCCGCCGGCTGGTCGAGGATCCGGAGCGAGCCGGCGGCGGATCAGCATCCGCGACTCGAACAGCCCGAGCGCCGCGGCCGGCGCGGGGCGTCGGCTCGACGGTCCGGCCGACGATCGTCAGGAACCCCTCGCCGCAGTCGTGCCGCGAGGCTTGCGCGGCGGCCAGCGCCGCGTCGTCGCAGGCGTACTCGCGGAGCTGGTCGATGATCCAGTTGGCCACGTGGACCGCCGGGTGGAAGAAGAAGACCGCCTGCGACCAGCCGCTGGACCATGACGACCCAGAGGTCGCCCCGGCGGACGTGGGCCAGCTCGTGGAGCAGGACCCAGGTCAGTTGCTTGGGGGTCAGGCCGTCGTCGAGGTCGGGCGGGCATGACGACCGTCGGGCCGGATCAGGCCGCCGACGGCCGGGCGAGTGAGCCGGGGGCTGACCGCCCAGCGGACCGGGACGCCGGACGCCCGCCGGCACGCCGCAGCGCCTCGACGTCGACCGGCATCCAGCCGGGCGTCGACCGGCAGCGCCTCGCGGATCAGGCGCGCGGGTGGCCAGGACCGCCCGGACGAACCGGGCGAGGAGGAGGGCGGCCAGCGGCCGCCCAGCCGAGCATCAGCACGGCCGCGATCGACAGCCGGGCGGAGGCCGCGGGCCGCGGCGCGACCGCCGACGGCCCCTTCACCTCCGGCCGAGGGGCCGGGGACTCGACCACGACGGGCTGAGCGTGCGGGGCGTCGGCGGGGTTGGCCCCGAAATCGCCGGTCGTCGGCAACACGAACGGCTCCGGCGCTCTCGACCAGAAATTCCGACAGCGACTCGCTCGCTGCCGCCGCCGCGCTGCGAAACAGCTGATCGTCGCTTGCGGCGACGCGGAGATGAACCCGCTGGGACTTCGTGTCAGGCATATGCTCGGAGTGTACGCCAGCTGTGTGTACACCACCAACCGCATTTCTTCCCCGAGTTCTTCCCCACAGCGATAGCGCTGATGATGAACCACCTACAAATCCAACGTTTCGGCCACCGAAAGTCCCGGTCTCGAAAACCGGTATGGGCGGTTTCGTCCATCGAGGGTTCGAATCCCTCCCTCTCCGCTTTGGCGCCTGTGCGCCGGTTTCGGGCGTGTCTGAAGCCGTGGATACACCGTGCCAGAATTGGGATTGGGCATCGCGCCTTTCCCACAATCTCCCCATCACGGGGAAGCCGCTTCGAAGCGCTCGCTCGGTGCGCGCTCGTGAAGATGAACAGGACTCAAGACCGGCGCACCGGCTTGAGCTGTACGGCGGATCCAAGAAGGGCCGTGATTGCGGGACGCTTCCGGTGGAACTGCCGGCACTGCCGGTCGGGAGGCGCGCTCTCGACGCCCCGACTTCCCCACAGCCTCCAGCACCGCATGACTCGGCTTGCAGCGCTAGTCGTACGCGCGCTTGTACAAAAGCTTAAGACCGGCACATCGCTGTGGACGGGACCCGGCGCTCCGGCGGACTGCTGGGAGCGGCACCTCGGCGACATGCCGGAGGGCTGGGTCTGCCAGCGCCATCTCAGAGGCTTGATCGCACCTGCGCCGACGGGCGACATGGCGCGCAAGCGCGAGACCGAGGGCGGCGGGTCCGGTTCCTTGGCGGTGGTGCTTGAGGCGTAGGCTGCCGGGCTATGGGATCTGGTGCTGACGCCTCGGCTGAGGAGTTGTCTGCACGTCAGCGGTCCGGTGTCTCGCCAGACGTTGTACGCAGCTACCGCTATCGGTTGACGCCGGGCGAGGATGTGATCGACACCGCCACGTGGGCGGGGTCGGTCCCGCAGGTCAACGGGATCGCTCCTCGCGTGCGGGTCGGACGCAGCCGATGGTTCAACCTGCTGTGGCTGTTGCCGATCGGCTTTCTTTTGTTGATCGTCTCGGTTGCTGTCGCTAAGGGTCTGCGTGGTGACGCGTTTATGCAGCGCTTCATTCGGCGCTATCCGGGGACTGACGTGGCATCCGGGCCGGCGGGGACGGTCGGGTTTCCGGCCTGGGTGGATCTGCAGCACTTCTTCAACCTGTTTTTCATGATCTTCATCATCCGCGCGGGCGTGCAGATCCTGTCGGATCATCCGCGGCTTTACTGGACCCGGCACTCCACGCCGGGCCGGGACTGGTTTCGAATACAAAGGCCCGTTCCGGATGATCCCTTGTGGACGGCTAAGCAGGACTCGATCAGCCTGCCCGGTCAGATCGGGCTGCCTGGCCTGCGTCACTCGATCGGCTTGGCCCGCTGGTGGCATTTGGGCGTCGACGCGCTGTGGCTGCTTAACGGCGTGGTGTTCTACGTCTTGCTGTTCGCGACCGGCCGGTGGCAGCGGCTGGTGCCGACCAGCTGGGACGTGTTTCCCAACGCGCTGTCAACGCTGGTGCAATACCTGTCGTTGAACTGGCCGGCCGATCACGCCTGGGTGGCCTACAACGGCCTGCAGCTGCTTGCGTACTTCGTCACCGTGTTCATCGCCGCGCCGCTGGCACTGATCACCGGCCTGGGCATGTCGCCGGCGCTGTCGACCCGTTTCAAGCGGATCAGTCGGACCTTCAGTATTCAGACCGCGCGGTCCCTGCACTTCCTGGTGCTGGTCTGGTTTCTGATCTTCATCGCGCTGCACGTGACGTTTGTGTTCACCACCGGGCTGCTGGTCAACCTCAACCACATCTACGCGGTACGGACTGACGACAACTGGATCGGGTTCGGGGTGTTCGCCGCGTCGACGGCCGTCGCGATCGCCGCCTGGGTGGCGGCGACGCCGTTTACGATCCGCCACCCCCGCGTCGTGCAGCGCGTTGGCCAGGCGATCGTCGGACCGCTGCAGCACCTATTCGAGCACGTCGACCCCAAACCCGGCGAGTACAGCGAGAGCGACATCTCGCCGTACTTCTGGCACAACGGACAATACCCCGACTCCGACGAGTACAAGGCGCTGTTTGACGGCGCCTTCGCCGACTACCGACTGCGGATCAACGGACTGGTCGCCAACCCCGTCGAGCTCGACCTCGCGCAGCTACGGGCGCTCCCGCACCACGAACAGATCACCCAACATTTCTGCATCCAGGGCTGGTCGGGCGTCGCCAAATGGGGCGGGGTCTCGATGCAGACGATCCTCGACATCGTCGAGCCCAAGCCGGACGCAAGGTGGGTCGTCTTCTACTCTCTCGGCGAAGGCGCCGACAAGGGCGTCTACTACGACGCGCACCCGATCGAGCACATGAGCCACCACCTCACGATGCTCGCCTACGACATGAACGACCAGCCCCTGTCGTTCGGGCACGGAGCGCCGCTGAGGCTGCGCAACGAGATCGAGCTCGGGTTCAAGCAGGTCAAGTGGATCGAAGGGATCGAGTTCGTCGCGCACTACTCAGAGATCGGCGGCGGCTACGGTGGATATAACGAAGACCACGAGTTCTTCGGTTACCGACAATCGATCTGAGGGAGACCTCTTGAACAGCTGGATGATCACGAACCTCGGTCTCAAGCCGCACTCGCCAGAGATCCTCGCCTCGACCGACGAGGCGCGCGCGATCGCCCTTATGATCCCGGCAGGCGAGAGCCTCGACGATCACCAGGTGCACGAAAGCGCGTGGGTCACCGTGATCGACGGCAAGGTCGAGATCACCACGAGCGGTGGAGAGAGCGTGACCGGCAGTACAGGTCTTGTGGTCGCCTTCGCCCCCAACGAACGTCACGCCGTGCACGCCCGCTCCGACGCCCGCCTCCTGCTGCTGCTCACGCCGTGGCCGGGGATCGACCATCCGGGCGTGATGACCCTGGAGCAGAAGGCGAACGCCCGCCACGACGCCGCCGAACGCCGAACGAACGCCTGAGCAAAGACCAGCGCGGGCGCTGCGGTCGTCTGCCGGCGCCGCCGTTTGGAGTCGACGAATGCGGGCTGGTCGGTGGGGGTTGGAACTATCGGGCGACCGTTTGCTGGGCGGGGGCAGCTCCGGTCGCGCGCAGTGGGGCGGGGACGAGCGCCGCGCCCGCGATGACCAGGCCGAATGCGAGCACGCGGCCGATGATCCCGACGGCACCGGAGCCGATCGGCTCGCCGAAAACAAGTATGCCGCCGACAATGGCGGAGAGGTTGGCTGCCACGGACGTGATCGCGACGACCTCCACGGCCTGGCCAATCTGCAGGCTGCGCGCCGACGCATAGAAGGAGATCACGAAGGAGATCAGCGCGGTCAGTGTCCATGGGCTGAGCAGCCCAAATACCGGTCCATGGGCATGCGTGAGGTACTTGATCGCGACGTCGGAGACGCCGAACAGCACTCCGGCCGCGGTGGCTAGTAGGAGCGCTTCGCCGCGGTGCTTGACGTCGCGGCGGGTCGAGATCCTCACAAGTCCGATTCCGAGCGCCAGGATCGCGCTCTCGACGGCGATCAGCGCGGCCAGCGAGGAGCGCTGCGGGCCCTCTGCCGTGGCGGTGAGGCCGATGACCGCAAGCCCCACCGCGGTAATCACGACTCCGGCCCATTGACGCCTTCCGAGGTGAAATCCGAACAAGCGCTCGGCAAGCACCGCCAGGAACACGAGCCCCCCGGAGAGGATCGCCTGCACAGTGGACAGCGGGGCGAGCGCGAGCGCTTCGATGTGCAGACCCCACGCGCCCAGCGCGAGGATCCATCCGATCGCGAACCATTTCTGGCGAAACAGGTCTGCGGCGCTGCCCACCGGATGACGTATCAAGATCGGTCCGGCGAGTACTGCACCGCGCGCCTTCAACAACGCGCTCAAGTTGGTGCCGAGCGCACAAACCAGCGCAAGGCTCAACCCCAGGACCATCGCAAAGACCTCAGTTTGTTTACAAACAGTCCCTGTTCGACCAGGGCATCCGCATTCGGGCGCCGCCCACGATCATGCTACCCAGAGCACAGACCAAGCTGCTGACCTCCTCCGGAGGCCTGGAGGGAAGCAAGCAAAACAGCGACTCTTGCTCAGCCGTCCGCCGGCTGCTCACCAGGCTTGGGATCGACGCGCTCGAAGAGGTGCTGCACCGGTCTGACATCCGCCTACTCACCGGCCCTGCGACCACCCGCCGGTTCCCGTGTGATCGAGCCGCGGCTTGGACGGACGGCTCGCGGTCAGGATCTCGAGCAGCTTTCCGACCTTCTGCTCGCGCGCGATCAGGTCGGGGAGCGGCAAGTGGGCGTTGATCGCGTAGTGGTTGCGCCGCCCGTTTCGCTGGCGCGTGATGTATCCGGCGGCAGCGAGCTCTGTGACGATGCGATGCGCGGCCCGCTCAGTGATCCCGACGCGCTCGCCGATGTCGCGCAGGCGAACTCCGGTATCGCGGGCGATGCAGACCAGCACGAGGGCATGGTTGGTCAGAAACGTCCAAACAGGAGCGGTGCCCTCAGCCATTTACAGGAGACTAGCATTTCTAGATTGCTATTTCATGTTATAGTGATCAGATATTGACGAGAGGACGCGAAGATCCCCTCGCACCACCTCGAGGAGGTCCTCAAATGCGCTCTGACCCAGGTAGCACCACTGTGGCTTCGCCAGTTCCAGGAGTGATCCCGGAGACGATCTCCGGCCCCGTGAGCGATCAGCCACGGGCGGCTGTGCCGAACACCGCTCGCGCGCGGGAAGCCGCCGCGGCCGTGAACGGAACCGAGACACGGGCCGAGCACTTCCACCGCAAGGCCCTTCGCGGACGACTCCACAGCTACGCGATCGCCACAGTTGCACTGGTCGCGGTGTTGATCGCGCTCGCGGCGTCGAACACCGCGCATGTCAAGGTGAACTGGCTGATTGGCAGCTCCCACGTGTCGCTGGTCTGGCTCGTGCTCGTCACCGCGATCGTCGGATGGCTGCTCGGGCTCTTGGCGAGCGCCAGGTTCAACTGGCGCACCCGCGCTCCGCGCCGAGGGGGTGCCACGTCATGACCCGCCTGGCACAGGCAACCCCGACGGTCACTGCACGCAGGAAGGCTCGGGCGGCGGCAAGCGCCCTGTCCAAGCCGGCGCTGATGAAGTTCCTCATCGGCGAGGACAACGGCGGCGCCTATCACTGGACGATCGTTGCCAGCAGCGGCGAGACGCTCGTGCGGTCAGAGAGCTTCGCCACCTACGACGAGGCCATACAAGCCGCTCGCATCGTGCACGGTGGCGCTGGATCAGCGCCGCTCGACGACCGTGGGGGCGATGCGAGCGGCTTGTCGGGCCTCGTCACTCGCCGCAAAACCGCGGTGGTCCGAGACGATCTCGACGCAGAGCGTTGGCTGGATGAAGGCGGCAACCTCAGCAGCGAGGCGGTGACACGATGGCCAGCGCCACGCTGATCGCGCGCCCTGAACGGCTCGTCCCGCCCGAGGGCCTCGTTCCCTCGGCCAAGCTGGACTCGCGACGGATCTATAGCTGCCCCGAGTGCGGGCACGTGCTGCGCGTGTCCGGCCTGGGGCGTCATCGGGTGTACTTCGAACTGACTGACGAGCTGCTGGATGATCCGGTGATGGATCGCGTATGCCCAGCATGCGGGCACGGCCTGCCTGGTAAGAACGCACCGTGATCGGCGCGATGACCCACGTTATTCCCCGGGTTGAACTCGATCGCGCGCAGCCACCTGACCATCTTGAAGCCGAGCTGCACCTCCCGCCGCAGCCGCAACGGCGCGCCGTGCGGGATGGGCAGCGGCCGGCGGTGCCGCGCAGATCCGTTCTGAGCGCCCCGCCGATCGGAAGCTCTTGCGGCTAGACTCGGGTGCAGCGTGCTGAGCGCGAGGCTCAGCGAAGTCGTGCCAGCGTTCGTTGTTGTTGCTATTGCACCTCCCGCGTTTCGCAGCACACGATCTACCGGAGGGAATGCATGGCAACCGGAACCGTGAAGTGGTTCAGCGATCAGAAGGGTTATGGCTTCATCACCCCAGATGACGACGGCAAAGACCTGTTCGTTCATCACTCCTCGATCGCAGGGGGCGGCTATCGCTCGCTGGCCGAGGGCGCAAAGGTTTCATACGAGACCGAGCAGGGCCCCAAGGGACCCGCCGCGGCGAACGTCGAGCTGATCTAGCCCGCTGATCGCTAGGAAGGACGAACGGTCATGGCCTCAAGCGGAAAGAAGCGGACGACGTTCGCAAAGCTGGCTCGCGAGCAGAAGCTTCGCGAGCGGCGGCGCGACAAGGAGGCCAAGAAGGATGCGCGCCGACGGGCGGCGGAGGAGAGCCCCTCGCCGCCGGTCGGCGACGCCGCGTCGGCCGAGCCACGAGGGACATGACCTCGTGAGGAGCGCACGCGATCGGAGCATGCGCGAGCGGGAGGGACTGATCGCGCGGATCCGGCAGATGCGTCGCGCAGCCGCTGACGCGGATGAACAACCACGATCCGCCGCGAGTCCTCCGGCGGCTGATGAAGATCGGGCGCTCGAGGTCAGGATCGCGCACCTCGAGCAGGTGGTGCAGGGCCTCCAGGATTCCGTGCACCGCGAGTCGATACGACTGAGCAGGCGGGTCGCCGAACTCGAGGCGCGAATCCAACCGGCGGCGCTCAACCGGGCCCTCAGCGAGGACGCTCGCCACCGTGGGCTCTAGCCCGCGGGAAGCCTGGCCGACCCTCGACTACGCCGATTGGAGCGCGACGTGTGACACGGTCCACGCGCACACGCAGGTCCTCGGGAAGCTGGCGGTCGCGCTCGCGCCGCCGGAGCCGCAGCTCCAGCACGCGGCGCTGCGCCTAACCGCGAGGGGATGGGAGACGCTCGCGCTGCCGGCGCCCGATGGCTCGGGCGCGCTCGTCGCGGGCCTGGACCTCCGCGCCCACGAGGCGTTCGCCGAGCACAGCGACGGCCGGACGGCGCGCGTCGCGCTGACGCCGGACCGTCCGGTCGGCGAGGTCACGCGCGAGCTGCTCGAGGCGGTGCGCAGCCTCGGCGGGCCGGTCGAGATCGACCCGACTCCCCAGGAGGTGTCGTGGAGCGTGCCGCTGGACGAGGACGAGGAGCACGCGACCTACGATGCCGCGGCGGTCGGTTCGTACCTCGGCACGGCGGCGCGGGCGGCGCTCGTGCTCGCGGCGTTCCGAGCTCCCTACCGCGGACGCTCGACGCCCGTCAACGCCTGGTGGGGCTCGTTCGACCTCGCGGTCAGCCTGTTCTCGGGCTCACCCGCGGAGCCGCCGTCGGATGACTTCATCATGCGCAACGCGATGGATTCGCAGGAGGTGGCGATCGGCTGGTGGCCGGGCAACCCCGGGTACCCGAAAGCCGCGTTCTACGGCTATGCCCACCCGGCACCCGAGGGATTCGCCGGGGCCGAGATCTCGCCGCCGCCGGCCCGATGGGACGGAGTGCTCGGTGAGTACGTGCTCGACTGGAGCGAGGTGTGCGCAAGCGCCGACCCCCACGCCACGGCCGTCGAGTTCGCGCACTCCGTGTTCCGGCACGCCTGCCTGGTCTGCGGCTGGGATCCGGCGCTGCTCGCCAGCGCCGAGGGATCACCTCCTCCCGTTCAGTAGACGGCCCGTTGCTGGGAGCCGCGTTTGGCTCCCGCCGCCGGAACGACGATCCAGAAGAGCACCGCTTCGGGCTGCCCGATGTTGCGCCAGCCCTCGATCCGCTCACTGTCGGCCACGAGCACCTCACCGTGTCGAACGGCCGGTGTCTGGCCGCCCACGACGAGCTGGACGAGGCCGCTCGCGACGGCGACGATGCCGGTGCCGTTCTGCCCCACGGTCGGGGCTCCGGATTCGCGTGGGCCGAGGTGGACGAGATCGACCTGCAGGTCATCGCCGGCGCCGCCGAGCAGCGTCATCGTCCGCTCGAGACCCGATTGCGGATCGTCGAGGCGCCGGCCGATCCTGTAGAGGCCTGGGTCCTCGCCGCGCAGCAGATCGTCGATCGTCGTCCCGAGCGCCGAGCTCAAGCGCACCAGCGTCGCCAGCGAGAGGCCGCGCGCGGCGCGCTCGGCCTGGGAGATGGCGCTCGGAGTGACGCCGGCGAGCCGCGCGAGGTCGTTCTGGCTCAGCTCGCGGGCGCGCCTGACCGCGCGCAACGACGCCGCGATACGGCCGGCCAGCTCGGCGGGCCACAAGACCAACAGCCCGTCCTGATCGTGCCAATGCAACACCGATCCGCGGACGCGCTGATCGCGCCCCTCGGCCTTCAGCACCCGGATGCTGCGATCGTCCACACGCAGCACGCACTGGGTCACCGCCTCGACCGTGTCGCGCACCGTCAGCGGCGTCTGGCCGACGCTCATCGACCAATAGGCGATCGCCCCGACCTCCAGCAGCAGCGGACAGCAGCGGGCGAAGAACCCGCGCGCGCTGCTGGCGCCCCAGTCGCGCACCATCTGGTCGAGCGAGTCGAACAGGAGCAGACGCCGGGCGCGCGGCTGGCAGATCCGCTGGATCTCGCGCAGGAGCGCCGCGGGCTGGGAGAACTCGCTGCCGGGGTGAGCCGCGATCACGTCCACCCCGGGCATCGAGCCGCCCTCCGGCGGCGCCAGCGACACGAACGTCCGCGTGTCGAAGGCGTCCCGGGTCTCGACGATCGCTTTGTAGAAGGGCGCGGCGGGAGCGTCCTCGAGCTGCCAGACCACGTTGTCTCCCCAGTACAGCCCCCCGAGCACGTCGTCGAGTGGGGCCAGGCCCGTGCTGACTCGCTGCTCGCGACGCTCGTGCTCAAGCATTGCTGTTCCAGTTCAGCACATCACGCCCGCACGTGGCGGACATTGCTCCAACGACAAGCAGCATTGCTTCATTTCATTCGCGCTGGCACGACTCCGGCTCTAAAACCAGGTGTCGCCGGTCCCGAATCTCGAAGGCCGGTCCGCGATGACGACACTGCTGCTCTCTGAACAACTGGACAACCGCTACTTCCGACCGCATCGCGCCGGCGCGCGTGAGCGGATGCTGGCGCGGGTGTGCGCCTGGCGGCTGGACGATGCGCTCGCGCGCGGGGTTGCCCCCGACTCCTCCGCGGCGTTGCTGCTGCGCGCCCATCGCCTGATCGGGCCGGCCGCGCGGGCGGATCTGGCGCGCTCGATCCGGTCGCTGATCGACGACGCCGGGCGGCCCTGCCATCCCCTGAATCCGGGTGTGCCGATCAACTGCGCGGCCGTATCGAAGGCGAGCGCAACGATGATTCAGGTCGCCGACCGCCTCGTCTGCGGGAGGGCGGTCGACGCGCGCGGCGTCGCGCAGGTTCGGCGCTTGGTGCAGGACGGCGCGAGTCCGGTGTTCAACGCGGCGTCCGAGCACGATCTGGGGCAGCTGTTCGACGACGCCCTCGAGGCGCTCGAGCCGCGCGCCACCTGACCTAGGCCGCAGGTCTATCGCTGGAGTGCGACGGCGGCGCGCCCGGGGAGCCGCGGACGTAGCTTCATCGAGGCCTTCAACGCGGCGAGCGCCGCGCTCGCGCCGGGCCCGCCGTGGACCCCGCCACCCGGGTGGGCGGAGGCCGAACCGAGGAAGAGGCCGGCGACCGGAGTCTCCGGGCGGGCGAGACCCGGTGTGGGGCGGAACACCAACTGCTGGTAGAGCCGAGCCGTGCCGCCGTTGACAGCGCCGCCTACGAGGTTGCGGTTCTCGTGCTCGAACGAGGGCGGCGTGAACACATGGCGCCCGCGGACCAGCGACCGGAACCCCGGGGCGAGACGCTCCACCTCCTCCTCGATCCTGTCGGCGAAGCGGGCGGTCTCCCGCTCATCCCAGCGCCCGGACACCTCCCCTCCCCTGATCCGCTGCGGGACGTGCGTGTACGCCCATGCCGTCTCCTTCCCGGCCGGGGCGCGCGATGGATCGAGCGCCGCGTACTGCCCCATCACGAGGTAGGGAATCGCCGGCACGCGGCCGCACGCGAGCTCGGCGCTGTAGCCCGTGAGCGCGTCGAGGCTGCGCGCGACGTGAACCGTGCCGGCCGCTCGCGCGGCCTCCGCGGCCCAGGGGATGGGACCGTCGAGCGTCCAATCGACCTTGACCGTCGCGCTGTCGTATTCGAAGTGCTCGAGGTCGGCCAGCAGTGGCATCGGCAGCGGCTCGCCCGCCAGCAGCTCGCGGTACAGCTGAGGCGGCCCGACGTCGGCGATCACCGCACGCCGCGCCCCGAAGCGCTCCCCGGCGGTGTGAACCGCGGTGGCGCGGCCTCCACGGCATTCGACCTTCGTGGCTCCCCCGCCGCACAACACGCGGCCGCCGAGCGACTCGAGCCGTCTCACCAGCGCGGCGGTCATGTGGCCCGCTCCGCCTTGAACGACCGGAAAGCCATGCTGTTGTGCGAGCGCGCAGAGCACCCAGCCGAACATGCCGCTGAGCGGCTCCTCGGGCGAGACGTCAGCGTGCAGCGCGTTGCCAGCCAGCAGCAGCGGGCCGCCCTCACCCCCGAACGTCTCCTCGCCCATCCGCCGCACCGGCAACAGCGCGAACCGGGCGAAGCGGACGAGCTCGGCCGGCCCGAGCGCCCGGAGCAGGCGGATGCCCGCCCTGACCGGCGGGAACGGCGAGAAGAAACCGCCAAGCGCCGCGCCGCGGGTTCGCTCCCACAGCTCGTACAGCCTGCGCCACCCGTCTCCGTCGCCAGGAGCGAACGCCTCGAGGGAGGCCGCGGTGGCCTCCGGGTCGAGTGAGATCAGGGCGCAGCGGCCGTCACCCAGCGGGTGCGCCACCGGCACCGCCCCCGCGATCCACCGCAAGCCCCAGCTCTCGAGCTCGAGCCGCTGGATGTGGGGCGAGGCGAGCGCGAACGGATAGAACCCGCTGCACAGGTCGTTGACAAAACCGGGCTCGATCAGCTCGGCGGAGCGGACCGCGCCGCCGGGCTCGTCCGCTTCCTCGAGCACGGTCACCTGCCACCCGTGGTCCGCGAGCATGTTCGCGGCGACGAGGCCATTGTGGCCCGCTCCGATCACGACCGCGTCGGCCGGCTGCGACGTCACTTCCGAGCGCTGCCCGTTGACGCCGGAGTGAAACCGTCAGGCGCCCGCGTGCAGGGCCGGGTGGCGCTCCGGCCGCGCGCTCGACGGGCCGTTCGGCCCGGTCCTCAGCGCCAGCTGGACGGCCTGCGCGAGATGCAGCGAGCTTCGGTCGCTACCGTGCTCGATCTGCGAGCGACAGCTGAAACCGTCGCTCAGGATCAGCGCGTGCTCGGATGCGCTGCGCACGCGCGGCAGCAGAACCTGCTCGCCCGCCTTGACCGATACCTCGTAGCGCTCCCCGCGCTCGTACCCGAATGATCCGGCCAGCCCGCAGCACCCGGTGTCGAGCACCTCGTAGTGCAGACCGACGCGGTCGAGCACCGCGCGGTCGCAGTCGGTGTCGCTGGTCGCACGCTGGTGGCAGTGGAAATGCACGAGCGCCTGGCGATCTAGGGTCGGCATGTCCCAGTCCGGCGCGTGCTTTGTCAGGAACTCGCCGAGCGACTGCGTTTGGCGTGCGAGCCGGGTTGCGTCCTCGTCGTCGGGACGCGTGTTGGTCAGCTCGTTGCGGAACACCGCCCCGCAGCTGGGCTCGAGCGCGACGATCGGCGTACCCGCGCGGATCTCGTCGCGCAGGCCGTCGAGCACCCGCCGCTGCAGCCGCGCGGCGAGTCGCAGCATGCCGTAGTCGTACAGCGGCCGACCGCAGCACAGCGATCGCTCCGGGATCACGACATGAAAGCCTGCGGCCTCCAGCACCTCGGTCGCAGCGATCGCGACCTCGGGATGGAAGAAGTCATTGAAGGTGTCCGGGAACAGCACGACCCGTCGCCGCGGTGCGCCCCCGTTGCGGCTGGGCGCGGGGTCCGCGCCCCCGCGGCGGCGGAACCAGTGGGTGAACGTCTCGCTCGCGAAGGCGGGCGGCGTGCGCTCCGGAGCGACCCCCGCGAGCCGCTTTCCGAGCGCCGCAAAGGGCGGGCGCTGGGTGAGGAGGTTCGCGAGGCGCGGCACGCGCGAGGCAAGCTGCGCCTCCCAGCGGATCAGGCCGAGGGCGTACGCTTGGCGCGGCCGCACCCGGCGCGCGTAGTAGTGGGAGAGGAACTCGGCCTTGTAGGTCGCCATGTCGACGCGGACCGGGCACTCGTGCAGGCAGCCCTTGCACGCCAGGCAGAGGTCGAGTGCTTCCTTGACCTCCTCGTTGCGCCAGCCGTCCTCGAGCGGTGAGTCACTGCGCATCATCTCGAACAGCAGCCGGGCGCGGCCGCGGGTCGAGTGCTTCTCCTCGAGCGTCACCTGGTAGCTCGGGCACATCACGCCGCTCTGGTCGCGGCAGGCGCCGACCCCGAAGCAGCGCTGCGTCGACGCCGCGAAGCTGCCGCCGTCGGCCGGGTAGCGGAAGCGCGTGCGCACCTCGCGCGAGTGGTAGCTCGGATCCAGCCGCAGCTTCGTGTCCAGCGGGTAGGGATCGACGATCTTGCCGGGGTTCATCCGATGCTCCGGATCCCAGATCGCCTTGAACTCGCCGAAGGCCTGGACGAGCTCGGGCCCGAACATCTTCGGCAGCAGCTCCGCGCGAGCATGCCCGTCACCGTGCTCGCCGGAGAGCGAGCCGCCGTAGCCGGCGATCAGGTCCCCTGCGTCCTCCATGAATGCGCGGTAGTTGCGCACGCCCTCCGGGGTGAGGAAATCCCAATCGATGCGGGTGTGCACGCAGCCATGGCCGATGTGGCCGAAGTAGCAGGAGATCTTGCGGCCGTGCCGATCGCACAGGCGCTCGAGATCGCGCAGGTAGTCGCCGGTGCGCTCGGGCGCGACCGCCGCATCCTCCCAGGAAGGCCAACCCGGATGTTCGCCCGGCACTTTGCTGTGACCCACGCCACCCTCGCGCATCTCCCAGACCTGCTCGATGTCCTCCTGGTCCTCGTAGATCCGGACCTCGTGATGGGGTCCGATCTCCCCGCTCCGGACCGCCGCCGCGAAGCGCTCGGCCTGCTCTTCCGCGTCCGCCGCCTCGTCTGCGCCGAACTCGACGAGCAGCCAGCCGCCGCCGTCCGGCAGCAGGTCGGCGCGCCGCTTGAACCCCTTGCGCAACTCGTTCTCGACCAGCCGGCGATCGAACGTCTCCAAGCCGATCGGGCCGAACTCCATCACCGCCGGCACCTGATCGGCCGCGGTCGGGCAGTCGTCGTAGCCGGCGAGCACGAGCGAGCGGTGCGGTGGGCTGTGAATCAGCTTGCAGCGCGCCTCGAGCACGAGCGCGCAGGTCGCCTCCGTGCCCACCAGCGCCGCGGCGAGGTTGAACCCGTTCTCGGGCAGCAGCCGGTCCAGGTTGTATCCGGAGATTCGTCGCGGAATCTGCGGAAAGCGAGAGCGGATCAGCTCGGCGTAGCGGTCGCGCAGGTCGCGCAGCTGCCGGTAGATCTCGCCAACCCGTCCGCCGCCGGCGATCACCCGCTCGAGCTCCTGCTCGCCGACGGCGCTCGGGAGCTCGAGGCGGGTTCCATCGGAGAGCACCACGTCGAGCGATTCAATGTTGTCTGCGGTCACGCCGGCCATGATCGAGTGGGTCCCGCAGGAGTTGTTGCCGATCATGCCCCCCAGCGTGCAGCGGCTATGGGTCGCGGGGTCCGGCCCGAACGTCAGCCCATGGCGCTCGGCCGCGTCTCGTAGCCAATCCAGCACGACGCCTGGCTGCACGCGCGCGAAGTGCCGCGCGGGGTCGAGCTCGACGATCGAGTTCATGTACTTGGAGAAGTCCAACATCACGACCTCGTTGACCGTCTGGCCGGCGAGCCCGGTGCCGCAGCCGCGCGCGCTCAGCGGCGCGCCGTGGCGGCGGCAGATCTCGACCGCGGCGATCACGTCCGCGGCATCGCGCGGGACGACGACGCCGAGCGGAAGCTGACGGTAGACCGAGCTGTCATGGGCGTACAACGCGCGCGATCCGGGGGAGAAGCGGACCTCGCCGCGCAGCTGGAGCGCCAGCTCGCTCGCCAGCGCGCGGGCGTCGATCTCCGTCGGCGGTCCGCCGGCGGAGACTCGTTCGCTGGTGACGGTGGCGCCCATCCGGACTCAGCTCGCGTCGCCGTCGTGGCCGTTCCCCGGCAGCGCATCGGCGATCCGGCCGCGAGCGCGCGCAAGCACGCCCGCGGGGCTCGTCTCGTAGGACACCTCGCGTGCGAGCACCCTGGACATCGTCAGCGCGATCCGCTCGCGGTTCGGCTCGCCACGGGCGAGCCCCCAGGCGAGGCCCTTGGCGTGCTCGGGATTGATCGTCGGCGTCATCGGCATCGCGTTGGGGTCGACGATCGCCTCGATCAGCGCCGGACCGTCAGCCTCGAGCGCGTCCTTCAGCTGATCGCCCACGCGGGCGGGGTCCTCGATCCGCACGCCGCGGATACCGCACGCTTCGGCGACCTTGACGAAGTCGACCGGCGCCAGCTCCACGCCGTATTGCGGGTTGCCGAGGAACGCCATCTGCTCCCACTTGATCAGGCCAAGCACGTCGTTACGCATGACCACCACCTTGACCGGCAGGTCGTGCTGCGCGAGCGTCGCGAGCTTCCCCAGCATCATCGTCAGCGATCCGTCGCCAGTGAGCGCGACGACCGGGCGATCCGGGTAGGCGACCTGAGCGCCGATCGCGTACGGCAGCGCGGCCATCATCGAGCACATCGTGCCGCTGAAGGAGAACAGCTGGCCGCGGCGCAGCTCGGTCCGCGCCGCCCACGTGGTGACCGTACCGGAGTCGCCGCACAGGATCGCGCGGTCGGGAAGGGTCCTCGAGAGATGGAACGGGATCGCGTCGGGCGGGATCGGCGGCTCCTGGGCCTGCGAGCGCTCCTCCTGGAGCGCGCGCCAGTCGTCCATCTCGGCCTGGGCCTGCTCGAGGAACGAGCGATCGGGGCGCCGCTCGAGCAGCGGCTCGAGCTCGGCGAGCGTCAGCTTGGCATCGCCGGCCAGCCCCACCTGCACCGGGTAGCGCAGCCCGAGCCGCTCGGGCCGATCGTCGATCTGCACCCCCGCCGCCGATCCTGGCTCCGGGAGGAACTCGATGTAGGGACTGGAGCTACCGACGATCAGGATCGAGTCGCAGCTCTGCAAGGCATTCTGTGCCGGCCGCGTCCCGACCATCGCGTACCCGCCGAGGCAGTAGGGGCTGTCGTCGGGGACCGCGTCCTTGCCGAGCATCGCCTTGACGATCGGCGCGCCCAGCTTCTCGGCGATCCGCTCGACCTCCTCACCGGCCCCGCGCGCGCCGGCGCCGATGAAGATCACGGTGCGCGTCCCCTTGCCCAGGAGCGCCGCCGCCTGCTCGATCCGCTCCCGCGGCGGCAGTCGCCGGCCGTCGAGGGCCGTGACCGCAGTGTGTCCCTCGACGTTCTTGATGGAGCGGTCTCCGGTCACCGCCTCGCCTGACTGGATGTCGATCGGGATCGCAATCGCGGCCGGTCCGCGCTGCGCGATCGCGCTGCGCACCGCCATGTCCACCACGGGGAGCACATGCGCCTCACCCATCACGCGCTGGCTGTACACGCACGCATCGTTGAGCGCAAAGTCGTGGTTGATGTCCTGGAGATAGTGCGTGCCGATCACGTCGTGGTAAGTCATGCCGGTGATCGCGACCACGGGCGCCTGATCGATCCGCGCGTCGTAGAGCCCGTTCATCAGATGAACCGCGCCGGGAGCGGCCGTCGAGAGGCAGGCCGCCGGGCGACCGGTGAACTTTCCATATGCGCATGCCGCGAGCGCGGCGGTCTCCTCGTGCCGGACGTGGACGAACCGGATCTGCTCGGAGTGCGTGCGCAACGCCTCCATGACGCCGTTGATGCCGTCCCCGGGCAGGCCGAAGACGGTGTCGATACCCCACTCGATCAAACGCTCGACGAGTTGATCCGATGCGGTGCGATTGCGCGCCATGGCGTCTCCTTTGGGTGTTAAGAAACTCACGCGACTCATGGGCGGGCTGGTCGCCCGCCCATGAGTCGGCGTGACAACACGAACCCAGTTACTGGCCCTGCTTTACCCCGGGCTCACCGAGCTCGAACTGGATCGGGTACATGGGCTGCTCGCCCGGAACGCTGGCGGCCCGCCGGTACTTGCCGAGCGGCAGGATCACGCGACCGTACGTGCTCGCGAGCATCATCGCGCTGGCCGCGTAGAAGGCGGTGAACGCGGATGCCATCGTGACATAGCCGCCGACGTACTCCCAGCCCTTTCCGCCGACGGTGTAGAAGATGCCAAGGAAGGCGACACCGACCCACAGCGGCAGGAGCACCGAGGTGATCGCGAGGCTCTCACTCAGCGATGCGATCATGCCGACGAGGGTCACGGCGGCAAGCGCATAGAACCAGTACCCGAGCTCGGGCACCGCCGCGTGTGGCGCGGGGGCAGGGATTAACTTCAACGCGATCATGAAGTTGACGAAGCCGTAGCCAAGCCAGAACGCGGCCCAGATCCCGTGGATCGCGGTCGCCAGGCCATCGCGAGCCTTGAACGCCCACAGCGCGGCAGCGCCCTGAGCGATTCCGCCGGCGGCCGTCGCGAACGGGAAGATCAACAGCGGCGAGGTGCTCGACCCATACCAACCCACGAGGTATGCGGTCACCATGAACGTCGCGACCGCGAATCCGTACAGTCCGAGGATCGACGGCGCCGCGATCGGCTGAAGAAATACACGCGCGTGGTCGCGCCATAGGTTCAGTTCCCCGGCTGCGCCATTGGTCGCGCCGTGCTTGACGGGACTAACCGTGCTCATAAGCCACCTCCTGACGGGTGGATCGGAAAATGCATCTGGGTCACTCACTGTCACCCAGGCAGTTGCTTCCCGCTCCCCCGCCGCGTGATTGGCGCGGGGTCCCCAATCAGTTTGGTCGATGACACATCGACACTGGAGTGTTCGCGTGCTGACGCTCCTTGGGGTCGATGTGGCTGTCGGCGGCTCCCTGATCGGGGTCGATCAGCTCCATGATCAGCGCCGACCACGAGAAATGGTGGGCACCCATCCCCGCGCCCGTATAAGGGTCGTAGTACTCACGCAAGCCTTCGCTCGAGACCGCGCCCGCGAGGCGGCGTGCCATCTCCGCGGCCTGGTCGGAGTAACCGAGCCGTACCAGCCCGAGCCACAGCAGCCAGGCGGCGTTGAGCCACGTCGGCCCGCGCCAGTAACGTCGCAGGAACAGGAAGCGATCGCTGCGAGCGAAGTCGGCGTCCGCGGCAGACACCGAAGGCGGCGGCACCGGCAGCCAGAAGCGCTCCGGGTTCAGCAGGTGCTCCTCGACCAGGCGACGTCCGATCTCCTCGGGCAGGTCCGGCAGCGCGAGCGGCGAGAGCGCGGCCCACGTGACGGCCTCGTGACGCGCCTCGGCTTGGCGGCGGCGACGCCGGACCAGCTGGTGAAACAAGCCCCGTCTCGGGTCGTAGAGCCGATCGACGATCGCCGGCGTGATCGACGAACGTCCCAGCGCAAGCCGCGACAGGCAGTGGAGGACGTTCGTCGATGTGCCGCACACGAGTGGCCCGCCGGCCTTCGCGATCCGGCCGATGTCGAATCCGAGCCGGCGATTGCGGGCCACGAGCAGGGGGAAACCGGGAAGCCCGTCGGCCCGCCAGCCCCAGACCGAGTCGAACTGGGGCGACGCGTCGAGACCCGACTCGTCGGGCTGGATGATCCACAGCAATCCGTCTCCGGCGATCGTGCGATCGTGTTCGATCCAGTCCTGGTGGCGCACGATCGCTGGCTGCCGGGCGGGATCTCCCACCGCGATCCGCCAGGCCCAGGCGAGCAGCGGCGGCTGGATCGTCGCGGTCATGAAATCGGCCCGGGAGCGAACGTTGTAGAAGAGGCTGCGCACTCCCCTCAAGGGCTCGCCCCAGAAGATCGTGTGCCCGATGAAGCCGTCGGGCGTGGCCGCGGCCAGCAGGGTCTCAAGCTCCGCGCGCGCACGTGCGGAGTCAAACCGCCGCCAGGCGATCGCCGCGAAACACGAGTCCCAGTACCACTGCCACGGGTAGCGGCCGACGCTCGGCGCCGTGTACCTGTAGCAGTCGCCGTCGCGCGAGCCCTCGCGCCAGTTGCCCTGGAGCGTCGCGAGGCAGACCTCGCGCAGCGCCGCGCTCACGCTCAGACTTCCAGCGCGGCGACCGGCGCCCGCTCGAGGTGCCAGTCAGGGGGGTTCCCTAGGAGCACGTAGGTGCGGTCGGGATCCCGGATCAGGCGACCCTGCCGCGTCAGCGACTGCACGGCGATGGTCGTCGTCGGCCGCTGGGCGCCGACGATCTGCGCGAGCATCGCGTGCGTGAGCCGGAACGGCACGACGGTTCCCCGCGGGGTGACTCGCCCCCACATGCTCGCGAGGTGCCAGAGCGCGGCGAGCAAGCGGTCCTCGACGCGGATGAAGTGCTGGGCGGCCATCAGGTAGGAGAGCGAACGCGCGCGGCGCAGCATCCGGCCGCTGACGGCCGCGGCGAGCTCAGGCCATCGCCCGATCAGTGCGGTCGCGCGCCCATCGATCAGCGCGACCCGGGCTTCCTGAAGCACTCGCCAGTCGGTCAGGGCCGGCACGAGGCTCGGGATCAGGTCCGTCTCCCAGGGGCGAATGATGTCGCTCGGGCCGACGATCTCGGTGGAGGAGACCGGTCCGAGGTGGAGCGTTCGCACCATCAGGCCGCTCATCAGCAGCAGGCCGGTGGAGCCGTGATCGAGGTCCGGCGCCTTCCAGGCGCCCTTCCCGACGCGGAACACGCGCAGGGGGATCACCTCCGACGCCTGACGCCGGGCGTCGGGGGGCATGTTCTCCCCCAGGTCGGGATCCGCCTCCAGCAGCTGGACCGTGAGAGCGCTCATTCCTGCCCGCAAGCTACCCCCTCCCAGCACCGCTCGTACCCGTCGCGGCGGGGCGAGGTCCTCAGCGACCGGCAAGCTCGCGCCGATCGTCGACCTCGCGCCGCATCCGGCGCACGAAGAACAGGCTCGCGAACGCGGCGCCGGCGCACACCAGCCACATCGCCTGGAAGCCGCGCGTGGCACCAAACGGCCCGGTCCCGGCGAGCGAGATCACGAGACCGGCGAGGATCGGCCCGGCGATGATCCCGAGCCCGCGCGAGACGCTGTAGAACCCGGTCAGCGCGCCGTGCTCGTTCTCGGGCATCAGCGGCATCAGGATCGCGTACGCGAGGGTCATCACGGCCCCTCCGCCCACCGCGATGAACGGGATCGCGAGCGCGATCAGCGGGCGGATCGTGGTGAAGGCCGGGATCAGGAAGCCGATCCCGTAAGCCCACAGCGCGACGCTGACGACCCGCAGGGACCCGAACCTGTCCCCGAGCTTGCCCGCGCCACCGGCCCCGACCAGGATCACCAGCGCGACGCCGCCGACAATCAGCGACGAGGTGGTGAGCTTGTAGCGCAGGCCGATCGTGAGGTAGAGGATCACGAACGCCTTGAGCGCCGAGAGCGCCGTCTCCCAGAGCGCGTTCGCGATCAGATAGGCGCGCAGCGCGGCATGACGGCGAAGCAGCGCCGGGAGCCTGCGCGCCACCTCGCGCGGGCCCTCCGCGCTGTCCGGATCCTGCTCGGGCACCCCGCGCCGGAGGGTCAGGATCGTGAACGCAGTCACCGCGCCGAGCAGGATCACGGCGGCGGACGCGAACGGGACCACCCGGCCCACGCTGAGCAGGAGGCCGCCGCCGAGCAGCGCGCATCCGGTCCCGAGCCCGCGCGCAAGCGCCTGCGTGCTCTGCGCCCGCCCGGCGACCCGGGCCTCGTCGAGCATGTCGGGGTACATCGCGCGGTACGGCTCGTAGGCGACGAAGTAGAAGAGGAAGAAGACCGCCGCCATCGCCGCGACGAGCCCGAGCGAGTGCAGAATGCCGATCAGCGGCAGGGCGAACGCCGCCGGCACTACTCCCGCGATCACGAACGGGAGCCTGCCCCCCAGCCGCGTGCGCAGCTTGTCGGATGATGCGCCCGCGATCAGCGGGACCCAGAGCGCCATGATCCCTTCGCTTCCGATGATCAGGCCGATCACGGTGGTTTGGTGGGTGTAGCGGCGCGTGACCTCTGACAGGTATGTCGAAACGACGGTGATCGAGAGCGCGAGCGCAAAGGTCGGCAGCGCGAGCAGCGCCAGCCGGCTCTTCTCCTCGGCGCGCAGTGGCCGTCCCGACCGCTCCCGGCTGGGTCGCTCTGCCCGTCGCCCTCGCCGGGATGCCTGTTTGGTTGCGCTGCTCACGATTGTGCTCGCTCGCCTACCCGGATTTGGCCGCCGTCGCGCACCGCGGCGCCGGTTCGTACGTGCGCTTACGGCCAGTCTTTGCGGCGGTTTCACGCGCGCGGGCACCGGCTAGCGCCCTGCCCAGATGTCGCTGTGGAGCAGGCTCGAACGAATCATCGGGGGACGAGCCCGCACCGAGGCCGTCCTGCTCTTCGCCTGCGCGCTCGGGCTGGAGAGCGCGGATCTGGCGACCGTCGGCGCAGCCGCGCCAGAGCTCGAGAGCGCGTTTCACATCTCGAACTTCCAGCTGGGCCTGCTCGCGGCGATTTCCACGGTCGTCGGCGCCGTCGCCACCGTTCCCGTGGGCGCCTTGACCGATCGGGTGCGGCGGGTGCCACTGCTCACCGGCGCGGTCGCGCTGTGGGCGGTGGCGATGGCCGCGAGCGCGGCCGCGCCCGACTACGCCTGGTTGCTGGTGTGCCGGCTGGGCCTGGGGGCCGTCACGGCGGCAGCCGGTCCGACCGTGGCGTCGCTGAGCGGCGACTTCTTCCCGCCCTCTGAGCGGGGAAGGATCTACGGATACATCCTGAGCGGGGAACTGATCGGCGCCGCGGTTGGCTTTGTGATCAGCGGCACGGTGGCGCAGGTCCTCTCCTGGCGGTGGGCATTTGCGCTCCTGGTTGTGCCGGCGGCGGCGCTCGCGGCAGTGATCCACCGACGCCTGCGCGAGCCGCAGCGCGGCGCGCAGACTGGCGTCGGGGCTTCCGGGCGCCCCGTCGGGGGCGTCGCTCGCAAGGCGATCGCCAGCAGCCGCATCGAGCCGATCTCCGACCACGTGCTCCGAAGCGATGCGAGGTCGATGCCGCTGCGCAAGGCCGCCCGCTATGTGCTGAGCATCCGCACCAACCTCTGGTTGATCTGCGCCTCGGCGATCGGCTACTTCTTCTTTGCGGGATTGCGGACGTTCGCGCTCGTGTTCGTCCAGGGCCGGCTGTCGATCTCGCAGTCGGGCGCCACCGGCGTGCTGTTCCTCGGTGGCCTCGGCGCGCTGACGGGCGTCCTCGTCTCGGGCCGGCTCGCGGACCGGCTGATCCGCCGCGGCAAGCTCACAGCACGCATCGGAACGGGTGCCGCCGGCTATCTCCTCGCAGCCGTGTTCCTGGTCCCGGTGGTGCTCGCCCATTCGGCGATCCTCGTCGTTCCGCCGCTGATCCTCGCCGGCGCATCGCTCGCGGCGCCGAACCCGCCGCTCGACGCGGCACGGCTCGACGTGATGCCCTCGCGCCTGTGGGGACGGGCCGAAGGCGTGCGGACACTGCTGCGTCAGAGCGCGCAGGCGGCCGCGCCGCTGCTGTTCGGCCTGATCGCGGACCGCCTCGGCGGCCGGGGCGCGAGCATCTCCGCGCAGCACGTCTCGTCGGCGGCAACGCGTGGGCTCCAGTACACGTTCCTGATCATGCTGATCCCGCTCGCGGTGAACGGGCTGATGCTGCTCAGGGCTCAGCGCTCCTACGCGGCGGACGTCGCGACCGCGATCGCCTCCGAGCGCGCGCGCCAGCCCGAGCGCGGCCAGGCGCGCAAACGCCGGCGCGGCCAGCGGGGTGCAACATCCGCCACGTTCGGGTAGGTGCGCTACGTGAGTCGCAACGGAAGCATCCGGGAGGTCGTCGTCATCACCGGCGCGTCCGGCGGCGTCGGGCGCGCGGTCGCGCGGCGATTCGCACGCGATGGGGCACGCATCGGGCTGATCGCGCGTGGCCCGCGCGGTCTGGCCGCGGCCGCCGAAGAGGTCAAGGAGCTTGGCGGAGAGGCGCTGGTCCTGCCGCTCGACGTCGCCGACGCCGGCCGAGTCGAGGAGGCGGCCTCAGCGGTCGAGGAGGCCTTCGGCCCGATCGACGTCTGGGTCAACGACGCGATGGTGACCGTGTACGCGGAGTTCCTGGACATCGAGCCGGACGAGTTCAGGCGTGCGACCGACGTCACCTATCACGGGATGGTGTGGGGCACGCGCGCGGCGTTGCAACGGATGGTTCCCCGCAACCGCGGCACGATCGTCCAGGTGTGCTCGGCAATGTCCTACCGGGGGATCCCGCTGCAATCCCCGTACTGCGGCGCCAAGCACGCGTGCAAGGGGTTCACCGAGAGCGTGATCACCGAATTGCTGCACCGGAAGTCGAAGGTGCGCGTCTCGATGATCCAGCTGCCGGGGTTGAACACCACTCAGTTCACGTGGGGGCGGACGAAGCTGCCCAAGCAGACGATGCCGGTACCGCCGATCTACCAGCCGGAGATCGCCGCCGACGCCGTGCACTACGCCGCTCACCACAAGCGCCGCCAGATCTTCGTGGGGATCCCGACGGTGCTGAACATCCTCGGCGAGCGCACGGCCCCGTGGCTGCTCGACCACTATCTCGCGAGGATGGGGTTCGACTCGCAGATGACCGACCACGATCTGGATCCCACGGGCCACGACAACCTCTTCGAGCCCGTCGATGAGGATCGCGGGGCGCACGGCCCGTTCGATGACCAGGCACATTCGGTCAGCCCGCAGTACGAGCTGGCGAAGCGCCGCGGCCTCGTGCTGGGGGCCGCCGGCGCCGCGATCGCCGGGGCGACCGCGGCCGCGCTGCTGCGGCGCTGAGCGCGACGGCCGGGAGCTAGATTCTGCGGCTGGTGAGCCGCCGCGATCGCTTCTTCTCGCCTCAGCCGAACGTGCCGGGGAAGGGGATAGTCGCCAGCTACAGCCCCGCGTTCTGGGCGCTGGTGATCGCGATCGGCCTGATCTCGGGCGCCTGCGGGGGACTGCTGATGCTCCTGCTGCACTGGATCGAGCACACGGCCTGGTCATATCACTCGGGGACGTTCCTCGAGGGGGTCAAGCGCACTGGCTCCGCGCATCGCGTGCTCGTGCTGCTGCTCGCCGGCGTGGTCGCCGCGGTCGGTGCGATCGTGCTGCGTCGCGCTCGCGGCTTCGGCGGCGGAGAGGTGTCCGAGGCGCTCTGGTTCGAGGAGGGGCGAATGGCGATCACGCCGGCGCTCAGCCGTGGTCTGCTGTCGATCGTGATCGTCGGGCTGGGCGCCTCGCTGGGCCGCGAGGCCGCGCCCCAGCTGGCCGGCGCGGCATTCGCCAGCCGGCTGTGCGAGCGCGCCGGCATCCCGCGCTGGCAGCGACGGTTGCTGGTGGCGTGTGGCGCGGGCGCCGGGATGGCCGCCGTCTACAACATCCCGCTCGGCGGCGCGCTGTTCGCACTCGAGGTCCTGCTGGGCACGATCACGCTCCCGCTGGTGCTGCCGGCGCTGCTGGCGACGATGATCGCCACAGCCGTCGCGTGGATCGCGCTGCCCAACTCGCCCACGTACGCGATCCCCAGCTACGGCGCGAGGGGGTCACAGATCGCCTGGGCCGCGATCGTCGGGCCGCTCGCGGGACTGGCGGCGGTCGGGTGGGTGCGGCTGGTCGCGCGGGTGCATCGGGTGCGCCCGGCGTCCGGCCGCGCGCGAGCGATCGCGCCGGTTGCGATCCTGACGGCGCTGGGCACAGTCGCGATCGCGTATCCACAGCTGCTGGGCAACGGCAAGGACACGGTCGAGCTTGCGATCACGGGGTCGATGGGCGTCGGGCTGCTGTTCGCCCTGCTGGTGCTCAAGCCGCTCGTGACGGCCGCCTGTCTCGGCAGCGGCGCGCCCGGGGGCCTGTTCACGCCGACGCTCACCGTGGGGGTCCTGTTCGGCGGGCTGCTGGGCCACGCGTGGACGGTGATCTGGCCGGGCGCGCCCGCCGGCAGCTATGCACTAATCGGCGGCGGCGCGCTCCTCGCCGCAGCGATGCAGGGCCCCCTCGCCGCGACCGTGATGATGCTCGAGCTGGCCCACCACAGCGAGACGCTGATGGTGCCGATGCTGCTCGCGGTGACCGGGGCGACCGTGGTCTCGCGGGTGCTCGGAGCACCGTCGATCTACTCCGCCCGGCTCGGTGCGAAGGCGACGGCCAAAGAGCGGCCCGTCGATCCGCCCGAGCCGGAGCCCCCTACTGAAGGATGTTGACCGCGCGGGCGATAATCAGCCCGATCGTCACGAGCGAGGCAACCGATTGCAGGCCCATCATCCCCTTGGCGGCCTGCGAGAGCGGCATCGTGTCCGTCGGGCTGAGCGCCATCGCGTTCGTAAGAGACACGTACAGGTAGTCGAAGAACCGGGGACGCCAGTGGATGGGCTCGATCCGGTCATCGGCCATCTGCGGAAAGAGGAAATCCGGCGGCCCATCGAGACCCGCCGCGCGCTGACCGGGGCCACCCCGGTCCTGCTCCCAGTACCACAGGCCGAAGATCAGCACGTTCGTGACCCAGATCAGCATGCCGGCGTAAATGAGCTGGCGTGGATTGGGCGAGCCGTGATGCAGCAGCTGGCGAGCCAGGAGCCCCAGCGAGATGATGTTCGCGAGGCTGACGAGCCCGGTCAGGCTCACCGCCACGCGACGTCGGGTCCGGTGCGGACGTTCGAGCTGGCGCGGGGTCGCGAAGCTGAGCCCGACCAGCAGCGCCGCCTCCATCGCCGGCAGCAGCCACCGGGGCCCGGCGATCAGCCGGTCCGGCAGCAGCAGCTGCAACACGATCGCCGTGATCACCGTCGCCTGCGCCGGCCAGAACGGCTCGGGGCGGCGCGGCGGCGGATAGGGCCTGCCGACCTGGGCACCGCCGGCGGGCGGCGGCGTCGGATATCCCTCGCCAGTCTGCGCCATCGCGCCGAAGCGTAGGGAGCGCCCCGGCGCGAACCCCTCCGCGCTCAGGTGCTGCGCGGAGCGGGGTCCGGGGTGGGCTCCTTGCGCAGTCGCTCGATCGCGTCGAGCACTTCCTTCAGGCCGCCCTCGGTGTTGGTGTCGAGGCGATCGAGGACGACCTCGACGTCCTGGAAGGTCTTGGCGGAGCGCGCGTCCGCCGCGACGTTCTGGAGGTTCTGGCCGACCATCAGCGCCGGCAGCAGGATCAGCTGGATCCAGTTGGAGGAGATCCAGTTGATCAGCACCGTCAGCTGTCCGGTCTGGATCGCGGACGGGAGCGAGACGATCGCGATGCCGTTGAAGACCCAGAACGCCCACATCGTCCCGACGACGCGCGTGAGGATCACCGCAACCTTGGAGTTGAAGCCGTCGACGGCCTGGACGTCGCGCTTGATCTGCGCGGGGCTGAGGCGCATCAGCGCCGGCAGGTAGTGGCGGGTCCTCGCACGGACGGGTAGCCCGTTGACGACTCCGTAGGTCGGTTCTGCCATCTCTCTTCTCCCCTCTGGTGCCGATCGGCGATTTGGTGATGCTGTCGGCTCGAGCGTTCTCGCCCCCCGACGCGCCCTCACCTTACCGTCGGCGCGCGACGGGCCGTGATGGCCCGCGATCGGTTACTTGGCGGGTTCGGACTCGGGACGCCGCTCGGACCAGCGGGCGCTGCCGCCGCTCTGGAGCTCAGCGAGCGTCTGCTCGAGCGCGGCCATCAGGTCGGGCGCGGGCGAAGGCTGCTCGGTCGCCTCGGGCGCCTTGATCGTCTCGCCCTTGCGCTTGCGATCGACGATCCGCTTCAACCGGGCGCGGTAGGTGTCCTTGTGCTTGGCCGGTACCCACTCGCAGGTGAGCTCCTCGATCACCGCGACGGCCGCGTCGAGCTGCTTGCGGGGCGGCTTGTGGGACTTCTGCGTGGCGGCGTCGATGTCCTTCGCCGACCGCACCTCGTCGTGGAAGCGCATGGTCGTCAGCGTCAGCGCGCCGTCGCGCTGACGGACGATCGCGAGATGCTCCTTGGCGCGCATCACGAACCGCCCGAGGGCGGCGCGATCCGTCTGGGCCATCACCTCGGTCAGCAGCCGGTACGCACGGGCGGCGCCGTCGTCCTCGCCGGCCGGGACCAGGAAGTAGGGATGGTCGAAGTAGATCGGGTCGACGTCCTCGAGGTCGACGAACTGCTCGATCTCGATCGTTCTCGTCCTGCGTGGCTCGATCGCCTGCAGCTCGAGGTCGGAGACGATCACCTGGCCGCCGTCGTCGAGCTCGTAGCCGTGGGTGATCTCCTCGTAGTCGACCTCGACCTTCTCCTTGGAGCACCAGCGCTGGACCTCGATCGGGGCGCCGTCCTTCTCGTGCAGCTGGCGGAAGTGGAAGTCGATGTCGCGCACGGCCGGTACGAGCCGGACCGGCACGTTCACGAGCCCGAAGCTGAGCGATCCAGACCACAGCGAGCGCGCCATCAGCGTCGCGCCTTTCGCTTGCGGCCACCGCCCTTGCCCGCGAGGCTCGCCTCCAGCGCGGCCGCGAGATCCATCTCACCGTCGGACTCCGGCGCCTCGGGTAGCTCCGGCTCCTCGCCGCGCGCCTTGGCATCGATCAGGTCGAGCACCCGCTGGCGGTAGCTGTCCTGGAATGCCTCCGGCTCGAACTGCTCATGCAGCGAGTCGACGAGCGTGCCCGCCATCTGGACCTCGCGCGAGGTGGGCTTGCGGCTCGGCGAGGGGATCTCGAGGTCGTCGGGGTCGACGAGCTCGGCCTCGAAGCGCATCGTGTGCAGCGCGAGCACGTCGTCGAGCGGGCGGATCGCGACGAGGTATTCGCGGTTGTGGAAGACCCAGCGCCCGAGGCCGACGCGCGCGGCGCGCTCGAGCGCGTCGTGGAGCAGACGGTAGGCATCCTCGCCGTCCGAGCCGGCGCCGAGGTAATAGCCGCGGTCGTAATACACGGGGTCGATCTCCTCGGCGCGGACGAACTCCTCGAGCTCGATCAGGTGCGCGCGATCGCCGGCCGCTGCGTCGATCTCCTCCTGGCTGAGCAGCACGTACTCGCCGCCGCGCACCTCATATCCCTTGGCGACCTGCTTGTACGGGACCTCCTTGCCCTCCTTGGCGCAGATGCGCTTCTGCTTGATCTGCGCGCCGTCCTTGGCGTGCACCTGGCGGAAGTGCACGGTCTTGTCATCGGTTGCCGAGTGCACCTTGATCGGAACGGCCGTCAGCCCGAAGGTGACCGTCCCGTTCCAGATGGAGCGCGCCATCCAGTCGAACTACCCGGAGCCGGTGGGCGCTACCCGGAGCCGAGCGACTTCAGCTTCTCGATCACCTTCTTGGTCTTCTTCTCCGGCGGGGGCGCCGGAATTGCCGTGTCCGACCGCTCGGCCGCGTCGTTCTGGCGCTCGGTGATCCACTCCCCGCTTGGCGCGCGGCGGATCGCGCCGATGCGCGCGCCGGTCTCGTCGTGGATCCCGCCGCCGTCGTCAACGAGGAGGCGCTGCTCGCCGCCGAGCGCCTCGGTGACAACCGCCTGGACCCGCTCAGAGTCGAAGCTCTCGAGCTGCTGATCGTTGAGCGTCGCGGTGATCGCCGCGAGCGCCCGCTCGATCTCGACATCGCTTGACATGTCAGCGCGAGTACCCGATCGAACCGAGGACAAACGACCGGCGTTTCCCCCTTGACGGCGGGGGTAATTTTGCAAACCGATGTCCGCCCGCAACTTCGTCCCGCCGTTCCTGCGCCAGCTGGACGGCGATCGCCTGGGTCTGGGGCGGGCGGCACAGTCCAGGCGCTCTGAGCAGCTCACCGCGCGGACGAAGACGGCTGACAAGGTCGTCCAGTCGATCTGCCCCTACTGCGCCGTCGGCTGCGGGCAGAAGGTGTACGTCAAGGACGAGAAGGTCATCCAGATCGAGGGCGACCCGGACTCGCCGATCTCGCGCGGACGGCTGTGTCCGAAGGGCGCCGCCTCCGAGAACCTCGTCAACTCTCCGATGCGCGAGACGCGCGTCAAATATCGGCGGCCGGGCGGGACCGATTGGGAGTACATCAGCCTCGAGCAGGCGACGGACATGATCGCCGAGCGGGTGCTCAAGACCCGCGGCGAGACGTGGGAGGAGGAGACCGACGACGGCCAGCCGCTCAAGCGCACCCTCGGGATCCACTTCCTCGGCGGCGCGACGCTCGACTCCGAGGAGAACTACCTGATCAAGAAGTTCTTCACGGCGATGGGCGCAGTGTCGATCGAGAACCAGGCCCGCATATGACATAGCTCGACGGTCCCCGGTCTGGGGACCTCGTTCGGACGCGGCGGCGCGACCACCTTCCAGCAGGATCTGCAGAACTCAGACTGCATCCTGATCATGGGCTCGAACATGGCTGAGCAGCACCCGGTCGGGTTCCAATGGGTGATCGAGGCCAAGGAGCGCGGCGCGAAGGTGATCCACGTCGACCCGCGCTTCACCCGCACGAGCGCGATGGCCGACCTGCACGTCCCGATCCGCGCCGGGAGCGACATCGCGTTCCTCGGCGGCATCGTCAACTACATCTTCGAGCACGACGCCTGGTTCGAGGAGTACGTGCGCCACTACACCAACGGACCGGTGATCATCAACCCGCAGTTCCAGGACGCCGATGACGCGAGCGGGTTCTTCTCGGGATGGAACCCGTCTGACAGCGCCTACGAGATCGACAGCTGGAGCTACGACGAGGCGGGCGGCGAGGCGACGGCGGGCAAGTCCGAGCAGCAGGCCGACGTCTCGGGCGAGCAGGCCCACGGCGCGCACGGAATGCAGCTCGAGGGTGGACAACCGCCGAACATGGACGAGTCGATGCAGCACGAGCAGTGCGTGCTGCAGCTGGTGCGGCGCCACTTCGCGCGCTACACGGCAAAGGTCGTCGCGGAGACCTGCGGGTGCAGCGAGGAGCAGTTCCTCGCGGTCGCCGCCGCGATGTGCGAGAACTCAGGCCGCGAGCGCACCTCCGCGGTCGTGTACTCGGTCGGCTGGACGCAGCACACGGTCGGGGTCCAGAACATCCGCGCTGCGTCCATCATCCAGCTGCTGCTGGGCAACATCGGCCGCCCGGGCGGAGGCATCCTGGCGCTCCGCGGTCACGCCAACATCCAGGGCTCGACCGACATCCCGACGCTCTACAACATCCTGCCGGGGTACATCCCGATGCCCCATCCGCAGTCGCATCCGACGCTCGACAAATTCGTCGAGCTGAACGGTCCCGACACGGGCGCCTGGGGCGACCTGCGCCCGTACATGGTGTCGCTGCTGAAGGCTTGGTGGGGTGACGCGGCCACCGAGGACAACGACTTCTGCTTCGACTACCTGCCGCGGATCAACGGCGATCACTCGCACTACGCAATGATGCTGAAGATGCTCGACGGGGGCGTGAAGGGGATGTTCTGCGTCGGCCAGAACCCGACGGTCGGGTCGGCCAACTCCAAGCTGATGCGGGCGGCGCTGGCCAAGCTCGACTGGCTCGTGGTGCGCGACTTCCAGCCGATCGAGTCGGCGACGTTCTGGCGCGAGTCCCCCGAGCACGAGTCGGGCGAGGTGCGCAGCCGCGACATCCAGACCGAGGTGTTCTTCCTGCCGGCGGCGGCACACACCGAGAAGGACGGCAACTTCACCAACACCCAGCGCCTGCTCCAGTGGCACTGGAAGGCGTGCGAGCCGCCTGGCGATTGCCGCTCCGAGCTGCATTGGATCTACCACCTGGGCAAGACGATCCGCGAGAAGCTCGCGGACTCCGAGGAGCCGCGCGATCGCCCGATCCTCGAGCTGACCTGGGACTATCCCCTCCAGGGCCAGCACGACGAGCCCGACGCCGAGCACGTGCTCCAGGAGATCGGCGGTCGCAAGGCCGACGGCTCGTTCCTGGAGAGTTATGACTCGCTCGAGGGCGACGGCTCCACCACCTGCGGCTCATGGATCCATTGCGGGATCTACAAGGACGGCGTCAACCAGTCGGCGCGCAAGAAGCCGGGGTCGGCGCAGAACTGGATCGCGCACGAGTGGGGATGGGCTTGGCCGAAGGACACACGGATCATCTACAACCGTGCGTCGGCGGACCCGGACGGCAAGCCGTGGTCTGAGCGCAAGCGCTACGTCTGGTGGGACAGCGAGGAAGAGCAATGGACGAGCCTCGGCGACTCACCGGACTTCCCGCCGACCAAGGCTCCGGACTACACGCCCGAGAAGGACGCGAAGAAGATGGAGGCGATCGCCGGCGATGCGCCGTTCATCCTGCATCCCGACGGCCGCGGTTGGCTGTACGTCCCCACCGGCCTCGTCGACGGGCCGCTGCCGGTCCATTACGAGCCGCAGGAGTCGCCGTTCCGCAACGAGCTCTACGCGCAGCAGCAGAACCCGACCCGGCAGGTCTTTCACCGCCCCGAGAACCCGTACCACCCGACCGACGGCGAGCAGGGCACGGAGGTGTTCCCGTTCGTGCTCTCGACCTACAGGCTCACCGAGCACCACACCGCCGGCGGGATGTCGCGGACGGTTCCGTACCTGGCCGAGCTGCAGCCCGAGATGTTCTGCGAGGTCTCCCCGCAGCTCGCGGACGAGCGCGGACTCGAGCACGGCGGATGGGCGACGATCATCACCGCGCGCCAGGCGATCGAGGCGCGGGTGATGGTCACCTCCCGGATCAAGCCGCTGCAGGTCCAGGGCCGGACGATGCACCTCGTCGGCACGCCATACCACTGGGGCGGCGTCGGAATCGTGCAGGGCGATTCCGCCAACGAGCTGCTGCCGATCGTGCTCGACAACAACGTGCACATCAACGAGTACAAGGTCGCCACCTGCGACATCAGGCCGGGCCGGCGGCCGCGCGGGCGGGCCCGGCTCGAGCTCGTCGAGGAGTATCGGCGGCGAGCGGGGGTCAAGACGTGAAGCTCGAGACGCACGCCTGGCCGTCGACATACGACGGCGCCGCGAAGCCGCGGATGGGCTTCTTCACCGACACCTCGGTGTGTATCGGATGCAAGGCATGCGAGGTGGCCTGCAAGGAGTGGAACCAGATCCCGATGTCGATCCAGGGGTTCACCGGGAACTCCTACGACAACACGATCGACCTGGGCGCGAACACCTGGAGGCACGTCGCATTCATCGAGCAACAGCTGCCCGCGACGGTCACCGACGGAGCGTCGCTGGTGGAGACGGCCGAGCGGGCCCCGCTGATCGACGCCGGGGTGCAGACATACCAGGAGGGCGACGGGATCCGCTGGTTGATGGCCTCCGATGTCTGCAAGCACTGCACGGATGCCGCCTGCCTCGACGTGTGCCCGACCGGCGCGCTGTTCCGCACGGAGTTCGGGACCGTGGTGGTGCAGGAGGACGTCTGTAACGGCTGCGGCTACTGCGTGCCCGCTTGCCCGTTCGGCGTGCTCGACCAGCGCGAGGATGACGGTCGCGTGTGGAAGTGCACGCTCTGCTACGACCGGCTCAAGGACGACCAGGAGCCGGCCTGCGCGCAGGCGTGCCCCACGAACTCGATCCAGTTCGGCGAGCTGTCGGAGCTGCACGAGCGGGCCGAGCACCGCCTCGCGCAGCTGCAGCAGGCGGGCCAGGAGAAGGCGCAGCTGTACCTCGCCGACGAGGATGACGGCATCGGTGGCGCCGGCGCGTTCTTCCTGCTGCTCGATGAGCCCGAGGTGTACGGGCTCCCACCGGATCCGGTTGACACGCGGCGGGACCTGGGGACGATCTGGGCCAGCGCGGGCGCCGCGGCGCTCGCGCTCGGCGGCCTGATCGGCGCCGCCGCGCTCGGAGGACGACGGTGAGCCCGGAGGAGATCCGCTCCTATCACGGCCAGCCGGTGATCAAGGAGCCGGTCTGGACGTGGGAGATCCCAATGTACTTCTACACCGGCGGGCTGGGTGGCGCGTCCGCCGCGTTCGCGCTCGCGGCCCGCGCGCGCGGCAACGCGACCCTGGAGCGGCGGGCCTGGGCCTGCGCGGTCGCGGGCGTGACCCTCAGTCCCGCGCTGCTCACATCCGACCTCGGCCAGCCGGTGCGGTTCGTGAACATGTTCCGGATGTTCAAGGTGACCTCGCCGATGAGCGTGGGGTCGTGGCTGCTCGCCGGGAGCGGGACCGCGACGGCGGTCGCCGCGGCGAGCGCGTGGACGCCACTGTTCCCGCGGCTCGGCCGCCTCGCGCGACCGGCTGCTGCCCTGCTCGGGCTACCGCTGTCGACATACACCGCCGCGCTGATCGCGAACACCGCGGTCCCCGTCTGGCACGAGGCTCGCACGGGGCTCCCGTTCGTGTTCGGCGCCGGGGCCGCCCTCTCCGCCGGGGCGGCCACCGTGATCGCGACCCCGACCGAGCAGGCGGCGCCAGCGCGCCGCCTCGCCCTCGCCGGCGCGGTGCTCGAGCTCGGCCTCAAGGAGCTGATGCAGAAGCGGCTGGGAGAGCACGGCGAGCCCTATGAGCGGGGCGCTGCCAAGTCCTACGGCAACATCGCGCGCGCGTGCATCGCGGGCGGGGCGGTACTCGTTGGGACGCTCGCGTCGCGCTCGAGGCTGGCTGCGGTCGCGGGCGGAGCGCTGCTCACGGCCGGCGCGCTCGGGGCGCGCTGGAGCGTGTTCAAGGCCGGATTCGAGTCGGCCGCCGATCCCAAGTACGTGGTCGGACCGCAGCGACGGCGGATCAGTCGAGGCGAGCGTGCCGGGGCCGCACGCAGCCAACCGCGTGTCACCAGTCCAGATCCCGCGATCGGATCTCCGGCGACCAGCGTGAACGGGGCGACCGCGGGCCAGGGGGCCGAGGTCACGCGCTGACGATTCGCAGCTGCGCACCGCGCCCTTCAAGCGGTTGATCGCCTTCTTGGCGGCCGCTTCCATCGGCCGTTACTGCCCATCCTGATGGCCGCCACCCAACCGCAGCCAGAAGATCGCGTAGCCGAGGCCCGCGATCGCGAACCACGCGACCGTCGCCAGGACCAGCGCGAGCGCCCCGCTCAGAGCGCCGAACGACAGCGCCGCAACTCCGGCGAACCCCGCCATCGCGCAGCCGCCGAGCACCGCCCCGCGAGCGTCCTCGCGCGCTTCGGCGCTGTCCTCCTCTTCCTCGACCAGCGTCAGGCTGGCAGCGAGGATCGCGGGGAACGCGAGCAGGAACCCGCCAACTCGCGCGCCCAGCGCCAGCGTCACGGCGCCCGCCACGATCGATGTCAGCGCCCCGGCGAGGAACCGGATCGCGAGATGGCGCGGAGGGATGTCGCGCAGCTTGCCCAGCGAGAGCGAGGGACGCTCGCCCACGCGCTGGCGGATGCCCCGTTCCTCGTCCGTGCTCATCCCAGCAGCACCGGCACCGCCAGCACGCCCGTCGCCGCGATCCAGCCTCCCAGCGCGACGACCGCCGCGCGGGACGCGCGCAGCCGACGCAGCAGCGGGACTGCGAGCGCCGCGTAGGCGATCATGCCCGCGCTGCCGGCGATCATCCCGACCGCATCCTGGTGTGCGTCATGCGGCCCCTTGTCGAGCAGCACGATCGTGAGCCCGGCAAGCGCCACGGCCGGCGCGGCGCCGAACAGGCCAGCGAAGCGCTTCGGATCGAGCGCCTCGGAGAGGAGCGCGAAGACGACGACCAGCAATCCTCCGGCGAGCCCCTTCGCGAGCAGGATCAGAACGTCGTGCACGCCCGCTGAGCTACCCGCTCGCCCGGGTCGCGCACACTGCGGCCAGCACCTTCACGGGCGATCGCGTCGCTGCCCGCGGACGATCACGACCTCGTCGCGGTCCTCGGCGCCCAGGAGCCCCTGCTCGCGCAGCCATCCGGCGCGCGCGCGGAGGATCGGCCCGAGCGTGCCGCGATGGCGGAACACGACCTCCGCGTCCAGCCCGTGCCCCCGCAGGCTCTCGATCGTGGCGCGCTCGTCGCTGATCGAGTTTTGGACCAGCAGCACGGCCCCGCCCGGCTTCAGGTGCCCGCTCACGCGTGCGCAGATCCGGTCGAGGATCGCCCGTCCGTCGGGCCCGCCCTCCCACGCGCGCGACGGGCCGCCGCTCGCCAGATCCGAACGCGGCCCCGGGACGTACGGCGGATTTGAGACGATCAGATCGAAGCGGGCGCGCGCCACCGGCGCGAAGAGATCGCCGCGGATCGCCTTGACGGCCACCCCGTTCAGGCGCGCGTTGAGCCTCGCGGCGAGGACGGCGCGGCGCGAGATGTCGACCGCGACCACACGCGATCCGGGGTGCGCGCGCGCCGCGGCGACCGCCAGCACCCCGCTCCCCGTGCACAGATCGAGGATCTCAGCCGCGGGCGGCAGCCGCTCACCGCGCAGCTGCGCGGCGAGCATCCACGCGTCGCTCGGCGGTTGGAACACTCCTGGAATGGGCAGCAGCCGCATCTGAGCCACTGTTGTCTCCGGTCCCGTCAGCGGCAAAACCGATCACGTTGAGCTCGCCACCCACGCCTCCCGCGATCGGGGCCGGTGCGGACCCGGCCACGCCCTCGGCCGATGAGCTGCGTGCGGCGTTCGATTCGCCTTCTGGCTACACGGTCGGCCTGGAGGACGAGGTCATGCTGCTCGATCGGGCGACGCTCGAATTGTCCCCGTCGGCGCCAAAAGTGCTCGCAACGCTCGGCGATCCCCGCTTCAAGCTGGAGCTGCCCGCATCGCAGCTCGAGATCCTGACGCCGCCCGAGCCGACGGTCGCCGGCGCCGCGGCGTCGCTCGCGCGCGCGCGCCGGACGCTCGCCGCCGCCGCGCCAGAGCTGATCGTCCCGGCCGCAGCCGGGGTGCATCCGTTCAGCGCGGGCGTCGGGCCGCTCAACGACCAACCCCGCTACGCGCGGACGATCGAGCGCTACGGTCCGGTCGCGCCGCGCCAGCTCGTCTGCGCGCTGCAGGTCCACGTGGCGGTGGGGCCGGCGGACCGCGCACTCGCGGTGTACAACGCCGCGCGAGCGTACCTGCCGCTGGTCGCGGCGCTCGCCGCGAACGCGCCGTACTACGAAGGCGCCGACACTGGGCTCGCCTCCGTGCGCCCGAAGCTGTGCGAGCTGTTGCCGCGCCAGGGCGTCCCACCGTCGATCGCCAGCTGGGAGCAGCACGCAGAGACCTTTCGCTGGGGGGCGGCGAGCGGCGGCGATCCGTCGCCGCGGACGTGGTGGTGGGAGCTGCGGCCGCACGTCGTCTACGGCACCCTCGAGTTCCGCGTGCCGGACGCGCAGAGCTCGGTCGCGGAGGCTGCGGCCATCGCCGCCGTGATCCAGTCGCTGGTGCGCTGGTTGTCCGATCGGCACGAGGCCGGCGAGAGCCTGCCCGTGGTCAGCGACTGGCGGATCGCCGAGAACCGCTGGTCGGCGTGCCACGACGGAGTCGAGGGCGAGATGGCCGACCTCCTCGCCGGCGGTCGGCGCGCGACCAGGGCTTGCCTGCGCGAGCTCCTCGACACGCTCGAGCCCGCTGCGCGCCGGCTCGATTGCTCGCGCGAGCTCGACCGCGCGAGGTCGATGATCGAGGTCAACGGCACGATCGCCCAACGGCGGGCCGCGCGTGCCGGTGGCACCCGCGCGCTGGCGTCGTGGCTGGCGGAGCGGTTCCTCGCGGATTGACAGGCGATGCGTCGCTCAGGGCACGAGCGGGCGGCGCAGCGACGTCCGTCCCGCGCGCCATGCGCCGAGCAGATGCCGGCCCCAGCGAGCCTCGAGCTCGAGCAGCGCCCGCGCGCCGAACAGGATGTCCTGCGCCAGCTCCGGTTCCTGGAGCGCGAGCGCATCCGCGAGGTCCCACGCCGCGATGCATTCGTGCACGGCGTCGGCCTCCACGTGCTCGTCGTAGAAGTCCGTGACGGCGGGCCCGAATCCGAGCCGGCGCAGCGCGTTGCCGTAGCGGCGGTTCGGGATCGACGAGGTCATCTCGAACACCGCGAGGTGCCCGGCCACCGCGCCGCGAAGGCTGCGATGCAGCCCAAACCAGGTGACGAGGTTGACCGTGGCGAGCGTGATCCCCGGCAGCTGCTCGATGTAGGCGCCATAGCTCGAGTCCAGCCCGAGCCCGTCCATCGTCTTCCCGAACAGGACCGCGTGGATCCGATCGGCGCGCCCGCCCCCGTACTCGTCGGCCTGAATCTCGACCAGCGCGGCCTTGGCCCGTCCCGCGAGCCGGGGTATCGCCCAGGTGTGAGGGTCGGCCTCCTTGAGCTGGTAGGCGGAGCGGTGCACGACGTGCTCCAGCAGCTGCTCGAGGGTCGCCTCGCGCTCGACGAACCTGGACAGCGGTGGGCCGTCGTCCTCGCTGACGAGCCGCTGGAGCTCCTCGCCGACGCTCAGGGCGACCGGCTCGACGGAGGGCACGATCGCACGAACCGCGCGCTCGAACTCGTCCTCCAGCGCGCCGCGGAGCGTCAGCACGAGCGGGCTCCACTCCATCCTGTCGTCGACGTCCTCGATCCCCGCGTAGTGCAGCTCGTAGCAGAGGTACAGCGCGAGCTGGAGATCGTCGTCGTCGAGCACCGCGGCGGGCGTCGCCTGCGCGGCAGGCACAGGCGCGACGGATGTGGCGCCTTCGAGCAGCGCGAGCAGCGCCTCGGTCCAGGGACCCCGCGGAGCCGGCAGTGCGACCCTCCGCCTGTTGCTCGTGACGGGTGCGAGGCTCATGATCCCGATTGCGCGTCCGCGGCTGCCGGACGCGGATCCTCCGCCTCCGACGGCGCGCGGAAATGCACCAGACGATGCGTACCGTCGCAGAACGGCCGCGTGCGCGACTTCCCGCAGCGACACAGCGCGATCGTCTTGCGGGTGAGGACGATGTCCCGGCCGTCCTGGTCGCGGAGCACCAGGGGCCCCCGCACCAGGTACGGTCCGTCCTGGTAGGGGACGATCACCGTCTGCTCGTTCGGCACGGAGAGGATCTACCCGCTGAGCCGCCGAGTGACTCAGGCCGGGCGAGCTGTGTGAACGCCATGCGCGAAGCGGACGGACGTCTGATCGCGGACCTCTGACGCTTCGCGGGCCCCAGCGTGGGTACCTCCGGCTCATGAAGGTTCCGCTGCTCGAGCTCGAGTTGAACAAGCCCACGCGCAGCAGCCTCGCCTGGTACACGGGCATCGGCGCCGCGGCGAGCGTGGGCATGGTCGAATGGCCGCTGGCGCTCGTGATCGCGGCGGGCCACTTGATCTCCGAGAACTCCAAATCGCCGGCGGTGTCGGGCGCGGCCGAAGGCGCGGAGTCAGCGGCGGGATGACCGGCAAGCGCATGGCCGACGCCGACCAGGTACGCAAGCGCCGCGGCTGATCAGGGGCGAGCCCCGACGCGGGTGATGAGCTCGCGCACGCGTGCCGGGCCTGTGGTTCCGCGCGCCAGCGGCGGGGTCGCGTCGTCGCGGCCCGCGCGCAGGCCCGCGAGCAGCTCGCGCAGGGCGTCGGTAGCCGCGACCCGCGGCTCCCAGCCGAGCTCGCGACGGGCGCGCCCGCTGTCCATCAGCGGGACCGCGAGCGCCATGTCCAGCCAGCCGGGCTCGGTCGGCACCAGCCGGAGGTGATAGGCGGATGCAGCCGCCGCACGCAGCGGTGCCACCGGCAGCCTCAGGCGACGCGCGCGCAGCACCTCCGCCAGCTCGCCAGGACCGATCACCGGGTCGGCCGCGAGGTTGAACGCCCCGCGAGCGTCGCTCAGGATCGCCCGGCGGTAGGCGTCGCCCACATCGGCGGAGTGGACGGCTTGGAACCGCAGCCGCGGAAGGTCCGGGACGAGCGGGATCAGACGGGGGTGAAGCAGGAAGCCAGGGAGGAACGGGCCCGCGAACAGGCGGCGGATCTCGGTCGCCGCCTGCGCCTTGAAGATCAGTCCGGGACGCATCCGGACGACGCGCAGCGTGGGCTGCTCGCGCTCCAGGCGGTCGAGCTGGCGCTCGACGGCGGCCTTGTGGCGCGCGTAGAACGAGGTCGCGATTCCCTCGGTCGGCCAGGACTCGTCGACGAGCCGGTCCTTGGGGCCCGGCGAGTACGTTCCGACCGACGAGGCGTAGATCAGCGCCGGCACGTTTTCCGCCGCGACCGCGCGCAGCAGCCGCTCGGTGCCGGCGACGTTGACCGCGGAGGTGATCGACTCGTCGCGGCCGGGCTGGATCAGCCAGGCGAGGTGCACGACGGCATCGGCGCCGCGCACGATCGGCTCGAGCGCGTCGGTCGCGATGTCCGCGGCCACGAAGCGCGTCCGTGGCCAAGCGCGCGCCGGCTCGCGCCGTGCCACCGCGACGACCTCCTCGATGCCGGACTCGCCGTCGAGCGCGTCGAGCAGGCTGGTGCCGACGTTCCCGGTCGCGCCGAACACGACTACTCGCATGCGCGGGTGCTACCCGCTGGTCGAGACGCTGACCCAGACCGCGCTTGCGCGCCCACAAATCGGGTATTGGCGCGTTAAGGCAACCCCCGTCGGAGAGGAGTCGCATGGGCGCTTCAACAGAGGAGACCGGTCGCACAACCGGCACGAAGGACAAGGACTACAACCTGATCTGGTTCACCGAGCAGTGCCTGAGCAACGCGCTTCGGCTCGAGGACTACATCCAGGACGCCGAGCGTGACGGCGACAACGAGCTGGCCGACTTCTTCAGGCGCGCTCAGAACGAGAGCCGCAAGGGCGGCGAGCAGGGGAAGGCGCAGCTGCGCAAGCGCCTCGCCGGCTGAACGATCCGAATCCGGGGCGGCCTCGCCATGCGTGGCCGCCCTCCCGCCAAGGAGACGCCATGGCCCCGAGCAACCTCGAAGAGCAGCTCGTCAAGTACCTGACCGACGTTCACTCGATCGAGCAGCAGGCGCTCGTCCAGATGAAGGCGGCTCCCAAGCTCGCCGGCGACGAGCAGCTGGCGGCTGCCTTCGAGCAGCACCGCATCGAGACCGAGGACCACGAGCGGATCGTGACCGAGCGCCTGGAGGCGCACGGGGCGAAACCCTCGAAGGTCAAGGACCTGATCGGCGCGGTGACCGGGCAGGGGTTCGGGGCGTTCGCCGCCGCCCAGCCGGACACCACGGGCAAGCTCGTGGTGCACGCCTTCTCCTACGAGCACATGGAGGAGGCCGCGTACGACCTGCTCGGCAAGCTCGCGCAGCGCGCCGGCGACGAGGGCACCGTGCAGGACGCCGAGCGGATCGAGCAGCAGGAGCGCGCGATGGCCGAACGGCTCGCCGGGTACTTCGACGTCGCCGCGGCCGCCGCGCTGCGCGAGGTCGACCCCGACGATCTCGGCAAGCAGCTCGACAAGTACCTCGCGGACGCTCACGCGATCGAGACGCAGTCGCTCGCGCTGCTCGAGAAGGGCCCCGAGCTAGCCGGCGCGAGTGAGCTCGCGGCGGCGTATGAGGAGCACCGGATCGAGACCGAGGAGCACCGTCGGTCGGTCGCCGCGCGGCTCGAGGAACGGGGCGATGCTCCGTCGAAGATCAAGGATGCCGCGCTGCGCATCGGCGCGCTCAACTGGGGCGCGTTCTTCGCTGCTCAGCCGGACACTCCCGCCAAGCTGGCCGCGTTCGCGTATGCCGTCGAGCACCTCGAGATCGGCGCGTACGAGATGCTCGCGCGGGTGGCCACACGCGCTGGCGACGCTGAGACCGAGCGAATGGCGAGGTTCATCCTCGAGCAGGAGCACTCGGCGGCGCGGCGCGTGCGCGCTCTGTTCGGCGCGGCGCTCGAGGCGTCGCTGGAGGAGCAGGGCATCGCAGCCCGCTGATAAGCCGGGTTGGTTCTCAACGGTGCCGCCACGCGCGGAGGCCGTCGCAAATAGAATTGCGGTCGCAGGCTATGTACGACCCGCGGGGCGTGCCGGCAGGCGCAGACAATCATTGGCCGTGAGGCGTTCATCGATTGTGCGCTTACCGGGCTACCGTCACGCTACGCCGGAGGTCGCTTTGCAGCACAGATCGATACGTTCCCACGAGCCTGGACAACGTCCCACCGGGACGCCGATGGAAGGGGTGCAGTCGAGCCGTGGACGAACAGGGGGACCAGCACAAGGAGAGCTCAGCGCAGGAACTCGTCTCCGCGGCCGGGGGAAAGATGCCGCACGAGCCCGGCGGGTCGCTGCGGACCGCGCTGGCCAACGCGATGGTGGGGATGAAGAAGCAGTTCTACGGCCGGGGGCCGACGGCGGCGAAGGCATGGATCCTGGACGACTACGTGTTCGTCGTGCTGGAAGGGGGCCTGACCCGCAACGAGGAGACGATGCTCGAGGACGGCAAGGAGGACATGGTCCGGAGCTACCGGCTGAGCTTCCAGGAGACGATGGGGCCGACGACGATGGGGGCGGTCGCGGAGCTGACCGGACGCGAGGTGCTCACGTACCACAGCCAGATCGTGTTCGACCCGCCCCGGACATTCGAAATCTTCGTGCTCGAGCCTCAGCGGCAGTAGGCGACCTCGGCGCTGCCGTCGCTGCGGCGCGCGCCCAGCGCGGGTGGCTGCGCCGGCTCTCGGGTCGGGAAGGGGACTCGGCATGATGACGCCAGAGATCGGCGCCATGCAGCCGGAGTTCGGCCTCGAGGTCCTCTCCGCGGACGGCCGCGTGCTCGTTCGCGCTCTCGGCGAGATCGATCTCGCCACGGCGGGAAAGGTGCAATCGACGATCGACGAGCTGCTCGATCACGGGTCCGCGACCGTGGTGGTCGACCTCCAAGGCGTCACCTTCCTCGACTCGAGCGGAATCGGAGCGTTGATCGGCTGCCACCAGCGCGCGACGGAGCTCGGCTCCGAGCTCTGGATCCGCATCGGCGACTCGCCGGCCAGGCGGCCGCTCGAGCTGACGGGCGCGCTCGAGTACCTGCACGTCGAACTGGATGACAAGCACTGACAGCGCGGCCGCGCAGCGACGGGCGCCGAGCGAGTTCCTCTACTGGGAGCGGGTCGGCGCCCGCCGCATTCAGCTCCTACGGCGGCTGTGGAAAGCGGCGTGGGGATTCGATCCCCAGCCGTCCGACGAGCTGGTAGCGCGTTTCGCCGAGAGCTTCTTCGAGGCCGATCCCGTCGCGGAGGCCTTCGTCGCCGAGGTCTACGATGAACGCGGACCGCGCGAGGGCCGCAAGCTGCTCGACCGAGCGCTCGAGCGCGGCGTGGATTCGGTGTGCGACGCGCCGCCGTCGATGGTCCGGCTGTTCGAGGAGTTCGAGGCCGACCCGGAGTGGCTCGATCGCGAGCAGCTCGAGCTGGGCGCGCGCGTATTCCGCCGTTACGGCACCTCGGTGTTCAGCTTCGCGACGACGAGCACGCTCGAGATGTACTCGGAGAGTTCGGTCGCCAAGCCCCTGTCGCTCTCGGGCGGCTACGCGGGCGAGACGGCGCATCGGCGGCAGCTCGAGACCGTGCGCTTCTGGATCGACATCTCCGAGCCGGGCGGCCTCGAGCGCGGAGCCCGTGGGCGGGCGACCGCGATGCGGGTGCGCGTGATGCACGTATTCATCCGCAGGCGGTTGCTGCGCCATGCTGAATGGGACTGGGACGCCTGGGGCATGCCGATCTCGATCGGTGACGCGACGATGACGCTGCTCGGCGGCGCCACGATTCCCGGGCTCGCGCTGTGGAGCGCGGGGCACCAGACGACGATCAGGGAGATCGAGGCGCTCCTGCACTTCTGGCGCTACGTCGGCCACCTCCTGGGCGTGGCGCCGGATTTCTACCCGCGCGACTTCGAGGATTCGGTACGGCTGATCTACGTGTACCTCGTCAAGCGCGCGTACAAGGCCGGCCGCGACGGCGAGGAGCTGGTGGAGTCATACCTGCCGGCGTTCAAGCCGAAGCCCGGGACGCCGCTGCGCAAGCGGATACGGGACGAGGTCAACTACCGCGTCCAGATTGGCTATACGCGGTTCTGGTCGCTGCCGGTGACCTACCGCCGCCACGAGATGCCGTTCCCCTGGCCGTGGGCCCTGCATCCGCTGCTCCAATTCCCGATCGTGTTCGGGCTCGAGACCTGCCGGCGCCTGTTCCCCGCCCTCGACGATGCCTCCGACCGCGTGCAGCGCTGGCGGCGCGCCCGCTGGTATGAGAACGAGACCGGCGGCCGCGACGCCCAGTTCGTGCCGGTCGAGGAGTTCCGGCGCTGAGTTTTTGCGGGTTCGCGCCGGGTAGGAACCGGTGCGAACCCAAGATTGCGGAGGCCGTCAAATGAAAGCCGTCACCTACCACGGAAAGCGGGACGTCCGCGTCGAGGAGGTGCCTGATCCGAGCATCGAGCAGCCGACCGACGCGATCGTGCGCATCACATCGAGCGGGATCTGCGGCTCGGACCTGCACCTCTACGAGGTGATGGGCGCCTTCATGGACGAGGGGGACATCCTCGGGCACGAGCCGATGGGGATCGTCGAGGCCGTCGGCTCGGAGGTGACGAGGATCAAGCCCGGCGACCGCGTCGTGGTCCCATTCAACATCTCCTGCGGCCACTGCTTCATGTGCGACCAGCAGCTCTACTCGCAATGCGAGACCACGCAGGTGAAAGAGCAGGGCAAGGGGGCGTCGCTGCTCGGCTACACCAAGCTCTACGGTCAGGTCCCGGGTGGCCAGGCGGAGCTGCTGCGCGTCCCGATGGCGCACTTCGGCCCGATCAAGGTGCCGGAGGGTCCGCCCGATGAGCGGTTCCTGTATCTGTCGGACGTGCTGCCGACCGCGTGGCAGGCGGTCGACTACGCGGCGATCCCGGACGGCGGGACGGTCGCGGTCTTCGGCCTGGGCCCGATCGGGCAGATGTGCGCCCGGATCGCCCTTCATCTCGGCGCCTCCGAGGTGTTCGGGCTGGATCTGGTGCCCGAGCGTCTCGAGATGGCCAAGCGCCACGGCGTGCACACGATCGACGTCAGCGAACAGGAGAACGTCGCCGAGACGCTGCGCGGCCTGACCTCCGGCCGCGGGCCGGACTCGGTCATCGATGCCGTCGGGATGGAGGCGCACGGTGCGCCGCTCGGAAAGCTCGCACATCAGCTCGCGGGCATGCTGCCCGACGCCGTCACCCAGGCGATGATGGAGAAGGCCGGCGTCGACCGGCTGAGCGTGCTGCACACGGCGATCGACAGCGTCCGGCGCGGCGGCACGATCTCGCTGAGCGGCGTCTACGGTGGTGCCGCCGATCCGATTTCGATGATGGATCTGTTCGACAAGCAGATCCAGCTGCGGATGGGCCAGGCGAACGTGCGCCGCTGGGTCGATCAGATCATGCCCCTGCTCCAGGACGGCGATCCTCTCGCCGTCGACGATCTCGCCACGCACAAGCTGCCGCTCGACCAGGCCCCGCACGCGTACGAGATCTTCCAGAAGAAGCAGGACGGCGCGATCAAGATCCTGTTGCAGCCCTGACGCGAGCCAGCGCCAGGGCGTGCGCGCCGAGCGCCGTCAGGATCGCGAGCGCGAACGCGGGCGCGATCCCGATCGAGACGATCGACGCGGCGAGGATCGCGCAGAAGCCGACGAAGCCCGCCATTCCCACGAGCATCCCGCGCAGCAGCGCGATCGTGGCGGCCGCGCCCTGCTGACGATGCGTGCAGACCGCAAGGATCGACGCGAGTACCGGTAACCCCGCGAGCATGCCACCGAGCAGCGGCCCGAGCGCGGCGCTGGCGGCCGTCACCGCCAGGACCAGGATCGCGGTGAGGGCCATCCGCGTCCCCAGGTCGCGCCGCGGCGGCGGGAGCGCGCGCGCCGGCCGATCGACGCGCGGTAGCGCACGGTGCGCGATCAGCAAAGAGAGGGTCGCGAGCAGCGTGTCGGTGGCGGTGTCCTGCCGGCCGCCGGCGCCTACAGTCATCGCCGCGAGCAATCCCGCGGTGCCCCAACCTGCCGCGAGACTGACCGGCCACCGCGCGCCCCTCGCGGTGCTTCCATACGCGAGCGCGAACCCGCTGAGCGCCACCACCCCCAGCAGCGTCCCGCCCGCGGCGCGGTGCGCGAACGCGGCGCCACGCAGCTGAGCGCTGACCAGCAGCGCGGGTCCGACCACGGCTGGGAAGGCGCTCGTGAGCCCGCCGATGCGCTCGCCCCACTGGCGCGAGACCAGCGTCGCGACCGCCACCAGGGCGGGCGCGAGCGCCAGTTCCAGAAGCGTCCGGATCAGCTGCTCGACTTCTTTCCTCCCTTACGGCCGGCGGCTGCCTTCTGGGCGCGGTTGCCGCCGCTGCCCGAGCCGCTGCTCTTGCGGCTCTGGCTCGAGCCGCTGCTCTTGCCGCCGCGGCTGGAGGATCCTTCCGAGTTCGAGATCGCCGCCGCGCGCGACTTGCTCATGCCCTTCTTGCGAAGGCCCTCGTACTGCTTGTCGTTCTTGACGCTCGATCCGTGGTCCTTGGCCACAGTGCACCTCCTTTCTTGGTGTGACCAGTACCCGCTGCGAGATCGCGTGAAGCTTTCACTGCCCGGCCTGCAGGTAGCGGAGCACGGCCAACACCCGGCGGTGGTCCGAGTCCGACGGCGGAAGATCGAGCTTGTTGAAGATGCTCGTCACGTGCTTCTCCACCGCTCCTGGCGTGACCACAAGCGCCTCCGCGATCCCGTTGTTCGAGCGGCCCTCTGCCATCAGCGCGAGCACCTCGCGCTCGCGCGCGGTCAGGTCGCCCAGCTCCTGAGGTCCCGCGCGGCGTGGGACGAGCAGCTGCGCGACGACCTCACGGTCCAGTGCGGTGCCACCGTCCGCCACGCGCTTGACCGCGTCGAGGAACGTGCGCAGGTCACCGACGCGCTCCTTGAGCAGATAGCCGATGCCGCCGGCCTCGCCCGCGATCAGCTCGCCGGCATAGGTCGGCTCAACGTACTGGGAGAGCACCAGCACCGCGAGGCCCGGCTGGCGACGGCGAGCCTCCAGCGCGGCGCGAATCCCCTCGTCGCTGAAGGTTGGCGGCAGGCGCACGTCGACGATCGCCAGGTCGGGCTTGTGCCCGGCGATCACCCGCAGCAGCCCCTCGGCGTCGTCGACCTGCGCGACGACCTCGAAGTCGTGCTCGCGCAGCAACGCGACCAGGCCCTCGCGCAGCAGCGCGAGGTCCTCCGCGATCACGACGCGATGGGGAATCTCGCCTCCAGGCTCGTGCCCTGCCGGGGAACGCTCGTTACCTCGAGCGCGCCGCCGAGCGACTGCACGCGCGTGCGCAGCCCGGCGAGCCCCGAGCCTTCAGGATTCGCTCCGCCGCTGCCGTCGTCTGACACCAGCACGCGCAGGTGCGAGGGCAGCAGCGCCAGCTCCACGTGCACGTGCTCGGCCCCGGCGTGCTTGGCGGCGTTGGTGAGCGCCTCGGCGATTACGAAGTAGGCGCCGCGCTCGAGCGCGGGCGCCAGCCGCCGGTGCTCCAGCGACGGGGTGGCGTGCACGATCGCGCCTTGGCGGTCGGCGAGCGCGCGCACCGCCGCGGCTAGGCCCCGATCGGAGAGGAGCGGCGGCGCGATCCCGCGCGAGAGGTCGCGAAGATCGGAGATCGCGCGCGAAGCCTCCTCGCGCGCGTCCTGGACCAGGCGCTGCGCCTGCGGCTGGTGCTCGAGCGCGAGCTCGGCACGGCCGAGCTGCATCGAGAGGGCGACGAGCCGGGCCTGGGCGCCGTCGTGCAGGTCGCGCTCGATCCGTCCCAGCTCCACCGCCTGGGCGTCCACCGCCTCGCGGCGCGTGCGGTCGAGATCTTCCACCTGCGCGGCGAGAGCGCTGCGCGACTTCGGGGGCGCGACGATCGCGCGGGCGATGCTCACCGCGAGGAACGCGAGCAGTGGCCAGACCGGCCAGAAGTAGTGGGCAGCACCGCGGATCGCCGAGCTGAGCACCCAGATCACGATCAGCGTCGTCTCGACCGTCCCGGCCATCGTCCACAGCACGGTGCGCTGGCGCCTCGGGCCGGGCGGGCGCCGCTTGGCCCAGCGGAACGCCGCCGGCCAGCCGACTGCGATCCCGAGCCCCAGCCACACCCATGCGGGCCAGAAGGCGGTCCCGGATTCGTGGTTGGCAGCGGTGAGCGCCCAGATCACGAACACCAGCACCGCCACGAAGACCGCCAGCCGGTGCGTCACACGGCGCAGCCACATGCTGCTCATGGTGGCACGCTCGTGCTCGGTGCTCGGCGTGGCGGCTCGCTGAATCGGAAGGTCAGCGGTGAGCGCCGCGAGCTCCGCGTATGTCCTCGCGGCGAGGCAGCGTTCCAGGCGCTGCTCGAACTCCGCGTTGTCGAGGCGGCCGTTCAAGTGCTGCTGGGAGAGCAGCTGGGCGACCGCCTCGCGGTCTGGATCGCCGGCGCGGAGTGCGGGAGTCACCATCGCCCGAAAGCGTGGCGGATTCCCGCGCGGCCGTCATTGGCGCGGACCCCCGTCCGGGGTGGGGCTACCCCCAGACTTCGGCTCAGACGTCGACGGCCACGCCGGAGGCGGCACCGGCCTCGACCGCGACCAAGTTGGCCTCGGCGTCCGCGTCGGCGGCGACCGCCAGCGTGCTGAGCCCGAGCCGCGCCAGCTCGCGCCGGAGGGCGCGGCTGCGTCCGAGCAGCCGGTCCGCGCACACGACGATGTCGTAGGCACGGGCGCTCGTCAGTCGCCGCAGCGAGGCGATCGTGTCCGCTCCGAGCAGCACCGTCTCAACACATACGTCCGCCGGCACGAACTCCGCCGCGCGCGCAAGCTGACCGAAGGCGAACGCCTGCATGTCGGGCTCGGTGACCGGCGCCGCACGTGAGAGCACCGCGAGCGGCGCGAACCACTTCACGAGCGTGCCGGGATCGGTCGTCTTCGCGAGCGTCAAGCGCGCGCGCTCGGCTTGCGCCAGCTCGACCGCGCGGTCCAGCACGGACCAGATCCCCTGCTCGTCGTGGTCGAGCAGCGCCAGGATGCTGAGGAGGTTGCGAGCGCTCACCCCGCACGCTCCTGATCTCGGTCGGAGAGGCGCTCGATCAGGCCGTCGAGGATGTCTACGGCACGCCCGAGCGTCTCCACGTCGCCATCATGGAGCGTCGCCATCTCCTCGTGCAGCAGGGCGCGATACTCCGATCGCAGGCGCTCGAACACGGCCTCGCCGCGGCGGGTGAGGCTCACCAGCACGGCGCGGCCGTCGCGCGGATCGGCGATCCGCTTGACCCAGCCGCGCTGCTCGAAGCGGTTGACGAGCAGCGTGATCGCCGGCTGGGTGACGCGCTCATCGGCCGCGAGCTCGGTGATCCGGCGCGATCCTTGCGTCAGCGTGCGCAGCACGCCGACCTCGGTGCGGGACACCGTGATGCTCGTGCGCTGGAGGAACAGCTTCGACAGCGCCGCGGCCCGCGTCGGCAGCGCCTCGGCGATCTCATCGAGCTGCCGGGAGCGAGCGTACGCTTCCATTAGGAATTTATATTATCCGCTAATGCATCTGCTCTGATTGAATCGCGGGCATGAGCGACTCGATGACGACGAACACGGTCCGGATCGCGGGCCACGGCAGCGATGAGATCGAGGCCTATCTCGCCCGGCCGAGCGACGAGGGCCGCCGGGGCGGTGTGGTGGTGATCCACCACATGCCGGGCTACGACCGGGCGACGAAGGAGATCGTGCGGCGATTCGCCGAGCTTGGCTACGACGCGATCTGCCCCAACCTGCACTGGCGCGAGGCGCCCGGGGCGGCCCCCGACGACGCCGCCGCGACCGTCCGTGCCCAGGGCGGCGTGCCGGACGAGCGGCTCATCGGCGATGTCGCCGGTGCCGTGTCGTACCTGCGCTCGCTCGAGGGCTCGAACGGGAAGGTCGGGGTGATCGGATATTGCTCTGGCGGCCGGCAGGCGGTGCTCGCGGCCTGCAACATCGATCTCGACGCGGCGGTCGACTGCTATGGCGCGTTCGTCACCGGCACCCCGCCCGAGGGTTTTCCGCTCAAGGTCTCGAACCTCGTCGACCAGCTGCCGAACCTTCGCGCGCCGCTCCTCGGCCTGTTCGGCAACGACGACCAGTACCCCAACCCCGCGCAGGTCGACGAGCTCGAGGAGATCCTGGGGGCGAACGACAAGCCGCACGAGTTCCATCGCTACGACGACGCCGGGCACGCATTCTTCTCCGTCGACCGCCCCGCCTATCGCGTCGCGGCGGCCAACGACGGCTGGGAACGGATCGCCGACTTCTTCAACAGATACCTGGGAGGCTGAGCATGTGCACCTACGCAACGGTCAACACGACGCTCGAGGGCAGCGCCAAGGGCCCCGGCTCGAGCTGGTTTCACGTCACCGACGGAACCGTCTACTTCGATCACCCGGTGCACGCGATGGCCGACCACACGCTGAACATCGACTTCGCCGATCCGGCGCGGGGTCCCTCTGCCCGGGTCGCGGTCGAGCTGACTGCCGCCTCGGCGCGAGCGCTGGTCGCCGCGATCGAGGAGGCGCTGGCCTCAGCGCCTCCCCAGTTGACCGCCGCCTGACCGCGCCGCGCCTCAGCTGACGGTCGCCGTCACACCGCCGCGCCTCAGCCGACGGTCGCCGTCACACCGCCCTCGCGCTGCGCGAACCCGCTCAGCGAGGCCGTCGCATGGATCACCGCATTCGTCGCGGGGTACCAGCTCGGAGGCTCGACGACGAACGTCGCCACCGGCGCCGTCGCGGGCCCAACCCTGCCGAACACCGTCCGGCCGACCGCATGGACCATGAAGCCCTGCGGGACCTGCAGCGACAGACGCACGCCGTGCAGGGTCGCGTCGCCCGACGCGGTCAGCCGGACCTTCACGGTCGACATCCTGCCCGGCCTCATCCTCCTCGGCGCGTGGACCACGACCTGGCGCGCGCCCGGGCTCGTGACCATCTGGAACGAGCCACGCAGCGGCAGGCCGGCGAGCGCCGAGGAGTCGCCGGCGTAGACGCGGTAGATGCCGGTGCTCTGATTCCAGCCGCCGGCTTGCTGATCCCACCACCACGTATCGCGCGGGGTGATCGTGAACTGCAGCTGCGCGGACTGCCCGGGGCGCAGCTCGACGCGCCTGAAGCCGATCAGCTGGCGCGGCGGCTCGCCCGCGGCGGGCGGGTCGCCGAGGTACAGCTGCGCGACGTCGCTGCCCGCGCGGCTCCCCGCGTTGGTGATCGTCGCCAGCACGCTGACGTCCTGGAGCCCGTTGACGACCCGCGGCACCACGTGCAGGTGGCCGAACGTGAACCGGGTGTACGACAGCCCGAATCCGAACGGGAACAGCGGCCGGGTGCCGGTTGCGTCGTACCAGCGGTAGCCGACGTCCAGCCCCTCCGAGTAGTGGACCTTGCCGTTGATGCCCGGGAACCGGGCCGGGTTGGCGGCCGGAACCTGTGAGAGGCTCGCGGGGAAGCTCACCGGCAGATGCCCGCCTGGGTTGACGCGCCCGAACAGGACATCGGCGAGTGCCGTGCCGCTGGTCTGGCCCGGGTACCACGCGTCGAGGACCGCCCCGGTCTGTCCGAGCCAGGGCATCACGACCGGCGCGCCCGCGTTGATCACCACGGTCGTGTGCGGGTTCACGGCCGCCACCGCGGCGATCAACTCATCCTGCGCGGAGGGAAGGTTGAGGCTCGGGCGGTCCGTCGCCTCGGATTCCGTGTCGTCGGAGACGACGACCACCGCCCGCGACGCCGACTTGGCCGCGGCCACTGCTGACGCGATCCCGGGCGCGAGGGCGCTCGGCGTCCCCCAGTCGAGATTGCTCGACTGGCTGATGATCTTGATCGCGTACTTCTGGCCGGCGGTCAGGTGCAGCGCCGCAGAGTACGTGTCGACCGGCGGCGTCCCCGGGTTGTCGATCAGCTCGCGCCCGTTGACGTACAGGTAGCTCGGCGTGTAGCAGTGGCACGCGTTGGTCATCGCGATCACGTACGTGCCCGTCTCGGGGGCGGTGAGCGTGCCGGTGTAGTTCCCGCCGAACGGCGTGCCGCTGTACGTGGGCGTCAGATCCGTGGACGGGATCGGCGGCAGCGCCGTGTCGGTCGGCAGGCCCGGCTGGTAGACGACGTGCGTCGCCGCCCCGGCGCCGGCCTCGATCCCCTGAAGTGGGGTGATCGTGCCGGAAGGAATCACGTAGGCGCTGCCGCCCCCGCCGTACACGGGCGAGGACGACGCCGCCGTCCCGATCACCGCGACCGTGTGGGCGTTAGCGGAGGAAAGCGGCAGCGTGCCGCGAACGTCGCGCAGCAGCGTTGCGCCATCCTGCGCGACCTCGTTGGAGAGCGCGACGTGCCCTGGGGTGGTGACCGTGGCGGAGGTGGTGCCGGCCGGCGGATGGTCGATCACGCCGAAGCGGAACATCTCGGTCAGGATCCGCGCCACCATCGTGTTCAGGACCGAGCGCGGGATCGTCCCGCCCTGGACAGCGTTCTGCAGCGGCGCCCCGAAGTAGTTGTTGAACGGCTGCTCCATGTCGGTGCCCGCGATCGCGGCGGACAGATCGTGGATCGCCGCGTAGTCGGAGGTGACGAACCCCGGGAAGTCCCACTCATCCCTGAGCACCTGCGTCTCCAGATACGGGTTCTCGCAGCTGTAGTTCCCGTTGACCGTGGAGTAGGCGCACATCACGGACGCCACGCCGGCCTGCTTGACCGCCGCCTCGAACGCCGGCATGTAGATCTCGTGCAGCGCGCGCGCGGAGACGAGCACGTCGTCCAGCGCGGTGTTGCGGTTGGTCTCCTGGTTGTAGGCGTCGTAGTGCTTGACCTGCGACATCTCGCGCGTGCTCTGGACGCCCTGGATCTCGCTGGTGCCGATCGATGCGTTGAGGAACGGGTCCTCGGTGAAGGCCTCGAACGAGCGCCCCCAGCGGGGGTCGCGATCGATGTTGACGGTCGGGCCGAGATTCACCGCGGCGCCCTTGCCGAGCTCCTCGCTGCCTATGACCTGGCCGTACTGCCGCGCGAGCGACGGATCCCACGTCGCGGCGAGCGCCACCGGCGAGGCGAGCTGGGTGACGCCGGTCTGCTGGTCGGCGACCCCGGCGGGCCCATCCTCGAGCCCCAGCTGCGGAATGCAGAGCCTGGGGATCCCGGGCATGTAGAAGACATAGGGGTTGCTCGAGCCGTGGCCCTCGACGACCGTGATCTCGTCGGAGATGCTCATCTGCGCGAGCACCTCGGCGACGCGGCGGGCGATCGACTGGTGGGAGCCGACCCAGGGGCACGATGCGGCTATGGGGGCGGCGGCGGCGGTCGTTCCGGCGGCGCGCGTGGCGGGAGCGGCAGCGGTCGTTCCGGCGGCGCCCGTGGCGGGGGCGAGGACCAGGAGCGCCGCGGTGCTGGCGAGCGCGACGGTGAGCCGGCGCAGTGCCTGAGACGAACGGAAATGCAACTCCCTTACCTCCTGCTGGCTCGAACCGTCCGGTCCCGTGCGGCCGCAGGTGCGGGTACCCCTGCCACCGGGGCTCGAAACTGCTTTATGCCGCCCCGGTCAGACCGGCGCCTGGACGAACCGCTCGCGCAGCACCGTCTTCTTGAACTTCCCGGTCGCCGTCCGCGGGATCTCGTCGACGAACTCGATCCGCTCGGGCAGTTGCCATTTGGCGAAGTCCTGCGCGAGGTGCTCGCGCAGCTCGTCGGGGCCGGCCTGGGCGCCGTCGCGCAGCACGACCACCGCCATCGGGCGCTCACCCCAGCGCTCGTCGGGAATCGCGATCACGGCCGCCTCGGCCACCGCCGGATGTGCCATCAACAGGTTCTCGACGTCGACCGAGGAGATCCACTCGCCCCCGGACTTGACGAGGTCCTTGGAGCGGTCGCAGATGCGGAGGCACCCGCGCTGGTCGATCTTGACGACGTCGCCGGTCTGGAACCAGCCGTCCTCGGTCCACTTCTCGGGGGCCGCCTCGCGGTGGTAGGCCGCAGCGACCCAGGGACCGCGCACCTCGAGCTCGCCCATCGCCTCGTCGTTCCACGGGATCAGCTCGCCGTCGTCGCCTCGCGCCCGGATCTCCACGAACGCCGAGGGGATCCCCTGGCGCGCGCGGTAGTCGTACTGCTCCGATTCGTCGGCCTCCTCGAGGTCGAGCGGCAGGCGGCAGACGGAGCCGAGCGGCGAGGTCTCGGTCATGCCCCAGGCCTGGATGATCGTCAGGCCGTGGCGGTCGTAGCCCTCGAGCATGCTGCGCGGGACGGCGGAGCCGCCGACGATCAGGCGGTTCAGCGCGCTGAGGTCCCAGCGGTCAGGCTCGGAGTCCAGCGCCTGGAGCATCGCCATCCAGACGGTCGGGACACCCGCGGTCATCGTCACCTGCTCCTGCTCGAGCAGATCGAGCACGCTGACCGGATCGAGCTTCGGCCCGGGCAGAACCAGCCCCGCCCCGGCGAACGCCGCCGCATAGGGCAGGCCCCACGCGTTGACGTGGAACATCGGCACCACCGGCAGGATCGTGTCGCGCGCGGAGACGCCGAGCGTGTCCGGCAGCGCCGTGCTGAGCGAGTGCAGCACCATCGAGCGGTGCGAGTAGACGACGCCCTTCGGCCGACCGGTGGTCCCCGACGTGTAGCACATCGCCCCGGCCCGGCGCTCGTCCGGCTCGGGCCATTCGGCCGGTTGCGCTTCGCCGATGAGCGACTCGTAGTCGAGCGCGCCGTCGGGCGGCGGATTGCCCTGGGAGACGACGATCACGTGCTCGAAGCGGTGAGAACCGGTGAAGCTCTCGAGCACGCCGAGCATCGTCTCGTCGACGATCAGCGCCCGGTCCTCGGCGTCACCGGCGATGAACGCCAGCTCGTCCGGATGCAGCCGCGGGTTGATCGTGTGCAGGACTGCGCCCATCGCGGGCACGGCGAAGTACGCCTCGAGATGCTCGGGCTGGTTCCACATCAGCGTGCCAACCACGTCGCCCTCGCCGATACCGAGCTGGGCAAGCGCTCCGCTGAGCCGCCGGGCGCGCTCCGCGCATTCGCGCAGCGTGGTGCGGTGCAGCTCGCCGCTCGGGCGGCGGGCGACGACCTTGCGGCCGCCGAAGTACCGCTCCGCGCGCTCGATCACCGGCCTGAGCGCGAGCTGGAAGTCGTCCATCATGAGGCCTGTTCGCGTCGTCTCTGGCATCGCTCCCTCCGTTCCGCCTTCCCGAGAGGATTGCACGTTCCGCGTCGAACTTTGCCTCGAAACGGACGCTGAGCGTCCCTTTCGAGACAAACTTCAGGCGGGCGGTTTACGCGGCGAGCCCGAGCGGTTGCGGATCGCGCATCGCCACCGGGTCCGCCGCCGCGGGCGCGCCGCCCCTCCCGGGGAGGGCCAGACGCACGATCTTGGCCACGACGGATCCGAACTGCTTGTGCAGCGGCCCGGCGTTGTAGGGCAGCCCGTAGCGCTCGCAGATCTCCCGCACCTCGGTCGCGATCTCGGCGTAGCGGTGCGCCGGGATGTCCGGGAACAGGTGGTGCTCGATCTGGTGGCTGAGGTTGCCGCTGAGGATGTGGAACAGGCGGCCGCCGGTCAGGTTCGCGGAGCCGAGCATCTGGCGCAGGTACCAGCCGCCGCGCGTCTCGTCCTGCACCTCCTCCTCGGAGAACTCCTCGACCCCGGCCGGGAAGTGACCGCAGAAGATGATCATGAACGACCACACGTTCCTCGCGAGGTTCGCGGTCATGTTGCCGCCCAGCGTGAACGGCGCGCCGGGTCCGGCCAGCAGCGGGAACATCACGTAGTCCTTGAGCAGCTGGCGGCGCCCCTTGCGCAGAACCGCCCGCGCGATGTCGCGCTTGTCGCTCCAGCTGATCTCTCCGGCCTCGATCCGGTCGACCTCGAGGTCGTGGAGCGCCACGCCCCACTGGAACAGCAGCGCCAGCAGCGTCGCGTAGACCGGGTTGCCCAGGTCCCGCGTGCGCCACGGCTGATCCTCGGACATGCGCAGGATCCCGTAGCCGATGTCGCGGTCCTTCCCGAGCACGTTGGTGTGCGTGTGATGCATGTAGTTGTGGGAGTGGCGCCACTGGTCGCCCGGGCACGCCGTGTCCCACTCGAATCGCTTCGAGTCCAGCGCCGGATCCTTCATCCAGTCGTACTGGCCGTGCATCACGTTGTGGCCGATCTCCATGTTGTCGAGGATCTTCGACAGCGACAGCGCGGCGGTGCCGGCGATCCACGCGGGCGGCAGGAAGCCGAGCTCGAGCAGCGCCCGTCCGGCGAGCTCGAGCCCGCGCTGGGTCCGGATGATGTTGCGGATGTAGTCGGCGTCGCGCTCGCCGAGGTCGGCGACAATGCGCGCCCGCAGCTCGTCGAGCTCTCGCCCGAGCTGCTCGATCTGCTCTTGGGTCAGGTGATCGTGCATTTGGTTGGCTCCTAGATCTCGAGGGCGACGTCTCCGGCGGGGACGGACACGCACAGCTGGATGTCCTCGTCCTCCTCCGCGGAGATCGCGCCGGTCAGTAGGTTTCGCACCGCGCCCGCCTGCTTGCGACAGGTGCAGGTGTGGCAGATGCCCATCCGGCATCCGAACTCCGGGCTCAGGCCGGCCAGCTCGGCTTGCTCGAGCAGGGTGCCGGCGGAGATCTCGGCGGTCCTCCCTGTCTGGACGAAGTGGAGGGTCCCGCTCGCGATCGCGCCGCCCCCTCTCGTGGTCGCGGGCGGAGTGAACGTCTCCGCCAGCGCGTCGGGGCGGATGGCCTTGACGGCATCGATCAGCCGAGGCGGCCCGCAGACGGCGACCACGGCGCTCTCGCCGATCGCCTCAGCGCTCACCTTGGGGCCGCCCTCTCGAGTCGCGACGTAACGAACCGCGACGTTGCGATGGCGCGCCGCCAGCGCCTCGACCTCGAGCCGGTACAGCCAGTCGCCGGCGGTGCGGGCGTAGTGGACGAACTCGACCGGTCCGCGATGACCCTCGTCGCAGAGGGTCCGGAGCATCGACAGGACGGGGGTGATCCCGCTGCCGCCGCTGATCAGCGTGAGGCTCTCCGGTCGCGGCGCAGGGAGCACGAACTCTCCGGCAGCGGGGCCGAGATGGATGATCGCCCCCGGCTCGAGCTGCCCGCGAAGGTGCCCCGAGACGATGCCGTCGGGGTGCACCGTGGCCGTCAGCTCCAGGTCACGATCGTGCTCCGAGGAGGCCGGCGAGTAGGTGCGCGTGCGGCGGATCCCGTTGATCTCCAGCCCGACGCGGACGAACTGGCCCGCGCGCAGTCCGCCCCACGCCTGGTTGGGACGGAGCTTCAGGGTCACGCTCCGGGGCGTCTGCCTGCGCACCTCGAGGACCTCCGCGCGCGGGTCGTGGATGGTCAGCGCCGGATTGATCAGCTCGAGATAGCGGTCGATCCCGTGCGGGCCGACGAGCAGGTCGACGAGTGGGGAGCCCAGGATCCGGCGAGTGGCGGTTGAGAATGGCGTGGGTCTGGTGGGCATCAGGATAGGTACTTAGTGGACGATTGTTCACTATATATTGCATGTGCTTTCCGAATCCGTCAAGCGATAAACTAGGCTCTGTGACCGGGATCACAGGATGAGCGTGAACAGGCGTACACGGTCTGGCTCGCGCGATGACCAGCGCCGCCGGAGCCGGTCCGCGCAGCCGCCGCGCGCGCACCGCACGCAGGCAGAGCGCCGGCAGCAGACGCGCCAAGCGCTCCTCGACGCCGCGCTCGAGCAGGTCGAGGCGGGCGAGAGCTTCGACGCACTGAGCCTGCGCCGAGTCGCGCGCGTCGCGGGGGTCGTGCCGGCCGCGTTCTACCGGTACTTCGCGAGCATGGACGAGCTCGGGCTGACGCTCGTCGAGGAGTCTTTCCGCACCCTCCGGGCGATGCTTCGCGAGGCCCGCGAGCAGCTCGCGCCCGAGCACATCATCCACCGCTCAGTCGAGATCCTCGTCGACCACGTACGCGCGCACCGCCGGCACTTCGTGTTCGTGGTCCGAGTCGGCGCGACCAGCAACGCCGTCCTGCGGCACGCGATCCGCGGCGAGATCCGCCTGTTCACGAGCGAGCTCGCCACGGACCTGGCGCGCTTTCCGGTGCTGCGCGACTGGACCACCGACGATCTCCAGATGCTCGCCGGGCTGCTCGTCAACACGATGATCGCGACCGTTGGCGCGATGCTCGACGCCCCCGTCGCCGCGCCGGAGGCCGAGGCCGAGATCGCCAAGGTCGCCGAGAAACAGCTGCGACTGACGCTGCTCGCCGTGCCGCAGTGGCGCAGCGACCGCTGAGCGCCCGCGGCCCCGGTCGGCGCGAACGGGTACGGTCTCGCTTGCGGTCGAGCCAGGAGGTCCAGGTGAACGAGAGCGATTACGCGGTCCGGCTTGCCGAGCTGCTGGTGCGATTCGGCGCGAACGTGCAGCCCGGCCAGATCGTCTCCGTCTCCTCGGAGCCCGGGAAGGAATCCGTGGCCCGCGCGATCGCCATGGCCGCGTATCAGGCCGGCGCCAAGTTCGTCGACGTGACCACGTTCGACGTGCACGTGAAGCGCGCACGCGCGCTGCACGCCGACCCCGACACGCTCGGCTTCGTCCCGCCGTGGTATGGCGAGCGCGTGCGGGCGCTGGGCGACGCCGGCGCTGCGACGATCGGCCTGACCGGGCCGGTCGCGCCGCGGGTGATGAGCGACGTCGATCCCTCGCGCTTGGGTCGCGACATGCTGCCGGCGGTGCGCGAGTCGATCGAGGTGATCAACGCGCGGAAGATCAACTGGACGGCGGCTCCGTGCCCCACGCCGGGATGGGCCGAGCTGGTCCATCCCGATCTCGAGCCGGGCGACGCGCTGCAGCGCCTCTGGGAGGAGATCGCCCACATCTGCCGGCTTGACGAACCGGATCCCATCGCCGCGTGGGACGTGCGGCTCGATGCCCTGCTCCAGGTCGCCGAGAAGCTCAACCGCCGCGACCTCGACTCGGTCCGCCTCGAGGGTCCCGGGACCGAGCTCGACGTCGGCCTGCTGCCGTCGAGCAGGTGGCTGGCTGCACGGCTCACCACCGCCGGGGGCATCGTCCACGTCCCGAACCTCCCGACCGAGGAGGTGTTCACCACGCCCGACCCGGCGCGCGTCAACGGCTTCGTCACCTCGACCAAGCCGCTGTTCACGTCCGGACGGCTGATCACGGGGCTGCGCGTCCGCTTCGAGGACGGCGTCGCCACCGAGATCGAGGCTGAGGACGGCGCCGGCACGCTGCGCGCGCTCGCGGAGCGCGACGCGGGAGCGAACAGGCTCGGCGAGCTCGCGCTGGTCGACCGGCACGGTCGCATCGGACAGCTCGGAACCGTGTTCTACGACACGCTGCTCGACGAGAACGCCGCCAGCCACATCGCGCTTGGCCAGGGGCTCGACTTCGGCTTCGAGGACAGCGCCGATGCCGAACGCGTCAACCAGAGCGAGATCCACATCGACTTCATGATCGGCTCCGACGAGGTCGCGGTCACCGGCACCACCCGATCCGGCCAGGAGCTGCCCCTCCTGCGCGGCGGCGAGTGGCAGATCTAGCCGGTACGCTAGATCCACCCCTGGAGAGGTGCCGGAGCGGTTGAACGGGCGCGACTGGAAATCGCGTAACGGGGGTTGACCTCGTTCGGGGGTTCGAATCCCCCCCTCTCCGCTGCCGGCCGCCCCTCAGCCCGGCTTCGGCGCCACGCGCCCGAGCCATCGGCGGAACCGTGACCGCACGACGTCTTGCTCGGGAGCTGCGTCGAGCCGGGGAAAGATGTCCTCGGGAGTGGCAACCACATCGGGCTTGTCGTAGTAGCCGTCGAACGGCGGCGTTCGCCCGTCGCGCATCAGCTCGCCGCGCCGGCGGTAGTAGTCGACCGGCGGCAGCGACGGGTGCATCGGCACCGGCCGCGCGATGAACTGCGTGTTCCACGGATAGGCGGCGCTGCGCACCTCCTCGAGGACCTCGAACCTCGCCGTTCGCAGCATCGCCCGCAGCGCCGACGGCGTGATCGCCCACCACATGTTCGCGTGGCCATACATCGGCCGCGGGTCAAACGGGGTGGCGAGGCCAAAGGCCGTGGCGGGATGCGACATGCCGCGCACGAACGGCGCGCGGTCAGCGGCGGACAGGTAGGGGTAATACACGCAAGCGTGCGGAAAGCCCGGGATCTCGGGCACCGTCGCGGAGCCGAGGAACAGCAGCTCGGTCGTCACCCGGCGCAGCTGCAGGAGCTGTGCAACTGGGTTGGGCGTGTGGTAGATCACGCCGGTGCAATAGACGATCTGATGCGGTCCCAGCTCCTCGACGCTGACCGGATCCTCAAGATCGCCCTGTACGCAGCGAATCTCCGAACCTTGTCGCTCACGGCGCTCCAGGAAGACCGGCGTCGGCTCACCCCCGTCGAACAGCGTGACCTTCGCCGCGCCGATTCTCGCCGCGCGCAGCGCGATTTCCCCATCGACGCCCCACATGCCCCCGACGTCGGCGAACGTGCGCCCGGGCGCGTGCTCGTCGACGAACCGATGGCGCACATCCGCCTGGCTCTGGTTCCGCCGCTTCGAGAGTCGCTGCCGGATGCTCGCGTAGTCCAGTACCGCGTTTGCGAGGAGCGACACCCAGCGCATCCTAACCTGCAGCCTCGCCGCCGATGATCGCGAGGCGCAAGCTCGAGCCCCGCACAGCCGTTATAGACTCAGATGAATGGGGGAGCTGTGACATCGCAGCGACCGGCTTTGAGGCTCGTTCCCGGCGGGATGCCGGATGGCCATGTCGCCGAGGAGTGGTCCTGGTTCTGCGGTCACTGTGCGTACGCGCCGGCGTCCGGCGACGCGCCGCCGCCCGGCATGCGCGTGTGTGGCTCCTGCGGCCTCGGCATCCTTCTCGAGACGCCCTCGAGCATCGTCCCCACCAGGCGGGACGCATTCCTCGTGGTCGACTCCGCGCTTACGGTTCAGGCGATGTCGGAGCGGGCCGAGACGCTGCTCGACGTCGTCGAGGAGTACGCCGTCAACCAGCCGGTGCTGGACTTCCTCGTTCCCGCCGACGCCGAGGCGGGCAAGTCCTCGAGCCTGGCCCTTGCGATCGCCGCCGCTGCCGGCGGCAGCGATGAGCCCGTCAACGTGTTCCTCCGCCCGTGGAACACGTTCGGCGTCCGCCTGCGAGCACGAATCGCTCCATGCGGTCCGCCACGAGCCGCGCTGCTCGTGCTGGAGAACAGACCGCGCGATCTGCGCGCTGTGGAGCGCTGACGCTCGCCTCTCCGGGGCCTGCGTCAGTGGCTCCGGCGCGCCGCGACTAGCCTGGCGCGGGCGGCAACCTCGCCGGTGCGCCGCAGCGGACGAGCGCGTCCGGCAACCGCACCGAGCCGTCCTCGAGCTGGCCGTTCTCCAGCAGCGCGATGATCGTGCGGCCGACCGCGACCGCGGTGCCGTTGAGCGTGGCGAGATAGGCAGGCCTGCCCCCCGCGGGGCGGTAGCGGATCTCGAGCCGGCGGGACTGGTAATCGGTCGTGTTCGAGGTCGAGGTCAGCTCCCGGTAGCGACCCTGACCTGGGAGCCATGCCTCGCAGTCGTACTTCTTCGAGGCTGACGCCCCCAGATCGTTGACCGCGATCGTCACCACCCGGTAGGGGATCTCGAGCTCCTGCAAGATCGACTCCTCGATCGCGAGCAGGCGCTCGTGCTCCGCCGCGGCCTCCTCGGGGAGGACGAAGCAGAACATCTCGACCTTGTCGAACTGGTGCACGCGGAAGATCCCCCGGGTGTCCTTCCCGGCCGCGCCCGCTTCGCGCCGGAAGCAGGTCGAGAACCCCGCGTAGCGTCGCGGCAGCTCGTCCTCCGCGAGGATCTCCTCGCGGTGCAGCGAGGCCAGGGCGACCTCCGAGGTACCGACCAGGTACAGGTCATCGTCAGGCAGGCGGTAGATCTGCTGTTCGGTGTCGGGCAGGAAGCCCGTGCCGTAGAGCGCGTGCCCGCGCACCAGCACCGGCGGGATCACGGGCTCGAACCCCTCGCCGGCCAGCTTCTCGAGTGCGTAGCGAATCAGCGCCAGCTCGAGCATCACCAGCTCGCCGCGCAGGTAGGCGAAGCGCGATCCGGACATCCGCGCGGCCCGCTCGATGTCGATCAGCGGCCCCGCGAGCTCGAGATGATCGCGGCCGGTCCTGCCCGCCTCCCCCACCTCGCGCAGCACGGTGTCCTCGTCGGGTGCGTCCTGCGCGGGCATGCTCGGCAGCGCGGCGAGCGCCGCGTCGCGCTCGCGCGCCAGCTCTCGCTCCTGATCGGACAGCGCCCGGCCCCGAGCGGCGAGCTGCGCCAGCTGCTCGCGCTCCTCGGGACTCGGCGCGCCCTTGCGACCGTGGCTCAGACGGTTCTGCTCGGCGCGGAGCTCCTCGAGCTGCACCGTCGCCTCGCGCCAGCGCTCGTCCAGCTCGAGCACACGGTCGACCGCCGCGACGAGGCTCGGATCGCGCCGGGCGAGCGCGCGGCGGACCGCGTCGGGATCGCGGCGGATCAGTCTGATGTCGAGCACGGCGGCCCGCCGCTACGGGTGGGCTTTCTTCTTCGGCTTGCCGTGCTTCGCGCCGGCGGTGCTCGAGGACGACGTCGCGCTGGACGTGCTGCTCGACGTCGCGCTGGTGCTCGTGCTCGAGGCCGCGGCCGAGGTCGCGGGCGGTGGCAGCGTTTCAATCGGCTGCGACGCGCACGGGACAGTCCCCACCACCTTGGTGGCCTGCCGCCCGGCGTATGTGGCCACGAACTCCGCGACGTCCCGAGCGTCCTGGCCGACGACCACGTTCTGGGGCATGATCGCGCCGGAGAAGCCGCCGTTCTCGATCGCGTACAGGACCCGCGTCACCGGCCGCTCGCAGCGGACGTTGAAGTTCGGGCCGTTGGTGATCTCGCGCGTGCGCACGTTCGATGCCGAGCCCTGCGTGCCGGCGTACGAAAGCGTGTGGCAACCGGCGCAGCGCTGCGAGAACACGACCGCGCCGTGATAGATCGCCGCGTTGGCCTGCGTTCTCGGCACCGTGATGCCCATCGTGCCGCACGCGCAGGCGATTGCCGACACCGCGATCAGAGCACTCGCGCGGAGGATGACCTTTGCGGGCCGTCTCATGAAGGCGGAGATCATAATCGGATCCCCATGCCAGGGCTCCGCTCTACAGGGCTCGCGCTCGCGGCCGGCGTGGCCCTGCTGGCGGGCGGCTGCGGCCACGCGACGGTCGTCGGGAAGTCGCGCACGCTCGAGGTATCGGTGACCGAATATCGGGTCGCTCCCGAGCAGGCCGAGGTACCGGCCGGGCCGCTGACGATCGCCGTCCACAACTACGGATTGCTCAGCCACAACCTGTCGGTGTCGCGGAACGGGCAGGCCGAGGGGGCCACCCAGCCGATCTCCCCGGGCGGAACCGCGGTGCTGTCGCTGACCCTCGCGCCAGGGCGCTACCTGATGGCCTCGACGCTGCTCTCGGACGAGACGCTGGGCGCGTACGGGACGCTGATCGTCAGACGCTGAGCTCGCTTCGGGAGGACTCCCGCTGCCGGCGGCGAACCTCGGGACGTTCCCCGGCGCCGGCCATCAAGACGGTCGCCCAACAATCCGCGATCGTCCTCCCACGGCGGCAACCACAGGGGGCCGGCGCCGGGGCCGGCAGTAGTGCATGGCGCGCCGGATGTGGGTCCGGCGCGCCGCCCTTCGCCGGGCCGCCCGCGACCGCTATAACCACCGGCGCGATGCCGCATGACCGCGACCCGGAGCTCTTCCGTGAGGTGTTCGGCCGGTTCGCGACCGGCGTGGCGGTGATCACCAGCGCCGGGCCGGGCGTCGCCGGCGGGATGACCGCCAATGCGCTGTGCTCGCTGTCGCTGGACCCGTTGCTCGCGCTGGTGTGCTTCGAGAACAGCGCCCGCACGCTGCCGATCGTGCGCGACGCCGGGCGCTTCGGGGTGAACGTGCTGAGCGCGACGCAGGAGGACCTCGCCGGCGTGTTCGCCTCGAAGCTGCCTGAGAGCGAGAAGCTCGACGGCGTCGCGCACCACTACGAGCAGGGCGTTCCGATCATCGACGGGTCGCTGGCGTGGGCGGTGTGCGCGCTGCGCGAGCTGATCGCGGGCGGGGACCACACGATCGGCATCGGGGAGGTCACCGCGATGGGCCTCGGCGGCGGCGAGCCGCTGCTTTGGTACGGCGGTCGATATCACGGCGACGTGTCCCTCGCTAGCCGGCTGTCATCGCCGCGCGCGCCAGCAGCACGACGACGACGAGCGCCGCGAGCACCATGATCCCGAGCTCGCGCTGCAGCACCGAGAGCGCGACCACGCGCTGCTCCGCCTCGGGGAGCTTGCCCACCTCCCTCGAGGAGCGCAAGCCGCGCGCGTCCAGGACCATCTGCGCGGACGCGACGCGCAGCTGCTCGGCGATCAGCCCGACCAGCAGCGGCAGCACCCCGTAGAGCACATGCAGGCCCTTCGGCTTGTGGCCAAGCAGCACCAGCACACCGCCCAGGGCGACCTGGACGACGACCGCGGCCTGGCCGGCCCGCAGCAGGCGCCAGAACCATACGCTGTGCCTGACCGTCCGCCAGCACCACGCCCCGTACAGGCAGGCCGCCACGTTCAGAGCGATCGCAATCGCACCCACCGCGATGTGAACGTCTTTCACGAACCCTCGCGGTGGGTATAAGGGCCCCGGCGAGCGGGCCCCGTAAACCGGGCGCTCAAGCCGCATTTGGCACTAAGTAACACGCTGTTACAAACTATCGGCATCCAGTGATATAACGAGGCAGCCGTGCTCCGTGACTACCTGCCAGCGATCGTTTTCCTGTTGCTCGGCGCCATCGTCGGGGGCACCTTCGCGGTCCTCAACATCTTCCTCGGCAAGTCGCGCCCGAACCGCTCCAAGGTCTCGCCGTACGAGTGCGGGCTCCCATCGGAGATCCAGCGCGGCTTCCGCTTTGGAATCAGCTTCTACCTGGTCGCGATGCTGTTCATCCTGTTCGACATCGAGGTCATCTTCCTCTATCCGATCGCGGTCCAGCTGCGCGCGGCCGGGACCTACGCGATGACCGAGACGATCGTGTTCGTCGTCCTGCTGACGATCGCGTTCGTCTACGTCTGGCGCAGGGGCGCGCTCGAATGGAAATAAGGCGCGAGCCGCTGACGGGCGATCCTTCGGACTTCCGCATCCGGCAGCTCCAGGCGCGCGACATGCTCCGCGGCGAGCTCGACGACGAGGCGCTCGAGCGCTATGTCCAGGAGCGGATCGTCACGACGACCCTGGACAAGGCGGTCGCGTGGGCGCAGGGCAACTCGTTCTTCCCGCTGACGTTCGGGCTCGCCTGCTGTGCGATCGAGATGATGTCGGTGGTCGGGATGCGGCTTGACATCGCGCGGTTCGGGTTCGAGGCATTCCGCGCCTCGCCGCGGCAGGCCGACCTGATCCTGCTCTCGGGCAGGGTGTCGATCAAGATGGCGCCGGTGATCAGGCGGATCTGGGACCAGATGCTCGAGCCGAAGTGGGCGATCTCGATGGGCGCCTGCTGCTCGTCGATGGGCGTGTTCAACAACTACGCGCTGGTCCCCGCCGACAAGTTCATGCCGATCGACGTGCACGTGCCGGGCTGCCCCCCGCGCCCGGAGGCGCTGATGCACGGGATCCTCCGCCTACGCGACAAGGTCCAGGGCCACCCGCGCGGCGGCTGGCGCGAGCGCTACGACGCCGTGGGTACCGAGGAGCTGGTCGCCGACCAGGACTCCTCCGAGGGCGCGAACGTCAACGTCTTCAAGGCCGGAGACACGGCCGGTGCCTGACGCCACGGAGCTCGAGCTGACCGCCCATGAGCTCCGCGAGATCGACAGCGAGTCGATCCTCGCGACGACGTTCCATCGCGACCGCGCGACGCTCGTCGCGAACCCGGAGAAGATCGTCGCGGTGCTGGAGCACCTGCGCTCGAAGGGCTACACCTTCCTGGCCAGCCTCCACGGCGTCGACTACTACCCGGAAGAGCCCCGCCTCGGGGTGCTCTATGAGCTGCTCGACATGCAGCGCGTGGACCGGATCAGCGTCAAGGCGCGGGTCCATACCGACTCACCGCACATCCCGTCGGTGACGTCACTCTGGCCGGGCGCGGACTACCCCGAGCGCGAGGCGTTCGACATGTTCGGCGTGATCTTCGACGGGCATCCGGACCTGCGCCGGATCCTGATGCCCGAGGACTACGAGGGACACCCGCAGCGCCGCGACTTCCCGATCGGCGGCGAGCCGGTGCTGTTCACCTTCAACGAGGAGCAGAGCTACGGGCGGTGGCAGTAGATGACGCCGGTGCCGCCGAGATCAAGCGAAGCGGGCGGGCACGCCGCCACGTTCGCGGAGCCGGCCGGGCCGCCGCAGCAGACGCTCACCGAGGACTACCGCCGGCGCGAGGAGTCGATCACGCTCTCGCACGAAGCGGCCGGTGAATCGCACGAGCTGCTGACGCTCAACATCGGCCCGCACCACCCTGCGACCCACGGGGTGCTCCGGCTGCTGGCGACGCTCGAGGGCGAGATCGTCCGCGACATCCGCCCGATCATCGGCTACGTCCACACCGGGATCGAGAAGACCGCGGAGGACAAGGCCTACTGGAAGGTGATCCCGGTCGTCGAGCGGATGGACTACGTCTCCTACTACTTCAACGCAATGGCGTTCTGCGGCGCGGTCGAGGCGCTGCTGGGGCTCGAGGTGCCGCCGCGCGCGCAGTACCTGCGCGTGCTGCACCTGGAGCTCAACCGGATCATGTCGCACCTGGTGTGGCTCGGGACCAGCGCGCTGGACCTCGGCGCGATCTCCATGTTCTGGTACTGCTTCCGGGAGCGCGAGACGGTCCTCGACCTGTTCGAGATGTCATCGGGACAGCGGATGCACACGCGCTACATCCAGGTCGGCGGCGTGATGGAGGACATCCCGCGCGGCTTCGCGGAGCGCGTGCGCAAGTTCGTCAAGGAGATGCCGACGCGCGCGGACCAGTACGCGGACCTGCTCGAGAAGAACGAGATCGTGATCGAGCGCCTGCGCGGCACGGGCGTCGTCGATCAGGAGACGATGCTGAAGCTCGGCGTCACCGGGCCGCTGCTGCGTGCCACCGGTCATCCATGGGACCTGCGCAAGGCGCAGCCCTACTCGAGCTACGAGCAGTTCGACTTCAAGATCCCGGTCGGGACGGTCGGCGACAACTACGACCGCTTCCGGGTGCGCCACGCCGAGCTCTACGAGTCGGTGAAGATCATCGAGCAGGCGCTGGAAGGGCTGCCCGAGGGTCCCCACATCACCACCGACCGCAAGGTCGCGCTGCCGCCGCGCCACGAGCTCGCGACGAGCATGGAGGCGCTGATCCATCACTTCAAGCTCGTGACCGAGGGCTTCCGCGTCCCACCGGGCGAGGCGTACTACCCGATCGAGGGACCGCGCGGCGAGTACGGCTGCTTCGTGCGCTCCGACGGCTCGGCCAAGCCCGCGCGCGTGCACATGCGCGACCCGAGCTTCGTCAACCTGCAGGCGCTGCCGGCGATGGTCCGCGGCGGCTACATCGCCGACCTGATCGCGACGCTGGCGATGCTCGACCCGATCCTCGGAGGCATCGACCGATGAGTCCGGCGATCCCGGTTCCGCGCTTCGGGCACGGCTCGCGCGTCCCCGGCTGGGACGTGTCCGTCGACCTGAGCAAGCCGCCGGCAACCGTCCCCGACAAGGCCACGACACCGGTGCCCGACGAGCTGAGGTCCGCGATCGAGGCGGCGATGGCGAAGTACCCGGACCGCCGCTCGGCCGCGATCCCGGCGCTGCACGCGGCGCAGCGGGTTCACGGCTGGTGCTCGCCGGAGGCGATCGATCAGGTCGCCGCGGTGATGCAGGTCACCCCCGCCTACCTGACGAGCGTCGCCACCTTCTACGACATGTTCTGGACCGAGCCGACGCCGCGCAACGACGTGTTCGTCTGCACCAACATCACCTGCTCGCTGCGCGGCGCCGACGAGTTCTTCGAAGCGATGCTCGAGGTCGCGCGCGACCGCGACGACGTCAACGTTCGCTCGTTCGAGTGCCTGGGCGCGTGCGACATCGCGCCGATGGCGTCGGTCAACGGGGAGTACGTCGGGCCGCTCACGACCGAGGACGCGCAGCGGATCGCCGACGACCTCCGAGCGGGCGGCCCCGTGCTCGAGCACAAGCAGCTGCGCTACCGCGCGTGTGCCGATCCCGGGGTGGAGCGCGGCTCGACGGACTTCGGCCCGCCGCCTCCCGACGCCCCCAAGGCCGACACCGCCGGCCTGCCGCAGGAGGGCGAGCTGACCGACCGCCCGGGCGGCAGCGCCGCGATCGAGATGCCGGCGGAGGAAGCCGACCGCGAGGACGACGACCAGTGAAGCTGCTCTTCGACGGGATCGACGAGCCGGGCCTGAACACCCTCGCCGTGTACGAGCGACGCGGCGGCTATGACGCGCTGAAGCGGGCGCTGCAGATGGAGCCGGCCGACGTGCTGGCGCAGATCAACGACTCGAGCATCCGCGGCCGCGGCGGCGCCGGCTTCCGGATGGGCCAGAAGGCGGGCTTCCTGCCGCACGGCGACATGGACAAGTACCTGGTCTGCAACGCCGACGAGTCCGAGCCGGGCACCTTCAAGGACCGCGAGCTGATGCAGAAGAGCCCGCACATGCTGATCGAGGGCATCGTCATCGCCAGCTATGCGGCGGAGATCAACCGCGCGTTCATCTACATCCGCGGCGAGTACGCCCACCAGGCCGACATCCTCGAGGCGGCGATCGCCGAGGCCCGCGACGCCGGCTACCTCGGGTCCGGGATCCTCGGCTCCGAGCACAGCCTCACGCTCGTGCTGCACCGCGGCGCCGGCGCCTACATCTGCGGCGAGGAGACCGGGCTGCTCGACTCGCTCGAGGGCAAGCGCGGCAACCCCCGCCTGAAGCCCCCGTTCCCGGCGATCGAGGGCCTCTACCACGGTCCGACGCTGATCAACAACGTCGAGACGCTGGCGACGGTGCCCTCGATCATTCGCATGGGCGGCAAGCAGTACGCCGAGATCGGCACCGAGACATCGACCGGCACGAAGCTCGTGTCGGTCTCGGGCGACGTGCGACGTCCGGGCAACTACGAGATCGTGCTCGGGACGCCCTCGCGCGAGATCATCTACGGCCTCGCGGGCGGACCGCTCGAGGGCCGCGAGATCAAGTTCTGGTTCCCGGGCGGCTCGAGCTCTCCCGTCCTGACCAGGGACGACCTCGACCTTCCCTACGACTTCGACAGCATGGCGAAGGCCGGCTCGATGCTCGGCTCCGGCGCGATCATCGTCGTCGACGACTCGCACACGGTGCTCGAGGTCGCCTACAAGGTCGCGAAGTTCTACGCGCACGAGTCGTGCGGGAAGTGCGTCCCCTGCCGCGAGGGCACCAACTGGACCCAGAAGATGCTCGAGCGGATCTTCTCCGGCGAGGCGACGCCGATGGACCTCGACATCATGGCCTCCGTCCAGGAGCAGATCATCGGCAACTGCCTGTGCGTGCTCGGGGATGCGATGGCGATGCCGATCGGCTCGATGATCGAGAAGTTCCGTCCCGAGCTCGAAGCCGAGATCGAGGCGCGCCGCGAGCGGGCGGGCGTCGGGCACCTCGAAGACGTGATCCCTCTCGGCGTGGCCGACGAGCATGCCGGCCCCATGCCGGTGCACTGAACGCATGCCACGGCCAGAGCAGAAGACCATCCAGCTGACGATCGACGGCCGCGAGGTGCAGGCCGTGGAGGGCTCGATGCTCGTCGACGCGGCGAGGCACGGCGACGTCGAGATCCCCTACTTCTGCTACGAGCCGAAGCTGGGCAACCCGGTCGGCGCGTGCCGCATGTGCCTGGTCGAGATCGAGGGGATCCCCAAGCTCCAGACCTCGTGCTCGACCCCGGTCAAGGACGGGATGGTCGTGCACACGCAGACCGATCGCGTACGCCACGCACAGAACGCGATCGTCGAGTTCCTGCTCGTCAACCATCCGCTCGACTGCCCCGTGTGCGACAAGGGCGGCGAGTGCCCGCTGCAGGACATCACGTTCGGATGGGGGCTAGGCCGCAGCCGCTTCATCGAGCCCAAGCGCCACTTCCAGAAGCCGCTCGCGCTCAGCCCGCTGATCGCGATCGACCGCGAGCGGTGCATCCTCTGCTATCGCTGCGTGCGCTTCTCACAGGAGGTCGCCGAGGACTACCAGCTGATCTTCGCCGAGCGCGGCGCGCACACCTTCGTCTCCACGCACAACGGGCATCCGTACGTCGCGCCGTTCAGCGGCAACATCATCGAGCTGTGCCCGGTGGGCGCGCTGACCTCGCAGCCGTACCGGTTTCGCGCGCGCCCGTGGGATATCGAGGGAGCGGGCAGCGTCTGCACCCTGTGCCCGTCGCAGTGCAACGTCGAGCTGACGGTCCGCGACGAGAAGGTCCTGCGCGTGCTCGCGCGCCAGCATCCCGAGGTCGACGACGGCTGGCTCTGCGACAAGGGGCGCTTCTGCTACCAGGCGATCCACGTCGACGAGCGGATCACCGCGCCGCTCATGCGCGACGGCGGCGAGCTGCGCGAGGTGTCCTGGGAGCGGGCGCTCGCGGCGGCGGCCGGGCTGAAGAGCCATCGCGGCCGGGTCGGCGCGCTCGTCGGCGGGCAGGCCACCAACGAGGAGGGCTTCCTGCTCCAGCGGCTGATGCGCGAGGGCCTGGAGTCCGCGGACCTCGACTCACGCATCTGCGGCGAGGTCCCGCTGGAGGTGATGCGCGCGCTGTCCGCGCCCGCGCTGCAGGCGACGGTCCCCGACCTGGAGTTCGCGCACACCGTCTTCGTGGTCGGCTGCGAGCCGCTCGACGACGCGCCGATCATCGATCTGCGGATCCGCAAGGGGGTGCGCCGGCGCGGCGTGCAGCTCGCGATCGCGACCGCGCGGCCGAGCGCCCTGGATGTCAACGCGCGGGTGGTGCTGCGCCACCAGCCAGGCGAGGAGGCGGCATTCCTGGCGGCGCTCGCCGTCGAGCTCGCCGGCGAGGCGCGCAGCGAGCTCGCGCGGCTGCTGCGCCAGGGCGGCGAGGACGTCGTGATCGTCTGGGGCGAGCGGATCGGCGCCGACGCGATTCCGTTCCTGCTGGCGATCGCCGATCAGCTCGGTCTGGCGGGGCGCGCCGGCGCCGGGTTGCTCGAGCTTCCCACCGGCGCCAACGGCCGTGGCCTGCGCGAGGCCGGCGTGCTGCCGAACGCCGGGCCCGGGTACGGCGAGCCTCCGGGGCCCGGCGCCGGCCGCGGCGCGGCGGCGATCGCGCGAGCCGCCGCCGACGGTGACATCACCGCCCTGTACCTGTTCCAGACCGACCCGGTCCGCGAGCACCCCGACCGCGCCCTGTGGGAGGCCGCACTGCACCGCGCGGGCCTCGTCGTGGCGCACGCCTCGGTGCTGACCGAGGGCCTGCGCGAGCACGCCAACGTGATCTTCCCCGCGGAGTCCTATGCCGAGAAGGAGGGCACGCTCGTCCACCCCGATGGCCGGATCCAGCGCCTGCGGACCGCGATCGCGCATCCCGGCACGGTCCGCGCCGGGTGGGCGGTGATCGCGGAGCTGGCCAGGCGCGCCGGCCTGGACCTGGAGGTGCTGACCGCTGCGATGGCGTTCCGCCGGCTGGTCGACGCGGTCCCGTTCTACGAGGGGCTCACGCTCGAGCAGCTCGGTGGCCGCGGCGTTCGCTGGCCCGAGCGCGATCAGGCGACGGCGCTGCCCGCGGTCGCGCGTCCGTCGCCGACCCCCCCGCACCGGCGCCCCGGGCCCTCCAACGGCGCGCTGCGGCTCGGGACCTACCGCCCGATCTGGGCGGCGCCGGAGGTCGAGCTCTCGCCCGCGTTGCAATACACGGTCGCGCACCAGCAGATCGAGCTCTCCCCCGAGGACGCCGAGCGCCTCGGCATCTCGACCGGCGAGACCGTCGCGGTGGCGCAGAACGGCACCTCGCTGCATGCGCCGGCGGTCATCAGATCCGGGGTGCCAGCGGGCGCGGCCTTCCTCGCCGACGGCATCGCCACCGACTCCGCTAACGCCTTCACCGAACCCCTGGTCGAGGTGCATAAGCCGTGACCGTGATGCTCGCTGACGTCAACTACTTCGAGCCGTGGTGGATCCAGATCATCAAGGCGCTGGTGATCTTCCTCTTGATCTTCCTGATCCTGCCAATGCTGATCGTCTACGAGCGCAAGCTGCTCGGGCGCTTCCAGGGCCGCTACGGGCCCAACCGGGTGGGGCCGTTCGGGCTGATGCAGCCGCTCGCGGACATCGTCAAGCTGGCGGTCAAGGAGGCGTCCCGGCCGACGACCTCCGTGGGCGTGCTGTTCCGGGTCGCTCCGGCGATCGCGATCATCACGGCGATCGGCGCGCTCGCGCTGATCCCGTTCGGCAACGTCCAGCACATCTTCGGCACGCGGGTCGGCCTGTACGGGATCGACGTCTCGATCGGGCCGTTGTACGTGTTCGCGCTGGCCGGGATCTCGTTCTACGGGATCATGCTCGGCGGCTGGTCGTCGGGGTCGAAGTACTCGTTCCTGGGCGCGATGCGCGGCGCGGCCCAGCTGATCTCCTACGAGGTCTCGCAGGGACTGGCGCTGGTCGGCGTGGTGATGAGCGCGCAGACGCTGTCGCTCAGCGGGATCGTCGTGGCGCAGCGGGGCATGTGGTACATCGTGCCGCAGCTCGCCGGCTTCATCATCTTCCTGATCGCTTCCTTCGCGGAGACCAACCGCGCCCCGTTCGACCTGGTGGAGGCCGACGCCGAGCTCGTGCAGGGCTACTTCACCGAGTACGGTGGCACTCCGTTCGCGGCCTACACGTTCGCCGAGTACGCGAACATGATCGTGGTCTCCGGCGTTGCCACCACCGTGTTCCTCGGCGGCTGGCTGATGCCGTTCGGGATCCACCCTCCGGGCTGGGTCGACCCGTTCGTGGTGCTCGTGAAGATGGGGCTGTTCCTGACCTTCTTCATCTGGGTCCGCGCGACGCTCCCGCGGCTGCGCTACGACCAGCTGATGTCGTTCGGCTGGAAGGTGCTTCTGCCGCTGGCGACGCTCAACCTGCTCGTGACCGCGGTGCTGGTGGTGAGCTGAGATGAGCCCCTACGACGTGAGCTCCGACGTGATCGAGGTCGTGCGCCATCCCGCGCCCGGGCCGGTCGCCGGCGCGTACCGTGCCTTCGGGGAGACGCTGCGCGGGCTGAAGACGACGTTCGCGCGGATCGTCGAAGGACCGCACACGATCCAGTACCCGGAGGAGAAGGTGCCGGTGTACCCGCGCTTCCGCGGGCGCCACAAGCTGCACCGCTTCGAGGACACCGGGCTCGAGAAGTGCGTGGGCTGCTCGCTGTGCGCCGCAGCGTGCCCGGCCGACTGCATCCGCGTGGTGGCCGCCGAGAACACGCCGGAGCACCGCATCTCCGCCGGCGAGCGCTACGCGGCGGTGTACGAGATCAACCTCAGCCGCTGCATCTTCTGCGGGTACTGCGAGGTGGCCTGCCCGTTCGACGCGATCACCATGGGCCACGACTACGAGATGTCCGACTACACCCGCTCGGATCTGATCTTCACCAAGGAGATGCTGCTCGCCGAGCCGCTCGAGCGCACGCCGCTGCGAACGGAGGACGAGTGAGCGCGGTCCTGTTCTTCATCGCGGCGATCGGCGCGCTGGGGGGCGCGATCGCGGTCGTCACGGTGCGCAACCCGTTCTACTCCGTGCTCGCGCTGGTGGTGCACCTGATCTGCCTTGCGGTGCTGTTCCTCCTGCTGCGCGCCGAGTTCGTCGCGGCGGCGCAGGTGGTCGTCTACGCGGGCGCCGTGATGGTCCTGTACGTGTTCGTCGTCGCGTACGTCGGCGGCGGGGAGGAGCTCGCGGGCGGCTCCGCGCTGCGGATCCTGGGCCCGCTGTTCGCGCTCGGGCTCGCCGTCGAGCTGTGCATCGCGATGCTCGGATCCGCGCTGAAGGGCATCTCGAGCAAGGGCGCGCCCTACGTGCTCGGCTTCGGCACGCCGCAGCACATCGGGCACCTGTTCCTGACCACCTATCTGTTCCCGTTCGAGGTTGCCTCGCTGCTGCTGCTCGTCGCGGCGATCGGCGCGGTCGTTCTGGCCCGACGCCGCCGCGGCCTGGAGGAGGAGGACGATCAGGCCGAGATCCGGATTCGCGCTCCGCGGCCCGCGTACACGGGGACCATGGCCGAGGCCGCCGGCACGCGCGTGGCGGAGTCTCCCCCGCCGCCCGAGGTCGAGCCGGTCGGGAGCGGCAGCGGCGGCGCGGGCGTCGAGGGCGGCGGTCACTCGGGAGGCTGGTGAGCGGTGGCGATCGGCTGGTACCTGACGGTCTCCGCGCTGGTCTTCTGCATCGGCGCCGCCGGCGTGCTGACGCGCCGCAATCCGCTCGTGGTCCTGCTCTGCCTGGAGCTGATGCTCAACGGCGCGAACCTCGCGCTCGTCGCGTTCGCGCGGATGTGGGGCGGCGAGGATGGTCAGATCTTTGCGCTGATCGTGATGGTGGTCGCGGCCTGCGAGGTGACCGTGGGGCTCGGGTTGATCGTCGCGATCTACCGCCGGCAGCTGCCGATCGACGTCGACGAGCTGAGCGAGTTGCAGGGATGATCGTTCCCGCCTCGCGGCGAGGAGGCGGTCGGTGAGCGCCACTGCCTCCGGCTGGCTCGTACTGCTCTTCCCGCTGATCGGGACCGTCGTAATCGGCCTGGGCTACTCGCGCCTGCCCGGCCGCAGCGCCGGCTGGATCGGCACCGGCGCGATCGCGCTCGCCTTCGTGTTCTCGGTCGTGACGCTGGTGACGCTGCTCGGCAAGGCGCCCGACCACCGCCAGTTCACCTCGTCGCTGTGGAACCTCGCGACGACGGTGGGGCTCGACGCGAAGCTCTCGATCCTGGTCGATCCGCTGTCGGTGTTCATGGCCCTGGTGGTGTCCGGCGTCTCAACCCTAATCCACCTGTACTCGGTCTCGTACATGACCTCCGACCGGGGGTACTCGCGCTACTTCGCGTACCTGAACTACTTCGTGTTCTCGATGCTGCTCCTGGTCCTGGCGGGCAACTTCGTGCTGCTGATCGTCGGCTGGGCGTTCGTCGGCGCCGCCTCCTACCTGCTGATCTCGTTCTGGTACCGCCGGACCACCGCGACCCGCGCGGGGATCAAGGCGTTCGTGATCAACGTCGTCGGCGACGTGGGCCTGGTGCTCGGGACGTTCTTCATCTTCAAGCACACCGGCAGCGTCGACTTCGTCAAGACCTTCGCGCGCGCCCCGTTGGTGTTCCACCACGACAGCACCGACATCGTCGTGGCGTGCCTGCTGCTCGGCGTCGGCGCCTTCGCGAAGTCCGCCCAGGTGCCGCTGCACACGTGGCTTCCCGATGCGATGGAGGGCCCCACGCCGGTCTCGGCCCTGATCCATGCCGCGACGATGGTGACCGCCGGCGTGTACCTGATCGCGCGCATGCACGTGCTGTTCGAGATCGCGCCGACGGCGGCGGACGTGACGGCGATCGGGGGCTGTCTGACGCTGCTGATCGCCGCGACGATCGCGCTCGTCCAGACCGACATCAAGCGCGTGATCGCGTACTCGACGATGTCCCAGATCGGCTACATGATCATGGGCGTCTCCGTCGGGGCCTACTCGGCGGGCCTGTTCCACCTGATGACGCACGCATTCTTCAAGGCGCTGCTGTTCATGGCCGCGGGATCGCTGATCGGCGCGATGGCGGGCAGCCAGTCGCTGGACCGGATGAGCGGCTTCCGCAGGGCGCTGCCGTTCACGTTCGTCTGCTTCCTGGTGGGCGGGCTGGCGCTCTCCGGCCTGCCCCCGTTCTCTGGGTGGCTGTCCAAGGACGACATCCTCGCCTTCCTGGACCATCGCCACGGCGGCTTCCTGATCCTCGGGATCGCGGGCTACGTCGGCGCGCTGCTGACCGGCCTGTACACGTTCCGGATGATCTTCCGAGCGTTCTTCGGCGAGCCCTGCCGGGAGGCGGCGGAGCTCGAGCACGGGCACCTCGCCCACGCCGAGGTCCCCACCAACCCGATGACCGGCGAGGAGGAGGACACCGACGTGGGGTTCCCCGGTCCCGGCCACTTCATCGCCGAGCGCGAGGTCCCGATGAAGATCGCGATGGGGATGCTCGCCGTGCTGGCGGTCGTGGGTGGCGTCATCCAGATCCCCGGGATCGACGCCGGGATCCAGCATTTCCTCAGCCCGGTGTTCGCGACGTCCCGGCTGGCGCGCGCCGAGCCGAGCAGCGGGGCCGCCTGGGTCGGCCTGGTGATCGGCGCGCTCGTCGCCGTGGCCGGGATCGCGGCCGCCTACCGGATCTGGCTCGTGCGTCCCGCGATCGCGGTGCGCGCCCGCGAGCGCTTCGCTTTGGTCCACACGTTCCTCGTCAACAAGTGGTACTTCGATGAGCTGATCGACGCACTGGTGGTACGCCCGGCGCTCTGGTTCGGGGGCTTCGCCGGCTCCGTGCTCGAGCGGCTCGTGATCGGGGGCGGCGTCACCGACGGGACGGTCGGCGTGGTCCGTGCCGGCTCCGCCGCGGTCCGGCGGCTGCAGACCGGGTTCCTGCGCTACTACGCCGCCGCGATGATCGTCTGCCTGTCCGGCGTGGCTCTCTACTTCCTGCTCTCGAGCTCATGACGCTGACGATCCTGATCTGGCTGCCGCTCGCGATCTCGCTCGTCGGGGCGCTGCTGCCCTCGCGCCTGACGGGCCGCTTCGTCGCCGCCGGATCGCTTGCGTCGCTCGGCATCGCGATCTCGTTCATCGCCCGCTACAAGCTGGGCCACGCCGGGCTGCAGTTCGTGACCGACAAGGTCTGGATCTCGGCGCTCGGCATCCACTACAAGCTCGGGCTCGACGGGCTCAACGTGGCGCTCGTGTTGCTGACCACGGTGCTCTTCAGCGCGTCGCTGATCTATTCGGCGTTCCGCGAGTGGGACCGGCCCCGCACGTTCTACTTTCACTTCGGGCTGGCCCAGTCGGCCGTGCTCGGCGCCTTCTGCGCGCAGGATCTGGCGCTGTTCGTCGGCTTCTTCGATCTGATGCTGATCCCGTTCTACTTCCTGATCGGGATGTGGGGCACCGGCGAGCGGGTGCGCGCGACGACCAAGCTCGTGATCTACACGCTGGTCGGCTCGTTCTTCATGCTCGCGGGTGCGATCGCGACCGGCGTGCTCGCCTCGAGCCAGCACGGTACGAACCTGACGTTCGTGCTGTCGGCGCTGCACGCGCTGCCGCTGTCGCACACCTCCCAGGACTGGATCTTCCTGTGCTTCGCGGTGGCGTTCCTCGTGAAGATGCCGCTCGTGCCGTTCCACGGCTGGCTGGCCGACGGCTACCGGTCGATGCCGATCCCCGCCGTCGCGGTGTTCTCGGGGATCCTCTCCAAAGTCGCGGCCTACGGGTTCCTGCGCGTCGTGCTGCCGCTGTTCCCCTACGCGACGGTCCACTACCAGACCCTGATGCTGCTGATCGCGCTGGTCTCGATCGTCTACGCGACCTCGCTGGCGTTCACCACCCCCGACGCGCGCCTGGTCGTCGCCTACTCGAGCGTCGCGCAGCTCGCGTTCATCGTCCTCGGGATCTTCTCGCTGCGCTCGCAGGGGACGCAGGGGGCGCTGCTGCAGATGGTCAACCACGCGCTCGTGACCGCGCCGCTGTTCTTCATCGTCGCCGCGCTCGCGGCGCGTGCCGGCGGCTCGGAGCAGCTGCGCGACATGGGAGGGATCGCGCTGCGCGCGCCGGTGCTCGCATCGCTGTTTCTGATCGTGGCGCTGGCGACGCTGGCGATGCCGGGCTCGTCAAACTTCATCGGCGAGTTCCTGATCCTGCTCGGGGTCTTCAGGGCGAAGCTGGCCATCGCGATCATCGCGTTCGCCGGCGTGGTCGGCGCCGCGGTGTACGCCCTGCGGGTGCTGATCAGCGCGATGCACAACCGCGTCGGCCCGAAGGTCGCCTCGCGCGAGCTCGTCATTGCGGAGGCGGCACCGATCATCCCAATCGTGCTGGTGATCCTCGCGCTAGCGGTCTACCCGCAGTTCCTCTTGAAGCGCTCGGAGCCGACCGTGAACGTCACGACCCCGGATCCCCATCTGATCGCCGGCGGCGCGACGGGCTGGGTCGCGTACGCGCCACTCGGGAGCTCCCGGCCATGATCCTGCTCGCCGCCGTCGGTCACATCCGCGGACCGCACATCGATTGGACGGGGCTCGCGCCGCTCGTAGCGCTGAGCGCCGGCGCGCTGGTCGTGCTGCTCGTCGGCCTACTGCGCCACGAACTCGTGCGCAGGCACGTCGTGCCCGGGCTGTCGCTGGTGACGCTCGGCGTCACGATCGCGTTCACGGTGGTGCACTTCCAGCACCGCGGCGCGATCATCTCGAGTGCGCTGCAGATCGACGACCTCGCGAAGATCCTGCAGCTCGTCTTCTACGTCGCCGCGTTCGCGACCGTCCTGCTGTCGTGGCGCGGCCCGGCGTCTGAGGAGGCCGGACACGGGGAGTACTACTCGCTGCTGTTGTTCAGCACGCTGGGCATGGCGGTGTTCGTCTCGGCGCGCAACCTGATCACGCTGTTCCTCGGCATCGAGCTCCTCTCGATTCCGCTGTACGTCCTGTGCGCGTCGCGCTCGCGCCGCGAGGGCTCGCTCGAGTCGGGTCTCAAGTACCTCGTGATCGGGTCGGTCGGATCGGCGACATTGGTCTACGGCCTCGCGCTCGTCTACGGCGCGACCGGCTCGACGGACTTCGCAGCGATCGGCAGGGCCGTCTCTCAGGGCAAGCTGGCGGGGGGCATCCTCGGCGATCCCCTGCTGCTGACCGGAATCGGACTGGTCCTGGTGGGGTTCTCCTTCAAGGCCTCGGTCGCGCCGTTCCACCAGTGGACGCCGGACGTCTACGAGGGCGCGCCCACACCGATCACCGCGTTCATGGCGACCGCGACGAAGGCCGCCGCGCTGGGCGCGTTCCTGCGCTTCTTCGATGTCGCGGTGATCGGCGCACAGAACACCTGGGCGCCGATGCTGGCAGCGGTCGCCGCGATCACGATGATCGTCGGCAACGTCGGCGCGCTCGGCCAATCCTCGCTGAAGCGAATGCTCGGCTACTCCGGCGTGGCGCAGGCCGGCTACATGCTGAGCGGGGTGATCGTCGGCACCCAGCTCGGGATCCAGGCGACGGTCCTGTACGTGATCGCGTATCTGGCGATGAACATGGCCGCGTTCGCAGTCGTGGTCGCGGCCGAGCGCGAGCACCCCGAAGGCGACCGGCTGCCCGCGATCGCCGGCCTCGGCGCGCGCAACCCGTGGCTCGCGTGGCCGATGACGATCGGGATGCTGTCGCTCGCCGGCATCCCGGGGACGGTCGGCTTCATCGGCAAGTTCCAGTTGATCCACGCCCTCGTGTCGGGCGACTACACCTGGCTGGCGATCGTGCTGGTGGTCGGCTCGATGATCTCGCTCGGCTACTACCTGCGCGTGATCGCGACGATGTGGATGGGCGGCGGCACCGTCGCCGAGCGCGGCCGCCTGCAGGCGCGCTACGCGCCGATCGCCGGTGGCTCGCCCGAGGCGGACGAGGCTCCGGTGCCCGCCGGCGCAGGGCCGGCTGCCGGGATGTTCGCTTTCCCGGAGGTGATCGTCGTGGGCGCCGTCGCGGCCGCCGCCTGCATCGTGCTGGGGATCGTGCCCTCGCCGCTGTTCGGGCTCGCGGCCCACGCCGGGCACGCGATCGCCGGCCTCTTCTGAGCGTCGCCGGGATTCCGCCGCGTCCGGAGCGGGTAGGGATGCCGGTCATGGAGGAGCGACGCTCAGACACCGAGGAGACGTTCGGCAGCGAGGAGGCGCCGGGCGAGGCCTCGAACCAGAACGCCGAGGAGCCCTCTTCGCCTCAGGGCGGAGCCTCGCGGCGCGAGGGAGGCTCGCACTCCGATCGAGACGAGGGCTCCGGCGAGGGCGAGGGCAGGCCCGGCGGACAGGGCGAGGGCGAGCGCGAGGGCAAGCCGGGCGGCGCCGGCGAGCACTCGCAGGCCACCGGCCACCCCGACAACGCCGGTTAGACGCCGCGGTCCCGGTCCTCGAGGAAGCGCTCCACGAGGCCGCGGCCCATCGACCGCCATCGTAGTGGCGGACCGTGGGCGATTGTTTGCTCATAGGTCAACTAATCGCCCACGAAGAGCGCGCGAGCCGAGGCGTCCGGGATGGCCGAGGCGGGCGGTACGAGCCGAGCGTCCGGGATGGCCGAAGCGGGCGGTACGAGCCGAGCCTCCGGGCGCGCCGAGGTGGACGGTACGATCCGCGGCCCGTGGAGTACCCGGTCGAGAGCTTCAGTGACGCCGAGCGCGCGCGCCTGAGCGCCCACTTCTCGAACCTCGACCGCCCCGTGTTCGCGCTGGTCAACCTGCCCGAGACGGTCAAGGGCGCGCTGTTCGCGCGCTACTCGCGATACCCCGGGACGCTGCGGCGGCTGTTCCTCGAGGAGTTCGCGGACGACGTCCCGCCGCCGGCGCACGAGACCGACCCGGGCGAGGGCCGGCGTGCCGCGCAGCTGTACGAGCGGATCTTCCTCGGCTACGGCGACGACTCCGTCGCGCAGCTCGGCGGGGCGCACATCGCGTGCGAGTGGGTCTCGAACATCCTCACGAAGATCCTCCAGCGACCGCGGCTCGGCGCCTACCTGGAGCAGTCCACGCGGTACATCGCCTACGACACCCCGATCCCGGGGCCGGCCCCGCGCTACCGCTACTACCGCGACGCACAGCTCGGCCCCGAGTACGAGCGCGCGATGGACCGGCTGTTCGGCATCTATTCGGAGGCGTTGCCGCGCGTCACGAGCTGGGCCGAGCGGGAGTTCCCGCGAGCAGACGATGAGCCCGCGCCCGCGCACGCGCGCGCGATCAAGGCCAAGGCGCTGGACCTGCTGCGCGGCCTGCTGCCGGCGAGCTCGCTCTCGCACATGGGGATCTTCGCCACCGGCCAGACCTACGAGCAGCTGATCCTGCACCTGCTGGCGCACCCGCTGCCGGAGGCGCGCGGCTACGGCGAGATGATCCTGACGGAGGTCAAGGCGGTGATGCCGAGCTTCGTCGCGCGCGTGGAGCGCCCGGACCGCGGCGGGGAATGGGTGGCCTACCTGAAGGCGCGAGCGGACGCCGGCAGGAGCTGGGCGGAGCGCCTGGGGCTCAGCGACCGGGAGCCCGACTCCGACGACGGCCCATCGGTCACGCTGTTGCACGCCGAGGGCGACGAGGACGACCTGCTGGCGGCGCTGCTGTTCGAGGCCGGCGCGGCACGCGAGGAGGAGATCCGGGCGACCGTCGCGGCGCTCGACTCCGACGATCGCGCCCAGCTGCTGAGCGATCTCGTCGGCGAGCGCACCAACCGCCGGTACCGCCCCGGGCGCGGGCTCGAGGCGCTGCGCTACCGATTCGAGATCGTCTCCGACTACGGCGCCTTCCGCGACCTCCAGCGCCACCGGATGCTCACGATCCAGTGGCAGGCGCTGACGCCCGACCTCGGCGCGGGCATCCCCGAGCAGGTCGAGCTCGCCGGCTGCGGCGAGGAGTACCGCCACGCGCTCGAGATCTCCGAGCGGGAGTACCGGCGGCTGCTCGATGCCGGCCTGCGCGACGCCGCCCCATACGCGCTGTGCCTCGGCTTCCGGATTCGCTACATCCTCGATCTCAACGCGCGCGAGGCGATGCAGCTGATCGAGTTGCGCTCCGGGCACGAGGGACATCCGAGCTACCGGGCGGTCGCCCACGAGATGCACGCCCAGATCGCGGCGGTGCATCCGGCGATCGCAGCCGCGATGACTCACGTCGATCGCGAGACAGAGCCACGGCTCGAGCGCATCCTCTCGGAGATGCGCACACACGCTCGCGCCAGCCGGTAGCGCCGACCGACCCTGAGAGGATCGGCGCCACAGCCGCTGCTGATCAGCCGGTCTGCTCGCGCTCGCGCTGGCGCAGCTCGATCCGCCGGATCTTCCCCGTCAGCGTCTTGGGCAGATCCGGGACGAACTCGATCTTGCGGGGATAGGCATACGCCGACAGATGCCCGCGCACGAAGGACTTGATGTCCTCCGCAAGCGCATCGGAGGGCTCGTGGCCGGGCGCGACCACGACGAACGCCTTGACCACGTTGCCTCGCCGCTCGTCGGGCGACGCGACCGCCGCCGCCTCCGCCACCGCCGGATGCTCGAGGCAGGCGGACTCGACCTCGAAGGGACCGATTCGGTAGCCCGCCGCGATGATCACGTCGTCCGCGCGGCCCTCGTACCAGAAGTAGCCATCCTCGTCGGCCTTGGCCGCGTCCTTGGTGTGGAACCACTCGCCGCCGAACACCTCCTCGGAATCCGAAGCGGGCCGGTTCCAGTAGCCGAGCGGGTAGTGCGGGTTCGACCGCGCGCGCAGGCAGATCTCGCCCCGCTCGCCGGTCGCGACCGGGCGTTCGTCCTCGTCGAGGATCGCCACCTCCCAGCCCGGCATCGGCTTCCCCATCGAGCCCTCGCGGACCTCCATGAACGGATAGTTCGCGCACAGCGGATAGGACTCGGTCAGACCGTAATAGTCCAGGACGGTGATCCCGTACTGCTCGCGGAACCAGCGGATCGCCTCCGGGTTGAGTGGCTCGCCGGCGCTGCAGACGATCCGGAACTTCTGCGGATAGCGGGTGCCGGCGTCCGAGATCGACATCATCGAGCGAATCGCGGTGGGGGTGCCGAACACGCCCGAGACCTCGTGGCGCGAGAGGAAGTCGAGCTGCTTGTGCGGATCGAAGCCGCCCTCGCGCTGGTAGACGGCCTGCACGGCGCCGAGCCGCCATGGGCCGAGCAGCGGGCAGATCCCCGCCGCCCAGGCCCACTCCCCCATCCCGTGGAAGACCTCGCCGTCGCGCACGTCGTGGCAGTAGACGAATTCCTCGTGCGCGAGCAGGTAGCGGTGCGCGTGCAGGATCCCCTTGGCCAGCCCGGTCGTCCCCGAGGAGTAGTACAGCTGCGCGGGATCGTCGGCGGCGGTGTCCTGCGCCGCGAACGACGTCCCCCCGCCGCCGAGCAGCTCATCGTCGAGGATCAGGATCTGCTCAACGAGCGAGCGCTCGATCCGGTCGACGTTGGCCTCGTCGGTGACGAGCACCCTGGGCTGCGAATCGGTCAGGCGGTGGCGGATCCCCTCATCGCCGTACAGCACCGACATCGACAACAGGATCGCGCCCGTCTTCCAGGTACCGAAGAACGCGGCCGCGGTCTCGGGCGTCGGCGGCAGGACCATCGCGACGCGATCTCCCTTCTCGACGCCGTGGGCCCGCAGCACGTTCGCGAAGGAGTTCGAGAGGTCCTGGAGCTCCCCCCAGTGCACGCGCCGCACGTTGCCGCCGAAGTCCTCGTGGATCATCGCGAGCTTCTCGCGGGGGTGCCGATCGCACACGTCGACCGCGATGTTGTAGCGCTCGGGAACCTCCCAGCGATGCTCTGCGCAGGCCTGCTCGTAAGAGGTGATCGTGGATGTGGTGCTCATACCGGCATCATCCCGCCCCGGGCCACCGGAGACAAGCGAAGGTAAGCTTCGCGACCGAGGAGACATGGACATCGCTCTGGGCGTACTGCTCGGGATCGGGCTCGCCGCGCTGCTGGGGGTCGCGTGGAGGGCGCACCACGTGCCTCGCGCGGTCCGCACTCCGACCGCGCTGGGCATGCAGTCCGCGCTGCACGCGGCCAGCTCGACGCTTCCGCACCTGCGTCGCGGGCTGACCCCGAAGACAACCGAGCAGGCCGTCCCGCATCTCCGGGCACTGACCGGCGCTGCCGCGATCGCGCTCGCCGACACGCGCGCGGTGCTCGCGATCGACGGCGAGGGACGCGAGCAGGTGCGGCCGGGCGACCTGCTCTCGCGGCTGCTCGCGCGCACTCCGGATGACCGCATGCGGATCGTGCCGCGGCTGGTCTCCTCCGATCCGACCTGCCCGCTGAAGTCGGCGGTGCTCGCGCCGATGGTCGTGCAGGGCCGCCGCGCCGGAACGCTGATCGCGTTCTACCGGACCGTGGGGCGCCCGAGCCAGCACGAGCTGCGCGTGGTGCAGGAGGCCGCGAGCCTGGTCGCGGCGCAGGTCGAGCTGTCGATCGTCGACGCGCAGGAGGAGCGCCTCGCCCAGGCCGAGCTGCGGGCGCTGCGTGCGCAGATCTCGCCGCACTTCATCTACAACGCGCTGGCCGCCGTCGCCGGCGACATCCACGACCGGCCCGACGAGGCACGCGAGCTGCTGAGCGACTTCGCCGAGTTCACCCGCTACCTGTTCCGCGACGGCCGCTCGTACGTGACGCTCGGCGAGGAGATCGATCACGTCGAGCGCTACCTGCGGCTCGAGCAGGCTCGCTTCCGCGACAAGCTGCACGTGACGATCGACGTGCCGGCGCAGACGCGCGAGGCGGTGGTGCCCGCGATGTCGGTGCAGCCGCTGGTCGAGAACGCGGTGCGCCACGGGGTCGAGCGCCGCGCCGGCAGCGGCCGCGTGATGATCGCCGCGCGCACGATCGGGCCCGACGTCGAGCTGCGGGTCTCCGACGACGGCGTCGGCATCGAGCCCGAGCGGGTGCCCGACGTGCTGGCGGGCGCGGGCGGGGGCATCGGCCTCTCGAACGTCGACGCGCGCCTGCGCGCGACCTTCGGCGAGCGCTACGCGCTGCGGATCGAGCCGAACGCGGACCGCGGCACGACCGCGGTGATGACCGTCCCGAACCTGCGCGGCGAGACGAAGGCCGCGTGAACGCGGACCGGCTCACGATCCTCGCGGTCGACGATGAGCGCACGCAGGTCGAGGACCTGGCGCGACTGCTGCGGGCCTCGCCCTGCGTGGAGGAAGTCGAGTGCGCGTTCGACGGCCACGATGCGCTCGTGAAGGCCTCCGCGCAGCGCTACGACGCGATCTTCCTCGACGTGCGCATGCCCGATCTCGACGGCCTCGAGCTGGGCCGCGTCCTGCGCCGGTTCGCAGCGCCGCCGCAGCTCGTGTTCGTCAGCGCGTACGACAGCGCCGCCGTGGACGCGTTCGAGCTGCGCGCGCTGGACTACCTGCGCAAGCCGGTGAGCCGCCGGCGCGTCGAGGAGGCGCTCGAGCGGGTCGTCGCCGCGGTCGAGACCGACGAGCCTCGCCAGGTCCGCGACCACGCGCCGGCGAGCGCGGAGAGCGAAACCGTCGCGGTCGCGACGGCCACAGGTAACGCGATCCGGCTGGTGCCGCGCTCGGAGATCCTCTACGCGCAGTCCCACGGCGACTTCGTCCGGATCGTCACCGCCGAGGGCCGCTACCTGCTGCGCGCGACGCTGGCCGACGTCGAGCAGCGCTGGGAGCCGTACGGGTTCGTGCGCGTGCACCGCCAGTACTTGGCGAACCTGGCGCGCGCGGTGGAGCTGCGCCCGCACCTCGGCGGGACGGCGGAGCTCGCGTTCGCGGACGACCACACGATCCCGATCGCGCGCCGGCACGTGGCCGAGCTCGGCCGCAGATTCGGCGTCTAGACAAAGAAGCCGGCCGCACATGTGCGGCCGGCCCGCCCGGCGCATGCACCGCGGCGGGGCGGCGCCGCGGGCTTGCCGCGCGCTCGGCATCCTGCCTCGCTGACCGCGCGGCGCCCGCGACATCCGCTGCCGCCCCGTTCACAATCTCAGCTACTCCGAGCCCTCGCCGTAGGTCGCGATCTCCTCCGCTTCCTTCTTGGAGAGCTCCTGCGTGTCCTCGCCGCGATCGCGCTTAGTCGACTGCACGTGCTCGCGGATCTTCTCGACGACCTCCGGGTTGGCGAGCGTGCTCACGTCGCCGACGTCCTGGAAGTTCGAGATGCCCGCGATCACGCGCCGCATGATCTTGCCCGAGCGCGTCTTGGGCATGTCCGGCACGACCCAGACGTTCTTGGGCCGCGCGATCTTGCCGATGGCGCGCTCGATCTGGGCCGAGACCTTCTGCGCGACGTCCTCATCGGAGGCGCTGACGTTCGGCTTCAGCGCGATGTACATCTCGACGATCTTGCCGCGTGTCTCGTCGACCACGGGCACGGCCGCCGCCTCCGCAACCTCGTCGACCTCGATCGCGGCGGACTCGAGCTCCTTGGTCCCGAGCCGGTGCCCGGCGACGTTGATCACGTCGTCGATCCGCCCGAGGATCCGGAAGTAGCCGTCCGGAGCCTCGACCGCGCCGTCGCCGCACATGAACGGCCAGTCGTGCCAGTCCTTGCTGTCCTTGTCCTTGTTGAAGCGCTTGTAGTAGGTGTCGATGAACCGCTCGTCCTGGCCCCAGACAGTCAGCATCCGGCCGGGCCACGGGTTGCGGACGCAGATATAGCCCGCCTTGCCCGTGCCCCTCTCGATCTCCTTGCCGTCCTCGTCGAAGATCACCAGCTGGATCCCGAGCGCGGCCGGGCCGCAGCTGCCCGGCTTCATCGGCTGCACCCCGGGCAGCGTCGAGCCGAGGAAGCCGCCGGTCTCCGTCATCCACCACGTGTCGGTGATCGCCGCCTTCTCCTTGCCGACCACCTGGTAGTACCACCGCCAGACGTCCGGCTCGATCGGCTCGCCGACCGTCGTCATCGTCTTGAAGTGGTAGTCGTACTTCGCGGGCTCGTCCGGGCCGACCTTGCGCAGCATCCGGACCGTCGTCGGCGCGGTGTGGAAGATGTCCACGCCGAGCTTCTCGGCGATCCGCCATGGCCGTCCGGGGTCCGGATAGGTGGGCACCCCCTCGTACATGACGGTCGTCGTCCCGAGCGCCAGCGGCCCGTACACGATGTAGGAGTGACCGGTGATCCAGCCGATGTCGGCGAAGCACCAGTAGGTGTCGTCCGGGTGGATGTCCTGGTAGTAGTAGGACGTGCCGGTGACGTAGCTGAGGTAACCGCCGATCGTGTGCTGCGCGCCCTTGGGCCGGCCGGTCGTGCCGCTCGTGTACATCAGGAACAGCGTGTCGGTCGCGTCCATCGACTCGGGCTCGACGGACTGACCCTTGTAGTCCTCGAGCAGCTCGTCGACGAAGTAATCGCGGCCCTCGACCATCTCGGACTCCGAGTGGTACTCGCCGGGCTTGCGGCGGAAGACGAGGATCTTCTCGATCTCGATCCCTTCCTTCTTCGCCGCCTCGACCGCGTCGTCGGCCTTGGTCTTGTGATCGATCAGCTCGCCGTTGCGGTAATAGGCGTCCATCGTCACGAGCACCGTGCTCTTGGCGTCCGCCATCCGCTGCCCGCACGCGACGCCGCTGAAGCCGCCGAAGACCTGCGAGTGGATCACTCCCAGGCGCGCGCATGCGAGCATCGCGACCGGCAGGTCAGGGACCATCGGCATGTGGAAGGTGACACGGTCCTGCGGCTTGACGCCGACGAAGTCCTTCAGCAGCGCCGCGAACTCGTTGACGCGCTCATGCAGCTCCCGGTAGGTGATCTCGAGGGTCTCGTCGTCCTCGAGCTCGGGGACCCAGATGATCGCGTTCTTGTCACCGCGCTCCTCGAGGTGCCGGTCGACGCAGTTGACGCACGCGTTCAGCTTGCCGCCGACCCACCACTTGAAGAACGGCGGGTCGCTGGTGTCGAGGACCTCGTCCCACTTCTTGTCCCATGTGAGCATCTCGGCGTACTCGACGAAACAGTCGGGGAAGCTGTCGGGACTGAACTTCTCCAGGATCGACTCGTCGCTTGGCGTTCGCCTGCTCGATGAAGTCCTTAGGCGGTGGGACGTACTCCTCCTCGCGCCAGTGGACGGCGATCTGAGACTCGTTGCTGGTCTCGTCGAGCAGCTCCTGGGCGGTTGGTGCCTCTGCCCCGTCTGCCATTGCGCTCTCCTTCCGTCAAATCATCAATGCGGAAGGCCCGGCGCCGGCCGGAGACCGGCGCCTGAGCCAACCACAGCTATGTCTGGAGTGTAATCCTCCGCGATCCTCGCGCCAGGCTCCTATCGCCTGAGCGGGAAGACCGGCAGGACCACGCGCGCGAACGTCGAGTTGATCACCGCCGCAAACGAGGCGTACCAGGCCGCAATCGCGGTCAAGATTCCGATATAGCCGCCCAGCTTGATCGTGCCGTTGGTGACGTTCGTCGTCCCGACAAGGGCGGAGTTGCCGATGCCCAGGATGATGTACGTGATCGCCAGCAGTAGGAACACGAGCGCAACAGCTCCCGTCGTCCGCAGCGACGCGAAGAACATGTACGTGGTGAATATTCCCCACGTCCACAGGTACAGACCGAGTCCGGCGAAGACCTCGGTCGGCGTGTTCTGCGCGGCGGAATGGACGATGAAGTAGAACGAGATCCAGAACGCTCCATAGGAGCAGAACGCGACCGCACCGAACGTGTTGCCGGTGCGGAACTCCCAGATCCCGGCCACCAGCTGCACGGCGCCGCCGTACGCGATCGCCAGACCGGCGACCATCGGCAGCAGACCGCCGCCCGGCGCGCCCTTCGTCACGCCGACCAGACCCGAGTTGATCAGGCTCAGCATGAACGTCGTGCCGGCGAACGCGGCGAGCCCGAGTGGGCCCGGATCGGCGGGACTCCAGCCAGAGAGCCGGCCACCTGTCGGCTCAACGGCCGCGGGGGCGGGAGCCACGTCGGCCTCGCGGGGACCTATCCCAGCAGCTTCCATCAATCCCTCCTATTTGGTTTACGAACCGCGCATAACTTGCTGACGCACGGCTGCTCCGGCAACGCCGCATCGGTGAGCGGCTCGGCTGGAGCGCCGAGCGGTCTAGATCGGTCGATGAACGGCCGCCGCTGACGGGCCGCGCGCTACCTGCGGCGCTTGCGCTTGCGCTTCGGCGTCGTGGAGCGGGTGCGAGCGGACTGGGTGGTGTCCGGTGCCGGTTCTGGCGCGGGCGCCGGAGCGCGCCGGCCTCCCCACATACCGCGGCCGGCGGGTGCGGGCGCGGGCGCCGCCCGCCCGGAGCGCCCGGTCGCGCGGATGCGCTGCTCGCGGGCCTCCTGCGCGGTCGGCCAGGGCTCGGCTCGGCCGCTCACCCACGCGGGCGGGACCCCGTTAGGCCAGCGCCCGCTGATCAGGTAGGCGATCGTCAGCAGCCAGCCGGCCTGGATCGCCTGGCCGAAGGCGCCGAACGGGATGATGAACAGCACGCCCGCGAACACGCCCAGGTATCCGAGCAGCCGCGTGAGCAGGCCGACGCGCATCGCGTTCAGCGAGATCAACACGAAGCCGATCGCGAGCAGCAGGCTTCCCAGCGGCGCGAGGATCTGCACGATCGGGAGCACCCCGCCCTTGGTCAGGCTGTTGGCCTGCGGATAGGTCTGCGCCCCCTGCGTGACGAACTGGTGGGACTTGACCGCGATCACGATGAAGTAGACGAGGCCGCTGAGCCCCGCGATCACGGCGCCGGCGATCGCGGCGTACTTGATGTAGTCCTTCATCTCCGGCCGGCGCGCTCGCGCCGCCGAGAGCAGGAAGGTGAGCGTGAGGGCGACCGCGAGGAGCCCGAGCAGGTTCAGCGCCGAGCCGATCTGATCGAGCGGCACGCGCTTGTTGACGGTGATGAGGTCGAGGGTGAGCTCGCTAACGGTCGTGTGCGCGCCCGTGCTCTGGATCGCGAGCGCGGCGACGAGCAGGACGCCGCCGGCGGTGGCGAGCGCCACCTGGCGCATCCTCACGCGCGATTCGTGGAGCAGCGTCTCGTCGGCGGTCGCGCTCATCGCGGGTAATCGTAGGGCGCGGCGGCTACTTCTGCCGTGGCGGATAGCTCATCAGGCCACGGGGCGCCGACTCGCCCGCGCCGGGCATCCGAGCCGGCGTGAACTCGCGGTCGCGGCGATCGAGCAGCCATGAGACGCGGTCCCCGACCGCCAGCACCAGGTCGAGCAGCGGCCCGGTGATCCTGAGGGCGGACTCGATCCGCGCTCGCCATTTGGGGTTCGGCGCGCTCCCGGACACCTGGCCGAGTGTACGTACACTCGCCGCGTGCCCGAGCCGACTCGATCCGGTTGTCCCGCATGCGGCGGGCCGTTGGATGCCTGGCGCACGGTGCCGGCGTCCGAGCCGGCGCTGCGAGGCGCGCGTTTCGAGTTGACCCGTTGCGCTCGCTGCGGGACGGCGGTGACCGCCGGAGAGCTGCCGGAGGGCCTGTACGACAGCGGGGCCTATCGGCCGGGGACCCCGCGCCTGCACGCGCTGGCCTCACCGCTGCTGCGCGCGTTCGATCGCCGGCGCCTGTCGCTGCTACGCAAAGCGACCGGCTCGGGCGCGCGCGTGCTCGATGTCGGCGCCGGTCGCGGCCGGTTCGTCGCCGCCGCTCGCGCGGCGGGATTCGACGCGTCGGGGATCGAGCCCTCGTCGCGCGGGGCGGGCGCCGCGGCGGACTGGGGCGTGGCCGTGGAGCAGGTGGGGATCGAGCAGGCGGACGTTCCGGCCGGTTCGCTGGACGCGATCACGCTCTGGCACGTGCTCGAGCACCTAGAGGATCCGGGGGGCGCATTGGCGCGGATCGCGACGTGGCTGCGGCCCGGCGGGGCTCTGATCGTCGCGGTCCCGAACCTGGCGAGCCTCCAGGCACGCCTGGGCGGCGATCGCTGGTATCACCTCGACGTCCCCCGCCACCGCGTGCACTTCACGCCGAGCGGGCTGCGGGCGCTGCTCGGCCGGTCCGGGTTTGCGGTGGTGGGCGTGCATCACGTGCTGCTCGAGCACAACCCGTTCGGGATGTGGCAGTCGCTGATGAACCGCCTCACCTCGACGCCGTCGTACCTCTACAACCTGCTCAAGCGCAACGCGCCGGTGTTCTCGATCGATCTGGCTGTGACGGCGGCCGGGCTCGCGCTCGCGCCGGCGGCGGCGCTGCTCGAGCTCGGCGCGGGCGTGGGGCGCGGGGGCGGCACGATCGTCGTGATCGCCCGATATCGCGGCGAGTACCATTGAGGGCATGGAAGGCAGTGGCTTCGGCGACCTGTTCGGAGATCCCGACGAGCTCCAGCGACGACTCGGCGAGTTCGCCGAGCAGATGCAGGGCGCTCAGCGGCTCGCGTGGGCTGACAACGCAATCAAGCTCGCCGTCGATCTGACCGTCGCGGCGATCAATCGGGCCAACATCCAGGGGACCACCGAGCAGCAGGCCGAGCAGCTGCGCTCGGTGATGGCGGTGATCTTCCCCGAGGCCGTCACGCTCGTGCGCGAAGCGCGCGAGGGCCTGCAGTAAGCCGGCGCGCGCTGCGGCTCAGGCGGTCAGGGCCCGCAGCACGAGGTCGTCGTGCTCCGCGGGCTTGACCTTGCGGAGGACCTCCTTGATCTTCCCATCTGGGCCGATCACGAAGGTCGAGCGCTCGTTGCCCGTGTAAGTGCGGCCGTACATCGACTTCTGCACCCACACGCCGTAGGCCTCGGCGACCTTGTGGTCCTCGTCGGCTAGCAGCGGGAAGCGCAGCCCGAACTTGTCGTCGAACTTCTTGACCGCCTTAACGGAGTCGGGCGAGACGCCCAGCACGACCGCGCCCGCCCGCTCGTAGTCGGCGCGGTGGTCGCGGATCCCGCATGCCTGGGTCGTGCAGCCGGGCGTGTCGGCCTTCGGGTAGAAGTAGAGGACGACGGTCTTGCCCTTCAGGCCGGCGAGGGAGACCTCATTGCCCTCCTGGTCGGGCAGCGCGAAATCGGGGGCTGGGTCTCCTGGCGAGAGCACGCCGCAGATCCTAGCCAGCGCACCTGGTCGACTGGCTCTCGCTTACTTCAACAGGCGCGAGAGGCGACGGTCCTTGAGCAGCTTACCCTCGGTCTGGCAGGTCGGGCAGTAGCACATCACGTAGTCCTCGTAGAAGACCGCCTCGAGCCGGTCGCCGCAGCGCGGGCACGGCTCCCCATTGCGGCGGTGGACCGTCAGCGGCAGCGGCAGCTTGTCCGGGATCGGCAGCGAGATCGCACCTTCGTAGTGCGCCAGCGCCTCGCCGATACGGTCGACGGTGGCCTGGCGCAGGCGCTGCGCCTCGTCGGGCTCGAGGTCCGAGCCGCGCTTGAACGGCGAGAGCATCGCGCGGTGGAGGATCTCGTCGACCCATGAGCGCCCGATCCCCGCGATCACGTGCTGATCGCGCATCAGCGCGTACAGCGGCCGCGCCTGGTCGAGCAGGGGACCGAACGGCGGCGGGTCGGGCCAGGCCTCGGGCCCGAGCTCGGCGAGCGTCTCCTCCTGCTCGAGGCCCTCGCGCGTGAGCAGCTTCGCCCAGGCGCGCTGGCGGGTGCCGAACTCGCGCAGGCGCAGCTCGCGGCCGTCCTCGAGACGCACCAGCAGCCGCGAGGTGCGGTCGCGCAGCGAGGCTCGGGTGTCGAACAGCTGCAGACGGCCCGCGGACATCAGGTGGATCAGGACCGCTAGGTCGCCGTCGAGCTCCGCGACGAACAGCTTGCCCCGGCGGGTGACGCGCGTGAAGCTGCGACCGCTGAGTGCGGTGAGCGGCGGGTCGTAGGTCTTGAGCGCGTTGATGCCGGGCGCGAGCGCGGACTCGATCGGCACGCCGGCGATGGCGGCCCCGATCAGGCGCGCGGTGATCTCGACCTCGGGTAGCTCGGGCATCCCTGTTCGCAACTGAGCTTAGAACTCGGTTTGCCGCGTGCACGCACGGAACTGCCCAGCCGTTTGAGGACGCACGCGCCGGGAAGCCTTGACTGTGGTTTTCATCAAGGAGGAGCCATGCGTAGCTTGAGCACCAGAGCAGCTGGACTGCTCATCCTGGTCGGCGGAATCTGGGGCGGTCTGATTCCGTTCGTAGGCCCGTACTTCCACTTCGCACTCGGGCCCGACAAGAGCTGGACATGGTCCAGCGGGCGCCTGTATCTCGATGTCCTGCCCGGCATCGCGGCGGTGATCGGCGGCCTGATGCTGCTCGGCTCCGGTCCGCGCGCCGGCGGCAAGCTGGGAGCGCTGCTCGCGCTCGCAGCCGGCATCTGGTTCGCGATCGGGCCTGACCTGAGCTTCCTCTGGAACGCCGCGGGTGCACAGGGCACGCCCCACGGGACACGCGGCGTCCGGGTGCTCGAGCTGCTCTCCTACCACACCGGCCTCGGCGTGGTGATCACGGCGCTCGCGGCATATGCGCTGCCGGGGTTCGCGGGGCGCCGGCGTGCCGTCGTCGCACCGGCCACCGAGGCGGCCGCTGCACCGGTGGCCGCGGAGCCGGTCGCCGCGCGCGAGCTGGATCGCCGCGGGGAGCCCGTCGCGGACCGTCCCGTGGATCGCGCGCCGAGCCCGTCGTCGATCGTTCCGGGGAACCCGTCGCCGAGCGCGAGCTGGACCGTCCGGCCGAGCCAGTTGGCGCTGCTGTCCGCGAGCCGGCCGCAGAGCCGGTGCGGACACGCGGGCGTCGCGGCGGCCTGCTTTCGGGGCTGCGCCGTCGCTGACGGCGCGGCCCACCCGCCTTCCAGTCAGGACTTTGTCGCAATTTCCTCGGCGCCCTTGACGAGGCGTTTAGCTGGCCGGGAAAGACTCGGCCACATGAGCGACCTACTTGCAATCGTCGGTTCCGGGGAGGACGAGGACGAGCTGCTGAAGGAGATCGCGCGCAGTCACGCAGACCGGGTGACCGTGCTCGTGGAGGACGGCTCCTCGGACTGGGGCACCGATGACTCGGCTCCCTCGCGCGCGCTGCGCGACCGGCTGGCGGCGCTGATCAACGGGATCGAGCAGCGCACGGGCGCGGTGGTCGTGGGGCTGGCGGGAAGCCGCGAGCAGCTCCGCGGCTGGCGGTTCGATCGCGTGGTCGGCGGGCGCACGGCGCTCCCGGCCTGAGCCTTCCGCTCTTTCAGGAACACCCCAAGCCCCGATGCGCGGGGCGCCGAGAAGGGTGGGACGAGGGGTAGCGCTACGCTGCGGCCCCATGAGCGCGACGCTGGCTCCCGACGACGTCGTCCGCACCCACGAGGAGGGGGCGGCCAATGACCGGGAGCCGCTGCTGGTGCTCGAGCCGCTTCGCGCCTTCCTCCGCGAGCACGGGCTGGACGCCCCGGCGGATCTCGCCGGCGAGCCGATCGGCGAGGGCCATTCATGCGTGACGTTCGGCCTCAGCACCGACGTCGTGCTGCGTCGGCCCCCGCGCGGGCCGCTGCCGCCGAGCGCCCACGACGTCCTGCGCGAGGCGCGGCTGCTGCGCGCGCTCGAGAACACTCCGGTCCGCGTCCCGAAGGTGCTCGCGGTGTGCGACGACACCGCTGTGATCGGCGCGCCGTTCTACGTGATGGAGCGGATCGACGGCGTGGTCGTCACGGACTCGCTGCCCGAGCCGCTCGACAATCCGGCCGAGCGCGAGCGGATCGCCGACCAACTGATCGAGACGCTGGTCGAGCTGCACGCCGTGGACTGGCAGGCGGTCGGGCTCGAAGGGTTCGGCAAGCCGACGGGCTACCTCGAGCGCCAGCTGCGGCGCTTCACCGGGCTGTGGGAGCACAACCGCACCCGCGAGCTGCCCGAGGTCGAGGAGGTGGGATCCTGGCTTGCCGCGAACATCCCGCAGAGCCCTCCGTCGACGATCGTCCACGGGGACTACCGCCTCGGTAACACGATGCTCGCGCACGGCGCGCCCGCGCGGCTGATCGCGGTCCTCGACTGGGAGATGGCGACGATCGGCGACCCGCTCGCCGATGTCGGCTACATGATGCTCCACTGGCGCCAGCCGGGCGATCCGGTCGGGCGCTTCAACCTCCAGGACGTCACGATGCGCCCGGGCTTCCCGAGCCGCCAGGAGCTGATCGAGCGCTACGAGCAGCGCTCGGGCCGCTCGATGCAAGCGCTCGACTGGTACGTGACGCTCGCGCTGTGGAAGGCCGTCGTGTTCATGGAGGGCAATTACAAGCGGGCCGCGGCCGGCTCGACCGACGACCCTTACCTGAAGTCGTTCGGCGAGGGCGTCGTCGAGCTCGCCAGGCGCGCGCGCGACGTCACCCGCAACGGCTTCGCCTAGATCCCCGCGACCTCGTGGCTGCGGGCGGCGGGCTCGCAGAACGCCGCGGTCCGCATGGCCTCGGCGCGGATCTCGCCGCGGGCGCCACGGCTGATCTCCACGTGTTGCCGGATCGCCACGCGCACCCGCTCGCCCGCGCTGCGCTCCAGCAGCCAGCTGGCGGCGACCCGCCCGTCGACGGTCACGGTCTGATCCCCGCTGAGGGTGAGGTTCAGCGCTTGCACCGCCGGCTCGAGGATCCGCTCGCGATGCTCGTATGCGAGCAGGGACTGCTCCCAGCGCCCGAGCAGGCGCACGGGCAGCTTCATCGAGGCCGGCGGCAGCGGTTGCCCGGGAAGGTCGAGCAGCTCGATCCCACGCTCGTCGCGGCAGCGCACGATTCGCACGCGCTCGAACGCCGCCGCGAAGTCCGACTGTGGCACGCCCGCCCAGGCCGAGATGTCGCGCCGGCTGGCGGGACCGAACGCCGCAAGGTAGCGGCGGATAACGAGGGCAGCCGCGTCGACCGGGTCCGGCAGCGCCCTGCGGTCGATCACGAACTTCGAGCGCCGCGGATCGTCCCACAGCCCGGCCGGCGGCAACTGCACCAGCGGCAGCACCGTGCGCGCGAACATCACCGCCTGCCAGGGCCCCTCGGGGACGCCGGGATAGCGCCGGATCCGATCGCGGATCTCGTTGTTGGTGCGGGGCTCGCGCAGCCATTCGCCCAGCTCGGCCTCGACCTCGCGCTCGTCGAGGCCGGGGTACAGCTTGCGCCACCGGCGCAGCCACGGCCGCCGCGCGACCTGCGCGTACGCGGGGTAGTCCCGCGCGTCGGCGAGATGGAGCGTCATCCGCATCAGCGTCGTCTTGAACAGCCGGCCCCGATGGATCGCGGCCTCCAGATCGTTGCGTCCGAAGCCCTCCAGGCGCGCGGCGAGCCCGATGAACGGCGCGCGCGATTCCTGCGCCTGGAGCGGCGTCAGCTGCCGGACGGCGCGCTGCGGGGTCAGGCTCCGGCGCTCGAGCAGGAGCTGGCGCGCCGCGAGCGCAGCCGTCAGCTCCGGCCGAGTCAGCGTGCGTGCCGCCTCGTTTGCCATCCTCATCCGAATCTTGCACGAGCGGCGATATCGAGGGCTCCTGATCGATTGGGGCGGAGTGCTGACGACGAATCTGTTCGATTCGTTCCAGTCGTTCTGCGATCTGGAGGGGATCGCGCCCGATTCGATCGCGCGCCGGTTCCGCGAGGACCGCGCCTGCCGCGAGCTGTTGATCGGGTTCGAGACTGGCGTGATCGATGAGGACCAGTTCGAGGCGCGGTTCGCGGAGATGCTCGGCGTGCAGGCGCCGCAGTTGATCGATCGGCTGTTCGCCGGATCCCGGCCGGACGAGCGGATGCTCGACGCGGTGCTGCGGGCGCGCGGGGAGGGCGTCCGGACCGGGCTGATCTCCAATTCGTGGGGAACACGGCGCTACGACCGCGCCGTGCTCGAGCAGCTGTTCGACGGGGTCGTGATCTCCGGCGAGGTCGGGATCCGCAAGCCCGCCGCCGAGATCTACGAGATGGGCGCGGAGCGGATCGGACTCGATGCGGAGGAGTGCGTGTTCGTCGACGATCTGCCGTTCAACCTCGAGCCGGCCGCCGCGCTCGGGATGGCCACGGTCCACCACACCTCGAGCGAGGAGACGATCGTCGAGCTCGAGCGGCTGCTTGAGGTGCAGCTGCGATGAGGACGCGGGCGGCGCTGGCGGCGCTCACGGCGCTGATCCTGGCGGGGTGCGGAGGCGGGGCGCTCTCCGCCACCGAGCTGCGAACCGCGGCCGCGCGGTCGTGCCTCGCGGCGAGCACTCGGCTCGACCGGATCGCCGTGCCGATGACGCCCGAAGACGGACAGCAGTTCCTCGCCGGCGGCCTGCGCATCATCCGACCCGAGCTGGCGAAGCTGCGGACGCTGATACCACCGACCTCGCTCGCCGAGCCCTACAGCACGGCGATCGCCGCCGACTCGGACGAGTTCACGGCGATGCAGACGACCGTCACTGACCTGAGCGCCGGGGCCGATCCGGTCTCCGAGATGCAGACGCTCGAGCGCGTGCTCTCGCCGATCCGCGCGCGGGGCGACCAGGCGTGGACCGCTGTCGGCGTGCCCGCCTGCTTCAGCCGTTAGCGCGCTCCGCGCTCAGTCGCGCGCGCCGCGGCCGTACAGCAGCTTGAACATCCGCCGCAGCATCATCGTGCGGTTGGCGCGATACGGGAACATGAACGGCTCGCGCTTGAGCGCGCGCCGCGTCACCAGCAGCGACTGGACCTTGCAGTACTTGCGAATCCCGTTCGCGCCGTGGCGGGAGCCGAGTCCCGAGGCCTTCCACCCACCCATCGGCAGATTCAGCGCTGTGTAGTTGACTTGCGCGTCGTTGACGCAGACCACGCCGGCCTGGATTCGCCGGGCCAGCTCCTCGCCGCGCTTCACGTCGCTCGTCCACACGCTCGCCTGCAGCCCGTACTCGGAGTCGTTGGCGAGCTCGATGCCCTCCTCGACATCGCCGATCTTCATGATCGGAATGGTCGGGCCGAAGGTCTCCTCGCGCATGATCTTCATCGAGTGGTCGACGTCGACGAGCACGGTCGGCTCGTAGAAGCGGCCGGCGCCGGCGCGCTTGTTGCCGCCGACGAGGACCTTGGCGCCCTTCTCGACCGCGTCGCGGACGTGCTCCTCGACGATGTCGAGCTGCGGCGGGAACGTCACGGCGCCGATATCGACCGTCCCGGCGGCGGTGGGAGCTCCCTGGCGCAGGCCCCGGATGTTCTCGGTGACCCTGCGCACGAACTCGTCGTACACCCCCTCCTCGACGTAGCAGCGCTCGACCGAGATGCACACCTGGCCGCCGTTGTTCATCGAGTAGAACGCCGCGGCGTTGGCGGCGCGCTCAATGTCGGCGTCCGCGCAGACGATCATCGGGTCCTTGCCGCCCAGCTCGAGGTAGCACGGGATCATGTGCTCCGCGGCCTCCTTGTAGACCGCCTTGCCGGAACGGTTGGACCCGGTGAACATCACGCAGTCGACGTGCCGGATCAGCGCCGCTCCCGTCGTACGATCCCCGGTGGCGACCTGGAAGACGTGCTCGGGCAGGCCGCACTCGCGCATCATCTCCTCCATCAGCAACGAGCTGAGCGGCGTCACCTCGCTCGGCTTGAGGATCACGCTGTTGCCGGCCATCAGCGCGGGGATAACGTCACCGAAGGAGTTGGCGATCGGGTAGTTCCACGGACCGATCACGCCCACCAGGCCGATCGGGGCGTAGCGGATCACGAGCTTCTTGCCGATCGCGACCGGGTTGTTCCAGGACGGCACGCGCTCGTCGGCGAGGTACTTCTCGGCCTCCTTGGCCCAGAAGCCCAGCGCGGAGACGGTGTATCCCAGGTCCGCGAGCTGCGCGTCCTCGTAGGTCTTGCCGCTCTCGGACACGACCACGTCGAGGATCCGGTCGGCGTTGTCGAGCATCCACTTCTGCGCGCGACGGAGCACCCGGCCGCGCCCCGCGAACCCGAGCGCCTCCCATCCGGGCTGCGCGGCGCGAGCGCGCTGCGCCATCTGCTCGAGTTCGGCGTCGCCGAGCAGCGCCACCGTGGTGATCAGCTCGCCGGTGGCCGGATTCTCGACCCCGATCGTGTTGGTTGCCGACCCGCCGTTTGCCTGCACCGGGGCCTCAACGCTCGACATTCCGTCTCCTTCGGTTGCTCGCGCGAGCAAGGCTACCGGAGCCCGCTATCCCTCCGAGGCGGCGGGCTGCAGGTCGATCGACTCGATCACCGGCGGCTCGAGTGGGCGGTCGCGGTCGCCGGTCGGCACCTGCTCGATCGCGTCGACGGCGTCCATGCCCTCGGTCACCTGGCCGAACACGGTGTGCTTGCCGTCGAGCCGCGGCGCGGCATCGATGGTGACGATGAAGAACTGGGAGCCGTTGGTGTCGGGGCCGGCGTTCGCCATCGCGAGCGCGCCGCGCACCACCTTGTGGGGGTTGATCTCGTCCTCGAAGGTGTAGCCGGGCCCGCCGGTCCCGGTGCCCTGAGGGCAGCCGCCCTGGATCATGAAGTCCGGGATCACACGATGGAAGATGACGCCGTCGTAGAAATGGTCGGCGGCGAGCTTGCGGAAGTTTGCGACCGTCTTCGGCGCGTCCTCGTCGAACAGCTCGAGCGAGATCGTGCCGTGGGTGGTGTGCATCAGGGCTGTGGACATGAACCTGAGCCTACCCGCGCGCCGGCTCGAGCCTCAGCTCGTGCCCGTGCACGCGCGTGCCCGCCACCTGCTCCACGACGCGACGCGCCTCGCGCTCGGGCACCTCGACGAACGCGAATCGCTCGAGCACGCGCACGTTGCGCACCGCCTCGCCGTCGAGCCCGGTGGCGGCGGTGATCGCGTGGATGATGTCCGAGGGCTCGAGTCCGGCCGCGCGGCCGCCCGAGACGATGAGCTTGCGCAACGGGCCGCCGCCGTTGGCCGAGACGTGCGGCTTGGAGTGCCGGCGTGGCTTCTGCGTGACCGGCATCGGCGCGACGTGCGCGTCCCGCACCCACGGGGCCAGCATCACGCCCGCGTGATGCTCGATCGCCTGCAGCTCGCGGCGCTGGCGCGGCTCGAAGAACGTGATCGCGCGGCCGCTGCGGCCGACGCGGCCGGTGCGCCCGACCCGGTGGACGTAGACATCGGGCGTGGTCGGGATGTCGTAGTTGATCACGTGCGAGACGCCCGAGATGTCGAGACCGCGCGCCGCGACGTCGGTCGCGACCAGCAGCGGCAGCCGGCCGCCCTTGAACGAGATCATCACCCCGTCGCGCCCGCCCTGCGTCATGTCGCCGTGCAGCGCGCGGACGTTCATGCCGCGGTCGCGCAGCGTGCGGTAGAGCTGGTCGCAGCGGATCTTGGTGCGCACGAACACGAGCGCCTGCTCCGGACGCTCGGACTGCAGCACCTCGACCAGACGATCGGGCTTCTCGCGAGGCTGCACCTCCAGCGCGAACTGCTCAACGGTCTCGACGGTGAGCGTCGCCGTCTTGACCTTGACCGTGATCGGCTCGAGCAGGTACTGGTCGGCGAGCCGGCGGATCGCGGAGGGCATCGTCGCCGAGAACAGCGCGGTCTGGCGGCTGGAGGGAGTCAGCGAGAGGATCCGCTCGACGTCCTCGAGGAAGCCAAGGTCGAGCATCTCGTCGGCCTCGTCGAGCACGACGAAGCGGCACGAGTGCAGCAGCAGCGAGTGGCGCGAGATCAGGTCGCGGACGCGGCCCACCGTCCCGACGACGATGTGACCGCCCGCGCGCAGCTGCGCCTGCTGCGAGCGGATCGGCGCACCTCCGAAGACCGCGACGACGTCGACCCCCTTGCGCCGGCCGTAGGTGCGCAGCGCCTGGGTGACCTGGATGCAGAGCTCGCGCGTGGGCGTGAGCACGAGGCCCTGCACCTCGCCCTCCGTGGGGTCCACGTACTGGAGCATCGGCAAGCCGAAGGCGGCCGTCTTGCCCGAGCCGGTCTGCGCCTGCCCGATCACGTCCCTGCCCTCGAGCAGCGGCGGGATCGCCTGCTCCTGGATCGGGCTGGGCGCGTCATATCCCACGTCCTGGACCGCCTGGAGCAGCTCTGGAGCGAGGCCTAGATCGCTGAATGTCGTCATTCCGAGAGTGACGATAGTGGGCGGGGCGCGGACGCACACTCCGGCATGCTTGACAGCTAACCGTTCGGTCCCTAACCTTTCGGCGCCGAATGAGTTCTACTGCGGACCGCATCGAGTCGCACGTCTGGAAAGTCAGCCTCGTCGTCCTGCTCGGGTCGGTGATGTCGATCCTCGACACGACGATCGTCAACGTCGCGCTGGCGACGCTCGGCCGCGAGCTGCGCTCGCCGGTGTCGCAGATCCAGTGGGTCGTGACCGGCTACATGCTGGCGCTCGCCGCGGTGATCCCCGCGACGGGCTGGACGGCGCGCCGGTTCGGCGCCAAACGGGTCTACATCGTCTCGCTGGTGCTGTTCACCGCCGGGTCCGCCCTGTGCGGTCTTGCCACCTCGACGAGTGAGCTGGTGTTCTTCCGCGTGCTTCAGGGCATCGGCGGCGGGATGACCATGCCAATCGGCCAGATGATGATGGCCGAGGCGGCCGGGCCGAAGCGGATGGGCCGCGTGATGAGCGTGATGGCGGTGCCGGTGATGCTCGCCCCGATCCTCGGTCCGACGATCGGCGGGCTGATCGTCCAGAACGCGAGCTGGCGCTGGATCTTCTACGTCAACCTCCCGGTTGGCCTGATCGCGGTGGTCGCCGCCCTGCGGACGCTCCCGCGGGTCTCGCCCGGAGCCGCCGGCCGGCTGGACTTCCGGGGCTTGGTGCTGATGAGCGGCGGCGCAGCGCTGCTCACCTACGGGCTGGCGGAGATCGGCACCACCGGTAGCTTCACCGCGGCCAAGGTGGTCGGCCCGATCCTCGGCGGGTTCGCGCTGGTGGCGGCCTTCACGGTGCTCGCCCTGCGCATCCCGCGCCCGCTGCTCGACCTGCGCCTCTACCGCCGCCCAACCTTCTCGACCGCGTCGATTGCGATGTTCTGTCTCGCCGCGGCGCTGTTCGGCGGGATGATCCTGCTCCCGCTCTACTGGCAGCAGGTGCGGCACGAGAGCGTTGTCGACGCGGGCCTGCTGATGGCGCCGCAAGGCTTCGGCGCCGCGCTTGCGATGCCGCTCGCCGGCAAGCTGACCGACCGCTACGGCGGTGGCCCGATCGCGCTGATCGGCGTCACGATCACGGCTCTGCTGACGATCCCCTTCGGGTTGATCGGCGCCCACACCTCGATCCTGGGGCTGTCGGTCGCGATGTTCTTCCGCGGTACCGGAATCGGCTTCGGGTTCATGCCCACGATGACCGCCGCGTTCGCGTCTCTCGATCGCTCGGAGCTGTCGGACGCCACGCCGCAGCTCAACGTCCTGCAGCGGATCGGCGGGTCGCTCGGCACCGCTGTGCTCGCGGTCGTCCTGCAGCGCGCGCTGGTGGGCGCGAACTCGGTCGCCGGCGTCGCGAGCGCCTACGGGACCGCGTTCTGGGCCTCGACGATCCTCGCCGCCGGCGCGTTCATCCCGTGCGTGATCTTGCTGCGCGCCGAGCGCGCGGCGCGGATCGCCAAGGCGGGCGAGGAGATCGATGCCGGCGAGGCGATGGCGGAAGCTGTGGCGGCGTGAGCACTCGCGTCTCGCAGCCGTCCCCGGCTGAGGCCTATCCCGCGCACGCCCAGCTGATGCGGGCGTTCAAGGGGACGATGGCCGCGGTGCGACGGCTCCGGGGACGGGAGACGCATCGGGCTCAGGACGGCCTCAGCGACGCGCAGTACGGGCTGCTGTTCTCCCTCCGCGCCCGCAGCCCGCAGTCCACGGGGGAGCTCGCCGTGGCGGCCGACCTCTCACCGGCAAGCGCCACCGAGATGCTGGAGAGCCTGGCCGCGGAGAGCCTCGTGGAGCGGGTCCGCTCGGAGCGTGACCGCCGGGTCGTGCTGACCTCGCTGACCGACCGCGGCCTCGAGCTCGTCGAGGAGCGGCGGGCCCGGTTCGAGCCGCGCCTGCTGGCGGCGCTCGCGGAGTTCGGCGAGGACGACCTGCGGACGGCCGCGTCCGTGCTCGACCGGCTGCGAGAGCTGTTCGAGGGACTCAGCGAATCCAGCTAGCCGGGCGCTACCCGGGCAGCGCCGCGACCGTGGTCCCATACCCCGGTCAGACGCCGGTGAGGCGACCGTCGAGATGCGATGACCCCTTGCGCGGGTCACGCACGCCGAACAGCACTCCGTCCTGCTGGGGCCGCTCCGCGAAGGCGACCGTCGCAGGCAGCAGAATCGGCTTGCGGAACGAGGCCTCGACGCTGAAAGCGTGCGGCAGGCGGGGCTCGAGCGCGGCCAAGCAGCGGGCCTTGGTCCACATCCCGTGCGCGATCGCCGACGGGAAGCCGAACAGCCGCGCGCTCAGCGAGTGCATGTGGATCGGGTTCAGGTCACCCGAGACGGCCCCGTAGCGCCGGCCGATGTCGCCCGCGAGCCTCCAGGTCGCGGTCTGTGGCAGATCCTTGGTCTCCGGCACCTCCGGTCCGTGCGCGCCCTCGGTGCCGCCGCCACGGCGCAGGTTGGTCGAGACCTCCTCCCAGACCAGCTCGTCGCCGACGTGCGCCTCGGTCTCGAGCGAGAACTGGCGCCCGCGGGGGTGCGGCCGCAACGGCGTCGCGCGTACCTGTAACGTCAGGCGCTCGTCGGCGCGCACCGGGCGGTGCTGCGTGATCCGGTTGTAGATGTGCACGAGGCCGATCGCCGGGAACGGGAAGCTCGGGTCGGTCATCAGCGAGAGCTGCAGCGGGAACGCGAGGATGTGCGGGTAGGTCGCGGGCAGCTCGTCTGCGAGCGAGAAGCCGCACACCCGGTCGTAGTTCGCGAGGCGGTCGCGGTCGATCTCGACATCCTTGAGGACGAGCGTCAGGTCGGGCACGTCGCGTCCGCCGCCACCGACGAACGGCAGCTTCGACGCGCCCGGGACCATCGCGGCGCCAGCGCGGGCGAATAGGCGGAGCCTGCCGGGGGGTGAGTCCAGCTCGCGTATCGCCATCGCGCTCAGGCCCCGATCAGGCTCTGCCCGCAGACGCGGACGACCTGGCCGTTGACGCCGGCGGACGCGGGGCTCGCGAACCATGCGATCGTCTCCGCGACGTCGACAGGCAACCCACCTTGGGCGAGGCTGTTCATCCGACGCCCCGCCTCCCGGGTCGCGATCGGCATCGCCGCGGTCATCTGCGTCTCGATGAAGCCCGGCGCCACGGCGTTGAGAGTCATGCCTCGCTGCGCGAGGGCAGGCGCCCAGGCCTGCACGAACCCGATCACGCCCGCCTTAGAGGTGCCGTAGTTGGTCTGGCCGGCGTTGCCGGCGATCCCGGCGATCGACGAGATCCCGACGATCCGTCCGTTCGGACGCACCGCGTCTCGCTCGAACAGCGCCCTGTCGATTCGCTGCGGGGCGGAGATGTTGATCGCCATCACCAGATCCCACAGGTCCTCGCTCATCCGGCCCAGCGTCTTGTCACGGGTGACGCCCGCGTTGTGCACGACCACGTCGACGCCGCCGTGGCGGTCGAGCAGGTGCTGCGCGATCTGCGCGGGGGCCTCATCCTCGGTGATATCGAGCGTCAGCGACGAGCCGCCGGTGCGCGCCGCGACCGCGTCGAGATCCTCCTGTTGGGCCGGAACGTCGAGGCCGACGACATGCGCTCCGTCGCGCGCCAGCACCTCCGCGATGGCCGCGCCGATGCCGCGCGAGGCGCCCGTCACGAGCGCGACCCGTCCGGTCTGCGGACGCTCCCAATCGGCGGGAGCCACGCCCTGGTCGGAGGGCCCGATCCGCACGACTTGGCCCGACACGTACGCCGACTTCGGAGAGAGGAAGAAGCGCAGGGTCGACTCGATTTTCCCCTCGGCGTTCTCGCCGACGTAGATGAGCTGCGCGGTTGCGCCCTTGCGGACCTCCTTGCCGACCGAGCGCGTGAAGCCCTCGAGCGCGCGCTGGGCGATCGCTGCCGGCGGATCGCCGGCCTGGTCCGGCGGCGTCCCAAGGACGAGCACGCGCCCGGAGGTGCGGACGCGGCGGATCGTCGGATGAAAGAACTCCCACAGCTCGCGCAGCTGAGCGGTCGAGGAGATCCCGGAGGCGTCGAACACGAGCGCCTTGAACGTCTGCTCCGGCGGCGCGGCCTCCGGGTTGAATACCTTCGCGTCGAGACCCCCGTCGGCTGCCGCGGTGCGCACATGCTCGGCGAGGGACGTGTGGACCTCGGCCTCGATCGCCTTCAGCACCGCGGCTATCGCGCCGCCGAGCCTGGACCCCGGCGCCGCTCCGAACAGGACGGGACCGTCGATCACGGGTTGGCCAGGCTCGTAGCGCTCGAGCCGCACGGGCGTGGGCAAGCCCACCTGCTTGGAGACGATCCGCCCGATCGGCGTGTTGATCAGCTGCTGGTAGCGGTCACTCATGCGGCCTCCAGGATCGCGGTGACCCCGAGCCCGCCGGCCGCGCAGATCGAGACCAGGCCGCGGCCGGAGCCCTTGGCGGCGAGCATCTTCGCGAGGTTGGCGATGATCCGCCCGCCGGTCGCGCCGAACGGATGGCCCGCGGCGAGCGAGCCTCCGTGGACGTTGAGCTTGGCGCGGTCGATCTCGCCGAGCGGCTGCTCGAGCCCGAGGCGCTCCTTGCAGAACACCGGATCCGCCCAAGCCTTGAGCGTGCAGAGCACCTGTGCGGCGAAAGCCTCGTGGATCTCGTAGAAGTCGAAGTCCTGCAGCGCCAGCCCCGCGCGTTCGAGCATCCGCGGCACCCCGTACGCCGGAGCCATCAGCAGGCCCTCGCGCTCGTGGACGTAGTCGACCGCCGCGGTCTGACAGTGGGTCATGTACGCCTGGACCGCGATACCGCGCTCGGCCGCCCACTCGTCCGTCGCGAGGAGCACGGCGGAGGCGCCGTCGCTGAGCGGCGTCGAGTTGCCCGCGGTCATCGTGCCCTCCGGCCCGCCGAACACGGGCTTCAGCTTCGCAAGCTTCTCCACGCTCGCGTCGGGACGGAGGTTCTGGTCACGCTCGAGGCCGAGAAACGGCAGCACGAGGTCCTCCTCGAAGCCGGTGTCGTAGGCCGCTGCGAGGTGCTCATGGCTGGCCACCGCGATCTCGTCCTGCTCCTCGCGGGTCACGCCCCAGTCCCGGGCCATGATCGCGGTGTGCTCTCCCATCGAGAGCCCCGTGCGCGGCTCTGCGTTGCGCGGAATCTCGGGGACGATGTGCTGCGGGCGGATGCGCGAGAGCGCCTTCAGCCGGTCGGTGTTGGACTTCGCCCGGTTGACCGCGAGCAGGACCTCGCGCAGGTCCTCGTTGACGGCGATCGGCGCGTCGGAGGTCGTGTCGACGCCGCCGGCGATGCCCGCCTCGATCTGGCCGAGCGCGATCTTGTTGCCGACGAGGATCGCCGCCTCGAGCCCGGTGCCGCAGGCCTGCTGCACGTCGTAGGCGGGCGTCTGCGCCGCGAGCTTGGAGCCCAGCACGCACTCGCGCGTGAGGTTGAAGTCGCGGCTGTGCTTGAGCACGGCCCCGCCGGCGACCTCGCCGAGCGCCTGACCCTCGAGGGCGAACTTGGCGACGAGCGCATCGAGCGTCGCGGTCAGCATGTCTTGATTCGACGCCTTCGCGTAGGGCCCGTTCTGACGGGCGAACGGGATGCGCACGCCGCCGAGCACGGCGACGCGCCGAGCAGTTGCATTCACTTGGACGACTCCTGGATCAGCCTTCGTTAGTTACAGCGGTGTAGCTTAACCTGCCCGGCCGTGCGCGCTCGTCACTCCCGCACGCCGGTCGCAGTCGTGAATCTTCCCCCGCCGACCGCCTTGCGAACCATCGCCGGCGCGAGGATCCGCAGCGCGGCCGCGATCCAGTAGGGCCGCGGGACGTAGCGCTCGGCCCTACCGCCGGGCCCAGCGTCGAGGATCGCCTCGGCGACCTTCTCGGGGCTGGAGACGATGAAGCTCGGGATCTCCGCGGCGGGGAAGCCCTCGGTCCTCACGTAGCCCGGCAGCACCAGCCCGACGTGCACGCCGTGCGGGCGCTCCTCGGCGAACAGGGCGTCACTCCAGCCGACCAGGGCCATCTTGCTGGCGGAGTACGCGCCCGTCGCGGGCCGCGACACGCGCGCGGCGGTGCTGGCGACGTTGACGATCGCCGTCCGGCGCCCGGCGTCGCGGCTGCGAGCCGCCGTCTCACGCAGGAGGGGCAGCAGCGCCTCGGTCAGCCGCACCGGCGCCTCGAAGTTGAGCCGCATGTGGCGTTCGAGGTTCGCCCAGCCGGTGTCCGCGAACGCACCGCGCCACGATGCGCCGGCGTTGTTGACGAGTAGGTCCAGCCGGTCGTGATCGCGGCTGATGGCCTCGAGCACTCGCTGGGGCGCATCGTCCGCCGTCAGATCGACCGCGACCACCGTGGCGTCGCCAAGCTCGCCCGCCAGGGCCTCCAGACGCTCTCCTCGCCGCGCGACCAGAATCAGCTTGGCTCCGGGCTCGCGCGCCAGGCGGCGCGCGGTCGCCTCGCCGATCCCGCTGGACGCACCGGTCACCACCGCGACGTACACGTCTGACATCGGCGTGGAGCCTATCTGTCGGCAAACCTCGTCAACGTTCACCAGAAGGTCTAGTTCCTGGAGTTCCGGACTTGAGATAAGCGGTTTTGCAGCCGATATCCGGCCCATGCGCGGCAAGGATGATGGCTGGCGCCTTGACGAGCGGCGGGCCCGAGCGCTGATCGAAAACGCTTCAGACGTGGTCACCGTCGTGGGGCCCGATCTGACGATCCTGTTCCAGACCGACTCAGGCGCGAGCCTGCTGGGGTACGAGGCCGGCGAGCTGCTCGGCACCAAGTTCGCGGCGCTGGTCGAGCCGACCGATCTCGCCCGCCTGCGCGCCGCCTGCGCCGAGGCGGCCGACGGGGTCAGTTCGCGCCCGGTGGAGCTGCGCCTGCGCCACCGCGACGGGACGCCGATGGAGGCCGAGACGATCGTCCGCTACGAAGCCGGAGACGGCCAGCTCGTGCTCACGACGCGCGACACGCGCGAGCGCAAGCGCGCCGAGCGACTCGTCCGGCGCAAGGCCGAGCAGCAGGCGGTGGTCGCGGCGCTCGGCACGCGTGCGCTGGCGATCCAGCAGCTGTCGGAGCTGATCTCGCATGCGTCCTCGGAGGTCGCGGAGGCGCTTGGCGCCGAATCGGTGACCGTGCACCGATATGCGCCCGACCGCGACGCCTTCGTCCTGTTCGCGGGCGTCGGCCTTGATGGCGCCCAGCGTTCGCTCGCCACGATCTCGGTCGCGGGATCCCAGCTCGGCTTCACGCTGCGCTCATCGTGTCCTGTGATCGTCCGCGACTGGTCCGCCGAGAAGCGCTTCAGCGAAGGGGCCGTGTTCGCCGCTCGGGGCGTCCGCAGCGGGATCAGCGTCGTGATCCCCGGCGATGAGGCTCCGTTCGGGGTGATCGGCGTCCAGGCCGCGCAGGACAAGCACTTCAACTACGACGACGGGTTGTTCCTGCAGGCGATCGCGAACATCCTCGCCGCGGCGGTCGCCCGCTACGACAGCGACGAGCGGATCAAGCACCAGGCACTGCACGACGCCACGACGGGCCTGCCCAACCGCGTCCTCTTCACCGACCGGCTCACGCGCGCGCTCGCGACCGCGCATCGCCACGAGCGGCGGCTCGCGGTCCTGCTGCTCGACCTCGACAACTTCAAGCGCATCAACGACAGCCTCGGGCATGGGACCGGCGACGAGGTGCTCAAAGCCATCGCGCGGGTGCTCGCCGGCTCGCTCCGCGCCGAGGACACACTGGCGAAGTTCGGCGGGGACGAGTTCGTGGTCCTGCTGCCGGAGATCGACGACGCCGACTCCGAGTGGCTGTCGGTCGTCCAGCGGATCACGGAATCGCTGCGGGTGCCGATCGAGGTCGAAGGGCGCCAGATCGTCACCAGCGCCAGCATCGGGATCGCCGTCGGCGGCGCCGGCGAGCGCCACAAGGACGCGCAGGCGCTGGTGCGCGATGCCGACCTCGCGATGTACGCCGCCAAGCAGCGCGGTCCCGGCGAGTGGGAGCTGTTCGCCGAGGTCATGTACGAGGCCGCGGTCCGCCGCCTCGACCTGACGGGCGACCTCTACGTCGCGGTCGAGCGAGGCGAGCTCGTGCTCCACTATCAGCCGATCGTGGCGCTCGCCGACGAGACGATCGTCGGGATGGAGGCCCTCGTCCGCTGGAAGCATCCGCAGCACGGGCTGCTGCCGCCGCCGGCGTTCCTCCCGCTCGCGATCGAGTCGGGCATGATCATCCCGCTCGGCCGCCACGTGCTTCACACGGCGTGCGAGAACCTGCGCCGCTGGCAGAATCTGCAGCCGCGCAACGCCCAGCTCTACGTCAGCGTCAATCTCACCTCGCAGGAGATCCATGCGCCCGACCTGGTCGCGAGCGTCAAGGAGGCGCTCGCGGTGACCGGGCTCGATCCATCGAGCCTGATGCTGGAGATCACCGAGGGCATGCTGCTGGCGCCCGACGACGGCGTGACGGTTCGCCTGCGCGAGCTGAAGGACCTCGGCGTGACGCTGGCGGTCGACGATTTCGGCACCGGGTACTCCGGGCTCAGCTATCTACGGCGCTTCCCGATCGACGTGCTCAAGATCGACAAGACCTTCATCGATGGGCTCGGCGACAGCCTCGAGCAGGGCCGGCTCGTGAAGGGGATCATCGAGCTCGCCCACGGGGTCAATCTGAAGACCGTGGCCGAGGGCGTCGAGACGCCCGACCAGGCCGCCGCGCTGCGCGAGCTCCACTCGGAGCTGGGCCAGGGCTTCCACTTCGCCAAGCCGCTGAAGACCAGCGACGTCGACGCGATCCTCTCGCCGGTCCCGGCGGCGTTCGACGGCGCCTCCGTGACGCCCTAGCCGGCCGCGGCAGGAATCCCCGCACCGCTTCATCAGGCCGGCTGTCCGCTCGGCGCGAGCTCGCCTTCGAGGGCGGCCTCCTGGTTACCCGGCGCGAGCGCGCCGCCGGCGCAGTCGGCGGATTTGACGCGCCGCCGGGGGTTCTGGATTCCGATCAGCGACACCACGCCGCCGAGGATCGCGAGCCCCGCGGAGATCGCGAGCCCGACACGAAACGCGTGCACCGAGGAGTCCACCAGCGCGGCGTGCACCACGGCTCGGTCCTGCGGGGCGACGCCGGCGGTGCTCGTGACCAGGGGCCGCGTCCTGTCCGTGGCGAGCACTCTGCGCGTCGAGACGGCGAGCTGTCGATGCGCGAGCTGGTGGTCCAGGCGCGACGCGAAGCTGGCTGACACGACCGCGCCGAGCGAAGCGATCGCGAGCAGGCTGGCAACCCGCGCCACCGCATTGTTGACGCCGCTGGCAAGCCCCGAATGCCCCGGCTCCACCGAGCCGAGAACCGTTGCCGTCAGCGGCGCAACGGTGGCCGCGATCCCCAGCCCGAAGACCGCGACACCGGGGAGGATCGTCGACCCGTAGGCGGCGCTCGCGTTCGTCCGCATCAGCAGCAGCAGCCCGAGGCCGGCGATGATCGGGCCCGCCGACATGAACAGATGCGGCCCGACGCGATCCGCGAGCGCCCCGAACCGGCGTGAGAGCGCGAAGATCAGCACGGTGATCGGCAGCAGCGACATGCCGGCCGCGATCGGGCTGTAGCCGCCCACCTCCTGTACGAACAGGATCACGAAGAACGTCGCGACCCCCAGGCCGCCGTACAGCGCGAGCGTGGTGAGGTTGCCGGCCGCGAAGTTGCGGTTGGAGAACAGGTGCAGCGGCATCATCGGCTCGGGCGCGCGGCGCTCCCAGACGACGAACGCGACGAGCAGGACCAGGCCGGCCACGAGCGGGCCTGCCACCTTCGCGCTTCCCCACCCGTAGCTGGGCTGCTCGATCAGCGCGAACACAGGACCGCCGAGACCGAGCGCGCACATCACCCCGCCCCGCCAGTCGACGTGGCCGGGACTCCGGCGGTCCTGCGGCAGCCGGCGCAGCAGCACCAACGCGATCGCGATCGGCAGCAGGTTGATGGCGAAGATCCAGCGCCAGGAGGCCGCCTGCACCAGCGCGCCGCCGCCGAGCGGGCCGATCACCGTCGCCACTCCCGTCCAGGCCGTCCAGGTCCCGATCGCGGGGGCGCGCTCGCGCTCCTCGAACGTGTCCATGATCAGCGCGAGTGTGCTCGGCACGAGCATCGCGCCGGCCACTCCCTGAGCGGCGCGGGCACCGATCAGCAGCCCGCTGCTCGGGGAGATCGCGCATAGCAGCGAGCACGCGCCGAACCCCACGAGCCCCAGCTCGAACACCCGCTTTCGCCCGAACAGGTCGCCGAGCGAGCCGCCTACGAGCAGCAGCGATGACAGCGTCAGCAGGTACGCCTCGACGATCCACTGCTGGTCGGCGAGCGTTCCGTGCAGGCTCGAGCGAATCGACGGCAGCGCGACGTTGACGATCGTGCCGTCGACGAACACGATCCCGGAGCCGAGGATGCTCGCGGTCAGCGCGATGCGCTTCGTGCTCATCCGGTCCCTTGCGAGAGCAGCGAATTCGGCTCGTAGCCCGCGAAGCTGACGCTGCGCCCGAACGGCCGCCGGGTGTCGACCACCACGCAATAGGTGCGGGGGCCCTCGCTGCTGGGAACGCACGCGCGGTAGATGCTGCCCGGCTCGATCGCGTACACGCTCACGAGGCTGACGTCCCGCCGGAACTGATCGGGAGCGCGATCGCCGATCCAGGCCTGCGCGCGGGCGATCGCGTCTCGCATCGCGCTGCGGTTGGCGTCGATCGCCGGCCTGTGCGCGAGGCCCGCGAGCACGAGCAGCGCGGTGATCGCCAGCAGGACCAGCGTTCCTCCGTAATCGCGCGCGATCAGCATCGGGAGGTCCCGGCGGCGCCGGCGCACGAGCATGCCGACCGGACGCGAGAGGAGGATCACCCCCATCAGGTTCAGGAACATCGCGACCAGCGCCGCCCCCACCAGCGTCTGCGAGTCTCCCGACGGCGGCAGCTGGTTACCGATGAGCGCGTCCAGGAGCGTGAGCGCGATGAACGACGGCCACATCCAGGCTCCGCTTCTGCGCCAGCGCATCCGAACGAGCCACGCGCCGTCCATGGATCGAAGGGTAGACCGCGATGCTTGACGGGTCTGTGGACGCCGGGTAGCCTCGATCGCGATCATCGAAGCGAACCACGGCTGGCGAGGAGGAAGGGATGCGCAGGACACCAGCGGTCGCGGTCGTCGCGTGCGCGGTGCTGCTGCTGTGCGCCGCCGTCGCACTCGCGGCCCCGAAGTCCGGCAAGTACAAGGGAAAGAGCACGGGCGCGAACTCCCAGCCGCTTCGGTTTCAGGTGTCGTCCGGCGGCAAGGACCTCGTGGACTTCTCCCCGACGTTCGAGGTGACCTGCACCAAGCGCAACTCGACGGACCAGACGATCATCATCACGACCAACGGCGGGGCGCGGACCGCGATCAAGCACAACGCCTTCAACGGGAAGTTCAGCGGTGCGATCTCCCAAGGCTCGAAGAAGCTCGCGACCGCCCACGGCAGGTTCGAGGGCAGCTTCTCGGATTCGAAGACGGCGAGCGGAACCTATTCCGTCCAGTTCACGCTGAACAACGCCGCCCACTCGCTCAAGGGCTACCACTGCACGACCGGCACCGTGCACTGGAACGCCAAGCACGCCTGAGGGTTTGTCACGCGGAGGATGCGCCGGGCTCGCGGTCGCTCCGGGCGGCCACCCGATCGGTGGGGTAATCTCGCGGCTACCCGTTCGAGTGGTCGCGCCGGAGATCCCGGAGCGACCTCGGAACCGGGCCGGCGGCGATCCCGTTCGGCCCATTTGAGCGAAAGGGAGCGAGATGGCGACTCACACGGCTGAGCCGGCCGCGGGTCAACCAGAGCCCGGGGTCGAGCACCTCAAGATCGAGGATCGAATCTGGTTGCTGCGCGCGATGCTGCTGATGCGCGGGATCGAAGAGCGCGCGATGACGCTGTACCGCCAGGGGAAGGTGCCGGGCTCCTTCTATGACGGCTATGGCCAGGAGGCGGTCTCCGCCGGCGCGGCCTTCGCGATGGCCCCCGAGGACCGGCTGTGCATCTTGCACCGGGATCTCGCCGCCCACCTGGTGCGAGGCGTCACGCCGGCCCGGATCATCGCCCAGTACCTCGGTCGCGACGCGGGCGTGACGCGCGGGCGCGACGGCAACGTGCACTTCGGCGACTACCGGCTCGGCTGCGTCGGGATGGTCTCGATGCTCCCCGACATGATGCTCGTCGCGACCGGAATGGCGATGGCGTTCAAGCTTCGCGGCGAGCGCCGCTGCGCGCTGACCTGGTTCGGCGACGGCTCGACCTCCCGCGGCGACTTCCACGAGGCGATGAACTGGGCGGGCGTGCAGAAGCTCCCGGTCGTGTTCGTGCTCGAGAACAACCAGTACGCCTACTCGACGCCGCTCGACAAGCAGTTCGCGGTCGACCCCGTCGAGCGCGCCGCCGCGTACGGGTTCGTGGGGGTGACGGTCGACGGCAACGACGTCGAGGCGATGTTCGCCGCAACCTTCGAGGCACGCGAGCGGGCCCTCGCCGGCGAAGGTCCGACGCTGATCGAGGCGCTGACCATGCGCATGCACGGTCACGCCGCGCACGACGACATGAAGTACGTCCCCAAGGAGCAAGTCGAGGAGTGGCGCAAGCGCGACCCCGTGGAGCTGCAGGAGAAGCGGCTACGAGCGCTGGGCGTCGACGTCGACTCGGTGCGGGCCTCGGTCGCGGAGGAGATCGAGGCGGCGACGGCCGAAGCGCTGGCGGGGCCGATGCCGGATCCCTCGACGGCGCTCGACGGGGTGTTCTGCGAGGGCGAGGCCGAGCCGCTGGGCGACGGCGTTGCGCGGTTCAGTGGGTTCCAGCCATGAGCACGCTCACGTATCTGCAAGCGATCTCATCCGCGCTCCGCGACGAGCTGCGGGCGGACGAGCGCGTGCTCCTGATGGGCGAGGACATCGGCGTGTTCGGCGGCGCGTTCAAGGTCACCGACGGCTTCATCGAGGAGTTCGGCCCAGGGCGCGTGATGGACACGCCGCTCGCGGAGTCGGCGATCATCGGTTGCGCGGTCGGCGCGGCGGTGGTCGGACTGCGACCGGTGTGCGAGATGCAGTTCTCGGACTTCATCTCCTGCGGCTTCGATCAGCTCGTGAACGTCGCGGGCAAGATGCACTACCGGCAGGGCCTCGCGGTCCCGCTCGTGGTTCGCCTGCCCTCCGGCGGAGGCTTCTCGGGTGGACCGTTCCATTCCCAGAACCCGGAGGCCTGGTTCATGCACGCGCCCGGGATCAAGGTCGTCGCGCCCTCGACCGCGGAGGACGCGAAGGGGCTGCTCCACGCCGCGATCCGCGATCCCAATCCGGTCTGCTACATGGAGCACAAGCACCTGTACCGGCGGGTGCGGGGCGAGGTTCCCGACGGGATCTACGAGACGCCCTTCACCGCGCGGGTCGCCCGCCCTGGATCCGATCTGGCGGTGATCACCTACGGGGCGATGGTCGATGTCGCTCTGGAGGCGACCGCGGCTGATTCGCTGGACGGAGCGTCCGTTGAGGTGCTGGACCTGCGCTCGCTCGTGCCGCTCGACGTCGAAGCGATCCTCGACTCGGTCGCGCGCTGTTCGAAGGTCGTGATCGTCGATGAGGCCAACTCGACCTGCGCCGCCGGGGCGGAGGTCGCGGCGGTGATCGCCGAGCGTGGCTTCGAGGACCTGGACGGGCCGGTGCTCCGCGTCGCGACGCCCGACGTCCCGATCCCGTTCTCACCGCCGCTCGAGCAAGCCGTGCTGCCATCCGTCGAGCGCGTGAGGGAGGCATGCCGTGAGCTCCTCGCGTACTGATCCTTCCGCCGGGGCCGGGACCGAGGTGGTCGACGTGACGATGCCGCAGATGGGCGTGTCGGTCGCCGAGGGCACCGTGGTCGCCTGGCGCGTCGAGGTAGGCGACCGGATCGAGGCCGACCAGACGATCTGCGAGATCTCGACCGACAAGATCGACACCGAGCTGCCGGCCCCGGTCAGCGGCGTCGTCACGGAGATCCTCGTGCCCGTCGATGCCACGGTCGAGGTTGGCGTTCCCCTGGCGCGAATTGCGACAGGCGGCGCGCCGGCGCCGGCCCCCGCCGCTCCTGCCCCGGCGCCCTCCGACGCCAACGGGGCTCCGCCGGTGGACGAGGCGCCGGTTGCGCACGAGCCGGCGGTCCAGTCGAGTGGACCGACGCCCGTCCAGCGAGGCGGGAACGGCCGCCGCTACTCCCCCGTCGTCCAGCGGATCGCAGCCGAGCACGGGATCGACCTGTCCGCCGTGCCGGGCACCGGCCGGGGCGGCCGGGTGCGCAAGCAGGACGTGCTGGCGTATGTGAGCGGCGGCGGTGCGGATGCGCCCGCCGGAGCGCGGGCCGATGCATCCGCCGAGGCGAGCGAGCCGCCCCTTCACATCGAGAGCCCGTACCGGCCCGAGCCAGCGCCGGCGGGCGGGGCGGGCGATCAGCTCTCACGGATGCGACGGCAGATCGGCGAGCACATGAAGCGCTCGCTCGAGACGGCCGCGACCTGCACGACCTGGATCGAGGTCGACATGGGCCGAGTCGAGGCCGCGCGGAAAGAGCTCGGCGTGACCGGGCTGGCGTTCGTGGCCCGGGCCGCGATCGACGCGCTGCGCGAGCACCCGGCGCTGAACGCCACGCTGGAGGGCGAGCGCTACGCGCGTCACGCCGACGTGAACCTCGGGATCGCCGTCTCGCTCGGCGACGACGGCCTGATCGTGCCGGTGATCCACAAGGCACACGAGCTCTCGGTCGAGGGGCTTGCGATCCGGATCAAGGACATCGCCCAGCGCGCTCGCGCGCGACAGCTCAACCCCGACGAGGTCCGCGGCGGGACCTTCACGATCACGAACCCCGGTCAGTACGGCTCGATCATGGCCACGCCGATCATCAATCAGCCGCAGGTCGCGATCCTCGACTTCGAGGCCGTGATCAAGCACCCGGTGGTGGTGAGCGACGCGGACGGGAATGACTCGATCGCGATCCGCCCGACCACGATCCTCGGCCTGAGCTGGGACCACCGGGCGCTGGACGGCGCGCAGTCTGCGCAGTTCCTGGCGAGCGTGAAGCGCCGGCTGGAGCGGTAGACCACTCCGATGGCGGGCGGCTCTGTGGGCGGGAGCGCCGCGGGCCCGCGCCTCTACGCAGACCCCCACCCACGCCCCGACGAGAGCGCCTTCCAGGTCGACAACACCAGCGCGGCCTACTACAACTCGCCGTACTTCCTGCTGCACCAGTCCCAGATCCAGCCGGTGCCGGCGCCGCGGGTGACTCCGCCTCGGCTGGACCTCGGCTCGATCCTGCCGGCGGAGACGGTGGGGCGGATCGCCGCCGCCAAGCGAATCGTGTTCCACGCGGTCGGCGACACGGGCGCCGCGAAGGTCGACCAGACGCAGACGATGGCCCGGGCGCTGGCCAACGAGGCGAGCGTCGCCGACACGATGACGGCCGACCTGAGCCTGGCGGATCCGCCCGAGTTCTTCTTCCACCTCGGCGACGTGATCTACAACTTCGGCGAGGGGCAGTACTACTACGACCAGTTCTACGAGCCGTTTCGCGGCTACGACCGGCCGATCTTCGCGATCCCCGGCAACCACGACGGAATGGTCTTCGGCCCTGGCACCGACGTGCCGCAGATCCCGACGCTGACGGCGTTTCTGCGCAACTTCTGTGCCTCCAGCGCAGGCCCGTCACCCGACGGCGGCGGGCTGGTGCGCAGCACGATGACACAGCCGGGGGTCTACTTCACGCTGGACGCGCCGGCGGTGTCGATCATCGGCCTGTACTCGAACGTGCTCGACGGCCCCGGCGTCCTGTCCTCCGAGAACGGCGCGTACCCGCTGGGCGACGAGCAGATCCAGTTCCTGACCGAGGAGCTCAGCCGGCTGCGACCCGCGCGCGAGGCCGGCGAGCGCGCGGTGATCCTCGCCGTGCACCACCCGCCCGCATCGGTCGACGCCAAGCACGGCGGCACGCTCGGAATGTCCCAGGACATCGATCGGGCGGTCGCCGCGGCCGGGCTGTGGCCGGACGCCGTGCTCTCCGGTCACGCCCACCTCTACCAGCGCTTCACCCGCGCGACGGCCGGCCGTCAGATCCCGTATGTCGTCGCGGGCAGCGGCGGCTTCGCCGCGACCGCTCCGATGGGTGGCCTGCCGCCGGCGCCCCTGACGGTCGGCGAGTTCACGCTTGTGGCCAAGCCCGTGATCGAGTTCGGCTACCTGACCGTGGCCGTCGACTGGTCCGTGAAGCCCCCGACGCTTTCGATCGCGTTCCGCTCGACGAGCGGCACCCCCGCCCACGATCGCGTCACGGTCGACCTCAGCCAGGCGAAGATCCTGCCGGGCTAGCATCTCTAGCGTGAACCGACCGGAGCTGTGGGTCTGCCAGCTGGGCACGCTCGAGTACCGCGCCGGGCTGGAGCTGCAGCAGCGGATCTGCGTGGCGCGTCAGCGCGAGGAGGTGCCCGACGTCCTGCTGGCGCTCGAGCACTGGCCGGTGTACACGCGCGGGCGGCGATCCGGCCCGGGCGAGCTGCCGATGGGCGAGGACTGGTATCGAATGCAGGGGATCGACGTGGTCCAGACCGACCGCGGCGGCAAGGTCACCTATCACGGGCCCGGCCAGCTCGTCGGGTATCCGATCGTGCGCGTGGATGACGTGGTCGAGTACGTGCGCACGCTCGAGCGGGCGCTCGTCGCCGCGCTCGCGGAGGAGGGGATCTCCGCCCGCGCGCGGCCGGACGACGGTCCTGACTTCACGGGCGTGTGGGTCGGGGAGCGCAAGATCGCGTCGATCGGGATCCATCTGTCGCGCGGCGTCACCACCCATGGCTTTGCGGTGAACGTCGAGAACGACATGCAGCCGTTCGAGTGGGTCGTTCCCTGCGGGCTGGAGGGCGTCCGGATGACCTCGCTGATCCGGGAGACCTCGCGCCTGGCGGGCCAGATGCCGTGCTTCCGGCGGCGGGTCGCGTTCAGGGTGGCGGACGCGCTGGGGCGGCGCGCGCGGCTGGTGAGCCGGTGGCAGCTGGAGGAGCGGCTGGGGGGCGCGGCGGCGGGGGGATCGGTGACGGGGGGATCGGCGGCGGCACGGGAGCCCGCGGCGCCCGCGGCGGCACGGGAGCCCGCTCCCGCGCTCACATCGCCAGCATCGTCCTGAGCCGCGGCTCGACGCTCTCCCAGCGGAACTGGACCTGAGACCAGGTCGTCCGGAACGGCCACCAGTTGTGGACCACGAGGCGCTGGTCTCGCGTGGTGTCTCGATCCATCGAGGCGCGCGTGCGGTGGTACTTGAGGCTGTCGGTTTCAACCACCATCCGCTGCGCCCGCCAGAGGAAGTCCGCCCGTAGCGCAGGTCCGCCGTCGGGGAGCTCGAGGTATTGCTGCGTCTCGGGCCGCGGAAAGCCGGCCGCGCGGACCCGTGCGAGGAAGAGCTCCTCGAACTCGCTCTCGGTGAGCGTGCTGCCGGCGTTGTGCTCGGCGAGGACGGATCGAAGCAGCCTCGCCTCCGGACGGGAGGGGTTGCGCTCGAGCTGGTCCTCGAACGCGAGGTAGTTGAAGACGTTCATCGCCACCGCCTGGTCCAGCAGACGCTCCACGCCACGGCGCCTGACCGCCTTGGCGAGGTCGAAAGTGGTCCGCGCCACGGTCGTGCAGGGAATGCCGTCGACGACGGTCACATCCTTGTCCGTCAGGGTGGTCGAACGATGGATCCGGATTCCCGCGTGCTTGCGACCCGATCGGCCGGGACGGTGACGTCGATGTAGACGGCGTCGCTCCTGCGGAGCTCGAGCAGGGCCGCGGCGCTCGCGTAGGAGAGGGCGGCGCCGGGGCCGCAGGCGAGGACGGCGGCCATCCAGCGTCCCTTGCCGGTCAGCAGTGGTGGGGGGACGAGCGAGTACACGCGTGTGTAGACACGATGAAGGCGTCCGGTGGCCGCGCGTTTATGAACTGCGCTTTGAGAGAGGCCGAGTGCGGACAGCTGGTCGAGCTCGATCACCGCGTGCTGCGGACCCGCCACGGCGAGAATCGCGTGCTCGACCGGAGGCTGGCCGAAAGACCGGCCATATATTCCGGTTTCTCGGCCAGCCTCTGGCATGGCGCCAATCGTGGCCTAAAAAATCTTGCACGTGTGTGCCAATTCGGGCGCGGGCAGACGCGGCCGATCGCTACCGTGTAGGGCGTGAGCGCCACACGATCCCGAGCAAACCCCGGCGGGATCGCGGACGTGCTCACGATCCTCGGGCCGGAGACCCAGCCACACCGCGCGCGCAAGCCGCCGTGGTTCAAGGTGCCGGCGCCCGGGGGCCCGAGATACCGCGAGCTGCACCGGCTGATCGAGGCGGAGAACCTGCACACGGTCTGCCAGGAGGCCGCGTGCCCGAACATCGGCGAGTGCTGGCAGCGCGGGACGGCGACGTTCATGATCCTCGGCGACACCTGCACGCGCCGATGCGGGTTCTGCAACGTCAAGACGGGCAAGCCGACGTGGGACGATCCGCTCGAGCCGGCGCGGGTGGCGCGGAGCATCGCGCGGATGGGGCTGCGGCACGCGGTGATCACGAGCGTCGACCGCGACGACATGCCCGATTACGGGGCGCACGCCTTCGTCGGCGTGATCCGCCAGATCAGGAGGCAGTCGCCGCGCACCAAGGTCGAAGTGCTCACCCCCGACTTCCGGGGCGAGGAGATGCCGCTGGCGAAGGTGATCGCGGAGCGGCCGGACGTGTTCAACCACAACGTCGAGGTCGTCCCGAGGCTCTATCGGGTGGCGAGGCGGGGCTCGAAGTTCGAGCGCTCCTGCCGGGTGCTGAGGAACGCCAAGGAGATGGGCGGTGACGAAGTCACCACAAAATCCGGATTCATGGTCGGCCTTGGCGAGACGTTCGACGAGATGATCGACGCGCTGGGAACGCTGCGCGAGAACTTCGTCCAGGTAGTGACGATCGGCCAGTACCTGCGTCCCACCGAGAACCATCTTCCAATCGTCCGCTACTGGCATCCCGACGAATTCAAGGAGCTCGAGCGAGCGGCGTACGAGCTCGGATTCGAGCACGTGGCCGCAGGCCCGCTGGTCCGGAGCAGTTACCACGCCGACCAGCACGTACGCCAGGACGAGCCGGGCGTGGGACCACTGGCCGAAGCGGGGGCAAGCCGATGAACCGCAGGCGCCGCGCCATCCTGATCGGGCTCGCCGTGGCGATCCTGACGCTTGTCTTCGCCGGTACCGCGCTCGCCAGCGCCGGAGGCGGATCGGCCGGCTTCGGCGGTGGCGGTGGCGGTGGTGGCGGCGGCCGCGGCTTCGGCTTCTACATCCTGATCCAGATCCTGATCCGGATCGCGCTGCTCGGCCACGGGATCGGCGCGCTCGTGCTGGTCGGTCTGGTCGTGCTGTGGATCCTGTTCGCGCGGGTCGCGCCGAAGGCGGGCGCGGCCTGGGGCGGGCGAAAGGACTCCGGCCGTGCGGAGCGCCGCCGGATCGCGAAGCGCGAGCATCGCGTCGAGCTGGCGGCGGCCGAGGCCTCCGAGGAAGACGGCGCGTTCAGCCCCGAGGTGGTCAGGGCTCAGGCCACCGCGCTGTTCAAGCAGGTCCAGCAGGCATGGGACCGGGGTGATCGAGGCGCGCTGAGCAGGCTCGTCGGCAGCGACCTGATGGCCGAGTGGAACCGGCGCCTGGACGATCTCGAGCGGCGCGGCTGGCGCAACCGCGTCAGCGTCGAGGAGGAGCCGAAGGTCGAGTACGTGAACCTCTCGCGCCGCGACGTGGATCGGGTGACGGTGCGGATCGAGGCGCGGATGCGCGACTACGTCGAGGACCTCGCGGGACGCCACATCAAGCGCGCCGGGCAGTTCGGCGAGTTCGTGCGCTTGCGGGAGTTCTGGACCCTCGGGCGCAAGGACGGCCGGTGGATCCTCATCTCGATCGAGCAGGGCGCTGAAGGTGCCCACGCGCTCAGCGATCAGATCGTCGTGAGCTCCGCCCAGGACGACGAGCGGATGCGCGACGAGGCGCTGCTCGAGGGCGCGGTCGCCGAGGCGGTGCCCGAAGGAACCAAGATCTCGGAGGTGGCGGACCTCGACTTCCGCGGGGACGCGAGGGCCGCGGCACTGGATCTGAGTCTGGCGGACGGCCGGTTCGCGCCCGACGTGCTCGAGATCGCCGCCCGTCGAGCGGTCGCCGCCTGGGCCGAGGCGGTCGACGGCAGCGACGAGCGGTTGTACGGGATCGCGCACGGCGACGTGATCCCGGCGCTCCTGCATCCCGGTGATCCGAGTGGCCGCACGAGGCTGGTCGTGCGCGGCCCCAAGGTCAAGCAGATCCACATCACCGGGCTCGACGCGGGCGCCGAGCCGCCGACGATGACGATCGCGGTCGAGCTCGAAGGCCGGCGCTACATCGAGAATCGCGACACCACGGCCGTGGTGGCCGGCAGCAAGTCGCGGGTCGTGGGTTTCACCGAGCTCTGGACACTGGCGCTCGACGGCGACCAGGCGCAGCCGTGGCGGATCGCCGCGGTGGGCGGTCCGCACGGCGCGCGAGCGGCTTAGCGCCGGCCCGCACCTGGGACGCAAGCGCACGGCGCGGCGCTCGGGACCCAAAAGCCCCCGAGTAGACTCGCCGCCACGCGAGCAGGCTCCGGCAAACGCGGGGCGGGAGCCACGTCGGCAGCGGATGGCGCGTGCTTCCGATCAAGGACAACATCCCCACGGATCGCTTCCCGGTGGTGACGTTCGCGCTGATCCTCGCGAACCTCCTCGTGTACTACCTGGCGGTCCGGCATGGCGGGTCGTTGATCGGCGGCCCCACGCCGACGGAGGAGATCAAGTACGGCGCGTTCCCCTACGCGCTCACCCATCCCGGATCGACGTGCGGGGTGGTGCCGACCGCGTCCGGCGCGGGCGTAGGCTGCACCGGTCACGCGCTGCCGAACACGATCCCCGTCTGGCAGACCGTGTTCACGGGGATGTTCATGCACGCCTCGATCCTCCACATCGGCGGCAACATGCTGTTCCTCTGGATCTTCGGCAACAACGTCGAGGACGCGATGGGACCGCTGAAGTACCTGGGGTTCTACGTGGTCGGCGGGATCGCGGCGCTGGCGCTGCAGGTCGCGGTCGCGCCCAACAGCCAGGTGCCGACGCTGGGCGCGTCGGGAGCGATCGCCGCAGTGCTCGGTGGCTACATCGTGCTGTATCCGCGCGCCCGCGTGCTGACGCTCGTGTTCATCATCCTGCTGTTCACCGTGATCGAGCTGCCGGTCGTGTGGGTGCTCGGGATCTGGTTCGCAGAGCAGGCCGTGTTCGGCGCCGCGAACCTCACCAACCCGACGGGCGGAGCGGGAGGCGTCGCATACTTCGCCCACGTGGGCGGGTTCGTGTTCGGGATGCTGGCGATCCGGCTGCTCGCGACCAACGTCAGGCGAATGACGCCCGCGCGCCCGCTCCGCTGAGGGTTATGATCGCCGCGACGCGGGGGCTGCGATCAGCGACAGCCGATGCCACGACAACTCGCGCTCGAGCCAGGTCCAAGCCGCCGGGCGGCGCGAGCGGCGCAGCAGCGCCGAGCACGTCGCCGGCACCGTCTGCGGACGGGCGTCCTGGCGCTGATCGCGGGCGTGGTCGTGCTGCTGGCGCTGATGGCGGCGCGTACCGAGGGCCCCCCGAGCCCGAAGGCCGCATCGACACATCCCGGCCGCCCGGCCGCCCATCCTTCCGCGCCCGCGCCCAATGCGTACGCGTCGGCGCTCGCCCCGCCGGCGGAGCGAGTCCACCCCAAGCTCGAGCTGGGGCTGAGGAGCGGGTTGCTGTTCGACGTGAACACCGGTCGCGTGCTGTGGGAGCGGGCGCCCACGCGTGTGGTGCCGATCGCGAGCCTGACGAAGATGATGACCGCGCTGATCGTGGTCGCTCACGCGAAGCCCGGCGCTCGCGTGCTGATCACGCCGGCGGCGGTGCACTTCAGCGGTTCCGGCGTCGGGCTGCTCCCGCTCGGCAAGCGGGTCCCCCTGCTCGCGCTGCTCTACGGGTTGCTGCTGCCCTCCGGCAACGACGCGGCGATCGCGCTGTCCCAGCACGTCGCCGGGACCCAGGACCGCTTCACGGCGATGATGAACGCGCGGGCGCGCGCGATGAACCTCCCGTGCACGCACTTCACGTCGGTCAGCGGGATCGTCGACGCGGGCAACCACTCCTGCGCCAGCGACCTCGCGCTGATCGCGCACGCCGTTCTCGAGCAGCCGCTGCTCGCCCGGATCGTCGCTTCCCGCAGCGCGATCCTGCCGTTCCCGATCAAGGGCCGGAAGCTCTACCTGTACAACAACAACCCGTTGCTGCTCGCTCGCTATCCGGGCGCGGACGGGGTGAAGACGGGGTTCACGACGGCCGCGGGTCCGTGCCTGGTCGCGACGGCCCGGCGCGGGCGCGCATGGCTCGGCGTGGTGCTGCTGCACTCGGCCGACCCGGCCGACCAGGCGCAGACGCTGCTGAACGCGGGGTTCAGCGCGCTGCGCCGCTGACCGAGGCGGTCACCTGAGCGCCGGCACCTGTTCGAACGCCGCCTGTCGCTCCGGCGCGGCGGCGCCCCGTCTGGCGGCCACCCGCTCGCGCGCACGGAGGAACAGCGCCTCGAGCGCGCACGCCGCCAGCAGGATGAAGAACGGCTCGAGCGAGTCCCGGAAGCGCGGAGTGCCGGTCGTGATCGGCGCGATCGCGAGCCAGTTGAGGAACGGCACCGTCCACAGCGACTTGGGGATGCGCCGTCCCGCCGCCGTGAACGCGCCGACGATCGCGAGGATGCCGACGATCCAGAACTGAACGACGCCGATGTCGGCGAACTGCCCGGTTGCGAACGTGTCCGCGTACGCGGTCATCCGCGACACGCGCCGCCCCTGGAGGTCGAGCAACCGCAGCGTGTTCCAGAACATCACCTCGGGCAGGATCTGCGGCTGCTTCTCGATGTACTTGATCACCGCCGAGGTCAGCTGCGAGCTGCGCTGTGCCTCCGTCAGCTTCTTGTTGCTCTTGATCTTGTGGTAGTTGCTGTAGCCGTTGATCTCCCAGATCCAGCGATGGTGCCGAGCGTTCTCGTTGTAGGTCCCGCTCAGGGTCGTGCCGAGCTCGGTGGTCACCGGCACGAACGCATGCTGGGCGGAGGCGTTGCGGATCGTCCACGGGGAGATCGTCGCCGCGGTCACGATCAGCAGCACGATCGGCGCCGCGAGCGCGCGCCAGGACCACCGCGGCTTGGCGGTCCAGACGACGAGCGCCAACGCCGGCGCCAGCACCATGCCGTTGCCTCGGGTGAGCGCGGATAACCCCGTGAAGATCCCGGCGAGCACGATCCATCTCCAGCGATGCAGCGCCACTCGCGCTCGCAGCGCGCAGTTGATCGCGATCAGGGATAAGGGGACGAACAGCGCCTCGGTCATCAGCGAGACGCCGACCAGCACCAGCGGGATGTAGATCGCGGAGATCGCGACCGCGATCAGCGCCGGGATCCGGCCCGCGACCTGGGCGACCATCAGGCCGATCAGACCGACCGTGAGCGTGGCAAACACGGCCTCGACCAGCCGCGGGTCGGTGAAGTCCTTGGTGGGGATCCCGACCAGCAGGTAGATGCCGGCGAGGAAGATCGGATAGCCCGGCGGGCGGTAGGCGCTCGTCCCGTAGCCCCATCCGTGCCCCTTGGCCAGCGTCGCGGCGAGATAGTTGTAGCTGGCGGCGTCCACTCGCGCGACGAAGTTCTTCGTGTGCAGCACGTAGAGGACCCGCACGGCGAGCGCGAGCAGCAACAACAGGCCGATGGCCCACCAGTAGCGCCGGGACGACGTGAGGCTCAGCGGGCGCCTGGAAGCCCGGGTGTCAGCAACGACCGTGGACACGGCAGCAGGATGCTACAGACCGGGGTTGGCGTTACGCAGGAGGCTGACCGCCTCCGACGCGTAGAACGTGTAGGGAGCGTTCGCGCCGTAACCGAGGCAGTCCCCGTTCTCGAAGCCCGGCGTCCCCAGCCACAGGAACGCGTCCAGGAACGGATTCGGCGTCTTGGTGGTGGGGCGGATCCCGAGGCCCTCGCCGGGCGGGGTGCAGCCGCCGTGCCAGGAAGGCGAGTACCAGCGAGGATTCGGGCCCCAGCCGTTGGCGTCGGTGTTGACGACGTAGTGCTTGCCGTGCAGGCGGCGCGAGATCTGCAGGCCGAACCGGACCTCCTTGTAGGTCCAGTCGTGGTGGGAGGCTCCGAGCGCGAAGCCCTCAGCCTCGCCCACGTCCGCGCGGCGCAGGCGCCCGGCCATGGTTGCGGCGTTCTTGCCCCAGTCCTCGCTGCCGGCGTCGATATAGACGACCGCGTTGGGGTTGTGGAGGTGCATCGTGTGGACCTCGAAGCTCAGCTCGCGATAGCGCCGGGCCTGCGCCCAGCGAGGGAGGCAGCCGATCGTGGTCAGCTTGTCGGTCTCGACGATCACCACGACGCGCGATTTGCCGATCCCGCGGGAGAAGCCGCGGACCCAGTTGTCGACCTCGCTTTCGCTGAACCCGGACTGGGGACCCGGGTAGGGGCACGACTGCCCCTCGATCCGCGCCAGGTTCAGGAACGGGATCGACCCGCGCTGCTCGCGGTGCGCGCGCGAGATGTAGTCGTGCACCTGCACGCCGGGGTCCGGGATCCAGGAACCGAAGGTCTTGCCCATCGGGTTGTCCGCCGCCCGCCGGAGGATGCCCGCGCCGGGATCGGTGCGGATCGCGACCCACCACGATCCGCGCTCCTTGTCAACGAACCAGGGATGTCCGGCCAGCGGGTCGCCCGGCCAGAAAGTGCCCGAGTAGTACGCGCCGGCCACCGGGGCGCCGGCGAGAAAAGCGACAACCAGAATCGCCGGCAGCGCGCGACGGATCACGGACATGCGGAAACCTCCGGGTCCCCTTGGACGGACGAATACTGGCCCCCGGCGCGGCCGGATGATAGACGGACTGCGCCCGGCACGCTTGCTGGTCAGCGCAACCCGGCTTGACGGCCCGGGCAACCGGCCGCGGCCCGGCTTGCCCTGTTCCGGGCGCATGTGCGAAGCTCCCGCGCCGTGGCAAACGTGGTCGGACAGCGGGTTCGCCGCCGCGAGGATCCGAGGTTTCTCAGGGGCGAGGGGTGCTACGTGGACGATCTCCCCCTGGGCGACGCGCTGCACGTCACGTTCGTGCGCTCACCGTGGGCGCATGCGCGGATCACCGAGATCGACGGCTCCGGCGCCGAGGCGATCCAGGGTGCTCGCGTGTTCACCGCCGCCGACACGCCGCTGGCGGTGAACCCCCCGCCCCCGTTCGTCGGAATCGACGAGCGCATGTTCCGGCCGTTCCTGGCCTCCGAGAAGGTGCGCTTCGCCGGGGAGATCGTCGCCGCGGTGCTCGCCGAGTCACGCGCGGAGAGCGTCGACGCGGCGGAGCTCGTCGCGGTCGAGTATGAGCCGCTGCCGGCGATCACCGATATCGCCGAAGCGGTCAAGGACGAGATCCTGTTGTTCGAGGAGTTCGGCACGAACATCTGCCTGAGCCGCCCCGCGGAGGGGGCGGAGGGCCTGTTCGACGGGTGCGAGGTGGTCACCGAGGGCAGCAACTTCAGCCCGCGCCTGGCGGCGTGCCCGATCGAGCCGCGCGCGACCGCCGCGCAGTTCGAGAACGACCGGCTGACGATCCATCTCTCGACGCAGACGCCGCATCAGGACAAGATGGTGCTCGGGCTGCTGCTCGGGCTCGAGCCCGAGCAGGTGCGAGTGGTCGCACCCGACGTGGGCGGCGGCTTCGGCGGCAAGGGCCTCGCCACCGAGGACGTGATCATCGCCTGGCTGGCACGCGCGACCGGGCGCCCGATCCGCTGGACCGAGACGCGCAGCGAGAACCTGGTCGCGATGCACCAGGGACGCGCGCAGCGAATCGACTTCACGATTGGCGGCAGCCGCGACGGAAGGGTGTCCGCGCTCAGCGCGCGCATCCTCCAGGACGCGGGCGCCTACCCGGGGCTCGGAGCATTCCTCGCGAACCTCACCGCGCTGATGTGCAGCGGCGTCTACCAGATCCCGAAGATCGCGCTCGACATCAGGGCCGTGGTCACGAACACCACCCCTACCGGGCCCGTCCGCGGCGCGGGCCGGCCCGAGGCGACGCAGATGCTCGAGCGCGCGATGGACATGTTCGCCGCCGACTGCGGGCTCGATCCCGCCGAGGTGCGCCGTCGCAACTTCATTCCCAAGGACGCATTCCCGGCGCAGACCGCGTCGGGCGCGCATTACGACATCGGCGACTACGAGGGCGCGCTCGACCTGGCCCTCGAGCACGCCGGCTACGAGGGGCTGCGGCGCGAGCAGGCCGAGCGCCGGAGCAACGGCTCCACGCTGCAGCTCGGGATCGGGATCAGCACGTACGTCGAGGTGACCAACGGGATCAACGAGACCGAGTTCGGGGCGGTCGAGATCACCACCTCCGGCGAGGCGATCGTCAGGACCGGCTCGCTCTCCCAGGGACAGGGGCACGAGACGACGTTCGCACAGATCGCGTCCGACCGCCTCGGGATCCCGGTCGAGAAGATCACGGTCATCAGAGGCGACACCGACCGCGTCCCGCGCGGCACCGGCACCTATGGCTCCAAGTCGACGCAGATCGGCGGCGTCGCCGCCGGCCAGGCCTCCGAGGAGGTGGTCGAGCGCGCCAAGCAGCTCGCCGCGGAGGAGCTCGAGGCCAGCCCCGAGGACATGATGCTCGACCTCGAGCAGGGCCGCTTCCACGTCGCCGGAGCGCCCGAGCCCGGGCTGAGCTGGGGCGATCTGGCCGAACGCCTGCAGAGCAGCGGACGGCTCGAGGAGCTCAGCGTCGAGACCGACTTCACCGCGTCCCAGCCGACCTTCCCGTTCGGCGCGCACATCGCCGTCGTCGAGGTCGACACCGAGACCGGCGCGGCCCGGCTCGAGCGGCTGGTCGCGGTCGATGACGCAGGCCGGATCATCAATCCACTGGTCGCCGAGGGTCAGGTACACGGCGGCGTGGCGGCGGGAATCGCGCAGGCGCTCTACGAAGAGCTCACCTACGACGAGGACGGAAATCCGCAGAACTCGAACCTCGTCACCTACGGATTCCCCGGGCCGGCGGATCTGCCGGGCTTCGAGGTGGTCGAGATGGAGACGCCCACCCCGATCAACCCGCTCGGCGCGAAGGGCATCGGGGAGTCGGGAACGATCGGCGCCACGCCCGCGGTCCACGGCGCCGTGATCGACGCGCTCTCGCCCTACGGCATTCGCCACATCGACATGCCCGTCAACGGCGAGCGGGTCTGGCGCGCGCTGCAGGACGCCGGCAACTGACGGCGATGAGCGGCGAGGTGCTGTGGACGCCCTCGGCCGAGGTACGCGAGCGCTCGCAGCTGGGTCGTTACCTGAGCTGGCTGCGCGAGCACCGCGGTCGCGAGCTCTCCGGCTACGACGAGCTGTGGCGCTGGTCGGTGGAGGACCTCGACGGCTTCTGGGGGTCGCTCTGGGAATTCTTCGAGATCCGCGCGCACGCGCCCTACGAGCGCGTCCTCGAGGAGCGCGTGATGCCGGGCGCGAAGTGGTTCACGGGCGCGCGGCTCAACTACGCCGAGCACGCCCTCGGCACCGACGAGGACACTGAAACCACGGCGGTGATCGCGCGCTCGCAGTCGCGCGCGCCGATCGAGCTGACATTCGGCGATCTGCGCGAGCAGGTCGCACACGCCCGCGCGGGGCTGCAGCGGCTGGGCGTGCAGCCGGGCGACCGCGTGGTCGCCTATCTCCCGAACATCCCCGAGACGCTTGTCGCGTTCCTGGCGAGCGCGAGCCTGGGCGCGATCTGGTCGACGTGCGCGCCGGAGCTCGGCCCGCGCAGCGTGATCGCGCGCTTCCAGCAGGTCGAGCCGAAGCTGCTGCTGACGGTCGCCGGGTACCGCTACGGCGCCAAGCACATCGATCGCCGCGCGGACGTCGCCGCGATTCGAGCCGCGCTTCCCACGCTCCAGCAGGTCGTGCACGTGCCCTACGCCGGAGGCGAGAGCGACGAGCTCCCAGAGTCGATCCGCTGGGAGGAGCTGCTCAGCGAGGCCTGCCCGCTTGCCTTCGCGGCGCTCCCGTTCGAGCACCCCCTCTACATCCTGTTCTCCTCGGGCACGACCGGCCTGCCCAAGGCGATCGTCCACGCCCACGGCGCGATGACGATCGAGCACTTCAAGAACCACGGGCTGAGCTGGGACCTGCGGCCGGGCGACCGCCTGATGTGGTTCTCGACGACCGCGTGGATGATGTGGAACGCGCTGATCTCCGCGCTGCTGCTCCGCGCTTCGATCGTGATGATCGACGGCAACCCGCTGTATCCCGATCTGTCCTTCCAATGGGGCCTCGCGGCGGAGACGCAGGCGACGATGATGGGCGCCGCGCCGGCGTTCCTGATGGGCTGCCGCAAGGAGGGCGTGCGCCCCGCGCGCGATCACGACCTCTCGCGGCTGCGCCAGCTGGGCGTCGCCGGCTCACCGCTTCCGGCCGAAGGCTTCGACTGGGTCTATGAAGAGCTGGGCGCGGAGATCCTCCTGAACGTGGGCAGCGGCGGGACTGACCTGTGCACGGGGATCGTGCAGGGCAGCCCGCTACAGCCGGTGTATCGCGGCGAGATGGCGGGGTCCTGCCTGGCGGTAGACGCCGCCGCCTTCGACTCGGACGGAAAGCCGGTCACGGGCGAGCTCGGCGAGCTCGTGATCCGCTCGCCGATGCCGACGATGCCGGTCGGGTTCTGGAACGACCCCGGCGACCGGCGCTACCACGCGGCTTACTTCGAGCACTACCCGGGCGTCTGGCGCCACGGCGACTGGATCGTGTTCACCGAGCGCGGCAGCTGCGTGATCACCGGCCGCTCGGACGCGACCCTCAACCGCGGCGGCGTCCGGCTCGGCACCGGCGAGCTGTATGCGGTCATCGAGGAGCTGCCGGAGATCCTCGACAGCCTGATCGTCCACCTCGAGGATCCGGGCGGCGGCGCCGGCGAGCTGCTGTTGTTCGTCGTGCTCCGCGAGGGCCCGGAGGGGCTCGACGACGAGCTCCGCACACGGATCGCACGGACCCTGAGGGATGCGCTCTCGCCGCGTCACGTGCCGGACGCGATCGAGGCGGTCCCGGCGATTCCGCGGACGCTCACCCAGAAGAAGCTCGAGCTGCCCGTCAAGCGGATCCTGCAGGGCACGCCGCCCGAGCAGGTGGCGAGCCGCGACGCGCTGGCACAGCCCGACGCGCTGGACGCGTTCGTGGAGTACGCCGGCCGTCGCGCGCCGGCGTAGCCGCGCTCAGGCGGGGCGGTGATCGATCACGCGCGCGGCCTTCCCGGTGCTGCGCGGGATCGAGCCGGTCTCTACCGCCGAGACTGCGATCCGCAGCCCGGTGTGCTCCCTCAGCGCGCGCTCGAGGACGCCGCCGTCAAACCCGGGCGCGGGCTCGAGCTCGAGCGTGACCTCGTCGAGCGGGCCGCGGCGCTCGAGCACGAGCCGGTAGTTGGGGGTCGTGCCCGGCACCCCAAGCATCACGTGCTCCACGGTAGAGGGGTGGAGGTTCACTCCCCGGATGATCAACATGTCGTCGGTGCGCCCGCGCAGTCCGGCGATGCGCGCCGAGTCGCGCCCGCATCGGCAGGGCTCGACCAACACGCGGCCGATGTCGCCGGTCCGGTAGCGGATCAGCGGCAGAGCCTCCTTTGTCAGCGTCGTGAACACGAGCTCGCCCTCCTCCCCAGAGTCAACGGCCGTGCCGTCGGCGTCGACCACCTCGACCAGGAAGTGGTCCTCCTGGACGTGCAGGCCCTCGCGGGCCTCGATGCATTCGACCGCGACGCCCGGGCCGCACATCTCCGAGAGCCCGTAGAAGTTGACGGCCCTCAGCGGGAGCGCCCGCTCGAGCTGCGTCCGCATGCCCTCGCTCCACGGCTCGCCGCCGAACAACCCGAGCTCCAGCGGCAGCCCGGCCGGATCGATCTGCTCCTCGCGCAGCGCCTGCGCGATCACAAGTGCGTACGAGGGCGTCGAGACGAGCACCTGCGCGCCGAGGTCCCGCAGCAGCATCGCCTGGCGGGCGGTCTGACCGCCCGAGACCGGGACAACGGTGCAGCCGAGTCGCTCGCCGCCCTGGTGGAACCCCAGCCCACCGGTGAACAATCCGTAGCCGTTGGCGTTGTGGATCAGCATTCCGGGCTCGACGCCGGCGATCGACATGCACCGCGCCATCAGCTCCGTCCAGCTCTCGAGGTCGGCGCGGGTGTAGCCGACGACGGTCGGCTTGCCGCCGGTGCCGCTCGATGCGTGGACGCGCACGAGCTGCTCGCGCGGCACCGCGAGCAGGCCGAACGGGTAGGCCTCGCGCAGGTCGGATTTGCGCGAGAACGGCAGGCGCGTGATGTCCTGGAGCGTGCGCACATCGCCGGCGGTCTCGATCCCGGCGGCCCGCAGCCGCTCCGCGCCGAGCGGCTGGGCCGCGAGCACGCGCGCCACGGTCTCGCGCAGGCGGCGCAGCTGCAGCGCTTCGAGCTCAGACCGTGCGGCGATGGGCATCCCAGTGCTCCTCGAGGTTGCGCACGAGCGCCGGGCTGAGATGGCAGCGGACCTGCTCCCGGGCATAGGTGGCCATGTACTCGCGGAACAGGTGCAGAGGCTCCTGACCGACGCGGATCGCACTCCGGTTCGCGGCCGCGTTGATCAGCCCCGAGCTGGTCAGGGCGCTCACGCGTCGCTCGAGCGCCTCGTCGACCTCCTCGGGCTGCACCACCTCGTCGCACAGCAGGTCGGCATCGGGCTCGCCGGCGATCCACTCACGCCCCGAGAGGATCGCCTGGCGCGCCGCGCGGTCGCCGACGAACCGCGGCAGGCGCAGGTTGGAGGCGCCCGGGATGATCCCCTCCTTCCGCGCCGGCAGGTACAGGCGAGATCCCCGCGCCGCGATCACATGGTCCATCACGTGCAGCAACTGGCACGCGCCGCCGATCGCGAAGTGCTCGACGGCGGCGACCCAGAGCTTCTCGGTGCCGTCCGGAAAGCCCCGGTAGATCTTGTTCACGTAGCCGAGGTCCCGGATGAGGTAGAAGAGATAGTCGATTCGGCCCTGGTAGAGGAGCGTCAGGTTGATCCCCGAGCCGAAGACACGCTCGCCGGCGTAGCGCGGGTGGTCGACGGGACCCCCGCGAAAGACCGCTACCTCGATCTTCGGATCGAGCAGCAACAGGTCGACCCCGACCTCGGTCGGACCGAGCGTGAACCCGTCCTCGGCGTTCAGATGCCGCGGGTTGCAGAGCTCGATGGTCCCGACCTTGCCCTCGCGTCTCACGCGCGCGGCGCCGAGGTCCGCGAAGCCGGTCGCGCGGAAGTCGTCCGCACGGCTCAGCGCTTCCGGCGTGGGCGCGAGCATCGATGACACGAGGTGCCGGCCGGCATCGGGGAGCGCGAGGATCTCCGCAAGCAGCTCTCCCTGCGCCAGCTCGATCCGCTGCTTCTCGGCGAGCGGCCGCTCCCGCTCCGCGGCCATCTGCTCGCGCGTGGGCACCACCCCGGGGTGGGCCTCGGCGGCCGCATCGAGCAGCTCATCCAGGCGCAGGGACCTGGTCATCCCGTCGGTCAGCTCGTCGTAGAGCTCAGCGGCGCTGGGAGTCATCGCATAGGGTTCGCTCATGGGCGCGTTGATGGAGGGCAAGGCGGGCCTCGTCACCGGCGCCGCGAGCGGGATCGGGCGGGCGTGCGCGATCCGCTTCGCGCGCGAGGGTGGGGCGGTGATGGTGGCGGATCTGGAGTCGGCACGGGCCCGCGCGGAGGAGACCGTAGAAGCGATCCGCGCCGCCGGGGGCCAGGCGGAGTTCGCTGCCTGCGATGTCGCGAGCGCCTACGACAACGAGGCGCTGGTGGCGCACACCGTGCGCCGCTTCGGGCGCCTCGATTTCGCCCACAACAACGCCGGGATCGGCGTGCACCGGCTGCTGCACGAGACCGACGACGAGGACTTCGACCGCGTGATCGCGGTCAACCTGCGCGGGACCTTCCTGGGAATGAAGCACCAGATCCGCCAGATGCTCCGCAGCGACGGTCCGGCGGGCGGAGCGATCGTCAACACGTCCTCGAACGCCGGCCTGCGCGCGGTGATGCTGCTCAGCGCGTACACGGCGAGCAAGCACGGGATACTCGGGCTCACCAAGAACGCCGCCGTCGAGTACGCGGAGCACGGGATTCGCGTCAACGCGGTGTGTCCGGGCGCGATCATGACGCCGCTGATGTCCGACCAGCCGCCCGATCGACAGCGCGAGATCATCGCCCCGCAGGCGATGACCCGATTCGGCGAGCCCGAGGAGGTCGCCGCCGCAGTGGTCTGGCTCTGCTCGGAGGAGGCGTCGTTCATCACCGGCGTGGCACTGCCGGTCGATGCGGGATCCGTGGCGTGGGTTTCTGCTCACCGCGACTGACGATTACCATAGATCGCAGGGTGGTGGATCAACAGAGGATGACGCGATGGCCGTTCGTGACGGGACCGGACTCACTCACGCGCTGAACGGCTCGGACCGTACGCCTGAGCGGTGGCAGGCCCGCGGCGCCACGCTCGCCAGCCGGCTCGGCTCGTGGAGCGAGATCCTCGCCGAGACCCATCTGAGCTTCGACGTGCGCGGCACCGAGCGCACTCCCGAGACGTTCCACGGCGCGGTCACCCGGCGCTCGATCGGCGAGCTGAAGCTGCTGGACTGCGCGGCCTCGCCGTTTCTCGGAAACCGCTCGAGCCAGCTGATCGGCGGCCCGGGCGAGAGCGTGCTGGGCTTCCAGTTCGTCTGCAAGGGCGTCGAGGTCGTGCGCGAGGGTGGTCGGCAGCTCGCGCTCGAGGCCGGAGATGTCGTGCTGTGGGACGGCCTGCAGCCGACCCAGGTCGAGATCGTCGAGCCGTTCTACAAGCGGACGCTGCTGTTCCCCCGCGACCGCGCGCTGGCGATGTGCCCACGGCTCGGAGAGCTCCAGGTCCTGCCCCCGCTCGAGCGCAGCGGGCCGGCGCGGCTCCTGGTCAGGTACATGAACGCGCTCGCCGCGGAGCTGGCACAGCTCGACGCGACCGCGACGATCGCCGCGGCCAACGCCGCGCTCGAGCTGCTGCGCGCGGCGGTCGAGCCGTCGGTGCCGACGAGCCGCTCGGCGACCCGCGCCGCGCTGCGCGCTGAGGTGCGCCGCTATGTGCGGACGCACCTGCAGGACCCGATGCTCGGACCGGGGACGATCGCGCGCGCGTACGCGATGTCGGTGCGGGCGCTGCACGCGCTGTTCGAGGACGCCGACACCTCGGTCGCCGGCCTCGTCCGCAGCGAGCGGCTCTCGCGCTGCATGGAGGACCTCCAGCGGCCCAACGGGGGATCGGTCACCGACATCGCGTTCCGCTGGGGCTTCTGCGACGCGGCGCACTTCTCGCGCGTGTTCAAGCGCGAGTACGGGTCGACGCCGAGCGAGATCCGCCACGCCGCGGTCCTCGCCGCGCGCGGCTAGCCCAACCAGGGGAGCAGCTCGCCGACGCCGTCGATCGCGGCGTCGGGGCGGCGGCGCTCGGGGACGCGCTCGAGCGCGATCCGGCCGCTGATCCCGCTGCGTACGAGGACCGTGCGCGAGCCGCCCATGCGGCCGAGCGCGACATCCATCCCGAGGTCGTCCCCGATCACCGCGATCTCCGAGGTGGGGAGCCCGAGCCGCTCGCTGACCTCGGCGACGGCCGCCCGGGAGGGCTTGCCGACGACCTTGGGGCGGACGCCGGTGACCTTCGCGATCGCCGCGGTGACCATCGCGCCGCGGCTGTAGATCATCCCATTCGCACCCGCATAGCCGCGGGCGTAGCTGCCCGTCAGCAACGGCGCCCCGCGGTCGACCGCGCGGGCCGCCCGCTCGAGCGCTCTCAGGTCGAACGCGTCGGGGTGGGTCACGAGCACGACTCCCGCCTCCTCGCCGTGCGCCAGCGGCACGCCGGCGCTCGATATCCGCTCGGCGACGACCGGCGAGGAGAACAGCAGCGCCGGCGCGTCGCGGTGGTACCTGCGGATGTAGGTGATAGCGCTCTCCACCGGCGTGAGCACCTCGTGATCGCCGATCGGCAGGCCGTCCTCCCGGAGGCCGGCGGCGATCGCCTCCGCGGTGACATGGCTGCCGTTCGTGAACAGAACGAGGGGCCGGCCGGAGGCATGGATCGCGTCGAGTACCTCGACCGCTCCCGGCTGCGGCCGGCCACGGCCGTCGGGCCCGCGGTGCACGAGCGTCCCGTCGACGTCGAAGACGAACCCGCGGACGCCGGCGAGCGTCCCGTCGCGGACGCCGTCAGCCACGTCGCCAGACCAGACTCTCGCTCTCGGTCCGGAGCGAGAGGTATTTGACCGCGGGCCGCCGGTCGAGCTCGCGGACCAGCGTGACCAGGGGCGCGCGGCCCGGGCCGGCCGAGGGGGCCGCCGGATGACGTCCGCGGTTCCCGCCGCCCCGCGCGGAGATCATCGCGTCGACCTGCTCGGCGGGCATCGTCAGGCGCAGCAGCAGCTCCTCCTCGGAGATGCGCCGGCCGAAGCGCTCGCGCGCGCCCTCGAGCGTGATCGGCCTGAGGTCCTTGAGCTTTGCCGCCTGCGGACGGGAGAGCACCTTGTCGGCGATCTCCGGGTTCACGGGTGCCGGCGGCTGGCCGTAATGCCCGAGGAAGTAGCGGACCGTCTCATCCGAGACGTTCGCCCAGCGCTTGCCGTCGATCACGTTGCGCGCGGCCTGGGTGGCGATGAACTGCGAGACCGGGGTGACGATGATCGGGTAGCCCATCTCGGCGCGGACGCGGCCGACCTCCTCGAGCACTTGGTCGAACAGCTCGCCGCGTCGCAGCTCCTCGAGCATGCGCCGGGTGGTGGTGACCATCCCGCCCGGCAGCTGGTGGCGGTAGTAGGCGGCGTCGAACTCCCGAGGGTTGCCGGGCGCAAGACCCTTGGCCCGCGCGAGGGCGTCGAAGTGCGCGTCGACGACGGCCTGCTGCTCGAGGTCCAACGGATGCTCGTGACCGGCGGCCTCGAGGTTTCGCGCGGTGGCCGTCGCATCCGGCTGGCTGGTCCCGCGGGAAAGCGCGCCGCTCGCGGTGTGCACGACGCCGAACCCGGCCTGCACCCCCTCCACGTAGACGTACGGCGCAAGTCCGATCGTGCAGTGGCTGTGCAGCTCGACCGGCCGCCCGGACGCCGCGCTGAGGAACGCCGGCGCGAGCTCCCTGACCGCATCGGGCGTCAGCAGCCCGCCGGGATCCTTCAGGTACAGGCGGTCCATGTCCGCGCAGTCGGTGAGCTCGGCCGCTCGCTGCGCGTAGTAGGAATGCGTGTGGACGGCGCTGATCGAGTAGGTGAGCCCGATCACCACCTCCTCGATCCCCTCCTCGCGCGCCATCCGCGCCATCCGCCGCACCCGCGCGGTGTCATTGGAGGGATCGGCGATCTGGAAGCGCCGGATGCCGTTGCGAGCGACGAGCCTGAACGAGAGCCGCAGCACGTCCTCCTCGGCCGGCACCCACGAGATGAACCGCATCCCGGTGCCGATCATGCCGAGCGGCGTATTGGGCATGGCCGCGCTGACGAGCCGGATCCGTTCCCAGGGATCCTCGTGATGGAAGCGCACCGACACGGCCATGTGGGTGCTAGACGTGAAGTCGAGCGCGTGGTAGCCGACCCGGTCCATGACCGGGGCGATCGCTACGACATCGGGCGTCGTCAGGCCGGTCGCGCTCCACAGGCTCTGGTTGCCATCGCGCATGCTCGTGTCGATGAACTCGATCACGCCGCCACCCCCGCCAGCGAGTCTTCGAGCCATCTCGTCGTCACCGGCCCGGTCGAGAACTGCGGCTCGCCGAGCACGCGCACGAGCGTCTCGCGATTGGTCGGGACTCCCTCCACGTCGGTGGCGTCGAGCGCCTCGCGCAGCGTGCCGATCGCATGCACGCGATCCGGTCCGTGCGCGATCAGCTTCGCGAGCAGCGAGTCGTAGAACGGCGGCACCCTCGTGCCCGGCTCGCAGTGGGTGTCGACCCGCAGACCGCCGGTCGGGGGCACCCTGAACGCGGTGATCGTGCCGGGGCCCTCCGCGTTCAGGCGGCACTCGATCGCATGGCCGGTCGGTTGGGCCACGCCGCGCAGCGGCTCGCCGGCCGCGATCTGAAGCTGCGCTACGACCAGGTCCCACCCCGTGACCGCCTCGGTGACGGGGTGCTCCACCTGGATCCGGCAGTTCATCTCCAGGAAGTAGAAGTCGCCGGTCGTCGCGTCGAGCACGAACTCGACGGTGCCGAGGTTGCGGTACCCGATCGCGCGCGCGAACGCGACCGCCGCGTTGGTGATCGCCTCGCGGCGGTAGGCAGGCAGGCACGGCGCGGGAGCCTCCTCGATCACCTTCTGGTAGCGGCGCTGCACCGAGCAGTCGCGCTCGCCGAGTTGGAGCGTCGTGCCGTGCTCGTCCGCGGCGATCTGAACCTCGATGTGGCGCGCCGCTTGGATGTAGCGCTCGAGATACACGCGCGCGTCGCCGAACGCGGCGCCGGCCTCGGTGCGCGCGAGCTCCAGCAACGCCCGCAGCTCGCCGTCGTCGTGCACGAGCTTGATGCCGCGGCCCCCGCCGCCGCCCGCCGCCTTGACGAGAAGCGGGTAGCCGATCGCGTCGGCGAGCCTCTGCGCGGACTCGATCGAGTCGGCCGCCTGTCCCGGGAGGACGGGGAGACCGGCGCGCGCGGCCTCCTCGCGCGCCCTGAGCTTGTCGCCTGCCAGCTCCATCGCCCGCGCCGGCGGACCGACGAAGTTGATGCCGTGGTCGCGGGCGCGCTGCGCGAGTCGCGGACTCTCGGACAGGAACCCGTACCCGGGGTGGATCGCGTCGCAGTCCGTGCCGAGCGCGGCCTGGACGATCACGTCGTCGCGGAGGTAGCTCTGCGCCGCCGGCCCTGGGCCGATGCAGACCGCCCGGTCGGCCATCCGCGCCGCCATCCCGTCGCGATCGACATCGGAGCTGCCGACGACGCATTCGATGCCGAGGGCCCGGCAGGCCCGCACGATCCTCACGGCGATCTCGCCGCGGTTGGGGATGAACACGCGTTTCACGGGCGCACCCTGAACAGCGGCTCCCCGTATTCGACGAGCTCGGCGTTGCGCCCGAGGACCTCGACGACCGTCCCCGAGACGCCGGCCGGGATCGAGTTCATCATCTTCATCACCTCGATGATGCAGACGGTGGTGTCCGGTTCGACGCTGCTGCCGATCTCGACGTACGGCTCCTTGCCCGGCCCTTCGGCGCGGTAGAACGTGCCGAGCATCGGCGAGGTGATCGTCAGCAGTCCGTTCGGGCTCGCTGCTTCGGGCGCCGCGGGCTCCGGGGAGAGCTGAGCGCCGCCGCGATCGCCGCGAAGGACGTGCAGCGAGAATGCCTCGGTCTCGAGCCTCAGCTCTTCCAGGTCGGACTCGTCGATGATCCGCAGGATCTCGCGGACATCGTCGTCACTCAGCGGCATTCTTGACTCCGAAGGTGCTCATCACCATCGCGATCGCGGACGCCGGCTTGGGAGCGTCCACGCGTTTGACGAGCGTGGTCACCGGACGGGACTGGACGATGTGCACCGTGCCGTCCGGGGCGCGGGTCCACTCGATGTCCTGGTGTGAGCCGAAGTGACGCTCGATCCGCCGCGCGATATCGACGAGCTCCGCGATCGCGTCCGCGGCGAGGCACGGCGCCTCGCGCCGGTCGGCCGGGACCTCGACGCGCACGGTCCCGTCGCCCCCAGCGTCAGGAACGTACTGCGTCAGCTTCGGGTTGATCCGCTCGCGCACGATCTCGCCGGTGACCTTGCTGACGAGATAGTCGTCGGGCGTCACGTCCCCGCCCACCACCGCGAGGCCCAGGCCCCAGCTCGCGTTGATCGCGACCATGCTGGGATCACCGCTGACGGGGTTGCAGGTGAACATCACCCCGGAGACCTCGGCCTCGGCCATCAGCTGAACGACCACGGCCATCGCCGGCTCCGCGTGCGCGCCAGCCAGGCGCGCGCGGTAGCTGATCGCGGTCGGGCTGTACAGGCTCGCCCAGCAGTCGCGCACCGCTTCGGCGACGCGCGCGGCGCCGCGTACCCACAGATAGCTGTCCTGCTGTCCGGCGAAGGTCGCGTCCGCGCTGTCCTCGCCGGCCGCGCTCGAGCGCACCGCGACCGCCGGATCGCGACCCAGCTCCTCGTAGCGGCGAGCGATCTCCTCCTGCACGGCTTCGGGAATCGAAGCGGACCGCAGCGCCTCGCCGAGCCCGCGCGACGCGGCGTTGATCCCGTCGAGATCATCTGGATCGAGGCCGCCCATGGTTTGCGCGATCCGCTCTGCCAGACCCGATTCGCTCATGAACGCGCCGAAGGCGCTCGTGCCGATCGCGAACCCGGGCGGCACCGGGATACCGCCCGCGAGCAGCTCGCCTAGGCCGGCGCTCTTGCCGCCGAACTGCGGCTCATCGGACCGGCGCAGCTCGCGCAGCGGCCGGCTGTGCTGCATGCGCCCGGACGTCATCAATCGAGCAGCGTCACCACGCCGGCCGACCCGTCGACCCGGATCGTCTGACCGGTCTTGATCTGCGCGGTGGCCCGGCCCGTCCCCACCACGGCCGGCACGCCGTACTCGCGGCACACGATCGCCGCGTGCGACATCACCCCGCCGACGTCGGTGACGGTCGCCTTGATCTTCGTGAAGATCGGCGCCCACGCGGGCGAGGTGCTGCCGCAGACGAGGATCTCGCCGTCGCGGATGTCCGCGATCTCGTGGACCGAGCGCACCACGCGCGCGACGCCCTCGATCGTGCCTGGCGAGGCGGCCGCTCCACGCAGCTCGTGACCGCCGTCCTGGTGGTGTGCCCATTCCTGGACCCGCTCGGTGGTGACGCCCCACAGCATGATCGTCATCGGGTCGGTGATGGCCTCGGGGGTGGCGCCGAGCGCCGGCGGCGGCGTCCAGTCGGCGAACCGCGCGAGGATCTCCTTGCGGCGGGCGACGATCGGCGGCCAGTGTCCCGGCCCGAGCGCCTCGCCACCGGTCGCCCAGGTCAGGACCAGCTCGTCGAGCGCGGACGCGAGCTCGTAGCGGGAGAGGTGGAACATGTCCTCGCCCTCCTCGAGGAAGCCGTGCTTGGCGAGCAGCGCGCCGAACTCGCGCAGCTTGTTCCACCAGCTCGTCAGGAACCAGTAGTCGCAGAAGAACTTGTGCTCCTCGACGTACGGGAAGACCGTGCGCGAGAGCCCGAGCAGATCGTTGAACGGACCGCGCACGCCCTCGTCGAGCAGGCCTGCGTACTCGCCGGCGAGACGGTCGCGCTCAGCCCGGACCTCCTCGGTCGGCCGGTCGATCTCCTGGCCCGCCTTGAGCGCCGAGATGTGGCCGATCAGCGCTGCATAGGGAATGCTCGGATCGTCGAGCCAGCTGCCGTAGTAGTGGTAGAGGCCGTCGCCGGTCGCCATGTTGAACCATGGGTCCTTGACCTGCTCGAGCTCCTCGAGCCAGGAGCGGCCGGCGGCTGACTCGTTCAGCTCCGCCTCGATCTCCTCGGGCGAGCGGTCCTGCACGAACGCCGCGTCGACGCCGGTCTGCACGGCCAGCCGGGCCAGGCGACGCAGCTCGGCGTCCGGCTTGAACAGGATCACGTCGATCCCGGCGACCATCTGCGCGATGTGCTGGTCGGGGATGTCGGGCAGGTGCGCCTTACAGAACTCGACGAACGTGGCGTAGGCGCCATAGCCCAGCAGCAGGAACTCGAAGTGGTGCTGCCACATCAGGTCGCCCATCCGCACGACTCGGGCGTACGCGTCGAGCAGCTCGTAGAAGCTGGTGTTGCGGTCGTCCCGGAACGCGATCTCGTCGGACTCGTATTCGGGCAGGTCGGGGACCTGAAGCTCGCGCAGCTCGGTGATCAGCGCCTCCATCTTCGCGCGCCACCTGCCGTACAGCTCGGACCAGTTCTCGAAGTAGTGGCCCGCACGCTTCTGGAAGAACTCCGCGCGCTCGGCGACCTTCGCGGGGTCGGTGACCGGGTTGCCGGAGATGTAGATGTAGCCGTTGACGCAGCGGTAGTCGATCCCCATCGCGGGTGGGACCGCGAAGACGCGGTTCTGCCACGAGCCCACCGCCTGGTAGGGCGAGTCAATGCAGATCACGTCGAACGCAGGCATCGGCATCGGGAAGTGCATCGAGTTCCAGAACCAGAAGCGGTTCTCATCGGTCTCCCGCCGGCGCTCGTCGAACAGCGCGTAGTACGGGTACATCTCCTCCCAGCCCTCACAGCCCGGCGGCGTCTCGATCGAGTAGGGGCTGGGAAAAGCGCCGATCGCCGGCGTGGTGCTGGCCATGTCAACCTCCCTCAAGGTACGGTCGCCACCCGTCTCTATGGTGACGAGCGGGCGGGCGATGCGCAAGATGCTTGACCCTCAGCGCTGGTCGGCTTGCGCGCGGACGCTCGATGGTGCCCACGAATGACAGGGTCCGTGGGCGATTGGTTGTCCTGTGGTCAAACAATCTCCCAAGACCCCGGCCTAGGAGGAGAGAGATGGCGCGGATCGTGTTGGTCCATGGAGCGTTCAGCGGCGCATGGGTGTGGGAGCCGCTGGTCCCGGAGCTCGAGGCCAGAGGCCACGAGGTCATCGCGATCGACCTGCCAGGGGCGGGGGCGGACACCACCCCGCCCGAGGAGGTGACCGTCGATGCCTACGCGCAACGGATCTGCGAGACGCTCGAAGCGCCGTCGGTCCTGCTGGCCAACTCGATGGGCGGCGTCGCGATCACGCAGGCCGCCGCCCGCTGTCCGGACAAGGTCAGCGCGCTCGCGTACGTGGCCGCGTTCCTGCCCGAGGACGGCGAGAGCCTGCTCGACCTGACCCACAAGCCGGAGGCGGCGGGGGACGGCGTGCAGGAGAACCTGGTCATCGAGGGCCCCGTCGCGTGGCTGCCCAACGAGGCTGCGCGAAGGGTCGTGTACGGCTGCAGCTCCGACGAGGTGGCGGCCTGGGCGGCGGAGCACCGGCGCCCGCAGCCGCTCCGGCCGTTCGCGGACGAGGTCCGCATCGGGAACGGACTCGCCGAGATCCCGAAGGCCTACGTGATCTGCCTGCAGGACCAGGCGATCCGCGCGCCGCTGCAGCGGCTGATGGCGACGCGAGCGTCCTGCGATCCGGTGATCGAGCTCGACACCGATCACTCGCCGTGGCTATCGCGGCGGGAGGAGCTGCTGGCCGGGCTGGAAGGCTTCCTGGCGGCGCACTGATCGGCAAGAAGGCCTGCACCCGATGGCTGGCGGGGCGCGTCGCGGCGGCGCTAGCTTGCGAGCGTGGGGTCGACCGAGCTGCTTGCCCTGTACTGGACCGTGTCCGGACCGGTCGAGGTTCACGTCGGGCGCGAGTGGAGCCTGTTCGACTGGCGCGATCGCTGCGAGCACGCCGCGCGGACCGGCTTCAGCGGGATCGGTCTGTGGCACGCGGACGTCAGGCACCAGCTCGATACGCGGAGCATGGCGGAGATGAAGCGGATCTTCGACGACGCAGGCCTGAGATACCTCGAGATCGAGTTCCTGATGGACTGGTTCGTGCCAGCGGGCGAGCCCGCGCGCGCCGAATCGGACGACTGGCGCCGGCAGGCGTTCGAGCTCGCCGAGGCGTTCGGCGAGAGCGCGCATCACATCAAGGTGGGGAACATCCCCGGGACCCCCTGCGAGCCCGAGCCGCTGGGGGAGGCGTTCGCCGAGCTCTGCCAGGACGCGGCGAAGCACACCGACGCGAAGGTGGCCTACGAGTTCATGCCGTTCGACGTAAACGTCAACACGCTCGACGCGGCGCTCCGGCTCGTGACCGAGGCGGCCCGGCCGAACGGCGGGCTGGCGATCGACACCTGGCACATGTCCAAGCTCGGGATCACGCCCGAGGACCTCGAGCAGGTCCCGCTCCAGTACCTCAGCTGGGTCGAGCTGTCCGACGGGCAGTTCGAGAACCTTCCCGACCCGGTCGACGAGGTCGTCAACCACCGACGGCTGCCGGGCGAGGGGGAGTTCGACATCCCGGGCTACGTGGCGGCCTGCCGGGCGGTCGGCTACGAGAACCCATGGGGCGTCGAGGTGCTCTCCGCAGAGCTGCGAGCGCTGCCGATCGAAGAGGAGTTCAGGCGCGCGTACGAGACGACCGCCGCGCAGTTCCGCGCGGGCGTGAGATGAGGAGCGACGGATGACCGAGCTGGACAACGACAGGCTCATCTGGATCTACACGCAGATGCTGCGGATCCGCGAATTCGAGGAGCGGGTGAAGCGCACCTTCGAGGAGCACCCCGGCGTGATCCGCGGTCACACCCACCTGGCGGACGGCGCGGAGGCATCGATCGTCGGCTCGCTGGCGACGCTCGAGCCGGGCGACCAGCTGATGGCGACCTATCGCTGCCACGGCTATCCGATCGCGCTCGGCACCGACGTCAAGGCGATCATGGCCGAGATCTACGGGCGCAAGGACGGGCTGTGCGGCGGATATGGCGGCTCGATGCACCTGTGCGACCCGGACCGTGGCTTCCTCGGCACCTCCGGGATCGTCGGCCAGGGGATCCCGCAAGCCACCGGGGTGGGCTTCGCAGCCCAGCTGAGGAGTCGATCGGGCCCGCCCACGGTCGTCCTGTGCTTCTTCGGCGACGGCGCCTCCAAGCAGGGCGCGTTCCACGAGTCGCTGAACCTGGCCTCGCTGTGGAAGCTCCCGGTCGTCTACGTCATGGAGAACAACAACTACAACGTCGCGACCCGCTCCGAGCAGGAGGACGCCAACGCGGCCGCCGGCGAGCCCCTCTCGGTCAAGGCCAAGGCGTACAGCATGCCCGGCGCCACGATCGACGGCGGCGACCCGATCGCGGTGTACGAGGCGGTCGGAGAGGCGGCCGGCCGGGCGCGCCGCGGCGAGGGCCCGACGCTGATCGAGTCCAAGGTCTACCGGCTCTCCGCCCACGGCAACCTGATCGCGCCGCCCGGGGTGCCGTTGCACTACCCCGAGCACGAGGCGATCACGGTATTCGGCAATCGCGAGGAGTACGAGGCCGCGCTGCGAGGGGATCCCGTCCCCCGCTTCCGGATGCGACTGGTCGAGGACGACGTCCTGAGCCCCGAGCGCGCCGACGAGATCGGCGAGGACGTGCGGGAGGAGATGGACCGCGCGGTGCAGTTCGCCCTCGACAGCCCCTTCCCCGAGCCCGAAGCGGCGCTCAACCACGTCTACGCCTAATCGTCAGGAGCGTCCAATGGCACGAGAGATCCCCTACATCGCTGCCGTCCAGGAGGCGATTCGCCTCGAGATGGAGCGCGACGAAACCGTCGTGTTCTACGGCCAGGACGTCGCGCCGAGCGACGAGGACCCGCTCGTCAAGGCGTTCGGCCGCGACCGGGTCCGGGTCTCGCCGATCTCGGAGACCGCCGAGATCGGGATGGCGACCGGGCTCGCGCTCGCCGGGTACCGCCCGATCGTCGAGCTGCTGATGGCGGAGTTCATGCTGGTGGCGATGGACCAGGTCGTCAACGAGGCGCCCCGGTTCCGCTACATGAGCGGAGGGCAGGTCAAGGTCCCGCTGGTGCTCAAGGCGGGCTACGGGTTCACCGCCGGCTGGGCCGGCCAGCACACCGGCTCGATCTACACGATGTTCGCCGGGATCCCGGGGCTCAAGGTGGTGCTCCCCGCGACGCCCGCCGACGCCAAGGGCCTGATGGCGAGCGCGGTGAGGGACGACAACCCCGTCGTCTACCTGATGCATTACCTGCTGGTGCTCGAGCACGGGGACGTGCCGGAGGGCGAGTACCTGGTCCCGATCGGCGAGGCGGCCATCCGGCGGGCCGGGGCGGACGTCACGATCGTGGCTACGGGATGGACCGTGGGCAAGGCGCTCGCGGCGGCGGAGGCGCTCGCGGGCGAGGGCATCGACGCCGAGGTGATCGACCCGCGCTCGCTGCAGCCGCTCGATGTGCCGGCAATCCTGAGCTCCGTCGCCAAGACCGGGCACCTGGTGCTCGTCGACCAGGCGACGCGGCACGCGTCCGCGGCGTCGATCATCGCCGCCGAGGTCGCCGAGCACGGGTTCGGCAGCCTCAAGGCGCCGATCAAGCTGGTCACCGCGCTCGACGCGACGATTCCCTACAGCGAGCCGATGGAGGCGTTCGTCCTGCCGGACGAGGCGAAGATCGCGAGCGCGGTGCACCAGGTGCTCGGCGAGGCACCAGTGGCCGCTTAGCCGTCATGGACCAAGGCGATGCGCGGCGCGCACTGCGCACGATGTGGCGCATCCGCTGCTTCGAGGAGCGAGTGGCTCAGCTCAAGCGCAGCCTGCTGGTCCACGGCCTGATCCATCTGAGCATCGGCGGGGAGGGCGTGGCGGCGGCGGTCTGCGGTCAGCTCGAGGCGCGCGATGCTCTCTACAGCGGACACCGCGCCCACGGACACGCGCTCGCCAAGGGCGCGCCGATGAACGAGCTGATGGCCGAGCTGATGGGGCGCGAGACCGGTCTGTGCAAGGGCCTCGGGGGCTCCATGCACCTGGTTGACGCCGAGCACGGCCTGATGGGCGCAACCGGCGTCGTCGGCGGCAACATCCCGCTCGCGCTCGGCCATGCGCTCGCCAACCGGATCAACCACGCCGATGCGATCAGCGTCGTTTGCTTCGGCGACGGCGCGGTCCAGGCGGGCCACTTCGCGGAGTCGGTGAACCTCGCGGCGTTGTGGCGGCTGCCGGTGATCTTCGTGTGCGAGAACAACGGCTTGGCGGAGTTCACCTCGCGCGCGGAGCACTCGCCGGTCGAGCGCGTGGCCGATGTGATCGCCCCGTACGGGTTCGCCCGCGAGACGCTCGACGGCAGCGACGTTCCCGCGGTACACGACCAGTTCCGCGAGTTCGCGCAGGGCGCCCGCGCGGGCACCGGGCCGTTCCTGCTGGAGTGCCTCACCTACCGCGGGCGCGGACACTACGAGGGCGATGCGCAGGCCTACCGCGACCCCGCGCAGGAGGCCGAGTGGGAGCGTCGCGATCCGATCGCTCGGCTGACCACGCGCGCGACCGAACAGGGGTGGCTGCGCGGCGAGGAAGCCGCAGCGCTCGAACGCGAGGCCCGGGAGGAGGTCGAGCGGGCGGTCGAGTTCGCGCGGGACAGCCCATTCCCCGCATCCGACCTGCCGGCACGGCTCGTGTACGCATGATCGAGACGACCTTCGTCAAGGCGATCAACGCCGCGCTCGCGCACGCGATGCGAGCGGACCCGTCGGTGATCGTGTTGGGCGAGGACGTCGCCGAGGGCGGCCCGTACCTGGCGACCGAGAACCTGGCGCAGGAGTTCGGCCGCGAGCGGGTGCTGAACACGCCGATCAGCGAGGGCGCGGTCTGCGGTGTCGCGATCGGCGCCGCCCAGGCCGGGCTCAAACCCGTCGTCGAGATCATGTTCATCGATTTCCTGACGCTGGCGCTCGACCAGCTCGTCAACCAGGCTGCGAAGGCGCACTTCATGTCGGGCGGGCAGCTGAGCGCGCCGCTGGTGCTGCGCACCCAGGGGGGCGCCGGTCAGCGCAGCGGTGCGCAGCACTCGCAGAGCCTCGAGGCCTGGCTCACCCACGTCCCCGGGCTGAAGGTCGTGATGCCGAGCAACGCGCGGGACGCCGCCGGGTTGCTGCTGAGCGCGATCGCGGATCCGAACCCCGTCGTGTTCGTCGAGAACAAGTCGCTGTATTTCCGCCGCGAGCAGGCCCCCGAACCGCCGGAGCCGATCGCGATCGGGGTCGCGCAGATCGTCCGGGCCGGCGCGGATCTCACGGTCATCGCCACCTCGCGGATGGTGGACGAGGCGCTGCAGGCGGCCGATCAGCTCCAGAGCCACGGAATCGACGCCGAGGTGATCGACCCGCGCACGCTGCAGCCGCTCGATCTCGAGACGCTCGCCGAGTCGGTCCGGCGCACGGGGCGAGCGGTGATCGCGCACGAGGCCGTCACCGCCGGAGGCTTCGGCGCGGAGATCCTCGCCCGGCTCCAGGAGACCGCATTCGACTGCCTGGAGGCGCCGATCCAGCGCGTCGGCGCACCGTTCACGCCGGTGCCGGTGAGCCCGTCGCTCGAGGACGCCTACAGACCGGCGTCGGCGCAGATCGCGAGCGCCGCGCGCACCGCGCTCGAGTGGGATCAGCGGGTGGAGGCGCCGGCGTGAGGCTCGACGGGCTCGAGCTCATCGGACAGCGCGATCAGCGAGGCGCCGGGCATTCGCTCGAGCACCTCACGGTGGCGCAGCGCGATATCGAGGTTGGTCAGCGCGATGCGCGCATGCTCCCGGGCGAGGCTCTCGGCGCGTGCGCCCGCCCTGCCCTCGATCGCCTCGACGATCCCGCGATGGTGACGGTTGGCGATCACCAGGATCTGGCGCGACTCCGGGAGCTCGGCCTGGCGCAGGAGCAGCAGCGAGCTCGGGCCCGCGAACGGCAGCGACACGATCCCCTCGAGCGTGCGCTCGAGGAACGGGCTGTGGGCCATCTTCAGCATCTGCTCGTGGAAGCGCTGGTTGAGCTCGGCATAGAGCTCGAAGGACTCGAAGTCCTGGCGGTGAACCAGCGTCTCGATCTCCTCGCAGATCGCGGCCAGCGCCCGCAGCTCGCGGCGGGTCGTTCCCCGCTCGGCCGCGAATCGCGCGGCCGTCCCCTCGAGCACGCCCCGCAGCTCGATCGCGTCGCTCATCTCCGCGCGGGTGAACGCTCGGATCACATAGCCGCCGCCGGCCAAGCCACGCAGCAGCCCCTCGTGCTCGAGCTCGGCAAGCGCCAGCCGCAGCGGCGTACGCGAGACGCCAACACGTTCGACCAGCGGCAGCTCCGACATCCGCTCGCCCGGGGCGAATTCGCCGCTGAGGATCATCTCGCGCAGGCGCAGGAGCGCCCGCATCATCTGGGATCTGTTCGCCCGGTTTGCCACAGCAGTCTGGGTGGGAGGCGCACCGCGCGGAACGTGGGTCCCCGTCCGGGCGCGGCCCGCGCCCAGTGTAATCCCCGGCTCCCGTTGTATGCAACACCGCCACGGCAAACGTTTGCCGCGATTTCTTGCCGTCCTGTTAGGGACGGATTGCATGCAACGGAGCTACTGACTACTATCAGCCCGTGCCTCGCCAAACCGGCGCGGGTAAACGCAGATCACTCGAGGAGGAGAGGTCGGTGAGGATCGATCACCATGTGCCGCGTTTGCGGCTGAGCGCCGTGTTGACAGCGCTGATCGCAGCAGTTGCGATTGCCGGATGCGGCAGCAGCAGTAGCAGCAGTAGCGCCACGAGCTCCGGCGGAGCTTCAACCACGCCGGCGAGCAGCAGCTCGTCCGCGAGCAGCTCGGGCGGTTCAGGCGCGGCGAACCTCTCGTCGTGCGGCACCAAGGCGGGAGTCGCGGCCACGGGCACGCCGATCAACATCGGCACGATCGACACCAAGCAGCCGGGCACCGACTTCAGCGACGGCCCGAACATGATCAACGCGTACTTCGCGTGCGTGAACGCCAACGGCGGCGTCAACGGGCATCCGCTGAAGCTGTTCGTCCAGTACGACCAGACGCAGCCGGCGCAGATCGCGGCGGCGGCGAAGCAGCTGATCCAGACCGATCACGTCGTCGCGATCGACGGCGTCTTCGACCTGCTCGAGTGCACAATCGACCAGGGCTACTGGAAGCAGCTCGGGATCTACGAGATGGACGCCGGCATCGCGCCGGAGTGCTGGTCGACCCCGAACAGCGCGGCGGTCAACATGGGGCCGCGCTACAGCTCCGACGGAGCGGTGCAGTACGGCCTCAGCCAGCATCCGTCGAAGATCGTGTTCGTCCAGTCCAACGTGCCGGGCACCGGCTACATCGCCGCAGGCCCGGCCGCTCTGGCGAACGCGTCGCACACCCCGATCACGGAGCTGACCGAGAACGTACCGATCAACGACGCGAACTCGGTCGCGCTGACGCTGGTCAACGACGCGGGCTCGAGCGGCTGGGTGGTGCTGAACTTCACGCCGCCGGAGGCCCTGGTGATCCTCCAGGCTGCTCAGAAGCTCGGCCTCGAGGACCGCGTCAAGGGCTGGGGCTGCTCGACGCCATGCAACACCGACTTCCTGGCCAAGGCGCTGGGACCGAAGTGGAACAACAAGCTGTTCGTCAACGCCGAGCTGACCGACGCCGATGACCACAACGGTCCGGAGATGCAGCTCTACAAGGGCATCCTCGCCAAGTACGGCTCGTCCGTGGCGGGCGGCATCGGCTCATTCAGCCAGATGGGATTCGTGCTCGGGAAGTATCTGGTGCAGGCGCTCGAGACCATCCACGGCCCGTACACGATGGCCAGCGTCAACGCCGCCATCAAGGGCATCAAGGACTACCACTCCGAGATGCAGTGCCAGCCCTGGGTGTACGGCAACTATCCGCTGCACATTCCCAACAACAGCGACTTCACCACGACGCCGGACAACGGCCGGATGGTGACCGCCAAGGGATGCACGCCGATTTCCTCCGCAGACCCGCAGATCGCGCAGTATCGTGCGGCTGCGGGGGAGGCGCCATCGACGAATCCGCCCACCAGCTGAGGCAACGCATAGCGATCAGGGTGCCCTGAGCATCAATGCCAAGCCTGACCGACCTCGAGCAGTTCCTCGTCACCGGACTGTCCCTCGGCGGGGTGTACGCCCTGTCGGGGGTCGGGATGGTGGTCCTGTACAGGGCAACCGGGGTGCTGAACCTGGCGTTCGGCGCGGTGGGCGCGATGGGCGCCCTGATCGCATGGCAGCTGATCAACCACTCCGGCTTCGGCTTCTGGCCGGCGGCGCTCGTCTGCGTCCTCTTCGGCGGAGTGGTGACGCTTGCGTATGGGATGGTGTTCGGTCGGCTGCTGGCCGGCCGAGATCCGCTGGTCAAGGCCACGGCGACCCTCGGGCTGACGCTGATCCTGCTCGGGGTGATGGACCTGCTGTGGCCCTCCAGCGGCGGCGCGTCGCGCGCGATCACGATCCCGACCGACAACAACACCTTCCAGGTGGGACAGATCTCGGTCACGTACACCAACGTGATCGCGCTCGCGCTCGGCCTGGTGATCGCGCTGTCGACGGGCGCGTTCCTACGGTTCACCAAGCTCGGGACGGCGATGCGCGCGGTCGCCAACGACCGTGAGATCACCGCGACGCTCGGAGTCCCGATCCGGCGGGTGGAAGCGGCGGCGTGGTTCGGTTGCGGCGCGCTCGCGGGGATCTCCGGAATCCTGCTGGCGGACCTCGTCGCGCTCGATGCGACGAGCCTGACGTTCCTGGTCATCTTCACGCTCGCGGCGACCCTGATCGCGCGGCTGCGCTCGATCGCGGTCACGTTCTTCGCGGCGCTCGTGATCGGCGTCGTCGACGCGGAGCTGACGCCGGTGCAATCGCTCAGCAACTACCGCGACATGACCCCGTTCGTGCTTGCGGCAATCGCGTTGCTCGTGCTCAACCGCAGACGCGTGATCACGGTCGGACGGCAGGGAGTCTAGGCGGCGGTGGAGTCCGCAGGCCTCAAGACCGCCGGTCAGGGCGCAGCTCCGGCGGGAGAGGGGGGCACCCCACGCCCGGCACCCTCGGAGCGCTCCCCGCGACGCGAGCTCGAACCCAGGTCGCTGGTGCGCCCTGCGGTGATCGCCGCCCTGGTGCTGTTCGTCCTGCTCGCGCTGCCCTCGATGGTGAGCCTCTACTACCTCGACGCGCTCACGCAGGTGGCGATCTACTCGATCGTCGCGCTCGGGCTCGGAGTGCTGGTTGGTCGCGTCGGCATGGTCTCCCTCGGGCAGGGGGCGGTCCTGGCGATGGGCGCCTGGGTCGCGGCCCGCTTGCTGTTCGCCACCTCGCTTCCGTTCCCGATCGTGTTGCTCGCGGCTGGCCTGATCACGATGGTGCTCGGCACGCTGGTCGGTCTTCCCGCCCTGCGCATGAGCGGCCTGTACCTCGCGCTGATCACGCTGATGCTCGCCGGTGCGATCACGGTGGCGCTGGCGAGCATCAACTTCCCCAACGGCGGCCACGGCTTCACCGGTTACAACGGCGCCACGGTGCACATCCCGGCGATTCGGCGACCGTCGATCGCCACCACCGATCAGGGGTTCTTCCGCTATTCGGTGATCGCCGCGGTGCTGATGTTCGCGCTGGTTCTGTTTCACCTGCGCGGACGGCCCGGGCGAGCGTGGGCCGCGATCCGCCAGAGTGAGTCGGCGGCGCTTGCGGCGGGAATCGACACCACGCTGTACAAGCTCTGGGCCTTCGCGCTGGCGTCGTTCATCACCGGCGTGGCGGGCGGTCTGGTCGCGGGCAGCTATCGCTACCTCAACTCGCTGACGTTCTCGACCCAGGACTCGATCACGCTGCTGGCGGTGGTCCTGATGGGCGGCGCCTACAGCATGTGGGGCGCGATCGCCGCCGCGTTCCTGCTGAAGTTCCTGCAGGCGCTGCTCAACGATTGGGGCGTCTCGCCGGACTGGCTTACGATCCTGTTCGGCATCGGCGTGCTGCAGGTGCTCACGACGGCGCCGCGCGGGCTCGTCGACCAGGTGCCCAAGGACCTCAAGAGGCTGTGGGGGCTATTACGCGGCCTGACCGGCGCCAAGTCCGTCGCGGCGCCAGGAAAGCCGAAATGATCGAGGTCTCCGAGCTGACCGTCCGCTTTGGCGGCGTCACCCCGCTCGATGGGATGGACGTCAAGTTCGAGGCAGGCACGTGCGGCCTGATCGGCCCGAACGGCGCCGGCAAGACGACGTTCTTCAATGTCCTCAGCGGGTTCGTCAAGCCCGCGGCCGGCAACGTCCGGGCCTTCGGCGAGGACCTGCTGCGCATGGCGCACTTCCGGCGCGCGCGATGGGGGCTGCGGCGGACGTTCCAGACCGAGCAGGCGATCGAGCAGCTGTCGGTCTACGAGAACGTGGCGATGGTGCACGAGCACTCGAAGCTCGGGCGAGCGACCCGGCGCCACGACGTCCTCGGGGCGATCGAGTTCGTCGGCCTCGACATCGATCCGGATGCGTCCGTCAGCTCGCTGAACGTGGGCCAGCGCCGCCTGGTCGAGCTCGCCCGGGCGGTGGTGGGACGGCCTCGGATCGTGCTGCTCGACGAGCCGGCGGCGGGCCTGCCCGAGGAGGAGACCGCGCATATGGGCGAGGTGATCCGGCGGATTCCCGCGCACATGGAGGCGCTGACCGTGCTCGTCGACCACGACATGGGATTGGTCTCCTCGTGCTGCGAGGTCACCGCTGTGCTCGATTTCGGCAAGCTGATCGCCGCCGGCCCGACCGCCGAGGTGCTGCACGACGATCGCGTCGTGCGGGCGTATCTGGGAACCGAGGAGGTGGCGTGAGCGCGCCCACGCAGACCGGCGAGCGGGCGCTTGTGCCGCTGATCTACGAGCTGCTCGATGCGCACGACGACACGGCGCAGATCGCCGGCGAGCTCGAGGCGGATCCGAGCTGGCAGGCGCACCTCGAGTACCTGCGCGCGTTGCAGCGCAAGGGAAGGGAAGTGCTTGCCCACTACCCGAGCGAAGGGCCGCGGTGAGCGCGGTTCAGCAGGCGCAACCGCCGCAGACGGCGAGCCGCCTCAAGCTCAGCGGGATCACGGTTCGCCGCGGCGGCCGGGCGGTGGTTCGCGACGTCTCGCTCGAGATCGCGGCGGGCGCGGTGACGGCGCTGCTGGGCCCGAACGGCGCCGGGAAGTCGAGCCTCGTGCTCGCGCTCGGCGGCGTGCTGAAGCCGGAGACCGGTTCGGTTGAGCTCGATGGCGTGGAGCTGGCGGGCCGGCGCCCGGAGAGGATCCGTCACGCCGGCGTCGCGATCGTGCCCGAGGGCCGTCGGCTCCTCCCCGAGCTGACCGTCGAGGAGAACATCCGCGTCGCCACTTACTCGCTCGCGCGCGAGCAGGCGCAGCGGGGGCGTGCCCGCGCGCTGGAGCTCTTCCCGGAGCTCGAGAAGCGGCTGGACTATCCCGCTCGCAGCCTCTCCGGAGGCGAGCAGCAGATGGTCGTGCTCGCGCAGGCGCTGGTGTCCGAGCCTCGGTTCGTGGTGATCGACGAGCTCTCGCTCGGTCTCGCGCCGGTGGTCGTGCAGCGGCTCATCCCGACGATCCGCCAGGTCGCGGACTCCGGGACCGGCGTGCTGCTGATCGAGCAGTTCGCGACTGTCGCCCTGGGGCTCGCGGACCGCGCGTACGTGATGGAGGGCGGACGGATCCGCTTCGCGGGCGGCGCGCACGAGCTGCGCGAGCGACCGGACCTGCTGCATTCGGCGTACCTGCTCTCCGGAAACGCGGCGCGGGTGGCGCAGGACGAGGGAACCGCCTGACCGATCAACCACAGTGAGGTAGACATGGCCGAAGCTCAGACGGCGAACGAGACACCTACCGGCAGGCGAACGAGGCCGCCGTTCCGAGCGGACCACGTCGGCAGCCTGCTGCGCCCGCCGGAGCTGATGAAGGCCCGCGAGGATCACCAGGCCGGACAAATCGACGACGAGGAGCTGCGCGTCGCCGAGGACGAGGCGATCCGCTCGGTGGTGAAGATGCAGCACGACGTCGGCCTGCAGTCCGCGACCGACGGGGAGTTCCGCCGCGCGACGTGGCACATGGACTTCATCTACGCGCTCGGCGGGATCGAGCGCACGCCGGGCGAGATCAAGGTGAAGTTCCGCAATGCCGACGGGGAGCTCGAGTGGACGCCAGCCGCGATCCACGTGTCTGAGCGGGTCCATCTGGCGGAGCCGATCTTCGCGGAGCACTTCAAGTTCCTGCAGGGCCTCGTCGAGGACGACGTCACCCCGAAGCTGACGATCCCGTCCCCGAGCATGGTCCACTACCGGGGCGGGCGCGCCGCGATCGACCCGAACGTCTACCCGGACGTGGATGAGTTCTGGAGCGATTTGACGAGCGCCTACTCCGACCAGGTGAAGGCGGTGGCGGAGCTCGGCTGCCGCTACCTGCAGCTCGACGACACCAGCCTCGCGTACCTGAACGACCCGGCCCAGCGCGAGCAGATGGCGAGCAAGGGTGAGGACGCCGAGCATCTGCACGAGACCTACATCCGTCACATCAACGAGGCGCTCGCGGAGAAGCCGGAGGGCCTGACCGTGACCACCCACATGTGCCGGGGCAACTTCCGTTCCTCCTGGGCGGCGGAGGGGAGCTACGACTTCGTCGCCGAGGCTCTGTTCGGCGGCCTCGGCGTCGACGGGTTCTTCCTCGAGTACGACGATGCGCGCTCGGGCGGGTTCGAGCCGCTGCGGTTCGTGCCGAAGGGCAAGATGGTCGTGCTCGGCCTCGTCACCACCAAGCGCGGCGAGCTGGAGAGCAAGGACCTGCTCAAGCGCCGAATCGAGGAGGCCTCGAAGTACGTCCCGATCGAGCAGCTCTGCCTCTCGCCGCAATGCGGGTTCTCCTCGACGGTCGAGGGGAACGTGCTCAGCTACGAGCAAGAGGTGTCAAAGCTCCGGCTGATCGTGGAGACGGCGGCCGAGGTCTGGGGTGATTAAGCGGGTGGGGGCGCAGGCAGCCTGATGCGCGCCGCCGTGGCCGAGGGTGTCGGGGCGATGGCTGTGGTCGATCGCCCCGACCCCCCGGACCCCGGCCCGGGCGAGGTCGTGCTGGAGCCCGAGGCCGTCGGCATCTGCGGCTCGGACTACCACTTCTTCGCGGGCGAGCTGTCCGACGCGGCCGGAGGGTCGCAGTTCCCGCGCGTGCTAGGGCATGAGGTTGCGGGCACGATCACGGCCGTCGGCCCGGGTTGCCGGGCGGAGCTGCACGCCGGGCAGCGCGTCGCCGTCTACCCGCTGCAGGCGTGCGGAGGCTGCTATCCCTGCAGCGTCGGGCGGCCGAACGCGTGCGACGACTTCAAGCTGATCGGGATCCATCTCGACGGAGGCCTCCAGGGCCGCCTGCTGACCGGACAGGCGCAGGTGTTCCCAATCGACGCGCAGGACGCGCGCGTCGCGGCGCTCGCCGAGCCGGTGTCGATCGCGGTCCGCGCGGTGAACCGGGGCCGGGTGGTGTCCGGCGAGCGCGTGGTTGTGCTCGGGGCCGGTCCAATCGGCCACTGCATCGGACTCGCCGCGCGCGAGCGCGGCGCCGAGGTGCTGATCGTCGATCTGCTCGAGAGCCGGCTGGAGCTCGCGCGTGAGCACATGGGGGCCGAGGTGCTCGCATGGTCCTCGCCCGAGCAGGTGGTGCGCCAAGCACGGAGCTGGGCTGGGCCGGGCGGTCCGCCCGCGGTGTTCGACGCCACGGGCGCATCGTCGGCGGTCGAGGCGATGGTTGAGATGACGGCCTCCGCGGGCCGTGCGGTCCAGGTCGGGATGTCGAACGAGCGCGCGATGCTGCGGGTGGGGAGCCTCACCGAGAAGGAGCTCGACCTGCTCGGCGTCAGCTGCTGCGGCGCCTCGGAGTTCGCGGAGGCGGTCAGGCTCGTCGAGCGCAACGCCGACAGCATCCGGCGTCTGATCAGTCACGAGTTCACGCTGGAGCGAGCGCCCGAGGCGATCCGCTTCGCGATGAGCAATCCAACGCAGGTGATGAAGGTGGTGATCCGGGGTGGAGAGGCAGACCTTTGACTACGTGATCGTCGGGGCGGGCTCGGCCGGTTGCGTGGTGGCCGCGCGCCTGAGCGAGGACGCAGACACGCGGGTCGCGCTGCTCGAGGCCGGCGGCGAGGACACCCAGCCAGAGATCCACATCCCGGCCGCCTTCCCGGCGCTGTTCAAGTCGGATCTGGACTGGGACCTGTTGGGCGAGCCCGAGCCCGGCCTCGGAGGCCGGCGGCTCTATCTGCCTCGCGGCAAGATGCTGGGTGGCTGTAGCTCGATCAACGCGATGATCTACATCCGCGGGAACCGCGCCGACTATGACGGCTGGGGCCAGCCGGGCTGGAGCTACGACGAGGTGCTGCCGTATTTCAAGCGTTCGGAGGACAACGAGCGAGGCGAGGACCAGTTTCACGGGGTCGGGGGGCCGATGTCGGTCTCCGAGAGCCGGTCGATGTCGCCGCTGGCCGACACCCTGCTGGAAGCCGCACGTGCCGCAGGCCACGAGCACAACCCCGACTTCAACGGCGCGCGCCAGGAGGGCGTGGGACGGTTCCAGCTGACCCAGCGCGACGGGCTGCGCTGCAGCACCGCCGACGCCTTCCTGCGTCCCGCTGCCGATCGAGCGAACCTGTCGGTGCTGACAAGGGCGCTGACGCTGCGGATCTTGTTCGAGGGACGCCGCGCGGTCGGCGTGGAGATCTCGCGCGACGGGCAGCTGTCGGAGATCCGCGCCGAGCGCGAGGTGATCCTGTGCGCGGGCGCCTACCAGTCGCCGGTACTGCTGATGCTCTCCGGGATCGGGCCCGAGGACCAGCTCGCGCCGTTCGCGATGGAGGTCCGCGAGGCGCTGCCGGTCGGCGAGGGCCTGCAGGACCACTGCATGGCGCAGGTCAACTACCTGACCGACTCCGGATCCCTGTTCATGTGCATGACGCCCGAGAACATCGCGCTGCTCGAGAACGAGGGACGTGGGCCGCTCACCTCGAACATCCCGGAGGCGGCGGGCTTCTTCCGCACCAGGCCGGGGCTGGAGGCGCCCGACGTGGAGTTCCACTTCGCGCCGTCGATGTTCTTCGACGAGGGATTGACCGCGCCGGCCGACCACGGCTACTGCTTCGGTCCGGTGGTGATCGCGCCGACCAGCCGGGGCCGCGTGATGCTCCGCACTCCCCTCCCCAGCTCCAAGCCGCGAGTCCTGTGCAACTTCCTGACGACCGAAGAGGACCGCCGCTCGATGATCGACGGCATGCGGATCGCGCTCGAGATCGCCGCCCAGGAGCCGCTGCGGGCGGTGGAGCGCGGCCCGTTCAGCGTCCCTGACTCTGATTCCGACGCAGACCTGATCGCGTTCGCGGAGCGCGCCGGCCAGAGCGTCTACCACCCCACCTCGACCTGCGCGATGGGCTCGGTGGTCGACGCCGAGCTGCGGGTCTACGGATTCGAGGGGCTGCGCGTCGCCGACGCCTCGGTGATGCCCTCGATCACCCGCGGCAACACGAACGCCCCGGTGATCATGATCGCGGAGCGCGCCGCCGATCTGATCCGCGCGGGCGGGGGCGCTCAGGCCCCTCGCGCGGCGGCCCAGGCTCTGCCGACTGCGTAGCTCAGCGCCGTGATCGCCCCGACGAAGAATCCGACCGGGTAATTGGTCTGGTAGGAGAGGGCGATCGCCGCCCAGACGCTGATCAGCGCGATCGCCACTGATAGCGCCATCGCGTGCAGCGGGTTGCCCGTGAATGCGCGGGCTGCCGCCGGCGCGCCGATCATCAGGCTGAAGATCAGGAGCGTGCCGACGACGGGAACGGTCATCGCGGTGCTGAGCGCGAGCACACCGAGGAAGCACAGCTCGATCGCGAAGGCCGAGACGCCACGGGCCTCGCCGACGTCCGGGATCACCGAGGAGAGCGTCAGGGGGCGGTACAGCACGCCGACCGCCAGCACGCACACCACGGCGAGCGCGATCGTCGGGACGACCTGGTTCGGGCTGATCCCGAGGACCTCCCCGAACAGCAGCGAGTAGATCTGGGGCGCGTACTGCGCCCTCAGCCCGAGGAACAGCGCCCCCAGTCCGAGCATGAACGTCAGCGTCAGAGCGACGGCGACGTCGGGGCGGCCGCGACGGCCCAGAACGCCGATCCCGAAGGCGCTCAGCAGCGCGAACGCCGCCAGCCCGATCAGCGTGTTGACGCCGAGGAGCGCCGCGGCCGCGGCGCCGGCGAACGACCCGTTGGGGATCGCGTGAGCCGCGAACGCCGAACCGCGCAGGACCGTGAAGAACCCGACCACGCCCGCCACGACCGCCACGACCGTCGCGACGCTCCAGGCGTCCGTCATGAAGCCCGAGAACATCTCCCCGCGATCAGGTAGACGAGGAGCACGAACGCGACCACGAACGAGCTGACCGGCCAGCCGTGGCCGTGCGGCGGCCAGTGGTAGCTCTCATACGCGAGGATCACGCCGATCCAGGTCGACGCGACGCCGATGACCGCCGCGATCAGCATCGCGCGGCCCGGCCGAGCGGTGAGCCGCAGCGCCGCGGCCGCCGGGCCGACCAGCAGCGCGGTGCCGAGGATCGCGCCGATCGTCAGCGCGGCGAGCGCCACCGCGAGCGCCAGCGCGAGCAGGTAGAGCGCGCCGATCGCTCGCACCGGGATCCCGCGGGCGGCCGCGAGGTCGGCGTTGACCGAGCTGATCAGCAGCGGGCGCTGCACGACCAGGACGAGCGCCACGGCCGCGAGGCTCAGCGCGATCACCGCCGGGATCGTCGCCGGATCCACTCCGAACAGCGATCCGAACAGGATCGTGACCGTCGCGCCGGTGGTCGAGGTGTGCGTCGTGTCCAGGTAGAGGAACAGCGCGGCGAGACCGAGGCTCGCCCCGAGCACGACGCCGGTGGCCAGGTCGCGCCCCCGCGCGCGCTGCACCCCGAGCAGCTCCATCGCGCCCGCGGCGCCGAGGCCGGCGACGAGGAAGCCCGCCAGCGGCCCGGCGCCCAGCAGGAACGCGGCGGAGCCTCCGCTCGCGCCGATGTCGGCCAGCGCCTCGGCGGCGAACGATTGTCCCCGCATCACCGCGAACACGCCGACGGCGCCGCAGACGATCCCCACCGCCGCGCCGATCGTCAGCGCGACGTGAACGGGCTGGCTGGCGAGGAAGCCACTCAGGCGATCACCTGGACCACGTCCTGATCGCCCGCGCGATGCTGTACCTGCTCGTCGACGCGTCCGGCGACGACCAGCAGCCGTCCGTGGACTCTGAGCACGTCGACGTGCTGGCCATAGAGGCGGCTGAGCACGTCGCTACGCACCACCTCCTCGGTCGTGCCGCTCGCGACCCGGCCGTTCGCGATGTACACGAGGCGGTCCATCACGTCGAGCAGCGGGTTCATCTCGTGCGCCGAGATCAGCACGGCGATCTGCTGCTCGGCGGCGATCCGCGCGAGCAGCGCGACCACCTCCCTGCCACTGCGCAGATCGAGGTTCGCCAGCGGCTCGTCGAGCAGCAGCAGCCGAGGCCGGCTGATCAGCGCGTGCGCGATCAGGACCCGTTGCTGCTCGCCGCCGGAGAGCCGGCCGACACGAGAGTCCGCGAAGCGCAGCGCGTCGACCGCCGCGAGCATCTCCTCGACACGCGCGCCGCGGGCCTTCGAGGGCCGCGGGATCCCGAGCCGGTTGCCGTCGATCCCGAGGCCCACGAGGTCCCGCGCGCGCAGCGGGATGTCCGGATCGAGCACGTACTTCTGCGGGACGTAGCCGATCAGCGGGTTGCGGCGCGAGCGTGGCGCCCCCGCGAGGCGGACGGCGCCGGCGCTTGGCGCCAGCAGCCCGAGGACCACGCGCAGCAGGGTCGTCTTGCCTGCCCCGTTAGAGCCGATCAGGCCGGTGAACTCCCCCGCGCGGACGGTGAAGGTGACGTCCTGGAGCACGTTGCGCCCGCCGAGGCTGACGTTGACGTTCTCGACCTCGAGGAGCTCGTCGCTCATAGCGTCCCCGTCGAGGTGCCCTGCGCGAGCGCGCGCTGCAGCGCCTGCGCCTCGGCCAGCATCCAGGACTGGTAGTGGTAGCCGGTCGGCATCGTCTCGTAGAGGCCGACCACCGGGACCCGGCTCGCGGTCGCATCGGCCAGGAGCGTCCGCGTCAGGGTGTCGGTCACCTGCTGGTTGTAGAGCAGGACCTTGACCCGCCGCCGGGACAGCAGGGCGCGCTCGATCGTGACGTTCTGGGGCGCCGGATCGATTCCGTTCATGATGTCCGCCTGAAGCGCGAACGGCGTCAGGTTGCGGGCACCGGCCGCCTGGATCATGAAGTCGCCCACCGGCTCCGTGGTCGCGACCGGCGCACCGGGGTGCCGCTCGCGCAGCTGCGCAAGCGCGCGATACCAGGGCGCCAGGGAGCGTCCGAACGCGGCGGCGTTGGCCCGGAAGTACGCAGCGTGCCCCGGCTCGCGCGAGGCGAGGCCGGCGGCGACGGCGCTCGCGACCGCCGTCATCGTCCCTGGCCGGTACCAGAGGTGCGGATTGGATTCGGAGTCGGGGATGCCCAGGAGCTTCTGGACGACGATCACGTCGCGCGTCGCGCTCGGCGCAGCCGACTCGATCCGGTTCATGAACCCGTCGTAGCCCAGGCCGTTCTGAACCACCAGCCGGGCGGTGGCGACGGCATTGGCAACGCCCGGGCTGGCTTCAAAGGCGTGGGGATCGGTGGCCGGATTGCTCATGATCGCGGCGACCTTCACGTAGCGCCCCCCCACCTGGGCGATCACGTCGGCGTACTGGCTTTCGGCGCCGACCGCGAAGAGCTGGGCGTGCGGGTCGCCGATGATCGTCGGTGAGACCGGCCCGCAGCCGGCCGCGAGCAGCACAACGGCGAGCAACAGCGGCCCGAGAGCGCCAGGGAGGCGAGAGCGCCTACGCACATCGCCGTAGGTTACAGCAGCTTGAGTCTCATTCCTATTCTTGCCACGATGACGCTAGACTGGCCTCGCATGGCCTCCGATCGCTGGGCAGATCACGCGCAGCGCGTGCTGGCGCAGGCGCACCGCCAGACCGGCGCCGCGCGACGGGCGCTGCTGGAGCTGCTGGACTCCCAGAGCTGCGCGCTGTCGGCGATCGAGATCGAGGACGCGCTTCGCGCCAGCGCCCGGCCGGTGGGACGGGCGAGCATCTATCGGATCCTCGACGAGCTGGAGCGGCTGCACCTGGTGGCGAAGGTGCAGGTAGGCCAGAGCATGGCGCGCTACGAGCCGATCCGGGCGGCCGGCCACCACCATCATCTGGTGTGCGACACCTGCGGGACCGTGATTCCGTTCAGCGACCCGGATCTCGAGCGCGCGATCCGAAAACTGGCGGGCCGGGTGCCGATGCGCGTCGATGAGCACGAGATCGTGCTCCACGGCGCGTGCGAGTCCTGCGAGACCTGACATCCGTTGCAGAGAGGCTGGCCGAGAAACCGGAATATATGGCCGGTTTCTCGGCCAGCCTCCATCAGCCGAGCGGTTCGCCCGCGAGCCAGCGCGCACCGCGCTCGTAGAGGCGCTGCACCTCGGGTCCCGTGAGGCCCGGCATGTCGCGCTTGACGTCGTAGCCGATCTCGGCCTGGGCGTAGGCGAGGTGGCGGTAACCCTCGGGGAAGTGATCGAGCCGCGCCGCGTCCAAACGCAACGACGCCGCCGGGTCGACCGGATCGAGGCGGTCCTTCTCATAGATCGGCTGGCGCAGGACGAGGCCCCAGCGGCCGTTGCGCTGCTCGAGGAAGTCGTAGAAGCGGCCCGTGCAGACGATGTCGCACTCCACCTCGTGCACTCGCGCGCGCTGAGAGATCGTCATCTTCGTCTGCGCAATCGCCCGGCGCCCCTCGATCTCGACGCTGGTGCCGCCGAGGAAGTGCAGGATCCGCACGCCGCGCTCGAACCCCTCGCGGCTGACGCGGATGAACTCGCGTGCGGGCCCCTGGAACCAGGTGGCCATCATGTACCCGTCGTCGTGCCAGACGGACGCGAACCGCTCCCAGTCGCCCGCGTCGCGCCAGATCGCCCAGTTCTGGACGAGCTCGCGGATCTCCCGGGAGTCGCGTTCCGCGCTCATGCGAACGCGCCCGGCGGCTCCGGGATCTCGCTGGTCGGCGGGATCGGCGGCCCGGTGGCGACGCCGCTGATGTCCGGGGTGCCATAGGTGTGGAAGGTGTCGATCGTCTTCACCCCCCACGCCTGGCCGCGGGCGCGCTCTGCCTGCGTCCAGACCACGGGCTCGTAGTCGGGCGCGTAGATGAAGTGCGTGCCCGTCGTGACCTCGACCCGGTTGCCGCCGGGCTCGTACACGTACAGGAACATGCCCTGCGCGACCGCGTGCTTGGACGGCGCCGCCTCGATCGGGACGTTCGCGTCGAGGAACAGGTCGGCCGCTCGCAGCAGCTCCTCGCGCGTGTCAACGAAGAACGCGAAGTGGTGCAGCCTGCCGCGGGCGCCGGCGTGGTCGGCGACGTAGATGAGCTCGTGCGCCGCGATCGTGAGGCTCATCCACGCGCCCGTCTCGCTTCCGTCGTCGCCGACGATCTGCTCGTACAGCCGGAAGCCGAGCCGGTCGATCGCGAACTCGCGGTTGGCGGCGACGTCCTGCGCGAGCAGATTGACGTGGTCCAGGCGCTTGACCGCGGCGCCGCGGCCGAGGTAGCGCTGGGGCACGTTCTTCAGTGCCGGGCGCAGGTGCTCCGGCGGCTCGTAGCGCTCGGACTCGTAGTACAGCTCCATCGGGTGCCCGTCGGGATCGGTGAAGCGGTACGCCGGGCCGTGACCGTGATCGCCGTCGTGCCAGCCGAGGCCGAAGCCGCTCGACTCGATCGCCACCACGCGGCGCTCGAGCGCCTCCCGGCTCCACGCCCGCAGCGCCACGTGGCCGACGCCCGGGAGCGGCGCCTCGGTCAGCTTGAGGCTGTAGCGCCCGTAATCGCCCCAGCCCCTCAGGTACACGGATTGACCCGCGCGGTAATCGATCTCCATCCCGAACAGCTCGACGAAGAAGGCCAGGCTCTCCTCGGGGAACGGAGTCAGCAGCTCCGCGTGGCCGATGTGCGCGACGTCGTGGATCGGCTCGGTCATCGTGAGCCCCTCATCGCAGGCGCTCCCGGAGGTTGTCCAGGTCGAGCGACAGCTCGCCGTTCGCGAGCTTCACGCGCTTGACCCGCTCGCGCTCCGCGCGCTGCCGTGCGGCCGCCAGCACGTCGTCGAGCCGCTCGCGCTCGATCACCGCCGCGCCGTCGGCGTCGAGCACGACGATGTCCCCCTGGCGGATCACCGCGCCCCCCACCGTCACGGGCTCGCCGATCGTGCCCGGGATGTCCTTGCCGGCGCCCTTGACCCGGACCCACCTCGCCCAGATCGGCAGGCCCAGCTCGACGAGCTCGTCGAGATCGCGTACCGAGGCGTCCACCAGCAGCGCCGCGGCGCCGTGGGCCTGCGCCTGGGTCGCGAGGAGCTCGCCGACGAGCGCGACGGGGGCGGGCTCCGGCATCGTCAGGACCAGCACCTCGCCTGGCTGGACTTCGGCCATCGCCGCATGCACCATCAGGTTGTCGTCCTGGCCGCAGCGCACCGTCCGGGCCGGACCAGCGGCGCGAGAGCCGGCGATGACCTGGATCAGGTCGGCGTCGACGAACGGGCAGCGCCCGCCCGCCTCGTGGATCGTCGCTGAGCCGAGCTCGGCGAGCTCCCGGTAGTCGGTCACAGGGCGCTCACGACGTTCGGGGTCACGCGCTGGAACGCTTCTGCCTGCCGGATGCCGGCGTTGCCGGAGGAGCGCCGGGCGTGGTTGCCCCGCTGGTCCGCGCGCTGGGCGTAGTAGGTCTGCAGGTACTGCTGTGCCTTCATCTCGCTCATCGCCTCGAGCTTGCGTTCCATCACCGCGGTGATGTCGACGAATGTGTTCGGCGTGAAGTTGCACAACTCCGGCTGGTGCGGCTCGAACAGATACAGCACCGGCGGCTTGATCGTGCCGAAGGAGCTGGGCACGCCGGCGCCGGCGGCGAGTCCGCGCGCCCGGTTGACGGCCGCGTACGCGACGGGATGGTCAGGGTTGAACGGATCGGTGTCGGTGTGGGTGATCAGCACGTCGGGCGCGAACTCGCGGATCTGCTCGGCGATCAGCATCAGCCGCGCGGTGTCGATCTCGAGCGGGTAGTCGCCCAGGTCCAGGCACTCGAACTCGGCGCCCAGCGCCTGCGCCGCGCGCTGCGCCTCGCCGTGGCGGATCTGCTTGACGCGCTCGATCGTCTGCCCCTCCTCCTTCCACAGCTCCCCGGACTCGCCGCGCTCCCCATATGAGAGCGCGATCACCTTGGCGACGGCGCCGCTCGAGGTCGCGACGGCGACCGCGCCGCCGGCGCGCCAGACGAAGTCCGCGCTGTGCGCGCCGATCACGAGCAGACGCTCGGTCACAGCGGCGGCGCCCCCGCGACTCGGCGCGTGTTCACCACCGCCATCACGTGCACCTCCTCCTCGCTGAAGCCCCCCTCTAGGAGGCGGTCGACCATCTCGGCGAGCCCGTCCTCGATCGCCGGGTTCGACACCTGGCCGAGGTCGGTGGAGATCACCGAGCGCTCAGCGCCCGCGTAGCGCGTGTTCTCGATCCATCGCTCCCACTGCACCTTGCCGGTGTGAGGCGTCGTGAAACAGCGCTCCAGCAGCGCCCCCCGGTCGGCCAACGCCCGCTGATCGTCGGGATCGAGGTTCTGCGACGGGAACTCGGGATGGGTGATGACGATGTCCCGCACGCCCTCCTCGAGCGCGGCCTCGACGATCGCGAAGATCTCGTCGCGGCCGAGGTGGCCTGTCGCGAGCAGCATGCCGTGGCGGGCGATCATCTTCAGCACCTCGCGCGTCTCGGGCAAGGGCCGGTTCTGGTCGTCGACGACGGGCACGGGCGGAATCTCGAGGCCCTGCTCGCGCAGCTCGCGCTGCAGCGCGACCCAGACCGGCACCTTCGCGCCGGGCGGTGCCTCCCGCTCGTGGGACTCGTTGACCGCGTCGACGGTCGGAAACCAGACCGTTCGCGCGCCCTCGCGGGCGGCGAGCGCGACCGCCAGCGGATTCATCCCGCCGACCGCGCGGTTGAGCGCGATCGCGCCCTTGACGTCCACCCCCGGGACCGCGCTGCGCACCACGGCGGCGCGCTCGGCGGTCGAGCCGTAGTGCGACTTCAGCACGAACCCGGCGAGGCCGAGCTCCTTGAACCGGCGTGCCAGCGACAGGTCGTCGGTCTTGCGCGCCACCACGTCCGGGGCGATGTGGAGATGGGTGTCATACGCGCCTTGGAGCAGCTTCAGCGCGCCGTCGCTCATCGGGCTCGATCATAAACGGAGCGGCTTGCCGCTCTCCTGTCGAGGAGCGCATGGGCACGCGACTACGCGTGCATGGAATCGCTCGCGCTCCGGCCGCTGCGCGTAGGGTTGGCTCGATGCGGGTGCTGGACGAAGGTCGTGCCGATGTCGTTCGCTCCCTGTGCGATCTGCTCGTGCCGGGATCCGGCCGGGTCGGTCCGGAGGTGTACGTCGACGCGCTCATGCTCCGAATGCCCGAGGGCGACCGGGCGGCGGTGATCGCGGCGATCGACGCGCTCGCGGAGGCGGCCGCGGGGGGCGTGCATGCACTCGAGCCGATGCAGTTCACGCCGGAGTTCGGATTGATGCGGGCGCTCGCGTGCGAGGCCTTCTACAGCGATTTCGTCGCGCCCGGAGCTTCCGGACCCGGTGCCTGGCAGGAGATCGACTTCAAGCCCCCGCTGGCGGCGCGCCTGGAGAAGGACTGGTCCTACCTGGGAATCGGCGCGTGAGCTCGAACGAGCGGTTCGAGGTCGTGGTGATCGGGTCGGGGGCGGGCGGCGGCGTGGTCTCCGGCGAGCTCGCGGACCGAGAGCGGAAGGTGCTGTTGCTCGAGGCCGGCCCGCACCGGACGGCGGCGGACTTCGTGCGCTGGGAGGCCCGCGCGACGCATGAGCTGTGGTGGCCGATCAGCTTCGCGGAGCCGGATGCAGGCCAGCCCGCCCCGCCGATGCCGCTGTTCCGCGGCCGGTGCGTGGGCGGCACGACAACGATCAACACCAAGGTCGCGCTGCGCCCGGCCGACCACGACTACGAGAAGTGGCACGCCGCGTCCGGGCTGGTCGGCGACGGCGGTGCGCCGTTCGGCGAGACAGATCTCCTGCCATACCTCGAGGCCGTCGAGCGGCGGCTCGAGGTGCGCGAGCGGACCGACTGGCAGCGCTGCGTGCACACCGTTCAGCCGGGGTTCGCGGCGCTCGGCGCCGAGCTCGAACCCGTCGTCTCCTACACCGATCACAACTGCATGCGCTGCGGCTCCTGCCTGCAGGGATGCCCGACCAACGCCGGCAAGTCAACGCTGAACACGTTCATCCACCCGGCGTGGGCGGAGGGTCGGCTCGAGCTGCGCCCCGGATGCGCGGTCGAGCGCGTGCTGATCGCGGAGGGCGGCGGGACGCTCGAGGCGACCGGCGTCGAGTACCGCGACGCCGACGGCGAGCTGCGCAGCGTTGATGCGGACGTGGTCGTGGTGGCGGCCGGGGCGCTCGGCACGCCGGGCCTGCTGATCCGCTCCGGGGTCGTGGACGCGGCGGGAGGCTCGCCGAGCAGCCTGCTGATCGGGCGCAACCTCGGGTTCCACGTGGCGCGGCTCGTCGAGGGCGAGTTCGACGAGATCCAGGACGCGCACATGGTCTATCCGATCACCTCTCACTGCATGCAGTTTGCGCGCGACGAGGACGGGGGCTTCGTCGTCGAGGCATCGACGATCCAGGATCCGATCGGGTTCGCGACCGCCCTCTCCGACGAGCACGACGTGCCGCTGTGGGGCAACGAGCTCGTCGAGGCACTGCGCCGCTACCGCTACTTCACGGGGTTGCTGACGCTCGTCAACGACGAGAACACCGGTGTGGCGTGGGTCGACGAGGACGGACGCGACCGCTACTCATTCCATTGGAACGAGCGCGAGCAGGAGCGGATCGACCGGTCGCTGCGATTCGCGCGGCAGGTGCTCGAGGCGGCCGGCGCGCGGCGCGTGTACCAGACGGGAGTGCTCAGCACCCACGTTCAGGGAACGTGCCGGATGGGCTCCGATCCGGCGCGGTCGGTGGTCGATGCCGATGGGCAGTGCCACGACGTGCGGCGGCTGTTCGTCGGGGACAGCTCGGTGATACCGCGGACGCTGTCGGTGAACCCGTCGCTCACGATCATGGCGCTGGCGAGCCGCCTCGCCGCGTACTTGGACCAACGGCTGTAGTCGTCAGGCGGCGTCAGTCGTACTCGTCGTGGCGCCGAGGCCAGATGCCCTCCACGTTGCCGTGCGGAGTCTCGTCGAGCAGGTCGCTGAAGTACGGGCTGACCGGTCTGCCGTCGTCCGCGTAGCGCGCGTTGGTGAAGTACACGTTTCCGTCCTTGCGCGCGAACGCCGCCCAGCCCGGCGACTCGGTCAGGCCGTGGACGAGGTCGGTGCCGACGTCGACGGCCCACTGCTGCAGCCAGTCCGGCGCTTCGGTGATCAGCGCCTGGAACTGCGGGCTCGCCATCTGCTCCTCGGTGTTGGCGAAGCCGAAGTCGAACGCATAGTCGCTGCCGCATGAGGACGCCCAGGGGAACTTCCAGCCCATGCGGCGCTTATAGGCCTGGAGCTTCTCGAGCGGGGCGCGGGAGATGCACATCAGGGTCACGTCGTACGCGGCCATGTGCACCAGCGCGGGGTCGAGGTGGTCGGCGAGCGAGCTGCAGCCCGGGCACGCGGCCTCGTAGGCCGGTCCGAACATGATGTGGTAGACGAGCAGCTGGGAGCGACCGTCGAACAGCTCCTCGAGCGTGCGATCGCCGTCGTCGGTTGCGAACGTGTATGGCTTGCCAACCTCCACCCACGGCAGCGCGCGTCGCATCTCCCCCGCCTCGCGCTGAAGCTCCCGCAGCTCCGATTCGCGCTCGCGCACGGCCGCCCGCGCGGCCTCCCATTCTTCTCTGGTACCGATCCGGTGCTCGCTCATGATGCTCCCTTCGCGCTGGGTGACACCTGAAGAGACCGCCAGGCTAGCCGGAACTCATCGCTTGCGGCCGGGTTGACAGTCGGGCGCAGGTAGGGCACAGTCCCATCAGCGCGTGTTGGGCGCGATGAACGCGAGTCGCCAGCGAGGGCGGGCGGCTCCTGAGCTTTGGGGGATAGATGGCTGATTCGGCTGTATCGCCTTTGGCGGTCGAGGAGCTGCGCTCTTCGTTTAGCGGAGTGCTGGTGTCCGAGGGAGACCCGGAATACGAGCAGGCACGCCAGGTCTGGAACGGCTGCTTCGACCGTCATCCGGCGGTGATCGCGCGCTGCCGCGACGCCGGGGACGTGCGTACGGCGGTGGGCTTCGCGCGCAGTCACGAGCTGCAGCTCGCGGTGCGCGGCGGCGGTCACTCCGCGCAGGGCTACGGGACCTGCGACGACGGCCTCGTGATCGACCTCTCGCCGATGAAGGGGATCTCGATCGATCCCGAGCGGCGCACGGTGCGGGCACAGGCCGGCCTGACGTGGGGCGAGTTCGACCGCGCGACACAGGAGCACGGCCTGGCCGTCACGGGCGGGCGCTTCTCCACCACCGGCATTGCCGGGCTCACGCTTGGCAGCGGCAGCGGCTGGATCGAGCGCCGGGCCGGGCTGACGCCCGACAATCTCCTGTCGGCTGAGATCGTGACCGCGGACGGCGAGGTCCTGACTGCAAGCGAGGACGAGAACCAGGAGCTGTTCTGGGGCCTGCGCGGCGGCGGCGGCAACTTCGGCGTGGTCACCTCGTTTACCTACCGGCTGCATCAGATCGGACCGCTCGTCTACGGCGGGCTGATGGCGTGCATGCCCGACCGCGCGCCCGACACGCTTCGCTTCCTGGCGCAGTACATGCCGGACGCGCCGGACGACCTCGGCCTCGGCGCCGCGTTCATCAGCGCGCCGCCCGAGCCGTTCGTCCCCGAGCAGATGCACTTCGCGCCGCTGTTCGGGCTGATCGTCTGCTGGACGGGCGACGCGGGCGAGGGCGAGCGCGTGCTCGCGCCGATCCGCGAGGTGGCCCAGCCGGTGATGGACATGGTCCAGCCGATCCCGTACGCGGCCCTGCAGGGCATGCTCGACGGCGGCGGCCCGCATGGCGTCCGCGCGTACATGAAGGCGGAGTTCCTCCCGGAGCTCGGCGACGCGGCGATCGAGAAGCTCGCCGAGCATGGAGGCAAGCGGCCCGGCCCGATGGTGCAGCTGCTGCTCGAGCCGCTGGGCGGCGCGATCAGCCGCGTGAGCGAGAGCGACAGCGCGGTCGGCCGCAGGGACGTGCCATGGGTCTACCACGCGCTGTCACTGTGGATGGACCCAAGCGAGGAGACCGCCGACGCGCACGTCGCCTGGGCGCACGAGCTGTCGGCCGACATGGCGCCGCTGACGACCAGCGGCGTGTACCTCAACTTCACCTCCGACGAGGGTGAGGACCGGGTACGGGACTCCTACGGGGCGGAGCGCTATGCACGGCTCGTCGCGCTGAAGGACCGCTACGACCCCACGAACGTCTTCCACCTGAACCAGAACATCAAGCCCTCGAGCTAGGAGCGGCTGCGGCATCCCGGCCGGTCCCCCGGCCGGGATGCCCGCTCACGCGGCGAAGCCGCGCTCCGCGAGCTTGTCGGCGAGTGCGTCGGCGAGGTCGCGCTGCGTCACCTCGAGCGGATCGAGGCGACTCACGACATCTTCGATGTCGGCACGGCTGACGCCGAAGTCGCGGGCCGCGCTGACGGTCGCCATGTAGCGCAGAATCGGGTTGCGCAGCGGCACCGTGGGCGCATCGTCACGCATACCTGCGTGTTCCCCGGATTCGACGCGCCGGAAACGAGTGTTCCTAGGAGTAGCGCGCGGCGTTGGGGCCGTCGGAACCGCGCCGGTGGCGGAAGCCGACCGCCATGCACCAGCCCGCGGCGGGACACGACACGGAGTACAGCGGCGGCAGCGAACGGTTGTTGAGCGACCAGCGGCTCCCGTTCCAACTCTCGATCGCGTCGCCGACGCCAATGCAGAAAGAGCTCGACTTGCAGGAGACGCCGTAGAGGTCCTCGGCCGCTCTGTTCTCGCTGGGGATCCAGGTGGTTCCGTTCCAGACCTCGGCCAGCATGTAGTTCGCGCGCGGCTGGTCGCTGTGGCCCATCCCGCCCGCGACGCAGAAGCTCGAGCTCACGCACGACACGTCGTAGAGCGCCGCGCCGATCGTCGCGTCGCTCGGAAACGCGTTGCCCTGCTGGCTCCAGGTGGTGCCGTCCCACGACTCGGCGACCGCAAGCGCGGCGACCGAGGTGCAGGACGTCGAGGAGGTGCAGGAGACGCCGAACAGCGAGCCGTCCTGAAACCCGAAGCCGTCGATCGTCCAGTGCGACCCGTCCCAGCTCTCGGCCAGCGCGTCGTTCTCGGAGCTGTCCGCTTCGCCGACGGCCTTGCAGGCGGTAGACGACGCGCACGAGACCGCGTAGAGCTCCGTGGTCTGGGCGCCTGGGACGGTCGGCATCGACTCGATCCGCCAGCGCGAGCCGTTCCAGCGCTCCACGACCTGGCCGACGACGTTCGGATAGACCGCATACCCGACCGCGGTGCATGCCCGCTGCGAGGTGCAGGAGACGCCGTTGAAGCCGCTGGCCGAGGCACCCGAGGGCAACGGAGCTCGCACCACTGACCACTTTGACCCTTGCCAGCGCTCGGCGAACAGGCCGCCGTTGCCCTGATCCGGGCCGCCGACCGCCATGCACCAGGATCGGGACACGCACGACACGCCGAAGAGGCTGCTGTTGGCGGCCGTGCTCGGCGTCGCGGGCGTCTGCTGGGTCCAGCGCGCGGCCAGGCCAGTCGCGGGGAGGGCCAGCAGCGCGACCACTGCGAGAACCGCCGCACGCGGACACAGACGGGACCCAACCCCGTGAAGACGCACCGGTGCCACCGCTCCCAAGCGTAGTTGACCGGCCGGCAAGGCGCGGTTACGCTCGCCGCTCGCCGTGATCGTCGAGGGAGCGCCGAAGTGGAACGGATGATCGTCGTCGGCGGCGGGATCGCGGGGCTGTGTGCCGCGTACTACCTGCGCAAGGGCGGCGCAGACGTCACCGTGCTCGAGGCGCGGCGGGTCGGCGCCGGCGCGTCCTCCGGCAACGCCGGCTGGATCACCCCGGCGCAGGCAGGCCCGCTCCCAGAACCGGGTCTGCTCGGCTACGGGCTGCGCTCGCTGACCGACCGCAGCTCGGCGCTGTACTTCGAGCCGCGCCAACTGGCACGGATGCTGCCGTGGCTCGTGCGGTTCGCCAGGCGCTGCAACCTCGCCGACCACGTCGAGGGGCGAATCGCACTGGGGACCCTCGGCGGGCGCTGCTTCGAGCTGCTCGATGCGATGCGCGACGACGGCGTTCGGCTGCAGCTGCACCGTGCGCCGCTGCTGGTGGCCGCGAAGGACCCGGCCAATGCGGATCGGTTCCTCTCGCGCCTGGAGCCGCTCGTGCAGCTGGGATTCCGCATCCCCGACGGCCTGTCGAGCGGTGAAGAGCTGCGCGCGCTCGAGCCGGCGCTGTCGCCGCGGGTCCGCGCCGGGTTCGTGATCGAGCAGCACCGCGCGGTAGATCCGCTGGCGATGGTGCTCGCGCTGCGTAACCGCCTGCTCGAGCTCGGCGTGGAGGTGCGCGAGGGGGTCGAGGTGCGCGACGCCGACCTCGACGCTTCGCGGGTACGCGCGCTGCGCACCTCCTGCGGCCACGACCGCTGCGGCGCGGTAGTGCTCGCCGCCGGCTCCTGGCTGGCGCCGCTCGCTCGGGTGTTCGGCGCGCGCCTGCCAGTTCAGGCCGGCAAGGGCTACAGCTTCGAGGTCAGGCCGCGGCGGCTGCCGCGGCACGCTCTCCTGCTGCTCGAGCCGCACGTCGGCTGCTCCCCGCTGGGAGACCGGATGCGGATCGCCGGGACGATGGAGTTCAGCGGCGTGAACGGCAGGCTCGATCGCAGGCGCATCGATTCGATCGTGCTCGGCGCGCAGGAGCTGCTGCGGGAGCGGCCCGCGCCCGAGGAGGAGAGCATCTGGAGCGGGCTGCGGCCGATCGCGCCCGACGGGCTGCCGATCATCGACCGGCATCCGCGGCTGGAGAACGTCTACATCGCCGGCGCCTACTCGATGCTGGGGATGACGCTGGCCGCGCCGGCCGGGCAGAGCCTCGCGCAGTTCGCGCTCGGTGGTGAGCGTCCGCCGCAGCTCGAGCCGTTCCGGATCAGCCGATTCGCAGCGCCATGGGGCGCGAGGTAGCGAGCACTATGGCGCGATCACGACCTCGATCAGGAGCGGCTCCGTGCGCAGCGCCAGACCCGGGAGGACGTCCTCGAGGGTCTCCAGCAGCTGCGGATGGGTCTGCACCTTGACCGAGGAGCACCCGAGGCAGCGCGCGATGCCGGCGATGTCCACTGCGCCGAATGAGGGCCACGCGCTGGCCCCGCCCGCCTCGCGCGCGAGCATGTCCATGATCGCGTAGCCGCCGTTGGCCATCACGATCCACACGACGCCGACGCCGTAGCGCACGGCGCTCCACACCGCCTGAATCGCGTACATCGCGGCGCCGTCGCCGAGCACCGCCACGACCGGGCGCTCGGGCAGGCCCATGCGCAGGCCGATCGATCCCGAGATCCCGAACCCGAGGCCGCCGTTCGCCGTGGCGATGAAGCCGCCGGGGGTGCGGGTGGGGATCCGCTGGTAGAGCTCGGGCTGGCTGGAGGGCGTCTCCTCGATCAGCACCGCATCGGCGGGCAGTCGCTGCGCGATCGCCGCCAGCACATGTCCGGCTCGCAGGGGCTCCCCGTCCGCCGGCGGCTCGGGCGGCGCGGGCCGTCGCATCGGCGCGGGCGCCGGAGCTTCGCGCTGAGGCACCTTCGGGGCGAGCGCGGCGCACGCCTCCGCCACCGGCGCGAGCAGCGCCAGCTCGCAGCGGCTGCGGTGCGCCTCGGCGGCGTCGTCGGTGATCACCGCGACGTGGATCTCGGGCGACACGAGGGCGACCGGCTCGTCGAACAGGTAGGCGCGAAACGCGCCCGTGCCGATCGCGAGCACCAGGTCGTGGGCCGCGAGGGTATGCGCCATCGCCCGCCGCCGCCAGGGCAGGTGCCCAGCGAACAGCGGGTGGTCCTGCGGGAAGCCCGCCCGGCGTGCGAACGGCTCCTGCCAGACCGGACAGCGCAGGCGCTCGGCCAGCGCGACCACCGCCTCCCAGCCCCTGCGGCTGTCCGCGCCCGGCCCGACCACGAGCACGGGCGAGCTCGACGACGCGATCAGCTCGGCGAGCGGAGCCACGTCGCCGTCGGCGACGCCGCGGGCGCGGAGGACCTCCCGGGGCGCGGCCGCCGCGAGCTCATCGGCCGGCTCGAGCCAGTCCCCCATCGGCACCACGACCATCGCCGGCCCGCTCGCCGCGGTGGCCTCGTGGTAGGCGCGGGCGATCGCGCCGGGGACGTCCTGGGCCCGGGCCGGGAAGCTCGTCCAGACCGGGTACTCGCCCGCGAGCCGCTCGAGCGCGCGGCCGGTGAGAAACGGCTCGGAGGCGAGGTGCCTGCGGTCCTGCTGCCCGACCACGACGACCAGTGACGCGCGGCAATCGCGCGCGTTGGCGATCGCGTTGATCGCGTTCCCGAGGCCGGGCGCGGTGTGCAGGTTGACGAACGACGGCGCGCCACGCGCGAGCGCGTAGCCGGCGGCGACCCCGACGACGGCGCCCTCGTGCAGTCCGAGCACGAACTCGATGTCCGCCGGCAGATCGCTGAGGAAGGGCACCTCGGTCGATCCGGGATTCCCGAAGATCCGCGTCATGCCGAAGCCGCGCATCACCTCGAACGTCGCGTCGCGGACGTTCACGACCGCCGGCAATCCGCGAGATCTCGCTCGACGCTGCTCGCCGCGGCGCGCAGCGGGGGCAGCAGGGTCTGTTCGATCGTCTCCACGGAGCTCCGGCTCGCGTGGGTCGAGAGGTTCATCGCCGCGACGACCTCGCGCGATGGATCGCGGATCGGAACCGCGACCGAGCGCAGCCCTTCCTCGAGCTCCTGGTCGACGATCGCGTAGCCGCGGTCGCGGACCACCTCGAGCTCGTGGCGCAGGTGCGTCTCGTCGGTGACCGTGCCGGGGGTCAGCTGCGCCAGCGTGGTCCGCGCGAAGAAGCGCTCGAGGCGTTCCGCGTCGAGGCCGGCCAGCAGGACCCGGCCCATCGACGTCGCGTGGGCGGGAAAGCGCGTGCCGACCGCGATCGCGACGGTCATGATGCGCCGCGTCGGCTCCCGCGCCACATACACGATCTCGCCGCCGTCGAGCACCGATACCGACGAGGACTCGCGGACCTGCTCGACCAGCGCCCGCAAGTGTGGCTGCGCGAGCTCTGGCAGCGTGAGGCTCGAGAGGAACGAGTATCCGAGCTCGAGCACGCGGGGCGTGAGCGAGAAGCGCCGGGCCTCGTAGCGGGCGTAACCGAGCTGCTCGAGCGTCATCAGGAACCGGCGCGCCGCCGCGCGGCTGAGGCCGGTGTCGCGCGCGACGTCGGCGAGCGTCAGACCGGGTCCGGGGTCCCGGAGCGCCCTGATGACGGCCAGCCCCCGGTCGAGCGACCGGACGAACGTGCGCTCAGACGTCGAAGAAGACAGTCTCGCCCTGCCCCTGGAGCCGGATGTCGAACCTGTAGCCGCCGTCGGCCGGCTGGGCCAGCAGCGTCGCACGCCGGTCCGGCGGGACCAGCGCGAGCACCGGATCGGCGGCGTTGGCGTCCGGCTCGTCGGCGAAGTAGATCCGCGTGACGCAGCGGTGCAGCATCCCGCGCGCAAGCACGGTCAGGTCGATATGCGGCGCCTGCGTCGTGCCGCCCGGACCCGGAACCGGCCCGGGCTTGACGGTGACGATCTCGAAGGTCCCGTCGCCGTCCTCCTGCCCGACCCGCGCGAAGCCGCGGAAGCCCTGAAGCTCGGAGGCGCCGCCGTAGTTGTGGAGATCCGCGAACCGGCCCTGCGGATCGGCCTGCCACGTCTCGAGCAGGGAGTCCGGAATCGGCACGCCGGCGCCGTCGTAGACCATGCCGGTGATCCTGATCGTGCCGGGCGCGCCCTCCGTCACGGCTAGGTGACCGGTGTCCCACGGCAGCCCGATCGCGAAGAACGGCCCGACCGTCTGCGATGGAGTCGTCTGGAAGATCAATGTGCCTCCTCGAACGGCGTCTGCCCGGGACCGCGCAGGTAGATGTCGAACTCGTAGGCGAGCGCCCAATTCGGCACCGTCCGGTGGATCGAGAACCGGGAGACCATCCGCTCGCGGGCGGCCGGGTCGCGAACCGAGTTGAAGATCGGGTCGTATGGGAACAGCGGGTCCCCCGGGAAGTACATCTGCGTCACAAGCCGTTGCACGAACGCGCGCCCGAGCAGCGAGAAGTGGATGTGCGCCGGTCGCCAGGCGTTGTGGTGATTACCCCACGGATACGGGCCGGGCTTGATCGTCGTGAACTCGTAGCGACCCTCCGCATCGGTCACACAGCGGCCCGCCCCGGTGAAGTTCGGGTCGAGCTCCGCGGGCCAGCGATCCCACTTGTGCCGGTAGCGGCCGGCGGCGTTCGCCTGCCAGATCTCCACAAGGGTCCCGCGCACGGGCTTGCCCTCGGTGTCGAAGACGCGGCCGGAGACGGCGATGCGCTCGCCGATCGGCTCGCCTTCGTGCTGGGCGGTGAGGTCGTTGTCCCCCTCCGCGACCAGCGTCGGCCCCAGTTGCGGGCCGGTGATCTCCGTGATCGTCTGCGGCATGTAGATCAACGGCTGCTTCGGGTGCCGTAGCGCCGTGGACTTGTAGTCCTCGTAGTCCATCGGCGGGTGTGCCCCGGGCGGCTCACGGACGTAGCTCGTCGGCGTCTCCGTCACGGGGTCGTAGATCTGTCTCTCCTCTTTGGTGCTCATCTCACTCCCTCGAGTACAACTGCCAGTCCCTGCCCCACACCGATGCAGAGGGCCGCGACGCCGTAACGCGCGCCGCGTCGCCGGAGCTCGTGTGCGAGACCACCCACAATTCTCACGCCTGAGGCGCCAAGTGGGTGTCCCAGTGCGATCGCGCCGCCGTTCGGGTTGACGCGTTCGGGGTCCAGACCCCGCCACTGCCCGATGTCGGCCAGGCACTGCGAGGCGAACGCCTCGTTCAACTCGACCACCTCGACGTCCTCCCAGCCGATCCCGGCCCGCGCGAGCGCCATGTTGGCGGCTTCGACGGGAGCGATCCCGAACACGTCGGGGTCGACCGCGGCAACGCCACGCGACACGACCCGGGCGATGGGCTCCTGGCCGGCGGCCTCCGCGCCCGCCTCGTCCGCGAGCAGCAGCGCGCCCGCCCCGTCGTTCAACGGCGAGGAGTTGCCCGCGGTGACGGTGCCGCCCTCGACGAACGCGGGCTTCAACTTGGCCAGCTTCTCGATCGAGGTGTCGGCGCGGATGTTCTCGTCGCGTGCGAGCTCCGTGTCGGGGACCGGGATGACCCACTCCTCGTAGAAGCCGGAGTCCCAGGCCGCCGCCGCGCGCTGGTGGCTGCGCAGCGCGAACTCGTCCTGTGCCTGGCGCGAGATCGAGTGGATGCCGGCCAGCTTCTCGGCGCTCTCGCCGAGCGAGATCGTCCACTGCTCGGGCATCTTCGGATTCACCATCCGCCAGCCGAGCGTGCTCGAATGCAGCTGCGCGTGCCCGCGCTCGAATCCGCGCTCGGGCTTGAGCATGATCCACGGCGCGCGGCTCATCGACTCGACGCCGCCGACGAGCACCACCGAGGCATCGCCGGTCTCGATCATCCGGCTGGCCTGCATCGCGGCGTCGAGGCTGGACCCGCACAGGCGGTTGATCGTGGACCCGGGCAGGCTCGTCGGCAGACCCGCGAGCAGCGCTGCCATCCTGGCGACGTTGCGGTTGTCCTCGCCCGCCTGGTTGGCGTCGCCGAACAGGATGTCGTCGATGCGGCCAGGTTCGAGCGCGGGAACGCGGTTCAGCAGCGCGTGCACCACATGCGCCGCGAGATCGTCGGGGCGGACCTTGGACAGGCCGCCGCCATAGCGCCCGAACGGGGAGCGCACGGCGTCGATCACGTATGCGGCGCTCACCGGCTCTCGAGCTCGCGCAGCGCCGTCAGCTCCTCCTCGGTCGGCGCCTCGGTGATTCGCGGCTGATCGGCGATCCGCAGCTCCCATCCGGTGGCCTCGCGAACCTGGTCGGGCTCGACGCCCTCGTGGATCTGGATCAGCGTCAGCTCCTTGGTCTCCGGGTCCGGCTCGAGCACGCCGAGATCGGTGATCACCGCGCTGGGGCCGGCGCCGAGGAACCCGAGACGCGACCGCGACCGCGTCCCCCCGGGGCCGTCGCCGTACCCGACGGTCGTGCAGAAGTCGAGCTCCCGGACGAAGGTCCGTGGCGAGTGCGGCGCGATCACGATCACCTCGCCGCAACTGGCGGCGATCTCCGGCGCGCCGCCCGCGCCGGGTAGCCGCGTCTTCGGGTGCTCGTAGTCGCCGATCACCGTGGAGTTGAGGTTGGCGAAGCGATCGACTTGCGCCGCGCCGAGGAACGCGACCTCGATCCGTCCCGCACCGATCCAGTAGTTGAACATCTCGGGCACCGAGACGACTAGATCGGCGGTCTGCGCGAGCTCTCCGTCGCCGATCGAGAGCGGGATGTGGTACGGCTTGGCGCCGATCGTGCCGGACTCGTAGACGAGCACCAGCTCCGGGTTGTGCACCATCCGGGCCAGGATCGCCGCGGTGCTGGGCCGGCCGACGCCGATGAAGACGGAGCGGCGGCCTTCCAGGCGGCGCGCGGCGACGACGGTCTGGACCTCGCTCGAGGTGGCCTTCCGCTCGCTGGCGATGCTCACGCGGCGCTCACTTCCGAGAGCACGTTCGCGTTCATCCACTCGACGAAGGCGTCGCGGTCGCGGCTGACGCGGTCCCAATACCTGTAGAAGTCGTTGTCGCGCTCGGTGATATCCAGACTGTAGGACGGGCGGGAGCCTCCGGGCGCGTGCGCGACGGCGTCGATGACCCATGCAGGGATCAGCACCGCTCCCGGGCGCGGCTCGAGCTCCTCGACGATCCGCTCGACCGTGACCAACGAGCGCTTGGCCGCCAGCACCGCCTCCTTCTGCACCCCCGGGATCCCCCACAGCTGCACGTTGCCGTCGAGGTCGGCCTCCTGCGCGTGGATGATCGCGACGTCGGGCGTCAGCGCGGGGACCGCGACGAGCTGCTCCCCACTGAAGGGGCACGTGACGGGCGCGACGGACGTGCGCTCCATCAGGTCGGTCCCGAGATACCCGCGCATCAGCGCGCACGGCAGCTTCGCGGCGCCCGCGGCATACCGATTGGCCATGCCGGCATGGCTGTGCTCCTCGATCTCCAAGGGTCGCGGCCAGCCGTTCTCGATCGCGTCGCGGAAGCGGTGCAGTGAGCCGACGCCGGGATTGCCGCCGTATGAGAACACCAGCTTGCGGGCGGCGCCGACCCCGATCATCTGGTCGTAGAGGAGATCCGGCGTCATCCGGATCAGCTCGAGGTCGGTGCGGCCCTGACGCAGGAGCTCGTGCCCGGCGGCGAACGGAATCAGGTGCGTGAAGCCCTCCAGCGCGACGCTGTCGCCGTCCGAGACCAACGCCGCGCCCTCCGCCAGCGACACGATCTCAGCCATCGTGTTCGCTGTCCGTACAGAGGGTCACTGAGCGCACAGCCTATCCATTAGCGGTCCGATTACGTAGGTTTCGCGCATGTTCGGAGTGCTCGACGCCGCAGCGATGCTCGCCGCGGGGCGCTGCTCGGCAGTCGAGCTGGCGGACGCGTGCCTCGAGCAGATCGAGCGCTGCAACGGCGGGCCGCCGACGTTCGACGGCGCCCCCGGCGCCGTGAACGCGTGGGCGCGGATATACCCCGAGCTCGCCCGCTCAGGCGCTCGCGCGGCGGACGCTCGACGCGCGGGGGGCGAGGTGCCGCCGCTGTGCGGGGTGCCGCTGGGGGTCAAGGACCTCTACGGCATCGCGGGGCTGCCACTCACCGCCTCCAGCCGGGTGCTCGAGGGCAATGTGGCGGGGGCCGACGCGGAGGTGGTCCGTCGGCTGCGCGAACACGGCTTGGTGCTACTCGGCCACACGCACACGCACGAGTTCGCGGCCGGGGGGACGACCGACCAGGTCGGCAACCCCCGGGACCTGAGGCTGATCGCGGGCGGCTCGAGCGGGGGCAACGCGGCCGCCGTGGCGGCGGGAATGGCGCCAGCGGCGATCGGCACGGACACCTGCGGGTCGCTGCGGATCCCCTCCGCGTGCTGCGGGACGAGCGCGATCAAGCCGGCGCACGGCGCGCTGCCGATCGAGGGCATCGTCCCGCTGGCGCCGACGCTCGACCACCCCGGGCCGATGGCGCGGACGGTCGGCGACTGCGCGGCGCTGCTGAGCGCGATGGGCGGCGGAGCGCTGCCGACCTCCCCGCGCGAGGATCCGCGGCCACTCGCCGGAACGACGATCGCGCTGCTGGTCCGCGAGCCGCTCGACGCGGCGGTTGCGAGCAGTCTCGACAATGCCCGCTCGGCCTGCCAGGCACTGGGCGCACGCGTCGTCGAGCGGAGCGCTCCGTGGTCGCCCTCCTGGGAGGACCTGGGCGCGATCTTGCTGACCGAGACCTGGCGCCACCACCGCATCTACGAGGAGCGCCGTCACCTCTACCGCCCGGCGATCGCGGAGCTGGTGGAGGCCGCTAGGGCGTTCAGCGACGCCGGCGCGTACGCGGCAGCGCAACGGCGCCGCTCAGCCGGCGCGGTGCGGTGGGAGGAGTGGTTCGAGGAGCACGGCGTCGACGCGGTGCTCGAGCCGACGCTGCCGATCTTGCCCTACGAACGAGGTCCGGGGTATGAGCGCGGACATGCCGGCGGGCCCGGGGATCCGCTGATCGCCTTGACCGCGCTGTGGGACATGACGCGTAGCCCCGTCGTGTCGCTTCCGGTCAGCTGGAATACCGGGATATCGCTGATCGCTCCTCCAGGACGCGAGCGTGAGCTGGTGCAGGTCGGGATCGATCTCCAGGAGCACGCGCTGGGCGTGCCTGATCCGGGATCAGTTTCCGATCACCTCGGGTAGCCCCACAGAACCGTGCCTGTGGAGCGGGAGATCCTCCGCATCAGCCTGCGGTGCGACGAGTCGGCACCGGGAATCGCACGGCGCGCGCTCGGCGAGCTCGACGACGTGGACCCAGTCCGGGAGGACGCGCTGCTCGTCGTATCAGAGCTGGTGACCAACGCCGTGCTGCATTCCGAGGCCGAGAGCGGCGATCAGCTCGAGCTCGTGGCGAGCGTTCACGCCGGCCGCCTGCGGATCGCCGTCACCGATCCGGGCCGCAGCGAGAGCGACCCCGCGCCGGTGAGGTCGGAACCCTCGGGAAACGGTGGCTACGGCTTGCGGATGCTCGACGCGATCGCGCCGCGATGGGGGTCGGAGCGGGCCGGCGGGATGCGGGTGTGGGCCGAGCTCACGACTCGTCAGCCAGGATCCGCGGACTATCGGCGATGATCTGACGCCGGCGCAGGCCGGTCAGGAAAGGCTCCTGATCGTTGAATCCGACGATCGTCGCGACGCGCGGTCGCAGGGCCACCCGGAGGTGCGACGGGTCCGAACGGGCAACCTGGCCGTCGACCTCGAGCCGGGAGCCGCCATGGCCGGAGACCTCGAGCTCGAGCGCGGAACCGGGACCGATGACCAGCGGGCCGCACGAGCCGCCGTGCATCGTCAGCGGCGTGAGCACGAACGCGTCGAGGCCAGCTGCCAGCAGCGGGCCGCCTGCGGCGAAGCCGTAGCCGCTGGATCCGATCGCGGTGGAGACGATGCACCCGTCGCCGGCGAAACGCCCGTAGCGCTCGCCGTCCAGCGTGGCGACCACCCGGACCTGACCCTGACCGGCCCGGACGATCGCGAGGTCGTTGACCGCGCGGAAGCCGTGCTCGCGGTCGACGGTCCCCTCCAGCGCGGGGAGCCGGCGCGGCTCCCAGTCGCCGGCCTGGAAGCGGTCGAGCGCTCTCGCCACGCCTCCGGGCGCCACCGCGGTGAGGGCGCCGAGGCTCCCGAACGTGACCCCGAGCACGGGCCGGCCGGCGTCGGTGCCGGCGTGGATCGCGGCGAGCGTCGTCCCGTCGCCGCCGATCGACACGATCAGCTCGCAGTCCTCGGCGGCGCCCGGTGAGGCGACGCTCTGCTGTTGGCACGGGGCCTCGACCTGGAGGAGATCGGCGCCGTGTGCGGTCGCCCAGTCCCGGACGGCCGTCAGGGGCTCGTCGATCGCGCGGCTGGGATGCACGACCAGCCCGATGCGCGGCGGCCGCCCCACGGATCGCTGCTCCATCGCGTCAGGCTATCGTTGCGTCCCTCACCGGGGGGTCGGTCACATCGATAGGAGGGAAGCGAGTGAGGGCGCGCGGTCGCCGACGTGCATCGATCGAGGTCGCGGTCGCGCTGGCCGCGGCCTGGCTGGGGCCGGTCGCCGCTGCGCGCGCGACTGTCGTCCAGAGCTACGGCTCGCCCGCCGCCCGTCCCGCGGTCGCAGCCAATCCGAGGACGCAGACCGAGTACGCGTTCTGGCAGGGCGCCGGCGGGCGGATCCAGGAGGCATGGGGCAGCGGGCGCTGGCAGGGCCCGCTGCGCACCGGCTGGAGTTCGGCCTCGGCGCCGGCCGCCGCCGTCGGTGCGAACGGAAGCCAGTACGTGTTCTGGCTCGGCGCCGACGGCGACCTCTACGAGGCCTGGCACACGAACCGCTGGCACGGACCGGTCGACACCGGCTGGAGCGCGAACTCCGCGCCCGCTGTCGCGGTCGATCCGCGCAACGACCATCAGTACGTGTTCTTCGAGGGATTGAACGGCGATCTCTACGAGGCGTGGCATACCGACCGCTGGCACGGACCCGTCGACACCGGCTGGCGCTCGAGCTCGGGCGCCTCGGTCGCGGTGACGAACGACGGACATCAGTACGTCTGGTGGCAGGGGGCGAATGGCGACCTGTACGAGGCGTGGTACACGAACCGCTGGCACGGACCGGCCGACATGGGCTGGCAGTCGAGCTCGGCTCCGGCGATCGCGGTGAATCCTCGGGGCGCTGAGCAGTATGTGTTCTGGCTGGGGACGAACGGCGACGTCTGGGAGGCGTCCTACGTCCGCGGCTGGCGCGCTGCCGTCGATCGCGGGTGGCGCTCTTCATCGGCTCCGGCCGCCGCGGCCACACAGGGCGGTCAGCTATATGTCCTGTGGCAGGGCGCAGGCGGCGCCGTGCAGCGCGCCGTGTACGAACGCGGCCGCTGGCACGGGCCCCAGCGGACCGCCTGGGCGGTCCACACGCCGCAGCTCGCGGGCTGTGTCCCCAGCGGCAGCTCGTGGGTATTCAGCGGACCCGCTTCCCAGCGTGTGATCGCGCTGACCTTCGACGATGGCCCGTGGTACGACACGCCGCAGTTCCTGGACATCCTCGAGCGCGAGCACGTGCCCGCGACGTTCTTCGAGATCGGCGAGCAGATCAGCCAGTACGGGCAGGGAGGCGCGATCGAGCGGCGGATGCTGGCCGACGGCGACATCGTCGGCGACCACACCTGGAACCACGCGAACGTGTCCGGCGGCGGCTCGTTCGCGGCCGGCGAGATCGGTCAGACCGCGGCCGCGATCCGCGCCGCGACGGGCGGGTTCGAGCCCTGCCTGTTCCGGGCGCCCGGCGGGGCGGTCGGCCCCGGGCTGCTATCGGTCGCCAGGTCAATGGGCTTCCTCACGATCCAGTGGGACATCGATCCCCGCGACTGGGCCACCCCCGGCACCAACGCGATCTACGACAACGTGATCGCCAACGCTCACCCCGGAGCGATCGTGATCCAGCACGACGGCGGCGGCAACCGCACCGAGACGCTCGCGGCGCTGCCGCGGGAGATAGCGACGTTGCGCTCCGAGGGCTACCGGTTCGAGAACGTCGCGCAGCTGCTGGGGCTGCGGTTGCGCTTCCGCTGAGCGCGATACTCGCGCCGTGCCCAGACCCCCGCGACCATTCGAGGACATGGAGCTCGGCCGCTGGGGGCGGCGCGAGGAGGCCGTCGCGCTGAGCCCGGAGGTGCTCGAGCTGCTGACCCAGGCGCTCGGGATCCAGAGGACCGGCCGCGCGGTCCCGCGGCTCGACGAGCTCGCCTCCCGTCTGAGCGTTCCACGGCTACCGGACCGCGCACACGCGCAGCTCGTGAGCGCGTTGGGCCGCGAACATGTCCGCGAGGACGACGAGACGCGCGTGCGCTGCGCGCACGGCAGCTCGCTGACCGACCTCCTGCGCCTGCGCGCGAACGAGCCGATCGAGGCGCCCGACGCGGTGCTGCTGCCCGGCTCGGAGGAGGAAGTGGCAACAGTCCTCAGGATCTGCCAGACGGCGCGCGTAGCGGTCGTTCCCTACGGGGGCGGGACCTCCGTGGTGGGCGGGCTCGCCGGCGACCGGAGCGCGTTCGCGGGCGTCGTCGTCCTGGACCTACGGCGCCTGGACCGCCTGCTCGAGCTGGACGAGGAGTCGCGCACGGCCACGCTCGAGCCGGGGCTGCGCCAGCCGCAGGCCGAGGCGCTGCTCGCGGAGCGAGGGTTCACGATCGGACACTTCCCGCAGTCGTTCGAGTACGCGTCGGTCGGCGGCGCCGCGTCGACTCGCGCGAGCGGGCAGGCCTCGGCCGGCTACGGGCGGTTCGACGCGCGCGTGGTGCGCCTGACGCTCGTGACTCCGCGCGGCAGGCTCGAGCTGGGCCGGGCGCCGAAATCATCCGCCGGTCCCGACCTGCGCCAGCTGGTGCTCGGGTCGGAGGGGACGCTTGGCGTGATCACCTCGGTGACGGTCGAGGTGAGTCCGTCGCCTGCCGCGCGTGCGTACGAGGGGTGGCGCTTCGAGTCGTTTCTGGACGGGGCGCGTGCACTCCGGCGCCTGGCCCAGGAGGGGCCGGCGCCGACGGTGCTGCGGCTGTCCGACGAGGCGGAGACTGCGCTGAACCTCGCGCGTCCCGCGCAGCTCGGTAGCGGCGGCGCGGGCGGATGCCTGGCGATCGCCGGGTTCGAGGGCAGCGAGGCCGAGGTGGAGCGTGAGCGCGCGGGCGCGGGCGCGGTCCTGCGCGAGTCCGGAGCCGCACCGGACATCCAGGCCGGCGAGCAATGGGCCGGGGGCCGCTTCAAGGGCCCCTACCTGCGCGACGCGCTGCTCGACGCCGGCGCGATCGTCGAGACGCTGGAGAGTGCGACGTGGTGGTCGGGGCTGATGAGCTGCTACGACGCCGTGGGGACCGCGCTGCGCGACTCGCTGGCTCGGCAGGGAACGGTGCCCGTCGTGCTCTGCCACATCTCCCACGTCTACCCCTCCGGTGCGTCCCTCTACTGGACGGTCGGCGCGGCGGCGCTCGAGGACCCGATCGGGCAATGGCGCGCCGCCAAGGCTGCCGCGAGCGACGCGATCATCTCCGCCGGGGCCACCATCTCCCACCACCACGGCGTCGGCACCGATCACCGCGATTGGTACGCGCGCGAGATCGGGACACTCGGCGTGGAGGCGCTCCGGGCCGTTAAGGCGGCGCTCGATCCCGCCGGGATCATGAACCCCGGCGTGCTCATTCCCTGAGGCTGGCCGATATCCGGGGGTGAGACCTAACGGCTGTGCTGCGGCGCGAGGTCCGGCGCCGCGGTCCGACGGGTCAGACCGCGAGCGCCAACGATTCGACGGGCGCTTCGCCGGCGTCGTCGGCATCGTCGGCGGCGGGCGCGGTCACCACCCGGTTGCGGCCGGCGTGCTTGGCTTGGTACAGCGCACGGTCGGCGGCCTGGAACATCGACTCGAACTCGATCCGCTCGTCGAGCTCGCTGCAGACGCCGCAAGACGCGGTCACGAGCAGCTCCGAGGGTCGCGACTCCTCGATCGCGCGGCGCGCCTTCTCGGCGATCTCGCGGGCGGCCTCGAGATCCGCACCCGGCAGCACCAGCAGCAGCTCCTCGCCGCCGATGCGGTAGAGCAGCTCGAACGAACGCAGCTCCTTGCGCAGGACGTATGCGACCTCTCGCAGCACCGCGTCGCCGCGGGCGTGGCCGTGGTGGTCGTTGAGCTCCTTGAATCGGTCGAGGTCGAGCAGGACCAGCGCGACGGGACTGTCGGTGAGCCGTGCCTGCTCCGCGACCTCGTGGAAGCGGCGGTGCAGCCCCTGGCGGTTGAGCAGCCCCGTGAGCGGATCGAGCACGGCGTCCCGCCGCCAGCGGAACTCGGCGTCCAGCAGCGGCTGCTGCGCCACGACCAGCGCGGCGAGGAGGACGAGCACCCCGATCAGTGGTGCCGGGTCGTGGACCAGCGCGTGCGGCGAGGACGCCGCCGCAGCGATCACGAGCGCCGGAAGCGTCATCGCCGAGCCGATCAGGAAGACCTTCAGCCGGAAGCGCGCCGCGGCGGTGACCATCGGGATCGCCACCCATGGGAGCAGCGGGCTGCGGACTCCGCCGGTGACGGCGACGCCGACCAGGATCAGGGCCGTGTAGAGCAGCAGCGACGCGGCGATCAGACGCTCCGGACGCGCCGAGCGAACGAGGAACCGGTCGACGGCCACCAGCGGCACCGGCACCAGCGCGAAGATCACGAGCGGCGCCCATCCCGTCCACGGGATCAGCGAGATCACGCCGACGCCGCAGAACAGGCCGGCGAGGATCCGCGCACGGCGAACCGCCGGGCTCATGTCGGTCAGGCGGACGCGATCGGCCTTAGTCGGGCACAGCCAGCCACCGTGCTGTTCCTGGTCATCGGCGCGCGCCGAGGCAGACGCGGCTTGCCGCGGCGGCTCGTGACCATGGGGGCGGTCCCCGGCGCGGGCGCTCCGCGCGTACATTGGCATTTCGATTGGGCTCCAGACTGATGATTCGATAACCCGGCCGACCGCGTGGGTCCCGTGGTTTTGCGGACCCGCCTTGCGACGGGGGTGCCATTTCGTCACCGGCGCTCTAGGGCCCTATCGGATCGGATGCGCTCGGTCTTGAGCTTTTGCTCTGCTAGGCGGAGCGCCAGACCGGGGTTCGCTTCTGCAGAAAGGCGCTCATGCCCTCCTGCGCATCCGCCGCGAGCGCGTTGTCGGCCATAACCAGCTCGCAGTGCTCGTAGGCCTCACGCTCGGGCCGGTCGACCTGGTTGTAGAACGCTCCCTTGCCGGTGGCGACCGTGTATGCGCTCGAGCGCGAGATCGCCTCCACGAGCTCGAGCACGGCCGGCTCGAGCTCGCCGGCCGGCACCACACGGTTGATCAGGCCCCACTCGAGCGCGGTCGCGGCGTCGATCGGCTCGCCGGTGAGCAGCATCTGCATCGCGCGCTTGCGCCCGATCGCGCGGCACACCGGCACCATCGGCGTCGAGCAGAACAACCCGATCTTCACGCCGGGCGTGGCGAACCGCGTGCCCTCGGCGGCGACGGCGAGGTCGCAGGCTGCCACGAGCTGGCATCCAGCGGCGGTCGCGATCCCGTGCACCTTCGCGATCACCGGCTGGGGCAGCTCGTGCAGCGTCTCCATCATCGCGGTGCAGCGATCGAACAGCTCGCCGAAGAACGACCGCTCGCGTCCGATCATCTCGGCGAGGTCGTGACCAGCGGAGAACGCGGGCCCTGCCCCTTCGATCACGATCACGCGAGCGCCGGGCCGGGCTGAGAGCGCGCGGAGTGCGCCGAGCAGCTCCTCGATCAACTCGAGCGACAGCGCGTTGCGCCGGTCCGGCCGATTGAGCACGATCCGCGCCGCGCCGCCGTCTTGCGTGACGAGGAGGTTCCGGTAGTCGGTTGACGGGAGTGAGCTCATGGTGTCCACAAGCTACTCCGGTGGCGCCGCTACGACACGTTCAACGCGGTGTCGTCGATCACGAACGAGGTCTGCAGCGAGCTGTTCTCGGTCCCGGTGAACTTGAGCGTCACCTTCTGGCCCGCGTACGACGCGACGCTGTAGCTGTGCTGCTGATAGCCGCTCGCCCGGTTCAGGTTGCTGAACGTGGCGAGGGTGCTCAGCACGGTCCCGCTCGTCGAGACCACCTGCACCTTCAGGGTGTCGTGCGCGACCGAGCCGGTGTCCGCCGAGTCGATGTGCAGCCAGAAGCCGAACGTGTAGCTGGTGCAGCCGCTCGGGATCGAGACCGTCTGCGCGAGCGTGTCGGTGTGGCGGACCCCGTAGCCGTCGAGCCATGCGTACCAGCTGCCCGAGTGCGCGGTCTCGCCGGCGCCGTTGGAATTGATCACGCCCGAGGTCGAGCTCCACGGCGCGGCGCTGCCGGTCTCGAATCCCGGGTTGCCGAGCAGTTGCTTGGCGGTGCAGCCGGAGGCCGAGTTCACCGTCCAGGTGAACGAAGCGCTCCCGGTGGCGCCGGTGCCGTCGCTCGCCTTGACCGTGACCGAGTAGACGCTCGAGGTAGTCGGCTTGCCGGAGATCAGCCCGGTGGAGCTGATCGAGAGGCCCGGGGGCAGACCCGTCGCGGAGTAGGTGAGAGTCTGGCCCGATCCCGAGTCGCTGGCCGAGATCTGGAGGCTGACACTCGATCCGACCGTAGTGGTCTGGTTGCCCGGGTTGGTCACGTTGACGGTGTTGCCACCGCCGCCGTTGCTGACGATCGGGTGGGAGACCTCGCAGCCGCCGGCGCCACCATTGAAGTCGTTGGCCCACGTGGATTGAACGGCGAAGCTCCCGGTGGACAGGCTGATGTTCTGCGAGGCGCCCTGGCCGGAGGAGATCCACGCGCACTTGTCGCCGGTCTCCTCCCCGCTCGCGTCGGTCCAGCCGCCGGCCGGGTACTCGTCGGTGATCGTCTCGGCGTACTCGTGGCCCTCGACGATCGTGACGCCGTCGAGCGTGCCCGGGCTGTTGACGAAGCCCTGGCCGCAGGAGGCGCCGGCGTCAGGGATGTAGGGAAGGTTCGTGAACGCCAGCAGCCCGTCCGGCGAGCTGACGGCCCCGCCGCCGTCGAGCGTGCTGTCGCCGGTGTAGTCGTGCCACGCGCAGAACCCCTGCGACTTGTAGCTGTCCGGATCCGTCCCGGTCGGCGAGACGATCACGTACTGGGCGTTCAGGTTCGAGCTCTGGGTGGTGTTGCCGAAATGCGTGGCGGCGTTGACCGCCTCGGCGCCGATCTGGTGCGCGGTGGCCGCCGAGGGCGCGGCCGACGAGGTGTCCTCCCAGACGCCGGCGAGCGCTCCGCCGCTGGGGTAGGCCACGTGCTGGGTGTTGGAAGCGGGGCAGGTCTGCGCGCCGGTCGAGATTGCCTGGCAGTACTGAGTCATCACGCCCGACCAGGTCTCGCCGCCAGTCCCGAGGCCCTTGAAGAACGCCTGGAGGTCCGGGGCGACGCCCTTCGGATCGCCGCTGAACGTGGCGTAGCCGCTGCCGTTGGTGCCCTGGGTGCCCCACTGCGAGCCCCAGAACACGAGGTAGACCTTCTCGGCGCCGGTGGTGACCCCGACTCCGCTGATCCCGCCGCCATAGCTGAGGTTGTTGACGGAGGTGGCGTTCGTGCTCGCGGGGTTGGTCGCCTTCGTGTGCTGGTGCCCGCGGAACGGAACGACGCCGTGACGGTAGAGATGCCCGTTGGAGTAGGCCGGCGCCGGGTGGGTCGCCGCCACTGCGCTCGCCGGCAGCAGCGCCACGGCACTCAGCACCATGAGCAGCAATAACGTCCTCGCGCCCCTCGTCATGCCCGACCCCTCCTCCGCTTGGTGACCAATCCGCGCGCAGTGATAGCAGCTTTGTCGCTAGCCGTGGCGGAAGTTCGAAGAAATTGCAGCGATTCGGCGGGCAGCGACGGCGTGAAGCAGTGCGCCTCGGTGCGGAGCCGGACCCGCCTACGCCGCGATCAGGTCCGCCGGCGCGTGCGCGCGCAGCCGCTCGAACCGGTAGTCCTGAAGCGGGAAGCGGCGCGCCCGCCACATCGTCTCGATCGTCGACACCGGCCGCAGCGGAACGTCGCCGTGGGGATCGAAGTAGTAGCTGTTGGCCAGCGCACAGCTGCCCTGCCAGAACACCTGGCGGCCGCGCCGGCGGAGCATCTCGGCGAAGTAGCGGTCGTTGGCCTCGGGCGTGACCTCCACCAGCGTCGCGCCGATCCGTCGCGCGTGCCGGAGCACGCGGACGATGTGACGCGCCTGCGTCTCGATCAGATTGAAGTAGGACGAGCCGTTGTAGCCGTAGGGACCGAACACCGTGAAGTAGTTCGGAAAGCCCGGCACGCTCACGCCCTCGTAGGCCTGGTAGCGGTTCTCCTCCCACCAGCCCTCCAGGTCGCGCCCGCCCCTGCCGGTCACCGGATACTTGGGGAAGTTGCCTGGGTCGAACACCTTGAAGCCGGTCGCGTGTACGAGCACGTCCGCCTCGTGCTCGATGCCGGTGGTGGTTAGAACTCCAGCGTCGGTGACCCGCGCGATCGGGTCGGTCTCGAGCGTGACGTTCGCGCGGTTGAAGGTCGCGAGGTACTCGTTGTGGAAGCCCGGCCGCTTACACCCGAGCGAGTAGCGCGGCGTCAGCTTCTCGCGCAGCTTGGGATCGTGGACCTGGTCTCGCAGGTACTTCCTGGCCGATGACTCGAACAGGCTCGCGAGCCGCAGCGTCCCGTGGTAATGGGCCGCGAGCGGGAAGATCAGCTCGACAAAGGACTGGCTGAGCGCGCGCGCGGCGGCGGTTCCGCCGGGGACCTGCGTCATGAACCACCGCATCGACTGCGGGATCGGGCCATCGAGCTTTGGCAGGCACCAGATCGGCGTGCGCTGGAAGACCGTGAGCTGCGCTACCTGCGACGCGATCGCGGGGATCAGCTGGACCGCGGAGGCGCCGGTGCCGATCACGGCCACCCGCTTGCCACTCAGGTCCTGGCCGTGATCCCACCGCGCGGTGTGCATGGTCACGCCCGTGAACGTCTCCACACCCGGGATCTCCGGCAGCTTCGGCTCCGTGAGCACCCCCGTCGCGTCGATCAGGTGCCGCGCGGTGATGCGCTCGCCGGTGTCCGTCTGCAGGCGCCAGCGATGTGACTCCTCGTCGAACTCGGCGCCGGTGACCCTCGTTCCGAACCGCGTTCGCTCGCGCAGCCCGAAGCGCTCCGCGCACTGCTCCGCGTAGTCGCGCAGCTCCGCCCCGGGCGCGTAGACGCGGGTCCAGCTCGTGCGCTTCGCGTAGGAGTACTGGTAACTGAAGGACGGGATGTCGACGGCGATGCCGGGATAGCGGTTCCAGTACCAGGTGCCGCCGAAACCGTTGCCCTGCTCGACGAGCAGGTAGTCGGGCAGACCGGAGCGATCGAGGGATCTGGCTACGCCGATGCCGGAGAACCCGGCCCCGACGATCACGACGTCCCGGTCCGTATCCATGCCGAGGATTGTGCCAGCGGCGGCGCCCTAGCTCCCGCCCGCGGCGCGCGAGCGCCCGGCGCCTAGCTCCCGCCCGCGGTGCGCCAGCCCTCCGCGTAGGACAACCGCGCGGGCTCCGAGTAGGGAACGGGGCTCACGAGCGCGCGCACGGAGAGCTGCCGGTGGGGCTCAACCGTCTTCTTGCGAGTTCCGCCGTCCGGCTCGCCCCACACGACGTGCACCTCGGCGCCGATCTCGACCTTCGGATCGACGGTGGCCAGCGACAGGGCGCGTCGCTCGTTGGCGCTGTAGCCCGTGAACATCGACAGGCCCACGAGGTTCCCGTCGGCGTCGAGGACGCTGTCGAAGTTCGACGAGCCGTAGTTGGCGATCGGCAGATCGAAGAATTGGTAGGGGTCCTCGTCGGTCTGGAACAGCGACCCCAGGATCTTCGCGACGTCCTCCCCATCCCAGGCGAGCGTGACCTTCTTGCGCTGCGCATCGGCGTCGAGCTGCTCGAGTGCTTCGCGGCCGATGAAGTCATGGTCGAACTTGAGGAGGTGGCCGTAGCCGAGCTCCACGGGGTTCAGGTAGTAGTCCTCGATGTCCTCGGACAGGAAGCTCCCCGCGAGGGCGTTGGTCGCCTCGTAGCTGTCGGCCCCCAGCCACTCGCGGTAGCCCCGGAGCTCCTCGCCGGTGTAGATCGCCGGTAGCGGCGAGGGGATCCACCCCGACTCGAGCGTGTTCGATGCGTAGGCGCGCGCTCCACACGGCTCGAGCCCGAACTCCCGGCCGGCCTCCAGCAGCGCCAGCCGCGTCTCGTCGTAGGTCTCGTATGGGCCCCACAGCTCGAGTCCGGGCTCGCCCGCCATCCCGTGGCGGAGCGTCCGGACCTGGCGCCCCGCGGCATTCATGTGCGCCATCCGGAAGAACTTGAGCTGCTCGACGGGACCGCCGTTGACCTTCTCGATCACCTGCCAGGCGTTGGGGCCCTGGATCTGGAAGCGCCAGTACTTGCGGGTCACCGGCTTTCCGTATGGATGCATCGGCGAGCGATCGTCCTTCTCCACGGCGACGTCGTAGCCACCGGTCTGCGCCCTGTAGGTGAGCCAGTTGCTGACTGGGGCGCGACCGACCCACACGAACTCCTCCTCGTCGAGGTGGAAGAGGATCCCGTCCCCGATCACGTGACCGGCCGGCGTCGTCGGAACGAACTGCTTGGCCATGTTGACCGGGAAGTTGGCGACGCTGTTGATCCCAGTCTCGGCGATCAGCCTGAGCGCGTCCGGGCCGCGCAGGAACAGGTTGACCATGTGGTGTGACTGGTCGAACAGGACCGCGGTCTCGCGCCAGGCTCGCTGCTCCCGGCGCCAGTTGCTGAACTCGAACGGGACGACGGGATAGACGTACGCCCCCAGCTGCGAGTTGCGCAGCAGCTCGACGGTGTCGCCGGTTTCGTCCAGGAGCTCCTGAAGGTTGCTTGGTGTCATTGGTGCTCTCCTCCTCGGTGCCTCATGCGGCACTCTCGCCTCGGTTCAGGTAACTGCCGCGAGTTACCTCGGCGCCGGCACGTGCGCGGCTCGCCTCGAGCTTGCGCTGGTGCCAGTTCCACGTATCGAGTAACTGGTTGAAGGTGAAGTATTGGAATCCCGCCACGGCCAATCGCGGCTCGTCGAGCATCGGCGCGAGCGCGTCGTACAGACGGTCCGCCGAGGAGCGCCGTGACAGGAAGCTCCGCAGGCCGCGCTGCTTGCGAAGGAAGGCGATCGAGGGACCGACGCCGATCCGCGCGGACATCTTGAGCAGCTGCCGGCGAGCGACCTTGCCGGGCATCCCGATCAGGACCGGAAGGCTCACCCCGCGCTCGCGCTGTCGCTCGATCCACTCGCGCAGGGCGCCGGGGTCGAAGCACATCTGCGTGGTCACGTAGTCGGCGAGCTCGCCTTTTCGCCGCAGCGCTTCGCCGAGCGCGTCGTCGTCGATGAAGGGATGCCCCTCGGGATAGCCCGCGACCCCGATCGTCCGCGGTCGCCGCGGGTGCTCGGCGAGGAGCGGCAGGAGCTCCAACGCCGAGGAGTACTCGCCCAGCGGCGATTTGACGTCCCCACCGATCAGAAACAGGTCGTCCGCGCCGGCCTCCGTCATCGCATCCAGCAGCGCGTCGAGGTGCCCCCGGTCGCGGACCATGCGAGCGGCCACGTGCACGGTCAGCTCGTGCCCGATCCGCGCCAGCGCGGCGGCGAGCGCCACGGCCCGGTCGGGGCCGTGGACCGGCGAGCACGTGACCGTCAGGTGCACGCCCCGGGGCAGTCGCTCGGCCTGCTCCTCGACCCCGCCCAGCGGAAGGATCTCGAACCGGGCCCGGTCCTCGCGGCCGACGATCGCCAACTCCCTCATCAGGAGAAGAATTCCCTATCGGAGGCCCGCGTTAGCTGGAAATCGGCGGGTTTTGCCTGGCCGTGCTGAGGGACTTGCCGGTGAGCGCAATCACGGCCCGTATCGCGCGAGCACCTTCGCGCGGACCGGTGGGTGAATGTTCGCGCGCGTGATGTCGCCGCCGTAGTGCGCGAGGAGCCGCGGGTCCATCACGCGTCGCCACAGCGGGGGCACCAGCGCGAGCACGATCATGCCGGCGTATCCCGTGGGCAGCTGCGGCGCCTCGTCGAAATGGCGCAGCGCCTGGAAGCGGCGGGTGGGGTTGGCGTGATGGTCGCTGTGGCGCTGGAGGTGATAGAGCAGGACGTTCGAGGCCACGCTGTTGCTGTTCCAGCTGTGCTCCGGACGGGTGCGCTCGTAGCGCCCGTCCCCGCGGCGCTGGCGGAGCAGGCCGTAGTGCTCCAGGTAGTTGACGACCTCGAGCAACGGGAAGCCGAGCGCCATCTGCAGCAGCAGGTAGGGCAGCACGCCGAGCCCGAACACCGCCGTCAACACGATGAACAGGACCGCCGTCATCGCCCAGGCGTTGAGGATGTTGTTGCGAGCGCTCCAGATGGAGGTGCCGGTGCGAGCCAGCCACTCGCGCTCGAGCTCCCACGCGGAGGCGACGCTGCCTGTGATCGTGCGCGGCAGGAAGCGCCAGAAGCTCTCGCCGAGGCGGGCGCTCGCGGGATCCTCAGGCGTTGCCACGCGGACGTGGTGCCCGCGATTGTGCTCGACGAAGAAGTGGCCGTAGCCGCTCTGTGCCAGCGCGATCTTGCTCAGCCAGCGCTCGAGCCGGTCGCGTTTGTGCCCGAGCTCGTGCGCGGTGTTGATCGCGATCCCCGCGACCATCGCCTCGGTGAACGCCAGCCCGATCTTGTCGGCGACCGAAAGGCTCCCGCTCGCCCAGAGGGCGCACGCGAACACCAGGCCGGCGTACTGCAGCGGCAGGAACGCGTAGGTGCACCAGCGGTAGTAACGATCCTGCTCGAGCCACTTCAGGACGCTGTCGGGCGGGTTCTCCGCGTCGAGCCCGATCAAGAGATCGAGTGGCGGGAAGATCCCGAAGATCAGGATCGGTCCGCCGAACCACAGCGGGCCGAAGCCCGTCAGGCGGACCAGGCCGAAGACGATGAACGGGAGCGCCGGCACGAGGACCCCGAGCAGCCATGCGTAGCGCTTGCCGTCACGCCACTTCGGGACCTCGTTGGCTACATCGATCGCATGCATCGCTGGGACGCCTCCGTATTCGGATTACCTCGCTGAAGGTTACCTCATCTGAGGTTACGTTGTCCTGAGATACCCTGTTCGACGCGATGGCGAACGTGAAGACCCCGGAGCACGGCGACGGCGCAGGCGAGCCGCACCTGACGGTCGAGCAGCTCGCCGCCACGACGGGGATGTCGGTGCGAAACATCCGCAACCACCAGTCGCGTGGCCTGCTGCCGCCACCGGAGGTCCGCGCGCGCGTGGGCTATTACGGCGAAGCGCACGTGGCGCGGCTGCGGCTGATCCAGGAGATGCAGGCGCAGGGCTTCAACCTGGGCGCGATCAAGCGGCTGCTCGACCGGCAGGGCCCCTCGCTCGAGCAGTTCGTTGGGCTCAAGGAGGCGATCACCGCGCCGTTCGAGACCGAATCCCCGGAGATCCTCTCGCCCGCCGACCTGAGCGAGCGCTTTGGAGAGGTCAGCGAGAGCGATCTGGCCAAGGCGCAGCGGCTCGGGATGCTCGTTCCGATTGCGGAGAACCTCTACGAGGCGCCCAGCCCGGCCCTGCTGCGCGCTGCCGAGCAGGTGCTGGCGCGCGGGATCTCGCTCGCCACCGCGCTGAGCGTGCTCGAGAAGGCCAAACGCAGCTGCGAGGCGACCTCGAGGACATTCGTGCAGCTCTTCCTGGCGGAGGTCTGGAAGCCGTTCGACGAGGCCGGGCAGCCGCCGGAGCGCTGGCCGGAGATCACCGAGTCGATCGAGCGGCTGCGGCCGCTCGCCACCGAGGTCGTGCTCGCGACGTTCAAGCAGGCGATGGAAGCCGAGGTCGAGCGGGCCTTCGGCAAGATCCTCGAGCAGCAGGCCAAGAGCGGCAGCTGACCCCGCGGTTCGTCCGCTCAACGCTGCTCAAACCTCAATTTGAGCTGCCCACCGTCCGATACCTGCGGCTGGAAGCCCGGTCGGGACGGCGACGAGGAGAGCACGATGCGACGGTCAGGGATGATTTCGGCGGCGGTGGCGACACTCGCCGCGATGCTGCTCGCGCCCGGCGCGGCGAGCGCCGCGAACAGCTGTGTCTGGACGGGCTCCACCAGCACCGACTGGGCGACGGCGGCCAACTGGAGCTCGTGCGGAGGCGTGATCCCGACATCGGCGGACGGCGTCTCGATCGGCACCACCTCGAACAGCCCGATCGTCTCCGCGTCGGGCATGACCGCGGCGAGCATCACGCTCAGCGGCTCGGCGAGCCTCCAGGTGTCGTCGGGGGACCTGACGGTCGCGGGTCAGATCACGGCGCCCTCGGGGACGCAGGTGACGGTTACCGGCGGCGCGCTCAGCTTCGCCACAATGCAGGTCGCCACCAGCACGGGGCTCGTCGCCTCGTCGGGATCGATCAGCGGCACGGTCTCTGCGACGGCGCCCGTGACCCTGGTCAGCGGCGCGACGGGATACGGAGCGGGTCTCACGCTCGGCGCGAACGTCACGCTCCAGCAGACCAGCGACGTCACGATGAGCCCTGGCAGCAGCCTGTCGATCGGCGGCGACACCTACCAGCTGGTGGGCGCGAACCTGCTTGGGACGGGCGCCCAGATCTCGGTCGGCCCCGGAGGGGTGCTGCAGAAGCTCGGCGGCACGAGCAATTCGACCATTCAGCCGCAGCTGGACTCGCAGGGGACGATCGAGGACTCGAGCGCTCCCGGAGGCAGCCTCACGCTCGCGCCGGCGCTCCCCGACACGCTCGCCGGGACGCTCGAGGCGGATCCCTCAAACGGGTCCGGCGACGTCTCGCTCGCCTCGGGGACATACATGATCGGAAACGGAGGCCTGAGCGTTCTCACTCCAGGTAACACCGGCGCGACGGTGTTCGGGTCGGGTGGGTCGAACATCGATCTCAACGGCAACACGCTCACGATCGGCGCCAGCCACACCGGCCTCGAGCTGAACGGCGCGGGCGCACACATCAGCGGCGCCGGCACGATCGGCGGGACTGGGCCGGTCACGCTGTTCGGAGGGACGAGCCTGGCGCCCGGGAGTGGCAACACGATGTCGGTGAGCGCCGAGCTCATGAACCCCGGCGGAACGATGGACCTGTCGGGAGCGGGCACGGTGCAGGTCACGGGCAAGTGGCTGACCGGCGACAACGTGACCGACAGCGGCGGCGCGACGGTTGACATCGGCCAGAGCGGCGTGCTCCAGCACTTCGGCGGCGTCACCGAGACGTTCGCGCCTCCGGTGACCGACGAAGGCACGATCAGGCAGTTCATCGCGGCGAGCGCCAGCTTCACCATCGACACCCTGGCGGTCACGTCCACCGGGACCGTCGAGTCCGACAACCAGGGGCTCAGCATTGGATCGCTCGCGAACCTCTCCGGGGGGACGCTCAGCGGTGGCACCTATACCGCGTCGACCGGCGCAGGCGTCGGTCTGCCGGGGCCGGTGACGACGCTCGACGCGGCCGTCAGCCTGAACGGGAACGGTGTGCTCGAGAACGTCGTGGGCTCCGACTCCGCGCTGGCCGGTCTGTCTTCGATCGGCGCCGGCGGGAGCCTCACACTGACCGGTGGCGAGACCCAGTCCACCGCGCTGCGCGACCTCTCGGGCTCGCTGACGCTCGGCGACACGTCGTCCTTTACCGGTGGCGCTACGACCACGGTCTCCCCAACAGGCTCGATCTCCGGAACCGGCACGTTCGACGGCAACCTGGTCAACGGCGGCACGGTGGCGCCCGGCAGCCCCGGCGCCCCCGGCACGCTGTCCGTGGACGGCGGCTACACGCAGACCTCGGGCGGCACCCTCCGGGCGGAGGTGCAGGGCTCCGGCGCGGGGCAGCTCGACGTGCTGTCAGTCACCGGCAACAGCACGCTCGGCGGCAGGCTCGCGATCGTTCCGAGCGCGGGCTATTCCGCCTCGGCTGCGGCCGGCGACAGCCTCGGCGTGCTCACCTTCAGTGGCTCGCGCATCGGTGGCTTCGCTTCGGTGCTCGTTGCGCCACTCCTGTCCGGCAAGGGCGTCGCCCTCACCTACGACGACGCGCATCATGTGGTGGACGCGGTCGTCGGGACACCCGCGGCGAACACCGCGGCTCCGCTCGTCAGCGGCCGGACGGTTTCGGGTCAGACGCTGTCCGCGACCACGGGCGCGTGGACCGGCGCTACGTCGTTCGCCTACCAGTGGCAGCAGTGCGACGCGGGCGGCGCAAGCTGCACCAACATCGCCGGCGCGCTTTCCAGCAGCTATCCGGTGCGCACGAGCGACGTCGGCCACACCCTCCGCGTCGTGGTCACGGGGTCAAACGCGTACGGGGCGGCTGCTGTCTCCTCGGCTCCCACCGGCCCGGTCACGGCGGCGCCGAACCCGAAGCTGACGAACGCGAAGCTGGCCTCCCACTCCTTCACGGCCTCGAAGGGAACGACCCTCAGCGTGCACCTGTCGGAGCCGGCCACCGTCACGCTCGTGATCACAACCAAGGTGACCGGGCGCAAGGTCCACGGCCGCTGTCAGGCGAACGCGAAGCGCGGCAAGCGTTGCAGCCTCACCATCACGAGGACCCTGCGCTTCAGCGGCCGCGCGGGCTCGAACCAGTTCCGGGTGCGGGTCTCCGGGCTGCGACCGGGTCGCTACGGCGTGACCATCATCGCCCGCGACGCCGGCGGCCGAACGTCAAATCGCGTGCTCAGCAGCTTCACGATCAAGACCCGCTAGGAACTCGGAGAGCACCGGGACGAGGGCGTCGGCCTTCAGCCGGTGGCTCACTCCTTCGAGCGCGCGCAGCTGCGCGTCGGGCAGGATCTCGGCGAGCGCGCGCGAGCCCTTCTGCAGGCTCGCCGGGCTCTTGCCGCCGTATACGACGAGCGCCGGGATCGTCACGCCCGCCCACTCGGCCGGGCGCAGCGGGGCGCCCTGCATGTTGTGCTCGCCGAGCGCCGCCCAGTCGTAGGGCAGCGTGTGGGCGGTCGCCTCGAGGTCGCGCCACATCGGCATCAGCCGCATCAGTGCCACGACCGGGCGCGGCATGCCCATCGCATTGCACATGAAGTGCCTGACCGCGCCTGTGCGGTCACCCGCGGCGACCAGCTCGTCGAGTCGCGCTCCGTAGTCGGCGGGCGGTCGCTTCTCGTCGCGGTCGACCATGAATGGCGCCTCGTATACGGCGACACGCCGCACGCCGATGCCGGCCCCGGCGCCGCGCAGCGCGAGCGCCCCGCCCGAGGAGAATCCGAACAGGGACGCGCTGCCGCCGCTCGCGGCGATCAGCGCGGCGATGTCCTCGATCTCGCGCTCGACCGCGAACGGCCCGGCCTCGTCGCTGTCGCCGCGGCCCCGCCGGTCGTAGTTGATGACCGTGTGGTTCGGTGAGAGCCGCTCCGCGATGCCGGTCATCAGCTTGACCCGCCGGTCGAGTTTGCGGTCGCCCAGCACGCCGTTGACCAGGATCACGACCGGGCCCTCTCCGTAGCGGTCGAACGCGATCGTCGTTCCATCGTTCGAAGTCGTGGTGAGCATCGGTGGTCTCCGTTCAGGTCGGTCTGGTGGTCCTGATGCTCAGACTCGCGCGGCGCCGGCGACTCATCGGCAGCTGCCGCACGCGGCGCTCATTCGCCGCCTCGCGCAGCAGGTCATCGCGCCGGGTCAGCGCCAAGTCGTAGGTCAGGTGGAACATGGTGCGTCCTTTTGGTCAGGCGAGCTGTGGGCTCGCGGATCGGTCGGCGCCTTCCTGCGCTGGTCTCGAGGTCGGCGTCGTCATTGATCGCCAGTCCACTCCCGATCTCCTTGTCCCACAAAGGATGTAGCGTATGGCTAAATGATCCGAATCGTTCTCAGCGTCGAGGATCTGGCCAACACGCGGTTTGGGATCTCGCCGCTGTCGGAGGTCGTGCACAGCCTTCGGGCGCTCGTCGACCCGAGCCACCACACCCCGCATCTCCCCTGGCTGCGCTCGGTTCGGAGTCGGCTCGAGCAGCGCGACGTCGAGCTGCTCCATGCGCTGGTCGGTCCGAGCAGGACGCCGCCCGACTTCCGCGGAAACCCGAGCAGGGCTCTCCCCGACTTCCTCACGCCACGGCCGACGCGTTTCATCGCGAGCTTCGACGACGAGCTGGCGCTCGTCCGCGCGACCCCCGTCGAGGTCGTCCGACGCGATCTGCTCGCGACCCATTCTCCCGGGTCCGTGCCCGGACCACTGCGCTCGCTCAGGCGCTCAAACCGCAGCACCACCGGTCGACTCCTCGGCGCGATCTGCGATGCGCTCGAGCGCTACTGGCACCGCGCGCTCGCGCCCGACTGGCCCCAGATGCAATTGGTGCTCGAGGCGGACACGACCTACCGAGCGGGCCGGCTGGCCAGCGGCGGCGCCCGCCTCCTGTTCGCCGACATACATCCCAACCTCCGCTGGCACGACGGCTCGCTGACCGTGGCCGAGATGGTCGGCGAGCACACCGTCGTCGCGGCCGGCCGCGGGCTGCTGCTCGTCCCGTCGATCTTCGCCTACAAGCCGGCGCCCGCACTCGATCCCCACGAGCCGCCCTGGCTCAACTACCCCAGTCGCGGCGTCGGCACGCTCTGGAGCCCGCCTCCGAAGCCCGACGCGACCGCGCTCGTTGATCTGCTCGGGCGCACACGGACCGTGCTGCTCGAGATGCTCGACGAGCCGCTGCCCACGAGCGAGATCGCCCGCCGGCTCAGGGTCACGCCCAGCGCCGCCTCCCAGCACCTCCGCGTCCTCCACGACACCGGGTTGCTGACGCGCGCGCGTGACCGCCGGCACGTCCTGTACCGCCGGACCGCGATCGGCGACTCCTTGACGACGGGGTCTCGGCGATCGGATGACGGCGGGTCAGATCGGTAGCGATGAATCGCAGGCTTCCGTCCGCGCGGATCGCGCGGTTCGGGTGATTACGCGAGTCCGACTCCACGTGCGTCGTCCGGTTTATCCGGCGGGGCTCAGGGCACCCTGCGCGTGTAGCCTTGTCAGTGAAGCGACACCCCCTTGACAGTGAAGCGACAGCCTCGACTCGGGAGGATGCCGATGAAACGAATCACCTTGTCTCTATTGATCGCCGCCGGCTTTGCGGTGCTGCCCTCGGCCGCCGCGGCCAGTGACGCCACCTTGAAGAGCGCGCTGAAGGCCTACGAGACCAAGCTCACGACCGACATTGGTTACCTGTCGAGCTTCTCGACGCCGAGCAAGAACGGCGCCAAAGGCGCGCTCCAGAAGCTGAGCAAGATCGATAAGGATCTCGCCGGCGCGACGAAGGCGGCGAACAAGAACCAGGGCTCGACGGCGAACGGGAAGAAGGGACGGACCGAGATCCTCGCGGCCCTGAAGGACGCGACCGCCGCCGACAGCTCCGCGCAGGCCTGCGCCAAGGCGGCGCATGCGGCGAAGCACTCTGCCGCGAAGAGCGCGCTGAAGCAGGAGCAGCGTCAGATCAACAAGGCGATCCCGCTGTTCGAGTCGGGTGGGAAGCTCCTGAAACTATTCTGATGAGGATGCGGACCGTTCGTTCACACGCGCTGCCCGCTGCGATCGTCGCCGGCGCTCTCGGACTGGGAGTCGCCGGCTGCGGCGGCAGCAGTAAGTCGACCTCCTCCAGCACCACCGTGGCGGCATCGAGTAACAACTCGAGCACCACCAGCTCGGCCGCCTCCAAGCACAAGGCAGCCAAGCACAAGGCGACCAAGAAGAAGTCGGCGACGCATACGACCAGCACGACCACCAGCACGTCGACATCGCATACGACGCACGCCACCACGACCACCAAGGCGTCGACTCACAGCACGGCCGCGTTCGTGGGCCCGATGCGGGCCACGCTCACCGGTGCCAACCACGATCCCACCGTCAATGTTCCTTGGCCGTACTCGGTGACCGCGACCGATGCCAACGGCAAGCCCCTATCGGGCACGGTCGATATCGAGTTCACGTTCAACGGCACGGTGGTCGGTCATGACACCCCGCCGACGCATCCGATCCGCAATGGACACTGGGGTGACAACCTCAAGTTCCCGCCCCAGGCGATCGGTGAGCCGATCGCGCTGCAGGCCGTGATCCACACGATCCTCGGGACCCAGACGATCGACTGGGCGATCAAGGTGAAGAAGTAACCGGCGCCGCGAGCAGCACCGCTCCGAACGTCACCGCGACGAATGCAAGGACGCGCGCTGCGCCGAGGATCCCCGTCGGCACGGGCTCACCCAGCACGATCGTCCCCGCGAGGATCGGCAGCGCGTTGGTCACCAGGCTGCTGAGTCCTGCCACGGTCAGCGCGCCTCCGCGCTGATAGCCGAGCTGGAGCAGCGAGGTGCCAAGCGTGTAGCCGGCGATGAGCGTCGCGGCGAACGCGAAGCGCGCGCCGCCCTGCGTCGCGAGCTTCGTCGAGAAGTCCCCGATCGAGAACAGCCCGCCCGCGGCGATCCCCTCGGCGACCGCGATCGCGCCCCGTCGCCGGCCCACCGCCAGCACGAGCAAAGCGATCGCCGCGCTCGCTGCGATCCAGGCCAGGATCGCCGGGGTCGAGCCGCTTCCGCCACCGCCGCTGTGCTTGGCAAGCGAGACCGCCAGCAGCAGGAGCCCGAGCATCGAGATCGCCACGCCGGTCGCCTGGCGGCGAGCGAGTCTGCGTCCCTTGAGCCGCGCCGACGCGAAGGCGAGGACGCCGATCCCGCCTGCCCCCACGCTCTGCACCACCGCGAGCGGCGCCAGCGCGAGCGCCGCGGCGTAGGAGGCGAAGCCCACCGTCTCCATCGCGAAGCCGATTAGCCAGCTGCGGTTGCGCAGCAGGAGTCGGAGCGATTGGATCGGACGGCGCAGCGACAGCGCCGGCAGCGCGGCGGCGGCATCGTGCTCACGCGAGTAGGCGAGGTTGGCGAGCGTCGTCGAGATCGCCGCGAGGACCAAGCCAACAGCCACACCGAGGTTCACCCGCCGAGCGTAACCGTGAGCATCGTTTAACCTGAGACGGCACCGAGGAGAGCAGCTCGCGGCCATGCCTCTCAGAACCGTCATCTTCATCATCTGGGGCGTCTTCGCTGTGACCTGGCTGGTCGGCGCCTTCGGGGCCAAGGCCGGCTCTCGCTCCGGGCGACTCCGTCCGCCTGGCTTGGTGGCCATCGTGGTGTTCGTACTGCTTCGCGCCTTCAGGCCGGCCAGCCTGGCGGTGCATGCCCTTGCCCTCCAGGTCGTGGGCATGACCCTCTTGGCGGCCGGCGTGGGCCTCGCGATCTGGGCGCGCGTCTACCTCGGCCGTAACTGGGGGATGCCGATGACCAAGAAGAACGAGCCGGAACTCGTCACCTCGGGCCCGTATCAGTTCATTCGCCATCCGATCTACTCGGGACTGCTGCTGGCCATCCTGGGCACAGGGCTGGCCACGAACATCACCCTTCTGATCGCGCTCGTCGTGCTCGGCGGTTACTTCGTCTACAGCGCGACGGTGGAGGAACGGCTGATGACCTCAGCCTTCCCGACCGCATATCCCGGCTACCGGGCCCGAACGAAGATGCTGATCCCGTTCGTGCTCTGATCGCCCGCCGCATCCGCGAGCCGCGTGTCGGGTAGAGAACGTCGGCATGTCAACGCGGAGCAAAGCCAGGCTCGTGTCCAAGACCGCAGGCGCGGCGCTTCAGCTCGGATGGCGGCAGCCGGCGACCGTCGCGGCGGTGGGTCCGCCTGTGCTATTCGCCCGCGGCGCACATGAGTCGCTGCACGACCGAACCATGCGCTAACTGGCACGACGCCTCGCACCCTGAGATCCCTCGGGACGGGAGCACATCCACGGTCGGAGGGCGCGTCGCGGTGGTAGCGTCGCTGGCGGTGACCGGCTCGCATCCCAACGCCAGCCTGATCGAGCGCTTCTACAGCTCGCTGAGCGCGAAGGACGGAATCGCGATGACCAATTGCTATGCCGCGGATGCGACCTTCGAAGACCCCGCGTTCGGAGAACTCGACGCGCAAGGCGCCGGTGCGATGTGGCGGATGCTCACCTCGCGCACCGGCGACTTGACCGTCGACGTGTCGGAGATCACCGCCGACGAGGAGACCGGCTGCGCGCGTTGGATCGCCCGCTACACGTTCACGCAGACGGGTCGTCCGGTCGTCAACGACATCCGCGCATCGTTCCGTTTCACGGACGGGCTTATCGCTCAGCACCGCGACCGCTTCGACTGGTGGCGCTGGGCGCGCCAGGCGCTCGGCCCACCCGGCGTGCTGCTGGGCTGGAATCCGCTGTTCCACAACGCAGTGCGCAACAAGGCCCGCGGAGCGCTGTCCGAGTTCCGCGACCGCGAGGCAGCGCGCTCCGCGTAGGTTCTCAGCGCTCGAGGCGCGACACGCCCCGTCCCTCGTGCCACGCTTCGATGACGAGCTTGTTGCGCTCGTCGTTCAGCACGACAAGGGCGACCTCGTGGATCTCGCATCTGAACAGGTGCATCTCCTGATGGGGGATCTCGATCGCGCGGCCAGTGATTTTCGCGTCGCCGTTCCACGCGGGCGGATCGTCAGAGCCGCTGTGGAGAGCGAAGCGCGGATCACGCAGCAGATCGAGGGCCTTGACGCCATTGAGCATCGAGCCAAAGCGAAGCTCCCCCTCCTCGATCTCGCACTCGATCCCGCTGATGCGTGGCGATCCGTCCTTGCGCAAGGTGGCGATGGTCTTGTGCTTGTGCGCGTCGAGCCGCGCCCGAACGGCAGCGGCGAGAGCGGGTGCTGCATTCTCAAACTCAGCCCAAGCCGCCATCCGAGCAGCCTACCTTCGGACCGATCCCACCAGGTCTTGTCATGGGTGGCTCCGTGTCAAACGAGGCGCGTGCCCGTGAAGCGAGCGAGCTCCGCGAGCAGTTGGTCTTGGAAGCGCTGATCGTGGACGCTGGGGTCCGGTTGGGCGCGGCGCTGGTGATGCCAGTAGCCGCCGGAGGTCCGCGCGTCCAGATCATCGCTGGTGGCGAGCCACTCCTGGGTGAGGTGCCCGAGCCGGAGATCGCCGGGCGCACCGGGTCCGCCCATCCTCGTCGGCACCCAGCCAGGGTCGACCGCGTTGCTGAACACGTCCGTCCAGATCCGGGCGACCGCGAAGGCGAGCGTGGTCAGGAACAGCTTGCTGTCCGAGTAGGAGCTCGCCGCGCGCCCCCCGCTCCAATCGATTCCGGTCAAGCTGGCTCGACCGCCGCGGTGCATACTGCTGCTGAGATAGATCAGGCGCTGCGGACGGTCGATCAACGCGGTGAGCAGGTACGGGGCGACGACGTTGACGGGTAACACGCGCGGCCCGGAAAGGACGCCGGCGTTGTGGATCACCGCGTCCATCCGCCCGAGGCGGTTCGCCTGGTCGGCGACGCCGCGCGTCTGCTGGAGGTCCGACAGGTCCCCGACCACCGCCGCGGCGCCCCCGTCCAGGAGGTCGCGCACATCCGAGAGCCGGTCCTGGTTTCGAGCGTGGACGACGACGTCATGGCCCTGCTCGAGCAGTGTCTGCGCGGCCGCCCGTCCGAGACCGTCTGCGGAGCCGGTGATCAGGACGCGTGTCATGAGGTCCCTCCGCGCCGGGCCCCGTTAGCGCACCACGTCCAAGCTCACGGGAACCGTCCGAGGAGCAGGGACTTTTGATGGAGCTAGCCGGACTCGAACCGGCGACCTCCTGGGTGCGATTCGCGCCGCCGTCAATCAAAATGATGGCCATATGCAGGATCTTTGTAGCGACGGCGCGCTAAACCGGTTCCTGTAGCTGGATCCGTTTGCAGGGATTTTCTCGGATTTCTGGCAAGAGAATCGATCTCTTGCCAGAAATCGAGGTGGCGTGACGCACGCGTTGTGGTCTCAGCCGCATCGCTGTGTTCTCACCCCTGCCGAAGCCACCGTTAGCGTTCGACATCATGGCTGGGCGACAGCGAATTTCGGCGAACGCGATCCATGCGCTCAAGGAGGCGCTCACCGCGGCGTTCTGGTTCAAGAAGGACCTCTACAACTACGCCAAGGCCGCGGTTGCGGGCGAGCCGACATTCCTTCTCGGGATCGACTGGATGGACACAAACGCGCTGAAGCGTGACTCGGTCTCGACCTTCGTCGACCGCCTCGTTCGTGAGCAGGATGAACACCAGGATCTCCTCCTGGCGTTGCTGGTGGACGTCGCGAACATGACGGACTTTCCTCAGCTCGCGCGTGTGGAGGACGCGCCCGTGAAGATCAAGGCTGCGAAGGAGGCCGTGGCGCACTTGAAGACGCTGGTCAGGCCTTATGAGCGGGCGCTCGCGGAGCAAGAGGCGGCGCGTGAGAAGATCGCGGCTGCACGCGCCGACGCCGCCGATCGGCGCGCCACGAGACTGCGTCTTGCGGAGCTGAAGGAGCGCTACCTCGAGATCGTCCAAATGCAGCCGCAGGCGCGAGGTTTCGCGCTCGAGCCGCTCCTCCGTCTTCTGTTCGACGCGTTCGATCTTGATCCGAAAGCATCCTTCAAGATCAGCGGCGAGCAGATCGACGGTGGGTTCACATTGGATAGCGAACACTTCGTCCTTGAGGCGAAGTGGGAAGACGCGCCAGCCGATCGCGCCGCCCTCGACGTGTTCGCGGCGAAGGTACACCGCAGGTCAGAGAACACGCTCGGCTTGTTCGTTGCGATCTCCGGCTTTAGCGATCCCGCCGTCGAGGCTCACTCCAAGGCGCGGTCAGAGCTCATTCTCATGGACGGCGCCGACCTCTATGCGGTTCTGGACGACCGCATCGACTTGCGCGAGTTGCTTCGCCGCAAGCGCCGCCACGCAGCAATGACCGGCGATATTCGCCTGCCCGCCGCCAAGATCCTGGGCGAGCGCTGAGTGTGACGACGGCACCGCGCGGCGTCGGTCTTACGACGGGAATTGCTGCCACCCGTTGCAGAATTGGAGGAGCGAAGGTAGTCCGCCGGATCGGTCATTCTTGCTGGCGTGCCTGACCCAGAAATCCTCCGTCTGCGCGCCCTCCTCGACGAAGCTGCTGCTGTGGCGAAGGAAGTCGGCGACGATGCCAGGCCCGAGCCTCCGGGAGTCGGATACTTCGCCGATGCTGAGGCTAGCGGGATCACGGATGCAATCAGCGAGATAGCTGCGCACTCGGGCGACATCACGATGTTCGTCGGTGCGGGTGTCTCAATGGAGGCTGAGCTGCCGTCATGGAACGCGCTTGTTCGAAAGCTTCTGATCGGGGCGCGCCGCGCCGGCGACGATGACGATGCGGTGGCGGCGTGGGCGGACACCGTGCTGCAGGAGGGGCCACTGGCAGCGGCAGCTGTGGCTGAGGCGCTGTACCCCGATGCCGGATCGTTCCGACGAGCATTGCGCGACGCGCTGTACGAGCGAGATCCCGGCAGCTACGTGCCTGGCGCGCTCGCGGGACAAATCGCATGGCTGAAAGAGCGGGTCGGCTCGCGATTGGCGCTCCTAACCGTCAACTACGACGGGTTGCTCGAGGCAGCGCTCCGCGAGCGAGGCATTGAACCTGCGTCGTACGTACGAGCGTGGTCGGAACCCACTGGCAAGGCAGCCGTATGGCACCTCCATGGCCGCACGGTCAGATCTGCCTCCGGAAAGAGCTGGCAACGCGAGGGCAATCTCGTCCTTTCGGAGGGGAGCTATGTGCGCTCAACCGCCAGCACATTCCCGCAGGGGTTCGTCGGTGAACGGCTGCGATCCTCGTTGTGCGTGTTCGTCGGCCTAAGCATGACCGACCCAAACTTCATTCGCTGGCTCTACAACTCGGCGGATCAGCCCGGCGGTCCTCGCTTCGTGATCTTCGTCCGACAGGCATCCGTCGTCTCGGACCAGAGGGTGCAGGACATCCTCGAACATTCCGCGGCTGCCCGCTGGGCGCGCTACGGCGTGACGCCCGTGTGGGCCAACTACTACGGCGAAGTCGCCCAGGTCGTCCACGAGATTGGCCTGCGGTGCGGGGGTTGTCACGCGAGCGACTTTGCCGTACGTGCCCGCCGACGTCTCGGCAATGGTGCAGCCCGCCTGCGTCCCACCGGTGCCAATGACTTCGCCGATGCACAGCGTGAAGCATCGGAATGGCTCCGGCGCCGGCTTGACGGCGTCCGCGCTATCTGTTCCTCCACGGACCCGCCGGTCGACCTATCCGGTCACCACTTAGGGATGGGTCTTTGGGCGGTCGACCACGACACGGGAGAGATCATGAATTGGGTCAGCGCCGATCGCGCGTACCAGGAGCCGGACGCGGTTGTTCGCAACCCGCTGCACGTGCGGAGCCGGTGGGTCGCCGCAGCGGCGATCGCGAACGGGGTGCCGGTCGAGCAAGACCCGATGGTCTATGCATCACGCTGGCGCTTCGTGCGTGCGATCCCGGTCACTGTCGAGGCAGACGGCGAGAGGAGCATCGTCGGTGCAGTCACGCTGACGTCGATGACGCCCCTCGAAGACTTTCCCCTCGCTAAGGCTAAAGCTCCGCCGGGACTGCTCAGCGGCATCGACGACTATTTGGCTACGCAGGTGGGCGAGTTCTTCCGAAGCTAGCTTTCTCGCCGATCCTGGTGTCATACTCGAAATATGCCTAAGGTCCGCGCCGCACAAGCCAACGCCAGGCCCGGTATTCATGTCGCCCGGGATCCTCGTCCTGCTCCGGCAAGCGTGAAGCTTGCCGTCGCCCGTCAAGCGGAGGCTGCCAGCCGCGAGACGGCGGCGATCAAGGAGAAGCGTCCGGCCAACTGAGCCGTACTTCTCGCCGGGCCCTCCGCCGATGCGGTGCGCCTCAAAGTGGTACGGATGACTAGTCTCCCGCAGCTCGGCCTACCTTACTGACGCCACCTCATCGCAAGATCGAGGAATTCGGCGGCAGGCCCGCGTAAGCTGGCGGTCACGCAGCTAAGTAGGTGCTGGCACCCGGTAGCGGAACTCTCGGCCGCCGCGGCCGCGTTCAGGCTTTGCCCGCTCGCGTTGCAAAGCGCCGCTCCGCAGCAAGAGGCGGAGCCGGTTGTTCGCTGCCTGTGGTGTGAGCTCGAGACGCTCGGCCAGCTGGTGGACGTTGAAGTCGCGGAGGCTGACGGCCTCACGGAGCGTCGAGGCGAGCACTTCGTCGGCGCCAAGCAGTTCCGCCCCCGGGGAGCCCAAGGCGAGCGCATACAAGTGGTGGAGACGCAGCGTGGCGTCGATCGTCAGTCGTACGTCGTCGCTCGCCCCGTACACCGCGATGGGGTGGGTCTCGTAGTAGCCCGCGACGCGGCCGCTGAGTAGCCGTCCGAGTGACGCGTCGATGAACGGGACGGAGACCGCCCGCACGCCGCTGAAGTCCAAGAACACCGGCTGGTCGTCGACCAGGCCTTGGATCGACCGCTCGAGGGCCGACCTGGCTCGGGCGCCAGCGTCAGCGCCGGTGAGCACGGCGTCCTTGCCGAACTGGGCCATGTCGACCTTCACTCCGATGAGAGTATCACCGGTTTCACCATCAGTCGTGATTGCCATAGGTAGGATTATGTCCTACTCTTCGGACGCCAGTGTCCAAGCCGAAGTTGCGTGTTCGCGATTGGCTGTTCGGGGCCGGCGGTAAGCGGCGGCTACTTGAGGCGCTGCTGACGGGCGGCTCCCGGTCGTGGACCGAGGCAGAGCTCGCGCGGGCAGCCGGTCTGCATGCCAAGGGGAGCGTCGATGTGCACATCGCGGCGCTCGTGCAGCTCGGCATGCTTACGCATGCGCACGATGGCTACCGGTTGACGCGGCGGCATCCGCTGGTCGCGCCGCTGCGTCGGCTACTGACAGTGATCGCCTCAGTCGAGGACGCCGATTTGCAACGACCGCCGGTCAGCGGTGGCGCTCAGCGCAGTACGCAGGAGACCCGGTAGGAGTCGCGCTCGACCGTCGCCTCGTGCATCACCACCGCGCCGACCGACGCCAGGTGCCAGCCGAGCAGCGTCGCGAACGGCCACGGTGCAGCAAGGTAAAGCCGCGTCTCCGCCGGGGCGTAGCTTACGCGCGCCTTGCGGATCGCTTTCGCGATACCGGCCGCGGCGGCGTTCGCGGCCGCGGGGTCCAGAGCGAGCCGATCGGGTCCGCCCGGCGGCCGAAAGTGGAGCTCGGCGCGCGCGAGACCACCGGCAGATGCGCGCACCGCATCGGTCACATCGGCGCTGATGTGGACCATCACCACCAGATCGCCCGAGGGGTCCGAGCCCGCGCGGGGCGCTGGTGTCTCCCAGCCGGCAAGGCTCGGAGCTTCGCGTCGGGTCTCCCACACATCATCGAAGTGCTGGATCCGAAGGCGCCATCGCGTCGGCTCACGAAAGTGGTATCCCAAGGCGAGCGCGGCCGAGAGGTGGGCCGCGCCGTGGATGTCGAGGATGCGCTCGCGGCTCGCGTCGGTGCCCTGGACGGTGTGCAGCGCCTGTTGCAGGTCAGTGAGTGCCGGCTGGATCTGCGCATCCCAGACGGCGACGTCGTAGCGGTCGGGATCGTGGTCGAGCGGGGGGGCGAAGGAGAGCTGAACGAGCGAGCCTTCGGTAGCCGGAATGGGGTCGCGTGTCTCCAGCCGCACGGTTGCAGGCCCCGCCTTCCAATCGGCGTTGAGATGCGCGCGGAGGATCGAGTTGCCGGCGTCGCGGAGTCCGTCCAGCAGCCTGGCCTCCTCGACGGGGGCTCCAAGCGTCGCGCCGAGATCGATCCCAGTTGCGTCGGCCACCGCCTGCTTGCCGGCCTGCACGCCGTACCCGCGGAAGATCGCGCCGGCGAAGAACGCATCGTCGCGGCTTCGGCGCCGGTCCATCGCGCGCAGCTCCACCTTCGGGATGAACCAGGAGTCCTCGATCGCCGCCGGCGTCAGGTACAGCGCGAACCCGCCGATGTCGTCGAGGATCGTGCGGCAGACGAGGTCCTCGTTGTAGCCGCCGAACTGCATCTCGCGCCGATCACGCCACACGGGGACGCCGCGGAGGCGAAGCAACGTGTCGAGCTCGTCGACCTCGGCCGCGTCATCCCAGGCGTAGCTCAGAAAGACCGGCCGGGACATGACCTAGGACAAGGGGAACAACGGCCCGAAGATCTCCTCGCGCCAGTACCGCATCGCGTCCCCGTTCTTGCCCTGCTGCGCCAGTCTGCGCGCCTTGGACACGTTCTCGGCGGCAGCGGCGAGCTGGTGGCGGGCGGAGAGCTGCTGAACGGGATCGCTCGCCATCCGGTCGCTGACCGGGGGCCCAAGATGCGCGGGATCCTCCCAGGTGTCGTTGAGGCGGTCGGCCGCGGTCGCGAAGAACGTCTGGAGCTCGAGCGAGTAGTGCCCGCCGAACCCCCGGTTGAGGATCCCGAGCGCCATCACCTCGAGCAGGAACGAGGGCTTGACCGGACGATCGTGGTGGTCGTTCCACTTCTTGATCATCCGCACGAGCGCCTTCCACCGGCCGTCGTAGGCCGTGTTGGCATTGGTCGCCAGCTCGGCGTGGATCTCAGGGTTGGTCGTGACCCACTCGCCGATGTCGCGGTCGGGGATCAGGTAGTTGTCGCCGTCGGCGAACGCGAGGACGACGTCGTTGCTGATCACCTTCTCGTCGGTCTGATCGGCGATCGCCTGAATGCCAAAGTCGACCTTCACCGAGCGGCGGCCGAGCGTGACGGCGTTCTCTCCGTACTTCGGCACGAGGAGGCTTCGTGCCTCATTCAGCAGGTCTTGGGGAGGTCGCTCGAGCCAGGCCTCCTCGGTGGAGCGGAGGACCAAGAAGATGTCCACGTCCTTCAGCGGCTTGGTCTTCGTGTAGCGCTTGTACGAGCCCGACAGGATGTCCCGCTCGACGGCAATGCCGGCGCGGATGACTTCGCGGATGGCGGTGTGGCGAGCCGAGACATCCTTCTGCTCGCGCGGCGTCAGCTCGAGCCGGTGCAAGAACTTCTGGAACGCATCCTCGAGGGAGATCATGAGCGCGCCCAGAAAGCCGAGTTCGCTGAGAGCGCAGGCGCGCCGATCACCCGTCCGCCGGTGTAGCGGGTCATCCCATCACGCGAGCGGCTCGCTACTGCACCCCAGCCCGGCACGTCCGGCCGGCCAGGCCCGTTGAAGCAGATCAGGCTGTAGCTGCAGCGGCTCGGCAATGCCCCGCTCTTTAGGATCTCGTAGCGCATCGCTTCCCCGTCGACCCAGAACGAGCCATCGTCGTCGCCGCCGGAGCCGTAGACGATGTCGAACTCCGGCACCAGCAACGCCTTCGAGGGGTTCTTGGGGTCGTAGATCTCGAGCGCGATCTTGTACAGGTGACCGCTGCTCAGCCACGTCGCGACCGCGCGCTCGCTCGAGGGCCAGTCGTCGGCGAACCTGGCGGGGCTCAGCCCTAGCTCGCGGATCAGCTCCTGCAGGCCGCGCAGCATGTTGTCGGCCAGGTACGTGACGCTGTAGGCGTACGTGTTGACGAACGCGAACGTGCTCATCCGCGCAGAAACGCCTGCTCGTCAATCGCCGGGACCGCCGCGACCGCGCTGTCCACGATCGCGGCCTCGCGCGTGACCGTGTTGTCGATGACCGTGAACCGCGACGACACGGCGGCCAGCGCGGACGTGACCCATTCGACGTCCGCGGGCGGACAAGGGATCTCCATGCGCCAATCGCCGTCGGTCGGTGACCACGTGAGCGCATCCTCGTTGGCGTCCTCACCGAGGATCGCGTCCTCGCCGTACAGACAGTAGATCCGGAGCTGCGGCCCCACGCCCGAGACGATCAGGGGCGTCAAGCCCCACGCCTCGGCGGCGATCAGCGATGCCGCGATTCCGCCGACCTGCTCGAGCATCGCGCGCCCGGGAGCGCCGGCCGGCGCGATCGCGTCGACGATCGCCGCCCAGGTCGCCGACGCCGGCCTGGTCGGACTCGCACGGAACGTGCGACGGACACGGTTGGGACTCATCCCCTCGCCTCCCGGGTATCAGCCGCGTGCGCCCGCTCGATCGCCTGGTCGAGCGCCTTGAGCCGGAGCTGCCCAGGGTCGATGGCCGTCTTCGGGTCAGCGGCGCATGCCGCCAGCACCGCCTTGCGAAGCTGGCGTCCGTCGAGCCCGACCGCCCGCTCGATCACCGTGGCGAAGCCGGGGGCCTCGGTGACCTTGGCGACGTTCGGCCAGCTGCGCGCCAGCTCTGCGAGCGTGTCGCGCACGATTCGCTCAACGCCATTGCGGTCCGGCACAGCGATCCTCTCAACGAGATCCGCGCGCGAGAGCAACGCGGCGTCGATCGCGTCCACGAAGTTGCTCGTCGCGATCACCAGCAGATTCGGGAACCGCTCGGCGAGCTCGTCGAGCCCGGCGAGAACTGCATCAGTCGCCCGCAGGACGTCGAGCGGGTTCGCCTCGAGGCTCACCTGGTAGCGGTCGGCGGCCAGCGTCTCGACCTCGTCGAGCAGCACGACCAACGGGCCGCCCGCAGCGTACTCGGCGATCGTATCGCCAAGCAGGCGCCTGACCTTCTTCTGGCTGCCACCGAGCCCAGCGCTCACCAGCGCATGAGGCTCGACCTGCACAAACCGCCAAGCGCCCGCGCCCGGGAGACTCTCCGCCACACGGGTCGCGAGCCCCCGCGCGAGCGTGGTCTTCCCGGTTCCGGGCGCACCGACCAGCACGATGAATCCGTGCAGCGGCACTTTCGCCCGAGCGACGCGCGGCCGCACCGTCGTAGCCAGCACGGCCATCGACAGCAGACGGCGCTTCTGGTCGTCCGGCACATAGATCGCCTCCCACTCAGCACGCAGCCGATCGTCTGGCAGCTGCCGGACCTCGAGCACGCCTTCGGCGTCCACGGCCTCAGGAGCCACCGGTCTCAGCTGCCGCGGGCCGCCAGCCACTAGGCCGACCTCTCGAAGGCGTCCGGTCCGGCTGCCATGATCACCCTGGCTGAGCGGCGGCCCCGGGTCGCTAGAAACGCTGTAACAATCATTCGTGAAAGCGTAGCAGACGCCGCGCGGTGCTCTGCGCGGCCTTTGAGCTGCACCCCTCCACCCGCTCGCAATACCCGACGAACGGGGGCCCCCGAGCGGGTGGAGTAACCGGGGGCGGGGGTTGATCGGTCTCGCGACGCGCTGGAAGGATCCGCGCCGTCCACTGGTCCGACGCCGCGGCTCGCGCCTCCGTGCGGGCGGCTTGGGTCATGCCCTCATCGCGAAAGGAGCTCCGTGTCTACTTCCGCCATCCCGGTTCGTAGGCTGCCCGTCCTCGCCGACGCTTTCCCTGGCCACCGAACTCGAGACGCGGTGCTCGTCCTGCTCGGTGCCAGCCTCACGGCGATGTGCGCCCAGATCTCTATCCACGTGCCGCCGTCGCCGGTCCCGATCACCGGGCAGACGTTCGCCGTCGTTCTCGCGGGCGCGTCGCTCGGAGCATCCCGGGGCGGCGTGTCGCAGCTGCTCTACGTCCTAGCCGGGCTTGCGCTCCCCGTGTACGCGGGAGGCGCTCATGGGTGGGATGTCGTTTCGGGGCCGAGCGGCGGGTACCTGGTCGCGTTTCCGATCGCGGCATACGTGCTCGGCCGCATCGCGGAGAACGGCGGCGACCGCCGCCTGGCGACGGCCTTCCCCGCCTACATCGCAGGCCAGCTCATCATCTTTGGGATCGGGGTGCCGTGGCTGAAGATCTCGACCGGCCTCTCCTGGCCGACTGCGATCCACGAGGGGTTCACGATCTTCATCGTCGGCGGCCTGATCAAGGCGGCCGCGGCCGGATTGCTGACCCCGGTCGCCTGGGCGACGGTCACGAGGGTCGGGCGATGATCGCGGACTGATGAGTGCTCTCCGCGCTCGACGATGTCATCGGCCGGATCGGGCACCGCGCCAGCGATGCGCAACGCGCGCATCGGCGCAATCGTCGGACCTCTACCTGCCTATCTGGGTTGGCCGCCCGGATCGTCCGGAACTCGATCCCGCAGGCGCGGACATCGGTCAGGTCCGTCGCCCAGGCGTGACGGCTCCGGCGCTTCAAGCGATCGAACGGCTTGACGACGTGTTCCTCGACCTTGACCTCGTCCCACCCGTTCACCGCGGCGAAGTGAAGCAATGCTCGGTGGCGATCCCGGGTCGAGAGGCAAGATCAGTGGCATGACCTCGCTGCAAGCCACGCAGGCCGCGACCGGTCGCTCCAGCCGCTTAGGACGCGCCGCCTCGTCGTAGGCCCACACGGCTCCACCCTCAAGCTGCCAGGCCGCTCACAACGCCGAGAAGTGACGACGCTCAACGGCCGTCGCGGGGCTGGGCGACCAGCTCGATGTAGCGGACCTGCCTCACGACTGCGGCTCTGCTTGGGCCGCGGCTCGGAGACTCGGAGGGGCGTAGCTCGGGCGCTGCTCAATCAAACGGGCAACGGCCCGCCGCGAGCAGTCATGACCGAGACTACGAGGACCTCAAGATTCACGATCAACGCGATGAAGGCGGCCTTCGCCGTCGCGACCCTGCTGACCATCATTGCGTCGGCCGCGGCTAACGCGCAGGCGGCCATCCTGACGCACCCGGCGACCCAGCGCTGCTTGGACGCCAACACCCATCAGGGCGTGTTTCTGAACACCTGCAACGGCGGGAGCTACCAGAGCTGGACCGCCCGGTTCGTGACAGGCACGACGGTCGCGCTCGTCAACGGCGGGACGGGGCGCTGCTTGGACGCGAACATCCACCAGGGTCCCTTCCTCAACACCTGCAACGGCGGCACCTACCAAGAGTGGGACACGCACGTCGTCGGAGGCACGACCGTGTCCCTCGTCAATGTTGCTACGCAGCGATGCTTGGACGCGAACGTCCATCAGGGAGTGTTCCTGAACACCTGCAATGGCGGCAGCTACCAGCACTGGCAGGTGAGTGGCCCATGGGCTTACTGCCTGGTCGACTGCTCGACCCCAGCACCTGCCCCCAAGCCACCTACCGCGCCCAAACCGTCGCCGCCGTCCTCGGCGCCGCCCTCAGCCGTCCCGCCCGCCACGACCTCGCCACCACCCGTGCGGCGCGCGCCACCGCTTCCACGCCGGAGCCGAGCCCACGTGTCGCTCCGGGGAACACCACGATTGCTCCGCAACGGACAGGCCGTGCGCCTCAGAGGACGAGTGACCGCGGCTGGCGTGCCACGTGGCGCTGTGATTCTGCTCCAGGCCCGCGTCACGCGGCATCGTTGGATCACGTTCGGGTGGGCGCGTACGCAAGCGGACGGGAGGTTCTCCGTTCGCTATCGGTTCACCCAGACGACAGGAAGGCAGACGTACCTCATGCGAGCCGTGCTGCCCTCCCAGTTCGGCTATCGCTCTCGCGAGTCGCTCTCGAACATCATCCGTTTGGGCGTGACAGGGCCGGGCGCCTGAATCTCCTGGAACAGCATGCAGCGCGTCACGAGCTGCGCGTCTGGTCGCCGCCGGGACGAGGCGGTCGAGGAGTCGCATCCACATCACAGCGCCGATCTGGCCGGATCGTGAACCCCGTTCGTCGCGGGGCACACGATCCGGGATCACCCGCCGCGCATTGGCCGGCCCGTGGGTCGTGTCGTATTCGGGCGCCACTCGAGATCGAGGGACCAGACGTGCCGTTGCACTCCTGCCACCGCTCCTGGATCGTCGCCACGTGCTGCGCGGCCACGGGTTCGTCGCACCCGTTGACAGCCGCCCGGTACTCGACTCACGATCGGCCGTACCCGGCCTCGTTAGTGAGTAGCGCTTGGCCGGGGGCGCAGTGCCCGTGAGAGCGATCGCCGTCCCCCCGACGAGCTGCCCCCACTCGACACCGACAGACGCCGTCGAGGGCGAGCGCGAGCAGCGGCAGGGACGCCGCCGCGCTCAAGTGCATCATTGCGTGGGCGCCAGGCATGACGAACGCAATGATGCGTTTAGCTGGCCGGGAGCACCGGCTAGCCGCCGCGGCCGTCCTCGCAGCCAACTGCTCCTCTGGAGCACCACATAGCACCAAATCGCCCACGGCCGCTCGGGTAGCGTGACAATGCGCCAGTGACCCCGGTGGATGTCCAGCAACGCCAGCTGCTGGAGCGGCTGCAAAAGGCCGGTGGAGCGCCGGTCACGTTCGCTGAACTCCGCGTCGACGGGATCGCGTTCCCGGCCGCGATCGTCAGCGAGCTCGAGCTCAGCGGATACGCGATCGATCGCGTGCATTACCACGGGCGGCTCATCGGTGTGCGTCTGCTCGAACTCGAGCAGGGCGACCAACCCACCCAAGCATCACGCCGGCGGATGACGTGGCGGCACCGGTAAGCATGCCTCGCGGCCACGAGCCAGACAGGCGACGCGGCCCGTCCTCCCAGCGGGGTCCAGTGGCAACGGCGCGCACGGATCTCAAGGGCCTCGCACGTGGCGAGGAGCGGCTACGTCGCTGTGCGCGGGAGACCCGGATTCGTGCTCGCGCGGGCTTGGGAGCTGGCACGGCTTCGTGACCGCGGATGTCCCGGCAGCGGTCGCGCTGAGGCGCAGCCAGTGCATCGACATCGCGGCTCGTTTGCGGTGCAGCAGGTGGCGTTGCTCCGGGACGGGGCCGCAGACTTCCGGATCGTCGGGCGCGAGCAGAAAGCTCGTGACCGGCGATCAGATTCAATGATCTTCGCCCCAGCCAGCGACGCCATCAGCGTCGACCCGGCGACTGTTGCCAGGGCAAGCAAGGCGCCGCATCCCGTTTTCGTATGCGCGGAGTGCGTCTGCTGTCGCCTAGTCCGGGAGTCCTGGTTTCTCGGCCCGACTCGGGTACACGATGGCCACGTGGAGCTGAGCGCGGGGCCGTCGCTTTGCACAGCCCAAGGAGTGAGCCCGCTAGGTGCGAGGTGCCTGCCTTGACGATCGACGGCAGCTAAACGGAACGAGTCAGCCGCTGCTGAGTCGTCCGTTCGGAACCGGACCCGCGCGACCAACGCTGCGCTCTAGGGCGCCTGGAGACGCCGGCCGACCAATCGCGCCATGGAGTCGGTCCGGGAGCCGGCTCCGGCGTAGAGTTTTGTAAGTGCGTACGGGAAAGAACTGGAGGGGAGATCGAGATGGCTGAGGTCGGCAACCTCGCGGACTGGCGCGGCAAGCAGCTCTTTGACCGCGACGGCGACAAGATCGGCAAGCTTGAGGATGTCTACGTGGACGTCGAGACCGACGAGCCCGTGTTCGGCACCGTCAAGGAGGGCTTCATCGGCCGCCATCTGACCTTCGTCCCGCTCCAGGGCGCGGTGGCTTCGCCGGACGGGCTCCAGGTCGGGGTCTCAAAGGAGCAGGTCCAGGACGCCCCGAACATCGAAGCCGCGGATGAGCTTGAGCAACATGATGAAAGCGAGCTCTACCACCACTTCGAGCTCAATTACGTGCCGCCCGACACTCCCAGCGGCCGTCGCCTAGCCAAGCGGTAGCAGGCTCAAGCACGCGGGCGGGGCAAGGTTGGCTGACTAGCGCTCGATGCTCCAGCCGGTTTCCCCACGACTCCGCACACGCGGGCGGTCGCGGGCTCCGAGTGCCGGTTCGAAGCGTTGCGCACGGGCGTCGACGGCCGAACGGACAGCATGGCGTCCGTGCCAGGGCGGGCCCGACGCCAGCTCATATAGCCTGTCGTGCCCGTCCTCGAGCCTCACCAAGGTAGGCGTCGAGCAGGCCTGCGACCTTCTTCTCGGAGCCAAGAGACAGATTGGCCGTAGCGGTCGAACGTCACCGTATCGACGAACGGCCATAAACGTGGCAGTCGCTCCGCCCCCGGTTGTGAGAACGGGACGGACCGCAGGCCAGTGCTGCGGTCCGTCGAGGTCGGTGTTCACGGAAGGGTCGGTGATGGCAGGTTGGTCGGGGTCACGGGCCGGGCGACCGGCTCGCGGACGTCGGCTCTGTTGGACGGCGGGGGTTCGCCGGCCCTCGATCGCGGAGTCGCGGATGCCCTCGCTGACGCTGATTTGCGGGGCTTGCGCTGCTCGGGCTTGGGGATCCGGATCTCGAGCATGCCGCGGTCGAAGTGCGCCTGGACCGAGTCGGGGTGGATACCCTCGGGGAGCGTGAGCGAACGTGAGAACGCGCCGAACGCGCGCTCGACGCGGTAGTAGCCCTCTTCGCGGTCTTCGTGCACTGCTTTGCGCTCGCCGGAGAGCGTCAGCACGTTGTCGGCCAGTTCGATGTTCACCTCCGCTTGTGAGAGGCCGGGCAGGTCGGCGCGCAGAACGTAGTCTCCGCCGGTCTCGATCAGATCCATCGGCGGGATCCAGCACTGCATAGTCGCGTACACCTGGCCGGCCCGGGCGGGTGAGTCAAAAGGGTGTTGAAGAGCCCGGTTCATCTCGCTTTGGATGGTGTTGAGCTCACCGACCGACTCCCAGCGGATCATTGCCGCACGAGAGATCGTGAATCGTGGGAGGATCTCCCGCGTGGAACCTGAGCACGCACATCGAGTCGCGATGAACGAGGCGCGATTCCGCGAGGTCAACGAGGGCATCGCGCGCGGGCGCTGGCCCGGGGAGGAAGATGCACCCGGCGGGTTTCGCTGCGAGTGCGCCCAGCTGGGCTGTGCCGAGCTGATCGAGCTCACCCTCCGAGAGTACGAGCAGGTACGAGCCCATCCGCTGCGGTTCATCCTGCGCGCCGGGCATGACGTTCCCGAGGCTGAGCAGATCGTCGAGACCCGTCCTGGCTATGTGGTGGTCGAGAAGGTCGGCGAAGCCGGGCGTGTCGCCGCCCTCTCCGATCCGCGCGATTGACGTCCGGACCGGTTCTGACCGCTGGGGATCGTGAATCGCATCCGGACCTCGGTACCGCCGCCGGAGCGCTCCACGACGGTGAAGTGATCGCTGAACTCAGCCATCAACATCAGCCCCAGACCAAGCCCCGGATTGGGGCTTTGCCCGCGTAGCCCGCAGCCGTCATCGGCGATCAGCACCACCAGCTCACCGCCCGCCACTGCGGCCTCGAGATAGATCGATCCCGGACCGCCCGGATACGCATGCCTCACAACGTTCGTCAGGGCCTCTGAGGCAGCGGTCGCGATCTTGTCGAGCTGCTGCTCGCTCGCACCTGCCGCGCGCGCGAGGCCAACCACCGCCGCGCGTGCCGACGGGACAGAACCGGCGATCGCGGGATAGGTCTCCCTCGGCACCGGTATCTCAGCCGGGCGTTCCATCGCGGCGTCGGTACCCGCGCGCCCGCGGGCGCAATCCCTCAGGTCCACGATCAGCGCCGTTTAGCATGATCCCGTCTCGACATCGCTTGCCTCGACCCCCGGGGAGCGAGGGAGGGACTCGATCCGGCCGAGAGAACGGACGGGGGGTCCCGGAATCCGGTCCGGGACCCCCCAGCCGGGGAAGTGGGGGCGCAGTTCCCCGACGTCTTAGAAAATTTCCCACACGCGCCTCATGTCCAAACCCCTCGTGTCGTCACCTGGAATGTCCCGGCCCGCGACGCCAGTCAGCGTCCTCGACGAGCGCGAGCGCGCGAGAGGTCGTCCGACGGGTCATTCGCCTGACCGGGTCTCCGGCTCGGACAAAGGCTGGCCAAGGTCAGCTCGGAACGGCTCGTAGTAGGCTCGCGCGACTGCGGGACTCGTGTTCACCCAAATAGACAGCGCGCGGGTCATGTGAGATCGCGGTCGAGCTGCTCGGCCAGTTGATCCAGCGTGTCGACCTCGACCTGGTGGACGATAAGGCCGGTCTCGCCGGGACGGCAGTAATCCCGGCTCGGCTGGCCCTGGTCCGCGAGTACCGGAGGATCTATCGCGTCGTCCCGTAGCCGCCCGACGTCCGGCGACCAGACATGGCAGCTTCGCTCCTCCCACTGCTGGTAGGCGAGCGCGATGTGCTGCTCCGCGGCTGACTCGTCCCAGCCGTTCACCTTCGCCAGATGGCGGGCGGCGCGGTCCGCGGTCCCCATTCGGGCAGCGAGGTCGATGTGCCTGACCTCGCGGCAGGCGGGACAAAGCGCCATCACCCGTTCGAGCCGCTGCACGTGTCTGTCATCGTCGTAGGACCACAGCTCCTCGCATTCGAGTCGACGATCGTCGTCGTGGTGTCCGCAGGTCTCGCAGCAATTCCGTGCGCGCTGAAGGACGAGCCGCTCAAGCCGATCCCACTCCTCGGGCAGAAGCTCCGCCCGAAGGCTCCGCAACGAGCACGTCTCGGGTACGAGCTCAACGGTCAGCCGAGGACTGGCCCGCCGCTCACGCCTCTCATCGAACCTGCCAGCTCGCCATCTCATCACGATCCCTCCGACCATAAGAATTCCTCCGGACGCTCCACACTGCATCACCCGCCACCGCAGACGCGCCTGCAGCCAGCCAGACCACCATCAGGCTCGGCGACTCTCGCACAGCTTACCAGCCACATGAGCCACACAAGCCCCAAAAGCGACATCAGACCCTTGCATCACATTGATGCACATGCCAAACTCGGGCGCGATGATGCGTCCGACGGCGATCAAGGGCCAGCGCGCCGTTGCCTATTACGACACGCTCGTCCCCGCGCTGGCGCAGGCTGAGCACCCAAGTCGCATCGAGGATTACTACCTCTCGACCGACGAGCGGCCCGGTTTGTGGTGGGGCGCCGGCGCGCATGAGTTGGGCCTGTCAGGCGAGGGGTCGCCGGAGCAGTTCCACGCGCTGATGGGCGGCCTTGACCCCCGGACTGGCGAGCCGCTCGGGCAGGGGCTGCGGGCGGACGGCGTGCGCGGGTTCGACCTGACCTTCTCGGCGCCGAAGTCCGTGTCGGTGCTGTCGGCGATCTGCGGCGGGGAGGTGGAGCGCGAGGTCGTGGCGGCTCACGACGAAGCGGTCCGCGCGGTGATGCGGGCGATCGAGGAGCGCGCGACGACGCGCGCGGGGCACAACGGCATCTACCGGGTTGACGTCGCGGGGGTGTCCGTGCTGCTGGTGCGTCACCGGACGTCTCGGTCGCTCGAGCCGCAGCTGCACACCCACGCCGTGGTCGCCGCGAAGGTCAGGAGCGTCGACGGTCGCTGGCGCGCGCTCGACGCGACGATGCTCTACCGCGACCAGCGGGCGCTCGGGGCGCTCTACCAGGCGGCGCTCCGAGCCGAGGTCACGGCGCGCCTCGGGGTGGCATGGAAGCCGGCGGTCAAGGGGCAGGCCGAGATCGCCGGCGTCGACGAGCAGCTGCTCGAGTCGTTCTCCAGCCGGGCCGAGCAGATCCGCACCCGCCTGGCGCGGAAGGCCGCACGGTTCTCGAAGGAGCACGGGCGCGAGCCGTCGCGCCGCGAGTGGGGCATTCTCGCCCGCGACGCAGCCCGCGAGTCACGACCGCCGAAGCAGCGGGGCCGGCGGGCCGAGGACCTTCGGGCCGAATGGCTGGAGACCGCCGACGCCCACGGCTACTCGGGGGAGACGGTGCTCGCAGCGGTGCACGCTGAGGCGAACCGGCAGCGAAGAGGATGGTCGCTCACCGCGGCCGGTCGCGCCGCCCCCGCGCTCGAGCTGGATGTGCCGCAATTGGGGAGCGAGGTGATCGCGGCCTTGGCGAGTGAGGCCTCGGTGTGGACGCTCGCCGACATCCAAAGAGAGGTCGCCTCACGGCTGCCGGCCGGTAGCGGCGACCGCGCCGGCAATGAGGTACGGCGCGTCGAGAACCTCGCACAGCGGATCGTCGCCGAGCGGTGCGTCGACCTCGCCCCTACGGATGCGCGCGGAGTCGCGTTCGAGGCGCTGAGGGAGTCCGGGGTGCAGCGCTACACGACGTGCGAGCTGCTTGAGCAGGAGCAGCGGATCGTGAGGATGTTCAAGGAGGTGGCCGTGAGCGGCGGCGGGCCGGTCGTGATCGGCGACGAGCTCGCGCGGGGGCTCGATCCCGAGCAGGCCGCCGCCGCGGGACTAGTCGCCGGCACCGCTGGGCTCGTTGTGATCGTCGGCCCGGCTGGCGCCGGCAAGACCAAGACGATGAGCGCAGCGGTCAAGGCGCTGAAGGCGCAGGGTCGTCCGGTGGTCGGGCTGGCGGCATGGGCGGTCGCGGCCGAGCAGCTGAGCCGGGAGACGGGAATTCGGGCCGATACCGTGAAGCGGTTCCTCACCGAGCATCAGGTTGCCGACCGGCCGAGCGACGCGCTTAACCTGCCACCCGGAGGGACGCTGATCGTCGACGAAGCAGGCCTGCTTCACACCGACGACATGGAGCAGCTGATGCGGCTCGCCCGGGAGCGGGGCTATCGCGTCGCGCTCGTCGGTGACAGCCGCCAGCTCGTCGGCGTGGGCCGGTCCGGCATGTTCGAACACGCCCGGACGATCGCCCCGACGCTCCAGCTGCAGGAGGTCCGGCGCTTTGACGCCGAGTGGGAGGCGCAGACCTCTCTCCGGTTGCGGGAGTGCGACGCCGCCGCGCTGGACAGCTATGACCAGCACGGGCGCATCAAGTCTGGCACCGCGCGAGAGATCGAGCAGGCGCTGCTGGACGACTGGTGGGAGGCATGGCGCGCCGGTCGAACCGCGACGTTCACCGCGCCCACGAACGACCAGGTGCGGCGCCTGAACGCGCGCGCTCGCAAGCGGCTCGTCGCCGCAGCAGAGGTCGACGACGACCGGGTGCTGGTGACAGGCGCCGGTGAGCGGGTCGGAGCGGGCGACGAGATCCAGACGCGTCAAAATGACCGGGACCAGGCCAGCGAGCTCGGCCAGTGGGTGCGCAACCGCCAGCGCTGGCGCGTGCACCAGCTGCTCGACGACGGCAGGCTGGTGGTTCGCGGCAGCGGCGGTCAGGCGACGCTCGACGCCAGCTACTGCCGCGACCACGTCGAGCTTGCCTACTTCACCACCGTTCATAGCGCCCAAGGGGTGACCCGCGATGTCGGAGGAACGCTTGTCGATGAGCTATCTGGCTGGCGGTCGCTGTACGTCGGCATGACTCGCGGTCGCCGGCGCAACACCGCCTACGTGGTGACCGACGAGAGCGGCGATGCACGCGAGGTACTCGAGCGAGTGCTGCGCCGCGACCGAGCAGATCTGGGCGCGCTCCGCGTCCAACGTCGCCTGGCCGACGAAGCACGGCTGCGGACCGACCGGCGCCTCCGCGAGCTGCGCGCCGAACAGGCTCGGCTCGCCGCGCTCGGCGCCCGGGCAGAACAAGCGCGGCTCGCGGAGGTCAACGACGAGCTGGAACGCCTACGGCCACCCGGCATCGTCCCCGCGCCGCCCGAGCCGGATGGTGCGCAGCTGCTTCGCCGCCGGGCTCCCAGTCGCGCACCGACGATCCGCCGGTAGCTGACGGCGCCCCTGATCGCTGGCAGGCGCCGCGCGAGGCCGGTCCGTCCCTGCTCTTGGGAATCGACCCGACGTTCGCGGTGTCTTTCATCTCAATACGACAAACCACCGTCTGTTGTGAGAGGAGCGAATCAGCATGTCCCCGACAGCTCAACTCTGCCTCGCTCGTCGGGTCGCCGGCGGCGCAGTGATGCTCACGATTGCACTCGGTAGCGCAGTCGCGCCAGCGGCCGCCAGCGCCCGAGAGCCAACGACTACGCGCGCGGCCACCATTCGCGCGGTCGAGAGCGAGTACCGCCGGGTGGCGCTCGCTGAGTTCTTTGGACCCACGAGCGCCGTCTGCGGGCAGTTGACCGCCGCGGGGTTACACGACTACAGCCACGGCGCCGCGGGCTGCGCCAGAGTGTTCGCCGAGAACCAGCGGGCGTTGGCTCTGAAGCTCGGCGGCGGAAGCGACTCAGCCGCGGCACGAGCGGCGTGGCGCAAGGCGGTGAGCCTCGCCGTGGCGCACCTCGCGGTCAAGATGGTGGGTGCACGCGAGGCGATCACGGCCGACCACTCCGGCCTGTTTCGCCGCACCCACCTCGTGAAAGTGCGTGGGCATTGGAGGTTCAGCAGCGCGCCTCCGCTACCACGAGGCTAACACCGCACCGAGGGGCGGCGGCCGTCGCCCAGTCAATTCACCGTCTAGTGACACCCATGACCGTGAACAGGATCGCGACGCCAGCGCTGAGCACCGTCGGTCCGGCGCCGGGCTCGGTCACTGCCACTCTCGATCGGCTTGCGGATGAGGCGTGGTGGGCAACGATTCGCGACCTACCCAGTGTCGGCGCGACATTGCCGAGCCAGATCGTGTGCGTTGGACACTTTCTCGCTTGGCTCGATGACCAGCATCTGCGGATCACCGACTGCACCGACGAGCACCTGACTGCATACGACCGCGCCGTCGAGCGGTTTCGTCCTCGCGAGGCGTATCGGCGATCCGCGCGCCGGTTCGTCGAGCTCGCGGCCGTCTGGCAGGCATGCCAGCTCCGAGGGCTCAGCGTGCAGCTGGACACCGCATCCACGCATCGCGTCGTCGCGCTCTGACCGGCACGGTCACTGGTCCCTATCGCGGCCGACGCTCGCGGCTGACCTGTTCGCCTGCGCTCCTGATTGCTGGGCGGGATCAGCTGGCGGGGGCACTTCGGGCCGTGCGCTCAATGAAGCGGTACCGACATCCAGCCGCGACCACCTATGCCCCGCACGCGCCCAGCCGACTTTGCCATTACCGACGAGCACCTCCCTTGGGAGACGACCGATGAGTCCTTCACCGACAGTTCCGCACCTGCGGAACCCGGCGCGATCTCCCGCGAGGAGTGTCCTGACGAAACCGATCCTTGGGCAACGACCGCCGGCGCCCCAGTCGGGGAGTGTGACGAGGATCCTCCGCGAGTCGCGAGCCCGTCGCTCGACCGCCTCGTCCCCGACTGGGATGACGAGCCGGACTCGCACGAGTCAGCAGCCGGCGATCAAACCCGAGCAACACGCCTTGGACGCTCCTGGCTGGCTGTCGCCGGGTCGCTCGCACTCGTGGTCGTCGTTGCCGTGGTCGCGCTGATCAATGCGCACGGACGCACCGTTGATCGGTCGCGCCGCGTGCTCGCGGCTACCCCACACCGCGCCTCCCAGCGACCGGTCATCCTCAGCGCCTCGGCGACACCGGCCGGCCAGCCCGCACGTCATGCGGCTCACGGGAGCAGCCGCAACTCGAACGCCGCCAAACCACGCTCGCGTACCCGACCACCAGCCACGCACCGACCGGCGCCCAAGCACCACACGGCCACATCCTCGTCCGCGCCGAGCATCGCGGCCACGCCGGTTCAGACCGCGTCCCCGCCGGTGGCGCAACCGGCACAGGCGACGACCTCGAGCGAATCAGCGCCCGCGCCGAGCGCGCCGGTGACCGCGGTGCCAGCCCGTGCGCCCGTTCGGCAGTCCTCGCCAGCGTCGGAGTTCAGCTTCGAGCGATGACCGCGATCCGGACCTCGACCCGTTCCCTGCGCTCGGTCCGCTTGCAGGCACGCGCGCCGCGCGCAGTGGCGGCGGTGGTGGTGTTGATCCTGAGCATCGCAGGGATTCGCTCGATCCTCGCGCCCGCACGGACGACCGTGATCGAGCACGCGAGCGCATCTCGCGGCCCGGATGTGGCCGCAGCGGGGTTCGCCCAGGCATTCGCCCGCGTCTACCTGAGCTGGAGCAGCGCCTCGCCCGACGGGCAGGCAGCCGCGCTGCATCCGTTCCTCGCCTCGGGACTCGATCAGAACGGCGGTCTACAGCCGCAGAAGAGCCAATCGGTCAGCTGGACCGCCGTCGTCGGCGAGCAGGCCAGCGAGAACCGGACGCTGGTGACCGTTGCCGCGCAGACGAGCACGGGCCTCGAGTACCTCAGCGTCCCAGTCTCGCGAGACAGCAACGGGTTCCTGTACGTGTCGAGCTATCCGGCGCTGGTCGGCCCACCGGCGAGCGACCCATCGGCTTCGGCTCCACAGCAGCAGCAGGTCGACGACCCGGCGCTGCAGACGGTGGTGGCACGGGCAGTGACCAACTATCTGGGTGGCAACCAGGCCAACCTGCTCGCCGACCTGACTCCCGACGCGCTGGTGTCACTCCCGGTCGAGCACATGACGGTCACGCAGACCCAAACCGCGACCTGGGTCGTGCCGGGACGCCAGGTGGCGATCCAGGTTACCGCCACCGACTCGCACGGTGACGCGATGACGCTCAGTTATGAGGTGAACGTCGAGAAGCGCGACCGCTGGTACGTGCAGTCAATCCAGGTGGATCCCACTTACCAAGGAGATGGATCGTAGATGTCAACCAGAGCCGCTTTCCTCGCAACCCTCGCGCTCGCGATGCTGTCACTGGCCATCGGCGCCGGCAGCGCGCTCGCGACAACGATTCCCTCAGCCGACGTCGGGAACAACGTCGGCGGCTGGCTCAGTGGGCTCGGCAAGGATCTGCTGATCCCGATCGCGGGGCTGTTCGGGATCGGTGCGCTGTTCCGCCGTGATGTTGGGCACGCGCTGCTGATAGCACTGATCGCGATCATCGTCGGGATCTTCGTGTACACGCCCAGCGGCGCGTCGAACATCATCAACTCCGTCGCGAGCACGCTCACGAAGTGACTCGCGACGACGGCACCATCCAGATCCGGAGCTATCGCAACTGCTTCAAGCTCGAGCGACGGATCCACAAGATCGACCACTGGCGGATCCCGCTCCCGTTCGGGATCCCCCTGCGCGGACTCGGCTACGCCGTCGCCACGGCGCTCGCGATGCTCGTGCTCGGAAGCGTCCCGCTCCTCGGCCTTGCGCTCACGCCGGTTACGCCGGTTGTCCGCTTCGTGGTCGTTCCGGTCGCGCTGGGGTACGTGCTGACGCGCTGGGAGCTCGACGGGCGTCCCGCGCACGCCATGCTGAGGTCGTGGGTGCTGATGGGACTGCGGCCACGGCGCCTGGTCGCCTGGCGTCCCACCCAAACGCCCGGCCAGGTCGAGCTCGCAGCAGTCACGCTCGCGCCCGACGAGCTGAGCGCACGTCTGCGGCCGGCCGCCATCCGCGGCCCCGCCCGAGTGCTGATCCGCTATCCGTTTCACGCGCACGCGCGCGGGCGAACGCTGATGATCGACCCTGAGCGCGGGGCACCGCGGTGGCGCGGCAAGGAGATCCGTCTCGGAGAGGGACAGCGAGCGCTGATCAGATGAAGCAGCCGATCGCGTTCATCTACCGCAACCTCGTGTTCCGCGACGGGCTCGATGACGTATGGGCCGTCTACCGACTAGCAACGCGCTCGTACGCGGGGCTGCCGGTCGCCGGCAAACGCGAGGTGCTCTCCGAGCTGGCCGCGCTGGCGTACGGGCTCGAGGCCGACTTCTCGCTGCTGCGAGTGGCGCGACCATGGGACCTCGAGGCATACATCCGCGGCGTGCTCGCAGGCTGCGACGCCCGTCACGCACGCGGCGAGCTGCTCGAGGAGTACCTGGAGCGCCACCGCGCGAGCCTTGTTGGTCGCGCCTCGCACACGCCGGAGGTGTACCTGTCCGTGCGGCTGCGGATCGCCGAGGACGACCGGGCATGGACGCTCGCCGGCACGCCGCTCGGCGCCGCGCTGCGCCGGGCGCTGGGGCTCGCCGACGCGCGCGGAGTGGACGGCCGGCGCCTGACCGCGCTGCTGGCCGGCGAGCAGGCGCTCCACCGCCGGATCCTCGACTACGCCGACGCCGAGCCGGCCGCCTCACACGAGCTCCAGTGGCTGATCCGGCGCGCGTTCTGCCGTGGCGTGGGCGACCCGCTCATCGACGAGCGGTTCCTGCCGCAGGCACTCGTGGTCGACGCCGCAGCGAGCGACGAGGCCGCCGGGTTTCGCCCGCTCCAAACCGACGTGATGCGCCTGTTCGACGCGCCGATCAACGTCGAACCGCGCCATCTCCGCATCGAAGCCGAGTCCGGAGACTCGCACCAGACCTTTCTCTGCCTGGGCGCGCTCCCCGAGATCGCCGTGTTCCCCGGCCGCCAGGCGGAGCTGCTGTTCGCGCCGCTCGAGTCGCTCGAGTTCCCGGTCGACGCGGCGCTGAGCGCCCGGTTCGTGCCGAACACCGATGCCGTGAGACTGGTGCGGCGGCGGATCGTCGATGCCGATCATGCCTACGACGAGGAGAGCCACGGTCACCACGGCCCGTCCGCCAGCGCGGTCGAGCGACCGGCGGAGGTGCGCGAGCTCGAGGAGTACCTGACCGGAACCGACCATCCGCCACTGCTCAAGGCCACGATCTCGCTGGCCGTCGGCGCCACCTCGCAGACCGAGCTGGAGGACCGGGTCGCGCAGCTGCGTCGCGAATACGGCGCCGTCAAGCTGCACCGCCCGCTCGGCGAGCAGCTCGGCCTGTTCATCGCGCACCTGCCCGCGCAGAGCGCGCCGACCGGCGACTACGACGACTACCTGACCGTCGAGCAGTTCGCCGCGATGGTTCCGGCCGCCACCCACGCGGTGGGCGCCGACGCCGGGCCCTACATCGGCCACACGCTCACCGGCGCACGCCAGCCGGTGTTGTTCGACGTCGCCGAGGCGTGCCGGACGAGCCGGTCCCCGGCGACGCTGCTGGCCGGCACGCTTGGCTCGGGCAAGACGCTGTGCATGGAGCTGATCATGTACCAGGCGTTCCTGGCCGGCTCGGCGATCTGCGACATCGACCCCAAGGGCGACCACTCGCTTGACCGTCTCCCCGGTGTGGCCGAGCAGATGGAGGTGATCGAGCTCTCTGCCGAGGAGCGCTACCGGGGGATGCTCGATCCGTTGCGGATCGGGCCGGACGAGACCCGGGAGGATCTCGCGTGTCAGTTCCTGCTCAGCATCCTGCCCGAGCCGATCGCGCCCGCGTGGCAGACCGAGATCAGGCTCGCCGTGCAAAAGACGGTCGCGATGAACGGCCGCTGTTGCGGGGAGGTCGTCGAGCAGCTGGCCCAGGGCTCCGAGGACGCGCAAGCCGCGGCGCGTGCGCTGTCGATCCACGCCGCGTCGGGCCTCGCGCGTCTCGGCTTTGCCGAGCCCGGCGCGAGGGTGATCGAGGCTGGTGCGCAGCCGGTGACAAGCCTGCGGATCCGCAACCTGACGCTGCCGCTTCCCGGTACGCCGCGCACCGAGCTGCTTGAGGAGGAGCGGCTCAGCCGCGCGATCCTCCATCTGCTGGCCGTGTACGCGCTGCGGCTGACGAGCCACGACCGCCGCCGTCACGCCGTGCTCGGATTCGACGAGGCGTGGGTGTTGCTGTCCGATACCGCGGGACGCGCGCTGGTCGACCGGATCTCTCGCCTCGGCCGCGCCCAGAACGTGACCCCGCTGCTGGCGACCCAGGCACTGAGCGACGTCGACGAGCTCGACAGCCTGATCGGCGCGATGTTCTGCTTCGGCGTCGAGTCAGAGCGCGAGGCGCGCGCGGCGCTGCGGCTCCTGCACCTCGACGAGCACGACCATGCCATGCAGCAAAGGCTCGTCTCGTTCCGGCGCGGCGCCTGCCTGATGCGCGACTACGAGGGACGCGTCAGCGCGATGCAGGTCGACCTGCTCGAGCCCCAGCTACTCGCCGCGCTCGACACCACCCCGCACGCGGACAGCGACGAGCCAGGCGCCCACCAACGGAACGGTCACGTCGTCGACGACCGACATGCGCTCGAGCAGCTCGGCGCCTAGCCGCGCACGGCGACCACACCGCGCACTCGTCGCGCTGATCGCGGTTGCCGCGGTGCTGCTGGGCGCGGCGCCCGCCTCCGGGCACCCCGACCCTCCGCACAAGACGTCGACCACGCAGCCCCAGCCGCCCTGCCTGCCCACGGCCACGAACTGTGGAACGACGTGCTCGAACGCGCTGCTGTGCGCGCCGCAGTCGACAACGCCCGCGCCCGCCTCGAGCGCAGCCCAGGGCGACGGCGCGCGCGAGAACGAGCTGCCCGCACTCGACGCCGGCGACCCCTTCTGCGGCCCCGGACTCGACGCCGCCCAGGAGCAGAACTGCCGCGTGTCCGGCTCGGTCGCCGAGCCATACCCGTTGTCGAGCTACGAGCTGGACTACCTCGACCCGCCGACGGGACTCAGCCAGCTCTCCCCCGGCGACTGGTTCGGGACCGTGCTCGGCGTGATCGTCTCCACCGTCTGGGACGTGTGGCTGTACGTGCTCCGGGGAGTGCTCGATCTGCTCGACTGGGCGTTCTCGCTCGACCTGGTCGACAAGGCGATGTCCGCGGTCAGGAGCGGGCTCGACGCGATGCACAACGACGTGTTCGGCAGCCCGTGGATGCTCGCGGCGCTCTCGGTGCTCGGACTGTGGGGGATCTGGAACGGACTGGTCAAGCGCAAGACGATCGAGACGATCGGCGGGCTCGCCGTCACCGTCGTGCTGATGATCGCCGCGCTCGTGCTGATCGCCCAGCCCGACCAAACGGTGGGGCAGTTCTCGCGATACATGAACCAGGCGTCGCTCGTGGCGCTCAACGCCGGGACACGAGCTGGCGTCGACCTCCAGGATCCGGCGAAGAGGTTCGCCGCGACCGAGAGTGACATGTTCACCACGCTCGTCCTGCGCCCGTGGTGCGCGCTCGAGTTTGGCGACGTCAACTACTGCACCGAGCCGCGGCCGGGCGGGATGACGATCGCCGACATCTGGCTCAGCTTCCCAGCGATGGGACCGGGACGCCAGAGCCTCTACAACCTCGCGACCACCGGGACGATCACACAGTACGGTGGCTTCTGGGGCACGCTGGGGAAAGACGTCGGGCTCGTCAGCGCTCCCCAGGTCACCACCATCGCACAGGCCTGCGGCAGCGGCGGCGATGGAGGCCAGTGCAAGGCACTCAAGGCCGCCCAAGCGCTGACCTGCTGGGGGCAGCAACACGCATCCGCGTCGTGCGCGTTCACCAATAGCCAAAGCGGCGAGGTGCAGATGCAGTCCGGTGGAAGCGCGCTCGCGCGGATCGCCTTGCTCGGCATGATCTCGCTCGGACTGCTCGGCGCCACTCTGGTGCTGCTGTACCTCGGGATCAAGCTGCTGTTCGCGGCGATCAAGGTGCTGCTGTTCACGCTCGCGGCGCCCGTGATGTTGTTCGTGCCAGCGTTCGGCGAGTCCGGCCGGGCCACATTCATCAGCTGGGGCCAGCGGCTCGTCGGGGCGCTCGTCTCGAAGCTCGTGTACGCGCTGATGCTCGCGCTCGTCCTGCTGATCGCCAGCATCATCAGCAGCCTGCCGCTCGGCTGGTTCTCGGTGTGGATGCTCAACATCGTCTTCTGGTGGGGCATCTTCATCGAGCGGCGCACGTTCACCGAGTTCCTGTCGATGGACAAACGAGCGCGCGAGGGCGGGCTGCAGGTCGCCGGCGAGGGCCACAAGCTCGGCTACGCCGGGACGATGCTCGCCGCCGCCAGCATGCGGCGGATCACGCGCGCCACGCGCGGCGCCCTCGGCCTGCCACGGGCGATCCGACAGCGCGGACTTGCCAGGCGCATGGCTGACTCGGTCGCCCTGCGCGAGGGCGACGCCGGAGAAGCTCGAGGCCCGCACCCGGCGCGCGCTCGAGCCGCGCACCGCGACCGGCTCGCCCCGCCAGACAAGCAGCGACTCGCCACCGCCGAGGCGACGATCGGCCAGCACCAGGAGCGAATGCACGCGGTATCCCAGCTGCAGACCGCCCGCCGCGAACGCCACAGCCAGCTCCAGCAAGCCGCCCGCGACCCCGCGACACGCGCGGCGGCCGAGGCAGAGATAGCCGGCCTCAACGACAAGATCGCCCGCGCTCAGGCCGAGGTCGACGCCGGCAAGCCGGCCGCGCTGGCCGCACGCGAGACCGTCCGGGCGCTGACGCCGGATGTCACCCCGGCGCACATCGAGCGGGCGGTCGCGCAGCGCCGCCGCGACGTGATGAGCGCGTTCCCCGTCGATGACACCTCGGAGGAGTTCCAGCGGGCGCTACTGGCAGCCAACGTCCAGCCCCAGCAGTACCACGCCGCCAGCCCCTCCCGGCAGGCCAAGCAGCGCGCCTGGGCACAGCAGATCTGGGAGCGCGACAAGCGACTGCTCGAAGCGACCGATCCAACCCACTCCTGGCGCCCCTACGATCGCGACGAGGTCAAGCGCGGCTGGGTCGACCTCTCTCACCGAGGCGTGGAGGCAACCCGCCGCGCGAGAGGGCGAAGCTTCGAGGAGCGCAGCCGCCAGCGGTTCGAGAGCCACCAGCAACGTTCCCGACCCCGACGGCCCTACTGAGCGATGCGGCGCCCCTCCTCACGGCCCCTCACCGAGCATCAGCGTCGAAGCGGGTTCGCGCTCACCGGCGCACTTGTCCTCGGCGCGGCGATCGCGATCGGCGCATTTTCCACACCAGAGCGCACCCCGCACCGGACGACTGACGCCCACCGGGGCGTCCCCGACTCGCCACCCAGGATCGCCGACGCCACGAGCGTCACCAGCACGAGCCCCTCGCACGCTGTGGCGGACCCCACTCAGATGTCTGCCACCGGGAACCAGCCAACGGTACGCGACGAGCAAATCATCGAGCGCCAAGCACGCACCTTCCTGTCTGCGTACCTCGCCTACGAGGTCGGCACGCTCGACGGGACGGCTCGCAAGCAGCTCCTCGCCTCCGCCACGGCAGCGCTCGCCCACCGCCTCATCCACCATCCCGTAGATCTGCCGCCGCGGGATCGTCCCAGCGCAGGTGAGGTCCGATCGCTCGCGCTCAATGGCGGCGGAGCACACACCCCACTCAAGGTCAACGCGACGATTGAGCAAGCAGGCTGGGCCAGCGGTCTGACGCTGCAATTCGAGCACGCGAACGGCAGATGGCTCGTGAGCCGCGTCACCTAGACGAGATCGAGCCAGCGCCGGCCCGACGCGCAGCTGCGCGCGCCGGAATCGCGGTCGCTCGCCGCGCGGTCGACGCGACGCTGACCAGCGTCACCGGCGGAAGCAGCACAGCGGTCACGGTCGCGCTCCGGCTGCTCGGGCCGGTCGTGCTCGCGCTATTGGCGCTGTTCGCGCTGGTGCTGGTGCTGACGATCATCGGGGCGCTCGCCGGCAGCCAGGCGAGCAACGCGAGCACGTGTAGCCCGATCACAGCGACCGGCCCGGGCGCGCCGCCCGCCGATCTGCTGCCGATCTACGAGGGCGCCGCCGCGCGCTACGGCCTCGGGCCGGCAGGCTGGGCATACCTCGCCGCAATCAACCGCGTCGAGACCGACTTCGGGCAGAACCTGTCGGTCTCGAGCGCCGGCGCGATCGGCTGGATGCAGTTCGAGCCGGGCACCTGGGCCAGGTACGGGGTGAGCGTCAGCGGCACAGGCCCACCGGACCCGTACAACCCGAATGACGCGATCTACTCGGCCGCGAACCTGCTTCACGCCAGCGGCGCGCCAGCGAACTGGAGCCAGGCGATCTACGCCTACAACCACGCCAGCTGGTACGTAAACGAGGTCGAGAGCTACGCGCGCCAATACGGCGGGCTCGCCGTCTCGGCCGGTACCACGAGCACGACCAGCTCTTCGGGCTCACCGGCAGGCGGGCAGCTCACCGACAGCTGCAACAACGGGATCGTCAGCGGCAGCGGACTCGATCCGATCCCCGGCTTCCGCCCCGGCCGAGACGACATGGGGGTCGACGCATGCGCCAGCCCAGGACAGCCGATCATCGCCCCTGCGGCGAGCACACTCGTCGAGGTCGTCCCCAACTGGTACAGCGGCCAGCCGCTCATGCTCTTCCACTTCAACCAGCCGCTCGCCGGAACGTTGAACAACGACCAATACTGGTACGTCGCCGAGCAGATCAGCCCGGTCACGGTCCAAACGCCAACCGTGTTCCAGGCGCGACAGGTCGTGGCGCATTTCGCCGCCAGCGGCACATGCATAGAGATCGGGTGGGGTGACCCCCACTCCACCTCGCGTACCCTCGCCGGCGCAACCGACCCCGCGTCCGCGCACCCAGCGGCCGGCGCGCTCACCAACTGGGGCGAGACGTTCAAGAAGTACTTCGGCATCCCGTGGGTCGGAGCCTCGCCCTGAGCACGAGCCCGGCGTCCGATGATCGACGGGGGCAGGACGCGCGGCCCGATCAATCACATGATCGCGCGCCCGGGCGCGATCAAGCCCCGCCGACCACCTGGAGGTGTTCTCCTTGCCGCAACTACTTCCCAACGGCCTCCCCGAACGCGCTAGGCGTTCCCGCTTTGACTTCAGCGAATGGGCTGACGGCCAGGCGTGGAAGTTCCTGCGCGGCGAGGACTACGACAGCTCGACCGACAGCTTCCGCTACAACGTCAAGCGGTGGGCCGCCGCTCACAGCTACGAGGCCGAGACCCGGCCGCTCCCTGCCACCGACGAGCGCGGCCGGCCGCTGCCGGCCGCGAAGGCGGACCCGGTCGGGCTCGCGGTCCGCTTTACCCCGGCCCGCCCGCGCCTGAAGACCGCACCAGCGCCGGACCAGTCCGAGCGTGAGCGCACCGGTGCGGGGCGCGCCGCATAGCGGCCGGACCGTCTGGACGCTCGATGCGCTTAGGGCATCCGATCGACGGCTCGCTGCCCAGCTGGACAGCCGTCAGCGACCGCGCCCGGTGGCGGGCGCTGCTGCTCGGAAACGGGATGAGCGTCAACATCTGGCCCGGCTTCGCGTACCGCTCCCTGTACGAGACTGCCACGCGCAGCCATCGCCTGCACGCCGAGGACCAGCGGCTGTTCGAGCGGTTCGGGACCGAGAACTTCGAGACCGTGCTCGCCCGCCTTGGCACCACGATCGCGACGCTCGCCGCGTTCGGTCGCGACGCGAGCGCGCTTGAGCAGCACCGGCGGGCGGTCCGCTCGGCGCTCGGCGCGACGATTCACGCCGTCCACGTCCGGCGGGCGGACGTCGGCGACGCTGCCCTCAGCCGAATCAAGCGGGCGATGCTCGAGCAGAGCGTGGTGTTCACCACCAACTACGATCTGCTGGTGTACTGGGCGATGGGCCACAACGAGGACTACGGACGGCTTGCGGATCTCTTCTGGGCGACCGGTGAGGACGGCGCCCGCGAGTTCGATCCGAACCGCGCAACAGTGTGGCCCGGCTGGACTCCGGTCTACTACCTGCACGGGGCGCTTCACCTGATCGTCCGCGCGGACGGGACGGTGGAGAAGCTCAGGCGCACGAGGATGGAGACGATCCTGGAGCAGTTCGACGCCCCATCGCCCCGTCGGCGGCCGGGGCGGCCGCTACTTGTCACCGAGGGCACCGCGTCGGAGAAGCGCCGCGCGATCGACGCGAACGCGTACCTCCACCACGCCTTCGGCGAGCTGTGCCGATGCGCGCTGCCGCTGGTGGTGTTCGGCAGCTCACTTGCCGACGGTGACCGCCATCTTGTGGACGCGATCAACTTCCACGGCGAACGACCGGTCGCCGTGTCGATGCTGCCACGCCCCACCCTGAACGAGCGCCTTGCGTTCCAGGGCGAGATCCGCGCGCGCCTGCACACGACGCAGCTCGAATTCTTCGACGCAACCACGCATCCGCTGGGCGATCCGGCACTTCGAGCCGTTCGTCTCCGGCCGCGGTCTCCGGTCCTGGCAGCGGCCTGACTGCGAGGCAGACTGGAGGGGGCGGGGGGCGAGCGTCAATCAATAACCGGACATGCCAGCTTCCCAATCCGTTCCCGGCGAGCTGCTCGAGCACTGCTCGAAGGCCGGCATCAAGGTTGCCGTGCGGCGAGAGGGCCTGATCCTCGAGGAGTTCGAGCTGCCGGTTAGGTCAAACGCCCGAACGACAAGCAGCCGCGTGTTCACGGAGCTGCTCGAATACGCGGACGCTCAGGGCCTGCCTGTCGCCGCCACGCCCGAGAAGGTCGGCAAGGGCGCGGGCGAGCAGGCGCTCGAGCGCTGGTATCAGGGGTTCGGGTTCCGGCCGAACAACGGCACCCACCCAGAGTTCCTACAGACATACGTCCGCGACGCCACGCAGGCGCGAGAGCAGCAGGTCAGCGAGTTGACGGCAGCCGGCGAGCCCGAGTCGCGGACGCAACGCCCGGTCGCGGAACGGGAGACCACGTTCGCGGCCGCGGCCGATCTGCAGCGAGACCCACTCGAGCAATACCGGGACAGGTTCGGCGAGCGCGGCGTCACCTGGATCGGCCGACGCGCCGTCGAGCTCGGGCCGCGCGTCGCGACACAGTCACCCGAATGGCTCAGACAGCGAGTCGGCGAGGCCGACCAGGCGCTGGCGCGCGCGCCCTCGATGCGCGACCTCGCCCGTGGCTGGATCAGAGCGGGCGGCGAGCGCGCCGCACGTGCGCTGGCGATCGAGGGCGAGCTCGCGAGACGCCGCAGCGCCGCCAGTGACGGGCAGGCACGCGCCAGCGGGGACGCCGCCCGCGAGTCCGCGAGTCGTCCACCCGGCGCCGATCGGTGGGCACGCCTCCCGTACCGCTACCGCGAGCTGCTTGATGAGCGCCAGGTCGCCTGGTTCGACCAGCGCGCCGGCACGCTCCGGGGAGCGCTCGAGGCGCGGCCCGACGAGTTCTTGCAGGAGCAGCGCGCGGCGATCGGGACCGTAGACCAGGCATTCGAGCCGCTCGACCACCACGCTGGCGAGATCGCCGCGCGCGATGTCGCCGTCAGACGAGAGCTGATCTCGCGCGAGGAGATGGCCGCCTTCCGGGACACCGAGCGTAGCGCGGCCGTCTCGGCCCCACGCCTCGCCGCTACCGGCGAGGACATGGGCGAGCTGACCAGGAAGAGCCGCCAGTACCTCGGAGACGAGCGGGCCGCAGCGCTCCTCAAGCACGCCCGCGCGCTCGAGCACGGGATGCAGGAGCTCGATCCCGAGACGCTCGAGCCATTAGGTGCCTGGTTGGGCGAGCCGTTCGAAGCGCTCGACGTCGAGAACGCGCTCGCGGTGCGGCGCGCCGAGGCCGGCGAGCGCATCCGGCGCGCCCAATCGCGCCAGGAGCTGGCGATGGCGGAAGGGGAGTACGCCAAGGCAAGCACCCTCGCAGGCCGCCGCACGCGCGACGCGCAGCGCGAGCACGTCCAGGCCGCCAAAGCGCATCGTGAGACCGCCGAGAAGCTGACCGCCAGCGTCGACGATCTCCGGCTGGCGCAACGGCAGATCCGCGAGCAGGGGCTACACCCCGACCAGTGGATCGCGGCGCACGGCGACCGTGCCGCCCGCACAATCGCGGTGCGCGCGACGCTCGAGCGCGAGCGCCAGCGCGAGCAGGAGCTCGGCGGCGGCCGCGAGCCAGGCCAGGAGGTCGAGGTGCAAGCCGAGATGCAGCCGCCGGCGGTCGAGCAGCGCGGAGCTCGTGGCCGCAATGGACGGCCCCGGCCTGTAGGTCGTCTCACAGACGACGGAGCGCGGCTTGCCCTCGAGCCCCGGAGACGAGCCCCATCCGAACAACGTCACCGGAGACGCTGAGCTCGAGGTGCTGTTCACACTCGACTCGGCGACGCTGAAGGAGCGGCTCGAGGCGAGCTTCCAGGCCGACGTAGAGCGGCTCTGCGGACCCAAGGGACGACCGGATCCCAACCGCACGGCGAGCCGCCACGACTACCGGGTGCACTTCATCAAGGTGGGCGACCAGGAGCTGGAGCTGCGCGTGCCGCGGGTCAGGACCAAGGACGGGAAGGCGCGCGAGGTCCCGAGCTTCAGCCCGCTGCACGAGACCGAACAGAAGCGACGAGCCGAGGAGAGGCGCGCCCACGCCAAGGCCGTTGTCCGCACGATCGTCAAAGCCGGGGTCTCGACGCGCAACTTCCGAGACGTGTACGTCGACCTCACAGGCGATGAAGACCCAGCCCGCGGTCTCGGAAGGTCGGCACTATCCGACATCCTCAAGACCGAGGGTGCGGCGACGCTCGAGGAGCTGAACGCTCGTCGGTTCGACGACGTCAACCTGGCGGCAGTGATGCTCGACGGGACGGCGGTCGGCGGGCGAACCGTCCTCGTCGCAATCGGATACGACGAGGACGGCACGAAGATGATCCTCGGCCTCGCCGAGGATCAGTTCGAAACCGAGGACCTGGTCGCCGGTCTGCTCACAGATCTCGTCAAGCGGGGGGCCGATCTCTCCCACGTGCTGTTCACCGTCGACGACGGCCAGGCACTGCGGTCGGGGATCAAAGCAGTGTGCGGGGATGAAGCCCAGATCCAGAACTGCGTGGTGCATGTGACGCGCGCGGTTGAAGACAAGAAGATCCCGAAGCTGCTCTTCCGCGGCATCGACAAGCCGCTGAGCAAGGCGCTGAGGAATCAGAACCGCAATCAAGGGCTGACCAGCGCAAAGAAGCTCGCCAACGAGCTCGAGCAACACGGCCATACCGAGGCCGCGGAGTTTCTACGCGAACAGGCGACCACGATCGGTCAGCTCCGGCTGAGCGCCCCGAACCGCGCCCAGCTCACCGATGTGATCGAGGCGACCGAGCGCCGCATCGAGCAGCTGGTCCCACGCGACCTGTGGATCGGCGTCATCGGCCGCCTGTATGCGGTTTGGAACGATCCGAACCATCCGCGCGCACTCGAGCGCCTCGAAGAGGAGGCACAGCGGCTTGAGGCCGACGGCTTCCCGGACTCGGCCAAGTCGCTGCGAAAGCGACTCGCGGAGACCCTTGTGGTCACCAAGCTGGGCGTGACAAACCCGGCCGTGCGGGACGTGACCCGCACAACGAACCCGCTCGAGAGCTTGAACGGAATCGTCGAGGCGGCTGAGAAGCGCCACCATCATCCTTGGGCAGCTCCGCCAAGCGAGGAGCGTCAACGCTGGGTGGCCATGGTGCTCGACTTCGCCGTGGACAACTTCAGGCACATCGATCGGCCCGAGGGCCTGCGCGAGATGACCCTCAACGTTCTCAAGGCGCGCCATCCCGACGTCGAGCTCGACCTCTCGCTCTATCCAAACAGCCTCGCGATCTCCTCGATCACCGTCGAGCCTGATGAGCGCGGCCAAGGCAAGGCGGACGCCGCGCTCTCGGACCTGCTCGGGTGGGCCAACCGCCGCGGAATCACGGTCGGCGTGACACCCCGAGCGCTCGGGACAGGGGTCGACACCCAGCGCCTGACCAAATGGCTCGAGAGCTATGGATTTGCCCCCAACGCCGACCGGCGCGTGCTTGTCGGGTCGGCGATGACCCGCGCGCCCGGGCCGAAGGTTGAGCGGGCGGTAGCCGGGGCAGCGGCTGAGATCGCAGAGAGCGACCGATGGGCCGCGGATCCCCTGAACCCGTACCGGCACCGGCTCGGCGAGCTGCTCGGCCCCAGGATCGGTACGCACGCGATCGCGCTCGGACCCGAGATCGCAGCAAAGTCCGACGAGCAGCTGGTCGATCAGATCAGCGTCGTGAAGTCGCAGCTCGAGCAGCCACCGATGCTGCGCGAACGGATCAGCAACTGGCTCGAACGACACGGCGAGAGCGCAGCCCGGGTCGTCGCCCTCGCCCGCGCCCAGGCAAAGCGAGACGGCATCACCGCCCACGGCCAGCCGACGTCGAGCCCGCTGGAGCGCTACCGGGGGCTGCTCGGCGAGTCCGCGGCCGCGGACATCGAGGCGCGGGCCAGTGAGCTGGAAGCCGCCCTCGACGGGCGCGACGACGCGGTGCTGCGCGGCTGGCGGGATCGGCTCGGCGATCCTTTCGCGCCACTCACGGCTCAGGCCAAGGCGTGGATGGCCGACAAGGCCGAGCTGGCCGCCACGTACGTCGCGCTCCGGCGCGAGATCACCGCCCGGGAGGAGATGGCCAAGGCGGCCGAGCTGGTCGCCGGCCAGCCGACCAGCCCGCCGCTCGAGCAACTCGCGCTGTCCGACAGGCTCACGAACGCCAGCGAATGCCTCGGCAAGCAGCGCGAGCGCCTGTTGCGAGAGCACGCCGCGTCGTTCGTCGCGCAGCTCGACCAGGCCGACACGACGTTCCTGGTCGCCTGGCGCGCCCGGCTCGGCGACCCGTTCGCGGCGCTCGACCGCGAGGGCGCGATGCAGACGCTCCGCCTGGAACGCGACCAGCGCATCGCAGTCGCCGAACGCGACTCCCAGGTCGAGCACGCCGAGCGGCTTCACCGACGCGCCGGAGCCACCAGGGGCCCGCACCAAGGGCGCGTCCGGAGCCAGCTCACCGAGGAGGCGAGCGTCAACCGGACCACCGCACAACAAGCCTCCGCGCGCCTCGACGAGCTCACACGACAAACCCGCCAACTGCGCGACCAGGGACGCCACCTCGACACGTGGATGAGCACGCACGGCGACCGCGCCGCACGGGTCGCGGCGGTCGACTTCGAGCTGACCGTCCGCAGAGAGGTTGAGCGAGCTCTCCGCGCCGAGCGAGCAGCCGGCCAACAGCACGAAGCTGCACCCCGCGAGGTCGCGCCCCCGTCAGCGGATATGGCGGTGGCGATCGAGCCGGCCGATCATGCCGGACTTGGTCGATGATCAGGAGGGGCGCGGCATGCCCGCCAATCAATAAAGCGGCATGCAGAGCAGATCACAAAGATCACATTGGAGCCGGCGGGTCACGCGAATCGCCCTGGCCACCGGGATGCTCGCGATCGCAATGCAGCTGGGCGCCGGAAGCGCAACCGCGAGCCCGGAGATCTACCACGTTTGGTGCGGCGACTGGGACGCAGACCCCGCCAACGCCACGACGCTGGGCACGATCAACACCGTTCCGCTGAAGGACGGCGCCGTCGCCGAGATCGTATGGGGGAGCTACAACGGCCACGAATACGCGTGGGCGAAGCTCGTCAACGCACCCGTCGGCGACACGATCGCCCTGTACTGGGAGGACAACCAAAACCACGCCACCTACCAGTGCGGCGACTCACACGGCTACGACAACGCAACGGTCTGGCAGGGCACGAACCAGACCTGGACCGCGGGCGTGCCGCTGACCGCGCCCCGGTCCGGTGACGGCACCGCAATCGCCGAGGGCTACTACGTCTGGAACAGCGGCGGCCAGCAGGAGTACCAATCCCCGCGCTTCACGATCAAGCCGTCGCAGGTGCCCACGCCCACGCCGCCTCCGGCGCCCACACCGGCTCCCACGCCGGCTCCGGTTCCGATCCCGCCCATACCTGCTCCCACCAGGCATCCGTCCGGGGCCCCGTGGACCCACCTGCTGTTCGCCCGCTCGCGCAAGGCGCTGTACAACGGCCAGAGCGTGCGCCTGTTCGGTCGCATCGACGGCTCCGGCCGCGCCGGTCTGCTCGTCGAACTGGAGGCGCTCATCTCCAGGCCGTCGCGGCATTGGGTCACGTTTGGGGTGACACGCACGTCGACCGGCGGTCGCTTCTCCTACCGCTACCGCTTCACCGCCACCACCGGAGTCCAGGTGTACCGGCTGCGCGCTCGGCTTCCCTTGCAGGTCGGCTTCCCCCACAGGGCGGTGGTCTCGACGCCGGTCCGGGTGCGGGTGGTCGGATAGCGGTGCGCGCATCGCCGACGCTCAGCCTCCGCAGGCCACGCCCGACCGACGGATGGGGTTTGGCCATCGCAGCGGCGGTTGCGGCGATCGCGAGCAGCGACAGCTGGCGCACCGCGCTCGTGGCGGCCCTCGCCGCCGGCGCGATCATCGCCACGCGCGTGCGATACGCGCTTCCGGCCGCGGCCGCGCTGCTGCTCGCCACCGCGACGCTGGCGCTTGGCGGAAGCGCCGCCGCGCGTAGCCAGCGGACGGCGAGCGCGAGCCCGAGGACCGTCCACCGCCAACACCGATCGGATCGAGGAGCGGCACATGCAGAGCGCCACAGCCGCCAGCGGCAACAGGCTCGCCGCGGGCGAGCGTCGTCCGGTTGACGCAACCCTCGTCGCCATCGCGCTGCTGCTTGCGGTCACCGTGGGCGGGTTCGTGTGGCTGCTCCCGACGGTCGCGGCATGGGCCCACTCCGGCCAGCTCGCCGGCGTGACACCGGCGGCGGCCGTGCTGGCGGTCGTGCACGGCCATCTGTTCGGCCCCGACCCCGCGAGCGCCTACCCCGCACGGATCGCGAGACTGATGCCTGGGCCCGCCGGTTTCTGGAGCACCGGCGCGCTGCTCGGCATTGCCGCCGTTGGCCTGCTGTTCGCGGTGGGCCGGACAGCTGAGATCAAGATGAGCCGGCCGGCGGCCGACCGGCGCTGGTGGCAGCTGCGCGGCCGCCGCCCGCACGAGTTCGGACGCTTTCGCACCGTCCGCGAGCTGATCGTGCCCGGCCCAAGCGCGGACCGGATCATCGTCGGCCACATCGGACGCCCGCGAGCACTGGTCGCCGTCAGCAACAACATGCAGATGGCCGTGCTCGCCGCGCCGCGCACCGGCAAGAGCTCGGGGCTCGTGATCCCCGCGCTGCTCGAGCACGAGGGGCCCGCGGTCACGACCTCCGTCAGGACGGACGTCGTCGAGCACACGATCGATCGCCGCCGCCGACTCGGCCGCGTCTGGGTATGGGACCCGTTCGGCCGCGACACGGACGCCTGGGACCTGCTCCAAGGCTGCGAGGACTGGGAGCACGCGCTGCTCGTCGCGCGCTGGCTCGGACACGCGCGGAAGGTCGGTGAGGGGATCAACCAGGACTACTTCGACGAGGAGGCTGAGGGCCTCGTCGCCCCGTACCTACACGCGGCGGCGCTGACGCCCGACATCACCGCCAGCGGCGTCTACCGCTGGATCCTCGACCGCGACGACAAGACCGCCGACGGCATCCTGCGCGACGTCGGCGCCGACGACGCCCGCGAGCGGCTGCAGGCCGTCTACGCCTACACCGAGCGACAGCGAGACGGGATCATCGGCACCGCCGCCGTGCAGCTAAAGGCCTACGGCCACCCGGCCGCCGGGCGAACCGCGCGACGGGCCGAGGGCGTCACCCCCGAGGCGCTGTTCGACGGCGCCAACACGCTCTACATCGTCGCCGGCCGCGACCACCAGCAGCTGCTCGCCCCGCTGGTGGTGACGATGGTCTCCTCGCTCCTGTTCTGGCTTAGCGAACGCGAGAACCGCACGGGCAAGGGACTCGCGCCCCAGGCGCTGTTCGCGCTCGACGAGACCGCGTCGATCGCTCCGATCCAAGACCTACCCCAGATCCTCGCCACCTCGCTCGGGTCCGGCGTCCGGTTCCTCACCGTGTGGCACTCGGTCGCGCAGATCCGCCGTCACTTCGGCGTCGACGCCGCCGCCGAGATCCTCGCGCTCTCACAGGCCAAGGTGTTCATGGGGTCGATCACCGACCAGTTCACCCGCCAGGAGATCATCGAGCTGCTCGGCCAACGCCAGCAGCTCCACGGTGCCTCCTGGAACGGCCGCGGGCCCGAGGTCATGACAGCACAAGCGCTGCAGCGAACCACCGCCGGCGAGGGGCTACTGATCAACGGCGAGCTACCGCCCGTGATCTTCCGCCAGCGCCGCCACTACCTCGACCGCGACCTGAAGCGGCTCAAGGGCGTCCGCCTCGGTCCCAGCGGCGGCCTTCCCGGTCGACGTCCAGCGACGACGTGAGTCCCGCGGGTGTCGCTCACCCCTCAGACAACGTATCTGCCTCAGGCGTGATCGACTGTCGGAGCCGGAGCCGCCGCGACCCGGCCGGGAGGCGCTGTCGAGCCACGCTCGACGAGCTCGGTTGAGAGCACGAGCGTGCGCGGGCCGGATCCCTGTCCCGTGATCTGCCCCATCAGCATCTCCGCCGCATTGCGGCCCATGTCGTAGTACGAGTAGCGGATCGTGGTCAACGGCGGGTTGAACCATTCCGCGAACGGCATGTCATTGAAGCCGATGACCGAGACATCCTCGGGGCATCCCAACGCTGCGGCCTTCAGCGTGTGGATGCAGTCAAGCGCGAGCAAGTCGTTGCTCGCGAAGATAGCGGTGAACGGCTCGCCTTGCTCGAGCAGCTGTCGCGTGGGGGCAACGCCTGCGCCACCGGTGAACGCGTCGGCAACAGCGACAAGAGAGTCGGGCACCTCGAGGCCGTGGTTGCGCATCGACTCGAGGAATCCGCGGTAGCGCTCCTGTCCGGGCGAGAGGTCCTGAGGGCCGGCGAGGTGCGCAATCGCGCGGTGCCCGAGGCTGACGAGGTGGTCGACCGCGGAGGCCGCACCGCGTCGGTCATCTGGCGTGACGGCGTAGCCAGGGATGTCGTCGATGCTGCGGTTCACTAGGACAACCGGGAGCCCCCCGCTGATCAGTTCCTTGACCAGTGGCGTATTGGAGCTCGAGGGTGCGATGATCAGCCCCTCCACCTGCCGGGAGCTGAGCGCCTTGAGCTTGTGACGCTCACGCTCCGGGTCGGCGTCGGTATTGGTCATCAGCGCCGTGTATCCGAGCGGGTCGAGGTAGTCCTCGATCGCCCGGACCATCGGCGGGAACAACGGGTTCGCGACATCGGGGATCATCACCCCGACGGTGAAAGACCTACGCAGCTTCATCGCGCGAGCCGCTGAGTTGGTCTCGTAGCCGAGTTCACGGACCGCCTTCTCGACGCGCCGGGCGGTGGCGTCACTGATCCGGTGACGGCTCGCCGGATCTAGCACTCGAGACACGGTCGCCGGATGCACACCTGCCCGCTTCGCAACATCACGGACGGTCACGCCTGGTTTGCTCTTCTTCATCTGCTGCTTCGCCTCGGGTCCCCCACGCGCCGTAAGGATACCCGGGCGCGAGGCTATCGATTGCCAAGCGTTTTCCGTGGATTCTCCGGACACCCCCGGTTGACAGGCGCTTTCGACTGTGCGAACGTTCGCACAGCAAGAGCGAATATCGGAGTCTGTCCTGCGTGCAACGACGAACTAGGGGAATCCGACCGTGACCACGACCGCGACCAACGAGCTGCTCAGCGATCTACGGACCGATTCCGGAGCGCTGGGCCTGTTCATCGCCGGTGGCTCGGGGGAAGCGAGCGACGGGGCTACGTTCGAGTCGGTGAACCCCAGCACTGGCGAGCCGTGGATCAGCGTCGCCGAAGCGGGACCCGCAGACGTCGAGCGGGCGGTGACGGCCGCGCGCGGGGCTGTCCGGGGCGCGTGGGGACGTGTGAACGCGGCCGACCGTGGACGGCTGTTGTGGCGGATCGCGGAGCTGATCGACCGCCACCGAGTGGCGCTCGCCGAACTCGAGTCGCGTGACAACGGCAAGGCGATCCGGGAGACCCGCGCCGAGCTCGACGGCGTCGTGCGCTGCTTCGAGTACTTCTCCGGGGTCTGTCAGGGAGTCCGTGGATCGACGATGCCGGAGATCGGTCCGGCGTTCGTCTACACCCGTCGCGAGCCAGTAGGGGTGGTGGGTGCGATCACGCCGTGGAACTCGCCGCTGGTGATGCTGGCCTGGAAGCTGTGCCCCACGCTGGCAGGAGGCAACACGCTCGTCCTCAAGCCGGCAAAGCTGACCTCGGTCAGCGCCCTTGCGGTCGCCGGGTTACTGCGAGAGCTCGATCTGCCACCCGGGACGATCAATATCGTGCCCGGCTCCGGGGAGCGGGCGGGGGCGGCGCTGGTCGAGAGTCCTGGGGTGGACAAGCTGACTTTCACCGGCTCCACGATCGTGGGACGCTCGTTGGCGGCCCGCGCGGCCAAGACGCTCAAGCTCGTGACATTCGAGTTGGGCGGGAAGTCGCCGAACATCATCTTCGCCGACGCCGACCTCGAGCAGGCGGTCAACCGCTCGGCGTTCGGGATCTTCTCGGCCGCTGGCCAGTCCTGCCAGGCCGCCTCGCGGATGCTCGTCGAGAACTCGATCAAGGATGAGTTCATCGAACGGTTGGTTGCGAAGGCCGAAGCGATCCGCGTGGGCGACGCGCTCGACGAGGACACCCAGATGGGTGCCCAGGTCTCCGCGCAGCAGCTCGAGACGATCGAGCGGTACGTGTGGCAGGGCGTCGAGGAGGGGGCGCAGGTGCGGACCGGCGCGAAGCGACCGCCGCTCGACGCCGGGGGGTTCTTCTACTCCCCGACCGTGTTCGACGGGGTGTGCAGCACGATGACGATCTGCCGCGAGGAGATCTTCGGGCCGGTCACCGCGATTACCGGCTTCGACGATGAGGGCGACGCCATCGCCAAGGCCAACGACACCGACTACGGCCTGTCCGGCGCCGTGTGGACGACCAACGTCAAGCGCGCCCACCGGGTTGCCGCCGCACTGCAGTGCGGGATGGTCTGGATCAACACCTACCGCACCTGGAGCCCTCTGACCCCGTTCGGCGGCTACAAGCAGTCCGGCTACGGGCGCGAGAACGGGATCGAGGTGATGCAGCACTACACCCAGCTGAAGTCGGTGTGGGTCGACCTGCAGGACGAGCAGTCGGACTGGTATGCACGGTAGTCGGGAGGCGACACCGACGTGGCTGGTGGCGCCGGACTCGTTCAAGGGGACGTTCAGCGCCGCCGAGGTCGCAACGGCGGTTGCCCGTGGCCTGCGGGCCGCCGGCTGCACGGCCGATCTGTGTCCGCTGGCGGACGGCGGCGAGGGGACCATGCGGGTCCTGCTCGACGCGCTCGGCGGATCGACCGCGCGGGTGCAGGCGCGCGATCCGCTCGGCCGCGCGATCCAGGCGGAAGTGGGTCTTCTCGACGACGGCCGTACGGCGATCGTCGAGACCGCCGAGGCGTCGGGGCTGGGACGTGTCGGCGCAGACGAGCGCGACGCCGAGGCCGCGACGTCGAGCGGCACGGGCGATCTCATCGCAGCGGCCGCGTGTCTTGGGGCCGACCGGATCCTGGTCGGGGTCGGCGGCAGCGCCTGCACCGACGGGGGGCGTGGCGCGATCGAGGCGATCTACGCCGCAGGCGGCCTACGTGGCGCCCGGCTCGAGGTGCTGTGCGACACGCGCACGCCGTACGAGAACGCGCCGAAGGTGTTCGGACCGCAAAAGGGAGCCGACCCGGACGCCGTCAACCGCCTGACCGTGCGGCTCGGCAACCTCGTGCGATCGTTTCCGCGCGACCCGCGCGCGGTGCCGATGACTGGCTGCGCCGGCGGCCTGTCCGGAGGGCTCTGGGCGTGCTTTGACGCGCAGCTGCGCTCCGGCGCGGACGCCGTGCTCGACGCTGTCCGGTTCGACAAGCGAGCGCGGGCGGCCGGGCAGGTCGTGACCGGCGAGGGTTGTCTCGACGCCCAGAGCGCCGAGGGGAAGCTGATCAGCGTAATCGCCCGCCGAGCCGGGGCAGCTCGCGCGCTGACGCACGCGGTCGTCGGCCGACTGCGACTTACCGACCAGGAGCTCGACGCGCTCGGTATCGACGGCCTCGCTATCGAGGCGAGCTCATGGGCGCAGTTGATCAAAGCCGGCGAGCGCCTCGGCCGCCTCCTCTCCTCCCGGCCGACGGCGCTCGCCGGCAAGCAGGCGGTGGCGGTCGGATGAGCCGCGCGGCACAGCGCGCCAGCACTACGGCGACCGCGGAGCGCATCGATGAGGCACTCGGTCGGCTTCGCAAAATGATGCTGATCCGCGCGTTCGAGCTGGAGATGCAGCGCCTGTTCCTGAAGGGCGAGGTACACGGCACCACCCACCTCTACAACGGGCAGGAAGCCGTGTCGGTCGGCGTCTGCTCCGCGCTTCAGCCCGGCGACTACGTCGCGGCGACCTACCGTGGCCACGGGGCCGCGCTGGCGATGGGGATCGCGCCGGAGGCGCTGGCCGCGGAGCTAATGGGCCGCACGACGGGCGTTGACGGTGGCCGCGGCGGGTCGATGAACGTGATCGAACTCGACCGCGGGCTCGTCGGCTGCTTCGGGATCGTCGGCGGCAGCATCGCGGCCGCAACCGGCGCGGCCCTCACCGCCAAGCGCGCAGGCGGGGTGGCGGTCGCGTTCTTCGGCGACGGCGCCAGCAACCAGGGGTACTTCCACGAGTGCCTCAACTTCGCCGCAGTCCGCGAGCTCCCGGTCGTGTTCGTCTGCGAGAACAATGGCTACGGCGAGTTCACCAAGATGGAGCGCGTCACCGCCGGCGCCGACATCGCCGGCCGCGCTGCTGTGTTCGGGATGCCCGCTCGAAAGGTCGACGGCAACTCGATCGCCGAGGTCACCGACGCGGCGCGCGAAGCGGTCACCTACGCACGCGCGACGCCCGGGCCCGCGTTCCTGGAGTGCCGGACCTACCGCCATCTCGGCCACTCCAAGTCCGATCCCGGCAAGTACCGCCCTGAAGACGAGCACGCCGCCTGGCTCGAGCGCGACCCGATCGAGGTCGAGAAGACGCGCCTGCTCGACCACGACGGCGTGGACGCCGAGCAGCTCGCCGCGCTCGACCAGGAGGTCACAGACGAGCTGGCCACTGCGATCGAGCGGGCACTTGCGGCGCCCGTCGCCGCCCCGGGGAATGACGGCGCATCCGAGTACGCGCCATGACCTCTGCCAACGAGACAGAGTTCGAGTACCGGACCGCGATCGTCGAGGCGCTCGCCGAGGAGCTGGAAGCGGACGAGCGGGTGATCTTCTACGGCGAGGACGTCGCCGCCGCCGGCGGAGTGTTCAAGGCGACCCCGGGGCTGCACGAGCGGTTCGGCGACGAGCGCGTGTTCGACACGCCGATCAGCGAGCTGGCGATGTGCGGCGCCGCGTTCGGCGCCGCGGTCACCGGCCTGCGCCCCGTCGTCGAGGTGATGTTCGGCGACTTCCTCTGCCTTGCGATGGACTCCTTGGTCAACCAGGCCGCGAAGTGGTGGTACCTGTCCAACAGCCGCACGCCCGTGCCGCTCGTGATCCGCTCCGCGGTTGGTGCCGGCGGCTCGTTCGGCGCGATCCACTCCCAGCACCCGGCGCCGTGGTTCCTGTCGGTTCCCGGGCTGAAGATCGCGTGCCCCGCCTTCCCGGCCGACGCGAAGACGCTGCTGAAAGCGGCGATCCGCGACAACAACCCTGTCCTGTTCCTCGAGCACAAGCGTCTGTACTCGCTGAAGGGCCCTCGTCCGGGCGATCAGCCAGACACGCTCGGCACCGCCCGCACGGTACGCGAGGGGACCGACCTCACGATCGTGGCGCTTCACCGCGGCGTTCATGACGCGCTGGCCGCCGCTGAGGAGTTGGCGCGGGACGGGATCGAGGCCGAGGTCCTCGACCCTCGCTGCCTGCGCCCGCTCGACCTGGCGACGCTGCTTGGCTCGGTCGAGAAGACCAACCGGCTGCTGGTCGTCGACGAGGGCGCATCGCTCGGCGGATGGGGTTCCACCGTGATCGGCGCGGTCGCCGAGCACGGACTCGAGCACGTCGACGACCTCTGGCTGCTGAGCAGCCCGAACCACCCCGTCCCCTACAGCCCGCCGCTGGAGCGCGACTACCTGCCAGGCAGCGAGGCGATCGTCGCTTCGGTCCGCGAGCGGGCTGGCGTGCGCGTAACGACAACAGCGTGAGGAGCTAGACCATGAGCCGCACATTCGGACTGCAAGCCGTCGACTGGGAGCAGCGCGTCAACTTCGACCGGCTGCGCGGCGAGCGGCTCGCCCGCGCCAAGCAGCAGCTCGAGGCGTCGGAGCTCGGGTCGCTGCTGTGCTTCGACATGAGCAACATCCGCTACCTCACCGCGACGCACATCGGGACCTGGGCGATGGACAAGCTCGTGCGCTTCGCCCTCTTGCCGCGCGGCCAGGAGCCGACGATCTGGGACTTCGGCTCGGCCGCCCGCCACCACGACCTGTACTGCCCGTGGCTCGAGGGCCGCTCGCCAGCCGGAATCTCGACGCTACGCGGGGCGCTGCCGCCCGAGACCGGCCGCGCGCAGGACGTCGCCCAGAAGATCGCCTCGCAGTTGCGCGAGCACGGCCTCGACAAGGAGCCGATCGGTGTCGATGTCGTCGAGCCGATCGTGCTGCGCGCGCTCGAGGACGAGGGTCTGACGGTGGTCGACGGCCAACAGGTCATGCAGAAGGCGCGGGTGATCAAGACCGAGGACGAGATCGTCCTGCTCGACACCGCCTGCATGATGGCGGACGCCGCCTACGAGGACCTCTACGACCACCTGCGGCCCGGGATCAGCGAGAACGAGTGCGTCGGGATCGTCGCCAAGCGCCTGTACGACCTCGGCTCAGAACTGGTCGAGGGGGTCAACGCGATCTCCGGCGAGCGCTGCAACCCGCACCCGCACGTGTACTCCGACCGGATCCTGCGCCCGGGCGATCCCGCGTACTTCGACATCACCCACGCCTACCTCGGCTACCGCACCTGCTACTACCGCACGTTCGCGGTCGGGTACGCCTCCCCCGCGCTGGTCGACGCCTACAAGTACTGCCGCGAACTGCTCGACAAGGCGATCGCGCTCGTCCGCCCCGGGGTCACGACCGGAGATATCGCCAGCGTATGGCCCAAGGCGGAGGAGTTCGGGTTCCCGAACGAGGAGGCGGCGTTCGCGCTGCAGTACGGGCACGGGATCGGGCTGACCGTGTGGGAAAAGCCGATCGTCAGCCGGCTCGTCTCCCTCGATCACCCAGAGCCGATCGAGGAGGGTATGTCGATGGCGCTGGAGACATTCTGGCCCGCGAAGGACGGCTGGTCCGCGGCGCGAATCGAGGAGCAGCTGATCGTGACCAAGTCCGGCTGCGAGATCATCACCCGCTTCCCCGCCGAGGACCTGCCCATCGCCACCCGCCACTACTTCTTCGCCAGCGGGCGGGCCCCGGGTGTGCGCGAGGTCCAGTCGCACATCAACGCCGCAGGCAACGGATACGACGGCGTCGTCTCCGCGCCACGGCTGCCGGCCGCGGACTCGGGCGCCCGGGCGGTCTAGGAGCCGTCGTGCGGTTGTACGAATGGGAAGCGAAGCAGCTTCTGGCAGAGCGGGGCGTGCCGGTCCCGGCCAGCGTGCTCGCTCCGTCGGCCGCCGAGGCCGGAGCCGCGGCTATCGACTGGGATCACGTGGCGCTGAAGGCGCAGGTCCTTCACGGCGGGCGGATGAAGGCCGGGCTGATTCGCTTCGCGCACGGCGAGGCGCACGCCACCACGATCGCCAGGCAGCTCCTGATCGGGGCCTCCCGCGAACAACGGGTGGACCGCGTGCTCGTCGAGCCGCGGCTGCCGATCGCGGAAGAGCGGTTCATCGGCGCGCTATATGACCCCCGCCGGCGGCTGCCGGTGCTCGTCTATACACCTGGCGGCGGGATCGACGTCGAGGAGCACGGCGTCGGCCAGGTTGCCCGCATCGAGCTCGACCCCCGGCAACCGACACCAGAGTTCCGGATCCGCGCGGCCCTGCGGCGCGCAGGCGTGAGCGGTCCGGACCTGCGTCCACTTACGAGGACCGCGCTGGCGGTCGCAAGGATACTGCTGGAGCTGGACGCGACGCTGGTTGAGATCAACCCACTGGCCCGGATCGACGGTCAGGGATGGCTCGCGCTAGACGCACACGTCGAACTCGACAGCGACGCGCTAATACGTCATCCCGATCTCGTTGAACGGTTTGGGCTCGCTAAGCGCGGCGACGGTGCGCGTGCGCTGACCCCCGCGGAAATGCACGCACGGGAGATCGACGCGGTCGACCACCGCGGCGTCGCCGGACGCCTGGTCGAGTTCGACGGCGACATCGCGCTGATCATCGGCGGCGGCGGAGCCAGCCTGACGGTGTTCGACGCGATCCGCGACGCCGGCGGCCGCCCCGCCAACTACTGCGAGGTCGGCGGCAACCCGACCGTCACCAAGGTCGCGCGGTTCACCCGCCTGCTGCTCGCGGAGCTGAACGCGGAACGGATCGCGGTGATCTCGAACGTCGTCTCCAACACGCGCGCCGACCTAGTCGCACGGGGCGTGATTCTCGGCTGCCTCGATGCCGGACGCGACCCCGCGCACACAATCGCGGTGTTCCGGATCCCCGGCGCCTGGGAGCAGGAGAGCCGGGAGCTGCTGGCCGACTACGGCATCACCGCGCTCGGCCGAGAGACGACGATCGACGCGGCCGCCCGGCTGGCAGCAGGAGCGCCAGCATGAACGACCCGAGGGCGATCTCGAGCGGCGAGACGGTGACTCCCGCGCTCGTGAGCGATCTGGTGTACGAGCTGCTCGACGCCCACTCGGAGACGGTCGAACTCGCGGGCGAGCTCGCAGTCGATTGGGAATGGCGCGCCCACCTTCAGTACCTGACCGATCTGCAACGTGTCGGCCGCGAAGCGCTCGCACGGATCCCGACGGGAGCGATGCGGTGAGCGTGCTGATCGACGCCGCCACCCGCCTGCTCGTGCAGGGAATCACCGGCCGCGAGGCGAGCAGCTTCACCCGCGAGTGCCTGGACTACGGCACCAACGTCGTCGCCGGCGTCACCCCCGGCAAAGGCGGCGAGCGCATCTACGGCGTCCGCGTGTTCGACACCGTCGAGGAGGCCGCCGTCGCCACCGAGCCCGATGCAGCGCTGCTCTCGGTGCCACCGACGCTGGTGCTGGACGCCGCACTCGAGGCGATCGACGCCCAGATCCCGCTGCTGGTCGTGATCACCGAACGAGTACCGCGCCGCGACGTCTCTGCCCTGCTCGCCGCCGCCCGGGAGACCGGCACGACCGTGATCGGACCGAACTCCTTGGGGCTGATCACCCCGGACGCCTGCAAGATCGGCAGCATCGGCGGCCCGGCGGCCGACGTCCGCCGCGCGTACACCACAGGCCGTGTCGGCGTGGCGTCTCGTAGCGGCGGGATGACGACCGAGATCTCGAGCATGCTGACCGCCGCCGGAATCGGCCAATCGACCGCGATCAGCATCGGCGGCGACCCGCTGATCGGCACCACCCTCGCCGACGCCTACCGAGTGTTTCTCGAAGACGACAACACCGACGCGGTCGTCACCTTCTCAGAGCCCGGTGGGGCCCAGGAAGACGAGCTTGCCGAGTACCTCGAGCAGCACGGCGGCCCCGCCAAGCCGCTGGTCTGCTTCGTCGCCGGTCGGTTTGTCGACGAGATGCCCGACACGCGCTTCGGGCACGCTGGCACGATGGTCGAAGCCGGCGGCTCGACCGCCCGAGCGAAGATCGAACGGTTACGAGCAGCCGGCGCCGAGGTGCCCGACCGGCTCGAGCAACTGCCAGCGATGCTCGCTGCGGTGACGGTGAGCTGATGGGACGGTTCATCGAGATCATGATTGACCAAGCGGCGCTCGCGGATCGCGCCCGGGACGTCGCGCGCGTCTGCCCGGTCGACATCTTCACTACCAACGGCGGCGATCTCGCCACCGTCCCAGAGCGAGAGGACGAGTGCCTGCTCTGCGGCCGGTGCGTCGCGGTCGCGCCGAGCGCCGTCACCGTCACGCGCGCCTACGGCGCTCGCCGTCCCGTGGCGGCGGCGGATCTGGGGTCCGATGACTGAGCTCGACCCCCGCCGGGACCCCGCATTGTGGACGACGCTGCTATTCGTCCCGGCCGACAAGCCCGAGATGCTCGCCAAGGCACAGGCCCGCAAGGCAGACGCGATCATCGTCGACCTCGAGGATGCCATCGCAGTCGCCGCCAAGGCGCAGGCTCGCACCGGCCTCGCCAACGGACTCGTGCGCGGCGCGCTGGTGGGCCCGAGCGCGGTGTGCGTGCGGATCAACCCGCTCGAGCAGGGTGGCTTAGAGGATCTGCAGGCGCTCAGTCTCCGCGCAGTCGACGCGATCGTGATGCCGAAAGCCAACAGCGCCGCCGGAGTCACGGCCATGCGCGATGCGATCGATGCGATCGTCCCCGACGGTCAGGGCGTGGCGTTGATCCCGCAGGTCGAGTCAGCGCGCGGCGTCGTCGAGCTCCAGCCAATCGCGGGTGTCGGCCGCATCGCCGCGATCGCGTTCGGCGGCGAGGACCTGTGCGTAGACCTGGGGGTGCCGCGCAGCGAAGGCAGCCTCGAGCTACTCGTACCCCGTGCGCTCGTCGCCCTACACGCCCGCGCGGCGGGCCTGCCGGCGATCGACACCGTCTACACGGCGATCGACGACCTTGACGGGCTCACCCGCGAGACGCACGTCGCTCGCAAGCTCGGCTTCACCGGCAAGCTTCTCATCCACCCCGCCCAGATCGACCCAGTCAAACGCGTGTTCCGCCCAACTGACAGCGAGGTCCGCTGGGCGCGCACCATCCTCGACGCCAGTGTCAGCGCTAACAACGGCGAACACGGGGTGCAACTGGTCGACGGCAAGATGGTCGACGCGCCGGTCGTCGCCCAGGCACAACGGATCCTTGCGAGGGCGCGATGACCGACCTTCCGCACGTGTTCGTCACCCGACGGCTGCCAGGTCGCGCGCTCGACGCGCTGGCTGGCGTCTGCGACGTCGACCTGTGGGAGGAGCAGATTCCGCCCGACTGGGGCACGCTACGCCGGCGAACCGCCGACGCCGACGGGCTGCTGTGCCTGCTCACGGACACGGTCGACGGGCCGCTGATGGACGCCTGCCCGCGGCTGCGGGTGATCTCGAACATGGCGGTCGGCGTCGACAACATCGACGTCGCTGCCGCAGCACAGCGCAGGATCGCCGTCGGCAACACGCCCGGCGTCCTGACGGAGGCGACCGCCGATTTGACGATGGCGCTGATCCTTGCCGCCGCGCGACGGCTCCCCGAGGGGATCGCGGCCGTGCGCAACGGCCACTGGGGTCCGTGGCGGCCCGACTGGCTGCTCGGCCTCGAGCTGCGGGACGCGGTGCTGGGGATCATCGGCATGGGCCGGATCGGTCAGGCAGTCGCTTACCGCGCCCACGCGTTCGGGATGGAGGTGATCCATGCCGGCCGAGGCAACGGACCGCAGCTGCGCGCCCTGCTCGCCCGCGCCGATGCCGTGTCTCTCCACTGCCCACTCACGCCCGAAACCCGCGGACTGATCAACGCGGACGCGATCGCGCAGATGAAGCCTGGATCGATCCTGATCAACACCGCGCGCGGACCGATGGTCGACCAGCAGGCGCTCGCCGACGCTCTGCACCGCGGGCACCTGGCCGGTGCGGCGCTCGACGTGACCGACCCCGAGCCGCTCCCACCAACCAATTTGCTGCTGCAGGCCCCAAACCTGATCGTGCTGCCACACCTGGGATCGGCGACAACTCACACCAGGGAGCGGATGGCTGAGCTGGCCGTCGCCAACCTCCGCGCCGGCCTGGCCGGCGAGCCACTCCCGCACCCTGTCTCAGCGCCCGGCAGCGTGACCGCGAGTCCCGGGGCGGTAGCCCATGCCTGACGTGTTGATGCCGCGCCTGTCGGACTCGATGGAGGAAGCCGTGATCGTCACCTGGCTCGTCGCGGACGGGGACGAGGTCACGGTCGGTCAGGAACTAGCTGAGATCGAGACCGACAAAGCGACCGTCAGCCTCGAGTCCGAGGCGGCGGGAACCATCCAATTGGTCGCGAAGGTTGGGGACACCGTCAAGCTTGGCGGCCTGGTGGCTCGGATCCGGGTCCCCGGTGAACCCGAGACGGACCAGTCGGTCGAGCCCGGCCCGCCGAGCAACGGAGGAGGGACGGCGCCGCTGGTTCGCGTCCCGGCTGTCCATGAGCGTGCCTCGACCAATGCCGACCGCGTCCGGCGTGTCGAAGGCCGTCAGCGCGATCACGGCCGCCCGCTCGCCTCACCGCTCGCGCGCCGGATCGCCGCCTCCCACGGCATCGACCTCGCGGCGGTTGCGGGCACAGGTCCACGCGGCCGGATCGTGAAGGCCGACCTCGCAGCAGCGGTCGCTCCGACGAGCGAACCACCCGTCGAGCCAGTGCCTCCCGCCATGCCTGTCGGCCCCCCAGACCAGGCGGTCGCGACGCCCGTCGGTGCCAGCGGCGCCGAGTCAGCGACAAACGGGTCGTCGGGCACGCTCGAGCTGTCGCGCACCCAACAGCTGATCGCCCGCCGCATGTCACAGTCTCGGGCGACCATCCCTGACTTCGATATCTCGGTTGAGGTCGACATGGAGGCCGCGTGGGAGCTGCGAGCGAGGCTGAAGGCCAACGGCGCCGACCCCGTCCCGTCGCTCAACGACATCATCGTGATGGCCTGCGGCCGGGCGCTCGCCGAGCATCCGAAAGTCAACAGCTCCTACAAGGACGGCGAGGTCCACTGCTTCGACCGCGTCAACATCGGGATCGCGATCGCCGCCGAGGACTCGCTCGTCGTCGCGACGGTCACGAACGCCGACCGCCGCCCGCTCGGCGATGTCGCACGAACCTCCCGCCGGCTCGCCGCCAAGGTTCGCGACGGTTCGATCTCGCCGGCCGAGCTGAGCGGCGCGACCTTTACCGTCTCCAACCTCGGCATGTTCGGCGTCGACCACTTCACGGCGGTGATCAGCCCGCCTCAGACAGCGATTCTCGCCGTCGGGTCGGTCGAGGAGCGAGCCGTTGCGCGCGACGGGCAGGTCGTCTGTCGTAGGACCGCGATCTTGACGTTAGCTGTGGACCACCGGGTGCTCTACGGCGCAGACGCGGCGGGGTTCCTCGCGCGGGTACGGGCGCTGCTGGAGGCGCCGCTCAACCTGCTCGCGGGCTGATCGGCATTCGCTCCCGAGTCAGTCCATTAACTGGCCGCCGTTGACGTTGACCGACTCGCCAGTGATGTAGCGGGCACGCGGCGAGGCCAGGAAGGCAACTGCTTCGCCGATGTCGTCAGGATCCTGTGGCTGGCCCATCGGGATCGGCGCTACAGCTTGCTTCCACGCTTCCTCGACCGTGATCCCCTGCTCCTTGGCGTTGCCCTCAAGCAGGGGCTCCCACAGTGGCGTGCGCACCACGCCCGGGCAGACAGCGTTGACCGTGATCCCGTGCGGCGCGAACTCGGCCGCTATGGATTGCGTAAGCCCGATGGTCGCGAACTTGCTGGCGACGTAGTGCGCGAAGAGCGGCAACGCTCCTGCCTTGCCGACGAGGGACGCAGTGTTGATGATCCGACCGGATCTCCGCTCAAGCATTCCGGGCAGGACCGACTGGATCATGAGGTAGATGCCCTTGAGGTTGATGTTGAGCATCCGGTCCCAGGCAGCGTCGTCGATGCTCAGGAATGGAATCCGCTGAGAGATCCCGGCATTGTTCACCAGGACATCGACCGGGCCGTGCGCGTCGCGGGCTGCGGCGACAACGTCCTCGCAAGACGCTCTACTGGTCACGTCGTGCGCGAGGCCGATGGCCTGCCCGCCAACTTTGGAGATGCGCGCCGCGGCGCCATGCACTCCTGCTTCGTCGATATCGGACAACGCGACGCGGGCACCCTCCCCGGCGAGTACTCGGGCGATTCCTGCCCCAATGCCGTGGGCTGCTCCGGTGATGATCGCTGAGGTTCCGTCAAGCTGACCCATTCTGTCTCCTCGAGATTGGTTGGTTCCGGAGAGTGTCTAAGTGCGCCGGGGCGCTCGATACTTCGAGTCGAGCCATACGAGGCGGTGGACCGGTTGACGAACACGGGACCCCCCGGCCGCCCTGTGAGTGTCTTGCGTTTGTGCACACGATCGCGCAAAGCCTAGACCAGAGGTCAAGCCCGCACCGTGGCGCCCGAGAGTCGCCCGGCTTTCGCGGACTCCGCAGCCTCGCGGCTAACGGAAACCCCCGTTTTGACGGCGGAACAGACGGGTGCCCGCAAACCGTAGCCGCGTTCCTCCAGCAGAGGCCGCGAACCGCGCGGTTGTTGCTTGACAAAGTGGATTCTGTAGCGATAGGGTGCGAACGTTCGCATGACCCTCAGGGAGGACGAGGATTACATTGAGACCGACAAATGACCTCGGTGAGGCGCTCGTTGAGAGCGCCTCTGGGCCACGCCAAAGCCCGATCGTGCACCTGATCGCAACCCCTTGCACGGAAGATTCCCGAGACTCGTGAGCCCCTCGGAGACCTCATCTGTGGTGGCCTCCTCGCGTGAGGATCCAGCGTTGGTGGCGGAGGGTCTCGTCAAGTGGTACGGCCACGTTCAGGCGTTGAAGGGCGCCGATTTCGTCTGCCACCGTGGCGAGGTCACGGCACTGATAGGCGACAACGGCGCGGGAAAGTCCACCCTCGTCAAGATCCTCGCCGGAGCGATTCAGCAGGATTCGGGCCGCATCGTCGTGTCCGGTCGCGAATACCGTCCGGAAACACCAATGGCAGCCCACGCGGCAGGTATCGAAACCGTTTATCAGGACCTCGCCTTGGCCCCGGATCTGGGCCCGACGCAGAATCTGTTCCTCGGCAGGGAGATCTGCAGACCAGGTTTGCTTGGCCGGCTCGGGTTCCTTGATGAAAGCGCGATGCGCGAGGAGGCTGCGAGGCAGTTCGCGCGCCTGGGAGTGACGGCCGACGCAAAGCGAAAGTCGGTCCGCGCCCTGTCGGGTGGCCAGCGCCAGGGCGTTGCCGTTGCGCGCGCTGTGACGTGGGCGAAGAGCATAGTTCTGCTCGACGAGCCGACCGCCTCGCTGGGTGTCGTTCAGACCCGGAACGTTCTCGATTCCGTCCGGCGGGTCGCAGACTCTGGTCTTGCGGTCGTCCTCGTGTCGCACAGCATGCCGGACGTCCTGGCTGTCGCGGATCGGATTGAGGTGCTTCGCCTCGGCAGACGTGTTGCGCAGTTCGATCGGCGCGCCGCTTCCATGGAAAGTCTCGTCAGCGCGATGACGGGAGGCCACGAGCTCGGCTCCCTCAATGGCTCGCCGGGAATGCACGAGAACGCCGGCAGCTCATGACCGATCCCGGCACCCATACCCCCGCGTCGCACGGCCCAGCCGCGTTGCCGGCCACTGCGTCAGCACCGCCGGTCGAACCCGACGTCGACGCGGAGCGTCGCGGACGGATGGCCAAGCTCCAAAGCACCGCGGCGCATCCTCTGTTCGCAGTCCTCACCGGCCTGATCGGCCTTGTCATTGCGTTCACGATCGTGGACGGGTCGGCATTTGCGAGCGTCGCAAACTTTCGCAATATCGCGTTGGACGTCTCGATCACACTGGTCCTAGCGGTAGGTGTCACATACGTGATCATCACCGCGGGGTTCGATCTGTCCGTCGGTTCCGTGCTCGTGTTCGCGGGAATCGTCGCGATGAAGGCGATGATGGCCATCGGCGGGAACGGCTGGGGTGTGTCCCTAATCGGTCTCGCGGTTGGCATGCTGGCCGGTGGCGCCTGGGGTGTCATCAACGGGTCACTTGTTGCGTACGCCGGCCTGAACCCAATCATTGTGACCCTCGGCACGCTCGGCGCTGCGCTTGGCTTGGCGGAGGTCATTTCGAGTGGCCAAGATCTCGTCAACATTCCAAATGCGATGCTCAACTTCGGAGCCGGGCGACTCCTCGGCATCCCCAACCTCGCCTTCGTTGCTCTAGCCGTCGCCGTCGTGGCGGGTGTCGTTCTCGCAAAGACGCGCTTTGGTCGGCACACGTACGCAATCGGCTCGAGTAAGGAGGCGGCGACCCGCGCTGGACTTCGGGTGCGTCACCATCTTGTGGCCGTCTACGCGATCTCGGGGGTCTGTGCCGGGGTTGCATCGTGGCTCGCCCTCGCTCGGTTCTCGACAACCGGTATCGCGGCGCACTCCCTGGACAACCTCGACGCGGCCACAGCCGCGTTGCTCGGCGGGATAAGCATCTACGGGGGGGTGGGAACCGTTCTCGGAACGGTGTGCGGCGCGTTCATCCCCGTCATTCTGGCCAACGGTTTGGTGATCGCAAACGTCCAATCCTATTGGCAGCAGGCGGTCACCGGCGGAGTTCTGATACTCGCCGTTTACATCGACCGCGAGCGCCGGCGTCGCAACGAGTGACAACGCTGCCACAAGGAAGCGTCCTGTCAGTCAACCTCAGCGAAAGGAGATCTCCGATGAGGGAGGTCAGGTATCGGTCGCGCGACCGTGCGCGCCGACGCGTAGGTCGCAGACCTGCAATTACGAGCATCTTGGCTTTGCTAACTGTTTGGGTCGTCGCGGCGTGTGGGTCCTCAAGCTCTTCCTCCACCTCAAGTGGCGGCACGACGAGTCGTGACGGCACGACACCCACAGCCGCAGCAGCCGCTGTGAAGGGTAAGCACATCGCGATCGTAATGCCGGAGTCCGTCCCGGGCTACGCAAAGCAGATCGGTTGCGGTGCATATCTCGAGGGGAAACGCCTGGGGGCTGACGTTGGTCAGCCGCAGGCTCCGGCGGGACAAGACTCCGCTCCACAACAGGCCCAGGTGATCCAGGCGGCATTGGCAACGAACCCGGCCGGGCTCATCTTCGACCCCGCCGACGCGAAAGCCGACGCACCGCCAATCAAGACCGCGGTTGCCGGCGGATTGCCTGTCGTGGACGTCGACACACAGCTCCAAGATCCATCGCTTTACGTGTCTTTCGTGAGCTCGAGCCACGAGATCGGAGGAAAGCTCGGGGGTGCGCTGTTGGCCAGGCAAATTGGCGGGTCTGGTGAGGTCGCGGCCATCGGAATCATTCCGACCAATCCAATCACTCAGGGCCGGATCCTGGGATTCAACGAAGCCATGAAGATGTTCCCGAATATTCACGTCGTGACGACGATCTACCCGCCGGCCGTCTCAGGCAACGGCATAAGCGCGAGCGTGCTCACCGATGCCGCGAACGCGCTCATCGCGAAGTATCCGAACCTGAAGGGAATCTATACGACGAACGATACGATCGCCAGCTCCGTTGCAGCCGCCCTGCGCGGGTCAGGAAAGTCACCGGGGCAGATCAAGGTCGTCACCTGGGACCTCCAGCCTGTCGGCATCAAGCTCCTGCAAGAGGGAATCGTCACGGGCACGGTTGTGCAGCGACCGCGCGAGGAGGGCGTGATGGCGATGGACCAACTCGCGAACAAACTCGAGGGGAAGCCGACCACGAAGCGGCTCATCGCTCCGCTGAGCACCACCACCAGCACCCAAATCAATACGCCGGCGATCAAGGCGCTCTACTACAGCAACGCCTGCTGAGGCCGAGGCGGGGCGTGCGCACTGAGCCTTGCGTGTGCCCCGCCCGCTCCTCGCGTCAGCGGAGTAGTGAAGACTCAGACAACTCGGAGGGAGGCGACGATGCACCCAAGGTATCAGGGGCCCGTCATCGATGCACATTGTCACTACGACTCTACGACGGCTTCGCATGCCGATCACGTCGCCCGGCAGGTAGGCCTGGAAGCTGCCATCAGCTTTTGGGACGCTACGTGGCCGCCGCGGGATTTCGAGGAGGAGGGCCGAGAGTGGGCGGGACAAAGCTCAACCACCTTCCGATGCTATGTGCCAGACCTCTCGACTGTGGGCGAAGGACTCTTCGAGCGCACCAGTGAGCGGAAGCTACGCGCGGCGGCCGGTGCCGGGGCCGTTGGGGTAAAGGTGTGGAAGAACCTCGGCCTGTGGCTGCGGGATACCGCTGGCCGCCGGTTCAGCGTCGACGATCCGCGGCTCGAGGTGATTTGGGAGACCGCTGCCGAGGTGGGTCTACCGGTCGTCATCCACCAGGGCGACTCTCCGTACTTCTTTGCTCCGCTAGACGACACCAACCCCAGACTGGAGGAGCTGCGTCTGCATCCGGAATGGTGGTACGGAGGTGGTGACTATCCAAGACTGAGCGAGATTCATGAGCAGCTTGAGCGTGTCGTGGCCAGTCATCCCGCTACGGCGTTCGTGGGTCTCCACTTCGGCTGCTTTATGAGGTGGACCGAGGTGGAGCGGCTTCTGCGCTCCTATCCCAACTACAATGTGGACACAGCGACAGCGATCGCGGACATGGGTCGTGAGGACGCGTGGCAGGAGGTGCGCGATATCATCCTGCGCTTTCCTGACCGCATCGTATTCGGTACTGACCTTATCCGGACAGCCAAATGGAACCTTCCGAATGCGAACGGTGGTTGGACAGTGGGCGATGTAGACAGTCCGACAGAGGACCGGTGGAACGTGGCCGAGTTCTTTGACCGACACTGGCGGTTCTTCGAGACGCCCACTGGAGACTTAGCGCACCCGCTTCCGATCGCCGGGGACTGGACGGTCCATGGCCTGGATCTACCGAGCGACACGTTGCGGAAGCTGTACTGGGAGAATGCGCACCGTGTGTTCAAACTGCCGAAGGCAGTCGAGACGGCGACTCGAGATTAGGCGCCATCGGGCCGGTCGCCCCCAGGGCACGGAGCGTGTTCTCTTGGGGCAGCTCACCTACCCAGCGGAGGACCGACAATGACGACATCTGAAAGCGCGTCGCAGGGCCTTGTCAGGCAGCACTTGCGAGGAGTGCACCACATCGGAATCCCGGTTCGGGACATGCAGCGATCGCTGCGGTGGTACGGTGAACTGTTTGGTCTTGCACCCGACTTCGTGGAGATCGCGGAGGGCGCGGAGACAAGCCAGACGGTGCAGCTGGCGAGTGCCAAATTGCGATTCGCCTTCCTTCCAGTGGGAAACACGATTATCGAATTCTTGGAGTACGAGCAGCCATTGGGACGCGATTTCGATCTGCGTAACTGTGACGTCGGGGCGATTCACGTGTGCCTTGAGGTAGATGACATCCACCACGTGTACCGTGTCCTGGAGGAGCACGGAATTGCGTTCAGCATTGGCCCTACAAGGCTTGGCGGAGCTGTCGAGGGAGAGATGTGCTGTTACTTCCGTGATCCGGACGGAATCCAGCTTGAGTTGTGGCAACGAGGGCCGCAGATCCTCGCGAGGGGCTCGGAGGAGGAGGACGGGCCGAGGCGTCAGGGATAACGCACTCCGATGAGCAACGGTGTTGCAGAAGGGAGAGCCCAATTTGACGTGGGTTGCGCGTGAGGAACGAGCGACCCAGGGCGTCCGCAGGAGCGGGTACCTATCTATTGAGGGAGATGAGAGTGAACGCACCTGGCGATGAGCACGTGGCGGGCAGGCGTCCGGTGCCTACGTCGTACGCCGGCGCGTGTGCGGGGCACGGCTGGCACGTCCCGGACCGCTTCAACATAGCCACCGATGTCTGCGACCGGCACCCGCGGGAGAAGCCGGCGATGATCCACGAGGACTTCCAGGGCCGGGTTCGATACGTCAGCTGGGGCGAGCTGCAGGACAACTCAAATCGGTTCGCGAATGTGCTGCGGGCGCACGGGGTGCGGCCAGGGGACCGGGTGGCGATGCTGCTGCCACCCACCCCGGAGACGGCGGCGGCGTTCTTCGGCACTTGGAAGGCCGGCGCGATCCTGCTGTCGATGTCGGTGCTGTACGGGGACGAAGGGATCAAGCACCGGCTGACCGACTCGCAGGCCCGGGTGCTGGTCACCAACCAGGCCAACGCCGACCGGATCGAGCGCTCGCTGGTGGAGCAGATCCTGATCCTGGACGATTTGCTGCTGGCCAAGGGCGCGATCGCGTTCGAAACCGTGGAGACTGCCGCCGACGACCCGGCCCAGCTGTACTACTCGAGTGGCACCACTGGGCTGGCCAAGGGCATCCTGCACGCCCACCGCTACATCCTGGCCCACGAGGAGTTCATCTACTGCCACGACATCCAGGACGGCGAGCGGTTCCACGGGATGGGGGAATGGGCGTGGGCGGCTGGGATCTGCCCGCTGCTCGGGCCGTGGCGCCTGGGCGCGGTCCAGGCCGTCTACCAGCGTGAGGGCGGCTTCGACCCCACCAAGCAGCTCGCATTCCTGTCAAAGCACGCGGTCACGAACGTGTTTGCCACGCCGACCGCGATCCGCTCGATGATGAGCATCACTGACGCCGGCACCCGCTATCCGCAGCGGTTTCGGATCGTGTGCAGCGCCGGTGAGCCGCTGAATCCAGAGGCGATCCGCTGGTTCCGCGAGCAGTACGGCGTCACGGTGCTCGACTTCTACGGGCTGACCGAGTCATATCCGCTGTGCGCGAACTACCCGTTCATGGAGGTACGGGAGGGCTCGATGGGTAAGCCGATGCCGGGCTGGGAGGTCGCGATCCTCGATGAGGACGAGCGGCCCGTGAAGCCGGGCGAGCGCGGCGAGATCTGCCTGAAGGCGCGCTCGAACCCGCACTACCCGCTCGGCTACTGGAACCGGCCCGACGAGGACACCCAGGAAGCGTTCGGCGGCGACTGGTTTCACACCAAGGACGCCGCCCGAGCCGACGACGACGGCTACTTCTGGTACGAGGGCCGCGCCGACGACGTGATCATCTCGGCGGGGTACCGGATTGGCCCGTTCGAGGTCGAGTCCGCCTGCCTGGAGCACCCGGCGGTCGCCGAGGCGGCCGCGGTCGCCTCGCCGGACGAGCGGCGCGGCAACGTCGTAAAGGTGTTCGTGGTGCTGGCCGCCGGTCACGAGCCCTCCGACGAGCTCGCTGAGGACATCAAGGCGTTTGTGCGCGAGCGCCACTCGGCCTACGCTTACCCGCGCAGCATCGCGTTCGTCGCCGACCTCCCGAAGACGCTCACGGGGAAGATACGCCGCATCGAATTGAGACAGCTCGAGCTGGCTAACAGACGAGCGGACGCGCCACTGAGTGCTCCAAATGGCTAACGGACCGAGCATCGAGCTGTTCGAACACACAGCAGCCGACCAGCGACCCAGCTCGAGACCCATCCGATCTCGGTTTGCAACGTCTGGCCTTCTATGCCGACGATATCGATGCCGCATGCGAGCGGGTACGTTCGGCTGGCGGACAGATCCCGATCGGGCCGCGTCCGGTCCAACTGCAGCTCGAAGCAGGCAACGGCAGCAAGTGGTGCTACATACGCACACTGTGGGGAATGACGATCGAACTGACGACATTTCCCGCGGCACGGGGATACGAGGAACACACAGCCGCCCGCCGCTGGAAGCCGCGGCGATCGCCGTGAGTGCGCCCCAAAACACTCTCCCGGTATCACACTAAGAACTGACCTCCATCAATGACGATTGTCTTGCCCGTGATGTGCGCGCTCTCGGAAGAGGCAAGGAACGCAATCAGGCTTGCTACCTCCTCGGGCGCGCCCAACCGCCGCCCAGGGATCTGGGTAGAGATCAGATTGTTGAGGTTGTGGCTCTCGCTGCATCCCAACAGCTTCGCGGCTGCGGTTCGTCCCTGTTGGTTGAGTGCCGTGTCGATGTCGCCGGGAGCAATCGCGTTGACCGTAATCTTCAGCGGCGCATACTTGACGGCCAGAGCCTGCACGAGGCCGCCGATCGCGGCTTTCGTCGCGCTGTAGGTCGGCGTGTGGGGATCACCGCGCACACCGGCTGCCGAGGAGATCGCGATCAAGCGGCCACCCTCACTGTCGATAAGCATGTGAGCGAGGGCGGCCTGCCAAGTCCGCATGACTCCGAGGAGATTGACGTCGACGAGACGGACCCAGTCGTTCGCGTTTGTTGCGGCAAAGTCCTCGACGAGCACGGCCCCGGCGTTCGCGACGCAGACGTCGATCCGTCCTGTGAAGCGTGGCCGCCTTCTCTGCTGCGTTCACAAGACCCTCACGGGTGCCAACATCCGCGCGCATGACCCGGATGCCCGAATGCAGCGGTTCAATGGGTGCGGTGCGGGAGAGCGCAACGACGTGGGCGCCGGCGCGGGCGAGAAGCTTGGCGGTCGCGAGGCCGATCCCACGACTCGCGCCCGTTATCAGGGCAGTCTTCCCAGCGAAGCTCCAGGAGATGTTGGTCACCTGGGGTACCACCCGGTGAGACGCGCAGCATCTATCGCCGCACGCACGTCAGGTGCGTCCGAGCGCCGCATCATCACAGGACGTCGATGACGGGCGCCACTAAAGAGCACTGTCCCTGGTCAGCGTAGATTCGATCGCTGGTCCGAGCGACGGTTCCGGATGGTGGCAGAGCTGGATGACGTTGCCCCACGGGTCTTCCCCGTAGACCCACCAATGACCCGTCAAGCCGCCGCTGTCAATCAGTCTCGGTTCAGAACAGAACGTTACTCCTGCGGCGGTCAGACGCTCAAAGTCGGCCCAGATGTCGTGGCTAAAGAATGCAAGATGACCAATTCCGAGATCTGAGACGCGTCGCGAGGCGCAGCCGACGGGACTCAGATATTGATGGAGTTCGAGATACGCGCCCCCTGCGTAAAGGACGGCGCCGCGGAGCCGAACGGCTTCGCCCGGTAGGCCGATCGCGACGTCGTTCACGTCCGTGTCCGCCTCACGCCAGGCCACCTGGAGGCTGAAGTGAGTCGTATACCACTCAACGGCAGCGTCAAGATCGGGAACCACGATGCCGACATGATCAAGCTTCATCCTGTTGCTCCTGCCATAGCAGTTGTAGTATGGAGTCGACGGGCACGATCAGCACCGGGTCTCTTCAATCCGTCTCGGGTTGCTGTAGGTACGGACTCAGAAGAACCAGATCCGCCGTGCTTAGGCGGTCGCTCGCGAGCTTGGCCTGATGCCAATACGGATAGATCAGCGCCGGCGCGCTGGCAACGTCCAAGCGGTGCCGCTCCTCACGGGTCAAGCGCAGCTCGCCCGCGGCCAAGTTGTCCTGGAGTTGCTCGGCGGACCGTGCTCCGGTGACAACGGATGTCACAGCCGGCCGACCCATCAGCCATGCTAATGCAACTTGAGCGGCGGAGACGCCACGTGCATGACCCAAGTCGCCTAGGAGCTCCACGAGGTCATATAGGCCCTCGTAATCACGGACGGGTGGCTCATCCCAATCGCTGGCGTGCCGCGAGCCAGCAGGTGGCGCGTGGCCGCGGCGGTATTTCCCCGAAAGCAGGCCACCGGCCAGAGGGCTCCAGACGAGAGTTCCGAGCTGTTGGTCGACCGCTGCAGGCAGAAGTTCATATTCCGCCTCGCGCGCTTGAAGGGAGTAATGAATGTGGTGGCACGCAAACCGTTCGTACCCGTGCTGGGCTGAGACTGACAAACTCTTCATGAGGTGCCAAGCGCTGAAGTTGCACGCACCGATATAGCGAACCTTGCCTGCGTGAACGAGGGAGTCGAGTGCATCTAGGGTCTCGTCTAGCGGCGTCAGCCCGTCCCACGCATGCACTTGGTATAGGTCGATGTGATCGGTGCCGAGGCGACGTAGGCTGGCCTCGCACGCGCGGATCAGGTGCAAGCGCGAGAGACCCGCGTCGTTTACCCCGGGGCCGATCGGTGTGCGTGCCTTAGTCGCGATGATCGCCCGATCGCGTCTGCCCTGCAACACCTGGCCCAGGATCTCCTCTGAGCGACCACCGGAGTATTCATCGGCAGTATCAAAGAGATTCACTCCAGCATCGAGGCAGATGTCGATCAGGCGCTGTGCGTCCGCTGCTTCCGTGGACCCAAGCTGGCTGAAAACGCCCCGTCCACCGAACGTGTTGGAGCCGAAGGCGAGCGCTGATACGCGCAGACCTGAGCGACCGAGCTGGCGATACTCCAATGCCCGTTCCTCCCAGGATCCCGGAGACGGATCAGCTGCAGTCAGCGGATCGCTTGCGTGAGCGCAGTCCCGGCATGCTCGTGCTCGTAGGCCCGGAGCGCCGGCAGCTGGTCCGAGACTTTGCGAAACGCGGTGACGAGGCTCTCGATGAGTGCCGGCTGTCGTTCGCTGTAGTTCCAGGGCAGCTCGATCGACCGGGCAACCTTCGACTCACAGCCTGGCAGCTCCGCATCGTTTGGATTCACACCCGCTCTCCGGAGAGTCTCCGTCCACATGACTCTCGGACCGCGCCAATCCGGAGACAGGCGGGGCGACGTGTGAAGCGACTTGTCGACATAGGCGACGGCCGGGACGCCCTCCGCCTGCAGCGCCCTAAGGTACGTGTCCCGCTGAACGCCTGCGGTCTGTGAATCGAAGTTGAGTGTGAGCATGTAATACACGCACGCGTCGCCCTCGGGCGCCGATGGCGCCTCCAAGAAGTCGATCTCTGAGATCCCGTCGAGAAACTCGCGGACGTGTGTCCTCCTGATGTCGTTCTCGCGATCCAGCGCCCTCAGTCTGTCGAGCCCGAGGATTGCTGAGACGCACATCGGGCGATACGTGTAGACGAGCGAGTCGATGTACGGGCGGAGGTCGTCGGGAAAGCCATCCTCGTTTGCCCGGCCTAGCATCTCGCTTCGTCCTGCGTGCTGACAGCTGATCGTCACCTTCCAGTAAGCATCAGGATCCCTAGCGAGCATGTAGCCACCCTCCGTGGTCGCTAGCGGCTTGACCCCATTGATCGAGAATCCAGACGCGTCGCCAAACGAGCCGACCGGCTTGCCACGGTGAACAGCACCGTGGGCCTGGCTTCCGTCCTCGATCACCAAGAGCCCTTGCCTGCTTGCGAACTCCATGACCCTTGTCATATCGGCCGGCTGCCCATAGATATGCGGCACCAAGATGGCCGTAGTTTGGGGCGTCAGGTACGCAGAGAGCTGCGCAGGATCGAGAAGTCCGCTCGCCGGGTCGACATCTGCGAACACCGGCACCGCATTGTTGTGCAAGATGCACGAGACCGAGGCGCCCCACGAATACGGCGAGGTCAGGACGTGATCGCCTCCGGTGATCTCGAGACCAATCAGCGCCGACTGGAGCGCGCCGTGCCCCGAGCTGGTAGCCAAGCAGTACGGCATCATGTGGTACGCGGCGAAGCTCTCCTCAAACTCCCGCACGATCTCGTGGTGCTTGCTCAGACCCTGGAGCTGGCCTCGCTCGTGGCGAAGGAACGCGGAGACCTGCGACAAGGCTTCATCGGTAAAGCGCGGATAGTGCTCCGGCGATGCCGTGTGAGAAGGACTGCCGCCGAGCAGGGCGAGGGGAGTGCGAGTCATGACCGATAAACCTCTCTCTTTGAAGATGGCCTTGGGCGGGCGGAGGCGCAGCGCACGGCAGCAAGAGTCGCGGCGACCAGACTGTGGATGCGAACGATCGCATAGTCTAGAACAATGGTCAAGCGCAGGGAGGCCTACACGGCCGACCGATGGCGGCACGTCGAGGCCCGCGGATGGGATAGTATGTGCGAACGTTCGCACCAATCACGGCCATGCGAATAGGGATTCCGACCGAGATCAAGACCGACGAGCGCCGCGTGGCCCTGACGCCTGCAGGTGTGCGCGAGCTTGTCGCATGCGGGCACGAGGTCCTCCTTCAGCGCGGCGCCGGGATGGGGTCGGCTATCCCCGACGTCGAGTACGTTGAGCAGGGCGCGAGTGTGTTGCGAAGCGCCGATGACGTCTTTGCTCAGGCCGAGCTCATCGTGAAGGTCAAGGAACCGCAGCCCGCCGAAGTCAGGCTCCTCGAGCCAAGGCATACGCTCTTCACCTATCTGCATTTGGCTGCCGACTCGCGGCTCACGACAGCACTGGTCGCTTCGGGGGCGACATGCATTGCCTACGAGACCGTCGAAGATTGCAATGGCCGGCTTCCGCTGCTCGCTCCGATGAGCGCGGTCGCTGGCAAGGTGGCGATGCAGGCGGGGGCGTTCATGCTGCAAAGCCCGCTAACCGGTCGGGGGGTGCTACTGGGCGGTGTCCCCGGCGTTGGGCGGGGCAGCGTGATGATCATCGGCGGCGGCGTGGTCGGTTATCACGCGGCCGAGGTCGCTGTCGGTTTGGGTGCGCAGGTATGGGTTCTCGACCGGGATCTGAATCGGCTGGGGGAGATCGACAGGTTGCTCGGGCCCTGCTGCTCCACGCTCTACGCGTCCAGGCTGGCCATCGAGGAGATGCTGCCCCAGGTCGATCTCGCGATCGGGGCAGTACTCGTCGTCGGAGCTAAGGCCCCGCGCGTTATCACCCGGGAGCAGTTGAAGCTAATGAGGCCGCACGCAGTGCTCGTCGATGTCTCGATCGACCAGGGCGGCTGCTTCGAGACCTCGCGCCCGACTACCCATTCCAATCCAACATACGAGATAGACGGCGTCACGCACTACTGTGTCGCCAACATGCCCGGCGCGGTGCCAGTCACGTCGACGTGGGCGCTCACAAATGCGACTCTGCCGTATCTGAGGAAGCTCGCCGACGACGGCGTGCACCGGGCGCTCGCGTCCGACTCAGGTTTCCTGCAAGGACTCAGCGTCGCTGCCGGCAAGGTCACATGCGAGGCCCTCGCGAACGAGCAGCAACTCCAATACGGGTCGCCGGGCGATGCCTTAGCCTCGATTCGTCAGTAACGCCCATAATGGCGCTGGTCGCGGTGGGAATGGTGGGATCGCTGTTGTTGTTGTGTCGGATAGGCGGCGGGAGGCGATCCTGGTCCCGCGGTCCGGTAGCTCGTGGGTCGCGTGGGCCGTTTCGGGCGCCGGTGAGCGGATGCGCTGTGACCGTGATCGCGGGAGCGGTGCTGCTCACTCAGCCGGGCGCCAGGAGCGCTTGGAGGCGCCCGAAGGCGTGGAGGATCGGCTCGGACCAGGCCCAGTCGGCGGGAAGGTGGAGCGTGTGGCGCCGGGCGTGGCGGCTGATCTGGGCGGCCGCCCTCGCGGGTGGGACAGCGACGTTGCTTGAAGCAGACTAGACGGATGCGTCGGCGCAGCGGGCCTATAGGCGAACCGTCAGTGCTTCCCGTAGTGAATCCTCGGCAGCACGAAGCGTGCGTGCGACATCCTCTTCGGTATGCGCGGCCATGAGATGACTCCTAGCACCGTCCGAGTTCGGATATTCAAGAACGCCTCGCCCAATCATTCCGGAGCGGTAACGCTCGAAGAGTCCCACATCATTTCGTGCCACGTCATCGTAGGTTCTTATGGGTCCTGGGGCGAACCAGAGGCAAAAGAGCGAACCGAAGCCGCAAACCGCCGCCTCGACTCCTAGGCGAGAGACGATGCCCGCCAGCCCCGCCCGCATGCGGTCACCGAGCCGGGTTAGGTGTTCGTACACGCTACCGTCGTCAAGGCGCTGCATTGTGGCCAGCGCAGCCGTGACACCCACGACGTTGGCGTTATACGTGCCCGCCCACACCGTATCTCCGCCCCGGTGCGTAGTGAAACGGGCCATATATTGCCGCCTGCCTCCCAGCGCGGCGAACGGGTAGCCGTTTGCGAGCGATTTTCCGACCGTCGTCAGATCCGGCATGACGCCGGAGAGGGCCTGATAACCGCCCTTGCCGTGCCTACACGTGATCACCTCATCGAAGATCAGGAGGGCACCGTACTGATTGCACAGCGCCCGCAGGCCCGGGAGGAAATCGGGGTCGGGATTGATCCCTGGGCCATTGTGCGCGATCGGCTCGATGATGATCGCCGCGATACTTTCAGGACTCCGCGCGAAAAGCGCCCCGATCTGCTCAAGATCGTTGTATCGGCAGATCCGGACACTTTCAACGCTCCCGGCGAGCGTACCGGCTGAGTGCGGGTACCGGCGTCCGAGCATGTCTGGCGGAACCTCACAGTTGATGAGTACGCAGTCGTGAAAGCCGTGATAGCAGCCCTCGGCTTTCACGACGATCTCACGTCCGGTCACGGCTCGTGCGAGGCGCAGCGCGTAATACGTAGCCTCGGACCCACTGCCACAGATCAGGAACTGATCGGCGGACGGGAACTGATCGACGAGTTTTTCGGCAGCAGCTACCTCACGCTCAGTCGTCCCCACGCCGAAGAGAACCCCATCCGTGATTGCTTCGCACACCGCCGCGTCAACGACGGGATCAGCGTGACCGAGAATGACCGCACCAGCGCCCGCCCGATAGTCGATGTACCGATAGCCGTCTACGGTTTCGAGGTACGCGCCGTGCGCTGACCGAACGCAGATCGGGGGATCGGTGCGACGGCGGCCGGAATGGACGCCTCCGGGGACTACCCGAGAGGCACGAGACAACAGTTCGCGAGAAGCGGACCACTGGGCTTCATTGGCCGCTGGCGAGGGGTAAGGCGTCACCACGGGAATTCCCTTCTAGCATGCGAAATCGCCGTGCAGCAGTGGCAAGAGGGATCGTCATTGGTCGTCGGTGCGGTCATGTGTTGGGGGTCGCGGGTGATTACAGATCTCAATGACGTTGCCCCATGGGTCCTGCCCGTATACCCACCAGAAGCCAGCGAGACCACCACTCGTTATGTGGCGCGGCGGCCCGTTGAAATGCATTCCCGCTTCGGTCAGCCGCGCAACCGTTGCGTGAATATCGACCGCGAAAAACGCGACGTGGCCATAGCCCGTCTGGAACGCCTGTCGGGAACCGTAGCCGCGTGGGGATAGATATTCGTGCAGTTCGAGGTATGCGGACCCGGTGTCGAGGAGCGCGCCGCGCAGCCGCACGCGCTGACCAGGCAGCCCGATGGCTTCAGGATCAACGTCCGTGTCAGTTTCGCGCCAGGCCACTCTCAGTCCGAAATTGGCGACGTACCACGTCACAGCGGCGTCCAAATCATCGACCACGAGGCCCACGTGATCGAGTGCGAGCATTTCTGTCTGCCTTTGCAGCGACTTCATACCACGATGCGTCATGGTTGCGTCCATCCGTCCTGCTTCTTGGGTTCGTACGTATCAAAGTGGAACACCGTGCGGAATCCCATGGCGGCCCAAACCGGCGCGCCCATGAGGGAGGCTTGGCCGGACGCAGTAATACAGCCTCGCTCGCGGGCCTCGGTGATCGCTGCGCTGACGAGACGCGTTCCGAATCCGCGCCTGCGAAAGCGCGGAAGCGTCGCGCCAAAATAGACACCGCAGTCAGGTCCCTCTGGTCCCTCATGATCCATCGCGGCGACGACGGCGGCGGTTTCCCCAGCGACACGGGCGCGGTAGATTCGGACGCCAAGGTTCTGCGGGCGAAGAACGAGCGCAGCAGCAAGGCCGGTTCCGGACGCGTGAGCTACCTGGTTGACGTAGCCGAGGGTCGGCATATCGCAGTCGGCGTCGTAATCAAGGTCGCCGATGGCGGGCGGTTCGGAAGCTACGAGGTCGAAGACAATCGCGGGCAGTCGCGCGGTACGGACGTAGCCTGTCCGCTTTAGGGCAGCGGCGACCTCACCGTGCCATTCGGGAGCCCATACACGCCACTGATCGACACGAGCGGAACGGTAGACGTCGGTGAGGGCGACCAGCGACGGCACCACCGTAGCCGGAGACGAGTACGTGACGGTATTCGCGATAGGCTGATCGGGCGCTGCCGGTACGACGGAAGCGAAGATGCTGCCATCCTCGTACAGCCATGAACCGGGTGCGGAGGCGCTCAACAGGCGTGTTTCATCCAGCAAGCTAGCTCGCTGGATTCGCTCCCAGCGAGCACGACTCTCGCTCATGCGGGATTGCCAGTCGTGCTTGTCTGACGACCCCTTGCCCAGGTGTCAGGGCCAGACAGATACGGCCCCAGCGCGACGCGATCGGCCGGGCTTAGGCGATCAGCCGCGAGCTTCGCCTGATGCCAGAGGGGGTACGGCGGCGGTTCGAGACTGATTGCATCAAGCGCTTCGGTCTCGGCGTCGGAGAGGCGCAGATTGGCGGCCGCGAGATTCCCGGAAAGTTGGCGTTCGGTTCGCGCCCCGAGTATCAGTGACGTGACGCCCGGTCGTCCCAGGAGCCACGCAAGCGCGATGGACGCGGCCGAGACCCCACGCTCGCGGGCTATGTTGGCAAGGGCATCAACGATTCGATGCAGGCGCTCATGATCGGTCAATGGCGGTTCATCCCAGTCGCCCAGTTGGCGAGCAGGCGGCCGAGGACTCACGTCACGCCGGTACTTGCCTGTTAGCCAGCCTCCTGCAAGGGGACTCCAGACGAGAACGCCCACGCGATGAAAGATCGCAGCGGGAAGCAGCTCGTTCTCCGCGTCGCGAGTCAAGAGCGAGTAGTGCATCTGGTGAGACACCAGCCGCTGGTATCGAAGGCGCTCGGAGACGGCCACGGCTGCGGACAAGTGCCAGCCGCTGAAATTGCACGCGCCGATGTAACGGACCTTGCCCGTCGAAATGAGGTTGTCGAGCACGCTCAAGGTCTCTTCTAGCGGCGTTTCGCCGTCCCAGGCGTGGAGGGACAGGAGGTCCACGTAGTCGGTGCCGAGGCGTCGCAGGCTGGCCTCAACCGCCCGTATCACGTGGTGCCGGGATGATCCGGCGCAGTTCGGGCCGGTGCCTGTGGGCGTTCGCACCTTGGTAGAGATAAGCGCGGCATCGCGGCGTCCGCGCAGGGCTGCACCTAGAATCTCTTCGGCGCGACCGGCGCTGTATTCGTCGGCTGTATCAAAGAGGTTTACTCCGCTGCCGACCGCGATGTCGATCATGCGACGTGCCCTCGCCTCGTCTGTGTTCCCAAGCGCGGCGAATATGCCGGTCCCCCCGAATGTGTTTGTCCCGAAACTCAGGACTGAGACCCGAAGGCCGCTCGCACCGAGCTGGCGGAACTCCATACCAGCCACGGTAGGCACAATTGAGCACGACCGACAGTCTGTAGTTTGGTGAGAGCGAGGTAGCTAGCGAGTGATGCCGTACTTGCCCCCACGACTAGGCGTCTCCACCGCGCCGAGCATGACAGCACCCCGCGCGGCGGGGATCGCGCGGGGTGCCGAGTCGGAGACAGGCTCCGGTCGGATGAGTACCCGGATGCGGCGAAATGAACCCGGCGAAAAATGATCTACCGCCAGTGCCGGCGCGTCAAGGGACAAACCACCCTTGACCCGCCGACCCTGGCGGTAGGATTCGCGCCTGCCGGGTTCGGGGGTGGTCCGGGTCAAACCCGGTCGGCGCTAAAGCGCGGCGTCAGCCTTGACCTTCGCGGCGAACGCGCGCCACTCGTCCCGCGTGAGCACGAGCGTTCCCCCGTCGCGGTTCTTCGTGTCGCGCACGCCGACGAGCGCGCCGTTCGTGCCGATCTCGACGCAGTTCGCGCCGTTGTTGCCGCTGTACGTGGACTTGCGCCAGGTTGCGCCCGTAAGCGCACGGTCTGTGTCCATAGGTCCCTCGCTAGCCTCTTGATCGCTGCACGTGACGCTTCTCTATCAAGCGCCACACGCGAAAGGGTATCGAACGTTGCGCCGAGCATCGCAAGTGTGCCGCGATCCTCGGTCGTCCGTCCGTCTGTGGCGTCATCCACGTAGGCGATGGTGGAGCCGTCGGGAAGATCGGCCAAGGTGAACGAGCCGTTCAGCCCTGTATGTCCGCCCGCGTCGTACGGCACTAGTTGGATTGTGACCTGTGGACGGTCAAACAGCCCGTCGAGCTTGGCTAGTTGGTCGTACATGACATCCGGCCCGCCGATCGGGCGGCGTAGCGCGGCTTCATCCACCAGCGCTCGTACCTTTGTGCCCTGAGAGGTCAGTACTTGGCGGGCGATGCGTGCCCGTACACGGTTTTCGATGTCTTGGGGGGTCGCGCCCACCTTCGTGGACAGCACCAAGCGGGCGTACTCCGTCGTTTGCAGGATGCCGGGGATGAGCGAGTGTTCGCAGACCCGCACCGCGAGCGCTTGAAGCTCCACGTTGTGGTACGGGCGGTAGGACGCCGGAAGAGACAGGTCCGGGAAGTGCGCCGCGATCCGCGCCAGCGTCCCCGGATTCCGGAACACCTGCTCGCAACCCCGCACCAGCGGTGCAGATGGCATCTGGTGTCCGCCCTCGATGGCTTCCAGCATCGCTACAGGGCACCCAAGCCTGTTGGCTAGCTGTTGGATGCTTAGTCCCGCGTTTACGCGCAGCGCGCGAAGTTCAGCCCCGAAGATCGCGAGAAAGCGTTCGTGTATATCCATGCTTACTACCCCACCGCCTACCGTTGGTGCTGCTCCTGCCGTAGTTACGAGGGTAAGCCCCTCCCCGTGCGTTGTCATGCGGATGGGCACGGCACGTGATGTTGTATGCCGTTCCACCAGCGACCGGACATGCCCACTAGTGGGTATGTCCGGTGCTTGGTGGAACGAGCTTGGCAACGGCAGCCGGAAACGTCACGGTAGAAATCTGAGCAATTCCGCAGCGTGAGGCTCTAGCCCACCTCGGACGCCGTAGGCTGTTGGGTGAAGCATCCCGCGCCGCTCGCGAGGAAGGGGACGAGTGACGATATGCGCAACATCTCGTCTAGTGAGCTACCCGGCAGCGGGCGGGGGCGTGCTACGGCAACTCTCCCCGGCGCACTGGCCGCGCCCCGCGAGCCTGTCAGCGACGATCAGGCCCGGCTCACCGCCGATCGGATGGACGAGGCAACGGAATATTGGATGGTCGCGTACGGCGTGTCGTGCCGCGCGTTCCTCGCGTTCCCGCTGTTCGATGGTGCGGCCCCAGTCGGCCACCGCGACGCCGCCGCGTTCATACAAATGGTGTTGGATTCGGAGAAGCGCGGGTTTGGCGTGGTGCGCTCCACCAAGCTAGCCGACCAGTCGCGCTAGTCCCCGGAAGGGGTTAGCGCGTGCGGCGCAGCCACCACGGCAACCATCCGCGCCCGCGTTGCGCGACCCCACCGACGAACCGCAGCGTTGACGTGACTTGCGACGTGTGCAGTTCTGGCCGCCACTTGCTCACGTCTACCAGCCCCGGAGCAAGGAGCGGCCAGCCGCCGAACAGCGCCGCAATCTCGGCTTCCGTGCGGAACACGGACGGGGCAGCCGCGTCCGTGTATGCGTCCTCGATCGCGGTGCGAACCTCTGGCGGGGTTCCGTCGCTCGTGATGTGCGACACCGCGAGCGCGCTCCGTGGCGACAAGCGGTCGCGGAACGCGCCGACGATCTCTCGCGGTCCCTCCGCGTCCGTGACGAAATGCAGGACAGCGACGAACAGCACGCCGACAGGACGCCGGAAGTCGATCAAGCCCGTTACATCAGGGTGCGTCAAGATGGCGTCTGGGTCGCGGATATCGGCGTCAATCGCGCTGACCAACGGGTCATTCGAGAGAAACGCCATGTTGTGTCGCGACACGACCGGATCGTGATCGACGTAGACGGCCCGCGCGTCCGGGCTGGTCTCGCGAGCGATCTCGTGAACGTTCGGGCTGGTCGGGTAGCCCGTCCCAAGGTCGATGAATTGCTTGATCCCCGCTTGCGCCATCGCGCGCACCGCGCGCACGAGGAAGTGTCGGTTAGCCCAGGCGACATCGCGAGCATGGGGCACGACGGCCATAGCCTGCTCTGCCGCCTCGCGGTCGGACGGAAAATGGTTCTTCCCGCCCAGGTAGTAGTCATACATGCGGGCCGGGCTTGGCGTGGACGGATCGAACGCCGCGCGCCTCTCAGGCTCTCTCGTCTCGGGACTGGTCACGGTGCCTCCGAACACGTGAACGGGCGCAAAGCGAGCCGGGTTGGTTCCATCGTACGCCCGCCGTGATCATGCGTAGGCCCGAAAAGCTGGCCTCATCGGACTGTCGCGCCCAGGCGTGCCGCCCACTCGCCCAGCTCGCCCGCCGCGTTCGCTAGCTCGTCCACGCCCACATCGTCTACGAACTCTTTGACCCCCACGGCGTGAAGCAGCGGCAGCCGCAGCCGTCCGCCACGGTGCCGCGCCGTTGCGTCAAGAGCGTGTCCGAGAACGGCCCGGTCAGCCAGCAACGGATGCCACAGAGGAAGTCTGAGCGTGTGCGCGAGCACGGTAAGGATGTCCTCAGCGTCGGGCCAGTCGATCAGCTTCCGCCGTGCGGAGAGCACGACGAAAAGCGCCATATCGATCGCGACCCATTCGCCGTGCCAAACGTTCGGGGCCAGCAGCTCACATGTTGGTGTGAGCGCGTGTCCGAAATCCATGCTTCGCGTCAACCGTCGTTCGCGCATGTTGTCGGACAGTTCACCGAGCATGACCAGCACCGCGCGCCACAGAACCTCACGCCCGGTCGGGACTTGCATACGTTGCCGCCGCAGCGCGCGGCCATGTTCGACCAGCAGCGTCCAGAGCAGGGGATCACCCATCAATGCCGCCTTGGCGATCTCGGCAAGCGCGTTTGCGATCCGTCTCTGTGATTCGGTGGCGCAGAAGTTCAGGCAGTGGAGCGCCAGCGGTGGCGGATCGTATGTCCCGAGTGCGTTTTTCTTGCCCGCGTGGTTGACCCCGGTCTTTGCCGCAACCCCGGCGTCTGCCATCGCCAACAGGGAGGTGGGAACGCGAATCGCGGGGGTGCCACGCGCGAGCGTGCCCGCGAGGAACGCGCCCACGTCGCCGCACACGCCGCCCCCGATGAGGTATAGCGGTTGGGAGCGCCGAGCCAGCCCCAGGCCGATCAAGCGCTCAGCGATACGGCCATATGTCGCGAGTGTCTTTGACCGCTCTCCCGCGCCGATGGTGAGCCATACCGGGTCTACGCCGTATTGCGCGAACAGCGCCGAGAACTGCTCACCGTAGAGATGGTAAACGCGCCGGTCGATGATGACGGCGCGCTGTCCTGCCTGGTTGGCGTCCGCATAGATCGGGTCGGGCAGGTTGAACAGGTCGGGCGTGTCGTCCGGTGTCGCGGCCAACAGGTTGTCTACGAAACGCACTTGCCACACGCGCCCCTCGCCGCGTGACGTGGCCGTGATGCGGTCGCCGTCTACCGCTACGGGCATGGTCCCCGGATGCCTCCCTACACACGTGATCCTCCAAGCTCCCCCGTTCGCCCCGCGACTCGCCGCAGACTATATGGACCCGTGGGGGCGCGCAGCGCTGCCGGATCAATCTTCCGATGGGTTCTGATGCTCACGATCCAGAAGATTGGCGTCACGGTCGGCAACGACCTCGAGGCGATGCAGAAGGCGCAGTACTCGTTGGAGCTTGCGGACGCACCGCAGGCGTTCAGGCGAGCGGAGTACTACGCCGACCGGGAACCGGGGCTAGAGGAGGACCGGGCTAACGCGATGTGGATTGGAACGCCGGCGGCGCTCAAGGCGCTGGGCGTGGAACGAGGCGCTGAGGTGTTCCCCGAGCAGCTCTCGATGGCACTGCAGGGACTGAACGCGGCGACCGGGGAGCGGGTGCGTTCGCCGGGCACGCGGACGATCGTGGCCACGGACGAGCACGGGCCGCTGCTCGATGCCGACGGCGCCCCGTACATGATCAGCGAGCAGCGGGTCAACAGCGTCGACCTGACGTTCTCGGCGCCGAAGTCGGTCTCGGTCGCGTGGAGCCAGGCCGGGCCAGAGCTGCGGGCGGAGATCGAGCGGGCAATGATGCGGGCGTCGAACGCGGCGATCTCGTACATGACGCAGACCAAGCCAGTGGTTCAAGGCGTGCGCGAGCCGGCGCGCGGGTTCGTCGCCTCCACGGCATTGCAGGTGACGGCCCGCCGGGCGCGTGGGCAGGAGGTGCCATCGCCGCAGCTGCACGTCCACGGGGTGCTGGTCGGGGTCGACGACGGGCAGGGACGGCTGAAGACGCCGGGGACGGATGCGCTGTTCAAGCACGATGCACCGCTGGAGGGCGGCGCCGTCGGTCGCGCGGTGCTGGCGGCGGAACTCCGCAGGCTCGGGTTCCAGATCGACTGGGGCACAGGTCGCAACGGCAGGTTCTTCGAGATCCGCGGAGTCCCCAGGGGGCTGATCGACCTGTGGTCGGCGCGGACGCACGAGGTCGAGCGCGAGCGTGCGCGCATCGAGCGCGAGCGCGGCTACAAGCTGTCCGGTGCCGAGCTCGCGGCGCTGGCGAAGGTGACGAGGATGGCGAAGGAGAAGGACCTCTCCGCGGAGCGGATCATGGCCGGCTGGGATGAGGGCTGCCAGGCGTTCAGCTTCGGCGAGGCGCAGGTCGAGGCGCTGCGCAGCCTCGAGCGCACGGTCGAGCCGATCGACGAGCTCCGCTCGCGGGCGCGGGACGCGATCCTGGCGAGGATCTGGGAGCAGGGTCCGACGGTGTCCGCGGGGCGAGCCTTGGCGATCGCGTTCGAGCTCGCGCCGATGGGCCTTTCGCTCGAGCAGGCGCGCGAGGTACTTGAGGAGATGCAGCGCTCGGGCGACGTGATCGCGCTGGAGGACTGGCGCGTAACGACCCGGCAGATCCGCGACCTCGAGCGGCGGGTGTTGGCCGCTGCCGTCCGGGCAGCGACGGGCCGGGCGACGCCGTTGTCGGCCGACGCGGTGGAGAGAGGAATTGTGGCGGCGCAGCGCTCGTTGGGCGATGAGCGGCCACTCGACGACGAGCAGCTGCGTGAGATCAGGCGCCTCTCTACTGGGAACGGGTGGACGACCTTGACTGGTCTCGCCGGCACTGGGAAGGGGCCGGTGCTCGAGGCGGTCGCCGCAGGGCACCGGGCGGACGGGTGGCGGGTAATTGCGTGTGCGGTCGATGGATCCACGGCGCAGCGGCTCGGGCACCAGGTCGGAGCGGGTGCGTACACGATTGAGCAGGTGCTCTACGGCGCCAGCCATGGCACGCTGATGGTCACCGACCGCACGCTGGTGATCGTCGATGAGGCGAGCAAGGTGGGGCTCGAGCACTGGGCGGCGCTCGCGCAGCTCTCGCGTGAGACGGGCCTGCGGCTGCTGGCGGTGGGTCATGCCGGGCAGCTCGGCGCGATTGAGCTGCCGGGCATGTTCGAGGCGATGCTCGCGCATGAGGCAATCCCGACCGCCGAGCTGACCACGATTCGCCGGCATCGCGACCCAACTGATCTCAGAAAGGAGCATCCGTGGCTCGGCGACTACCAGCGGCTGCTGGACCAGGGCAAGGCGGCGGATGCGATCAAGCTGCTTCGAGACCACGGCGCGATCAAGATGCACCAGACGCGAGCGGAGGCGATCGACGCACTGGTCGCCCACTGGGACGAGCGCCGGCGCTTGTACGAGGATCCGCGCGAGGCGATCCTCGTCGTGCACGGCTCCAACGAAGACGTCGACCGCGTCAACGAGCTGGCGCAGCAAAAGCGGCTCGACGCCGGCGATCTCAGCGGACCTGGCATCCAGGCCGCCGACCGGGGGTACCGCATCTATCAAGGTGACGTCGTGATGCTGCGTGAGGGGCCTTACGAACCCGAGCCGGACCCTGGCGAGCAACAGGGTGGACGCCGAGTGGAGAACGGGGCGCTCGGGATCGTCGAGCACGTCGACGTCGAGCAGCGCGCGGTGTGGGTTCGGCTTCAGGAGCCGGGCATGCATCCTCGGACGGTCAAGGTCGAGATGAGCCGCTTGCGCGCCCAGGGTTCGTCGCTGCGCCTCGCGTACGCGTTCCACCCGTTCCCGTTGCAAGGAGCGACGCGCAAGGAGGTGTTCGTGCTCGACGGGCACTGGAGCCAGTACAAGGAGGCCACCTACACGGCGGACACCAGAGCCGAGCTCTACCTGTACAAGCACACCGATCGCGAGACGCTCGGCATTGACAACGGCGAGGAGGAGTGCTGGGAGCTGCTCGCCAAGCGCTGGTCGACATCCCAGAACCGGAAGGCGAGCATCACCCTCGCGGCTACCGGCGGACGGATCGCCGTGGAGCTGCCGGCGCTGCTCGATGCGCCGGAGTTCCCGATGCGCACGCGAACAGACGCGCCAGAGACGGCGAAGGCGATCGGCGAGGCGATCGGCGATCGCGATGGAGCGCAGTCGCGGATTCGGGACCCGTTGGCGCAGCATGCGCCGCTGCTCGGAGAGCAACGCGCTGGCTTGCTCAACCAGCGCGCACGTGATGTTCAGCGGGAGATCCGCAGCTGGGACCTGGGCGAGTTGCTGAGGTTTCGCGGGAGGGCTCAAGGGGCGTTCGAGTCGCTCGACCGCGCGGGAGCCGCGAGACGCTTGCCGTGGAGCGCGACCTCAGAATCGCGGAGGAGCGAGTTCTTACTGACCGTAAGCAAGCGGACGCGATCGATGCCCGCGCGCAGGCGGGCGGGGTCCGACGGCGCGACGAGCGACGGCAGCTCTCAGAGGCGGCAGAGGCTCGGCGGCGGCTGGTCGCTCGTGACGAGGGCGTGCTCACCGAGCTGTCGAGCCGCGAGCGTGCCTTGCGGGAGGAGGGGCGCCACCTGGACGTGTGGCTGTCGCGCGAAGGGGAGCGGGCGGCATGGTCGATCGCGATCGAGCGAGAGCTTCGGGTGCGACACGAACTGGCGACCGCCGCGGTTATCGAGTGGTCGGTCGTCGATCCACCCGAGCAGTTGTGCCGGACGCTCGGCCCGCCGCCGCCGAAGCACTCAGCTCGCGACCGCGAGGAGTGGGAGGCGCTCGCCCGCGAGCTGGAACGGGAGCGGCTTGGAGCGGGCGTCGACCGCGACGGCATCGACGCTGCCGGGGCTGAACGTGAACGTCGGCAAGCACGTCGCGCCGAAGAGATTGATGCTTTTCGGGAGCGACGTGGACTCGAGTCGCTCCACTCACAGGCACTCGAGCCGGTCACCGGTGGTGAGCTCGTCCCCTGACCGAGATTACACGCGACGTGGAGGAGCGCAGAAGAGTGTCGGCGCTGTAGCGCCGCAGCGCAAGGCAAGGCGGCGTGCCATCGTGGCACGGCGAAGCGTCACGCGCCGCCTGGAGCATGGAAGAGGAGCTTGCTGGTCGCCAAGGTCCGGCGGTGGGCGGGCGCCCGGCGAGGCGACGGCGGGGGCGGGTGAGGCGGTACGTAGGTCGCGGGCCCAGCGTGCGCAGGAGGGACAGCTTGCGAGGTGGCGGCGCGCGGCTTTGGCGCGGCGTGGGCCGGCGATGCCGGTGACATAGGCCAGGATCACGCTTCTACGTGTCTCGCAAAACTTGCCGCGGCGAGCGAGGTCGAGCGCCGCGGCGATGCGACGGGTGGCGCGCTCAAGCTCGCGGCGGTAGACCCGCTCGGTGATCGCGAGCTCGCCCTGGATCTCCTGCGGCGCTCGGTCGAGGAAGAAGCGAAGCGTAACGATCGCCTGCTGGCGCTCTGGGAGCAGGCTGACGATCTCGCGGATTCGGGCTCCGCGGAAGCGGCCGGCGATTTGGTCGTCGAGGCCTTGTGCAGGATCGATGGGATCGAGCGCGAGGCGGTCATCGTCGAGGGAGACGGATCGCCGGCGGCCAGCTCGCTTGCCCTCGTCCATCGCCTTGTTGAGCGCCGTTTGCGTCAGGTAGGCCCGGACCTGCGCGGGCCGCATCTCCGACAGAGCGAGAGCGCCGACCCGTTGCTTCTCGAGGAGCACCACGTAGGCATCGTGGAAGATCGCCTCACGATCTGACGGGTCAAGCCAGCCGCAGCGACGGGCGAGCAAGCCAAGCACGTACTCACGATGCTGCTCGTAGGGCGTCTGGCGCAGTGACGAGTGCCGCGTGAGCCCGGCCGACGTAGCGTCCGGGACGGTCTGGCCGTTGTGGCGAGCAACCATCTTGACTGACGTGACCAGTTACTCATGCCGGTTATTCCACCGCTCGCCCACGATCTGCGGAATCGTGCTCTTGAGCTTTGCAATGGGAATATTCTGGGCCGGGGGGGTGTCTATGGCTGCGACAATCAGCGCGATGAGCGGAAAGGTCACACGTCGGGTGACCTCCGCGCCTGTGTGTCACAGTAACTAGCTCGTTGCTATTCGAGCAGTAACACCGCAGAAGGGGGAGTGTCGAGCGGATCGCGGCGTGGCCTGTGAGGTGCTGCTGGCGTGAGCCGGGCCCTGGGCAGCGAGTCGGGGGAATGGTGGATGGGCCGCAGGCAGGCAGTGCCCGGGTGCCCGGGTGGGCGGGACCCCTGCCGGCTCGGCTGGACTGGAGCGCTACGACGTCGGGCGCGCTGGGCGGCGAGCCTGGCGGGAGGCATGGTTGCCGCCGACGGCGTGGCCGAAAATTTCGGCTCGGCGGGAATAGTTTCCGGCGGATCGTTGTCTGTCGAAGTAGCAATGGCCACGAGCGTGACAATCCCGAGCCGGCTCGGGCCGGCGGAGCCTGCGCATGAGGTGCATGACGCGCCGTGCGGATGGCTGGTCCCGGTGGCGGCGAGCGAAGGCTGCGATGGCGGGTCCGAGCGATTGCAATAATCACCGCACGAACCGTGAGCCAGACCAAGACGAGCTGCGTCGGCTCCTCACGCTCGCACGCGCGGGGTCCAGCGCACAGCTCTCAGATGACGAGCAGGACCCAGAGCTGCTGACGGCGGCCCGGCGGCAGCAGCGCGTCGCGGCTGTGCTGCAGAGCGGTGGACCAGCGACCCCCGAGCAGCTCCGCGAGCGCATCGATCGGCTGTACGAAGGGCAGCCGACGCCGCGCAGCGCGCGGCTCGGTGCGTTTGCCCCGGGGTGGTGGCGCTGGGCAGCGGCAGCCGGCGCCGTCGTGGCCGCGGTGCTCGTGGTCGCCGTGGTGCTCGTCACCGGCGGGAGCTCGACACGGCCCGCTGCGAGCCGGGTTGCGCAGGTCTGGACCCTTCCCGCGACAAGCGGCGAGGTCGCCGCGAATGCCGGCAACCCGGCAGAGCTGGGGTGAGCTTTCACGGCACGACCTACCCGAACTACCACGACGCCGAGGGTTGGCATCCGGTCGGGACCCGTTCGGACCGCATCGCGGGGAGCGCAGCGTTCACGGTCTTCTATGCGACCGGTGACCGCCGCGCGGCATACACGGTGATCGCCGGCACAGCGGTGTCGGTCCCGTCGGGGGCGCGTCGCTTCACGGTCGACGGGCTGCGCATGGCGGAGTTCCGCGACGGCGACCGGTGGGTGATCGTGTTCCCCGACCGAGGCAACAGCTGCGTCCTGACCGCTGCGGCGCCAAGGGAGAAGCGGTGGCTGGTCAAGCTCGCGGCCTGGCACCAGGTCCACGCCGCCACGCCGGCGTAGCGGGCCTGGATCCGTGGGCGGATCTGTAGCATCAAGATCACGGGACCGCTCGCCGTGCGCGAGCCGAGCTATGCCCCCACGTCCACTTCATCGCTCCGCCCGCGAAGGGCAGCCGACGCCTGCTGAGGCTTACGGAGATGAGGCTCGCCAGCTCGACGTGCGGCGGCTGCCAGACCACCGCGACCGCCTGTTTCGCGCCGCCTATGCGCTCTGCCGGTCGCGCGAGGACGCGGAGGATCTCGTGCAGGAGACCTTCGAGCGAGTGCTGCGCCGGCCCAGGTTCCTGCGCCGCGACGGCGATCTCGCATACCTGCTCCGGGTGCTGCGAAACACCTGGATCAACACGTACAAGGCTCGCTCGCGCCGGCCGCAGACCGTCGAGCTGACCGAGGCCATGGAGTTCGTGGTCGACGATGGTGCTGATCCGATCGCGTCGGTCGCCGACCTGCAGGCGATCTACGCGGCGGTGGGCGAGCTTCCCGTGCCGATGCGCGAGACGATCGTCGCAGTCGACATCGTCGGCCTGTCCTACCGGGAGGCGGCGAGCGCCCTCGGCGTCCGCCAAGGCACGATCATGAGCCGCCTGTATCGCGCGCGCAACGATGTCGCCGAGCGGCTCGAGCAGTCGGGCGTCGGCCCTCCTCGACCGCCGGAGCGCTGAATCCGCGGTGGTGCGGGGTCGCGACGAGGGAGACCTCGGCGCCGGTCAGCCTCGCGATTCGTCGCGACACGTCGATGCGAAGCCGTCTGGCGATCGGCGCCGGGGCCACGCACGCGAGTACCTCGTCGTAGAACACCGGATGCCAGACAGCGCGGACCGCGGCGACCGGGTCGGCGTCGCCAACGAACCCGACCGCGACCACACCCGCCTCGCTCCACCGTCGAACCACTGTTCCCAGGCGCGCGAAGGCCTCCTCGCGCTCGTCGGTCGCGGCTGGAAGCAGAGCGAACGCCCGTAGCGGGCCCCGCTGTGTGCGTCGCTCCAGCTCGGCCGTCAGCTGGTCCGATTCGAGCCCGTCCGCCGCGATGACCAGCACGTGGCGCTCAGGTGACACGCCATGTGTATTGAGCGCTCATCCCCGGCTGCCCCTCCGAGCTGCCCGCTGCAGCGCCGCCGTGCAGGACGCCGCAGTCGAAGGGGTCAGGCCGACTTGCTCCGTGCGGCGAGCTCGGCCGCTCGCTCCTGGACGCGCTGCTCGTCGGTGACCAGGTGCCAGCGCGTCGCCCGGGCGTGGCCGGTTCTGCGAACCACGTCCGCCTTCTCCATCTCCCGGAGCAGACTTAGAACCTGAGCCTGATCCGCAGGGGCGTGTTCCGCGAGATCTGATGTCGAAAGCCCGTCGGAGTCCGATAGCAGCAGCTTGAGCTTCTCGGCAGGCACGACGTGGCCCGCCTTGCGGGCTCGCCGGGGCCGTCGACGGTCGACGCTCGCAGCGCTCGGCGCGGCTGCGGCGTGCTTGGGCGCGGTCCGTTCGGGTCGGGTGCGCGCCGGCGCGGGAGCGCTGTCGAGGGCGGCTCGTGCGGCCGTCAGCCGACTGATCACTTCGCGCACATCACGAAGCCGCTGCTCGATCGATTCGAGGATCTCGCTCGTTGCGTCCACGTCGCCTGATGGTACGCGTCCTTATCGCGGGCCGGCGTTCCCGCGGCGGCCGGTGCCGTGATGTCGCTGGTGATGACGGCGGCGATGGCGATGACGATGGCGATGATGATGAGGCGTGGGCAGGCCGAAGGTGACGTGCACCCATCTGCTTCGGCTGGCTGCGAACGCGTAATCGGTCTCGTTCGCGGTGGTGGCCACGGCGAACGGCATCGTGACCACGCCCGAGCCTGTGCCCCAGGACCAATGGACCGTGAAGTTGCCGTTGGCGTCGGTTCTGAATGGCACAGGCTCGTACGGACGGGTGCGGTGCGGGAGGTCGATGAGCAGCCTGAGCGCGACTCCATCGGGCGGTACGAAGCCGCCCACGAGGTGCCCGCGCAGCGTCACCGTGCCCCGCCAAGGGAGGATCCTCGGGCTCGCGACGATCGTGATACGTGCGGGCACATCGAGATGCGCGGGCAGCGAGGTGACTGGCATCAGCCCCGCGCTACCACCATAGACCGCCTCGATCAGCCGCGAGGGTCCAGGACCGAGCCGGACGCTCCAGCTGCCGTTCGCGGTGGTGGTCGTGGTCGCGGCAAGCGTGAACTGACCGTGGCCGTTGTTCGGCGCTGTCAGGACCTGCACCGTTGCGCCGCTGAGCGCGACACCGCCAGCGGTGCCGAGCCAGCCGCTGACCGCCGTTCCGTCGCCGTACTCCACGCGCTTCGTCGTCTTCAGGACGGTATGCGGGAGCAGCGGCACGCGGACACGCTTCGTTCGCTTGACCGAGACGAGCTTGCCGTGGCGACGGACCTTCACCCACACCGTCTCCCGACGCCAGACCACCCTCGGACGGCACTGGTCGACGGTCACCGTCCGGGTTCCGGCCGGCTCGTGCACGCGCACGCGCTTGTGGCGAACGCGCACCGTCACCCACCGAGCCGGGATCTTGACGCGCTCGCGCTCGCGGTGGCATCGGAGCTTGTCGGCGACCTTCTGGAAGCCGATCGCGCTGACGGTCGGCTCGCCGATGTTGACTGACCAGGTCTCCGTCGGGGAGTGGGCCGGCTGACCTTGCGGGCCGATCGCGCCGTTGTGGGCCTGGCAGGAAGCGGTGTGCTCCCCGACACCGGAGATCGGCACCTGCACGCTGCTCGCGTTCTGCCAGTGCATCGGCCCGCCGTCGACCGAGCACCCAATCGCGACACCGCTCGGCCCGGCACTCGCGCTCGCGGTCACGTACTGCGTCCCCGCGGTGACCGGCGCGATCGTCGGGCCAGAGAGGCTGAGCTGCACGGGCACGTTGTCCACGTCTAGCGTCTCCGACGGCGCGCTGGTGACGCCAGCCGCGTTGCTGCCCGCCAGCGTCAGCGACAGCTGGCCACTCGCCGGCACGTACTCGCGGGTGTCGACCGTCGCGCCTGGTCCGGACCAGGTCCAGTCGGGGCACTGCTGCCAGACCGCAGTATCTGGGGTCTGGCCGGGCGAGTTGACCCGTACGCCGTTGACCGTCGCCCACATCTGGCATACACCGGACGGGTCGCTGCCCGATAGCTCGATCGACCACGGATCGCCACCGGGGTTCCAGATCCAGTGGCTCGCTTGGTACCAGAGGTTCCCTGGGCCAACAGCGGTGAGCGCGGGTCCCTGATTCTCGGTCGCCGTGAGCTGGATCGAGTTCAAATAGATCCCGCCGAAGTTCGGGCATTTCGACCAGCCGCAGATCATCTGAAAGCCCCAGTAACTCGAGTCGAAGCCCGTGTCCAGCTCGTCGGTGTCGCCGTCGTGCCATTGGCTGCCGCCGCCGGCGTAGTACGAGCCGCCGCCCCAGCCCTGCTTGTCGTTGAGGCTGTAGATCTCCCACGGACTGACGAACGCGGAGGTGATCGCGACCCCCGGCGGAGCGTTGGTCTGGATCCCGATCCGCGCACCGGCGGGCAGCGAGCTGCCGTTCCCGCCGCCATAGAAGCCGAGCGGCCAGGTGCTGCACGGCGGGTTGTAGCCGAACGTCAGCGACCCGCTCATCGCCCAGATGCTGCATCCCGGGTACGTATTCGCGTAAGCGTTGAAGGTGACCAAGTACTGGCCCGCCGACGCCGGCGCCGCCGTGATCAGCATGAGCAGGGTCGCGAGGATCGCTGCGCGCGCAGCGATGACACCCCGGGTCCGATGGTGGAAGGCGCCGCCGACTCTCACAAGCCGCATCCGCTGGTTGCTGGCGATCGTGCGCACGGCAGCCTAGGAGCAGGGGACCTGAACGTTGAACGCCTCGTCGCTCGGCGTGAAGCTCCCGCTGGCCACGACTCCGGTGTAGACGGTGAAGGTGTTTCGGCCACTGCCAGAATGGGCCTCCCAGGCTGTGGGGAACTGCCCGGCTGGGGACGAGCCCATTGGGATTGCGGTGTTCACGGTGACGATCGGCGCGTCGGTGACCTGCGTGCACTGCGAGGGAGTAGCAGTGAGGCTGTAGGTGCCAGTGGCGACGTGCACGACTGAGATCCCGCGCGCGCCGGCGCCGGTGAACCCGTTCGCCTGCACCGCTGCCCAGGCGGTCACCGGCTGGGGCGACGAACCTTGGCTCAAGGCGAGCGGAGTCTGACCACGTTGGCAGCGCTTCTGGACGTACAGCACGTGGGTGCGCGTGCTCACGCACCCGTGGATCGTCCTGGTGTTGCCGGCCGCGAGCGCGTAGCCGCCGCCGGCGCCGATGGCGAAGAACACCGCCAGCAGGGAGATGATGTTGCGTCGCGCGGTGGCGAGCGTGCGAGTTAGGAACTTGAGCATCAGTTCAGGTCTCCTCGTTGCGGGGCGGGTTCATTTGCACTGCGGGTCACAACTCCCCCCGACCTGCTGGCCAAGGCCGGTGGGGCCTGCGGGCTGGCTCGCCGACCGAGCCGTTGTCGCCGACTCGCTCGCGGGCGTGCTGCTCGAGGCGACGGGCTGGGCGGCCGGCGACGCCGCCGGCGTGGAGGTCGACGCAGTGGTGGGCTGACTGGCAGATGACGTGTGTGTGGTCGAAGCGGCGGACGTGACCTTCGCGGTCGGGTGGCGCACCCTCGCGGGTCGTGTCAGCCGCCTGGGCGCTCGCGCCTGCTGCTGCGGCTTGTGGCGAACACGCTGGCCTGCACGTGGTGTCGTCGCGCTCGTCGACACACGTTGCACGTGCCGAGGTGGAGCGTGGCCGGTCGCTGCGAGCGCGGCGTCCGCGGGATGATGGCTGGGCGCGGTCAGCAACGCCCGGCCGCCGGCCAGGGCGCCTCCGACGAGCACCGCGACCGTGATCCAGACCGCGACCGGCATGTCCGCGCGGAGCCACGGCCGACGTCGAGCGCCCGACCGCCGGCCGGCGCGCTGCTGCTCTGTCTCAGCGAAAACGGTGTCGTCAGCGTCGGCGAGCGTGCGCTCCGGAATCTCTGCGCTCCAGACGGAGTCGGCCAGGTCGGCGTGAGCCGTACGTCGTCCAGACGACTTGCCGAACGGCCTCGTGTCGATGCCGGGAAACAGCGCGTAGACGTTGTCCGGACTCTCGTGCTGGTCCATACCTCCGTCCTGCCAAATAGTCCTACGGACGCTGTGCGAACGTTCGCACAGTCCGCAAAGAGTAGCACTTCTGATGGGGCAGGTGGCGCTAATGTGGTGTATGTTGAGGCGGCTATGAGTGATCAGTTGCTGACGGTCGGCGAGGTCGCGGAACGTCTGCGGATCTCGTCGATGACGATCTACCGCTGGATCGAGGAGGGGCGGCTGCCGGCGATGCAGATCGGCAAGCAGTACCGCGTTCGTGCGGCCGATCTGGACGAGGTGCTCGAGGGCTCGCGCGTTGGCGTGGAGCGCTCGGACCCGTGGACCGGGGAGCGTCCGGTGGCCCCGAGCGTTGAGTGATGGCCGACCCAGCCGAGCAGCGCCGCCAGGCGATCGCGATGAACGACGCCGCGGCGGCGGCGTGGGCGGACGCGATGCGCGCGCACATTCTGGCTCCGCCCGATGCCGGTTTTGCGGGTCGATTGCGGGGCTTTGCGGAGGCGGCGCGGACGCGGGCTCGGGCCGCGCGGGTTGCTGATGCAGCCGGGATGAAGTGGGTCGCGCAGCCCGGGGCACTGAGGAGCCAGCCGCCGTATGAGCTGCGCCCCGGTACGGGGCGCGCCGGTCCCGAGGAGCTGTGGGCGCGGTTCGATCAGTGCGTGGCGGACTACAACGCCGCGGTTGCGGGCACATCGCCGGGAGCGGTCGCTGATGCGGCGGACGCGCTGGCCGATGTGCTCGAGGAGATCGCCGCGGCTGTCGAAGCCGAGCGGCGCGAGGGTCCTGGAACGGCCCGCAAGCGCCGCTCTCGCCGAGCGGGCTAGGCATTGCTAGACCCGTCGAGCTCCACGCGCAGCTCGCACTGGCGGCGGCGGAGCTGCTCGAGCGTTCGGCTGATCTCGTCGAGATCCCGGCGCGCCTGCGCGGCGTCTCGGTCGTCGCGCTGGCGTTGCTGAACGTCGATCGTGAGGACCCGTTCGCGCTGCTCGAGCTCCGCGACGCGCTCGGCGATGTTCGCGGCCTCCGCCTGGAGGGTGCGGTGACGGTGTCGGGCGGCTTCGTCGAGGTCGTTCTCCTCGCCTGGGTCGGGATCGCCGTCGGCGCCGATTGAGGCGAGGTGTCGCTCGTAGGCGGCGCGGTCGCGCGCGGGGTGGAAGGCCTCCTCGCCGCCGCGCAGCACGGCTCTGAGCCGCTCGATCTCCCAGAGCAGCTGGAGCTTCCCGGGTGGGTCGGTGTAGGTGCCTGAGTCATACAGCGCGACCCACGCCGCGAACGCGGCGAGCGCCTCAACCTGGATCGCGTCCTCCCACCAGCGGCTGCGAAGCGAAAGGCGATAGCGCGCGGTGAGCGCGATCGCGTCGAGCCACCGGTCCTCCCACCATGACCGGCGCTCCGCGGGATGGAGCTCACGCCAGTGGATCAGCTCGGTGCAGGAGAGCTCGGTCACGGCTCCGGGTGTCGGTCGGGAGGGTCGGCGAGCGCTCGCAGGCGCCGGTCGCGGTAGTAGGTGCGGAGCCGCAGTCGCGTCGGCGCCAGGCGTCCGTAGATGAGCAGTGCCTGGCCGTCGTCGAGCTGGCGCAGTGCCTCGGGGGCGGCGAGTGGTCGACGCTCGCTCGGCTTGCCCTCGCGTCTGTCCGAGCGCGTGCGCTGCTCGCCGAGCAGGTCCGAGAAGTAGCGCAGCGTCTCGAGATCGGCGACGCCGGGCAGCAGCATGCGCGCGCGGTGGCTGTTGATCGCGGTGTGAGCCTGCTCGCCGTACCGGCCGCGAGCCTGGGCGATGTCGTGGAAGATCGAGACGAGCTGGATGTTGTGGCTAGGAGCGGTGGAGGCGACCTCGGCGAGGTTCGGCAAGGGCGCGACGTTTCCGAGCTCGTCGAGGCACAGCAGCAGCGGCCGCGGAAGCCGGCCGCCATGGATCGTCGCCTCGTGGTAGGCGTGATCGACGAGCTCCTGGAGGAGCGTCAGGAAGATCGGGCGCAGCAGCTTGCCGCGATGGCTGTCACCGATCAGGTACAGGGTGCCCGAGCCGGCGAGCAGCCGCTCGGGTGTGATCTCGCAGCCGTGGGCCGAGGCCTGCACGCGCGGCGAGCGGTAGGCCCGCAGCAGCATCTGGACGGTCGACTCGATCGACGAGCGGGTGTCGCCGGCGAGCTGCTCGAACGCGACGTGCGCGTCGTAGGCCGCTTGTGCGTCGGCGCGCTGCTGCGCGCCGGCCGCCTGGCCGAGCAGTCGGTGCAGGATGCTGGGCAGTTCCGCGTCGCCCTGTCCGTAGGCCCATCGGACGACGGCCTCGATCCCGGCGTTGCTGTTGGCAGCGGTCCAGAGCAGCGGCGCGAGACGCTGCTCGGCGGCGGCGGCCCAGTAGCTGCCGCCCTTGACGTTGCCGGTGTCAAGCTCGCCAGCGGTCGTCAGTCGTAGCGCGGTCGAGAGCGCGCCGTCCCAGGTGCGCGCTGCGCGCAGCGGCGACCAGGTGCTGAGCCGGGCGGGTGAGAGCCCGTACGGGTCGAACACGGTCACCTCGCCGAGCGCCTCGCGCCGGCCGACGGTCGCGGCGTACAGGTCGGTCTTGACCGAGCACGCCACCACCGGTCCGTCCCACTCCAGGAGCGCGGGGATCGCGATGGCGGCCGACTTGCCCGACTGCGGAGGCCCGAATACGACCAGCGCGTGGCGGGCCTCGGCGCGCAGCAGCCGTCGACCCTGGTACCCGAGCGCAAGCCGCGCGTCGGCGCCGTCGAGTTGTCTGCCGCGAGCTCGCCACGGCGAGCGCCGCTCTCGGAGCACGGCGACGTCGCGCCCGCTGCCCCATCTCGCCGCCTGGCGCTCTCGGTCGCTCGCGCCGCCAATGGCCTCAGCGACCCTCAGCCGGACAAGCGCGGCAACAACCCCCGCGCCCACCGCGCCCACGAGGACAACCGCCGCGTAGAAGGCGGCGGGACCAGCGATCCGCGGACGGACCGCCCGCGGCCACGCCAGGCGCGGGTCTGTGAGATGTGCCGGGAGCTTCGCCAGCGCGCTCGCGACCTGCGACGCGTTCAGTGCCGGCCAGCCCCTTCCCGACACGACCGCGGCGATGCCGGTCGCGCACCACAACAGGCCACCGAGAGCGGCGACGACACCGAGGGCGATCGCGACGACGAGCCCGGGTCCGCGTGAGTCCTGGGGCTCGCCTCTCATCGGGCGCTCCGGTTCGCCGTCTGCCGGTCTGCGCTCATCCCGGCATCTGTGTCCGTCAGTCGCCGCTCGACGGGGGTCCGGTGATGCGCGACGACGAAGGAACGTCCGCCGACCTGCCACAAGGCCTGTCCCTTCTGCAGCTGGGCGACGATCTGCGCCTCACGGGAGGAGAGGCCGAAAAGGTCTATGCAGGCGGGGATCTCCCCTGCCGCTTGGCGATAGATGACGCGGGTGGCGCAGTCGGTGATCAGCCCGCGCGCGGCCGCCTGCCGGGCCGTGCCCTCGTCGCCTGAACCGACGACATCGGCTGGCTTGTGGGCGACGATCACGTTGAGCGTGCCGTACTTGCGGGTCAGCTTGAAGTTGGCGCGAAACCACTGCGCGAGGCCCTCGTGCTCGAGCACCTTCCAGACCTCGTCGGCGACGTTGATCAGCCGGCCGGGATCACGGCGGTCGGCGAGCCGCTCGAGCCGCGCCGATAGCCACCCGCTCGCGCAGGCCATCAGGATCCCGATCGCCGGAGAGTCCTTGACCGCCTCCAGGTCGAGGACGACCAGCCGGCCTTCGAGATCGATGCCGGGCGTCGTGGGTCCGTCGAACATGCCCCGTAGCGGCCCCTGGCAGAGGTCCTGGATCGCCAGCGCGACCTCGCGCACGCCGTCGGCGATCGCCTGCGGTGAGCTGCGGAGTACTTCTGCCATCGCTTCGGTAGGGGAGAACAGCAGTCCGAGCACGTCCGGCAGCGTCGAGTCAGCGCGCCGGTCCGAGACCTCGGTGAGCGCTTCGCGCAAAGCGGCGATCTCCTCGGGTACTAGCGCGCGGGCGACTGCGGTGCGCGCCACCGCGCGGAGGATCTCGACTTGCGCCGCGCGATCGCGGCGCGCGGTGAGCGGGTTCAGGCACACGCCACTCCCGGACGCGAGCCGGATCGGTCGCACGCCGAGCGCGTCACACAGCGGTGCGTACTCGCCCTTTACGTCGAGCACGAACGCGCGCCGGCCGAACAGCAGCATCCGCCACAGCAGCGTCTTCATCAGCGCGCTCTTGCCGTAACCGAGCTCGCCGAACACAGCGACGTTGGGGTTCGCGACCAGCTCGCGGCGATACAGCTCCCACGGGTCAAAGCAGAACGCGCCGCCGGAGGAGTCCGATCCGATCAGGCAGCCTCGCCAGCCGAGACCCGCCTCGGCCTGGAACGGGTAGATCGCGCGGGCGTGGCGCGTCGACGCGCGGATGCCGGGCCGCTCGGCTCTCACCACGGCACCCCGATCATTTGAGGCCCCGGCAGAGCGGCAGCGTGAATGTGAAGGCGTGAGCCTGCTGGCCGTAGAGGCGGCGCAGCTCGAGGTTCGCCCTACCCGCGTGTGTGACGAGCTCCTCGCACGCCGCCTCAAGCTCGTCGAGGTCGCGGCCGGTGGCCGTCACGAACCCGGCGAGCCTGACCTCCGAGTGCCCTGACGCGAGCTCGGCTTCACGGGCGCGGGCGGCGTCGGAGGCCTGGCGCTGGCGGGAGGTCTCGACCTGCCCGAAGCGGCGGCGGGTCTGCCGTTCGGTCTCATCGCGGGTCACGTCGTGCTCGGCCTGCCGCAGCGATCGCAGCGGGTCCAGCGGCTCGAAGGAGACTGCGACCGAGCGCACCTGCTCGGAGGTCCCGAGCAGCGGCGAGAGAAACGCCGGACCGACCTCGGCGCGCGGCCAGCCGCCGATTTCGTAGGTGGCGTGGACAGCGCCGTCGGCCTGGTAGTGGCTCCAGCGCTCGCGGGCGCCCGCTGGCCAGGCGGCGCGCTCGGACAGCTCATCGCCGCCGCCGCCGGCCCGCAGCGCTGCGAGCTGCGGGTGCACATAGGGGTCGAACGCGACCCTGATCGCGCGCGCCAGGCCCCCGGCCGTGAGCGCCCGATCGACCTCGACGCGGGCGCGCTCGAGATCCTGCGCAACCCGCTCCGCGCTGGCGATCAACACCCGCTCTCGCTGCCCGCGGTCATCCTTGCGCAGCAGCGCCGCATCGACTTGGACCGCGAGCAGAACCTCGTGCTCGCGGGTCGCCTGTGCCCCCGAGCTCATCAGCTCGAGATAGGACTCGCCGATCGCCGAGCCGCGCAGCGGCATGTCGGGGTCACGCTGCTCATGAAGCCAACGCGCGAGCCCGTCGCCCTGAGCCGGCGCGGTCCGCTCGATCCATTGAATCCGCCTGACCCCGCTGCGACAGGCGCCCTTGAGTACGTCACCCCACACGGCCAGGCGCTGCTGTTGCTCACCCTCGTCGGCGAGCGCGAACCCAGGCGCCCGAGCCACGAGCACCACCGTCAGCCGCCGGCCACCCCGCTCGCTGACCGCACCGATCGCACCCGCGCGATACGGGACCTCGACGATCCTGACGCCCGTGAGCGGTGGCGGCGGCTTCGGCTCGGCAGGTCGGATCACGCGCGGGCGGGTAGGGCTCTGGGCAGTCGACAGCTCGACCACGGTGCCGGGCTCGGCCGCGGTGAGCGAGCTGGCGCGGCCGCTTGCGCGGATCAGCAGCCATGGGACCGCCACCGGCGCCCACTGCTCCAGCGTGAGGCCGCCGACCGGAATCGTCGTTGCGGCCGCGGCGGCAGCCACGCCGAGGAGCGCCGCGACGACACCACCACCGGACGGCGACAGGTCGATCATCGCGATCGCCCAGCCCATGCCTGCGGCCGCGACGAGCACCTGCCCGGGCCGGATCGCGCCAAGCAGCCCACGATGTGTGACATCGCCGAACCGGTAGCGGCTGGTGCTCACCCGGCACCTATCCCGTCCCGCTGTCCGCCCAGCTCGCGAATGCCAGACGGCGTCAACTGCCACTGCCCGACCGAGTACCAGCACCCGCCATGCCGGACAAGCCCCCGGGCAGCCAGCTCGCGCAGCTTTGCGGCCGCGGCGGCCGGCAGCAGCCCGGTCTCCTCAGCGAGCTCGACCCGAGTCCGCGACCGCCCGTCCTCGAGCGCGCGCAGCAGCGCGAGCTCGCCGGCCGCGAGCTGGCGCTCATGTGCTTGATCGACGATCACTCGCCTTGCTCCTCGCGACCGAGTCGACCCTCCTGAGGCTCTGGACCGGGTGGCGGCGCCGGAGTGTCGGGCTCGGCGTCCGCGGGTGCGGTGTCCGGGCGGTCCTCCCAGGGTGGTGGCGAGATCGGGGCGTTCGGGTCGGGGTGAGCGAGCGGCTCCCAGCTCCCATCGGGGCGCTGCACCATCGTCGCGGGTTCCCCGCGCGTGCTCATCGGACGCGCGTTCGCGCCATGCTCGCCGCCGGACGCCGGCCGGGCGGTTTCCTCGGCCGGGCCGGGTTCGCCGTTCAGCGAGACCGCGGACGAGCCGCTGCCGCGGCCGCGGGTGGCGGCCTCATCAGCGGACGGCGCCTCGGCGGCTCGTGCTCGACGCTGCATCTGCTCGAGCAGCTCCTGCACCGCCAGCCCCGAGACCACGGCGTCGCCGGCTCCCTCCGCTGTGCCGTTGCGGCTCGTGCCGCGCACCTTTTCGACAGCCTTGCCGGCGAGCGCAGCCTCGGGCGTGCGCACACCAGCGGTAGCGTGTACATGACCGCGGATGTGTCCAACGGCGGCGGACGCAACCTCGGCCAACGGGATCAACCGCAGCAGCACCCACGGCGAGAACGCGCCGAGCAGGATCAGCGCTAGCCCGCCGAGCAGTCGCGATAGGCCGCTGACACCGGAATGCGCCAGCGCCGAACCGCCGAGCGCGAGCACGACCACGATCGCGACCTTCGCCAGGATCAGCGCCACCAGCACCTCGACGGTGCGGATCGCCCACACCCGCCGGGCCGGCCACACCATCGCCGCGAACACCAGCGGCAGCATCGCCATCACCACATACACGGCCACCTCGCGAATCAGCATCTCCACCCACAGCGCCCCGCCCGCGGCGACGACCAAGCCGCCGGCCATCACCGCGAAGAACGGGTCCGCGGCGGTCAGCCCCGCCGCCACCCAGGCGCTCGTGCCGGTGAGAAAGTGCGTGGCGTTCTGTCCGGCGAGAGCGGCGAGGCCGCCCGACAGCTGGTCGGTTGCGGCCAGCAGCAGCATCACCAGCGGGGTCGCGACAGCTGTCGCCAGCGCCGAGAGCGGGAGGTAGCCGAATACCGCTCGGGCGAGCAGCGCTGGCTCTGAGCGCAGCAGCGCCTCCGTCGCCACGGCGAACACGAACAGCAGCGTGAAGAACAGCGCGATCCCCTCGATGCGCAGGTAGACGCCGGTGAACCAAGAAGCTGTCAACGACGGTGAGGTGCTCGCGGAGATCACGCTGGCCATGTGATCCATCGTCCACTTCGCCCCGCCGAGCACCCACGCGACGATTGCGGCGATCCCCGCGGCGCGCTGCACGAGCGGGTTCCCGGCAACCTTGCCGATGACCTTGCCGGCCTTTCCGGCCGCGCCGGCGAGCTTCTGCCCAACGCCGAGCGCGCCGTTGCAGGCGGTCCCCATCCAACCCTCGCCGACGGTGCCGACCACCTTGCACGCCAGCCCACCGAGCGTGCCGATGATGCTGGCCTGGGCGGGCGGCGCGCTCGCCAGCACGGTGCTGCCCGCGCCCGCCAGGGCCGTGCACGCGAGGATCAGAGCGACGCTACGGCGCATCGCTGAACGCCTGGTATGGGGCCGCCGTGCGTGCGAACTCCGCCGCTGCCGCGGGATCCGTACTGTCGCTCGCCGGCGTTGGCCCGCTGGTCACCTGCGCGCCCGAGACCCGCCACGATCCGTCCGACCAGGCGAGCGTACAGACGGTTGTTGACCACTGCGGTGCGACCACCTCTGCCGCGCTGGCGACCAGCCCCACGGTCCAGATCGCGACCCGCGCGCGAGCGCGCGTGTATGAAACGAGGCGGTACCCGAGCAGCCAGCCGCGCATGAACGTTGGGCCGCGGCGCCACAACTGCTCCGCCAGCGCCGCCCCCGACGCCTGCGCTCGCAGCGCCTCAGCGGTGAACGGCGCAGCGGTGAGGTCGCGGAGCCGCGCTTGACGCGCCGCGCTTGGCGGTGCCGGATCAAGCGCGTGCAGGTAGCTCGCAGCCGCTGCAACCGCCGCGAGCCGCGAGCGCGCGGACTGCGGCGGGCTGGCCTGCGGGGGTCGCGGCGATTGGCGGTAGGCCGGTTGTGTCCGTGGCTGTGTGGTCGCGGGCGCGCCGTGCGTGGCACCGAACGCGAGCTGGGCCAGGGCATAGCCGACCACCGCGGCAACGGCGATTGCACCCGCGATCAGCGACCGCCTGCTCATTTGACGTGGGTGCCGAGGTTGGAGAAGAAGTTCACCAGACCCGGCCCGGCGCCGATCGCCAGCGCCGATGCGGCCGAGACGAGCGCCGCGCCCTTGCCCTTACCCGCGTAATGCGGGTTGTGCGTGTGGGTCGCGACCGCCCAGGTCGCCGAGCCGACGAAGACACCGATCAGCGCGATCACCAGCCCCCACGCCTGCGCCCCGTCGACGAGCCCCTGCAGCACTCCGCTGCCGGGCAGCTGCGTGAGGTTCGGGTGTGCGCTCACCGCTGACAGCAACACCATCACTGGCCTCCTTCATCTGATTTGACCACATTAGCCACATCAGTATATGCTGTCACCACCAATGCGCAAGCACAATCTTCTCCACACGTGTCAGGGAGGATCGATCCAAGTCCTTTGCAGAGGGGAGCTGTGAGCAGCCCAGGCGGAGGCGACGTTCGATCGTTCTACGCGGCGCTTGGAATCGAGCTGCCGGGGTGGGCGCAGCGGAACGCCACGGTGCGGTGCTTCGCCAATCCGGAGGCGCACGCGCACGAGGACCGCCGGCCGTCGTGCTCGGTCAGCCTCGAGCACGGGGCGTGGCAGTGCTGGGGGTGCGGAGCCCACGGCGGCGCATACGACGCAGCGCTGACGCGGGGCCATTCGCCCGCCTCGGCGATCGAGTTGATGGCCGAGCACGGCCTGGTTGAACGACGGGGTGCAGTCGCGCGTTCCACGCGCGTGGTGACCCCGGCTTCACCCGCGCCGGCGACGGGACGTTCGGCGCCGCGGGTGGAGCTTGCGGCGGGGGAGGCGGACGTCGCGGCATGGCATCAGGCGCTGGTCTCCGAGGACGGCAGGCGATGGCGCGAGCTGCTGTGGCGCCGGCGGCTGTGGCGTCCCGAGGTGGTGCGCGAGCTTGGGCTCGGCTACGACGGCCGGCGGATCACGATCCCGATCCGTGGCCGCGCCAGCGAGCTACGCGGCGTGCTGCGCTACCGCCTCGGCTCAGACGGCCCGAAGATGCTGGCGGTCCGAGGGACCCGCCTGGGGTTGATCCCGCACCCGGCGCGCGAGCGCTCGCCACGGATCCTGCTCGTCGAGGGCCCGCCGGACATGATCGCGGCGCGCTCGCGCGGGTGGCCGGCGATCGCCGTGCCCGGCGACCACGCCTGGCGACCGGAGTGGGCGAGCCTGCTCGACGGGCGCACGGTGACGGTGCTGATGGACTGCGACGCCGCCGGGCGCGCCGCGGCGCGACGGATCGCCGCCGACCTGCGCCCACGCGCAAGCGTCCGCGTCGTCGACTTGAGCCCCTCGCGGCGCGACGGCTTCGACCTCACCGACTGGCTGCTCCAGCAACCGCAGCAAAGGAGAACGAGATGCGCAACATCCTTCTCGTCGACGCCGACGATCACGCGCTGAGAGTCCGTGGCGACGAACTACTGCTCGACGGCTACGAGGTCCTCACCGCTATCAGCGAGCAACACGCGTGCGCGAAGCTCGCGGGCGGCGCGCCCGACGCGCTCGTGCTCGGCGAGCTCGAGACCCCGGCTGCGAGCCTCGCGCTGCTGCGCCGGCTCCGCGCCGGCGAGATACCACGCGCCGACCCCCGGCTCCCCGTGCTCGCGCTCGGCGCCGACGTCGACCACGCCGCCGTGCGCCAGTACCAGGCCGGCGCCGACATCGTCCTCCCATCCACTGCCTCGCCGCTGCTCGTCAAGGGCGCGCTCGACGCGCTTGCCGCGCGTGCTGTGGGCAACGAGCGGCGTCACCGCGTGCTGCGCACCGGCGCGCTGATCGTCGACTGCGACGCTCGCGCAGCATCGATCGACGGAACGCCGGTGGCGTTGAGTCGGCTCGAGTTCGACCTCCTGCAAACGCTCGCCGGCGACCCTCGCCGCACGTTCACCAAGGCCGAGCTGACAAAAACCGTGTGGGGATACGACCCCGCTGCGGCCGGCATAAGCCGCACGGTCGAGTCGCACGCCGCTCGGCTCCGGCAGAAGCTCCGCGCCGCAGGCTCCGAGCCACTGGTGCAGACCGTGCGCGGCGTCGGCTACCGACTCACGCGCTAATGCAACAAGGACGCGACAGCTCCGCATCGGTTGCCTTCAAATTCGCCCACTCCGGCGAGCCGCGCGCAACCGCGACGGATGATCGCGGCCATGCGCACCCTCCAACCGATCACCCATCGGGGACAGATCGTCGCGATCGCCGTTGCCGGCCACGCCATCATCGACGACACACTCGACCCCGACGAGCACCGGCACGTGCAGGCGATGTGCCTGTACGCGCTCGAGATCGCCGACGGCGAGCGCCCCGGCCCATACACGAACGCCGCCGCCGAACAGTACGCGTGCCTAGCCGCTGGCCGTCGATAGCGCGTCCGCAAGGAGGCACGTGAACGTCGGACGGCGGCTCAAGCTGGCGATCCCGGCGGCGCTCCTGGTGCTCGCCGTCGTCGCGATGATCTCGTCCGCGGTCGGCACCGGCACGAGCCGGCGGCCCCTGCGTGCAACGCACTCACGGACGGTCGACCGGCGACCCACGCCCGCGACCGCGCTGCCTGCGCCAGCAAGCCCGCCGCGCCAGCTCCTTGTCGCCCCACCCACGGGAGATATGGCGCGGGTCGCGCGGCGCTTCCTGTCTGCCTGGCTGGCCTGCACATACCACCAGGCGCCCTGCTCGCACCTCCCCGGCAGCCTGCCCGCCTACCCCGCCGCGCTGGCGCAAGAGGAGGGCCGCCGCGCGCTGCCCACGCCAGCGGAGCTGGCCGCACACCCACGCATCGAGTCGATTCGTGTCGTCCGCTCCTGCCGACGATCCGCGATCGCAACCGCGACCTATCTCGACGGTCACGGCGGCCGGTTCCAGCTGCACCTCAACCTCGTCCAGGAGCCCGACGGCTGGCGGGTGTTCGACGTCGCCGAGGCGGCGCCGCACATCGCGCTTCCCAGGCCTTTGACGCACGGACCGGGCGGATGTTGAGACGCCGCCGAAGCGCGATCGTCGTCCCGGTACTGGTCCTCGCCGCCGCGCCGATCGGGACCGTGCTGGTCGCCGGCGCCGCGATCGTACTCGGCACCCAGTGCTCGCCGGATGCCAGCGGCGCAGCTCCGACCAGCAGCGCCGTGAGAGCGATCCCCGCCAGCCTCCTGACGATCTACCAGCAGGTCGGCGGCGAGTACGACCTCCCGTGGCAGATCCTCGCCGGCATCGGACAGGAGGAGTGCGACCAGGGCCGCAACCCCGACCCGTCCTGCACTCTGCAGCCCGGTGCCCGCGGCCCCGGCATCGCGAACTTCGCCGACGCGTCCGGGCTGATGCAGATCGGCGTCGGCGGTGCCGCCCGCGACGCGTACGACCAGCTGCGCCACTACCTTGCCGACCCGTCGCTCGGGCCGCACGACCCGACGACCGCGGTCCAGCTTGCCGCGCTCGTGCTGATCAAGGACAAGGGCGCTGCTCCCGGACGGCCGATCGACGCCTACGCCACCGCGGTCACCGCCTACAACGGCACCGGACCCGCGGCTCAGCAATACGCCAACCGCGTCCTCGCCGACGCCCGGGGCTACGGCTCAGACAGCGTGCCGACCGCCGGCCCCGGCGCCTGCCAGGCGACAGACGTGTCGTTCGTGTCCGGCGACAAGGCACAGATCCTCAAGAACGGCACCGCCGAGGCGCCTGCCGACGCGCCCACCGTCGTGCAGGACATGATCGCCGCCGGCAACCGCATCAACCACTTCCCGTACTCCTACGCTGGCGGACACGGCGCCGTCGCGCAGACCATGAACCAGACCACGCCGGATCCGGCCGCCTACCCAGGCCAGCAGGAGAACGGCGGCCCCGGCTACGACTGCTCATCCGCAACCGACTACGTGCTCTACGGCGGAGGCTTCGGTCAGACGCTGCTCGGCGACCAGGCGCCAGCATCGACCACGCTCGAGAGCGTCGGCGATCCAGGCCCCGGCAAGTGGGTCACGATCTACGCCAACCCCAGCCACGCCTACATCGAGGTCGCCGGCATCTACCTCGACACCGCCGCCGGCGAAGGCAAGCCGCCCAACCCGCCGCCCACCGGCCCCCGCTGGACACCGACCGGCACCGGCCCCGCCGGGTTCGTCGTCCGCCACCCGCCCGGCCTATGACCCCGCCCATTCGTCCGATCCGCAACCCGGGACCGCACGCGAAGCCGGCATCGGCATCCGTCCGCCCGCGGGCCAGCTGATGCGCGGCGACGAGGCAGAGATCTACCGGACGTTCAGCCCGCGCGTGCTGGCACTCGTCCGCAGCCAGGTCAGGACGAGCACCGAGAACATCGAGGACGCCTGCCACTTCGCCTGGGCCGCCTTCCTGCGCCGCTCCGAGGAGGTCGAGCGCGCGGCAGCGCTCAGCTGGGTCGCCACGACAGCAATCCACGAGGCATACAAGCTGATCCACAAGCAACAACGCGTGTCGTCGCTGGACCAGGCACTGGAGACCGACGCCGTGCCGTCGACGTTGCACGCCTCCGCGCCCGCCGATCGCGCCGAGCAACGCGAGAGGCTCGACCTCATCCGCCAGCTCCCCGACCGCCAACGGCGAATCGTGCTCCTGCAGGCGGCCGGCCTCAGCCACGAGGAGATCGCGCAAGCGACCGGCGACACGAAGCGCACCATCCAGCGCCAGCTCTACCGCGCGCGCAATACGCTCGCCGGCCTCGAGCGCGCCGACCCTGCCGCACAACGCCGCGCCGCACTCCGTCCCGTCCCATCGAGGGGGTCAGCATCCCCCAGGCACACGCTCTAACCAAGATGACCCCACGCGAACCCACACCAAGCATCCTCGTCACCTACAACGACGAGTCCGCAGCGCTCGTCAACGCCCGGCACGTCACCTTCGTCTGCGCCGAGCTTCCCGCCGGGCACCCACGCCTGCGGATGCTCATCTACATGGCCCGCTACGCCCAGCTCATCGCCAGCGGCGAGCGATCCGGCCCATACACCGACGCCGACGCCGAGCGTTTCGCCCGCGGGGCGCTCGTCAGTCCCGACGAGCCTCGCAGGCATTGGCACGAGAGTGACGAGCAGCTGGCCGCGCGCTTCGGACTGCCGCTCGAGCAAATCCCGGCCGCGCGCCAGGACCTCACGCAGCTACGTGAACCCGACCGGAGGCCCGGTGGCTGACGACCTCGCTGCCGCGCTCGTACGCGAGCTCGCCGCCGCGCTTCCCGAGCCGCTCAACACAGAGCTGGTCGACGCGATCGCCCGCGTCGTGGTCCAGCTCGGTAGCTCCGGCTCGACCTCGCGGCCCGAGCTGCTCACGGTGGCCGAGGTCGCCGATCGGTTACGCGTCAACCCGAAATGGGTCTACGCACACCAGCACGAGCTGGGGCCGATCCGGCTCGGCGACGGCCCCAGGGCGAGACTGCGCTTCGACGCCGACATCATCGACAGCCGGATCACCAACCGGCGCCGCACCGACGATGACCTACCAGAGGACTCGCTCAATGAGCTGGCAGAGCCACCACGGCGAACGCGACGCCGCCTCGCCTCGCGACCACTGCCGCCGAACCGCCCGGCCGGGAGCCGCAGGTAGGCCGTGGCGCGCAACAGCCGAACCGAACGCACGAGTCGCCGGACGGCCGGGAGGGCGACACGCGGCCGCCCGAAGAAGGGCACCGTCGCCACCTGGGCCCGGAAGAACGGTGACATCGGCTACGCAGTCAAGTTCTACGATCAGCATGGGATCAGGCGCTACGAGCGCTGCGGCATGGCCAGCGAAGGCTGGTCGCAGCGCCGGGCAGAGCTTCGAGCTCGAGAGCTTCGAGAACGAAGTGGCCACCGGCACCTACGTGCCGACGCCGGACATCACCCCGACTGCTGAGGCCAACCCGCCCTTCGGGCCATTCGCCCGCGCGTACCTCGCCGAGCACGCGGTCGAGATCCGCCCGAACACGCGCCGCTTTTACGACGGGATCCTCGCGCACCAGCTCGCCCCGTCCTTCGAGGACACCCGGCTAACCCAGATCACCTGGGCCATCGTCGACGAGTACAAGAAACAGCGGCTGCGCCTGCTCCAGCGAATCCGCGCCGCCAAGGCCAACGGCAGGCCGCTACGTGCCGCTAACAACCAACCGCTTCGACTCAGCGAGCGGACAATCAACCACGCGATCAACCTGCTCTCACAGATCCTCGACGAGGCGGTCCGCCGCCCCGACCTCGCCCTGGCAGCCAACCCGGCGCGCGACCGCAAGCACCGCGTCAAGGTCCCCAAGACCAAGCCGCGCGACTGGCTCGAGCCCGACGAGGTCATGACCTTGCTCGAAGCCGCCGAGCAGATCGACCAACCCGGCCGCCCTGAGGCGCGCCGGAAGGCGCACGAGATCCGCCGGCTCCACGACATCGAGAAGCTGACGCTCAAGGACATCGCCGCGCAACTCGGCATCAGCCCGACCGGAGCCTGGTACCTCTACCACCGCCGCCTGCCGCAGACCCCGTCGCCGCGCCGCGCCGCGATCGCCACCCTCAGCGCCAGCGGCACCCGCAACACCGAGCTCTGCCAGCTGCGCTGGCAGGACCTCGACTTCCAGCACGACAAGATCCTGATCCGCATCGCCAAGAGCAACCAGGGCGTGCGCGAGATCGACATCACCCCCTGGCTGCGCAAGGAGCTGATCGCCTACCGCGACAGCCTCGGCCACGTCCCGCCGGGCCAGCTCGTGTTCCCCACCCAGGCCGGCACGATGCGGACCAAGGACAGCCTCAACCAGCGCGTCGTCCAACCCGTCCAGCGCGCCGCCAACCGCATCCGCCTGGAGCGCGGTCTCCCACCGCTTCCGACCGACCTCTCAGCCCACGTCTTCCGTCGCACTTACGCCACCCTGATGATCGAAGCTGGCGCGTCACCCCGCTACGTGCAGCGCCAGCTTGGGCACGGCAGCGCCAAGCTGACGCTTGAGGTGTACACGCGTGTGTCGGACTCCCGCGACCGAGCTCAGCTCGGCAAGGCATTCGACGAGCTCGTGGCCGGTGCGTTGCCTGCCGACCCGACTCCGCCCATGGCAGCTGATCAGCCTGCCCACGCCGGCGTGACGGACGTTCGTGACCTACCGATCGTCCGACGCGACCACGCCCGGACGAGCACGACATCGACGCGCAAGGTGAAGACAGGGCTCAAGGCAGAGCAGCACTCGCCGCTCTATCGGGTCAAGCCGGCCTGAACGACGAGATTCGCATCTCGCAGCCGCCTCTGCCGTGCACCCGTGCAGAGGCCTGGGGGCGACGGAGACCGGCGCCGGACGCTACGGATATGCGCCGCATCGCAGACGCCGTACAACGAGAAAGCCACGACTTTGCGGCTCTTGCGTGGCCCGAGGCTGACCGTCGGCACCCTGCGGTAGGGTCGCGCTGCGTGGAACCTCTGACGGCTGTGTCGCTGTTCTCCGGTGCCGGCGGCCTTGACCTCGGCGCCGAGATGGCGGGCTTTGCGACCCGTGCTGCGATCGAGAGCAGCGCCATCGCGCGACAGACGATGCTCGCCAACGCCGAACGGCACTTCCGGGCGCTGCACGCGGATGCAGTGCTGGAGGATGTTCTTGGTGCGCAGCCCGCAGGCGTTCTCGAGCGCGCAGGCCTGAAGGAGCGCGAGGTCGACCTACTGATCGGCGGTCCGCCGTGCACGCCGTTCTCGAAGAGCGGCTACTGGCTCGAGTACAAGCGAGCCGGCGCCGACCCCAAGGCCAGTCTTCTCGACGAATACGTCCGGCTGCTCGGCGGGATCCAGCCCGGCGCATTCGTGATGGAGAACGTCTACGGCTTGGCGTACCGGAACCAGAACCGCCCCGTACTCAACCGCTTCCTGATCGGTGTGCGCCAGGCCGGCTACGCCGTCGATTACAGGATCCTGCTCGCCGCCGACTACGGCGTCCCTCAGCTCCGGCAGCGCCTGTTCTGCGTCGGAATTCGGAGCGATCTGCTCAACATCCCTCCCGACTTCTGGCGCTTCGACTGGCCGACCGCCACCCGATCCGGACCGCACGAGACCCGCACAGGCTGGGACGAGTCGCTCCCGCGCCACGTGACGGCCGGCGACGCCCTTGCCGGCCTGGAACATAACCCGCCGGAGCCCGAGGAACACGTCACGGGCACCTACGCCGAGGATCTGCGGGGGGTACCTCCGGGTGAGAACTACCTCTTCTGGACCGCCGAGCGGGGCCATCCTGCACCACGCTTCAAGTGGCGCTCACGCTACTGGAGCTTTCTGCTCAAGCTCGCCCCGGACCGACCATCCCCGACGATCCAGGGCCAGCCCGGCCCCTGGGTAGGGCCGTTTCACTGGGACTCGCGCCGACTGCGGGTAGCGGAGCTCAAGCGGCTTATGACCTTCCCCGACGAGTACGTTGTCTGCGGCAACCGCCGTCAGCAGCAGCTCCAGCTAGGGAACGCGGTGCCGCCTGTTCTTGCCGAGCGCGTCGCCGCCCAGGTCGCAGGGGAGCTTCGCCGGCTTGGCGCGGTCGATTCGCTCGCGTTCGCCGCGTAGCCGCGGTTCAGTCTGCTGCGAGCGCCTCCAGGATGCGCTCGGCCACGCTGCTTGGATGCTCGTGCTCCCAGGCGCGGAGAACCCTCCATCCCGCGAGGGTGAGCGCTTCGTCGACGGCTCGGTCTCGCGCCAGGTTGAGCGCCAGCTTCCCGCGCCAGTACTCGGTGTTCGAGCGGGGCTGGTTGCCGTGGGCGGGGCAAGCGTGCCAGAAGCAGCCGTCGATGAAGACCGCGAGCCTCGCGCGCGTGAACACAACGTCGGGACGGACCACCCTGGTTGGGAGGCGTACGGGGAGGTCCTTGCGAAAACGAAGGCCGCGTTGGTGCAGCTCGGAGCGAACGAGCGCCTCCGGTCGCGTGCCCGTACGCGGGTTGCGTCGCATCCTGGCTGTTACCCCCGGGCCGCTTGGGTCCGGGTACGGAAGGCCGTTGACGCGCTTCGGGCGTGCGGCCGCGGCGGGGGTGCCGACGCTCCGGCTAGGCGGCGAGGGCTGCGCCAATGCTTCCCTCCCAGCTGTTATCGATGCGCTGGATCGCCGAGATCCGGTCAGCGAAGGTCGCGTCTCGCTCGAGCAGGTCTGAGCGCTTGTAGCGAAACTCCCAGCGCCCAAGCGGCCCGAACATCGATGCGGCGACGACATCGAACTGGCTCGGCTCATACAGCCTGCTCTTCGGGTCGCCCTTCGAGGCGCGTGTCTTTTGCGTCTCGACCTTCGGGGTCCCATCGGCGTACAGCTTCGGCGAGGCGTTCTTGCACTCGACGCTGACACGGCGCCGTCGCGAGCGCATGGTGATCACGAAGTCAGGCGGACCCTCCTGCTGGCCGAGTTCCACCCTTGCGATCTTGCTGTCGGCTTCCAGCACCCGATGCAGGTGCCTTTCCGCCACCCCACCACGCACGGCCATCCCGAGCCGTGGCCGCTCCCTGATGATGTCGAGGATCTCTGCGGCGGAGAGCTTGAACTCCCGCTCGAGCGCATGAAGACTGGATTTGTGGCGCGGCTTGGCGGCCGCCAGCGCCGCGCGGAACCGCAGCGGCGGGTCCAGGCCGAGGCTCTGCGCGTCCCGCTCCAGCCGAACGAAGTCGAGTAGCCGCTCCGGTCGGAACCCCACCACGGTTTCTACGCCGAGCGCGGTCCGTGGCGACGGTCGCCGCACGCCCGATATGTTGTCGCGCTCCCACACGTGCCATCCCGAGCGCTTGGCCTCGGCGATCTCGCCGTCCTTGAAGAAGACCGAGATGCCGATCGGCAGCGGGTCATACACCAGCGGATCCAGGCCAACGATCAGGTTCTCCTCCACGTGGGCTCCGAGGACGAGGGTCACGTCGACCTCAAGCGGGTCGAACCCGACCGGGTGCGCTCGGCCGCGCCAGGCCGGATCGTTGACGTCGCCATAGCGCACTTGGAGGCGATGCTCATCCTGGGGGCGATTGCGTGTCTGGCGCCGGTTGGCCAGGAACACGTAGGCGCAGATGCCGACCCGCTCGCCACCGTCGCCCTCCACCCCGAGCAGCAGCGGTGCGCTGCTCGGCCCGCTCGAGGCGAGCACCCTTCCGCCGCTGCGCTCGATCGCATCCTCGATCAGCTCATGGTGCCGACGACGCTGGACGCGCCGGTAGACGCGAGCGTAGCTGCGCCCCATTTCGGGCTGGCCCCGGGTCACATCCCCGTCCCTTGCGCGCCATCGCGAGGGGCGCGTCCGACACGGCAGGCAGACTTGGTGCGCCATGTCACGAGCTTTCTTGAGCGTCTCGCGGGCTGCACAGGGATCGGCGTGATTCTCCCCGATCTGTTCGCCGGCTTCCGGCTGCTTCGGCCGCTCGGCAAGCCCGGCGGGTTCGGTGCCGTCTACGAGGCCGAGCGTGACGGCGCACGCGTCGCACTGAAGATCTTTCACGCCGAGCTGCTCGACGACGTTGAGCTCAAGCGCTTTCAGCGGGAGGTGCGCGGACTCTGCAAGGTCCGCAACGAGCACCTCGTGTCCTACGTCGCCTCGGGGTCAACCCAGCACGCCGGCCGCCGCTGGCACTGGATCGCGATGGAGCTGCTCACGGGCCGCTCGCTGCGCGAGGAGCTGGAGGAGGCCGGCGGGCGATTGGCGCCCGCGCGAGCGCGGCAAATAGCGAGACAGGTCGCGCTCGGGCTCGCGGCGCTGCACGCGGTCAACATCGTCCACCGTGACGTGAAGCCCCCGAACGTGTTCGTGTGCGCGGACGGCACCGTGAAGCTCCTCGACTTCGGGGTCGCGCGGTTCCTGGACTACTCGTCGCTCACGCAAGATGGGCGGTTCGTCGGCACGCTCAGGTACGCCGCACCGGAGCAGCTACGCGGCGACGCCCAGCCCGCGACGGACCTGCACGCCCTCGGTGCCGTGTTGTTCGAGATGCTGACCGGCAGGCGCCCGTTCACCGGAGACGAGCTTGCCGTGTACCGGGCGATCCTTGACGAGCGCCCCGATCCGCCGAGCGCGTTCGCGGACGCTGTCCCACCGGACCTCGACCAGCTCGTGTGCGCGCTGCTTGAGAAGGAGCCCTTCGACCGCCCGGCGAGCGCGCAGCACGTGGCCCAAGCCCTGCGGCCGAGCCTCGCGGCCGTTAAGCCGAGCATCGGCGCTGATCCGTACCCGCGGGAGCGGGCGCCGGGCCTGTACTTCCGCCTCCGTCACGACGTGGGCGACGCCGCGCAAGTCGGTCTGAACGGCCAGCGCCCGGACGGGTTCGTGGTGGGAGTCAGCGAGCTGTCGCCGATCCGGGAGGCGCGACGCTTCGCGCAAGCGCTCGGGATCCATTTCGGCGTCGATCCGGCCCTTCGGCGTTTGGCGTTCGCGCGCTGGACGCAAACCAAGCGCCTGCGAGACCTCAGCTACGCGCCGGAGGGCCTCGCGCCTCACCACCCCGAGGACCTCCGGGCGCTCGAAGCCGCCCGACGGCTCGCCCGAGCTTCGGTCGATCATCAAGACCAGCTCGGTGCCGACCTGCTGTTCAGCGCATCGTTCGCGCTGCAGGGCCTCGAGGATCCCTGGTTGGCGCGGCTCCCGACGCTGCTCGATGCGTCGCTGGCTGCACGGGACGCGTACAGCAAGCCGATGTACGCCGTGATCGCCGCGGCGCTTGAAGACCTGTGCTCCGAGGAGGGACAGATCACGCTCGCCAACCGCATGGGCCGAGGCGACCCCGACGGCTACTGGCTGGCGCTGGACTCTCTGACCTCGAAGAGCAGCGCCGCAGAACTCGTCTTCGGGCTGCGTTTCGGTCTTCTGCTCCAGGAGCGCGGAAGGCCGTGCGTGATCGAGCGTGCCACTTCCATTCGTCGCCTCGCATGGGCGCTCGGACTCAGCACCGAGGTCGGGCTCGGTCGATACGACGGCTTCCGCATCAGCGACCTTCGCGGCGCGTCGGGCCCCGGCTCGCCGCCAGCCCGGTTCGAGCTGCCATCGCTGCTAACCGCGCTCGCGCCAACCGAGGCTGCACGCGTGCTCGCGACCGGCTTCGTGCCCGAAGCCGACTGCGGGTGCCCAAGCTGCACTGACGCGGGTGACGACTTCGACGCACGCGTGAAGGGCGCCGCCGCCCACAACGCCTGGGTCGCGTGCCAGGAGCGCGACGCGCTGGACGGCGTCGCGCCAATACAACGCGTCGCCGAGCTCGAGGAGCAGATCTCAGCAGCGCAGCAGCGCGCGCGACGCCTGCTGCGCTCGCGGGCGCTCGGGCAGCCACTGCGGCACCTAACCGTATGGCTCGAAGCGCTCGGAGAAGCACGCCGCTTGGGCTTGCTCGAGCCCGGCTCGATCAGACGTCGAGCCAGCTCCAGCTAACGGCCCCCCGAGAAGGCGCCGCAGCGCAGCTGCGTAGGCCCACGCCTCAAGCGTTCTGCCTCCGAGCGCCGCCGCGAGATCGCAGGCGACCGCGATCTCGAGCGACACCGCGTCGGCATTCGCCGCCGCGAGCACCTCGGCCACCCGCGCCATTGGCGGGACGCGCGCCACGAGCCGCATCGGCAACGCGACGCTCGGAAGCTCGTCGGGCACGGCCGGCCCTCTCCTGGCACCGCGCAGGATCGATACCCACGCGCGTAGCTCTGGCGTCGGGGCCAGGACGGCGCAGGCCCCTTCGGCCTGCGCCTGCTCGTGCAGCGCGTTGAGCGTCGCCGCACCGGCGCTGCGGAAGCTCGCGATCGACGATCCGTGCTTCGAGCGCAAGCGCCACGAGCGCATCGACCGGCTGGCCCGCCCGCTCGGCCCGCCTACGGAGATCAGTGATCTGATCGTCGTTGATCGGCAGCTCGAGCCAGCAAGGGCGCTCTCCCGGGCGCAATCGGCCTATCCGCGAGGGCGCGTCGATGCGATGCGGAGCTGCGATCGGTCGAGACATATATGGCATAAATGTCTACATGAACGGTCGGACGCCCGACTTTCTCGCAGCGCTTGGAAGGCGGGATGGGCAGCACGTGCTCGCTCGCCTGATCGAGCGTCCTTCACGGGTCGGCGAGCTCGCGGACCCCGCCGCGGGCATCGCCCAGCCCACCGTCTCGAGGCGGCTCAGCGAGCTTCGAGGCGATCGGGCTGGTCAACCACGGGCTCAAGAAGGACGTTTACTCGCTCACCCGTTCCGACCAGCTGCGCCCGCTGCTCCGGGCCGGCCGACGCCGCCGCGACACCGAGCTATGGGCCGCGCTCGGGCGTCCTCACGCCGTCGAGATAGTGCTCCTGCTGATCGGGCAGCCCCGAACGACGACCGAACTCACCGAGCTTGTCCCGGCACTTGATGTGCGCACGGCCTCCCGCCGTCTCGCGGATCTGGTCGCTACCGGGGCTGTTCGCCGCGACGCGGCCGGCAAGTACCGGGTGGTGAGCGCCGCGCGTCTGCGCGCGCTCCTACGAACGCTCAGCCAGCTCGCGAGCGAGCTCCTCACAGACGATCTTGCGGCCGAGCGAGCGCTACAGGAGCGCCTCGCAAAGCGACAGCCGCGTCGGTGAGCGCAGACTCTGGGCTGTGCCTCTCGGAGCAGTCACAGTTGCCTTCTCTGACCCCAGTTCCCGCTGATTTCTGTCAACAGATCGCCGAAAAACGCATTCTCTTGACAGAAATGGCGGTTTCGGCCGGTGCTCCAGAAGCACAAAACCCCCGGCTTACCAGGGGCTTTGCGAGTGGAGCTAGGGGGACTCGAACCCCCGACCTCCTGGGTGCGATCCAGGCGCTCTCCCAACTGAGCTATAGCCCCGTGCGGCGGCGCGACCCGCGCGGTTCTGGCCAGTTTAGCCTTGGGAGATTGCTAGTGACGGTGGCGCTGCGGGCTGAGAACGGCGCCCGCCGCCGCAATACGCTGGTCCAGAGCTTGCGCCGCCACGGAAAATGGCGGGTACGCTGCACGCGGGACGGGCACGTAATGAGTTTCCGCACGCGTCTAACCGGCTTCTTTGCGCTGATCGTCGTGGTCCCGATGATCGCGGTCGGCCTTCTGGTGTTCCGGCTGATCGATGACAGCGAGCAGGGCAAGGCCGATGCGCGCGCCAGTGGGCTTGCCTCGGCTGCGTCGGGCATCTATGACAGCCAGAGCGCGCAGGCCCGCGCCGACGCCAGGTCGCTCGTCGGCCGCGTGGGCATCCTCAGCGGCCGTGGGCTGTCGGCACGGCTTGCAGCGGTCGCTCGTGAGGCGGGCCTCGCGCGGATCGTCGTCAGCAACGCGCGCGGCGTCATCGTCGACGCAGGTGACCGCTCGGCGATCGCGCCCGGCGCCGCCGCCGTCTTGACGCCTCCGACGAGATCAATGACGACGGTGACCGTGTCAACGCTCACCGCCGCGCAACTCGCGCACGACCTCACCGTCCGGGGCGGGGGCGTCGTGATCCGAGAAGGCGCCAGCGTGCTGGCCTCGACCCTGCCGGTGGCGCCGGGTGACCCCCTTCCTGGTCACGGGCAGCTGACCCTGCACGGCGTCAGCTACAGAGTCGTGACCGGGCGATACGCGGGCTTCAGGGGATCGATGATCGAGATCGCAGTGCTCTCCGATCCGGCCGCGAGCACCACGTCGCTCGGAACCAGCCGGCTCGTCGCGATCATCTTCATCGTCGTCTTCCTCGCACTGGCGCTCGCATTCTCGGTGATGGCGTCGCGAGCGCTGCAGGGGCAGCTCAGCCGGTTCCTCGAAGCAGCTCGCCGGCTCGCGGGCGGTGATTTTTCCGCGCCGGTCCCCGTCGAGGGGCACGACGAGTTCGCCGCCCTCGGCAACGAGTTCAACCGAATGTCGACCCAACTCTCGACCCGGCTCGACGAGCTCTCTCGCGAGCGCGGCCGGCTGCGAGAGCTGATCCGCAGGATCGGCCATACGTTCGCCTCGAACCTGGACCGACCCGCGCTGCTCGAGCTGGCGCTGCGGACAGCCGTCGATGCGGTCGAGGCGGACCGCGGCCGCCTCAGCGCGCGGCAGTCGGCCCACGACGCGCTCGAAGAGTCGGGGCGGGTCGGTGATTTCCGCGGGCTGGACGACGCCGTCTACGACGCTGAACGCGCGGCGCTCAGCACCGCGGGCCTTGGCGAGGCGCGATCCGACGGCGTCTGCGTCGCAAGCGTCGCACTCGGTTCGATCGAGCCGACGAGCCGAACCCGCGGGCTGATCACGGTCACGCGCGAGCGACCGTTCACCGAGGACGACCGCGAGCTCCTCCGGTCCCTGGCTTCCCAGGCGACGCTCGCGCTGGAGAACGTCGAGCTTCACTTCCAGGTCCGCCGGCAGGCTGTGACCGATGAGCAGACGGGCCTCGCCAACCACGGCCGCTTCCAGGATCTACTCAGCGCGGAGATGGAACAGGTCCGCCGGTATCACCACGCGGTCGGGCTGATCATGCTCGACATCGACGATTTCAAGGTGGTTAACGACACCTACGGTCACCAACAGGGGGATGTGGTTCTACGACATGTTGCTCGGGCCGTCCTCGCGACCTCCCGCGAAACGGACAGCCCCGCTCGTTACGGCGGCGAGGAGATGGCGCTGATCCTGCCGCACACCGATCTCGAGGGCTCATATGCGATCGCCGAGCGCCTGCGTAACGAGATCGCGGCACTGCGAATCCCGCGGCTGAACGGCGATGGGGTCCTCCGCATCACCGCGAGTGTCGGGGTCGCCGCCTCCTCGGATGGAGACAAGGACACCCTCATCGCCGAAGCTGACAGGGCGCTCTACGTGGCCAAGAGAGAGGGCAAGAACCGCACCGTGCGGGCCTTCCCGGAAACCGCGAACGCGTTCTTCGGCGAGTAGGCTTTGCGGCATGGGCCTGTTGGACGACGCAATTCGCGAGCACCTAGACCTCAAGCGACGGCGAGGGGCTGACCCAACGGAGGTCGAGCGCGCCGAGCGTGAAGCCCTCGGACCGGTGAGGCGCGGCTCCGATGAACCGCGGGCCTTCGATGAGGGCGCGGCGGCGCATCCCGAGGAGCTCGAGCCCGAAGCGGACGAGCTGTTCACGGCAGGACCGGATGAGCATCTCGATTCCGAATCGCGCGGAGCCCTCGAACCCGGTTTCGATGATCCTTTCGCGGAGGAGCCGCCGGTTGCTCCAGCGGACCGCGAAAGAGATCCGGCACCGCCCGTCGGGATCCGTCTGCAGGAGCGTGGCGAGGAATTCGACCACGAGGACGAGTTCGAGCACGAGCAGGCGGCTTTGCGCGAGGAACGGCCGCCGGAGCCACCGGAGGCGACGCGCCGAGTCGAGACGCTTGACGAGGAGACGGCCGAGTACGAGGTCGAATCGGAATTCGACAAAGAACACGAGGGTGACGACGTGCTCGAGGAGACCCCGGAATTCCTTCAGGACGCTCCCGAGCACGACCGCCTGTGGTTCGAGCAGCGGCCGCCGCGCGATTTCGATTTCGACGGTTGATCCGCGGCCGCGAGCGCCGGCCATCCCCCTCAACGTCTCTCGGGTTTTGCGCCATTGACGACGCCGCCGCCGACGGCTATACGTTGTTCACTGACTCAGTGAACTTACGTCACCGGAAGGACGGCGGTGTTCTTCAGGCAAGTCCTCTACCGCGATCTCGGGTGCGCCTCGTACATCCTCGGCGACGCCGGCAAAGCAGCCGTGATCGACCCGCGCTGGGACGTTTCGCCCTACCTCGAGCTCGCGGCCGCCGAGCATCTTGACATCGCCTACGTGCTCGAGACTCATGATCACGCAGACCATGTGTCCGGGCGTCAGCGCCTGGTGGAGCTCACCGGCGCACGCGGATACCGAGCGGGGCAGCCGGACGACAACGACCCAGACACCATTCACGGCGGCGAGGAGATCGCTCTGGGAGCAGTGCGCGTCCGCGCGATCGACACGCCCGGCCATCGTCCTCAGCACCTGTCGTTCGCGGTTGTCGACCTCACGCGAGGTCCGGACCCGTGGCTTCTCTTGACCGGTGACTCGCTGCTGGTCGGCGACCTGGCCCGCCCCGACCTCGTGCTGGACGCCGAACGTGGCGCTGCCCTGATGCACTCGAGCCTCGGACAGCTGCTCGGTCTGCCCGACTACGTCGAGGTGTGGCCCGCGCACGTCGGCGGCTCGCTCTGCGGTGGCGCCGGACTGAGCGGCAAGACGAGCTCGACGCTGGGCTTCGAGCGCCGCCACAACGTGCTGCTCGGCAGCCAGCAGGATGCGTTCGTCCACGGACTGGTCGCGGAGATCCCGCCGCGCCCACCGAACGTCGAGCGAATCGTCGAGCTGAACATCGCAGGCGCCGGCGAGCCGCCGCCCGTTCGGGAGCTCGGCGCGCGTGAGCTTGGCCCGCTCATCCGTCAGCACGTCTGGGTGCTCGACGGACGCGATCCACGCGATTTCGACTCGGGTCACCTGCTCGGGGCGCTGAACCTTCCGCTCTCCTCGCCGGGCGTGGGGACGCGCGCCGCGTGGTCGATCGCTCCGGGGGAGACGATCGTGATCGCCGCAGCGGATCGCGCGGCGGCCGAAGCGATGGCGTCCGCGCTCCAGGCGGTGGGGCTCTTCGATATGGCGGGGTTCATCGTCGGCGACAGCACGACCTGGGCTGGAGTGGGCTTGCCCGTCGCGACCGCGGAAGCGTGGGACGTTGCCGACCTCGCCCGTGGCCTGCGCGCGCACGCCGTCGACTTGATCGACGTCCGCGACACCGCAGAGTGGGCAGCGGGACACGTTTCCGGTTCGCACCATCTGCCCCTACATCAGCTGGGCAGCGGTCGCTTGCCGGATCTCCCGGTCAACGGCGGCACAACCACCGCTGTGGCGTGCGCCGGCGGGATGCGCGCGGCGTTCGCGGCTAGTGTCCTGCGACGCGCCGGACGCGATCACGTCGTGCGTGTCGCGGCTGGCGGCGTTGCCGATCTCAGCGCGCAGGGAATCGAGCTCACCCTCGGACCCTAGTTCGCGCCGAAATATGCGGTCCGTGGGCGCGCTGGCTCGCTCGAGATCGCGCGCGTCGCCGCGGCTAGACTCAGCCCGGTCGGGGCCATAGCTCAGTTGGGAGAGCGCCTGCTTTGCAAGCAGGAGGTCGCCGGTTCGATCCCGGCTGGCTCCATGGGAACTGGCCCTGCAAATTGGCTGATTCCGGTTAGCGGGTCGAGTGCGCGGATCTATCATCGGCGCACCGTGGGGCCTTTTGGGGCCTTTTGAAGAGTCCGACGCTGAGTGGGTCCGGCTGCGCGTGGTGCGATCCGAGGAGTGCTTTGGGCGGCGCTTGTACGCTCCGCGTTGCTGACGCCGAGCAGTTCCCGGATCTCAGCGCGCAGCTGATCGCGATCCGCGCCGCGAATCACCTGCGCGTATACGGCGAGTGTCGTCGAGGGATCCACGTGCCCCACCTGCGCTTGGACATAGGGCAGGTCGTAGCCGGCGGCGATCATGAACGTGATGTACGTGCGACGGAAGGTGTGTGGCGTCACGTGCGTGAGGATTGGCGAGTCGCCGCGAGTGGCGCGGACTTCGTTGGCGCGCCTCAGGACTGGCTCCACTATGCGATGGAGCACGTTGTTGCGATCCCGTCGACCGCCTGTCCGTGTCGGGAAGGCCGGCGCATCGACTGGCGCGTCGGAACGGGTTGCCCGATAGGCGACAAGCTCTTCGAGCAGCCGCGGATGTATGTCGACACTGCGGACGCCGGCCTCGGTCTTCGCGTCACGGACTTGGACGCGCCGCTTCTGCAGGTCGATGTCTTGGTTGTTGAGGGCGCAGAGCTCGCCGACCCGCGGCCCCGCGAGTCCGAGGGTGGCGATGATCGCGCGACGTGGTCCGCACGGCGGTGAGTTGGGATCGTCGTGGACCTGGTAGAGGTACATCGCAGTGGTCGAGGCGACGCCGACGTGTGCGGCGATTCGCTTCCAGTCCAGGCGCGCCTTGTCGCGAAGCTCTCGGACGAAGCTCGCACGTTCGAGCGTGCGAGGGAGGTGCCGGTTGTCGAGCTCGTCCGCGGCGTCGAGTAGCTGTAGGAACTCGTCGACGTCGAGAGTGCCGCGGTTACGGTGGCGCTCAAGTGGCTCGCGAGTTCGTCGACCGCGGGCTGGGTTGCGGTCGATCCATCCTGCGTCTTCTGCGTCGTCCAGGATCAGAGCGAGTGTGATGAGCGTCTTGTTGATCGATGTGTTTGAGAGAGTCCGGAGCCGTTGTCCGCTGCGTGCGTCGCGGAGCGGGTGATCGCTGTTGCCGGCGTCACGGATCAGCGAGTTCTCTTGGTGGATGTTCTCGCGGTATTGCTTGATCTGGGAGACGGTTATCTGGGATGGGTGGAGCTCGCCGAAGAACGGCAAGAGGTATCGGGTGAGCTGTGACTCGTTTAGTTCAGTAGTGCGAGGTCGAACGGCGGGGTTGCGTTTCCGTGCCTCTAGCCAATCGGTGGCAAGCTCTCGGAGAGTTGGCTCCGTGTCACGGTTCGCTGAGTCGCCAGGCCTCTCCATGTGCGGCGTCCATAGGCCGAGCTCCATCTTCGCGAGCAGCTGCTTCCGTGCGGTGTCAGCGCGTGCCTCGTCCCACCCGTCGGTGGTGTTGCCGAGAGGGACACGTGCGTCGGTCCCGCCCGTCCGTACTCGAAGGCTGAAGGTGACGCTCCCGTCCTTGCGGGGCCGGCGGACGATTTGCACTCTGCGCGGTCGCGCCATGTCAGCCGAGCGGGTCGAAGCGTGGCGCGAGCCTCGGCGTGTTGGCGAGGAGCCCGCGCCGGTTACGTCGACGCCGCGGTCCCTCGCTCGGCTGCCTCACTTGAGATTGCCCAGCGGTGGTGCCTGTCGTTGCGCCGCTGGGGAGCGCGGCGCTGTCGAATCGGATCCTCGCCCGGTCACCGGACCCAAGCCGATAGCCGCCCCACTCCCGCCAGTGCGCATAGACCGTCGAGCGCGCAACGCCAAGTTGCCGCGCGACTTGGTCAACCGTGAGTTGCTCGCTTTGGGCTGGCTTGCGCGTCACCTGTGCTGTGATCGCCTCCAGGTCTTCGCGTAGCGCATCGGCGACCCGGTTCGCGATGAGCGTGACGAGTTGCTCGTTGAGCGGTATCGGATCGGTGAGCATGATCGACATACTGTAGCAGATATGTTGCATGAGCGAGATAGTCTGCGACTGGCTATGATCCGCACGTGCGTCCGGACGCCGTCAAGAGTGCCGCCGTGTTGCGCGAGGCTCGTCTACGCGCCGGGCTCAGCCAGATCGCGCTCGCTGAGCAAAGCGGGAAAGACCGCGTCCAGATCGGCCGTTACGAGGCCGGCGCCGTCGCCCCCAGTCTCGACACGCTGATCGACCTCGTCCGTGCCTGCGGGTTCGATCTTCCGCTTCAGCTCGTCCCCCTGCAGGTGACGAGCGATACCGACCTCCCCGAATTGCAACGGCTATCGCCTGAGCGGCGACTCGACCGGATGCTCGAGCTGCGCTCCAGCAACCTGAGTCGCTGATGGCCGCACGACGCGAGCGGTTCGACCCTCGCTCGATCCTTGCGCCGCTTGAGCGCAACTACGTCAACTACGTGCTGATCGGCGGGCTCGCGCGGGTGCTTCGTGGTGCGAACGAGATCACCGGCGACGTCGATATCTGCCCGTCGTTCGCCACCGACAACATCGGCCGCCTCCTGCACGCCATCGTCGAGCTACAAGCGGTACGCGTCGACGGGGGCTCGGCGACCATCTCTGAGAAGGCGCTCGAGCACGAGCCAGTGATTTCGCTCTCGACTCGCTCGGGCCCGCTGAAGATCGTCGGGGTTCCCGCCGGCGCTCCCAACGGATACGTCGACCTCCGTCGCGCGGCGACCACCGAGCATCTTGGCGCCGGCCTCCAGCCGCTCGTCGCTTCAACGGGCGATCTCGCGAGGATGGCCTCGGCACTCCATCGCGATCACGATCTCAAACGCCTCCCACAGCTTCGTCGCATCATGGAACTCGAAGCCGACCGAGAGCAGACCCTTCGCGAGCCCGCCGAGGTCACACGCCGACCCAGTCGCATGCCGACCCCGAGCAGCGTCCGACGGCTCTCTCGATAGCTCGATCCCGGCGCCCGTCCTGCACCAAAAAGGCCAGACACACCACGTGCATCAACGATGCAACCTGTCGCTCCGAACGGTGACGTCCGCATGCGTGGCGGAGGCTCTTCCCGCCAACCGGCGCGGTCCAGACATCGGCTGCGGACGCGTCCGCCAGGCCGACGAGCTGGCGATCGCCGTCGTGGCGGCGCGGTCGCCCAGAGACGGCGTGCCTGACGTCCAAGGCGTCGCCAAAGCAGTCGAGTGCACGGCATCGCTGGAGGTCCAACAAATATCGCCCTGCCGGTCGATGCGCTCTGAAACCTTAGCGATCTGCGGGGAAATTCTCGCCAGCCTCGGTGACCGGAACCCCGAGCGACCAGCCGTGTTTTCGCATACATTTGGCACGCCGATGCCTGAACCGGTCCTCTGGCCCCTCGACGCACACACGCGGGCCAAGCACCGCGTCCTGCGCGCCTACCTCGACGCCTGGATCCCCGTGATGGCGCAGCAGGCGCTCAAGATGCGCGGCATGATTGTCGGCGCTCCGCGGCTGCTGATCGTCGACGGCTTCGCGGGCCCTGGCCGCTATGCCACGGGTGAGCCAGGCTCGCCGCTCATCATGCTCGAGGCGCTGCTAGAGCACGCCGCGTTCCCACGGCTCGGCGAGGTCACGTTCATCTACTTGTTCATTGAGCACGACCCACGCCGCGTCGCTCATCTGGAGCGGGAGATCGACAAGCTCCACTTCCCCGACAACGTCGAGGTCATGATCGAGCACGGGGAGTTCGAGAACACGTTCGGCACGCTCGTCGAAGGCATCCATGCACGCGGTCATCAACTGGTCCCCACGTTCGCGTTTATCGACCCGTTCGGCTACTCGGCTGCATCGATGTCGCTCGCCGGCCGTTTCTTAGATTTTCCGCGCTGTGAGGCCCTGGTCTTCCTCCCGTTGTCCTTCGTGCATCGGTTCGTCACCCGGGAGGGCCAAGAGGCGGCGATGACGGCGCTGTTCGGCGGCGACGAATGGAAGGCGGCCCGCGACCTCGACGGCGACGAGCGGCGCGCGTTCCTGCTCGACTTGTTCCAGCGCAACATGGCTGCTCAAGGCCAGGTCGAGTACGTCCGGTCCTTCGCACTTCGGACCCGCGACGGCAACGACTACCGGCTCGTCTTTGCCACCGGCCACCGTCGCGGACTCGAGTTGATGAAGGACGCGATGTGGAGCGTCGACCCCGAAGAAGGCACGCGCTATATCGCCCGCACCGACCAGGGCCAGGAGGTCCTGTTTACGGCGGGTGCCGTCAACACAAGCCCGCTGCGCGCTCAGCTCCGCGCGGCCTTCGGGACGGATTGGTTCAGCGTCCCGCAGGCCGCCGATGTCACGCTCTTCGACACGCCATTCCATCCGTCTAAGCACCTGAAGCGGCTGACGCTCAAGCCCGCGGAGGAAGATCGCATCATCGAGGTCGACCGTCCTAAAGGTCGTCGACGCGGGAGCTTCGGAGACGACGTCCGGGTGCGCTTCGTCGCTTAGGCACGAACCCACTCGGGCGCGACTGGCATCTCGTCCCACGTTCGCCCGTCCAGCTCGCGGCCGCCAGCCTTTGGCCTGATGCCACCCCACTGTTTGAAGAAGAACGCAACGCCCTCTGCGTTGCAGCGGTCCCGGAGGTCGCGGAGCCACTCGACGCGCACCGGGCGGTGCCGCCGCCCGGACTCGCCGCCTGCGATGAGCCAATCGATGGCATCGAGCTCGAGGCCCTTCAGTGGTCCGAGCAATGGCTCGGCCGAGATGAACCGCACGGCGGCGGGGATCTCGCGCAGGCGGTCGGCACGGTGGACGAACCGCCGGTTCTCGACCGTGACGCCCATCCACACGTGAGGTGGCCACGGGAGATCCGGCGCGATCGCCGCGAGCCGGTCCTCGCGCTTCGTGAGGACCTGGAAGACATGCCAGTCGGCGCGCGCCATGACGTCGAAGACGTCCGCGATGTAGTCGTCGCTGATCGCTTCGTGGAACAGGTCGCTCATGGAGTTCACGAAGATCACGCGCGGCCTGCGCCAACGCAGCGGGATCTCGATGCGCTCTGGCCACAGCCGCAGATCGAAGCCCTGCTCGTACGGGTGGCCGGCGATGCCGCGCCACCGCTCGGAGAACGTCTCGGCGTAGCAGTGGGCGCACCCGGGGGAGACCTTCGAGCAACCCGTCACAGGGTTCCAGGTCGCTTCGGTCCACTCGATCGCGCTGTGGTCAGCCATCAGTCAACCTACTCCTCGACGCGGAATCGATCATAGAACACATGTTCCCCACGGCCGCGGACAGTCCTCCTCGGACAGTGCCGATGCCGCGTTCACAGCATGCAGGATTCCCGGGCCGATGTGCGATCGGCCTTGGCGACGCAGGAGGCGCGCGCTGGTGCCAAGCGGATGACCCCTTGCCATGAACTCGATCGCCGCCACGCGCAATGCCGGGCTGTCCTGGCGAAACGGAGCGGGACGCTCGTGGCGGCTCGGCGTTCGACCTAAGTCAGCCCGAGGCTTGATGGGTTGCAGTGCTTGCATCGCAGCTGCCTGAGCCCGGAGCCGAGAGCGTGTTGAGCCCACTCGTCGAGTTCGGGGCCGTGGGTGGAGCAGAGCTTGATGTAGCTCTCGGTCTGGTGCTGACCGCCGCCCGAGCCGAGATCGAGAGTGAAGCAGTCTGCGCGGTGGATCCGCGTTCCTTTCAGGTCGGACACGCCGCGATCGACGTTCACCACGAACCCGGTTGGGTGCTTCGTGCGCCAGCTGCGGAACGCGTCGTCCTGATCCTCGAACGTTTCGACCGTCATCTGTCACAAAGCTATCTTGAGATGCAAATCACGTGGACCTTTCGAGTCGTCGGCGGAGCTTGGTCGCGACCGGTACGGACCAAGAGACGGTTTCTCGGGGCGCTGCTGAGGGTTAGGCTGCTGCTGTGACTGCGCTTTGGAGCAACGGTGGTCGGGGCTGGGGTCTGCTGAGCCCAGCCGGTTTCTCGGATGAGGCGACGTTGCACGGGCTGGTCGCCGATGCGCCGCAGCTGCTGCCGCTATCGGGCGCGCCGAAGCTGATCGTTGTCGGGCGTGAGGTTCCGTTGGGCGGGGGTTACGCGGATCTGGTCGCAATCGAGACGACCGGCCGGCTCGTCGTCATCGAGGTCAAGCTCGCGCGCAATTCAGAAGCTCGGCGAGCCGTGGTGGCGCAAGTCTTGACCTACGCGGCGTTTCTACATGGCAGCGACCCAGCAACGGTCGAGCGCGAGGTCCTGGGCAATGAACTGCGCAAGCGCGGACAGGAGAGTCTCGGTGCATTGGTCGCCGCGAACGACCAGGAGGGAACCTTCGACGCCGATAAGTTTGCAGACGCGCTCAACGAGAACCTCGCTAGCGGCGCTTTCCGGCTCGTCTTGGTGCTCGACGAGGTACCCAAGGATTTGGTCCGTTTAGTCGGTTACCTCGAGACGGTCAGCGAGAGCCTCGTGATCGACCTGATAACCGTCACCGCCTATGACATCAACGGCACCACGATCGTCGTTCCCCAACGCATCGATCCCGAACGCGCTGCCGCCGAACCACCGCGGCCGGCCGTTGACGGACGCTCGACCAGCGCTCCCGTCACTGCGGGTGCCGAGGAGTTCCTTCGCTCCATCTCCGCAGCTCCAGAGGACCAACAACCTGAGCTCAGGCGACTGTGCGATTGGGCGATCCGCCTAGAACGCGAAGGGCTCGTTCGCCTCGGTACAGGCCGCGGGAAAGGCCGATGGACACTACTCCCACGCCTCGTCGCCGACGACGCTGGCCTGGTGACGATCTGGAACGAGAACGGTGCATATCTCTCGCTATGGCGCAGCGTATTCGAGCGACGCGCACCAGATATAATCCCGATCGTCGAAGCTGCGATCGGCACGCGTATCGGGACCGGGAACACGGTCCGTGAGCTCAGCGACGAAGCACTTGCTGCTCTCACGACCGCATACCGAACGGCCGCAAGATCCGATGACGCCATCGGACTTAGCTAACGGACACGCCCGAACCAACTCTTGCCGGGCTAAAGCCGATGGTCCGCCGGGTCGGGGTGGGATCCTAGTGGCAGTCCGTGCGCCTCGACACTTCGAACGGGAACTGTCACGCCTGCATGCTCACCCACGCAGTGCCGGACGAAGACGAAGTTGCCTACCGGTGTCGTTCGGCTGTGTGGCACCTTCCGGCTGCCGCTCAGCGAGCCGGGCTGGCGTGGTCCTGACTCACCTGCGGGAAGCGCTGGATACATCCGCTTGCGTAGACGGACTGACGCATCAATCTTGCGACTCCCGGCCAACTCCCGCGAGAGATATCTTCTGAGTGTCTGAATTGCGCATCGCGATTGGCAACCGGTATGAGCCGATGTCGGATGAACGCCGCGCAGCCGCGCAGGAGCTTGTTGACGAGTTGGAGCGAGATGGCTTTGAGGTCGAGTTGGAGATTCTCGGTTATAAGCCCGGTCGGCGCGCGCTGTCGCCGGTGGAATGGACGTCGATCTTCATTGGCACGAATATCGCGACGACCTTCCTCGCCAACGTTACGACAGATGTCTACAACCGAACGAAGCGCATGCTGATTCAGCGCAAGCGGTCAAACGAGCCAGAATTGTTTCCTGGCCGCCCGCTGGGTTTTGTGATTTACGGGCCGCGCGGTGAGGAGCTTCGCCGTTGGACGACCGAAGAGGAAGTCGGCGCTGACGGGGACGAGGAGGCCTAACGCGGCCGCCGGGTCGGAGTGACCTATGGGCAAGCGTGACTGGAACCGATGAAAGCGACCAGCGTCCGTGCCCAACGTCTCGACCGGCCTCCAGGTCAACGAGATCGTCCAACAGCTCATGCAGCTAGAAAGCCTGGAAGCATTTGAGGACCTCCTCCATCGCCAGCGTTCGCTGCTTGATCCGCCGGTACTAGCTTGGTTTGACCAAGTAGCGCAAGATCCTCATTACGGACCGCTCTTCGCGTCGCTCGCGCAGTTACTGAGAGATGCGCGAAGCGACACCGCCGATGCATGGACGGCTTATGACGCTCGCAAGCAAGAGGCCAAGGTGGACCTGGAACAAGCGGAGCGCCTTCAGCAAGAGATTCAGCAGGCGCTCGACGGACGTGAGTTCGACCGGGTCGTCGGTCTCGCCGATGAGGCAATCCCATTTGCCGCAGCGGCCGGGTTAGGCCTAGCCGTCGCCAGCCTCGAAGATCACAGAGGGCAGGCGCTCTTCCAGTCCTCGGCTCCAAATCGTGCAGAGCGCATCGAAGAGGCGCTCGCTGGCTTCCATCGTGCACTCGGCGCGCTCCCGGACGGTGATGCTCGTGCTGGAGTACTGATGAATTTAGGAATCGCGCTGGGCGAGCGGGTGGGTGGGGACCACGCCGACAACTTGGATGCGGCTGTCGATGCACTGGACTCCGCGCTCAGCTTGTTGTCCGAGTCCTCTGGACCGTGGCGTTGGGCGATTGTGCGTACGAATCTTGCCTGGGCGTTGCTCAGGCGAGAACGGGGTGACAGGCTTAGTGACCTGCAGCGCGCGGATCGGCTGTGTGAGGAGGCTCTCAGCTACGCTCGCTTGAGCGCGATCCCGGCGACTGGGCGCATACGCAGCTAAATCTGGGTGAAGTACGAGCTCGACTTCTGGAACTTGGCGTTGGAGATCTCGAAGGTGTAGAACGGACTTACGGTGCCGTGGTGGAGGCTGCCGCCCAGGTCGAACCCTGGCTCGTTGGCGCAGCTGAATTGATGATCGGACGCATCCAGCGTCAGAGAGCTCACCTGACGCCAGAACAGTTCGTGACGCTTCGCCAGTCGGGAAGTGACGATGTCGACCTGGTCGATACCGCCCTGGTGGAGTCTGCCTACAGACATCTGAAGGATGCCGTCCGTCTTGTCCCTGTCGATCGTGACGCGATCCGTCGCGGACACACTCTGAGTGAGTTCTCCGCTGCGGCGCACGAGCTCGGTTTCGATACGGAGGCAATCGAAGCGGCGTGTGAAGCACTAACTCTCCTCACGCCAGAGTCCGATCTGCGTGGCTGCGCCGCAGTAGGCATGCGCCTTGGCTCGATGCTATGTGCGCGCGGCGCTTATGAAGACGCCGCTGCTGCTTTTCGGCTAGCAGTAAGGGCAGTCGATCTGGGCTTCTTCAGCAGGCTCCATACAGAAGGGCGTGAAGTCGACATGCGATCTGCTGGCAACGTCTACCGGTGGGCATCGTTCGCCATTGCTAAGGCAGGAAACCCACTGGAGGCTGCCCTCGTACTCGAAACGGGCAGCGCGCGAGAACTGCGTCGCCGCTTGACAAGCTTGGACCTGGCGAAGAAGCTCGACGCCATACCTGCAGGACTGCGCGATGAGTACGAGCAGTCTGCGCGGATGCTCTCCGCGGCGCCGTTCGGCGCAATGAGCGCTGACGCCGCGCATCGCCTCCAGGAGGCCATCGAAGCCATCCGTGCTCTTCCCGAGATGGAGGGGTTCGCTTCGGCCGCAGTCCCGACCGACTTGCTCGCTGCGACCGAACCTGGCTGGCCGCTTGTATATGTAAATCCGACACCGTTCGGAACTCTCATCCTCGCCATTAGCGAGGAAGGCGAACCAAACGTCGGAGCGACCTTTCTCGACACTACGAGCATGGACGTCTTCAACCATCTGGCATTGGGAGCGCATGCCGTCGAGCCAACAAAAACCGACACTCCCGCCGGGTCTTACATCATGGGCGCAGGCGCGGCGGGCAACGCGGAGGTAGCTGACCAGCTTGATCTGATCCTCCCCTGGCTAGGCGACGCGCTCATCGAAGCGGTAGCTCAGATTGTCGCCGACCTGGGCGCGAACGGTGTGACGATCGTTCCGTACGGTCCATTGGCAACGGCGCCTCTACACGCGGCGGCGTGGTCAAGCTCAACCCGTCTGCTCGATACTCTCCCCGTCCGATACTCGCCGTCCGCCGCCGCCATCGCCACAGCGCTCGATCGCCTACGCACGCGGCCAGCAGCGGTGCGCTGCCTCGTTGCCGTCGCTGATCCGTTCGGAGATCTCCTAGGCGCACGGCCCGAGGCAGAGTACATCGCGCAAGACTTCTTCCAACACAGCAGCGTCGCGTCCGGAAGCGACGCCACGACAACGTTCCTTACGAAACACGCCGAAACGGCGACCGACCTGCATCTTGCTTGCCATGCCTACGGCGGTCTGTTCGATGAAAACGAGACGGCGCTTCTGCTCTCCGACGGTGCCATGTCCCTGCTGACGTTGAGCGAGTTGCACCTCAGCTGCAGAGTGTGCGTGGCATCTGCCTGCCAGACCGCGCTAGCGTCGTTGACTGCACTGCCGCAAGAAGGGCTTTCATTAGCGACTGTGGTGCTGTCCGCTGGGAGCGCGTGTGCGGTAGCGAGTCTTTGGCCAGTCGACGATGGGGCGACAGCCTTGCTTATGGTTCTTTTGTACGAGGAGATGCTCCGCAAAGCGCTGCGCCCGCCAGAAGCACTTCGAGGCGCCCAGCTGGCACTCCGGCGCATTACGTTCAGCGACCTCGAGAAGATTCTGAGCCGATACCCCGATCTTCGGCCTGCACTTCGAGTAAGCGGACACCTACCGGCTATGCCTCCTGATCTCGCGAATACCCCATTCGCCCACCCTTTCCTCTGGGCAGGTTTCGTTGCCGTCGGCGTTTGATAAGCGTCTGGCACGCAGAAGTGACTGGTTTTCGGTGCGAGCGAGGTCGGTGTGCGCGCCCGATTGCTTTTGTTGCCGACGACTGCGGTCAGCGCGCGATTGCAATGGCGAAAGGCTCGATCGTGCCGACCCATCGCGCTGGCGCGGGATCGGGTTACCAGGAAGCCGATCCTCAGACCGCCCACTCGCTCCTCGGTCGCTCACTCGCGGCCTCGGCAAAGAGCACCTCCTCCAGCGTCGAAGCCGACAGCCCGAGCCGAGTGGCCCAGTTATTCATCGCGTTCAGATACGCCGCGTAATGCTGGGGCTTGACCGGCCGCAACAGCAACCGCAGCCTGGCGTTCACCCTGAGCCAGTCCGCGACGAAGTCGTCCAGCACGAGTGCCCGACGGTCGGATGCCAGATTGGGGTCTACCCCTGCGACCACGTTAGCTGCATTGTCGCGCGCGCCGCCGGTCACGCGCATTGCTCCGAGGCGAGGTCGCAGCAGCGGAGGATCGTCGAGCAAGCACAGCGAGTCCGAGGTGCCGAACGTTTCGCAGGGCCGGCGAGCTTCGAGGTCAAGGCGGGGCTGCCACCTTACGTCGTAGGGCGAGCAACGCCGGCGACGCCATGGCTATCGCGGCCGGTGCGGCCCATAGCGCCGCGCGGGCGCCATAGCCAGCCGCGAGCGCCCCAATCAGCAGCGTCCCCATGACCCCGCCAAGGTCAATGCAGATGTTCCAGACTGCGCTGATCGCATCTCGGTCCGCGGCATTTCGGAGCATCGAGAGGAAAATCGCGGTCTGGAAGCCACCTAGCCCAATGCCATATGCGATGCCTCCCAAGAGGAGGCCGCCCAAATCGGGAAGGATCAGCATCGCGACCAGCCCCGAAACGGTGAGTATCAGGGCAGGTAGCAGGAGCCCTTGCGGCACGCTACCGCCAAGAGTGCCAAATAGCCATCGGCTGAGAAGCCTGACAACACTGATCGCGAAAAGAACGACTGCGCCCGATAACGCGGCGTGTGTCGAAAGGGCGAGAGGAAGAAGTGAGAGTAACGCTAGCCACGATCCTGCAATCGGGAGTAGTGGAAGCGCCTGTCTCCAGACGGGAAGGCCAGCAGATGCGGCGCGGAGCACCGCCAACAGATTCGTCCGGGAAACAATCGGTTCATCCCGGTCGCGGGCGAGCGCCGCGACTATGCCCACCGACGCCAGACCCCCAGCTACCGCGTAAACCGCGGCGGAACTCGTCGCGCTTAGCAGAGTGAGGCCGAACGGGGACACGACAACGCCTGGGCCCGTGGTCAAGATGCTGTAACCCGCGATCGCTCGTCCATGCGACGAGGATGCCCGCCGTGCCACAAGCAGAGCCGCTGAGGTAACCGTGGCTATCCCGAACCCAATACCACGTATACCTTGCGCCGCCAAGAGCGTCGTTACTTCCATGACACGCGAGACAGGCGCGAACAGCGCCACCGCCGCAATGACGCAACCAGCCACCGCGACGGCCGAGCCACACGCGAGGAGTTGCGCCGCCTGATGGCGACGGAGCAACGATGGGCTCACGACTTGCCCCATGATCGCGCCGACTGTTACGACAGTGTTGACAAATGCGCTCAGGGCGGGTTCACGTAACTGATGACCCACGGCATAGGGGACAGCCGCGAGCGTTAGCTGAAAGCTCGCGAACGCACCGACGGTCCCGATACTGACGGCGAGGCGACCGCGAGGCTCAGCACCGGAAAGCCTTGAGGCGATCAGGGGTCATCCCGCCGCGGCGCCCAATCACATTCGTAGTCTCCGGGCCCGCGCATTACGCATTCCAGCATCTCCGTTCGGCGGCTACAGCTCGGCCGCAGGCGGAAACTCGCGGCTTCGCCAAGGAAACGAAGGTTCATGACACCTCTCTTGCCAGCCCCGTATGAGCCGCCCCGGAATCCCTGGCCACGAGCTCGCCGGCGCGCGCGCGCAGGAGGCTCCGATCGACCTTTTCATTACGGAGAAGCGGTAGATCCGGAACGGCGATGAATCGCTTCGGCACCTTGTAGTTTGCGAGTTCGTTGCGGGCATGCGCCTCGACCCCGTCCAGGCCGCTCTGGTCGTCTCGAAGCACTACGAACGCGACGCCGACTTCTTCCCATAAAGGATCCGGCGCGCCGACGACTGCGACCTCGGCGACCGCCGGATGTGCGCCGATGACTCCTTCTACCTCGGTCGGATATACGTTGTAGCCCCCTGACTTGAACATCTCTTTGACGCGGCCGACGAAGCGTAGCTTTCCGTCAGCTTCCTGGACTACCGCGTCACCCGTGTGTAACCAGCCGTCTTCATCGAGCGTCTCCGCGGTGGCCTCCTTGCGATTGAGGTATCCCAGAAAAACCGACGCGTCTCGGACCAGGAGTTCGCCCTCGCTTCCGACCGGCAGGCTTCGCCCCTCGGCATCGATGATGCGGACTTCGACTCCGGGCAATGGCCTTCCAATCCCGCCGCGGTCTGCCGCGAGCTCAGCGTCGTTCTCCGTAACGGTGAGTGATCCTCCACATGCCTCGGTGAGCCCGTAGCTGGCCGAGAACACCGCGCGGCTCCGCGTACGAAAGCGCGCCAGGACCTGTGGCGACGGCGTCGTGCCCAGAGCTAGGCGCTCGAGGCTCGACAGATCGCAGGAATCGAACTCCGGCTCCTGCATTGCCAGCATGATCATGGCTGGGAATACCGTCCACACTGTCGCCCGCTCACGTTCGATAAGGCGCAAAGTCTCTGCTGCGTTGAAGCGTTCCTGGAACAAGAGAGTCCCGCCAACCAACACGCTGACCACACATTTGCACACGAGCCAACCAACGTGATTGATCGGGGTCTGCGCGATGGCCCTGAGCGGCGTCACGCTGCCGTACCAGTATTTGAATGTGAGCTCGGCGCTGCGAATCATGCCGCGCTGAGATAGGAGGGCACCCTTGGGTGTCCCGGTGGTGCCGGACGTGTACACCACCGCGCACGGCCGGTCTAGGACATCGTTGTTCCCGCCGTCACTGGTCGCCGGAAACGCAGGTGATTCCGCCAGGACCTCATCGAATGAGAGCGCCGCGGTCTCGGCGTCGGATCGCTTTCCGGTCCGCACGAGCAGACAGTCGCGAGTTACGACCACCGCCTCCAGCTTCTCCGCCTCCACGTCGCGATCCCCGGGTATCACGAACACGGCAGCTGGCTGAGCGTCGTCGATGATGACAGCCAGCTCGCGTGCCGATGACTTTGGTCCTAGACCGAGAAATGCCGCGCCAAGCTTGCAGCAGGCAAGAAAAATAAGGAGACACTCAGGGCGAGAGTTCCCGTAGACGCCGACCACCTGGCCCTCCCGTATACCTAGCCGGTGGAGCCCGCCGGCATAGCGCTTGACCTCGTCCGCCATCTCCGCGTAGGTGAGGGTCATCTCGCCACACGACAACGCGACGGCCCCGGGGGTCCTGATGGCATGTCGCTGCAGATGCTCAGTTAAGGATCCGCGCGACACGTCCCCGGCATTCATGCGCGATCTCCAGTTGCGATGCTCTCCCCACGCCTCAGATGGGCTTCGTCGGCGCCCGGGCTGTCCTGGCCAACCAGGATGGCGCGGTTCTGATCCTCGGCCTCCTTCTCAAGCTCCTTCAGCTCGTCAAGGGCCCCTTCGCGCGCGGCCTCAACAGCGACCGGATCGCGAAGCAGATACGCAACTGCCGCGTCAGCGGTTTCACGCGGGATCACCGCAACGGGGTCTGCAATCATCTCGCACCAGGCGACCGGAGCCTCGGTCATCCCGAAAACCATGTGTGTCATCAGGTCGCCATCCGGCATAGCCGCCCCGGCCTCCTCGAGCGTGTCAGCGATCAGGCGACCGTAATGCTCGCGTAGCTCCGCGCGCATGGTCCAGAAATCTGTGTACTCCGCGCGCCGGGCATGTGGAAGCTGCATCAGACGCACGCTCTGATACGAAGACAGCGACATCTCCCGGACGTCAACAAAGACGAGGAGCCACAGCTTGGCGGCTGCCGGCAATACACGCTCCTCCAACTGTTTGCTTACGTGAAGGGACCTTCGCACCGTCCGATCCAGCAACTCCCGCAAGATGCCGTCCTTGGATCGGAAGTAGTGGAATAGCGACGCCTGTTTCAGCCCGACGGCAGCCGCGATCTCGCGTGTCGTAGCGCCCTCGAAACCCTTCTCCGCAAACAACTTCAGAGATGCTTGAAGGATCGCCTCCCCCTGGCTCGCGTCGGCGTCGGCGGGCGGCAGCGGTCCAGTCGCAACGTCGGTGGCGAGTACGGTGGTTGGACCACCGGGAACGGGGATCCTCACGACACGCTCACTCCTTGTTTCGGCGGACCGAACTCGGCCGTCATTGCTTCCACGAGTCGGGCGGCAGCCAGTTCTAGAAGACGCCGACCGGCCTCCACGCTGCTGGTCGAGGCCCGTGATAGGACGCCCGACTTCGGGATGAAGTCAGGCGGAGGAGGTACGACGTCCCAATTCGGCCTGCGCGCCGCACGGTCATCGACTATCCGGTCAGGATGTACGAGATCTGGCCGAACAGCCATCATCATGGACGTCTCGGCATGTGCTGCGTGCTCAAACTCCCAGCCTTGGAAGCCATCGCCGAAAATGCGAGTGACCTCCGCCTCCGGCAGGTCCGAGGGCAGGGCATGCTCTAGAACCAGTACTTTTAGGCTGGGCGTCTGCCTCTGCGCGAGGTCGGCTGCCGACCACGCGATCGCAGCGTTCTCATAATGAAAGCCCTGCACGCATATCTTGGTGAAACCGCTCCGTCCGAGGCCCTCGATCACCTGCTGTAAGGTGGTCAAGACTGTCACGAGCCTAACGAAAACGTCCCCGGGAATCCTTCGCCTCCGCCGGTGAGCGCTCGTGATCTCGCTCCATACCTAAGGGGCGGTGCGACGACCAGCGGATAGTCCTGGCCGGCTCGCAGCGCTATCGCCGTCGGCAAGATGCAGTCGGTATTCAGGGGAAGGTGCGGACCGTGCTGCTCGGTGCTGCCCAGAGGCAGGACGACCGGAAGGGCAGCATCGGCGGCGGCTTTAACTTCCGGCCACGTCATCTCCTCAAGTAGCCGGGCCCGGGTTTCCAGGGTTCCGTCCTGGTCACCCGACGCCATCGCCTCGCCTCGTTTCTTTCCAGATCGCAGTGGACCGTTCATGTGGGCCTCGGTAGCCCGGCGAGGTCGCCGCTGCTAAACGCCGTGTTTTAGACATGCCACCGTTTGTCACAGCAGAATGGCGAGACCCGGAGACAGCGCGGTCATTATTGGATCGCTATGACCCTCTGCTTCTACCTCGTGGCGCTGCACCATAAGATACTCTCCCGGGCGTCGTGCGACCACCTCCGTGAGGACAACATGGTCCCGAAATGGCGTGCCCGACTCCAGAGGTGCGTGCCACTCAACCTGGTCATAGCCATAGTTGAGCATCGTGATGTACGGCGTGGTTTCTATTCCAGGCACACCGAGCGCCGAAGCGAAGCCCGACAGTACGGCCAGAATATGAAACGGGTTGACCGGCGCCGTTCTTCTCAGGCCGCCGGAATGCAGCGCAAAGTCGATCTCGATCCCCGTGATACGGTCGAACGCATCCGCCTCGCGTTTGCTTATGCTGGTCCAGGCCGAGATCCCTAGGTCACGCGGGCATGACTGCTGCAGCCCCTCTACCTCTTTCTGCATCGGGTTCGTTGTTGCCGTCATCACGCCTCGCAATACTCGGCGACAAGCTCGGCGACCATAAACGGCTTCTCGAGCTTCTCGCGTTCGACAGTGTGGTGCGTGTGCACCTTCCATACATTCGGCCGCGCTTCAGCTAGGTCCAGTATTCGAAGGTGATCACGCGCGCGACCTCCGACTCGCAATGGCGCTGTGAACCTCAGCCGAGGCAGCGCCACGGGAGTGAATTGCACGCCGGGGGTCCTGACGGGGAATCCGTGCCGCCGGAGGAACTCCGGAAGCATCGACATCACATGCGAGCCGATGACGATCGTCCCGCCCCACCTTTCCCGGCCGGCTGGCCAGTTTGGATCATTGTGCATCGGATCGAGATCTCCGATCAGGGCGCCATACATGTCGACCTCGAGCTGGCTCAGCGCTACCCAATCAGTCGTGGACTCGTATGAGCCGTTCTGGTCTCGTAGGGCCAGGAGGCCGAGCTCCATTCGTGATACGAGCTGGACATAGTCAAAGCTCTCCTAGAGCAGTCGTTGAGGTTGTCGCCACTGAATCCCCATTAGGTTCGAGCATCCCCGTCTCGACGACGTCCGTGACAGGGGCCCGGCGCTCCCGTCTGCGACGGAGGCGGAGGTAGGAGGTGAATGCCACACCGATGATCAGCGCCCCGCCGTCCACGAAGTCTGCGACGTACGGGTTGGCGCCGGCGAGATTCAGGCCGCCATTCAAAATGCCCAGGAAGGCGATCGCGGTCACCAATCCCCACACGTTGTAGCGCCCAGGTTGAATCGCGGCCGCACCAAGAAAGGCCGCGGCCCATGCGGCCAACAGGTAGGAGTCGCCGCCGGTCGGTGCCGCGCTTCCCGCCTGACCCAGCATGAGAAGACCTGCAAGCCCCCCTGCAGTCCCGCCGCACATGAAACCAAGGAGAACCAGCCGATTCGTACGCAGACCAACCAGCCTTGCCGCGTCCGCATTAGCGCCGTACAAATAGAGCTTGCGCCCGAATGGGGTGTGACTCAGCACGTAATACGCCAGGCCCGCGACCACGAGCGCGGCAATCGCGAGTTGCGGAATCCGCGCGACCGTCGAGCTTCCAAGAGTCAGCAACCAGGGCGCCACGTTGTCGCCAACTGGAACACCCGACGTGATCATCTGCAGGACACCAGCGAGGATCGTGGACATGCCCAAGGTCACGATGACGGAGTTGACCTTGGCCCGCGTCACGAGCAGGCCATTCACCATGCCGACCCCTGTTCCCGCACACACGCCAAGCGCCGCCGCGACCGGCGCGGGCCATTTCGCCTTCATCAGCTCGGCAGCAACGACAGCCGAAAGCGAGATGATCGCCCCCACAGAGAGATCAAACTGCTCACAGATCAGCGGGAACATGACTGCCAGCGCCGCGACGAGTAGTATTGCCTGACTGCCGGCGATGGCCTGAAAATTCGCGATTGTCGGGAATGTGTCGCGTGTTGACGGCAGAAACGAGAACAGGACCGCCGCTCCCACAGTAAGAGCGAGCAGTGCGTACGCTTCTGCTCGATTCGCAAGCCCCCCGCGCCCCGACCTCCCGGCGCTACGACCGCGTGCTTTGGCCACGGTTCTATTCATCGCACCATCTCCGGTGTCGGTTGTCCTTCCTGTACCAACCGCTCGACCGTCTCAGATGTCAGCTCATCACTACTGAGCTCTCGTCCCGTCCTCCCGCGCGCCAAAACGACAACGCGGTCACATAGTGTGGCCAGTTCGGTCGCATCCGAGGAAGCCACAACGACGGCGACTCCGGTGCCGGCTGCCGTCTTAACGTGGGCATGCACTTCTCCGCGCGCTCGGATGTCGACTCCCTGAGTCGGCTCGTCAAGCAGCAAGAGCTTCGGCTCCAGCGCTATCCAGCGGGCAAGGATTGTCTTCTGCTGATTACCGCCAGAGAGATTCTTGACCGGGACCGAATCTGATGACACCCCGCGAATTGAATATCTGCGTGTCAGCTCCCGCACAAAGGTGCGCTCGTCTGCGCGCCGAAACCGCGCATGCCGCCAAAAACGCCCAGTGGAAGGGGCCAACAGATTCTCGCGCACCGACAGCGGCAGAAACACGGCCTCCGCGAGACGGTCCTCGGGAACGTACCCTATGCCAGCGTGCGGTACCCCCCCTCGCCACCGAAGTGGTCGCCCGTCCAATTCGACCGTACCGGTCGTCGGGCGCTGGATGCCGAAGATCATCTGCAAAAGTGAGGAGCGGCCGGACCCACCAAGGCCCGCCAGGCCAGTTACTTCGCCCGCACGCACCACCAAGTCTGCTTGTTCGACCGAGCCACCCGACAGGTTCGTCACGCGAAGCCGCACGTCGTTGCTCCCCGCTCGTACAAGTCGGTGTCCCCGGTTGGCTGACGTACCGAGGCCTTCCAGCATCTGGGCCACCAGCGCTTCATGAGTAACCTCGTTCTGCTCTAGCGATCTCAGGACGAGTCCGTCTTTCAGCACGGTCACGCGAGCTGCAAAGCCGGGCAGCTCCTCGAGCCGATGCGTCACGTACAGGACGCTGTGGCCCGCCCGTACGAGGCTTTGTAACATGCCCTTGAGACGCTCAACTTCGGCAAGCGCAAGGCTGGCGGTCGGTTCATCGAGAATCAGCACCCCCGATCCCCCGTCCGGCAGGCTGTCGAGCGCACGGACGATCGCCACCAGTTGTCGCTTGCCCGGCCGCAAGTCGCCGACCAGCTGTCTGGGTTCGACGTCTACGTCGAACTGCTCGAGGGCCGCGATGGTGCGGCGGCGAAGCGCCTTCCAATCGATCTTCTGCAATCCGCGCTGCACCGGATAGCTACCGGCGGCAAAGTTCTCCTCGACGGTCATGGATGCAAACGTCGACCCCTGTTGGTGGATGATCCGGATCCCGAGGCTGTGAGCCAAGCCAGGGTTCATTCGACGAGCATCCACCTCATGGTCGGCGATCAGAATGGTGCCCTCATCACCATGCTCGATGCCGCCGAGGATTTTGATAGCAGTCGACTTTCCGGAACCGTTACCTCCAATCAGGGCACTTATTGACGCGAGGCGGATATCAACGTCGACTCCCGCAAGAGCCTGAGTTGACCCGAATCGCTTCGTCAAGCCTCGCGCACCGAGAGCGGTTCCGGAGGCGGCAGTCACTGTAATTGCCCTCGTGGCGGCGTCATTATCGCGTATCGTGAGGCTGCGCTATCCGAGGCCCCATGCTTTTCTGTAGTCAGCCTTGAAGTCAATTGGTGGCTGCCACAGATCCCCGCTGGGGAAATTATGCGAGGTGTCAAAGGACTCCAAGCCAATCCCAGACGGCACCGGGCTCTGGTTGTGGAAGAGGCGGTTCATGTCATCAACCGATGCGTAGCCTTCCCACTCCTGTGGTATGCCCACGCCGATTCCATTGATCCCATGGCTGCGCATCGCCTTAATCGTCTGGGACAGCCCCTGGGCAACGCCGACCACGATGGATTGCGCTCGGCCTGACGCACGCAACGCTGCAATCGCGCCGATATCGCCGATGTCCCAGTCCCAAATCATCGCGTTCGCCGTCGGATATTTCAGGATCGACTCCTGAATTTTTTGCTGCAGCGCAGCTCCGAAATCATTCCCGGTGAAGTCGACCTCATCGACGACGGAGCAGTTGGAGCACTTAGTGACCGCGGCATGCACCCCAGCGGCCACATATTGGAAGCTGACGACATCGGTCTGGTGAACGTAGATGATCTTCGCGTTGCCATTGGTCTTGGCGATCACGTTGACCGCCTGGGCCTGGCCATAGTCGTGGAACCATGGTGGGGTGAACGCGCCCTGCGTATAGCTGACGTCCGCGTCGAGTCGTGGCTGGCTCGGACTGGAACATTGCAGCGACTCGGCAGCGACTATCTTGATGCCAGCGCTGTGGGCCAGCCGAATGTCCCCAGGCCAGAACGGACAGTCGAGTGAATACTCGATGATCCCGTTGGCTTTGGCGGCGATCGCCGACCGAACCCCTGCCTCAATCCGAGAGGGCGACAGCTGCGTGTCGTAAAGCACGACGTGCCAGCCCATGGCCTTGGCGGCTTCAACAGTGGCCCCGGCCGGCACAGAACACCCCTGCGCGGCCTGGCTGCACGAGAACACCCAGACCGTCTTGCCCTTGGCCGGAGACGGCGATGTCGACGGGGGCGCTTGATAGCCCTCCCCCTTGTAGAGGGTCTGAAGTTCTTGGGTGGCGAATGCGGCTCCGCTGCTACTCCCAGCGTTGCCACCGCTTCCGCCGCTGGCCCCACCCCCGCTGCCGCAGCCAGTCATGACCACAGCCACGATCGAAAGCCCGACGACCGACGACCACCCTTTACCCATCTCTCCGCCCTTTTTCGTTGGGACCGCCACTCCATCCGACCCGATCGATTGATCGAACGTCGATCGATCAATCGATCGGCTGGCGACCCTACTCCCGGGTTCGGTAGATGTCAAGACCGGCAAACGAAGCAGCTCTTCCCAGCCGACGATCCCCTCTCGGCGAGTGCCGCTCTTGGTTGGCTCGACACCCAACCGCGCCAAGCCGCTCGAAGCGAAGTGCGCACAGAACTCGTCCGGCGACCGATGACGCGTGGTCGTCAGGGCCGATCCAGCCGCTCCTGGCCCGAGGGCGCAGCGGCTTTCGAGTCCTTCCACCAGCGGGCGATTTCTGCGCCGCTGGCAATCCAAAACTCGCCGCTCGCCTTCGTCTCCTCGATGATGCGGTCAACAACGCCGATCCGATTCGGGCGCCCGGAAATCTGCGGATGCGAGACAGGCGAGAAGAGCCCACCCATCTTCAAGATCCCGTCACGTACGTCTGACCAAATCTCAAGCATCTCGGATGCTGGCCGCACGACGTTTACCTCGGGGTGCGGAAGGGCGTTGAACGAAATCATCGAGTAGCTCCAGTCATCAACCGTCCAATGCCCTGGGGAGCTCGACAAGGTCGCGTCCGTTTTTGCAGCGGTGAGCGTAAGGAAATACGTCGTCCATATACGAGGCGTCGTAAAGCAACCCTCGGTCGGCCAGTAACTCAGTCGTGATCTGACTGACCTCAACCCAGGGCGCGCGGTACCCGAGCGGTCGTGTCCCGGTCATCTGCTCGATCGCGTCGATCGTGCGGTCGAGGATGTCGGCTTCCTCCGTTGGGATGAGTGTGTGCGGCGGCTCATGCTCGTCGCCATGCAGCCCCACTTCATGGCCTTCATCGACGATCGCCTTGAGCGTCTCCGGATATCGCCGACCCGTCATCACGGGCACAAAGAACGTTGCCTTTACGTCGTGCCTGCGCAGCACGCGCAAGATCTCAAAGGCGCCGACCTGGCCACCGTAGCGGGCCTGCGAGAGGGTTACCGGCAGATCCGCGTTGCGTTTGTCCAGATTCAGCCAGACTGACTCGGCATCGAAGTCATACGAGAAGAAGGCCGCCGCGCGGAAGTCCTCAGGCCAGAGGCTCATCGATTTCGAACCTTGTGTTGTAGTCAGGTCGAGCTCGTCATCGAGCTAGGGGTAATACCATCGCGCCGGGAGCCTAGCTCGCCCCGGCCCAAACTGTCCGTGCGCTCCGGCGCTGATTCGGTGCCCCGGAATACGGCTTATTGGAGGACGACGGCGCTAGCTCCGGCGAAGGTGCCCGGGAAGGGCAACCAGCGTCGGACGGGGTCGACACCCAAAGGAACGCCAATAAGCTCTGGCGCTCGACGACCTCGGACAGATGCTCGCCGAGCTGTCTTTGCGACAACTGCCGCCGGCTGCGCAGAGCTGCGACGCTCGGCCGAAGACCTCGCATCCGTTCGTGAGCTGGTGTTCGGGATCGAAGGCGCCAGCAATTGGGGCGCCGGACTCTGCGAGCACCTCGTGCACGTCGGTATTGGAGGTGGAGCGGCCCCACCGCCGAGCCCGCCGCGCTGGGAGGTCCAGCCGCATCGACGCCGATCGCCGCCGCAAAACGTGTACTCGCAGATGAGAACGTCTCGACATCCCGACACCGCGGGATCCGCACGCCATCCGGGCCCTGATCGCTCGACGCTCCGCAGTCGCGGAGCGGACCCGCGTGCTCAGCCAGCTGCAAGCCCTGACCGCGACAGCTCCGAGCGAGCTGCGGGAGCGCCTCGGTCGTGGCACCGGCAAACAGCTCGAGCGACGGATCCTGTCGCTGCGCGTCCGCACGAACGTAAACCTCGACGAGCGTATCGCGTTCGCCATCACGCGCGGCCTCGCCGCCTACTCACGACTCGGCCAGGACGCTAAGCCGCTACCAGAGCCGAACTCGTTCGCTCGCTCGATCAGACCTACTCAACGAGCCCGGCGTCGGACCGATCTCCGCCACGAAGCTGCTTGCGTGCGATCCACGCGCTTCAAAAGCGAAGCGGCCTTCGCGCGACGCAATGGCACCGCGCCCATCCCCGCTTCATCCGGCAAGACCGTTCGACTCAGCTCCGGTGGGGACCGCCAAGCCACAACACCATCCACACGATCGCGACCATTTCGCGCCAAGCATCAGGCCGAGACCCGCACGACCTCTGCGCCGAATCCAGGAAGGCAAGACAAAACGCGAGGCGCTCCGATCGCCCAAACGCCACATCTCTCGGGAGCGCTCCTACCGCCTCACCGCGATCCTCTCGACTTCATAGAAGCGTCCTTGACAACACGTGCGGTTGGGCCTGGCGCACAATCGCCGAGACCCGCACCAAGAGCGGCCACTCGGGGTCTGCGCCGAGATCCGCGCGTGTCGAGCACTGGCAGCGGCGGCGCCTCGCACGAGGGCCGAGGCCGCAAGCGCTGCGGCGGCCGTCGTCATCAGACGGCTCCAAATGTGCCTCACAGATGTCCCCACTTCGAAGGCCTTCTAGGCTAAGGCGGCTCTCTATTCGTTCCCGGTGGCCGCGCCCTGCCTTCGAACCGCCGCATCCTCCGTCAGTTCGTTGCGACGGCTGCTTTTATCGAGATTCGTTTGACGCGGCCGCAAGGCGCTTTGGGAACCCCGATCGTCCGGATTGTCGACTTGGCGCCCTAAAGCGACGTTGGCTTCGCGTCCGCAGTTCCCCGTGAGGAACGCGGGCTCTAGTCGTACCTAGCGTGATACGTCGTCGGTCCGCTCGCTACAGGCCGGGCGTCACGGACTCCGGGGCGGATTCCACGATAACCGCGGCTGAGGAGCCGAGGCCGTCCGCACTGCACTCGACGGAGCGCGGCTCGGGCCCACCGATCCATGAGACAATTCTGAAGCCTTCCGCGCCTGGATGGCCCGCAGCTCCGGCAGCGCCTGACGATCCTTCGACCGGTTGGCGCGCTCCTTCGAGGAAACGATGTCGTCCAGCGACGCCACCAGCACGCTCATGTCGCCGACGTGCACGGCGACTGCGCGAGGAGCGAGAGCCGCATAGCCGACCGGTGTCCCGTTCCGGTCGAGGATCGTGATCAGCACGTCCACGTCGCCGGCACGAGTGCGCCAGCGCGTCGCTGGTACCTCGCGAAGGATCGTTGCGTTCGGCAGCACCTCGACATCCCCGAGTTCAGGCGGGAGGGGCAGATGCGCTCCGGAGCTCGATTCAGGGCGTCGGCGAGGTGCTGGAAATTCTCGAGCGTCCAGGCCGGGCAGAGGTCGATGTCTTTCGTCATGCGCGTCGCGCCATGCAGCTGTGCACCGAACCCGCCGACGACCAGATAGCGGACGCGGTTGCGGTCGAGCGTCCCGAGCAACTCACGCGAACGGAGTTCAGGTGGCTCGTCTGTCGTGCTCACCTCGGGGGAAGATCATCTGTTCGCCGGTCTTGTGCTCAAGCTCGCGGATCTGGTCGAGCAGCTGCTCCGGCGTGATCGGATTGAAACCGGCATCCAGGAATGGCTCGACGTCGGGCTCGGCGCAGTGCTCGTTGGTCCATGCGTCGAGTTCCTCGAGCGTCTTGTCTAGACGGATCTCCTCGCGGGACATACCTGGAAGGCTACTCGCGGGGACCCGTCGCGCAGACGGATCAGCAGCCACTGCCCACCACCGGCCGTCCCTCCGTGAGTCCAGCGGGCGCACCGAGCGACACGAGTAGATCCGACATCTGCTGGCCGCAGTAAGTCCGGTTGTTACCAGCATCACCGGTCTGTGCCTCCTGGCCGCGGACCGCAGCCTCGGGACTTGGACTCGGACCACTCGCCCATCCGGTCTCGAGGCAGCCACTCCCGCCCGGCGGCGCGAACGTCGCGATCTGCTGACCCGCAGAAACAGTCGCACCCGGCTGGATGCTCGGGATGACGTCCTCAGTGACGTACACATAGCGGCCGTGGTCGGGTCCGTCGGTCAGCTCGTACACGACGCCGCCGTTCTCGCCGGTGTTGCAGACCCATCCACCGCCGATGCCGGTGGCGGCGAACTTGATCTGAGCGTCCCCGATGGCGTCGATCTCGCCGCTGCCGTCGTAGTCGACACCCATGTCGATCCGGCGCGCCACCAGACCCTGCGCGTGCGCGAATGGGTTCACGTAGGAGCCGGTGGCGCTCGTGCAGTCCGACGCGAGGCTGCTCGGCGAGGCTCCCGGATCGTTTCCGGCGACCTTGATCTCGATGTCCTCCTTGCCGTTGAAGTTCAGAAGCTGAGCGATCCGCGGGTGCAGGTCCACCGTGTAGTGGAGGTCGCCGGCCTGGCCAGAGCCGATGTCGGACTTGAGGATCCTGACGCCCGGAGAGTTGGAGCCGACAGGCCGGACGAGGATCGGAAACCCACCGGGTAATCCGTATTGACCGCCTGGGAGCCCGAGCACCTTCGCGACTAGTCCACCCACATAGTTCGGATAGCCGGGCGTTGCTCCTAATTCTGCGTAGCTGAGTCCGCCGTTGTAGTACTGCTGGTAGGCGCCGCCCGTGTACGTTGGGTCCTCGGTTGCGCCGGTGGTGATCCACCCCCCGACAGTCGAAGCGCCTGCGGAAGAACACCCCGGTGTGAGCAGCGATACAGTCGAGGCAAGTGCAATCGTGCCGAGTGGTGCCGCCGCGAGAGCCAGCGGCAGCGCGAGGCGTCGGCGCCGCTTCAGCACAGCCGCTCTCCGGGTCGGAGCGGCTTCGGCAGCGTGACTGGACCCGGAAACTCTGGGACAGCAAACACCGTCCACCCGCTGGACGTGAGCAACAGGTTCGGGTGGCATCGAGCCGCTGGCCGCCGACGACGTAGCTGACCGTCGCAATCGCGTCAAACCGACAGCTGTAGCTGAGCCGGATTGAGGCCACCCGAGGATCGCTCGCGAGGTCGGCGTGTGTGACCGGCGCAGCCTCCAGAACGGGTTCGACCTTGCGCGCAAAGCTGGCGAGGGTCCCCCGGATCGTGGTGCACGACGGATGGTGGTACTCGCAAGCAAGCCACCCGCGCGCGAACTCGGAAGCGACAGCGCCGGCCGACGGGTGCCGCGGGCGAGCCACAACATGCGTTGGCGGGCGACTGCTTCGGACCCGCCGCCGACCCGGGTCGGTCGCGCTGACCCAGTCATGCTCTTCGCCGGAAGCAGTCGACGACCGCAGGGCTTGTGAGCGAAGAGCGGGAACTGCGCGACGACCCGCCGGCAGGGACGAGAGTACGAGCCATAGGGCGGCGGCGACGAGCAATAGGGGACCGGCCACTCGCGCCCATGCGGATCCGAGAAGGCGCGGATGACGCCTGCTCACGAGACTCAATCCGGGCTCAGCCCGTCGCGAACGTCGCGCGGGCGTACCCCTCGGCATCCGCATCCGTGTACTGGTCCAGCTGACCGGCGTACTCGAGGTCGAGCGCGTACATGCACATCGCCTGCACATGACCGAACGATTCGTCCGGCAGCGCGTCGTCGATGACGGCCTGGCCTGCGACGACAACCGCCACGAGCTGCCCTTCGTGGGTGATCCGAGTGAGCTGCCCCATGCCACGGAGGATCGGCCTGCACGGGTACAACCGACGATGACCCGCCGGATTGCCGTCGAATCTCCGCAGACGCGTTGTAGTTCCGTTGCATTCAGCGGGTCAGTCGAAAGCCGATGGCACGGACGTTCTGGACGAGGGGCTCTGCTCCGGCTGCGGCAAGCTTCGATCGGAGCCGGTAAGCGTGCGAGTCAACCGTTCGCCCGGCATAGAACTCCGTGCTCCAGAGCTCTTTGGCGAGTTCGTCGCGCGTGAACACCTTGTGCGGGTGACGCGCCATCGTCTGGAGCAGGTCGAACTCCGTCCGCGTCAACGTAACGGGGGTGCCGTCGATCGACGCCGTCCGCGCGTCGGCATCGACCTCGAGGCTGCCCACGCGCATGATTCGCCGGCGCTCACGTTCGAGGCCGGCGCGCGCAGCTAGCGCCTGAAGACCAGCGGCGACGAGTAGCGGGGACGCGGACTGTGGAAGCACGATGTCGGCGCCGGCCGCGTAGTGGCGGACCGCAGCGTGGTCTGATTCAGGGCTTGTGGATAAGACCGGCAGGCGGGGGTCCGCTCGCGGAATCTGGCCGGCGCGAAGCGCGCGCAGCAGAGCCAAGCTTGCCGCCCCGCTGCCGAGCGTGCCGAGCACTACCGCATCGGGGGAGCCTTCTGCGAGCTTGAGCCGTGCCTGCCGGTCGGTCCTGGCTGCCAGAACCTCGAAGCCGTCGAGCAGCAGTTCGTCTCCCCGAGCATTCAGCGCCTGATCGCTCGCCTCGACGATGAGGATGTTCTGCATTGCGATCTCCTTTGAGGTGGCTGCGCCAGCAGCCAGTCGGTGAGGTCGAATCCGTCGGAACGGTCCGGGGCCAGGTCGATGACGGTGACTGCCGCGACTGGCCGCAGGTCGGCCGCGATCCGCTCGGCAGCGCTTCGTCCCGCCGCGTCGCAGTCCATGACCACCGTCACCGTGCGGCCCGCGAGTAGCGCCGCCCACTCCTGACGCCACGCGTGGTCGCCCGGGACGGCGATCGCCGGCGATCCATGTGATCGCGCGGCGATCATGTCTGGCGGGCCTTCGACCACGAGCAGCCGCCCGGACCGCTCAGATGCCGGATGGGGCACCAGCCCGAGGCGTGTCCCCGGGCTTGCGAGCATCTTCGGGCCGGAGCTCCGCGCAATCCGGTAGCGGAGCAAGCCGCGGAGGTCGCCTGCTCCGTCCAGGATCGGGATCGTGATGCGCTGCCCGTCATAACCAAGGCCCAGCTCATGGATCGATGACACACTCCATCCGCGCCCGACCGCGAGCTGGTCGCGCAATGCCCCACAAGAGTCGGACAGCAGCGCCTGGTGCCAGCGCTCGACATCGCGCTTTGAGACGCGCAGCCGTGGGTTGGACGTTGAGGCCCGCTCGATCGTGCCGACAGAAGCCATTCGCCGACCCCTGGACCGTGAGGCAACCACGCGCCGCTCAGTGAGTCCCATCGCAACCATCAGGTCGATTGCGGAGCGGGGCGAGTGGCCGACGGCGAGGGCCGCATCGTAAGCACCTCCGGCAGCGCCGCAGCCCCAGCACCGCCACGCGCCGCTCTCGAGGCTCACCGAACAGGAAGGCCTGCGGTCCTCGTGAGCGTGCGCCTCAGGATTGGCGAAGCAGCGCACCGACACGTTGCGTTGGGCCCATGTCGGCAGCCCGACGCCCAACGCCGAATAGAAGCCGCGGACATCCCCGGCCAGCACGGTCAACGAACCGGCCCTCCCACTCCCTCGCCACGTTGAACAACACGCACGTTGCACATTAGCGTGTGCAATGTAAACTAATGTTGTGTTTGTGGCAAATCTATAGCTAGGAGGTCGTTGTGAAGCTCCTCGTCGCAGTCACCGCCCACCCGGATCTGACGAAGCTGCCGGGTAGCGGCGTCCTCCAAGGCCTGCTCGACGGGGCGCAGGCATGGGCCCTGGCACTCGCGCTGGTCGGGGCGTTTGTCGGCGCGGGGCTTTGGGCCGTCGCCTCACACGGCCACAATGCTCACTACGCAGCGCGCGGCCGGATGGCCGCGCTCACCTCGGGTGGCGCGGCGTTGCTCGTCGGCGCCGGCCCCGGCCTCATCAACTTCTTCTCGACCCTCGGCTCACACGTTCGATGAGACGCGGGAGGCGTCTGTACGTGGTCGCGGGTGCCACGCTCGCGGCGATGGCCGGGTACGCGCTGATGTCAGCCGTCCTCGGCCCTCATAGCAGCGGAGTTCACGAGCGAGCCGACGTACGCCATCAACCCGACCGAGCGCCGGTGCCAAGTTCGGCCCGGCGCCACCACGCCATCAGGGCAGCGAGGCCGAGCGACCCGGCCGCGGCCGCGGTGGCGGCGGCGACCGGTTATGTCGATGCGCTCGGAGAGGCGCCGACCCAGCCCGCGGCCGGGTCGCAACTCGCCACGCACACTGCACAGCCTCTACGAGAGCAGGCGCTTCACGCCCTCGTAAATGAGAGAGCGCTCGCCAGCCGCCTGTCACGACAAGGGCCCGCGTTCCTCCACGGCTGGCTGCTCGGTTGGCGGCTCGATTCCTTCTCGCCGAGCCGCGCGCGCGTCTCGGTCTGGGCGATGGGATTGGTCGATGCCATCGGCGCAGTCGTATCGCCCGACTGGTCGACAACCCTGTGCACGCTCCAACAGCACGACGGACAGTGGGAAGTCGTCAGTGCGCTCGCTGCCTCAGGCCCGACGCCGCCGCCCGACGGAAGCGATACCGGATCCGTCCTGAGCTTCGCCCGCGCTGCCCTCACCTTCCAGCCGTACACCAATGCGACGCACTAGCGCACTTGGGCTCGCCGCGCTGGTCCTCGCATTCGGAGCTACACACGATCTCGTCGCGCCACAACCGGCGATGGGGAGCCTGCCTGGATTCGCATGCAAGGTACTCGGCACGATCGGCGAGGGCTGGTGGGGCAAGGCGTGCAACGCCGTCGCCAGCGTCGGCGGCAAGCTCGGGAAGGTCGGGAAGGCCGTCAAGAAGGTCGCCAGCAACGGTCTCGTACAGCGCGGCGTCGCGATCGCGGCGATCGTCGCCTGGGTGCTCGGCGGCGCCAAGTGGACGATGAACCACATGGCGAGCGTGATCTCGTCGACAACGTCGCCACGGCTCACCGCCGGCTGGTTCACCGGTGTGTATCTGCGCGTCGAGGCGCTTGCACTGTTCTTCACACTCCTGTTCCTGTGCGCGGCGGCTGTAGAGGCCTTGCTGCGATCAGACGGCGCGATCCTCGCGAAGGCCGCGTTCGGCTACCTCCCACTCGCCGCGGTGCTCACGGCTGTCGCGACGCCGCTGACGCTGCTGGTGCTAGCCACGACGGACCAGATCTCAGCCGGTTTTGTCGCAATCGCCGGGCAGGGCGCTACTCACTTCGCTACCGGAACGAGCGCGTGGGTGGTGACCGGGCTTGCTGCGGTCGACCCGTTCTTTGCCGTGATGGCCGGAGCACTCGTCGTGGCGGCGGGCGGAGCGTTGTGGGTCGAGATGCTGGTTCGGGAGGTCTCGGTCTATGTAGTCGTCGCGATGATGCCGCTCGCCTTCGCGGCGATGGTGTGGCCGGCGCGACGGATCTGGGCCGTGCGCACGGTCGAGGTCCTGGTGGCACTGATCTTGTCCAAGGTGGCGATCGTCGTCGTGCTCGCTCTCGGCGGCGCCGCACTTGGGCATTCCGGTGCCAGTGGACTCACGAAGCTGCTCGGGGGACTGGCGCTGGTGCTGCTCGGTGCTTTCTCACCGTGGATCCTGCTGCGCCTCATCCCGCTGGCAGAAGTTGCATCCGCAGCGGTGGGGCACGTGCGGGGACACGTTCACGCCTCGTTCGGCCTGCCAACCCCGGAGGCTGCGGTCGGCAGCAAGGTCGCAGATGCTGTCGGCTCCTCCCGCCGCAACGGCTCACGGGTCGCACCCGATGGCGCATTCGTCGGCGGCGATGGCGCGATGTCAGTCCAGGAGCTCCTCGGGCACATGCACAGGCGAGCAAGCGTCGTCGAACGCAACGGACACGACAGCAATGACCCGGGCGCGGCGGCTGGCCACGAGCGCAAGACAAGCGACTCATCGCGCGGCACGGCCCCACCCTCAGCCGGTGTGGCACGGGACTGGCAATCGGCTCCCGAGGGCTCAGCCGAAACGATGGTGCAGCAGCCGGACGGTAGCTGGGAGCCACTGCGGCACAGCGAGCCGCAAGCCCCGATCTCCCCGCCCCCATGGGAGCAGCGCGAGCAGCGATCCAACGACGCCACAGCCGAGCCGGCGCCGCCGCCACCGTCGCCCGGTCCCCAGGAAGGCTGGCTTGCCCGAGAAGAGGAGGAACCAAGTGACTGAACCAGCCATTGAGTCGGCAATGCCTGCGGCCTGCGGCATCGTCCTTGGGGCGCTGTGCGACCACAGGTGGTTGAGCGTCGGCGAGCTCGCGGACGAGCTCGATCTGCCGCCCGCGGCCGTGCGGCTTGCGTGCCGCGCCCTAGCGTCCCGCGGACTGGTCCGTCCCGGCGTAGTCGGGGTTTGCGCGGGTCGATGGCAGGTCAGCGACGCCGGCTCGTTGCAGAGTGCTCACGCGGGGCCTGGGGTGTAGTGGATGAGCTCACCGCGCTATCGGTTCGGTGATGTCACGCGCCGGAGCATCCTCGGGGCGGTCAGACCCGGTCAGGTGGTTCTCGCTCTCGCGGGGGCCGTCTGGGCAATCGCGGTCATCGACGTCTCACCGACCGCCCGAGGCGCGGTTGCCGGCGCTCTTGGGCTTGCGGCGGCCGTCACCGCCTCGACGCTGCCCGTGCTCGGCTTGACTCTCGAGCAGTGGGCTCCAGTCGCACTGCGCTGGCTGCTCAAGCGCGTGGGCGGCAGCGCCAAATCGCTTCCGATCGCGGCCGTCGACGGGACGGTCGTCGAGCTGCCGACGAGACATGGCCGAGCAATGCGATCGCATGCGCCAAAACCAAGGCCTCCACGCGAGCTTCGAGATGTGCGACTCGTCGAGATCCCCTACCGGCAGGGCGCAGTCGGCGCTGTGTCCGAACGCCGAGGGCGACGCCTCACGCTCGTGCTGGTCGGACGCGCGCCGGGGTTCCCGCTCGCGGACGAAGCCGAGCAGCAGCAAAGACTCTTGGTTTGGGGAGACGTGCTCAAGGAGAGCTGCCGCGCGCCGGTGCGTCGGATCCAGTGGGTCGAGCGAACGGCTCCGGCTCAGACCGACGGTCTCGCGCGATGGCTCCATACGCAGCGCGATCCCGAGATCCCGCTGCGAAGTCCGATCGGTGAGTCCTATATGGAACTGATGAACACAAGCGCTCAGGCGACGCGCGAGCACGAGGTGCTGCTGGCGGTGCAGGTCGACGCGTCGCTACTGCGCAAGGACACTCCCACGCATCGCGAACGAACGCTCGTCGGGGTTGCCGAGCGGATCGCTCAGGGACTCGAGCGCGCCCGTGTCTCGGTAGAAGCGGCATTGACGGCCGGCGGGATAGCACGTGCCCTCCGCGTCGCATACGACCCTTACGTACGCGTTCAGCTCGCCGCCTTGCGCGCAGGGGGAGGAAAGGACGAGCTCTCCGAGCCGGCAGCTTGGCCATCTGCGGCGCAGGGATTCTGGGACCACTACGAGACTGACGGGGCCGTCCACGTGACGTATGAGATCGCTGGCTGGCCGCGCGCCGAAGTTGGTCCAGCGTTCCTAGGCTCGCTGCTAGGACCGTCCGAACAGGTCCGGTCGGTGGCCATGGTGTTCGAGCCGCTCGATCCGTTGCGCTCGATCCGCCAAGCCGAGTACGACGTGACGCGATACGAGACCGATCATCAGGTGGGGCGACGACTGGGCCAGGTCGAGACATCGCGAGGGCGCCAGGCGTTCGAAGCTGTCCGCATGCGCGAGGCCGAACTGGCCGCCGGCCACGCCGAGGTGCGGATGGCAGGGTTCGCCACTGTCACAGCGGCAGATCTCGAGGAGCTGGACATCGCGTGCGAACAGATAGTCGGCCAGGCCGCCCGGGCAAACCTCGAGCTGCGGCGGATGTACGGCCAGCAGCCGGAGGCGTTCACATTCACCCTGCCGATCTGCCGAGGACTGCGATGAAGATCGAGCGGTGCGGGATCCGAGCCTCGACGAGGCACGCTCGGGCCGTGTACCCGTTCCAAGCCGAGGCCGGTCTCGGTTGGCGCGGCTGCCTGATCGGCTCAGACTCGTCCGGTGGGGCGTTCTGCTTCGACCCCTGGGAGCTGTACGCCCGTGACGTCGTGGCGAACCCCAACATCGCGGTCTTCGGCGAGCTCGGGTTCGGCAAGAGCGCGCTGATGAAGTCACTTGTATGGAGGATGCTGCTGTTCGGCCGGCGCGCATTCGTGCTCGACGTGAAGGGCGAATACGAGTCGTTGTGCGCGGCCGTCGGTGTGCCTCCTGTGCGGCTGGCCCCCGGGAACGGCGTCTGCCTGAACCCGCTCACGGCGCGGCGCGAGCCGGCGGCGCAGGTTGAGATCCTTCGCGCGGTCGCGCGTACTGCCGTCGGCAGGCCGCTCACGCCCGCGGAGGCGGCGGCTATTCGCGAGGCGCTGCGCGAGGTTGGGCAGCAGGTGGCGAGAGATCCGACGCTGCCCGATGTCCTCGAGCTGCTGTTCTCCCCAACGCAGGACATGAGCCGAACGCTCCACGCGAGCTCCGCCGAGGTTGCCGACGCTGCACGAGAGGTGGCGCTCGGCCTCCAGGATCTCTGCGAGGGGCCGCTCAAGGGGATGTTCGACGGCCCGACCACAGAGGGCATCGATCTCGATGGCCGACTGGTCGTCCTCGACCTGCACGCGGTCAAGGACTCGCCGGCCATCGGGATCCTGATGGCGTGCGCGAGCGGCTGGCTATCGGCGAGCCTGGAGCGAGTTGCGGATCGGAGGGACCCGGGACGGCTGATCAACCTCGCCGACGAGGTCTGGAAAGTGCTCGAGCACGAAGGCCTCGCGCATTGGTTTCGAGCGAACTTCAAACTGACCCGCAAGTACGGGACGCTGAACGTGATCGTCGCCCACAAGCCGGCGGACATCGTCGGCTCCGGTGACCAGGGAACCGCGCGCCACGCAGCTGCGCGAGGACTGATCACCGATTGCGCAACGCGCGTGATCTACCGTCAAGCCGCAGGAGAGATCCCAGCCTGCGTGGAGCTGTTCGGTCTCTCGGACCGTGAGGCCGAGATCGTCAGCCAGTTGCAGAGGGGCCAGGCGCTGTGGCAGGTCGGGTCGCGCTCGTTCGTCGTCCAGCATTACCGCTCGTCCATCGAGCGTCGACTCACTGACACCGACGCGGGCATGAATGCCGACCGGTCAGAGCGCCGGCGCGCGGCCTCATGAGTCCCGACGACCGACGTACCCATGCAGGGGAACTCGCGATCGCAATCGCTCTCGGTCTCGTCGTTGCTGCCGGAGTGCTGCTGTGGTGTGTCGCAGGCCTCGCCGGACTTTTGTCGGAGCACCGCTGGCCCCACGAGAGCATCGCGTCCACAGTCCGAGCCCTACTTGCGCTCCCACGCCATCTCGATAACCCGCGAGCCGCTTGGCCATCGGCCGCCCGCTCTGGGATCCCGGGTCCGGCAGGGTTCTACCTGGCGACGGCGCTGCTCCTCTCCGCGTGTGTCGCGGCGGTGACCGCCGCGGTGCGCCTTGGGCTCGCACGCGATTCAACGCAGAGCAGCGCCACGCCGCGCCGGCGCGGGGCGAGGTGGGCATCGTCGGCCGATCTCGCGCCTCTCCGAGCCAGGCGCAGGGGCCGCCCGTCGTCGCGGATCGGTCGCACACAGCGTCTTGCTCTCGGATATCGAGGCCGGCGGCTACTGCGCGCCGAGGCACGGCACGCGCTGGTGGTGTTCGGGCCACCGCAATCCGGCAAGTCGGCTGGTATCGCGATCCCCGCGCTGCTCGAGTGGCAGGGACCAGCCGTAGCCTCCTCGGTGAAGACCGACCTGCTTGCCGCGACGATCCGCCGCCGAGCCTCGGTCGGCGAGGTGATGGTGTTCGATCCATACGGCCTTTCGCCGGCGCGAGCCAGTACATGGTCGCCATTGCGCGCCGCTCGCACATGGGACGGGGCTCTAACTACCGCGATGCGGATGAGCGCGGCCGGCGAGCTGGACACCAGCGATGTCAAGGGCGGCGGGTACTGGGCGGCCGCGGCGGAGCAGCGGCTTGCGCCGCTGCTCTGGGCCGCGGCCAACACGGGCAGTGGGATCGCCACGGTTGTCCGCTGGGCCTATGGCCAGGGAGACGCGGAGCTGCCCGGAATAATCCACCAGCTGCTCGCCCAGGCACAGACCGGCCGCGAGCTGGCCGATGCACAAGCCGCACACGATGCGCACCTGGCATTTGAAGCGCTCGCCGGGGAAACGAGGTCCTCGATCGAGTCGACGGTCCAGATGCTGCTGCGCGCCTACCGATCCCCACGCGTCCAAGCCTCGGCACTGTCGTGCGAGGTCACGCCAAAGCGCCTACTCGCCACGTCCAGCACGCTGTACCTGATCGGTGACAGCCATCGGGGAAAGCTGCTTCGCCCGATCTTCCTCGCTTTGCTCGCGGAGTTGATCGACTACGCGTTTCACGAAGCAACCATCCGCGGTGGCCGCTTGACCCGCCCGCTGCTGCTCTGCCTCGACGAGCTCGGCAACGTCGCCCCCCTACCAAACCTCGCCGAAGTCGCATCAACCGCGCCGAGTCACAACATCCAACTTGTCTCGATCTTCCACGACATCGCCCAGGCGCGAACGCGATACCGCGAGCAGGCCCAGACCGTAATCAACAGCCACCGCGCACGGATGCTCCTCCCGGGCGTCGCCGACCTCGAGACGCTGCGGTACTTCTCAGACCTGCTGGGCGACGAGCACATGAGGGAGGACGCACCAGAGCGGAAGCGCGGCGTACCGCAGCCACAGCCGCTCGCGGCGCCGCACCAGCTTCGCCAGCTCAAGGACTCAGAAGTGCTCCTGATCTACGGCAGCTTGGCTCCGACAAAGCTCCGCCTCCGGCGCTATTACCGCGACCGGCAGCTGACGAGGCTCACGGACGGAACGATATGACCTATGACGCCGGCGGACAGCTGCAGGATGCGGCAGCAGAGCTGGCCGACTGGCGTCAACTGCCGCCTGGTCAGAGGCGAGCCTGGTGGGAGCGCCTGTGGCTGTCGGTCATTGCGCTCTCGGACCGGTACCGGCTGACGCTGCGCGGCGGTTGGTGGGAGGACTCAATCCAGGTCGAGGCGTTGGCAGCGTTCACGTGCTGGCTCCGGATCTTCGACTCCGGTGCTAGCCCGGACGCCGCCGCCAAGCTCCAACTCCTTTGGGAACTGGAGCGCCTGCGTGTCGTACTGCGAGCGGGCGAACGGACCTTCGACCCGGTCAGCGATCGCTCCGAGTTCGAGCGGCATCTTGCGCGGGTTCAACGAGGAGGCGACGTCGATGGTTCCGTCGATCGCGACGTGCCTGCCTCGCGCCGGGCCCGTCAGCTCAAAGATGAGCTGACGGCGGTGACGGATCGAATCCGCGAGCTCGCCGAGCGCGAGCGGATGCTCGTAGCCGGCGACGCCGCAAGGCGCGACGATCAGGATGCTGCCCAAGCGCGGCGGGATCTCCATGAGCTCCGACGAGCCATGAGCGAACTACGCGCCCGTCAGCGCGAACTGCGATACCGACTCGAGGACGCCGGCGATGGCTAACGGCGCGCTTTCGTCCGGCGCTCTGGCTGGGCCGCACGCTTGCGCTCAGCCTCGTGGGACTCTGCGATCTGCTCGGCCGCATCGGCCAGCGCATCGGCAGCGTCCGCGACCGCACCGGGCGACGTCCCGGCGATCGCAGAGTTGTATCGCGCGACAGACTCGTCGAACTTCTCCCATAGCTCGGCCGGCCCGGTCCGGCCGGTGCCGGGGCGCAGCTCGTATGGCGGCTGGCTACGAAGCGCTCCAGGCTGGGGAACCCATTTCAGACCAGCGGCGTCGGCGACCCGAGCCGCCCTTGCTCTTGTCCGGGCGGCGTCCGCAAGACCGCGCAAACGCCCGGCGAATCCTGGATCAGGCGGTGCCATGATGTGCGCACGCATGGCTTCAGCCCACAGGACCGCGGCGGCGTCATTCATCGCGATCGCCTGTCGGCGCTGTTCCGCCTCGTCGCTCATTCCGCAACCGTCGAACGTGCGGGCGGCTCGCCGCCCCAGGGATCGCTCGGCTGCTGGCCTCCGACTCGTGAACGTTCGAGCATCTCGTCGACGTCCGCTGCACGGATCCGATAGTGCTTGCCGACCTGAATCGCCGGCAGCTTCCCGTTCTCGATCCAGCGATAGATCGTCATCGCCGTCATTCGCAGACGATTCGCGACCTCGGGCACTGTCAGGAGCTCAGCCATTCACATTACGAACATTAGTCGCTATGAATCCCATCTGCCATGGTAGGCTAACCCGGTCGTAGCGAGCACGGAAGAATGGCGCACGAAGACAGCTCGGATAACGTCTTTGGTCTCTTTCCGGGGATAGACACGGCTCCATTCGGCGCGGGACGCGGCAGTGAGTCCAGCGAGTCATCGGTGACCGACGACGGCTGGAGCGCGACTCCCGAACCGACGGTCACCGATGAAGCCAACCTCGACGGCGGCGCCGGCTACGCCGCAACCCACCCGGACACCTGCGCCCGGGAGGCTCACCACCGTCCTGGTGCCAGCGCACCCGCGCTGCGTTGGCTGGCCGTAGCTGTGCTTGCCGGAGGGCTAATTGCGGTGGCCCGTGTTGTTCTCAGCCCGACGAGCAGCTCCAAATCACCAACCCTAATGTCGAACGTGCCGCACGCGGCGACCTCACGCCAACGGTCCCGCAGCCAGACGACGCAGCAGCGGCATCATTCCGACCGTCAGCGCGCTTCCGGCGAAAGGCGTCGCGTGAGAGCTCCACGAGCGACGCACGCTCGGCCGATAGTCGTCGCTGCGAAATACGCAGCGCCCTCGAATCCATCGCCGTCGCAAACCTCGCTTCAGCAGGCGCCGACATACCCTGAGCCTCAATCGATTGAGACTGCGAACACCTCGAGCGGCGGGCAGTCGGAGGGCCACGCCGGCTCCGCCGCGGCCGCGAGCCATTACGCCGGACCGACCGGACCGGGCGCCTTGACAGGCGCCGGGAGCACTCCGAGCGGATAGACCAATCGACCAGAACGGACCCGACGTATGCGACCGATCCTCAACCACCTCCGCGTGAACATAGTCGGCTACATCGCTCTGATCGTCGCCCTCGGTGGAACCAGTTACGCGGCGGTTGACCTCGCACCGAGCAGCGTCGGCAGTCGGCAGCTGCGCACCGGCGCGGTCACGAATCCCAAGATCGCGAACTTCGCGATCACGCCGATCAAGTTCAACCAAGACGTGATTGGCGGCTCCGTGCGGCACTGGGCGTACGTCAGCCAGGACGGACGTGCGCTCGGAGGGAGCAGTGGCGTCCAGGTATCAGGGGGCGGCCCGATCTACCACGTCAGCTGGGGCAAACGGTTCCCGTCAAGTTGCGCCGCGATGGTCACACCAGCAGGATCAGCCGGCGCCGCACCGATTGCAGACAGCACCGGAGTGGCGGTGACGCAACCCGGAACTCCGAACGGCGCGACTGTGGTCTACGTCTGGACGTACAGCAGCGGCGCGCTCACTCCAGCGCCGTTCTACTTAGCCATCATCTGCTGAGGCGCTACGCGTGACTCAAGGATGAGATTTTCGGGCTCACCAGGTCTTCGGCAGGTTGGGAACCGAGGCGGCGCACTGGGCGTGATCGCCCTGTCGCTGAAGCTTGCAGCGACCGCAAGTGCCGCGGGAATCATCTCCGTGCACGTGTGCGGCAGCTGGACGCCTGGGCACAGCTCGTCAGGAGGGACAGTCGGAGTCGCCAGCTCGGGAAACGCCAAGGGCATCAGCACTCCGTACCAATGCCCATCGGCCGAGACAGCCACCGGGATGGAGATCATCGCGAATGGCAGCAGCGTGCCTGACAACACGCGTGCGTACTGGCAGATCAACGCGCCCCAGGGCCTCTCGATCTTCGGGGCACAGACCGTCGGCCAGGACGGCATGGTGAGCTACGGTGTCAACGCGAAGATGGGCTGGTACGGCGACTTTTATTGGAACAGCGGACGTTCAACCGTCCATCCCGGGCAGGTCAGCTACACCAGCCCGCTGATGAACTCTCCCGACTTTGGCTGGGAGGTGGTCTGCAGGTGGAGCAAGTGCAACGGTGCCAGCGAACCAGGCGAGACCGCTGTTCTCGAGCTTCAGGTCGACGCCACCGAGACATCCGGACCGACGATCACGGTCAGCCCCGGCAGCCTCGGGGCCGCGACCGGCTGGGTGCGAGGCTGGTGGCCAGTGTCCTTCACTGCCGACGGGCCGACCGGCGCATGCCAACTCGCGGCCAGCGTCGGCTCCGTCAGCGTGTCCCAACCGGTCAACGAGCCCCAGAACCAAACGACCTGGCACCAATGCCCCGCAGGCTACTTCGCGCAGTCGTTGGATACAGCGTCGTTCCCGTCCCAGGCCGGCAGTCCGTTGAGGATGTGGGCCCGCGATGCCGCGTATGACTTCGCGAACAGCGCATATCTCTCAAGCACGGTCACCAAGCTGGTCAACGTCGACAACGAGCCGGTGCAGCTGAGCATTTCGGGACCGACCGACGCGCCCGCAACCGCCGGCACGCAATACCTCGACGTCACCGCTACCGCCGGTCCGAGCGGTATGGGCGGCATCAGATGCTCACTCGATGGCGGACCGGACATCGTGTATCCCGGCGCGAGCGCACGCATCGCCGTCAACGGGATCGCTGTACATCACCTCGAGTGCCTGGCACACAACAGGGCTCTCGATTCGTCGGGCATCCCGGCGTCATCGGCTCCGGCGACGTGGACCCTGAGCATTCGCCAGCCCACCGCGATCGGCGCCTCGTTCAGCCATGTCGCCGACGCGCTGCGCTGCGTCTCAAAGCGAGAGCGCGTATTCATCCCAGCTCATTGGGTGACCGGAATGTCCGGTGGCCGCCGAGTCCACGTCAGACTGCCCTCGGAATGGCGAACAATCAAGGTCGTCCACTGCCATCCGCAGATCGTTCGCCGGCGAGTGCGCATCCATGGGCGGTGGAGAGTCGTTCGCGTCGCCGTATTCCCTCACGTTGTCCAGCAATACGCCAAGCGGGTCTCGTTCGGAAAGCGCACCGCCATCGGCGGCTGGCTCGGGACGATCAACGGGACAGCTCTCGCAGGCGCACTCGTCCGTGTCTATTCGGCACCAGACAACGGACTCCAACGCTTCAGCCAAACTGCGGTCACGACAACGCGTTCCGATGGCACGTGGGCGGTGGCGCTTTCGCCGGGGCCATCTCGGCTCATTCAGGCCGTCTATGGCGGCTCGACGGTGACCGAGCCGACCGCATCGAGCTACGCGCGCGTGATCGTGCCGGCGGTCGTCGATCTCACCATCCGACCGCGAAAGATTGGGTGGGGCGGCACGATCCGGCTGTCAGGGCGCGTCCTCGGTGGCTACATCCCAGGCACCGGGCAACAACTATTGCGTCTGCGGATTGGTGCGTCTGGCTACTTCAGCACCGTTGGAATACCCGATGTTCAGCGGGACGGGCGGTTCCAGACCACCTGGACGTTCCATCTAGGTGTCGGCGCTGTGAACTACTGGTTCTCGGTCTCGACGCTCAGCGAGGCTGACTACCCCTACGCCCCTGGAAGCTCGAAGCGCGTCACCGTTACCGTCGGGCGTGGTTAACAATGGTGTTGTTGTTGCCCAGGCTGCTTTCCCATTGACAGGGGTTGGACTCCGTAGTCTCCCTCGTGACGATCTGTTGGACTCTGGCGATTAGTCGCGTCATCTCAACGTGGTTGCGCCTTGAGCTCCGGTTCGACCCCGACTCCCCGCCTATTCGCCCACTATCGCCAGCCCCGCCCGGCGAGAGAACAGTGCTGCCGTGCACTTGCTGCCGAAGATTCGGCGATCGCGAGGGGCTGTCTGCGTCCGGCTCGGGTAGCCTCCGGCGACAACGCGCCGATGACGCCCAACGCCACCAAAGTGGCCGCGCACGCTGGCCTGCCAGGCGACCCCTGGAAGCGGTTGGGCGGCAGCCCGTCACGCACGGCGATGTGGAACGACGCTCCCCGTCAGCGTCCGCGACGCGGCCCTGCCGTCGGCCAGCTCAGCAGGGCACAGACGCCCCGAACTGGAGATGTCGGCGGGCAAGCGGGCTCCTGGCGTAGAGGCAACGCGCCGAGAACCGCTAGCGGCATGCTGGGCTGGCACATCCCTGTGCCCCCGGATACCAGCACGTCTTCTGGCGGGCGACAACCTCGCATTGTCCGCCGCTCGAAGCGCGGTGGCGCCGTTCGAAGCGCGGCGGCCGCCGTGCGAGGATCCACGCTACGCCCCCGGGGCTCCGAACGTCGAGCGTAGCATGCGCGAGAGGCGCCGCGCTCGGTCGGTCCCGCGGCGTCCGGCCCAGGGATGTGGCCCGGTGGCCCATGGGTGCCACCCGAGGCCGCCGTAGTGCTCGCGCACGAGCGCCTTGAGCTCGCCACGGTGCGCGCCGCACGCGTATCGGTGCGGGCCGTAGATGCCCCGGCCATGCCAGGTAAGCCATCTCCCCGGGTCGGCGTCGACGTACTCGCCGTGGCGAAGATCGAGGAGCTGTCGCTCCAGCGCTTTCTGCGTCGCCGGATCAGGATGCGTTCCGCAGAGCTCGCAGCTGAACACGATCGCCGCCGGCATTTGCTCACGGTAGCGCGCCGGCCTGCCCCTGGCTACTGCCCCGCTTGGGTGGGGCGGTAACCGCTGGTGAGCTCCGCACCGCGCCGCCGCCACTTCGGCTCGACGTCGAAAGTGCGGCGGATGCGGCGGTCGCGCAGATACTTAACGACCGGGCCGCGCGCGATCCGTGCCGTCCTCGCGTAAAGCCGGGCGGCCGCGTCGGGCTCGACGAACGGCATGTACTTGTCGGGGAAGCCCGGCATCGTGCAGGCCATACAGATGCCGCCGACGTTCGGGCATCCGCCGACGCCGTTCACCCATCCGCGGACAGGGACGTTGCATTTGACCACCGGCCCCTTACATCCAAGCTTCACGAGGCAGCGGCCGTCGCCGTGTCTTTGCGAGAACTGGCCAACCTCAGCCAGTCCGGCGCGGTTGCATCCCTCGTGTACGGTTCGGCCGAAGATCGTCCTCGGGCGCCCCTGCTCATCGAGCTCGGGAGCCGGGGCCATGTGCGCGAGGTAGAGGGCAAGCTGGAGTAACGTCGCGGTGATGTTGTCGGGTTGGACCGGGCAGCCGGGCAGGTTGATGATCGGGATCCCGAGCCGGGAGGCCCAGCTCCAACCCAGGTAGTCGCGCAGACCCATCGCGCCCGTCGGGTTGTTGCGCATCGCCGGGATCCCACCGTACGCGGCGCACGTCCCGAGTGCGAGCACGGCGGCAGCCTTGGGGGTCAGCCGATCGATCCAGGTGTTGGTCAGGATCGGCTGTCCGGTGCTCGGATCGGTGCCCATGCCGGCCCAGTGCCCGTCGCCGTTGATCTCCTCGTTGGGGACCGAGCCTTCGAGGACGAGCACGAACGGGTCGAGCCGGCCGGAGGCGGCGTTGTCGAAGGCGCGCATGAATTCCTCCCCGTTCTCATATGCGAGGACCGGGTTGTGGAGGATCACCGGCGGCATCCCGGGTAGGCACCCTCGTAGTAGATCCTCGAGGCTCGGATTGGTCGCCGATGTCATCGCGATCGAGTCGCCGTCACACCCGAGACCGCTGGTGAGCCACAGGACGTTGACCGGGCGTTGGCTCGACGGTTGCGCGGAACTGGCACGCATGGCGTGCGTCATCGGTTCACGCGATCCGTTGCCGCGCTTGCGGTGCGCCGCGCTGGCGGGGTGTGAGGCGGGCGGTCCGCTCGATCAGCGACTCCAAATGAGTTTCCACGGAGCCGTGGAGATGCCAGTCGCCGGCGGTACCCGTCACGATCCCGGCTTGCGAGAGCCGACGGAGGGCATGGGAGATCGAGGGCCGCTCGGCGGCGACCAGCTGGCCGAGGAACCGGTGCGTCAGCGGCAGCGCCAGGCGAAAGCCGCCGGGCTCTACGCGCCCCCATCGGGCGGCGAGGTGCCAGAGCAGTAGTACCAGGCGCACCTCGAGCCGCGGCTGGCAGGAGATCGCCCGCAGCACGTCGAGGTCGCTCGAGCGGCGCTCGGCGCGGCGGAAGAGCGCGTGCAGGATCTGCGGCCATGGACGCACCCGTTCAACGAAGTCCGCATCGAGCAGCGCCAGGCGAGTGGGTCTGAGCGCGCGCCACACCGTTGCGCACGCGACCATCTCGTCCTCTTGGTGCTCCGGGGGCTGCAGCAGGTCGCCGCTTCCTAGCAGCTCGGTGATCGTCCGATCCGCGACGCGAGTGTCGACGGCCATCAGGCCGTCGATGATCAGGAGCCCAGGACCGTTTCCCACCACCGCGAACCACGACGACAGGTCACACTCTCCGCTGTCGGCGTCGAGCAGCCTCGCGGTTGCCGCTGGCGCGCAGTGAACCGCATCCGAACGTCCAGCTCCTGGGCGAGCTCGATCGTCCAGGTCGAGCAGGTATCCGAAAGCAGCGGTGAGCTGGGGCGACGCGCGGGGGCGGAACGCCACTGCGACCCTCCGGGCTCAGAGCGTCTGCGCCTTGGCTGGACATCGCCGCTGTGTCCCGAGTCCTCTCTCCGGCCGATGTGTGGGCGAGTCTACGCTTTTGCCGTCGTCCGCGGAGGCGGCCTTTGCGGTGTCGGCGCCGTGACCGGACACCGGTGTAACCCTGATTACCAAGGGTTACCGCACGCTGTGATCGGGTGGTAGAACGGACTGCGATCGCCATAAGAGCGGTCATCCGTACGTGCGCCCAGTGATCACCGGCGGGAGCCGAGCCATACAAGAGAGGTCGTCGCATGTGTCTGGCCATCCCCGGGCAGGTCATCGAGCTGGTGGATGAGGAGAACCGGCTCGCCAAGGTCGATGTCGCCGGGGTCAGGCGCAACGTCAACATCGGCCTGCTCGACGTCGACGGGGGCGGCGTAGGGCCGGGCGACTGGGTGCTGATCCACGTCGGCTTCGCGATCTCACAGGTCGACGAGGAGGAGGCGCGGGCGACGCGCGACCTGCTCGAGCGGATGGGCGCCGACTACGAGCAGGAGCTCGAGGAGCTGAAGGCGAGCGTGATCGAATGAGCGAGGCGACAGCGGCCGCGCCCGACTGCGGCAACCAGCACTGCATCACCTGCGGCGATGACGGCGAGCCGATGACCGTCGTCCGCGTCGATGGGGAACGTGGGCTCGCGCTGTGCAGCGACGAGCGACGGACGCGCGATCGACGGTCGAGACGGCGCTGGTCGAGCCGGTCGCGCCGGGCGAACGCACTGCTCGTCCACGCCGGCACGGCGATCGCTCGCCTCGGCCCGGAGGAGCCGGCAGTGAAGTACGTCGACGAGTTCCGGGACGCCGAGCTCGGCCGCGCGCTGGCCGGCGAGATCCTGTCGCTGGTCGAGCCGGGCCGCCACTACAAGGTGATGGAGGTGTGCGGTGGGCACACCCACTCGATCTACAAGTACGGCGTCGACGATCTGCTGCCGGCGAACGTCGAGCTGGTCCACGGGCCCGGCTGCCCGGTGTGCGTGATCCCGATGGGCCGCGTCGACGACGGGATCGCCCTCGCCCACAAGGAGGACGTGATCTTCACCTGCTTCGGCGACATGATGCGGGTGCCTGGGTCGAACGGCAGCCTGCTCGACGCCAAGGCCGACGGCGCCGACATCCGCATGGTCTACTCGCCGCTCGACGCGCTGCGGATCGCCAAGCAGAACCCCGACCGCGAGGTGGTGTTCTTCGCGATCGGCTTCGAGACGACGGCGCCGTCGACGGCGCTGACGCTCAAGCGCGCCCGCGCCGAGGGCGTGCGGAACTTCTCCTGCATGTGCAGCCACGTGACGATCGTGCCGCCGCTCCGGGCACTGCTCGAGTCCCCGGACCTGCGCCTCGACGGCTTCATCGGCCCGGGTCACGTCTCGACGATCGTCGGCGCGCGGCCGTTCGAGTTCATCCCCGCCGACTACGGCAAGCCGGTCGCGATCGCGGGCTTTGAGCCACTCGACATCCTCCAGGCGATCGTGATGATCCTGCGCCAGCTGGCGGAGGGCCGCTGCGAGGTCGAGAACCAGTACAAGCGCGTCGTCCCGTACGAGGGCAACCTACGCGCGCTCGAGGTGATGGCCGAGGTGTTCGAGCTGCGGCCGCACTTCGAGTGGCGCGGCCTGGGGTTCATCTCGCACAGCGGCCTGAAGATCTCCGAGGCGTATGCCGAGCTCGACGCCGAGCGGCGCTTCAGCGTCCCCGGCGTGCGGGTGGCCGACCCGAAGGCCTGCCAGTGCGGCGAGGTGCTCAAGGGCGTGATCAAGCCGTGGGAGTGCAAGGTGTTCGGCACCGCCTGCACCCCGAGCGGCCGATCGGCACGTGCATGGTGTCCTCGGAGGGCGCCTGCGCCGCCTACTACAACTACGGCCGCTTCGCGCGCGAGCGGGAGGTGGTGTGATGGCAGACTCCGGCCACCGTCTCCGAGCGCGAGCAGAAGATCCTGGGGATCATCGAGACGGCGCGCGGCAAGCGGGCGAAGTTCCGCGACGAGCACATCAACATGGCCCACGGCGCCGGGGGCAAGGCCACCCAGAGCCTGATCGAGGGACTGCTCGCGCCGGCGTTCGACAACGAGACGCTGAATGAGATGGCCGACGCGGGTGCGTTCACGGTAGACGGCGCCGAGCTCGCGATCACCACCGACTCCTACGTGGTCAAGCCGCTGCGCTTCCCGGGCGGCTCGATCGGCGAGCTCGCCGTCAACGGGACCGTCAACGATCTCGCCGTCTCCGGCGCGCGCCCGGTCGCGCTCAGCGTGTCGCTCGTGCTCGAGGAGGGGCTTTCGGCCGAGGAGCTGCGCGCGGAGGTCGACGCGATCGCAGCGGCGGCCCGCGCCGCGGGGGTGCAGATCATCGCCGGCGACACCAAGGTGGTGGAGCGCGGCCACGCCGACGGGATGTATGTCTGCACGACCGGCGTCGGGGCGCGCGACCCGCGCGCGTACGCTCTCCCCGGCGGCGCTTCAGCCCGGCGACCGGATCCTGCTGTCGGGGAGCATCGGCGAGCACGGCACCGCGATCATGCTCGCGCGCGACGAGTTCGAGCTCGACGCGGCGATCGAGTCGGACACGCGGTCTGCTGTGGCCGGTGGTCGACGCGCTGCTCGATGCAGTCGGTCCCGAGCTGCGGTGCATGCGGGACGCCACCCGGGGCGGGGTGGCGTCGGTTCTGAACGAGCTCGCGCGTGCCTCGTCGGTGGCGATGATCGTGCGTGAGGGCGAGATCCCGGTCAAGCCCGGGGTGGCCGGCGCCGCGGAGATCCTGGGGATCGACCCGATGTACGTCGCGAACGAGGGCAAGCTGGTCGCGTTCGTGGCGCCAGAGTGCCGCGGACGAGGCGCTGAGCGCGTTGCGGGGCGTCCTGGGTGCGAAGAGGCCGCGGAGATCGGCGAGGTTCGGACCGAGCCGCCCGGGATGGTGCTGGTACAGACGAGTTTTGGTGGCAGGCGGGTGATGGATCAGCTGGTCGGTGACCCGCTGCCGAGGATTTGCTGAGCAGAGAGAGGAGACGGGATGGCGACGATGGAGAGCCCATATGCCGAGCAGAAGAAGACCGAAGGGGTCACCGCACACGTCCTGTGGATGACGACCGGTCTCAGCTGCGAGGGCGACTCGGTCGCAATGACCTCGGCCACCAACCCGAGCCTCGAGGACATCATCCTGCAGGCGATCCCGGGCATGCCCAAGGTGGTCGTACACAACCAGGTCGTCGACTACGCGGTCGGGCAGGAGTACGCGCAGGCTTGGTTCGATGCCGAGAACGGCGAGCTCGACCCGTTCGTGCTGGTGATCGAGGGCTCGCTCGGCAACGAGGAGATCAACGGCGACGGCTACTGGACCGGCGTTCGGCGTCAACCCGTCGACGGGCCAGCCGATCACGATGAACGAGTGGATCGACCGGCTGGCGCCAAAGGCCGCGGCGGTGGTGGCGGTCGGAACCTGCGCGACCTACGGCGGGATCCCCGCGATGAAGAACAACCCCACCGGCGCGATGGGCGTACCTGACTACCTCGGGTGGAGCTGGAAGTCGAAGGCCGGCCTGCCGGTCGTCTGCATCCCGGGCTGCCCGGCGCAGCCCGACAACATGACCGAGACGCTGCTGTATCTCGCGCTGCATCTCGCCGGACTGGCGCCGCGCCCCGGAGCTCGACGAGGCGCTGCGGCCAAAGTGGCTGTTCGGCCGCACCGTCCGCGAGGGCTGCAACCGCGCCGGCTTCGCCGAGCAGGGAGACTTCGCGACCGAGTACGGCTCCGACCACCGCTGCCTGGTCAAGCTGGGCTGCAAGGGCCCGGTCGTCAAGTGCAACGTGCCGATCCGCGGCTGGGTCAACGGGATCGGCGGGTGCCCGAACGTCGGCGGCATCTGCATGGCGTGCACGATGCCGGGCTTCCCGGACAAGTACATGCCATTCATGGACGAAGACCCGTGGGGAGGCTGGGCGGCGAGAGTGATGCAGTTCTCCTACGGCCCGATCGTCCGTTACTTCCGCCACCGCCACATCGCCAACAAGTTCGACAAGGAGCCCGAGTGGCGGCGCCGGGGCAGGACGCTCACGAGCGGCTACCAGCCGAGGTGGTGAGCTTGAGCCCTCATGCAGCAGCGTCGACTTTTGCGGTCCGGCAAGCGCCGAGTGAGGAGACAGACAGATGGCGACTGAAACGCCTACCCAGCAGAAGGTGATGGTCAAGGAGATGTCGTGGGATCCGATCACGCGGATCGTCGGCAGCCTCGGCATCCACACCGAGATCGACTTCTCCAACCAGCAGGTGCTGAAGTGCTACAGCACCTCGATGATCTTCCGCGGCTTCGACATCTTCATGAAAGGGATCGATCCGCGCGATGCCCACTTCATCACGAGCCGGATCTGCGGGATCTGCGGTGACAACCACTGCACCTGCTCGTGCCTGAACCAGAACATGGCCTACGGCGTCAAGCCGCCGGCGCTGGGGGACCTGGCGTTCAACCTCGCCGAGACCGCCGACTACATCTTCGACCACGCGATCTTCAACGACTGCATGGCGAACGTCGACTTCTGCGAGCAGATGGTCAAGGAGACCAACCCCAGCCTGCTGGCCAAGGCGGAGAGCACGGCCGCCCCGCACGGAGACATCCACGGCTTCAGGACGATCGCCGACATCATGCGCGCGCTGAACCCGTTCACGGGCGAGTTCTACCTGGAGACGCTGCACGTCGCCCGGTACACGCGCGAGATGTACTGCCTGTTCGGCGGCCGCCACACGCATCCCTCGACGATCATGCCGGGCGGCTGCAGCGCCGACATCACGCACCAGACCTGCACCGATTACTACGTGCGCCTGATGCGCTACTTCGACTACGTCAAGCGCAGCGTGCCGATGCACGACGACCTGTACGACTTCTTCCTGCAGGAGCTGCCGGGCTACGACATGGTCGGCTACCGCGAGACGAACCTCGTCAACTGGGGCTCGTTCGACGATCCGGACTACGTCGACTACGACTACCGCCACATGACCGAGTGGGGACGCAAGCGCTACATCACGCCCGGGCGTGGCGATCGGCGGCGAGCTGATCTCGACCGACCTCGTGGAGATCAACCTGATGATCCGGATCCTGCTGGGCTCCTCGTACTTCGACTCCTGGGAGAACGAGCCGACGTTCGTGACCCAGGATCCGCTCGGAAATCCCGTCGACAAGAACCATCCGTGGAACAAGGTCACCCTGCCCCGGCCGCAGAAGCGGGACTTCACCGACAAGTACACATGGGTCGTCTCGCCGAGGATCTACGACAAGCGCACCGACACCCACGTCTGCTGTGACACCGGCGGCGGCCCGTTCGCGCGGCAGTGGTGCACCGCCAAGGCGGGGCTGGTCGACTTCGGCTACGCGAAGGCGACCGGTAACTCGATCCAGATGGTGCTGCCGCGCTCGCCCAACATGCCTGAGATGGAGCTCGAGTGGAACGTGCCGGAGAAATCGAACGCGATCGAGCGCGACCGCGCCCGCTCTTACCACCAGGCCTACAGTGCGCTGATCGCTTTGCATTGCCTGGAGCGGGCGATGAAGGAGGTCCAGGCGGGCCGCACCAAGAGCTGGAACAGCTTCAAGGTTCCTGAGTCAGCGGTCAGCTGCGGGTTCCACGAGGCCGCCCGTGGCGTGCTCTCCCACCATATGGTGATCCGCGAGGGGAAGATCGCCAACTACCAGCCGTACCCGCCGACGCCCTGGAACGCCAGCCCGCGCGACGTGTACGGGACGCCGGGACCGTATGAGGATGCAGTGCAGAACACGCCGATCTTCGAGGAGAACGGTCCCGACAAGTTCAAGGGCATCGACATCATGCGGGCTGTGCGCTCGTTCGACCCATGCCTGCCGTGCGGGGTGCACATGTACACGGGCAAGGGCAAGGTGCGCAAGGTGATGCACACGCCGACGGCGATGGCGTAACGGTGGATACGGTCACACCGACCGCCAGCGAGCAGCGCCCAGAGGAGCTGCTCGAGCGCGTTCAGGACCTGCAGAAGGCGCTCGAGTCGGCGGGTGATGCGGCTCCCCGTGAGCTGCTCGAGGAGCTCGTGACCTGCGTCGTGCAGATGTACGGCGTCGGGCTCGAGCGGATCCTGGCGGCGGTGCACGCTGCCGGCGAGCCCGGCCAGCGGATCGCGGCGGGGCTGGCCGACGACCCGCTCGTGGCGACGCTGCTGCTGATCCACGACCTGCACCCGGTGCCGCTCGCCACCCGGGTGCAGAACGCACTCGACTCAGTGCGTCCCTACATGGAGTCACACGGCGGCAACGTCGAGCTCCTCTCGCTCGAGGATGGCGTTGCTCGCATCCACCTCCAGGGCAGCTGCTCCGACTGCTCTGCCTCGTCGGTGACGCTCGAGCTCGCGATCAAGCAGGCGCTGGAGGAGGCGGCGCCCGACCTAGCCGGGCTTCAGGTCGAGGGGATGGCGGCGCAGACCGCGGGCGGACCGGGGCTGCCGATGGTCACGGGCTCGGCTCCATCGGGCATGGAGCTCCCCGGTGGTGATGTCCCCGCCCCCGGCGCCGCCTTCTTGGTTCGAGGTCGACTCGCTCGACTCGCTGGGCGACGGCGGGCTCGCCGCCGTCGAGGTCGCCGGGCGCGAGTTGGTGATCGCAAACGTCGACGGCACGCTGCTTGCATATGGCAACCGGTGCGCCGGCTGCGGCGGTCCACTCCGCGAAGGCTCGCTCCACGCGGGGGCGCTGCGGTGTCCCGCCTGCGGTCGCTCTTTCTTCCTCCCACGTGCGGGACGCTCGATCGATGACGACGGGATCCAGCTCGAGCCGGTTCCGCTGCTGCGCCAGGAGGGACGCGTCAAGGTGGCGCTGGCCGTATGAGCGCCGACCGGAGCCGCGGTCGTCGGCTGGTCGCTGACGCGGTCACCGCTCGCCGGCGGGCCGACCTCGTCTCGGGCCTGCGAGGACTGGCCCGCCCGGCTACGCCAGCCGCCCGGGCTGTGAACGGGAACGGCGCGGCGGCTCCCTCCCCCGACCTCGAGGCCTGCGACCTCTGCGGGATCGCGATCCCGGAGGATCACCGCCACCTCCTGCACCTGACCGAGCGCAGGATCGTGTGCGCGTGCGAGGCCTGCTGGGCGATGCGCTCGGGCGAGGGCGACTACCGTCCGACCGGCTCGAGGACGCTGTGGCTGCCCGACCTCGAGGCTCCCCGACGATCTGTGGGCGGGCTTCCAGATCCCGATCGGGCTGGCGTTCTTCATGCGCTCGACGGTGACCGAGTGCGTGGTCGCGATGTATCCGAGCCCCGCCGGCGCGACCGAGTCCGAGCTCCACTTCCAGTCGTGGGACCGGATGGCCGAGCTCAACCCGGTCCTGCGCGAGATGGAGCCCGACATCGAGGGGCTGATCGTCAATCGCCTCTCGGACCCGCCGGTGTACGCGATCGCGCCGATCGATCGCTGCTACGGGTTGACGGGCGCGATCAAGGCGAGCTGGGAGGGGATCTCCGGAGGTACGGGCGTCGAGCATGCGGTGACGAGGTTCTTCGAGGACCTCCGCGCGGAGGCGGCAAAGCTCGCCGCGGGGAGGCCCTCGTGAGCGTGCAGGACCTCGGCGTGAACGGCGGCGGCGCTCCGCCGGCGCAGCCGGATCCCGAGTTCGCCGTGCTCGGCGCGCGCGCCATGCGCTACGCGGCCGCGCCGACGCTCGCGCTCGACCTGGAGGTCTCCGAACCGAGCGGCCGGCCCGTGTACATGATCGCGCTCACGATCCAGCTGATGATCGAGCCTGCCCGCCGAGCATACGACGACGCCACCCGGGAGCGGCTGCTCGAGCTGTTCGGAGCTGCCCGAGCGCTGGGCGGTGACGACCCGCAGCCTCGTGTGGTGCAAGCTCGACGTGCTGGTGCCGGCGTTCACCGGCACGACGACAGTGAGCGGTCCCGATCGCTTGTAATTACGACCTCGAGCTCGCGGCCGCGAAGTACCTGCACTCGCTGCCCGATGGCGAGGCGCCAATGGCGCTGCACTTCAACGGGACGATCTACTACCCCGCGAACGACGGAGGGCTGCAGATGGTGCTGGTGCCGTGGAACAAGTCGATCGACTTCCGGATGCCGGTGTCGGTGTGGAGGGAGACGATCGAGCACTATTACCCGAACACCGGCTGGGTGGCGCTGCGCTCGCACACGCTCGAGGCGCTCCAGCGCGCCAAGCTCGATCGCGGGCTGGCGACGCTCGACGCGTGCGTGCAGGCGCTGATGGAGGAGGCGCCCGGTGACTGAGGCGCTCGAGCAGCTCATCGACTCGCTGCTGTACGAGGGGTATGCGCTCTATCCGTACACCCCGGGCGCGACCAAGAACGCGACCCCCACGCCGTTCGGGATCGTCTATCCCCCGGTGTACGCGTCCGAGTGTGCGGGCGCCTTCGACCACGCCCGGCTGGAGTGTCATGCCGAACCGGGTCCGGGCGCGACGCTTACCGCAACCCTGCGCTACCTGACCGCTACCGGCGCGCGCCACGAGGCCGCCGAGCGGCGGGTGGAGCTCGGGCCGATTCCGGTAGGTGAGCGCGATACGGTGAGGTTCGAGGACGGGCGCCTGACGCTGCGCTCCTCGCTGGAAGCCGACGGGCGGACGCTGGTGCGCTGTTGCGTGCACAACACGCATGCGGTGCCACCGGCGTTGAGTCGCGCCGAGGCGCTCCGGCACTCGTTCCTCTCGGCGCAGCTCCTGCTCCGCATCTCCAGTGGACGCTTCCGATTCGCCGCTCGAGTCGGACGGCCAGAGCGTCAACACCTACCCGGTCCTGACCGGCGAGGACGATGACACCGTACTCGGGACGACGATCGTCCTGCCTGACCACCCCCAGCTGGCCCCCGAGAGCCGCGGCAACTTGTTCGACTGCAGTGAAATCGAAGAGGCGCTGCTACTGCATGTACAGGCGCTGAGCGACGCCGAACGGGCGGAGATCGAGCGCGCCGACCCGGCGGTCCGGGAGATGGTGACGCGGGCCGCCGCTGCAAGCCCGGACGACATCATCGCGCTGCACGGCCGCGTGACCCTACGCGATCCCGTCACCACCGAGCCCCCGGCTGCGCCCGACGAACTTACCCGACCCGGCGGCGGGGGAACCCGAGGCCACGGTCGACGGGATGCGGTTCGTCCGCGGCGGGCACGTGATCCTCCGGCCGGGCCCCGACGCCGATCTGCATGCGCGGCTGCTCGAGGGACGCGCCGCCACAATCGAGCGGATCTTCGTGGATCTCGACGGCAAGGTACACCTCGGTGTGACGATCGACGACGATCCAGGTCAGCAACTGCTGCGCGAGACCGGACGCTACCTGTATTTCTTCGCCCCGGAGGTGGAGGTGATCGACACGTGAGCTCAGAGGATCAGCTGCGCAGCATCCTCGTCGCGGGCGTCGGCAACGCCTGGTTGCATGACGACGGGTTTGGCGGCGAGGTCGCCCGCAGGCTCGAGCAGCGCCAACTGCCGCCCGGGGTGACAGTGATGGACGCCGGGACGGGCGGGCTCGACCTCGCCTACGAGGTGATGCGCGGCTATGACGGGCTGGTGATCCTGGACGTCTCCCGGCAGGGGGGCGAGCCGGGGACGCTCTACGTGATGGAGCCCGATGAGCGATCGGTCGAGGGCGGGATCGAGGACGGCGAGACGATCAATCCGCATGGGATGGACCCGCAGACCGCGCTGCGGTTCATCAAGTCGATCGGCGCGTGGCCGGGGCGCGTGGTGGTGATCGCGTGCGAGCCGGCGCAGGTCGAGGAGATGGGGTGGGGGCTCTCGGGGCAGGTTGAAGAGGCCGTCGAGCGCGCCGTCGGGCTGGTGCTCGAGACCGTCGAGGAGCTGCGGATGGGAGCGCCTCTCCAGGTGGCACCCCAGGAGTGAGGAGCGCTCGGTGCACGAACTGGCCCTGTCGAGCGCGATCGTCAACACGGTCGCCAAGCACGCTGACGGACGCCGGGTAACCGTCGTCAACCTGCGGGTGGGGCGGCTTCGCCAGGTGATTCCCGACACGCTCGAGTTCTACTTCGAGTTCGTCGCCCGCGACACCGTCTGCGAGGGAGCGCGGCTCGAGCAGGAGGTGATCGAGGCGCGGCTTCGATGCAGCCGGTGCGGACGCGAGTGGGAGATCGAGATCCCGGCGTTCCGCTGCCCGACATGCGGCGGGGGCGACGTGGCCGTCGCGAGCGGCGACGAGTTCGAAGTCGAGTCAATCGAGGTCGAGGAGGCCGAATGCATCGCACAAAGGTGACGGTCGTTGAGGAGGCGCTCGACGCCAACAACACGATCGCGACCGCCAACCGGGCGGACTTCGACCGGGCCGGGGTCAAGGTGGTCAACTTCATGAGCGCTCCGGGGGCGGGCAAGACGACGCTCCTCGAGCGGGTCGTTCGCGAGCTTCCAGGCGTCCGCGTCGGAGTGCTCGAGGGTGACGTCCAGGGATCGATGGACGCAGACCGGCTCGCGAGCCTGCACGTCCCGGTCACGCAGCTCAACACCGATCCGAGCTTCGGCGGCGAGTGCCACCTCGATGCGAACATGGTCCGCTCGGCGATCCCCTCGCTTCCGCTCGAGCAGATCGACCTACTGATCATCGAGAACGTCGGCAACCTGGTCTGTCCGGCGGAGTTCAGGATCGGAGAGGACGCGCGGGTGATGGTGTCCGCGGTCACCGAGGGTGAGGACAAGCCGCTCAAGTATCCGCTGATGTTCCGCACCTGCGAGCTGGTCCTGATCAACAAGATCGATCTGCTCCCGCACCTCGAGTTCGACCTCGAGCGGCTGCTCTACAACATCGACCAGGTCCACCCCGAGGTCGACACGATCGTTTGCAGCGCCCGTACCGGCGAGGGTCTCGAGGCGTGGAGGGAGTGGCTGGCGCGCGTTGCCGCCCGCGAGGAGGTTGCTGCATGAGTCAAGCGGCCACGGTGGGGACCGATCCCGCCGGTCGCCTGCAGCGGCTGCTGACGCAGCGCACGGACGCAAACAGGCAGTTCTTCGAGGCCGAGGCCGAGCGGCTTGCGAGGCTCTGCCATCTGATGGCCGAGCGATTCGCCCGCGGCGGTCGGCTGATCGCGTTCGGTCGCTCGCCCGCGGCGCGCTCGGACGCCCGCCACGTCGCGGTCGAGTTCGTGCATCCGGTGATCGTCGGCAAGCGGGCGCTCCCGGCGATCGGGCTGGCCGGCGAGGGAGGGGACCTCGAGCGACAGGTCGACCTGATCGCCGCGGCAGACGACGTGGCGATGGCATTCGGTGCCGACGACGACGCGGGCGAGGCGACCCGGGCGCTGGCGCTGGCGCGCGCCCGGGGATGCTTGACGATCGGCTTTTGCAGCTGCGGCGCCGAGTGGGAGTTCGAGCCGCCCAGCGATGATCCGTTCGTCCGCCAGGAGCTCGTCGAGACGCTGTATCACGTGCTGTGGGAGCTCGTGCACGTGTTCTTCGAGCATCGCGGGTTGCTCCAGGGGCGCGATGCCCGGCGGGTTCACGACGCCGGCGCCTCAAGCTTCCTGTACCCGTTCCTCGCCGAAGCGGAGGTCGAGCTCGAGCCGGTCGTCGAGGACGTACGACGCTCGGCGCTGATGAAGTCGGAGGAGGTGGGGGCGCTGCGAGCGCAGACGCTGACCGACAACCGCGACGCGCTGCTCGCGGCCGCGCGCGAGCTCCGGACTGCGCTCGAGAGCGGCGGCAAGCTGCTCACGCTCGGCAACGGCGGCTCGGCGACCGACGCGATGGACGTCGTCGCGGACTTTCGCTCGGGCGGAGGCTCGGCGCGAGCGTGGCCCGCGATCGACCTGACCGAGGACGCCTCGATCCTGACCGCGATCGCCAACGACGTCGGCACCGAGGCGATCTTCTCCCGTCAGGTGATCGCCTACGGGCTCGAGGGGGACGCGCTGCTGGCCCTGTCGACGTCGGGAAACTCCCTCAACGTGATCGAGGCGCTGGCCGAGGCGCGGCGCCGGGGGCTCTTGACGATCGCAATGGTCGGCTACGACGGAGGACGGATCGGATCTGAGGGACTCGCCGATCACGTGGTGATCACACGCTCGGAGCACATCCCCCGGATCCAGGAGGCGCAGGCCAGCGCATACCACGCGCTGCGCGCGCTCGTGGGATGAGCGCCTTGCGCCGCCGGGCCCGGGCACGGGTTGAAGGTACCGTGCAGGGGGTCGGCTTCAGGCCATACGTCCACCGGCTCGCGGGCGAGCTGAAGCTCGCGGGGTATGTCCTGAACGACGCCCACGGCGTGCTGCTCGAGGTCGAAGGCGAGGCCGGCGCGGTCGACGAGTTCCTCGCGCGACTCGGCCCGGACGCACCGCCGCTGGCGGTGGTCGAACGGCTGGTTGTGTCCGAGAAGCTCCGCCGTCGGCGAGACCGAGTTCGTGATCCGCCCGAGCCCTCGCGGGCAAGTCGCCGACGCTCCCGTCACCCCCGACAGCGCCACCTGCTCGGAGTGCCTGCGCGAGCTGTTCGACCCCGCCGACCGCCGCTATCGCTACCCGTTCATCAACTGCACCAACTGCGGACCGCGGTTCACGATCGTGCGCGGGATTCCCTACGACCGCCGGTTCACGACGATGGCCGGCTTCGAGATGTGCGTGCGCTGCCGCACCGAATACGAGGACCCCGCCGACCGCCGCTTTCACGCCCAGCCCAATGCCTGCGCGGAGTGCGGGCCAGCGGTGACGTTGTCTGACGCGAGCGGCGAGCCGGTGGAGAGCGACGACCCGCTGCGTGCCGCGGCCACGGCGCTGCGCGAGGGGGCGATCGTCGCGGTCAAGGGGATCGGCGGCTTCCACCTGGCCTGCCGCGCCGACGACGAGCAGGCGGTCGCGAGGCTGCGGGCGCGAAAGCACCGAGAGGACAAGCCGTTCGCGTTGATGGCGCAGACCCTCGAGGCCACGGCGGTCTTGGTGCACGCGGGCGAGGCCGAGCGAGCACTGCTCAGCGGCCCTGAGCGCCCGATCGTGCTCGCGCCGCGACTCGAGCGCGCGCCGGTTGCGCACTCGGTGGCCCCTGACGCTCCCGAGCTCGGGGTGATGCTTCCCTACTCGCCCCTTCACCATCTGCTGCTGGCGGACTCGCGCTGCACGCTGGTGATGACGAGCGGCAACATCTCCGATGAGCCGATCGCGTTCGCCGATGACGACGCGCGCGAGCGGCTGGCATCGATCGCTGACCTGCTGCTTCTTCACGACCGGCCGATCGAGACGCGAACCGACGACTCGGTGGTCAGGGTGCTCGCGGGCGGACGACGGATGTTCGTGCGCCGCTCCCGCAGCTACGTGCCCGCCAGCGTTCCGCTTCCCGATCCAGCGCCGCGGCCGATCCTCGCCTGCGGCGCGGAGCTGAAGAACACCTTCTGCGTCGCCAAGGGGATGCGAGCATGGGTCGCTCACCACATCGGTGACCTGGAGAACTACGAGACCTTGCGCTCGTTCACCGACGGGATCGAGCACTTCGAGCGACTGTTCGCGGTCGCCCCCGAGATCGTCGCCCACGATCTGCACCCCGAGTACCTCTCGACCAAATACGCACTCGAGCGCGCCGGGGTCGAGCTGGTCGGCGTCCAGCACCACCACGCCCACATGGCGGCGGTGCTGGCCGAGCACGGCGAGCAGGGGCCGGCCGTCGGTGCGATCTTCGACGGCACCGGGTACGGATCGGATGGCACCGTCTGGGGCGGAGAGCTGCTGGTCGGCGACCTCTCCAACTTCCGCCGCGCGGGAGCGCTGCACGCGGTCAGGCTTCCGGGAGGCGAGCGCGCGATCCGGGAACCGTGGCGAATGGCGTGCTCCTGGCTGGTGGCGGCCGACGGCGTTCAAGCCGAGGTTCCACTCGCGCTCAGCGGGCTGGTCGAACCCCGGGCCTGGGCGCAGGTTCGGCGGCTCGTGCAAACCGGCACCGCGTCGCCGCTAACGAGCAGCGTGGGCCGACTGTTCGACGCGATTGCCGCGCTCTGCGGGCTCCGGGCGAGGATCAACTACGAGGGGCAGGCCGCGATCGAGCTCGAGGCGGCGTGCGACCAGGCCGAGCGCGGCACCTATCCGATGGCCGTCGGGCGCGATCAGGGGGCCATCGTGATCGATCCGCGCGAGACGATCCGCGCGATCCTCGCCGACCTCCACGCGGGCGCACGGGCCGGCACGGTCGCGAGCCGCTTTCATTCGGCGCTGGCGGCCGCGACCGTTTCCGCCTGCTCGGAGACCGCGCGCGCCGTGGACCTAGACCTGGTGGTCCTGTCCGGGGGCGTATTCCAGAACCGGCGGCTCGTCGAGGCCGTCGTCGCCGGGCTCGAGGCGATCGGACTCCGGATTCTGGTGCCCGAACGGCTGCCCGCCGGAGACGGCGGGATCTCCTACGGCCAGGCGGCTGTCGCCGCGCACCGGATGGGAACCGGCGCCGGGTAGGCTCGCCTCGCGGTGTCCGACTCACCCGCAGAGCTGCAGCAAATCCTCGCGACGCTGGTGTTCATCCGCGGCGCCAACCGGCCATTCGGCGAGCTGACCCTCGACGACGTCCGTGCGCGTGCCGACGAGCTCCGCGCCGCGACCGGCTGGGGTCCGACCGCGCGGGTCGCGCCGGTAGCACGGGCGTGGCGCGAGCTCGCGCTGGAGATCGAGCGCGCCGGAGCGCGGTCGGTCGCCGAGCTCGACGCCGGAAGGCTTGCCGCGCTCGCGCCGCGGCTGTGGGTGGTGCTGCCCGCCTAGCGCCCTGGCCTAGTGCGCGTGCTCGTGCTGGTCCTCGAGCCCTTTCTGGTGGACGTGCGGATGCGAATGGACGTAGTCGCCGTGACTATGTTCGTGCTCGTGCTCGGTGTGTTCGTGCTCGTGCTCGCGATGGGCGTGCTCGTGCACGGTGCCGTCGGCATGCTCGTGCTCGTGGCTGTGTGGTTGCTCGTGCTGATGCTCGTGATGGGGGTCGGTCATCGTTCCTCCGCGTGTCCCTTGGTTTCCCGGCGGGCGCTCGGCGCACTCCCTGCAGGTGCCGACGATCGCAAAGTGGGTGAAGCGCGCGTTACAGCCGGTCAGCTCTCTGATGCGGCGTCTGACGGGATCGAGTTGCCGGGGCTCCAGCGCACGGACCGTCCCACAGCGCTCGCAGTACACGTATTCCCGCTCGCCTTGGCCGACAAGCAGATACAGACCCGGCCCGTGGCCGAGATGGACGTGCCGCACCAGCCCGTGGCGCTCCAGCGTCTCGAGGTTGCGATAGACCGACGTCAGCTCGATCCGCAGGTCACGCGCGATGTGTTCGGCCGACACCGGACCGTCGGCTGCGAACAGGGCGCGGAGCACCAGCCGTCGCGTGGTCGACAGCCGCAGCCCGCGCTCCCGTAGCGCTCGCACCGCATCGGTGAAATTGTCGAAGGCGAGCCGCTCGACATCGGGGGCGACGGTCACGGGAGGACCTTCTGCTGGCCGAACTGGGCGTCCCAGCGCTCCTCGATCCGTCCCAATCGCCAGGCCGCCAGCGCGATCGCCCAGGTCGCGACGAACATGCCGACGATCACGAACCCGAGAAAGTTGATGTCGACGTGCTCCAGCGAGGCCCAGAAGGGGCCGGTCAGGCCGAGCTCCGACGCGATCAGGCCGCCGATCTCGACCGTCCCGATCACGAGCGCGACGGCAACCGACAGGCCAGTAATCGTCAGGTTGTAGAAGACCTTGCGCACAGGCTTCGAGAACGCCCAGCCGTACGCGAAGTTCATGAATGAACCATCGATCGTGTCCATCAGCGACATTCCGGCAGCGAACAGAACCGGGAGGCAGACGATCGCGTACCACGGCAGCCCCGCGCCGGTGGCTCCCGCCGCAAGCACGAGCAGCGCGACCTCGGTCGCGGTGTCGAAGCCGAGCCCGAACAGCATCCCGATTGGATACATGTGTGAGGGCTTGGTGACCGCCTTGGTCAGGCGGCCGAGGACGCGGTTCATCAGTCCGCGGTTGTTCAGCTGCAGCTCGAGCGCCGGCTCGTCGTAGCGCCCGTCCTTCATCTCTCGGAACACCCTGAGGATCCCGATCAGGATCACGAGGTTGAGCGCGGCGATCACATACAGGAAGCTGCCCGAGACGAGCGTCCCGATCCAGCTGGTGACCTGATGCAGGTTCGAGCTGTCGCTGCGGAGCGGCCGGTCGAGCGATCTGACGCCGAGCGAGATCAGGAATGCGAGCGCGAACACGATCGTCGAGTGGCCGAGCGAGAACCAGAAGCCGACGCTGTGTGGCCGTCTGCCGTCGTTCATCAGTTTCCGCGTCGCATTGTCGATCGCGGCGATGTGATCGGCGTCGAAGGCATGCCGGAGACCGAGGGTGTACGCCGTGACTCCAAGCCCGACCGTGAGCGTCCCAGCGGTGCCGAGGTGGGAGCGGTTGCGCTCGGCGAGCGCGATCAGAACCAGGAAGCCGAGCACATGCAGGCCCCCGACGGCGGCAAGCATCGTGACCAGCGTCCGCCGCTGTTGCGATCCGAGGGATGCCCAGAAGGCGCGCATACCCGCTCGTCGAGCACCAGCCGTCGACTTCACTGCCTCCTTCTTGCGCTCGCGGCGGGGTGGACCAGGCAACTCACCTCACCCTAATCCCAAACCGCCCTATTGCAAGTGGATCACAACTGCGGCGTGCTCGTGATTACCTCGTGAATCGTTCTGACAAGCGGACAGTGCTTGGAGACGCCGAGATCGCCAGCTCGCGGGAGTAGCCGCTGATCGCTAGGGAAAGGTTTTGTTTCTGTCTAGTAGAGGTCGATCGCCACGGCCTCGCGCTGCGCAACCTCGGCGACACCGACCACCAGAGGGTGGCCGGCGCTCCAGCCACCGGCACCAACAGCACTGGGATACAGTTGCCCGCGCTGGCCGAAAAGGGCGACGGCACTCGAGCTGATCGACGGGCACGGCCACCCACACGCATTCAGCCTCGAGACCGACGCGGAGGCCTTTCGCGCCGCCCAGGCGTCGCTCGGCGCGCTCGACGTGCTCACCTCGGTGACGCTTCGCTTCGAACCGTCCCTCCGCCTGCACGCCGTGGAGGAGCCGCAGCCCGTCGAGGAACTCCCCGAGCACGTGCCCCAACTCGCCGCCGCCCACGAGCACTTCGAGGCGTTCATTTTCCCGTACGCCACCTTCGGCTTGGCCCGCTGGTCCGACCGCACCGATCAGCGGCCAAGCCCCGGCCGCCATCCGTGCCTGGGCGTGGGAGTGGTGATCGCCAACCAGATGTTCGAGGGGCTGCTGGCAGCCGGACGGGCGGCGCCGGCGCTCGTGCCGGCGCTGAGCCGGGTCGCGGCCGCGGCGGCGAGCGGCAGTGACCGGGTGCGGTGCAGGACGGCCATGGCGCGCTGGCAAGCCAGCGCCGGATGTGCGTCGTGGAGATGGAATGGCCCCTGCCTGCCGATACCGCCGCCGAGCCGTACCTGAGATCCGCGAGTTCATGCGGCGCCATCGCCTGAAAGTCAACATGGCGATCGAGCTGCGGTTCACCGCCGCGGATCGCGCATTCCTGAGCGCGCTCACGGAAGGCAGAACTGCTGCCTTGCCGCCCATGCCTCTCGCGGCATGGCCGGCCTGGCAGCCGTACTTCCGCGCCGTGGAGAGCCTGATGTGGGGTTACGACGGGCGGCCTCACTGGGGCAAACTGCACTTCCAGACCTTCGAGACGCTCCGCGAGCGCTATCGCGAGCGGGATCGCTTCCAGGCGGTTCGCGCTCGGCTCGATCCCGCCGGCCAGTTTCGCAACAGCTACACCGACCGCGTGCTCGGGCTGCCCGGCGCCTGACGTCCTCTCAGCGGAAGGCGCGACTCAGGCGCTTCCATCGCGGCCCCGGCTGGATCGCCGCCTCGAGCAGCCTGACCCGTCGGTCGGTGAGCAATGCGCCGGCTCCGTGGATCGCGAGCGCCAGAGCCGCGCCCAGCAGCAGATCGGTGATGTAGTGCTCGCCGCTGTAGACCAAGACGAAGCCGAGACAGGCCGCGTAGGCGAACCCAGCGCACCCGCTCGCGGGTCCGCTTCGGCCAGCGCGATCGCCGCGCTGAGCGCAGAGGCGAAGTGATCAGAGGGTCACGCAGCCCAGGGATTCGATCCTGGGTTGTGATCCTCGGGCTGCCGGGCCTATGCACGCCCTGCAGAGCCCGTAGTACCTCCGCGGTCACACATCGACTTCCCACCCCTGATAGCCAAGCTCGCTGGCCATCTCCCGCAACCGCTGCGACTGGATCCTCGGATCCGCAGCCAGCTGCTCACAGATCCAGTCCTTGAACGGATCGAGCTTCGACACCGCCGCCGCCCGCGAGTACCTCGGCGGCTCCACCGCCGCCAACGCCCTGCGGACCGTCTTGCGATGCAGCCCCGTCCGCTTGCTGATCTCCCGGATCGAGACACCATCGACCCGGTGCAGCCGCCTGATCTCTGCCCACTGCTCCACGCCGACCACCCTTCCTCCTCGCCGATCGAAAACGATCCAACGAGGGTCCGGACGCGGCCGGACGACCCCGACCCCACGCCAGGCGGGTCACATTTGAACCGGCGCAGGTGGGTCACTATTCGGCGGCGCCCACACTCTCTTTTGGTTAAAGGGATTTCGCTAGGCCGTCGATAACCAGGGGGTCAGCGATTGTTGACGAGAAATGGCACCCCCGTCGCGAGGCGGGTCCGCAAAGCCACGGGACCCTCGAGGTCAGCCGGGCTACCGAATCATCAATGGCGAGGGAGTTCCCCCCATGAGTCGTGGGTCGGTTCCGGCGAGCGCGCTATCGGGCCAATGCGTTGATAATGAGCGAGGGTCGGGCGGATGGTCGACATCGGGGGTGAGCGACCGGCTCGATTGGCTGGAGCCCGGGTTTGACGGTGGCTGGCTGTGTCCAACCGAGGCTGATCGGACCCGTCTGACCGATGCCAGTCCCGCCGTGCGCCGGTCACGACTGCTCTCAAGCCTGTTCTGCGGGCTTGGCGTGGCCGCGCTCGCTCCCTGGCACCCCGTGCTGCTTGCCCTGTTCGCGCTCGTGCCCGGACCGCTGCTGCTACTTGACGGCGGGCTTCCGCACGCCCGGCGACCCGAGCGGCTAGTCGCCGCGTCGCTTGCCTTCTTCGCCTTCCTGATGCTGATTGGCGTAGGACTTAGCGGCGGGGTGCATAGCCCGATCCTGCCCTGGATCGCGATCCCGATCGTCACCGCCGCAGCCCGCTTCCGCATGCTTGTGTTCCTCCTTGGCGCCGGCGTGAGCGCCCTCGGGCTGATCATCGCCTCCCTCGCTGGCTCATCCTCAGCCCTGATCGACCACCCCGAGCCACTAATCGCGATCTTCGCGCTCTTGGCGGCCCTGGTCGCGGCCCAGCAGCCCCTGCTGTCCGCCGAACGGCGCTGGCGTCGAGACGCGATCCTCGACCCGCTCACCGGCCTGCTCAACCGGCAGGGACTGCAGCGACGCTTTGACGAGGTAGCCGAACAAGCCCGGCTCACAGGCTCTCCCGTGTCGCTGGTCGTCTGCGACCTGGACAACTTCAAGCATCTCAACGACACTCACGGTCACGCCCGCGGCGACGCCGTTCTGAAAGAGCTCGCCTACACGCTGCGCCGAGAACTGCGCGCTTTCGAGCTCATCTACCGGATCGGAGGCGAGGAGATCCTCTTCATCCTGCCCGGCGCCGACCTCGACTCGGCACGGAACCTCGCCGAGCACGTCCGTGAAGCGGTGAGCGAGAGCGCACCGGCCGGACTCCACGTAACCGCATCCTTCGGAGTCAGCACCTGCCGCGGCATGAGCGTCGAGCTCCAGCCCATGTTCGAAGCCGCCGATCAAGCTCTGTACGCGGCCAAAGGCGCCGGCCGGAATCAGGTCCTAGCCGCGTAGTTGTATTTCGATGCGGAGCGTGGCGGGGGCCGGTCGTCCAGTGTGTGGCCGTCCGCGACGGTCTACGGTGCCCTTCCGCGGCTGGGATCATCCGAGGCAGCCTTCCTCGTTGCGAGCCGGCGAGGAGCAAGTGGGTCCGCCGGTCGAACGAACCTACAGCTCCTCCTACCACCGAACGTGCAACCCGCCCGGGCTGCGCGCGGATCGGGGGATCGGCCGAGGTGGGCTTTGGTTTCGCAGTGTCTACTCGCTCGAACGCGAGGCCTTACTCGAACCCGACGCGCCGCGCGGATGAGGACCTGATACTTAGCTGGGCGACGGCGTCTCGAACGGACTGCCCACGCGGTGGTGCTTCGGGTGGTGGATCGACAAACGACAACCGGCCCTGCGGCAACGCTCAGACGCCTCGCGAACATCAATGACGTCGCGGCTGGGATGACGCCGGGGGCTGGCAGTCCGTACCTGCCTCCCGGGGTGGTCAGGGAGTGGGGGCGCAATCCCTGGCCAGCCTTCAGTCTTTCCGCCATGCCGGCGTTCCATTCCGCGGGTCCGGCGGTATGGGCGGCACGGGCAGCGCCGGAGCGCTGCCCGTGGGATGTCAGCTCGCTTCTTGGGTGCGGGCCGCTTCTCAGTGTGCGGCGATTGGCTCGCGCTCGGTGACCTCCAGGTGGTGCACCACTCGTTCGGTCGTCACCTCGCGGATCACGAGGCTCGCCATCGACAGCGCGACGTGGGCGCACGCGCTGGCGAAGATCAGCCACCGTGCGGTCGCCGGCGCGAACACCAACGAAGCGATGATCGTCCAGCTCGCGACGACGAAGGTCAGCGCGCCGAGCACGCTGACGCCGATCCGCTCGCCGCTGCCGATCCCGCGGGTCGCCGAGTAGGCGATCGCCAACCCGAACAGCACCAGCGGGATGCTCACGGCAAACCCGAGCCATACCGCGCTCGTCACCGTGAACGCGAACACAGCGACGAGGAGGAACCCGCCGCCCAGCAGGTTCCCCATCGCGAGGAACGGATACCTGCTTCTGATTTCAGACACTTCGAGACCTCCTTGAAATTGGGAGTTGACGTTTCACACAAACGCCTCGAATCGCGAACCCGCCTCGACTGAGCCACTGTCGTACCTACCGCCGTCGGGGTGGAGCGACCGGGCCCGCACGCACCGAGCCGGTTGGTCGACCTAGCCGGGCCGCTGACCGTGCCTTGGGTTCGTGCGGTCAAGGACGCCGTGTGCTTCGCCAGTGCGCTTTGCGAGATCGGTCGCCAGCTTCCCGAAGCGAGGATCGGTGGGATCCGGAATCGGTTGCGGCGCGCCGGGCCGCGTGCGGATCTCTCGCGCCCACTCGCCGGCGGTGGGATCGATAATCGGTGGTCTCATCACGAGCCTCCTTTATGGACAGTGCGACTCCTGGCACCGCTCGCGGCGGACCTGCGTCGTGGAAGATGGCCGCGGGCCGGCCAGCTGACGAGGAACTCGTCTTTCCCGCAAGGGACGGTCAGCCGTGGACCCAAGCGGCGTATCAATCCTGGCGCCGGCGAGCATTCCGCCGCGCAGCGGGTGCGCAACCGTACGACCTGCGGCACAGCGGATCGGGACGCACGACATCTTCCGGCGCCCGTGATCACAGTGCTGCGCCGAAAGCTGATGTACCCGTTTGGTACCCGCGTCCGAGTCAAAAGAAGTTCGGCGGCCGCCCCAAGCGGAGCGGCAAGTCCCGTATTCATTGAGGATCCAGGCGATGGAGCTAGGGGGACTCGAACCCCGACCTCCTGGGTGCGATCCAGGCGGGTAAGCAAGCTGAATCATGCTCATTACCAGGGATTTTCTGCAGGCGACCGGAACATGCGTTTGCTCAGACGCGAACGCGTTTGCAGGGATTTTGTCGGAGTTCTGGCAAGAGACACGTTCTCTTGCCTAAACCGCGCCTCGGTGCGGCGGCTTGCGGTCGTCTCGTCTTGATCCTGCCAGCGGAGCCGGGACTCACGGCGTCATCGGAGGGCGCCGAGTCCGGATGCCGACGCGTCTCGGACGAGGACGCCGGCTAGGTCGCGTGTCGGGTAGCCGAGGCGATAGGAGAGGGCTTGGCGTCTGCGGGGTGTTGCTCGTGGGAGCTCGGCGTCGAGTATTGCGCGCTCGCCGGGAGTGGGTTTGCCCGGCCGTCTCGTCGCGGGTGGTGCGGGGATCGCCGAGCACCTTCCCGCAGGCCGAGCGCGCACAGCCGCCGGCACACGGCGCCGTCCGAGCGTCCCAGCAGCTCGGCGAGCCGGGCGGGGTTCAGAGCCCGGTGCAGGCGCAGCAGCTCGTCCTCCTCGAAGGTCCAGCGCCGCCGGGAGCGAGACGAAGATCGCGATCTTGGAGGCATGATCCCTGCTCGGCGGGCGCGCATCCGTAGAGCCTCGGGGGTGCGACCTAGCTGCTGAGCCGCCTGCTCGATCGTGGCTCCTCGTGCGGCGAGCGCTCGCAGGCGCCGGTCGTCGGCCGAAGTCCAGCGGCGTGCGTAGGTGGCCAGGCCGAGCTTGCGGGCGCGGCCGCGATGCTGTCGGCACTGCGACGAGGAAGGTCGCGGGCGATCTGCATGCAGGGCATGGCGCTCGTGTACCCGTCGCGGATGACCGCATCCTCCCAGGCGCTCCAGCGGTGCCGCGGCTTGGGGCGATAGAGCTCCAGCTGCTGGGCGCGCAGTCGAAGCGCGTCGGCAGAGCGCTCGAGCCGACGTGCGAGCGAGCTGAGGTCGCCGTCTCGCTCGAAGCAGGCGCGGAGCACCTTGTCCTCCACCGACGTGTAGCGCCGCGCGGCAGGCTTGACGCCTGCGAGCCTCCGGCGTCGGATGCGGACCTGCCAGATCGAACGACCCAGACGCTCGGCCAAGACCGATGCCGGGACTCCCTGAGCCGCGGCGGCAACGAGCAGCGCGTCCTCCTTGGCCGACCACGGCGCCGGGCGCCGGCGCGGCGTGATGCCGAGCAGCTTGCGACGCGCGACCAGCGCGTCCTCCGTGCGGCCGAGCAGAAAAGCGATCCTCGATAGGCGTAGCCCCTCCCGCATACATGCGCCGAAGCGTCTCGTCTTCCACTCTGCTCCACCGCATCGCCATGCTCAAGCGCTATCGAACATCGCTCCAGGAACCGAGCGACGTCGAGCCACGCCTCAGGCCACCTGACTGCTGTAGTAGGCCGCGTTGAGCTCGATGAAGCGCTGCCATTCCTCCGGCACCTGGTCCTCGGAGGTGATCGCATCGACCGGACAGGCCTCCACGCACGCATCGCAGTCGATGCACTCCTCGGGATCGATGTAGAGCTGATCGACCTTGTCGTAGTCGGGCTCGTCGGGCGTCGGGTGGATGCAGTCGACGGGGCACACCTCGACGCAAGAGTTGTCCTTGACGCCGACGCACGGCTCGCTGATCACATAGGCCACGGCTCTGCACCTCCCTAGAGTTTCCACAATCGATATGGGGAAAATACTATCGGCCGGTTACCTAGCCGATTCCTCAGGTCCCGAGTGTGTGAGGATGCGCGCATGGATCTGCCCGGCAGCGGCATCGCAGACCCTCTCTCCCAGCCGACTCGAGCACGTCTGTTCGCCGAGCTGGTCGACCGCAAGCGGTCAATGAGCGCTGATGAGCTCGCGCAGCGGCTCAGGATGCATCCCAACGGAATCAGGGCGCACCTGGAGCGGATGGAGGTAGCCGGGCTGGTCACCCGAGTGCGGAGGCCACGTCCGCGTGGCCGTCCCCGCGACGAATGGTCGATCGCCACCGATGCCCGCCCGGGCGGGCAGCCTCCACGCGCCTACGGTGACCTCGGCCGCTGGCTCGCCCGCGCGCTGGCCGGCGATAAGCGTCTCGTGTCTCACGTGGAACGCACCGGTCGCGAGGTGGGCCGCGAGATCGCCCCACGCGGAAGGGCTTCGCCCCAAGACACGATGCAGGACGCCCTGACGGCGCTCGGGTTTATGCCGCAGGCCAAGCGCGACGCTCGCGGCGCGCTGACCTTCTGCCTGGACAACTGTCCGTACCGCGATGCGGTCAAGCAAAACCAAGACGTCGTCTGCACTCTTCACCGAGGCATCACACAGGGACTGCTCGACATCGTCGCCCCGACGGCTTCGCTTCAGAACTTCGTGCCGCGCGACCCGGACCTCGCCGGCTGCCTGATCGAGCTGTCCGGCTTTCCCGAACCTGCGGACGGCACACGGGTCGGCCCGGTAGCCCACGGGTAGCTCACAGCCGGCGCAGGGCGACCTCGACACACTTCGCCATGGACTGCAGCGAACTGGATGCCACGCTGTCGGGGGGCCGGCGATCCTGCTGCCCATACGCGATTTCGGATGCCGCGGACACGTAAGAAAGCTGCTCGCCGGCGTCGCTTAAGGAGCGTGCGAATGTTCGACCGAGGATCAGACCTACCGGTCACTCCCAATCGCGTGATCGCCTGGCGGATCGATCGCCTGCGTGACGCCGGCTTTTCCGATGGCCTCGCCAGCGCACTCGCCGGCGACGCCAGGTACGACGTGCACGCGGTGCTCGATCTGATCGACCGAAGTTGCTCGGCCGAGCTGGCAGCCCGGATCGTGGCGCCGCTCGGAGAAGCGCGGGCGATGCCGAGTACGTCGCAGGGCCGCTTGACGCATCGCAGGGCCGATGCGCGCTCCGCCCGCCTTGGTCGCGCGGCGGGTGGTTCATGCAGAACCTCAGTGACCGCCACAGGCGCCGAGCAGGAGGCCCGGATGTGGATCGAGCGGCTCGAGGCGACCGGTGCCGAGCGCGACGCGGCGCTCGTCGAGCTGCACGTGCTGCTATCGCGAGCGGCGCGCTTTGAGGTCAGCCGCCGCCGCGCCACAGCTCCGCAGCCGCGCGGCGAGGACGATGACGATCTCGCTCACCGGAGTGCGGACCACGCGCGCGTCGCGATCGTAGGAGAGCTGGGCGCGTTCCGCGGCGAGACCTCGTTCAGGACGTGGGCGTACAAGTTCGCGCTCTACGCGGCGGCTGCCAACGTTAGAAAGCGCGCCTGGCGGGGGCGCGAGATCCCGCTAAAGGCGGAGACCTGGCCGCTGGGGGTCGACGATCACCAGCGCACTGACCACCAGTCCGTCGAGGCCACCGACACGCTCGCCGCGCTGAGCGAGGCGATCGAGGGCGAGCTGCGCCCGCACCAGCGCGAGGTGTTGGTGGCGGTCGCGATCAATGGCGTGCCGATCGACGTGCTCGCCGAGTGGCTCAACACAACCCGGGATGCCGTGTACGAGACCGTGCACGTGGGGCGACAGAAGCTCAGGGCGGCGCTTCGAGCCCGCGGCCTGGGGCATCGACTAACAACCGGGGTGGGTGCCGGCGTGAAAGGAGCCGGCTGCTGTAATCGAGATCGCCTGATCGTGCGCCTGACCGGTGCCTCGAGCCCGGAGCTCAGCTGCGATGAGTGCTTCGAGCAGCTCGACCGCTACGTCGAGCTCGAGCTCGCCGGCTCCGATGCCGACGCGACGATCCCAGGCATGCGCACGCACCTCGAAGGCTGTTCGGCCTGCGCGGAGGATCACCAGAGCCTGAGCGCGCTGCTCCTCAGCGAGGCCTAGCGGCCGGTCGACGAGCGCGGGCTCGGGCGGCTGCTAACGAGCTGGTCACGCTGTGCCCTCACAAAACCAAGTTCGACGCAAAACCGACCTCGTCCGTCAGCCCTGGCGGGCTACGCGAACGCCCTATTTGAAAGGATCGTCCGATTCGCGCCGCCAGGACGGCCGGAACCGAGAGGAGAGGCGTGGCCAGATTCGTTTCGATCCTTGAAGGCGATCCAGACCTAGCGGAGGATCTAAGCGACGCGGATCTGGCGATCGCGCGCCGGCAGCTTGTGGCCGACGTGAAGGGCTACCCACGCGGGGCATGGATCGTTGGCCCAGACGATTTCGACCACGTCGCAAACCTCGGGCTCTTGATCGTGAAGGGACTTCTCACGCGGCAAGTCACGATCGGCGACCACACATCCGCCGAGCTGCTGGGCCCCGGCGACGTGCTGCAACCATGGCTGCGGATCGGCCCCGATCATTCGGTTGCCGTGGAGGTCGGTTGGCAAGTGATCCAGGCCGCGCAGGTAGCGGTGCTCGATCGCGCGTTCTGCGCTCGGGCCGGCAGGTGGCCAGAGATTACGGCGGCCATCTCCCGCCGCCTCCTGCAGCGCAGCCACTGGCTGGCGTTCCACCTCGCGGTCTGCAACCTGCGCCGCGTCGACGATCGGCTCCTGCTCGTGTTATGGCACTTCGCGGATCGGTGGGGCACCGTAACCCCTGAGGGGGTGCTACTTGACATCCCGCTCACGCACAAGCTGCTCGCCGCAGTGGTGAGTGCCCGCCGCTCCTCGGTAAGCGTTGCCGTGGGCCGCCTCACCGATCAAGGACGAGTCCGCCCTGGACCACGATCGAGGTGGCTGCTGCTCGGGCGACCGCCCGCGGAGCTGCGAGAACTGCACGAGCGCGCAATCGGCTCTGGACGGCGGACGGAGAAGGACGAATCTGCCGGAACTTGAGAGGGGTGGCGCTCACGGGCGCTCCTCGCGCCGGCCCGTGGATCGCTGCCCCGCGGTGCTCGCCCCGACAGCACCCCCCGCGATCTCTCGGCGAGCGGGGATACCGCGGCAGGCGGTGCGGTAGCGAAGAGTCGACCTCTAGCCTCCTGGGCGCGCAACTTGGGCGACGCGGGTGGTAAGACCGCGGGAGATCCGCGCGCTAGGGGATGCATGCGCATGACCACGCGACCACGTGAACGGGCCCTGAACGGACGCAGTCCCCCAGTCGACGCACGCACCGCGCGGCTCTGGCAGGGCCCGCCACGTGCGGTGGATCGCCGGGCAGTCGAGCACGCCGCCCGCGACCTGCTCGTCGCGCTCGGCGCCGACCTCGAGACCGAAGAGCTGCGCGAGACTCCGCGGCGGATGGCGGCCGCTTACGCGGAGCTGCTCACGCCGGAGGCGTTCAGCCTGACCACGTTTCCCAACGACGAGGGCTACGACGAGTTCGTCGTGGTCCGTGGCATCCCGTTCCACTCGCTGTGCATGCACCACGTACTGCCGTTTCACGGCGTGGCTCACGTCGCCTACTTGCCCGCCGAGCGGATCCTGGGTCTCTCGAAGCTGGCGCGTGTGGTTGACCTGTTCGCCCGCGATCTCCAGCTCCAGGAGCGGCTGACGACCCAGATCGCCGGCTGGTTGCAGGCGCAGCTCAAGCCCAAGGGGGTGGGCGTCGTGCTCGAGGCCGAGCATCTGTGCATGTCGCTTCGCGGCGTGCAAAAACCCGGCGCCAAGACCGTCACCTCCGCGCTGTACGGACTCGTCCGCGACGATCCGCGCACGCGCGCGGAATTCCTCAGCCTGACAGGAGGACTGACCCAATGAGCGAGCAGGCATTCATCATCGTCGGCGCGAGCCTGGCGGGCGCGAAGGCCGCGGAGGAGCTGCGCACCCAGGGCTTCGACGGGCGCGTGCTGTTGATCGGCTCCGAGCGCGAGCGCCCGTACGAGCGCCCGCCGCTGACCAAGGACTACCTGCGCGGCGAGTCCGAGCGCGAGAAGGCCTACGTCCACGAGCACGGCTTCTACGAACAGCATCAGGTCGAGCTCGAGACCGATGCAACGGTGACCGCGATCGACCCCGCCGGATCGGACGTGACGCTCGCCGACGGCCGGGAGCTCGCCTACGACCGGTTGCTGCTGGCTACGGGCGCCGAGCCGCGGCGAATCCCGATCGCCGGCGCCGAGCTCGATGGCGTCCACTATCTGCGCACGCTCTCAGATTGCGACGCGCTGCGCGGGCGCTTGGGCGCAGGCGGCCGAGTGGTGGTCGTGGGCGCTGGCTGGATCGGTAGCGAGTTCGCCGCCTCGGCTCGCCAGCGCGGGCTCGAGGTCACGGTCGTCGATCCGCTCGCGCTGCCAAACGAGCGGATCTTCGGCCCGGAGATCGGCGCCTTCTACCGCGACGTGCATCGTGACCACGGCATCGAGCTCGTGCTCGGCGAGGGGGTCGAGGCGTTCGAGGGCGCCGGCTCGGTGGCGCGTGTACGGACGGACGGCGGCAAGACGATCGACTGCGACTTCGTCGTCGTCGGGATTGGCGTCGCGCCACGAGTCGACCTCGCCCGCGACGCCGGGATCGAGGTCGACAACGGGATCGTCGTCGACCAGAGACTCCAGACCTCGGCGCCTAGCGTGTTCGCGGCCGGCGACGTCGCGCACGCCTGGCATCCGTTCTACGATGAGCGCATCCGCCTCGAGCACTGGTCCAACGCGCTCAACCAGGGTCCGGCGGCGGCCCGCGCGATGCTTGGCCAGGAGGTCAGCTACGACCGGATCCCTTACTTCTTCTCGGACCAGTACGACGTCGGGATGGAGTACTCAGGCTACGCGCCAAAGTGGGACGAGGTCGTCTTCCGCGGCGATCCGGCCGAGGGCGAGTTCATCGCCTTCTGGCTGCGTGACGGTCGCGTCATCGCCGGGATGAACGTCAACGTCTGGAATGTCAATGAGCGCGTGCAGGAGCTGATCCGTTCCCGTCAGACGATCGATGTGGCGGCGCTGAGCGACCGCGACACGCCGCTCGAGTCGCTGGTCACGACATCTGCGGCCGGCAGCTGAGCGCGCGCGTCGAGCATGGCTTCCAAGGCAACCTGATTCCCCCGATGCCCCGTTCTCCTCACGGCTCCCGTCCACGCGTGCTGATCGCCGGCGCTGGGGTCGCCGGCCTGGAGACTCTGCTGGCGCTACATGCGCTCACCGGAGATCTCCTCGAGATCACGATCCTTGCGCCCGAGCTGAAGTTCATCAACCGGTCGATGAGCGTCGACCAGCCGTTCGAGCCCCAGCGGGTCCGCGGGCTCCGGCTGCAGGAGACCGCGGTCGAGTTCGGCGCGCGCTGGCACCAAGGCACGCTTGACCGCGTCGAGCCCGAGCGGCGCCTGGTGGTCACCAGGGACGGTGATGAGCTTCCGTACGACAGGCTCGTGCTCGCCCTCGGGGCCCACGCCGAACGTGAATGGCACTCACGGGAGGTACTGACCTATCACGGAGGTCGCGATGGCCCGAACTACCGGCTGCTGCTACACGAGCTACTCGAAGGGCGGGTCAACAAGCTCGCGTTCGTCAAGCCGGGTGGGGCGAGCTGGCCGCTGCCGCTGTATGACCTGGCGCTCATGACCGCCGCCGAATGCGCCGCGCACGATCGCTCCGAGGCGGAGCTGAGCCTGATCACGCCCGAGGAGGAGCCGCTCGGGATCTTCGGCAAGACCGCCAGCGACGCCATTCGCCGGCTATTGGAGGAATCGCGGGTGACCTTGCACACGAGCAGCTACGGCGTGCCGGGACACGCCGGCTGGCTGGACATCACCCCCGGTGACAAGCGACTGCCTGTCGACCGGATCGTCACCGAGCCGCGCCTCGTCGGCCCGCGCCTGCGCGGCATAGCCTGCGAACACGATGGGTTCATCCAGACCGACGCCCATGGCCGTGTCGCCGGACTTGACGATGTGTTCGCCGCAGGAGACGCGACCGCCTTCCCGATCAAGCAGGGCGGCCTGGCCGCCCAACAGGCCGATGCCGTCGCCGAGGCGATCGCCGCCTCGGCGGGCGCCGACGTCAAGCCGCGGCCGTTTCGTCCGATCCTGCGCGGGCTGCTGCTGACCGGCGGCCCGGCGCGGTACCTGCGCTCGGACATCAGCGGCCGCGCGGGCGACGACTCGGTCATCTCGGGGGAGGCCCTGTGGTGGCCGCCAGACAAGATCGCCGGACGCTACCTCGCCCCGTACCTCTCAAGCCAGGTCGGCGACGCGCTTCAAAGTCGTACCCCAGGGCGAGCACGCGATCCCCGTGGAGGCGCCGCTCGACCCCCTCGCGCCGAGCACGCAGCGCAGCTTTGGGGAGCCGTCTGACGTGTCGCCCAGCTGAGCGCGCGACGCTAGGCGTCTGCCGATGGCTGATGCACGACGACGACCGGACAGGACGCGTACATGGCGCACTGATGACTGACTGAGCCGAGCAGGAGGCCGGCGAAGCCGCCGTGTCCGCGCGAGCCGACGACCAGCAGGTCGGCGCCGCGAGCCTCCTCGACGAGCACCTGAGCGGGCTGACCCATGCGCACCACCCGTTCGATCTCAACGCCGTCGGCCTGGTCACCGAGCGCGGTGAGCGCTGCGTCTAATGTCGCGCTCGCGCTCTCCTCGAACACAGTCGGATCGATGCCCGGCGCGAGTCCGCCCCCCGCGTAGGCCATCGTCGACATATGCCAGGCCGTGACCGCCCGCAGTCGGGCGCCTCTCAGTCTCGCCTCTCCAAGGGCATGGAGCAGCGCCGCGTGTGCGCCGTCCGAGCCATCAACTCCGACCACAATCGTCGCCATCGGCGGCTCCTTCGCTCGTTGTTCGCTGGGCGAGTCGACCGGCGGCACGGACCCAAAGGGCCCCTGCCCAGAGACTCACGTCGGGGCGCCGCAGGCTCGGCTCAACCCCGAACTTATTAGACAACCGGGTCTCGGGGCTCCGCCGCCGGGTCCTCACCGGCCCGTTTCCGGAGCTCCGACGGTTGGGCAAGCGCGGGGACCAGTAGCCGATGGCTCTCGATGATCGCCCCAGCGACGTCGGCAACCTTGCGCCCGTTGTGCTGTGAATGCTCACGCAGCATTTCGAAGGCTCTGCCGCTGTCGACCGCGTGACGAGCCATCAGGATGCCCTTCGCCTGCTCGATGGCGGCCCGGCGCCCGAACGCTCCTTGGAGGCTGTGGTACTCGGTGAAGCGCTGCAGCGTGATGTCGATCGCGCTTTGCAGCTCCTCGGGAGTGGTGTCGACGATGTAGGCGAAAACCCCGCGCTTGGCCGCCTCGCGGACGTAGGCGGGATCCCGCGCCGCGAGCAGCGCGATCACCGGACATGAGGCTTCGCGGACGATCTCACCGATCAGCTCGAGCGCGTGCTCGGAAGAGAGGCCGAGCCCGACGAGCGCCACGTCGGGATGCTCTCTCGCCGTCACCGCGCCGACCTCCTTGACGTCGACCTCGCGCGCGATCACCTCATGACCAAGCCCGGCGACGACCTCTGCCAGAAGCTCGAGTCGGTCGCGTCGCTCGTTGGCGATCAGGACGCGGAGGTGCTCGATTCCGTTCTCAGTCATCGCCCGCTCGTGTGGACGGGGGACTAAGTTCATAGAGCCGATTTTACGCAGCTCAAGACTCCCAATGGCTGTGCCGTTCGGGGCCGGGAGGGCGGGTTCGCGCTGGCTTTCATGATCATTTGTCTCTGGCCAAACAATCCAGCGTCGTCGCGGGACACGTAGGCCAATCCAGACTAGACTTTCTAGGGTGGCGCCCCACCCCCGGGCGCCGTACCGCGAATGCAGGCCGAACTGATCGGCCTGCGAACGGTCCGCCCTCAGCAGCGTGGGTTGGAGCACCGGTCGACCGCAAGCTCAGGTCGGCGATCAAGCTCACTCGACGCCGAGGAGGATCGCGATGGAGATTTGTATTGACCCGGTCGGGCAGCGGCCGGCCCGCGCGGGCGCGGGGGCCTTCCCCTCGGTCGGAAGACCACGCGGGTCACCGCCCAGATCCGCGTCGCCGCCTGCACCGCCACGAGCGAGCGCGCGGACGGTGCCGGCGCGCCGGCTGGACGCCGAGTCGTGGGCCTGGTGGGTCCGCCTCCATGGCCGCGAGCCGGAGCGTGATCGCGCCATCGCCGAACTCCACGAGCGCCTACGGCGCGAGGCCTGGTTCCACATCCGGCTGCGAACCAGGGGGATGTCAGAGTTTCCTCGCAGCGATCTGGACGATCTCGCCGTGCAGGCTGCCAGCGACGCGCTGCTCGCAGTCCTTCGCAAGCTCGAGGACTATCGGGGCGACAGCCAGTTCTGGACCTGGGCAAAAAGATTTGCACAGCTCGAGGCGCCGGTCAGCATCCGCCGGCGCCTCGGACACGATCGCCTCGCAAACGATCCCGAGCGCTCGTTCGCGCTCGCCGACCCCGGATGCTCGCCGCAGGAGCGCGCCGAGGTCCAGGAGCAGCTGGGGACGGTCAGCGCGTTGATCGTGGAGCAGCTGACAGCGCGCCAGCGAGCCGTCGTGATCGCGATCGCGATCGACGGCGTCTCGACCGCGACGCTCGCGGCCGAGCTCGAGACCACCCGTGGAGCGATCTACAAGACGCTGCACGACGCCCGCAAGAAGCTGACCGCGCAACTCGCGCTCTCCTGAGCATTTGCACGGATGCCGACTACCTACGGATCCGTCGCGCCGCGGATCGGCGAGGTGTGATTCGGGGCTCGTCCGATGTCACCAGTCGGTTTAGACACAGCGGCGGCGAGTAGACGACGATGAACTCGCCGTCCCGCGCCAGGTGGGTGACCAATAGGCGCTGGCCGTGAGGCCGGCACGATTTTCTCCGCAAGACGGCGACGGGAGCAGCGCGGACATCGGGCGCCGCGCGGGTTCAGCCTGCTGAGAGCGCAAGCTGCGTAACCCCGAGAAGTGTCAGGGCGATCGCTCCGCCCCGTACTCGGGTCCGAGGCTGGTTCAGAAAGATGCCGGCGAGCACAACGGTGACGACGACGTAGGCGTTCGAGGTCGCGGCGCCGACGGACACGGGGAGGCCCTGCAGCCCGAGGAAGTAGAACACTGAGGCGAGTCCGATCAGGGTGCCGACGGCGATGCCGCCAGTGTGCGTTTCGTCATCGGCAGCCGGGGCCGCTTTACCGCGAGCACGATGACGGCAACCGCCGTCATGGCGATCGCCATCAGGCCGTTCAGTTGCGTCGCATCCAGGCGCCGCAGGGCCGGCTTCTCGAGGAAGGCGCCGACGCCGATCATGATGATGTAGGTGGCCATGATGACGAACGCGCGCACCGAGGTTTTCTCACCGGCGTGGATCTCGGGATTGACCCCGTAGCGGACGGGTGTGTGGCCGAGCACCACCACTCCGGCCACGATGCAGGTGAGCCCTGTGACCTTGAGTGGCGTCACGCATTCTCCGAGCACGACGATCCCGAGCAGAGTCGTGATCACGATGTACAGGTTCGAGAACGTCACCACCAACGAGACAGGCATGCGGTCGAGCGCGAAGCAGTAGAAGAGCGACCCCACGCCGGTGATCAGGCCGATGCCGAGACCAGCCAGGACTGATCGAGCTGCGGGAACGGCGAAGCCGTGAGCGGCAACGAGTGCGACCGCGGCCGCCACCAGGCTGCCGATGCGGATCAGGGCGTTGCGCTGGAACGCCCCGAATCCACGCGCGACCGGACTTTCGATGAAGGAAGCGACGCCGACGAGCACGACGTAGACCGCCACGTACCCAAATGCGAGGGTGGTCACAGGTGCGCTTGATTTCGCTGCCCTCGGACACGTAACAAAGGTTTCGCGCCCAACGCCTCACCCCCCTCCCGTGGGCCCGCGGGACGGGGCGCCGGGCCACCTGGCGCCTCAGCGGCCGCCGGCCAGCGGGCCCGAATGTCTGCTTGGCCCACGGCTATCCCGACGTGCTTTAGTCGAGGCTCGTCCGCTGTCAGGAGTCGGTAGACACAGCGGCAGCGAGGGCGAGGGCGTTCCGTCGAGGAGCTGACCGACATTAGTCCGGAGTCCACGGTCGCTGGCCTGGACGACGATGAGCTCGCCGTCCTGCGCCAGGTGGGTGACACCGGGGGCGCGCTGGCCCTGCAGCGGGCGTGGCTGCGTGCGCTGCCGATCGATCCTGGTTTGCATCGGTTTCCGCGCTGGTTAGAGGCGGGCCGTGGCGGCCGCTTCGCTGCGGTCGACTTCGTCGAGGCCGGCGACTCGGGAGAGATCGCGGCGACCCGGCACGCGGGGGCTGGAGCTTCCGGTCGGGGCGCGCTGCATCTACGTTGCGGCGGGTCGTGTTGAGCTCACCGCTGAGCAGCAGCCGCGGTGGCTCACGAGCGGATGTGCAAGCTGGCGATCCCGAGCGCACGTTCGCGCTCGCGGACCCCGGATGCTCACCGCAGGAGCGCGCCGAGGCTCAGGAGCAGCTGCCGAAGGTCAGCGGGTTGATCGTCGATCGGATAACAGCGCGCCAGCGAGCCGTTGTGATCGCGATTGCGATCGACGGCGTCTCGACCACGACGCTCGCGACCGAGCTCGACACAACCCGCGCAGCGATCTACAAGACCCTGCACGACGCCCGCAAAAAGCTGACCGCGCAACTCGCGCTCTGGCTGAGCGGTTGCGCGGACGCCGACTACCTACGGGATCCGTGGTGCCGCGGATCGGCGAGGTAAGGAACGAGGCCGCGAAGCACGCTAGAGGGCCATGGGCAGCCCCGGCCTACATGACCAGGACGTACCGATCCGCGGTGCACGCTCAGGCGAGGATGAATAGTCGCGGATCGATCGGAGGAGCGCCATGAGCGGCGGGTTGATTCAGAAGTCGCGTGGCGAAGCGAAGCCGTTCCTGTTCGTGCTCGCCGCGGTCGCTGCGTTGGGCGGCTTCCTGTTCGGCTACGACACCGGGGTGATCTCGGGGGCGTTGCTGTTCATCAAGCCGGCATTCCACGCTTCGACGTTCCAGCAGCAGTCGATCATCGGCTCGTTGCTGGTGGGTGCGGTGGTGGGTGCTGCGGCGTCGGGCTATCTCGCGGAGGCGATGAGCAGAAAGTGGACGAAGGTGCTCTCGGGCTGCATTTATGTGGCGGCGGCGCTGTGGAGCGCGTTCGCGTCGGGCGCGACCGAGTTGATCGCTGCGCGCTTTGTGCTTGGGCTCTCGGTCGGGACGGCGTCGTTCGTGGCGCCGATGTACATCGCGGAGGTCGCGCCTCGGCAGATCCGCGGCGGGTTGGTGTCCTTCAACCAGATGATGGTCGTGCTCGGCATCCTGATCGCGTACATCGTCGACTTCGTGTTCAAGGGGGTTGCCGACAACTGGCGCTGGATGCTCGGCCTCGGCGCGATCCCCGGTGTGGCGTTGGCGGTCGGGATGGTCCTGATGCCACACAGTCCACGCTGGCTGATGGAGCGCGGCCGCGACGACGAGGCGCGAGCGGTGCTGAAACGCGTCCACCGCCGCGCCGAGGGCATCGAGGATGAGATGGACGACATCCGGCATGTCGTGGCCGAGGAGGGAGGCCTCCGCGACATCCTTCATGCCGCGATTCGCCCGATGCTGATTGTCGGGGTGGCGCTCGCGATCTTCCAGCAGATCGTCGGCATCAACACGGTGATCTACTACGCGCCGACGATCCTGCGTTTCACCGGCTCGAGCATCTCGAGCGCGATCACCCAGACCGTCTTCATCGGCCTGACCAACGTCGTCTTTACGCTCGTCGCGGTGCTCCTGCTCGACCGCTTCGGCCGACGGGTGTTCCTGCTCGTCGGCACTGCTGGGCTGATCGTCTCCCTGGTGGTGCTCGGAGTTTTCTTCGCCTCGCCTGGGTTGCGCCACGCCGTTCCCGATCTGGCGCTGATCGCATTGATCGTCTACATCGCGAGCTTCGCGATCGGGCTGGGCCCGGTCTTCTGGCTGATGATCTCGGAGATCTTCCCCTTGCATCTGCGAGCCCCGGCCATGGCGCTCTGCACGATCACGAACTGGGCGTTCAACTTCCTCGTCTCGTTCACCTTCCTGTCCGTGGTGGGCGCACTCGGGAGGAGCGGAACGTTCTTGCTCTACGCCGGCCTCGGAGTGCTCGCACTGATCTTCTTCGTCACCCGCGTCCCGGAGACGAACGGGCGCAGCCTCGAGGAGATCGAGCAACAACTCAAGCGCAAGCGCCTCGGCAAGATCTTGGGCCGACACGACGCTCCAGCTGTGGTGCCAGCCTCGGCTCGCGAGCCAAAGGGAACGATCGGCACATGACCCTTAACGTGGTGCAGGCCCCCTGCAGCGACCCGGGCGCAACGGCGCCTTCCGGCCGCCAGGTCGAGATCGCCTCAGGGGAGCAGCATGCCTGGATCGTGGAGGTGGGCGGCGGGCTGCGCGCGTACTCCGCCCGCGGTCGCGACGTGCTCGACGGCTACCGCGTCGAGGAGATGTGCAGCTCCGCGCGGGGCCAGTGCCTGGTCCCCTGGCCGAACCGCATCCGCGACGGTCGCTATGAGTTCGCGGGCCGGCGCCAGCAGCTCCCGCTGACCGAGCCTGAGAAGCACGACGCGATCCACGGCCTTGCTCGCTGGGCGAACTGGACCGTCGCGGCGCAGGCCGCCAACAGCGTCGTGATGGAGTACCTGCTTCACCCGCAGCCTGGGTACCCGCATGCGCTCGCGCTCGCGAGCGAGTATCGCCTCGATGACGATGGCCTCACGGTTCGCACCACGGCGACGAACGTCGGTGCTGGCTCGTGCCCTTACGGCGCGGGCGCGCATCCCTACCTGACCGTCGGCACGCCGACCGTCGACAGCGTCATCCTCCAAGCCCCGGGCCGAACCCGCCTGATCAGCGACGAGCGGGGGATCCCGACAGGTGCCGAGCCGGTGAACGGAAGCGAGTACGATTTCACAGCACCACGGCCGATCGGGAAAACAAAGCTCGACACCGCCTTCACCGACCTCGAGCGCGACGATCACGGCCGAGCCCGCGTGCACCTCGCCGCGCCAGACAATGCGGCCGCGGCGACGCTCTGGCTCGACGAGCGCTACCGGTATCTGATGCTGTTCACCGGCGACCCGCTCCCTGACGTGAACCGCCGCAGCCTCGGCATCGAGCCGATGACCTGCGCCCCGAACGCGTTCCAGAGCGGCGACGGGTTGATCACCCTCGAGGCCGGCGAGTCGTTCGCGGGCGCATGGGGGATCGAGCCCTCGTGACCGCTCGGGGCCCCATCCAGAGGATCGGAGGAGGAGGACATGATTGGACTGCTGAAGGGGTTCGTCGGCAAGCCCTCACACCCGCCCCTGACTGACGTCGCGATCCGGCGGCTACACGATCAGCGTGATCATGTTGATCCTCGGCGCGCTGAACGTGCGCGAGAGTCAGATGGCCGTCGGCGCGCTGTTGGCGCTCAGCGGCGGGCTGATCTTCGGCGCGCTCGCGGCTGCGACAGGCCTGCTCGATTGGCTCGAACTGCCCAAGGGAACCGAGCTGCGACGCACCGCTACGGTGCACACTCACCATGACGAGTAAGCGGCCGGTGAGCCTTCTCAAATGTCCACACTGTCACTTGTCCATCCACCCCAGGGCCACATGGCTCACGCTTGACTACTGCCCACGCTGCCTCGCCAAACGACGGGTGGCCGAGCCGTTGGGCACGACCGACGAGCCGACCGGCCCGCGTCAGGCTTCGCGACGCCTGACAGAGCTGTTTTCGCCGGAAGGGTCAGAGGCCTCGGGGATGATTTCTACGAGATCGCCGACCCAAAGGCGTCGGACCTGCCGTAGCAATGCCTGAGTACACCTTGAGGCTGCGTCGCTATGACCCGCGGTCCGGGAACGAGGCATATTGGGATCAGTTCACCGTCGAGCTCCAGGGCCATCGCTCGGTGCTGGACGCGATTCTCAAGCAGCGCGACGAGCGCGATGGCACGATCGGGATCCGCTGCTCCTGCCTGCAGGCGATCTGCGGCTCCTGCGGGGTGCGGATCAACGACAAGCCGGGGCTGGCCTGCCATACCCATCTCGCCCGGGCGGCACAGAGCGGGGGCGAGGGCAGTCGGGTGATCACGGTCGAGCCGATGGGCAACATGCCCGTGATCAAGGACCTGATCGTCGACATGGACGCGGTCCACTGGAAGAAGATCCAGCGGGTCACCCCCTGGCTGGTCAACAAGCAGCCGATCCCCGAGCGCGAGTACGTCGTGCCCAAGGAGAGCATGCTCGACATCACCCAGTCGATGGCCTGCATCCAGTGCGGAGCGTGCGTGTCTGACTGTCTCTCGATGGAGGTCGACCCGCTGTTCATCGGTCCCGCCCAGTTCGCCAAGGCCTACCGCTTCATCGCCGACCCGCGCGACGCCCAGCACCATGAGCGGCTGCGCGACCTGGCCGAGGACCCGCACGGGATCTATGACTGCACGCACTGCTGGATGTGTATCGACGCCTGCCCCAAGGACGTGGCGCCGATGAGCCAGATCATGCGCCTGCGGCGCCTGGCCGGCTCAGATCACCAGATCGAGGACCGCAACAACGGCTACCGGCACGAGCACGCCTTCGTGGAGAACATCCGCTCCAACGGGCTCTTGCAGGAGGCCGACCTGCTGCCCGACTCCTACGGCGGCAAGCTCCACCCGCGCGCGATCGGAGTGCTGCTGGCTTCACTGCCGGTGATCCTCCGCGCGCTCATCCGCCGCAAGGTCACCCTGCGCGGCGCGCTGCTTCACCCCCACCGCCGGCAGTTCAAGGACCTGCGCGGCCTCTTTGACCCGATCGAGCGCCGCGCCGAGCGCCGCGAGCTGAACCTGTACATGACTGGCTATGACGGCGAGGGGCCGGCGCAGTCAGCCGGGCAGGGGCCGGCGATGGTCGCCACCGGCACCAGCCCCACACACACCCCGAGACCGGACGCGTTCGGCCCGGACGCCGGTGAAGGCCGATGAAGGTCGCCTACTGGCCGGGCTGCGTCAGCCGCGGGTTCACCCCCGAGCTGCACGGCTCGATGGCCGCGGTCGCGCCGCGGCTCGGGATCGAGCTGATCGAGCTCGACCGCGCCGCGTGCTGCGGCGCCGGGGTAATCGCCGAGCACAACCAGGAGCTCGCGGACACGCTCAACGCGCGCACGTTCGCGCTCGCCCAGCAAACAGACGGCGAGCTGATGATGAACATCTGCTCGACCTGCCAGGGATCGCAGACCGAGTGCCAGACGCGCCTCGACGCCAACGCCGAGTACCGCGCCCAGATCAACCGCTCGCTGGCAAGCCAAGGGCTCTCCTACGAGGCGGGCCTGACCAACAAGAACTTCCTTTGGCTGCTAGTCGAGGAGATCGGCCTCGACGCGCTCCGGGCCAAAGTCAGGCGGCCACTGAGCAACCTGCGGATTGGGCCGTTCTACGGCTGCTACATCGTGCGCCCGATGGACCAGCTCGCGATCGACGACGAGCACCCCCGCCACCGCTACCTGCACTGGCTGATCGAAGCGCTCGGCGGCACCGTGATCGACTACGCCGGCGTCTACAAGTGCTGCGGCTTCCCGATCATCACGATGAACCGCGAGGCCTCGCTGGGGCAGGCCGCCCGCCACCTCGGCGACGCGATCGACGCCCACGCCGACTGCCTGGTCACGCCCTGCCCGCTCTGCCACCTCAACCTCGACCTCCAACAGCCTGCCGCCGCCAAGCTCGCCGGCCGGTCGCTCGGGATCCCCGTGCTCCACCTCCCCCAGCTCATCGGGCTCGCGCTCGGCCTGCAACCCAAGCAGCTCGGCATGGACAAGCACATCGTCAGACCCAGCTCGGTGATCGACTGGTCGGCCGCCGTCGTGGCGGCGAGCGGAGCCTAGCCGCAGTGCCGCTTACTTACGGCCCGGGGTGCCGTCTCGCTCCCGCTTTCCGTTCGGGTGCGGGCGCGAGTCCGACATGCGCCGGGGCTTGCCCTCGTCGTCCGCTTGGAGAGCCTCGAGTTCGGTCGTCAGCTCTTCTGCGTCATGCCGATCGCTTGCAACCGCTCAGCAAGCACCTCTCTCGGCACTTGCTCGCTATCCGCGCAATCCGCGCCTGGTTGCGAGTCAGGTGCGAGGCGCGTGGCGCGACCGAAGCGGGTCTCTTTGACCGGCACCGCTCGCGATCTGTTCGAGCGCCGCGACGACTCCGGGGATGGGCGCCGTGGTCACGATCTCGCGATCCGCGCCTGCGCGCAGCAGCGGCTCGAACGCCGCCAGGTCGTTGGCGATCTTCGTCCGGTCTTCCGGCACGGATCCGAACGGATTGGTCCGGTTGGCGACTCGATCGAGGATGATGTCGACCGGCGCGCTCAGCAGCACGACGGCGTCGAAGCGCTGATAGACCGCGGCCTGATTCGCCACACAGCCGGCGATGAAGAGCCAGCCCGTACGGTGGCCGTCGATGAGCGCCTCGATCTGGTCGAGGTCCCAGACCGGCTCAGGCCCGCCCGCGGTTTGGGTCTCGACGATCCAACCGGGATCGTCGCTATCGATGACGCGGTGCCCGCGGCGTTTCAACTCGGCGAGCACCGTCGACTTTCCGCTGCCTGACATGCCGGTGACCAGCACGACCGACCGCCTCGACGCACCCTCGCTTCGCTCTGCACCCGGACTGCCGTTCATGCCGATGACAGCTTGAACGATGTTGTCCGGGCGGAGCCTGGAGCCGGCTGCCTCGTCCTGCGCGAGATCCGCGCAAGGCAGCGCTCTGCGGGCAGCTGTTGACATGCTTGTAGCCGATGCAGAGCAGGACTTCCTCGTAGTGCAGGGTTCCCATGGTCCAGGGTCGAGCCGGTCGATGACCGGTCATACCCAGAAGAGCGGCATGATCGGCTGTCAGGTTCTTCGCGCGGCACGTGTCTAGGAGGTATGCATGTCACCTATCTCGTTATCACGATCCTGGCGGCGATCGCGAACGGCTACGCCGCCTCGTTGAACTTCGTCGGCGCCGAGTCGGTCAAGGTCGTCGCTGACCGGGTACAGGTCTCCCGACGATGGATGGTCCCGCTAGGCACGCTGTTGGCCTTCGGTGCGATCGGACTTCTAGCGGGCTTTGCGGTACCGGCGTTGGGGACGGCTGCGGCGATTGGCCTCGTCGTGTACTTCATCTGCGCTGTGACCGCTCACGTACGAGTCCGCGATCGCCAGATCGCAGGAGCCGTGTTCTTCTTGGTCCTGGCGGCCGCGGCGCTGACCACGAGCGTCGGCTACCACACCCACTGGTGAGCGATTTGATCCCCGGGGAGGGGAACTGACGATGGACGAGCGCGAGTGGCTGACCGAACGGTTCGAGCAGCACAGGCCGCATCTCCGCGCGGTCGCCTACCGGATGCTCGGGTCGGTGAGCGAATCCGACGATGCCCTGCAAGAGGCATGGCTGCGAATTCGCGATCAGGATCCCGCGACCGTAGAGAACATGCGGGCCTGGCTGACGACAGTCGTAGGTCGGGTGTCTCTGAACATGCTGCGCGCGCGCAGAGCGCGACGCGAGGAGCTCTCGGTGTACGTCCCGGATCCCGTGGTCAGCTTCGAGGAGGATGACCTCGAACACGAGGCGCTCCTGGCCGAGTCTGTGGGTCTGGCGCTGCTCGTGGTACTCGACGCGCTAACCCCCGCCGAGCGACTCGCGTTCGTGCTGCACGACGTGTTCGGCCTGCCATTCGCCGAGATCGCCACCGCGCTGGACCGCTCCGAAGCCGCCGCCCAGCAGCTCGCCAGCCGCGCCCGCCGACGCGTGCGCCACTCGCCGGAGCCCGACCGGGATCTCGCGCAGCAGAAGCGGGTCGTCGACGCGTTCTTCGCCGCCTCGCGCGACGGCGACTTCGATGCCCTCCTCGAGGTGCTCGACCCGGCCGTCGAGCTGAGGATCGATGGCGGCGTGCTGCGCGCCGAGGCCTCGCTCGTGCTGCACGGCGCGGACGCCGTGACTGCGCACACGGCCATCTACTCGAAGCTCTACCCATTCGTCAGACCCGCGCTCGTGAACGGTGCCGCCGGGGCCGTGGTGGCGCCCCCCGGCCGCGTGTTCTCGGTGATGGCGTTCACCGTGACGAACGGGAAGATCGCCCAGATCGACGTTCTTCTCGACCCAGAGCGTCTGGAACGGCTCGATCTCAGCATCCCGCCGACCGCGGAGAAACATCGTTGATCCAAGCGAGCTTCCCGCGCCAAGCGGGGTCACGACGAGGCGACCCCGCCTTGCTCGTGCTGGAGCAGGTGTCGCATTGGGTGTCGCCCATCGGGCGGCCTCTTCGTTTCGTCGAGGTGGTCCTAGGCTGATTGACGAAAGCTATCCACGTCCCGTGGTACGCGATCGCGCCGGGGGTTGAACCCCGCGGTGGTCGACGATTCGCAAACGAGCCGTGCTACGGCGAGCCTAGAGTTGCGCGCTCTGCGCGACTGTCGCCTGGGCCGGGCAACGTCCCTCGGGTCGCCCGCACGCGCTGAAGTCACAGGTCCGGCACCACCAGGCAGTCGATCTTCCCGCTCTGCGCTCTGCGACACGGGCGGTTACACGAACCTCGATCAGCTTCGCCAGCAGCGCTTCGAGCGTCGCTGCTTCGTCCTCCCTGAGGCCGCTGGTGGTCTGGCGCACCACGGCGTCGCGAGCGGTCCGCGCAGCGCGAGCTCGCCGCCGGCCGCGAGCGGTCAATCGCACCTCCACCCGGCGGCGGTCGGCGCCAACGCGACGTACCGCGAGCCCCTCCGCCTCGAGCTGGCTGACCAGCCGGACCGCTCCCGAGTGCGTCAGCCCGAGCGCGTCGGCGAGCCGGCCAATATGCGATTCATCCAGGAACTCATCGAGCGCTAGAAGTGCCGCGGTCGCGCTGCCGGTAAGCCCGGACACACGCTCCAAAGCAGCCACCGCTTCCTCAGCGAGGTTCAGCGAGAGCGACGCCAGCAGGTTCTCCAGCCGGGGATGCGTCGCGAGCGTCATGCGGGGTATTATATGAGTGGCTCATATAATCGACAAGGAGAGGAATCAACCGATGCTGAGCTACGCGAAAACCAACCTCCGCGATGTTCGGGACTCCGCGGCCGAGCACGGGCTTTCGGCCAACCAGGAGGCTCGCTTCCCTCAGCGAGACTTGGGCGCCCAACAGACGGGGATGAACTTTCTGATCATCAAGCCCGGCCAGCGCGAGGCATTCGCTCATCGCCATCGCACCGCCGAGGAGATCTATGTGGTTATCGGCGGTGCCGGCCGGGTCAAGCTCGACAGCGAGCTCGTCGATCTGATGCCGCTCGACGCCGTACGCGTCAGCCCAGGCGTCGCACGGTCCTTCGAAGCGAGTTCTGATGGGCTCCAGGTCCTCATCTTCGGACCGCACGTTGAGTCCGACGGGGAGATGGTCCAGGACTTCTGGACTGAGTAGCGCAGGGTCACGCCGCGCAAACGCGTCGTCCAGTCACTACGAACGCCTGGCTGGCTTCGCCCGTTCCGTGCGCAGCAGGTGCGCGACCGCGTGGCACAGATGCTGGTGCTGGCAACGAAGCAGGACTCCCTCGCGGCGGCCTGCGCGGCCCCTCGGCACAGGGCACGTAGAGGACAGCCTCTCACTCCGTGACGCGCAAGGCGCGGCCGGCGATCCGCCGGCCGCGCGTAGCGCAACCTCGGCCTATTGCCAGGCGCTCACGATGACCGCGACAACGAGCAGCTTCACCAGCCAGTCGCCGGCGTGGAGCGCGGCGAGCCTCCACGGCGTGTTCTCCCACATCATCGCGCCGGTCCAGAGCACGAACGGGAAGCCGATCCAGAGGGCCGTGCCGAGCAACAGTCCGCCGCCGGCGTCGCTGATCTTCCCCTGGGAGGCGAGGCCCGCGACGACGGCCGCGAGTATCAGGCCGCGAACGAGCTCGACGGCAAGCTTCCATGGCTTGGGTCTGCTTTCCCTCGCGCCGGCGTCGCTCAGCTGCGCCCACTTAGCGGCGAACACCACGTAGTACGTCGAGCCCAGCACAAGCACCACGATCGCCGCGACAAGAATCGCGAACACGTTGACATCAGGCATCGAGCTCGCCTCCCTCCAGTCCTGAGCTCAGCGCGGTCAGACGCTCTCGCCACCAGGCCTTCATCCGTTCTCTGTCCTTGGAGTCGGCCAGTCGCGAGTGCTCGAGCGCGACCGTGCTCTTCGCCTCGCCCTTCTCGAGGAACGTGACGTTGACGCGACTGCTTCCGTCGCCCCAGTCGAACCGGGCCGACTTCGGTTTGGTCGCGGTCCGCTCGCGCATCCGAGCGCCGGGCAGCCAACGCTCGCGAACCGACTCCTCGACGAACGCCTCATACAACCGCCCGGCCGGCACCGCGATCGTCCTCGAGACGGTGACCGCGAAGCCCTCGGGGTGCTCGCCGACGGCGCGCAACCCCCGGGCCCGCTCGTAGCTGCTGACAACGGCCTGCGCGTTCCACGCCAGCGGCTCGATCTCTTGCAGGTCGGCGACCCAACGGGCCGTCTCACGATGCGTTCGGTCTGGTGCGCCCCAGTCGTCGAGCAGGTCGAACCACTCTTCCCAGCCGCGACCGGTGCGACGTCGGATCGTCTCATCTGAGGTCGCGAGCACAGGCTTCGCGGTTCCCCTCGCGTCCTCGGCACTAAGCAGCAGCGCGCGTGCCGCGGTGTAGCTCTCGCCCGTCTTCTCCATTCGCGTGCGGACGAGGCGCTTGAACGACTTCTGTCTGGTCATCTGATGTTCCTCTCGTGGCGGCGGCCCCGCGACTCACGCCCACGATGCCCCGCCGGAAAGGGCAGCTTCAGACCAGCGTCCCGAGGGCTCGAGCCCCCTTTGCCCCCGCTTGCGCCGGCGGCGTGAGCGCCGGAATCGGGGGTTGGGCGCGGGACCGCGCCAGCAAACAGATTATTTCCTAGGTAGACCGCGGGACGCACCGAAACTCATCGCATCCGAGGAGAGATCGAATCGGACACCGTCTCGCCTAGCGCTGCCAGGCGTCGTGAGTACCGCGCCCGCGTGAAAGCGGGTCAACGGAGTGGAGCCCCGCGAGCCGTGCAATTCGCCATGAGCGCAACCATCGGCGCGGGTGCTCCGGCCGCGCCGGCAACCGCCCTGCTTCCCGCGCGAAGCGGTTGGCTACACCATCTCGCTGTGGCGCATCATCCAGAGTTGCCGGGCGGCGAGTCCGAGTCCGGCAGCCATGACGGCGAGGATGACGAGCAAGCCCGCGTCTGCCGGGTCCGGTCGGGCCGCGGTGGCGCTCAGGAGGATGATCCAGGCCAGGCTGCACGCGATGGCGAGCCGTGGATCGTGGAGGAGTCGAACCAGTCCGCCGAGGGAGATGAGCGCAAGAGCTTCCGGCAGGCTGACGTGAGCGTAGTGTCCGAGCGCGGCAAGGGCGCCAACAGGTAGGAGCCAGAGCAGCTGGCGAAGGTCGCGCGGGCGTTTCCGGGGCGCGCTCGCCATTACCAGTAGGCACGCGATTGGGACGAGAACCTTCGCCACCTCCACCAGTTGAGTGTGCGGCCCGAGTGGGCCGAAGGCGACGATCGCGGCGAGTCCGCTGACCGCGGCGATGCGCTCATATCCGATCAGCGCGCACACCAGGATCGCGGCCAGCACCAGTTCCTGGATACGCAACTGCTGGTTCGGACCTGCGATGACCACTGTGTTGAGGGCGCTGATGATCCCCAGTGTCAAGAAGATGAGCACTGCCTGGCAGCATGAGTCGGCGATCAGCCGGCGGGTTCCCGCTCGTGCGATGATCGCCCGCCGCGCACGCAACCCGCCGAGCATGAGCGACGCGGTCTCGCGCCCGAACGCCCGCCGGGATTCCTCACCGGCGTCGAGCAGCATCCCCAGCATCTCCAGCCCCCGCGCCCGGCGCACCGCCGACGGGTAGGCTCGAAGCGCGGCTTGGCCGATCCGCTCGGCGATCACGTGAGCACCGCCTCTGAGGTTGCGCGCAGACGGCTGGACACGGCCCTGGCGGCGTGCGCCAGTCGCGCGGCCTCGTCCGCGAGCAGCGCCCTGCCCGGCGGGGTCAGGGTGTAGTCGCGGCGCTGGCGGCCACCCTCGACGTAGGGCTCCCCGGCGATCACCAGCGACTCTGCGAGCGCGCGTTCCAACAGCGCGTACAGCGTTCCGGTCGAGAGGCGCACCCGCCCGTGCGATAGCTCGCGGGCGCGCTGCGCGATCGCGTAGCCGTGCAACGGACCGTCGATCAGCGCGGCGAGCGCGAAATAACTTGGGGGGCGAAGCTCCACACCTATACGATACGTCGAGAACCAACCTATTGTCAAGCGCGCGGCAGCGGGCCGGGGTAGGCGACCCTCAGGAGGTAGCATCGTCGGCTAGCAGCGCCCTGCCCGTCGGGGTCAGGGTGTAGTCGCGGCGCTGGCGGCCACCCTCGACGTAGGGCTCCCCGGCGATCACCAGCGACTCTGCGAGCGCGCGTTCCAACAGCGCGTACAGCGTTCCGGTCGAGAGGCGCACCCGCCCGTGCGATAGCTCGCGGGCGCGCTGCGCGATCGCGTAGCCGTGCAACGGACCGTCGATCAGCGCGGCGAGCGCGAAATAACTTGGGCGGGCGAAGCCTCATACCTACACGATAGGTCGAGAGCTGACCTATTGTCAACCGCATATATCGGTTGACAACCGGTCGAGAGCCGATGTATGCTTGTCGGCATGGAGCTTCGTCATCCAAACGCAGATCGGAAGTCGACCCTGGCGCTGAAGAGCGGGTCTCTTCGTTGGCGCTCCGGCGTGCTGCTCGCCGCTCTCGTCACGCTTGGAACGGGATTGGCGGCCTGCGGGGGCGGCTCTCCCAGGGCCTCGTCGAGCTCCGGCTGCTCGCCCTCGGGCTGTTCGAGCCCTGCCGCCTCGGCGTCGGTGCAGGCGACGGCCGTGAAGTTCTCGGGGTGCATACGCTCACACGGGGTCCCCGATTTCCCCGACCCGACCATCGGGTCAAACGGCCTACCAACCTGGGCCCCCAGCCCTAACAAACACGCAAACACCGATACACCAGCGGGCCGGGCGGCTCAACAGGCCTGCCAGAAGGACCTGCCCCACCTCGGCCCGCAGACGTCCTCCGACAAGGCGACGGCGAATGCCACGGCGCTCAAGTACGCCGCGTGCATGCGATCCAACGGCGTGCCCAACTTTCCCGATCCCAACGGCCAAGGACTGATCCAGATCAACAACGCGACCGGCACCCTCGACGCCAGCTCGCCCGCGTTCCAGATGGCTCAGACGGCGTGTAAGAGTCTGGACAACGGGTTCGCTCAGCAGGGGAGCGTCGCGGTGTCGGCAGGCGGGTGATATGGCCCGTGAGCGTCGACTGATGCGCTCCAACGCCTCAAGGACGCCGTTCGAGCCGCCGCGAAGAGCTTCGGTCCTAGCGGAAGACCCGAATGGGAGGCGTCACGCTTCCGCTCTAACGGTCATCGACCGGACTTCGCCGAAGACCGGAACCGACGCCGCCGAATGCCCGCAGCTGCCCCCAGGCTCAGGGCCACCGCGCGCCCAATGCGACGGTGGGGCGGTGATGACGTCCGCCGCCTGGAACCCCGCCGAACCCGAACGCTGCTTCGCCGCGTTCGCCGCTCATGAGCTGCGCGGTGAGATAACCCTCCAGCTCGCGCTTGCCGAGGTCACGCTCGCCGACCCCACCGCCGACACCGTCGCCCTGCGGGAGATGGGCAACGGCGTCGTCGCCGGCTGCGAGCGCCAAGAACGGTTACTCGAGGCGCTGCTCACCCTGACCCGGACCGAGTACGGGCATCTGCGGCGGGAGCCCGTCGACGTGGCCGCCACTGCCGCCGAAGTCCTGCGAGCGCACGACCATCGCGAACTGACGAGCACCACGGCGCTCGAACCCGCCCGTACAACCGGCGACCCACTGCTCCTCGAGCGCCTCGTCGCGAACCTGATGGAGAACGCCGTCCGTCACAACGTGCCCGGAGGCCGGCTCGACGTCGCCACGTACACCGTCGCCGGCCACGCCATCTTCACGATCGCGAACACCGGACCCGTGATCCCGAGCGGCGAGCTGACTCGCCTCTTCGAACCCTTCCAGCGACGCAACTCTCACGAAGGCTCCGCTGCCGACGGGGTCGGGCTCGGGCTCGCGATCGTGCACGCGATCGCCCACGCCCACGACGCCACCGTCAACGCAGAAGCCCAAACCGGCGGCGGACTGAGAATCGCGATCGGCTTTCCGGCCGTCGCGTGAGTGAAACCGAGAGACGAGTCGAGCGCGCCGGGGCACTGTAGGAGGCCGAGATGGACCGCGAGGTGCTGGACAGGATCGAGCGCGAGATTGACCAGGAGCTGCGGGGACGCTTGCCAGGCAGCGCGGTGCGGCAGGCCGTGCTCCTGCAATACGGCGACGACCCGGAAATCGAGCCCGGGGACCTGTGGGTCCGGGTGCTGCTCGACGCGGACGGACCGCAGGACAACTGGGAGCCGGCCCTGACGGCATTCGAGCAAGCCAACAACACAGCGATCGAGCAGTTCACGCGCTATCTGGCAACAAAGCTCCGGGAGATCGGGGTGGTCGAGTACACGTTCAGCAACAACCCCGCCACCTCTGACGGCAAGGGACCCCGCGCGATCATTCGCATCGCGCCGCGCCTGTCGGACATCCAGGAGTGGGAGCACGGTGAAGCCACTTTTGTGCCCGCCGCGCTGGGGCCGGCTGGCCTGGAAACGCTGGACACCCTGATCATGGCCGGAATCGCGGCCACGCGCGCGGAGGCCATCCGGTGGACCCTGGACCGCATCCGCGAGCGGCCACCGCACCAACGGCTCCAGATTCCGGCGATGACGAAGGCTGAGATGGACCGCGATGTGCTGGACACGATCGAGCGCGAGATTAATGAGGAACTGCGGGCACGCTTCCCCGGCAGCATGGTGCGGCACGCTGTGCTGCTGCAATACGGCGACGACCCGGAAATCCAGCCAGGGGACCTGTGGGTCCGGGTCCTGCTCGACGCGGACGGGCCGGAGGACTACGAGGAGACCCTCACGGCATTCGACCAAGCCAACAAAACGGCGAGAGAGCAGTTCACTAGCTACCTGGCAGCAAAACTCCCGGAGATCGCGGTGGTCGAGTACACATTCAGCAACAACCCCGTCACCCGCGACGGCCACGGACCCCGCGCAAGCAATCCCGTCGGGAAGCGACCGCCCGGCATCCAGGAGGAGGACCACGGCGAGGCGACCCCGTTGCTGGCCCGGCTGGGACCGGCTGGCCTGGAAACGCTGGACGCGCTGATCATGACGGGAATCGCGGCCACGCGCGCGGAGGCTATCCGGTGGTCCCTGGACCGCATCCGCGAGCGGCCAGCCTACCAGCGGCTCCGCGAGCTGAGATGCGACGCCGACACGCTCAAGAACGAGTTCTGAGACAAGGCCAGATCAGCTTCGAGCCCGGGATCTCTGCTCGACTGCGTTCAAGTCCCGACGCATTGAGGGCGCGTCGCGCATCAAGCGGAACCGATGTGCGCCGCCAGGCACAAGACAGCCGCCGCCGCCAAGCACCGCGGGCTCTCGCGTCAGTTCCTCGTTGAGGGACTCGTTCGCCGCCACGCCGCGTCAGACGACCAGCCCACATCCCCCGCTCTCTGTTGCCCGAGTCCCGCTGAGAGCCGACGTGGGGGGTTCCTAGCTCGCTGGTTTCACGAAAGCGCGGCACTCTGGCCTCGGCTCAGGCAGCTCGTGTAGCGGATTCCCATCAGACAAAACGAACGGTCAGCGAGACACCACCCGCCGGAGCTAGCTGGGACGTGACGAGGACACCCTGTCAACACCCGCGGCCGACACCGAAAGCGGGTCTTGTTCCTTGTCTGAACACGCACCCGCTCCTCGCCACGAGCGGGGACCGGGTACTTGCTTAGCCCTTGCAAGCGATCGGCTCGAAGCAGAAGAGCTGACGACCGAGCTCGACGCTCTCCCAGCGGACGACACGACCAAGCCGGCAAGTCGAAGAAGAGCTTGCGGCAGGTAAGACGGCGGCGAGAGAGAGCTGCGGCGGTCGCGCGTGGTCGAAGACGCTTGCAAGGTGGGGTGAGCGCTACATCAGCGCTAGCTCGCGGGTAGTGACGACCTAGTTCGTGCCAAGTCCGCTGGCGTCAGTCACGCCGGCGCCATGCCTCGAGCAGGCGCAGCCACACTTCCGAGATGGTGGGGTATGAGGGCACCGCGTGCCACAGGCGCGAGAGTGGCACCTCGCCCACGACCGCTACGGTCGCGGCGTGGGCGAGCTCGGCCACGGCCGGGCCTAGGAACGTGGCGCCCAGCACCGCCTGCCGCTCGGTGTCGATGACCAGCTTGGCCCAGCCCGAGTACCCGTCGGCGTAGAGCGCAGCGCCGGCGATGTCGCCGAGCTCGTATTCCACGCTCGCGACGGGCAGGCCCTCCTCCCTGGCCTGAGTCTCGGTGAGTCCCACGGCGGCGACCTCGGGGTCGGAGAACACGACCCCGGGCACCGCTTCGTGGTCGGCGGTGGCCGCGTACGGGCTCCACGGGTCCGGCTCGGCCGCTTCTCCTCGGGCCCGGGCCGCGATCGCGTCGCCGCAGATGCGAGCCTGGTACTTGCCCATGTGGGTCAGCAGCGACCGGTGGTTCACGTCGCCGGCGGCGTAGAGCCAACCATCCTCTACGGCTGTGACACGGCAGCCGTCGTCGACCTCCAGCCAGGAGCCGGGAACGAGGCCCACTGCCTCCAGCCCGATGCTTTCGGTGCGGGGCCGGCGTCCCGTCGCCACCAGGAGCTCGTCGGCGACGAGCGTCGATCCGTCTCCGAGCGCCAGCGTGACGGGCCCTGCTTCCCCTTCTCGCGACACCCGTTCAACCCGGGTCCCGGTGCGGACGGAAACGCCCCGCGCGGACAGAGCGTCGGCAAGGCGTCGACCGGCCTCGGGCTCGTGGCTCGGCAGCAGACCGGGCTCCTGCTCGACGATCGAGACCTCGCGAGCCCCCAGCGCGCACCACGCCGTGGCCATCTCGCACCCGGCCACCCCGCCGCCCAGGATGGCCAGGCGCACGGGAACGGACTTGGCGCTGGTGGCGTCCTTCGTGGTCCACGGCCTGACGTCGCCCAGCCCGGGTACGGGCGGCATCGCTGGTTCGCTCCCGGTGCAGACAACTACGGCCACCCGGGCGGCCAGCCGGTCTCGGCTCCCGTTCGGCTGGCTCACCTCGATCTGGCGCGCCCCCACCAGGCGCCCCGTTCCCCGGATCAGTTCGACGCCAATCCCGTCGACCCAGGCCGCCTGGCCGGCGTCGTCCCAGCCCGATGTGAACGAGTCCCGGCGGCTCAGCACGGCGGCGACATCCAGTTCCCCAGTTGCGGCCTGCCGAGCACCGTCCACTGCTCGGGCGGCCGAGACGGCCTCGGGGGAGCGGAGCAGGGCCTTGCTCGGCATGCACGCCCAGTAGGAGCAGTCCCCGCCCACAAGGTCGGCTTCGACCAGGGCCACCGACAGCCCGCCCTGGTGGGCGTAGTCGGCCACATTCTCGCCGGTCGACCCGGCGCCGATCACGACCACGTCGTGGGTGGGCTGGATGTCGCTAGGCATGCGCTCTCCTATGTCGGGAAGGCTGGGCGGTGGGATGGACTGGTCTCGGGATCCTTGGCCCGGGCCACAGGATCGGGCAGGGTCAACTCTCTGATCATCCCGGGGGACGTTGGGCCCTCCTTCTCCTGCCGCGATCAAGCGCTCAGGTCGACGACGACTTTGACGTCGTCGTCGTTCTTGTGCAGGGCGTCGGCGAAGCCGCTCATCGGGACCCGTCGAGTGATGAGGCGCTCCAGCCAGCTGCGGTCGGCTCTGGCCAGGGCGTCGGCGGCCTGTTGGTAGTGGCGTCGGCCGGCGTTGACCGAGCCGAAGAGCACCGTGTTCTCCAGCACCATCGCCTTGTTGACCTGGTCCAGCCCGACGGTGACGCTGCGGGTGCCCGAGGAGATGCCGGTCAGGCAGATGACCGCATCGGGCGCGACGACATTCGCGAGCTCGAAGACGAGCGGTCCGTGGCCGGTGCATTCGATCACCACGTCGGGCGTGGCGCCGATGTCTGTGACCTCGCCGATGTGGAAGGAGGCGCCGAGGTCGGCGACCAGCTGCGCCTTGGGCCCGGTGACGGCGCGGTCCAGCACGTGTACCTCCAAGCCCCGCTGCACGCCGAGCAGGGCCGCGAACAATCCAATCGGACCGGCGCCGGTGACCAGGGCGACTCTGGGCCGCCAGCTGGCGCGGGTGAAGATCCGGTCGGTCTGCTCCCAGGCTTTGGCCAGCACCGACGCCGGTTCGAGCAGCACGCCGCAATCACCCAGGCTGGCGTCGACGCGGACGGCAAAGTCGGGTTCGATCCGCCAGAGTTGGGCGCCATATCCGTCGAGCTCTTTGATACCGCGCTCGGTGTACCGGCCGTTGCGGCAGAAGTCCCACTCACCGTGTGAGCACGGCTCGCAGGGGACGGGGTCGGGGCGGCGCACGATTCCGACGACCAGGTCTCCGACGCTGAATCCGCTGCCATCGGGGGCGTCGAGGACAGCGCCGAGCGATTCGTGCCCGATCACCAGCCGCTCCCGTCCCGTAGGTGGCCAGCCATAACCGTTCTCGACGATGTCGACGTCGGTGCCGCAGATGCCCAGCAACCGTCCCTGCACCAGCAGGGTCCCGGACTCGGGCTGCGGATCGGGTTGGTCGCCGACCTGTACCTGGTCGGGCTTACCGGGCACGACGGTGATCGCCTTCATGCCGCTGATCTCCTCGCTGCTGGGTCGATCCGGGTGCTGCGAGAACGCCGAGGCCGGGCGCGGACGCTCACGGCGTGGTCGTGATCGCGCGACGGCGCTTTGCGTATTACCGCCGCGATCCCGCAGCCACGCTGTCGACTCACGACGCCTTGCGCGGTCCTGACCGCGTCCCGCTGCTCAGCGTTTGAGCTCACAAGCCCTTTGCGTCGCCCGGGTTGCGGGTCTTACCCCCGAGCTGCTGCGAGGTTTCCGTTCGACGCGTCGCGCGGTCGCGTCTCGCGTGGCTTGGTGACGGCCGCGAAGTCGTCGCGGGGCCCTGAGGCCCTCTCCAAGGCACTCCACGGCGCCGGAGGAGGATTGGACGACGCTGAGCCATGCCGACCAGGAGGGGCCTTGAGCGTTGGCGGTTGCTGCGTAAGGAAGGCTGGCCAAGTGACGCTAGAGCAATCGTGAGCAGGTCAAGGGGCGGTATCACGCCTCGCTGCGGGCCAGCGCCGACCCTGAGAGGAGCGCCGTATCCGTATGGATGTTCGACTGAAGCGCGCGTATGAGTCCGCGGACTCAGCGGACGGTTATCGCGTGCTGGTCGACCGGCTGTGGCCGCGCGGGGTCTCGCGCGAGCGGGCAAAGCTCGACGGCTGGGAGAAGGAGCTGGCGCCGAGCACCGAGTTGAGGCAATGGTTTGGGCACGATCCGAGCCGCTTTGAGGAGTTTCGCCGGCGCTACATCGAGGAGCTTCGCGGCCACCGCCCCCGGTTGACCGCGCTCCGGCGCCAGGCACGGACCGGCGCGCTGACGCTTGTCTACGGCGCCCGCGATAGCGAGCACAACGAAGCTGTGGTCCTCGCGCACGTCTTGCGCCGCGGACTGCCGAAGGCTCAGAGTGACCGCAGAAGCCGCCCGTAAGAACCGGCACTCCATCGACGCTAGAGAAGTGTGTCAGGCAGTGGCTACCTGTCCCGCCACGGAGGATCGGTGAAACGCTCGGATACGCCCCGCTGGCGTGTCCTCTCCCCCGACGCCGCGCCTTCACCCTCCGCCCCCATGGCCGGGTGGCTCGCCTATCGGCGGGTCACCCGGCCACCCCGGTTGAACACACCGAGGGCCCAACCGCAAAACTCGATGCCTGACCGCGTCGAAGGAGCGCGGTGACGACGGAGAGCTCGAGTCGTGTGCTGAGCGTCGCGATTGCCACGCCGATCGACCCCATACTCGTGGATCCGATCCGCGGGGTCGCTGACGGGATCGACGTGCTCTACGAACCTGACCTGCTACCTCCGATCCGCTATCCCGGTGACCATGACGGCGTCGAAGGGTTCAGTCGTGACGCCGAGGCCGAGCGTCGCTGGCAGCGCCTGCTGGGCAGCGCCGAGGTGCTGTTCGGGCTACCCGACGACTCGCCGGCCGCTCTGGCGGCGGTGGTGCGCAGCAACCCAGGCCTGCGCTGGGTGCAGGGAACCGCCGCGGGCACGGGCGAGCAGGTCAAGGCAGCGGCGTTGACCGCGGAGGAGCTCGAGCGGGTGGTGATCACGAGTGCGAGTGGCGTGCACGTCGGGCCGTTGGCGGAGTTCTGCCTGCTGGGACTGCTCCATTTCACCAAGGGGGTGCCGCGCCTGTCGGCCGATCAGCGAGCGCATCATTGGGATCACTACCCGGTGGCAGAGTTGCGCGGCGGCACCGTGCTCGTGCTCGGGCTGGGCGCGATCGGGACCGAGGTCGCCCGCTTGACCAAGGCGTTTGGGATGCACACGATCGGCATCAACCGCCGCGGCGTGAGCGACTCTCCGCATGTCGACGAGGTGTATTCGTCCGGCGACCTACCTGACGTGCTGCCGCGGGCCGAGGCGGTGGTCGTGACGCTGCCGCTGACCGAGGAGACGCGCGGGATGCTCGACGCGCAGGCGATCAGCCACCTCAAATCAGACGCGATCCTGGTCAACGCCGGCCGTGGCGGGGTGATCGACGAGCCGGCGCTTATACAAGCATTGCGCGAGCACCGTCTGAGGGGCGCCGCGCTTGAGGTGTTCGCCACCGAGCCTTTACCTACCGACAGTCCCCTGTGGGATCTGCCCAATGTGCTGATCAGCCCCCACACAGCCGCTCTCTCGGTGCACGAGAACGAGCGCATCGACGAGCTGTTCTGCGAGAACCTGCGCCGCTATCTCGCCGGCGAGGAGCTGCTCAGCCGCGTCGACACGAGGCTCTTCTATTGATGACGACGAGACCAGAGGCACCTTCATGAGCGAAACCATGGACTTCACGATTGGAAGCGAGGTCGCCTGCAGTGACGGAGTCTGCGGCGAGTTGAGGCGGGTTGTCGTCGATCCCGTCGCCCGTGCCCTGACGCATCTCGTCGTCGAACCGAGGCATCACCGGGGGACAGGTCACCTGGTGCCGATCGAGTTCGTGGAGTCGGCGACGGACAAGATCGGGCTGCGATGCACGATGTCTGAGTTCGAAGTGCTCGAGGAGGCTGAGGAGACCCATTTCCTGCCCGGAGCGAGTGGACGGTGGGGCTATGAGCAAGGCCAGATGCTCTCGTGGCCCTACTACGGACTCCTCATGGGCATCGGCGGCGGCATGGGTGGCATGGGCGGCGGCCTGGGCGGCTTGGGCAGCATGGGCATGGGCAGCATGGGTGCAGGCCCCCAAGCGATCACCTCTGACCGCGTGCCCGTGGGCGAGGTGGAGGTGCGCCGCGGCGAGCACGTCCACGCAAAGGACGGGACGATCGGGCGCGTCCAAGGGCTGGTCATCGATCCCAGCGATCATCACGTTACGCACGTGCTACTCGACGAGGGCCACCTGTGGGGCGAGAAGAGGGTCGCCGTTCCGATCGGCGCCGTGACGGGCGTCGACGACGGTGTTCGGCTCAGCCTCACGAAGGACGAGGTGCGCGACCTGCCGCCGGTGGAGCTGGATCACCGTGATTGATCGGCCCTCAAACGAGGCCCGACCGTAAGAACCGCAGGCCGCTCGACGCTAGAGAAGCGTGTCAAGCACTGGGCTACGGCCGTCTCGCCCCGACCCCGATCACCCGCCGAGGGCTCGGAAACCTGGGCAGGCCCGTCCCAGCCACCAGGGGCGGCCACGGCACGGCGTCCTGTCCGAAGCCTGACCAGCCCACCAAGGAGATCGAGATTCTGATGACCGCTTCTACCTCTCTCACCGCCAGCCCGCTTAGCGATTTGGAGGCGCTTGGCCAGAGCGTGTGGTTTGACAACATGCGCCGCGCCCTCTTGGCCTCCGGGGAGCTCGAGCGGATGGTGCGCGAGGACGGTCTGAGCGGCCTGACGTCGAACCCGTCGATCTTCGAGAAGGCGATCGTCGGCTCGACTGATTACGCCGACGCGCTGGCCGCGCTTCGCGGGCCCTCGGCACCGGACGCCAAGAGCGTCTACGAGGCATTGGCGATCGACGACCTGCGAGGCGCCGCCGATGTCTTTCGCCCGGTCTATGAGCAAACGGACGGCAGCGACGGTTACGTCAGCATGGAGGTCTCGCCCGATTTGGCGCACGACACCGCCGGCACGGTCGCCGAGGCGAGGCGGTTGTGGGCGAGCGTCGATCGCCCCAACCTGATGATCAAGGTTCCCGGGACCGACGAAGGCATTCCCGCGATCACCCAACTGATCGCCGCGGGGATCAACGTCAACATCACGCTGTTGTTCTCGACCGAGGTCTACGAGCGCGTGGTGGAGGCCTACCTGGCGGGGCTGGAGGAGCTGCTGGCGGACGGTGGGGACATCTCCAGGGTCGCGTCGGTGGCGAGCTTCTTCGTCAGCCGGATCGACTCGGCGATCGACCCGCGGGTGAGTAAGCGCGTTCAGGGAAAGGTGGGGATCGCCAACGCGAAGGTGACCTACGCCCGCTTTCGGGAGCTGTTCGACGGCGAGCGCTTCCAGATGCTTCGCGCTCGCGGCGCCCAGGTGCAGAAGGTGCTTTGGGCATCTACGAGCACCAAGAACGCCGCCTACCCGGAGCTGATGTACGTCGAGTCGCTGATCGGTCCCGACACGGTCGACACGGTTCCGCCGGCGACCTATGAGTCGTTCAAGGCGCATGGGACGGCGCAGGTGACGTTGACCGAGGGCGTCGACGAGGCTCGAGCGGTGCTCGCCGCGCTGGCCGAGGAGGGGGTGTCACTCGATGAGGTCACAGCGGCGCTGCTGGACGAGGGCGTGGAGAAGTTCGAGCAGGCGTTCGGCAAGCTGCTGGCCTCGATCGAACAGTCTTTGAGCGGGCCAACCGGGGTGCGGGCGGGGGAGCTGACGCGGTCGCTGCCCGCCGAGCTCGAGGCGCGGGTAGGCACGGTGATCGCCGACTGGGGCGAGCACGGGAAGGTCGGCCGCTTGTGGGCGCACGATCAGACGCTGTGGACCGGCGCCGACGAGGCGAGCTGGCTGGGTTGGCTCGGCGTGGCGCTGGACCAGCTCGCGCACGCTCACCGCTTTACCGCGCTTGTGGACGACATCCGCTCGGCCGGCTTCAAGGACGCGGTGCTGCTGGGGATGGGTGGGTCGAGCCTGTGCCCGGAGGTCCTCTCGTTGACGTTCGCCTCCCAAACCGCCGGGCTTCCGCGTCTCCACGTGCTGGACTCCACCGACCCGCAACAGGTCAAAACGCTCGAGGACGAACTGGATCTGGAGAGGACGCTGTTCTTCGTGTCCTCCAAGTCGGGCACGACGCTCGAGCCGAACATCTTCGCCTCCTACTTCTACGCGCGCGTGACGGAGCTCCTCGGTGCCGAGGAGGCGGGGCGGCGCTTTGTCGCGATCACCGATCCGGACTCGCCGCTTGAGGAACTCGCCGAGCGCGACGGCTACCGCGCGGTCTTTCACGGCCTGAGGTCGATCGGCGGGCGCTACTCGGCGCTGTCTGACTTCGGGATGATTCCGGGCGCGGCCTGCGGCGTCGATGTCATGGCGCTGCTCGATAACGCCGAGCGGATGGCGCACGCGTGCGCCGCCTGCGTCCCCGCGGCCGACAATCCCGGCTTGGTGCTCGGCGCGATCATCGGGACCTGCGCGGCCACAGGTCGCGACAAGCTGACGCTCGTCACCTCGTCGGGGATCCGCGACTTCGGGGCGTGGCTCGAGCAGCTGCTGGCCGAGTCGACCGGCAAGCACGGCAAGGGAGTGATCCCGGTCGACCGCGAGCCGGTCGGTGAGCCGGAGGCGTACGGCCCGGACCGGCTGTTCGTCTACCTGCGGCTGGCCTCAGAGCACGACGATGAGCAGGACGCGAACGTCAAGGCGCTCGAGGACGCAGGGCATCCAGTCGTGCGAATCCCCGTCTACTCGGTCTATCACCTCGGCGACGAGTTCTTCCGCTGGGAGTTCGCGACCGCGGTCGCGGGCTCGATCATCGGCATCGACCCGTTCGACCAGCCCGACGTGGAGGACGCCAAGGTCGCCGCTCGCGAGCTGACCGACGCCTACGAGGAGAAGGGATGGCTGCCGGACCTGGAGCCGTTCTACGAGGGCGAGGGGTTCGCGCTGTTCGCCGACAAGCGCAACACGAAGGAGATCCGTAAGGAGGCACACCAAGACGGCTCGTTCGTCGGCTTCCTGGCCGCCCACCTGAGTCGTGTCAAGCCCGGTGACTATGCCGCGCTGCTGGCGTACCTGCCGATGACGTATGAGAACCAGTGGCTTTTGAGCGAGATCCGGGTGATGATCCGCGACCACCTGCGGGTCGCCACGTGCGTCGGCTTCGGGCCGCGCTTTCAGCACTCGACCGGGCAGGTGTACAAGGGCGGGCCCAACTCCGGGGTGTTTCTGCAGATCACCTGCCGCGACAGCGTCGAGCTTCCGGTCCCCGGTCACAGCTACACGTTCGGGACGGTCAAGGAGGCCGAGGCGCGAGCCGACTTCGACGTGCTCGCCAAGCGCGAGCGCCGCGCGCTGCGGGTCCACCTCGCGGTCGACCCCACCGAGGGCCTCAAGGCGCTCAGGGACGCGCTGAAGCAGGTTCTGCGGTATGCGACCGAGAGCCGAACCGAGCGAGAGGACTGAAAGCGATGCAACTGGGAATGGTCGGGCTGGGCCGGATGGGGTCAAACCTCGTGCGGCGCGTCCTGCCTGCGGGCCACGAGTGCGTCGTCTACGACGTCAACGCCGACACCGTCAAGGAGCTCGAGGGCGAGGGCGCGACGGGCACCGGCTCGCTCGAGGAGCTCGTCGCGGCATTGCAGGCGCCGCGAGCGGTGTGGGTGATGGTCCCCGCCGGGCAGATCACCGAGCAGACCGTCAACGCGCTCGGCGAGCTGATGGAGGCCGGCGATGTGATCATCGACGGGGGGAACTCGTACTACCGCGACGACATCGCCCGCGCCGCGACGCTCTCAAAGCAGGACATCCACTATGTGGACGTCGGCACCAGCGGCGGCGTGTGGGGTCTCGAGCGCGGCTACTCGCTGATGATCGGCGGCGAAGACGAGGTCGTCGAGCGCCTCGGGCCGCTGTTTGCGGCGATCGCGCCGGGCGTGAAGGCGGCGGTGCGCACGCCGGGACGCACGGGCGACCCCGCCAACGAGGAACAAGGGTTCCTGCACTGTGGGCCCAATGGCGCCGGGCACTTTGTGAAGATGGTCCACAACGGGATCGAGTACGGCGCGATGGCCGCCTACGCCGAGGGACTGAACATCCTGCGGCACGCCAACGCCGGCAAGACGAGCCGCGAAGCCGACGCCGAGACCGCGCCGCTCGAGCACCCCGAGGACTACCCCTACGACCTCGACCTGACCGCCGTGACCGAGGTGTGGCGGCGCGGGAGCGTGATCGCCTCGTGGCTGCTCGACCTGACCGCATCGGCGCTGTTCGAGTCCCCGGACCTTGAGGATTTCTCCGGCCGGGTGTCTGACTCCGGAGAGGGGAGGTGGACGGCGATCGCCGCCGTCGAGGAAGGGGTCCCCGCCCCGGTCCTCCTGACGGCGCTGTTCTCCCGCTTCGCCTCCCGCGACTTGGATCACTTCGCCAACCAGGCGCTATCGGCGATGCGCAGCCAGTTCGGCGGCCACGTCGAGAAGACCGGCGCATAACAACCCACGTGGAGATCGACATGCCTGAGCGCATCGCAATTCTGTTTGACATCGACGGCACGCTGATCATCACCGGCGGGGCCGGCGCCGCCTCGTGGCGGTTGGCGTTCGATGAGCTGTACGGCATCCCGGCCGACATCGGCGAGTTCACCGACACCGGGATGACCGACCCCGACGTGGGGCGCAAGACCTTCGAGGCGGTGATGCATCGCCAGCCCGAGCGCAAGGAGTTCACGCGCCTGCTCGAGCGCCGACTGTTCTACCTGCATCAGACCGTCGAGGAGTCTGAGGGCTATCGGGTGCTCGCGGGCGTGGAGGAGCTGCTGCCCAAGCTGATCGAGGACGGCTACCTGCTCGGGCTGGTCACCGGCAACCTCGAGGCCGCAGCCCACATCAAGCTCCACCGCGCACAGCTGAACCGCTTCTTCTCCTTCGGCGGCTACGGGTCTGACTCAACCGACCGGGGCGAGCTGACCCGGCTCGCGCTGAAGCGAGCCGCACTCGTCTACGGCGAGCCGGTGACGCCCGAGCAGGCGATCGTGGTCGGGGACACGCCCCACGACGTCGAAGGCGCGCACGCGGCAGGGATGAAGTGTGTGGGCGTCGGCAGCCACCACTTCAACGTGGACCAGCTCCGCGATTCGGGCGCCGACTACGCGATCGCCTCGCTCGAGGAGGCGCTGCCGCTATGACCGCCTCCGAGCAGGAGCGGCTCTACATCCTCTCCTTCGACCACCGCGGCTCGTTCAAGAAGGGCCTGATGGGGATCGCCGCGGAGCCGACTAGGCAGGAGCGCGAACGCATCTCGGAGCTGAAGGCGCTGATCTACGACGGATTCCAGCGGGCCATCGCGGAGGGCGCTCCCCGGCAGGCCTGTGGGGTGCTGGTCGACGAGGAGTTCGGTGTCGACATCGCGCGCGCGGCGCGTGGTGAAGGGTTCACACTGGCGATGCCGGTCGAGCGCTCGGGCCAGGACGAGTTCGATTTCGAGTTCGGCGAGGGGTTCGCCGAGCACATCGAGGCGTTCGATCCCGATTTCGCGAAGGTGCTGGTGCGCTACAACCCGGACGGCGATGCGGCGCTCAACCGCCGGCAGGCCGAGCGGCTCGCGCACCTGTCGGGATGGCTGCGCGCGCACGATCGCAAGTTCCTGTTCGAGCTGCTCGTCCCCGCCACGGCCGCCCAGCTCGAGCAGGTCGCCGGCGATAAGGACGCCTATGACCGCGACCTCCGACCGGCGCTCGTCGTGCGGACGCTGGCCGAGCTTCAGGGCGCCGGCGTCGAGCCGCACATCTGGAAGATCGAGGGCCTCGAAGCGCGTCAGGACTGCGAGCGCGTCGTCGATCAGGTCCAAGCCCACGGACGAAAGGCCGTTAGGTGCGTGGTGCTCGGCCGCGGGGCGGACCTCGCCCGCGTGGCGCACTGGCTCAAGGTCGCCGCTCCAGTCGCCGGCTATGTGGGCCTGGCGATCGGCCGAACGATCTGGTCCGAGGCGCTCAGTGAGTACCAAGCCGGCGGGCTCGGGCGCGAAGCGGCGATCACGCAGATCGCCGCCAACTACCGGCAGATGATCGACGTGTATGCAGATGCCGCCGGGAGCACCCCGGAGCACTCAGCCCACGCGGCACACACGGCGTGAGATGACGGAGACCGCCGCCGCAACTGATCCGCTCGCCTTGGCGCCGGCGCGCCCGGAGGACCAGGTCCTGATTCTGTTCGGCGCGACCGGCGACCTGGCCAAGCGCAAATTGCTGCCCGGCCTGTTCCATCTCGCCGCGGCTGGAATGATGCCCGACCACTACCGGATCGTCGGCTCCGGGCGCCCCGATGGCGCTCCGGACGCCGAGGAGTTTCGCTCGCATGTAAGGGAGGCTCTGACCAAGTACGGCCGCAAGGAGCTCACCGACGAGAACTGGGCGGCGTTCGCAGAACGCCTGTCCTTCGCGCCGGCCTCCGCTGAGGAGCCCGATGCCCTCGTGACGGCGGTGGCCCGGGCCGAGCAGGAGCTTGGTGGCGATCTGCCGCGGCTCATCTACCTGGCGGTGCCGCCCGACGCCTTCGGGCCGATGGTGTCGATGCTCGGCGCCGCCGGCCTCAGCGACCGGGCGCGGCTGATCGTCGAGAAGCCGTTCGGGCACGACCTGGCCTCGGCGCGCGCGCTTAACCAGAGCCTGCACGCCGTCCTCGACGAGTCCCAGATCTTCCGGATCGACCACTTCCTCGGCAAGGAGGCCGTCCAGAACATCCTCGCGTTTCGCTTTGCGAACGGCCTGTTCGAACCGGTCTGGAACCGCCGGCACGTCGACTATGTCCAGATCGACGTGCCCGAGCAGCTGACGATCGAGGGCCGCGCCGGGTTCTTCGAGCAGACCGGCACGTTCCGCGACATGGTCGTCACCCACCTTCTGCACGTCCTCGGGTTCATCGCGATGGAACCACCCAGCCGCCTCGACGCCCAGTCACTGCGGAACGGCACCCGAGAGGTGTTCGACGCGATCAAGCCGCTGGAACCGACCCGCGCGGTCTTCGGCCAGTACGACGGCTACCGCTCCGAGCCCGGGGTGGCGGCCGAGTCGACCGTCGAGACGTTCGCCGCGCTCGAGGTCCTGATCGACAACGAGCGCTGGAGCGGGGTGCCATTCCAGCTGCGCACCGGCAAGGCTCTCGCCGAAAGCCGCCACACGCTCACGCTGGGCTTCAAGCAGCGCGCCCGGCGGATGTTCAAGCTCCGCGACGATGGGTCCTCTGAAGCGCGGCCGAACGAGATCTCATTCGAGCTCTCCGAGCCGGGAGTGATCTGGATCGACTTCCTCGCCAAGCAGCCTGGCGCAAGCATGGACCTCGGCGCGGCCTCGCTCACCTTCCGCTACGGCGACTCATTCGACATCGCCAACGAGCTCGAAGGCTACGAGCGCCTGCTCCACGACACGATGCTCGGCGACCACACGCTGTTCACCAGCGCCGACGGGATTGAACGACTCTGGGAGGTCTCGGTGCCGCTGCTCGAGCAACCGCCGACCGCGCCAACCTACGCTCGCGGTTCGTGGGGCCCCGAAGGGATCGACGAGCTCGTCGCCCCGCACCGCTGGCACCTGCCCTATAACTGACGGCCCGAGCCGTCTATGGGCGTGCCGCTAGGCCCGATATCTCTGCGGACAGAGGCCAGGCTCCTGTCCACGGCGTGGGGGTGGAGCACGGACAGCGCGGTGTCTGGGGTGCGCGGTGGCATCTGCGCCGCCGTGTAGGCGTCGAGCTCGTCGAGCGTCTCGTCGGCCAGGAGCGCTTGGGCCAGCGTCTCGAGTCGGTCTCGATGCGCGCTCAGGGTGCTCGTCACGTCTCGGTGGGCGGTGTCGATCAGCTGCCGGACCTCCTCGTCGAGGATGCGTTGGGTGGCCTCGGAGGTCTCTCCGGCGCCGGGGAGAAAGGGGCTGCGCCCGTCGGGGGATAGGACCTTGACGAACCCGATCGTGTCGCTCATCCCCCAGCGTCCGAGCATCTGGCGCGCGATCATCGTGACCTGCTCGATGTCTGACTCGGCGCCGGTGGTGATCGTGCCGAGGGTGAGCTCCTCGGCTGCGCGGCCGCCGAGCGCCACCTTGATCTTGCCGAGCAGATCCTCTCGGGTGTAGGAGACCTGGTCGTCATCGGGGGTGGAGATGGTCATGCCGAGCGCCGCGCCACGGGGGATGATCGAGACCTTGCGCACGGAGTCGGCGCCGGGGGTGAGCATGCCGATCAGAGCATGGCCGGCTTCGTGGTAGGCCGTCCGCTCGCGGTCGGCGGCTGAGAGCACGATCCCGCGGGGAGCGCCGAGCAGGATCTTCTCCAGCGAGTCGGTGAAGTCGGAGGTTTGGACGGTGTGGTGGTTGCGCCGAGCGGCGACCAGCGCCGCCTCGTTGGCGAGGTTCGCGAGGTCGGCCCCGACCATCCCCGGGGTGGTGGCCGCGAGCGCCTCCAGGTCCACACCGTCGGCCAGCGGGATCGACCGGGTGTGAACCTCGAGGATCTGGCGCCGCCCGAGGCGGTCCGGGGGCTGGACGGCGACGCGCCGGTCGAAGCGCCCCGGTCTGAGCAGCGCGGGATCGAGGATCTCGGCGCGGTTGGTCGCCGCCAGCACCGCGACCGCCTCGACCGACTCGAATCCGTCCATCTCGGTGAGGATCTGGTTGAGCGTCTGCTCGCGCTCGTCGTTTGAGCCGGCGATCGATACCGACCCCTGGCGCGAGCGACCAATGGCGTCGAGCTCATCGATGAAGATGATCGACGGCGCGGCCTCCTTGGCCTTGGCGAACAGATCCCGCACCCGCGACGCGCCCACCCCGACGATCCGGGGCTGATCTTCGTCGTGCCGTTCGCCCAGCGCATTCATCGCGTGTCGTTGCGGATCATCACGATGCCGATCCAGTCCCAGGGGATCATCACCAAGGACAACGTCAGCATCGACGTGTCTGCGGTGGCCTACTACCGAGTCAAGGATCCGATCCGCTCGGTGATTGCGATCGAGAACGTCGAAGCGGCGATCAACCAGATCGCACAAACGACGCTGCGCTCCGTCGTGGGGCGCCACACCCTGGATGAGACGCTCTCAGAGACCGACAAGATCAACGAGAACATCAAGGAGATCCTCGACGTGCAGACCGAGGAGTGGGGTATCGAGGTCACGGTCGTCGAGCTCAGAGACATTCAGCTGCCCGAAAGCATGCAGCGCGCGATGGCCCGCCAGGCGGAGGCCGAGCGGGAGAAGCGCGCCAAGATCATCGCCGCCGAGGGCGAAGCGCTCGCCGCTGGCGAGCTCGCGCACGCCTCCGACGTGATGATGGCCCACCCGCTGGCGTTGCAGCTGCGCAACCTGCAGACCCTGGTCGAGGTCGCAGTCGACAAGAACTCCACGGTCGTCTTCCCCGCCCCGCTGATGAGCACGATCGGCGAGCTCGGTGCCTTCCTGGCCCGCGAGGGCGCAGCTGCGGGTCAGCTCTCCACTGTGCCCGATGTTCCGCCAGCATCCGCAAACGGAGAGCTGGGGCCTCATGGACGCCATCAACCGGCCTGATCGATCCTCTCTGCCCAGCGCGGACGGCGTCGGAGCAAAGACGCGGGGGCGCTGAGCCATGCGCCACCGACACTTTCCGCGTCTGTGCCGATCGTGTGAAGCGCCCATGGCGTGTCAGGAGGACACGTGCTGGCGCTGCGGTTCCCCCTGGGCCAATCGCGACCCCGCGCCCGAGAGGTCAGCCGCTAACCCTCGCCCCCGAATGAGGTCGGAGACCCACTCAGGGCCTGGGCCGCACAAGCCGATGCCGCGCGATCACCGGGGCTGGCGGGTCGCGCCCGCCCCGGACGGGAGGGGATCGCCCGACCCCTCGAAATCGCCGGCACCACATCGCTCCCGCGGCTTTGTCTGGTTCGTCCTCGCGCTGCTGGCGATCAACCTGGCTTCGGTTTTCCTGCTCTCGCCAGGCGGTCAGCAGCGGGTCAAGGTGCCGTTCAGCCCCTATTTCCTGTCCGAGCTGCAGTCCGGCCAGGTCGTGTCGATCGCGGCCAAGGGCGACACGATCCAGGGAACGTTCAAGTCGCTGGTGCACTACCCGGCCAGCGACACGAAAGCCGCGCCGACGAGCCTGTTCGCGACCCAGGTCCCGAGCTTCTGGAACAACGACGAGTTGACCGCCATGCTCCGCGCCGAGAAAGTTCAGGTCAACGCGCAGTCAACCACCCAGTCGACGACGCTGATCGTCTCGGTGCTGCTCGGTTTCGGGCCGACGCTGCTGATCGTCGGGTTGTTCGTCCTGTTCGCCCGCCGAGCGGCCAAGAGCGGCGGTATGGGCGCCCTGGGCAACTTCGGGCGCTCCAAGGCCCGACGGATCGATCCAGCGACGATCCGGGTCACGTTCGCGGACGTGGCGGGGATCGACGAGGCCAAGGCGGAGCTGACCGAGATCGTCGACTTCCTGCGTAACCCCCAGCGCTACGGCCGCCTCGGGGGACGAATGCCCCACGGGGTGCTTCTCTCAGGTGCGCCGGGGACCGGCAAGACGCTGTTGGCGCGAGCGGTCGCCGGAGAGGCACACGCAGCGTTCTTCTCGATGGCCGCCTCGGAGTTCATCGAGGCGCGCCTCGTCCTTGACCTTCCCGAGCTTGAACACCACTGCGCGCTCGTACTGCTTGATGACATAGACAGCGATCATGTCGATTCTGCTTTCTCGCCGGGTCCTCCGGCGCGGAGATTCTTGGTCCCCGGCGAGACGTGCCTCCGGGGTCGGTCGCGACCATCGCGGGCTCACGCATGTTGGGCGCCTCAGGTCAATCCTTCTGCGCGGTACTCGCGCAGGTAGCCCTCGAACAGGCGGCGGTGTCGCTCCTCGTCGCGAAGGATCGTGATCACCATGTCCTGCGTGACCCAATCGACGCCGTCCGTTGCCTCGATGATGCGGTTGTAGTGCTCGATCGCGCCTGACTCGGCCTCGATCACGCCCTTGATCACATGGACGATGTCGGTCTGATGCTGGGGCGGCTGGAGATAGGTCTGCTCGGCGGTAAAATCGAGCGAGCCCGGTACGACTCCGTAGAGCTCCTTGATCCGGTTGGCGAACTGCTTGGCGTGGCCGAGCTCCTCGCCGACGTCCTGCGCGAGCGATTCGATGATCTCTTGCGCGCGCACCCCATCCGGGTTGACGGAGTTGGCCAGGTAGCTCATAACCGTCTCGACCTCCATCCAGTAGGCCTTGGCGAGCATCTTGAGGATCTCCTCGCGCTTGGCGCGATTGGCTTCGGTCAGGATGCCGGTGGTTGCCGTATTCGTGCTCATCATTGTCTCCTGGGATGGGATCGGGTCGCCCATGTGTCGTGGTGACCCGGGCGGACGACCAGCCGGATGCGGCTCTCGCGTGGGCCGATCGTTATCCCTCTAGCGTCCGGCTGGACCCAGGTCTTACCTCGAGGATCAATCGCCACGAGGCCAACGCGTCACCCCTGGGCTATGAGACCGGTCTCTGACAACGATTCGAGCAACAGGTGGAAGTAGACCATTCCGGCGTATGGCTGCCAGCGGGCGACGAGCTGTTTCACGCTGTCGTAGTCGAGCGGGGTGTCGATGTCAAAGAAGCGCCTGAGCGTGTTGTGCGCGCCGACGTCATCTCCGGGAAAGATGTTCAGCCTGCCGAGGCCGCGCAGCAGGACGTACTCGGCGGTCCAGCGGCCAATGCCGCGCACGCGGGTCAGGCGCTCGATCGCTGCTCGATCGTCGAGCTGGTGCAGGGATTCCAGATCGAGGTCGCAGTCGGCGATTGCGCGGGCGGTCTCGACGATCGTGCGCGCCTTGATGAGGCTGAAGCCGTGCGGCTTGAGCTCGTCTGGCTCCAGACGGGCGAGCTGATCGGGGTCGGGGAATGCGCGCGAACCGGCGGGCTCGTCGGCTGTGGGCCGACCGTGGGCTGCGGTTAGGCGGTTGAGGAGGTGGATCCCCACGGCGAGTGAGAGCTGCTGGCAGGCGACGCCGTTGACGAGCGCCTCAAAAACGGTCGGAAAGCGCGGCGGCTTGAGCCCACGCAGACGGGCAGCGAGCGGGCCGAGCAACGGATCGGGCTCGGCGATCGCGGCGAACGTCGAGAGATCGACGGTCAGCCCGAGGAGCCTTTCCAGTGCTTGACGCGCGAGTTCCTCTGCACCTGAATCGATCGGCCTGCCGGCGAGTAGGACCGCCAGCCGTGGCATGCCGAGTGGACCATCCTGGGTCGCCGTGAGCGCGACCGGGCCGCCGTCGATGGACACGACGCGCTGGTAGGTGGACGCCTGCCAGCGGTCGATTGCGTTGTGGGAGCGGCGACGCAGCGCCCAGGCGGTGAGGTCGAGCCGAAACGGGGCCAGCGGCTCGATCAGGAACTCGTAAGCCGGCGCAGCTTGGGCGAGACTCGGCACCGAGGCTACGACCGGCGAATGTTAATCAGCACGGGGCCCTGGACGATCGCGAGGACAGTGCAGCCGGCGCGCCCCACGGCCCCCTCGAAGCGATCGCTTCGCAGGTAGAAGCCGACATCCTCGAGGTGGCCGCTGTCGCGTTGGAAGTGAGCGTCAGCGTCCGACGCTGCAGCGGGATCCAGGCTGATGGGCCAAAAGAACGCGGGATGCTTTGCGTGACCCAGCGCTCCGAGGGTGCCCACGAAGACTGTCAGGAGCATTTCCGGGTCGCCGCGTTCGATCACGCGCACGGCCACGCGCGATCCTTTGAGCGCTCGCAGCGCTTGGTGGACCTGCTCCCAGCTGAGATCGATGTCGTCCGGGTGTCGAGCGGTTTGGACAGTGCTCACGTTGGTTTCCCGACCGTGGCTAGGACTTGGTTTCCGGCGGGCCGCCGTGACGAGCGGGTGCCCGGCCTCCGGTCAGACCTCGCAGGCGTCGTTTGGCTGCGGTCGCCGCGGCGATCATGCGGGCGCGGCGGCCCTGCGCGGCCTGATAGCGCGGACGGTCGGTGACCGGCATCTGGTCCTGAGCGGTCTCGTCGATGTGACGGACGCCGCTTGGGTTGGTCTGGGCGTCTTGAGCGATGGATGCCGGGGAGGATCAAACGAGCCCCGTTCGGGATCGAAGCCGCGGGACCGGTCGACATCTGTAGGGCCGTCGCGATCTAGGTTCTCGGACATCTTGGACCTCCGGTGTAGGTTGCGACGGCAGGAGCGCGGCGCGATTGTCTAACCCTCTCAGCGTCGCTTGGGCCTCTGTTCTTACGTCCGGGCGCAGGCGCGCGAGCTTCGATGCATGCGACGGCGACGCAGGGCTGTGGGTGATCAGCCTCGCGCTGCGTCCGCGGGTCAGGAAGCTGAACGCCCAGCGGGTGAGGACGAGCAGGCGATTCTGGAGGCCGATGAGATAGAAGATGTGGACGGCGAGCCAGGTCAGCCAGGCCAGCATTCCGCTGATCTGGATCCCTTTGATCTCCGCCACGGCGTGAGCCCGACCGATCGTGGCGAGGTTGCCCTTGTCGACGTAACGGAAGGGCTCCGAGGACTCGTCCCTCGGCCCGCGAGCGGACTGATGCGCCGGCGTAGCGACCCTGCTGCATCGCCGTTGAGGCGAGGCCCGGCAGCGCGAGATCGTTTCCGGCCGCGTCGTGCACGCTGACCATGTCGCCGAGCGCGATAACCTCTGGGTGGCCCTGGATCGTCAGGTCAGGGCCCACCGCTACCCGTCCTCCGCGGTCGAGCTCAGCGCCGCTGGCGGCTGCGAGCGCGCTGGCGAGCTCGGAGGCGACGACGCCGGCGGACCAGACGATCGTTCGCGTGGGTATCCGCTCGGTCTCGCCGTCGGGGCGCCGTGCGCTGACCGAGTGCTCGTCGAGGTCGATGACCGCCATGTGGAGCAGCGGGGTGACGCCCAGCTTCTCCAGCGCGCGAGCGGCTCTGCTCGATAGCCGCGCCGGAAACGTCGGCAGCAGGCGGTCGGATGCCTCGAGTAAGCAGGATCCGGGCGCGGCGCGGGTCAGCTGAGCGGAAGCCGTGGGGCGACGTGTCGCGCGCGAGCTCGGCGATCTGTCCGGCCATCTCGACTCCGGTCGGACCGCCCCCGACGACGACGAAGGTCAGCCAGGCCTCGCGCCGCTCGGGATCTTGCTCGAGCTCGGCGGCCTCGAACGCCGCGAAGATGCGCTGGCGGACGGCGGTGGCGCTCTCCAGCGACTTGATCTCGTGCGCATACTGCCGCCACTCGTCGTGTCCGAAGTAGGAGTAGCGCGAGCCGCCGGCGACGATCAGCGTGTCATAGGCGAACGTCAAGGTCCTGATCGCCCTCCTCGGGCCGATCGACAATGACGCGGCGAGCGTCCAGGTCAAACGCTCGCACCTCGCCCATGACCACGCGAACGTTTCGCTGGCGCCTCAGGATGCCGCGCAGGGGCGCTGCGATCTCCTCCGGAGCGAGGGCGCCGGTCGCGACCTGATAGAGCAGCGGCTGGAAGAGGTGGAAGTTGCGGCGATCGATGAGCGTCACCTCGACGGGCGCGCGGCGAAGGCTGCGGACGGCCTGGAGACCGCCAAAGCCTCCGCCCACGACTACGACACGGTGTCGCTCACCCGTGCTTGCGTGCGCGCCTTCGTCGTTCCTTGGACTGAGCAGACCCATGTCCCCACTCCGTCGTCAGGTCGACGTCAGCCGCTGACCGACGAGCGCGCGTACGGCGTCGATGATGTGCGCGCGGTCGATGCCGGCTTGGGCGAGCAGCTCGGCCGGCGTCCCCGAGGTCGGCATCGTCCGCACGGCGAGCGTGACGATCCGGGGACGCGCGCTGCTGTCGGCGAACACCTCGAGCACGGCGTCCCCGATGCCGCCCTCGGGATGGTGGTCCTCGACGGTGACGATCGCGCCGGTCGCCTCGGCGGCTTCGACCAAGGTCTGCGCGTCGATCGGCTTGACCGAGTACAGGTCGATGACGCGCGCCGCCACGCCATCGTGCGCGAGCTCCTCGGCGGCGGCGAGCGCCTCGTGCAGCGTGATTCCCGCCGCGACGATCGTGACCTCGTCGGCGTCTGAGGAGCGCAGGACCCGCGAGCCGCCGACCTCGAACTCCTCCTCAGCCGCGTAGAGCACCGGCGTCGCCGCCCGCGTCGTTCGCAGGTAGACGATTCCCGGCTGCGCGACCATCGCCTGAACGAGCTTCGCGGTCTGGTTCGCGCACGACGGGTACAGGACGGTGCTGCCCTGCACCGAGCGCAGCGCGGCGATGTCCTCGAGCGCCATCTGTGACGGTCCGTCCTCGCCGATCGAGACGCCGCAGTGCGAGCCGACGAGGCGAATGTCGGCGCGGCTGACCGCCGCCATCCGGATGAAGTCATACGCGCGGGAGAAGAACGCCGCGAAGGTCGCGGCGAACGGGATCCAGCCGCGGACCTGAAAGCCCACCGCGGTGGCGACCAGCTGCTGCTCGGCGATGTAGATCTCGAAGTAGCGCTCGGGATGCGCGTCGCCGAACAGCCCGGCGTAGGTCGAGTTGCCGACCTCGCCGTCGAGCGCGACGATCCGCCCGTCGGTGGTGGCGAGCGCGGCCAGCGCATCGCCGAAGGCCCGGCGGGTCGCGAGCTTCTCGCCCAGATCCCAGCTCACCGGCGGGGCGTCCTCGGTCGCGAACCGGTGCGCCTCGGCGTCGCCGGTCGGCGCCGTCGGATGCACGATCAGGCTCGCGCAGCCCGCCGAGCTCGCGGATCGCCGCCTCGGGATCCTCGAGCGGCTTGCCGTGAAACCCGTTGCGGTTCTCCACCGCCTGCACGCCCTTGCCCTTGACCGTGCGCGCGATGATCGCCACCGGCTGGCCGTCGCCGGCCAGCGCCTCCTCGTATGCGCGGTCGATCTGCGCGACGTCGTGGCCGTCGATCTCGAGCGCCCGCCAGCCGAACGCCTCCGCCCGCCGCGCGTACGCGGCGGTGTTCCAGCCCAGCATCGTCTCGCCGCGCTGGCCGAGGCGGTTGACATCGATGATCGCGATCAGGTTGTCCAGCGCCTCGTGGCTGGCGTGGTCGAACGCCTCCCAGATCGAGCCCTCAGCCATCTCGCTGTCGCCACAGAGCACCCACACCCGGTAGGGCAGCTGGTCAAGGCGCTTGCCCGCGAGCGCGACCCCGACCGCACAGGGCAAGCCCTGCCCCAGCGACCCGGTGGCGACATCGACCCACGGGATCTCCGGCGTCGGATGGCCCTCCAGCCGGCTTCCGAGCTTTCTGAAGCTCAGCAGCTCGTCATCGGAGATCGCGCCGGCCGCCTTGTAGAGCGAGTACAGCAGCGGCGACGCGTGACCCTTGGAGAAGATCAGATGGTCGTTCAGCGGCTTCGTCGGCCGGTCGAAGTCATAGCGCAGGTACTTGGACAGCAGCACCGCCATCAGGTCCGCCGCCGACATCGACGAGGTGGGGTGACCGGACCCCGCCGCGGCGGCCGCGCGAACCGAATCGACGCGCAACTGCTGACCCAGCTCTGACCACTGCTCATGCTCACTCATCGGACTGCTCTCTTTCGCTTCCGGGGCGCAGCTCGGCTCATGCGCCGCATCTGTCGGAGGACTGCCTCAACCGCCCGGCGCCGCGGTCGCCGATTCGACCGCTCCGCTCTCTTCGATTCCCCGCCTGCTATGGCTCGGCGTCGCGGGAACACGGCTGTCGGGCGTGCGCTCATGCCGGGCGCCGCGGAGATGCAGGCTCGGCGGCCTCGTAGAGGTCGTCGCCGAGGCGTCTCACCCTTCCGGTGGAAACCGCTCTGTCGAGCGCTCGCCTGAACCCGTGATCGGACCAACGAGCAGCCCCGCAGAACTCCACGAGTCGTTCGTGAGTCAGCACCCCGTATTCGCGCAGGACGCTCACGACATCCTCGACCTCCGCCTCGCCCCGGCTGTGGGGCCACCGCGAGGGTGAAGCGGCAGGCTGCTCGCCGGGACCAGGCTTGGCCTCCATCCTCGCCGCAGCTGCCGCTGGGATTCGAGCTTCGCACGGCTGGAGGTCGGGGGCTAGCTCGGTGAGCGGCGTGTCGGCGTCGGCGAGGCGGTCGCGGTCGACGCGCAGCCGCGAGCGGATCAGCGCCTGGATCTGGTCGGTGACATCCCACACGTTGACGTTCATCCCGGCGAGGATGCGCTGGTCCTTCAGCCAGAAGGCGATGAACTCCCTCCCCTTCACATCGCCGCGGAAGACCACCTCGTCCCAGTCGGTGGCATGACCTGAGTACTCCATGCCGACGTCGTACTGGTCGGAGTAGAAGTAGGGGATGCGGTCATAGGCGACCGGGTGATCGAGCACGCGGTCACCGGGATCGACGCCGCCGAGCATGTTGCGCGCGGCCGTCGGGCCCTGGTGAAGCGCGTTGGCCCAATGCTCCACACGGAGCTGCCCGAACAGCGGGTGACGGGCGTTGGCGACGTCGCCAGCGGCGAACACGCCCTCGACAGACGTCTGCAGGAACTCGTCGGCGACGATGCCGTTGTCGACCGCGATGCCGGTGCCGGCAGCCAGCTCGGTGTTCGGCGTGGCGCCCACGCCGACGACCACGAAGTCGCACTCGATCGCGCGCCCGTCCACGGTGCGTACCCGCTGCACCTGACGGGCACCTTCAAAGCTCTCCACGCGAGTGTCGGGCAGCATCTGGACGCCGTGGTCGGCGTGGATGTCTCGGTAAATCGTGCCGGCCTCGGCGCCGAGCACATGCTCGAGCGGCACCGATCCAGGGTCGATCACCGTCACCTCGAGACCCATCTGCCGGGCAGACGCGGCGACCTCGCAGCCGATCCAGCCCGCCCCGACCACCACCAGCTTCCCGCCGCCGCGAAGCCGCTCGCGCAGACGCTCAGAATCGTCGAGGCTTCGCAGGTAGTAGATCTGCTCGAGCTGCGCCCCCGGGATCGACAGGCGACGCGGCTGAGCGCCGGTGCTCAACAACAACCGGTCGTAGCGCAACCGCTCACCGCCGCCCAGCACGACCTCGGAGGCCCCCGGCTGGATGCGTTCGACGGTCGTGGAGGCGCGCAACTCGATCGCCTGATCCTCGTAGAAGGACTCGTCGTGGACGTAGACCTTCTCGAGCCCTACGTCACCGCGCAGATACTCCTTGGAGAGTGGCGGGCGCACGTACGGACGCTGGGGCTCCGAGCCGATCAGCACGACGCGGCCCTCGAAGCCATTCTCGCGGAGCGCCTCGGCCGCCTTCGCGCCCGCCAAGCTCGCGCCAACAATGACGAAGACTTGCTCGCTCATAGCGTTCTCCCTCTCGTCACGAAGGCGCCGCCGACCAGCCGGAGCTCGACCAGGTTCAAGTCCATACACACCTAGCGTCGACCCGGGGCCGGGTCTTACATCCGGCGAGCAAAGCCGCCGTGGTCAGCACCTGAGCTCGTCGGGTTGGCGCAGCCGCGGGCACGTGCCGACAGGGCGCTCCTCGAACGTAAGATCGGCTTGAAGGACGACGCTAGAGCCATGCGGCTGCGGTGAGCAGCTGACCCGCCCGGGAGAAAGAGAGGAGACCCGGATCATGCTTTGCTACTCCTGCGCTGAACAGGGGGTCCATCAAACTGCGATCGCGCTGTGCCGCAGCTGCTACGCCGGATTGTGCATGGACCATCTGCGCGAAACAGCGGCACACTTCGCGTCGGACGCCATGCTCTCCACCTGTCATCACGACACTTGGAGCGTGACCGAGCATCCGTCGGGTGCTTCGGCGCATCCGCATGCAACGAGCCAACCGTGAGCAGCCCGGACATCGAAGCCCTCGACTCGCAGCCGAACGAGAGCAGACACGCGATCCACAGGCTGCTCGTGGTGGCCGATGCCGCCGTCGCCGAGGTGAGCGAGCTGCCGGCCCGGGTCCGCGCGGTGATCGACGCAGCGGCCGAGGTCTACGTCCTCACCCCGACCCTTCCAGGCAGGCTTGCGTGGCTCGCCGATAATGTCGATCGGTGTCGACATGCCGCCGACGAGCGCCTCGACACCATACTCGACCACATGCACTCGATCAGCGCCCGCGCCGGCGGAGACGCCCTCCGTGGCAGCGTCCTGACCGTCTTCGCCGACGCCGTGGCCGAGTTCCGGCCCGATCACATTCTGATCGGGCTGCGAAGTTCAGAGCACGCCAACTGGCAAGAGCGAGGGCTGATCGAGCACGTCACGGAGCGCTTCGGCCTGCCGCTGACGACCTTCGCGATCGACCCCGAAGGGCACGTATCAACCGCTCCGGCTCCGAGAAGCGCGTCCTCGGGGTGAACAGCATCCTGCTCGCGCGCTGTGCTCGTGCCCGACTCGCGCGGGCCGGGCAGCACACATGACGGACACTCCTCTCGAGCTGTTTCTGCACGCGTTTGACCGCCTCGACGCGGACGCGTGCGCCGCGCTGTTCGCTGATGACGGTCGGCTGCGCTACGTCGACGGTCGAGTCGATGAAGGGGCCGAAGCGGTGCACGACCGCCTGCGCGAGTACTTCGCCGATCTGAGCTCAACGACGCATACGGTCCATGAGAGCTGGCACGAGGGTCGTGTCTGGGTCGGCGAGGTCGAGGCCAGCTACGTGCTGGCCGATCACTCCATCCTGGGACCCGTGTCCAAGGTCTTCATCGTCCGCATGGCGTCCGACGGCATCGCGGAGCTCCGGGTCTACGCCGCCGTGGAGCCCTCGTTTCACGAGGCCAGGATCCGCCACGAACGCGAGCGCGACCGCGGGATGATGGTGGGGGGGCGATGGGTGCCACCACTGTGACGGGGATCGGCGGCGGGACCACTCCCCGGCAGTGCTGCGGTCAGTGGACGTCAGCGTCGTCGCGGGGGCGATGGATGACCAGCGTGGGCCGGTCGGGCATGATGCACGTCGGCGCTGGAGACGCTTCCCAGCAGCATCGACTGTATGCCCGTGAGGCCTCGGGAACCCATGACGATCGTCGCTGCGTCGTGCTGACCGGCGATCTCGACGATCGTCTTGCACGCCGGTCCGGTGGCCTCAACGGCGACCGGCTCGGCCTTCAGGCCCGCGTCTTGCGCGATGCGCACCCCCGGCCTGGGCGACGTTTCCGGCGTCCTCCGCGGCGGCGCGATCGAGCTTGAAGAAGTCGACCATGCTTGCTGTCGCGCCCGCCCAGGCGAAGCTGCCCAGGCCATGGGTCGGCTGCCAAACGGTCAGAACCGGCGCATGCCTGCCGCCGAGCAAGGCACCCGCGCGTTCGATCGCGTGCCTGGCATCCTCAGATCCGTCGTAGCAGAGGAGCAGTGGGCCGTCAGGACCCGCGGTCATTGGAGCTCCTCGGGACTCGATTGCCGACCGAAGTTACGGCAGCCCTCGGGGGAGGCCGGCCCGATGCCGTCATCCTCCCGGTCGATATTGCTCTCCAGCGTTCGCTCGGCTGCCGTTCTTATCTGCGCCGAAGATCCGCACCTGGTCGATCCTCGCCGGCAAACCGTCGCCGGTGGATAAGGTCCGTGCATGCTCGGGTTGCCTGACGCGGTGAGAGCGTGCCTGTTCGATCTCGACGGCGTGCTCACGCAGACCGCCAGGTCCACGCCGCGGCGTGGAAGGAGACGTTCGACCGCTATCTGCGCGAGCGCGCGGCGCGGACGGGCGAGGAGTTCGTCGCGTTCGACGCTGTCGGCGAGTACGACGAGTATGTCGACGGCAAGCCTCGGCATGAGGGCGTGCGCTCGCTCTTTCAGTCGCGCGGCATCGACCTCCCGCAGGGCAAGAAGAGCGACGCCCCGGACGCAGAGCCGATCGACGGGCTCGGCAACCGCAAGAATAAGATCGTGGTGCGGATGATCCGAGATCAGGGCGTCGAGGCGTATGAAGGCTCGGTGCGGTACGTCCGCACGGCCAGGGACGCCGGATTGACGCGCGTGGTGGTCTCCTCGAGCACGAACTGCCGCGACGCGCTGATCGCGGCCGGCATCGAGGATCTGGTCGAGCAGCGGATCGACGGCGTGGCCGCCGAGCGCGAACATCTGAACGGCAAGCCGGCGCCGGACACGTTCCTTGCTGGCGCGCGGGCGGTGGGCGTCACGCCGGGGCGGGCGGCCGTGTTCGAGGATGCGCTGGCGGGGGTGGCGGCGGGGCGAGCGGGCGGCTTCGCATGCGTGGTGGGAGTCGATCGCGCTGGTCAGGCCGATGCGCTGCGCGAGTACGGCGCCGACGTCGTCGTGTCGGCTCTCGCCGAGCTGCTGGACGCGACGTGATCGGGCACCCCGCATTTTCGATCGAGCCGTGGTCGCTGTGCGAGACCGAGCTTGACCTGGACGTGCTCGATCAGGCGGGGTCGGTGTTCGCGCTCGGCAACGGTCACATCGGTCTGCGGGGCAACCTCGACGAGGGCGAGCCCCCAGGCCTGCCGGGCACCTACCTGAACGGCTTCTACGAGCAGCGCACGCTGCCCTACGCCGAGGCGGGCTACGGCTACCCCGAGGCGGGGCAGACGGTGGTCAACGTCACCAACGGCAAGCTCATCCGCCTGCTGGTCGACGACGAGCCTTTCGATGTGCGCTTCGGCGAGCTGCACAGCCACCAGCGGACGCTTGACTTCAGGGCGGGCGTCCTGCGCCGCCAGGCCGAGTGGCGCTCGCCGGTCGGCAAGCAGGTCCGCGTCTCCTCGGTGCGTCTGGTCTCGTTCGTCCAGCGGGCGGTCGCCGCCGTGCTCTACGAGGTCGAGCCGCTGGATGCGCCGGCGCGGCTGGTGGTGCAGTCAGAGCTCGTGGCCAACGAGCCGATGCCGCCCGGCACGTTCGACCCCCGCGCGGCAGCGGAGCTGGGCGCGGCGTTGCGCTCTGAGCAGTTCTACGACCACGACGCCCGCGCCGTGCTCGTGCACATCACGCAGAGAAGCGAGCTGCGGATGGCCGCCGCGATGGATCACATCGTCGACGGGCCACCCGGGACCGAGACCGCGACCGAGAGCAGCCCGGACCTCGGGCGCGTGACGATCGCCGCCGACGTCGAGCCCGGTCAGCGGTTGCGCGTCGTCAAGCTGCTGGCCTACGGGTGGTCGAGCCAGCGCTCGACGGCCGCGCTGCGCGACCAGGTCGCCGCGGCGCTCGCCGAGGCCCGCCACACCGGCTGGGACGGGCTGCTCGCCGGCCAGCGCGAGTATCTCGACGACTTCTGGGCTCGCGGCGACGTCGAGCTCGAGGGCGACGACGAGCTCCAGCAGGCGGTGCGCTTCGCGCTCTTTCACACGCTGCAAGCGGGCGCGCGGGGTGAGCGGCGCGCGATCGCCGCCAAGGGGCTGACCGGCCCGGGCTATGACGGCCACAGCTTCTGGGACACCGAGACCTTCGTCCTACCCGTGCTGACCTACACGGCGCCGCACGCCGCCCGCGACGCGCTGCGCTGGCGCCACGCGACACTCGACTTGGCCCGCGACCGGGCCAAGCTCCTCGGATTGAAGGGCGCGGCATTTCCGTGGCGAACGATCGACGGGCAGGAATGCTCGGGATACTGGCCGGCGGGCACAGCCGCCTTCCACATCAACGCAGACATCGCCGACGCCGTCGGGCGCTACCAGGCCGCCTGCGACGATCAGGCGTTCGAGCGCGAGGCCGGGCTCGAGCTGCTGGTCGAGACGGCGCGGCTGTGGCGCTCGCTGGGGCATCACGACGCGGCCCGCGGGCGCTTCTGCATCGACGGCGTGACCGGCCCCGACGAGTACAGCGCCGTGGCCGACAACAACGTCTACACCAACCTGATGGCCCAGCGAAACCTGCGCCTGGCGGCCGACGCCGTGCGGCGCCACCCCGACCGGGCCGCCGAGCTCGGCGTCGAGCCAGACGAGGTGGCGGCCTGGCGCGAAGCCGCGGACGCGATGACGATCCCGTTCGACGAGCGGCTCGGCGTCCACCCCCAGGCCGAGGGCTTCACCGAGCACCAGCTGTGGGACTTCGAGCACACCAAGCCCGATCAGTACCCGCTGCTTCTGCACTTCCCCTACGTCGACCTGTACCGCAAGCAGGTCGTCAAGCAGGCCGATCTCGTGCTCGCCCTGCACTTGCGCGGCGACGCGTTCACGCCCGAGGAGAAGGCTCGCGACTTCGCCTACTACGAGGCGCTGACCGTGCGCGACTCCTCGCTGTCGGCCTGCACGCAGGCGGTGATCGCCGCCGAGGTGGGTCACCTCGAGCTGGCCTACGACTACTTCGCCGAGGCCGCCCTGATGGACCTCGACAACCTCGAGCACAACACCCGCGACGGGCTGCACATCGCCTCGCTGGCGGGTGCTTGGATCGTCGCGGTCGCCGGGTTCGGCGGCATGCGCGACCACGACGGCAAGCTCAGCTTCGCCCCCCGCCTCCCCGAGCAGCTGACCCGCCTGGCCTTCGGCATCTGCTTTCGCGACCAGCGCCTGCGGGTCGAGGTCACCCACGAAGAGGCCCGGTACTCGCTGCTCGAGGGACCGCCACTCCAGATCGCCCATAACGGCCAGACGGTCACCGTCAAAAACCCCGAATCAGTGAGCTGCCCGATCCCCAAGATCATCGAGAGCGAGGCGCCGACGCAACCCGCAGGACGCAGCCCGACGCCGCGAGGAGCATCGGGCTGAGACCTCGCGGGCGTCCGGATCTGGTCGCGGTGGCAATGAACCGCCAGATCGCGGTCCGTCCAGCTGCGCCCGTCGAGGACGCGCCGGCGCGCAGCTTTTCTCCAACGTGGATGTGTAAAGTGCGGCGTGACGTGATCCTTGGCGGCGCGCACGTGCCCTGTCCGAGCCGAGCTGGCCGGTTGTGAGCGAGCGGCGCGGAAGCGGGAGCCCGCTGCTTCAGGCGCACCGCTTCCTGCGTCGCGGTCCGGTGTCGGAGGAGGGCTGGAGCCAGTTGGTGGCGAAGGACCGCTCCTGGGAACGCTCCTACCGGGAGCGCTGGGAGCACGACAAGGTGGTGCGCTCGACGCACGGGGTGAATTGCACCGGGTCGTGCTCGTGGAACGTGTATGTCAAGGAGGGGATGATCACCTGGGAGTCCCAGGCGGTCGACTATCCGTCGGTGGGGCCCGAGATGCCCGAGTACGAGCCGCGCGGCTGTCCGCGCGGGGCGTCGTTCTCGTGGTACACGTACTCGCCGCTGCGCCTGCGCTACCCGTACGTCCGCGGGAGCCTGATCGAGATGTTCCGCGAGGCGCGGGCGCGGCTCGGCGACCCGGTCGAGGCGTGGTCGGAGATCGTCGATGACCCCGACCGCTCGGGGCGTTACAAACGCGAGCGCGGCAAGGGCGGGTTCGTGCGCGCCTCCTGGGACGAGGTGACGGAACTCGTCGCCGCGGCGCACGTGCACACGATCAAGCGCCACGGGCCCGATCGAGTGGTCGGGTTCTCGCCGATCCCGGCGATGTCGATGGCCTCCTACGCCGCGGGTACGCGGTTCCTGTCGCTGATCGGCGGGGTGATCCTGTCCTTCTATGACTGGTACGCCGATCTGCCGCCGGCCTCGCCGCAGGTGTTCGGCGATCAGACCGACGTGCCCGAGTCGGGTGACTGGTGGAACGCGGACTACCTGGTGATCTGGGGGACGAACCTGCCGACGACCCGCACGCCGGATGCGCATTTCATGGTCGAGGCGCGCTACCGCGGCCAGAAGGTCGTGGTCGTCTCCCCCGACTACGCGGAGCACACGAAGTTCGCCGACCATTGGCTGGCGGCCGAGCCGGGGTCGGATGGGGCGCTGGCGATGGCGATGGGACACGTGATCCTGAAGGAGTTCTACATCGACCGTCGAGGTGCCTTACTTTCGAGCAGTACGCGCAGCGCTTCACCGATCTGCCGCTGCTGGTGACGCTGCGCGAGCGCGAAGGCGCGTACGTGCCCGACCGCCTGCTGAGAGCCTCGGATCTCGACGGCGCGAGCTCGGAGCTCGAGCATGCGGATTGGAAGACGGTTGTGCTCGACGAGCGCACGAGCGAGCCGGCGGTCCCGAACGGCTCGGTCGGGCATCGCTACGCGCCGAGTGACGAAGGCCGCTGGAACCTGCGCTTGGACGGGATCGTCCCCGCGCTGACGCTGTTTGACCGCGCGCAGGAACGCGTCGCGGTCGACCTGCCGCGCTTCGACGCCGGCGAGGGCGAGGGCGGCGGGATCGTGCACCGCGGCGTGCCGGCGATCCGGATCGGCGATCAGCTGGTGACGACGGTACTCGACCTTGCGCTCGCGCAGTACGGCGTCGGGCGAGAAGGGCTGCCCGGCGACTGGCCCTCCGGCTATGACGACGCCGAGCAGCCGTGCACGCCGGCGTGGCAGGAGCAGATAACCGGGGTGGACCGGCGTCTGGCGACGCGGGTGGCGCGGGAGTTCGCGCGCAACGCGGAGGTGACCGAGGGGCGGTCGATGATCTGCATGGGCGCGGGAACGAACCATTGGTATCACTCCGATCAGACCTACCGGACGTTCCTGGCGCTGCTGATGCTGTGCGGTTGTGAGGGCGTCAATGGCGGCGGCTGGGCGCACTATGTCGGCCAGGAGAAGGTGCGCCCGCTGACGGGCTGGCAGACGGTCGCGTTCGCGCTCGATTGGGTGCGCCCGCCGCGTCATCAGTCGGGGACGCCGTTCTTCTACGTGGCCACAGGTCAGTGGCGGTATGAGCGGATCCAGCCCGAGCACCTGGCTTCGCCGCTGGGGCGGGGGCTGCTCGCCGGCCGCCACATCCTGGACGTGAACGCGCTCGGCGCGCGGCTGGGGTGGCTGCCGTCGTACCCGAGCTTCGATCGCTCGACGCTGGAGCTGGTCGACGAGGCCGAGCGCGAGGGGATCGCGCCAGCTGAGTACGTCGTGCGCGAGCTGCGCGCCGGGCGACTGCGGTTCGCGTGCGAGGACCCCGACGCGCCGCAGAACCACCCGAAGGTGATGACGGTGTGGCGCTCGAACCTGCTCGGCTCCTCGGGCAAGGGCCATGAGTACTTCCTCAAGCACCTGCTGGGGGTGCCGGACACCGCGGTGCGGGCCGAGGAGACCCCGCCCGAGCTTCGGCCCCGCGACGTCCTCTGGCGTGAGCAGGCGCCGGAGGGCAAGCTCGACCTGCTGACCACGATCGACTTTCGGATGACCTCGAACGCGCTGTTCTCCGACGTGGTGCTCCCGGCGGCGACGTGGTATGAGAAGTACGACCTCTCCTCGACGGACCTGCACCCGTTCGTACACGCGTTCAACGAGGCGATCGCGCCGCCGTGGGAGGCCAAGTCAGACTGGGACGCCTTCCACCGGATCGCAAAGGAGTTCTCCCGTCTGGCCGAGCGCCATCTCGGCAGCCGCCGGGACCTGGTCGCGGCGCCGCTGCTGCACGACACGCCGGATGAGATCGCGCAGCCGCTGGGCGAGGTGCGCGACTGGAAGGCGGGCGAGTGCGAGCCGGTCCCGGGCCGCACGATGCCGAAGCTGCTGGTGCTCGAGCGCGACTACCCGCACGTGGCGGAGCGCTGGGCGGCGCTCGGGCCGCTGCTCGAAGAGCTCGGAAGCCAGACCAAGGGCGCCGCCTGGAAGCCGCTCGAGGAGATCGCCTGGCTGCGCGAGAAGAACGGGGCGGTGCGCGGCGGCATCGCCGATGGGCGGCCATCCTTGGAACGGGTGGAGCAGGCGTGCGAGGCGATCCTGGCGCTGTCGGGCACGTGCAACGGGCGGCTCGCGGTCGAGGGGTTCCGCTCGATGGAGGCGCGCACCGGCGTACCGCTGGCCGACCTGGCGCAGTCGCGTGCCGGCGACCGGATCACGTTCGCCGACGCGCAGGCGCAGCCGCGGACGGTGATCACCTCGCCGGAGTGGTCGGGGATCGAGGCGCACGGCCGGCGCTACGCGCCGTTCACGACCAACACCGAGCGCGAGAAGCCCTGGCACACGCTCTCGGGCCGCCAGCACTTCTACCTCGACCACGCCTGGATGCTCGAGCTCGGCGAGGGGCTGCCGGTGTTCCGCCCGCCGCTGCATCACCGCGCGATCTTCGGCGACCAGGGCGCCCAGGACGGGTCGGGACGCGCGGAGCTGACGCTCCGCTACCTGACGCCGCACTCGAAGTGGTCGATCCACTCCGAGTACCAGGACAACATCCACATGCTGACCCTGTTCCGCGGCGGCGGGATGCTGTGGGTCAGCCGCGAGGACGCCGAGACGCTGGAGATCAAGGACAACGACTGGGTCGAGGCGTACAACCGCAACGGGGTGGTCGCGTGCCGCGCGACGGTCTCGCACCGGATCCCGCAGGGCACCTGCTTGATGTACCACGCCAAGGACCGGCACCTGAACGTGCCGCTGACCGAGCTGCAGGGCAACCGCGGCGGCACCGACAACTCGCTGACGCGGATCGTGATGAAGCCGACGCACTTCATCGGCGGCTACGCCCAGCTCTCGTTCGGCTTTAACTACTACGGGCCGACCGGCTCGCAGCGCGACGAGGTCACCGTGCTGCGCAAGCGTCAATCGGAGGTGAGGTTCGAGTGAAGATCCGCGCGCAGGTGGGGATGGTGATGGCGCTTGATAAGTGCATCGGCTGCCACACCTGCTCGGTCACGTGCAAGCAGGTGTGGACCAACCGGCCCGGCGCCGAGTACATGTGGTTCAACGACGTCGAGACCAAGCCGGGCGTCGGCTACCCGAAGCGCTGGGAGGACAACGACAAATGGCGCGGCGGCTGGGAGCTTGACCGCAAGGGTCGCCTGCGGCTGAAGGCCGGCGGCCGGGTCAAGAAGCTGCTTGAGATCTTCTACAACCCCGAGCTGCCGGAAATCGACGACTACTACGAGCCCTGGACGTATGACTACGAGAAGCTGATCACCGCCCCCCTCTCAGAGCACGACCCGGTCGCCCGCGCCCGCTCGCAGATCACCGGGCGAGAGATGGAGAAGATCGAGTGGGGGCCGAACTGGGACGACAACCTCGCCGGCACCGCCGAGCGGATCGACGAGGACCCGCTGACGATGGGGTTGCAGGAGAAGCTGCGCGCCGAGTACGAGCAGGCGTTCATGTTCTACCTGCCGCGGATCTGCGAGCACTGCCTGAACCCCTCGTGTGTCGCGTCGTGCCCGTCGGGGGCGATGTACAAGCGCGAGGAGGACGGGATCGTGCTCGTCGACCAGGCCAAGTGCCGCGGCTGGCGCTTCTGCGTCTCGGGCTGCCCGTACAAGAAGGTGTACTTCAACCACCGCACCGGCAAGGCCGAGAAGTGCACGCTCTGCTACCCGCGGATCGAGGCGGGGCTGCCGACGATCTGCTCGGAGACCTGCGTCGGGCGGATCCGCTACCTGGGGATCGTGCTCTACGACGCCGACCGGGTCGAGGCGGCTGCCTCCGTGCCCGACGAGCGGCAGCTGCTCGAGGCCCAGCGCGAGGTGTTCCTCGACCCCGAGGACGATGATGTTCGCCGTCAGGCGCACCGCGACGGGATCCCCGACGACTGGATCGATGCCGCGCGCCGCTCGCCGGTGTACGCGCTCGCGCACCGCTACCGCGTGGCGCTGCCACTGCACCCCGAGTACCGGACGCTGCCGATGGTCTGGTACGTACCGCCACTCTCCCCGATCGTCAACGCGCTCGAGACCGACGGGTACGAGGCCGACCCCGACGACGTGTTCCCGGCGATCGAGGCGATGCGAATCCCGGTCGAGTACCTCGCCAACCTGCTCGCCGCCGGTGACGCCGAGGTTATCCGCGGGGTGCTGCGCCGCCTCGCTGCGATGCGCGGCCACATGCGAAAGCGCGAGGTGCTCGGCCAGCACGACGAGGCGATCGCGGCCGCCGCCGGGATGACGGTGCAGGACGTCGAGGACATGTATCGGCTGCTGGCGATCGGCAAGTACGAGGATCGCTACGTGATTCCCAAGGCCCACACCGAGCTCGCCGACCGGCTGCTCGAGCAGCAGGGAGCGTGCGGGCTTGACTTCGAGGGCGGCCCGGGCAACTGCGGCATGATCGCCGACCCCACCCCCGACTACGGAAAATTCATGCTCACCGAGGAGCCGCCCGAGCTGGACATCATCAAGATGGCCGGCGAGCCGCGCGAGCGCGAGAACGGGGCGGCGAGCTGATGCGCCGCCGCGGGAAAGCAATGGCCGGCCGGAGGACCGTCTACAAGCTCTGCTCGCTCGCGCTGCAGTATCCCGACGATCAGCTCGCGGCGGCTCGCGGAGAGCTCGCGGCGGCCGCGGCAGCGCTCCCTGGCGGGGCCGCGGCCGGGTCACTCGAGCGCTTCTTCGCTTGGTTTGTGCAGACGTCGCCGCTCGAGCTCGCCCAGCACTACGTGCAGACGTTCGACCTGCACAAGCGCTCCGCGCTGTATCTGACGTTCTACTCGCTCGGTGACCGCCGTGACCGCGGACTGGCGCTGCTGCGGCTGAAGAAGCTCTACCGCGCCGCCGGCCTGCCTCAGGAGGGCTCAGAGCTGCCCGACTACCTTCCGGTGATGCTCGAGTTCGCCGCCGCGGCCGCACCCGGGCAGGGCGAGCTCGTGCTACGCGAGCACCGCGCCGCGCTCGAGCTCGTCCGCCTCTCGCTTCGCGAGCAGGACAGCCCCTACGCGCACGTGCTCGACGCCGTCTGCGAGCAGCTCGGTGGGCTGTCAGCCGGCGAGCGCCTGAGCCTCGACCGGCTGATAGCCGGAGGGCCGCCGCAGGAACTGGTCGGGCTCGAGCCGTTCGCGCCACCGGAAGTCATGCCGAGCGCCGGGGCGCGGCGGTGAGCACGACCGACATCTTCCTGTGGATCGTGATCCCGTACGTGGCGATCACGATCTTCATCCTCGGCCACATCTGGCGCTACCGCCGCGACCAGTTCGGCTGGACCAGCCGCTCAAACCAGCTGCTCGAGCGCCGCCTGCTCAAGTGGGGCAGCCCGCTGTTTCACTACGGCGCGCTGGCGGCGATCGGCGGCCATGTGCTCGGGATCCTGATCCCCAAGACCGCGACCAACGCGATCGGCATCCACGAGCACGCCTACCACCTGATCTCGGCGATCGCCGGCACGCTCGCCGGCGCCGCCGCGCTGATCGGCCTGCTGATCCTCGTCTACCGCCGCGCGAGCGTGCGCCGTGTCGCGGTCACCACCTCATACGTCGACCTGCTGGTCTACGCGCTGCTGCTGTTCGTGATCGGCCTCGGCATGGCCGACACGGTCTTCCACAACGTGCTCGGCGCCGGCAACGGCTACGACTACCGGCACACGGTCGCGATCTGGTTCCGCGGCGTGTTCGCGCTGCAGGACCACGCCCGGCTGATGGCCTCCGCCCCGCTCGTCTACCAGATCCACACGCTGTCGGCCTGGGCGATCCTCGCGCTGTGGCCGTTCAGCCGCCTCGTGCACGCCTGGAGCATCCCGCTGCAGTACATCGGCCGCCCCTACATCCTCTACCGCCGCCGCTACCAGACCGCCCGCTGATGCACGAGAAACGGGCGGCGGGCGCGCTCGACCGCCTCCTGGACGCGATCCCGCCCGCCTCCGGCGCGGTCGTGATGGGCACCGGGATCGTCTC
>CAWKGS010000002.1:0-903672 GCA_963849285.1 uncultured Solirubrobacterales bacterium
CACGACGGTGCTGATCACCAGCAGCCCGAAGACGTGAAGATAGTGGCCCGCGGTCAGCTCGCCGCCCCGCCGCAGCGCTCCCATCCAATCGGGCCGCTCGACCGCGGCGACCTGAGCCACCACCGCCCAGCGGATCGCCAGGATCACACCCGGGATCACGAACGCGAACAACCCGATCCCAATGCCGATCCCGGCGATGATCTCCGCGGCGGCGACCACGGGCAGGGCGATCAGCCCGCGGCGCACGACCGTCGCCAGCCGCGGGCGCTCGGCGTCGGCGTCGAGCAAGAGCAGCTGGACGAGCAGCGCCGACACCAGCGGACCGATCAGCGCGAAGTCGACGAGCAGCAGGATCACCACCGTCGAGGCCTTGACGTGTTGCTGCGCGGACGGGGCGGAGCCGGTGACCGCAAGCACGATCAGCTGGTAAGGAGCGACGACCGCGAGCGACAGCAGCACGATCGTCACCGGGTAGCGCGCGTAGAGCGACAGCGCCTTCGAGACGATCTCCGCGGTCGTCCGCGGCCGGTCAAGATCGCCGTTCACCGGCGCTCCTCCGAACCGGCGGGCAGATCCGCCCCGGCGGCGCTCAGCGTCCTCGCCACGCGCTGTCGCGCGCGATGCAGCCGCGTGGTGATCGTCGCCTCGCGCACGCGCAACGCGCGCGCCGCCTCGCGGTAGGAGAGGCCGACCACGTCGATCGCGATCAGCGCGTCGCGGAAGTCCTCCGGCAGCGACGAGATCGCCGCGTAGAGCTCCGCGGACTCGAGCCGCGCCTCGGGCTGGATGGCGCCGCGGTCCTCCACGAAGTCCAGGTCGTCGGGCAGCGCAACCGTTTGCGGCCGGCGGCCCGCGGTGCGGCGGCCCGACACGAACGTGTTGCGCAGCACCCGCAACAGGTAGCCGAGGTCGTCCTCGGAATGCAGGAAGCGCGGCTTGCGCAGGACGTGCGCGAACGTCTCCTGCACGAGGTCCTCGGCGTCCTGGCGCGACCCGCACAGGCTCCAAGCCGCGCGGTAGAGCCGGTCGATGTGGTCGCCGAGCGCCTCCGGGTCGAGCTCACGAGTCAGGTGAGCAATTCTGACAGCGGGCGCGGCCCCGGACCGACGTACTTTGCGGTTGGGCGGACCAGGCGGCGCTCGCGCTTCTGCTCGAGGATGTGCGCCGACCAGCCGGCGGTCCGCGCGCAGGTGAACATCGGCGTGAACAGCGCCGGGGGCACCTCGGCGAAGTCGAGCACGACCGCCGACCAGAACTCCACGTTGGTGGCCAGCACCCGGTCCGGCTGGCGCACCTGAAGCTCCGCCAGCGCCGCCTGCTCTAGCGCCTCGGCGACCTCCACGCGAGGAGCGCCAATCTCCTTCGAGGTGCGGCGCAGCACCCGGGCCCGCGGATCCTCGGCTCGGTAGACGCGGTGCCCGAAGCCCATCAGCCGCTCGCCGCGGTCGAGCACCTGCTTGACATAGCGCTCCGCGTCGCCGGTCGCGGCGACGTCGTCGAGCATCTTCAGCACGCGGCTGGGGGCACCGCCGTGGAGCGGTCCGGACAGCGCGCCGACGGCCGCCGACAGTGCGGCGGCCACGTCCGCCCCCGTCGAGGCGACCACCCGGGCGGTGAAGGTGGAGGCGTTCATGCCGTGCTCGGCGGCGCTGATCCAGTAGGCGTCGATCGCCTTCACGTGCCTGGGATCGGCTTCGCCGCGCCAGCGGATCAGGAACCGCTCCGGAATCGACGTGGCCTTGTCGACCTCGGCCTGGGAGACGGGTGGACGGCCGATCCCCCGCGCGGACTGCGCCACGAACGACAGCGCCATCACCGACGCTCGCGCGAGGTTGTCGCGCGCCTCCTCGTCGGAGATATCGATCAGCTCCTTGAATCCCCACTGCGGCCCCAGCATCGCCAGCGCCGACTGCACGTCGACGCGCGGATCGCCGGAGTGGACGCTGAGCGGGTGCGGCTCGGCCGGCGGCATCCCCGGCAGCAACTCGCCGTCGACGAGCAGACCCCAGACCTGCTCGAACGGCACCTGCCCGACCAGCTCCTCGATGTCGACGCCGCGGTAGCGCAGCGCGCCGCCCGCGCGGTCTGGCTCGGCGATCTCGGTAGCGAAGGCGACTACACCCTCGAGGCCGGACTGGACTTCTGCGGTGGCGGACATCTCGGAACTCCTGTGGCGGCGGTGTGGGGGAGCACTACACGTTAGTAGGCTGGCGGGCCCGTGAACGACCTGCTGTTCCGTCCGGCCGGCGAGCTGGCGGCCCTCGTCCACTCTGGCGAGCTCGGCGCCGTCGAGCTGGTCGAGGCCTCGCTGCGGCGGATCGACGAGCTCGAGCCGCAGCTCAACGCGTTCACCCACGTCGCGCACGAATCGGCGCTCCAGGCGGCGGCCTCGGTCAAGCCGGGCGACCCTCGGCCGTTCGCGGGTGTGCCGATCGCGATCAAGGACAACCGGCCCGTCGAGGGGATGCCGCTGACGTTCTGCAGCGACCTGTTCGGGGACTTCGTCCCGAGGCACGACTCCTACCTGGTCAGGCGGATCCGCGAAGCGGGATTCGTGATCGTGGGCAAGACCGCCCTGCCGGAGATGGGGATCCTGCCGACGACCGAGTCGCGCCGCTTCGGCCCGACGCGCAACCCCTGGGACCTCGAGCGCACGCCCGGCGGCTCGAGCGGCGGTGCCGCTGCGGCGGTAGCCGCCGGCATGGTCCCGATCGCGCACGGCAACGACGGCGGCGGCTCGACCAGGATTCCGGCCGCGTGCTGTGGCCTGGTGGGTCTCAAGCCCGCGCGCGGTCGCATCTCGGTCGGTCCCGACGGCGGCCAGAGCTTCCTGACGATCGACGGCGTGTTGACGCGGACGGTCGCCGACACCGCGTCCCTCCTGGACGTCCTCGCCGGGTACGAGCTCGGCGACGCGAGCTGGGCAGCGCCCCCACCGGCGCCGTATGCCTCACTCGCCGCAGACGATCCTGGGCGGCTGAGGATCGGCTACGCGTTCAACCCACCGCTCGAGGACGCCGTGCTGGACCCGGTCAACGAACGCGCCGTCCGGGACGCGGCGGCGCTGCTGGCCTCGCTCGGCCACGAGGTCTCGGAGACGACCGCGCCCTGGTCGGGCGCCGGCGTCCCCAACGACTTCACCCGCGCGTTCGGACCCGCCGTGTCGATGACCACGTTCATCGGCGGCCGGATCGCCAAGCGCGAGGTGAGGGAGGGCGACGTCGAGCCGCTCACGTGGGCCCTGTACGAGCGGGCGCGGACCCAGGACACACTCAGCTACCTCAGCGCCGAAGGGCGGCTCGAGTCGATCGCCCGCAAGGTCGTGAGCTTCCTCGCACGCTTCGACGTGCTGCTGACGCCCGTCCTCGCCAAGCGCCCGATCCCGATCGGCGAGGTCCACGGCCGCGGGCCCGACCCGTGGGATAACTACCAGCGCTCCGGCCTGTTCACCCCATACACGGCGATCATCAACGTCTGCGGCCTGCCGGCGATCTCGCTGCCGCTCTACCACGGCGAGGACGGTCTGCCGACCGCGGTGCAGCTCGTCGGGCCGCCCGCCCGCGAAGACGTGATCCTTCGCCTCGCTCTCCAGCTCGAGCAAGCTCTTCCCTGGGCGGACCGCCGGCCGGCGCTAGCCCACGCCTAGGACCGCGCGCATCGGCTTGGGCAGGACGCCCAGCCGTTCGGCGTCGGCGGTGCCGTGCCTGGAGACCATCGGGATGTCCATCAGCTGCGCCTCGTCCCAGGTAGCGAACGCGGTCGGTCCGGTCAGCAGCTCGATCAGCTTCAGCGTCCGCCGGACGACCGGCAGCGGCACACCCACGATCGGGCGATGGTGGCGGCGTTCCGAGCGCATGACGATCTCGACGATCTCGCGCTGGGTGAGCGTCTCGGGCCCAGCCAGCTCGAAGCGGGCTCCGTCCGCCTGGGCAGCCAGCGGCCCTCCCGGCAGCGCTGCCAGCACGCAGTCGGCGACGTCCTCGGTCCAGATCGGCTGAAAGGAGGCGCGGCCGGCGCCCGGGATCAGCATCACGGGCAGCGGCGACATCCGGTGCAGGAGCCTCAGGTAGGGGTCGCTCGGGGAGTACACGATCGATGGCGCGAACACCGTGTGCGCCAGCGATGACTCGACCACCGCGCGCTCGGCGACCGCCTTGGCCTGCATCAGCCGCGCGCGGCTGCGCGTCGAGGCGCCGAGCGTCGAGAAGAACACGAACCGCTCGACCCCCTCGCGCTCGGCGGCCTGCACCAGCCGCCAGGTCGCGACGCCCGCGAGCTCCTCGATCGAGCCGACCGGCTGATCGCGGATCACCGAGGCCAGATGCACGACCGTGTCGACCCCGCGCAGCGCGTGCCGAAACGACAGATGGTCAGAAAGATCGCCCAGCGCGATCTGCACGCGGACGCGCTGCTCCCCGAGCCGGCGGGGGTCGCGCACCAGGCACCGAACTGGCGTCCCCTGCGCGGTCAGCCTGCGCAGCAGCGCCAGCCCGATCGTCCCTGTGGCGCCCGTCAGCAGCAGCACGCGGCGGAGGCTATCGCGGCACGCTTCCCTAGAATGAACCGCCCGAAATCGACCCAGGAGTCCCATGGCCTACGTGATCGCCGAGCCCTGCATCGGCACGAAAGACAACTCGTGCGTGGAGGTTTGCCCGGTCGACTGCATCCATCCGACGCCCGACGAGCCCGACTACGAGAACGTGGAGATGCTCTACATCGATCCGGAGGAATGCATCGACTGCGATGCGTGCGTGGAGGCCTGTCCGGTCGATGCCTGCTTCGCTGAGGACCAGCTTCCGGACGAGTGGACGAAGTACGCCCAGATCAACGCTGAGTACTACACGCGCAAGTAGCTAGGCCATCGGCAGCGACATGCCCACGGGCTTCGGCGCCGCCGCCGGGGCGGGCATCTGCATCACCGGCAGCTCGACGGGCGAGAGCGCGATCAGCCCGCGGGCGGCGTGCGCGAGCGCCTGCGCCGCGGGATCGTCGGGATCGGAGAAGACCAGCGGCAGGCCCGAGTCGGACTGCTCGCGCAGGGCCATCGTCAGCGGCACCTTTCCCAGCAGCGGCACCTCGAGCTCCTCGGCCAGCAGCTGGCCGCCCCCCTCGCCGAAGATCTGGAAGCGCTCGCCCGAGGGGGTCACGAAGCCCGACATATTCTCGATCACGCCGGCGATCTCGAGCTTGAGCTTGGTCGCCATCTCGGCCGAGCGGCGCGCCACCTTCTGTGCGACCGGCTGCGGCGTCGTCACGATCACGAACTTGGCTTGTGGCAACAGCTGGGCGAGCGTCATCGAGACATCGCCGGTGCCCGGCGGAAGGTCGATCAGCAGGTAGTCGAGCTCGCCCCAGTCGACGTCCTCGAGAAACTGCTGAAGCGCCTTGTGCAGCATCGGCCCGCGCCACACGATCGCGGCGTCCTGCTCGACGAAGAACCCGATCGACATCACCGAGATGCCGTCGTGGGCGCGCAGCGGAATCAGCTTGCGGTCGGCGTTCACGCGCGGGCGCTCTGCGCCCAGCCCGAGCATGCGCGGCTGCGAGTAGCCCCACACGTCGGCATCGAGGACGCCGACCCGCTTGCCCTGGCCGGCGAGCGCGGCGGCGAGGTTGGCGGTGACGCTCGATTTGCCGACGCCGCCCTTGCCCGATCCGATGCAGATCACGTTGCTCACCTGCGCGAGCGCGCCCTCCGGCAGGGCCCCCCGGCCGAGCTTGCGGCCGAGCGCCTGCTTCTCGTTATCCGAGAGCACGTCGAAGGTGACGTTCACGCCCGTCACGCCCTCGAGCCCGCGCACCGCCTGCGCAACGCCCGTCTGGAAGTGGCTGCGAATCGGGCAGCCGGCCGTCGTCAGCGAGACCATCACGTCGACCACGCCATTCGGGTGCACCTCGACCGATCTGACCATCTCGAGCTCGACGATGTCGCGCCGGAGCTCGGGGTCGATCACGGAGCGAAGGGAGTCGATCACCTGGTGTTTCGTGGGCATCTGTCCATTGTGGCAGACGACCTCGGGGCTCCCGCGGTGGTTTGCCGCCGTCGCGAAACCGGGTATCGAAGACCATGCTGGTTTCCTCGCAGTCAGCTCAATCCAACATGGCCTCCCTGAGTCAGGTCCTGGTCGAGGATCCCGAGTTGGCGGGGTACCTCGAGGGCTCTCGGCTCGCCTCGGCGGTACGTGACTGCGTGGCACAGGCGATCACGCTTCCCAGCGGCGCGTGGACGCCGAACGATCCGGGCCCGACGATGCGGACCGGGCTCGGGCTGCTGCTGATCAACGGGTTGATCATGCGCCGCGTCGGCGTCGGCGACCGCTTCGGCGCCGAGCTGCTGGGCTCCGGCGACCTGATCCGGCCGTGGGCGCTCGACGATCGCACGAAGACCCTCCCGCGCATCGGCAACTGGCGCGCGCTCAGCCCCTGCCGGCTCGCTGTCCTCGACAGCGATTTCGCGGCGCGCCTGGCGCGCTACCCCGAGGTTACGGCGTGCCTGTTCTCGCGAGCCATGCGCCGCGCCGCCCACATCGCCGTGCAGATGGCGATCGTGCACCAGCCGCGGATCGACGTGCGCCTGCACATGCTCTTCTGGGAGCTCGCCGATCGGTGGGGAACCGTCCACAGCGACGGCATCCACCTTCAGCTCAGCCTCACGCACGCGATGCTCGCCGACCTCGTCGCGGCGCGCCGGCCGACCGTCACAAAGGCGCTCGGCGAGCTCGCGGAGCGCAGCGCGCTGCGCTGGACCGGAAGCACCTGGCTGCTGAGCGGAGATCCGCCGGTCGAGCTTCAGCATCTCTCGCCGGTGTCGGTCTCCAGCGGCGGCTGACTGGTTAAAGACCGACGGGGCGCCACTTCCGTGACGCCCCGGCGGTTGAGGGAGGAGAGGGTGCTGCATTCGCCGGCGAAGATATGAGGCCGGCGAACCTGTCCCGCTGCGGCGCTCTCCGCTCGCCGTGCGGGGGAAGGTCGGGTGGTCAGCTCACCGCCGAGCTCACGCGCTCCTGGGCGGTGCTGAGCAGCTTCTCGACGGTGCTCACGAGCCCGGACTGGCGCTCGAGCTCGCGGCGCACCGAGCGCACGTCGCGCTCGAGTCGCCGGCGATTCTGCTTGACCGTGCGCTCGACGCGCGTGCGGCGCTGACGCAGCTCGCGCTCGAACCGGGCGCGGTTGCGGCGCACCTGGCGCTCGAACCGGTTGCGCGCGGTCACGCCACGGCGCTCGTAACGACGCAGCTCGCGCTCGAACGCGGCGCGGGTGCGGTACTTCGAGGCGATTCCTCGAACCGTCGAGACGACGTTGTCGCGGACCAGCAGCCCGGCGCCGACCGGCACGAGAATCGCGCGCTCGGCGATCACCTGCGCCTGCGCGACGGGCGTGCGGGGCTGGGTCGAGGTCGTGGTCGACCGCGTGTTGGCCGAAGACGTGGCACGCGTGGTGGTGCGCCGGCGGGACGTCGTACGCCGTGTGGCGGGCTTGCGACCGCCTGTGGTGTTGGCGGCGGTCTTGCGCGCGCCGGAATTGCTCGTGGTAGCCATCGCTCTAGCTCTTACTCCCCTGAAGGATCGGTGTCTAATCGAATCTATGTTCGATCTTGAGTGTATCGAACACATGTTTGTAACCCGTGGCCGCCACTCCGTTACAGTGCGGCTATCGGCGTGATCACCCCCCGCACCCGCTACGCGCACAGCGGCGATGCGAGCATCGCCTATCAAGTGGTGGGCGCGGGGCCGATCGACCTGGTGCTCGTCAACGGGCCGGCCTCGCACATCGAGCTGCTGTGGGAGGAGCCCCACACCGCACGTAGCTTCGAGCGGCTGGCGTCCTTCGCGCGGCTGATCCTGTTCGATCGGCGTGGCACCGGGCTGTCGGATCCGGTCTCGAGACCTCCGACGCTCGAGCTGCAGATGGACGATCTCAACGCCGTACTCGACGAGGTCGGCACCGAGCAGGTGGCGCTGTGGGGCGCGAGCGATCTGGGACTCTCGGCGCTGTTCGCGGCTACCTATCCGGAGCGCGTCAACGCCCTGGTGCTGAGCGGAGTCGCCGCCAACGGCGACGAATCGATGACCGATGACAAGCGCGAGCATTTCCTCGAGGCGATCGAGAACCACTGGGGGGAGGGGACCCTGGTCGAGCTGTTCGCCCCGAGCCAGGTTGGCAACCGGGCGTTCGAGGAGTGGTGGGCGCGCTTCCAGCGCTCGGCCGTGAGTCCCGGCACAGCGCGCCAGCTGATCGAGATGGCGGCGAGGGCCGACCTGCGCGCGGTGCTGCCGACGATCAATGTGCCGACGCTAGTTACCCACATGACCGATGACCGCTATATCCCGGTGGAGTGCGGACGGGAGGTCGCCTCGCTGATCCCCGGTGCGCGCTTCATCGAGTATCCGGGCGCGGACCAGTACGCGTGGGTGGACGCGCCCGATCTCGACGACGTCGAGGAGTTCCTGACCGGGCACCGCTCCGGCGGCGTGATCGATCGCGTTCTCGCCACCGTGCTGTTCACCGACATCGTCGATTCGACCGGGCATGCCTCGAAGCTCGGCGACAACCGCTGGCGGGCGCTGCTCGGCCGGCACAACGAGGCCATCCGCTCCGAGCTCGGGCGCTGGCGCGGCAGTGAGGTCAAGACCACCGGCGACGGGTTCCTCGCGACCTTCGACGGACCAGCGCGCGCCGTTCAGTGCGCCGCCGAGATCGTCGACGTGGTCGCGGATCTCGGGCTGCGCATCCGCACCGGGCTGCATACGGGCGAGTGCGAGCTGGTCGCCGGCGACGTCGCGGGGATCGCGGTTCACATCGGCGCGCGGGTGATGGAGCAGGCGCAGCCGGGAGAGGTTCTCGCCTCGAGCACCGTCAAGGATCTCGTGGTCGGCTCCGGCCTGCGGTTCGCAGACCGCGGCGAGCATGCCCTGCGCGGGGTGCCGGACCGCTGGCGGCTCTACGCGCTCGAGCGCTGAGCGGCCCTTACCGCTCGAGCGCTGAGCGGCCCTTCTACGCGCTGTACCGGCCGGCTTCGTCCAGCTCGGCGGGCATGACGCGCGCCACCCACGCGGAGGGCTCGCGCAGCTCGTCAAGCGTCGGGATCGCCTCCGGTCCACTGAACAGCTGCTGCAGGGCAGCCGGTCCGCGTTCGCGCACGATCGCGTCGCAGAAGAACTTGCCCTGCTCGTACTGTCGCAGCTTGAGATCGAGCCCGAGCAGCTTCGCGACCAGCCGCGACAGGCCCGTCTGCGAGCGGCGGCGGCGATCGAGCGCGTCGCGGAGCTTGGGCAGCGACGGCAGCAGGTCCGGGGCGACCGCGTCCATCACGTGCTCGGCATGCCCCTCGATCACCGCCATCGTGGCCTGGACCACGTTGAGCTTCTCGCGCTCGCCCTCGCTCGTGAGGATCGAGATCAGGTCACCCTGCCGGAGCGAGTTGAACGTCCGCTTCAGCTCATCTCCGGTGGGCAGGCGCAGCTTCCGCGGCCGCTCGATCCTGATCTCGGCGGTCTGCAGCAACTCGCGGACCAGTCCGGCCATGTGCGAATGCAGCCACGGCACGCCCGCGAACTGGACCGCGTGGGTGACCTCGTGCAGCGTCACCCAGGTCATGAACTCCTTTTCCTCGGCGCCGAATGCGTTGACGGCCTGGATCAGGTTGGGGACGACGAACAAGAGGCGCGGCGGGCGATCCTCGACAGCCTCGTCCAGCAGCACCAGCTCGTACTGCCCGAGCACGCGCTGGCCCAGGTAGCCGAGCACGACGCCAAGCTCGGTGCTGAGCACGAGCCCGAGCCCGATCTCGATCGCCGGGCGCAACGGCCCGAGGCCCTTGTTGGCCCGTTCGAGGACCGGATCGAGCAGCGCGCGCATCGCCTGGAGATTGGTGTCGACCCACTCCTTGCGGCTGATCCCCTCGGGCGGCGGCAGCGGCCGCGTCGGATGCAGGCCGGTGTAGGCGGTCACGCGCGCCTCCGCCTCCGCGGCGAGGGCCGGCAGGTCGGCGCTGAGGGACCCGGGCTCGCCAGTGCCGGCGACATAGCCGGCGATTCGCTCGGCGAGGATCCAGTCGATCATGCTCATGCCAGGATCCGTTCGAGCAGCCTGAGCGTGCTCTCGCTGCGCGCCGCGACCACCGGGGAGGTCGGCTGGGCGTCCAGCGGCGCGCCGAGCGGGTCCTCGTAACTCGGGAAGCTGACGAGCCCGCCCGCCTCGCGCACGATCAGCTGGCCCGCGGCGGAGTCCACGCCCCGGGCACGGCGCAGCGAAACCATCCCATCGAACCGTGTGGCGGCCACCTGACAGAGGGTAGAGGCGATCGTCCCCATCGCCCGAAGGCGGTAGGCGCTATCGGCGAGGGCGTCGATCGTCGCCTTCACCCAGCGGGGGTCCGCGGACTCGATCCCGAGCACTTCGAGCCTCCCGTCGCGACCGCGGCGCTCCTTCAGCGCCGGGTCCAGACGGGTGCCGTTGAGGTGGGCGCCCTGCCCGCGAGTCGCGATCCACTCCTCCCGCGGGCCGAAGTCGTACACGAAGCCGAAGGCGACGTCCGCCATCGTGTTGCCGTCGGCGACCGCGATCGACATCGCGTGGTGCGGGATCCCGCGCTTGGCGTTGAGTGAGCCGTCGATCGGGTCGACGATCACGGTGATCTCAGGGTCGCCGAAGTCGATCTCGCCGCGCTCCTCGGAGATCGCCCGGAAGCGGTAACCGTCGCCATGCAGTCGCTCGAGCTCGGCGAACACCAGATCCTCGGCGGACTGGTCGATCACCAGCGTCCGGTCGCCGCCGCTGCCGCGATCGCCCGTCTCCACGGCCCGCTCCTCGGTGCTCGGCGCCTGCGCCAGCACTTGGCTCAGACCGTCCGCGGCGTGCCGGCAGAGCCCGAGCCAGTCGGCCTGGAGAGCGGAACGGGTTGAGGTCATCCTCGACCTATCCTGTCAGAGTGGGCGAAGCGCTCGATGGAGCCATGGTTCCCCGCCAGCGGGAGGCCGTCACGTTCGCCGGCGGGTCCCTGCTCGTGCTGGGAGAAGCCGGCGCCGGCAAGACGCGGGTGATCGAAGCCCGATTCCACTGGCTCGTGGAGAGCGGGCTGGAGCCGGAGCGCGTGGTGGTGCTCGTGCCCTCGGCAGCCCGTGCAGATGTATTGCGCGCGCGCCTGGAAGCGGGGCTCGACCGCGGCTACGAGCAGCTCTTCGTCCTCACCCCCGTCGAGCTCGGTGCCCTCGTGCTCGACCACAGCGGCGATGTGTCGAGCTCGGTGCTGGGCCCCGGCGAGCGGCTCGCGATGCTGCTCGAGCGGATCGACGAGCTGTCGGTCCAGCACCATGACTTCGGCGGCAGCCCGCGGGCGCTGCTCGGCGGCTTCATCCGGCGGATCGACCGGTGCAAGGCCGCGCTGATCTCCGCCGAGGACTACGCGGAGTGGGCCGCGCGGGTCCCCGCGGAGCCCTTCGGCGCGGCCGAGTGCGAGTTCGCCGAGGTCTTCCGCACGCACGAGCGGATGCTGCTCGAGGCCTCCGCCCGAGACGCGGGCGACGTCGTCCGCGAGGCGCTGCGCATCTGGGAGGGCTCGGCGTTCGTCCGGCGCGTGCGGGCGTTGCTCGTCGATGACGCGCAGGAGCTCGACCTGGCGCCGGCCCGGCTTGCGCGCGCGGTCGGCGGCGACGCGCTCACGGTCGCCGGCGACCCGGCAGCGGCGCTGCGGTCGTTCCGCTGGGCGGGCACGGCGCGGATGGAGTCCTTCGCCGGGCCCGGGGTGTCGGTGATCCGTCTGGAGCGGTCGATGCGCTGCCCTGCTCGCGTTGCTGGAGCGGGCGCCGCGGCATTGGGTGTGGCAGCGCCGTCCGGCTTCGCGCCGGGGGAGATCGAGCTGTGGCGGTGCGTCAACGCTCGCGCCCAGGCCCAGTCGGTGGCCGCCGACATCGAGCGGCTGATCGCGCGGGAGGGGGTCGCTCCCGGGTCGATCGTGGTGCTCGTCCCGTCGGTCACATCAGAGGGGCAGGCGGTCGCCGTCGCGCTGGAGGAGCGAGCGGTTCCGCACCGGGTCGTCGGCGAGGCCGCGTTCTTCCAGCGCGCCGAGATCAGGGATCTGCTCGCGTGGCTTCGGCTGCTCGCCGATCCCTCCGACGCGCCCGCGGTGGTGCGCGCGCTGGCGCGGCCGCCGGTCGAGCTGCGGTCGGTCGACATCGCGCGTTGCACGCAGATCGCGCGCCGGCGCAAGCTCGACATGGTCGGGGCGCTCGCGGCCGCGACCGAGTCGCCGCAGGTGCCGCCGGAGGCCCGCGAGCGGATCCGCGTCTTCCTGAAGCTGTACCGGGCCGGCATGGCCGCGATCGACACGACGCGACCCGACCTGTACGTGCACCGCCTGATCGAGCGGCTCGGGCTGCGCCGGCATCAGCTGTTCGCGGCACAGGCCGACGTGGTGCAGCAGCTGCGCGCGCTGGCGCGGTTCGGCGAGCTCGCCGCCGCGTTCGTGCACCGAGCGCCACAGGGGACGCCGCGGGAGTTCGCGCGATCGGTCGCGGCCGTCGCGGACTTCGGGATGCGCGAGCAGGAGGAGCCCGAGCTCGCGGCCTCGGCGGTGGTGCAGGTGGTGGGACTTGACGGCGCCGGAGGGCTGGAGGCGGCCCACGTGTACGCGATCGGGCTGCATGCGGGGGTGGTCACACCCTCGCCCGAGCCGATCCCGGACGCGCTCCTATCTGAGCCGCTTCCGAGCGGCGACGACGAGGAGGCGCGGCGGCGGTGGCTGCGCGCTGCCCTCTACGTCGCGATCACGCGCGCGAGCGATCGCGTCGTGCTGTCCTATCCGGCGGCGAATGACCGCGGCGCCGAGCTCGCTCCGCTGCCCCTGCTCGAGGAGATCCGAGCCTCCGTAGCGGGCGGCTGGATCGACCGGGAGGAGGAGCTGTTCGGGCCGGCGGAGACGCTTCACTCGACCTACCGGCTGCTCCGCGACGAGATGCTCGAGTCGACGATGCGGGCGGCCTCGCGCCTGGGCGAGCTTCGCTTCGACACCGACCTCGACGTCGCGCACGCCGTCGTGCGCTACCTGGAGCTGCTGAAGGTCGCGGCGCTGATCGCGCGACCGGAGGGACAGGGCATCGCCGAGGCGCTGCGTGACGTCAACGCGCGGATCCTGCAGGCGGTGACCGCGGAGCAGCGTGAGATCTTCACCTCCTCGGTGCTCGACGACTATCTCCTCGACGCCGAGCGCGACGTGCGGCGCCGCGCGCTCGCGGTGGCCGCCCGCGACGAGCCCTCGCTGATCCCGTTCCTGCCCGTGCGGGGCGACGGTGTCGTCCTCTCCGCGTCGGACATCGACACCTACAGGACCTGCCCGCTCAAGTACAAGTTCGCGCGCGTCTTCCGGATCCCGCACGACCCGACCATCCACCAGCGCTTCGGGATCGTGCTGCATCAGGTGCTCGAGCGCTACCACGGCGGGGATTCGCCGGCGGGATCCCTGTCGGAGCTTCTCGGCCTGCTCGAGTCGCGATGGGTGCGCGGAGGCTTCGGCGACTCCGACGAGGAGCGCCAGCTGCGCGGCAAGGCGGCGTCGGCCCTGACTCGCTACCACGAGCGCTTTCGCGCCGGGGAGTCCGAGCCGATGTGGTTCGAGCGCCCGTTCACGTTCAAGCTCGGGCCCCATCTGCTGCGGGGGCGCGTCGACCGCGTCGACCGGCTCCCCGACGGCGAGTACGAGCTGATCGACTACAAGACCGGCCGCCCCAAGGCCGCCGGCGATCTGCTCGAGGATGTCCAGCTGTCCCTGTACGCGGTCGGCGCGCGAGAAGCGTGGTCGCTGGATGCCTCGCGCCAGGCCTACTACTACCTGCTCGACGACCAGAAGGTCACGGTCCCAGTCGACGACGGCGACCGCTCGGGCTGGATCCGCGAGATCGCCCGCGAGGTCGCCGACGGGATCCTCTCGCAGGAGTTCGAGCCGACCCCGTCCTACGCGGCCTGCTCGATCTGCGATTACCGGCTGATCTGCCCGGCGGCCGAGCGCTAGGGACTCGACGCGCTAGGGGGTGCTCGGCGGTCCGTCGCCGCCGCGCTGGCGCAGGAAGCGCTGGAGGTCGCGCGCGATCGTCTCCCCGGAGGGCAGCGGCCCGGTCTCGCTCGTCAGCTCGTCCTCGGCGGCCTGCTCGAGTCGTTCGACGAACGCCTGCACGTCGGGATCGCTCTGGACGGCGAGGTTGACCTGGCGCTCGTAGTCGGCGGCGGCGCTCTCGAGCTCGCTCGCGTCGACGGCGACGCCGACCAGGCCCTCGAGCTTGCGCACGAGCGCGAGCGCGGCCTTCGGGTTGGGCGTCGCGGCGATGTAATGCGGGACCGCGGCCCACAGGCTGGCCGAGGGCAGCCCCGCCTCCTGGCAGGCCGCATGGAGGATGCCGACGATCCCGGTCGGTCCCTCGTATGAAGAGCTCTGAAGGCCGAGCCGGGAGACCAGCGCGGTGTCGGACGCGAGGCCCGTGATCGCGATCGGGCGCGTATGTGGCACGTCGGCCAGAAGCGAGCCCACGGTCACCACGAGCTGCACGCCGATCGCCTCGACCAGCTCCACGATCACCTTGCTGAACGTCCGCCACCGGAACGACGGCTCGGTGCCGGTCAACAGGATCAGGTCGCGCGGCGCTCGCGGCACGCGCGCCTCGTAGAGCTCGACCTCCGGCCACACGACCGTGCGCGTCTGACCCTCGATCAGCTTGATGTGCGGGCGGGTCGCCTGGAAGTCGTAGAACTCCTCCGGGTCGATCGTCGCGAAGCGCCGCGCGCCCAGCGCGGTGCCGACGAAGGTGATCGCGGTCGAGGCCGCGTCCCCCGCGTCGTTCCAGCCCTTGAACGCGCACACCAGCGCCGGAGCGCGTACCCCGTCCGGACGGTACTCCCACTGGAGTGGCTGCATCCGGTTCACCGTACATCATGCGGGGATGCTGGAAGTCGATATCGCCTCGGTCCCGGTGACCGGTCTGCGGGCCGGCCAGGAGGTCCGCGGCGTCTACGCGTGCACGCGCAAGGACCGCCTGATGGCTCGAACCGGCGCGGCCTATCTCGTGCTCGAGCTGCGCGACCGCTCCGGCAGCGTGCCGGGGCGGGTCTTCCGCGACGCGGACCTGATCGCCGGCGGGTTCGAGCGCGGGGACCTGGTGAGGGTCGCGGGGAGGGTCGAGCGCTTCCGCGACGAGCTGGTCCTGGAGCTCGACTCGGTCGCGCGCGTGTCCGCGGACGAGGGCATCGACCCCGCGCTGTTCCTGCCCAGCGCCTACCGCGACCTCGACGAGCTCGACGGGTTCCTCGAGCACCTCGCCGGCGAGGTCTACGACCCGAGCTACCGCGCGCTGCTCGAAGCGCTGTTGCGCGACGAGTCGTTGCGCGCGTCCTGGCGGCGCGCGCCATGCACCATCGCCGCTCACCACGCGTACCTGGGCGGCCTGCTCGAGCACACCGTGGCGGTCGCGACGCTGGCACTCGAGGTGTGTCAGCTGCACCCTCGCCTCAACCGCGACCTCCTGTTGACCGCGGCCCTGGTGCACGACCTCGGCCGCTGCCGCGAGTTCACCTACGGCGCCTCGTTCGGCCTGACCGACGCCGGGCGGCTGCTCGGGCACGTGACGCTGGGCCTGGAGCTGATCTCGGCGCGTGCCTCCGCGCTGGACGAGCCGCGACGGCTGGCCCTTTTACACTGCGTCGCCTGCCATCACGGCCCGGCCTCCGCGCCCGGCGGGCGCTTCGGATCGGCGGAGGCGCTCGCGCTCTACCGGCTGAATGCCCTCGATGCGTCCGTCAAGGACGCGTTCGAGCACGGTCTCCCTCGCACGTAGAGGCGGCCCGCGTCGCGCGCCCCCCGGGGCGCTCATAACGTCACACTCGATCCGCGCCGACCGGCGAGAGTGACAAAGAGATCGCTCAGCGAGATCAACGTCAACCTCGCCAATCTCAGCCGGTCGAGAGTCACGTTAACACCGGGCTCTGATGCCGGCCTCGGGCCAGCGCCCGCGCTCTCGTAGCATCACGCACGGCGCGGCACGGGCCTGGTGGCCCATCCAGTCTTCAAAACTGGCAGGGCCGGGCAGCCCCCGGCTTGGAAGGTTCGATTCCTTCGCCGCGTCGTGGGCTCCTTTCAGGCCGAAATCGCTGGCCCGTTCGGGCTACGACGGCATACGCACGCGCTACTGCGCCTCTGACCTTTTTCGCCGGCGCCGAGAAGCGGGGCCGGGGGCGGACTCTGCGCACCGCACCTTCCCTGACGCCGCCACTTCCCGACACCGGCAGAGACGCCCCGAGCCGGCCCTACGCCCGCACGGGTGAGAGACCCCGCCCGAGTTTCGCGCGGAGTTCACGATGCCTACACGCTCGACCGCGATGGTTCAGATCGATGAACACCGTGATCCTCTCGCCGCACCTCGACGACGCCGTCCTGTCGTGCTGGCACGTGCTGACCCAGCCGGGGGAGGTGAGGGTGATCAACGTGTTCGCCGGGGTGCCGACCGGGCTGCACGCGCCCGCTTGGTGGGATGAGTACACGGGCGCGACCGATTCGGGCGATCGGGTCCGGGAGCGGATCGAGGAGGATCGTCGCGCGCTCGCGCTCGCGGGGCGGGAGCCGGCCAACCTCGGTTTTCTCGACGAGCAGTACCGCGAGCACGATCAGCCGCTCGAGGACCTGATCGAGCAGATCGAGCCAAGCCTCCCGCGCAACGCCGCGATCTACGCGCCCGCGGCCATCACTCAGCACCCGGACCATCTGCTCGTCCGCGCTGCTGCGCTCGCGCTGAGGAGCACCGGAGCCGAGGTCTCGTTGTATGCGGACCTGCCGCACGCGACCGTTCACGGGTGGCCGGCATGGGTTGCGGGTGCCCCGAGCCCGGCGACGAAGGACCTCGCGGCGGCGTTGTGGGCGCGAGTTCTCGCGACGACGGGGCTGGCGACGGCGGAGCTGACAGCCGGCGTGCATGCGCTCGATCCGCAGACACACGCTCGCAAGCTGGCTGCGGTGCAGATGTACCGCACGCAGGTGCAGGCGCTGGCTGAATTCGCGGCCCGCCCGCTGACCGACCACGACTTGCTGGGCTATGAAGTCGCCTGGGCTACCGCGCGTCCCTCAGCCGCGCGCGCAGGCGCTCGCGCAGTACCTCATCTGTGAGGCCCGCCGCAAGCTGCGAGATCGTCGCCTCCGCAGCGGCGGCATGGTCCTCGCCCGCACCGAGGCGCGCAAGCGCGGCGTGCGCCTCCCAGCCGGGCGCCGGAATGCCGTGCTCGTCCGCGACCTCGACAACCGCGGTGAGCCTCTCGCGTGCCTGAGCGAGCTCACCTCGCGCCTCCTCGCAAAGCCCCAGCACCAGCCCGGCGCTCGCGGCCGATTCCAACCATCCGAACCGTGAGGCCGCCTCCAGGACCGGGCGTAAGAGCCGCTCGCCTCGTTCGGGGGCGCCGGTTGCGAGCAGCACCCGCGCGGTCGCGGCGTAAGCGTGCGTGCCGAACAGGAACGCGCCGCCGGTGACTCTCCCCAGCAGCTCCTCGGCCCGAGCGGCCAGCATCGCCGCATCGTCCTGCGCCCCGAGCTGGAACCGCGCCCATGCGAGCTGACCCAGACAGCGGACGCTCTCGTTGGTGGCCCCGATCCTCTCGCCTGCCGCGAGTCCGCGCTCGAGTACCTCGGCCGCTTCGGCAGCCGCGCCCAGATCCAGCAGCGTCCAGCCGAGAGCATCCGACGCCCATCCCAGCCAGGTGGTCTCGGCGGCCAGATCAACCGCGCGTCGGCCCGACGCCAGCGCCTCCTCATAGGCGCCGCGGCTTCGGTGCAGCCAGCAGCGCGCATGGTGGATCAGGACCTCGACCAGCGGATCCCGCACCCGTGCGTTGATCGCGGCGGCTTCCGCGAGCCGCTGCCCTGCTTCCTCCCAGCGCGCCCGCCCGATCGGGACGAACGCCGCCTCCTGCAGCGTGAACTGCAGATACCAGAGGTCATTGCGCTGGCGCCAGAGCCGCGAGAGCTCGTCGGTGAGCTCCTCCAGGCGCTGCAGGTCCCCGAGCTGCCAGGCGACCAGCTTGATGCCGTCGAGCGCGCGCCCCACGAGCGGCTCCTCGGCGGCAGCGCGAGCCACCTCGAGCGAGCGCTCGCCGAGCTCCAGGGCGCGGTCGAACTCGAGCAGGTGCGAGTAGACGACGGACAACCGGTCCATCGCGTTGGTCTGCACCGCGAGGTCGTTCAGCTCCGTCGCGATCTCGAGCGCGGCGAGGTGGGATTCGGCTGCAGCGCCGATGTTGGACTGAAGGTGGATGATCCCGAGCTCGTTGAGCGCCTCCATCTCGATCTCCCGATCGCCGCTTCGCCGCGCAGCGTCCAGGACCGCATCGAGGTCGGCGGCCGCGCCGAGATCGCCGGTGCGCAGGCGCATCCTCCCGCGCTGGAACAGCAGGCGGCGCACCGTGGCTTCCCGATCGGGCTCGAGCCCGAGCCGGGCCGCGGCTTGGAGCGCGGCGGAGTAGTGGTCCAGCGCGGCCTCGACCGCATAGACGTCCTGCGCGGCGTCGGCGGCGGCGGCGTGGTAGCGGTAGGCCTTGGCGGTATCCCCGGCGGCCGAGAAGTGGTACGCGAGCGCGCCCAGCTGCTCGCCGGGCCGATCGCCCACCAGCTCCTCGATCGCCTGCCCGATCTGCCGATGAAGCTGGGCCCGGCGGGTGAGCGACAGCTGCTCATAGATCGTCTCCCTGATCAGCGCGTGGGTGAAGCTGTAATGCCCGATCGAGCTGGGCGACTCCTCGACGATGTGACCGGCGATCGCCGTCTCCAGGGTCTCGGCCACGCGCTCCGCCGGGATCCCGGCCACCGACGCGAGGACCTCCAGCTCGAACTCACGCCCGCTCACCGCGGCGTATGTCAGGAGGCGGCCGGCCTCCTCGTCGAGTCGCCGAAGCCTGCGCGCGAGCAGATCCTTGACACTCTCCGGGATACGCGTCAGCGCATCGGTGAAGTCGCCTTCCGCGCCGACCTCGCGCAGCAGCTCCTCGACGAAGAACGGGTTGCCCTGCGTGCGGTCGAGGATCGATCGTGCGACCGCCGCCGGAGCCGCCCGCCCCGCGTGCGAGGTGATCAGCTCGGCGACGTCCTGTTGGGCGAGCCCCCCGAGCGTGACGGTCGCAAGCACGCGCGCTCGGCGTAGCTCCGCCAGGGCCTGTCCGAGCGGATGGCTTTCGTCCACCTCGGTTTCCCGGAACGTGCCGAGGATCAGCAGAGGCACGCCCTCGGTCGCGCGGACGAGGTGGCGCAGCAGAAGCAGCGTCGGGCCGTCGGCCCAATGCAGGTCGTCAAGGACGAGGATCAGCGGCTGCTCGGCGGCGACCGCGCGCAGCAGCGAGCCGACGCTTTCGAACAGCAGAAACTGGTCGCGCTCGGGTGACTCCCCCGTGGCGGTCGGGGAGGGCCGGGCGCCCGCCTCGGCGAGCTCGGGTACGAGCCGCGCAAGCGTCGTCCGATCGGAGCCGACCTGAAGCTGCAGCGCGTCGATCGGGGTCTCCGAAACGTAGTGGCGCAGCGCCTCGACAAATGATTGGTAGGGGACCAGCGACTCCTCGTAACAGCGTCCGAGCAGTACCAGCGCGCCGTCGGCATACGCTCGCCGGCAGAACTCGGACGCCAGCCGGGTCTTTCCGATCCCCGGCTCCCCGACGAGCACCGCGGCGCCTCTGCGGCCGGCTTGCGCCTCCTCCCAGCTTCGAGCGAGCTGCTGAAGCTCGACGTCGCGGCCGACGAGAGGCGCCGGCTCTCCCGCGTGAAACGGGGCCGGCAGCGCGACCCGCCGCTCGGTGGCGGGCTCCCATACGACCTCGCACGCGGGAAGCGGCTCCGGGAGCCCCTTGAGCGCGATCGGGCCGCAGGAGCGAAAGCCGAAGCTCCCTCTCGACCCGACGAGCGCCCGCAGCAGCTCGGAGGCGAGGATCTGACCGCCGGCGGCCTGATCGCAGAGGCGCTTGGCGATCACCACCGGCGTCCCGAAGTAGTCGGCCTCGTCGCGGATCGGCTCCCCGATGTTGAGCCCGACCCGGACCCGCAGACGGTCGTCGCCCTGGCGGGCGTTGTGGCGGTGGACGGCCTGTTGGATTCCGATGGCGCAGCTGACCGCGTCGACCGCGCTCGGGAACGCCACCATCAGCCCATCGCCGAGGTTCTTGACCTCCTGTCCACTGTGCGCCACGGCCACATCGCGCAGCAGGCTGAAGTGCACGCGCCGGAATCGCTCGGCCTCGTCGTCACCGAGCTCCCCGAGCAGCTCGGTCGACCCGACGAGGTCGGTGAACAGCAGCGTGACGATCCCGCCGGCGGGCTCCGGCGCCGTCGTGGCGACCGCAGGGGAGGCGGTCTCGACACCGCGACGGAGGGCCTCGGCCAGCTCCCGCGTCTCGTGCGAGGGCGTGATCCGCAGCGTGTCGCGCAACCGCTGGCTCAAGCGCTCGTAGGTCCGGATCGCGCCGGCGCGATCGCCGACGGCGGCAAGGCGCCGCATCAGTTCCCGCTGCGGCTGTTCGGCGAGCGGATCGAGCGCCACCTGCCGGCGCGCGTACGCGATCGCCTGATCCAGCTCGCCGCCGGCCTCGGCGTCGGCGGCCAACCGCGCGAGCACGCCGGCCACGCGCTCGCGTTGCTCGTCGCGGCGCTCGTAGACCCAATCGTCGTCGAGCTCCGCCAGCAGTTCGCCGCTCGAGAGCTCGAGCGCGTCCTCGAGCCGCCCCTCGTCCACGCAGCGCTCGAACTCCGCAAGATCGGTCCACACGAGGGAGTCTCCCGCGAGGCCCACGTCGTCGCGGCCGGCGATCAGATATCGCTCGCTATCGGGTCCGAGCGCGCGGCGCAGCGATGAGAGCGCGCTGCGCAGGCTGGTGCGTGCGCTCTCATCGAGCACGTCGGGCCAGAATCTCGCGGCGAGTGCGGAGCGGCTGTGCATGCGGCGGTCGACGACCAGCCAGCCGAGCAGTGCGCATGCGCGTCTGCTCGTGGGAGGCTCGCGCGACGCGCCGTCGAGCTCGATCGCCAACTGCCCCAGGACCCGGACCCGCAGCATTTGCCCAAGCGTAAACCCGTTTCACGCTGATTTCGCGCTGTGGACACGTAGAGGTGAGAGGCTGCGCAACGGCAATGAGCAAACCGTCCCCAGCCGCCCGCATCGCCGGGCTCGACGACCCCGTGATGCGCGCGTTCCAGTCCGTTCTCGGACGGCCGGATGTCATGTCGTTCGGCGCCGGCTTCATGAACCCGGAGGGGTTCGACGTCGCCGGGGTGCGAGCCGCCTTCGCGGCCGCGCTCGCCGACGAGCGGGCGCCCAGCACGCTTCAGTATGGGCTGGCCGAAGGCAGCCCGCGGCTGCGCGTCGCGATCGCTGCGCGGATGGAGGCGCTCGACGTTCCCACCGATCCGACCCAGATCGTCGTCACGACGGGCGCGACGCAGGGACTTGACCTGCTCTGCAACGCGCTGCTCGATCCGGGCGACGTCGTGCTGGTCGAACGCCCGACGTATGTGGTGGCGCTGAAGCGGCTCGCGCTCGCGCAGGCGCGGCTGGTGTCGATCGCGGGCGACGAGGACGGGCTTGATCCGCTCGCGCTCGAGGCCGCCGTGCTCGAGCACCGCCCGAAGGTCATCTACACGATCCCCACGTTCCAGAATCCCAGCGGCACGACGATGACGGTGGAGCGCCGTCAGGCGGTCGCGCAGATCGCGGAGCGCCACGGCGTCTGGGTGATCGAAGACGAGCCATACCGCGAGCTGTACTACGGAGGCGCGCCGGCGCCTGCACCGATCGCCCGGCACGCGCGCGAGAGCGTCATCTACATCGGCACGCTTGCCAAGACGGTCGCGCCCGGCCTGCGCGTCGGCTGGGTGGTGGCGCCCACCGCCGAGCTGGCCCGCACGCTGATTCCCGTCAAGCAGGCCATGGACCTGAACACATCGACGATCGATCAGGAGGCCGCCGCGATCTATCTCGAGGGCGTCGATTGGGCGAGGCGCACGTCGCAGCTGCGCGCGGTCTACGCGGCGCCGATGGCGGCGATGCTCGAGCGGATCGCGGATGCGCTTCCGGGCGGATCCAGCTTCACCCGTCCTCGCGGTGGGATCTTCGTGTGGGCGCGACTGCCGGAAGGCTCCTCCGCGTCGGCTCTGCTCGCGCGGGCGGTGGAGCACGGTGTCTTCTTCATGCCCGGATCGTCGTTCTTCGCCGACGTCGACGATGACCTCTCGCTGCGGCTGTCGATCTCGAACCACACGCCGGAGACGATCTCGGAGGGGATGAGGCGCCTGAGGGCCGCGCTCGCGTCGTCGCCGGCGCTGTCGCGATGACCACGATCGAGGCACGGCCGCGCGAGCAGACTCGCGCCCGCTATCCGGATGAGACCGGGTTCGTCGAGCGCGAGGGCGTGAAGCTCTACTGGGAGCGCTACGGCGATGGCGAGCCGGCGGTCCTCTTCTTGCCGACGTGGTCGATCGTTCACTCCCGCATCTGGAAAGCTCAGATTCCATATTTCGCGAGCCGCGGAAAGGTCCTCACGTTCGACGGACGCGGCAACGGCAGGTCGGATCGGCCGGCGGATCCCGAGGCCTACGCCCCGTCGGAGTTCGTGGCGGACGCTGTGGCGGTGATGGACGCCACCCGCACCGAGCGGGCCTGGATCGTGTCGCTGTCGATGGGCGCGCCGCGAGCGCTCCTGCTCGCGGCGGAGCATCCGCACCGGGTCAACGGATTGGCTTTCATCGGGCCGGCTGTGCCGTTGCCTCCGGACTCCTCGCGGGTGCAGGCCCTCGAGTGGTTCAACGACGAACGGACGACGTACGAGGGGTGGGGGAAGTACAACCGGCACTACTGGCTCGAGAACTACGAGGATTTCCTGGAGTTCTTCTTCGCCCAGGCGTTCTCCGAGCCCCACTCGACGAAGCACATCGAGGATGCCGTTCGGTGGGGCCTCGATACGGACCCCGAGACGCTGGCGCTGACGGTCCTCGCCCCGTCGATCGACCAGGCCCGGCTCGCCGACCTCGCGACGCGCGTTCGCGTCCCCTCTCTCGTCATCCACGGGACGCAGGACGCGATCCGTGCATTTGGGTCGGGCGCGGCGCTGGCCGAGCTCCTGGACGCGCAGCTGGCGCCGATCGAGGGCGCGGGACATGTCCCCTCGACCCGCGATCCGGTCAAGGTCAATCTGATCTTGCGCGAGTTCATGACTCCGCGCCGGACGTCGGCGTGGGCGCGGGCGATGGCGCGACCCAGACGCGCGCTCTACATCTCCTCGCCGATCGGTCTGGGCCACGCCCAGCGCGACGTGGCGATCGCGCGCGAGCTGCGTGCGCTCGTGCCGGACCTCGAGATCGACTGGCTGGCCCAGGACCCGGTCACCCGCGTGCTCGCCGCCGAAGGTGAGCGCATCCATCCCGTGAGCACCCACCTTGCGAGCGAGTCCTCACACATCGAGTGCGAATCGGCCGAGCACGACCTGCACTGCTTTGAGGCGTGGCGGCGGATGGACGAGATCCTGGTCAACAACTTCATGGTCTTCCACGATCTGATCGAGGCCGAGCCCTATGACCTGTGGATCGGTGACGAGGCTTGGGAGCTCGACCACTTCCTGCACGAGAACCCCGAGCTCAAGCGCGCCGCGTACTGCTGGCTGACCGACTTCGTCGGCTGGCTGCCGATGCCCGACGGAGGCGAGCACGAGGAGTTCCTCACCGCCGACTACAACGCCGAGATGGTCGAGCACGTCGCGCGCTTCCCGCGCCTGCGCGACCGCGCGATCTTCGTCGGCAACCCCGCCGACATCGTCCCCGACCGGCTCGGACCCGAGCTTCCCCTGATCCGCGAATGGACCGAGCGGCACTTCGACTTCACGGGGTACGTGACCGGCTTCGACGCCGACGCGTTCGCCGATCGTGAGGGCCTGCGCGCCGAGCTGGGGTACGGCGAGGACGAGCGGATCTGCATCGTCAGCGTGGGCGGGTCCGGCGTGGGGGCCCACCTGCTGCGCAGGGTGATCGAGGCCTTCCCGCTTGCCGCGGCGCACGTACCCGGGCTGCGTATGATCGTGGTCGCCGGGCCGCGAATCGATCCGGGATCGCTTCCACGGCACGACGGCCTCGATGTCGTCGGCTACGTCCACAACCTCTACCGGCACCTGGCCGCCTGCGATCTCGCGGTCGTGCAAGGCGGCCTGACGACCGCGATGGAGCTCACCGCCAACCGGCGGCCGTTCCTCTACTTCCCGCTCAAGCACCACTTCGAGCAGAACTTCCACGTCCGCCACCGCCTCGAGCGCTACCGCGCCGGTCGGTGCATGGACATCGACGCTTGCTCCCCCGCGACGCTCGCCGCCGCGATCGCCGAAGAGATCGGCCGTGAGGTCGACTACCTTCCGGTCGAGACCGATGGAGCGCGTCGAGCAGCGGCGCGGATCGCCGAAATGCTCTGACGCGCGCGCGAGGCCCGGCTTTCACGGGCGATTCGCGCGCGCTTCGCGGTGCCGCCACGACCTCCTGAGATCTTCGTGCTCGACAGCACCAACTCAACCTAGGAGGCATCATGAGTGCAGTCGAGCAGGCCGTCGGGGTGGATGGCGACAAGCTCATGCAGTTCGTCTTTCGCGCCGTCGAGGAAGTGGGCGCCACGCTGAACACCGCGCTGGTGGTGATGGGTGACAGGCTCGGTCTGTACCGCGAGCTTGCCGCCGCCGGTCCGCTTTCATCCTCGGAGCTGGCACAGCGCACCGAAACCTCGGAGCGTTACGTACGGGAATGGCTGAGCGCACAGGCGGCGGGCGGGTACATCGCCTACGACTCGGACAGCGGTTGTTACTCGCTCGCGCCCGAGCAGGCGGTGGCCCTGACCGACTCGGACAGTCCGGCGTACTTGCCGGGCTTCTTCCAGATCGCACTCGGCTCGGTGATCGACTCGCCGAAGATCGTCGAGAAGGCACGTAGCGGTGCGGGGTTCGGTTGGCACGAGCACGTTCACGACGTGCACGAGGGATGCGAGCGGTTCTTCCGCCCGGGCTACAACGCTCACCTCATCGCCGAGTGGTTGCCGGCGCTCGACGGCGTCGTCGAGAAGCTCGAGCGTGGCGCGCTGGTTGCGGACGTCGGCTGCGGTCATGGAGCGTCGACGATCCTGATGGCGCGCGCGTTCCCGAACTCGAGGTTCGTGGGCTCGGACTACCACCAGGGGTCGATCGAGACCGCTCGCGAGCGCGCGAGCGAGGCAGGCCTCGGAGACCGCGCGAGCTTCCAAAGCTCGCTGGCGGCGGGGTACGCCGGCACGGGGTACGACCTCGTGACGATGTTCGATTGCCTGCACGACATGGGCGATCCGGTGGGCGCGGCGCGCCACGTCCATTCGACGCTGAAGCCCGATGGGACGTGGATGATCGTCGAGCCGAACGCCGGTGACCGGGTGGAGGACAACTTCAACCCGGTCGGTCGCGCGTACTACGCGTTCTCGACGCTGCTGTGCACGCCGGCCTCTCTCTCGCAGGAGGTCGGTCTGGCACTCGGCGCGCAGGCGGGCGAGGCACGGATCCGCGAGGTGGTCGAGGCGGCCGGCTTCAGCCAGTTCCGTCGTGTCGCCGAGACGCCGTTCAACCTCGTGTTCGAGGCGCGTCCATAGCGAGCATCGGTGTAAATAGCGTCCCCGTTGGCGGGGATGCAGACGTGCACACGGCCCGCGCCGAGGTTGACGCGGGCCGTCGCATTGTTGTGTTGCCCCGGCGGCGCTGGGCGCCGGCCGGCATCGTCAGCCGGGCTGCGCCTCCAGCAGACGGTTGCCGCGCGACTTGACGGTCTCGTGCGGCGGTCCGCTGACGTCGATCGGGGTCCGCGCGCTGTCCGGGATCGCCGCCTCGTCGGCGGTCAGCTTGAAGTACCTGCTCGCGGGGTCGGTCCCACCCTTCTGGTTTGGCATCCGCTGCTTGGTGGGGACGCTCGGGCCGAAACCGCCTGATTGTGTCCACTGCTTCGTGAAGCTGGCAGGCCCCGAGGAGGCAAACACGATCGAGGTCCTGGGCAGCTTCGGAATCGAGGTATCGGGCTTCGAGCGCAGCAGGGTCGATGTCAAGTCCCCAACCGTCTTGTGGCGCCACGCGGAGACGTTCGGCACCTCGACCCCGAAGCGCTTCGAGATCAGCTTCAGCTGCGAGGTGTGGTCGAACACCTCGGTTGCGACGTGACCACCGCGGCTGAACGGCGAGACCACCAGGAGTGGCACGCGCACCCCGAGACCGAGCGGACCGTCGATGTTCAGCGTGTCCGGATGCGGCTCACCCGGCGGGAACGTGCTCGTCGTCAGGTACTCGCCCGAGGTGCCCTTGGGCGCCGTGGGCGGCGGAACATGGTCGAACCAGCCATCGTTCTCGTCGTACATGATGAACAGCGCCGTCTTCGCCCATAGCTTCGGGTTGGACGTGAGCTCGGCGAGCACCATCGAGACGAACCACTGCCCGTTCGTCGGCGACGCCGACGGATGCTCGTCGAAGCCAAGCGGCGGGATGATCCATGAGACGCTCGGGAGGTGGCCGCCCTTGACATCGGCGGCGAAGTCGTTCGGGAACGTCTGCTTGAACGCCTTTTCGAAGAGCGGCGTCCCTGGCTTCCGGAACGCGGTGAAGTAGGGGAGGACGTGGTCGGTCAGCCCCAAGCTGGTCGTGACCGTGGGGTCGTAGAAGTTCGGCCCCCAGGTCAGGTATTTCGTCAGCGAGGCGTACTTCCCGCGTACGCCGACATTGCTGGGCGTGTACACCTTCCACGAGACGCCCTTGTCCTCGAGCAGCTCCTGGACCGTCGTCCAGGTGCAGCTCCACAGCGTGTCGGCAGTGCCGCTGGTCGCGACCACCGGGCCGCCGTGCTTGCCGGCCGGGTCGATCGTTCCGCTGTTTGCCATCAGCCGGTTCGGGTGGGTCGGTCCCAGGATCGAACAGTGGTAGGCGTCGCCGAGCGTGAAGTGATCGGCGAGCGCCCAATGAAAGGGCAGCTCGGAGCGGCGGTAGTAGCCCATCGTCATCGCGCCCTTCGGTCCCTCCCACTGCGCCTCGGTATGGACCTTCACCCAGGAGTCCATCTTCCCGTGGTTCCAGCACTCGTGCATCGGCCCCCAGTCGTGCGTGAGGTCCTCGGTCGACTCCAGACCATGGTTGCTCGGCAGGTGGAACGGGAGCAGCTTGTGCTTGGGAACCACGTTCGATCCACCCGGGTAGTTCTGGGCGAACGCTCCGAGCGAATGCTTCGCGTGGTCGTCGAACCCGCGCCCGCGCGGATACGCACCGAAGTAGTGGTCGTAGGAGCGGTTCTCGAGCATCAGGAACACGATGTGCTCGACTGCCTCGAGGTCCGATCCCGCCGGCTTCGTGCGCGCGGCGCGGGCGATCGCCGATGCCCAGCTCGGTCCGGCCATCCATGCCATCGCCGACTGGCTCACGAACGCTCCCGCTCCAACCATCCCGAGACGCTCCATCAGCTGCCGCCGAGTCAAATGCTCGTCAGGTCGATCCATTTGCGTTCCTCTCTCTCGGTTCTGGGTGGCGTTCCGGCGCCGCTCGGCCGCGCGACCCGCGGACCTACCCCTCGATCCGCGAGCGCCAACGATAACGCCGCCGCGCAAGGCTCAGGGCTGACGCCGGCGCGCCGCGGCCGTAAAGTGCGCCCGGTGACAGATCGCGCGAGAGTCAACGAGCGGTTGTTCGCGATCTGGTATCCGCGTCTGTGCGAGCTCGCGGAGCGCGCAGGGCAGCGCGAGATCCGGCGCGAGCTGATCGGCGAGGCGCGCGGCCGCACCCTGGAGGTCGGCGCGGGCAGCGGCCTCAACCTGCCCCATTACTCGAGTGAGGTGACCGAGCTGGTCGTCAGTGAGCCCAGCCCACACATGCGCAAGCACCTGGAGGAGCTGATCGACTCCGATCCGTCGCCGGTCGAATCGCTGACACTGGTCGACGCGGGCGGCGAGGCTCTGCCCTTCGAGGATGGGAGCTTCGACACCGTCACCGGCACGTACATCCTCTGCACCATCCCGGATCCGAAGCGCGCCCTGAACGAGTTCGCGAGGGTCCTGCGGCCGGGCGGCCGGTACCTGTTCCTGGAGCACGTCCATGCCGGGCGAGGGCACGTTCCTCGGCCGGTTCCAGGACCTGGTCGCGGCCCCGCACCGCTACATCGCGGCCGGCTGCAACCCGAACCGCCGGACCAGCGAACTGCTTGCCGACTCGCCGCTGGAGGTCGAGCGGCTCGAGCGTCGTAACCAGCCGCGGTCGCTTCCGACCGTTCGCCCGATCATCCTCGGCTCGGCGCGGCGCACGAGCTGAGGGAGCGCGCGGCTCAGCGGTCGTTGAGATCGAGCACGGGCACGGGCGGCTCGATCTCGACCCGCTCACCGATCGAGACGATCGCGGTTCCGAGCGCGAAGAACTCGATCACGTGGCTGCCCCAGCCGTGGCTCTTCTCGGACAGCGTCACGCCGACGATCCCCTCCGCCTGAAGTTGCTGGGCCTCGGTCTGCATGCGCTGCATCGCGAGCTCGCGGGCGTCATACAGCGCCTGCGTGAAGTTCGGCAGCTCGACGTTGCGACCCGTCTGCGCGACCGTCCTCAGCGGCCCTCGCCGGCCGACGTGGTAGACGCAGCTGCCCATCACCAGCCCCACGGGGCGGTGACCGGTCCGCAGCAGCGTCCAGAAATCCTGCCCTGACAGATCGCTCTGGAACGGCCTGCCGTTCGGCGCCCGGTGCAGGACACCGTCTCGATGCTTGACGGCGGTCCCGATCGCGATGAACTCGGCCATGTTCGCGCCCCACTCGTAGCGGCCGATATCGAGCCGCACGCCCACGATCCCGTCCGCGCCGAGCTGATCGGCCTCCTCCTCCATCCGCGTCATCGCCAGCTGCCGGGCGCTGTACATCGCCTGCGACAGGACGTCCAGCTCGCGGCTCGCGGTTGGCCCCGCCACCTGGAAGCCGATGTGGAAGATCGAGCTGCCGACGACCAGGCCGACCGGATCGAAGCCCGCCTGCGACACGAGCAGGAACTCGTTCACGCTCAAGTCCGACGTGTACAGGCCCGCACGGTTCTGCTCGAGCCGCTCCCTGGCGGACTCGGGCACGCCCTCGAGCGACTTCGGGTCGTATTCGGTCACTGCGCGCCTCCCATCCGGATCGCGGTCTTGAGCTGGGGCTGCGGCCCGTCTCGCGCCGCGCGGCGGATCGCGGTGCCGGCGCCGTGCATGGTGATCACCCAGCCGGCCCGTTCCGCGTCCCCCTTTCCCGACACGAAGTACGGGATCCCCAGCCGCCCGCGCTGCCAGCCACGTTGGGTCGATCCCGTGATCGGAGAGGCGAGCGAGAACCCTTCGCGGTGGACTGCGTGAGTCAGCTCGATCCCGACCGCGCAGTCGCCGTGGGCGTCCGACACCTGGCCTCCAAGCCGGTTGCGAACCGTCTCGCGCGCGGCGTGGAACGCACTGCTCAGCTCCTCGAGCTCCTGGTTTTGGCGCGTCGTGCGCAGTCGCCGCAGTCGGGTGGAGCGCGACGGTGACGCGAAGACCACCGCGGTCGTCGCCAGCAGCCCAACCGGGGTGTGGCCGGCGCTCTGCAGGCGCCAGTAGTCCTGGATCGAGAGATCGGTGAGGACCGGCCACGAGCCGGCTTTCGAGCCCGGCAGCCTGATCGCCGTTCCGCTCACCACATATTCGATCGTGCGCTGGCCGAGATCGTGATCGCCGCGGTGCACGTGCACCCCGACCACCGCGTCGGCGCCTACCTGAAGCGCCTCCTCGGTGAGGCGATCGAGCGCGCGGCGGCGGGCAGTCGCCCACGCGTCCGACAGCACGTCGAGCTCGCACACGACGGTCGCGTGCCACTGGTAGTTGCGGATCTGGCTCCACGAGGGCTGCCCATAGCGGTTCTGCAGAGCGCGGCTGCTCAACGTCGGGCCGTAGGCGGCGTTACGGCCCACATACCAGCTCGCCTGCACCTGCACCGGGTCAAGCGCCGGCAGGTACTGCCAGCCGGTGCGAACCACGCTCGCGCCCATCACCTGCGCCAACGGCCTCGGTCCCATCCGATGCAGCAGCGCGAACTCGCCCACCGAAAGGCCGCTGGTGAACATCGACCCGTCCGCGGCGAGCTCTCGCAGGCGCCGCTCGGCGTCGGCCGGGATCCCGCCCTGCTCGATCCGCGCCAGCGACTCCGACTGGGCCTCGTCGTCGTGGTCCCCGCGTGAAAGAAAGCCCATGCTCGCTCCTCGCGGCCCGAGTCTAGTCCGCCTCGCTCGCCGGGGCCAGGTTCCCGGATCCGGGACTCGCCGGCGGTTCCGATCGTCGCGGGCCGAGCAGATCCCAGCGGTTTCCGGCGACGTCGAGGAACACCGCGACCCATCCGTAGGGCTCCTCACGTGGCTCGCCGACGAACGTCACGCCGGCCGCGCGCATCCGCTCGTAGGAGCCGCGAAAGTCGCTCACGCGGAGGAACAGGCCGACCCGCCCCGCGAATTGATCGCCGACGGCTCCCACCTGATCCTCGCCGTCCGCACGAGCGAGCAGCAGCCCGGTCACGGCGCCCGGAGGTCGCACGACGACCCACCGCTTGGGCCGGCGGTCTCGGGTCGTGAGCGCCGGCGAGTCCTCGACGAGCTCGAAGCCCAGCGCGTCCACGAAGAACCTGATCGCGGCGTCGTAGTCCTCAACGATCAGTGCAACATGCTCGAGGTACACGAGTACCAGCCAAGCACCCGACGCAGACGGCTGGCGCGTGATCGCGCACGAGCAGCCCCGGAGCTCACGGGAAGGGCCATGGATTAGGCTGGCCTCGGTGAGCGGCGCGGTGACCCTCGAGCCTTGGGGCAGCGGCGACCTACCGCTGCTCGAGCGGCTGATGGGCGATCCGCACATGACCGAGCACCTCGGCGGGCCCGAGAGCCCCGAAAAGCTGCGCGAGCGCCAGGGCCGCTACGAACGCCTCGACGGCGACGATCGCATGTTCAAGATCGTCGATGCGGCGAGCGGCGAGGGCATCGGCTCGGTCGGCTTCTGGACCGGTGAGTGGCGCGACGCCCAGATCTACGAGATCGGTTGGATGGTGCTCCCCGAGTTCCAGGGCCGCGGCGTCGCGGTGGCGGCGACCGGGCAGGCGATCGAGCTCGCCAAGCGCTCAGAGAGGCACCGCTTCATGCATGCCTTCCCGAATATCGAGAACACGCCGTCGAACGCGATCTGCCGCAGGCTCGGCTTCGAACTGCTCGAGGCGTGCGAGGTCGAGTTCCCGAAGGGACACCTCATGATGTGCAACGACTGGCGCCTGGACCTCCGCGCCTAGCCGAGCTGTCAGCCTCGCAACCGGTCTCAACCCACGGGTGGAGATCCGGGCAGTTTCCACCCGCGAATCAACCCTCGCGCCGATGTGCGGGCGGCATTTCCGGACGACCATGCAGCCATGTCAATTACCGATTACCTCATCGATTCAGCTCTCGTGCTCCTCGTCCTCGTTCAGCTCAAGGAGCGCACCCTCACCACCAAGTCGCTGGTCCGGCCGCTGGTGATCGTCGCGATCGCGGTCGCCAACTACTTGCACGGCATCCCTACCGCCGGTAACGACCTCGTGCTCGTGGCGATCCTGGCGCTCGTCGGGTTGACGATCGGCCTCGCCAGCGGCCAGACCGTCCTGATGCGCCGCGACGCTGCGGGCGAGGTGCTCGCCCGCGCCGGCTGGGCATCGGCAATCTTCTGGGTGCTCGGGATGGGCTCCCGGTTCGCGTTCGCAATCTGGGTCAGCAACGGTGGCGCCGCCACCATCGGCCGCTTCAGCGCCCAGCACGCGATCACCAGCGGCGAGGCGTGGACGGCGGCCCTCCTGGCGATGGTGGTCTGCGAGGTGTTCGGCCGCACGATCCTGATGGCGGCCCGTCGCTACCAGCTGCAGGGCGCCGCTGCTCCCGAGCTTGCCTGACCCGGCCCCGAATCGGCACCGAGCGGGATCCGCGATCCAGCGGGTCCCGCTTCGGCGTTGCCGGACCGGGCGCGCAGGCGGGTGCGCGGGTGGGCGGGCCAGCTACTTGAACCACCGGCTTGGGACTCCGTACCTTCCATGCTGATGCTCCTCGCCACGCTGGACCGCCGCGTCGCCACCGCGATCCGTCTCGCCGGGCTGGTCCTCGTCGCGCTGTCCGTCGTGAACTCCTCGCATCATCCGCCGGGTACGGGCGGGCGCGGTCTGGTGGTGAGCCTGCTGTTCGCGGCGGCTGCGGTGGCCTGGCTGATCTGGACGATTTGGCCGGGAGACGAGCGCCGGGTCGCGCCCGAGCTGTACGTGATGGCCGGCGCGGGCGGTCTGCTGGTCGAGGCCTCGCCGCAGAGCGCCGCGAGCGTGTTCGTGTTCGTCGCCGTGGTCGTCGCCGGCGTGCGTGCCGAGCTGCCGCGCACCGCCCCGGTGGCGCTCATCGGCGTGCTGGCGCTCGGCGTCTCGGATCTTCTCTACAACGGGAGCGCCCTCGGCCTGCTCGCGTACACGCTCGGTTTCGCGGTATCGCTGCTCGCCGCCTCCAATGCGCGCGAGCGCGTTGCCCGCGTGGAGCAGACGGAGCTGCTCCTGGCGCAGACGCAACGCTCGCACGAGGAGCAGCTGCGCGCGGCGCGGCTCGAGGAGTCGACTCGGATTGCGCGCGAGATCCACGACGTGCTGGCCCATACGCTGGCCGGGCTGACGATTCAGCTGGAGGCGACGAGCTCGCTGCTCGAGCAGGGGGCCGATCGCGACGCGGTCCTGGTGCGCGTACGGCGCGCGCACGAGCTGGCGCGCGAGGGACTGCTGGAGACCCGGCGCGCCGTCGGCGCGCTGCGCGGCGACCCTCTGTCGGCGCCGGCGGCGATCGAAGGGCTCGTCGACGATTACCGCACTACGGCCGAGGCCCGGGCGGAGCTGACGATCGACGGCGACCCTGCGCGCCTGACGGGCGAGACCGGGCAGACGGTCCTGCGGGTGGTCCAGGAGGCGCTCACCAACGTGCGCAAGCACGCGCCTGGCGCGGAGGTCTCGGTCGTCGTGCACGCGGGCGACGCGCCCGACGATCCCGTGGTCGTGACCGTCGACGATCGCTCCATGCTCGCCTGGGCCGGGGCCGTGCGGGAAGGCCTCTCGGCGACCGGCGGGGGATACGGGATCCGCGGGATGCGCGAGCGCGCTCAGCTGCTCGGCGGGACTCTGAACGCCGGCAGGGCGGATGGCGGCTGGCGTGTTGAGCTGCGACTGCCCGCGCGCGCGCCGACGGACGCGAGCTCGGCATGAGCGACCCGGTGAGGGTGATGGTCGCGGACGACCAGGCGCTGGTGCGCGAGGGTCTGATGACGCTGCTGGAGGCGGCGCCCGGCATCAAGCCGGTGGCCGCGGCCTCCGACGGCGAGCAGGCGGTCGCCCTGTGCGCCCGTCACCGCCCGGACGTCGTGCTGATGGACCTCAGGATGCCGAACCTGGACGGAGTCGAAGCCACCCGGCAGATCCGGGCGGCTCAGCCCGAGACGGAGATCGTGGTGCTCACCACGCTCGCCGACGACGCGTCGATCCTCGACGCGCTGCAGGCCGGCGCGCGCGGGTATCTGACCAAGGACGCCGGGATCGCGGAGATCTCGCGCGCGATCCACGCCGCCGCCGATCACCAGGCGCTGCTGGATCCCGTCGTCCAGAGCCGGCTGCTCGCCGCCGCGACGAGCGCTCGTCCCGCGCCGCCGGCGGCGGACCTCCCCGACGAGCTCACGCCGCGCGAGGCCGAGGTTCTCGCCCTGATCGCCCGCGGGCTGTCCAACGCCGAGATCGCCTCGGCGCTGGTGGTCAGTGAGGCCACCGTCAAGACTCACATCAACCACGTGTTCGCCAAGATCGGCGCCCGCGACCGCGCCCAGGCCGTCCACTACGCCTACACCCACGGACTCGCCGGCTGACTTGAAAGGACCACCTGATGGGCAAGCTAATCGTGATGAACTGGATCACGCTCGACGGCGTGATGCAGAGCCCCGGGCGGCCGGACGAGGACACGCGGGAGGGGTTCGCGTATGGGGGCTGGGGGATCCCCTACGGAGACGAGGCGACGGTCGCCAAGCTGGGCGAGCGGATGGCCGCGCTGACGGGTGGGAAGCACGCCTGGCTGTTCGGGCGCTGGAGCTACGAGGAATTGCTGTCCACGTGGAATGCCCGGGGCGGGCCTTTCAAGGACGCGCTGAACGATGTCCAGAAGTACGTCGCGTCGAGCAACCCCGAGACGCGGCTCGAGTGGCCCAACTCAACCCTGCTGCACGGCGATGTCGCAACGGCCGTCGCGGATCTCAAGCTGAGCTCCGAGACGAGTCTCGTGATCATGGGCAGCGGGCTGCTGATCGCCTCGCTGATGGCCGCCGACCTGATCGACGTGTACCTGCTGATGATCGCGCCGCTGATACTGGGGTCCGGCCGGCGGCTGTTCGCCGGCGGCGCGCGCACGCCGCTGCGGCTCCTCGACAGCGCGACGATGAGCACGGGCGTGCTCGTTGCGACCTATGAGCGCTGGGACGCTGTAAAGATTTAGGCCGTGGCCCAAATCCCGAGCCGGCCGCCTGGCGATCACTTCAACCGGACGATGCCGCCATCGACCGTGATTCCCGAGCTCGTGCGCGAGGTCAATCCGGGCAACCCCCGAGAGGACAGCCGAGGAGCACCAGCACTTCTCAGGTGGCGTCCACCGCCAGGGCGGCTTCCACGATCCGTTCGGCCACAACTGGTCGATCGGCGACAAGGCTCCGCTGCGAGGCCACTAGGCTTTCTTCCCTGGAGTCCCACCGCCCAAAGTTGACTCTGCCGCAAGGCGACGCGGTCGCCGTCGAGCTCAGCTCGGCGATCCACCGCGGCGACCTGGACGCGTTGCGGCGCATGCTCGCCGGGCACCCGGAGCTGGCGTCGGTTCGGATGATCGGCCGCAAGGGTGGCTGGCGCACCCCATTGCACACGGCCACCGATTGGCCGGGCTACTTCCCGGGCGCACCGGAGGCGGTGGGACTGCTCCTCGAGGCCGGCGCCGACGTCAACGACGACACCGGCGGTGAGCGCCCTGAGACGCCGCTGCACTGGGCGGCCAGCACCGACGACGTCGACGTCGCGGTCGTGCTGATCGACGCCGGCGCCGATCTCGAGCGCCCGGGCGGGTCGATCGGCACGCCGCTCGACAACGCCGTCGGGTACGCGTGCTGGCACGTCGCCCGGCTCCTGGTCGCGCGTGGCGCCCGGGTCCAACGGCTCTGGCACGCCGCCGCGCTCGGGATGCTCGAGCGCATGGAGCAGCTGCTCGCGGAGTCGCCCGTCGGGGCGGCTCAGGTCTCCCAGGCGTTCTGGCACGCCTGCGCCGGTGGCCAGCGGCGCGCCGCCGAGTACCTCCTCGCTCGCGGCGCCGAGCTCGACTGGGTTCCTGACTACGCCGCGGGCACGCCGCTCGACGCGGCGGACTCGCTGGACACCCGCCAGGCGAACGTCGTCGGCTGGCTGCGGGACCAGGGCGCCCCATCCTCAACGCGCAGGGGCGTCGATCAACTGCTCGAGGAGGCGCGCCGTCCGATGGAGCGCGTCGACCCCGCGGCCGCCGCCGCCGCGATCGAGGCCGGGGCGGTCCTGGTCGACATCCGCTCGAGCTCGCAGGTCGCTCGGGACGGACTCGTCCCGGGCGCCTTGGTGATCGAGCGAAACGTGCTCGAATGGCGGCTCGACCCGGCCGGCGCGCACCGGCACCCCCGCGCTCCGGGCGTCGAGCAGCAGGTCATTCTCATGTGCAACGAGGGCTATCAGTCGAGCCTCGCGGCCGCGACGCTACGGCAGCTCGGATACATGCGCGCGACCGATCTCGCGGGCGGGTTCCAGGCTTGGCGCGCGGCCGGCCTCCCGACGACGGAGGGCCCGGCGGCCGGTTCGGAATGACCGGCCACCGGACGGCGACTCCTCAGGCTCAGGCGAGCTCGAAGCGGTCGAGATTCATCACCTTGTCCCAGGCGGCGACGAAGTCGCGCACGAACAGCTCCTGCCCGTCCTCGCACGCGTAGACCTCGGCGATCGCTCGCAGCTGCGAGTTCGAGCCGAACACCAAGTCGACGGCGGTGGCCGTCCATTTCGCCTCGCCGCTGTGGCGATCGCGGCCCTCGTAGACCTGCACCGAGGAGCCGTTTCGCGACGGACCGGAGGCCTTCCACTCGGTGTCCATGTTGAGCAGGTTGACGAAGAAGTCGTTCGTCAGCGTCTCGGGCCGGTCGGTGAAGACGCCGTGCTGCGAGCGCTTGTACGTGGCGCCGAGCGTGCGCATCCCGCCGACCAGGACGGTCATCTCGGGCGCGGTCAGCGTCAACAGGTTCGCACGCTCGACCAGCAGGGTCTCCGGCGAGAGCGCCTGGCCGGGATGGAGGTAGTTGCGGAATCCGTCGAACATCGGCTCGAGCACCGCAAACGAATCCGCATCGGTGTCCTCCTGGGAGGCGTCGGTGCGTCCCGGAGCGAACGGGACCGTGACCTCGTGGCCGGCTCGCCTGGCCGCCTCCTCGACCGCGGCGCACCCGGCGAGCACGATCAGGTCGGCGAGCGAGATCTTCCTCCCGCCGGGCTGCGAGCCGTTGAAACGCTGCTGGATGCCCTCCAGCGTGCCGAGCGCGTCCGGGAGCGCCGCGGGCTCGTTGACCTCCCAGTCCTTCTGGGGCGCCAGGCGAAGCCGGGCTCCGTTGGCCCCGCCGCGCTTGTCGGTGCCGCGGAAGCTGGCCGCCGCCGCCCACGCGGTGCTGATGAGCTGTGAGATCGACAGCCCCGACTCGAGCACCTCGCGCTTGAGCGCAGCGATCTCCTCCTCGCCGACCAGCGGATGGTCGACGGCGGGAACCGGGTCCTGCCACAGCTGCGGCTCGGCGACCCATGGCCCGAGGTAGCGCGAGACCGGACCCATGTCGCGGTGCAGCAGCTTGTACCACGACTTGGCGAAGGCCTTCGCCAGCTCGTCGGGATGCTCGTAGAAGCGCCTGCAGATCGGCCCGTAGATCGGATCGAGCTTCAGCGCGAGGTCCGTGGTGAGCATCATCGGCGCGTGGCGCTTGGACGGGTCGTGGGCGTCGGGCACCGTGCCCTGGGCCTCGGGATTCTTCGGCGTCCACTGATGCGCACCGGCGGGGCTCTTCGTCAGCTCCCAGTCGTACTCGAACAGGTTCTCGAGGAAGCCGTTGTCCCACTTGGTGGGGTGGTTGGTCCAGGCTCCCTCCAGCCCGCTGGTCATCGCGTTCGCGCCGTTGCCGCTTCCGTGGCTGTTCTTCCACCCGATCAGCTGCTGCTCGATCGGCGCGGCCTCGGGCTCGGGGCCGATGTACTTCGGGTCCACCGCGCCGTGCGTCTTGCCGAACGTGTGGCCCCCGATGATCAGCGCAGCCGTCTCCTCGTCGTTCATCGCCATCCGGCTGAAGGTCTCGCGGATGTCCTTGGCCGCGGCCAGCGGGTCCGGGTTGCCGTTGGGCCCCTCCGGGTTGACGTAGATGAGGCCCATCTGCACCGCGCCGAACGGCTTCTCGAGCTCCCGGTCGCCGCTGTAGCGCTCATCGCCCAGCCAGGTGTCCTCGGAACCCCAGAAGATCTCCTCGGGCTCGAAGATGTCCTCGCGCCCAAAGCCGAAGCCGAAGGTTTCGAACCCCATCGACTCCATCGCGCAGTTGCCCGCGAAGATGATCAGGTCAGCCCAGGAGATCTTGCGGCCGTACTTCTGCTTGATCGGCCACAGAAGCCGCCGCGCCTTGTCGAGGCTCGCGTTGTCGGGCCAGCTGTCGAGGGGCGCAAAGCGCTGAGCGCCCGCGCCACCCCCGCCGCGGCCATCGGCGATGCGATAGGTCCCCGCGGCGTGCCACGACATCCGGATGAAGAGCGGTCCGTAGTGGCCATAGTCGGCGGGCCACCAGTCCTGCGAGCTCGTCATCACTTCGAAGACGTCGCGCTTGAGCGCCTCGAGATCGAGCTTGGCGAACTCCGCCCGATAATCGAAGGCGGGGCCCAACGGCGTCGCGAGCGGCGAGTGGTGGTGGAGAACCTGCAGGTTCGGCTGGTTCGGCCACCAATCCTGGTTGGTTATCGGTCGCGTCCGCTCGGGGGTCGGGGAGGGGATCGCCGGGTTTTCTGTTTCGCTGACGCTGTCGGTCACGCCGTTCCTCCTACTCGCTCACTGTTTCGCTTCAGAGCATTCTCGCTCACGCGAGCCGGATCGGAAGTCTGAGCGCTTACCGCGAGGCGGGAGGGACGACCAAGCCGGGGACCTGGTGCGGCACCGCGAGGATCCCGGCCGCGAGCGCGACGAGGACGAGCGCGGTCAGGAGCCGCGCGGCGCGCGGCCAGGGCCCGAGCTTCTCGAGCGCGACCAGCGCCGCGACCACGATCATCCAGGTGATGCTCATGATCCCGAGCGCGAACAGCGCGGCCATCAGCGCCCACGAGCATCCGATGCACCAGGCGCCGCTGCGGGTGCCGACCGCAAGCGCCATCAGCGCGTGGGCGTGCGCGCTGCGGGTCAGCTCGCCCAGCTGTCCGCGGCAGCGTTGCAGGCAGGCGGCCTTGAGCGGCACGAATTCGTAGGCCGCCGCGGCCAGGATGATCGCGGCGCATAGCCAGCTGCCGTCGCGGTGCCAGGCCAGCTCGCGGCCGAGCAACCCCCTTCCCGACACGAAGACCGCGTAGGCGCCGACGCCCGCCGCAGCCCACGCGAGCAGATAGCCGCACGTGAACAGCAGCCACCGGCTCGGCTCGCGTCCTCGACCGCTCGCCGCAAACGCCGCGAGCGTGGGCGCGAACGACGGCAGCATCATCGCGGCCATCATCACCACCCACGAGCCGGTGAACCATCCGAGCGCACCGAGGTCCGTTCCCGGGCCCGCGTCCATTCCCGCCATTCGCCGAACCGTCCACCACCAGGCGAGGCCGGCGATCGCGAGCAGCGCCGCGACGACGTCACGATGCTTCTGCGCGAGCTGGAGCGGAGTCATGCGGACGTTTGCGGTTCTGGACACGTTCGTAAGACTGGAACATCGGCGCTGAATCATCGCTCCCAACTCGGAGCGGCTCAGCCGTCGGTGGGCCAGAAATGCCGGCCGGCGCCCGCGATCGCGATGACGCGCCGCACCGGGTCGCTGAGCTCGTCGCCGATCTCGAGCTGCCAGCGGCTGGCGCGAGCTTCGGAGACCGCGAGCATCAGCTCGCGTATGCCGGTGGTGTCGATGAACTCCAGGCGCGATAGGTCGACGCGAACGCCCCGCCGCTGTTGACGAAGGTCCGCGAGGCGCCGGACGAGCGCATCCGCGACCGCCAGATCGAGCTCGCCGACGAGCGCGAGGCACACCGTGCCATCGTCCTCGTCGCTCTCTTCGATGTGGAAATAGGAGGCGGGATAGTCGAGCGGCATCGCAGCGGCCCCTTGCGTGCGAGGAACAGTGCCCACGCGGCCGCGGTCTGTCAAGCCCGGCCGTGCGCGCAGTCCCGGCGCGTGGGCCTACGATGCGTCCCGTGCCTGACGAGAGCGACCTCTACGGCCTTCCGCTCGAGCAATTCACCTCCGAGCGCACGGCCCTGGCGAAGGCGTTGCGCGCCGAGGGCCGCCGCGAGGATGCGGCGCGCGCGGCAAGGCTACGCAAGCCCTCGGTCGCCGCCTGGGCTGTCAACCAGCTCGCGCGCACGCAGGTCCGCGCGATCAACGCATTGTTCGAAGCCGGCGACGAGCTCCAGCGGGCGCACGCGGACCTGATCGCCGGCAGCGGTGACGGCGGGGCGTTGCGCGCCGCGAGCGAGCGCGAGCGGGCGGCAGTCGATGAGCTGGTCGTCGCCGCGCGCGGTCTGCTCAGCTCCGACGGCCATGAGCTCAGCCAGACGACACTGGACCGCGTCGCCGAGACATTGCGAGCGGCGGCGATCGATCCGGATGCGCGGTCGCAGGTACAGGCCGGGCGGCTCGAGCGCGAGCTTCGCCACGTGGGGCTGGGCGCGGTCGCCCTGCCGAGCGCGCCCCGGCGCTCCAGCCGCGCGAAGGAGCCGGGGTCGCCCGAACCCGCGAAGGCCGCGGCGCCACGGGTATCACCCCGGGACGCGCGTCGCGAGCGCGAGCAGGCGCGACGTGAGGCCGCGCGCGCCGCCCGTGAGATCGAGACCGCGGAGCGCCGGCGCGACCGCGCCGCCGGCGCCGTGCGCGACGCCCAGAGCGCCTTGCGTCAGGCCGAGCGCGCGCTCGAGGAAGCCGAGCAGGCGCTCGCCGCGACCCGCGAGCGCTACTCGCGCACGATTGGGTGACCGCGCAGGAGCCGGTAGGTGACGACCGCGGTCGCCGTACCGGTCACGGTCGCGGCGACGGCCGCACGGAACCTGCCGGGCCCGAGCCCGAGCGCTCGCTCGGTCGCGGCCTTGCCGAGGGTCTTGATCCCGGCGGTCATGCCACGACCGCCGCGAGCTGGAGCATCCGCTGAATCCGATCCAGCAGCTGCCCGCTCGGATACCAAGCCTCGTTGGCCTTCTCGATCAGCATGTCGACGTACTCGATCACCTGATCGGGCGTGTAGATCGCCGCCTCGAGCCGGTTCAGCAACTGCGCGCTCGGATATTGGTCGCCGCGTACGCGCTCGATCAGGATGTCGTAGTAACGCTGTTGAAGCGGGGGCATCGCTGTGCTCCTTTCCTTTACATCAGGTTGCCCAGTGGGCCCAGGTTGAGATTGAGGTCCTCGTCCGTCAGGCCGAAGGTCTGCTTGAGCTCGTCCATGCGCTCTGAGAGGGCGAGGAACGTCCGGCCCAGGCGCTCGATCTCCTCGTCGTCGAGGCTGCCCGCGTCGATCCGGCGCAGGGCTTGGCGCTCCATCAGCTGCCGCAGCAGCTCGATCAGGGTCAGGACCAGCTGAGCGAGCCCGCGCTCGAGGTTCTCGTGATCGGCGTTGATGCGCCGGCTCATCCGTCGCCTTCCCCGGTGAAGCTGTAGGGCGGCCAGGGGCCGCTGCAGCTGAGCGAGACCTCTGCGAGCTCCGCGTCCAGGCGCCGAACCGCCGCGCCGAACTCCGCGACGCGCGCGTCATCGACTAGGTAGGAGCCGAGGATCGGGACGCTCGGCCGCACCAGCAGGCTCTGCGTGCTGCGCCTCGCGAGCGCGCCCAGCGGCTCGAGTCGCCCCGCGATCCGCTCGGCGCGGTGCAGCAGCTTCAGCCGGCCGAGCATGTAATCCGTGCCGTCGCGCGGCACATCGGCGCCGGGCGCTTCCGTGCCGTCGCTCCAGATCGCCCGCACCGCGAGCTCAACCGCGCCGCGGACCTCCTCGAGCGCGCCCGCCAGCTCGTCTCGGCGAGCTCGCAGCGCCGCCCGCGCCGCGTCATCGTCGTCCACGACGCTGCCGAATCGCGCCGGGAGGATCGCGCGGCCCGACATCAGCCCCTCCACCGTCTCCTCGTAGCGCCAGACGTGCTCCTCGCTGAGGTCGAGCCCGGCGCCGACCTCCCCGACGACCGCCACCAACCCCTCGCAGGCGACGGCGCGCAGCGGGCGGCCATCGATTCCGGTGCCCTCGATCGCGTCGGGGTCGCCGTCGGTGACCGCATACAACAGCGGGCTCATCTCCGCGCGGCCTTGTCGATCGCCGCCACGAGGATCCCGAGGTCGAGCTCGACCAGATCGATATCAGCCGCCGCGAGCATGATCTGCCCGCGGATCACGACGCCGCCGCCGAGCAGGCGGTCGAGCAGGTCCAACACGGTCACCTGCTGGCTGCCGTGCACCGAGTAGCGCGCGGGGCGCTCGCGCTCGGCGATCGTGCCGTTCACGGGGCCACCCCGATCGAGCCGGGGACGAAGTTGTACGGAGGCCACGGACCTGTCCTCACCAGCTCGATGCCGGCCTGCGCGACACGGGCCTGCAGCGCGTCGACCGTCTGGTGGAACGCCGCCGCCTCGCCCTCGTCGACGAGATACGCGCCGTTCAGGACCATCTGCCCGGAATGGCCGCTGACCTCGGGACGCTGCGGGGCGTTCACCAGCCCGTCTGCCGCGACCGCGCGCAGCGATTCGAAGATCTCGGTGGCGAGCTCGTCGATCTCCGCATGCGCACGTTCGCGGCGGTCGCGCTCGTGGCGCCGGCGCGCCAGGTAGGCGGCGCCCGACGGCGCGGCGTCGCTCCCTCCGACTTGGCTGGGCTGCTCCCCGCCGGACGCCGCGGCGCGCGGATCGATGAACACCTTCACGCCCCACTCGGACTTGCCGGCGAGCTGCCCCAGCGCCTCCATCAGCGCCTGCTCCTCGCGACGCAGCAGCGCACGCACGCTGTCCTCGCCGCGGTACACGGTGCACATCCGCATCGGGACGAGCGTCGTCTCTCCGGCCAGCTTCTCGATCACGCGCTCGTGCGCGCGCGCCAGCCGCTCGACCCACTCGAGATCCGCGAGGTGGGCGCGCAGGCCGTCCTCGTCGAAGTCCTCACCCGGGACGCGGCTGACGAGCGCCGCGACGGGCCCTTCGGCGAACACCTCGGTGCGGTGGCGCGGGTCGACGCCTTGCAGCGATGCAACCTCGGCACCGTCGCGGGGCGCGCCGATCACGCCGTAGACGTACCAGGCCTCATTGCTTTGCATCGCCGGCGTCTCCGTCGGAGCCCTTGGGCAGGAGCCGCTCGAGCCGCTCGAGCCGCTCGCGCAGATCGTGGTTCTCGCGCTCGAGTTGCTTCGCGCTGCCGTTCAGCTGCGGATCGCTCTCCCACCAGTTGATCCCCATCTCCCGCGCGCGGTCCACCGAGGTCACCAGCAGCCGCAGCTTGATCGTCAACAGCTCGATGTCGAGCAGGTTGATCTGGATGTCCCCCGCGATCACGATCCCCTTGTCGAGCACGCGCTCGAGGATGTCGGCGAGGTTCGCCGGGCCCCCCTCGCGCGGACGCAGGTCGGCGCGGCCGTAGGTCTGTGGCAGCCCGGTGTTGAACGGCTCGCGTGCGGCCATCAGTCCTCGTCCGCCTGATTGCGGTGGTAGCGGCGCCGGCGGCGATATCCGAGCAGCTCACCGTCGGAGCCGATCGTCACGGCGTACGCCCCGAGCACGTCGGTGGAGCTGGGAACCCTCGCGAGCTCGACGATCTGGACCATCACCTGCCAGTTGCGGTCATCGTCGCGCTCGAGACCGAGGACGGCCTCGATCGGGCGCCCCAGCAGCTGCGGTAGGTCGCGGCGCACGCGCTCGATCGCCTCCGGTCCCGAGAGGCCCGACGGTCCCGAGCCGTCCCTGCGCCCAGACCCATTTCTGCGCTGGTCAGCCATCGGCGAATCCCTCCTCGATTCCCATCACTCGGGCCTGGCTGATCGCGAGCCGCTCGAGCAGCTCCTCCTCCATGGCCTCGCGCTGTGCTTCGTCGATCTTGCCGTCCTCGTAGTCGAGCTCAAGTTGCAGCATCTCGCGCCGGATCGAGTCCTCGTCGTAGAGCTGGCGCTCGGCCTCCTCCACCAGCTGCTCCGCGACCCAGGCAACGCCTCGGACGGGAGCGAGAGGAAGCGTCAGCAGTCCCGTGATCAGACCCACGATGACGCCTCGCCCGTGAAGTGGACAAACGAATGCGGAGGCAGCGGCCCGGCATATTTGAATCGCAGTCTTCCCGCTTGGCCGAGCGCGTAGGCATCGACCACCGCGTCGAACTCCCCGCACTTCTCGCGCGCCACCAGGAACGCCGCTCTGAGCGCCACCCGCTCGTGGCTCGGAGGCGCCGGCTCGCACGCCACGGCGACCTGCATCAACGCCTCCACGATGTCGCGCGCGTCGCCCTCGCGCTTGCGCTCGACGGCCTTGGCCACGAGCTCGCCGAGCTCGATCCGCTGGTAATAGGTGGCGTCCTCGGGACGGTCCTTCAGTTCGTCGCGCAGCTGTGCGATCCGCGGGTCCTCCCGGACGACCTCACGCATCAGGCGATCCTCTTCGTAGGTGGCGCGGATGTTGATCTCGACCTTTCCCGCCAGCGACTCGAGCTGGGTTCGCAGCTCGTCGCGGTGTCCATCGAGAAGCCGCCGCCTGACCTCCTCCGGGCCCGTCATCACCACGCCGAAGCGCATCGGCAGGACGGTGCCCTGCTCGAGCGCCTGGGCGAGCACGCGCGCGTGCGCGAGCACCTCTTCCCGGCCGAGCCGCAGGCGCTGGTCGTTGACTTCGCTGACCAGCGCCGCGGCGCCGCCGCCCTCGATCATGCGCAGCGGGCGACCCGCGATCCCCTTTTCCGCGGGAGCCGTCGCCTCCTCGTCGAGGATTCCGTAGACGTATTCGGCCACGCTGTGCTCCGGGGCTAGCGTCCGCGCGAGCTCGAGCCGGAGCTCGAGCCGGAGCGCGATCGCGAGCGCGACCGTGAGCCGGATCCCGAGCTGGATCCCGAACTGGAGCGCGAGGACCGAGATGACTTCGAGGATTTGCCGTTCTCCTCCTCGTCCTCGTCGTCATCCGAGCTGCCGAACAGCGTCTCCTTCGCGCCCTCCAGCACGCCGCGGGTCTTGCTCTGAGCGCCATCGGAGGTGACGTCCTCGACGAGCTCGGGCAGCCCCTCCTGGCTGCTCTGTCCGAGGTCCAGCCTGTTGACCGCCTCGGCGAAGCGCAGGTACGTGTCGACGCTTGCGATCACGATCCGCGCGTCGACCGTGAGCAGCTCGATTCCCACGAGCGAAACCCTCAGGAACACGTCGACGACGAGTCCCTTGTCGAGGAGGACGTCGAGCACGTCCACCAGTCCGCTCGAGCTCGACCTCTGTACGTAGCCCGATCCCGGCCCTCGGGTCATTGCCATCGTCGCCATGCCGTCCCTTCCTTCCCTATTGATCGGTTTCGTTCTCCGGCTTGTGGCCGTTACGAGAGGACGTCTCGTAGACGTCCGGGTTGATGAATTCGACTCGGGCCTTGAAGCGCCGCAGCTCAGCCTGCGCGCGGCGGTGGGCGAGATGCAGGGACAGCGCGAGGGTCTCGCCGGGATTCGTTGGCAGCACGTCCAGGTCGAGCTCGATCCGCGTGAGCCGGTCGCTCAGCCGATGGAATGTCGCCAGCCCGGCGCAGTCGGAGCCTTCGATCGAGCGCCAGGCAAGCGACTCCTGCTCGCGCTCGTCGACGATCTCCGCCTCCCATTCGGCGGAGCGCGGCGCCGCGGTGCGGCCGATCAGGCGGTCCCCGTCACGTTCGACGTCCTCGATTCGGTGCACGCCCTCGGTCATCGACTCGAACGTCATCCATTCCTCCCAGGCGAAGGCGAGCGGGACCGCTACATCGATCGAGACCTGGATCGGCAGCCGCCGGGACAGGCCCGACTCGACCGCGTTGCGGCCGGCGAGGGCGGTCCTGTCCGCCGCGGATCTCAGCCCTTCGGCGCCGGCTTCGACGGCCTTGCGGCCGAGCGCCCGCAGAATCTTGACGGCGGCCTTGGCGCCGAGCTTGGTGATCGCCTTGCCCGGGCTCTTCAGGGCCTTCGCGGGAGTCTTCGCGGCCTTGCCGGATCGCTTGGCCACCTCGCTCCGCGCGGCCGATGCGCGCCGTGCGGGGCGCGAGGCGGTACGTCGCTGACTGGCGGTTTTCGCCATGCGGGTCTCCTTGCTCCGCGCGCTCGCGTCAGGTCAGCACGCGGCCGATCTGCTCGGCCTTCTGGCGCATGGTCCGGACCTCGCCGGCGAGCTTTCCGAACTGCCGTCCGGCCTCGCCGATCTGCGACGAGACGTCGCTCAGGTCCACCTTGTTGGGCAGCGGGATGCCGAGGAACTTGCGGTTGCGCTGAAGCGCGGTGCGGCCGAGCAGCACGCCGCCGGCGATACCGATCGTCGCGCTCGCCACCGAGATGCCGATGTTGGTCAGCGTCTCGCGGCCCGAATGCTGCGGACCGCTGCCGTTGCTGCTCGCGGCACTCGTGGACGCCTGGCTCGTGTTCCTCGCCGCCCCGTTAGCGCGCTTGGCGGCCGCGTTCGTGCGCTTGGCGGCTCCGTTCGTGCGCTTGGCGGCCGCGTTCGTGCTCTTGGCGGAGCCGTTCGTGCTCTTCGCGGAGCCGTTCGAGCTCCTGGCGCGGCTCGTGCTCTTGCGGGCACCACTTGCCTTGCTCGAGGAGCTCGAGGCGCTCGAGGCGCGAGTGCTCCGCGAGCGATTACCGGCCGCTTGCGATTGGCGACCGCGACTTGATGCACCGCCGCGCGACGTGCCGCGCTCACTGGAGACGGACATGTCGATACCTCCCTCGTCGTCGGGTGGCCTGCCGCGGTGATTCGGGCTGGCAGGCTTGGCCCCAGGGCTACCCGGGCCGCCGAGGAATCAACAGTCTCGACGAATGTTCGATGCCGGCGCACGGGTTGTTGCACGGAGTGCGGAAATGCAGGATCGCTCCCAGGTGACGCCGGCGGACAGGGTTCCTCCATACCTCGGCGAACAGCGAGCGCACCACTTCGATGTAGCTGAAGAGAGGAGCAAACGTGAACGACTTCGGCAGACGCGGTGCCCTGCTCAGCGAGCGCCGGAAGAGGCGCTCCGGCGGCTCCCGCTTCGGTGATCTCGGTGACCGCTTCGCGCGGGCCTTCTCGGCCGACCGCGCCGAGTTCAGCCGGGAGCCGGAGCCCGACCCCAACTTTCCGTTCGACGCCGAACAGGCGATGACCTGGGATGAGGTCGCGCTGCGCTTCCCGGTGACCCGTCACGGCTACGACTGCGAGGTCGTCGACGAGCACGTCTCCGAGCTGGAGCGTGAGCTGATGGAGCTCGAGCGCGAGGTCACCGAGCTGCGAGCCAGCAGGTCGGCCAAGAGCGAAGTGGCCGCGGAGATCGAGAAGATCGGCGAGCAGACCTCGGCGATCCTGGTCGCTGCGCACGATCAGGCACAGCAGACGACGCGGCTTGCGCAGGAGCAGGCGGATCGCTGCATCACCGAGGCGACCCAGAACGCGGTCGCGATCACGGCGGACGCGAACCGGCAGCTGCGCGACCTGGAGGTGAGGAGCAATACCGTCCGGGCTCAGCACGCGCGCCTGATCGAGGACATCCACAAGCTCGCCGCCACGCTCGTGTCCGTCGCGCAGGCGGCGTCCGAGCAGGTCCCGCAGTCCGGCGGGGAGACCCAGCCGATCCAGCTCCCGCAGGCGGTGGTCGAGGGCATCACGGTCGAGGTGCCTGCAGAGGGATGAGCTGCCGGACTTGCCTAGAGCGATGTGAGCTGCCGACAACCCCCGCGCGCCGCGTGTGACCAGCACGGCGCGCGGGTAGCGCCCTCACATGACGCTCGAGCTGGAAGTGCCGCAGCCGACTGAACCGGCGACGCCTTCGGTCCCGGATGCCCCGATCTCCCCGGCCGTGCCGGATCCGGGAACTCCGGCCGATCCCGAGGAGCCCGCGGTCGTCCCGGTTCCCGAGGAGCCGCCGACCCCGGCGGTGCCAGAGGAATCGCCCAGCGAGGACTAACGCGCAGCCGCGAGGATCAGCTCGGCCAGCCGCTCGGGCTCTCGGAGCGGCAGCAGGTGGTCGACTCCGGCCAGCTCGACTAGCTGCGCATTCGGGATCTGGCGCGCCAGCGCCCTGGCGGATGCGATCGGAACGATCCGGTCGGCCGTCCCGGCCACGATCGTCGTGGGCGCACTGATTGCGCCGAGGCTCGCCTCCAAAGCGGGCAGCTCGCCGATCAGCGCACGCTGCTCGACCGCGAACGCCCGCCACGCCCGCGGGGAGGCCAGCCGCCGTGAGGCCCCGCGCAGGTCGCCATCGCGCAGCCGCAGGCCGCGGCCGACGAGCGCACGAACCGGACGTAGCGCAAGCGCTCCCCCGACCGAGGCGAGCACGCCGGCGCTGGTGAGTGGGCCCACCCCGGGAGTCGCCAGCAGACGGTCGACCCAGACCAGGGAGGAGCGGTTTGCGGCCGGTGCGGCCAGCACCAGCGCACGCACGCGATCGGGGCTGGAGAACGCCAGCCACGCCGCGACCCCGGCGCCGAAGCTGTGCCCGACGACGACCGCGCGTTGGATCGAGCGTGCGTCGAGGGCGGCGAGTGCGGCAAGCGCGTTTCCTGCAAGCCCGGTCGGCGCGCCTGCCTCCCAGCCCGGCCGCTCGAGCGCGAGCGCATCGACGTCCGGCCCAAGAGCGTCGATCACGGGCGCCCAGTCACGGGCCTTCCCCGGCTGCCCGTGCAGCAGCAGGATGTGATCGCCGCTCAAGCCGGGCCGGCGCCTGGCGGCCCGCCGCGCGGGGAGTCTCCGACCGGCCGCCCGTCGCGCCCGATGTAGCCGTCCTTGCCGCCGGCGGCGAGGATGATCGCGTCCTCCTCGCCGGCGTTGCGCATGCCGCGGGGGGTGGCTGGATCCACGCGGCAGATCCCGCCCGGGCCCAGCAGATGGCGCGAGCCATCGCCGAAGCGGAACTCGACTTGCCCCTGATGGACGAAGTAGGTCTCCTCCTGCTCGTCGTGATAGTGCACGCCGGTCTCGTAACCCGGCGGCAGCACGATCGCGTTGATCCCGAAAGCCGTCACGCCGAGCTCGTGGCGGACCTTGCGAAAGCCATAGCCATCGCCCATCTCCGCCAGCGACGAGACCGCATAACCGTTGCCCATTGCACGCAATCGTACGGAAGTCGAACTGCCGCGAGAACCGTTCATACTAGGAACGTGTCGTCAGCGCTCCTCTCTGATGCGCTTGCGCCGCTACGGGCGAATCCGGCTCGCTCGGCGGTCCTGCTCGACATCGACGGGACGCTCGCCCCGATCGTCGAGAAGGCGGCCGAGGCGACGGTTCCGGAGAGCACGCGGCAGCTGCTGATCGAGGTCGCCAAGCGCTACGGCATCGTCGCGTGCGTCAGCGGGCGGCGTGCGTCTGAGGCGCGCGCGATGGTCTCGATCGGGTCCATCTCCTATGTCGGCTCCCACGGCGCCGAGCTGCTGCGGGCCGGGTGGACCGAGGCCGTGCTCGATCCGGAGCTCGAGGACTGGGCGCGGCGCATCCACGAGTTCGGTCGCGACGCGGACACCGCTGATCTCCGCCGCCTGCGCGTCCGGCTCGAGGACAAGGGCCCGATCGTCGCGTTCCACTGGCGCGGCGCGCCCGACGAGGACGGCGCCCGGGCGGCGATCGACGCGGTCGCGGCGCGCGCGGAGGCGGCCGGGCTCCGCACCCACTGGGGCCGCAAGGTGCTGGAGGTGAGGCCGCCGGTCAGGATCGACAAGGGCGCCGGGATCACCACGCTGCTGGCCGACGTCGACGTGGACGTCGCGATGTACGTCGGCGACGACTCGACCGACATCGACGCGTTCCGGGCGCTCGCCCAGCTGCTCGAAAGCGGCAAGCTCTCGCAGGCGGTCCGTGTCGGGGTCAGCTCCGACGAGGGACCGAGCGAGATCGTGGACAGCTCCGATGTCGTGGTCGAAGGGACGGAGGGGGTGCGTGAGCTGCTGACCGCCCTGATCGCCGCCTGAGGCATGCGCTTCGCCGACTTCCTCCGCACCACTGTCCTGCTGAGCGCGGCGTCTGCGAGCGTGCTGGCGGCGGTCACGCTGGCCGGCGCGGCCAACAACGGCTCTTCGCTGATCGTGGCGGTGGGCGCTGCCTGGTGGATCATCGCCGCGGGCATCGGCGTCTGGCTCGGACGGCGAGCCGAGACTTCCCCGCCGATCGGCGCGCTGCTCGCAAGCGCTCGCACCCAGCCGTCGCTGCCCGAGGTAAACCCGAGCCGGACGCTCCTGAATCGGCTCTGGCCGCTGCTCGTCTGCACCGTCGGGGCCGGGGCGCTCGCGTTTGTGCTGCCGCAGGTTCCGGCCGTCGCGACCGGCTTCGCGATCATCTGGTCGATGGCGTGGCGGCGCCAGGCCTCGGCCGTCACCGCGATCGAGGAGCGCGACGGCGCGCGCTTCTACATCGAACGGACCTCGCCGCTGCGGCCGATCCGGCTCGTGCGAACGCCGGGCTTCCGATCCAACCTCTACGAGCTGAACGGCGCTGCCGGCCGCTCGCCGCGCGCGCGGACCTGAAGCGTCGCGCCGCAGACTGGTCGCGAGGAAGTCCTCCCTAGACTGCTGAGCGCGCGATGACCGCCGGCTATATCCCGAGCCCCGCCCAAAACGGCTTCCACATCGGCCCGTTCTTCGTGCACGCGTACGGGCTGGCGTACGTGTTCGCCGTGGCCGCGGCGATCCTCCTCACGAGGTGGCGGTGGGGCAAGGCCGGCGGCGATCCCGACCTGCCCGCCGAGATCGCGCTGTGGGCGTTCCCGGGCGGATTGATCGGCGGTCGCATCTACTTCCTGATCACCACTCCCAGCCAGATCCCCGATCACTGGTGGGGGCCGTTCGCGATCTGGAAGGGCGGTCTCGGGATCTGGGGCGGGATCGCGGGCGGCGTGCTGGTGGGGATCTGGTACGTGCACCGGTACAAGGGCATGTCATGGCCGGATGTCCGGCGCCTGATGGATGCCGCCGCGCCCGGCCTGCTGTGCGCGCAGTCGATCGGGCGGATCGGCAACTACTTCAACCAGGAGCTGTTCGGCAAGCCGAGCACGCTGCCGTGGGCGCTCAAGATCAGTCCCGAGCATCGGCCGCCGGGCTATGAGCAGTTCGCGACCTTCCATCCCACGTTTCTCTACGAGATCATCTGGAACCTGTCGCTCGCCGGGTTCCTGATCTGGCTGGGCAACCACCGCCGGATCAAGGCGCCCGGCCTCTTCGCCCTCTACGTAGCCGGCTACTCCGGATTCCGGATCTTCGAGGAGACCGTGCGGATTGACTACTCGGTGCACATCCTGGGGATGCGGCTGAACTTCTGGATCGCGACGATTGGCTGCCTGATCGGGCTGACCTGGTTCGCGAGGATCCAGGGCATCGGACCGTTCCGGGACCGCGCGAGCGGCGAGGAGCCGGAGCTCAGTCCCGCGGTGCGCGTCGGTCGCGTCAGCGGCGCGAGTAGGTCCCCTCGAGCGTCGCGATCGCCAGCACCTCGCTCCTGACCGCCGCGCTGGGCTGGAAGCCCGCCTGCACGCCGGATGGCCCCGCCATCGCCATCAGCGTCAACACGTACTCGTGCGCGGCGTCACCGCGCGGCGGGCAGGGGCCGCCGTAGCCGACGTGGCCGAAGTCGTTGCGACCCTGGACGGCACCGCCACCGACGTGCCCGGCGCCGAAGGAGCCGCTGCGCGCGGGGATGCGGGCGACCGCCCACTGCACGAAGCCCTGGGCGTCGAGGTCGCGCATCACCAGCAGCAGCTCGCGCGTTCCGCGGGGGACACCCGACCACCGCAGCGGCAACGAGATGTCGTGGCCGTCACAGGTGTAGGTACGCGGGATCCGTCCGTGCGGCGCGAGCGCAGGACTGCTCAGACGCAGCGAGCGAGCCAGCGGGGTGGAGCGCACGTTCGCCGTGGCATGCCGCGTCGAGGTCGCGGCGGAGGAGCCGCAGCCGGCGAGCGCCACGACGGCGAGCGCCGCGGCGCGTCTCATGCCACCAGCCGGTTCCGGGAGCGCATCGCCGCCAGCTCCGCCCACGGCCTTGTGTTCGCGACGTCCGTCGCGGTCAGCCAAGCGCGTCGCGCGGTCGCGATGCCGTATCGAGCGACCTCGAATCCGCCGGTCCGATGGGCGTCGCAATTGATCACGATCGGTACGCCGGCGGCGACGGCGGCCCGGGCGCCCACCTCGTCGAGGTCGCGCCGATCGGGGCTCGCGTTGATCTCGAGCATCGTCCCCGTCCTCGCCGCCGCTTCGATCACCACGGCGAGGTCGAACGAGTACGCCGCACGCCTCTCGATCTTGCGCCCGGACGGATGGCCGATCACGTCGACGAGCGGGTGCTCGATCGCTTTGACGATGCGTTCGGTCATCGCCTCGCCGCTCATGCGGAAGGACGAGTGGACGCTGGCGACGACCCAGTCGAGCTCCGCGAGCACCTCGTCGTCGTAGTCGAGCGATCCGTCCGGAAGGATGTTGACCTCGGAGCCGGCGAGCAGCTCGACGCCCGCGACCTGGGTCTCGCGAATCCGCTCGACGTGCTCCTTCAGACGGTCGGGCGAGAGATCGTCTCCGAACCCGAAGCTGGCCGAGTGGTCGGTGATCGCGAGGTACCGGTAGCCCGCGTCGCGCGCGGCGATCGCCATCTCCTCGATCGACGCGGTGCCGTCGGAGGCGTCCGTGTGACAGTGCAGGTCGCCCTTGAGATCGGCGCGCTCGATCAGGTCGGGCAGCGTGCCCGACAGCGCCGCCTCCAGCTCGCCCCTGTTCTCTCGGAGCTCGGGCTCGATGTATTGCATCCCAAGCACCCGGTAGACCTCTTGCTCGGTCGCGCACCGATGCGTGTCCCCGGTCGCGTCGTCGAGCACGCCGTACTCGGACACGTGCAGCCCCTTGCGGACGGCCATGTCGCGCAGCGCCATGTTGTGCTGCTTGGAACCGGTCAGGTGCTGGAGCACGTTCCCGAACTGGTCGGGGGCCACGATCTTGATGTCGACCTGGATCCCGGTGTGGGTTCTCAAGCGCACTCCCGCCTCCGCCGGTTTGCCGGCCGACTCGGTCAGCTCGAGCTGCGTCGCGGCGCGCGCGAGCGCCACTGGATCGCTGGAGGTCGCGACGACGTCCAGGTCCTTGACGCTCTCGACCATCCGCCGCGCGGAGCCCGCCACCTCGACCCGCTCGGCCGCGGGATGCTCCCTGAGCTCCGCCACGAGCAGGTCGGCGATCGCGAGCGCGCGGTCGAGCACGAAGCGCGTGCGTGCCTTCCCCGCGCCGACGGCGTTCAGAGAGGCGATCAGACTCTCCTCCGCCTTCGGCCCGAAGCCCTTCAGCTTGCGGATCTGCTCCTGCTCGGCCGCCGCGCGCAGCGAGTCGATCGAGTCGACTCCGAGCTCCTCGAACAACCGGCGCGCGCGCTTTGGGCCGAGCCCGGGCAGCCTCGTGATCTCGAGGAGGCCGGGAGGGAACTTCGCGCGCAGCCTCGCGGTCGCGGGAATGACGCCCTCGTCCGCCAGTGCCAGGACCTTCTCCTGGATCGTCGCGCCGATCCCGGGAAGCTCGGTGGCGCGGCCCTCGCGCGCGAGTGCCGAGACCGAGACGGGGGCGTCGCGCACCGCCTTGGCGGCATTACGGTAGGCGACGATGCGATGGATGATCGCCCCGTCGAGCTCGTACAGGTCGCCCAGTTCGTCCAACGCGGCGGCGATTTCGCTGTTGGTCGGATCGGGCATGCTGACGGTAGGCTAGCTGTCGTCGCACCCCGCTATACTTTTTGAAGTAAAACGATCAGCCTTTCAAGGAGCCAACATGGCAGGCACCGTCGCCGACGTGACCGACAACAATTTCCAGGCCGAGGTCCTCGAATCGGAGGTCCCCGTCCTCGTCGACTTCTGGGCGCCGTGGTGCGGGCCGTGCCGTCGGGTTTCCCCGATCGTCGAAGAGATTGCTCAGGAGCGCGCGGGCGAGCTGAAGGTCGTCAAGCTGAACACCGACGAGAACCAGCAGACCGCGATCTCCTACAACGTGATGTCGATCCCGACGCTGATCCTGTTCCGCAACGGCCAGCCCGCCAAGACCGTGATCGGCGCGTATCCGAAGCGCAAGCTCGAGGCTGAGCTCGAGCCGGCGCTCGCCTGACCGTCAGGGCAGCGCCACCGCAACCCGTAGCCCGAGCCCGTCGATGTCGACGGGCTCGACGCATTCCAGGGGCTCGTAGCTCGTTGCGACGGCCAGGGTCTCGCCGGCGATATAGCCCTCGTGTGCGCGCGCGGCGCCGAGCAGCCTCGGCTCTCCGTCGAGTGCGAGCATGATCCGGTCGGTGATCTGCAGTCCCGCATCCCGCCGTGCTGCCTGGACGGCATGGACGATCTCCCGCGCCCATCCCTCGTTGCGCAGCGCGTCGTCGATCTCGAGCTCGAGCGCCACCGCGTGCGAGCCCTCGCGCTCCACCTGGTAGCCCTCGAGCGGCTTCATCGAGATCAGCAGGTCGTCGGCGGTGAGCTCGTGGTCGTGACCATTGAGGCTGATCGCAACGGCCTCGCGCTCTTTGAGCGCCGCGGCGACGTGCGCGGTGTCGAGGCCGGCCACGGCCGCCGCCACAAGCGGCATGTCCTTCCCGAAGCGCGGCCCCAGCGTGCGGTAGTTGGGCTTGACCTCGATCTGTCCGAGCTCGTCGGCAGCCGACACGAACCGCAGCTCCTTGACGTTGAGCTCGTTCTCGACGAGCGTCGCGAGGCGCTCGATCGCCGAGCGCTCGGACCCGGTCGCCACCACCACCGCGGCGTGCAGCGGCTGGCGCGTCTTGATCCTCGCCTGCGCCCTGGCGGCACGGCCGAGCCGCACTGTCTCACGCGCCACCGCCATCGCCCGCTCGAGCTCGATGTCGCGCTCCTGCGGCTGCGGGAAGTCCGCGAGATGGACGCTCGGCTCGGCGCCCTCGAGGTTGTCGTAGATCTCGTCGGCGATGAACGGGCAGAACGGCGCGAGCAGCTTCGCGACCGTGACGAGCGCGGTGCGCAACGCGTCGAAGGCGGCGAACGAGCCATCCCAGAACTCGCGCCGGGAAAGCCGCACGTACCAGGTCGAGAGATCGTCGACGAACGCGCGGATCGCGCGTCCGGCGCCGGTGGCGTCGAACGCGTCCAGCCGCTCGATGACCTGCTCGGTCGTCTGGGCCAGACGCGAGCGCAGCCAGCGATCGAGCTCGCGCGGGATCGAATCGTCGGGTGCCGGCTCGTTCGCGTTGGCGTACAGGACATAGAAGTAATAGGTGTTCCACAGCGGCAGCAGGAACTGCCCGACGGCCTCGCCGATCGCGTCCATCGAGAAGCGGTATCCGTCCCAGGGGTATTTGGAGGTGAAGAAGTACCAGCGCAGCGCGTCCGCGCCGAAGCGATCGATCACCTCCCACGGCTCGACGGTGTTCCCGAGCGACTTGGACATCTTGCGCCCGTCCTCGTCGAGGATCAGGCCGAGGCAAACGACGTTGCGGTACGGCGAGCGGTCGAACAGCAGCGTCGAGATCGCGAGCAGCGAGTAGAACCATCCGCGGGTCTGGTCGAGCGCCTCGCAGATGAAGTCGGCGGGGAAGCGCTCCTCGAAGTGCTCTTGGTTCTCGTGCGGGGCGTGGAACTGCGCGAACGGCATCGACCCGGAGTCAAACCAGACGTCGATCACCTCTGGCACTCGCGTCATCGGCTGCTCGCATTCCGGGCAGGGGAAGGTGACCTGGTCGACGAAGGGGCGGTGCGGATCGGTGAGCGTCTCACCGGATAGGTCAGCCAGCTCCTGCAGCGAGCCGATCACATGGGCGTGTCCCTCTCCGCACTGCCAGACCGGCAGCGGCGTTCCCCAGTAGCGCTCGCGGGACAGGGCCCAGTCGACGTTCCCCTCGAGCCAATTCCCGAAGCGGCCGTGCTTGACGTGCTCGGGGTGCCAGTTGACGGTCTCATTGGAGGCGAGCAGACGCTGCTTGCGCTCGCTCGTCGCGATGTACCACGACGGCTTGGCGTAGTAGAGCAGCGGCGTGCCGCAGCGCCAGCAGTGCGGGTATGAGTGCTCGTACTGCTCGGCGCGTAGCAGCTTCCCGGTCTGCCTCAGGTCCTCGACCAGCTCGGGATCGGCGTCCTTCACCCACCGGCCCGCGTAGGGCCCGATCCGCTCGTCATAGGTTCCGTCCTCCCGCACCGGGTTGACGACGCTCAGCCCGTACTGCTCGCCGAGGCGGAAGTCGTCCTCGCCGAACGCGATCGCGGTGTGCACCAGCCCCGTTCCGTCCTCGGCTGTGACGAAGTCTCCGAGCAGCACGGTGTGGCCGAGGGGGCCGTAGGACTCTTTCGGGATGAAGGGGAACGGCGGCTCGTACTCGACGCCCTCGAGCTCCCGTCCCGGGAAGCGGTTCTCGATCGTGGCGTCGGCGCCGAGCACGCGCTCGACGAGCGCCTCCGCGACGATCATCACGCGATCGTTGGTTTTGGCCCGCACGTAGGTCAGGTCCGGATCGACCGCGACCGCCGCATTCGAGACGAGCGTCCACGGCGTCGTCGTCCAGATCACGAGCTCGTCGCCCTCGCGGACGACATCGTTGCCCTTGGTGACCGGGAAGCGCACGTACACGGACGGGTCGATCACGTCCTGGTAGACGCCGGGCTGGCCGAGCTCGTGGCTCGAGAGCGTGGTTCCGCAGCGGGGGCAGTAGGGGACCACCTTCAGCTTCTCGTAGAGCAGGCCCTGCCGGTGGATCGTCTTCAGCGCCCACCACACCGACTCGACGTAGCTGGGGTCGAGCGTCCGGTAGGCGTCCTCCAGATCGATCCAGAAGCCGATCCGCTCGGTCAGGCGGTTCCAGTCCTCGACGTGGCTGAGCACGCTCTCGCGGCAGCGCGCGTTGAACGCCGCGATGCCGTAGCGCTCGATATCGGCCTTCGAGGTCATCCCGAGCTCCGCCTCGACGGCCAGTTCGACGGGGAGGCCGTGGCAGTCCCAGCCGCCCTTGCGCTCGACGTAGAACCCCCGCATCGTCTTGTACCGGGGGAAGATGTCCTTGAAGATCCGCGAGAGGACGTGATGGGTTCCAGGCGGCCCGTTCGCGGTCGGCGGCCCCTCGTAGAAGCCCCACGACGGCGCGCCGCTGCGGCGCCGGATCGACTCGCGGAACACGTCGCGCTCGCGCCACCGACCGAGCACCCGCTCCTCGAGCTCCGGGAAGGGGACCTTCAGATCGACGGGTCGGTGGGGGGGCGCCATGGGCGCGGGATTCTAGGATCCCGCCCGCGCCCGCCCGGCTACGGGCGCTGCAGGACGACCGGCGGACTCGACGGCAGGTGCGTGCTGCCGGTGTGACCGCCGCCGCTCGCGGATGAAGTGGAGTCCAGTCGCGATAGCAGCAGCTCGCAGGCGGCGACCGGCGTCTCGCCGAGCCGGCATACGGTGCTGGCGCCGGTGTCGGGCACGGCGCCACGGTAGTCGAACACGATCGCCTCCTGGACCACGCCGCGCACGGCGTACACCAGACGCCCGATCGCGTCGAGCGAGACGCGCCGGCCGGTCAGCACCACCGCGCGCGGCGTCAGCGCGCGCAGCGCGCGCCCCAGCCTTGACGGCTCGATCCCGGCGCTCAGCGCGAGCGTCCGGACGCCCGCCCGCCGCAGCATCAGCTCCAGCGCCTGGGCATAGAGCGCGTCGAGCTCGCACGGCGCGGCCGCGTCGAAGATCAGGATCCCGTCGGGACGGGTGGTGGGCGGCGACAGCCGCTTCAGCGCCGACAGCCAGCCCGTGGCGTGACGCCACGCGAACTCGTACTCGGCCGGCGCGCGACCGGAATCGGCGTGCGCTGCCACAGCGCTGAGCAGCACCTCCTCGACCGTCCGCTCGACGGAGCGCAGGGTGAGGCTCTCCTCCAGCAGCCGGTTGGCGCGGTCCTCGTCATAGGAGGCGTAGGCGGTGGCCAGTCGGGCCGAGGAAGAAGGACCTTCGCCGCGCTCCCGGGCCAGCGAGACCGCCGAGGAGACGTTGTGCGTCTCCGCGAGCGCTAGGCGCAGCGACTCGATCTCCGCCAGCGCGTAGTGCCTGTGGCCGCCCTGGGTGCGCTGCGGCTGCGGAAAGCCGTAGCGCCGTTCCCAGCTGCGCAGCGTGTTGGGGCTGACCCCGAGCATCACGGCAGCGGCGTTTGTGCGAATTCCGCTCATGTGCGATTTATCGAGGTATTGCTCGTCTCGCGCAAGCGGCGCAAGCCGCCCTGCACCTTGCGAGCAAGTTGTCAGTTGAAGGATTCCTGGACGGGAGCACGACGGCAATCAGTGACGTCCAGGATGGCAAGAGCGTGCAAAACCTGAACGCCGCACGCCCCGCAAACGCGGATGTGCTGGCATAGCCGGGCTTCGATCTGTGATCAAACCGAAGGCCCGTGAGCGCCTATGGCTGGTGCATCGTCCGCTGACCGCGCGAGCTTGATATCGGGTGGCGGGGGCCCCGCGACCGGGCTAGTCGAACGCCACCAACGCTGCGCGCGGCGGACCGCAGCTTGCGATCCGCGCGGTCATCCGGACGCCGAACGTGTTCGTCGGACGGACCTTCACCGAGTGGATCGCGCCATCGCCGCGCGCGGCCCAGGTCACGGCGACCGCGAGGTTGCTCGGCCCTTGCGCCTCGGAGTCCGCGGGCACGATCAGCTCCGTGATGTGGCGGTTGACCGCGTCGGTCTCGCGCGTGGCGAGCAGCTCCTCGGCGCCGGCCGAGACCGCGCAGACCGACAGCGAGCTGTCGAGCACGATGAACGCTCCTCCGCGCTCGGGCGCCACCGCGGCGCTGGACTCGAGCAGCAGCCCGAGCCCGCAGTTCTCACACACACGAGACGACGCTTCAGCCATGTCGCTCACGGCGGGTCGCGATCCGCAGTGACTGCAGAACAACGCGCTGACGCTTGGCTGCGGTGCCGCTTCGGGCACAACGGACAGCAGCGCCCGCCGCGGACTATTCCTGCTGACCATCCAGACCCTCTCTTCTCTGCGGTTGAACTATCAAAGTCCGGCTGCCGTCCTCGCGCCGTCTCCCATCTCGCCGGACCCGCTGCCAGGGCCGATGGGAATCGACCGCGGTCTGTGGTGCTGTTGCTGCTGCTGCTGCTGCTGCTGCTGCTCGCTCTCGACGAGGTCGAGCACCCGCTGCTGCGCCTCGCTCGCCGCCGAGGGGAGCAGGCGTGTGCCGGTCGTCCGAATCCGGATCCGCGAACCGCCTCGCCGGTACACGGCGACCGGCAGCGGGCCCGCGGCCAGCCGTACCGCGTAGGCCCAGCGCGCGACCGCGTCGTCGGACAGGTGGTCGCCCGCGAGGACGACGAGGTTGGGGCGGTGCACTGCGACCGCGTCGCCGATCCCCGCAACCCCTCTCGCCGAGAGGCTCAGGGTCTTGATCCCCGCGCGCACGCAGAACAGCTCGAACGCGCGGATGTGCGGCGCGTCCGGATCGAGCTCGTCGCGCGAGGCGTCGCCCACAACGATCGACGCCGGCCGCACCGGCGGCGGCGCGAGCCGCTGTGCACGACGCAGCCAGTCCGCGGCCCAGTGCGCGGCGAACGCCCAAGCCGCCGACTCCGTGGTGTAGCGACGAACGATCTCCTCGAGCGTGGGCAGCAGTACCTCCTCGACGGAGCGCTCGAGCGAGCGCAACGCGAGCGCCGCCTCGATCGCCCCGTCCGCCCGCTCGCGCTCGTAGGAGACGAGCGCGCCGACGAGCGAATTGGAGTCCGAGGCGAGTCCCTCGCGCGCGCGGGAAACTGCCGACGAGATCGAGAGCCCCTCCTGCAGCGCATCGCGCAGCGCGGCCACCTCGCCGTGCGTGAAGAGACGGTGCTTACCCGGGGATCGTTGCGGCTTCGGAAACCCGAAACGTCGCTCCCACGCACGCAAGGTATTCGGGCTGACGTTAAGCAACGTCGCCGCCTCACTCGTCTTGAGGTAGCGCATCCACCTGAAAGGTGGGTGAGCCGAACCCACCCCGGAGGCGGCACCCCTTGAATTGCACGGGTTTCGCGCGTAAAGTTGTTCAAAATCTGAACGGGATCTGGGTGCCGGGACCTGGATCCAGGGAGACCAATCGACCGGGAGGGTGCTGATGCACTGGAGCAGCAGCTAACCGTTTCTGACGAAGAGCTTTCGTATTTTGCGTGTCGAGCGCACGGCGGTACGCTGCCGGTGTGACCGGTGACGCACGCCCACCGTTGTGGCGGCAAGTCGCTGCTGTCGCCGTCTCAGTGGGCGGATTGCTCGGCTGTGTTGTTTGGACCGTGGTCGTTGCTCCGAAGGATCGGTTCAACGGTCTCTCCGTGGTGCTCGGAATCGCGGCGGCCATTGCGGGCGTCGGCATAGCCGCACTTCCTGCCGGGAGACGCAGGATCTCGGCAGGGTTCCTCGTCGATATCCTCGCCGCAACCTTCCTGGGGCCCGCGAGCGCATTCGTGACGAGCACGATCGGAGAGCTCGTCAGCGCGCCCGTCGTGCACACCCGCCGTCGCGCGCTTCCGGCCAACCTATTCGCGAACGGATTGACGGCGCTGATCATCGGCACCGTGATTCGCGCCGCAGCCCCGCACGACCACAAGACCTTCGGGTTCTACCTGCTCCTGTGTGGACTCGCGCTCGGAGGCATGATCCTCGGATGGGTCCTGATCACGTCCCTGTTCCTCGCCATGGACGGCGACCGAAGCGAGCTCAACGTCAACGCCTGGCGGCGTCTGATGCCCACGATCGTCATCAACGTCGTGATGGCCGTCGCCGCTGCGGCGATCTACATCGAGCTGGGCATCCCCGGCATCATCTTCGCGTTCGTCGCGCTGATCGCGTTCTCCTACCAGGCGCGCCTCGTCGCCCAGGCGCAGCACCGGTCTGAGCAATACGTCTCGCTCTCGTGGGGCGTGCTCGCCGGTCTGCTGCGCGCGCTCGACCTGCGCGACCAGCGGGCGGCGCGGCACGCGGCGGCGGTGGCTCGCTTCGCACGGGACATGGCCCAGGTGGTGGGGATGAGCCCGGAGGAGCAGGAGCTCGCGCACACCGCAGGGCTGCTGCACGACATCGGGCACTTCGCGCTGTCGGATCGCGTGCACGAGCGAGGGCGGGTGCTGACCGAGGAGGACTGGCTGGCGATCCAGCGCCATCCCGAGCTGGGCGCGGATATGTTGCGCGACCTCGGGATGTACGGACCGGTCGCGGAGATCGTGCTCGCCCATCACGAGCGGATCGACGGTCGCGGCTATCCGAGCGGTCTGTCGGGTGAGGACATCCCTGAGATCGCGAAGATCATCGCGGTCGCGGAGGTGTACGACACCCTCACCGCGAGCGACACGTATCGCACGCGGGTCAGCTCATTCGAGGCGCTACGCGAGCTGCGGCGCGTCGCCGGCTCTCAGCTCGACGGCCGCTACGTCGAGGCGCTGGCGAGCCTGCTCACCGGCGAGGGGGTCGAGTACCGCCACGCCGACGCGGCCGACTTCGACACCGAGCTCGACATGGAGCGCCGGATCAAAGCGGCCGCCGCCGGCGCCTGAAAACAGCCGCGCGGCCGGGGTCCACGACGGGGTTGTGGGAGATCGTTTGCTCATAGGTCAAACAATCTCCCAACGTCCCGCCCGCATGTTCCGGAGCAGGGGCTCACGCGCCGGCATCCGGCGCGGGCAGGGGCTCACGCGCCGGCATCCGGCCGGCAGCGGAGCCTCTGGATCGGGAGCCGGCTATGCGGAGGCGCGATTGACCTGAGAGGCGCGGAACCCGCCGCGCTGAAGCGACTCGAGGAACTGCTCGATCTGAGCGTGGCTGAATCGGCGCTGGCCACCGGGGGTGCGGTAGGACTGCAGATAGCCCATGTCGGACCAGCGGCGGATCGTGCCGAGCGAGACGCCGAGCGCCTGAGCGGCTTGTGAGGTCGAGAGACCCAGGGGGGTGGCTTCGTCCATGGTGCCATTTCAGGCTGCTTTGGGAAGGTTCGCGAACCTCGCACAGCTATTGCACAACATCCCGGCCGAAGTGCGCAGAGCTTGGCGCCAAAGAACCCCTGCAAACGACTGCATCTCGGACGCCCGGCCACTCGCCGCGCAACCGGAGCTGCCGTCCGGGCGGGCCGTCGTGTCGCAGGAGCGCGCGGTGGTGCGAGGATCCCGGGTGCATGCGACTGCGCCTCTATCACCACCCCGATGGCGCGCGCGTCGCGTACCGCGAGACCGGCACCGGGCCCGGGATCCTGCTGCTGCATTCGGCCGGGCTCTCGCACCGTGAGTTCGAGCCGGTAGTCGAGCCGCTCTCGAAGCGCTTCCGCGTGATCCTGCCCGACCTTCCGCTTCACGGTGATTCGGAGGACCGGCCCAGGCACCCCTACTCAGCGGAGTGGCTGACCGAGGTGATCGCAGGATTCTCCCGGGAGGTCGTCGGCGTCAGGCCGCTCATCGCCGGCCACGACCTGGGGGCCGAGCTCGCGCTGCGCGCCGTGACGGAAGGCCGGATCGAGCCCTCGCGCCTCGTGTTGATGCCCAACCGGATGCACCGCCCCTACCAGCATCGTGGCAAGCGGGCGATGCTGCGGGCGGCCTCCCGCGCCGCGGCCGTGCCCGGGGTGGATCGCGGGCTCTCATACGGTGTCCGGCTCGTGTTTCGCCCATCGCTTGGCGAGAAGCTCTCGGTGCAGCGCAATCCCGCGGCGAGGGACCTCATTCGCCACGCGTTCGCCGACGTCGGCGGCAACGCCAATTGGGCGCGCTCGTGGGGGAAGTTCGTGCGCCGGTGGCCGGCGGACGCGCAACGCGATCTGCTCGACGCCTACCCCCATCTCGGGTTCCCGGTGCTACTGCTGTGGGCCGATGAGGACAATTCCAATCCGATCGCGGTCGCGCGAGAGGCGCTCGACCTGCTGCCCAACGCTCAGCTGCGGACCCTGGCGCGGACGGGCTTCCTGATCGCCTACGACGACCCAGTTGGTGTCGCGCGCGAGCTGATCTCGTTCTGCGGGTGAGTTCGCCCAAACAGGTGGGGTAGCGTTTCAGCTAGAGATGGCGCAACGGAAAGGACAGGCATGAGCGTTCAGGACCGCGAGCAGCTCTGGGGCGGCGAGACGACGAAGGCTGTTGACAATTTCCCGATCTCAGGCGAGACCGTCCCGGTCGCGGTCCTGCACTGGCTGGCGCGGATCAAGGGCGCCGCTGCGCGCGTGAACGCGGAGCTGGGTCTCCTCGACGGCGACCGCGCCGAGCGCATCGCGGCCGCCGCGGATCGGGTCGCCGACGGCGAGTTCGACGACCAGTTCCCGATCGACGTCTTCCAGACTGGCTCCGGAACCTCGTCGAACATGAATGCCAACGAGGTGATCGCCAACCTCGCCGGCGATGGCGTGCACCCCAACGACCAGGTCAACATGGGGCAGTCCTCCAACGATGTGTTCCCCTCCGCGGTGCACTTGGCGGCGCTCGACACCGCGACCCACGAGCTGCTGCCCGCGCTCGAGCAGCTCGAGTCCGCGCTGACGGCCAAGGCAACGGAGTTCAAGGACATCGTCAAATCCGGGCGGACGCACCTGATGGACGCGGTCCCGGTGACGCTGGGTCAGGAGTTTGGCGGCTACGCAGCGCAGATCAGGCTGGGTCAGCGCCGGATCAAGAACGCGCTGCCGCAGGTCGCGCAGATCCCGCTCGGCGGGACGGCGACCGGCACCGGGCTGAACACCCACAAGGAATTCGCGGCCCGCGTCCGCGCGCGCCTGACCGAGGCGAGCGGCCTCGAGATCCGCGCGCCGGAGGACCCGTTCGAGGCACAGGGCAACCGCGACGCGCTGGTCGAGCTGTCCGGCGCGCTCAAAGCGCTGGCGGTATCGCTCACGAAGATCGCCAACGACCTGGCGCTGATGGGATCCGGTCCCCGCGCCGGCATCGGCGAGCTGTTCCTGCCCGAGCTGCAGAAGGGCTCCTCGATCATGCCGGGGAAGGTCAACCCGGTGATCCCCGAGGTCGTGCTGCAGGTCAGCGCCCAGGTGATCGGAAACGACACCACGATCACGATCGCGGGGACACAGGGCAACTTCGAGCTGAACGTCCGCGTCCCCTTGATCGCCCGCAACCTGCTCGACTCGATCCGCCTGCTCACCGCGACCACGCGCGTGTTCGCGGAGAAGTGCATCGAGGGCATCAGGGCCAACGAGGCGGGCTGTGAGCGCTCGGCCGAGAACACGCTCGCGGCGGCGACCGCGCTGAATCCCTACATCGGCTACGACAAGGGCGCGGAGATCGTCAAGGAGGCCGCCGAGTCCGGACGGACGCTGCGCGAGGTCGCCTACGAGAAGGGCGTCGACGAGGAGACCTACAACAAAGCCATGGACCTGCGCAAGATGGCGCAGGGCAACCTGTAGCCCTGGCTGTAGGCGCGCAGTTCGCGCAGGCCGCCCCGCGGGCGCGCGATGAGTCCTGGCGGGAGTCGCTGTCGGCGGTCATGGCGCCGGTGCTCGTGTCGCGCGTGCTCGTCTGGGGAGTGGGGATCGTCGCGGCCTTGGCGCGCACGTCGCGTCCCGACGATCTGGTCGGGACCGTCTCGCACCTCGGGAGCTTTGGGAACACGTTCTGGGCGCCGGCCGCGAGGTGGGACGCGGTCTGGTACCTCGAGATCGCCGAGCACGGGTACGCGCACTCGAGCCCCGACTTCTATCCGCTTTACCCGCTGAGCATCCGGGCGCTGGCTGCGGTCACGCGCTCGCCGGTGCTGGCCGGCGTGCTCATCTCCATGGTGCTGTTCGTCCTCGCCATGGTTGTCGTCCACCGGTTGGTGGCGCTGGACTACGGCCCGCGGATCGCGTCGCTGACCGTGTGGGTGCTCGCCCTGTTCCCGATGTCGCTGTTCTTCTCGGCCGTCTACACGGAGTCGATGTTCCTCGCGTTCTCGGTGGGCAGCATCTACGCCGCGCGACGCCGGCACTGGGCGATCGCGGGTGTGCTCGGTGGGCTCGCGTCTGCCACCCGCAACGTCGGGTTGCTGCTCGTCGTGCCGTTGCTGCTGCTCTATCTCGAGGACCGCCACGAGCACGGTGAGGGGGCTGCCGGCTCCTGGCGGCAGGTTGCCTGGATCGCACTGGTCCCATGCGGCGTGCTGGGATACGTGATCGGACTTGGCATCAGCAGCGGCACGCCGTTTGCGATGTTCAACGCCGCGCCGGCAGGTCGTGGATTCGTGCTCCCGCCGGTCACGGTGGTGAGGCAGGTGCAGTTCGTGATCCACGCGATCCAGGGCCACGCGCCCGGCGCGCACGCCGGCCTGAACCCGCTCCACAGCGGGTTGGACAAGCTGGCGTTCCTGGTCCTCGCGATCGTCGCCGCGGTGGGCGCCGCGCTCGAGCTCTCGCGCCCATACGCCGCGTACGCGATCGTTTCGCTCCTCGCGATCCTGTCCGAGCCCGACATCGTCACCGAACCCCTGACCAGCTTCGACCGCTACACGCTCGTGGTCTTCCCGCTCTGGATCTGGGCGGCGATCATGCTCGCGCGAACGAGGTATCGCGTCTGGATTCTCGCCGCCTCGGCGGTGCTGCTCGCCGTCTACACGGCTCAGTTCGCGACGTGGCGCTTCGTCGCCTAAGTGGCGACGGTCTCGGCGCCAAGATGCTCGGAGATCGCCACGTCGATCGAGTAGTCGATCGGCACCGCGATCAACGACGGCGAGTCGAGCGCCAGCGCCTCGCGCAGGCGCCGCGCGAACTCCTCAGCCGATGAGCAGCGCCATGCCGGGAGGCCGAAGGACTGCGCGAGCGCCACGAAGTCGGGGTTGCCGAACTCGACGCCGAAGTGGCGGCCGAACTTCTTGTCCTGCTTCCAGGTGATCGAGCCGAACTGGTGGTTCTCCCAGACCACGTTCACGACCGCCGTGCCGAGCCGCTTCGCGGTCTCCAGCTCCTGGCAGTTCATCAGGAAGCCGCCATCGCCGCTGACGGCGACCACGCTGCGCTCGGGATAGACCAGCTTGGCGCCGATCGCGGTGGGCAGCGCGAACCCCATCCCGGCAAGGCCGTTGGCGATCAGCACCGTACCGGGCTCGTGCGCGGGGAACATGCGCCCGATCCAGAGCTTGTGCAGCCCGACGTCTGAGACGAGGATGTCCTCGCGGCCCAGCGCCTCGCGGATGTCCCAGAGCACCCGCGGCGGGCGCATCGGGAAGTGGTCGTCCTCGCGCGCGTCGAGCAGTGCGCCGCCCACCAGGTCGCGCAGGCTGGTCGAGACCGATGCGCCGGTGGGGCCGCCGCAGCAGTCCGCGAGCCGCGACAGCACATGCGCGATGTCGCCGATCAGCTCGACCTCGGGAATGAAGAACTCGTCGATCTCGGCCGCGACCGAATCGAGCACGATGATCTTCTTGTTCGCGTGCGGGTTCCAGTGCTGCGGCGCGTGCTCGACGAGGTCGTAGCCGATCGCGATCACCACATCCGCGTCGCCGAAGCCGGCCATCTCGTAGTCGCGCGCCTGCAGGCCGACCGTGCCGAGCGCGCAGGGATCGTCGGCGTCGAGCAGGCCCTTCGCCATGAACGTCTCGGCGACGGGGATCCCGGTGGACTCGACGAACGCCCGCAGCGCGCCCCCGGCTCGAGCGCGGATCGCGCCGTTGCCTGCGAGCGCGATCGGATTCTCGGCGCCGGCGATGATCTCGGCGGCGCGCTCCAGCTCGCGTGCACCCGGCTCGGGCTGCACGGGCGCGTGACGGGGGAGCGGTGACGCGTCCACCGTGCGCGCCATGACGTCCTCAGGCAGCTCGAGGTGCGTCGCGCCCGGCTTCTCGGACTCCGCCAGCTTGAACGCCTTACGCACCACCTCGGGAACGATCTCCGGGCTCGACACGCGCGCGTTCCATTTCACGATCGGGCGCATGATCCCGAGCAGATCGATGTACTGGTGCGACTCCTTGTGCATCCGCTCGAGGTCGGACTGTCCGGTCAGCGCCACGAGCGGCGCGCGGTCGAGGAACGCATCGGCGACGGCCGTAACGAGGTTGGTCGCGCCGGGACCGAGCGTGCCCAGGCAGACGCCTGCCCGACCGGTCAGCCGGCCGTAGGCATCGGCCATGTAGGCGCCGCCCTGCTCGTGTCGCACGGGGACGAAGCGGATCGGAGAATCGGCCAGGGACTCGTTCAAATCAAGGGTTTCCTCGCCGGGTATTCCGAACACGTACTTGACGCCTTCGGCCTCGAGACATGCCACGAACAAATCTGAAGCTTTGCGGTCGCCCATCGAAGCTCCCTTTCTTTCCGGATCCCGGAAGCGCCAACCGCGCACGCGGATGGCGCTGCTGCTGTCGCTGCTCGCGACGATACTGACGCACGCCGCGCCGGCGAGCGCTGCCTCGGAGCTCTACATTCGCGGCGGCGGCGACGGGCACGGGATCGGGATGAGCCAGTACGGCGCGTATGGCTACGCGCTGCACCGCAAGAGCTACCAGTGGATCCTGGCCCACTACTACCGCGGCACGACGCTCGGGACGACCGATCCCAACCAGATCGTCCGCGTCCTGCTCAGCACCGGCGGCGCCTCGTTCTCGGGCGCCTCGAGCGCCAACGGCAAGCGCCTGAAAGCCGGCACCACATACACGGTTCACCTGAGCTCCGACGGCTCGCTGACGCTCGTCGACCAGGCGGGCAAGCAGCAGGGCCGGTTCGGCTCGCCGCTCACGGTCGGCGGCCCGGGACCGCTGCAGCTCGCGGGCGTGGGCACCTACCGGGGCTCGCTCGTGTTCCGCCCCGATGGATCCGGCGGAGTGCAGACCGTGAACGCCATCGACCTCGAGGACTATGTGCGCGGCGTGATCAGCGCCGAGATGCCCGCGGGCTGGTCGATGCCGGCGCTCGAGGCGCAGGCGGTAGCGGCCCGCACGTACGCGATCACCACGACCGTGGGCGGCAGCGGCTACGACCTCTACCCTGACACTCGCTCGCAGATGTACGGCGGCGTGGGAGCGGAGACCCAGTCGACCGACGCGGCTGTCGCGGCGACCCGCGGGCAGATCGTGACCTACCACGGCGCGCCCGCAGTCACGTACTTCTTCGCGAGCTCCGGCGGGCACACCGAGGACATCCAGAACGTGTGGCAGGGCGCCACACCGGAGCCGTGGCTGGTCGGCGTCCCCGATCCCTACGACGCAGCGGGCGGCGACCCGTACCACAGCTGGAGCTTCTCCTATTCGCTGCCATCGGCCACCGCGAGGCTCGGCGGCCTGGTGAAAGGCAGCCTGATCGGAATCCAGGTGACCAAGCAGGGCTCATCGCCGCGGATCCTCACGGCCGAGGTCGTCGGGACCCGGGGACAGACGCGCGTGACCGGCGATCAGCTGGAGCAGGCGTTCAACCTGCTCACGACCTACGCCGCCTTCACGACGATCGACATCTCCAGCTCTGGCGGCGCTGCGCCGGCCGTTACAGGGGCCGTCTTCCCGCATCCCGCCAACGCCACGGTCACGGTGCAGCAGTACGTGAATGGGAGCTGGCGCACGCTCAGCCGCGCGCGCCCGTCCGCCGCCGGCGCCTTCAAGGTGCCCGTGCTCGCGGGCCGCTATCGCATCTCCTACCAGGGCAACAACAGCCCGGCGGTCAGCGTCCCCTAGCGAGTAGCCTCCGCCGCCGATGCCCGCGCCGCTGCTCGCCGTCGACGGCCCGTTCCTGCTGTATCGCTCGTTCTTCGCGCTGCCCGATTCGATCAAGGGCGCCGGTGATCATTCGGTCAACGCGCTGCTCGGTGCGGCGAACGTGCTGCTCAGAATCGCCTCGGATCGCAACCCCCGCGCGATCGTCGTCTGCTTCGGCGCCGAGGCCGCGCGCTATCGCGTCGAGCTGTATCCGGGCTACCACGCGACGCGGCCGCCGGTGCCCGACCCGCTCCAGTGGCAGTTCGAGCGGGCCCCGCGGTTCCTCGAGGCGTTCGGCTGGAGCACGGACACGTCGCCCGATCTGGAAGCCGACGATCTCCTCGGCTCGCTCGCGACCGTGGAGGTCAAGGCCGGCGGCGACGCTCTGATCATGACCGGTGACCGCGACATGTACCAATGCGTCGGGGAGCACGTGCACGTCCTCTACCTGAAGTCCGGCGTTGCGAACTTCGAGGAGGTCGACGCGAAGGAGGTCGAGAAGCGCTATGGGATCGGGCCGGAGCTCGTCCCGGACTTCATCGCGTTGCGGGGCGATCCATCCGATGGGCTCCCGGGCGCCCCGGGCGTGGGTCCGAAGACGGCAGCCGAGCTGCTCCAGAAGCACGGTTCGCTGGAAGGCGCAATCTCAGGCGCGATTCACGAGCGACCACGCGTCACCGCGGCGCTCACCGAGGAACCGGACCAGCTGCGCGCGTTCAAGGAGATCGCGACGCTCCGGCATGCCGAGCTGGAGCGGCCACCGGATCGGCCCACCGACCTGAAGGGCGGCGCGGCGGCGGCGCGCGAGTTAGGCCTGAATCGGCTCGCCGAGCGCCTCGAGCAGGCCGACGGCCTGGCAGACCTATGAGCCGCAGATCACGAAGCCTGGCTGGCTAGCCAGCCAGGCGCGATTACGCGGGGCGCTGGTGCTGGGTGCTGGTGCTGGGTGCTGGGCGAGCCTAAGCGTTGCCGAGCAGCACGCCAGCCGCGACGATCAAGGCTCCGCCGAGCGCCACCTGAACCAGGCTGATGCGCAGCGGCACGTCGAGGAAGCGCTTGCGGATCAGCGAGATCGTGACCAGCTCGACCGCGACGACGATGCCCGCGACCGCGAGCGCTGTGTTGACATCGCTGATCACGAACGGAAGCGAGTGGAACGTCCCCCCCAGGGTGGTCATCACCCCGGTCACGAGACCGCGGGCGTATGCCGAGCCGCGGCCGGTCTGCTGGCCGGTGTCGGAGAGCCCCTCCGAGAACGCCATGCTGATGCCGGCGCCGACGGCCGTGGCAAGCCCGACGAACAGCGCGGCGTGCGAGCCGGAAAGCAGCGCCGCGGCGAAGATCGGGGCCAGCGTCGAGAGGGTGCCGTCGATCAGCCCGACGAGTCCGGGTTGCACGTAGCGCAGCACGAGGGAGCGCTCGTCCAGACCCCGCAGCTGGTCGATGAATTCCGCCACGCTCTAGACTATAGCAACTGTGTTAAGATAAGGTGGACCTAACATGGCGACGACCACCAGACCGCACCGCATCCGCAGCCACGACTCCGCGCCGCACCGGGCAGTCGACCGCGGCACCGGCGAGCACGAGCTGGTCACGCTGCTGCATGCTCGCGGCGGCCGCGCGACGCCGCAGCGCCTCGTGATCCTGCGCGAGCTCCGCCGGCTTCGCCGTCACGCCACCGCCGAGGAGATCGCCCGCGCCGTGCGCACAGACCTGCCCGGCACGTCGATGCCGACCGTCTATGCCACGCTCGAGCTGCTCGTCGACCTGGGGCTTGCACGCAGGCTGGACATCGGCTTCGACGCGGCTATCTACGATCCGCGAACCGAACCGCACCAGCACGCCGTGTGCCGGCGGTGCGGTCGGCTGGAGGACCTCGACGTCGAGCTGGACGCGAGCGGAGCGCTGCGGGCGGCGCGCCGGAAGGGCTTCAGGCCAGACCGCCCGGAGCTGATCGTCAGCGGCCTGTGCGCAGGTTGCGCGCGAGCTGAGGGCGTGAAGTGACGGTGAACCGACCCGGCCGGGGAGCTCAGGGCGTGAAGCGAACCGTGATCACGTCGCCGTCGGCGATGACGTAGTCGCGGCCCTCGATCCGAAGCACCCCGCGCTCGCGCGCGCCCGCGTACCCGCCGGCCTGCACCAGCGCGTCCCACGGCACCACCTCCGCGCGCACGAACCCGCGCTGGATGTCGGAGTGGATCATGCCCGCGGCCTGCCATGCGCTCGAGCCCCGACGCAAGTGCCAGGACTGTGCGGGCTTGTCCTCGCCCGCCGTGAAGAACGCGATCAGCTCGAGCAGCGAGAACGCTCCACGGACGACGCGGGCCAGTCCCGACTCGCTGAGCGCGAGGTCGGCGCGCATGGCGGCCGCCTCCTCGGGATCGAGCTCGCCGAGCTCGGCTTCCAGTCGCGCCGACACCGCGACGACACCGGCACCCGCCGACCGCGCATGCTCCGCCACCTCCGGAGGCACTGCGTCCGCGCCCTCGTCGACGTTGACCACGAACAGGACCGGCTTGGCGGTGAGCGAGCCGAGCAGCACCATCGCGTCGGGAGCGTCGGCGGGCACCGGGACGCTTCGCGCCGGACGTCCGGCTCCGAGCGCCTCGATCAAATCGCCGAGCCAGGCGGCCTCGGCGACCGCGCGCCGGTCTCCGCCGCGAGCGATCCGGGCAACGCGCTCGAGCCGCCGCTCCGCCTGCTCGAGGTCCGCGTAGATCAGCTCCGTCTCGATCGTTCCGATGTCCGCCAGCGGATCGACTCGCCCCTCGGGATGAACGACGCCCGGATCGTGGTGGGCGCGGACCACGTGGAGGATCGCGTCGACCTCGCGGATGTTCGCGAGAAACCTGTTCCCGAGGCCCTCGCCGCGGTGCGCGCCGGCTACCAGTCCGGCGATGTCGTGGAAGGCGATCGTGTCCGGGACGATCTTCGAGGCGCCGATCACGGCGGCTACCTGATCCAGCCGAGGGTCGTGGACCGGCACGATCGCGACGTTCGGCTCGATCGTGGTGAACGGATAGTTGGCGGCCTCGGCGGCGACGCCGGTGAGCGCGCTGAAGAGCGAGGACTTGCCGGCGTTGGGCAGCCCGACGATGCCGACCTTCATCGCGGCCAGCGCTCCGCGACGGCCGTTCCGAGCGCCGCCCCTGCCAGGACGTCGCTGGGATAGTGCACTCCCAGGTACGGCCGGCTCGCGCCGTACAGGACGGCGGCGCCGTACAGGAGGGCGGGGGAGACGAGCTCGCGGTACGCGACCGCGGCGGCGAACGACGTCGTCGCGTGGGCGCTCGGAAAGGAGAGCGAGGAGACGACCGGGGTCAGCGCCGGCAGCCCTGGCAGCTCCGGCCGGCGCCGGCGGACCGCGACCTTCACCGCGTAGTTGAGCCCGTAGGCGCCGAGGACGATCCGCACCCCCCGCAGCCACTGCGAGCGGCGGGCGCCGGAGCGCGAGAGCGCGGCGCCCGCGAGCCCGAGGGCGAGCCACGACGCGGCGTGCTCGCCGGTCCGCGCGTATGCGCCGATGATCCGCTCCAGCGGCGGGGCGTGCCCGCGGGTGCGGGCGGCGATCAGCAGGGCGCGGTCAGCTGCCTGTGGCGACACGCGCGGGACTGTACGCGGCAAGCTCTGCCACGAGTGCGTCGACCACCGTGGGATCGAACTGCGTGCCCGCGCAGGCCCGCAGCTCGGCGATGGCCGCTGCGTGCGTCAGCGTCTCGCAGTAGGGCCGCTCGGCGATCATCGCGTCGAACGCGTCGCAGACGCTCACGATCCGCGCCGCGAGCGGGATCTCGTCCTCCCGCAGGCCATCGGGATAGCCGTCGCCGTCCCAGCGCTCGTGCGAGGAGCGGACGATCACGGCGAGTGGCGCGAGCCCGTCCATTCGCAGCAGCACCTCGGCGCCGCGCTGCGGGTGCTCGCGCACCACCTCCCATTCGGCCTCGCTGAGCGGATGCGGCTTGTCGAGCAGCGTCCGGGGGATCGCGAGCTTGCCCAGGTCGTGGACGAGCGCGCCCTGGGCGACCAGCTCGCACTCGCGCCGACCGAGCCCGAGCCGCGCTCCGACCGCGCTCGCGAGGTCGGCAACCGCCTGCGAGTGCGCGACCGTCGCGCCGTGGTGGAGCTCCATCGCGCCCATCAGCAGATCGATCGCGAGCCGCGGCGTCACCGTCGACCCCCTGGAGATGCCGCGCTCTCCGACCACCTGCAGTTCGCCTCGCTTCGCCGAATACAGCCTCGTGTCCGCCCGCGCCAGCAACAGGTCCTTGTCGGTGCTGTTCGGTCCGGCCATCGCGACCCCGGCCGACGCGCCGATCCGTGGATCGAGCCTGCCGACCGCGTCGCAGACGCGCCGCGCCACCTCGAGCGCCTCTTGCTCGACCAGCCGCGGCAGCAGCAGCGCGAACTCGTCGCCGCCGATCCGGAACGCCAGGTCCTCCCGACGGCACGTCTCGGAGATCGCGAGCGCGACCGCGCGCAGCAGCCGGTCCCCGGCCGCGTGGCCGTCCTCGTCGTTGACGCGCTTGAAGTGGTCGAGGTCGATCAGCACCACGCTCGAGTGGAACTGCTCGGTGGCGCAGCGCGCGAGCTCCGCGTCGATCGCCTCGTGGAAGCTGCGGTGGTTGAGCAGTCCGCTGAGCGGGTCGCGTGCCGCGAGGCTGCGCTCGTTCTGGAAGCGCCGGGCATTGCCGAGCGCGATCGTCACCTGAGCCGCGTAGGCCTCGAGCACCGATACGTCGCGCGGCAGGAAGGTCTGCTGCTGGCCGCCCAGGGCGACGAGCACGCCGAGCGGCTCGCTGAGCGTGTTCAACGGCGCGCTGGCGAGCGAGCGCAGCGGGTTGTCGAGCTCGATCAGCGCCTCCAGTGCGGGCAGGCGGCTGACGTCGTCGATCACGAGCGGTTGCTCGAGCAGGCGCGGTGAATCGTTGGCCCATCCCTCCACGGCCTCGATCGCCTCCCGCGGCAGGTTCGATGTGCTCTGACAGGAGAGCACCCCACCCTCGCGCGTCAGCAGCAGGAAGTCGCGGCCCCCGACCGCGACCTGCGCATTCAGCGTCACCTTCTCGAGCACTTCCTCGAGGCGCAGGTGGGATACCACGTCCTGGAGGCTCGCGAACATCTGCCGCGCGACCGCCTCGCTGTCGACCGCCTCCCGCTCGAGATGACGGATGCGCTCGCGCTGCCAGGCGTCGCGTTTATGGGCCAGCCAGCCGGTCGCGCCGAGTGCCGCGACGCCGACGAGCGGGAGCGCCGCGGGCGCCAGCAGCGCGCTCAGGCCGGCGGCGACCGCGGTCGCCCCTCCCGCGGCCAGGACGCGAGCGGCGGTCCGGGGCCGCTCCGCCCAGTGCAACTCGAACATGCAGGCCTCGGCGCCCTCCGCGGCGCACTGGAAATGGCTCACGTGCGCGGCCGGCATCCCGAACAGTTCCGGGATGACCGCGAGCAGGCCGGACGTGTACTCGCAGTCGAGCCGGTGATAGCGCTTGCCACCACCGATCTCGGAGAACCGCAGCAGCGCGTGCTGATCGCGAAGCTCCAGCAATTCGAGCTTGTGGCTCCGGTTGAAGCGGGCGTTTGCGCCGACGATGTTGCGCAGCACGAACTTCGGCGAGCCGAGCGTTCGCAGCGCCACCTTGAGCCCACCGCCGACGTTACTGTCAAGCGCACACGCGGCCATCTCGTCGAGGAAGTCCGGCTTGGCCAGTACCGCCGCGGCTGCCTCGAACAACGCGATCTTCGTCTCCCACGAGAACCAGCAGTTCTCGTTACGCAGCACCGTCTCGCACTGCTCCAGGCCACAGCGGCGAAGCACCTCGGCGACCGTCGTCGGGCCGCCCGCGCGATCCAGGTAGGTCAGCAGCAGCGCGGAGGTGACACCGCTCGTCTCACTCGGTTCATCCGCCAGGGCGCAGCCGCGCGCCCCAGCGGTGGGTTCCCTGCCCTCGGGCATGCTGCGTTAATCGGTCGCGCGCGCGAGACCATGAGCAAACGCCCGCTCTGCGAGCGAATTGCCAACGTTGGATTGCCTGTGCACTTCGCGGCGGATCGGCCCGTCCGGAGTCGTCAGCCTCCGTTGGTCGTGTAGAAGATCTTCCCGGTGAGCCCGCCTGCGGTGCACAACTTGGTGTTCCAGCACGCCAAGCCAGTCAGCTGGTCTTTGGGGACCGTCTTTTGAATCGACCAGCCGGCGCCGCCATTGCCGCTGGCGAGGATGTAGGCGTCGTCGGAGGTGACATTGGAGCCGGTGGCCCAGCAGTGCTTGGTCCCATGGATGCAGGAAACGGACTCGAGCACGTCGACGCGCGCAGGCGGCTGCTTGACCTTCCAGCTCTTGCCGCCATCGCTGGTGAGCAGGACCCTGGCGCTGCCAGGTCTCGGGAGCGGGGCGCCGCTGGTGTTCCCGACGAGGACGCAGTGACTCGAATCCATACAGGAGACTCCGGAGAAGCCGGTGATCCCGTCGGGCGCTCCTCCCACCGAGACCTTGAGGTCGGTGAAGCCGTTCACCTTCCACGTCTTGCCACCGTTAGCTGTGCTGGCGGCCTCTCCGAACGTCTGGTACATCTGGGAGCCGGTCCTGTCGCCGAGCGCCCAGCAGTCGTTCTTGTTCAGGCACCAGAGCTCGGTGACGCCACCCATCCACGGTTCTGCCTGGAGCTGCCAGCTCTTGCCCGCATTGGAACTCTTGAAGATCCCCGCTTCCGAGCTCAAGTCTCCTGCGACCCAGCAAGTCGATTTGTCTGCGCAGAAGATCGCTTCCTCGTAATCCAGGTTCGGAGTCGTGGGATAACCGACCCGCTTCCAAGACTTGCCGGAATTGGTGGTCCGCAGGATCAGATCGCCCAGCGTCAGGCACTCAGACGCGGTCGGGCAGCTGATGCCGGAGGTCCCGCCTGGGTCCGGAGAATCCGGCACCTTGTCGACGGTCTGCTTGGACCAGGACTTGCCCCCGTTGGTGGTGTGAAGCACCTCCTGCGAATAGGGCGCCAGGGACTGATCGACCGATGCCCAGCAGTCCTGCTTGGTCGCGCAGGAGATCTGCCCTACGCCGCTGACCCCCTTGGGAACCGAAGACTTATTCCAGCCCCCCGCAGCCCAAGCGACGCCTGCCGCGGCGAACACGAGCACTACCGCCGTCGACGCGACGGCGCGTGCCCTACGCGAAGTAACCACCAACCACCTCCAGAATGGATCGCAACGATCCCGGCCGCCCAACCGCCTCGGACCCTACCGGCGGCCGGAGGTTATGGCAAGGAATCCCTTCAGACCGGCGTGACCGCGCCGAGGCGCGCCGGCGAGTCGTCGTCGCACTCGGAGAAGAACCCGCCGACCACCTCGAGCAGCTGGTCGATCGATTCTGCAGCGAACAGGACCGGCTGGTACTTCGTGATGTCGTAGCCCTGCACGCCCATCCGTGCGATCTCGAGCGGCCGGATGTCCGCTCCGCGGAACTCCTCGATCTCGCCGAAGGAGGACAGCAGCCCGGCGCCGTAGCAGCGCAGCTCATCATCCTCATAGACCACACCGAACTCGATCGTGAACCAGAACACGGTCGCGAAGAAGTCGCGCCCGGCCTTGGTCTCCAGCCGGCGCGCCGCCTGACCGGCGAGCCGGTTCAGCTCCGCCAGCCGTGGGCTCGCGAGCATCCCGCCGTGCCCGATCACCTCATGGATCAGGTCCGGCTCGGGGGTGTACAGCGGCTTTGCGTGATGGCGGACGTACTGCGTTGAATGGAACACGCCGTCGGCAAGCGAACCGTAGAACTGGTCGAACGGGACCAGGCCCGCGGCGGGGTGGTACTCGAATCCGGTGAGCGGGCGGAGCCGCTCGCCAACCTCGTCGAGCTGGGGTATGCGGTCTGCCGGGAGCCTGAGCCGAGCCATGGCCTCCCGGTACTCGGTGCACGCGAGCCGCTCGTGCTTGCGCGCGAGCTCCCGACAGACCGTGCGCCATACCTCCTGTTCCTCCTCGGAATAGTCGACGTGGGGGATCGGCCGGCCGGGCTCCCACCCGAGCGCTAGCGACGCGATGTGGTTGCGCCTCGCGCGATAGTCGGGGTCGGCAAACCCGGGGTGATCGTCGGCGAGGTGAACGGTGACGCTGCCGTCCTCGCTGGTGGTGACCGGTGCGTAGAGCTGTCCTTCCTTGAACATGATCAGTTGCCCACGGAGGTGAACGGGGCGTGCTCCGCGGGGGTGTCCGCCCAGGAGAGCGCGTACTTGCCGTCGTCCAGAGACTGCGCGAAGGCGGTCAGCCGCAGCGGCCTGAACGTGTCGCACATCACCGCGAGCTCATTGGTGAAGCGCATCCCGATCGACTGCTCGGCGAGTCCCGGCTGGGGCCCGTGGGGCAGGCCGGAGGGGTGCAGCGTGATCGAGCCGACGTCGATCCCCCGGCGCGACCCGAACTCACCGGAGACGTAATAGATCATCTCCTCCGACTGCAGGTTCGAGTGGTTGTAGGGGATCGGGATCGCACCCTCCTGCCAGTCGAGCATGCGGGGGCAGAACGAGCAGATCACGAAGTTGGGGCCCTGGAAGGTCTGGTGGACGGGCGGCGGCATGTGCACCCGTCCGGCGACCGGCTCGAAATCGTCGATGTTGAACGTGTACGGGTACACGTAGCCGTCCCAGCCGACGACGTCGATCGGGTGATAGTCGAGCTGGTAGTGCTGGTAGCCGCCGCGCACGCGCACCACCAGCTCGTACTCGCCCGGGCCGCGGTGCGTCACGAGCTCGGTCGGCGGATGGAAGTCACGGTGGGAGTAGGGAGCGTGCTCGAGCAGCTGGCCGTACCGGTTGCGGTAGCGGTTGGGCGTCTCGATCTCCCCGGGCGTCTGGAACGTCAGCCACAGCTGCTCGCCCTCTGGGTGGACGCGATAGGTGGTCCCGCGAGGGATGACGATGTAGTCGTGCGCCCTGTAGGGCAGCGTGCCGAAGGTCGTCTCGAGCTCGCCCGTGCCCTCGTGCACGAACACCACCTCGTCGCCCTCGCCGTTGCGGTAGAAGTAGTCCTGCGGCTCCACCGGGCGGCACAGCCCGATCTCGACGTCGCCGTTGTACATCAGCACCCGGCGGCCCATCACGGGATCCCCCTCGGCGGCGATGCCGGCGGTGTTGAACAGGCGATGGGCGTGGGCGGAAGGCACCCACTCGTCACGCTCGATCGGCACGAATTGTCCGAGCTCGGTCACGCGGCACGGCGTCTGCAGGTGGTAGAGGATCGACTCGTTGCCCGAGAAGCCCTCGAAGCCCATCACCTCCTCGGTCAGCAGCGTCCCGTTCTCGCGGAACGCGACGTGACGCTTGGCGGGAACGCGACCGCGAGCCTCGTACCGCATCGCCTAGCGGTTCTCCACTAGAGGTTCCCCCGCCGGTCCTGCTCGCGCTCGAGCGCCTCGAACAGCGCCTTGAAGTTGCCCTCGCCGAATCCGCGCGCCCCATGGCGCTCGATCACCTCGAAGAACAGCGTCGGGCGGTCGCCGACCGGATTGGAGAAGATCTGGAGCAGATATCCCTCGTCGTCGCGATCCACGAGGATCCCGAGACGGCGGAGGTCCGCGAGGTCCTCCTCGATCTCGCCGATCCGCCCAGGAACCTCCGCGTAGTAGGACTCGGGGATCGGGAGGAACTTCACGCCGCGGGCGCTCAACTCATCGACCGTGCGAACGATGTCGGTGGTCGACACGGCGATGTGCTGAACGCCCGCGCCGCGGTAGAAGTCCAGGAACTCCTCGATCTGGGACTTCTTCTTTCCCTCCGCCGGCTCGTTGATTGGAAACTTGATCCGGCCGGACCCGTCGGTGACGACCTTCGACATGAGCGCGGAGTACTCGGTCGAGATCGCCTCGTCGGAGAAGTGGATCAGCTCGGTCATCCCGAACACGCGCTCGTAGTAGTGCACCCACTCCTCCATGTGCCCGAGCTCGACGTTGCCGACGACGTGGTCGATCCCGACGAGCAGGCCGTCGGGCGTGTTCGCGGCGGTGCCGCGACGCTCGTAGCCGGGCAGGAACGCGCCGTGATAGCGGCCCCGCTCGACGAACACGTGCAGCGTCTCGCCGTAGGTCTGCACCGAGGCGAGCCGGACGATCCCCTCCTCGTCGCTGCGCTCGTAGGGCGTGTGCACGCCGCGCGCCCCGTGCGCGATCGCGTGCTCGTAGGCGGCGGCGGCATCCGGCACGCTGAGCGCGATCGAGTGCACGCCGTCGCCATGGCGGCGATGGTGCTCGCCGATCTCGTCCTCCCCGGTCAGCGTCCCGGAGAGGACCAGCCGGATCCGGCCCTGCTCGAGCACGTACGAAACCCGGTCGCGGCTGCCGGTCTCGAGCCCTCGATACGCCGTTTCCGTGAAGCCGAAAGCCGACTTGTAGAAATGGGCGGCCTGAAGGGCGTTACCGACGTAGAGCTCGAGGTGATCGATGCCGTGGATCGGCATCGCATCGGTGCTCGAGGGCGTCGGGTGGGCGAGATCCTGGATAGCCATGACGCAATGATCAGGGTGCGAAGGCGATGTCTCAATGCCGATTCGTTGCGTGTAGGTGCGTTATCATCCTGGTGTGGACGAGATCGACCGGTCAATCGTTGCGCTGCTGAGGGAGAACGCGCGGCGCTCCTACCAGGACATCGGTCACCACGTTCACCTCTCGGCCCCGGCGGTCAAGCGCCGGGTCGATCGGCTCGAGCGCGACGGCGTGATCCTCGGCTATACGGCGATCGTCGATCCGCCCGCGTTCGGCTGGCACGCGGAGGCGTTTGTCGATCTCTTCTGCGAGGGGCGAATGCCCGGCGACGCGATCAAGCGTGCAGCGCAGCGCGAGCCGGGCGTGGTCTCGGCACACACCGTGGCAGGCGAGGCGAGCGCGCTCCTGCATGTGATGGCGCAGGACACCAAGGACCTCGAGCTCGCGCTCGAGCGGATCCGCGCCGTCGACGGTGTCACCCGAACCGTCACCGAGGTCGTTCTCTCTACGCTGTTCCAGCGATGAGACGTCCATTCCCCGACGGGCGTCCGCCTTGCATCCGGGACTTCATGGCGTTCGAGGAGCACGTCCGCAACGCCCGGTCGCTGACCGGCCGCGAGGTGCCCGAGGCCTGGTACGAGATCCCCGTCTTCTACTTCTCCAACCCGGAGGCCGTGTACCGCGACGGGGACGAGATCCCGATGCCGGCCGACACCGCGGCGCTCGACTACGAGCTCGAGCTCGCGTGCGTGATCGGCGCCGACGGCCGTCCCGAGGGCTTCACGATCATGAACGACTGGTCCGCCCGCGACCTCCAGATGCGCGAGATGGCGGTAGGGCTCGGACCGGCGAAGGGGAAGGACTTCGCGACCTCACTCGGTCCGATCCTCGTCTCGCCCGACGAGCTGCCCTCGGACCTCGGGATGCGCGCGATCGCTCGTGTCAACGGCGAGATCCGCACCGACTCGAGCACGGCCGACATGCACTACTCGTGGGATCAGCTGCTCGAGCGCCGCGGCACGCAACACCCCAGGACTGCTGCCCGGGGACGTGATCGGCTCGGGCACCGTCGGGCGCGGCTGCATCCTCGAGCACGGCGATCAGCGTTGGCTGTCTGCGGGCGACGTGGTCGAGCTCGAGATCGAGGGCATCGGCGTGCTTCGCAATCGCGTCATCGCGACCGGCATGCCGTCGTAGGGCGCGGCTAAGCCTGCAGCCGCGCCGGCAGGTCGAAGCGCTCGAACGCCCCCGCCAGCCGCTGCGCGTCGTAGGGCTGCTCGGGGAAGCGCACGTAGGACTCGGGGTCGGGCGACTCGGTCGAGCGGACGATGAACGCGGTCACGTCGGCGACCTCGCGCCCGCGTAGCGTCAGCACGTTGAGCGCGAACGGCAGGTAGGCCTCCGCCTCCTGATCCCATGCGTAGAAGGCGAGCGCCGGCTGGCCGTTGGCCCTGGTGTACACCGTCCGCCAGCGCCAGGCGCCTGACAGCGGCGCGTTCCGCGCCCAAGCCGCGATTCCCTCGCGCGTCTGATACCAGGTCGCGAGCGGCGGCATCGCGAACGTCGCGTCCTCGGCCAGCATCGCCGCGAATGCCTCCACGTCGCATCGCTCCCATGCATCGACGTAGCGGCTCACGAGCGTGCGCAGCTCCTCGTCGCCGAGCGATCGGAGCGTCGCTTGCTGGGTGCGCTCCGGGACCCGCTCGTCGACCGCGACGCGAGCGCGCTGCAGCGCGCTGTTGACCGACGCGACCGTCGTCTCGAGCATCTCGGCCGTCTCCTTGGCCGAGAAGCCGAGCACCTCCCGGAGGATCAGGACCGTCCGCTGGTTGGGCGCGAGGTGCTGAAGCGCGGCGATGAACGCCAGCTCGAGGCCCTCGCGCTGCTCGTAGCGGGCGTCCGGCGCCGCGAAGCCGTCCTCGATCCCCAGCGTCTCGTCGGGATAGGGCTCGAGCCAGACCGACTCGGTGATCGGCATCCCGGGCGCGACGTGCGGGTCGGTGGGCGGGCCGTAGTCGATCGGCAGCACGCGCTTGGGCCGGCGCGAGATCTGGGTCAGGCTGGCGTTGGTTGCGATCGTGTACAGCCACGAGCGGAACGAGCTGCGCTCCTGGAAGCCGCCAAGGCCCCGCCACGCGCGCAGGAACGTCTCCTGCATCGCGTCGTCCGCGTCGTACACCGAGCCCAGCATCCGGTAGCAGTGCGCATGCAGCTCGCGGCGGTACGGCTCGACGATCCCTGCGAAGGCAGACTCGTCCCCGGCGCGGGCCGCCGCGATGCCCGCCTGCTCGGACAACGCACTACTGCGGGTGCCTGTCATCCACACGAGAGCTTAGACCGCGTCGCCCGGCCAAACTCATCGGGGGGCGATTAGTTTCCGGCGCGGACCGAGTCTCAGCACACGCATGAACATCCCCGGCCCGCGTCCACTCGTCCACCTCGAGCTGCACACGCCGGACCTCTCCGCCGCCAGCGCCTTCTATGCGGAGCTGTGCGGGTGGCTGCCGGATCGCCTGGACACGCCTCACGGGTCCTACCTCGCGCTCGGCATACCCGGGGCGCTCGGCGGCGGCATCGTGGAGTGCCCGGTCGCGCGGCCGATGTGGCTTCCCTACGTGGAGGTGACCGATATCGACGCGATCACCGAGCGGGCGCACGAGCTGGGAGCTCGCGTGCTGCTCTCCCCGCGAGAAGGCCCCGCGGGCTGGCGCAGCGTGATCGCCACGCCGTGCGGCGGCGAGCTCGCGTTCTGGCAGCCGAAGCGCTAGCTGCCGAACCCGACGCGCTGGCCTTCGTGGTCGACGAGCACGTAGACCACCTTCTCGAGATCCAGCGCGACAGTCCCGTCGTCGGCCTCCAGCTCATGCCATCCCTGCGTGCCGAGCGCCTTGCGCAGGTTGGCCAGCTGCGCCAGGGGGACGCGCGCGGAGAGCACCTGGCCGCCCTCGAAGCCGATGCTGATCCGCTGTGGCCTTTCATCCGCCATGGTCAGTGTCCCTCTGCAGGTTGGACGATCTCGGTCAGGATGCCGCCGGTCGACGCCGGGTGCACGAACGCCACGCGCGAGCCGCGGATGCCGGTGCGGGGTCGCTCGTCGATCAGCCGGGCGCCGGCGCTCGAGAGACGATCCAGGGCTTCCTGCACCGACTCGACCCGATAGGCGATGTGGTGAAGGCCGGGGCCGCGTCGCGCCAGGAACTTGCCGACGGCGGTGTCGGGGCCGAGCGGCAGGAGCAGCTCGATGTGGCCCTCGCCGACGTCCAGCAGCGCGGCGTCGACGCCCTGCTCGCTGACGGTCTCCCGGTGCACGAGCGGCATGCCCAGCAGGTCGCGGTAGATCGCCAGCGCCGCGTCCATGTCCTCGACGGCGACGCCGACGTGGTCGATCGTCGACAGCATCGAGGGGAGTCTAGGGACCGAGCGGTTCGGCGCTCGCCGCCGCGATCCCGAGCTCGCCCACGCGCCGCGGCGCCTCGCTGGGGACATCGCCCATGATCCGGTCGATGTCGGGCCGTTCGAGCACCTCGTTCTCGAGCAGCGTCCGCGCGAGCTCGTCGAGCCTGCCGCGATGGCGGCCGATGATCGCCAGGGCGGTCCGGAACGCGCCGTCCGCGAGCTCCCTGATCTCCTCGTCGCGCACCCGCTTGCTCAGCTCCGAAGCGTCCTCGTCGAGCGCCCGCAGCGAGCTCGTGCCGGTGCCCATCGCGTAGTCGCGCACCATCGAGCGGGCGATTCCGGAGACGCGCTTGAGGTCGTCGGCCGCGCCCGTGGTGATCGAGCCGAACACGAGCTGCTCCGAGGCGCGGCCGCCCAGCAGCATCGCCATGAAGTCGATCAGCTCCTCGCGCGTCTTCAGATAGCGGTCCTCCTCGGGAAGGTTCAGCGTGTAGCCGAGCGCGCGGCCGCGCGGCACGATCGAGATCCGGTGCACGCGATCGACGGAGGGCAGCAGCTCGCCGACGAGCGCGTGACCCGCCTCGTGATAGGCGACCACGCGCTTCTCGTGATCGCTCAGCGTGCGCCGCGACTGCATCCCCGCGAGCACCCGCTCGAGCGACGCGTCGAAGTCCTTCATCGTCACCTCGTCAGCGCCCCGCCTGCCCGCGAAGATCGCCGCCTCGTTGCAGATGTTCGCGAGATCCGCGCCCGTGAGGCCCGCCGTCTGGCGCGCGAGCAGCCTCAGGTCGACGTCCTCCGCGAGCGGCTTGTTGCGCGAGTGCACCTGGAGGATGCCCTCGCGGCCGCCGACGTCGGGCGGCGCGACGAAGATCTGACGATCGAAGCGCCCGGGCCGCAGCAGCGCTGAGTCGAGCTTCTCGAGCAGGTTCGATGCGGCGATCACGACCACGTCCTTGGCCGTGTTGAAGCCGTCCATCTCGACCAGGAGCTGGTTGAGTGTCTGGTCGCGCTCGCTGTTGGTGTCAGCGCCGCGGTGTCCGCCGACCGCATCGATCTCGTCGATGAACAGGATCGCCGGCGCGTGCTTGCGGGCCTCGCGGAACAACCGCCGGATCCGCGAGGCGCCGAGCCCGGCGAACATCTCGACGAACGCCGCCGCCGACTGCGAGTAGAAGTTCGCATGCGACTCGTGCGCCACGGCCTTGGCGAGCAGCGTCTTGCCGGTGCCGGGCGGCCCGTGCAGCAGGATCCCCTTCGGCACATTCGCTCCGAGCCTGCGGAACCGCTTGGGGTCGCGCAGGTAGTCGACGACCTCGCGCAGCTCATCCTTGGCCTCGTCCGCGCCGGCGATGTCGCTCCACCCGATCGGGGGCGCCGCCGCCGGCTTGATCTCCGCCGGCTTGGTCTTCGGCAGGTGTCGCACCAGCCGGAACAGGAACCAGACCAGCATGATCATCAGCACCAGCGGGACCCACTGGAGGATGAAGGTTTGGATGTCCGGGGCCCCCAGGAAGCCCGAGGAGCCGTGGCTCACGACGTGTGTATGCGAGGCCGCCGCGTGTGCGGCTGTCGTGGGAATCGGAGTGGTCATCGCCTGAGGCGCTCATCGGCAGCGCCGGGCGAATACTCAACCCCAGAGGGGTTACTCCACTCGCTCCAGGCGCGGACTCGGCGAATACGCGCGCCCGACCTTGGCGCACGGCCGGCCCTCCAGCCGGACCACGTCGGCGGTGAAATCGTTCTCGCCGCGGATCAGGGAGGAGCCGACTCCGTACGCGTCGACCGGCACGCCTCGCTCCTCGAACTCGTTGATCCGCGTCACCGTGAACCCGCCGGACACCACGATCCGCACGTCGGGATAACCGGCCCCGTCGAGCGCGTCCCGCACCTTCTGCACCAGGCGGGGGTTCACGCCGGTGGGCTTGAAGCCGCCCATCTCATCCCACAGCGACCGGTCGACGAGCGTCTCGGACGTGTCCAGGCGCACCCCCCACAGCCGTGGTCCGAGCGCCTCGGCGACCTTTAGCGCGGTCCGGACCGAGTCGTTCTCGAAGTCCACCAGCACGGTGATGTTCATCTCCGAGTGGAATCGGTCGGCGAACACCTTCGCCGCCTGCACGGTGTCGCCGCCGTACGCGGCGATCAGGCCGTGTGGCACGGTGCCGATGCCGCGGCCGCCCCACCAGGAGGCCTGCGCGTCGGTCGAGACGCCGATCGCGCCGGCGACGTGGGCGCTCCAGCCATCGCCCGTCTGGACGAGCCAGTGATCGTGGCGGGCGGGGAAGTAGAAGATCTGCTTGCCGCGGGCCGCCTGCACGACCTCGGTGACGTTGCGCATGACCAGCGAGCGGCGCGCCAGCGTTCCGAGGTAGACGGTCTCGAGGTGCGCGAACAGGCTGTAGTCGCCCTCGATCTCGAGCACCACCTCGCGCGGCGCGATCCGATCCCCCTCGCGCAGCGCGCGGACCTCGAGCCGGTCCCAGCCGGCCTCCCAGCGACCGGAGGCGGGATCCTGGTGGCCCGAGCAGAGTCGCAGGATCGCGATCGCCTCGTCGATCCCCCCGAGCACCGAATCCTGCTTCTGGAAGACCTGCATCGTCACCTGCGGATGGTGGTCTTCCTCCTCGAGCAGCTGCTTGGTGTAGACGAAGTACGCGTCCGAGTAGTAGCCCTCGCGGATCCGCTCCACGGGAAGCCGGAAGCAGGCCGCATCGAGCCGCGTCGAGACCTCCGTCGCCATGGCCGGAGTCTAGTCCGGGAGTGGTACGCTGGCCTGGCGATGCTCGCATCCAGACGACCCTGACTGCGCCTCCCGCCGCCGCCCGCTGATTCCCGCGGCGGCCCCTTCGTAGTCCCGTCGTCCGACCTTCCCAACGGTGTCTCGTGAGCTCGTATCTGCGCGTCCTGCGCAACAGATCTTTCAAGTATCTCTTCCTCGGCCAAGCCGCGAGCGTGCTCGGCGATCAGGTGATCATCGTCGCGCTCGCGCTGTTCGTCACGCAGCGCACCGGCTCGCCCACGGATCTCGGGCTCGTGCTCGCAGCGCAGACGCTCCCGTTCGTGGCGCTGCTGCTGTTCGGCGGCGTCTGGGCGGATCGGCTGCCCCGCCACCGGATCATGATCGCGACCGACCTCGCGCGCTTCGCCCTGCACGCGCTCCTGGCCGCCCTGATCTTCGCCGGGACGATCCGGATCTGGGAGCTGGTCGTGATCGAGGCGCTGTTCGGAGCGGCGCGCGCGTTCTTCCAGCCGGCGTACGCGGGGCTCGTGCCGCAGTGCGTCCCCGAGGAGCAGATCCAGGAGGCCCGGGCGCTGACCGAGGAGACGGTGAACCTGTCGTTCCTGCTCGGCCCGGCGATCGGCACCGCGCTCGTCCTCGGCGTCGGCGCCGGCGAGGCATTCGCGCTCGACGCCCTGTCGTTCCTCGCGAGCGCGCTGCTGCTGATCCCGGTCAAGCCGCGGCCGCGGGGAGACGCCGCGCCGGCTCGAGTCGGTGCTCGCCTCGCTGCGCGGCGGCTGGCAGGAGGTCCGCTCGCGCACCTGGGTGTGGGTCACGATCGCCGTGTTCACCGGCGCGGTGCTGTGCGTCTACGCGCAGTGGTACGCGCTGGCGCCGGTGATCGCGCGAGACGTGTACGGCTCGGCCGGGGTGTTCGGGCTGCTCGAGGCGGTCGCCGGGGTCGGCGCGGTGGTGGGCGGCGCGATCGGTCTCCGTTGGCGCCCCGCCCGTCCGCTCTTCCTGGGAATGCTCCTGATCCTCGCGTGGCCGGTCCAGGACGGCGTGTTCGCCCTAGGAGCGCCGATCGCGCTGGTCGTCGCGTGCGCGTTCGCCACCGGGTTCGGCTGGTCGCTGATGGGGATCTGGTGGGAGACCGCGCTCGCCCACCACATCCCACCGCGGGCGCTCTCACGCGTGAGCGCCTGGGATTGGATGGGATCGCTCGCGCTGCTGCCGCTCGGCTACGCGGTGGCCGGTCCCCTGGCGGCGGCGTTCGGCCCGCGCGTCGTGCTGGGCGCCGGCTGCGCGATCGGCTTGGTGATGCTCGCGATCGGCGTGCTGCCGCGGTCGGTCCGCGAGCTGGGCGGCCCGCCAAGCGCGCAGTCCGCGGAGGCACTCGACGAGCGCCTGCGCGAACGTCCTTCAGCCGAGCAGCTCGCGTGCGAGGTCGGCGTAGAAGCGGGCCGCAAACCCTAGGTCGCGCACGTCGATCCGCTCGTCCGCGTTGTGGACGAGCGGGGCGGCCTCGAGCAGCGTCTGATGTCGCTGCGGGAAGAAGCCATAAGCGACGCAGTCCGGGAACGCATCGCGGAACCACCTCGAGTCCGAGAAGCCCGGCAGGATCACGGGCACGGTCTCGGCGCCCTCGTCGTTGTGCTTGATCCACCGATCGATCGCCGACATCAGCTCGGTCTCGATCGGCGAGGCGTTCCCGATCACGGTCTCGTCGAAAGTGACCTCGAGCCCGTCCGACTCGTCGCCGAGGACCTGCTCGATGCGCCGGCGCGCCGCGTCCTCGCCGAGCCCGGGCGGCACGCGGCAGTCGATCTTCAGGGTCGCTCGCGACGGGATCACGTTCACCTTGTCGGACGCGTGCGCCATCGTGGGCGTGAGCGTCACGCCGAGCATCGGCTCGAGGAAGATCACGAGCGCCGGATCCTTCTCCTGGACTCTCGCCACCGCCCCCGCGGGATCGCGGGGATCCTCTCCGAGCCGCTCCAGCAGCGCCGCCGGTCCCTCGGTCAACTCGTACTCGGGACCCGCCCCGGCGAGCTTCTGGAGGACCGGGCCGAGCTTGAGCAACGCGTTGTCGCCGGTTCGTGGCAGGGAAGCGTGCCCGGCCATCCCGCGCGCGGTCAGCGTGAAGCGGAAGATCCCCTTCTCCGCGCAGCAGACGCCGTAGCGCCGCTGCCCGTCGTACTCGAACAGCTCGCCGCCGCCCTCGTTGATCAGCCAGTCGCAGCGCACCTTGTCGGCGTGCGTCTCGGTCAGCCAGTGCGCCCCGACGTCGCCGCCGGTCTCCTCGTCGGAGACGAACACGAGCATCAGCCTGCCGGCCGCCGGGCGCCACCCGCTCTTGGCGAGCGCGACCGCCGCCGCCGCCTCGGCGGCGACCTGCGACTTCATGTCGAGCGCGCCGCGGCCCCACAGGAAGCCGTCGGCCACCTCGCCCGACCACGGGTCGTGGGTCCACTCCGAGGGATCCGCGAGCACGGTGTCGACGTGCCCTAGATAGGTGAGGGTCTTTCCCTCGCGCTCGCCGTTGAGCGTCGCGACGAGGTTCGGCCGGCGCTCCTCGGCCGCCAGGATCTCCGTCTCGAAGCCCGCCTCGCGGACGTAGCCCTCGAGGTACTCGATCGCGTCGCGCTCGTTGCCAGGAGGGTTGACGGTGTTGAACCTCACCAGCCGCTGGAGGACTTCGGTCGTCTCCCTCTCGAGGTCATCGGCGATCATGACGCGGATGAGCCTACCCGACGACCTCCAGCTTGCACTGGAACTCGCCGACAGGGCCGACGCGATGACGCTCGAGCGCTACGGCGCCGAGGATCTGGTGGTCGAGACCAAGCCCGACCTGACGCCGGTCACCGAAGCCGACCGCGCGGTGGAGAGCGTGATCCGCGATCGCCTGGCGGATCTGCGCCCCGAGGACTCGGTGGTCGGGGAGGAGTTCGGGGGCGTCGAGCGCCGCGAGGGCGCCCGCCGCTGGATCGTCGATCCGATCGACGGCACCAAGAACTTCGTGCGGGGGATCCCGGTCTGGGGGACGCTGCTCGCGCTCGAGGATCACGACGGTCTCGCCGTGGCCGTCGCGTCCGCGCCCGCTCTGCACCGCCGCTGGTGGGCGCTGCGCGGCGGCGGAGCGTTCGTCCGCGACGGCGTCGGCGCCGACGGCCGGGCCCTCCACGTGTCGGGCGTCAGGGAGCTGCCCGACGCGCAGCTCTGCTTCCCGGGACTCGACGACTGGGACGGGCGCCTCGACGGACTGCTCGCGCTGGCTCGCAGCTGCTGGCGCTCGCGGGGGTTCGGCGACTTCTGGGGCTACATGCTGCTGGCCGAGGGCGCCGTCGAGATCGTCTGCGAGCCCACCGTGTCCCTGTGGGATCTGGCCGCGCCGCGCCTGATCGTGCTCGAGGCCGGCGGCACCTTCACCGACCTCTCGGGTGTGCCGACCGCCGACGGGGGCGACGCCCTCGCGACCAACGGACCGCTGCACGAGGCGGCGCTGCGCTTCATCGGCCGCTGAGGTGTGCGCGTCAGTCGCGCTCGCCGCGGCGGACGCTCTGGGCCTCCGCCCAGATGTCCTCCGCTTCCTCACGGGCGCGCGCGGCGGCCGCGGCCAGGAACTTGCCGGCGCGCCGGCCCCAGGCCTCGAGCATTTCTTCGGGCCGCGGACCCACGGGCTCGTCCGAGGCGGTGCCCGAACCGTTCTCAGCGCTGTCGTCCATCGCGATCCCGGGGTACCCGCGAGGCGCGGGCTCGAACCCTAAGAATCAGCTACGGCCGACCGGGCCGCGGCCGCTCGATGAGCACGCGGGGCGGCCGTGGTGAGCGGGGAGGGAAACCCCACAGCAGGAAGATGAGTCGTCGCATGCGATGCGCGCTGTCGGTAGGCGGCGAGACTAGGGGCAGGGTCGGTCGGAAACACCCCGAGCTCCAGCAACGACAGCGATCACCCAGTGGGCGCTTCAGGCTCCCAGGTGGCGGGTAGCGAACTCACCACTTGTTCGATAGGAGGGAGCACCCTTGGGCGTTGACGACTACATGGACAGCGAAGCCGGTGTGGTCGCGGCCGCAACTGCTGCCGCGGTGTCCCCCCGCGCGCGCGAACTGTTCAGGCGTGGGGCCGTGTACGCGCTCGCCGGCGCGATGAAAGCCGGAGACGTGGCGGTCACCGCGACCCGCGGCGCGGTCCGCGGCGCACGGGACGGAGTGGCGGCCGCTTCCGGCGGCGGCAGCTCATCGCGCTCGCGCAGCCGTCCGACGCGCAGCGCGCAGAGCGCCAGCACGTCTAGCCGCGGGACGCGCAGCTCGCAGAGCGGCAGCACGTCGAGCCGCGGGACGCGCAGCTCGCAGAGCCGAAGCGGCAAGAGCCAGAGCGCCTCCGGTCGCGGTGGGCAGACCCGGTCAGGGCGGTCGGGCTCGAGCCAGTCGCGCTCACGGCGGGCATCCGGCGGTACCGGGACCTCGTAGCGCTTGAGCGCGGTCGCGCCGGCATCCGAGCCCGCGCCGCCGCGGGTCGTGCACTCGCTCCCGGGGCGCATCCGCGTCCACGTGCCGGGGCTGCCTTCGGGCGGCGCGGCGGAGCTCGAGCGGGCCGCGCGCGAGCTTCCCGGCGTTCGCCGTGCCCGCGCCAGCGAGCAGACGGGCAACGTGCTCGTCCAGTTCGACGAGGCCGAGGCCAACGCGCCCGCGATCCTTGCGGTGCTGCGCGAGTCGCTGCGCGACGCGCAGGCCGCGGCCCGGGCCGAGGCTGAGGCCGAGGAGTCGGACCGGTCGCAGAAGACCCGCGAGGCGATCGCCGGCGCGGTCCGTGAGATCCCGAAGCGCGCTGCGGGCGTTCCCAAGCAGGCCGCGAGCGCTCCCAAGCACGCAGTCCGCGAGCTGGGGCGGTTGCGCCGCCGTGCCCGGGTTGCGGTGTCCGGGCTCGATCGCGACCCGCAGCTGGCGCGCCGGCTCGTCGAACGGCTGGGAGAGATGCGCGGGGTCTCCCGCGTCACCGCCAGCCACCTGACCGGACGCGTGCTCGTCGAGTACTCCGAGCACCTCGTCGACATCCAGGATCTCCTCGGCCAGATCGCCAGCCTCGAGCTCCCCGAGCTTGCCGACGAGGACACGCCCTCGCACCCGCTCGATCCCGCCCCGCTGATCCAGAGCACCGCCAGATTCGCCGGCGCGACCGCCGGGCTGGCGCTGATCGCCGTGCGCCGAGCGCGCGCGGGACAGGGCGCGCAGCTGCGAGGCGGTCGCGGCGCCCACGTGGCGGGGGCCATGGGGATCGTCGAAGGCCTGCCACCGATCGAGCAACGACTCGAGGAGCTGATCGGGCGACATGCGACTCAGCTCGCGCTGAGCGGGGTGACGATCCTCGGGCTCACGTTCGCGGGCAGCCCGCTCGGGCTCGCCGTCAGCGGCGCCGGCGCGCTGCGGCTGATGACGACCGTGCGGGCGCGGCGCAACGCGTGGCGGGCCTATGAGGAGCGACTCGAAGACGCGGAGGCGGCGTACCCGTCGGCGCGGATCGAGCTCGAGCCCGGCGAGCGCGTTCCGCTCCCGGCGACGGTGCTCGGCGGCTTCGGCACGGCGATCTCGTCGAGCGGCGAGCTGCTTGCGATCGCTCCCGGCGCGCGCCTCGATGCCGGCGCGCGCGTCTGGGGAGGCGCCGTCACGGTCGAGCTGGACGGCGGGGAGGCGTTCACGCCGCAGCCGCGAGCCACGCCGCCCACCCCGACCTCCTACGATCGCTACCTCAAGGCGCTGCCGCCGGCATCGCTGGCCTACGCCGCGCTGACGCTGGCGCTGACGCGCTCGCCCGTGCGGGCGCTGACCGCGCTGCTACTGGTCAACCCGCGCGCGGCGCTGATCGGCTCCGAGGCCGCCGACAACGGGGCCGCGGCGCGAGCATTGCGCCAGGGCGTGATCGTCGTCGGCTCGCGCGAGCGCCGCCCGATCTGCCGGCCCGACGCGTTGATCATCGAGTCGCCGCGCGTGTTGACCAACGGGCTCAGGTTCATCGGCGCGACCGCCGCCGACCCGGGTTACGACAGCGAGGACATCTCTCGCCTGGCGGCCGGCATCTCGGCGGCGGCGGGATCGCCATGGGGCGGCATCTTCCCGCGCGCCGAGGCCGTGCAGGCGGTCGACGGGACCTTCGACGGCGCCGTCGCGAGCGCCGAGATCGACGGCGAGCGCTGGCTGCTCGGGCCGGCCCGCCCGGCACGGGGCAGCGAGCACGTGCTCGAGCTTCGGCCCTCGGCTCGCAGGAGGGCGGTCGGGTCGGTGACGCTGGCGCTCGCGCCCGCCGTGGGACTCGACCGGCTGCTCGAGCAGTGCCGGCGCGTGGACATCCCGCTCGAGGTGGTCGGGGAGCTCATCGAGGGCACCGAGGCGCTGGTGGCCGGGCAGACGATCACGGCGATCCGCGGCGACGCGCTCGACCGCGTCCGCGACCTTCAGGACGGCGGCGGGATCGTCGCCGTCCTCAGCGACACCGGACACGCCGGACCCGAGTTCGCCGAATGCGACCTCGCGATCGCGCTCAGCTCCGGCCGCAGCGGCTCGTTCCCCGCGCGCGCCGATCTGCTTGCCACGGACCTCTCGAGCGTGGCCGCGATCGTCGAGGCCGGCGTGCTTCGTGACCGAGCGGTGCGCGATTCGGTGCTCGCCTCAATCGGGTCCAACATCGTCGGCGCGTTCTGGGGCCTGGGAGGCAATCCCCGCTTCGAACGAGGCTCGCACGCCACCTACGTGGCGGCGCTGGCCGCGATCGCCGCCGGATACGCGCGACTGCAGGGCGGAGCCCGTGCACGCTCGGTCAGCGAACGGCTCGCCGACCCCGAGCCCGAGCGCTTCGGCCGCCAGGCCGTGGAGGACGCGCTCAGCTCGCTCGGGAGCAGCCGCGAGGGCCTGACCGCCGCGCAGGCGCGATCCCGCAGCCGCCCGCCCGAGCTGAACCGTCGGCGCGGCGCGCTCGGCGACGCGGTGCTCGATCAGCTGAGCTCGCCGCTGACCGGCGTGCTCGCCGGCGGCGCTGCGATCTCGTTCGCGCTGGGCGCGGTCGGCGACGTGGCGATGATCGGCGCGGTGATCGTGGTCAACACGCTGGTCGGGGCGTGGCAGGAGCGCCAGGCGGGCCGCGCCGCCGAGGCGCTGGCGCGGATGAGCGCGCGCAAGGCGACCGTGCTGCGCGACGGGCGGCCGATCAGAGTCGACGCCGGCGAGCTGGTCCCGGGCGACGTGATCACGCTCGTCGGCGGTGACCGCGTTCCCGCTGACGCCCGCCTGATCGAGGCGGACGAGCTGGAGGTGGACGAAGCCGCGCTGACCGGCGAGTCGGTGCCCGTTTCGAAGGTGGCGGAGGGCGGGACCGAAGCCGACAGGATCGTCCTCGAGGGCAGCGACATCACCGTGGGGACCGCCCGCGCGGTCGTGATCGCGGTCGGCCGCGGCACTCGAATGGGCGCGACCGCCGCCGCCGTGACACTCGAGGAGACGCGCCAGAGCCCGCTCGGCCAGAAGCTGGGGCGCATGTTCAGCGAGGGCCTGCCGTTCATCGTCGGCGGCGGGCTGATCGTGACGGTCGCCGGCGTGCTCTGGGGGCGTCCGCTGGTTCCTCAGCTCGCGCTCGGCGCGAGCATCGCGATCGGCGCGGTCCCCGAGGGCCTGCCGCTCCTGGCCGGCGTCGCGCAGGCCGCGATCGCGCGGCGACTCGCGTCGCGTGGCGCGCTCGTGCGCCGCCTGGCTGCCGTGGAGGCGCTGGGCAGGGTGGACGTTGCTTGTACGGACAAGACCGGGACGCTGACCGAGGGCAGACCGGCGCTCACGTGCGTATCGGACGTGGAGGGGACCGGCGTGGCGTCCGACCGTCTGAGCGCCGCGATCCTCGCGGCGGCCGCGCTTGCGAGCCCACACCCCGATGCCCCGAGCCTCGGCTCGCATCCCACCGATGTGGCGGTGGTGCGGGGCGCCGAGCAAGCCGGCGTCACCGCGCATCGCGAGTTGCCGCGCGACGACGAGGCGCCGTTCGAGCCCTCTCGCGGCTTCCACGCGACGCTGAGCGGCGCGCGCGTGTTCGTCAAGGGCGCCCCGGAGCTGCTCGCCGACCGCTGCGAGCGGGTCCGCCGCGGCGATCGCGATGAGCCGATCGGGGAGGCCGGTCGCCGAGCGCTGCTCGACGCGGCGGAGCGCCTCTCGCACCGCGGGCTGCGCGTCCTGATGGTGGCCGAGGGCACCGGTTCGCCCGATGAGCCCGGCGAGCTCACCGCGCTCGGCTTCGTCGGGATCAGCGACCCGCTCCGCGCGGGCGTTGAAGCGGCCGTTCGCCGCTGCGAGACGGCCGGCGTGCGGGTCGTGATGCTCACCGGGGATCACCCCGCGACCGCGGCCGCGATCGCACGCGACGCCGGGCTGGCTCGCAACGGCAGCGCGGTCCTGACCGGCCCCGAGGTCGCCGCGCTCGACGACGAGGAGCTCGACCGCCGGCTCGAGGATGCGCGCGTGATCGCGCGGATCTCGCCGCTCGACAAGCTGCGGATCGTCGAGGCGCTCCAGCGCCGCGGGCACGTCGTCGCGATGACCGGCGACGGCGTCAACGACGCGCCGGCGCTGAGGCTCGCCGACGTCGGCGTAGCGATGGGTCGCACCGGCACCGACGTGGCGCGGGAGGCTGCGGACGTCGTGCTCGCGGACGACGACTTCGCGACGATGGTCGAGACGCTCGTCGAAGGCCGCGGCTTCTGGCACAACATCCGCCGGGCGCTGGCGCTGCTGCTCGGCGGTAACGCCGGCGAGCTCGGCCTGATGATCGCCGCCGCGGTCGGCGGGCTGGCGCCGCCGCTGACGACCAGGCAGGTGCTCGCGGTCAACCTCGTGACCGATGTGCTGCCGGCGCTGTCGGTGGCCGTCCAGGAGCCCGAGCACCGGGATCTCGCCCTGCTCTCACGGGAGGGCACCGCCGCGCTCGACGCGCCGCTCCGCCGTGGGATCGTCAACCGCGGCATCGCCACGGCGGTCCCGAGCTTCGTCGCGTACCTGCTCGGGTCGCGCCGAGCGGATCCCGCTCGCGCCAACGCCGTGGCCTTCACGAGCGTGGTCGGTGGACAGCTCGCGCAGACGCTGGACCTCGGGCGCGCGGAGGGCAGGCTGAGTCCCGAGGTGGTCGCGGCGGTCGGCGCCTCCGCGGCGTTCGTCGCGGCGGCGCTCGCGTTCGGCCCGTTCCAGCGCTTCCTCGGGCTGGCGGTCCCGACGCCGTTCGGGCTCGCGCTGTGCGCCGGCGCCACACTCGCATCGCTGATGATCAGCCGCGCGTTGAACGCGTGGGCAGAACTCGACAGATAAGGAGGACAAGATGGCAAGCAAGCGATCCGGAGGTCTGGGGTCGGCCGGCGACTCGGCCGGCCGGGCGGTCGGCGGCGCCGTCGACTTCGTCAGCAAGGCGGGAGCGCGGACGCGCGAGGAGGCGGAGGACATCTGGGCGGATGCGCGCGACGTCGCGCGGCGCCCGTCGGGCCGCGACGCGGCCGTGTACACCGGCCTGGCCGCGACCGCCGTGCTCGGCGTGGTCGAGCTGCCGATCGCGGCCGCGGTCGGCGCGGGTTACGCGCTCTTGCGCCGGCGCCGCTGAGGGCGAACTTTGGCAATTCGGTCCCGACGTCCGGGACCGATTCGCCATAGTTCGGGCATGGAGCGACTATTCGGCCCCGATCCCGACGCGCCCGCCGCGGCCCCGTCCCCCCACGCGCCGCTCGCCACCCGGCTGCGGCCGCGTGCGCTCGACGAGTTCGTGGGCCAGGAGCGCCTGCTCGCGCCCGGCTCGGCGCTGCGCCGAGCGATCGAGGAGGGCCACCCCCACTCGATGATCCTGCACGGCCCGCCGGGGAGCGGCAAGACGACGCTCGCGCGGCTGGTCGCGGAGGCCTCGGGCGCGGCGTTCGAAGAGGAGAGCGCCGTACAGGCCGGCCGCGCCGAGGTGCGGGCGGTGATCGAGCGCGCCCGCGAGCGGCTGGCGACCGGCGGCAAGCGGACGGTCTTCTTCCTGGATGAGATCCACCGCTTCAACAAGGCGCAGCAGGACGCGCTGCTGCCGGCGGTGGAGGAGGGCTTGATCACGCTGATCGGCGCCACTACCGAGAACCCGTACTTCGAGGTGAACTCGGCGCTGCTCTCGCGCGCGCACGTGTACGAGCTGGAGGCGCTCGAGCCTGCGCAGGTGCGCGTCCTCCTGGACCGCGCCGTGGCGCGCGGCGAGTGCGGGCCCGACGCCGAGATCGAGCCGCAGGCGCTGGAGTTCCTCGCCGAGCGCTCCGGCGGCGATGCGCGGACCGCGCTCAACGGGCTCGAGCTCGCGTGCGAGGCCGCCGGAGCAGGTCGCCCGGTCACGCTCCAGCATGCCGAGGACGCGCTGCAGCGCCGGGCGCTCCTCTACGACCGGCAGGCCGACCGCCACTACGACACGATCTCGGCCTGGATCAAGGCCACCCGCGGCTCTGACCCCGACGCCTCGCTCTACTACCTCGCGGTCATGCTCGAGGGCGGCGAGGATCCCCGGTTCATCGTCCGCCGGATGGTGGTGCTCGCCTCCGAGGACATCGGCAACGCCGACCCGCAGGCGCTGACGGTCGCCACGGCGGCCGCCGCCGCGGTCGAGCACGTCGGGATGCCCGAGTGCCAGTTCGCGCTGGCCCAGGCGGCGATCTATCTCGCCCTGGCGCCGAAGTCGGACGCGGCCAAGCGCGCGGTGCTCGCGGCGCGCGAGTACATCCGCGAGCGCGGCGCGGCGCCGCCCCCGGCGCACCTGCGCTCGTCGACCCGCGGCGACGGCAACTACGACAACCCGCACCGCCGGCCCGGTCATCTCTCCCCGCAGGAGCTGTTGCCCGAGCCGGCGCTCGACGCGCGGTTCTATGCGCCCGATGAGGCGGAGGCGGCGCTTCGCGAGCGCCTCGAGCAGATTCGCGCCGGCCGCGGGCGAGGTTAGATCCAAAACGCAATTTCGCCTGCATTTATGGGGCGCAGCGGAAAGCTACTACGCTGTAGGAAATGGCGCACACCACCGAACACGGCTATTTCTTCGGCTCACACGAGCTCCCGCGGGGTCCTCGCGTGCGGCTGCGACTCGCCCAGAGCAGGGACCTGCCCGCCGTGCGCGCCCTCCTTGGCGCGGATCGGCTCGAGGAGCTCGAGCTGGCCCGGCTCGTTCATCCCGATCCGCGGCGGCGCGTCGTGATCTGCGCGACGGCGCTGATCGGGCTCAGCGAGCGGGTTCTCGGGATCGGCGCGATCGACGTCGATGCCGCCGAGCCGGACGTGCTGCTCGTCGACCGGGAGCTGACCGACGGCCTCGACGAGCTGCTGGCGACCGTGCTGGTGGCGCGCGCCCGCACCATCGCGGCGAAGGCGCGCGCCGCCTAGCTACTTGCCCGGGACGACCGTCGTCCCGACGTTCCAGCCCGCGACGCTCACCACCGGTGACGCGCCCCGCAGATCGGCGGTGCGGTAGTCGGCCTGGAGCGTCTCCGATTCTCCTGGCCACAGGGTGACGTCGTTGTCGCTCCAGAAGATCGGTAGAACCTGGTTGTCCCCACGCAGTGGCGTGCCGGCCGCGTTGCCGCGGCGGACGTCGGCGCGCAGGAAGAACGCGACGGCCTTGGTCTTGGAGGTGTTGGTGATCGTCACGTCCGTCTCGGTGTCCGCGCCGTCCGGGCCGGCCTGCGGATGCGTGGTCGCGACCGCCGAGATGGAGGCGCTCGGGAGCGAGCGCAGCCCTCGCAGATTGGCGTACTGGGTCATCGTCGCCTGCGGGTTGCCCATCGTCTTCGACCAGTTGACGAGATCTCGCTGCGTCGAGAGCCAGTAGACGTTGCGATCGATCACCTGCCCGCCGCGGAGCAGCAGCAGCTCGACGAAGTAGGTCTTCGCCGGGGTCGGCGGCTTGGTTGTGGCGGGGACGGTCGGGTGCAGCACGTCGCGCAGGACGCCGCCGGAGGCGACGGTGACGGCGCTCTGCGAGCGGCTGTCCAGCAGCGTGCCGGCCACGTCGTAGACGTTCGACTGCACCGAGAGCCCGGTCTGCGCCACGCCCCCGAGGTTGTCGACCGTCACCGTGCCGTCGTCGTAGGCGTAGAGGACATGCAGCGGCTCGTTCGCCTTCTTCGCTCCGAAGTAGCGAGCCGGCCTGGTCGAAGTCGTAGTTGTAGAGGTCCCACAGCAGGGTCGGCCAGCCCTTGTTCAGCTGCCAGTACACGACTCCGGTGGAGGGTGCCCGGCGATTGGTGGAGTGGTCGATGTAGGCCTCGAACTGCGCGCGCTGCGTCTCGTAGTTCTGAACCTGCGCCTCCTCGACGTACTGCGGGAGGCTCGACCACGTGCCGTAGCGCGCCTTGGTCGCGGCATCGAGGTCGTGCAGCGTTCCGAACGAGTAGCCGCCGTTCGAGGGCCCGGGCAGACCGGGTTCGTAGTTGGCGTGGTACTGGTTGTAGTTCGGGTTCTGCCAGAGCTCCTTCTGCTCGAACGGCGAGAGGAACCGCTTGATCGAGTCCATCGTCGGCACGGTGTGGCCGGCGCTCGACTCGCTGTCGAATGCCCAGGCGCCGCCGACGTTGGTGCGCGTCGGATCGCTCGGCGCATAGTGGGTCGCGTCATACCAGTAGCTCGGAGGAACCCAGTCGTACGGGCCCTCCTTCTCGCCCGAGGGGCCGAGCTTGACCCCGCGCTTGTACTCGGCCGAGGCGATCAGCGGATCCTGGAAATCCGCCTGCCCGAACGCCCTCAGAGACACCTGCTCCTGGCGCGGCGTAGGGTTGTTGTCACTCCAGCTGAAGTTCAGGACGCTGGGGTGATTGCGCAGGTTCTCGCCAATCGTCAGCGCCGACAGGTACAGAACCGCGTAGTCGTGGTTGCTGGTCAGCCCGCTGTCCTGAAGCTGCCATGCGTCGCAGCACTGGTAGCCGCCGTCGACGAGCAGTCCGGCCCGGTCCATCTGCTCGTAGAAGTCGTCGGGCATCTGCTTGCCCTCGGTGCGGATCCCGTTCAGCCCGAGGTTCTTCATCAGCGCGATCTGCGTCGCGATCTGGCTCGAGGAGTAGCGCAGGAACATGTCCTCCGACCAGCCCCCGCCGCGGAACACGAACGGCCTGCCGTTGACGAGGAACTGCCGCGAGCCGTTTGGCGCGATCGGCGCTGGACCCACCAGGCGCGTGGAGACGGTGCGGATCCCGAACGTCTCGGATTGGCTGTCGGGTGGGCCGCCGTGGCTTGAGACGCTCATTCTCAGCCCGTACAGCGGCTGGGCGCCCATCTGGTAGGGCCACCAGACGCTGGGGTGCTGGACCGTCACCGGCAATGACACCGTGCGCGTCGCGCGCGCGCCAATCCGCACCGTGCGGCGCAGGCTGGTGGCCACGCCCGACGGCGAGGTGACGGTGGCAGTCACCGTTCCCGTCTGGGTGCGGCTCGAGAAGTTGGTGACGTCGCCCTTCAGCGTCAGCGACGATCTCGAGAAGTCGGCGGCGTTCCGCTCCACGACGTGTGAGTTGCTGAGCGCAAGCGGCCCCGCGGTGTGCAGTTGGATGGGGAACTGGATGCCGGTGTTGTTGTCCGGCGGAATCTGCATCCAGTCGACGTTGTCCAGCGTGAACATCGTGTTCGGGTTGTTCGGGTGAACCTCCAGCGCGAGCGCGTTGCGGCCGTGGCGCAGCAGGCGCGTGATGTCGAACACGTACCGCGTGTAGTCGCCCTGGACGGTCGAGCGCGACGCGATCCGGTGCCCGTTCAGCCAGACGTCGGCCTCGCCGACGACGCCGTTGATGATCAGCTGCGCGTGCTGCGCCGGTGTCCGCGGGGCGGCGAACTCGGTGCGGAACCACCACGGCACCGAGAACATCGCGATCTTGTCGGGGCCGACGGAGCTCATGTAGCCGAAGCAGCGCTTCATGTTCGTCGAGACGAACACGTGGGGGCAGCGACCGGCCCCGACCAGGGCGCCGACCTCGGTGCCGGGGGCGCCCGCGTCGTCGGCGCGCACGTGCAGCCATCGACCGGTTCGCAGTCCCGGCTTGGAGATCGCCGAGCCGTTGCTTCCGACCTGGCGGCTCGACTGGACCTGCCAGCCACCGAGGCCGAGCGTTGTTACCGAGGCGCCGGCCAGCGCCGGAGACGTCAGGAGCACGCCGAGCGCGACCAGGAGCGTCAGCGCGGGCCGGATAGTCAGGTGTTTGGTCACTCGTCCTCCCCTCGAAGACGTTGACGGTGGCACGGCTCGCCCGCGCGCCGACCAAAACGCGGAGGCCATTTGTTCAAGGCGTAACTAAATGGCACCCTAGCGCCCGTTTTGCAAGGCGTCAAGCGCTAGCAATTTGGACAACCCCTGCCAAATTCGGGACTCCCGCGGACCGAGCGAAATGGCTGTTCCCGCGAGGCTCAACGGCTAGTCTCCAGCGCAATGTCGCTCACCACCACAACACAGCTCGAGTCGTTCAGCCCCGCCACCGGGGAGCTGGTCGGGACCGTCCCGCTGACGTCCCCCGAGGACGTGCAGGGAATCGTCGATGCGATCGCCAAGGTGCAGCCGTTCTGGGCTCAGCTGACGCTCGAGGACCGAGGGCGCTATCTGGAGCGCGCCGGCCAGGTCCTGATCGACGAGTCCGATGAGATTCGCGACCTGATCGTGCGCGAGCAGGGCAAGCCGCGCAACGAGGCGTTCACGATGGAGATCCTGCCGACGATCGACGCGCTGAAGTGGATCGCGCGCGCCGGCGCGGAGATCCTGGCCGACGAGAAGATCCCGATGCCGCAGGTGTTTCTGAAGACCAAGCGCTCGGCCTTCACCTACGAGCCGCTCGGCGTGATCGGGGTCGTCTCGCCCTGGAACTATCCGTGGAGCATCCCGTTCGGCGAGGTCGCGCTGGCGCTGATGGCGGGCAATGGCGTGATCCTCAAGCCGGCGAGCCTGACGCCACTGCTCGGCGAGCGGATCCGGATGGTGTTCGAGCGGGCCGGCGTCCCCGAGGGGCTGGTGCGCGTGGTCCACGGCCCGGGCACGGGCGCGGCGGTGGTCGAGTCCTCGGTCGCCAAGGTGTTCTTCACCGGCTCGGTGCAGACCGGCCGCGGCGTCGGCGAGGCCTGCGCGCGCCAGCTGAAGGGATCCGTGCTCGAGCTCGGCGGAAAGGACCCCATGCTCGTCCTGGCCGACGCGAACCTCGAGCACGCGATCGCCGGCGCCGTCTGGGGCGGGTTCGCCAACGCCGGCCAGACATGCTCGGGGATCGAGCGCGTGTACGTGCTGCGCGAGGTGGCGGAGCGGTTCACCGACGGCGTCGTCGCGGCGGCTTCGCGGCTGCGGCTCGGTGACCCGCTGGGCTGGAACACGGAGATCGGGCCGATGGTCTCGCGCGAGCAATACGAGATCGTCCACGAGCTGGTGGACGACGCGGTCGCGGCCGGCGCGACGCTGCGCTGCGGTGGGCCGGCGACGGCACCCGCGGGCCTCAGCGGCGACTTCTACGCCCCGACCGTCCTCACCGAGGTCACCCACGACATGCGGATCATGCGCGAGGAGATCTTCGGTCCGGTGCTACCGATCATCGTCGTCGACTCCGAGGACGAGGCGATCGCGCTCGCCAACGACTCCGTCTTCGGCCTGGGCGCTTCGGTTTGGACCTCCGACCGCAGCAAGGGCGAGCGGATCGCCCGCGAGCTCGAGTCGGGCATGGTCTGGATCAACGACCACATGTTCAGCCACGGCGCCTGCCAGTGCTCGTGGGGCGGCGTCAAGGAGTCCGGCCTGGGCCGCACGCACTCCAAGTTCGGCCTGTATGAGTGCGTCAACATCAAGCTGCGCGTGTGGGAGGGGTCGGCGATCCGCAACGCCTGGTGGCATCCCTACGACGAGACGCTCGGGCAAGGCGCTGCGCCAGACCGCGACGATCCTCTACGGCCGTCCGTCGATCCGCGCCGCCGCGCTCAGGGACGGGGCCGCGCCGCTGCTGAAGGTCGGCGCCCGCCTCGCGCGGGACGCGCTGCGGCGCATAACTCGGCCGGCGCGCAGCAGCGCTAGCTCGGCCGGCGCGCTCGTCCAGCAGCGGCATCAGGTCAGCGCGGATCGCCCGCGGGTCGTCGAGCTGCCGTAGTGTAGCGGATCACGACGAAGCCGAGTCCGCGAAGGACCAGATCGTTGCCGGTATCGCGCTTGCGCTGGCGCCACGTGCCGTGGTTGCCCTCGCCGTCGCATTCGACGATCACCATCTCCTCGCGCCACAGCGCATCGACGGTGATGCCCTCGACCTTCTCGTTGATCGCCGGCAGCGGGATCCCCGTCTGCTCGCAGACCGCGATCAGGCGAACCTCGAACGGGCTGCGGGCGCGCGCGAGCCGGGGCTGCGGGCGGTCCAGGGCCTGGCGGACGATCTGGCTGCCCGGGATGCCGCGGCCGCACACTCGCTCAGAGCGCCGGCACGTCCAGCGTCCGCATGAAATCGAGCTGGGCGAGCGCAAACCGGACCAGCTCGAGCTCTCCGGCGACGGCTAGATCCAGCACGATGTTCGGGATCGGGACGGTCGGGATCCGGTGGTACGTGGCACGACCGAGATCGCGCCGCTCGCGTACCACGAGGGGCCGTCCCAGACGGTTGGCCGGCTGGTCGGCCGGGAGTGAGCGGCGGTGTCGCGGCGTCGAAACCTCGATCGCTTCCTGCGTGCGCCACTTGACGAGCCCGCGCCAGAGCGCTGCGGTCAGCCCGCTGAGCGCCGCGTTGGGACCGGCGTAAAGGACGGCACTGAAAAGGTCTGACTCCTCGCTCCGGCCGGGGTGGCCAACCGCGTACACGGTAGGGAGCTCCGGGTACAGGTAGCCGCTGGCGGCCCACCGGGTGACGGCGCGGTCTGGGACACCCAACGCAAGCAACTGGGCCCGCGTGACCCTCCCGAACTGGCCGCTCGCAAGCTGCCCGACCCGAACCTTGTCTCGTTCCGGACGCTCACCGTCCGTTCCTAGACAAACCTCGGGCATTGGCACAGGGTTGCGCGAACGCCTGTAACGGAACAAGACATAGGCGTGCCAGTTCTGTAAAAACGTGGGGCCCCAGCGCCAGCGCCAGGGGTACCCTCTAAGGCCATGCCCGCCCAGGCCTACGCCGGCAAAGACTGCGTCTGCCAGCTCCGCAAGGGGATCTGCGACCAGTCGTGCGTCACCGGCATGCTCGAGACCCCGTTCTACATCGCCTGCCTGCGGCTGAGCGGCCGGCGCGCGCTGGTCGTGGGCGGCGGCGACGTCGGCCTGGAGAAGGTCGAGGGGCTGCTCGCATGCGACGCGCAGGTGACGCTCGTCGCGCCCGACGCGCAGCCGGAGCTGGTCCAGCTCGCGCTCGAGGGCTCGATCCGCTGGCAGAACCGTGCCTACGAGGCAAGCGACCTGGACGGCTGCCTGATCGCGATCGCCGCGACCGACGACACCGAGACGAACATTCGCGTGTACGAGGACGCGGAGGCGCGCTCGATGCTCGTCAACGTCGTCGACGTGCCCCCGCTGTGCAACTTCATCCTGCCCGCGATCGTCCGCACGGGCCCGCTCGCGATCGCGATCTCGACGGCCGGCGCCTCGCCCGCCCTTGCCAAGCGCATGAAGCGCGAGGTGTCCGAGCTGTTCGGCGAGCCGTACGCGGTGCTCGCCGTAATCCTCAACGAGGCGCGCGGCTGGGCGAAGGCGACGCTGCCGACCTACCAGGAGCGCAAGGAGTTCTTCGAGTCGATCGTCAACGGGGATCCGGACCCGGTCGAGCTGCTGCGCGCCGGCGACCTCGAGGGCGTGCGCGAGCTGATCGAGTCCGCGATGCGCGTCCGCGCCCCCGCGTGAGCAACGAGCTCACCCATCTGGACGCCTCGGGAAGGGCCCGGATGGTCGACGTCGGCGAGAAGCCCGCGACCGACCGGCGCGCGCTCGCGACAGCCACCGTGATCGTCTCCCCGGCGACTGCCGCGGCGGTGGGCGCGGGCGACGCCCCCAAGGGAGACGTGCTCGGCGTCGCCCGGATCGCCGGGATCCAGGCGGCGAAGCGCACCGCCGAGCTGATCCCGCTGTGCCACCCGCTGCCGCTCTCGTTCGTGGGCGTCGAAGCCCACGTCGACGCCGGCGCCGGCACGATCACGCTCACGGCCGAAGCCCGCACCACCGGCCCCACCGGCGTCGAGATGGAGGCCCTGACCGCCGTCTCGGTCGCGGCGCTGACCGTCTACGACATGGTCAAGGGCATCGAGCGCGGCGCCCGCATCACCGAGGTGATGCTGCTGGAGAAGTCCGGCGGGCGCTCCGGCGAGTGGCGCCGGGTCACGTCGTGAGCGAGGAGATCGCCCGCTCCAGGTTGGGCGCGACCTTCGCCCACTGACCCGGTGGCGCGGCGCCGACGATGACCGTGGAGGCGCGCCGCCCCGCGACCAGGCACGCGAGCTCGATGTAGCGAGCGCCCGTGGCGGTGGTGTAGCTGTCGCGGACGCAGCTGCCGGCGCCGCTGCGGAAGCGCAGCCCGGTCGCGGACGCCTGGGTGGTGACCCCCCGGTCGCCCTCCTCGGCGTTGTGATCGACGCGGAAGCTGCTCCAGTCGGCGAGCGACTCGGTGCCCTGGCGCGGGGTGACGTTCAGGTAGCCGACGTAGTCACGGCCGGAGCTCAGCAGCGCGACCGTGGCAGTGCCGCGATCGCCTCGTAGGGTCGTCCAGCCCGGCGGATAGGCCATCGCCGCGCCGGACGGGATCCGTGCGACCGGCCAACCGGAGGGCGGCGGGCCCGGCCGCAGCCACGAGAACGGGCTCGCGGCATGCGGTCCAGACGAGCCGCCACATCCGGCACAGGCCAGCGCGACCGCTGCGAGGAGCGCGGTCCTAGAGGTTGCCGTCCCCATCGCTGGGGCCGCCGTTGTTGTCGGAGTCCTGGTCGCCGCCGTTGTTCTGCGGGATGCTCCCGGAGCTGCTCGTCGCGGAGCTCGCCGGCGTGGTGGCCGCCGAGCTCGAGCTGGCCGGCGTGGTGGCCGCCGAGCTGGAGCTGGCGGGCGCGGGGCTCGCGGTCGAGCTGGAGAGCTCGATGAGCCTCCGCCTCCACACCCCGCGACGGCGAGCGCGAGCGCGACCACCGCCGCGCTGAGGAAACCGAATCTGCGTCGTGATTTCACTTTCAACTGCCTCCGTCTCGTTCGATGATGCTTCTGATGGGCAAGGACGCCAACTACGCCCAATCCCTTTCCTTGGCGGCGCTCCTATTCTCTCGCGCGTGAGGACCGCGATCATCACGATCTCGACGTCGGTCGCGAACGGGCGCGGGGAGGACACCTCCGGCGAGGCGCTCGCCGAGCTCGCGGCCGAGGCCGGCGCGGAGGTCGTGGCGCGCGAGACCGTCCCCGACGACCGCGAGGAGATCGAGCGGACCCTGCGCCGCCACGTCGCCGACGAGGTGGCGCTGATCCTGACGACCGGCGGCACCGGACTGACGCCGGACGACGTCACGCCCGAGGCCACGAAAGCGGTGATCGAGCGCGACGCACCGGGCTTCGCGGAGGCGATGCGGCTCGAGTCGCTCAAGCACACGCCGATGGGGATGCTGAGCCGTGCGGTCTCGGGAGTCAGCGGCGGCACGCTGATCATCAACTTCCCGGGCAACCCCAAGGCAATCCGGGAGCTGTTCCCCGTCATCGCTCCAACACTTGGGCATGCCGTCGCCACGCTACTTCGGAAATCGGGCTCATCTGCCGATCATCCCCCAGACAGACAGGTCCAGTGATGTGGAGGCGGAGATTTGAGCTCGAGAATCGTTCGGAATGGTGTACGCCGGCTGGCGGCGTTGACGGCGGGTGGCGCCGCGCTGCTGGCATGCGCGCTCCTTGCGCTCCCCGCGAGCGCGTCGGCTGACAACGGCCCGCTGAACTGGGGCAACGCCTTCCAGGCAGACGGTCCCGCCCCGCGGCCGGACCTGATCGCCGTGTCGTGCCCCTCGAGCTCGCTGTGCGTGGCGATCGACAGCGCCGGCAACATCGTCACGAGCGGGAATCCCGGTGGCGGTCCTGCCGCCTGGTCGCGCGTCCAAGGCCTGACGATCATCCCGAACGTCAACTCCGTCGAGGCCTCGCCGCTCGATGACGATCTCACCTGCCCGTCGACGCAGCTCTGCGTCACATCGGAAGGGGGCCAGCTGCTCGTCTCGACCAACCCGCGCGGCGGCGCCGCGGCATGGCAGGTCGTGGGCGGGCTGGAGAGCGGCAACGCGACGTTCATCAACGCGGTGTCGTGCCCCTCGGCGCAACTCTGCTTCGCGACCGACGTCCATCCGCCCGACTTGAGCTCGCTGAACTCCTACACCAGCCTGCTCGTCTCGACCAACCCGGCCGGCGGCCCCCTCGCCTGGAGCACCGCCGCTCGCCTGCCGTCCTCGGCGGAGTTCACCTCGGGCTTGGCGTGCGTGTCGACCAAGCTGTGCGTGACGAGCGGCGGCAACGGATCGGTCGTCGCCTCCACGGATCCCCTGGGCGGCGGATGGCATGGCGCGGGCAACGTGCACGGCTCGATGGAGGACGTCTCTTGTCCGTCGGTCAAGCTGTGCGTCGGGACCGACTTCACCCACGCGCTCGACATCTCCGCTGACCCGGCGAGCGGCCACTGGAGCTCGATCGGGCGCTACGCGACGTACGTGACCTGCCCCTCGACCTCGCTCTGCGTGGGCGCGGGCGGACCCGGCACCGGTGTGCTGTACTCGACGAATCCGACCGGCGGTCCCGGCGCATGGGGCGAGGCGTGGCAGAAGAACTTCGGGACCCTTCAATACAACTCCGTCTCATGCGCATCGACATCGTTCTGCGTCGCGGTCGGTCAGGGCGGCCTGGTGATCGTCGGCTCGCGCGGCGTCCAGAAGCCCAAGCGGCATAAGCCGTCGGGTGGACGCAAACGCCGCCACCACCGTTGAGCTCCGCGGGCTTGCCCGCTACTTCGGCGAGCGAGCGGCGCTCCGCGACCTCTCGCTGACGCTCCGCGCAGGCGCGACGCTCGCGGTGTTGGGGCGCAACGGCGCCGGCAAGTCGACGCTGCTTCGGATCCTCTCGACGTTGCTGCGCCCGCACGCGGGCGAGATCACGCTGTTCGGAGAGCCGCTCCCGCGTCGCGCGTTCGCAGTTCGCGGAAGGCTCGGACTGCTCGCGCACGAGCCGCTGCTGTACCGGGATCTCAGCGGCCGCGAGAACCTGCTCTACCACGCGCGGCTGCGAGGCATCGAGCCGGCTCGGATCGAGCACCTGCTCGAGCGGGTGCAGATGCAGCGGCGCGCCGATGATCCGGTGCGGTTGCTGAGCCGCGGGATGGTGCAGCGCCTCGCGGTGTGCCGCGCGGTCCTGCACGAGCCGGAGCTGCTGCTGCTCGACGAGCCGCTCGCGAACCTCGATCCGGCGGCGAGCGAGCTCGTGGAGCCGCTGATCGGACGCTCCAGCGGGTGCACGCGGGTGATCACGAGCCACGATCCGCGGGCGGCCATCGCCGAGGCCGACCAAGTCCTGGCGTTGCGCGACGGGCGAGCAGCGTTCCTCGGCAAGCCGGGCGAACTGGACGAGCGCCGCCTGAAGGAGCTCTACCGGTGAGGACCGCGCTCACCGTCCTGCGGAAGGACCTGCTGCTGGAGCTGCGCGCGCTCGAGGCCGTGCCGTCGATGGTGCTGTTCTCGATCGTGACGTTCGTCATCTTCCATTTCGCGCTGAACCGCTCCACGGTCGACGGTCAGCTCGCCGCGGGGGTCCTGACCGCGACGCTGTTGTTCGCGTCCCTGCTCGGGTCGGGCCGGCTGTTCGTCGCTGAACGCGAGCAGGGAGGGTTCGACGCGTTCCTGCTGGCCCCGGTCGACCGCAGCTCGCTGCTGCTCGCCAAGGCCGGGGCGATGTTCCTGTTCCTCGCGGCGCTCGAGCTGGTCGCGGTGCCGGCGTTCGCGCTGCTCCTGCTGGGACCATCGCTCGGCCCGCGGCTGCCAGGGCTGATCGCGGTACTGGCGCTGGCCGACGTCGCACTGGCGGTGATCGGTGCGCTGGTGGCGGCGATCGCGGTGCAGACCCGCGCGCGGGACCTGATCGGGCCGGTGATCGGGCTGCCGCTGTTGATCCCGGCGCTGATCGCGACCGCCCGGGCCGCGGGGCCCCTGCTGGCGGTCCACTCGAACGGCTCGCCGCCGGGGCGCTGGCTGGCGATCCTCGGCCTCTATGATCTGGTGTTCGCCCTCCTCGCCTACGCTGTGTTCGACTTCTTGCTGGAGGACTAGCTCAACTTGACCACCTACGGGCGCGGCCTGCGCGGCCTGTCACTCGCCACGATCGCCACGATCAGCCTCGCGTTCGCGCTCGTGTTCTTCTACGCGCCGCTGGACGCCGACCAGGGCTTCGTCCAGAAGATCTTCTACCTGCACGTGCCGCTCGCGATCGTGTCGCTCTGCGGCTTCGTGCTCGGCGGGCTGCTGGCGATCGGCCATCTGCGCACGGGCGATCGCAAGTGGGACATGCGCTCCTACGTGGCGATTCACATGGCGCTGATCTTCGGGATCGCGGGCCTGATCACCGGCTCGATCTGGGCGCGAGCCTCCTGGGGCCATTGGTGGGAGTGGAGCGACCCCACGCTCGTCTCATTCCTGATCGTCCTGCTCCTGTTCGCGACCTATCAGCCGCTGCGCTTCTCGATCGAGGACTCCGAGCGCCAGGCGCGCTACGCGAGCGTGTTCGCGATCGTCGCCGGGGCGTTCGTGCCGATGAACTTCATCGCCGTGCGGCTCGCGCAGGGCTTCGTGCATCCGCGCGTCCTCACGCTCACCGGGGGGAACCTCCCCGGCTCGATGCGGCTCACTTTCCTGATCTCTTTGATCGGCATGGCGCTGCTGTACGCGACGCTGTGGAAGTACGAGATGGCGGCCAAGAACGCGCGGATGCAGGCTCGCCGGCTGCGCCGGGCGCTGCACAGCGAGGACGCGGTCCGACCACTCGGAAGGAGCGCGGCGCCGGTATGAGTTCGCTCGTGTTCGCCGCGCCGGCACTGCCGCTGCACAGCGCCGGCAAGTACGTAGCCGGCGCGTACATCGTGTTCGTCGCGCTGATCCTGATCTATGTCGCGATCATGGCCCGCAGGCTCACCCGCACCGAGCGCGACCTGGCCGAGCTCAAGCATGAGGTCGAGACGCGCGAGGACAGCGACCCCGAGCGTGACCTCGAAGAGGCCGTCTCGTGAGCGAGCTGCTCGCGATCGGCGTCTCGCACAAGACCGCGCCGGTCGAGGTTCGCGAGCGACTTGCGCTTCCCGAGGCCCGGGCGGGCGATTTCCTGCGCGACCTGCGCGGCACCGGCGACGTGCACGAGGCGATCGCCGTCTCCACCTGCAACCGCACCGAGCTGTACCTGGTGGTGGGAGACCCGGTCGAGGCCGAGAGCCGGGTGCTGGCGATGCTCGCCTCGCAGGCCGGGATCCGCCCGACCGAGCTCGCCGGCGCGATCTATTCGCATCGCAACTGCGATGCCGCGCGACACCTGTATCGCGTCACCTCGGGGCTCGAGTCGATGATCGTCGGCGAGGCGGAGATCCAAGGCCAGATCAAGCGCGCGTACGAGGCGGCGCTCGCGAAGGAGACCGCAGGACCACTCACCAACCATTTGTTCAGGGCGGCCCTTGCGACGGGCAAGCGCGTGCGCAGCGAGACCGCGATCGGCGAGCGGGCGCTGAGCCTGCCGGCGGTGGCGGTCGCGCTCGCCCGCGAGCTGCTCGGGTCGCTCGACGGCCGCGAGGTGGTCATCGTCGGAACCGGCGAGACCAGCGAGCTGACCGCCCGGGCGCTCGCCGACAGCGGCTGCGTCACCGTGTTCGTCGCCACACGCCGGCGGGATCGCGCGCTCAGCCTCGCGCGCCGATACGGCGGGAGCACCGTCAGCTTCGACGAGCTGCCCGACGTTCTGCTGCGCGCCGACATCGTCGTCGCGGCGACCGCCTCGCCGCACCTGCTGCTCGAGGCGCGCGAGCTGGCGGACGTGATGGACGTGCGCCGCGCGCGCCCGCTGCTGCTGATCGACCTCGCTGTTCCAAGGGACATCGACGCCGCCTGCGCGGAGATCCCGGGGGTGTCGCTGTACGACATCGACGACCTGCAGGCGGTCATCGCTCGCAACCGCAGGGTGCGCCAGACGGAGGCACGCCGGGCGGAGGGCATCATCGAGGAGGAGATCCAGAGCTTCGCCGGCTGGCTCGGCGCGCTCGAGGTGCTCCCGACGGTCGCCGCGCTGCGCGCTCACGCCACGGAGATCGCACAGCAGGTCGTCGGCGAGAACGAGGGCAAGTGGGAGTCGGCCTCCGCGCGCGACAGGGAGCGGGTGCAGGCGCTGGCGCGCGCGATCGTCAACCGACTGTTGCACGCTCCCACCGAACGGATGAAGGAGCTGCGCGACGACCGGGTGCACGCCCGGATGGCGCTGGTGCGCGACCTGTTCGGGCTCGAGTCGCAGGATGAGGTGCCCGAGGAATCCCTCGACGCCGAGCTGGCCGAGGTCCACGAGCTCAAGGCTCGCCGGGGCCGTTGATCCATTGATCCGGGTCGGCACGCGCGCAAGCGCGCTCGCCCGCGCGCAGGCTTCGTGGGTGGCCGAACGTCTCGGGGCCGCGAACGAGACCGAGCTCGTGATCGTGAGCGGCGCCGGACCTGCGGGAGACAAGTCGCGCTGGGTCTCCGAGCTCGAGCGAGCGCTCCTGGACGGGGAGATCGATGTCGCCGTCCACTCCGCCAAGGACGTGCCGGCGGAGCTGCCGCCCGGTCTCGAGCTCGTCGCGATCTCGGAGCGGGCGGACCCCCGGGATGCGCTGTGCGGCGCCCCATCGCTCGCCGCGCTGCAGGCCGGAGCTAGGGTCGGCACCGCGAGCCTGCGCCGGGCCGCGCAGCTGCGCGCGTTGCGGCCGGACCTGGAGGTCGTCGAGGTGACGGGCAATGTCGACACGCGTCTGCGCAAGCTGTCCGACGGCGACTACGACGCGCTGGTGCTGGCGTGCGCGGGACTGCAGCGGCTCGGGCTGGCGCCCGATGCGGTGCTGGAGGAGCTTGTGCCGGCGGCGGGGCAGGGGGCGCTCGCGCTGGAAGCTCGTCCCGGCCAGGTGGACGTAGCGCGCGTACACGATTCGGTCGCCGGCGCCTGCGTGAGCGCCGAGCGGGAGCTCACGCGCGCGCTCGGCGCGTCTTGCAACACGCCGGTCGGAGCGCTGGCGCGCGACCTCGGCGACGGCTCGCTCGAGCTCCGGGCATGGGTCGGCCGGACCGACGGATCGGCGTGGCTGAGCGATGTCGTGCGCGGTTCCGCGTCGGACGGCCTGGGCCGAGTGGTCGCGGAGCGGTTGCTCGCGGCCGGCGCGGCGGAGCTGCTCGCGTGACCGTGTACCTGGTCGGGGCCGGTCCAGGCGATCCCGGCCTGATGTCGGCGCGCGCGCTCGAGCTGATTGCGGCGGCTGACGTGATCGTCTACGACCGGTTGATCCCCGCCGACGCCCTCATCACCGCCCGGCCGGACGCCGAGCTCGTGTACGTCGGCAAGGAGGGCGGCGGACCGTCGATGGCCCAGGAGGAGATCGAGCGAGTGATGGTCGACCGCGGGGGCGCGGGGCTGGCGGTGGTGCGGTTGAAGGGTGGCGATCCGTTCGTGTTCGGCCGCGGCGGGGAGGAGGCGCAGGCGCTGCGCGCGGCAGGGATCCCGTTCGAGGTCGTTCCCGGGGTGACCGCCGGGGTGGCGGCCGCGGCATACGCCGGAATCCCGCTCACTCACCGCGAGGTCGCGAGCGCGGTCGCATTCCTCACCGGTCACGAGGACCCTTCCAAGCCGGAGTCCGGACTCGACTGGGACGCGCTGGCGCGCTTCCCCGGGACGCTGGTCGTGTACATGGGCGCGCGCCGGCTGGGCGCGATCGCGCAGCAGCTGATCGACGGCGGTCGCGCCGCGGACGAGCCGGCGGCCGTGATCGAGCGGGGCACGCTGTCCGACCAGCGGGTCCTTACGGGATCTCTTGGGACGATCGGCTCGCAAGCAGTGCGGGCACCAGCGATCGCCGTGTTCGGCCCGGTCGCGGCGCTGGGAGAATCCCTGTCGTGGTTCGCGCGCGGTCCGCTTGCGGGCGTCACGGTCGCGGTCACGCGAGCGCGCGCTCAGGCGAGCGGGCTGGCGACGCGGCTGCGGGAGCTGGGCGCGCTCGTCGTCGAGGCGCCCGCGATCAGGATCGTCCCGCTCGATGGGCCGGTGCCGGAGCTGGACGGCTACGACCTGCTGTGCCTGACCAGCCCGAACGGCGTGGCGATCCTGTTCGATCGGCTCCGCGAGGCCGGTCTCGATGCGCGCGCGCTTGCCGGCATTCGGGTGGCGGCGATCGGACCGGGAACGGCCGCGGCGCTGCGCGAGCGCGGCGTGATCGCGGACATCGTGCCCGAGCGGTTCGTCGCGGAGGGACTACTCGAGGCGCTCGCCGAGGTGCCCGTGCGCCGGGCGCTGATCGCCCGCGCCGCGGAGGCTCGTGAGGTGCTGGCGAACGGGCTGCGCGAGCGCGGCGCGATCGTCGACGTGCTCGCTCTGTACGAGACCGTCGCTGAGGCGCTCAGCGACGCGCAGCTCGCCGCCGTCCGCGACGCCGACTACGTCACGTTCACCTCGTCTTCGACCGTGAGGTACTTCTTCGAGGCCGTCGGCGACGGCCTGCGTGCGGACGTCCGGCTCGTGAGCATCGGCCCGGTGACGAGTGCGACGCTGCGCGAATATGGTCGCGAGCCGGCCATGGAGGCCGTTCAGCACGACATCGCCGGTGTCGTGCAGGCGCTGCTGGCAGAGCACGGCCCATAGGCTTGCGGCCCATGGCACCGCTGATCACGTTCCTCTCGGACTACGGCCTCGAGGATCACTTCGTCGGCGTCTGCCACGGCGTGATCGCGGGAATCTGCCCGGAGGCGCGGGTGATCGACCTCTCCCACGGAGTGCCACGCCACGACGTGCGCGCGGGCGCGCTGATCCTTGCGGCCGCAGTGCCCTACATGCCCGTCGGCGTGCATCTGGCGGTGGTGGATCCCGACGTCGGCGCGTCCCGGCGCGCCGTCGCGATGCGCCTGCGGGACGAGCGCCTGCTGGTGGGCCCCGACAACGGGCTCCTGTCGATCGTCGCCGAGCGCGGCGGCGGAGTCGTCGAGGCGGTCGAGATCGGATCCTCGTCGCTACGGCTCCAGCCGATCTCCGCGACCTTCCACGGGCGGGACATCTTCGCGCCGGTTGCCGCTCATCTGGCGGCGGGGACCCCGCTCGCGGAGGCGGGCGTCCCGTGTGATCCCGATGAGCTCGTGCGGCTCGAGCTGCCACGGCCTCGCGGCGAGGACGGGGCCCTCCTCACGCACGCCATCTACGTCGACCGGTTCGGGAACGTGCAGCTGAACGCCGGCCACCGGGAGCTCGCGAGCATCGGGCTGGGACTGGGAGACCCCGTCATGCTGCGGGCGCTGTCCGGCGCGGAGGCGCCTGCTCGGGTCGTACGGACCTTTGCCGATGTGGAGCCGGGGACGCTGCTCCTCTACGAGGACGGCGACCAGCGGCTGGCGGTCGCGGTCAGCCACGGCGACGCGGCACAGACGCTGCGACTCGAACGCGACGACGAGCTGCGGATCACGCCGGCGTGAGGCCCCCCGCGTGCGGCGAGCTCGGCCTTCCGCGCCTACACCTGCGCCGGACCGACTCCACCAATGCGCAGGCGCGCCGCCTGGCCGAGCGCGGCGCTCCTCACGGCCTGCTGGTGACCGCCGGCGAGCAGACCGAGGGCCGCGGGCGCCAGGGCCGCACCTGGACCGCGCCGGCGGGCCGGTCGCTGCTGTGCTCGCTCGTCGTGCGCGATCCGCCGCGGCTGCTGCCGCTGGCAAGCGGCGTCGCGGTCGCCGAGCTGTGCGGCGAGCGCGCCGCGATCAAGTGGCCGAACGACGTCCTGCTCGACGAGCGCAAGGTCGCCGGGATCCTCGTCGAGGGCCGCCCGCAGTCGCGCTGGGCGGTACTCGGGATCGGTATCAACGTCGCCGTCCGCGAGGAGGACCTCCCGGCCGAGCTGCGCGGCACCGCGGGCTCGCTCGGGCTCGAGCCGGACGCGATCGAGCCGACGTTGGCTCGGCTGCTGGCGCTGCTCGAGCGCTGGGCGTACGCGCCAGAGCCGGATGTGCTCGCGGCGGTGTCCACCCGCGACGCGCTGCGGGGCCGCCCTGTCAGGTGGGCCGCCGGCGCCGGGACTGGCGCGGGCATCGACGAGCAGGGACGGCTGGTCGTCGATACTGACGCTGGGCAGGTCGCGCTCGAATCGGGCGAGGTCCACCTGGGAATTCGCTGACGCGTCCGTTTTCGCACGGTTGGGCCGTTGTTCAGCCAGAGAGCGATGGATTGCGATCACTCAGGGACATACAGCGGGGCGACGCGATATCTCCGGCACGCGGACCAGCTGCGGCTGGTCCTGGTGTGCGATCGGTGCGGCGCTGAGCGCGGCGACTTCGGCAACATGGACTATGTTCCACAGCCGACCGCGATCGGCGACGGGCCGGACGCGACCGGCGATCCGAAGCCGCTCGCCGCGTAGCGGACCGGCCTCGCTAACCTCAGCGGCCATGGCAGGAAGTCTGCGGCGGCTGCTGGCGCGGGTGGCGGTTGTGTGCGTGCTCTTCACCGTGCCGGTCGCGGCGACCGGCTGCGGCGCGGCGAGCCACTATCTCGCGGGCGTCGCGGCGCACCACGTCGCCAACCACTTCGCGAAGACCCCAAAGGCCAGGCGCCGCGTGAACCAGGCGTTCTGCATCTACAGCGTCTACCGCGCGTTCCACGACATCACCCACCATCACCTGATCTTCGGGGCGCTGAACGCGCACCAGGCCTTGAAGAACTGCGAGGCGGGGTTCTCCAAGAGCGCTCGCTGACCGCCTCTCGCTAGCGGCCCAGCCAGCGCTTGGGGTTCTCGACCAGCATCATGTTCAGCTGCTCGTCGGTCATCCCGCTGCTCGGTGAGCTGCGGGATGACCTGCTCGAACAGGAACGTCATGCTCCAGTCGGTGGCCGCGCCCGCGGCCTGCAGCTGCTGGACCACCTCCGGCGGATACCAGTCGAGGCCGTTGGCGATCGGGATGTCGAAGTCCTGCGAGAGGAACATCCGCTCGACGTGCCCGCGCTCCAGCAGCTCGAGCACGATGGCGTTGCGGCGGCCGGTTGCAAGGAAGATGTCCAGCCCGTAGCGGTCCATCCCGATGTAGACGCCCGCGTCTAGCAGCCGTGCGATGTAGTCGAGATCGTCGGTGTCGCCGGTGTGCGCGATCTGGATCTTCTCCGGCGCGACTCCCTCCTCGAGCAGGATCTCCACCTGGCGAGGGCCGGTGCCGGAGGCGGGCCGCGAGTGGGCCATGATCGGCGCCCCGGTCTGGATGGACGCCCGCGCCGCGGCGCGGTGGATCTTCTCGATCCGCTCGTTGACCCCGGGCTCGTCGGCGGCGCACTTGATGAACGCCGCCTTCACCCCGGTGTTCTGGATCCCCTGCTCGATGTCGTGCACGAACAGGCTCGCGATGAAGTCGGCGTCCCGGTTGATCAGGAACTGCGGAAGGTGGTCGTAGGTGTAGATGCCGGTGCACGAAACGATCTGCAGGCCCGTCTCGGATGCCAGCCGCCGGAGCGCCGGGATGTCGCGCCCGAGCAACATCGCCGTCGGCTCGACAACGGTCTTGACGCCGTGGCTCTGCACCGCCCGGGCTGACTCGAGCGCGAGATTGTGCTCGTGCTCGCGATCGCGGACGTGCGGCCACTGCGTCGAGACGGCCTCATCCGACGAGAAGAAGTGCTCGTGGATCAGGGTCAGCCCGAGGTCCTCGACATCGAGCGTCCCAGTGACCGTCTCCACCGTCGCCATCGCCGTCTCCTCTCATCGGGGAGGCGCCGTCGCCGCCGCCTCTACGGGTCCGGCGGCGATCCTACGGGTTCCTCAGAACGACTTGTACTTCCCGTTGCCGATCTTGAAGCCGTGCTTGGAGGCGTTCTTGCACGTGACGGTCGCGCCGGTCGTGCAGGTGACGCCGCGTCCGCTCCAGCTCGTCCCGTTCGCCAGCGTCTTCAGCGTGCCGGCCACGAACTCGTCCTGGAAGGTGACGATCGTGTGCGGCTTGCCGGTCTTGGAGATCACCACGAAGCCTCCATCGCCTCCGGTCACGCCCTTGGGACGCGGGATCCCCGCGGCGCTGCAGAGGACCTGGTGGCCGCCGCCGATCTCGTAGCCGCAGACGACCTTCTTGTTCTTGCTCTGCCAGAGGTGGGCCGTCGAGGTCTTGGGCTTGGCGCCGGCGCCGGCTACAAGCGGGCTCGCGCCGAGTGCCAGCACGCACGTCGTCGCGATCAGTCGTGGACGGTTCATCAGAATTCTCCCCTCGCTCGGTGACAGCGGCTTATACGCCCCGCGGGCCGACAAGTAACGCGCACGACGCCAGGAGCGCTATGCCGCCGCCTCGGTGTCGTGCTCATCGCCAGCCGGTTCGTCGTCCCCGCGAACCTCGGCCTCGTCCTCGATTTCGTCTTCAGCCTCGTCATCGACCTCGATCTCTCCGAGCTGCTCCTCGTCCAGATCATCGAGCTCGACGGCGCCGTTGGTCGCGGCGACCGCCGCCTCGGCGCCCGCGCTCCCCTCCCCACCTGCCTTGCGCCGGCGGCGGTTCTTGGAGCGGCGCCCCTTGGGGAAGTTGCGAAGCAGCTCGCGGGCGAGCGCCGCCGGCTTGCGCGCCATCCGGGTCCGGGCGCCGCGCAGCGCCTCCTCGGCCTCCGGCGTGTGCGCGAGCGCGGCCGCGAGCAGCGCCGCGGACAGCCGGCGGTCCTCCTTGCGCGTCGCGTGCACTAGCCGACGCGCGTTGCGGGCATGCGCGGAGCCACTCGAGTTGACCAGCAGGCCGAGCAGGCGCTTGGTCTCCGGCCAGCGCTGCACCGCGTACTCCTCGTGCACCTCGCGCGTGTACTCGGCCATTCGCCAGATCCACGCGTTGGCCTGATCGCGCCGGCCGATGCGCCGTTCCGCGAGCGCCTGGAGCATGATCTTGACGCCCTCGCGCCGCTCGTCTCGCGGCCAGCCGGCCATGATGTCGATCGCGGTGTCGAACGCCTCGGCGTCGCGCGAGGCGGCTATCTCCTGGAGCGCGCGGAGCCGCAGCTGCGAGTTGCGGTTGCGCTGCACCGCGGTCAGCAGGAACCGGCGCTTGAGCTCTCCGCCGCGGTCGAAGTGCAGCATCGCCTTGGCTCGGCGCCAGCCGTTCGGGGTGACCCGAGCGCCGGCCAGCGCGGCCCACACGTGCTGCTCGCCGTAGTCGAGATGCTCGACCGCGATGCGCCACAGCTCCCGCTCGAACACCTCAGCACGCCGCTCGGGATCCGGTGTCACGGGCAGCACGCGCCGCTCCACCCGCACCCGCCGTCCGCGGCCGCGGCGAACCGGGCCGACCACGATCGCGCCGCCGCGGTACACGTCGCGATCGAGCAGCGAGTGCAGGGTCACGACGGGGTCGTCGTGCTTGGTGGCGGGATGGACGAAGTCGATGACGATCCCCGCCTCCTTGCCGGGATGCTTGCGCGTGACGCGGCCCACGCGCTGCTGGTAGATCCGCTTGGACGCGGTCGGCGCCAGGTGCATGCAGATCGTCGCGCGCGGGCTGTTCCACCCTTCGGCGAGCAGCTGCGCGTTGACGAGCACGTCGATCTTGCCCGACTCGTAGTCGGCGAGGATCCGCGCCAGCTGCCGCTTGGGCGTCTCGCCGGAGACACCCTGCGCCTTGATCCCGACGTCGCGGAAAGCCTGGGCAACGTTGTAGGCGTGGCGCACGCCCGCGGCGTACACGACGCCCGGCACGCCGTTGAACCGAGTCTTGTAGAGGTCGGCGATCGCCAGGTTGAACGGCGTCTGGTCCAGCAGCTCGGCCAGCATCTCCTGGTCGAATTCGGTGTCCACCTCGCCCCGGCGCAAGGGCACCTTGGCGATCGTCCGGACGCCCGGGCCCGGCGGGATCCGGATGCACCGCAGCGGCGCGATCACGCCGCGCCGCGCGGCCTGCGCAAGGTCGAAGCGCGAGGTCTGGGTCGGGAACAGGTCGGTGACGTGGCGCGCGATCAGCGCGCCGGTCGCCGTCATCCCGATGAAGATCGGGCCGGCCCAGCGGCGGATGGAGGCCGAGGTCTTCTCTCCCAGCGCGGTGTGCGCCTCGTCGCAGATCACGATCGCGTATGCGTCGGAGACCCTGCCGGCGTTGCGGACGAACCACTGGTAGGTCTCGACCGTGACGGGCCCGTTGGCGGAATCGTGGCCGTCGAGCAGTGGCGCGCTGATGCGATCGCGATAGCCGCGGTCGCGAAGCTCTCCGTTGAACTGGTCGACGAGGTTGCGGCGGTGGGTGAGGATCAGGACCCCGCCTGTGCGCGACGCCTCGACGAAGCCGAGCGCGGCGACCGTCTTGCCCGAGCCGGTGGCGTGCTCGAACCAGAATCGCTTGGCCGCGTTCGGATCCTCCGGCAGGTCGCGCACGTCGGCGTCGATGCCGTCGTCGTCCTGCCAGTCCTGGGGCTCCTCGTCATCGCTCTCGCCGTCGTCGAGGTCGTCGTCCTCCTCCTCCTCCTCGTCCTCCTCTTCGTCGCCGGGGATCGCGGCGGAGGCGAGCTGCGAGGGCTCCGGCGGCGCCACGTAGGCACCATTGCCATTGCCGTTGCCACGCTGTGTTTCGGCCAGCAGCGCGGTCAGCGTTCCGGAGAGCGCGTCGACCTGGTGCACGGACAGGACGGTGCCGTCGACGAGCTGCGGCTCCTCCTCGGAGAGCAGGCGCTCCAAGCCCGAGCAGCAGCGAGAACTTGCGCCGCCATTCGATCGAGGGCTGCTTGGCGCCTGCGTCGATCTCGCCCAGCGCCGCGTCGAGCGCGCGGCGTCGTGCGGACCCCGCGGCCAGGGCGTCTTCAAGCGACTCGCCCTCGTAGACGAACCGCTCGCGCGTGAACAGTTCCGCACGTGCGATCGCGGCAGGATTGGGAAAGGGGGTGGAATCACCCATGGCGTAGAACGTGTGTCTAGGTGTCGAGTCGCGGCCGACCGGCTGGCGAGCCTGTCGTCTTAGCGACCCAGGCAATCTCGGCCTGCACCGAGCCCCGGCAAGAGCATCCCTCGGAAAAGCGCCCCTTGCCGGTACGGCTTAGAGGATAGCCAATATTTAAGCAGATGCCATAGACGAGCCGTGTGGCAAGCTCTGGCTGATGCCGGTGCGCGTGGGGATCGTGCTTTTGCTGCTGGCCTTGGGCCTGGCGGCGTGCGGAGCCCGGGCGCCCCACAGCGCCGCGCCGGGGCGGGGCAGCGTCTCGGCCGCGTTCGCGGGCGCGCCCCCACCCCTGGCGGCGCTGCACGCTCGTGCCGACGAGCTCGTGGGCGGCGGGACCAAGGCATTCGCGACCCTGCTGGCCGGGCTCCGGGGCTATCCGGTCGTGGTGAACAAGTGGGCGTCGTGGTGTGATCCCTGCCAGGTGGAGTTTCCGTCCTTCCAGCGCGCGACGCTCGCGTTCGCACGATCGGTCGCGTTCGTCGGAATCGACGGCAAGGACCACGACCAGGCCGCAGCGGCGTTCCTGCGCCGCTTCCCCGTCACCTATCCGAGCTACACGGACCCGGACGAGGCCATCGCTCGGCGCCTGAAGGCGGCCAGCTATTACCCGCAGACGATCTTCTTCGACCGCGGCCACCAGATCGTGTTCGACCATCTCGGGCCCTACCTAAGCGCGACCGCGCTCGAGGCCGACGTGCGAAGGTACGCGCTGCGATGACCGGCAGGGGCGAAGCGCTGTGACCAGCACCGTGGGATACGAGATCCGCCGGATCCGCGACGACCAGGAGCTCCAGGACGCGATCGCGCTGCGCTACGACGTGTTCTGCGTCGAGCAGGGCGTCCCCCAGCACGAGGAGGTCGACGGACGCGATCCCGAGGGGATCCACCTGGTCGCGATCTCCGATGGCGAGCTGCTCGCCACCTGCCGTCTGCTGATGGTCGGCGCGACCGGCCAGTTCAGCCGGCTCGCGGTGCGCCGGGACGCGCGCCGCCGCGGGATCGCAACCGCGCTGCTGGCGGCGGCCGACGCCGAGGCGCGCGGCGCGGGCGGACGGCGGATCGTGCTACACGCCCAGACCTACGCGCAGGAGCTCTACGAGCGGGCGGGCTACAGGACGCGGGGGCGAGCGTTCACGGAGGCGGGGATCCAGCACGTCGCGATGGAGAAGCCCTTGTAGCAGCTCGCTCGGCGGCGGGGTCCGCGGCGAGGCACGCACTCCGCCGGCGGCGTCCGCGCGCAGGCACGCACTCCGACGCCGGCGTCGGCTAGCTTGCAGGCCATGCCAGAGTTGCGCATCGACCCGCTGACGGGCCAGCGGGCGATCGTCGCCGGCGAGCGCGCGGGCCGTCCCGGCGGGGGCCTGTCGTCGGAGCCGGCGCCGGCGATCGACGGCGAGTCGGACCCGTTCGCCGAGGGACACGAGGACCGCACGCCGCCCGAGGTGTACGCGGTGCGCCCGAACGGCGGTGCTCCCAACACCCCGGGCTGGACGGTCCGGGTGGTTCCGAACCTGTATCCCGCACTGGACGGCGAAAGCCGCGCGCCGGAGCCGCAGGCCAACCCGGACCTGTTCTGGTCGGCGCCTGCGCACGGCGCGCACGAGGTGATCGTCAACGCTCCCGATCCGGTCACGTCGCTGGCGCAGCTCACGCCCGAGCAGGTCGCGGGCGCGATGGAGGTCTGGCGCGAGCGGATGCGCGCGCACGAGGACGCCGCCTACACGCACGTGATCGTCAACGAGCGTCGCGAGGCCGGCGCCTCGCTCCCGCACACGCACGCGCAGCTCTACGCGCTCGACTTCGTTCCCGCCGCGGTCGCGCGCGAGCGGGAGCGCTTCGGCGCTTACGCCACGCGGACGATGGGCGGCAACCTGCTCGCGGACCTGGTCCAGGAGGAGGTCCGGCAGCGAGAGCGGCTGATCGCGGTCGATGCCGACACCGTGCTGATGGCGCCCTACGGAGCCCGCGTTCCCTACCAGCTGCTGCTCGCACCGCGGGCGGCGCGCGCGAGGTTCGAGGACGAGGGTCCCACCGGCGCGGCGATGCTCCACGAGGCGCTCGCCCGGCTCGGCCGCCGGCTCGGCGCGCTCCCGCCGCTGAACCTGTGGGTGCGAACCGCGCCGCAGGGCGCCGAGCACTTCTGCTGGCGGATCGACGTGCTTCCGCGCCTCACATACCTCGCGGGGCTCGAGCTGGGCGCCGGCGTCCACCTCAACATCGTCTCCCCCGAGCAGGTAGCCGCCGAGCTGCGCGAGCTGTGAGCCGCAGCGGTGCGAGCGCTCGTGCAACGTGTCAGCAGCGCGTCCGTGACGGTCGACGGCGAGCGCGTCTCGGCGATCGGTTCCGGCTTGCTCGTGCTGCTCGGGATCAGGACGCACCGACACGGCGAAGGACGCCGACTGGCTGGCCGACAAGGTTCGCGCACTGCGCGTCTTCCCCGACGCGCAGGGGCGGATGAACGAGCCGCTGAACGACCGGGAGATCCTCTGCGTGAGCCAGTTCACGCTGTACGGCGACGCGCGCAGGGGAAACCGGCCGAGCTACATCGAAGCCGCCAGGCCCGAGCAGGCGGAGCCGCTGTACGAGCGGTTCTGCCGCAGCGCGGGCGCGAAGCGGGGCGTGTTCGGCGCGGCGATGGCAGTCGAGCTCGTCAACGACGGGCCGGTCACGCTGATGGTCGAGTCGCCGGCGCGATGAGCCCCGAAGCCGAGCGAACAGGCGGCGTCCGGCTGCGCCGCCACTACGCAAAGCTCTGCGACCGGCGCGACTTCGAGGATCCCCAGTTGCTCGACGCGATCCGATCGCTCGTGCCCGAGCGCGACCCGAAGCAGCACATCGAGCGCAAGGTGTGGGAGTTCGCGATGGTGATGCTGTTCCTGAAGGAGACCGGCCACCTCGACGGCCGCTCCCGGGTCCTCTCGGTCGGCGCCGGCGACGAGCGCGTCCTGTTCTGGCTGACCAACCACGTCGGCCAGGTCGTCGCGACCGATATCTACGGCGAGGGATCCTTCGCGCACCGCGAGGCCGCGCCGTCGATGCTCGAAGATCCCGCGGCCCATGCGCCGGCCTACGAGTGGCGGCCTGAGCGGCTCGAGGTCCACAAGATGGACGGGCGGGCGCTCGCGTTCCCGGACGCAAGCTTCGACGCCGTCTTCACGGTCTCCTCGATCGAGCACTTCGGCGGTCCTGCCGACATCGCCAGGGCCTCGGCGGAGATCGGACGCGTGCTCAAGCCGGGCGGGCACGCGATCATCGTGACGGAGTACCTCGCGCGGCTACACCCGCTGGACCGGGCGCCCGTCGATGCCGCGATCCGCCTCGCGAGCGCCGGTCGCCGGCGTGCCGGGGCGACGCTGCGGCGCCGGGTCCGGGTCGAGGGCTTCACCAGCCGGCAGCTGCAGGACCGGATCATCCGGCCCTCTGGACTGCGCCCGATGCAGGAGCTCGACACCTTCCTCTCGCCACAGTCGTGGGAGAACGTCGCGCGGCCGACGCCGGGAGGCGGGATCGAAACACGCACCGGGGCGCCCTACCCCGCGATCCTGCTGGCCATCGGCCGTTCCGTGCTGGCCTCGGTCTGCATCGTCCTGGTCAAGCCCACTGCTCGATAATCCGGCCGAGGATGCGCAAGTACGGATACCTGTTCTCGCAGCTCGTGCGGCGGGAGATGCGCCAGAAATACAAGGGCACGGCGCTTGGCGTGCTCTGGTACCTGGTCAATCCGCTGGTGCTGATGGCGGTGTACGGCGTGATGCTCGGACCGGTGCTGAAGGCCGTGAGCGTCCGCGACTATCCGATCTTCATCCTCGCCGGCCTGGTCGTCTGGCTGTTCTTCTCGCAGGGCCTGCTGGCGGCCACGACCTCGCTCGTCGACCAGTCCTCGCTCGTCTCCAAGGTGCGCTTCCCGCGTGCGACCGTCCCGGCCGCCTCGGTCGCGGTCCAGCTCGTGCCGCTGTTCGCGATGCTGGTCGTGCTGCTGCCGGTGTCGGCGGCCGTGACCGGCAACGGGGGCGTCGCGTGGCTGCTGCTGCCGCTGCTGATCGTCGCGCTGTTCGCGTTCACGCTCGGGCTTGCGCTGATCGCGGCGGTCCTGCACGCCTACTTCCGGGACGTGCAGCCGATCCTGACCGCCGTGCTGCTGCCGCTGTTCTTCATCTCGGGCGTGCTGTTCCCGTTGCGCAGCGCGAACCTGCCGGGCGTGAGGGCGCACCACTGGGTCGAGGCGGTGCTGCGCTGGGGCAACCCGGTCGCGCCATTCGTCGACGCGATCCGCACCGTGCTCTACGGCGGCGCCGCGCCCGCGGCGGCGACACTGCTCTACGTGCTGGCCGCCGGGGCCGTCGCGATTGCCCTCGGCGCGGCGATCTTCCGGCGGCTCGAGCCCGAGCTGGCGGTGATCCTCTGAGCCTCGAGCCGACAGCTCCGGCGCCGGGCGAGATCGTGCTCGAGGACGCCTGGCGCTCGTTCTCGGCACGCGGCGATCGCGGCGGCACGATCAAGGAGGCGTTCCTGTCGCTGGGCCGCAAGCGGCGGGGCGAGCTGCCGCCGACGCAGGCCCTAGCCGGCGTCTCGCTGCGCGTGGGGCCGGGGGAGACGCTCGGGATCGTCGGTCGCAACGGCGCCGGCAAGACCTCGACGCTGCGCGTGCTGGCGGGGATCATCCCGCTTCACCGGGGGCTGGCGCGATGCGGCGGGCGGATCGCGACGCTGATCGAGCTCGGCGCCGGCTTCGGGCGCGAGTTCACGGGCCGGGAGAACATCCATGTCAACGCCGCGCTGCACGGCATGACGCGGGCCGAGGTGGACACTCGGATCGACGAGATCATCGCGTTCTCGGAGCTCGGCCACTTCATCGACGCGCCGATCAAGACCTATTCCTCGGGGATGCTCGTGCGGCTCGGGTTCTCGATCGCGGCCCACCTCGAGGCGGACATCCTGCTGATCGACGAGGTCCTCGCCGTCGGCGACGAAGCGTTCCAGCGCAAGTGCCTGCGGCACATCGTCTCGCGGATCGAGCGCGGGACGACGGTCGTGCTCGTCTCCCACGCCCCCGGCACGATCGAGATGGCCTGCCGGCGCGTGGTGGTCCTGGACGCGGGTCGCGTCGTCTTCGACGGGCCGACGGGCGAGGGGCTGGACTTCTACCACCGGATGCTGGGCCTCGAGGACGCCTCGCAGGCCGCGGCGCGCGAGGCACGCCACGGCGCGGTGATCCTGCGCGAGGCGTCGCTTCAGGATCACGAGCAGCGCGCGCGCCAGGTCTTCCGCAGCGGCGAGCCGCTGCGGCTCGTGCTGGAGCTCGAGACCGCCCGCGAGGCGCCCGACGTGACGATCGTGATCGATGTGCGCCACACGACGGGCTCGGTGTTCCGCGCGCGCACCGAGGTCCCGACCGCTGGCGGCGGCGGGCAGCTCGTGTTCGAGGTGCCGCGGCTGGCCCTGCTGGGCGGCGACTACGACGTCGCGATCGGGATCCACGAGCCCGGTGACACCGCGCCCGGCATCGACCGTCTGCTCAGCTTCAGCGTCGCGGGCAGCGACGAGGCCGAGGGCATCGCCGATCTGCGCGGCGCCTGGACCTTCGCCGGCGGACGGGTCGGAGCGACACGATGAGGGATCCGGCCGAGGCGCTCGAGGCGGCGCGCCGCGCCGCGGCAGCCGCGAGGGCCGCCGGCGCCGTGGAGGGCGATGACGCCGCGGCCGTGCCGGAGGGCGCGTTCGCTTCCGCTCGCCGCCTCAGCGAATGGGCGATCATCGAGCCTGAGCAGACGCAGGTGTATTCGACGCGGCGGCTCGGCAAGCCGATCACCTGGATCAAGCGGCTGTTGATCCGCCTCCTGAATCAGTACCTCGGTCAGATGAGTGCGCAGCAGAGCCGCTTCAACGCGCACATCGCGGCGCACGTACTGCGCTTGGAGGAGCGCGTCCAGGCGCTCGAGCAAGCCGCTCGAGACGCCGAGCCGCCGTCGCAATGAGGGTCTCCCAGATCCTCTGTGCCGCCGGTCCCGTCGATGCCGTGACCAATCAGGGGCTCGCCTGCCGCGCGCTGTTCGAGCGCTGGGGCTGGGACGGCGCGGACTATGCACCGGTGATCGCGCCCGGCATCGGCCGCAAGGTGGTGCGTCCACTCGAGGAGCTGCGGCCCGGCCGCGACGAGGTGCTGCTGCTGCACTACTCCGGCTATGCTCGCGGCCTCGAGCCGATCCTGAACTCGACCCGGCGCACGCTGCTGATCTCCCACAACATCACGCCGCCGGAGTACTTCTGGGCGCATCAGCCGGTCGAGGCGGTTCGCTGCGAGCTCGCTCGCGGGCAGCTTGCCGAGCTGGCCCGCAGCGCCGGTGCGCTGGCCGGCGTCTCGGAGTTCAACGCACGCGAGCTCGAGGAGCTGAGCGGCCGCAGCGCGGAGGCGATCCCGGTGCTGTTCGACCGCTCGGACCTGCCGGCGCGCAACGGGACTGCCGCGGGCGCGCCGACGATCCTGTTCGTCGGCCGCCTCACCCCGCACAAGCGCCAGGACCTCGTGATCAGGGCGTTCGCCGCCTACCGCCGGCGCCGTCCCGACGCCCGGCTGGTGCTGGTCGGCGTCCCGCTCACGCCCGAATACGGCGCCGAGCTGGAGGGTCTGGCCGAGCGGGTGGCCCCGGGGGCGGTGAGCTTCGAGCACGGAATCTCGCGTGACCGGCTCGCCGCGCTCTACGGCGCCGCCCACGTGTTCCTCTGCCTCTCCGAACACGAGGGCTTCTGCATCCCGCTGCTGGAGGCTTTTCACTTCGGCCTGCCGGTGATCGCGCGAGATGCGGGCGCGATCGCCGAGGTGGCCGGGGACGCCGGGATCCTGCTGGATCGCAGCGACGACCTCGAGACCGTCGCGGAGCTGCTGCACATCGTCGTGGAGGACGCGGAGCTGCGAGAGGAGCTGCGCGCCCGCGGCGAGCGCCGGCTGCGGATCTACGACCACCGGCAGGTCGGCCAGCGGCTGGGCGACCGCCTGATGGAGCTGGCGGGGCAGGGTTGAGCGCGACGGCCACGATCAGGCGCAGGATCGGCAGCATCGGCCTGAACCGCTCGATGATCGCGCGGCGGCTCGTGCGGCTCGGGCATCCACGTCTGCGAGAGCTGCGGGCCGAGGCGATGGAGGGCCACGGCGCTCGCGCGCGTGCCCTGCGCGCCGGCGTCGACTGGATCGAGAGCGGCGTCGTGAGGATCCCGCAGGGGCACGCCGGCGGGCTCGCCCTCGACATGCGATACCTGCCGATCTCCCACGCCCACTTCGGCGCGCTCGCGTTCGGCAATCTCGAGAGCGCGGTCCAGGAGGCGATGGTCCGCCACCTTGGTCGCGGCGGCGTCTTCTACGACATCGGCGCGAACCTCGGTTTCTTCGCGCTGCTGGGGGCCCACCTCGCCGGTGTCAGCGAGGGCCGCGTGTACGCGTTCGAGGCGACGCCCGACAACGCGTCGGCGATCCGCAGCAATGCGGAGCTGAACGGGATCCACAACATCACGGTGATCCAGAAGGCGGTCGCCGATCGGGCGGGACGCGGCAGGCTCCAGGTGGTCGACGACCAGAGCTGGTCGAAGCTCGCCGATTACGGCGAGCATCCGTACACCGAGCAGGTGATCGACGTCGAGCTGATCGCGCTGGACGATCTCGTCGAGTCGCGTGAGATCCTCCCGCCGACGCTCGTGAAGATCGACGTGGAAGGCGCGGAGCTCGCAGTGCTCGAGGGCATGCGGCGCACGCTCGAGACCTGGCGGCCCGCGGTCATCTGCGAGCTGCACGACACGCATCTCGAGTTCAGCCGGTTCATGAAGGCGATCGGCTACCGGCTGATCAATCTCGAGGGCACTACGCCGATCGAGGAAGCCGGCGCGAGCGCGCACGCGCTTGGGCTTCCGGCGCTGTCCGCGGGCGATTAGCGGCCGCTCAGCCCGGGCCGGTGTCGGGCGGCGGGTAGATGCGATCCTGGCGCGTGGTCGAGCAGAAGTCCGGGCCTGGCACCGCCGGGTTCTCCCTGAACAGGCGGTAGCCGCCGTTGGTTCGCAGCGGCGGCCCGACGGCGTCTGCCGGCACGCCCCGGTCGAACGTCGCGACGATGTAGTCCGCCTTGCGCGAAACCGGGACGTGCGCGTAGTCGCTGTTCAGCAGCGGCAGCTGCGAGCACAGGCGGCGGGAGTCCATGAAGTAGGCGGCCCAGAGCTGTAGCGGCGGCCACATGTCGAGCCGTACCGAGGCGTTCGCCGGAAGCGCCCGCGCCCACGAGCTCAGCTGGATCGTCGCCTGCGGGAGCTGATAGCCCGTGTCCTTGAGCTCGTAGAAGACGCTGCCGGCGGTGAGCACGGCGAGGCCGGCGAGGCACGCGATCCCCACTCGCCGCATGCGTCCCGCGCCGATCGCCGCGATCAGCAGCACGAGCGGCCCGATGAACGCGAGCAGCTTGAAGTGGAAGTAGTAGCCGTATTGGCGCTGGCGGAGGTAGATCGCCAGCAGCAGTCCGATCGCGAGCAGGCCGCCGAGCCCGAACGCGAGCGGCCGTGGCTGGGTGCGCAGACCCCTGTAGGCCAGGTAGAGCACTACCGCGACCAGCGGTAGCGCGAGCAGCGATCCCGGCAGCGACAGGAACTCGTTGAACGCGACGAAGTGGCCGATGTCACCGCCCCAGCCCTGGAGCGACTGGTTCGGCAGCAGGACCTGAAGCGCGCTCAGCCCTTTCTGCACCGCGCCGATCGCGGGATAGGCGAGCGCGGCGCACAGCGGGACGATCCACAGCAAGCTGCGCCGGCCGCGGTAGACGTCGGCGGCCCGGAGCACGCGCTCGCCGGCGGCGATTCGCCGCCGCCGCTCCATCCACCCGAACACGATCAGCGGCACCGCCGGGATCGGGGCGGCGAGGGGGTAGGCGAACACTAGGATCAGCGCGAACAGGAGCAGCATGACCAGCGTCCCCTGCCTGGCGCGCCGCGACAGGCCCGGCTGCACGACCCACCAGCCGAGCACGACCGTGAACGGCAGCGCGAAGAACCCCCAGGTCTGGTTGAGATATGGATTCAGGACGGTGTAGAGCGCCATCCGGTCGAGACCGGCCAGCCCCATCGCGCAAACTGCGATCGTCCGCGGCGCGCCGAAGCAGTCCCGCGCGAGCAGGTACATGCCCGCGGCGGCCATCCCGAGCAGCAGCGCCTCGAGCACGGGCAGGACCTGCCACGTCGCGAGACCCGAGACGGACGCCATCGCCGCGAACGAGTAGTAGATCGCGTACTTCGACTGCCACGTCGGCGGCATCCGGTTGATCGGCTGCGTGGTGTTGATGGCAGTCGGATAGGAGTGCTGGAGGAACTGCGCCGTCCCGGCCGCGACGTGCGCATCCGATCCGGTGCCCACGGGCGCGGCGTAATGCTGGGCGAGGACCATCGGGATCAGCGCCACCGAGATCGCGATGATCGCGAGATACACCGGCCAGGCCAGCTCCTGACGGGAGACCGCGGGCCAGCCTGAGCGCCCGACCGCATATACATCCAGCGCGACGCCCGCGGCCAGCAACAGGCCGAGCGCGAGCGGATAGGGGAGCCCCGCGAAGCCCAGCACGGTCAGCACCAGCCCGGTCACGCACGCGCCGGTCGGCATCACCCACAGCAGCTCGTTGCGCCGCAGCGGCTCGGGCAGCAGCAGCCGCGCCGGCCCAAGGCCGGTGATCCCGTAGACCACCACCGCCGCCGCGAGCGCACGGAGCGAGTCGGGCACCGCGCTGAAAGCCTCGTGGCGCGGGGGCGCGTTGAAATGCCACGCGAAGCCGGCGAGTACGACCAGGATCGCGGCCGCGACGGCGCGACCCGTCCACGCGGGGAGCCATGTCCAGTCTGGGATTACGGAGCCGGCTGGGCCCGGCGCTTGGCCTCGGTCAGCACCCTCGCCAGGAACACCGGGTTGCCCAGCAGATACCTGCGCCACATCCGCTGCGGCTCGATCGCGAGTCTGAAGATCCATTCAAGTCCGTTGTCAGCCAGCCAGCGAGGCGCGCGCGGCATGTGGCCGGAGACGTAGTCGAACAGCGCTCCGACCGTCCACACGACGGCGCCGTCGAGACGGTCAGCGTAGCGGTCGACCCAGAGCTCCTGCTTCGGGGTCCCCATCCCCACCAAGACGATCCGCGGGGCGTGATCGTTGATGTGCTCGATCACGCGCTCGTTGTGCGGCGAGTCGAGCCCGAAGTACCCGTGGTGCGCCCCCACCACATCGAGACGCGGATACCAGCGGCGCAGCCGCGCGGCCGCCTCGGACGCGATCGGCGGCTCGGAGCCGAGCAGGTAGATGCGGTGCCCCGAGAGCTCGCAGAGCGTGGCGAGCCCCCAGATCCAGTCGGCGCCGGTCATGCGGTGCGGCACCGGGACGTTCAGCACCCGGGCGGCCAGGCGCACCCCGTAGCCGTCGCAGTAGACGAGGTCCGCGCGCCGCAGGGCCTCGCCCAGCCCCGGCGTGATGCGCGACTGGTTGACGACGTGCGCGTTCACGTACATGACCCGGCGCGTGGCGTGCTGCCCGGCCCAGCCGGAGATCGTCCGCAGCAACTCCGCGGGCTCGCCGAGGTCGATCGGGATATCGAACAGCGGCGAGGCGGGGCGCGGCGCCGCAAGCGCGGGCGGCCCGCCGTTCCCGCTGAGGGCATGTTGAACGCGGGAGGGCGTCACCCGGCTGATGGTACGCGTGCGGCGGGCGCGCGGCGTGCCGGGAGAGCGATCGATACCGTCCCGGCGGGCATGGCGGTCAGGTCTGTCTCACGCCCGAGCCGCGTCGCCCTCGACGGCGACGCCGGCCTCCCGCTGAAGACGCTGGGTGCCGGCGGCAGCCTGTTCGTCCTGCTCGGGCTCGCGCTGCCGTGGAACGGGTGGGAGGGGATCAGGACGCTCGGACCGGCGTTCGGGCTGGTGGCCGCCCTGGCCCTCGTCGCCTGGGCGAGCGGGTGGGTTGCGCGAGCGCCGCTGCTGACCGGCGTCTGCGGGCTGATCGCGACGATTCTCTGCGCGCTGCGGATTCTCTCCCCGCCGGCGACGCCGGGGTTTTCGAGCGCCGCCGTTGGCTTGTGCCTGGTGGGCTCGGTGGCATTGACCGGGGCGGGCGTGCTGGCCATGAGGACTGCGGGAGCGCTCCGGCTCGGGCACGGCCTGGCGGACCGGCGCTTGGCGCTGCGCGCCGCGGGCCGGGCATGGTGGAGCTCGCGCGCGCTGGCCTGGCTAGCAGGGGTGCTCGCGGTGCTCAAGGTCGGGCTCGACCCGTCGGTCACCCCCAACGCGCTCGCGCGGCCGTTCGGGAGCTTCGGGAACCTGCTGACGGCTCCGTCGACCGCGTTCGACGGCGCCGCCTACCTGCTGATCGCACAGCGCGGCTACGGCGTCTATCCGAACGAGCGAGCGTGGTTCCCGCTGTATCCGACCCTGATCCGAGCGGTTTCGTGGTCGCCGAAGGCGGCGCTCGTCGGCGCGATCGTGATCTCGCTCGCCGCCCTCGCCGTTGCGCTGTATCTCCTGCACCGGCTGGTGGCGTTGGATTTCGGCAGCGAGCTAGCTGCGACGACGGTCCTGCTCGTCGCGTTCGCGCCGATGGCGCTGTTCTTCTCGGCTGTCTACACGGAGTCCGTGTTCCTGGCGCTGAGCGTCGGCTCCGTCTACGCGGCGCGGCGCGGCTGGTGGGCGCGGGCGGGGATCGCGGGCGCGCTCGCGTGTGCGACCCGGGCGACCGGGCTCGTCCTGCTCGTGCCACTGCTGATCCTCTACCTCTACGGCCCGCGGGCGGATCGCCCGCCCCCCGAGGCGACTCGGCGCGGGTTGCGGCCGCGCTACCCGCTGCGAGCTGACGCGGCGTGCGTCCTGCTAACCGTCGTCGGCGCACTCGCGTTCTTCGTGTATTGCGGTGCGCACGGGGATTTCCTCGCGCCGCTGCACGTCGCACGGACATACTGGGGGCGGCACTTCGTCCCGGGGCTCGGCTTCTGGGACGGCATTCGGTCGGCGATCCGCAGCATTCATCAGATCGTCGCCGGTCCGACCGTCCACGTGCTCACGCCGCCTCCTTACACGCAGGTCGGCCAGCTGTCGGACCCGATCAAGCTCGCGACCGTAAACCTCACCGACTTCGCGTTCTTGCTGTTCGCGTGCGTTACCACGGTGGGGGCGCTACGGCGCCTTCCGCTCGCTTACGGCGCTTACGCGCTGGTCACGGTCCTGGTAACCGCCTCCACGGTCGTCAGCTATGAGCCGCTGGAGTCGTTCGCCCGCTATTTGGTGGTCGCGTTCCCTTGCCAGATGTGGCTCGCTCATTGGTCCCAGCGCCGCGGGAAGGTCCAGGTCGTGCTGGCGCTGTCCGCGGGGCTGCTGGCGGTGTTCGCGGCGATGTTCGCTACCTGGCGCTGGGTGGCATGATCGTCAGCGTCATCGTCCGCGCGCGCGATGAGGAGCCCAACATCGGGCGGTGCCTGGAGCTGATCGGAGCTCAGCGCCTCGATGGCCAGGAGGACTCGAGCTGATCGTCGTGGACAGCGGCTCGCGGGACCGCACCGTCGAGATCGCGGCGGGCCACGGCGCGAAAGTGATCCAGATCCCCCCGAGCGAGTTCACCTTCGGGGGGGCGCTCAACATCGGGGCCGCCAATGCCGGTGGCGAGGTGATCGTGGCGTGCTCGGCGGATGCGTTCGCGAGCGATCCAGAGTGGCTGGGCCGCCTGCTCGAGCCTTTCTCCGATGCGCGGGTGGCGTGCGCGTCGGGCGATCGATACGGGCCGGATGGCGAGTTGCTCGGCGAGCGGCTCGTACAGGATCGCGAGCTGCAGCAGCGCTTCCCGGAGTGGGGATACTCCAACGGCGCCGGCGCGTTCCGCGCCGAACTGTGGCGCGCGCGGCCGTTCCGTGAAGATCTCACCGGGTGCGAGGACCTCGAGTGGGCCCAGCATTGGCTGGCGCAGGGTTACCTCGCAGTGATCGATCCGGCGTTCGTCATCGAGCACGATCACACGCACGATTCGCTCCCTGGCATCTATCGCCGCGCTCTTCGCGAGGCCCACGGCAAGGCCGCGTTCCTCACGCTCCCGCCGCAGACGCTGCTCGAGTTGGCGCGGGAGTGGTGGTCGGACCGGCGCTGGTACGACTCGGCCCTGCGCGCGCGGCTCAGCCCCCGCCGCGCCGCGAGGCTGCTCGGGGCTTACGCGGGCCGGCGCGCGACGCGCACCGGCCGGCATGCGCCGTCGACGCCCGGGCGGAGTTCGGGGCCGTGAGTCCGACCTAGGGGCTGGGCGCAGCCCTCGGCCGGCCGCCTGGCAACCCGGGGAAGCCGCACGCCGCAGCGGCCTGCTTGAACGCGGGCGATTGAATCGTCGACTGCGGCACGGACAGGAACGCCCCGGGACTGCCGAACGCGATACCGCCACCGCTTGGAGGTGCCGAGGGCGGCGATGCTGTGGGGTCCGGAAATGTCGTCAATCCATGACCGCGCATGCACTCGGCGAGCTTGACCAGCGCCACTTTGCGCGCCTCGGAAGCCCTGTCCCCTGCCGGGCCCGCCCCCCGGCAGCAGCTTCTGGCACGCGTTCTGGGCGGACTGGAATGCCGGCGAGCCTGGATTGGACCCGGTCGGTATCTGAACGCCGCCGTCGGCGCCTGGATCGGGAAAGTTCGGCACTCCGTGCGAGCGCATGCACTCGGAGAACTTGAGCCCTGGCGACACGCCCACCTCGGAGGCGCTGTTCGGATTGTTCGAGGAGCCGCAGGCGGCGAGGCCGAGGACGCAAGACGCGACGATGGCTACCGCGAACAGCCGCATGTCCAGACCCTTTTACCGAGCGCCGCGTTACGCCGCGGTAACGCCAGACGCCGGCCGAGCCCGAGCGTGGCCCTACGGGGCCGGCTCGAGCCCGAACGGAACCCGCGTCACCCGCCGGCGACGCTGGATCTCCCGTCGGCGCCGGCGCGCCGCGGGCAGCAGCCGGGCGGCCTCGAGATACCCGCGCAGCAGCTCGCGCTCGCGCAGGATCGCATAGCCGAGCGCGAGCAGCTCGTAGGTGAGCAGCGGGCCGGCGTCGCGAAGCAGGTCGCGCACCGAGTCGTTCTTGGCGATCATCAGGTAGCGGTTTCGGAACTGCAGCCGGCGGTGGTCGGCGCTCATCCGCGCGCGAGTGCTGGGGCTGTAGGTGCGGATGTGGCGCGCGACGGCGCTCGGCTCGTACACGCAGCGCCATCCGAACAGCTGCGCGCGCCACGCCAGGTCCGCGTCGGAGGCCCACAGCCCCATGTCCTCGTCCAGGACCTCGCGCCCGCCGAGCGCGCAGTGCTCGAGCGTCTGGCGGCGGTACAGCGCGGCCGCCCCGTCCGCACCGAACGCCGGCGCGGAGCGGGCGAAGCGCGCCGATGGGAGGCCGTGCCCGACGAGGCCGTTCTTGCGCCGGCGGTCCACCCACATCCCCGCGGCGTCCACTTCGGGCGGGTCGAGCGGATCGTCGGGCCCGAGCGCGCGCGCCAGCTTCGGCGCGACCGAGCCGATGCGCCCGTCAGCGGCGAGGGCTCGCGCCGCAGCCTCGACGAAGCCGGGCTCGATGAAGCAGTCCGCGTTCAGCAGCAGCACGGCGTCGCCACCGGTGCGCGCGATGCCCTCGTTGATCGCGGCCGCGTAGCTGCGGCGCAGCTTCGAGCCGGAGATGGCCGGCGCCGTGGCGCGCCACGATCTCGGCCGTGGCGTCGCTCGATGCGTTGTCGATCACCACGACCTCCGCGGGCTGAGCGAGCGCGGCCGGCAGCGAGTGCTCGAGCATCGGTGCCTCGTCGACGCTCATCAGCAGGATCGTGGTCTTCACAGCAGCTCGCGGTAGACGGCAGCCGTCTCGTGCGCGGCCCGCTCCCAGCTGAAGCGCGCCGCCCACTCCCGGCCGCGGGAGGCGAGGTCCGCGCGCGCCGCGGAATCGGCGAGGAGCATGCCGAGCTCCGCGCGCAGCGAGCCGGGATCCGCGGGGTCGAATTGGCGCGCGGCGTCTCCGCCGGTCTCCGGCAGCGCCCCCGCGCGCGCGATCAGCACGGGCGTCCCGCGCGCCATCGCCTCGAGCACGACGAGCCCGAATCCCTCGCACAGGCTCGGGTGCACGAGCACGTCGGCGCCGCGGATCAGGGCGTCGAGCGACTCGTCGCTGACGTAGCCCGTCAGCTCGACCGGGGCATCGCCGGCGAGCGTCCGCATCCGGCCGCCCTCGCCGGCGTCGACGCCCGCAAGGATCAGACGGTGCGGGATCCCGTTCGCGCCGCGCAGCTGCACGAACGCCTCCACGAGCGCACCGAGGTTCTTCTTGCGGCGCAGGTCGCCCACCGCGAGGACGTAGGGACCCGAGGGCGGCTCCCGCGCTCCGATCGCCAGCGCCGGCGCCTCGGCGATCACCCGGATCTTGCTCTCATCGACGCCGTAGCGCGCGCGCAGCTCCTCGCGCGTGAACGTGGAGGGGCAGATCACCCGCTCGGCCGACCGCGCCGACAACCGCGCGAACGTCCGGTACTTGACGAGCGTCCCGCGAGCGAAGTCCGACGGCCAGGACTCGAACGCGAGATCGTGAATCGTGACCACGCCGGGGCAGGGGCGGATCAGTGGCAGAAAGCAGTTGGGCGCGTGCACCAGCGCCGCCCGCGTGCGGCGCAGCGCCAGCGGCAGCTTGACCTGCTCGAACAGGACCTCGGGGCCCGCGCCGCCGCGCTCGAGCGGCTTGATCTCGAGGCCGTCCGCGCCGCCCGCGAGCAGCGCATCGAGCAGGCAGCGTGCGTAGCGGCCCCAGCCGCGCAGCTCTGGCGCGGCGGCGTCGCGAGCGTCGATTGCGACCAGCGGCATGACCTGGGGCATTGTGGCGGCTACCGTCATGGGCGTTCGCTCCTCCGTTGAGCGAACAGTGGGCTTAGGCTGACCGAATGGCTGTACTGGGCACCAAGCTGCACCTGCCCTCGCCGCGTCGCGGGCTGGTGTCGCGCGCTCGCATCACCGATCAACTGCGCGCGGACGGAGGCGACGTGCCGCGACTGGTCCTGGTCGCGGCCCCGGCCGGGTTCGGCAAGACCACGGCTCTGACGCAGTGGCTCTCGGCACAGGAGCCGTCGCAGCGCAGGGTGGCGTGGTTGGCCCTCGACCCAGCGGACGCCGACCTACGGCTTTTCCTGACCCATCTCGTGGCTGCGGTTCAGATCGCCGACCCCGAGGTGGGCGTCGAGGCGCTGGCCCTGCTGGAGGCCGGCGGATCGACGCCGACGGATGCCGTCCTGGTCAGCCTGATCAACGACCTCGACGTCCTCGCCGGCCCGACGGTGGTGGCGCTCGATGACTACCACGTGATTGACGAGGCGGCCGTCCACGAGGCCGTGGGATTCCTGCTGGACAACCTGCCTCCGCAGGTCACGCTGGCGATGGCCACTAGGGCCGATCCGCCGCTCGCTCTCTCCCGCCTCCGTGCGCGTGGCGAGCTCGTGGAGGTCCGGGCTGGCGACCTCAGGTTCACCACCGCCGAGGCGAATTTGTTCCTCAACGAGGTGATGGGGCTGCAGCTGGAGCCGGCGCTAGTGGCAGCGCTTGAGGCGCGCACCGAGGGATGGGCTGCGGGGCTACAGCTGGCTGCGCTGTCGGCCCGGGCCCATGTCGGCGGCGCCGACGGATCTAGAGACGTTGCCAGGTTTGTCGAGGCTTTCTCCGGAACCCATCGGTTCGTCCTCGACTACCTCGTCGAGGAGGTTCTAGGTGGGCAGCCGGACGTGGTGCGCGCGTTCCTGCTCGACACCTCCGTCCTCGACCAGCTGACCGGCGCCCTTTGCGATGCCGTGACTGGTCGCTCCGATGGTCAATCGATGCTCGAGTCCCTCGAGCGCGGGAACCTGTTCGTCGTCCCGCTCGATGACGAGCGCCGGTGGTACCGATACCACCACCTGTTCGCGGACGCGCTGCGGGCTCGTCGGGCGGCCGGGGATCCCGACCGAGTGCGTGCGCTGCATGCCGCGGCCAGCCGGTGGCTCGCCGAGAACGGGCTGCTCGGCGATGCTGTCCGCCACGCGATCGCGAGCGGCGAGGACGAATACGCCGCTGACCTCGTCGAGCTCACCCTGGCCGACCTGCGCCGGCGACGCCAGGACCGGACCCTTCGCCCCTGGCTGGTCGCGCTGCCAGACGACGTCGTGCGGCGCCGACCGCTGCTCGCCACCTACATGGGGTGGAGCCGGCTCTCCGAGGGCGACTTCGACGGGGTCGAGGCGTGGCTCGAGGCTGCCGAGGCTGGTCTCGACGCCACGCCGTCCTTGGACGTCTCCACAGCAGGCTCGCTGGCCGAAGCAGCTCGGGATCGGGAGAGTGAGGTCCGGTCGCTGCCGGCCATGGTTGCTGTCTACCGCGCGTCCGTGGCTCAGGCCCGGGGCGATCTCGACGGCACGGTCGCACACGCACGCCGGGCGCTTGCGCTGGCAGGGCCGGAGGACCACTTCCCGCGCGGCGCCGCTGCCGGATTCCTCGGCCTGGCGGCATGGGCCGCGGGCGACCTCGGCACCGCGGTGGAGACCTTCACCGAGGCCGTCGCCAGCCTGCACGCGGCCGGCATGGTCGCGGACGAGCTGGGCGCGACCGTCGTGCTGGCGAACATGTGGCTGGCGCGCGGACGTCCGCTCGAGGCCCGCCGGCTCTACGAACGCGCACTAGCCGCGGCGGAGAGCCATCCTGGCCCGGTGCTCTCGAGCACCGGCGACCTGCACGTCGGCCTTGCGGACGTCGTGCGCGAGCAGGGCCACCGCGATGTCGCCGCGGAACACCTGGAGATCGCCCGCGAGCTCGGCGACGCGGCGTCGCTGCTCGAGAACCGGCACCGGTGGTACACCGCGATGGCCGGAGTGCTGCGGGCGACAGGCGACCTCGACGGCGCCGTGGCGATGCTCGACCACGCCGAGCCGCTCTTCCTACCCGGCTACTTCCCGGACGTGCGACCGATCGCCGCGACCAGGGCGCGGGTGCGGATCATTCAGGGGCGCCTCGATGACGCGCGGGCCTGGGCGCGCGAGCGCGGGGTCGCGCCCACGGATCCTCCTACCTATCTCGCCGAGTACGACCAGCTAACCCTCGCGCGGCTGCTCGTCGCTGAGGGTGACCCGCGCCAGGCGCTCGACCTGCTTGATCAGGTTCTCGGAGCCGCGGAGGCGGCAGACCGCGACGGCACCCTGGTCGAGGCGCGGCTGGTGCGGGCACTCGCCCACCACGCGAGCGGCGATGCTCCCTCGGCGAGCGCTGACCTCGCTGCCGCTCTCGCCGGCGGGGTGCCGGCCGGCTACTGCCGGCTCTTCCTCGACGAGGGGCAACCGATGGCGGAGCTGCTGCGACAGGGCACCCGCGCCGCGGCACCGGACGTACGGAAGCACGCCGAGGCGCTGCTGACCGCGTCACAGAGACCGCCGGCCCGCGCGCCCACCGGAGGCGGCGCTGAGGACGAGCTCAGCGAGCGCGAGCGCGAGGTGCTGCGCCTGCTGGCGACCGAGCTAAGCGGGCCGGAAATCGCGCGGCACCTGTACATCTCGGTGAACACGCTGCGCACCCACACCAAGCACATCTTCAGCAAGCTCGACGTGAACACCCGCCGCGCCGCAGTCCGTCGAGCCGTGGACCTCGGCCTCCTCTGAGCGGCCCGCGGCCGGATCACCACCTCAATCACATCACGTTGTGATGTGCGCTCACCACATCGATTCCTAGGGTGCCGTTCATCGCCGGACACCCCGCCCGGCACCGAACAAAGGAGTCCGACGTGAGCATCACCACCAACCGCCTCACCGCGATCGCGGGCCTTTGCGCCGCGGCCGCCGGCGCCATCTTCATCGGTGTCCAGATCAACCACCCGCCGGCCGACGTCGCGCACCTCGTCACCACCGAGATCACGATCCGCGAGACCGCGAAGGTCCTGTTCTGCGTCCTGGCGCTGGCCGGTTTCACGGGCATGTTCCTCCGCCATCGCCGCCAGCTCGGCCGCCTCGGAGTCGCCGGATACTCGTTGCTGACCGTCGGCTTCCTCGCGCTGCTGGCCACCGAGTGCATCGTCGGCTACGTCCTGCCGACCGAGGCGCACTCGGACCCGGTCTACGTCCAGCATGTCCTCAACGGGGCCGTCGGTCACGGCCCGACCGGTGGCATCGGCGCGATGCAGGGGCTGTTCCTGATTGACGGCATCGGTTATTCGCTCGGCGGTCTGCTGTTCGGGGTCGCTCTGTTCCGCGCCGGCGTACTGGCCCGTTGGGCCTGCGTGCTGCTCGCCTACGGCACCGTCTCCGCGCTTGCGCTGGCCGTGCTGCCGGAATCCTTCAGCCGCCCGTTCGCGGTGCCGACCGGCGTCGCGCTGATCGGCCTCGGCCTCTCGCTCTGGCGCCGGGAGCGCCGGCGGCCCGAGACCGTCGACGCGCCGGCCACGACGTGGGCCCCGCAGCCGGCCACCAACTGAGCCGCCAGGCGGAGCTGGCCCTTATCGGTCGCGCCGCCCACGCTCAGCGCGATCCCACGACGGCCGGGACGCTGCGACTGATTCAGCTCGCCAGCGTCCCGGCCGTCGTCGCCATCCCTCACTCCCGAACCTCCCACCAAGCCCGACCACTCTCATGAACACCGCACCCACGACATACGCGATCCGCGTCGACGGCCACCTCGACGACCACTGGTCGGCCTGGCTCGGCGCGCTCGAGATGACCCGCGAGGCCGACGGCAGCACCACCATCACGGTCTCGATCGCCGACCAAGCGCAGCTCCACGGTGTGCTGGCGGGACTTCGCGACATCGGCGCCGTCATCACGGAGCTGAGCACCAACGGTGCGCCGGCGTCAACTTGACGCCAAGCCGGCTTGGAGCTCACGGATGATCTCGCCGAGCTGGCCCGACGCGAGGCGTCCGGGCCCAAGCGGACCGGATGGATTCTCCCCGACGGACGGCAGCCGACGCAGGGCGGCTCGCGCCGCCAAGGACAGGTGGTCAAGCTGCCAGCGGATCTCCTCGCTCACCGCCTCCGGGCGCTCAGGGGCGGCCAATCCAGCCGCCCTGGCGGCATACGCGGCAGCGCCCAGAGCGTGCGCGCCCATATGAGGGATGCTCGCCGCCTGCCCGGCCGCTCGAGCGGCGGCGACCGCTGCGGGAGCGCTCACCCCGCGCGCAGCGGCGCCGCCGACGAAACGGCGACGGATCTCCCCGGCAGCGCCAAGTTCGCCGCGGGCGAAGGCGCGGGTTCGAGCGATCGCGTCACGGGGTCGGCCATCCCCGGGAGCCTCCGCCTCGAACAGCCCCAGCACCCGCTCCGCGCAGTCAGCCGCCCACGCAGCAACGATTCGCCGTTCGGCTTCGGTCAGCGTCTGGGGTGAACCCACGCCCTAATTCTCGTGGGCGGCCCCGCCTGGGCCGCGCGTGTTCTCAGCTCTTGGCGCCGTTGGAGTAGGCGCCGGCCTCGATGTCTTCGACGAGGGTCGGACCGGCGGGCTCCCATCCGAGCAGCTCGCGTGTGATCGCGCTCGAGGCGGGCATGTCGAGACCGACGAATTGGCCGATGAAGCCAAAGCGCGGGCCGGCCTGCTCGGGCGAGATCGCGGTCGCTGGGAGCTCGAACCGTCGGCCAATCGCCGCGGCGATGTCGCGCATCGGGACGCCTTCCTCGCCTACGGCGTGCAGCACCGAGCCGCCGGGCGCGTGCTCGATCCCGAGGCGCACGAGTCGGGCGGCGTCGCTGCGGTGCACAGCGGGCCAGCGGTTCTCGCCGTCGCCAACGTAGCCGGCGGCGCCGTGGCTGCGGTCTGAGTCGATGATCCGGGCGATGAACCCGTGGTCGCCGGCGCCGTGGACGGTCGGCGCGAACCGCACGCTGATCGAGCGCACGCCGCGGTCGGCGAGCGCGAGGGCGGCGCGCTCGGAGGCGGCGCGCGGGCTCACCTGACCATTGGGGTTGTCTCGCTCGGTGGCGATCGCGCCCGGCTTCAGACCGGCGAGCCCCGACGCGATCGCGAGTGGCCGATCTGTGCCGGCGAGCACCTCGCCGAACAGCTCGATCGCGCGGCGGTCGGAGGCAGCGGCCTCGTCGAACCGGCCGGTCCAGGCGATGTCGTGGCGGAAGGCGAGGTGGACGACGCCATCGGCCTGCTCGGCGCCTGCCCGCAGAACCTCGATGTCCTGGACGTCGCCACGCAGGACCTCAGCGCCGGAGCTGGCGATCTTCTCGGCGGCAGCATCCGAGCGAGCCAGGCCGAGGACCTCGTGTCCCTGGGCGACGAGCTCGGGGATGACGGCAGACCCGATCCAACCGGACGCGCCGGTGACGAATACGCGCATGATGAAACCTCCTGGGGCTGGTGTCGTCCGCGGGCGGGCGGCACCGTGATGTCAGTAACTGTCATCACCTTACCATATGATGTCAGTCGCTGTCATAGGAGCTAGGATGGGTGAGTCATGGGTCGATGGCAGCCAGACGCGGCCGGCCGGCTGCAGCAGGCCGCGCTCGAGCTCTACGCAGAACGCGGTTACGAGCAGACGACCGTCGCCGAGATTTCCGAGCGCGCCGGCCTCACCGAGCGCACGTTCTTTCGCCACTTCGCCGACAAGCGCGAAGTGCTGTTTCGCGGATCGGAACAGCTGCAAAAGCTGATCGTCGACGCGGTCGACGCCGCGCCTGCGTCGGCGAGGCCGATCGAGGCGATCGCTGTCGGCCTGCAGGCGGCTGGCGCCGTCTTCGACGCGGAGCGCCGCCCGCACTCGATAAAGCGCCAATCGGTGATCGACGCCAACCCCGAGCTGCAGGAGCGCGAGCTCATAAAGCTCGCTTCGCTCGCCGCCGCCCTCGCCGACGCCCTGCGCCGGCGAGGCGTTCAGGACCCAGCCGCCGCGCTCGCCGCCGAAGCAGGCATCGCCGTGTTCCGCGTCGCGTTCGAGCACTGGCTCCGTGAGGACTCTGACCAGCACTTCGCGCGCTTCGTGCACGACGGCATCGCCGAGCTGCGGACCGTCGCGGCCGGGTGACGGCAGCCGGACGGCTCGATCACTTCGGGTCGGCGGCTCGGCGCCGGTCGTAGAGACGCACGGCCCAGAGATAGCTGACGAGCGCGATGCCCAGGCTCCACGCAATGGCAGCGATCGCGTGGCCGCCGGTATGGGTGCCGGTGAGCAGCCCGCGCACTGTCTGAGTCACGGGAGTGTAGGGCTGGTATTCGGCGAACTGACGTAGCCCGCCTGGCATCGCGCCCGTCGGGACAAAGCCGCTGCTCAGCAACGGCAGCAGGGTGAGGAACATGGGGGAGTTGCTGGCGGTCTCAACGCTTTTGGCGGCCAAGCCGAGCGCGGCGGAGAGAACCACGAGCGCGAGCGCGAACAGGAGCAGCACCCCGGCCGCGGCCATCCAGGCAAGCGGGCCAGCGGTCGGGCGATATCCGATCGCGAGGGCGACGCCGAGCACGATGGCGAGGCCGATGATCGTCTGGATCAGGCTGCCGACCACATGACCGGTCAGCACCGCGCCGCGGGCGATCGCCATGGTTCGAAATCGGTCGATGATGCCCTCGGTCATATCCATCGCGACCGACAAGGCGGTCCCCAATGCGGCCGCGGACACGGTCATGATCAGGATGCCGGGCACGACGTAGGTGAGGTAGGCGGCCCGGTCGCCGTGTGGATGCGCGCCCAGGCCGGCGCCGAGCTGGCCGCCGAACACGTAGACGAACAGCAGTAGGAAAACGACCGGGAGGCCGACGAGTTGCAGCGTCACCGAGGGGTAACGCAGCTGGTGTTTGAGGTTGCGGCGCAGCATGGTCGCCGAGTCGGTGACGGTGTAGGCGAGGGCGTTCATCACGCAAACGCCTCCTCGGTCTTGGGCTGGGCGGTCGCGTGGCCGGTGACCGCGAAGAACACGTCGTCGAGGTCGGGGGTATGGATCGACAGATTCTCGACCTCGACGCCGCCGTCGTCGAGCCGTTCGAGCAGGCCGCGCAGCGAGGAGAGTGTGCCGTCGCCCGGCACCTGCAGGGCAAGCTGCTCGTCCTCGGGCGGGACGAGGTTGAGCAGCGCTGCGGCCTGGCGCAGCGCGATCAGGTCGGCGAACTGCAGCTCGACGTGTCCGCCGGGAATGCGGCGCTTGAGCTCGGCTGGGGTGCCCTGGGCGACGATGCGGCCGTGGTCGAGCACCGCGAGCCGGTCGGCGAGCCGGTCGGCCTCGTCAAGGTACTGAGTTGTGAGGAAGATCGTGACGCCGTCGGCGACCAGTTCGCCGATGATCTGCCACATCGTGCGGCGGCTGCGCGGGTCCAACCCGCTGGTTGGCTCGTCCAGGAAGATCAGTCGGGGGTCGCCGACGAGGGTCATCGCCAAGTCCAGCCGGCGGCGCATCCCCCCTGAATAGGTCGACACAGGCTTGTCCGCCGCCGCGGCGAGGTCGAACCGCTCGAGCAGCTCGCTCACCCGTCGGGGCCCATTGTCGCGGCCGAGGTGACGCAGGTCGGCCATCAGGCGCAGGTTCTCAGCGCCGGTGAGCAGGTTGTCCACCGCCGAGAACTGGCCCGTGACTCCGATTGCCGCGCGCACCCGGGCCGCCTCGGTTCGTACGTCGTGCCCGGCGACCTGGATGGCCCCGGCGTCCGCCGCGATCAGAGTCGAGAGGATGCGCACCATCGTGGTCTTGCCGGCCCCGTTGGGGCCCAGCAGCGCGAAGATCGTGCCCTCTGCGACGGTCAGGTCCACCTGGTCGAGCACGCGGTGCTCGCCAAACGACTTGTCGACTCGGCGGGCGAGGATCGCGGGCGTGGTCAGGCCACTGCTCATCCTTCGTCGTCCTTTCGGTATGGGTGAGATGGGTCGACTGGGAGCTCGCCGGCGTCGCGGAGCGCCTGACGGTGCTCGTTCCACTCCTGCTCGAGCAGGGGCAGCCGCTCGACGAGGAAGTCGGCGAACGCGGCAACCTCCAGGAGCACCGCTCGCCGCTCGGGCGGGGCCCCGGCGAGCACCTCAAGTCCCTCCCGGGCGAGTTCTGCCTGCTCTCGGTACTCCGACACGTCGAATCCCCACGCACGGCGCGAGGTCCGGTCGATAGAGACCCGGTCCATCCGCTCCCCGGCCGCACGCGACCGGCGGATCAGACCCAGGGTCTCCAGCGTGCTGACCGCCCCGGCGATCGCGCTTCGGCTCGCCAAAAGCGCCTCTGCCAGCTCGCTGATGCTCGGGTCCCGCGGCCAGCACACCATGAGGTAGCCGAGCAGCCGGCCCACCATCGGCGCCATCCCGTAGCGGCGGGCGTAGAGGCGCCCGGCGTGATCGGCGAACGTAATCTCCGCGTCAGATGGCATAGTTCAGAACTATACCAGGAATCACTCAGATAACACAAATCTCTGTGATTTGATCGGCTTGCGGGCTTTCCGGACTCCTCGCCGGGCCACTTCTGCGCCCAATCCAGCGTCACGAACGGGAAGTGGGTGGCGGGTCGAGGCCCGCCCCGCGGCCGGGATGCTCATCGGACGCCACCACGTCCGGCAGAGGGCCCCTGTGATAGCGCTCGCGCCACCCCTCGCGACGCTCGATCCGCAAAGCGCGCCGCAGCCCGGCCTCGAACGCCGTTCTGTACAGACACTGACGAAGGTATGTCTCACGGGCCGCGGCTACGCGCTCGGCGACGAGCGATTCGGGCACCCGGTGCTTGGCGAGGATCCGGCGCAGCTCACGTTCGTGGAGGCTGCGGGGAAGGTGCGTCGACAGCCTGAAGCAGCGCCGGTGGTCGCGGTAGACGTACAGGCATTCGGGGATCGCCACGAACTTGGCGCTGCGCTCGGCCATGGTCCACGGAAAGTCGAAATCGTCCGGGCCGACCGAGTTCAGCGTCTCGTCCATCCCGCCGACAGCAAGTCCGAGCTCGCGCCGCCAGCACAGCAGATGCTTGACCGGCGATCCACGCCAGAAGTCCATCACGCGAACCTCCGGCGCAGGTCGGTAGACGCCGCTGATCGGACGCCCGCGATCATCGACGTACCGGCGACCGGAATGGAAGAAGTCCCCCGCGGGGTGTGCAGCGATGTTGCTCCTGAGCACGGCGACCGCTTGGGGCTCCCACAGATCGTCTGCGAACAGGATCGCCACGAACGAACCGATTGCGCGGCGCATGGCCGTGTTCAGCGCGCCTGCGAGCCTCCGGCCCTCGTTTGCGATCAGTCTGATGCGCGGGTCAGGTTGCGCGCCATCGAGCTCCTGCGTCAGCAGGCCGATGTCGTCGGGCTCGGCCACTATCACCAGCTCCCACTCAGGCGAATTCTGCGAGAGCAGCGACCCGATCGCCGCGGCGAGGTATTCCGGTCGATATGCACGAACCGGCATCAACACACTCAGCGGGGACGAGCTCGCCGGGCTCATAAGGGAGGGATACGCTGCGGGTCGTGCGCCGATCGGGCTTCTGGGAAATCGGTCAAGCGCGCCAGGAGGAGTTTGTCCGAAGCGGGCTGAAGCCTCGCTACTTCTTCGCCCACAAGCTATATCACCTGCCCAAGTGCGCGCCTGATGCATACGGCCAGGGGCTGCGGATGTGCGGGCGCTTGCAGTTAGAGCAGCACTGGCAGCTCCTGCTGTATGCCGACCCCGCTCAGATCGCCGATCTCCCCGGGTGGCTGCTGTTCGACGATGAACTCCTGTGGCACCGCCAGCACTTCGGCAAGCCTGGACAGATCGCGTGGGCGGCGGTGCTTCTCGACGCGAACGAACTGGTCTGCGTCGCCCAGCAGTCCGACCTCGTCCAGCGCATCGGCCGCGTACCGGAGTACAAGAGCCGCGTCGAGAACCGGTTCCGAGGGTGGCCGCGGATGCTGATGAACGGGATCCTCGCGTTCGCTGCGCAGCGCGGAGTCAGGACCGTGCGCACACCTACCTCGGAGCTGGCGATGCGTCACACCGATCCCCGACGCAACCTGGGGGAAACGCTGTTCGAGCGCGTCTACGATCATCCCGTCGCTCGCTACGGAGCACGCGAGGACGCGGGCTTCTGGGTGATCGACGTTCCTGGCAACCGCGAGCTGCTGGTCATGCCCGAACACGTGACCGAGTCGATGGAGGAATCGCGCACCGTCTGCATTTGCCACGATCTCGAGCGCGGTCTTGGGCACGTCGGAGTCGACGAGTCGCTACGAGCGCACGCCGACGCCAGCGCCTCGAGCGCGCTCGAGAGAATGCTGGAGCTCGAGGACCGTGCCGGGGTCCGGGTGACCTACAACGTCGTCGGCTCGATCCTGCCCGAGGTACAGGACGAGCTTGCCAGCCGCGGCCACTGCATCGCCTTTCACTCGTTCGACCATTCAGCTTCGACCGATACTGGGCCCGAGGATCAGCTCACGCGCTGTCGCCAGGTCGACTACCGCATCAAGGGCTACCGACCGCCGAGGTCGCTGATAACCCGTGAGCTGAGCGACATGAATCTCGCGCTGCACAACTTCGAGTGGCTCGCGAGCTCGCCGAAATCGCTGGAGGTGGAGGAGCCGGCGCTGCGCCGGCGGCTCGTGCGGTTGCCGATTGCGTGGGATGACCACCCGCTGTACCGCGGGATCCTCACCTATGAGCAGTGGGAGCGATTGCTGCTGAGGTTGGTCGCGCGAGCGGTCGTTCATGGCGGTGTCGCTACACGACTGCTATTCGAACTGGTGGCTCGATCGTTATCCGGCGCTACTCGAGCGCCTCGCCGATCAGGCGCGGCTCTGCACGATGGACGAGGTCTCGTCCGAACTCTTGTTGAGCCACGCGGCTTGAGCGCGCGACCGGCCTGAACGCGTAGGCGCGGGGGCGGCGCGCCCAAGGTTTGGTCGGGTGGCAGGACACCCCCGCTGGGCTGCACCTCTACCCACAGCCGGAGCAGCGTCGGTCGCGACGTTGCTGCTGGTTGGGATCGCGCTCCGCGTATACGCGATGATCGGCTACTACCCCGCCGTACTGACGCCACAGGTGCATGACGCCGCCAACTACGTCCAGGCGGCTCGCCTGGGGCTTGGCTTCGGGTCGCAGGAACCGCTGGGGTATCCCGTGTTCCTGCGGCTCCTGCACGCGATCAGCCACCAGCTGACGTTCACCATCGCGGTCCAGCATGTGCTCGGACTTGCCACCGGCGCGCTCCTCTTCGCAGCGCTGCGCCGGATGTCGGCGCCGGTCTGGGTGTCGCTGGTCCCGGCGGCGGTTGTCTGGCTTTGTGGCGATCAGCTATTTCTCGAGCAGGCGCTGCTGTCGGAGACGCTGTTCACGTTCCTGCTCGCCGCTACGATCTACGCCACAGCGCGGGCACCTGCCGGGGGAGTTGGGTGGCCGACGCTGGCGGGCGCGCTTGCTGCCTCGCTGCTGGCGGTGCGGACGGTTGGGATACCGCTTCCCGCGTTGATCGTGGTGTGGCTGGGTTTGGCACTCTGGCGAATCGGGGTCCGGTGGCGCAGCGCGGTCATCGCTGCGCTGTCGGCGGCGGTCGTCGTGACGGCGGGCTATGCGATGGTGCACCACGCGGCGACTGGGCGCTGGACGGTGCTCGTCGATGGGTCGGGATGGATCCTGTATGCACGCACCGCGGGATTCGCCGACTGCCGCGACTTCGCACCTCCGCGCGGAACGAGGATTCTATGTGACAGCACCCCAACCGCTCGTCGTCCCGGCCCCGAGTACTACCTGTATTCCGGGGGTCCGGCGCACGCTGCGTTCGGCGAGCCGCCCAGCCATGACTCGCTGGTGGGAGCGTTCGCCCGGGCAGCGATCGTCCACCAGCCGCTCGACTACCTGAAGGTCGTTGGTACTGACCTCATGCACTACCTCGCCCCGAACTTCGGAAGTCATCGGGTCGGCGAGTCCGTTGGGCCAAGCGGGATCGCCTTTCGATTGACCAGGCCCGAAATCGATCCTCAGACGCGCCAGGAGGTGACCGCTTACTACGGGGTACCTCGAGCTCCGTCGGCTACGGCGGCCGGGCGGTTAGCCGACTACCAGGGCGTCATCAGACTGAGCGGTCCGGTCGTGTTGGCGCTACTGATCCTCGCGCTGGCGGGCATAACAGCCGCCGGAGGCAGGATCAGGTGGTTCATGATCCTCCTGCTCGCGGTTTCGCTGGAGCTGACCGTGGCGCCGGCGTTGACCTTCAGCGAATGGCGGTACGTGGTGCCCGCCGAGGGACCCATCGCCGCCGCGGCGGCCCTCGGCGTCTGGTGCCTGGCGCAGACGGGAGCAGTGCGCCACCGCGGCGGGACCCGAACGACGGAGGCGGCGCCACATGAGATCGACCCCTCGCGGGTCGCCCCGGCGTGAGCGCTCGTCTGTGCCTCCAAAGCGACGCGACACGCAACCGATGGCCGGTATCCCTTCGGGGCGCTGTTCATGGTGGAGGCTTGACGGCACGCCTTCGATCCAGCGATTCCTTCAAAACGAGGGCATACTCCCGAGTCGAGCCGCGCTTGAGGCGGCCATGGTTCGTTTCGTGGAGCCGCCTGCGCAGGACGACCTCGTCCAACATGGTCTCGCGCAGTCCGATTTCGCGGGCCCGCAGCAGCCATTGGAGGAACTCGCTGCGCACGGCGGCGGTTGAGAACAGACCCACGCTCTCCCAGACGGTGCGGGGTACGAGCATCGTGTTGGCGAGCAGTGCGGGTTGGGGCGAAGCAGGACACGCCAACGCCGCCCGCGCGGCCGAGCTGAGCTCCTGCGATACGAACTGTTCGACGTGTCCGAAGACCAGATCGGGCCTGGGGGTATTCGCGAACGCGACCAGCTGGCGCTCCAACCGGTCGACCGGCCACAGGTCATCCGCGTCGAGGAAGGCCAGTAGCTCGCCGCGGACCTCCGTCGCACCGCGGTTGCGAGCGGCACCGATCCCCGCAGCGCGCTGGGAGACGCAGCGCACTTCGGGTGCGTAGCGCTTGGCCACCTCGAGCGTCCGATCTCGTGATCCGTCGTCCACCACGACGACTTCATGAGCCGGATGAGTCTGTGCGAGGACGCTTTCGAGCGCCTCGGCGAGGTACCGATCGCCATTGCGCACGGGTATGACCACGCCGACGTTCACTTCGCCGCTCCCTTCACCGCGATTTGGCGCCATGATTCCGAGCCCAATGCACCTGCGCCGCAGCGTACCCACAGCGCGCTATGACCAGGGGGAGGCTGAGGTTCGATTAGGATGTGCGCGAAGCCGAGCGTGAAACTTCCAAGCGACGAGGAGGGGGCTTGATTTACGCTGCGAACATCGTCCACGAGACGCTCGATGGCGAGACGATCGTCATCAATCTCGAGACGGGCAGCTACTTCAGCTTGACAGGGTCGGGCGCGGAGATCTGGGGCTTGCTGGGTGCAGGAGGCTCCGTTTCAGAGATCTGCGCTGCGCTCGCTCTGCGTCACGCCCAGCCTGAGAGTCAGATCTCGGGCGCGGTGGCAAGCTTCGTGGCCGACCTGGAGCGTGAGGGCCTCGTCGAGCCCGGCGGCTCCGCGTCGAACGGCCAGCGAACGGAGCCGCCCGAGGCCGACGGACCATGGGAGCTTCCACAGCTGGAGCGCTACGACGACATGCGCAGCTTCTTGCTCGTAGACCCGATTCACGAGGTTGACGAATCCGGCTGGCCCCGTGTGAAGACGGCGCAGTGAGAGCGTCCCGCGGGCGCTGAACCCCGAGCCGGATGACCAGAGGCCTTCGCGACGGAGCCCGCGCTGCGGAGCCCGGTCGGGACACGGCGATCGCCTACTTCGAGTCTGTTCGCCGCTCCTTCAGGCGCGCCAGATTGCAGGCTGGCGAGTTCAAGCAGCCGCTGCGGATCGGAGACGTTGGCATCGAGCTGCGATTCGCAGGCCCGGGTCTCCCTTCCGTCCTGTTGCCGGCGCTCTCTCCAGTGCTGTCTTCCGGCAGCAGTCAGAAGCGTCACCGAGGTCCAGTGTGGGACGCAGCGACCACGGGAGTGGGAATTCCACAACCGCCATGGAGCCTGCGTGACCTTATCGCTCGCGGCGACGTGCGCACCCTGTCCGGGGCGAATCCGGGCCCAGGTCGATCGGGAGAACCAGATCCTCACGATGTGGGATCGCGAGCGTCGCCGCGGGATCCTGTGGGCCGCGGATGCCGAGCGCCTGCCGTACTGGGTTCGGGCAACGCCGTTGCGGACGATCCTGCACTGGGCGCTTGCCGGGTCGGCCCAACACCTGTTGCACGCAGCGGCCGTCGGTGGCGAGCGTGCCGGTGCATTGCTCGTCGGCCCGAGCGGATCGGGAAAGAGCACGGCGTCGCTCGCATGCCTGCAGGGCGGCCTCGGCTACGCGGGGGATGACTACGTCCTGGTCGAAACGGAGCCCTTTCCGCGCGCGATCAGCGTGTACGGGACCGCGAAGCTGGACGCTGCGGGGGTCAGGCTGCTGCCGGACCTCCCCGCGTCCCAGCGGGCTTCGGATGCGGAAAAGTTCATCGTCGACGTCGCGCGGACGCGCCCGCGGCTGATGCGGCACTCGGTCGCCGTCTCGGTGATCCTCCTTCCCCAGCTCACGCCCGGCCGCCTCGCCATCTGGCCGACAAGCGCGGCTCAGGCGCTTCTTGCCATGGCGCCAAGCACACTCCTGCAGCACGCGGGCGATAGCGGCACCGGATTGGCTCTGATGTCGCGACTCGTGCGGCAGCTGCCCACCTACGTGTTCGAGCTGGGGTCTGACATCGCGGCCGTAGCGCCGGCCGTTCGCCGGCTCTTGGAGGCTCGAAACTCGAGCTCATCCCTCGTCTCCGTGGTCATCCCCGTCCTCGACGGGGAGCGTTTCCTGGCTGAGGCGATCGCGTCGGCGAACGCCCAGACCTATTCGCCCGTTGAGGTCATCGTCGTGGACGACGGATCCACCGACCGCAGTGCGGAGATCGCGACGGCGTTGGGGACCCGTTTGCTGCGTCGCCCGCACCGGGGCGTGAGCGCCGCACGCAACGCCGGAATCGCGATCGCCCGAGGCGATCTGATCGCATTGCTGGATGCCGATGACCGGTGGCCACCCGAGCGACTGGCTGTGCTGGTGCGGCGATTCACCCGGCGTGCCGAGCTCGGGTTCGTGATCGGGCGAGCGCGGCTGTTCCTGGATCCCGGCGCCCCACGCCCCGAGTGGCTCACCGACGAGCTGGCCGCTGGCGAGAGCGTCCTCGCGCGCCAGACGCTGGTCGCCCGCCGGGAGTCCTTCGAGAAGGTGGGCGGGTTCGACGAGTCCCGCGACATCTGTGAGGACTTCGACTGGCTGGTCCGCGCCGGCGATGCGGGCATCTCATACGAAGTGCTCGACGATGTCGTAGTGGAATACAGGGTCCACGATGCGAACACCGGCTTGTCCCGGCGCAGCGAACTCGAGCGGGGCCTGCTGCGGGCGCTGCGCTCGTCGGTGCAGCGCAAGCGTGTCCCGGGGGCCGCGCGGTGAACGAGCGAGCTCTGATCAGCGTGGTGATCCCCGCCTACAACTGCGAGGCGTTCGTCGCCGAGGCGATCGAGTCAGCGCTGCGCCAGGACTACGACCCGGTCGAGGTGATCGTGGTCGATGACGGCTCGACGGACGGCACGGCGGCGGCCGCGTCCCGCTTCCCGGTCACGTGCGTTTCGCAGCGCAATCTAGGACTGCCCGGCGCTCGCAACTCCGGGGTCCACGCGTCGCACGGATCGCTGGTGTCGTTTCTCGATGCAGACGATCTGTGGTTGCCAACCAAGCTCTCCACCGAGGCAGCCTATCTCCAGGCACATCCGCAGGTGGGCTACGTCCTGGTGGGGATGCAGCGGACGCTTCGGCCGGGCGCGCCGTGGCCCCCTGGAACGCCCGCCAGTTGGTTTGCCGAGCCGCAGCCCGGCACGCTGGCCAGCGCCGGCCTGGTTCGCCGGCACGTCCTCGACAGCGTGGGCCCCTTCGACTCTCGCTACCAGATCGGGTCCGACACCGAGTGGCAGTCTCGGGCGGCGGACGCCGGGGTCCGCCATGCGCTACTCCCCGAGGTCCTGGTGGAGTACCGGATTCATGGGGCCAACATGTCCTACGACAACCTCAGGATGAAACGTGAGATGTTCGAGCTCTTGCGCGCCGCCGTCGCGCGCAAGCGCGCGGCGAAGTGATCAGCGCTGGTCGATCTCGCGGCGCCGGCCCCGGCGAGCGCCGCGCCAACCATCGCCCGCCGCCGCGGCTGCGGCGTAAACCTCGCGTGTCGCCTGCGCCGCATCGTCCCAGGTGAACGACAGCGGCGCCGGCGCCGGACGCCTCGCAGCTTCGGCTGCCGCGATCAGCGCGTCGAGGTTCCCGAGCTCGGTCAGCTGAACCCGTCCGTCCAGGACCTCGCGCAGCGCCGGCACGTCGAATGCCGCGACCGGAGTGCCGCATGCCAGCGCCTCGACCGGTGGCAGCCCGAAGCCCTCGTCGTCGCTCGGAAACACCAGCGCGTGCGCGCCCGTGTAGATCGCGGCGAGCTCGTCGTCGGTCACGGCGCCGGTGAGCGTGACCCCTTCGAGCTCCCGCGCCCAGCGCGCGTTCGGTCCGACCAGGACCAGCGGCATCGTCCGGCGCGCCCGCGCCAGGGCCGCGACGCGCTTGCGTGGGTCCGGGGTGCGCATGCCGCCGACCCAGACCAGGTACTCGTCGGGCAGCTCGAAGCGCTCGCGTACCGCGGCGACCTCCTCGTCGCCGCGCGCGTGCAGGCTGGCCGCCGCCGCTTCCCCGATCACCACCAAGCGCTCGGCGGGGATCCCCAGGACCGTGCGCGCGTCCTCCGCGACGGTTTCGGTCGGCACGATCACGCGCGCCGCGCGCTGCACGGCGAGGTAGCGCAGGCGGAAGCGCAACCCCGTGCGCAGGTACTCGCCCCGGCGCTTCATCGGGATCACGTCGTGGAGGGTGACGACCATCGGTACCGGTGAACGCAGCAGCGCCCCGTCGATCCACGGCGCGTGGTAGACGTCGCAGCGCTTCGGCTCATGGGTCTCGACGATCTCGCCGGGCGCGGTGCGGTGCAGCGCCTCGAGCAGGCACTTCGCGTAGCGCCCGATGCCGGTCGTCTCCCTGGTTGGGCGGCTGTCGTATGCGACCTTCATGCGACCAGCAGCGGCTCGACCCGCTCGACATATCGCGCCGTGTGAAACCGGCGCGCGTGCTCGCGCGCGGCCGCGCCCATCCGCTCGCGGTCCGCGATCACGTCGAGCACCGCCATCGCGAGCGCCTCGGGGTCGCCGGGCGCGACCAGCCGGCCGGTGACGCCGTCCCGCACGACCTCTGGCAACCCGTTGACCCGGGTGGCGACGACCGGCGTCCCGACCGCCATCGCCTCGGCCAGGACGGTGCCGAACGGCTCCTCGTGCGACGGCAGGACGAGCACGTCGAGGTGGCGCATCAGTCCGGGAGCGTTGTCGTGCCACGGGACGTGCTCGACATCCGCCGAGGCAAGCACCGCCTGGGTGTATTCGGGACTCGCACCGTACGGCTCGTCGCCGACGAGCACGATCCGCGCTCCGGGTGCGCGACGGCGGATGGCGGGCGCGGCCCGGACGAGATCGAGCGGGCCCTTGCGTGGCTCGAGCCTGCCGACGAAGCCGACGACCGGTCCCTCGCCAGGCGGCCAAGGCGCGGGCTGCGCCGGCGGGTCCGGATCGACGGGGCAGTAGACGACGTGCGGGTCGAGCTCGAGCATTCGCGCCGCCACGGCTCCCGAGTCCGCCAGCACGACGTCCGCCCACCGCCAGAAGCCGGGCACTCGGCGGACCATGTCGTGGACGTGGAGCACGATCCTCGCGCGCCGCGCCCGGAGGCGGCGGACCGCGGGAAGGACCCGTCCGCTCACGCCGCCGTTCAGGTAGACGACGTCGGCATCGGCGGCGAGCCGGCGTGCGCGTGGCCAGGAAGCGAGCGCCTGGGCCCCGGAGTGGCGCTGCAGCCCGCCGAGCGCTAGGGGGTGCCAGCCGTACCCGGCAGCGAGCGCCTGGTCACGCAGCGGGCCTGCGCCCGGCGTCGTCATCGTGATCCGCCAGCCGTGGGCGCTCAGGCCGCCGAGCAGCCGCATCAGTGCCGTCTCGGCGCCGCCGGGATGATCCACAGCAGCGACCGCCAGCAGGCGCCTGCTCATCGCGCGCACTCTAGTCCCGCCCGGACGCGCGCGTCGAATGATTCGCGGGAGCGGCGGGCGCGGTACGGTCGCGGTTCTGCGCGACTACTACGAGGATCTCTGGGAGCGTCTGCCCGAGGAGCTGGAGCCGCCCGACTTCGACCGGCGGCGTCGTTTCCTGCTGTCTGCGGTGCGTCCGGGCGACCGGGCGCTCGATCTCGGGTGCGGCGTCGGCGATTTCACCGTGCTGCTCGCCGCCGCCGGAGCGAAGACGATCGGTGCCGACGTTGCGGAGACCGCCCTCGCTCGAGCCCGTCACGCGCACCCCGGGCTGGCCTTCCGGCTGGTCCCGTTCGAGGGACCGCTGCCGTTCGAGGACGGCTGCTTCGACTTGGTCTGGGCCAGCGAGGTGATCGAGCACGTCGCCGATACGGCGCGCTGGCTCTCGGAGGTCAGGAGGGTGCTCGTCCCGGGCGGATGCTTTCTGGTGACGACACCGTCACACGGCCGCCTCCGGCTCCTGTTCGGCGGGATCGAGCGGTTCTCGCCGCCGCTCGGCGACCATCTGCATCTCTACACGCGCCGCTCGCTGGCGGAGGTGCTCGGCGAGTTCGGCTTCGGGGAGATCAGCGTTCAGAGCGCGGGTGGACGCCCGCTGCTGCGCAGGTTGCTGCTGGCGCGGGGGGTGAGGTGACCCGCGTCAGGCGGCCGCGCCGGCGGGGACCGCCTCGCGCTGGTGCGCGATCACGTCGGCGAGGATCTGGTCCAGCGAGGCGGTGGGGTGCCATCCGAGCGCGCTGGAGACCTTGGTGATGTCGGGGACGCGGCGGCGCATGTCCTCGAAGCCCTCGCCATAGGCCTGCTCGTAGGGGATCAGGACGATCTCGGAGCCCGAGCCGGTGGCGTCCTTGACCCGGTGGGCGAGCTCGAGCATCGAGACCTCCTCGGTCGCGCCGATGTTGAGCACCTCGCCGAACAGGTCCGTTCGGGTTGCGAGCTCGGCGAGCGCGCGGACGACGTCACTCACATGGCAGAAGCAGCGCTGTTGCTCGCCGGAGCCGTAGACCGTGATCGGTTCTCCGGCCAGCGCCTGGCGCACGAAGGTGGGAATCACCATGCCGTACCGGTCGGTCTGGCGGGGGCCGACCGTGTTGAACAGACGGCCGATGATCGTCGGCAGCTTGCGCTCGCGGTAATAGGCGATCGCCAGGAACTCGTCGAGCGCCTTGGAGCAGGCATACGCCCAGCGCCCACGCGTCGTCGCGCCCATCACGATGTCCCCGTCCTCCCTGAAGGGGACCGCGGCGGACTTCCCGTACACCTCGCTGGTCGAAGCGATGAACACGGGCTTGCGCTTCTTGGCGGCCTGGGCGAGCACGATCTCGGTCGTGTGCACGTTGGTCTCGATCGTGCGGACCGGACTCTCGACGATTAGCTGCACGCCCACCGCCGCGGCGAGGTGATAGACGAAATCGGCGTCGTCGACAAGCTCGGCCACGAGCCGCGCGTCGTGCGCCGAATCGATCGTGTAAGCAAAGCCCGACTGCGAGCGCAGATCGCAGATGTTCCCGATCGCGCCGGTCGAGAGATCGTCGAGCGCATGGACCTGATGACCGCGGGCGAAGCAGCTCCTCGGCGAGATGTGAGCCGATGAACCCTGCACCGCCGGTGATCAGAATGCGCAAACGCTCACCATTCCCTCCTTACAAGCCGGCCCCCTGGAAACCGGTGCTCACCCTACCACGGCGCCCTGACCTCGCGAAGCTATCCCGCGCCAACCGACGTCTCTAGCTACCACCCTCCACCGTCACGCAGGCGGCCTCGATCTCCGACAAAGCACCCGCAACTGTCTCGATCTCCGCGTCGGACATCTCGGGAAAGCACGGCAACGTCACGCATGTAGCCGCCCACTGCTCGGCGTTCGGACACGGCTCCCGCGTGAACGGAGCGTAGGCCGGTTCCTGAGTAGACGCCCTGGCGTAGTGCAGCGCGGTCGAGAACTTCGGCGACTCGCGCAGGCTCTCGCGCTCGCGCAAGACGCAGAGATGGTAGACGTGATCCGGGTGGTCCTCGACCCACCCCAGTCCCGGAGCGGACACCCGGTAGGCGCGCGCGATCGCCCGCCGGCGGTCGTTGTCAGGACCGAGGAGGGGCAGCAGCTCCGACAACGCCGCCGCCTCCAGCTCGGACATCCGCGATCCCGATGAGACCGCGGTGTAGCGACCATCTTGATCCCGGCCGAGATCGCGCAGCGATCGTGCCCGCTCAGCCAGCGAGGCGTCGTCGGTCACGATCGCGCCGCCGTCGCCGATCCCGCCGAGGTTCTTCGTCGGGTAGAACGAGTAGATCGCGGCGACGCTCGGGCTCGGACCGAACAGCGCCCCATGCGCCTGTGCCGCGTCCTCTATCACCGGAATCCCAAGCTCGGGCAGCGCGCACGGCCGCCCGTAGAGGTGGACCGGCATCACAGCGCGTGTGCGCTCGGTCACGGCGCGGGCGGCGGCGCCAACGTCGATCGCCGCCGTCGCGAGGTCGACATCGACCGGGACGGGAAATGCACCGGCGGCGCGCACCGCCGCGAGCGTCGCCATCGCGGTGAACGCCGGCACAATCACCTCGTCGTCGGCTCCATCGCCGACGCCGAGCGCCCGCAGCGCGATCGTCAGCGCGTCAGCCCCGGAGGCGACTCCGACCGCATGCGCCCGCCCCACGTGTGCCGCCCAAGCCAGCTCGAACGCCTCCAGCTCGCCACCCATCAGCAGCCGACCCGACGCCGTCACTCGCTCGAGTGCTTCCCGTAGTCGCGGCTCCACGCGTCGCATCCGCCGCTCCAAATCGAGCACCGGAACCGTCACCGAAATCTCTCCGGGCGCTGGGCAAACCAGTTGAGCGTCGACGCGATCCCCTGCGCATAGGGTATCCGCGGGCGCCACGCGAGCAGCTCGCGGGCCCGTCCCGAGGACAGATGCGCCGAGCCGATCGCGACCTCGGCGTAGTCGGGCCGCCACCCGTCGTGGCGCACGCCGGGCGCGGTGGGCGCCGCTGCGGCGGTCATCTCCGCAAGCTGACGAATCGTGAGCACCTCCTCGTGGCCGATGTTGATCACCTGCCCCGCCGCACCCGCCTCGGTCGCTGCGCGAACGATCGCGTCGACGACATCATCGACGTGGACCGGATCACGCAGGTCCTCGCCCGCGCCGAACACGACCAGCGGCTCTCCGCGCAGAGCACGGCGGACGAACACTGGGAGCACGCCGAGCTCGTCGTTGCGCAGATGCTGGCGCGGCCCGTATACGTTGGAGAGGCGCAGGATCGTGGTGCGCTCGGCGGCGTACAGCAGATGCAGGTGCTCCGCGGCGAGCTTCGCGACGCCGTTCACGTCGCTGGGACGAGGTGGGAGGTCCTCGCGGATTGGCAGCGCCGCCGAGCGACCGTAAACCTGGCGGGTCGACGCGTAGACCATCCGTGGGGCGCTGCCCGTACGTTTCAGCGTCTCGAGGAAGCGCAGGCGAGCGAGCGTGTTCAGCTCCAGGTCGCGCTCGGGATCTGCGAGCGATGCGACATGCGAGACCTGGCCGGCGAGATCGAACACGAAATCCGCGTCGGTGACAACCGGCGCGACTGCGGCCAGATCGCTGACATCAGCCACCACTACCTGGATCCGGTCGTCATCGACGTTCGCTCGGTCGCCTCCGTGGCCGGCCTTCAGGTCGTCGATGATGCTCACCCCGGCGCCCGCTCCGGCCAACACGAGGGCTAGGTTGGAGCCGATGAATCCGAGGCCGCCGGTGACCACGCACCGCGCCCCGGACAGCCGCTCGAGCGCCCCGTCCGCGCGCGCGCCGTTCATGCCCCTTCCCGCTGGGAGCCGACCAGCGGCGAACCGGTCTCAGAGAGGACGCCGTCGCTCAGGTGGTAGACCCGATCAGCGGCGGCGATCACGTCGGCGTGATGCGAGATGACCAGGATCGCATCGGCGTGCGAGCCATCGCGCAGGTTGCTCATCAGCGTGGCGATCGACGGTTGATCAAGGCTCGAGGTGGGCTCGTCGAGGATCAGCAGCTCGGGCGCGCGCAGCAACGCCCGCGCGATCGCGATCCGCTGGCGCTGGCCGCCGGAGATCAGCCCTCCGTCCTCGCCCACCATCGTCTCGTAGCCATGCGGCAACCGCTCAATGATCCCATCGACCGTCGCTGCGCGAGCGGCCTGCCGGATGTCTTCCGCGCTCGCGGACTCATTGCCGTAGGCGATGTTCTCGGCCACCGTCGCAGCCAGCAGGAAGGGGTCCTGGTCAACGACCGCCAGCCGCCGGCGCAACGCGCGGATGTCGAGCTCGGCGAAGGGCACGCCCGCGGCCAGCAGCGAGCCACGTGCGGGTCCATACAGTCCGAGGATGAGCGCGGCGATCGTCGTCTTGCCCGCGCCGTTGTCTCCGGTGATCGCGACCAGCTCTCCGGCGTCGATCTGGAGGCTGGCACCAATCAGTACAGGCGGGCCCTCGGCGTACCGGAAATGGACGTCTCGGACGATGACCGGTAACGCGGCGTTGGGGTGCCGAGAGCCGTGATACGGCGGCGGTTCGTCGATGTCGAGCAGGGCGTTCAGGCGCACCAGCGACTCACCCGCGGAGAGCACCTCCGGGACGGCTCCGACGATCACGCTCAGCGGCCCGCGAATCAGCGCGGCCAGCGCGTAGAACGAGATCAGGGAGCCGGTGGTTGTGTCCTTGTCGGCGACCAGCAACCCACCGATCAACAGGACGAGGACCGCTGCCACGGTCGTAATCGTGGTTCCGGCTTGTGTGTACGCGTTGGTGAGCCATGACATCGCCCGATGCGTGAGTCTCAGCTCGTCGAGCTCGGCCCGCGCGCTCTCAGCTCCCGGTCCTCGGTGCCGAACTCCGCGATCACGGACCGGGCCCTGAGGATGAAGTGCGTCCGTTTGCTGAAGCGATCGAACGCTCGATGCCAGGCTCGCGTGCGGTCGATCAGCATCCCCTTGAGGAAACGGGTGACCAGCATCATCGCCGGGACCACCGGTACGACGACCAGGAACAGCAGCGGATCGACGACGAGCATCGCGATCGCGAGCGCGCCCCCGACGATCACGGCCGGCAACAGCTGGCCCGCCGCCGCCGTGAGAACGTTGTCGATCCGGTCGGTGTCCTGGACGATCACGGAGTGGAGGATCCCCGGGTCCTGACGATCGGCCCAGCTCGCGGGAAGTGCCTGCACGCGGGCCAGCAGCTCGCCACGCAGGCGCATGACCGCGTGCTTGATCGCGTCCAGCACGAGGTAGCGGGAGAGCAGCGCCAGCGCCGACGCCGCCAGGCCGAACGCGATCAAGAGCGCACAGATCCATGTGAGCTCCCCGGTGTGGCCACCGGGGATCGTGTGGTCGAACACGCGCTTGAACAGCAAGCCGATCGGGACCGTCAAGACCGACTGCAGCAGCGCCAGGCCACTCGTGAGCAAAAGCAGGCGGCGCGAGGCGCCGAGGGCCACGGCGAATGCCCGAACGGCGGCGATCACGCGGCGCCTCGTCGCCGGGCGAGCACTGCGCGCAGCGCCCGGGTGTAGTCCGGCTGGGCGTCGGTCTGGTCGCTGGTCGTGTTGCCGGCGTGGACGCGACGGCGCATGACCACCTCGGGAACCACGGTGCTGGCAATGCCCGTGTCGACCGCGCGCGCGTACCAATCGATGAACTCGCCCAGCTTCCACCCGGACGCGAATCCGCCGAGGCGTTCGAGCGCGTCGCGGCGAATCAGCATCGTCCCTCGGCACGGGCCTGAGAGCGGGCCCCTCCGCAACGGGCGGGAAGCGCGCTCCGAAGCCGTCAGCTCGGGGCTGTGGAACTCCTCGAGGTGGCCGAACACGAGCTCGAGCCGGGCCGGCTGTGCAGCGCCCCCAGCTGTAATGCCAGCTTCTCGGGAACCCAGAGGTCGTCCGCATCGACGAACGCGATCAGCACCCCGCGGGCCAGCTCGATCCCGCGATTGAGCGCTGCGCCGATACCCGCGCGTGGCTGCGGGATGCACCGGATCGCGCCACCGAAGGCGCGTGCGAGCTCAGCCGTTCGATCGCTCGACCCGTCGTCGATCACCAGGACCTCGGCCGGAGCAAGGGTCTGCTCCAGCACGCTCGCGACCGTCTCCGCGATGTAGGGCTCGGCGTTGAACGCCGGGATCACGACGCTGATCGAGCCACCAGTAGTTCTCGGTCGTCTCGTCGCGTCGGGGGACGTATCGATCGGGCAGCTCGACCCAGGCGTCGTTGAAGTAGCGCGCGCGCCAGGAATCCCGGTCGCGCCAGCGCTCCCCGTACACGCCGAACATCACCTGGAGATGACCGCCGAGGGAGATCGCGACTGCTCCTCTCCTTCACGAAGATCGAGAGGGGGATCCCCAGGCCGCCTGCCGCGATCAGAGCGATGTCGAACTCCCGCTCTGCGATCTGCTGCGTTGCCCACTGGAACAGGTCGAACGCCGTGCTGAAGCGCGCCCGCGTCTCGGCTGCGAATCCGTATGGAAGCTCCAACGCCTGAACTGAGCGAGGTTCGAACCACCGCTTTCCGATCTTGCTCCAGACGCGCTCGAACGTGGCCTTGTTCGCCCGCCCGGCGAGGAACTCGGCGAACGGGCAGACCAGCAGAACATCGCGCTCCGCGAGGAACGGGAGGTAGCACCGATCCGGATCGGCCGGCGACGAGCGGTCCGGCTCCTGGTCCTTGTAGTCGATCGCGCGGCGTCGATCGAGACCATGCTCCTCAACAGCTGAAAGGTCTCGATCTCGAGACTGCGGAACACGCCAATCGAATCAGCGCCACAAGCTTGCGTAGGTAGAAGTTCGCCCACTCGTGGATGAACGCGCGGTCGGCGGGGAACACGCCGTGGGTCCAGAGCGCGCGATACGACGTGGCGAGTTCGAGGGCGCTGCGCTTCGTCGCGTCCGAGATGCGCTCTCGCTCCCGCAGGAAGCGCAGGATCGCTACCTCGGTGATGCCGAGCTTGCCCGCGGCATACGCGCTCCGGCTTTCGATTGCGTAGCGAAGCTCGGCGAGGAACTGCGCTCTTGGCGCGAACCGCGGCACACTGGTCGGAAGGCTCGTCGGGCAAGGTACTCGAGCATCAGTCTGCGTTGCCCGACGCCGGCTTGGTGAGCACGAAGTCTCCGAGGATCAAGCAGTCGAGACCGGTGTCGTAGAAGGTACGGATCGCGTCGCGCGGATGGCAGATGATGGGTTGCCCGCGGACATTGAACGAGGTGTTGAGCACCGCATGCTCGCCGGTCAGCTCCCCGAAAGCGGTGATCAGGCTGTGGTCGCGCGGGTTGACTTCGCGCTCGACCGTCTGCGGGCGACGGTGCCGTCGACATGGATCACCGCCGGCACGGTCGCCCGCTTGGCGGCCATCGCGTCGAAGGAGGTGATCATGAAGCGCTCCGGTCGAGCGCGCTCGACGACTCCGCCGCCCAATCGGTCACAAGGACGGCAGAAGGGCCGGAAGGGCTCGCGAAACTTGACGTATGCGTTGAGGCGATCCTTGTTCTCCTCGCGCATCGGATTGACCAGGATCGAACGGTTCCCGAGGGCGCGGGGACCACTCTCCATCCGGCCTTGAAACCAGCCGACGAGCTTGTCCTCGGCCAGCATCTGCGCGGCGAATTGCGGAACATCGTCTCGCCTGCTCGCTTGCAGCCCGCGCGCCGAGAGCAGCGCCCCGATCTCGCCGTCTGAGAACTCCGGGCCGAGGTAGACCTGCTCGATCGATCCGATCGGCGCTCCCGGGTTCGCCTCATGGTGGGCAACAGCGCGGCGCCGGCCGCAAGCCCGGCGTCCCCGGGGTTCGGATGGATGTGATGGTCGTCGACCCTGCCCGAGGTCCAGATCCGCTGGTTGACCTTGACATCGAGGAACACGCCTCCCGAGCAGCACAGGGCGCGGGTCGCCTCCCGCTCGAGCCACGGAAGGACGATTTCGCTGACCTGCTCCTCGAGCAGAAGCTGGGCCGCGGCGGCGAGCGGCTCGCGTCCGAAGCGAGGCACGAGCGCCGCGATCTGCTCAGCCTCCGCGCAATGGAACTGATACGCGCCCTGATCTGTCGATGGATGCATCGGCTCGTAGCGGTGGGCGCTCACCAGCGCTCCATCCTCGAACCGCGGAAGGAACTCGTGCAGAGCGCCGACGGCTCCGTCGGCTCGCCGTACGCGGCGAGGCCCATCGTGATTCCCTCGCCGTCGCCGTGGGCCCAGCCGAGCGCCTCGGTGACGGTCCCGTAGAACCAACCGAGCGGCCCGTCTCGTCGAACTGAGCGAGCGGCTCGATCCGCCCGTGCTCGCCTCGCAGACCGCCCCGGAGATGCCGTCGCCGATCCCGTCAGCGTGACGATCAACTGCCGTTCGGCGCTCCCGCTCGTGTAGTAGGCGGCGGCGGCATGTGCCAGATGATGGTTCACCTTGACGAGCTCGGTGCCGCGTGCGAGCGGAAGCGCAGCGCGTCAGCGGCCGGCGCCCCGGCCGGCGCGCCACTTCCGCCGGCGAGCCGGTGGGCGACCTGGGCCGCTCTCGTCATGTTCCGACCCTGCTCGTGCGGGCCGCCGTAGAGCTCGAACACATCGTTCAGCGGCCACACCTCCACCTCGGTCGGCAATGCGACGACGTCGACGTCGCGAATATCGAGGCAGGCGATCTGCAGGCACGCCGCGATCGCCCGTACCGGCAACCCGGCATCGTGCTTGATCCTGCTGAAACGCTCCTCGGCGATATCGGCAACGAGTTGGCCGTCGCTGACGATCGCGGCGGCGCTGTCTGCCCCACGTGCACGCCGAGCACGTGCGTCGGGCCGGCACCATCGCGCCAACCAGATAGCGCGCCACGCGCGACCGGGGAAGCCCGAGGCGGATCGCCGCGGTGAGCTCGCCGGCGGCGAGCGCCGTCCGCCCCTGTCCGAGCATCACGAGGCCCGACCACAGCCGCAGATGGGCGTCGTCCGGGTAGTGGTCGCGGTAGCTCACGATGCCTCCATCGCCGGTACACAGCACCCCGGGGATCGAGTGATCGCACGCTCCGCTTCCAACGCGTCCGTCTCGGGTCCAGATAGGCTCGTGAGGAAGGGCTCGGCGCCCGCGCCGAGACTGTCGGTGAATCGCAGCGCTCCCCGCGAGGCCAGAGGGTATGGCGAGCGCGTCCGCTTTGGTAGCTCGAGCAACTGCGCGTATGTCTCGGCCCAACGCGTCCGGACCCGCGCGAGCGACCAATCGGCGACGGCGTGGGCGCGCGCCGCCGCACCCATCCGCGCGCGCTCGCGCGGAGTGCGGTACAGGTAGGTCAGAGCCTGCGAGTACTCCGCCGGCGTTTCGGCGATCAGTCCTGTGCTCCGATGGTGCACCAGGCGATGGATCGCCGGCGGACCCAGAACGACTGAGGGAAGTCCGGCATACATCGCCTCCTGCAGCGCCAGCTCGGAGGCGGCGAAGCTCTCGCGGCACGATGGATAGCCGAACACGTCCATCTCGCCGAGCGCTGAACCGATGTCGTCGACGAACCCCCGGAACTCCATCCTGTGCGCGATCCCGGCTGCCGCCGCTTGTCTTTGCGGCACCGGGAGCGCCGCGCCTGACCCGCAGACGATGAAGCGTGCGTCCGGGACCTGAACGTCCGCGCACATGCTGACGAACTGCGGGTGGAGCTTCGAGAAGTCGAGCTTGCCGAGGTACCCGACGGTGAAGGGTGCTCGCCTGCCGTCCGGGCGCGCCTGACGCGTTCCCAGTCGGCCACCGCTGGAATGTATTCGAGGTGGCCGAGGCCGGGCAGCGTCGTCGTGTGCTCGCAGGAAGCGAGCATCAGCTCCGGAAACTCGAGAGCGCGCCGGGGAGGACTTGCGGCGGGTGCTCTCCGGAGACGTGGACCCACACGAGCAGGCGCATCGGCGGCAGCTCGGTTCCGAGCAGCCGATATAGCTTCGGGTTGTTCCAGAAGTGAATTTGGACGATGTCTGCATCGGCAAGGATCGCGCGGAGCCCGACGCGATCAGGCACGACGGAGACCCCGATGCCTCCCTCGCGCATGCGCTGCGCCATCCAGGGATCGCCGGGCCGCAGGGAGACGACGTGATGGTGCAGCTCGCTCCCCGAGGTGGCGGTCAGAAGCGCTCTGCTCGGTCCTTCGCGCGAGAGCGTTGGAATGACGTGTACGACGTGGCGCATGTCCGCTCCTACGAGCTTGATCCGGTGAGCGTCGGCGCCGGCCGGCGGGCGCGGATGCGCGCGAACAGCCTGCCGACGTTGCCGCTGAACATGACGTCCTCGAGGAATTCGTCGTAGTCCTCGTCGGCTGCGACCGCCGTGGGCGCAACGAGCGGGAAGCCGGCAGGGCGGACCGGCATGCTCGCGAACATGCTCTCCGGGGTGGCGGGCGCGTCGAAGCCGAAGTCGTGGTTCGAAACCAGGTTCAGCTCGGGAACGACCGCCAGCGCGCCGCGATCCCAGCAGCTGAATGTCCAGGCGTCGCTCCAGCTTCCCTGGCCGTTGTGCGCCCGCTCGAATCTGGCGTCCCAAAACCTCGCCGCGCGGCGGTCGGCCAGCAGCTGCTCGAGCCAGCCCGAGCCTCGCCGCGCCGGCCAGCGGACCATCGTCCGATCGTGGGCAAGCCATGCCGAGCGCCACGTGGCCCAGCCCCACGGGATCTGATAGCGGGAGTAGCGGTAGCGCTCTGGACGGCGCTCCAGCGCGGAGCTGAGCTCGGCACCGGTGATCGATGCGACGGAGGGATCGTCGCGATAGCGCTCGAGCAGCTCGCCGCAGAAGCGAAAGAAGGACGGATCCGGTACGCACGCGCCCTCGAGAACGATCACTTCCTCGACGCGATCGAACGCCCAGTCGAGAAGCGTCTCGGTCGGCGGTCCTGGCTGGGGATCGGGATGGATCTCGAGCTCGCAGCCCCAGTCGATCTCGGCGGCTGCCCAGCTCGCGCTTGTCCCGGCGAGCAGCAGTCGCCGAGGGCGTCCCTGCCGGATCGCGCCGAGCGCACGCTCGGCAGCGGCGCGATCCGGCCCGGGCGCCCACGCGATCGGGGTTGTCAAGGGCAACGCCGAAACCGACCCCACCGTCCGAACGCTCGCGCGGCCCCGCGGAGCACGCTCCTGCTTGCGCGCTAGAAGCTCTACCTGCTCGTGCTCGCCGCAGAAATGCAGGAAGTGGACGTCCGCCAGCGCAGCCCGCGCAGAGGCCGGTGCGCGCGGATGATCCGGTCGGTTCAGAAGGAAAGGGAAGTGCAGCGCCTTGTACTGGTCCCACGGGTAGTTGAAGCGTGGATCCAGCCAGGTCACGCAACCGGCGCGGAGCAGCTCGTAGGAGAGCGGCCGCATCTCCAGGTTCCAGGCGTTACCACGGTCGGCGTAGTCGTACTTCCGATACACCTCCAGCAGAAGCTCGCGATGATGCTCGGGGAGAGCACGATGACTCCGCCTTGGACCACCTCGTCGAACCGCGGCGGCAGGCCATAGACGGCGTAGAAGTCTCTCGCCGTCTCGTTGCGGATGAAGCCGCTTCCGCTCATCTCCCAGTGGCGGTAGAGCTTGGCCAGAACCCAGCGGAAGGCCTCGCGGCTTGGGCACGCGTACTCATCGACGGCTCCGACCCGATCGATTGGCACCGCGTCGAGGATCGACGGCGCGCCCGGATTGATCGCTATGTCGGCGTCGATCCACACGATCCGCTCGTAGCAGCGGGGCGAACGGCTGGTCCGCGATCAGCAGCCGCTGCCACGCGGGGGAGCGCCGGCGGGCGCGCTCCGCGATGTCAAGGGGCTGGTCGATGCAGATCAGGTCGAACCCATGCAGGTCCGCGTAGCGCCGCCAGCTCTCGGCGCAGCATCGATCCCAGCGCTCCCGAAGCTCCGCGCCGATGGTGAGGGTGACGATCGCCTGAGAGTTGGTCATGCGGACTGTTGTCGCGCGACCGACAGGCGCAGCAGGTCGAGGAGCTCGGCGTTCAGCTTCGCCGCGTGCGTGTAGGAGAAGTTCGCGCCGTGGACGCGCTTGTGCACCAACACCTCTGGGACCACGGCGAGCGTCAGGCCGATGTCCTTCGCACGGGCGAACCAATCGATGTCGTTGGCGACCTCGAGGTCGGTTCTGAACCTGCCCGGCAGTGTCGAGCGCCGTGCGCCGGATCATCAGCGCGCTCGGCATGTTCGCAATGTGGTCGGTTCCGAGCAGCTCCGGCTTGAAGCCGGGCGGCAGCGGGACCCCAGGCTCGGCCAGAAAGCGAACCCTGGTGATGACGTAATCGACCTGGGGCTGTGCGCGGAGGATCTCGATCTGGCGCTCGAGCTTGGTTGGCTCCCACAGATCGTCGCTGTCCAGGAACGCGATCAGGCTGCCCCGCGCGACAGCGATGCCGTCGTTCCAGGCGCCGGCGAATCCCGTGCGCCCGGCCTGCTGGATACAGCGCACGCCGGGGTGCCCTGAGGCGATCTGGACGGAGCGATCCGTGGATGCTCCGTCGACCACCACCGTCTCGTGGTGGTCGTAGGTCTGGGCGCCCACGCTCTCGAGCGCCTGTGCGATGTAGCGCTCGCCGTTTCGCACGGCCATGATCACGCTGACCAGCGGTCGCTCATCCCTCACAACAGGCCTCCGATCGCCTCCGCCAGGTCGGAGGGCGCAGATCCAGCGTGCAGTCGCACGCAGGGAACCGATCGCACGCACGCGGCCAGCCTCCGGAGCATCGCCTGACCCGCGAGCGGATGCTGGTACAGCGAGCTCGGCGCAAACGCCCCGAGGGCCTCCGCCGCGGTGGCGGAGGTGACGCGCGTCCGGGCGTCGGCGTGGGGGGAGACGATCGCGATCGCCCGTAGCGGCGCCTCCCGCAGGACGCGATCGTGCAGGAATCGGACCGCCTTGCCAGCGCGCACGGCCTCCCCGTCGAACCCCGCCAGGAACGGCAGCTGCGCGAGCGTCTCTGGCGCCGGCTGGGCCGTGTTGTAGATCGACCGAACCCTGACTGGATCGCCATCGCCAGCAGGCAGGTGTCATCGCCGATGTAACCCATGCCGGCGCTCACGCAGGCGAGCGCGGCGTGTGATTTGCCCGCCCCGCGTTGCCCCACCAGGAGCACGCAGCCATCCGGGGAGCCCACCGCGCCGGCGTGGATCAGCTGGACTTCGCGCTCGGCGAGCCATGCCCCGAACACCGGGCTCAGCGGCGACGCGCGCTCGTGCCACGGCTCGCGGCCTGCGGCGTCGCGCCAGTAGTAGGCACGGCGCCGGCGCGCGTCGAAGGCCGTCAGCGCACCGTCGAACGCGATGAACCAGGCATCCGCCGCGGAGCCTCGCTGGGCGCGGGCATCGGCGAGCACCCATGGTCCGGCCGGCGCGGGCGCGCCGTCCCAGACCGCGACGCGCAGCTCGGCGTCTGCGCTGGCGGGGCAGCGGAGACTCGATAGCGCCGTGATCAGCCGCTCGAGCCGCGGAGACCCCGCGAACCGGATGCTCACCCGCCTCCCGCTGATCTCGTAGCAATGCTCGCGGCCAGCGCGTGCAAGCTCGAGCGCCCTCGACGCGGTGCGCTCCAGCGCGTCCGTGAACGCGGCCCTCTCCAGGCCCGCTACGCCCGTTGCGGCCAACCTCCGACCCCCACGTCGTGGACCGGATCGAGCAGCAGCAGCTCCTGCATGTCGGTGTACGTGTTGAGCGTCGGCGCTTCGAAGGAAAGCCCGTCGGGCCAGTCCGGGGCCAGCTCAATCGGAGTCCGTGCATCGTCCCTGGGTATCACCAGCTCCGCGGCGATCAGCTCATCGACGAAGGCGCGTACACCGCTGTCCACCTCGTCGCGGTCCGCGCCCGAGGCATCAGCGAGACTCGCCACGACCTCCTCGACCGAAGCCCCTTCCTCGAAGCCGTTCCAGACGTTCGTGCCGGCGGCGTTCAGCGAGTAATAGGTCCCGATCTCGAGATTGACGATGATCGTCTCGTTGTCGAGCGTCTCGTGGAGGATCGGGGGGCTGTTGGGTCGGTAGCGGGTGGTTCCTGGCATCCGGCAACCTTATCCGCCGATTCGCGTGGCCGCGCTCAGGGGGGCCGGCTGCGCGGATCGGGGCGCTTCGGCCCCGGCAACCAGAGCCGCGTAGTGCGAGAGGCGCAGGCACCGCTGGTCCCGGCGCGGCGGGATCGCGAAGGACTCGAGCAGCTCGCGCGAGAGCTCAGACCAGTCCTCGAGGGCCACCATCGGCAGGCCCTCGCGCGCCCACAGATCGGTGTGCGGCGATCGTTCGACCACCGGAACGATGCCGAGATACGCACACTCCCAGAACCGGTGGGTGTCGATCCCGTTGCCCCGCGGGCAGGCGCAGAAGCGGTGGCGCACCAGGTGGCGCAGGTAGTCCGGGAAGGGTCGCGCGGTCGGGGGCAGGGGTGGGGTGTCCGGGAACGCGGCTGGACACCGCTGCCCAGGCGCGCGCGCGATCGGGATGGGTCGCGGGATCGAACTCCACGTGCAGAAGCGCATCGGGCTTTCCGGTCTGGCCGGCCGCGCGGCCGAGCTCCGACAGATCGCCGTGCGGCCACTTGGCGTTGGCGATCCCGATCGGCAGCGCGGTCAGCTTCGGGTGCTGACGAGCACGTTCTGGGCGAACCAGTGGTGGAGCTTGTCGCCGGCCGCTTCGATCCACGCCAGCTGCTCGGCCCGATCTCGTGATCGCTGTTGTGGGTGAGAAGCACGTAGTCATTGCCCATTAGCCGCGGCCAGACGTGTTGCTGGAAGAGCGCCAGGGCGTCCGTATAGACGAAGATCGAGCGCTTCGCAGATAGCGCTTTGATCCGCTGCGCATCGAGATCACGATGGGTCTCGAACTTGATCACCTCCTGCGCGCCGACGCTCGGTCCACGCCCCCGCCTGGCGATCATCCGCGGCAGCAGCGTCACCTCCGCAAGCGCCTGCAGCCGCTCGCCCGTGATGATCTCCACCTCCGCTATCACGCCCTGGCCGCCGCTCAACGGGCGTGAACTTTAGACTCGGCGCGTGCCGGGCGCCCGCCACTACTGCACGCTGTTCGACAGGCGCTATCTCGGACGAGCGCTCGCGCTGTACCGATCGCTCGAGCGCTGTGACCCGGAGTTCATGCTGCGGGCGATATGCATGGATGCCGAAGGTTATGAGCTCGTGGAGCGGCTGGCGCTGCCGCGAATGCGGGCGATCTCGATCGAGTCCGTCGAGGGGGCCGACCCCGAGCTGCGAGCGGCGCGGCCATCGCGTGAGAGCTACGAGTACTGCTGGACCTGCACGCCCGCCGCGTGCCTCTACATCCTCGATCGCGAGCCCGAGCTCGAGTTGCTCACCTACCTGGACGCGGACCTTCATCTCTCCAGCAGCCCGGATCCGCTGTTCGCGGAGCTGGGTGACGGCTCGGTCCTGCTGATACCGCATCGCACCTCTGACGAGCAGGAACGCGCCGTCGGAATCTTCAACGTCGGATGGCTGACCTTCCGCAACGACGCCAATGGCCGGGCGACGCTCGCCTGGTGGCGCGAGCGCTGCATCGAGTGGTGCTACGAACGGATGGAACCGGGCCGGTTCGCCGATCAGAAGTACCTCGACCAGTGGCCTGCGCGATTCGCCGGCGTCAGGGTCTCGGCCCTGGGCGCTGCGGGCCTCGCGCCCTGGAACGCCTACAGGCACGATGTGGTGGCACGCCGGAACGGGACGCCGCCGCTGGTCGATGGTGCTCCGCTGATCTTTTTCCATCACGCCGGCCTGCGCCTGCACCAGCCGACGCCAACGCTGCGGCGGCTGGCACGCGTCTCGAGCGTCTACCGGTACGTGCCCGGCCCGGTGGACGTCGTGTTCGCGCTCGGTACCGAGCCGTCGTCGTCGGAGGTGGAGTCGATCTGGCGCGACTACGTCGCCGAGCTGAGCCACTCGCTGGGCGAGGTCGCGGCCGTGTCGCACGGCGTACTGCCGGCCTTCGTTCCTCCCAACCCGCGGCTCGCGGCGAGGTCGGTGGTGGCCCGGCGGATGCCGCAGGTGGTGGTGGATGCCTATCACCGCCTGCCGGTCCGCGCGAGGCACCGGGTCTGGCGCTGGTTCGCCGCGATCTGACCTCGGGTGACGCACCGGTGCCGTCGGCAGATCACTACTGCACTGTGTTCGATCGCCGCTACCTGTTGCGCGCGGTCGCGCTCTACCGGTCGCTCGAGCGCTGCTGCGCCGAGTTCGTGCTGCACGGGGTTTGCATGGACGCCGAGAGCCTCGCGCTGATCGAGCGGCTGTCGCTGCCTTTCATGCGCGCGATCTCGATCGAGGCGGTGGAAGCTGCCGACCCAGGGCTGCGGGCCGTCAGGCCGACGCGCGCGCTGTGGGAGTACTGCTGGACATCGAAGCCGGTGATCCTGCGCTATGTCCTCGACCTGGAACCAGAGGCCGAGCTGCTCACCTATCTCGACGCCGACCTGTGCTTCTACAGCGCCCCCACGTCGCTACTCGAGGAGTTGGGTGACGGGTCCGTGCTGCTCATTCCACAGCGACACCTTTACCCCGAGAACGAGCCCCCGACGGGCGTCTTCAATGCCGGCTTGGTCACCTTTCGTCGCGACCAGCGAGCTCTCCAGGTCCTCGACTGGTGGCGGGAGCGGTGCCTGGAGTGGTGCTATGACCGGCAAGAGCCGGGATTGTTCGCCGACCAGAAGTACCTCGACGATTGGCCCGAGCGATTCGAGGGAGTCGTGGTCTCGCGGCAGTGGGGGGCTGGGCTCGCGTGGTGGAACGAGCCTCCCCATCACGTCGAGTTCCGCGGTCCTGTCGCCGCGCCTCTCGTCGACGGACGGCCGCTGATCTACTTTCACCACACCGGCCTGCGTCTCCACCCGGCCACCGCGCTCAATCGCCGGATGCTTTCGCAGGCGGGCTCGTTTCGGCTCGTCCGCGGGCCGGTCGATCTTGTGTTCGGGCTTGCGGGCGACCCGGGATCGGCGGACGTGGAGGCGATCTGGCAGCGGTACGTGGGCGAGCTCAGCTCGACGCTGCGCGAGTTGCAGGCCGCGGGTGCCTCGCGTGAACGACTCGTCGGCCATACGGGCCGGCGGGCGGTCGTCCAACATCTCGCACGCCGGATGGGGCTGCGGATGCGATGAGCCGGCGCTGGCCCACGCTGCCGACGGAGTCGCAGGAGTTGCTGCTGAAGGCGGCGCTATTCGAGGACGACCGGGGGCTCGTCGCGTGGCAGCGGTGGAAGCAGACGAACTCGCTCACCGAGACCGACGAAGACTCGGGCCGGCTGTTCCCACTGCTATGCCGCAGGTTGCTCGCCGCGGGAATCGAGGATCCGGACCTACGGATCTTGAAGAGCTCGTATCGGCATCAGTGGATCGCCAACCAGCAGCGGATCGCGGCGGCTGGTCGCGCGCTCTCGATCCTCGCGGACGCCGGCATTGAGACGATGGTCCTGAAGGGGGCTGCGCTGGCGTACCGCACCTACCGCGACCTGGGGGTCCGCCCGATGAACGACGTCGACGTGCTCGTTGCGCCGGATCGCGCCCGCGAGGCCGTCCAGGTATTGCAGGCCGACGGCTGGTGGCCGTTCCTCGCCTCTCCGCTGGATGCGCTGCTTCCCGTAACCCACTCGACGCTCTACCGCGACGAGCCCGACACTGGCGTCGACCTGCACTGGTACTCGATGTGGGCTCCCGCGCGCGAGGAAGATCTGTGGGAGGCGGCCGAACCATTCGAGATCGGCCGCGTACCGACGCTCGTTCCCTCCGCGGCCGATCACCTCCTCCTCGTCTGTGTGCACGGGATCTGGTCGCACGGGCGGCCGCTGCGCTGGATCGCCGACGCCATGGCGCTGATCCGCTCGGACCCCATCGACTGGGACCGCCTCGTCGTGGCTGCGGGTGCTCGGTCGCTGACGGCTCCGCTCCGGATCGCGCTGCGCTACCTGCGCGACGTGTTCGACGCGCCCGTGCCGAGGCGCGTACTCAGCGCGACCGAATCCGATCGCGCCGGCATTCTCGAGCGCGCGGGGCATCGCGTGTGGCGCTCTCCGCCTCGAAGTGGAGCCTCACGTATCTCGCGCTCGAGCGATACCGCCGTCTGCGGCTGCTTCCCGCGGGGGCCACGCGTGAGCCGAACCTGCCGCGATACCTACGGACGTGGGTGGCCGTGACGATGCAGCTCGACGGGAGGCCGGTGTGGCCGGCGGTGATCAGAGCGGCGCTCGGACTACGGATGCGATCCGCTCCACGGCATCGTTGAGCCCGCGGCCGATCTGGATTTCGTAGGCGGGAGTCCGCCGCGCAATTCGGGCCAGCAGACCCATGATCGAGGCGTCGGGACTCGGAGTCTGGAACATCGTGGTCGTTGCCAGCGCCCGGAAGGGTGCGCCGGCGGTCACCGGCACTAGCCGGCTGTCCTGATGCTCGCTGAACTGCGGGGCAACGATCGCCTTGATCTCAGCTCGCTGCGGATCCGCTCCAGCAGCAGGGCGGCCAGGTCCACCAGCGCCTTCTCGTCGCTGGCCGCCGGCTTCACGTCGCGGTCCAACGCGGGCAGGCGAGCGAGCGAGCGGCGGTCCAGCTTCGCCGTGCCGTAGATCGCGTACGCGCGAGGCGGGTCTCCATCGCACAGCAGCACGTAGTCATCGCCGACGTAATCCATTCCCGCCTCGGCGCATGCGACGGCAAGCGTCGACTTGCCCGCGCCCCCCGGGCCTACGAGCAGCACCCCTCGGCCACCCATGCCGACCGCGCCGGCATGAACCAGCTGTCGGCCCTCTGATGCCGGCAGGATCCATCCGAGGAGCACTCGCAGCGGCACCGCTCGCCACCAGTCGGGAAGCGTCGCCGCGGAGGCCACCCATACCACGGCCCGTGCGCGGGCGAGATCGCCCACGATGACCGTCTCCGAAGCGCGATCGACGACGGTTCTGAATGATCCGTCGTTGTGACCTCTCACCGTTCCCAGCGGCCCGGCTGCCTCCGGGCCCCATGGCGGCGTCGGCAGCGCGACTCCACTGGCTGCGGAATCCCAGAGCCTCGATCGTAAATGCAGCATCGGCGCTCTGGTTACAGGTCGCCGGCGCCAAGCGCAGGAAGGACCGCATCGGCCATCTCGGCCCCGGCGAATGCAAGCCGCACCGAGGTCCTCTCAAGCGCCAGCATCGCAGCCTCGTCACCCGCCAATTGAGCGGCGAGACTCAACGCGGCTCGCAGCTCGTGCAGATACGCGTGACTCATCCTGCTCGCGTGACGGGTGAGACTCGGAAGACCAGCCGGTGCCGGTACTCGCCGTGTGAGCGACCGTGGACTCGAACGATCGGGCTCGGCCTGCGGGCGCCGTCGCCCGGTGAATACCAGCCTTGCTCGAGATTCGCCGTGAGCCCGCCCGTATCGACGTCGAGCTTCACCGTCTCGAAGTCTGCCGCGAAGCCCGTGGGCGTCAGCTCGACCTGGCAGGGAGCGAGCGGAAAGCTCCATGCGAGCATGGGCGGCCCTCGCTCGTGATCTCGTCGATGATCTCGAGCGAGCCCGCCTCGCCGTCCAGGGGAGCGTGCGCGTGTCGGTGGCCGGCGCGGGCAGAACCTCGAAGCCGTGGTGTCGGCCACGGAACGTCGTGACGCTGTTCGGCGCTCCAGCCTAGGCTCGCCGCGCGCGTCCGATCGACCATCGCGAACAGCCGGTCTTCGCGGGCTCGTTCTGCTCGGCGCCGTCGACCTGGAGGGTGCTGTGCACGGCCGTCGAGCGGAACCGGTTCCGGGCTCGCCGGGTCGGCGTGTAAGGTACGAGCCAGGATCGACCACCAGCGGAATTTCGTCCCCCAGCACAGCTCGAACGCGGTCAGGTCGTTGTGGGCGTGGCGGCCCGCGGCCGTAGATGCCGACGTCGCCGCACCGGACCGCGGCGTAGAGCGAGCCCGCGCGCATGAAGTAGAAGCCGCCGTCCGGGTAGGCCGCCGACGTGCCGCGGCGGTAGTCCGGCCCGGCCTGGCGGAACAGGTGCAGGTGGGAGCGCTGATCCGCGGAGGCGTAGTCGCCGAGCGGCAGCACGCGGCCATCGTCTGCGTCGCCGATCTGTGGCGCGAGGCCATCGGGCCGCGTGTAGTCGGCCACGAAGCCGAGCATGCGCTCGAGCGCGGCCGGACGCTGGATCGAGCCCCCGGGCGCAGCACGTCGGCGGCGTCGGCGCCGATGACGAACAGCTCGGTGACCAGCCGGTGGTAGGACGTCGATGCCTCGTGGTCGCAGCCGTCAGCTCGGACCTGGTGCGCAACTCCGCGCCCAGCTCGCGGGCGGCCCAGAACGATCCAACGCAGGCCCGTCGTCGCGAGCCGGCGAACAACCGACGCGACGATCAGCAGGCCCACGACGTCGGACAGGTAGTGATTCCCGCGCGCGCTCCCGTACTCGAGGTGCGCCGCGGATGAACCGACCGTGGAGCAGAAGGCTGGCCGACGACTGCTTCCAGCCAGTACGGGTTCGGCGGGCAGGCCAGATCGCGCCAGCGGATCCCGCGCACGAGCCGACCAACGCTGCCACCCAGTTCACCCCGCGGATGGCGACATCCATCGTGCACGCCCAGTTGACACCGAACTCGACCGGATTGGCGTCGATCCAGACCCGCAGCTGGGCGCCGAGCTCGTCGAGGTAGCCTGCGTCGTCGGTCAGCCGGAAGGCGGCGGCCAGCGAGCGGAAGGTGCTGGAAGCGCGAGAGCTCCCAGGGGACCTTGATGTCGGAGTCATCGGGGTAGGAGACGGCGAGGCGCGAGATGTGCTCGAGCGGCCAGCGGCGGCCGGATTTGAAGTCCCGGTGCCAGTCGATCTCGGTGCCGAGCTCAGTCGAGCCGGAGCCGAGCAGGTCGAACCGGTGCGCGAGCACTCAGATCGGCCACGCTCGATCAGCCGGTCACCCCGCCGCGCCCAGTTCTGGAGAGCCAGCGCCCGAGGCTGCGGAAGCGCGGCCCGCCTCGATGACGGCCTGCACCGCATCGTTATCACCGAGCGCCGCTCGGACCTCGGCCGGGGTCACCTGCAGCGGCCGGCGTCAAGCGAGGCCACCCGTCTCGCGTGCGAGCGGCTCGCGCGAGGTAGCGCGCGCTGCCTGTCGTGCCGCGCGGCGCGCCAAGCTGGCGATAGGCGTGCAGCCCCGTCTGGAGGCGCTCGATGGCGGTCGTGTGCTCACGCTGGAGAGCTCTCGGTCGAGCACGGTCACGATCCGCTCGGCCGCGCGACCGTCCCATCCCGGCGGGACGCTCGCGAACGGGCGCCCGTTTGTCGATAGCAGCGCGGGGATCTCGGTGATCCGCCCGGGATCCAGCCCGAGCAGGGTGTTCGTCCCCAGCTGGACCGTGATCGGCCGCTCGGTGTTGGCTCGCAGGTGAAGCAGGGCACGCCGAGGAACGGTCGTCTCCTCCTGCACCCCGCCCGAATCGGTCAGCACGCCGCCGCGGCCGCGACAGGCCGAGGAAATCGAGATAGCCGAGCGGAGTCGATCAGGCGCAGGCGGGGATGGAGCCGCCGCCGTGATCGAGCGACGCCGATCCGCGCCCGAGTGCGCGGATGCACCGGGAAAATCACCGCGAAGGTCTCGGCCAGCTCGCTGAGCGCTCTGAGCGCCGCGCCGAGCAGCGGGCCGTCGACCAGCGCGGGACGATGAGCGTCACCAGCAGGTACTCCCGGGCTCGAGCGGCGAACCGGCGCGGGGCGTCGCGCGCCGCGATCGCGTCGCGCAGCGCCACGAGCGTGTCGATCATGGTGTTGCCGACGTCGTGGATGGCCTCGGGCGGACGACGCTCGGCCAGCAGATGGCTGCGGGCCTCGGGCGAGTGGATGAACAGCAGATCAGAGAGGTGATCGGTGAGCAACCCGATTGAGCTCCTCGGGCATCGTCCGGTCGAAGCTGCGCAAGCCGGCTTCGACGTGGCCGACCGCGAAACTCAGCTGCTTGGCCGTCGAGCGCAGCGGCGAGCGTCGAGTTGACGTCGCCGGGGACGAGGACGATGTCCGGACGACGGTCGCGCAGAACCGGCTCGAGCCGGTGGAGCACCCGGGCCGTCTGAGTCGTGTGCGAGCCCGAGCCGATGCCCAGGTACACGTGCGGCTCGGGCAAGCGGACCTCATCGAAGAACACGCGAGACATAGCGTCGTCGTAGTGCTGGCCGGTGTGGACAAGGACGTGCTCAAACGTCCTGGGCGTGGGCCGCCAGCGGCGCGACGATCGGGGCAATCTTCATGAAGTTCGGGCGCGTGCCGACGACCGACAGGACGGCAGCTGGGCCTCACCTGCCCTCGCGAACTGAGGCGGGGTTGTCGTCGACCTGTCCGGCGATCCAGTAATCGAACCAAACCGAGAGGTTAAGGAGGTTCCAGAGCTGGAACGAGCGCTCCGCGCGGCCGCAGCGATGCAGGTCGAGCAGATCCGCGATCTCGGCGCGATCCAGATAGCCGAGCTCGTTGATCGCGGATTCCTGTAGCCGGCGCTCGAGCTGCTCCCCGAGCGGCCGCGAAACCAGTCGGACACCGGAGTGCCGAAGCCCTGCTTGGGCCGCCAGACCAGATCCTCGGGCAGCAGGTCGGACACGGCGCGCTTAAGCACATGCTTGCCGACGCCGTCGCGGATCTTCTCGTCACGGCATCGCCATCGCGAGCTCGACGAGCTCGTGGTCGAGGAACGGGACTCGCGCCTCGACGGCGTTGGCCATCGTCAGCTTGTCGACCCGCATAAGGAGCAGCTCGGGCAGACGCAGCCGGAGATCCTGATAGATGAGGTGGTCGAGCTCATCCCGTGCGCCGGCGCACGTCGCGTCCTCGATAGATCTCCGCGACGACTTCCGCGGGGACCTCGCCGTCGAGCGTCGCGGCGATCTCGGCGTGGTGATCCGTCGCAGACGCGAGCTCGTAGAACGCGACGGCGCCGCCCCACCAAAGGCGACCGTTAGGCTGCGCACCGCGCAGTAACGCCTCACGATGAATTTCGGGCTCGGCGTCCGCCAGCGCATGCGTGCCTGCCCAGGCGCGCGACGCCGCGGACGCAGGTGCCGGCATGCCTGAAAGCGGCGCCAGTAGCCGGTGCGCGATTCGCTGGCTTGGACGTAGGTCGGATAGCCCGCGAACAGCTCGTCGGCGCCTTCGCCGACGTGGACGACGGTGACGCCGTTTTCCTTGGCGAGCTTTGCGACGAAGTACACCGGGACGCAGACCGGATCGGCGATCGGCTCGTCCTGGTGGTGGACCAGCTCGGGCATGAACCGCCAGAGGTCGTCTTCGTCGATCATCGACCTCGTGGTGATTGGTCTCGAACTGCGTCGGCGATCCGCCGCGCCCATTCGAATTCGTTGAACTGCTCGGCTCCCTGGAAGCCGATCGTGAACGTGTTCATCGGGTGGTCGACGAGCCTGCTCATCAGCGCCACGTTCGTCGATGAGTCGACGCCGCCCGAGAGGAAGACGCCAACCGGGACGTCGCTCATCATCCGTCGCTCGATCGAGCGCTCGAGCCGCAACCGAAGCTCGGCCTCCCAGTCGCTCTGGTCGACCTCGAGTCGGACCGGTCGGCGATCGGGTCCCAGTAGCGGCCCGGCTCCTGCGCCCGTCCCGCTTGACGATCATCGTCTCGCCGGCGCGAGCTTGCTGGACGCCGGCGAACAGCGTCCGCGGCGGCGGAACCGCCACGAACGTCAGGTAGTGCGCAGAGCGCGGTCTGGTCGATCTCGCTCCGCCGCAGCAGCGGCAGCAGCGCCTTGATCTCGGAGCGCGAACGCGAACGTCTCGCCGTCATCGAGCGAAGTAGAGCGGCTTGATCCCGAGCCGGTCGCGCGCGAGGAGCAGCTGCTCGCGCCGCTCGTCCCAGATCGCGAACGCGAACATCCCGACCAGCTGGTCGCACCATCTCGGCGCCGTGCTCCTCGTAGAGGTGGACGAGGACCTCGGTGTCGCGCGGCGAGCGGAAGCGGTGCCCGTCGCGCTCGAGCTCGGCTCGCAGCTGCTCGTGGTTGTAGATCTCGCCGTTGAACGTCACCGAGACCGAGCCGTCCTCGTTGGCCATCGGCTGGCGGCCTGCTCGGCTCAGGTCGACGATCGACAGCCGGCGATGTCCGAAGCCCACGTCCGCCGGCTCGCGGAGCCACAGCCCGTCGTCGTCCGGGCCGCGGTGGGTCATCGTGTCGCGCAGGCGCGCGAGCTCCTCGGCGGCGAACGTCCGGCCGCGCCGACCGAAAGCCCCTACGATTCCGCACATGTCGGCACATGATGACGATTTATGACGAACTACGAGGATGAGCGCGCCTCGGCAATCAAGCAAGCGGCGCAGCGCCACTGGACGCATGATCCCGCCGGCGCCGTAGCCGCCGCGGGAGAGCTCGGCAGCGCTCGATCGTTCGCGATCGTGGAGCGGTATCGGTATGCCGAACAGCCGTGGATGCATGACACCTTCCAGTTCGAGCGATACGCGAACCGGGAAGTTCTCGAAGTCGGTGTCGGGCTTGGAACGGACCACGTGCAGTTCGCCCGCGCCGGAGCCCGGATGACGGGCATAGACATAACCCCTCGTTGTGTCGAGTTGGCCCAGCGGCGAATGGAGCTGGAAGGCCTCAGCTCGAGACTGCTTGTAATGGACGCGGAACAGCTAAGGTTTCCAGATGACTCGTTCGACGTCGTGTATTCGTTTGGTGTGCTGCACCACACCGCTTGGAGCGAAGGTGCCTTTGCCGAGATCCGCCGCGTCCTTCGGCCTGGGGGCGTTTTCGTCGGTGGCCTGTACAACCGTTGGTCGCTCTTCGTTGGCCGTCTGATCGTTCAATATGCGATTTCGGGTAGTTGGCGCCAGCAGAGATTTACGGACTGGATTCCGTGGATCGAACATTCCACGGTTGAGGATGGGGAGGCGCCCTACGTACGGCTCTTTTCCAAACGGGAACTCACGGCCGCGCTGTACGATGCGGGCTTCGATCGGGTCGAGGTCACTCGTCGACACTCCGCGTTCGGCCGTTACAGCCGGTATCTTCCCGCTGGTTTGGACACTGTCGCTGGCCGTTTCGCGGGTTGGTACCTGATTCACCACGCGTCGTAGATCCCAGCTGTTGGGGTGAAGTCAGCGACTCCCGATCACGCCGAGAAACCAGTCGAGCCTTACGAGGCCTGCGAGCGGACCGGCGACGCGCCGATCGTAGGCTGTGGGGAACCCAATCACCACCACCCGCTGGAAGCCCGCGCCTTCAAACAGCAGCTTCAGCTCCCGACGGGTGTATGCCTGTGTTCCGGCGCTCTCCATGTGGTCGGCGACCGTTCGCGCCAGTGATCGCCGCGGGCGTCCGACGAGCATGGCATGGCGCAGCCAGAGCGCGTAGGCAACCCATGAATGGCGCCCATACAGCATCGCCCGAACCTCCCCTCCCGGCGCAAGCACCCGACTAGCCTCTCGCACCACGCGTGCCGGCTGCTCCGCGTGATGTATCACCCCCCAGGAGTAGACGAGATCAAATGATGCGTCATCGAACGGGAGGGACTCGCCGCTTGCGACGAGAACGCGCCCATCAAGATGTTCGAGAGTCAGTCGTCGTCGCGCGTGTTCAATAGCTGCCGGTGTCAAGTCAACACCGGTGACCACGGCGCCAGCTCGCGCGAACTTGATGAAGTCTGTGGCCGCGCCCACGCCGATCTCAAGCACACGGCGTCCGCGCCAGCGCGCAAAGTCGGCGAAACCTCCGATGAATGGTTCGAGACGATCGCGAGCGGCCTCAATTTCCTCGTAATACGACGCCGTGCCTTCGGCGGACCTCGCGTACGAGGTTCCGCACGTCTTGGCTTCCCAATACGCGTAAACCCGCTGTGTCAAGGTCTCCGGCATACGCACGACTATAAGTGTCGGGTCATTCCGCGATTTCTCCGTTGGCCGCCCTGTTCAACGTTGCGGCGAGTCGCTCGATCTGGCGAGATCTGGAATTGGCGATGGCCGCCCTGCGTCCAGCGGAACCCAGCGCCGACGCGGTCACCGAGTCACTCGCCAGGGTTCTGATCGCGTCTGCCAATGCGCCACCGTCTTCCGGGGGGATTACCAAGCCGCAACCGGTCTCCTCGACGAGCCTGGCTGCTTCCCGGCCGGCGGCGACGATTGCGGGCCGGCCCACGGCCATCGCGTCGTACAGCTTGGAAGGGATGAAGTCCTCCAGCAGCGGGTGATCCCGGAGGGGTACGAGTACGGCGTGGCACGACTGGAGGAACCTACCGACGTCCTCGACTGGCACCGGCGGCTCCAGAACAAGGTTGTCGAGACGGCGCCGCGACCGTTCGGCTTCTAGCTCGGAGGTGAGCGGACCGGCGCCGACCAGCCGGAAGCGAACCGGGGTGCCGCGCAGCTGGTCCGCCGCATCGAGTGCGATCCGGAGGCCTTGAGCGAGCCCGAAGTTGCCCGCATAGCCGATCACGAACTCCCCTGGTGGTGGCGGCGGCAAATCTGGGAGCGCGACGAGCGCGTCGAGGGCCCCATTGGGCAGGTGAACACTGACGCGCCTCCCGGCGATCTCGTCGATGTGGCGGCAGAATGGCCGCGTCGTGGCCGTCACGGCTGCGGCTGAGTGGTACATCCACCGTTCCATCCGCTCGAACGTGCGAAGCGCTTGCGTGTTCGAGAGTTCACCCAGCGCGGCCGCGGCCGCTGGCCACAGATCACGGACATCGAGTACGAACGGGATCCGGCGCGCTCGCGCGACCACGGCCGCTGCGTACGCGCCGGGTAGCGGGGGGGAGGTGGCGAGGACGACGCTAGGACGCCTCACGAGCAGCAGCGTCACGAGGGCGCCAGCCGCGAACGTTCCATAGAAAGCCATTCGCCGTGCCACGGTCTTGCGCGGAGATGCGGCGACCCACAGCCGATGGACCGTGACGCTCCCCTGTCTTTCGGTAACGACCGGACGTCGGCCCCATTCGTCCGCGAATACTCCCACGGGGTGATTCGGCTGCTCGCAGACGACCACGATCTCGTGCCCGAGCGCGGCCAGGCCAGAGACGAAAGAGGCCATTCGATTCTGGGTCGCGCCAGTTTCGGGAACGTAATACTGCGAAACGAGGGCGATTCGCATCTCAAGCGGCGCGTACGAGCACAGCGGCACGAAGCGCAAACGTGGCGCGCGTCACCGCCGCCATCTGCTCGACCGGCCAGGGCTGGCGCCCAGTCCGGCATGCGTCGAGGAAGACCTCGATCTCCTTCGCGTGGCCTTTGTCCCGATGCGCGGACTCCAGTTTGGTTCGCCCCTGCTGGTGGAGCGAAAGCAACGCGAAGTCGTCGAGTACCGCGGCTCCCGACTCACCGAGGACCTCCACCCGTTCCTTCGGGAGCGACGGGTCGCCCAAGGCACTGTAAGTGACCGTTGCGAGGGAGCTATTCGGAAAGCGCAGCGTCGCCACGATGTCGTCCTCGATCGGTTCTGATGCGCCCGCGACGCCGGCAGCACACATGAGCTCAGGCTCGCCATCGCACAAGAACGTCGCGAAGTCGACGAAATGGCACATCTCCCCGACGATCCGCCCCCCGCCCTCACGTGGGTCGTGCGTCCAATGGGAAGGGGGCAGACGGCCGGCGTTGATCCGGTAGTTCACGATCAACGGGCCGCGACCGGACAGCGCGGATCGCAGCTTGATCGCGAGCGGAGCGAACCGCCGGTTGAAGCCGACCATCAGGATCCCCGGACTGACCGACGCCACTGATTCAAGCTCCGTGAGCTCCAGCTCCGACAGCGCGAGCGGCTTCTCGACAAAAACGTGCTTGCCCGCCCGCAAGGCGGCGACCGCGTACTGGACATGGAGGTTGTGCCGGGTCGCCACCACTACCGCATCGACTGACTCGGAGCGAACCACGGCGTCCCCGTCGGTGGCCGCGACGCCAGCGCCAAAACGCTTAGCCGTTGCGATCGCCGACGGTCCAGTCCGCGCGACGACCGCGGAGAGCGAGGCCCGCTTGGCGAGCTCGGGCATCAGCACGGTCCTCGCGAACGTTCCGGCGCCCACGACGCCGACCGAGACACGCTTGCCTGAGAGCGCACGCCTGCGATGTGGCGAGGTCAGACGGACGAGGCGTGTTTGGTCGGGGAGTCGGCGTTCGTAGCGCAGCAGGATTCCGAGCGACAGCTCATCGGTGCCCAGCAACTCGTACGCCCGCGCTCCCTCCTCCAGGTCGAACGTGTGCGTCGTAAGGCGCTCGGGCCGGAACCGCCCGTCGGCGATCAACCGGAGCACCTCTTCCAGGTTGCGGCCTTCGGTCCAGCGGACGTAACCGGCGGGGTAGTCGATGCCCCGTTCCTCGTAGATCGGGTCGTAGCGCCCCGGCCCGTACGAGCGGGAGACGACCAGCTGAAGCTCCTTGCTAAACAATGGCGCACGCGGAGACTCGATCAAGACGTCGCCGACGATCGAGATCGTTGCGCGCTCGCGGGCTACTTCTGTCGCCACTGCGAGGGGGGCCGCGGACTTGCTGGCGGCCGTGACGAGCACTCCATCGGCCCCCCGGTTGGAGGTATTCCGGCGCACCTCCGCTACCAGCTCGGCGGGATCGGTGGTCGCGTAGAACCCGTTCTCGCGCGCCATGCCGGCCCGGCGCGGATCTGGGTCGACGCCGAACGCCACGCAGCCTGCCGCCGCCAGCAGCTGAAGGGTGATCTGCCCGACGAGCCCGAGCCCAATGACTGCGGCCACGTCGCCAAGCCCGAGCTTGGCCAGACGGATGCCATGGAGTGCAATCGCTCCCACGGTGGCGTAGGCGGCTTGCTCGGCTGCGACATCCGCAGGGACCCGCGCGCAAAGCTGTCTGGGTACCGAGACGATCTCGGCGTGGGAGGCCTTACCCGCGCCGGCGCAGGCGACCAGCTCCCCCGGGGCGGCGGGCGAGCCTTCGCACGCGTCCAGCACGACGCCGCAAAGGCTGTAGCCAAGGGCGTTGGGCTCCCCGAGTCTTCCTCTCACCTTCGCGTAGGTCGCAGAGAGCCCCTCTGTGCGGGCGGATTCGACCACCCTCTGGACGAGATCCGGTCGGGCTCGGGCCTTCTCGAGCAGAGACGCTCGGCCAAGCTCGAGTACCGCTCGTTCAGTGCCGGCGCTGATTAGCGAGTAGCGCGTCGCGACCAGCAGGGCGGCCGCAGTCGGTGCAGGTGCAGGAACATCGCCAACGGTGATCTCCCCTGTCGCGACGTCTTGCAGGAGCTGCTTCATGCGAGTGGCGAAGGCTAGCGTCGCGCGGCTCGTCGTTGCTCGTTGGTCAGAGCCGTACGGGCCATCCGTGGCACGATTCGGGCGGATGCGGTCCCTGGAGAATTCGTCGCGCGGCGGGACCCGATCGTTTGAGCGAGACGTTCGTCTGATGCTAGTAGCGCGCGCTGCGGGTCTGCTCCTCACCTCCGCGCAGACCGTCGTCATCGCGCGTGAGCTCGGGCCAAGCGGTCGAGGCCAGATCGCCGTCGCTCTTAGCCTGACCCTCGTGCTCGTGCAAGTCGGAAACCTTGGTCTCGTGAGCGCAAATCCGTTTTTCGCTGCGCGCGACTTGCATGTAGTCCCCCGGCTGGTAACCGTTTCGCTCTGGCTGTCCGCGGCACTCGGCTTTGCGCTTGCCGGGGTCGGGGTCCTCGCCCGGCTGGCGCTTCCCCAGCTGGTCCGCGGGGTCACCGGCGGTCAGTTTGAAATCGCGCTCTCGATCGTGCCCTGCATGCTCCTGAGCGTCTTCCTCCAAAGCATCCTGCTCGGAGTGGGAAAGACATTCGTCTATAACGTCGGTGATTTTCTGCTCAGCCTGGGGCTATTTATCGGCATCGTCGTCGGGCTCCTCTGGCTGCACGTCGGAGTCGCTGGCGTCCTCGTTCTGTCCGGCATGCGATTTTCCGGCGCCGCGGCGCTTTACCTGTTTGTCTTAGTTCGCCGCTCTGGCTTCGCCGCGCGCTGGCCGGAGCGAGCACTCGCAGCGGAAATGCTTAAGTACGGAGGTCGTGTGTATGGCGCCAGCCTCCTCAGCTTCCTGGTGATCCGCGCAGATGTCCTCCTCGTAAACGCATATCTGGGCGTCGCCCAAGCCGGCCTGTACACCGCCGCCGTCGCCGTCGCCGATGCGCTTTACGTCGTTCCGACGGCATTTGCGCTGAACCTGTTTCCTCGGGTCGCGCGCGGCCAGGACCCCGAGGTCAGTGCGAGCGTCTTTCGCAGCGTCGCGGTTATCTACGGCACGGTGTGCCTCATATCAGTACCAGTTGCGAGCATTGCCGTAGAGACGATTTATGGACCGAAATTCCACGAGACGGTTTCGTTGTACTACTGGCTCGCTCCTGGAGTGTTTAGTCTCGGACTTCTAAGCGTGCTTGCCAACCACTTCGCAGGTCGTGGTTTCCCGATACAGCTTGTGTACATCTGGGCGGTCGGGCTCATTGTCAACGTGTTGATAAATATGATCTTCCTTCCGATAGCCGGAACATATATCGCGTCGCTGTCGTCGAGCGTGGCGTACGTCCTACTCTTTTTCTTGCACGCTCGCTTGTTCGTGCGTGACGCTGGTTCGCGCTACATGACCCTCGTGCCCGGTATCCGCGATATCGGAGCGTCGGTCCGCATGGTGCGACGCATGCTGCTTCCCGCACGCGATTTGAGCTAAGTGACGCCGAAGACTCGACGCGTGGATACCCGACGTTGGTGCCGCCGCTAGGGTTGAGTGGTAGACGAGTTGCCCGCGTCCACCGCGGCCGGGCCAGCGATCAGCGCCTGGCTAAGAGACCAGATCGACGATAGATCGCGATTACGGAAGTTGCAAAGGATGACCTGCACTCGTGTGGGCTGGTTCAGCCTGAAACTTACGGGCATCGAGACGGGCTTGGGCTGCGGGATCGGAAATACGGCCTGAGCGATCCAGGTGCCGCGGGCCACGTTCAAAACGCCCAAATCGAGCCCACCGCGCTCGACCGTCCCATTTATGACTGCTATGTAGCGGCCTCGGCGAAGAAGTAGCACAGGGCCTAGCAACTGATAAGACGCGTGGCCCGCGCTGGTCCAGACGGTAAGCGTGTTTCCGACTGTGGCAGCACGGGCGACGGTTCCGTTAACCTGGGCCGACATCAGACTCCACCCAGGAGGAAACGCGCGGAAGCGCGAGGATGACAGCACCGGTGTGTAACGCTCGCTAGGGGGAGCGATTGGCGAGCTGGGACCTGCAGCCGCGGGGATCGCAACCGTCGACCGTCGGGTGGAGTTTTTGGTGCCTCCTAGCCTGGCAATGATCCCGACAAGCACTAGTGCGCCGACGACGAAGCCCGCGGTCGCGGCGTACGCGGTCCGGCGCGGAGCTTGGCATACACCCTGGCGCAAGGCAGAAATCGCGCTTTTACGAACGCGTGTGGATCGCGGTGGTGCGCGCCGGGGGACAAAATCGGGCATCGGGAGGCGAAGGGCGCGCCAACGAGCGCGCACCGGAGTGACCGCCGGACATGCGACCGCTGCAAACATCGCCAAGGCGAGGCCATAGACCGACACCGTCCCAACGAGCACACCATCAATGGCCCCGCCACTCACCGCGGCAACCATCAAATAGCTGCCGCATGCGTATGCTCCCGCTCCGTGTAGCGGCGCGGGGTGCGAACGGAGGGAGCGCCAGACGGAAACGGCGCCGAGCGCCGTGAGCAATGCGAGCCCTGCGCCGCCGAGAATCCCCATGTCTGCGGCGGCGTTCACGATGGCGACGTGCGCGGGCGTCGTGTTGGGCGCCGTGCCGAACTCCCCGAGCCCGACGCCGGTCAAAGGGTGGTGCACAAAGGCAGTGAAGCCGTGGGCAACTGAGTCGAGCCGGACCCTGGCAGAGGAGGGGCCGTTGCCGGGCGGGCCCCCATTGTGAAATGCACTCAGGGAGAATAGATCGCTGAAGTAGTGACTCGGTGACGTGAGTACCAAAACACCGATAGCAGCGATAGCGCCGACCGCAATTGACGTCTTCATAACCCGCGGAATCGCGCCACGAACGAACGCCGCGATTACGAGCAGCGCGGCGACGAGCAACGGGAAGCGCTCGTACAAGAGAACGAGGTTGAACAGCAGCAGTGCGATGAACGCGAGCAGCCATCGGCGTGTCGGTCGCGAGGTGGCGGAATGGCTAGCCCAGTACACGGCTGCACCAAGAGGAAGGACCAGAAAAGTCGCCGTGTGGGTCGGGTTCCCAAGCGTGTAGTAGTGAAAGTCGTACGCCTGCTGGGTGAACTTTGCGCGGTATATCACCTGCGAGGTGGGGATCCCGTATTCGCGAAGAAAAGTGAAATCCGCACGCACCAGCGCTGCGCTCACTGCGACAAAGAAGCCGCCGATGACGAGCGACGACGACAAATCCGCGCGCCGCAACCAGAAGAACAGCGCCGTCGGGAGCACAAGCGCGAGGAGCGCAAGACACAGCGAGTACCTCGGGTTGGATGAGCCAAGGAGAGATAGCGTGGCTCCAGCGAGCAGCAGAGCGATTCCTACTGCCACGCCCTTTGGGACAGAGACGCTTGGTCGTGCGGTCGTGCGCCGAGCGGCCCAGTAGGCTGCGTAAACGGCGACCGCCGTCGGCGTCAGGGCGATTAGAGGGATGTCGGACGTGACGTTTAGTCGCGCGGGAACGTTCACGAGCGGAGGAAAGCCCGTGAGGGCGATCAGCCCGCCGAGTGTGAGCGCGGCCCAGGCGTGCCGCAGGTCCGCTCTGGCGCCGACTGCTGAGGCGACCGACCCGAGCATTGTCAACTCCGAGTCGGGCGACGCGGCCCGATCGCGCCGGGAACGCTGAAGCCCTCCGCTGGCGGCAGACGGCGACCGAGCTCGCGCGAGTGCTCGGCCAAACGATCCCGTGGTCCCCGCGGCGGCTTCCGGCGCCACGAGCCCGGCGCCGACGTCAGGCGCACTGTCTTCTCGTTGCCGCCGCGCGACCACCGAGCGCAGAAGCCATTCCGCGCTCAGGAAGATGGACATCGCCGAGAGCATCGCGAGCGGGGCCACGACCCGGTCCACAGACTCGCCGAGTCTTGCCGCCTCCGGCAACGTGTCGGCCCGGTCGACCCAGACCAGAAATGCGCATCCAGTCAAGACCAGGGCGAGCGGGGCAAGCAGCTCCCTGCGGCGCTCTCGGGCAAAGAGCGAGACGCTGAGACTGATCGCGATCGGGCCGATCAGCAGCCACCGGTGTACGTCGGTGAAGGAGACGATGACACCCTTGAGCGCTGGCCAAACGCGGTCGGCGTGGTCCCAGAGATAAACGGGGTTCAGGGCTCGCCCGGGTGCAAGATCACCTGCTTCCGTGCCGGTGTGGACCATCGCCCAGATGATCCATGGGATTGCGGTCAAAGTAGCCCGAGGCCGGTAACCGCCCATAGCGGGGCGAGGCGAAACCTCGGTCGCCGCCAGGTAATAGCCGTTCCGACAAACAGGAACGCGAACAGCTCAAACGTCCCCTCTGCCTTGGTTGCGAAGACGGACGCCGAGAAAACAAGCGCCAGGAGCAACGAGAGCCGGTCACCGTTCATAGACCAACGAACGCACGCGAGGAGGAACAGGCTCAGATAGATGCCCAGCACCAGGTCGGCTCCACCGCTGATCGTCTCGTGGATCATCTCGGGGGCTGCGACGAGGAGCAGAGCTGTCAGTGAGAGCAGCGAGGGGCGTATCAACCCGTGGAGGATGCGCATCGTCGCCGCGATGAATGCAACGGTGAAGATCGCTAGCTGTGCGGGCGCAACGCGCAGATCGACGAGTCCCGCGGCTTTTATGTCCCAGTCCGTGACCAGCGACCACAGGAGCGGGTAGTCGCGGTGGGCGAGCGGAACATAGGGCGGAAGGTTCGTGAACAGACGCGGTGAGAGAGCCCGAGGCGGCCGAGCGACAGGCCTTTCGGAATCCAGAAGGTCCATGTGTCGTCCAGCCACGGTGTGGAGCGAAACCCAGCGAGCAGGAAGCCAGCGAGCAGCGCCACGATCGCGAACCCAGCAACGGTGACCGCGACGTCGGACCGTACCGAGCGTCCGCAGCTGCGCGCCGGCAGACCTCCGTCTGACCACGACCGAATTATGGGCAGCCGTCGGATCGCCAGGGCAGCGACCCCCACGCACCCCGCGAGTACGCCAAACGTGACCAGGCCGGCGGTCGCGCTCGTCAGGATCAGCAGAATCTCCGCTGCAACGGCGAGGGTCCCAGCGCCCGTGAGCAGCGAAACGCCAGCGTATGAGGGTGCTACGCGCCACGAGATACCCGGACGCACTGCTGACAGTACGCAATAGCCGACGGCTAGGAATGCAGCGTTGAGCGCGACCACGCCGAGAACTTCGCGGGCGCTCATCTGCGTATCTCGCTCGGGTCAATTCCGGCCCCGAGCTGATAGGTGACCCTAGCCACGAAACCTGCGGGCAACGGGCTGGCCTTGTAGGCCAGGATCCAAGTCGCAGCGCTTGGGTCGGACACCGGAAGCGCGGGAAGGAAGAGGAGATACCCCGCCGACCGGAGGTCCGTCGCGACTGCAGCCGAATTGGTGATCTCGCCGAGGCGGATGAAGTAAGTCGTCGGATATCGCAGATGAATCGCCGCCCTGCGCAGCGCAGTCCAGTCCGTCCCGGGGTCGTCACCTCGTAGCGGCACCGCATCAATACCGGTTGGGCGCTGCAAAAGAAGGGCCTCGGAGGGAGCGTGGCCCACCAGCAACCGGAGCGACGCGGTTGCGCACCGGCCCGTATCCGAGGACTGCGACTGTGACGATCACCAGGCCGGCCGCGATGGCGATGCGAGCCCGAGCGCTCAGCCCGCCCTCCATCTGGTGTGACTGGTCAGAGGAGATGCGATCCAGTCGGCTCGTCACGTGAACGTCACGGCGAACTCCTGGACGCCGCCATCTGGGGCCGCGCCGAGAACGAAAGCTCGCCGAAGCGCAATACGGATGGAGAGCGACAAGCGGCCGTCAGGATACTCTCGATCCGTGGCGCCAGTCGTGCTGAGCCCCTACCCGCTCTCGTCGGCCGAGCGCGGGATCGTCGAGAGCTGTCTCGGCACGGGCCTTGTATACCTGACCATCAGCGAGCTGCGCCGGCTATCGCCGCGCAGGATGTTGCCCGTACCCTGCGGGCCGATGGCGCCGATCTCTGCGTACTGCCGCTCCTGGACGCAGGTACCGGGCCGCTGCTGCCGCTCCTCCACGCCTTCGCCGCGGTAGCGGGCTTTCGCTCCATCGATGTCGTGCGCGCTGACCAGACGCGTGAGCGACTCGCGGTTTGGCAGGCGCCGCTTGCCGCTGCCGCGGTGTTCTCCGCGACGGCCGCCAACGCAGGCTCACTGCGACTAGCCCGGCGTGATATCGCGCAGCTGCGTGAGCGCAACCCAACTCCGGTGCGGCTGGGTGCCGGGCATCGGGTCGTGCATCTCAACGCCAACCTTTGGTTCGGCCTCAGCGTCGGGGGTTCGGTAGGTCACACGGCAGGCGTAGCCAATGCGCTCGTTAGCGCCGGCTATTCCGTCGATCTGGCTTCGTTGTCGCCGCCCGCAACGCTAGACGAAGGGGTGCGGCCGTTCAGGCTCAAGGCGCCAAACACGCTCGGTATGCCGTTCGAAGGCAACAGCTATCGGTTCGGTCGGAGTGTTATCCGCCAAATCACACCCCTCGTGTCCGGAGAGGATCTGGGCTTCCTATACCAGCGGCTGTCCGTCGCCAACTACTCCGGTGCGACCCTTTCGCGCACGATCGGGGTCCCTTTCGTGCTCGAGTACAACGGATCGGAGGCGTGGACTGCCCAGAATTGGGGAAGGCGACTGCGATACCACGACCTGGCTGTGGCCGCCGAGTCCGTTTCCCTTCGGCATGCACACCTGGTCGTGACGGTTTCGGACGTTCTCCGCAGGGAGGTTATCGAGCGGGGAGATGCCCTGAGCGCGTGGCGTGTTACCCGAATTGCGCGGACCCGGCGGTGTTCGATCCCGAGGGTACTCGTCGACCACGAAGTTGGCGCTGCGTTCGCAGCTCGGCATACCGCGGAATCGAGGTAGTCGCGTCATCGGCACGTTCCGGTGATGGCACGGTGTTGACGTGCTGGCGCGGGCGATCGTGCGGCTTGTGAAAGACCGCATGGACTGGCTGGAGGAGCACCGCGTCAGATTCTTGCTCGTCGGTGCCGGCCTGAAGGCCGGAGACGTCGACGTGACCCTCGCTACCGAGCCCGGATGCGGCCGCTTCGTGATCAGGACCGGACTCGTTCCCAATCCGAGGCTCCCACATACCTCGCGATCTCCGACATCGTCGTCTCGCCGACCGTGCCCAACCCGGATGGCAGCCCGTTCTTCGGCTCCCCCACGAAGCTCTTCGAATACATGGCGATGGGCAAGCCGATCGTCGCATCGGATCTCGACCAGATCGGCGAGGTCCTCACTCCTGGCTGAAGGCGTCCGTGTTGCCTGCGGACATGCAGCCTGATCGGGCGCAGGAACTCGCGGTGGTAGCGACTCCCGGCAGCATCGACGAGCTGATCAGCGGGATGAGCTTCCTAGTTGGAGTCCCAGCTGGTGACGGATCTTGGGCGCAAACGCGCGGGCGCGGGCCCTTGATCGATTCACGTGGCGTCACCACGTTGCTGCGATCCTTGATCGCTTGCACGCGGTCGTTCCTTCTGCTCCGTCCTGACGCCGCTGTCGCGTCCTCCAATGCCGCAAGTACCTGCTCCGGAAGCTCCCCTAGATTTGCTGGCCGTGAGCGACCTCCCCGTCGTCGCCGCCAACCTGACGGGGCTGAGTTCGGGCGGGGGCCTGACCTATCTCCTGGGAATGACCGCTGAGCTCGGCAGCGGAGGCGGCCGTGGCCTGCGCTGGCGACTGATCGTGTCGGCCGAGCAGCGGGCGGTGATGAAGGAGATCCGCAGTCCCGACATCGAGATCTGCGTTCTGCCAGCACGCGCGCCGGTGCGCCGGGTGGCCTGGGAATGGGTGGAGCTTCCTAGGTCCGGGCTCACCAGGCGTGCATCGGTGCTGCTCGGTGGCGCGAACTTCGCACGGGGGAGGCGCGGCCTGCCGTGCGTCGTCGTAGCGCACAACGCTCTCTATTTCTCCGCTCCTGACGCCGGCGGCATCCGGATGCGGATCGAGCGTGGTCTGGCGCATCGCAGCTTGCGTACCGCGGCCGCGAGCGTCGTCGGCTCGGGTTCGATGGCGGGGCGAGTGCGAGCGGCAACTGGTGCGTCGCCAACGGTCATCCCGTTTGGACCGGGGCTCAGCAGCCGATGGGAGCCTCCTGACGATGGTCCCTTTACGTTCGTGCACCGGACCACATGGGGTCCCCACAAGCGGCTGGACGTCCTCTTGGCGGCGGTCCGGCTGCTGGCTCGGGACGCTCCCGGAGAGTTCCGTGTGATCACGGCGTGTGATCCGCGCACACCCTTCGCCCGGAAATGGCAGCAGTCCCAACACGACTTGCTGGCGCTCGAGGATCCGGCGATCGCCGCGCACGTTCAGTTCGCCTCGTACGAAGCTGCCAACCAGGATGTGATTGCTGGGCATTCAGTGGTGATGCCCGGGGATCTCGAATCCTTCTGCTTTCCGCTTGCCGAGGCGCTTGCCCTTGGCATTCCGACTGTCACGAGCGACGCAGACTTCGCTCGGGAGTGTTGCGGAGACGCCGCCTTTTACGCTCTTGCCGGTGAGGCGACGTCGCTTGCCGAGCAGATGACGCGTCTGCTGCACGGAGAGCGTCCTCCGAAGCCCACGCCGGAGCTCCTCGAGCGCATCTCGTGGACGCGGCACGTCGATGGACTCGCCGAGGTCTGCTTACAGGTCGCCACCCAGCGCGGCTCGAACCGAGAGCACTCGGAGGCGCCCGCTAACCGCTCTTGAACGCGTAGTAGGTCGGCTTCGGCGTACCCGTGGCGGTGAGCAGCCCGCCAGCGACGACGGGTGGGTTGTCGAACGTGAACGCGTAGCCGAGCGCGTAAATGCGTTTCCAGTGGCGGGCGAACTTCGGGCAGCGCTCACCCATTGGGCAGCGATGTTCGGTTCCACCCACCACGGAAACACCTGGTCGGGAGCGGTTGACACCGACCATTCGGAGATGAAGATCGGCATCCCCTTTCGCAGATACTTGTCGATCCACTTAGCGAGGTAAGGAAGATCCGAGAACTGCACCTGACCTCCGGAGGTTTCCCGCACCCCAAATCGCGGTTTGGTCCAGCCGAACGGGTTGTGGCCGTACAGGTCCATTCTTGGCGGGCGGCCGTTCGGTAGGCGCATGTAGCGAATCCAGAGCTTCGTGACGATATCGCCGCCGGTAAATGTCGACCCGCCGATCACTAGGTTCTTCTTGCTGACCGACTTCAGCGCCCCGTATGCGGCGTCGAGAATCCGTGCGTAGAGCTTCGGTGCAGTCTGTTGAGCGCGCGTGAGAGATCCCGCGTAGTTGGAGACGTGAACCTCGGGCTGGAAATTGCCGACACGGTTTGGCTCGCCCCAGATCTGCCACAGATGAATGCTGGGGTACTTGCGGGAGGCCGCTGTCATGAAGTTCGCGAAATCTTTCGGGTTACCGGGGGCCCAGTAAGGAGGACGTCCGCCGTTGGCCCAACTGGGAGTGAACAGGACTTCCACCATGACTTGGATGTGGGACTGCCGAGCCTTATTGACTGCGTCCTGAAGCACCTCCGGCCATTGGTACGCAGGATCCCTCGGATTCGTTGGACTTGCGGGCCGGGTGGGAGCGATGTCGTTCCAGTACATGTAGTACTGCCAGATCCCGACCCCGAGCTTCTTGTACATCGGGAACTGGTTGATGTTGTTGAAATAGACCGGACCCCAGAGGCCTTTGGTGAAGGCCTGGGCACCTGCCGGGAGCGCCAGGAGGACCAGCGCCACCAGCGCCGCCAGCGGCGCGCCGGTTCGGAACCGACGGCGCCGGCGGTCTGGACGGGTCCCGACGATTGAATCCACCACCGCGCCAGGACGATACAGGGAGCGCCCGGCGGCGACTGAGGTTGGTGTCTAACGCCTGTCTCATATCTGACAGCGCGCCTTCGCCTATCTTTCCGGCCGGTGGACCTTCCGCTCTGGGCCAGGTTGGGAGTCGGCGTCGGCGTTGCGGCTGCGCTGGCGTACCTGACCACCCCGGTCGCGATCGCGACGGCGCGTCGTTTCGCGTTCTACGACGTGCCCACGGGCTACAAGGGCCACCGGAGCCCGACGCCGTACCTGGGCGGCACGGCCGTGATGCTGGCGTTCGGACTGGCCGCGCTGATCGGGGCGCCCCGGCCGGGAAGAACGCTGTCGCTCCTGGCTGGCGTGGTGGTCCTGTGGGCGGTGGGAACGGTTGATGACCGCCGGACCGTCAGGTGGTGGTTGCGCGTCGCCATCGAGCTGGCGCTGGGAGTGCTGCTGGCCCGCGCCGGCTTGGGCTGGAAGCTCGGCTCGGGGCCTGTGCTCGATGCCGTCGTCACGGCGTTCTGGGTGGTTGCGGTCGTCAACGCCTTCAACCTGTTCGACAACATGGACGGGGCCGCCAGCACCATGGCGCTGGTGGTTGCCGCCGGCGCGTGCGTCCTCGCGATCGTCACCGGCCACCGCTGGGTGGCGGTGGGCAGCGCCGCGCTATGCGGGGCGTGCGTGGGGTTCCTGCCCTACAACCTCTCCTCGCCGGCGAAGATCTTCCTCGGGGACGGCGGAAGCATGCCGCTAGGGTTCGTCGTGGCAGCGCTGGTGGCGACCGCCGCGCAGTTCGCCGAGCCGACCGCGCTCGGGCTGCTGCTCGGCTTTCTGCTCGTCGGCATCCCCGCGCTCGACACTTGTCTGGTGATCGTCTCGCGCCGGCGGAGAGGGCTGTCGGTGCTGACGGGCGGGCAGGACCACCTGACGCATCGCACGCGCGCGAGGCTGCGGACCGCGCGCCGGGTTGTGCTCGTGCTCGGCAGCGCGCAGGCGCTCGTCAGCGTCCTGGTGATTCTCGCGAGCCGGCAGAGCTCGGTCACGCTCGTCTACATCGTGCTCGCGTTCATCGTCTGCGCCGCGACCGCGATCGTGGCGCTCGAGGCGGGCCCCATGACGAACCCGCTCGGTGTCCGAGCAGCGGCCGGGATCGAGCAAGCGCGCGCGGTCGCCCGGCGGGACCAGGGCCACTGGGGCGTCGCGGCCGTCGCCGTACTAGGCCTCGGAGCTGGCATCAGCCCGCTGTTCTCGGCCTATTACGACCTCGGCGTCTGGATCCCGATCGCCTTCGTGGTGATCGTGCTCGCCGCGGCGCTGACGATCGCCCGGCCGCCGCAACTCACGCGTCCGGTCGTCCTGACGTTGAGTGGGCTGGCGGGCATCGGGCTGTCGTCGCTGCTCTCCACCGGCTGGGCGCAGGACGTCGAGCAGGCGACCGTCCAGGCGAACCTGTGGCTGGCGTACGGTGCCTTCCTGCTCCTGGCGATCGTGCTGCTGCGCCGGCGCCGCCAGTCGGAAGCGCTGCTCGCCGCGATCGGCGCGGGGATCGCGCTCGTCGCGGCGATCGTGCTCGTGCGCATGCTCGGGAGCGATCCCGCCGCCCTCTTCCTCGGCGGCCGGCTCAACCTCCCGCTCGGCTACGTCAACGGCGAGGGTTGCGTGTTCGCGATGGGCTGCTGGCTCTCCCTGTCGGTGGCCGAACGCCGCGAGCCCTGGCTGGCCGGGTTGGGAGCCGCGGCGACGGTCGCGCTCGCGAGCCTGACCCTGCTCTCGCAATCGCGAGGGGCCGCGATCGCGACCTTCGTCGCGCTGCTGGTGGTGCTGCTGGCGGTCCCAGGCGCGCGCCGGCGGCTGCTCGCGCTGGCCGTGATCGGAGGCGGCTTCGCGGCCGCCGCCTCGCACGTCCTGCGGGTGTACTCGACGGGCCAAACCGTCGTCCAGACCTCCGTCGCTCACCGGGCGGCGATCGCGATCCTGCTCGCCTCGGTTGCGGCGGGCCTGGTCTGGGCCGCGATCGTCGCGATCGGCCAGGCCGCGAGCAGCCGGCGCGGGCGCGAGGCCGGCCTGCAGCGGATCGCAACCGCGGCGGCGGCCGCGGTCGTGCTCGTGCCGGTGGCCGTGGGCCTGGTCCGCCTGCCGTCGATCGAGCACACGGCGAAGACCCAATGGCACGCGTTCGTGCACCTCTCCGACAACGCGACGGCGGCCTCCGGATCCCAGAGCCGGCTGTTCTCGGGCGCCGGCAACCGCTACGACTACTGGCGAGTCGCCTGGCACGTGTTCGTCGCGCATCCGCTCGCCGGCGTCGGCGCCGGCAACTATCCGGCCTACTACTTCCGCGAGCGTCACACCACCGAGTCGATTCAGAACCCGCACTCGATCGAGCTGCAGACGCTGTCCGAGCTCGGGCTGATAGGAGCGGGCCTGCTGGCGCTGGTGGCGATCGGCGTCGCGATCGGCGTGCGCCGTTTCAGGGTCGCCGCCCTGCAACGCGCGAGCGCGCGAACCACGATGGTCGCGGCGACCGGGATGGCGGTCGCCTGGGCGGTCGACACGAGCGGTGACTGGATGCACCTGCTGCCCGGAGTGACCGCGATGGCCCTTGCCGCGATCGCCGTGCTGTGCGTCGGGGCCGACCCCGAGGTCGACGGCATGAGGCGAACCACCGTCCTCGCCGGCCGGTTCCCGGCGATGATCGGAGCCGGCGTGGCGGCGTTCGCCCTCGCGGTGGGGGGCGCCAGTCTGGTCCGCGCCGGGCTCGCCCGGCACTACCTGGATCAGGCCCGCGCCGACCTCGCTTCGCGACCGGCGGCGGCGATCGTCGCCGCCAACCGCTCGCTCCGTCTCGACAGCGCCAACCTCGACCCTTACTACGTGAAGGCCGCCGGTTACGCGCGCTTCGACTATGTTGCCGCCGCGCGCGCCACGCTGCTTCAGGCGACCCGCGAGGATCCGGAGGCGTTCGTCACCTGGGCGCTGCTCGGAGACCTCGAGGTCCGAGCGGGAGACCTGCACGCCGCAAGGATCTACTACGGCCGCGCTCATCGGCTCGATCCCAACGATCGCTCGCTGGCCGCCCTCGCGGCTGATCCGCGCAGCGCGCTGCCGGGCGCCTGACCCGAGCATGCCCCTGGCCGGAGATCGTTGTAGGCTGAGACCGGGATGCGATTCTTGGCTGCAGCGGTGACGCTGGCGCTGTTCGCGTTCGCGCCCGGGGCAGCGCTCGCGAGCGGACCCCAGCTCCAGCCCGGCGTGCACCTCGACCCGGGGTCGCCCGCGAGCAAGCAGTACCAGATACCGGTGGAGAGTGCCCGCAGTGAGACCGCCGGCAAGTCGTCCTCGGGATCGTCGAATCCGCCTCTGTTCGGCCAGGGCGTGACGCCCTCGGGTCCGTCGGGCGGCGGCGGGGGCTCTGCTGCGGGCAACGCGAATCCCTCATCGAACGCAGCGACGCCAGGCACGACCGCGGTTCACCATGCGGCAACCGGCCACTCGAAGAAGGCTCACGGCGGCGCGACGCGGCACCTGAACTTCAACATCGCGCCGCCGCCTTCGGGTCTGCCGGCAGCGGACTCCAGCTCCGCGAGCTCGTCCGACAGCAGCGCATGGCTCGCGATCGCAGGTGGCGGGATGCTCGTGCTGCTCGTCGGAGGCGGCGGGGGCATCGCGCTCCGCCGGCGCATGTAGCCACTGCGCGTTCTGCTTGACACGACCTATGCGCTGCGCGCGCCGCGCTCGGGCACGGGCGTCTACATCGAGCGGCTGTGCGCGGAGCTGGAAAGGACCGGGGACGTCGAGGTCATCGCGGTCGCCAACCGCCGGCGCAGGCCGCCCGCGGGGGGCGGGCTCGGCAGCGTTCGCAACCTCGCCGCCGATCAGCTGTGGACGGCGGTGCAGCTCCCGCGGCTGGCCCGCCGGGCGGGGGCGCAGCTGATCCATCACCCGCTGCCCGCGCGGGCGCCGACCGGGGGTCTGCCGCAGGTGATCACGGTCCACGACCTCGCGTTCGAGCGCCTGCCCGCGTGCTTCGACCTCGCGTTCCGGCGCTACGCGCACCTGACCCATCGGGCCGCGGCGCGAGGCGCGGAAGCCGTCGTCTGTGTCAGCGAGACGACGGCGGCCGACGCTCGCGAGCTGTGGGCCGTGCCGGCGCAGAAGATCGTGGTCGCGAGGCACGGACCCGGCCAGGAGCTTCCCCTCCGCGGGCGCGGAGTGGAGCCCCCGCACTTCCTCTACGTCGGAGACGGGGAGCCGCGTAAGAACCTCGATGTCCTGCTCGAGGCCTACGGCCGCTACCGGGAGTCCTCGCCCGCGCCGCTCGAGCTGGTGCTGGCGGGCGCCGCGCGCGCTGACCTGACGGGCGTGCGAGTCGTCGTGGATCCGGATCCTGAACGGCTGGGCGAGCTCCTGCTCGATGCGGCGGCGCTCGTGCACCCCTCGCTGTACGAAGGCTTTGGGCTCACGCCGCTGGAGGCGATGCGTCTCGGAACGCCGGTCATCGCCGCCCGCTCGCCAGGGGTCGTCGAGGTGTGTGCCGACGCCGTCCGGTATGTCCCGCCCAGCGATGCCGAGGCCTGGGCGATCGCGATGCGGGAGCTTGCGGCCGAGCCCGCCCTGCGCCGGCAGCTCGCCGGAAGCGGGCGGCGGCGCGCCGCCGAGTTCTCCTGGTCCGAATCGGCACGCCGGCATCGAGAGGCCTACTCTCTAGCGCTGGCACGATGAAGATCGCGATCCTGGGCACGCGCGGCATCCCGGCGTCATACAGCGGGTTCGAGACGGCTGTGGAGCAGCTGGCCTCGCGCCTGACTGCGCGCGGGCACGAGGTGGTCGTGTACTGCCGCCCGCATGTGGTCGACCGCAAGCTGCGGCGCTACAAGGGCGCCGAGCTGGTGCATCTGCGCACGATCCAGAACAAGTACCTCGACACGTTCGTGCACACCTTCCTCTCCTCGATCCACACGGCCCGCGTGACGAAGCCCGACGTCGCGCTGTTCTTCATCGCCGGCAACTCGCCGCTGTGCCTGATCACCCGCTGGGCCGGGATCCCTGCGCTGATCAACGTCGACGGGCTCGACTCCGATCGTCGCAAGTGGCCCGCGCTCGCAAAGGCCTACCTGCGTTTCGCCGAGGGGACGGCGCCGCGCTGGGCCAACCGCGCGATCACCGACAGCCACGCGGTCGCGGAGACCTACGAGCAGCGCTACCGGCAGCGGATCGGCGTCGTTCCCTACGGCGTCGAGGACCCCGGCTTCGACGGCACCGGGACGCTCGATCGGCTCGGGCTCGAGCCGCGTCGCTACATCCTCTTCGTCGGGCGCCTGGAGCCCGAGAACAACCCCCACCTGCTGGTTGAGGCGTTCGCACGGATCGGTCGCGACGAGGCGCGCGGGATGAAGCTCGCGGTCGTCGGGGGCGCGCCGTACGCGAGCGACTACATCCGCCAGGTCTGGCGCTCTGCGGACCCCCGGGTCGTATTCCCGGGCTACGTGTTCGGCCAGGGCTACTGGGAGCTCCAGCGGCACGCCTACCTGTTCTGCGCGCCGACGGAAGTCGGCGGCACCCATCCCGTGATCCTCGAGGCGATGGCGGCCGGAAACTGCGTGCTGGTCAATGACCACCGGCCGAACGCCGAGACGGTCGGCGACGCCGGGATCTACTTCTCGGGCAGGGCAGGCGTCGACGATCTCACGCGGCAGCTCGCGCGGCTGGTGGCGGACCCCGAGCTGGTAGCCCAGTACCGCGGCCGGGCGCTTGCGCGCGCGTCCGAGTACTCCTGGGAAGCCGTTACGGACCAGTACGAGGAGCTGCTGAACGCCGTGCGGGCGCAGCGCGCACCCGAACGGCAGCCCGAGCCGCTGGCCGAGAAGGCGCCGGCGATCGCCGGGTAACCCTGCTCTTGAAGGCGCCGCCATGGACGTCACCGGCCTCGATCACGTGCAGCTCGCCGCACCGGCGGGATGCGAGAACGACGCGCGCCGGTTCTTCGGCGAGCTCCTCGGGCTGCGCGAACTCGCGAAGCCCCCGGTCCTGGCGGCCCGCGGTGGCGTGTGGTTCCAGTGCGGCGTACAGCAGCTGCACATCGGGGTCGAGGAGCCGTTCACGCCGGCAGCGAAGGCGCACCCGGCGCTGAGCATCGCCTCGCCGGCTGCGCTCGACGCGCTCGCCGAACGGCTGGCGGCCGCCGGCGTCGAGGTCATCTGGGACGACGAGCTGCCCGGCTACCGGCGCTTCTACTGCGCGGATCCCTGGGGCAACCGGCTCGAGCTGTTGGCGAGGCGCTAAGCCGGGACTCCAACGGCTGCGCCGAGGCCATTTAGGATCACGGCGGCCATGACCTCGTTGGGGCAGGGTGGAGAGATGCGTGGGTCGCGAGCTCCGCTGGGGAGCCACTCGACCGCGAGCGTGGGCGGAGGACCCGAACAGACGCCGTCCGTTCGCGAGTTTTTCGTTCGCGCGTTCAGTGGCTCGGCGATCACCAGCGGGTGCACGGTCCTGCTGGGATTCCTTACGACTGCTTTCCTGGCGCGTCGGCTTGGCGCCGCGGGGTACGGAACCTATGCCTGGGCCGTCGCCTGGGTGTTCGCTCTTCGCATTCCCGCGATGCTGGGCATGGACAGACTCCTCACGCGGGCGATCGCCGCCCATCGAGCCTCAGGTGCTGGCGACGAGCCGCGTGAAGTCATGTCCGCCGCGTCTCGCAGCGTGCTGGTGTTCTCGTCGAGCATCGCAGCGGGCGTCGCGACGGTCGCGCTAGTACTCCATGGTTCGGGCAGGCATCTGACGTCCTACCTGGCGCTCGCAATGCTGATATTGCCGGTCTGCGCTTTGCTGCTCGTGCGACAGGCCGCACTGTTGGCTGACCAGCGCGTCTTGTGGGGGCTCGTGCCCGATTCGATCATTCGGCCCGGCATCTTTTTGGTCGTTCTGGTGGTCGCTGCGCTCTCCTCGATCTGGCGGCTAACGCCGGCGACGGCATTGCTCGCACAACTCCTCGCAGCCGCCGTTGCCTTGATCTCAGTGGTTGTGGCAAGCCGTGCGGCCTTCGGCGGAACAGGACCAGGCCGACGAAGGTCGCGATCCGCCGAGTGGCACATCTCGGGCGCACGTATCGCGGCGAGCAGCACATTTATGACACTGTCGTCTCAGATCGACCTAGTGCTGCTCGGCATCCTGAGCGGACCTCGCAACGCGGGTATCTATGCCGTCGTCACGCGCGTAAGTGCGGTTGTCGGCCTGCCTTCGTCCTGCGCTCTACCCGCGATAGCGCCGATCGTGGCGTCCTTCCACTCGTCGGGCGAAATCGATCGCCTCCAGGTTGCACTGACGAAGGTTGCGCGTTGGGTGTCAGGTGCGACCGTCGTGGGCGGTGTCGCCGTGGCGCTGGCGGCTGCTTTCGCTCTCCGTCGGATCGCGCCAGGGCTGGAGACAGGAGCGTCCGGTTTACGCATACTCCTGGTCGCGGTGCTGATCAGCAACCTGGCCGGGTTCAACTTCGCCGTCCTGACGCTAACCGGCAACGAGCGTTCCGCGCTCCGGGGTTCAGTCTCTGGGCTCGTCGCCGGGGTTGGCGTGGCCATCGTGCTCATTCCGATACTTGGAGTCGCAGGTGCAGCGCTTGGCGCGCTCGCGCGAGTTGCCGTCCGCGAGAGCTACTGCATGTTCAGCGTTTGGCGACGCATTGGGATAGACGCAACGGTCCTAGGATCTCCCGGTGCCGTCAGTCGATTTATCGGTGCACGTTCTGAGGCCCGCGGTCTCCGCTGCGTCTCGCAGTACCGCCGCTACCGTGGCGGCGTTCTCGGTCCAGCTCCGCAGCGCCTCGATCCTGGGCAGCGGACCCGGACCTGATGCGTGCCTGACGGCGTCTGCCAGGGCCCCGGCATCAGTTGGATCGTAGTAGAGGGCGCTGCTTCCGCAGACCTCCCGGTGGGCTCGGATGTCGCTTGCCACCACCGGCACATGTAGCGCGAAAGCCTCATATGGCGTGAGCGGAAAAGCCTCCAGGCGTGAATGCGCGAGTAGGCAAACCGCTCCCGAATAGAGGGTTGCGATCGCGCCTCGATCCTCGACGGCGCCTACGAGCGAGATCTTGCCCGGCGCCACTCGTGAGATGCGCCGCGCGTTTCGGCGCCGACGGCGACCTGAACGGCATCTCCCCACGATCACGAGCGGCGGCAGGCCCGGCTCTTGCAGGAACGTGTCGAGCAGGAGGTCCCAGTCCTTGTGAGGGTAGTCGTTCGCAACGGCGAACACATATGAGCGGCGATTCGTCGGTGTCGCCGACACCCCCAGCAGCGGCGCCCCGCTGGGAACGGCGCACAGATTCGGGCGCGGCCCCACGTCTTGCTCGATCGCTCGCCGCAAAACCTCTGAGACAGCGATCCCTCGCGTCGCTCGCCTCGCCGACGCGCGCGCAGCCGCAGCTTCAACCAACAGCCGTGCGCGAACTCGTCTCGGCCTGATTCGACTGCGATTGCACCGGGCGTCCGGCCCGAAGTGAAACGGATTTTGGAATGTCACAACCTGTGGCCCGCGGTGGCCGAGTGCGGCGAAGTTGCCGATCATGTAGACCACGTCGTAGTCACGTGCGAGCACTGGGATGGCCACCTGTTCCCAAACGATGCGACGCAACAGGCGAACTCTCGGCCGACGCACGACGTTGAGACCTGGAGTCGCTTCCAACCAGGAGGCCAGCGGTTCAGTCGACAGGACCGTTACGTCGAGGTCGCGGCGCATCCCTAGTGCGTGGAGCTGTTCAAAGGCGTAGGTCAGACCGCCCCCCGTGTGCGCCGAGACTGCATCGACGAGGACCTTCAGCCGAACATCTGCCCTCCGTCCCATTGCCGTAACCTACTCGACCGAGGAGGGCGCATGGACGTCAGCAAGATCGGGGTCGGACTGATTGGATGCGGGGCGATTGCGTCCTATTACCATCTGCCGATCCTTGCCGGTCACCAGCGGGTCAGGGTCGTTGCGGTCGCAGATCCCTCGGTGCAGGCGCTGGACCGAGCGCGCCGCATTACGCCCGCCGCCCTGCTCTACACCGATCCCGAGCGGCTACTGGATCGAATGGACATTGATGCGATCGTGGTCTGTGCCGAGAGCGCTCAGCACGCCGAGCTTGCGCGCCGCGTTGCAGCGCACCGCAAGGCCCTCTATCTCGAGAAGCCACTGGCAACATCCGCAGCCGATGCATCCACCGCGATCGCCGCCGTTCAGGCGGCTGGGATACAGGCGACGATCGGGTTCAACTACCGGTTCCATCCGCTACACCAGGATGCTCACCGGATACTCGAGACTGGGGGCGTCGGTGAGGTGCGGACCGTCCGGGCGATCTTTCATGAACCTGCGCGACGGAAGCAAATGCCGGCCTGGAAGCACCAGCGCGGTACGGGCGGCGGCGCATTGCTGGACCTCGGATCGCACAGCTTTGACCTACTGTGCTGGCACGTGGGCGCCGAGATCGCAAGCGTCTCGGGCAGCCTCTTGTCCCGGGTAACCGAACACGACACCGCGCGGCTGCACGTAGCGATGGTCGGGGGCGTCAACGCGGACGTGGACTGTCGTCTCGGACACAAGGCAGCTGACGTGTTCGAGGTGCAAGGAGCGAAGCAGACGCTGCGTATCGACCGACTCCGTGGGAGTCTGTCGCTGGCTCGGGCGCCGGGAATACGTACGCCGCGCTCGGCGCGCTGGCGCCTCAGGGTCTTGCGCAAGTCCGAGCCGTCCTTTGCGCTCGCTCTGCATGCCTGGATCGACCGACTGCTGGGCGCCGACGTGATTCTGCCCACGCTCGAGGATGGCCTGAGAAGCCTTCAGGCCGTCCTCGCGGCGGAGGCGTCAGCCGCTTGAATGCGGATTCTGCTCGTAACCGATTGGGCGCCGATCGTGGGGGGGACCGAGCGGTACGTGGCGATGCTGTGTGACCTGCTTCGAGCGCGGGGAGATGATGTCGCGCTGTTCACGAGCTGAGCGGGCTCGGCTGCCCGAGGTCAGGCGACGTTCGTCAGCTACGGGTCGGGCAGCCGCGCGGGCAGGGTATTCACCCAAGTCGTGAATCCAGCGGCGCACTGGAAGATGCGGCAAGCCGTCGCGTCGTTTCGACCTGACGTTGTGCACGTCAACATGTTCTTGTCTTTTCTCTCTCCGGTGATCATCGACGCCATTGGAGAAACACCCAGCGTTGTCACGCTCCACGACTACCACGCGGTCTGTCCAATTGGGTGGAATCAATTGCCGGATGGAACTGCGTGCACATATCGACCCGGAGTCGTGTGTAGACAGGCCGGGTGCATTGGTCGCCTGCGGCGTCTGCGTGAGATCCCGCGGTTCGCCCTGATCCGGCGCGCCATCAATCGCGCTGCCCGAGTTCTCAGCACTTCGAATTGGATGAAGTCTTCGCTGGCGGCCGCCGGAATCGAAAGTGAGCCGGTTCCCTTGCCGGTGAGCCGCCCCGTCGAGCCCATATCGCAGAGGGCGCCGAAGCCGCGATTCGTCTAGCAGGGCGCATCGAGCCGGAGAAGGGGGTCGGGCTCCTGGTCCACGCCTTCGCCCGGCTACGGGATTCCCACCCTGACGCCGAGCTACTGATCTGCGGGGAAGAGAGTCGGGGCGGCGACGCTCGGCGACTCGCTGCGCGCTTGGGCGGTCCCGTCAGCTTCCCGGGAGGTTCGTCGGGAGCCGAATGGTGGGAGACTGCCGCCGGCGCGTGGGCGCTGGTGGCGCCATCTGTTTGGGAGGAGCCCCTTGGGCTGGTAGCGATTGAAGCGATAAGTCGGGGCATACCAGTCATCGGCAGCGATGCTGGAGGTCTCGCAGAAACGGTGATGGACGGCGTGACTGGATTCTTGTTTCCACGTGGCGACCTCCCGGCATTGGCAGACCGACTGCGGCGCGTGGCCGATGGAGAGGCCGTGGTACAGCCACTCGCGACGGAGGAGAGAGAACGGTTGATGCTTCGGCACAGTCCTGAGCGACATGTCTCCCGAGTGCGGCAGGTGTATGACGAGGTCAGCCGGCGGTGAGCGTTCTCGTTGTCGCCCTCGACGCCGCCGACAGCGGGCTTGTCGCTGAATGGATTCAGTCGGGGGACCTCCCAGTGCTCCGCGCAATGCTCGACGGAGGGGCGCGTGCGAGGCTCGAATCCTCCGCCGGGCTAATGCCCGAAGCCGCCTGGGCGACACTCATCACCGGCGCCTCTATTGGCAGCCACGGGCTCTACACCTGGAGGCCTATCCCGCCTCAGAGCTACGAGCGCGTTCACCAACCGCCGTTGACTTTCAAAAAGGCGTTCTGGCACGTGATCCGCGACCAGCTCCCCGAGGCGCGGCTCGTCGTGTTCGACCCCCCGTTCAGCGAGCCGCTCGGTGACGACCGGCTGATCGATGTCGTGGGATGGGGCGAGCGCGGCGGGATCTATCACGGGTCATCGCCCCCAGACCTGCTGGACAAGATCAACGCTGTGCACGGTCGCTTTCCTCAGTGGACCGATGATGATTACGTCCGGTGGCCCCTCGAGGAGAGGCGCTTGGTCAGGGCGCTAAGTGATTCGATCGAGCGAAGAACTGCGATTGTCTTGGAGCTCTCTGGGCCGCGGCCCTTGGGACGTGGCATTCGTCTCCTACTACGAGCTCCACAACGCCGGCCACGCGCTTTTCCGATACTTCGAGCCTCGGCCCGGCGGTGCCGACGGATGGCGGGCGAGCAGCGGCCGCGCCGCGCTGTTGCGTCTGTACAAAGCCGCGGACGAGAGCATCGGGCGCCTGCGCGAGGAGGTGGGCCCGGACGTCGATCTGCTGGTCTGCTCTCCCAAGGGCTTCAGGGCCAACACAAATGGCGAGCGGTTGCTGCCGGCGGTGCTGGAGGGCCTCGGTTATCAGGTGCCGAGGAGGCCGTCAGGCCGCTTGCGGAGTATCGCGGCGGCGCGAAGTCTGATTCGTCAGTTCGCTCCGCGCCCATTGCGGCGATGGATTTTCGACCGGCTCTCACCACAGGAGCGCACTCGGATCTTGGAAAGGGTCTGGATCGGGTCCGTTGACTGGAAACGGTCACGCGCCTTCGCTGAGCCCGAGTTCGGCGGGGGCTTCGTTCGCCTCAACGTCCGGGGCCGTCAGGCCAACGGCATCGTGGCAGCCGGCAAGGAGTTCGAGGTCCTCCTCGACGAGATCATCGACGAGCTACTCGCCTTGCGGCATGGTAGAACCGGTTTGCGGGCGTGCGAACAGATCGTCCGTTGCGCGGACTACGACCGGGTCCACATTCGGACGAGCTGCCCGATTTGGTTATCCGCTGGACGCGGGGGGTCCTATTAGACGAAGTGCGCCATCCGAGCCTCGGGGTCGTGAATGAAGAATTGCGAGACATCCCAACGGCGGAGCACACGGAGGACGCGTTTTTAATCGGGGCGGGCCCTCGGATCCGTTCCGGAGTAGACGTCGAGGCCGGCCAGTTGGCGGACGTTGCGGCGACGGTTCTGTGTCTGGCGGGATCACCGCTACCGGTCGACATGGACGGCACACCGCTGTTCGATTTGCTCGAGGTTGACCACGCCGTGGAGCGTCGAGAGCAGCTCGACTGGGCACGCGATCCGTGGGCGCATTGACCAACGCCGCCAGTGAGCACCTTTGCATCTCGCGGCGGTGCGACATCACGTTCCGGTGCGTTGGCGCCGGATGGATTGCGGGTAGCCCGTCTCAAACCACGAAGGAGGAACCCATGGCGTCTCCCATCGAGGATCCGAGCAGCCTGCCCGGCAAGACCGTCTCCGACCAGGTCGGGGAGAAGATCGGGAAGGTCAAGGACGTCTACGCGTCCGAGGGCCAGGAGCAGCCGATGTGGGTGACGATCGAGGCGTCCACCGGACTGTTCGCCAGCAGGATCCTGTTCGCGCCGATCGCGCGGCTGAAGGAGGAGGACGACCAGATCCGGATGCCGTACAGCTCGCAGCACCTGAACGAGTGCCCGGAGGTCGAGCCCGGAGACGAGCTCTCCGAGGAGGACGACCGCCTGCTGCGCGACTTCTATGCGATCGACCACGCCGATCAGGAGATCCGCAGCGGCGAGAACGAGGAGTCCTACGCGGCCCAGGTTCCGGACACCGAAGGTCCGCTCCGCAAGACCGGCTGACCCCGAGTGGTCAGCCGCCCGTCAAGTACTGCTTGCGCTCCTGGGGTGTGAACTCCCGGATCTCTGCGTGCTGCGCGATGGGCACCAGGCGGGTGAACCCGCCGCAGACGATGCAGGAGAGGACCTGGTACGGATAGGTGAATTGCCCGAAGCCCTTCGAATCGATGAACGAGTCGTTCACGAGCAGCCGGCTCCCATCGGGCGAGAACTCGACGCGGCTTCCGCCGTCGTTGGTCAGCGTCAGGAGCGGTGACTGCTGCTGGATATCCCAGACGCGGGTGCTGTCGTCGCAGATGGACCCGGCCGACGCCGTGCACGGACCGCCGTCGCCCGCATTCGCGGTGGTCGCGATCAGCGAGCTGTCGGGACTGAACGCGGCGTCGTTGATCCCGTCGGAGTGGCCCTGCAGCTCTACCACGGTCCCCGGCTCGCCGACCTGATCGACGAGCGCGTCGTTTGCCCATCCCCACGTCGCGACGACGTATTGGTCGTTCGGGCTGATCGCGCCGGACTGGACCTGGTTGTACATCCGGCCCGACGGGACCTGGGTGGGCGATGTGATCGAGTTGAGCACGTGGCCGGTTCGCGCGTTCCAGACGTACGTGTGGCCGCTCTGATCCGCGCTCAGCACCAGCGTGCTGTCGGGGCTGAACTTGATCGTGACGTTCGTCGCGACGTCGGGCTGGGGATGGTGGCGATAGAAGCTGGCGAGGCGGCGACCGGTGGCGACGTCCCAGACGCTGATCCTGTCTTCGTTGTCCGCAGCCGCGACCAGCGTCCCGTCGGGGCTCATCGCGCCGTTGGTCGCGAGGCTTCCCGGACCGCTCAGCGTGTGCAGCAGCCGCCCCGTCCGGACGTCGCGGATCTGCGCGGGGCCGTTGCCCATGACCAGCATCACGCGTCCGTTGTTGTCGAAATCGACGTAGCCATTGATGCTGGTCGGGGCCACCGCGGTCCCGGATGGGAACTGGAACTGGGATAGGCGCTCCCCGGTCCGCAGATCGAGGACAACCGCGGACTTGTTACTCGCCGCGAAGGCGCCGACCGGCCACAGCGGGTCGGGCTCGAACCCGAACGAGCTGGCCACGACGTTGCCTGTGCCGCCGAGCGCTTTGATCGCGTTCTCGACGCTCGGTGGGAGCGGGGCGGGAAGCGGCAACGTCGCGCCGGTGTTCCAGATGCGAACGGTGCCGTCGCTGCCGAACGTCAACGCCCGGCTGGCATCCGCCGAGAATGCGGCAGGGGTGACCGCGCCCTGGGTTCCGACGAGCGAAGCGCTGACCTCGCCGTCCTGAAGTGTCCAGACGTCGGCGATCCCGTCCTGGCTACTGCCGGTCAGCGCGTAGCGCGGCGCGCCGCTGCTGTCGTCCGGGCTCAGCTGCGCCGGTCCCGCGACGGGGTCGGCGCCACGGAGCGTGGCGATCCGCCGCCCGGAGGGAATCGCCCAGACCTCGGCGCCGTTGCTGACGCCTCCTGTAGTGATCACGTAGCGGCCGTCCGGGGCCCACCGTGCGTGCCCCCCGGCGAGGACGGGCGTGGCGGGCCGGAAGGAGCCCAGATCCCAGACCTGGGATTGCAGCGATTCGTTGCTAGATACGAGCAGGTAGCGCTGGTCGTGGCTGAACAGCGCCTCGTCGACGCTCTGCCCGATCGAGGCGACATTCAGAAAGCCCAGTCGGCGCCCGGTCCCGGCATTCCAGAATGAGACGGTCCCGTTGGTGTTCGGTGCGATGATCGTCGTTCCGTCCGGACTGAATTCCACGTCCGCGTTGCCGGTGCTGCCGCCTTGCAGCGTGAGCAGCCGCTGACCTGTCGCCGCGTCGAACACCTCGGGAGGCGCCAGAAACATCGAGATCGCCAGCAGCTTGCCGTTCGGGCTGAACGAGGCATGGGTGGGGCGGTAGTCCGCGCCGTGGAAGGCGACGGGCGGCTGGTTGTCGTAGACGTTCCACACCAGCGTCGATCCGTCCTCCGCCCACGCAGCCACCCTCCGCGAGGTGGGATCGAAGGCGAGTCCCTGGATCGGCTGGGTGTGACCGCGGAGCGTTCGCAGCAGGGTCCCGCTCGTGTTCCAGACCCGCACGACGCCGTCATCGCTGCCGGCAGCGATCAGCGACCCGTCCGGGCTGAGAGCGGCGTCGTAGATTTCCGAGCCGGCATTCAGCGTACGGACGAGATGGTTGTCCGGCAGCGCCCGGCGCAGCGCGTCGAGCGCCTCCGCGGTCTGGCGCACACGAGCCGCCTTGACCGCGAGCAGCAGGCTCAGCTGCGCGTCGTTTCCGAGCTGGTTCAGAGAGTCCGCCGCGTACTGCCGGGACGTCGCGAGCTGCCCGTTGTTGACGGCCTCGCCCCGCAGGATGAACGCCAGCACCGCGAGCCCGGACACGATCACGAGCGCCACCGAGGTGATCGCCTGGGTCCGCCGCTGGCGCCGCACCTGGCGCTGGCGGCTGAGCAGCACGTACTCGTTCTGCAGCGGGGTCGGCTCGGGCCGCTTGCCCGATTGGTGCGCCAGCCACTGCTCGGCTGCTTCGAGCTCGCTGCCGGAGAGTAGGAAGCTGGGATCGCGTTGGTGATCCTGCCACTCGATCGCCTTCAGTCCCCACTCGGTGTGCTCCCGTACCCAGTCGAGATCGGTCTCGATCGCGGACACGAGCGCGTCCATCGAACCCTCGAAGTCGTCCTCGAACGAGCCCCGCGGCGGGACGAATTGCAACGCCGCGATCCGCTTGGGCAGCGTGCTCGGCTCGACCCACTGGGCGACCACCGGGACCACGCGCTTGTTCAGCGCGAACGCGTGCTCCAGCTCCGTGCCGCATTCCGGCGATTGCGCCGAGTGCGGGCTGATCACGAACACGAACGCGTCGGCGCCCTCGATCGCCCGCCGCAGGGCGGACTCCCACCGCTCCGCGGGCCGGATGCCCTTCTCGTCGACCCAGATGTCCTTGCCTCGCGCACGGAGGCCCTCTCGGAGCCTCAGCGCGAATTCGCGATCCTGGTGCGAATAGGACACGAACGCGTCGTGGCGCACGTCCAGCGTCTCGTCGCCGGCGCTCGGCGAACTCTCCGTTACTGCCAACCTGCCCCCTCCATCGAAACCGCTAGCTCAATCGTTCACCAAATGCTCGTCCGTGATGAAGATGCCGCGTCGCTCGCGCAGCGCCCGGGCGATCCTGCCCCCCGCGGCCGCGAGCAGCATACCGATGATCGCCGTGACGACCGCGAACAGCGGCGGCCAGCTTCCCAGCGAGACCTTGGCGCTGGTCCCCACCGCGGCGTGCATGAGCAGCAGCGCCGTGCCGTAGAAGGCGCCCCCGAAGAAGCCGCGATCCGCGCCGCCCCAGCCGTCGCGATGCTCGAATCCCGATACGAACGCGCCGACGCCCGCGAGCACCGCGACGATCCAGTAGGCGACGCTCGAAGCGCCGATCAGGACGCCCTGAATCACGCCCAGCACGATCGGGATCACCCCGCCGATCACGATCTGCGCCGGACGCGAGCGATCGCGGAACAGGACCGGTTCGTACATTTCCCGCGAAAGCCTACGCGTCCTGGCAAGTAGCACCCGGCGATGGAGCGTTGGCCAATGTGTCGAGACTGCCGATAGTTCGTCCGCACCCGAGCGCTATGCTGTGACTCGACACGGATGTCAGTCGGGCTCGCGAGCATCGCCCCCTTTCTCGCGGGCCTTCGGACGGCCCCCAGCCCTACCAGGGTCGTCCTTTCGGACGGGCCCGCGCCGCGCACTAGCGGTGCGGGCCCGCCTGGCTTCCGTAAGCTACGCGGCCGCATGGACTGCCTTGTCACCGGCGGCGCCGGCTTCATCGGCTCGAACCTCGTCGACGGCCTAATCGAGCACGGAGCCCGCGTCACGGTGCTCGACGACCTCTCGACCGGCAGGCGGAGCAACCTCGACGGCGCCCTCGCCGCCGGGGCGACCCTGCACGAGCTCGACGTTCGTGACCGCGACGCGGTGGCGGAGATCTTCGCGCAGGCGCGCCCGCAGGTCGTCTTCCATCTCGCAGCTCAGATCGACGTACGGGCCTCGATCGAGGAACCCGCGCGCGACGCCGACGTCAACGTCCTTGGCGCGATTTCGGTGCTCGAGGCGGCGCGCCACTCGGGCGTCCGCAGGCTCGTTCACACCTCGACCGGTGGCGGCCTCTACGGCGACGCTGAGCTGCTGCCCACACCCGAGGACCATCCGGTCCGCCCGCTCGCGCCCTACGGTCAGAGCAAGTACGCCGCCGAGGGTTACTTCGAGTTATACGCGCGCCTGCACGGGCTGTCGACCACATCGCTCCGCTACGGCAACGTCTACGGGCCCCGCCAGGACGTGCACGGCGAGGCAGGCGTCGTCGCGATCTTCTGCGGGCACCTGCTCGAGGGCCGAGCCCCCACCGTGTTCGGAGACGGACGCCAGACGCGCGACTGGGTCGAGGTCGGCGACGTGGTCCGCGCGAATCTGCTCGCGGCGCGATCCTCGCTGACCGGCCCGGTCAACATCGGACATGGCCGCGAGACCTCCCTGCTGGAGCTGCTCGACGCCCTCCGGGAGGTGGGCGAACGCCCGCTGCTCGAACCCGAGTTCGCGCCCGACCGGAAGGGCGAGGTCCGGCGCAGCTGCCTGGATGTCTCACGTGCGCGCCAGGAGCTGGGGTGGAAGGCGCGCGTCGAGCTGCGGGAGGGACTGCGGCGGATCCTCGCGGAGGTGTGAGACGGACGTGCCGATTAGCATGCAAAACCGTCGATGCAGGCGCTTGCGACACGACTGACGGGCCCGCTGCTGCTGGAGCCCGTGGTGCACGGGGACGAGCGTGGCTTCTTCCTGGAGGCATACCGCCGCTCCGGACTCGAGGAGCTCGGGATCGGCGACGACTTCGTGCAGGACAATCACTCGCGCTCGGGCCGTGGCATCGTCCGCGGCATGCACTACCAGGAGGGCATGGCGAAGCTGGTCCGGTGCGTGCGCGGCAGGATCTTCGACGTCGTCGTCGACATCCGTCGCGGCTCCCCGGCTTTCGGACAGTGGGAGGGCTTCGAGCTCGACGACGTGAACCACCACCAGGTCTACTGTCCGGTCGGATTCGCCCACGGCTTCTGCGTGATCTCCGAGGAAGCGGATGTCGTCTACAAGACATCCGACTACTGGAATCCCGAGCTCGAGGGCGGTTTCTCCTACCAGGACCCCGACGTGGCGATCGCGTGGCCGGCGGAGCTCGAGCTGATCGCGTCGGCGCGCGACGGGTCGGCCCCGGCGCTCAATGAGATCTCGGCCACGCTACCGTTCGACTACGTTGCGCCGAGCTGACTGGAATCTCGACTCCCTGCGCGCGCGTCTCGCCGTCACGCCGGTCCAGTACCGCCGGCTTGCTTATTTCACGCTCGCGGCGCTGAGCCTGATCGTGCTGACGGGCGCGGCGGTGAGGCTGACCGATTCTGGGCTTGGCTGTCCGGACTGGCCGCGCTGCTACGGCAAGGCGCTGCCGCCGCTCTCGAGCCACGCGCTGATCGAGTTCGGCAACCGCGCCGTTTCGGGACTGGTCGGCGTGATCACCGTCGGCGCGTGGCTGCTCGCCTGGACCCGGCGCCCGTTCCGCCGCGACCTGTTCTGGCTTGCGCTGCTGCTCCCCCTCGGCGTGGTCGCCCAGGCGGTGCTGGGGGGCTTCACCGTCCGCGAGCATCTCGCGCCCGGGTACGTGATGGCTCACTTCGGCCTCTCGATGATCATCCTCGTCGCCGCGGTCGCGCTCGCCTGGCGCAGCCGCTACGAGCCGGGCTCCAGACCTCGCAGCGATGACCGCACGGGGGTCTGGTCGGTCCGCGCGCTGCTGCCGCTGGCGGCGCTCACGATCTTCGCGGGTACCGCCGCCACCGCTGCGGGCCCGCACTCGGGCGGCGTCACCGGACAGCACATTCACAGGCTGCATTTCAAAGGGGCAAACACGCTCCAGTGGCTGGTGCACCAGCACGCCACGATCGCGGCCATCTTCGGGGTGGCGGTGATCGCGGTCTGGTGGCTCGAGCGCCGGCGCGATCCTTCCTCGGCGGGGCTCGAGCCGCTCACCGTGCTCGGCGTGCTGCTCGCCGCGCAGGGCCTGGTAGGTAGCGTTCAGTACGAGCTGGCGTTGCCGGCGGAGATGGTGTGGGTTCACGTCGCGCTCGCGACGGCGACGTGGCTCGCGATGCTCTGGACGGTTGCGGTCGCGGGCCGGCTCGTCCCGCGCCGCGCGCTGGTCCCGGCGCTCGAGGAGCGTCCGCCTGCTCTGTCCGGCGCGGTCGAGGGAATCCTGGCCAATCCGCCGCACCGCACGTTAGATACCCGTTAGCCCACGGTCGCCGATCGCTACGATCGGGCCTGTCAAATGTCAGCCGAACGAGCAGCCTCGGTGCCGACCGCTTCCAATCGTCCCGCTGATGCATCGTTGAGCATCCTCGTCGTCGACGACGAGTCGGATCTGCGGGAGATGCTGAGCCGCTCGTTCTCTCGCGAGGGGCACCGTGTGATGTCGGTCGCCGACGGCCGTTCCGCGATCGACCGCGCCAGCACCGAGCACTACGACATCATCCTGCTCGACGTGGCGCTCGGCGCGGGGCCGGACGGATACGAGGTTTGCCGCACGCTCCGGGGCCGCCGCAACGTCGTGCCGATCATCATGCTGACCGCCCTCGACTCCGAAGCCGACGCTGTGATCGGGCTCGAGGCGGGCGCCGACGACTACGTCACGAAGCCGTTCGGGCTGGCGGAGCTCCGCAGCCGCATTCGCGCGGTGCTGCGGCGCGCCGGCACGCGAGCGATGGGTGACGAGGTCCTGATCGTCGGCCCGATCGCGCTGGACCGCGCCCAGCGCGAGGTCACCTTCGAGGGCAGGCACGTCAGGCTGACCTTCTCCGAGTTCGAATTGCTCGACGCGCTGATGACCGACCCCGGGAGGCTGCTGAACCGCCAGGAGCTCTTGCGCGCGATCTGGGGCGACAGCGCGTACCGCGATCCCCGCGCGATCGACGTCCATATCCGCCATCTGCGCGAGAAGCTCGAGCCAGAGCCGGAGAAGCCGAAGTACATCCTCACGGTCCGCGGCGCGGGCTACAGACTGCGAGGCCCGTAGCGATGGCGCTGGGACGCTGGCGTGCCGCCTCGCCGCTGGGGCTGCGCGGACGCATCGTGGGCGTCGTGCTGATCACCACCGTCGCGACGCTCGTCGTGGCGGCCGTGGCGCTGCTGGGACCGCTCGAGCACAAGCTCCGCGGCGCCGAGCTGAAGACGTTGGAGAGCGAGGTCAACAGCGGAACGATCGCGGGGTTCACGACGATCGACCCCTCACTCGTGCTGCAGCAGCACAACCCGAACCCGACGGTGTCGGCCGCCGGCATCGCCGCCGAACGGCGGGTTTTCGGCCAGGAGGAGTCGCTCGGGCAGCGGATCGGCGCGACCGAGGTGGCGGTCCTCGGCCTGTTCGGGCCCCGCGGCGAGGATGGCAAGACGATCGTCGTCTATCCGCACGACTCCGAGATCGCTTACCCGGGCGCGTACGACGACGCGATCAGGGCGTACCGAGACTCACCGGATCCGTCTACTCGCTGGGGACGATCGGCGACACCGAGTACGCCCGGGTGGCAGTCCCGTTCCAGGCGGAGCTCGTCGCGGCGCCCGGGGATGCACGCGCGGCAACCCAGCCGGCGTCGCTCCTTGGCCATCGACTTGAAGAGCGCATCAAGGCCAGCGGCGCCGGCAGCGGGACTGTCCAGCGCTGGGTGCTGACGGTACGCAAGCCACTGGACACCGTCAGCGCGGCGGTGACGGCGGTTCGGAAGGCATTCCTCGTTGCGGCCCTGGCCGGCGCGGCGTTGATGGTGCTGCTGGCGATCCCGCTGACGGGCCGGCTGGTGCGTCGCCTGCGCCGGCTGCGGCTCGCCGCGCTGGAACTGGCCGAGGGTGACCTCTCCGTCGAGGTGCCGGTGGACCGGGCTCGGGACGAGGTCGGTGACCTGGCGCGGACGTTCGCGGCGATGCAGCAGCGCTTGCACCAACAGGAGGAGGCGAGGCGCGCGTTCGTCGCGACCGCGTCGCACGAGCTGCGGACGCCGCTGGCCTCCCTCGACGGGATGCTCGAGCTCGTCGATGACGACCTGCGAAGCGGCGCGCCTGATCTCGACGATGCCCGCGCGCTGCTCGACCGGGCACGGGTCCAGTCCCGCCGGCTGGGTCGGCTCGCGGCCGACCTGCTCGACCTCTCGCGTATCGATGCCGACGTGCGGTTGCGCTCCGAGCCCGTCGAGCTCGGTGAGCTCTCTCGCGCGGTGATCGCGGAGTTCGAGCTCGGGACGCACGAGCGCGAGGTGGCGACCGAGCTGGACGACTCGATCGGGCCGGTCTGGGCGGTCGGTGATCCCGGCAGCGTCGCGCGCATCCTTCGGATCCTGCTCGACAATGCCGTGAGGGTGAGCCCGCCCCGGTCGCGCGTCAGGATCGAGCTGCGCAACGGCACGATGGCGTCGCTGCGCGTCAGCGACGAGGGGCCCGGCATTCCGCCCGCGGAGCGAGAGATGATCTTCGAGCGCTTCCAGCGCGGGCGCGATGCCTCGCCGGAGGCTGGGTTTGGGCTCGGACTCGCGATCGGCCGCGAGCTGGCGGGGCGGATGGGCGGCGAGCTGATCCTCGAGGAGAGCTCCGCCGGCGCCACCTTCACGCTGCGCCTACCGGTCGCGCTCGCGCCCGACCCCGACGTTGTCGCGGTCGTCTGAGCCCGCGGGCGCGACGGCGTAACTGGCAGCATCAAGCCAATGGACGAGCGCATGATCAAGGCGATGCTCGATGTCGACGAGCATCACTGGTGGTACCGGGGCCGGCGGCGGGTCCTCCGTGCGGAACTCGCAAGGCTGCCGCTCCCGCCTGGTGCGCTCGTACTCGACGCCGGGTGTGGCTCGGGCCGGACGCTCGAGGAGCTCCGGGACCTCGGCGAGGTTCATGGGATCGAGCTCGACCAGGGAGCGGCGGCGGTGGCGCGCGACCGCGGCGACTTCGACGTGCGAATCGGGCGCATCGAGGAGCTGCCCTGGGAGGAGGAGACCTTCGACCTGATCACCTGCCTCGACGTGATCGAGCACACCCCCGACGACGTCGTCGCGCTGCGCGAGCTGCGCCGGGTCTGCAAGCCGGGCGGCTGGCTGCTGGTGACCGTGCCGGCCTACCAGGCTCTGTGGTCAGCGCACGACGACGTCAACCATCACTATCGCCGCTACGTCCGCCGGACGCTCCGGGCGGCGGCGGCCGGCGCGGGATGGCGCGTCGCGCGGACGACGTCGTTCAACTCGCTGCTGTTGGCGCCTGCTGCGATCGTGCGCCTGGCGCAGCGGATGCGCCCGCCCGCCGATGGCGTCACGCCGGAGCTGAAGCTGGGTCCGGGGTGGCTCAACGACCTGCTCGAGCGGCCGCTTCGGCTCGAGGCGAGCTGGCTCGAGCGGGGGCGCACGCTGCCGGCGGGGCTCTCGCTGCTGGGCGTGCTGGCCAACCCGGTGTAGGCGTCCGGTGACCGCGAAGGTCCTAACGCTCCTGGGCCACGCCGCGATCATCTCGATCTCGAGCAAGCTCGGCTACCTGCTGCCGGCGATCATCGGGCTCGAGTCGATGGGGATCCCCTCGCCGGGCGAGACAGCGCTCGTCGCCGCCGCGGTGCTGGCCAGCCAGGGCAAGCTCGAGATCTGGCTTGTGATCCTGATCGGCGTCGCCTCGGCGATCATCGGCGACAACATCGGCTACGCGCTCGGGCGAACATTCGGGCGCGACGTGCTCGAGGCACGCGGGCCGTTCCACAAGCGGCGGATCATGCTGATCCGCGCGGGAGACCGGTTCTTCGAGCGCCACGGATCCAGGGCCGTGTTCTTCGCGCGCTGGATCGCCCTGGTCCGTTTCGCGGCCGCGTGGCTCGCAGGCATCAACGAGATGCGCTTCCTGCAGTTCTTCTTCTGGAACGCGCTCGGCGGCCTCACCTGGGGAATCACGTACGGGCTCGTCGGCTACTTCGCGGGCAAGGGCGGGGCGCACGTGCTCTCGCAGCTCGGGATCGCGGGCGCCGTGATCCTCGTGCTCGGGTTCGTCGCGATGCTGGTGATCCTGCGCCGCCGCGAGCGCCGCGCGCTCGCGGAGGAGGAGGGCGCCGAAACCGACGGCGAGCGGGCTACTCGGGGTCCGCGCGATCGAGCTCGAGCGCGCAGGAGTTGATGCAGTAGCGCATGCCCGTCGGCGCCGGCCCGTCGTTGAACACGTGCCCGAGGTGACCGCCGCAGCGCCGGCACACTACCTCTGTGCGGGTCATCCCGAGGCTCCGGTCCGGGCGCACTTCAACGTTCTCAGCGACCGCCGGCTCGTAGAAGCTCGGCCATCCGGTTCCCGAGTCGAACTTGGTGTCGGAGCTGAACAGCTCCGCCCCGCAGCCGGCGCACGTGTACATGCCGTTGTCCTTGACATGCACGTACTCGCCGGTGAACGGGCGCTCGGTGCCGTGGCCGCGGAGAACCTCGTACTGCTCCGGCGTCAGGCGGCTGCGCCATTCCTCGTCGGTCAACTCGATCGTGGGCTCTGTGTCCATGTCTCTCACCTCTGGTTCAGGTTCACCAACCACCCTAGCGCCTCGGCCCTTACCGATCGGTGAACGTGTAGCTGCGAGCGGCCAGCTCGAGCTCGGGCTCGACGAGCTCCAGCACCAGCGCCGACCATCCGAACTGGAGCGCGCCCATGCCGCGCCCTGTGTACGGCTGGTAGTACTCGCGCAGTCCTTCCGCGGCGACCGTCGCTCCGAGGCGCGATGCGAGCTGCTCGGCATGCTCGTTGTACCCGAGCCGCACCATGCCCATCCACAGAAGCCATGCGGCGTTGAGCCAGGTGGCTCCGCGCCAGTAGCGCCGTAGCCGCGCGAAGCGGACCTCGTCCGCCGAGAAGCTCGGCTCCTCCGCCGACACCGAAGGCGGCGCGACCGGCAGCCAGAACCGCCTGGGATCGAGCAGGTATTCCTCGACCAGCCGCCGGCCAATCGCCTCGGGCAGGTCCGGTAGCGCGAGTGGCGACAGCGCCGCCCAGGTCAGCGCCGGCCGCCGCGAGGGCTCCGGGCGCGCCACCGGCAGGAACACCCCGGAGCGCTCGTCATACATCCGCGCCACGATCGCCGGCGTGAGCGACGGGCGTCCGAGCGCCTGGAGCGAGAGCGCGTAGAGCACGTTGGTGAGCACCTCACAGCACACCGTGCCGCCGTCGGCGGCGATCCGCCGCAGGTCGTATCCGAGCCTGCGATTGCGGTGTACCAGCGTCACGAAGCCGGGAAGCCCATGCGCGTGGCGGCCCCAGATCGCGTCGAACTGTGGTGAGGCGTCGAGGCCCGACTCGTCCGGCTGGACGATCCACAGCAGCCCATCCCCATCGAGATTGCGGTGCTCCGCCAGCCAGTCGTAATGGCGGATGATCCGGTCCTCGAGCGCAGGGTCACCCACCGCCGCGCGCCACGCCCAGGCGAGCGCCGGCGGCTGGATGCTCGAGGTCATCGGTGCCGTCGGCGAGGTCACGTTGTAGGTGAAGCGACGCACACCGCGCAGCGGCTCGTTCCAGAAGATCGTGTGACCGATGAAGCCGTCCGCGCGCTGGGCGGCGAGCAGCGACTCGAGCTCGGCCCGGGCCCGCCCTGGATCGAACCGGCGCCAGGCGAGCGCGGCGAAGCATGAGTCCCAGTACCACTGCCACGGGTAGTGCGTGGGGCTGGGGCAGGTGTAAGCGAACGCGGTCCCGTCCGCCGCGCGCACGCCCTGGCGCCAGTTGCCCCGGAGCGTCGTCTCGCAGAGGGTCTGGATCGCGACGGCTTCCGTGGCCCTCGTCATCGTGGCGGGATGCTGCCAGGCGCCGGTCCGTCCGGAGCCGAGCCTAGCCTGCCGACGAACGCGTGTTCGAGACTCTGACAGTCGAGACGGTCCCGTGGCTCGAGGCTCTCAACGGGCAGCAGCTGGCGGCCGCCACTCACCCGGGCGGGCCGCTGCTGGTGCTCGCCGGGGCGGGGACCGGCAAGACGACGACGCTCTCAGCGCGCGTGGCGTGGCTCGTGACCCAGGGCGTCGCGCCCGAACGGATCATGCTGCTCACCTTCACCAGGCGCGCCGCGCGCGAGATGCTTCAGCGCACGCGGACGATGCTGCCGATGCGAGACGGGTCCGGGGGCGTCATCGGCGGCACCTTCCACTCGGTCGCGCACCGGTTCGTGCGGATGCACGCGGCGTCACTTGGATTGGCGGGAGGGTTCGCGGTGCTGGACGCCGGGGATGCCGCGGACCTGATCGACCTGATCCGCGAGGAGCACGGCCACGCCCAGAGCAAGCGCCGCTTCCCCCGCAAGAGCACCCTGCTCGACATCTATTCGCGCACTGTCAACGCGCAGCGAACCCTGTCGGAGGTCGTGTCGGAGAGCTTCCCCTGGTGCGGCGACCACATCGAGCCGATGGCGGCGCTGTTCAAGGCCTACAGTGCGCGCAAGCGCGCGCTCTGCGCGCTCGACCTCGACGACCTGTTGCTGCACTGGCGCGCCCTGGTCGCCGACGAGGTGATCGGCGCCACGATGGGCCGCGCGATCGAGCACCTGCTGATCGACGAGTACCAGGACGTCAACGGCCTGCAGGTCGACATCGTCCGCGGCCTGCGACGCGACGTGCGCGAGCTGACCGTGGTCGGCGACGACATGCAGGCGATCTACGGCTGGCGCGCGGCCTCCGCCGCGCACATCCTCGGCTTCCCCGAGCAGTTCCCCGACGCGACGATCGTGACGCTCGAGCAGAACTACCGATCGGCCCAGCCGATCCTTGACACGGCCAACGCCCTCGCGGTGCAAGCCGAGCGAGCGTTTCCGAAGCAGCTGCGAAGCGAGATCACTCAGGACGGGGTGCGGCCGTCGCTGATCTTCTGCCGCGACGAGTCCGCCCAGGCGGCCGATGTCTGCGACCGGGTCCTCGAGGCCCGAGAGCGCGGCCTCGAGCTGCGCCGCCAAGCGGTGCTGATGCGCGCCTCGCACGACAGCGACCTGCTCGAGCTCGAGCTCGCGCGCCGCCAGATTCCGTTCGTGAAGTACGGCGGGCTGCGCTACCTGGAGGCCGCGCACGTCAAGGACCTGATCGCGCTGATGCGGCTCGTCGACAATCCCGCCAACGAGCTGTCCTGGTTCCGCGTGCTCCAGCTGCTCGAGGGCGTGGGGCCCGTCACCGCCAGGCGGGCGCTGGACGTGCTCGTGGGCGCGCCGGGACCCGATCCCCTCGAGCGCTTCGACGCGGCGGCCGAGCGCCTGCCGCTCGCCGCGCGGCCCGGCGCGCGGTCGCTTGCCGGCGCCTTGCGCCGGGCGCGGGCGGACCGCGTTCCCGGCGCCCAGGCCGAGGCGCTGCGTGACGCCATCGCCCCGCTGATCAAGGCTCGCTACCCCGACGGGCTGGTCCGCCTCGAGGATCTGGACCAGCTGGTCGCCGCCGCGCGCCAGGCTTCCGATCTCGCGCGGTTCGTGGGCGACCTCGCGCTCGATCCGCCGCAGTCGAGCGCCGACCTGGCCGGTCCGCCGCATCTCGACGAGGACTACCTCGTGCTCTCCACGATCCACTCGGCCAAGGGACTCGAGTGGGAGGGGGTGCACGTGCTCGCCCTCTACGACGGCAATTTTCCGGCCTGCATGTCAGCCGGCTCGGCGGAGACCGTCGACGAGGAGCGCCGGCTCCTATACGTCGCGATGACGCGCGCCCGCCGGCAGTTGCATCTGTACGTGCCGGTCCGCTACTACCACCGCCCGCGAGGGATCGACGACGCCCACGGTTACGGAAAGCCCTCGCGCTTCCTGACCGACGATGTGCGCAGCACGTGCGAGGTGCTGCGTCCCGCGGACGACCTCGCGGCGCAGGCTGCGGCAACCAGCGACCGACGTGTCACCGTGTCGGTCGACGCGCTGTTCCGCTGAGCCTCACAGACCTGCCGCCGCGAGATCCGAACGCAGGCGGGCCGCGCCGGCGAGCTCCTGCCTCGCGGCCAGCGCTACGAATGTCACGCGCCCGGCGTGGACGCCGAAGACGTATCTCGCGCCGCCTCGGAGGCTCCGGCCGACGCGGATGCCGGCAGCGAGCCGGCGGGTGCTCTTCGCCAGGAGGCTCGCCTTGCTCCCCGGCCGGATCCTGCCGGCGCTGTCGCCGCGGACGGTGCTGGCGAGCAGCGCGATCCGGCCCGCCGCGTTGAACACCGCGCTGACAGCTCCGTTCTGGCCGCCGGCGCAGTAGCGGTACGCGCGGCCGGGCCTTGACAGCGGCTGCCCGGCGCTGAAGAGCGCCTCGGTGCTGGTCTCGCCGAGGCGCAGGTTCCCGCTGAGGCCGCTCGCCGTGAGCCGCTCGTGTGCCGATCGGCAGCTCATCGACGGCACGCCCTCGGCGCGCTCCCACATCTCGAGGTAGGCCTCGGCGCCCTGGAACATGTCGGCCATCACCGGCTGACCGCCCTGGAGCTGGACCTGGTGAAGCCAGTCGGCGTACATCCCGTAGTTCGCCAGCCCGTCGGTGTTGAAGTCGAAGCTGCGCTGCCCCCACTGCTCTTGGGTGAACGTGACCGCGCCGTCGTAGGACTTGAACGGATAGGCGATCGGCGTGCCGGACGGCCCGGGCTGATCCGCGAGCCCGTTCTCGTCCGAGCCGTACCCGAATCCGAAGTGGTACTTCGGGCTGCTGACCCACTTGTCTTTCTGCCAGGTCGAGACGAACGCCGCCGCCGGCTGCACCGGCGGGGTGACGAACCCGCCGATGGCGTACACGCGCTGGAACAGCTGCGGCGAGGAGCAGCAGTGGGCGGAGACGACGCCCGAGTAGTGGTTGGCCTCCGCGATCGAGAGCGCGGCGCTCGCCGTCTTGCTGTCCATGTGGTCGAGCTGGATCAGGAAGTGCTGCTTGATCATCTGTCCGATCACGTACGCGCCGAGACCGGTCAGGCCGCGCGTGTTGCACTGCGGGCTCGAGCTGTCGTATACCGGGAGCGGGTTGCCGCCGAGCAGCGACGACGCGGGGCCGTTCAGGAGGTCGGCGAGCGCGCTCGCGCCCGGGACCGTGTATTGCTCGGCGTCCTGCTGGTCTGCGGGGCAGGAGTGGAGCGTCCAGAAGCTCCCCGTCTCGAGCCTGTTCCCCGCGTTGATCAGCGCGCCCTGCTCGCCGGAGATCATCTTCGTCCCGCCGAACGCGTTGTCGAACTCGTGGACCGGGAAGAAGGTCCGCACGCCGAGGTCGTGCACCTCCTTCAGGCCGGCATCGATCTGGCTCTCGTCGCATTGCGGCTTGCCGTACTGCTCGCCGCAGCCGAAGATCCGGGAGACCTCGATCCCCTCGATCACCGCGAGCTTGCCCGCGTTGATCACCTGCCGCGCCTGGAACGGGTCGGTGACGATCCTGAACCAGCCTTTGCCCGGGCCCCCGGACTGGGCGTCGATGTAGTCCTGAAGCGCGTGCAGATCGGCGCTCTGGATGCGCACGGCGGCCATGTCGTTGCAGGGGTTGTGCCGCACGGTCATGATCGAGCAGAGCGCCTCGTTGTCGACGAGGTTCGTCACCATCACGCGCAGGCCGGCCTTCCAGGCGCGCTCGATCCCGGTGTAGTAGTCGCCCTCCTCCGCCAGAGTGGTCGGGCTGGGCCAGTCGACGAACGTCGGCCACCCGTGCAGGCCGCTCGGGCGGGTGGGGCCGCCGAAGTCCAGGAACGCCTCGACCTCGCCGTTGGTGCCCTGCTCCTCCGCGGCGCAGCTCGCCGGCAGCGCGTAGGGCGCGCCGAAGGGGCTCCACGGGCGTCCACAGTGCCAGTCGCCCCCGAAGAACTCGAACGCGGTGATGTGCGCGTGTCCCTCGACGGTCCCGAGCACGCTCGCTTCAGGGCTCGCGCCCGCGAATGGGGTACCGATCGCGTCGACGTCGGCCTCGGGATAGGTCGCGCAGCCGGCGGCCGGGACGAACTGGACCGCCCGTGCCAGCCCGGTCTGGTCGTTGGTGAGCGTGAAGTCCTGGCCGGCGGCGCCCGTGACGGTCCACTCCGACGCGGGGCTGGGCGCGGCGTCGGACTGCAGCGCGCCGCTGCCGGCGTCGCTCAGGTAGCTACCGTCGGGCTCGTAGAGGAGGTACACCCCGAGCGCCGCGGCCTGCATCCGGAAAGGCCCTTGGCCCTGGGCGATCGGGGCTCCCGAGCCCGGAGTGCGCAGCAGGTAGCAGCCATGCACGAGCGAGTACGGGGTGAGAGGCTGCGCGCCGGCACTGGCGGCGGTCGCGGCCAGCGTCAGGGCCGCGGCAAGCATCACCGCCGCGAGCGCGACGATCTTCCGAACACGAGCAGCGCTCGCTTGTTCGCCCGATCCAGACACCGGATTCCGGATTATGCACTGGCGGCGCTCGCCAGATCGCAGTTACCGCTCGGCGGGCGGCGCCGCTGGCTGGTCAGGGGGCGGGCGGTGCTGGCGCATGCCGAACAACCGCCGTGCCCGAGCGACCTCCTTCTCGGCCGCCTCCATCGGCGCGAGCAAGCCGACGAGCTCGGCCACGGTCGAGGTCAGCTGGTCCACCGACTTCGTCAGCGGCTCGATCGACGTCGCGAGCCCCTCGATCACCTCGACGTGACGGTCGATCGACTCGGTCGCGCGGCGAATCGCCTCGATCGCATTCCCGATCTCGTGTTCGGTCCCCATCACCGGCCGCTCGACCTCCTGCTCCGCGATCCCGAGGACGGAGCGGATCGGCCGTACGAATGAATCGAGCATGGCGGCGGCGATCCTACTCCTCGCGTCGGGACCCTCCGGGCCGGCGGTCAGGAGATCAGCCGTACCTCGTCGCCGCGTCCGATCGTGCCGGGCGCGAGCACGTCCCCGTAGACGCCGGCGCACGTATCGTTGATCCGGCCGATCGTCTTCAGCACGTCGCGCCGCGCGCGCATCGTCGGGCGTGCCTGGTTCACCATCACGCACCTGATCACGCGCTCGGTGAGCTTCAGCTCGACTTCGCCGATCCGGATCACGCGGCCGAGCCACGCGTCCTCAGGGAAGCCGTCGGAGTCCGTCTCGAGCAGCAAGTTGGGCCGCAGCCGCTCTACCGAGACCGTACGTCCGGTCGCCGCGCTCAGCGTGTCGAGCGTCGTGGTCGTCACGATATGTATGGAACCCGCGTCGAAGTGCGACACGGACTCCTCGCGCCGGATCGACCAATCGGGACCGGCGATCTCCCGGACGAGGGCGTTCGCATCGTCGCTGCCGACGCGACCGGTTCGGCCATCGACGAGCTGGATCACGGGTGCGCCGTTGTCGACCCGGCTGGCATGCAGCAGCAGTCCCGGTACCTTGCGAAACCGCTTGCTCGTCTTGCCGGATGCCATCCGGCCGTCGCCGTCGACGAGCGCCCAGAGCCGGTCGTACTCGGCGCCGCGCTGATCGAGCCGGAGCGCCTCCAGCGCCTCCCCGCCCAATGACTTGACGGGGTAGCGCCACAGGCCGTGCACCCGTCCGACGAGATCGCTCACGCGCGGATCTTCTCAGACCGGTTCGCGCGATCTGGGCGCGGAATCCGTGTGCAAGTTACGTCGCGCCTCCAGCCAGCACGACCCAGTTTTCGGCGATAGCGCGCTGAGCCTGGGCGAGGGTCCGGCGGCCATCGCACACCTGCTGGCGAAGCGAGTTCTCGACCGCGTCCTTCGGATTGGGCGTGGCGCCGGGCTCTGGCCAGAGGTTGCGAGGGTCGTTGACGGCGCCTCCCAGCTCGAGCGGGATGAAGTGGTCGTACTCGTAGTCGCTCAGCGGGCCCGAGTCGCTGTAGGCGGCCATGCTCTGCACCTTCTCGGGCTCGGTGACCGATTCGGACGGTCGCACGGTCGACGTCCATCCGTCCACGCAGATCGTCCGGTCGATCGTCGCCTGTGTGACCGCCGGATCGAGCGCCCCCGGGGTGCAGTGCGGATCGGGACGTGAGTACAACCCGCGACCGATCGCGTGACAGGACCCCGGCACGGGCTGGGGCTGCACGACGTCCGCCGAGGCGGTCGAGTAGGCGAGCCGGATACCGCTGGGATGATGCGCAGGCGTCTTGTGCTTCGTGCGTCGGTGTCTGCTGCGCTCGTGGGTGCTACTCGCGGCATCGCGAGTGGTCGTTGACGCAGCCGGGGTCGTTGCGACAGTCGGCTGGCCACCGCTCTGGCTTGGCCCGGAACCACTCGTCCCGCACGCTGTGACCAAGACCGCGACGCACGCCAACCGAGCGATCGCAGCCATCCCCGAGGCGACTCGATGCATTTCGCTGAATCTAGGCGCTTGGCCGGCTGCATCGGCCGAGTTCACTTCTGCCTCGCGCTCCGTTCCGCTGGGCGTCACCATCCCGGCTGACACGCCGTTCATGCGGAAAATACGACGGATGAAAACGCAACACGTGTCGGTTCGAACCCAAAATTCAAGACGCGCTCACGGCCGAAAGCACCGGAGCTGGCCCGCGCCGCGATCGGTAGACAGGTGACCGCGGAACGTCAGCGGGGCGTTCCTCCGGCGATCGCGATCCACGCCGGGGCGGGTGCGCACCGGGCGGACTTCCCCGAGAACACCGAGCGCGTCGGGGCCTTCTTGCGTGAAGTTCTCGACTGCGGGAAGTTGATGCTCGAGCACGGCGACGACGCCGTGGCAGTCGTCGTCTGCGCCGTCTCGATGATGGAGTCCTTCGAGCTCTTCAACGCCGGTTATGGCTCTGCGCTCTGCCGGGACGGGTCGGTCGAGATGAGCGCCGCGGTCATGCGAGGGTCTGACCGGGCTGCTGGCGCTGTGGCAGGCGTGCGCACCGTCAAATATCCGGTGCGCGCCGCCCTTTCGTTACTGCATTCCCGGCAGGTACTGATGATTGGCGAGGCGGCGGAACGCGAAGCGATCCGGCGTGGGGTCGAGCATCAACCCAACCACCTGTTCGTCACCGACCGCCAACGCGCGCGACTTGCCGCCCGCGCCGGCGACGATCGGGGGACGGTAGGAGCGGTCTGCCTGGACTCGCACGGGAGTCTGGCTGCTGCCACCTCAACCGGCGGGATCAGTGGTCAGCCCCCGGGACGAGTTGGCGACAGCCCGTTGATTGGTGCGGGCACCTGGGCGGACGGCAATCTCGCGATCTCGTGCACCGGCGATGGCGAGGCTTTTATCCGGGCGGGCGCGGCGCGTCACGCCGCGACGCTTGTCGCGGCGGGCGCCAGCCTCGAGGCTGCGATCGCAGCGGTCCTGCGCGATCTCACCGAGCTCGGGGGACGGGGCGGATTGATCGCGGCTAGCTCAGACGGGACGATCGCTATGCCGTTCACAACGCAGGTAATGCCACGAGGACTGTGGGTCCGTGGCGAGGACCCGCGTGTGTTCGTCTCCGACGCTCCCTAGGTTGCGATCGATTCAGTCCCGGGAATGACCACGCCGTTACGCCCCTGTGACCGGCGCGGCGCTACAAGCTTGGACGGTCCGCCGCACCGACGATGCACGCCGCTAACTCGACCCCTGCAACCTGCCAGTGGCGCCGCTGCCTGTTCGCCGCGCTGACGGCTGCCGTCTGCGCCCTCGCGACCTCCGCCTGCGGCTCGTCCGGCCAGACAGCGAGCGCCCCCTCGCATCCGCAGGCCTCCCTCCAGTTCTCGGAGTGCATGCGCAGCCACGGTGTCCCGAACTTCCCCGATCCCGGCGGGAGCGGTGGGATCAACCTCGACGGCACGGGGATCAACCCGTTCTCGCCGTCATTCGAGGGCGCGCAGGCCGTGTGCCGGCGGCTGCTGCCAGGTGGCGGTCCTGGTTCCCGCCACGTCACCGAGCAGCAGAAGGAGCGGATCGTGGCGACCTCGGAATGCATGCGCAGCCACGGCGTTTCCGGATTCCCCGACCCGACCAGCAAGGCACCGACCAGCCTCCAGAGCCTGGGTCAGTACAGCATCGCCGAGGGCATCGGCAGCGACCTGTGGCTGCTGGTGCCAAACACAATCGACGTCAACTCACCCGCGTTCACGAAGGCCGCGAAGGCCTGCGATTTTCGCTGACGGGCTGCGCGTCACGCGTCCGAGTGCTACGGTTCTCAGACCAATGGCTGCTGTTATGAGCGATCCGAGGAGGGAGCCCGCCGGTCCCGCCGCGGACATGTGCTGTGTGCCGTCGGTCGGGCTCGACGACAAGCTCGACGCCGAGCGCCTCGCAGCGGTCGCCAAGGCGCTCGGTGACCCGCTCCGCGTGCGCATCGTCGATGTCCTGAGGCGCAGCGACGAGGATGTCTGCCAGTGCGAGCTGATCGCGCTGTTCGACATCCGGCAGTCGCTTCTGGCTCATCACATGCGAAAGCTCATCGACGCGGGTCTGGTCACCGTTGAGCGCCGCCATCGATGGGCGTACTACCGGGTACCCCACGACGCGCTGGAGGAGCTGACCGAATGGCTGAGCTGACTGGCGGGCGGGTTGACGCTGACTCGGCCTGCGGGTGCTCAGCGGGCGATGGCCCTTCGAGCGAGGCGGCACCCGATATCCGTGAGGTCGTGCGCGCGCGCTACGCCGCGGCGGCGGTTGCCGTGGCCGGACCCGAGCAGCCGTCTTGCGGCTGCGGTGAGGTCCGCACCCGTGACGCCAGCGGCGCCGCGGTCTTCGGCGCGGCCCTCTACGCGGAGGAGCAGACCGACGGCGGTACTGCTGGTGCGGTCGAGGCCTCGCTTGGCTGTGGAGTTCCCACCGCGGTCGCCGACCTACATCAGGGCGAGACGGTCCTCGACCTCGGCTCTGGCGCCGGCGCGGACGTACTCATCTCGGCCAAGCGCGTCGGCCCGACTGGGCGGGCCATCGGCCTGGACATGACCGACGAGATGCTTGAGCTCGCTCGCGCGAACGCCGCGAAGGCGGGTGTTGAGAACGTCGAATTCGTCAAGGGCTATATCGAGGACATTCCCCTGCCTGACGCTTCCGTTGACGTCGTCATCTCCAACTGCGTCATCAATCTTGCCGGGGACAAATACAAGGTCCTTGCCGAGGCTGCGCGCGTTCTGCATCCCGGGGGGCGGTTCGCCGTCTCCGACGTCATCGCGGACCCTGAGATGGATGAGGCGACGCGGGTCGATATGCAGCAATGGACCGGCTGTATCGCCGGCGCGCTGACCGAAGAGGAGTTCCGCGGCGCGCTCGAGGCCGCTGGATTCGCGGACATCGAGATTGGCCGGACCCATTCAGTACACGAGCACGCAAGCGCCGCCATCGTCCGCGCCCGGAAGGTCTGACGGTGAAACGGCCGACGCTCGTGCGCCGGGCTGCCGCCGAGACAATCGGCACGTTCGCGCTCGTTCTCGCCGGGTGCGGCGCCATTGTCACCGACGTCCAGCGCCACGGTGCCGTTGGCGTCGTCGGTGTCGGGCTGGTGTTCTTCCTGGTGCTGGTCGCGACTATCGGCTCCCTGGGTCATATCTCGGGAGCTCACTTCAACCCCGGGGTGAGCCTCAGCTTCTTTCTGACCCGACACCTGCCAGCTCGGGACCTGGTCGCTTACTGGAGCGCTCAGTTCCTGGGCGCCACGCTCGCCGCGCTGCTCTTGCTGCTCGTCTGGCCGCACCATCCCGCGAGCCTCGGCGCGACGATCCCAAGCATTAGCGCCGGGCGCGCAGTCGTACTCGAAGTCGTCCTGACCGCGCTGTTGATGCTGGTCATCATGAGCGTGGCGACCGACACACGCGCCGTCGGCGCCCCGGCCGCCCTGGCCATCGGAGCCGTCGTTGGTCTTGCGGCCATCGCCTTCGGGCCACTGACCGGCGCCTCGCTGAACACGGCGCGGTCCTTCGGGCCCGCGCTTGCTTCTGGGCACTGGCAGGACTTCTGGGTCTACGCGCTCGGCCCGCTCATCGGAGCGCCGCTCGGCGCGTTCGTCTACGAGTTCGTGCGGGGCGAGCGACCGCAGCTGCCAACGCTCACACCCAGCGAGGAGGACACACATGGCGACCGTCCTGTTCGTCTGCCTGCATAACGCCGGGCGCTCGCAGATGAGCCAGGCGCTGTTCGAGCGCGCCGCCGACGGACGCCACCGCGCGCTCTCAGCCGGCAGCGAGGCCGACCCCGAGGGGTACGTCCATCCCCAGGTCGTTGAGGTCATGCGCGAGCTCGACATCGACCTCGCCGAGCGCCGCCCGCAGCGCCTCACACGTGAGCTTGCCAAGCGGGCTGACGTCGTCGTGACGATGGGCTGCGGGGACGCTTGCCCCTTCATTCCCGGCAAGCGCTACATCGACTGGGAGCTCCCGGACCCCAAGGACCGGCCAGTCGAAGAGGTGAGGGCAACGCGCGACGAGATCGCCCGCCGCGTGAACGAGCTCTTGGCAGAGCTCGACGCCGCCTTGGTCCAGCCGGGCCGTCAGTAGCGAAGCCGATGACACACTAGCCGCAGCCGGTGTTGAAGCCGCAGCTCGAGCACGTGTAGCAGCTGCCGGTGCGCTGCATCATGCCGCCGCACTGCTGGCAGGCCGGTCCGAGGTCGAGGCCCTTGCGGACCGCCGGCAGCACGGGTGGCTCATCGGTCAGCGCGGAGGTGGGGGCGACCGGCGCGGCCGTCGTGATCCCGTTGGCGGTGTGGCCGTTTCCCTTCCCGTTTCCGCCTGCTTCGTCCTCGCCATCGGCGTCCGTCTCGCTGTCGGCGACCGCGGGTCCAGCCGTATCGCTGGCGTGTGAGCTGGCCGCGTCCTGCGCCGCCTGACGCGCCCGCACGGCGGGCGTGAGGATCCCGAGCTCCTCCTGCAGGTCGACGTCGAGGAACCGCGATGCGAGCCACCGCATGATGTAGTCGGGCATCGACTTGGCGAACGGGATCTCGGGATTGGAGGTCATGCCCTCGGGCTCGAAGCGCATGTAGCTGAACTTCCGGACCAGCGTCTCGAGCGGCACGCCGTACTGGAGCGAGATCGAGATCGCCGTCGCGAACGAGTTCATCATCCCCCGGAGGGTGGACCCCTCCTTGCCGATGTCGGTCAGGAAGATCTCCCCGATCGACCCGTCCTCGTACATCCCGGCGGTGATGTAACCCTCGTGCCCGCCGATCGAGAACTTATGGGTGATCGACTGACGCTCGCGAGGCATGCGCCTGCGCTTCGGCCCGACCTTCGCCAGCGCATCGGCCACCGCCTTGTCGACGTCGGCCTGCGTCGTGGCGGGCGCCGGTGCATCCTTCTGGGCGTCGGTCCGCAGTGCCTGTGCGGTCTTGGAGCCATCGCGGTAGATCGCGAGCGCCTTGATTCCCAGGTGCCAACCCTGCGTGTACGCGTCGGCGATGTCCTCGACGGTCGCGGTCTCTGGCAGATTCACGGTTTTGGAGATCGCACCCGAGATGAATGGCTGCACCGCGCCCATCATCTTGATGTGACCGACGTGCGAGATCGCGCGCTCGCCGACCGCCACGTCGAACACCGGCAGGTGCTCCTCGGCGAGGTCGGGTGCGCCCACGATCGTCCCACGGTCGTTGACATACGCGACGATCTGCTCCACCTGCTGCTCGTCGTAGCCAAGCGTCTCCAGCGCGAGCGGGACCGTGCGGTTGACGATCGTCATCTGCCCCCCGCCGACGAGCTCCTTGAACTTGACTAGCGAGAAGTCCGGCTCGACGCCCGTCGTGTCGCAATCCATCAGGAAGCTGATCGTGCCGGTCGGAGCGAGCACGGTCGCCTGCGCGTTTCGATAGCCGGAGTGCTCGCCGACGAGGACCGTCTCGTCCCAGGTCGAACGGGCAGCATCGAGCAAACCGGTATCGGCGCAGGTCGCATCCGGGATCGCGTACGCAGAATCCCGGTGCATCCGCATCACCGCGTTGTGCGCCTCCCGGTTCTCCGGATAACGCTCATACGGGCCGATCGCGGCCGCGACGCGTGCCGAGCCGAGATAGCCCCGTCCGGTCATCAGCGCGGTGATCGCCGCGGCGGTGCCACGGCCTGCGTCGGAGTCGTACGGGACGCCGTCGGCCATCAGGTAGGCGCCGAGGTTGGCGTAGCCGAGCCCGAGCTGACGGAAGGCGCGCGCGTTCCTTCCGATCTGCTCCGTCGGATAGCTCGAGGGACCGACGATGATCTCCTGCGCGAGGAAGACGATGTCGACCGCGTGCTCGAACGACTCGACGTCGAAGGTCCCGTCCGGGCGGCGGAACTTCATCAGGTTCAGCGACGCGAGATTGCACGCCGAGTCGTCGACATGCATATATTCGGAGCAGGGGTTTGAAGCGTTGATCCGGCCGGAGACGGGGCAGGTGTGCCACTGGTTGATCGTGGTGTCGTACTGGACGCCGGGATCCGCGCAACGCCACGCGGCCTGCGCGATCTGAGTCATCAGCTCGCGCGCGCGGACGGTCTTGACGGTCTTGCCGGTGGTGCGCGCGGTCAGCTCCCACTCCTCGTCGTTCTCGACCGCGTGCATGAACTCGTCGGTGACGCGCACTGAGTTGTTCGCGTTCTGGTACTGGATCGAGATGAAGCCCTCGCCGTCGATCGACATGTCGAACCCGGCGTCCCGTAGCGCAGCGGCCTTCTCCTCCTCGTTGGCCTTGCACGAGATGAACTCCTCGATGTCCGGATGGTCGACGTCGAGCACGACCATCTTTGCGGCGCGCCGCGTCTTGCCGCCGGACTTGATCGTGCCCGCCCACGCGTCCGCCCCGCGCATGAAGCTGACCGGACCGGAGGCCGTGCCGCCCTTGCCGAGCGGCTCCATCGAGCCGCGGATCTTCGAGAGGTTGATCCCCGAGCCGGAGCCGCCACGGAAGATCATGCCCTCCTTGGTGTTCCAGTCGAGGATCGACTCGATCGTGTCCTCGACGCTCAGGATGAAGCAGGCGCTCGCCTGCGGGCTCTCCTCGAAGCCGACGTTGAACCAGACGGGCGAGTTGAACGCCGCCATCTGGTGAAGCAGGATGTGCGTCAGCTCCGCTTCGAACGTGTCCGCGTCGGCGTCGCTCGCGAAGTAGCCGAGCTCGCGGCCCCAGCTCGCGATCGTCCCCGCGACCCGCCCGATCATCTGCTTCACCGAGCGCTCGCGCGACGGCGAGTCGAGCTGGCCGCGGAAGTACTTCTGGGCGACGATGTTGGTCGCGTTCTGCGACCACGCCTTGGGGAACTCGACGCCCGGCTGCTCGAAGGAGATCTTGTCTCCGTGGCCGATCCGGGCATCGCGGATCTCCCACTCGACGCGGTCGAACGGATGGGCGTCCGGAGTCGTGAAATACCGGCGGATCGACAGCCCCTCGCTCGCGGTGGCGCCGGGCGTGAGTTGTGTGTGCGGGGTTTGATCCATGCCGACCTGCTCCTCTCGTTTTTCCGCTCGTTCCGCTGCTTTCGGCCGCTACCAGGTCGTGCGCGGAGGGCAGCGAATCTTGCCGGGAGGCTCGGACGGAAAAGCAAGCCTCAGGAGCCCAAACCCGAGCGCGAAAATCGCGCGGGTCTGACACTTGATTTTACTCTGCTCGGACGCCTTTTCCGGCCTTCGAGCCGATATGCCCCGCAGCAGCCGGGCAGGCATTCCGGCTCCGGATGGTGCTCGTGCTAGCTTCGCCCGCGTGTCCACGGCCCAGCTCGCATACCGCGTGCGCGCTCCGGCCGACATGGTCGGACGCCCGCGCGTGGAGAGGGCTCGAGCTCCGCTCGCGCTCGCCACGGCGCTGCTCCTCCTCGTCCTCTACGCGGCGTTTCAGCACGGCGCGGTGGCGACCGCACCCGACGCGCGAATCCAGGTTGCGATCGCGGCCGTGGCCGCGTTCGCCGCGGGCTCGTGGCTGTGGACCGGGACGCTTCGGTTCGCCGCGCCGGCGCCCACATACCTGGCGCTGACGCTGCTGGCCGGCTTCGCGGTGTGGAGCGGGATCTCGCTCGCCTGGAGCGTGGCGCCGGAGGGGACCTGGACCGAGCTCAACCACGCGATCACCTACGTGATCGTCCTCAGCCTGGCGATCACGGCAGGCGCATCGCTCGAGCACGCGGTCGAGAGGATCACGAAGGGGTTCCTGATCGTGGCGGTCGCGGTGGCGGTCTATGCGCTCGGCGCGAAGGTGCTTCCGGGACTCCATGTGAGCGGGGTCTTCAATCTCAACCAGACGGGGCCGCTGTCCCGGTTGCAGGCTCCGCTCGGATACTGGAACGCCCTCGCCCTGTTCGTCGCGCTGGCGCTCCCGGGAGCGCTCGCGCTGGCCGTCGACGTGGCGCAGGCGGTCCGCACGAGGATCGCCTCGCTCTGTGCGCTCGATCTGATCGTGCTCGTGCTCGCGTTCACGTATTCGCGCGGCGGCGTGCTGGCCGCGGTCGTGGCGGTCGCGGTCGGCATCAGCCTCGGGGGATCGATGCTGCGCTCGCTGATGTGGCTCGCCATCGGCGCCTTGGCGGCGCTGCCGCCGATGCTGTTCGGGCTGATCGACCACTCGCTCGCGAGCAACGGCGCGAGCCTGTCCGCGCGCGAGACGGCCGGCCTCGAGCTCGGGCTGATCGTGCTCGCATCGCTTGCGGCGCTGACGCTGATCGGACGGCTGGTCATCGCACGCGAACGCGCGATGCGTCCAGCGCCGCGGCGAACGCGCCAGATCGAGCGTGCGCTGATCGCGCTGGCCGCCGTCGCGGTGATCGCCGGCGTGCTTGCACTCGCGCTCTCTTCGCGCGGGCTGACGGGCACCATCAGCCACGAGTGGAGGACGTTCACGAACACCCACGAGGCGAGTCCCTCGAATCCGAGCCGGCTGCTGTCGGCCGACTCGGCGAACCGCTGGGTGTGGTGGAAGGAAGCCGCCGGCGCATTCACCGACCGGCCGATCACGGGCTGGGGAGCCGGCTCGTTCCCGGTCGTTCACCTGCTCTACCGGCGCGACAACCTGTCGGTCCAGCAGCCGCACAGCGTGCCGTTGCAGTTCCTCGCGGAGACGGGGATCGTGGGTGCGCTGCTGGCGCTCGGCGCTTTCCTGTTGCTCACAATCGCGGCGGTCAAGACGACGCTCCGCCGAACCGGACGTGAGCGCCTGCTCGCGGCCGGGCTACTGGCGGCCGCAGTCTGCTACTTCCTTCACTTGCTCTACGACTGGGACTGGGACATCCCCGCAGTGACGCTGCCGGCGCTGCTACTGCTCGGCGTGCTGCTCGGCTCGGGCGCGAGGACCCCGCTGCAACGTATGCCGACGGCGGGCGCAAGGCTGCGGTTGACGGCGCTCGTCGCGGCGACGCTGTTCATGTGCACGTTTGCGCTCTCCGCGGCCCTTCCGAGCCTCGCCGCCACAAAGGCGGCGGACGCGCTGGTGAGCGCCGCAGGCGGCACCCACGGAGCGCTGCAGCGCGCACAGGCGGACGCCGCGCTCGCCTCGCGCCTCGATCCGCTCTCCGACGCCGGGCTCAAGGTCGAGAGCACAATCGCGTTGCGCCGAGGCGACTATCAGGGGTCGCGAAGTTACCTGCTGAGCGCGGTCGGCCGCGACCCGAGCGATTCGCTTGCCTGGGCCTCGCTCGTGTACACCGACTTCGCGCTCGGAGATCTCGACGGCGCCGCGCGGGCCGCGGGCCGAGCATTCGCGCTGGACCCGAAGAACAGCTTCTACTACGACCTCGCCTCGATCCTGAGCCAGCGTGCGAGCTACGGCGCAGCGCCGCCGCAACGTTCTCCCACGGCCGTCCAGACGCCGCGCTAGGCGCGATCCGCGTCAGCCGTGGCTGAGCAGCGCGATCAGGATCACGACCACGAGAATCACGAGCAGCGCGATCACCACCAGCCGCACCCACGACCGCGGCGTGGCGCCCTCCTCCTCGCCGCGCCTGCGCCCGGGACGGCTGAGCGTCGGGGGGGCTGGCAGCGAAGCGGTCTGCCCGAGCGCGTCCCTATTGCCGCGCGGCTGGCGGCGCTGCTCCTCCGCCGAGCGCTCCTCCTGCTCCTTCCGGCGCATCCGCGCCTGCGTCTGGGCGACGATCGTGGTCGCCGACATCTCCTCCTGCTCGAGCGGCGATGCCTCCGAGCCGGGCGCCCCGCTCAGGAGCGTGGCACGAATCTCGGCTTCGGCCTGATTCCGCGCGCGGCCCTCGGCTGCGTGTCGCAGCGCGTCGATCTTGGCGCTGCGCGTCTGCTGAGCCCGGATCGCGGAGGTCTCGGCCGCCTCGGCGCGAGCGGTGGCGCGCGCCTCCGCGCGCGAGGCGACGTACGCCTGCAACTCCGCCAGCCGCAGCGCTTCCTTAGCCGCGTCCAGCTCGCGCTGCAGCTGGTGGGCGCGTCCGGCGCGATCGATCGCGTCCCGCAGCCGCGGCTGCAGCTCGGTCGTCTCGCCTTCGAGCCTCTGGCGCTCCGATTCGAGCCGATCGCGTTCGGACGCAAGTTGCGTCCGCTCTGCATCGAGCCGCTCGCGCTCGCCCTCGCGCTCCTCGCGCTCGTGCTCGAGCTGAAGCACGCGCGCCTGCGCCGCTTGGTGCAGCGCGGCCTCCTGCTCGAATTGGCGGGCGACGTCGCGAGCCTCCGATCGGGCCTGCTCGAGCTCCGCTGCGAGGGTGCCGGCGCTCTGCTCGGCGGCAGCGGTACGAGTCTCGAGCTCGCCGGCACGTTGCTCTGCCTCCTCCGCGCGCGCCGCCATCCGCTTGGAGTCGGCTTGGAGCTCTGTGAACGCGCGGTTCGCCTCGACCGCTGTGGCCTGCAGCTCCATGATCCGCCCCTGCGCCTCGCGCTTGGCCGTCTCGAGCTCGCGCTCGAGCGCGCTCGCCTGCTCGAGGTGAAGGTTTGCGCTGGCCCGCGCCTCCGCGAGCTCCCGCTCGAGCCGTGCCACGTGTTCCGCCTGCTGGTCGGCGGCGACTCGGGTGCGCCCGACGGTCGGCGCCGGCAACGGCACGAGCTGGCCGTCTGCCAGCTCGAGCGAGTAGGTCACGTCGTCTTCGACCAGAGAGCGGGGTGCGACGAACGCCGCGCGCAGGCGCCCGTCCGGATCCCTCGGCGCCTGGAGGGCCGCGAACCGATAGGTCCGCGCACCCGCTTCGACCAGCAGGACGGGTCTGGATTCCTCAGAGCGGTGGTGGCGCGCGGCGAGGCGGAGGAGCGCCTTTCCCGCCGCAACCTCGACCCACTCGAACACCTCGAGTTCGACTGAGGCCATGTCTGTCATGGCCCGATCGATTGTAGGTTTGTTATATCTCCGGCGTCCATGGATTCGACGGTCGATCGACAGCGCCGCGCATGAAGCTCCTTGTCACCGGCGGGGCTGGGTACATTGGTTCGATCGTTGCGGCGGATCTCCTCGCTGCGGGGCACGAGGTTGTAGTCATCGACAACCTCAGGCAGGGGCACCGATCGGCCGTTCCGAAGCAGGCTCGCTTCGAGCAGGTGGACCTGCTCGACGAAGAGGCCGTCAGCGCCATCCTGGGCGAGGGCTTCGACGGAGTCCTTCATTTCGCCGCGCTCGCATTGGTCGGCGAGTCCGTCGCTCATCCCGAGCGCTACTACCGCGTCAACGTCGGCGGCACGCTCAACCTGCTCGAGGCGATGCGTACGGCGGAGGTGCGGCGTCTGGTGTTCTCCTCGACCTGTGCGGTCTACGGCCAGCCTGACGAGGTGCCGATCTCGGAAGCGGCTCCGCATCGACCGACGAACCCCTATGGCGCCTCGAAGCTCGCCGTCGACGGCATGATCGGGGGATTCTGCGTGGCCCACGGCATCGGCGCGATCAGCCTTCGGTACTTCAACGTCGCGGGGGCGAGCGGGGGCCGGGGCGAGGACCACCATCCCGAGACGCATCTGATTCCCAACGTCCTGCGCGCGGCGACGGGCGACTCACCGCACGTCGAGATCTTCGGCACCGACTACCCGACCCCTGACGGCACGGCGATTCGCGACTACATCCACGTCGAGGACCTCTCCGCGGCGCACCTGCTCGCGCTCGAGCACGCGCGAGGCGGCGAGCACACGATCTACAACCTCGGCAACGGAAGCGGCTTCTCGGTGCGCGAGGTGATCGAGGCGGCGGGCGAGGTCACCGGCGCAGATATACCCACGCGCGAGGCGCCTCGGAGACCGGGAGACCCGCCGAGGCTGGTCGCGGCGAGCGAGCGGATTCGCTCGGAGCTGGGGTGGACGCCGCGCAAGACGCTCACCGAGATGGTCGCGGACGCCTGGGAGTTCGCGCGAGCGAACCCGCGCGGATATTCAGATTAGGTCCGAGAGCGCCTCGAGGGCATCGCTGAGCACTTGATCGGGCGCGCGGCGCGCGTCGAGCGTCCGGAAGCGCTCCGGCTGCGCGGCGGCGAGCTCGCCGTAGGCCTCGGCGATCCGCGCGAAGAACTCGTCATGCTCGCGCTCCAGCCGATCGGCGGGCTGGCCGCGGGAATGCGATCGCGACCGGCCCAGCGCCGCGTCGACAGCCAGCAGCAGCGTTCGATCTGGCCACAGGCCGCCGGTCGCAAACTCATTGATCGCCCGGATCGAGTCGATCCCGAGCTCCCGGCCGCCGCCCTGGTAGGCCAGCGAGGAGTCCACGAAGCGATCGAGCAGGACCCAGGTTCCCGCCTCGAGCAGCGGCGCGACGGCCTCCTCGACCAGCTGCGCCCTCGCCGCCGCGTACAGCAGCGCCTCGGCGCGCGCGCCGATCTGCACCTGCGGATCCGTGACCAGGCCGCGGACCCGCTCGGCGACCAGCACCCCACCGGGCTCCCGAAGCAGACGCACGTCGAACCCCCTCGCGCGCAGGGCGTCGGTGAGCCCGGTCGCGAGCGTGGTCTTGCCCGCGCCGTCCAGCCCCTCGATCGTGATCAGCAGTCCGCGTGAGGCCATCGCTAGGCCGACGATATAGACGCCGGCCAGGCATTAGCATCGAGGCGAGTGCTCGCCGAGCTAGCTCCTCATCCTCATGCACGCGCCGTTCTCTCGCCGGTGCTCGAGCCGGACGGCCGTCCCTCGCACGCATATCTGTTCCATGGACCGGGCGGGGCCGGGAAGCGCACGGTGGCGCGCGCAATCGCGGCGGAGCTGCTGGCCGCAGGCTCGCCGAACCCGGAGGGAGCGCGAGCGCGCGCGGTTTCGGGCGCTCATCCAGATCTGACCTGGGTCACCCCGAGCGGAGCACACGAGATCCTCGTGAGCGACATCGACGTGCCGGTGATCGCGGCGGCGAGCAAGACGCCCTTCGAGTCGAGTCGCCGCATCTTCGTGATCGAGCGGGTCGACGAGCTCGGCGACGAGGCCGCCAACCGGATGCTGAAGACGCTCGAGGAGCCGGCTCCCTTCGTGCACCTGATCCTGCTCACAGACCGGCTGGTCGAGGTCCTGCCGACGATCCGCTCGCGCTGCCAGCTGGTCCGCTTCGACGCTGCCGCTGCGGACGACATCGCGCAGCGGATCGAGCGTCTCGGCGTTGCGCGCGAGACCGCGCTTGCCTGTGCGCGGCTGTCGCTCGGAGACGGCGAGCGGGCGCTCGAGCTGGCAGGGCCCGAGGGCGTGGCACTGCGTGCCGGCGCCGAGCAGCTCGCCCGCAGCGCACTTGCCGGCAAGGCGTCGGTCGCCAAGCCGTGGACGGCGCTCCTGGAGGCGGTTCGCGCCCGTGGCGAGGCGACGCGCGTCGGGCTCGAGGGGCAGGCGAGCGCCGAGCTGGAGCTGTATCCCAAGAAGGAGCGCAAGCGGGTCGAGACGGAGTGGAATGAGCGAATCCGGCGCGCGCGCCGCCGCGTCGAGACCAAGGCCCTCGACCTCGGGCTGCAGCTGGTCTCGCTGTGGCTCGCCGATCTCGCCGCCCTGGGCTGGGGCGCCCCGGACCTGGTCCGGCACACGGACCGGATGTCCGAGCTCGAGGCGTCGGCAGGCCCCGACCAGGGACGGCTGCGCGCGGCAATCGAGCTCGTCGAGGACACCCGCCAACGGTTTCAGTTGAACGTCTCAGAGGAGCTCGCGTGCGAGTCGCTCGCCTACCGTTTGGAACGCGCACTCGCGTAGTCACGCAGGAGGGGCGCGTGTTCCTGCGCCCGCCTTCGCGCTCGGACCGCGAGGAGTTCGTATCCCTGATGTACGCCAGCCGCGCCTTCCACCGGCCCTGGGCCACAGCGCCCACCGACGACGAGCGCTTCGCTGCGTATTTGGCCGATGCGCGACGACCCGACTTCGAGGCGATGCTCGTCTGTCGCCAGGACGACGGCGCCATCATCGGCTTCTTCAACCTCTCGCAGATCGTGCGCCGCGGGTTCCAGAGCGCCTACCTCGGATACGCCGCGGGGAAGCCCTACGCAGGTCAGGGATACATGCGCGAGGGAATCGAGCTCGTGCTTCGACACGCCTTCACCACGATGAAGCTGCACCGGATCGAGGCGAACATCCAGCCGGGCAACACCGCCTCGCTCGCGCTCGCCCGCGGGGCGGGCTTCCGTCGGGAGGGCTTCTCGCCGCGCTACCTCAAGATCGGCGGCCGCTGGCGCGATCACGAGCGCTGGGCCATCCACGCCGAGGAATGGCGCGCGCGAGACGACCTGGCACGCCAGATCTGACTCTGCTCGGAGCCGTCGTGGGGCGGCGAGCGCGCCAGCCGTCGGCTACGCTTGGCCCAGCAGCGATCGGGCTTTGCAGGCTCGCGCGGCCACCTGATCGGGCAGCGCGTGGACGCCCCGGATCGCCTGCAAACGCCGACGTAGCTCAGCTGGTAGAGCACTTCACTCGTAATGAAGGGGTCCGGGGTTCGAGTCCCCGCGTCGGCTCTCAAAAAGCCCCGTAGAGTCGGAGCTTTCTCGCAGAGCAGGAGAGCCGGCAGCCAGATCGTCGGAGGGAGACCCTCCGGTTCGTTCCAGTCTGGCTGCGGGATGCGAGCCGAGCGGTCTGGTGGTGGGACGATGCGTATCTTTCTTTCTTGGTGGCGATTGGGGCTACACCTAGTTGGGTGCCCGAGACGCGATATGCGCGCAACGGCGATGTGCACATCGCCTATCAGGTCGTCAGTGACGGCGATTTGACGTTCGTCGGCCTGCCGGGGATCGTTTCGAACGTCGAGGTGGCTTGGGAGGATCCAGAGGCCCGGTCCTGGATGACCGCGCTTTCGTCGTTCTCGCGGTTCGTCACCTACGACAAGCGCGGCCAGGGGCTCTCTGATCGCGACTCGGGCGTGCCCACGCTCGACGACCGCCTCGGCGATCTCACAGCGGTACTGGACGCGGTCGGCGCCGACCGGGTCGCGCTGGGAGGCATCTCCGAGGGCGGAACGACGACCGCCATGTATGCCGCCACCTACCCGGAGCGCGTAAGCCATCTGCTGCTGTTCGGCTCGTTCGCCCACTTGGATACCAACCGCGGTGACCGCTTCATGGAGTCGTGGGCGACGCACTGGGGCACTCCGGAGACGTTGAGCGTTGCGGCGATCGCCCCGCGCAAGGTCGGCGACGCCGACTTCCTGCGCTGGACGAATCACTTCGAGCGCCAGTCCACGACGCCGGGAGGGCTCCTGGCCTCTTGGCGATGGATCCGCGAGACCGACGTGCGTCCGGTCCTAGGCTCGATCCAATGCCCGACGCTCGTCATGCACCGCACGGGCGACCGCCTCGTGCAGGTTGGATACGGCCGGGAATTGGCAGAGCACATCCCCGGCGCGCGGTTCGTGGAGCTCGACGGCGACGCGCACGCCCCCCAGTGGGGCGGGGACCTGGAAACCGTGGTCTCGACGATCGAGGAGTTCCTTACCGGCCGCCTCCCGCGCGCGAAGCCGGCCGAGCGGGTGCTCGCGACCGTGCTGTTCACCGACATCGTCGATTCCACGACCATGGCGGCGACTCTCGGCGACAATGCGTGGCGGCGGGTGCTCAACCGGCACGACACGATCTCTCGCAACGCGATCGCAGACTGCGGGGGGCGGCTGGTCAAGGGCACCGGCGACGGCATGCTCGCGACTTTCGACGCGCCCTCACGCGGACTGCGATGCGCGGACACGCTGCGCTCTGCGCTTTCAGACGCCGGAATCGTGATCCGCGCGGGCGTCCACACCGGCGAGGTCGAGCTGCTCGACGACGACGTCGCCGGGATCGGCGTCCACATCGCCGCCCGCGTCGCAGCACTCGCCGACGCTGGCGAACTGCTCGCATCGCGAACTGTGAAGGATCTCGCCGCCGGATCCGGCTACACCTTCACAAGTCGCGGAGCCCACATCCTCAAAGGCGTCCCGGACGAATGGGAACTGCTCGCGGTTGAGGCCGCGGGCTCCGTCTGAGGCGGATACCCATTGACGACATGCGCCGCTTGTCCTACCCGCCGGTAGCGGCCAGACGACCCGGCCGGGGTTTGGGCACCTGCTCTTGGTGCGAGGCGGCGACCGTGCCGGGCTGACCGGAATAGGCGTCGACGGGTAGCGGTGGGCGGTCGACGCCGGCGTGGACGTCTCGGCCGAACTCAGCGGCTGCATCCGCGCCACGGGTACATCCCGTTCGAGGCCGAAGCCGCAAACCTCATGTTCTCGCTGGTCTCCAACCGCTACGAACGCGCCTCGATGATCGACCGGCTCATCCACCACGCCGAGATCCTCTCCCTCAAGGGCGACAGCTACCGGCTGCTCGGCAAAGACCTCGACGCCCGCCCAGCCCGCCCCGCCGGATGACGCTCAGCCAACAGAGCGACAGCCGCCCGTGACATGACCAATGTCAAGATCTTCGTGCGCAACAGCTTCGAAGAGTCCGTCGACCTCGTTCTCGAGCCCTGGGGACGCGTCTACCGGCTCGAACCGGGCGAGCCGTGCACCATCGTCTACGACGGCGATCCACAACCCGGCCTCTCCGTCGACCTCACTCCCGGCGAGATCAAGATCTGGGCTGAAGGCAACGGCGACCTCATCCTCGTCGACCCAGCCGCCTAACCCCCAACCGTCGGCGCCGGCGGCAATTCGCTCCGCTCGCCTCCGGCTCGCTCCACGAGAAGCCGCCGCTACCAGCCCCGGGGGTGGGGCACTTTTCAACCGGCGCAAGTGGTGCACTTTTCAACCGGCCTTGACACCAGGGCTTGCGGTTTGATCGAAAGGGAGCCATCGCCACAGAGGCCGTCCGCTGCCATGCGGGCGATGGTGCTCGCGGGCGCGGCCATCTTCAGGCGCAGCTTTCGGTTAGGGTCGCGGATGGACCACGACAATGGAGGCGGCGATGCATGCGGTGCTCGTGAAGGTGAAGCTCTCGGATAACCCCAACCCCACGATCTTGCGCGAGCAGGTCGTGCCGCGTGTCAAGGAGCTTCCGGGCTTCGTGGCCGGCTATTGGACCCGGGGCGACGGGATCGGACAATCGATCGTCGTCTTTGACTCAGAGGAGAACGCGCAGGCCGCGTCCGACCTAGTGCCGTCGCTGGTTCCTTCCGGAACCACGATCGAGGGCAACGAGGTGAGCGAGGTAGTCGCACACGCTTAACGGCGAGCGTCGCCTCGCCCGCGGGGGTCGTCCTGACAGGTGCCCTGAGCCAGCCCTGTCGAATTGATCGATAACGAGCAGCGAGTGCGCGGCTACACCGCGGCGCGTGGCGGACTGTCTGGACGCAGCTCTGTGATCCGGGCGGGGTCGTGTAGCAGCTCCGGCGCCGGATCGAGACCGTTTGGCCAGACGATGGTGCGTGACTCCTGGTCGACTCGAACCTGCCGGAAGTACTCCGGATCGCGCAGCGGTTTCCCAAGGGTTCCGTGTAGCAGAAACGAGCAGTCGACTTCTCTCACGGTTCCGTCGTTGAAGGAGACCCGCAGCCAATATGGATCGAGCGGCTCGACATCTACGACTTGCAGCATCCCGACCATGCTAGGGAAGCGGATCGATCGGAACCAGCGGCTCGAGCGCTTGCGCGAGTTCCCAGTTGGTCTGTAGCTCCTGCGGATGCAGTTGGGCCCACTCGAGAACCAGGCGCAGCGCTCGCGCCGGGATCGCCCCGGCGATCACCCTCAGCGTGTCGAGCTCGATCTGCGCCACGTACTCGCCGTACTGGGCGTGAAAGTGCGGCGGCGGATGATCGGGTCGGTACATGTAGATCACGATTCCGTAGAAGGTCGCGATGCGCGGCATCCGACGATTCTGCGACTAACCCCGGCGGATTATTGGCTTCCGCTCGGATCGAAACGGAAACCACAAGCGGTGTTCTCGGTGCGGTCGATGAAATCCTGGGGTAGCTCCCTGGTGCGCTATCGCCACTGCCCGATAGTGTGCGGCGGGATGACGCGATTCGCCGGGGTAAGCAGCACGGTGCGCAGGCTAGGCCTGCTGCTCTTCGTGACCGCGTTCATGGGTCTCGGTTACCCGAGTGCCGGGCTTGGTTTCAAGACGGGCGTCGGATGCCACGGCGCATTCAAGATGCCCGGCTTCTCGGTCCACAGCGATGTCTTTGATGCAGTCCAGGTGCTCTCACGGAGGCGCATGAGCTGCAATCAGGCACTTCGCATCGCCGCAAAGGCTAGATGGCTCAAGGGGCTCAAGGTGATCTACGGTCCGCAGTTCGGCGGAGGAGGATGGGGCGGACCTTTCCACGTCGATCGCTGGCATTGCTACGTGCTGAGTCGCGGCAGCGACTTCATCCTCGGGCGCTGCACGTCGGGCGCCAAGAGACTGCGCTTCTACGACCACCGTTCGTATTGGAGCGCTCCGGATCCGGGCTTCTCGCCGCCAACGCGCAACCCGTAGTCGCGGGGCGGGAGCCAGACCGCCATGACCGCTCCGAACGTAGATGAGTAGAGGCGACCACTCGCCGCGACCGAAACGACTCGTCGCCGCGGCGCCGACCGGGAATGGCTTGCTGGTGGAACGACTGCCGCTTGGATCAAGGAGCGGGAGGCGAAGGTCGTCGTTTCTATGCCGCGACGATTCCAGCCGAGTGACGGCGGTGGCAGCGTTTGCCTGCGGTGATGAAGATCATCGGCGTATCCGGCCAACGCTTCCCGAATTCGCTCCGCGACCTCCTCGCGCATGACGCCGAGCGCGACCACGCCCGGGAGTTCTGGCAGGTAGGCGCCCCATCCGCCGTGGTCGGCTTGCTCGTAGATCACTACGTATTCACTCATCGGAGATGCTCCAGACCGCTCGCTCGCCTGATGCTACGGGGCGTTCCGACCGGCACCGTGTCGCTGTCCTTGCCGGCGACCACGATCCGTGAGTCCCGATCTGGATGTGCCCGGACCTCATGCGAACCTCGCTGGCGAACGAGCGTCCAGCCTGCGATCACGCATAGCAGCGCGCCGATTCGCATCGACACGCGAACGTTCAGCCATGCGTTCAGGTGCTGCCAGGCCCACGTGTCCATGCCGACCTCGCGGCGCTTGCCGCCCTTCCCGCGGCGAATCAGGATGCTGCCACGGGCCACGTCCAGGTCCCTCTCGGCCAAGGCGAGCGCTTCGCTGATCCGCAGCCCTGCTCGCCACAGCGCCACGATCAGCGCCCGCGCTCGCAGACCGTGCGCACTGTCGCCGGCGCAGCGCATCACTGCGACGATCTTCCACGGTCGGTGGATCGGCCGGGTATCGGAGTCCTTTGTTGCGCGGGCGAACGACCGCGATGAAAGCCGGGGGATGATCAAGTGGACGGTCGACGGCAGTTATCTTGCTCGGGATGTCGGCGAGAGCGCAACAGGATCGTGTGGTGGTCGCGCTGGCAGCTGTCACGTGTGGGCGCCTCTCGGGCGCCGCGACCGTTCGCGCCGGCCGTGGGCGGTGCTCCGCCTCAGCCGATCAGTACTGCGTGAAGGTAACCGAGCCAGGGGTGGGTTCAGTCATGGCTAGAGGGCGGGTCGGAGAACACAGTCCGAAGGTCGTGCTCGAGCACTGGGGCGGAGACGCCGAGATGCTCAGCCTGCGCTCAGCAGTGACTGGCGCGGTGGGATTGCCCGGAGCGCTCGAGCGGGCGCAGGTAGCCGCCCGTACGGTCGGCTACTACGACCTCGACTCGCTGCACGTTAGTTATCCGGACGGGGCTGAACTGTTCGCGGGGAAGGGCGAGTTTGTGCTTTACGGGCCGCGCCGGGGCTTAGTTCGCCGTCGACAGCGGCTGTTGCGCGGCTCGCTTAATGAGCTGGCGTAAGCGCAGACCGTGATGCCATACGAGACCACGCGGTCGGGACGACGACTCGCTTCTGTTCGCCGACGATCGCGCCTGTGCCACCGGTGGCAGCTTCGATGTACCTGTTGGGGCGCGCGGTATGAGGGCAATGGGGTTGTAAGCGGTCCGGATCACCCCTCAACTGCTACGAGGTGTTCGGCGATCCGGGGTTCGGCCCGCGCGGGGCCACGTTCAGCGCGGCGCGGGCCACTGCGGTCGCTAACGCGAGGCTCGGGGCTCGGTGCAACGGTCCTTTCACGGTCGCGGTCACGTAGCTGCCGCCCTGGGTCTCCGTGCCATTGGTGGTGAAAACCTCGTTCTGCGCCGGCACCCAAAACGCGTTGCCGAACGTCCCTCGCCCACCGCCGTCCTCGCTGCCCAGGCTCGGGCAACAGACCTGGGGCATCTCTGAGGCGACGTGGATGGGGCCGGTTCCGAACGCCTGGATGAAGTGGTTGCCCACTTCCCCCCATTGGACCAACGCCAGCGTCTGGGCCTGGGCAATGGTGTCGACGTTGATCCGGCCTCGGGTCACTACACACTCGATCCACGTCGGATCCGAATCCACGATCCGTACGCGCGCCCCCGGCAGCAGCGCAGCGGCCGCGCGGAGCTCGGCGCGGCAGACGCGCTGTGCGACCTGGACCCGCGACGCCACGGCCACGTGGCGGGACGAACCCGAGCAGGCCGCGAGAGCAAGACACGCCAACGCTGATGCGCCCGGCCCCAGGATCAAGCGCACGAAGTCAGCGTAACGTCGGTTTCGTGGCGTGACCGCCACGATACTCCGCCGGCGGCGGCTCGACTTCCCTGCCCATCGGTCGCGTGCGCGGGCAGCGCGCGTGAAAACGGCACCCGCTTGGCGGACTGATTGGGCTGGGTGGCTCTAAGAGCTTCCGTCGTTCCATCGACCTGGGTGGCCGTCATCTATAGTGTCTGACACAATGGTTATGTGGAGATCAAACGTACGCGATCGTCAACCCGTCATCGGATCAGCCGGAGACGCAGCCGGTACGTGGTCGAGACCACGAGCGTGATCCTCAAAGAGAACGCGCCGAAAGGCTAGGCGCTGGACGATCCCCGGCTCGTGTCCCTCGGTCCTGACAAGGCCGGCGAGCTGCTCGAGGTGACGGCGATCGAAGCCGACATCGGAGGACTTCTGATCATCCACGCCCAACGAATCCGTGACCGGTATCTACGCCCCTTGAAAGGAGGGCTGTAAATGTCCAAGGTGCCCCGCTCGAAGAGCGGCGTTCCGATCACCGATGAGATCGCCGAACAGCTCGCTGACGAGGCCGAAGCCGGGTACGACCTAAAACCTTCCAAGCGAGTTGGGCGCAAATCCCTCGCCGGTGCCGACGGCACATCTCCGCGCGTGAACTTCAGGATGACGGCCTCGCTGCACGCCCGGGCCCAGACATGCGCTGAGAAGGAGGGCAAGACAATCAGCGAGATAGCCCGTGGAGCGCTCGAGCAGTACGTGAAGTAGCTGACCGATCGCGGGGAGGGCCAGTCGCTCCCACGCCAGCGGCGCGGCGAGCAGCGCCTCGACGCTCGCAAACTGAGCTGTCAAGCGTGTCCCAAACCGTGTCCCGAACTCAGCAATTCTGACCTGTGCCAACTGACACTCAGGCGACCTGAACTCCCTGTAGCTACGGCAAATACCCTGCAAATGAGGCACTCGTAATGACGGGTCCGGGGTTCGAGTCCCCGCGTCGGCTCTAAGAAGTCGCGCAAACCGAGCCTTTTCGTTTCACCCGGATACAGGTGCAGAAGAAGTGGGACCGGTCTGGACGGAGCGAGGTCGGCCACCGGCGGGTTCTTCACGAAGCGTTTGGCCGAGGACTGGCTGCGGGATGTGCTGGTTTCCGCTCGGGCGGGGGACGCTCGCGGGGCAGGTGTCGGACTGGTGCGACGTTCGCGGACGCGGCGGCCGAGTGGCTTCGGTATGCGGAGGCGAGCAGCCGGACGAAGGCACTGGCTCCCTTCCGAGTTGATCGTCGCGCACGGCATGGGTCGGCGGACACTCCATTTCAAGACTGTCCATAGCCAACGCGCCCCCGGGCGGGTAGTCTTGCCCGCACATGTGGGGCGAACTTGTTGGTGTGCGGAGAGTTGTTGGGCTCGCCGCCGCTAGCCTCTGCTTGGCGCTTGCCGGCACGGTTTCGGCGGCAGCGGCAAAGGACCTCAATTCGCTGGGGCCTGCCCCAGGCGCATGCCAGCCCGGCCAGACAACGCCCTGCACGTTCAACTCGCGCTGCGCGCCGGTGTCGTTCTCGCCGCATGTCGTTCACGTCGGAGAACTGGTCGACTCAAGCGCCGGACCGGCGGTGGACGCCTGTGGCCCGGGCGGCATAAACGGGATCAGCTGGAACTGGGGAGCAGAGCCGGACCTCGGCTCCGGCAAAGGCCCCTGCCTGTCGCCACTTAGACAGCCCGGTTCCTGCAGGTTCAAGGCGATCTCCGTGAGCAAACAGTGGGACATCGGGTGCATCAACGGCGGCTCAGGCTTCGGCTCGTGGATGTCGTGTGACTACTACGCGGTGATCGGAAAGGACAAGCGGGCGATCAGCGGGGAGGTGCGGACGAAGCGGGGCAAGGGGGTCAGCGGCGCGACGATTACGATCGACGGTCCGACCGGCGGCAGGGTGCAGACGAACCCGGACGGGTCCTTTTACGCCGACAACCTCGACCCCGGCCAATACCGCGCGTCGATGCTGGCGAACGGGCGACACGAGGCGATCACATTCTGCAGCGGACACGAGCAGGGCGGCACCTGCTTCCTCGATCTGACCAGCAACGATGGCCAGGCCGACTTCACTGCGCCCCCGGACAGGCTCGCGCTGCACTTCTCGCCCGGCCAGGTCTTCGCCGATGGCGTTTCGAACTTCACGGGCACGGCCGACGTGACCGACAGCGTCGGGCAGCCGGCACCCGGGACCGATGTGGTGATCTCGCCGGTCGACGCCAACCTGCGCGCGCTGGTGTGCAGCGGCGGCAAGGTCATCTGGCCACAGGTCCTGAACGACGGTACTCCGATCGACTCGCCGATCGCAGACCGCACGCTCACTACCGACAGCAATGGCCAGATCCCGCTGAGCGTCTGGGCCGGCACGGTGCCCGGCGACCTGCTCACGGAGGCCTCGGAGACAGCGGACAGCTCGGTCAAGGACTCGGTCAGGTTCCCACTTGAAGCCTCAAACCAGCATTTTCCGCCGCTCGACGGCTTCGCCCAGCTGTTCTACAACGCGATCCGCAGCACGCAGTCGCAGACGAGCGTCAAGGTCTTCATGCAGTTCAACAAGAACCTGAGCACGCCCGAAGGCGATACCCAGGACATCCTGCTCGAGTGGCTGATCGCCTCCGGCCGAATGCTCTTCCCTGGCGCTGACTTCGGCCCCGTCAGCTACGCGGACCACGCCGGGATCCTGTTCTATCCGCACGGCAGCACGACCCCGACTGCAGGCCCAACGGTGGTGCTCGACGTTCGCGACGCCGTGCAGATCGCGATTGCCGCCTCCGACGGTACTGCGATCCCACCAGTGAACGCGCAGGCCCGCTCGCTGGCCGACTGGGCGATGTACGTATCCGGCTCGCAGACGCCGCCGCCGCTCGTCCAGACACTCGGTCCACTCAAGCCGTGGACCGGCCAGCAGTACGCCTACTTCGGTTTCCCCTACCCGCGGTCCCCACTCGACGCCCCCGGCCAGGCGCAGTTTTACAACTCCTGCTCGGCTCCCGACGGCACGCCGCAGATCGTGCAGACGCACTCTCCGGTCAGCCTCGTGTTCAGCGCGCCGGACGGCACCACATTCGGCCTGAACGCCCAAGGCCAGGTCACAGGCAGTGGCACCGGGATCGTGTGGCGCGCCGGCGGGGTCACCACCTACCTCGTCCCGGCGGGGCGGTACACGGCGATGAGCATCACGGGCACCGGCAACGGCACAGCGCACATCGACGTATTCGGCGTAGTCAGCGCGCCCTTGACCTCCTACGCGCGCCAGATCTCAAATTATGTGCTGCGCGCGCATGCGGGAGTGACCGGGACGCTGCCGGTGAACTTCTTCGGCCCCGCCGGAGCGATGAGCTACGCGGGCCGGATCGTCAAGGCCCAGGCCGGGCTCCCGATCCAGCTTTTCGGCCTGCCGGCCAAGTTCCGTCACGGCAAGCGGAAGCTCAAGCTGACCGCCACGAGCTTCGGGACTGGGCTCCAGGACGCACTGGTCACCATCAGCTACAAGGGACACCAGCTCCATGCGACGACCAATGGCCACGGGCACGCGAGCTTCAGCATCAATCCGCCACGCGGCAAGCTGACGATCACGGTCAGCTACCCGGGCGCCGCAACGCTGGTTAGCAGAGCTCGCGTAACCTGATCACTCCGGCTCGACGAACCGCGTCTTGGGTGAAGCTATGGGTGGCACGGGCAAAGGCGTGAGCTCGTCGGTCCGGAGCGCGGCGAGCCATGATGGCCGACTGAGCCATCGCCGCCGGTCGGCAGCCAGGCTGCGTCGGTTCTGGCGCGTGATGATGGACGCCAACGTCACTGGTTCCTCGGCGATGGTCGCCTACAACATGCTGCTGGGCGTTGTTCCGGTCGCGCTACTGGCGCTGTTCGTCGGCGGTCAGATTCTGTCCAGCCCATCGGTGCAGCAGAGCGTCCTGCGCGACCTGCGCGGGATCTTCCCGGGGGCCGACGCGCACACGCTCGATTCGCTGCTGGATCAGATCCAGAGCTCTACCACCAGTACAGGCGTGCTCGCATTGCTGGCGAGTCTGTGGCTCGGGTCGTCGTTCTGGGGAGCGCTCGACACCGCGTTCGCCCGCATCTACCGCTGCAAGTCGCGCCCGTGGCTTGAGCAGAAGCGATTCGCTCTCGGGATGCTGGTCGTGGTGCTGTTGTTCATGATCGCCACCGTTGCCGTACCGGCGGTGCAGAGCATCCTCAAGGCGGGTGCCTCGGCGCTGCCGCTGGACCTCGCGCGGGTCACAGGCGCGGTCTACGTGATCTCGCTGCTCGTCAGCCTCGCGTTGTTGTTCGGCAGCCTGACGCTGATCTACGCGCGCGTCCCCAACCGGCCGGTGCCTTGGAGGGCCGTGTGGCCGGGGGCGCTGGGCGCGACGATCGCGATCGGCGTGGTCGACTTCGCGTTCCCGCTCTACCTGACGAGCATCTCCACGATCGCACGGTTCGGTACCACGATCGTGTTCATCCTGATCATGCTCGGGTGGTTTTACGTCGTCGCATTGGTGATCCTCAGCGGCGCGATCGTCAACGCGATGCGGTTGGAGTAGACGACCCAGCGGGGCTCGACCGGGGCTAGCATGCCCGGCACCGACCCCCGCTGATGTCGGGTCCGGCCGCGAGCGGCCGTGGATGATTTCGTGATGTCAGCGCAAACGAGGGAGTCTCCGGGGAACCCGGTCCGGCCACCTCCTCCGAACGACGTATGGCTGCCTGTCTGACGAACCCTGCGTCGGAGACGGAAAGCTGCCCCAACCACGTCCCGAACTCAGCAATTCTGACCTGGGATCAATCTATGGCCCGGGATCGCGGACTTGATGGTCGGTGAACCCGAGTTGGTACGCGGAGTGGAGCGTCGATCACGGCCCCTGCTCATACGGACCTGCGATCGGGTGTAGTGTCGCCATCGACCGATAGCTCAGGAGGGCACGATGACCAACCACGTCCGCATGGCGATCTATTCGATTAAGCAGGGGACATATGAAGAGCTGACCGAAAGGGCCAGGGAAGGGATGGCGCCCGTCCTGCGCGAGAGTCCGGGCTTTATCTTCTACGCGACCACCGACGTGGGCGGCGGACGGTTCGTGTCGGTCAGCACGTGGGAAAGCCGCGAGCAGGCGGAGGCCGCCACCGAGAAGGCAGCTCACTGGGTCAGCGAGAATCTCGCCGACTCGGTGTCGCTGGAGGAAAACCTAATCGGCGAAATGACGACTCTCGCCGCGAAGGAGCGCGCCGCCGTCTGAACGCTGCACAAGAGCAGCGATGGCGCGCACGCGGAGCGTGGGTGCGCGTCGCGCGATAGACGTCACGACGGTGACCGATCGCGACTACCCGCACGAGGTGAGCTTCCTCTTCAAGCTCGTAGATGATGCGGTACGGGCCGCGTCTCGCCGAGAAGCGACCTTCGTGCTCGAGCATCAGCGGAGCGAGCCTTCACGGCGGCGAGCGACATCGTCTCTGACATGACCACAATCTAGTCATCAACCGGAGACGAATCGCGGTGGTCGAGCTGCCTTGGGGGCGTCGTGCTGGCCGGTTATCGGCGGGCGTTGCGGCTCGTTTTCCACCCTTCGCTGAGCAGGAAGCAGGCGATGGCGAGCGCGGCGACGGCGTCGGACCACCACCAGCCGAGCGCTGCATCGAGCGCGAGGCTGGTCAGGGTCACGGCGGCTAGGGCGGCGCCGGCAAGGCTCAGGATGCCGTCTCCGCGCAGGGCGGCACTGTGGAGCGGCCCGGCCAGGCGGAGCTTGGCGCGGGCGAGGACGGGCAGCACCAGGACCGAGGCGGCGGTGAGCGCAAGGCCGATTGGGGAGCGTTCGGGCGCGGAGTGGGCGGCGAGTGCGGCGATCGCGCTCGCGCTGACGTAGATCCCGATCAGGATCAGGATCGCGCCGACGGCTCTTGCCGCTCGATGTTCGATGCGGTCTAGGTCGTGCTCTGCTGAGCGCTCGCGGCTGAATCGCCAGACGAGCACGGCCGATGCCGAGCCGTCGGTAATCGAGTCGGCGCCGAACGCCACGAGGGCGATCGCTCCGGCCGCGAGCCCGGCGATGACCGCGCTGATCCCGGCGATCGCGGCCCAGCCGACCGACAGGCCGCACCACCGAATGGCCTCGGACACATGGGCGGCGCGCTGTGCCATCGCTGCAATGGTCGCGCCTGCGGGCCGACCGCGGCGCAGCGGACGACGCGGCGGCACTCGACCTGTCGAGGTACGGACATCCGCTCGGACCGAACGGCGCCCAGCGGGGCCTAGAGGATGCGCTCAATTCTGAGCCGGCGGGTACCGCGCGGCGTTGGGACCTCGACCGTGGCACCGGCCCGCCGGTCCAAGAGCGCCTTTCCGACCGGGGATTCCGCTGAGAGCTTGCCGTGCTCGCGGTCGGCCTCCGCAGGGCCGACGATCGTCCACAGCTGTACTTCGCCGGTCTCCTCGTCGCGCACCTCGGCGGAGCGTCCGAACGAGAACGCCATCCCCGGGCCTTCGGCGACGTCAACGACCACGGCGTTGCGCCACCGCTGGCGCAAACGGAGGAGTCGGGTCTCGAGGTGGGCCTGATCTTCCTTGGCCGCGTGATACTCGGCGTTCTCTTTGAGGTCGCCGTGGCCGCGGGCGGTGAGGATCCGCGCTGCGATGGCACGGCGCCCCACGGTCTCTAGCTGGCTGATCTCCGCCTTGAGCGCCGCAAGACCCTCCGCGGTGATGGGCTCGCCCTCGTTCTCGGCTGCGGTCATCCAACCATCTTGGCGCGTCCGGCCGATGGGCGGCGAGGACACACATGGGATCGACTTCGCGGACGACGTTCCTGTCGGTGTCCCGGACCCGCGCGGAACTAAGCTTGCAGCGGTGAGCTCGTCAGCGAACGCGCGCGGCGGCGCGGACGATACGGGGGGCGGGCCCCCCAGCCCAGGGCCTTACCTGCAGACGGTCTCGGGCCGCTGGGTGAACCCGTTCGATCCCGATCCGGATCAGATCGAGCTGAGTGACATCGCCCGCGCGCTCGCTAACCAGTGCCGCTTCGGCGGCCACTGCCGACCCTTCTATTCGGTGGCGCAGCATTGCGTGATCGTGTCGGAGCTGATGGAGCAAGAAGGCGGGAACGCCGAGGACGCGCTCGCCGCGCTGATGCACGACGCGCCGGAGGCGTACTTGGGCGATCTCCCGCATCCGATCAAGCACCGCAGCCCGCTAGGGACGGTGTTCAGAGAGGCCGAGGAGCCGCTCGATCGCATGATTCGACGTCGCTTCTCGATCAGCGACCCATCCGAGGCTGTCAAGCGGATCGATCGTGCGCTGCTCGCGACAGAGCGGCGGGCCTTCAGCGCGGAAATGTGGGACTGGCCTGAGCTCGAAGGTGTCGAATCCCTCCAGCTCGAGCTTCGTGCGTGGTCCCCCGACGAAGCTGCCGACGCCTTCATCCGACGCTTCGAAGAGCTCGATGCGCGCCGGACGAACTCAGCGCCGGGCTGACCGCGAGCACTCAGATCGCGCGGATCTCGTCGCCGACGTGGATCGTGCCGCCGTCGAGGATGTCCGCGCGCAGCCCGCCTCGGTGCACCAGCGCGCGCAGAACAGGGCGACGGGCGTAGCCGTCGACGACGGTGCACGGCTCGCACAGCCGCATGCCTCGGCAGCGCACCTCGCCGATCGCGAACTCGTGGCCCACGAGCGCATTGAGGTCGATATCGCGCGTGACCACGTTGCGCCGGTGCTCATCGGGCTCGAGCGGCGGCGAGAACGACGCGAGCACCTCCTCCTCGATCAGGGTGAGCGCGCTTCCGGGAAGCCCGGACGGAAACGTGCCGCGACCGGACACGTGGCGGTCTCCCTCAAGTCCCTGGCCCGCGATCGCGAGGCCCGCCTGCAGCGACTCGGACGGCGCGCCCGCGGTCGGGGACACGAAGATCGCTCGCACTCGTCCGATCGTGGCCGGCGCGACGCTCAGCTCCGGGCGGGCGAGCGCGATGTCGCCGGCGGCGATCACGAACCCCCGCTCTAGCGACCAACCGTCGGGAAGCGCCGCTTCCGCCGGGTCGAACACCACGCCGGAGGGCACTCCGAACATCACGACCGCGCGCGCGTCGCGCTCCCCGGGCGCTCGACCGACCCCGACCCACGGTCCCGGCCACGAGAACGTGCTCGGGTCGGCGATCGGCACCAGCCCCAGCCCGAGCCCTCCCAGCCAGCGCGAGATCCGCCAGCCCCCGACGTCCTCCCCGGGCGGCACCTGCGGGATCTCCTCCAGCGACAGCTCCAGGATCGTCGCCAGGCAGGCGGCGAATGTGGCCGCTTCGCCGAGGCGCGCGGCGCGGACCTCACGCATGACGGTTGGGCACGGCGGTTGGTTGCAAAGCGCAACCCACTCTATGCGCAGGCGGGTGGCGGCGGTAGAGCGCTGCTGCTCGCCTGCGGCGGACCGCTCAGCGCTGCTGCTCGACGGCCAGCAGCGTGTTGCCATCCGGATCGCGGAACCAGAACATCGGCGGAACGGGGCCGCCCATCCGCATCACCTCGGCGTCGACGTCCGCGCCCGCCTCGCGCAGGTGCGCGTGGGTGGCGTCGATATCATCGGTGGCGAGGCTGATCCCGGTCTGCACCCCGCCCGGCTGGTCGACCCCCTCGCGCGGAGGCGCAAGCGCGACCCCGGTCGTGCCGCTCGGGGGGTAGACCTCCACCCACCGGTACTTGTCCCCGAAGGGCACGTCCGTCCGTTTCTCGAACCCGAGCGTGTCGACGTAGAAGTCGATCGAGCGGTCCTGATCGGTCACAGGGACGACCACCAACGTGATCGTGCTGAGCCCACTGGGCATTTGATCCCTCCTGTTGTGTGTGAGTGACATCGCGGGTTAGACCCGTCATGCCGACGAAAGTAATCGCGACGCGCGGGCGCGGGGGCACCGCTCCTGCGAGGATGCCGAGCTGATGAGCGGCGAGACGATCGGGATCGGCATGCTCGGGTATGCGTTCATGGGCAAGGCGCATGTCAACGCCTATCGGACGCTGTCCTACATGGCCTGGCCGCCGCCCCTCAGGCCCGAGCTCGTCGCCGTCGCCGGTCGCGATGAGCGAGCCGTCGCGGAGGCCGCGCGCCGGTACGGGTTTGCGAGCGCGGTGCGGGATTGGCGGGAGCTCGTCTCCGATCCGCGCGTTGAGCTGTTCGACAATTCGGGTCCGAACGCGCTGCACGGCGAGCCCACGATCGCGGCCGCGCAGGCCGGCAAGCACGTGATCTGTGAGAAGCCGCTGGGGCGCGATGCGGATGAGAGCTACGAGATCTGGCAACAGGTGGCATCGACAGGCGTCAAGCACATGTGTGCATTCAACTACCGCTTCGTTCCGGCGATCCGCCTCGCGCGCGAGCTGATCGCCGCCGGCGAGCTCGGGGAGATCCGGCACTTCCGCGCACGCTACCTGCAGTCCTGGGGCACCGATGAGCGGTTGCTCACGTGGCGTTTCGAACGCGAGCAGGCCGGATCCGGCGCGCTCGGTGACCTTGGCGCGCACATCGTCGACCTCGCCCGTTACCTGGTCGGAGAGCCGGCGGCGGTGACGGGCAGCGCGCGGACGTTCGTCACCGAGCGCTCGGGTTACGCCGTGGACGTCGACGACGCGTTCCAGGCGACGGTCGCGTTCGCGAGTGGGGCGACCGGAACCTTCGAAGCGTCGCGACTCTGCCCCGGCCGGCTGAACCACCTCGCGCTCGAGATCAACGGCTCGGCAGGCTCGATCGCGTTCGACCTGGAGCGCCTGAACGAGCTGCAGATCTCGAGCCTCCGCTCGGCTCAGCCCGGATTCCAGCGCGTGCTGGTGACCGAGCCCGAGCATCCATTCATGTCGTTCTGGTGGCCACCCGGTCACATCATCGGCTACGAGCACACCTTCGTTCACGAGCTGCACCACCTGCTCGGCGCGATCGCAGGGAGCAACGAGGTGGCACCCGACGGCGCCGACTTCGAGGACGGCTATCGGGCAGCGGTTGTCTGCGACGCCATCCTCGCGTCCTCAGTTGCCGGCACTCGGCAGGACATCACCTTCCGCGCCTGACGCAGACGGCTCTCCGACTGGATCGCCGCGCGTGAGAGCGCTAGGCCGGAATCGGACCCTCGCCGGAGACGAAGGCCTGGCGGGTCACGAGCGAGACCGCCCGCCCGCGTGGATCCACCAGCGCGATCAGCGTGGTGGCCGGATCCGCCATGAAGGTCTGCGCGATCGTCGCGCGGGTGGCGTGCGCCGGCAGCGAGGCGCACGCATCGTCGGCGGCCAGCGACCGCGGGGCGCGGACGGGGTCCGGCTTCCCAGAGCCGAGAAGCTTCGCGACGTCGACGGCGGCCCCCGGCGCCGGGACTGCGGGCGTCGGCGCGCCCAGCAGGAAGCCCTGCGCGAGCGGGACGCCCAGCATCACCAGCTCGGCCAGCTGCGTCTCGCGCTCGACTCCGGCGGCGATCACGGTCGAGTTCGACTCTCGGGCGCGCTGCGCGATCATCGCCACGATCTGCGCCTTCCCGGGATCGGTGTCGATGCCCGCGACCAGCGCCCGATCGATCTTGACGAACTCGGGACCGATCTCCAGAGCCGTCTGGAACCCCGCGCCGGCATTGTCGATCGCCACCTCCGCTCCGAGCGCTCGCATCGGCGCGGTCGCGGCGGCCGCGGCGGCCGGGTCGGCGAGCACGTCGCGCCGGTCGAGCTCGAGCACCACGCCGTCCAGGTCTCCCGCGCGCGCGAACGCGGCCTGCACGAGCGACGAGGCGGCCGCGGGAAGTCCCACGTTCACGTGCAGAACCGAGCCGGAAGCGAGCGCGGCCCGCATTCGCAGCAGCCGCGTCAGCGCGCGAGCCTCCAGTTGCTCGTCGAGCGCGAGCTCCTCGGCCGCCGCGAACCAACGGTCGGGGGTCGCCCGCGGCTGCGCATAGAAGCGCGCGAGTCCCTCGCAGCCCACCACCGCGCCGTCCGCCAGCCGCACGATCGGCTGGAACGCCATGCCGATCCGATGCGGTTCGGCGAGCACGCCGATCAGACCGCGCTGGAAGGCGCGGAACGCCGGGTCGCTACGAGTTGTCACCGACATCTTGGCTCTGTCGGCAGCGGGCGCCCGCAACCGTTGATTTTGCGTGCGTTGTTCGACGACCGTCCGAGCGCCCGGCGCTAGGATCAGGGCTCCAGGTAGAGGCCCCGCCCCAGGGAGCCAGGATCAGCGCGGACCCAGACATCCAGATAGACCCGGTGGGGCAAGGTTTCCCCGGGGTCGGCGTGTTCCGGGGAGCCCTCGACGCCGTGATCGTGATCGACGGGTCCGGGCTCGTCCGCGACTGGAATCCTGCGAGCGAGGCCCTGTTCGGATACAGCTGGGATGAGGCCGTGGGCCGAGAGCTCGCGGAGCTGATCATCCCCGGCCCGCTGCGGGACGCCCATCGCAACGGCCTGCGCAGGTTCCAGGAGACGCAGGAGCCGGTGCTGCTGGGGCGGCGCGTGGAGGTGACGGCGCTGCGCAGGGACGGGAGCGAGATTCCGGTCGAGCTCACCCTGACACGTATCCCGGAGTCCGACCCGGTCCTGTTCGCGGGATTCGTCCGCCGGCTGAGCGAACGCGAGGCGACGGCCGAGGAGAACGTTCGGCTCCAGCAGCGTCTCGGATTCCTCTCACAGGCCGGCCTGGTGCTCGACCGATCGCTCGACTACAACGACACGCTGCGGCGGTTGGCGAACCTGACCGTTCCCGAGCTGGCCCAGCTGACGGTGATCGACCTGCTCGACGAGCACGGGACGATCCGGACCACGGTCGCGGCCGCCGCCGACCCCGGCACGGCCCACGCCGTCGAGGCGATGCGCGCGAGCAACCCGTTGGAGCTCTCCACTTCGCACCCGGTCGCCCGCGTGCTGCGTGACCGCCAGTCGATGCTGTTGGCGACGATGTCCCGCGCGTTCCTGCGCGACATCGCCCAGGGCGAGGAGCACTTCGAGCTGATGCGCGAGCTCGGCTATCACTCTGCGATCGTCGTGCCACTGATCGCACGAGGGCGCGCGCTCGGCACGGTGTCGCTGCTGCGGATGCTCGACGCCCGGGCGTTCGACGAGGACGATCTGGTGCTCGCCGAGGAGCTCGCGCGCAGGGCCGCGCTCGCCGTCGACAACGCCCGGCTGTTCGAGGCGACGCGCTACGTGGCGAGGACGCTCCAGCAGAGTCTGCTCCCGCGAGACCTGCCGGACATACCCGGCGTGCAGATCACCGGCCGCTACCGCCCGGCCGACCGCGAGCAGGATGTGGGCGGCGACTTCTACGACGCCTTCGCGATCGACGAGAACCGCTGGGGCGTCGCGATCGGCGACGTCTGCGGGAAGGGAGCCGAGGCGGCGGCGCTGACCGCGCTGGCCCGCTACACGATCCGGGCGCTGGCCGATCGCGATCCCGCCGCGGTGCTGAGGCGGCTCAACGACACGGTGATGCGCGAGCGGGACCTGATCCGCAACCGCTACCTGACGGTGATGTTCGCCGTTGCCTCCTTGCGCTTCGGAATGCTGAACGTCGAGCTCGCCGTTGGCGGCCATCCCGCGCCGCTGGTGCTGCGTGCCGACGGCAGCGTGTCAAGGGTCGCCGCCGCCGGCCCCATGGTCGGCATGATGCCTGACGTCGAGTTCCGCCCGACGCAGATCGCACTCGAGCCGGGAGACACGATGTTGGTCTACACGGACGGGTTGACGGACGCGCGCGCGCCGCAGCGGATCCTGACCGACGACGACCTGATGGGGTTGCTGGCGAGCGGCCGCCCGCTCCGGGGAAGCCGCCTCGCCGCGTTCCTCGAGCACGCGGCGCGGGGTGGCGAGGGCGCGCGTGACGACATCGCCCTCCTGCTGATCGAGCTGTAGCCCGGACTCGGCCGGACCCTCGCCGGCAGTCGCTACTCGCGGCCGCGCGAACCAGCCGGCCAGGACGGGAGGCTGACCGAGATCACCGTCGGTCCGCCCGGCCGGCTGTCGATCTGCGTGTTGCCTCCGAGCATGCGCACGCGCTCGTGCATGCCGACGAGCCCGAGGTGCCCGTCGCGAGCGGCGCGCACGAGCGTCGTCTCCGGATCGAAGCCGCGGCCATCGTCGATGATCTGCGCCTCGACGCCGGAGCGTTGCGAGCGGATCGCGATGCTGACGTGCTTGGCGCCGCTGTGCTCGCGGGCGTTCGAGAGCGCCTCGCGCACCAGCGCGAGCAAGGTGATCTGCTGGGAGTCGGTCAGGGCGGTGAACTCGCCGTCGAGCTCCGTTTGCGGCTCGATCCCCGAGCGCGCGGCGAACGCCTCGGTGATCTGGCGCAGCGCGTCCGGCAGCGAGCCCGGCTGCAGGAACGGCGACTCCACACTGCTCGACAGCCGGCGCAGGTCCCCGTCGAGCGCGACCAGCTGCGCCGCGAGGTCGTCCAGGCGCCCGAGCACGCGGTCGGCGTTGGGGTCGGCGGCGATGATCGGCCGCAGCTGCTCGCGGAACAGGTGCAGGTCGTTCGCCATGAGATGCACGTCCTGCTGCGGTCCGTCGTGCAGGTCGAAGCGCAGCCGCGCGAGCCGTCGCTCGACGGCGGCCAGGACGCCCTCCTCCGAGGGGCTCTGGCGGGCCAGCAGCCGATCGCGATCGAGCACGGCCGCGAGCGCCGGCGCCGCCGCCTCGAGCAGCAGCAGCCGGCGGTCGGCGCCCGGCGGCGTGCCATGCGCGATCAACGCGGCCGGATCGTGGTGCAGGTGCTCGATCCTGATGCCGGTCACCTGATCTCGTGGCTGCACTGGCCGGTCGCTCGAGAGCAGTCGCCGCGCGGCGCGGCGCGTGCTCGCGGCCTCGAGGTCGAGCACGCCGGCGTGCGCGTTGCATTTCGCCTCCCCGCGCGGCCACAGCGTCCACAGCGAGACCGCGCGCACCTCGGCGAACGCGAGCAGCAGCGCGAGCTGAACCTCGATCGCAACGTCGGTCGAGAGGCGGGGGAGATGCGGGGAGCGGAGCACCTCGCGGCCAAGCGCAGCGCGAGGGATCGTGGTGGCTCGCTCGACGGACTCGATCAGCCGCCGAGCGTCCGGCGGATGCGCGGCGAGATCGACGGCGACCGCGGCGAACAGCTCGGCAGCGAAGGCGAGGATCGCGAACCCGACGGCGCCCTCCTCGGCGAGCATCTCGAGTGCGCGATCGCGTGCCCGCTCCCGCGCCTGGAGCGGAACCGATGGACCCCCGCCCGACCCGTCAAACAGCGCGGCGACGCGGTCGATCGTCTGGGTCGCCCGCTGCTTTTCAATGCTGATGGCCTTCTCGCCCATGGGCCGGGTGTGCGCCAGCGTACCGCCCGCCTCCGCGGCCGGAGCCGGGTGCCGCGTGATCTGAAGGACCGGCCGTCGGGCGCCGGCGGAGCTAGAGCCCGGCCGGGTGCAGGATCGAAGGGAACGTCGCGAGGTACTGGATCGACGGGTGGCCGATCTTCTGCACGCCGCCGCCCCCGCCCCATGGGCCCAGCTCGCCGCCGGACTCGAAGAACTGGCCCGTGATCTCGATGATCACGTGTCCGCTCTGGCCCGGCAGCGCCCGGTCGAAGATCGTGACGAACTTGCCGGGCCCGGGCAGGATTCCGGCCTGTTGCGGAAGCGCGGTCGTATCAACGGGCTCGACCAGGTATCCGCCGGCGTGCAGCACGGCGGACACGAATCCAGAGCAGTCGTACCCGATCGTCGGTCCCCAACCGGCGTGGCCGCCGCCGTACACGTACGGCCTGCCGAGCAGCGAGATCGCCCTGCGCATCATCGCCCGCACCCGCGGCTTGGTGGCGCCTATCTCCATCATGGTGATCGCCTGCGCCTGCGCCATCACCTCGTTGACGTACCACGTGGCGTGGTTGTAGGAGTAGATGGCCTGCCGCAAATGCTTGGGGGCGCCGCTGGCCGCGAGGTACTTTGCCGCGGTGAAGATCGCATCGCTCGGGCTGAAGGGATTCGGGACTCCGCGCCCCGTCGCGGAGACCGCGTACTCGAGCCAGGTGCCCGGCATGAACTGCATCCACCCCATCGCGCCTGCGGAGGAGGTGCTCAGATCGCGGCCGTAGTCGGTCTCGATCCAGTTGATCGCCGCGAGCACCTGCCACGGCACGTGATAGCGGTGCGCGGCGGCCTTGTAGATCGGGATCAGGAACAGCGGTGGCCCGTTGTAGTGGTCGACCAGACCAAGCAGCGCGCTCAGGTCCTCGATGCCGGTGAGGCTCTGCGCGGCGCCGGCGCCGAGTGCTGCGGTGCCCGCGCTCCCACTCGCGTCGTCGCCGTCGCTGGGCGGGAAGCTCCGAACCAGTGGCGCCGGGTGCGGCGGCAGGGTGAGGTGATGCGGACGGGGATGATGCTTGTGCTTTTGCGCGGAGGGCCCGGTCGGGCCGACGACGGCGCTGCCACCGCTGGGCGCCTTGCCGGGCTGCGCCTGGGTTGGCTGGGGCTTCGTCGGGCGGGGCGTGCCGGACCGCGTCTTGGCCGGGTGGTGTTTGCGAGCCGGCGCGGACTTGCCGGGATGCTTGTGCGCCTCGCGGTGGTGGGCCGGCGTGGCCATCACCAGTGTGATCGGCTCCATTCCCGGTGGCTGGCGATGCACCGGCGCAATGCTGGCGACGCGGTGCGAGCCGCCAACGGCGGGCGCCGGCTTCGCGGCCGCGCTCTGGGCGGCGGTCGCGGCGAGCTTCGAGTTCGCGGGAAGCATGGGTCCCACCTGGATCTGGCCCGCGCGCTGCATCGGCCCGACCTGGATCTTGCCCGCCGGCGTGGCCGCGCTCGCGCTGAGCGCCAGAACACCGGTCGAGCTCGTCGAGACCGCGAGGGCAGTCGCGAGGGCGGTCACCCGCCGGCGGAAGCTCGCGCCGAATGGCGAGCCGGCGAGCAGCTCCTCGAGCTCCGGGCCGCTTGCGAGAAAGCACAGGGGGGCCGGCAGCGACAACGCGTGGTGCCCTTCGCCGGCCACCTCGAAGCGCGCGCCGCGGTAGCGGATCACCGACACCGGCACCGCGAAGGTCGCGCGCCATAGAAGCTCGTCCTCCTGCTCGACAAGGCTCGCGAACGCAGCATGCGTGCTCGTCAGGCGGTCCCGGTGAACCGTCAGACGGACACGCTCGGGCGAGCGAAGTTCATCCTGCAGCTCCGCCAGAAGTCGCACGATCGCCCACTTCTCGTCGAGGGGGGCGTAGTCGAAGCGCTCGGGCCGCGCCCACCGGCTCGCGCCGAGCAAAGGCAGCGGGCGCTCAGGCCGCGCCATGGAGCATCCTCCTCGAGGCCTTGTCCGCACGGACGCGCTCGATCGCGTCGAACAGCGAGCCGAACTCGCCCCACTTCGACAGCACCGGGAGCGATGTCAGCGCCGGATCGGGCTCGTCGCTGACGGCGAGAACCGCCACCGACGGCGCCATCGCCTGGAGCCGTGCGGTCTCCCGGGCCGCCTCGGTGAGCGAGGAGGTCGCGTCGATGAGCACAACCTCCACGTGCTCGCGCGCCGCGAGGAGCGCGAGATCGTCGTCCCGCTCCGGGACGAGCACGCGGTAGCCGCGGCGGCTCAAGAGCGTCGATGCGACCGCGCGGAAACGGCGGTCACCGGCGACGAGCAGGATCCGGGTTCCGTCCTGCGCGCCATCGCCGGGCGCCTCTGCGATGGCCAGCTGGTCGCCGGGCTCGATCCCGCGCCGCTCGCTCTCACCGGCGGGAAGCTCGAGGGCGCTGCGCGCCTGGCGCGAGCCGGCGGTGCGCCACGGCTTCAGCGAGGGCGTGACCTTGACCACGCGCAGGCTCGCGTCGAGGAACACTACGTCGATCGGAAAGCGCATGAACGCGGTGTGGATCGACGGGGCGGGACGGAGGAGGAGGCCTTCTCCGGCGGGCAGCGAGCGGCTTCCGAGGAGACCCCGCATCCGCTTCAGCGGGTGCTCCGCTACCCGGCCACGCTCACAAATGACATTCCCGCGCGTGACGTTGACGATCAGCTTTGCATCGAGCTGCGGCATATGCTGTTGTTTCGCCGTGACCTCGTCTGCGCGCGATGGCACCTTGGTCTAGGTTGCGCTAGCTGTTCTTCCAAGCGGCGGCCGAGTTACCACCAAGGTCTAGGTCGAACTAGCTGTTCGTCTGTCCCCTGGCGCTGCGCCGCTTCCGATGTTCCGAGCATGGTGAACAGGTCACTGAGTCACACCGGCCTCCGGCTGTGCCGGGGTGCCTACGTTCACCACTCGTACAAGGCAACCGGCACACGTGAACCAGGGAGGAGGTGAAAACTCGATGTGGAGCAACCTTTACCAGCTCGTCGGCACCCTGGTCGCGCGCATGCAGCGCGAGGAGGGTCAGACGATGGCGGAGTACGCGATCCTGGTCGTGGTGATCGCGATCGTCGTGCTCGCAGCCGCCGTATTCCTCGGCAACAGCATCTCGAGCGTCTTCAGCTCGTTGGCCGGGAAGATCTAATCAACGATCCCCATAGGCGCCCGTCTGGAAGCTGTCTTCATGAAGCCCAGGCGGGCGCTGGTCATTTAAGGCACGCGCGAAGTGACTGTACGCGTGCTGACACACCTCCACCTTCGTTGGGGTTGCGTTAGACGTTCGCTCGGTCTCAGGGCATCTTCGAGGACACGATTGAAGAGGAGCACCTCGATGTACCAGAAACCAGCGAGGACCAGTTTTAGTCATGAACCAGATTCCACTCACAGCCTGGAAGCTTTTCCTTCACCTTGGCGACGCGATCGCACGCCTGCGCTCTGAGCGAGGGCAGACGATGTCCGAGTACGCGATCCTGCTGGTCGTCGTCGCGATCGTCGCGCTGGCCGGCGCCGCGCTGCTCGGGAAGAGCATCTCGAGCGTCTTCAGCTCGTTCGCGACGAAGCTGTAGCGGCCCCGGCCGGGCCCTAGACCTTTGTCTAGGGGCATCTAGCACTTCAGGGAGTCGTTCCACAAGCCGGATCGCACGATGACACCGGTGAAGAGATGCGCCATGTCTCGTGGATACCTCGACGTAGCAAAAGCTCACTCTCACTGGTCAGGCCGGTGCGGCGACTGTCGCGCCGCCTGCGCGAGGAGAAGGGCGTTGCACTGGTCGAGTTTGCGCTCGTCGCGCCGATCTTGCTGGCAGTCATCTTCGGAATCTTCTACTTCGGCCTGTTCATGAACTACTCGATCGACCTGACGCACATGGCCTCCGAGGCCGCGCGCTATGCGGCGGTCAACAACGACCCGTCCGGGTCGCTGACCCTGCAGAACTACATCCAGCAGCAGGCGCCGGGCGAACTCCAGTCAGGCGGCACGGACGTGCCGACTGCCGCCGCGGTCTATCTGTACTACCCGACCGGCTCGACCGGCGCGGTGGGGACCGAGGTCCGCGCGTGCGTCACGGCAACCGTCCACTTCATCCCCTTCCTGGGCCTTGGCAATCAGACCATCACCGCGAGCGCGACGATGCGCGTCGAGCAAACGGCGTCGGCCTGGACCAAGAACACACCTCCATCGCAGTGCCCGACTTCGTGAACGAGTAAGGAGCAGTCAAGTGCCAGTCACCCGCAACAAACCGACAGTGCCACACCTCCGTGGTCTGCCCGCGTCGCGGCACGGGGCGATCGCGCTTGCGCTCCTCTGCGCCGTCGCGGCCGCCGGCATCATCCTGTTCGCGCTCGGGCAGTACAAGAGCAACCTTCAGACCTCGGCGAAGCAGGAGACCGTGCTGGTCTCAACCGGGCTGATCCAGAAGGGAACCTCTGGTGAGATCATCGGGAGCCAGAACCTGGTCCGGCCGGTGGAGATCCTGGTCAAGGCCGCCAAGCCGGGCGCGCTGACTGATGCCACCGAGCTGCAGGGCAAGGTGGCGGTGGCGAATATCCTGCCCGGGACGCAGCTGGTCGCCGCGGACTTCACCGCGAGTCTCGGCGTCCAGACCGAGCTCGCGCCGAATCAGCGCGCGATCGCGATGACGCTCGATCCGGAGCATGGCCTGACGAGCTTGCTCGAGGCGGGAGACCACGTCGACATCTACGGCAGCTACAACGTGCAGCCGCCGACTGGCCAGTCGATCCAGGTCGCGCGCCTGCTCGTTCCGAACGCCGTGGTACTCAGGTCGGCCGCGGGGGGGGCCGCCGGTGGAGCTCTCAGCGGTGGCGCGACCGGGTCGGAGCCGCTGCTGATGGCAGTTGACTCCAACGATGTCGGGCAGCTCTCGATGTCGCTCGACAAGGCCTCCATCTGGCTCGTTCTACGCCCGGCCAATGCGACCCAGCCGCAGGACCTGATCTCGACGATCCAGACGATCATCTGGGGCGTCTACGCGACATCACCGAAGGTCAAGGTTGGAAGCCCGGTGCCCGCCGGTCTGCCACCACTAACCGTCGTCGGGGAGGCACACTGATGAGCAAGAGCCTGCAGACACTCGTAGCGCTTGATGGTGAAGTCGATCGTGCGCTGATCGAAGAGCTGGTCGCGCGTGACCCGAAGATGGCCGTGATCGATTACCTCGAGCTGTCCGGCCCGTCGTCCAGTGGACTCGGCGTCGGCGACGCGTTGATCGTCGCCGTCGCCGACTACACCAGCGAGGTGCGGGACTTCGTCGCCGGCGCGAATCGGCAGCACCCGCTGCGCCCGATCGTGCTGCTGTGCCCGTCCAATGGCGGCGGCACCGGCTATCTCGGCGAGGCGTTCGAGAACGGGGTCGACGACATCGTCGGGCTGCCGACGAACACCACCGACGGTCCCACGGATCAGAACGTCACGCGCCAGCTGATCTTCGCGATCGAGAAAGCGATCATCCGCAAGTCGGGGTTCACCGAGACCAAGGACGCGGCGCGTCGCAACGTGATCTGCGTGCTCGGGCTCAAGGGGGGCAGCGGCAAGACGCTGACCACCACCAACCTCGGCGTCGCGCTTGCCGACGCGGGCCACAGCGTCGCGCTGCTCGACCTCGACCTCCAGTTCGGCGACCTCGCGCTGACGCTGGGGCTGAGCCCCGAGCGAACGATCTACGACCTGGTCCGCTCCGGCGGATCGCTCGACGCCGACAAGCTCGCCGACTTCCTGATGGAGCATCCGTCGGGAGCGCGGGCGCTGCTGGCGCCGGTCCGGCCCGACCAGGCGGCGATGATCACGGTGCCGTTCCTGGGCGAGGTCCAGCGGCTGCTGTCGGAGATGCACGAGTTCCTCGTGATCGACACGCCGCCTGCGTTCAACCCCGAGGTGATCGCGGCCGTCGACTCCTCGACCGACGTGCTGGTCGTCGCGATGCGCGACACGCTCTCGCTGAAGAACACCCGGCTCGGGCTCGAGACGCTCGAGCGCATGGACTATGACCGCCGGCGGGTGAAGATCCTGCTCAACCGCGCCGACACCAACGTCGGGATCGAGCGCGAGGACGTGCTCGCGATCCTCGGACGCGACGTCGACATCCTCGTGCCGTCGAGCCGGGACATCACCCGCTCGGTCAACCAGGGCACGCCGATCGCGCTCGCGCGCGGGACGGAGGCGGCGAAGGCGTTCCGCTCCCTGGCCGACCTGTACGTCGAGGGCACCCAGGTTCAGGACGAGGAGCAGCCGTCCGAAGCTGCCGCGCCGGCGCGCCGAAGCCTGTTCCGTCGCGCCGCCAGGAGTTCCTGATGGAACTACACGAGCGGATCTCCCACCACACGCCCCAGCGGGATGACCCGTTCGCCGTCCCGTTCTCCGAGATCAAGAACCGGATCCACCTGGCGCTGATCGAGGAGCTGGGACGTCGCCTGTTCAACACGGACATCCCCCAGGAGGCGCTTCGCGAGCGGGTGCAGGCTGAGGTGGCCGAGCGGCTCGCGCAGGAACCCGGCATCTCGCGCGATGACCGCGCGCGCCTCGTCGACGAGCTGACCGACGACATCCTCGGCCACGGCCCGCTCGAGCGCCTGCTCGAAGACGACACGGTCACCGAGATCATGGTCAACGGGCCCTACGACATCTGGGTCGAGCGCGCGGGCCGCTTGCACAAGACGCCGGTGCGCTTCTCCGACGATCACCACGTGCGCCGGATCATCTCCAAGATGGTCGCCCAGGTGGGCCGGCGGATCGACGAGTCCTCGCCGATGGTCGACGCGCGCCTCCCGGACGGGAGCCGTATCAACGCGACGATCCCGCCGCTGTCCCTGACCGGCCCGCTGCTGACGATCCGGAAGTTCCAGTCCAAGAAGCTGAACATGGACACCCTGATGAAGATGGGCGCGATGACGCCGGATACCGCGGACCTGCTCCAGCGATGCGTCAAGGCGCGGCTGAACATTCTCATCTCCGGTGGCACCGGCTCCGGTAAGACGACGATGCTCAACGCGTTGTCGGCATACATCCCCGACGACGAGCGCATCCTCACGATCGAGGACGCCGCCGAGCTCCAGCTGAACCAGCGCCACGTGCTGCGGCTCGAGGCCCGCCCGAAGAACGTGGAGGGCGAGGGCGAGATCACGATTCGCGATCTGGTCCGCAACGCCCTGCGCATGCGCCCTGACCGGATCGTCGTCGGCGAGGTCCGCGGCGCCGAGGCGCTCGACATGCTTCAGGCGATGAACACCGGCCATGACGGATCGCTCTCGACGCTCCACGCCAACTCTCCTCGCGATGCGCTGGCCCGCCTGGAGACGATGGTGCTGATGACGGGCTATGACCTGCCGCTGCGCGCGGTCCGCGAGCAGATCGCCTCCGCGGTCGACCTGATGATCCACGTCGAGCGCATGCACGACGGTGCTCGGCGCATCGTGGCGATCACGGAGGTCCAGCGGATGGAGGCCGACGTGATCACGCTCCAGGACCTGTTCATGTTCGAGGTCGACTCGGTCGCGCACACGCGGCACGTCGTCGGCTCGCTGAAGTCCACCGGGCTGCGCCCTGGGTTCCTCGACAGGTTCGAACGCCGCGGGATCGAGGTGCCGGCGCTGTTCAAGATGGCTCGCCCGGGCCATCTCGCTTCCGTGGCAGGCGCTCAGCGTGACTGACCGCACTACCAGCACGCTGCTGCGGGGACTCGGGCTGACGATCGTGTTCGTCCTGCTGTTCGCGCGCGCCGGTTACGCGCAGACGCTGAGCGGCTCGCTCGTCTCGAGTGTCAAGTGGCCCCAGCGCGAGTTCGTCTTCTCGAACCCGTCCAATCAGGCCCTGACGTCGTCGTCCGTATCGGTGACCGAGAACGGCCAGGCCGTCTCCAACCTGACGGTCACGCCGATCCGCCAAGCCGCTCCCGGCCAGTTCGGCGTTGAGCTCGTGATCGACCAGAGCACGCAGATGGGCGGGCAGTCGCTGTCCCGCGCGATGGACGCGGCCCGCGTCCTCGCGACCGAGCGCACCGGGAACCAGGAGCTCGGGCTGATCACCTACGACGCCACCGCGAACTCGATTCTGCCGCTGACCAGCAACGCCAACGCGATCAACCAGGTGCTTCGATCCAGCCCGTGGGTCGGGCCTGGAGCTCGTGTGCTGCCGGCGATTTCGCTTGCGCTACAGCAGCTCGCGAACGCGCACATCGCGGATGGCGCGGTGATCGTGATCGCCGACGGCCTGGGCGATGACGGAGCCGCAGCCGCTCCGCCGAGCTCGATCGCGGCGGCCGCGCAGGCCGCGGGCGTCCGCATCTACACGGTGGGCCTGAAGGACGCCAACGGAGCAGGAGGATCCGTGGCGGCGCTCGCCAATTCGATCGGCGCCACCGTGATCAAATCCTCCGGCGTTCAGCTCGACAACGTCTTCACCGGCATCTGGTCGACGCTATCTCACGACTACATCGTCGGCTACAGCTCATCGGCGCCGCTCGGCCACCAGGTGTCGGTTGCCGCACAGGTCAATGGCGTCCAGGGCTCCCTCACTTTCAACTACGCGACGCCCGCCCCCCCGCCACCTCCGCCGGTCAAGCATCGCCCGCCCACCCGGCATCACGCACCCGCGCAGAAGCCCAGCATCCCGATCGGGTTGCCGACGCTCAGTCCCACCCCGCCGACCCACCCGAGCACGTTCTGGACTTCGCAGAAATCACTCGCCGTGATCGCGTTCGGGTGTGCCGCCCTGATCGGTCTGGGCGTCGCGCTGCTGCTGATCCGCGGCGGCGCGCGCCGTGGGGTTCAGACGCGGGTCGGAAACTTCTTGATCGACCGCGAGGCGAGCGAGGAGCTGAGCGAGGAGGAGCTCCAAGCCGGCGGAGGCCCGCTCGGAAGGTTCTTGCGAGCGAGCTCGTGGTGGCCGGCGTTCGTCGAACAGGTGGGTGCGGCGCGGATGCGCCAGTCACCGGTGCAGTTGGTCCGGCTCACGGTGGGCGGCTCGCTGGTGGGCGCGCTGGTCGCCACGCTCCTGCTCGGGAGCATCATGTTCGGGATCCTCGCGCTGATCCTCGGGCCCATCGTGCTGTGGATGGTGGTGCGCCGCACGGCGCGCAAGATGCGGATCAAGTTCGGCGACCAGCTCCCGACCCACCTCCAGGACCTGGCCGGAGCGATGCGAGCCGGCCGCAGCTTCGTCGGCGCGCTCAGCGCGGTCGCCGAGGCTGCGGATGAACCGATCCGGGGCGAGCTCGAGCGGGCGCTGGCCGACGAGCGGCTCGGCATGCCCATCGACCAGGCCATCCACGCTATCTCCGTGCGCATGCAATCGGACGACACCGACCAGGTCGCTCTCGTCGCGTCACTGAACCGAAGCTCCGGCGCGAACGTCGCGGAGTCACTGGACCGCGTCGCGGATGGCGCGCGCGAGCGCTCGGACCTGCGGCGCGAGCTGGCGGCACTGACCGGACAGGCTCGTATCTCGGCCTGGGTCCTGACGGGCCTGCCCGTGCTGATGCTCATCGCCACGTCCGTGATCGACCCGACCTACGCGCACCCGATGTTCCACACCATTGGTGGCTGGGTCGTGGTGATCCTCTCGGGGATCATGGTCATCTCCGGCCGCCTGGTGATGAGCAAGATCGTCGCCGTGGAGGTGTGAAGTGAACTTCCTGCTCTTCGCGCTGGCCGTGATCCTGATCGCCGCGACGGTGCGGCTGCTGATCCACGCGGCAGTGCTTCCCCGGATCCAGCTCAGCCTGCATCTTCGCGGGATCCAGGGCTATGGCTTCGAGGGCGCGGTCGCCGCCACCCACAAGCCCAAGCGCCTCGACACCGCGGTCACGAACCTGGCCGGGCGCCTCGGCGCGTGGGCGCGGGTGAAGATGCCCTCGCTCCCGCCGTTGCGCCGCGGCGATCTGACGGCCGCGGGCTTCTATGACGTCTCGCCCGACGTGGTCCACGGTTATCGCGGGCTCGCGGCGATCTGCCTCCCCGGCCTGATCCTGCTGTTCCTGCTCGCCGGCGGGGGCGTCTCGACACTCGGGCTCGTGATCGTCGCAGCCGCCGCCGCCGCCGGCTGGATGCTGCCGGCGATCGTCGTGCACAGCCGCGGGAAGAAGCGACTCGACGACATCGACCGCCATCTGCCGGACCTGGTCGACCTCCTGACCGCGACGGTCGAGGCGGGAATGGGCGTCACCGCCTCGATCGGGATCATCGCGAACCGCTTCACCGGAGCGCTCGGCGACGAGCTGCGGCTGACGCTCAAGCAGCAGTCGCTCGGCATGACGATTGGCGACGCCCTCAACGACATGGTCGAGCGCTGCGACACCCCGTCGGTGAGAGCGTTCTGTCGCACCGTGTCCCGCGGTGAATCGCTCGGCGTCTCGATCGGCCCGATCCTCCGCGAGCTCGCGTCGGACACCCGTCGCCGGCGACGCCACGCGGCGGAGGAGAAGATGCAAAAGGCGCCCGTCAAGATGCTCTTCCCGCTGATGTTCCTGATCTTCCCCGCGCTGATGCTCGAGCTGATGTATCCCGCGGCATACAACCTGTTGCACACGCTCGGCTGAGCGGCGTGTCGGCCGCGGCTTCGCAGCTCGGCGCTCCCGCGGCGGGTGCCCCCTCGCTGATCGACTGGGGCCGGCTCGCTCGCCGGATCCTGCTCGGCTCGCTGCTCTTGGTCGCGGCACTCACTCTGTACAAGAACGCGACCGGCTCCCAGTACGCGTTCGACTTCCACGGCGGCATCTGGCGCGCGGGCACGTCGCTGCTCGACGGTCGCTCGCCGTACCCGCCCCCGATCCAGGCGCGCCTGATCTCTCCGGGGAACGCGTTCATCCCGCCGCCCCCGCTCGCGGTGCTCGCGGTTCCGTTCTCGCTCCTCCCGTTTTCGCTCGCGGTCGTCCTCTGGAATCTCGCGTGCACGGCGGCGATGCTGGGGGCGCTGCGGCTGCTCGGCGTCAGCGACGTTCGCGTGTACGTGGTGGCGCTTTGCTCGTTCCCGTTCGTCTCGAGCCTGGTCATGGGCCAGCCGGATGGCCTGTTCGCACTGGCCGCGGCGTTCGCCTGGCGGGAGCGCGAGTCCGACCGGGGCGCCGTCGCGGTGGGGGCGCTGGTGGCGGCCAAGTTGTTCGCCTGGCCGCTGCTCCTGTGGCTGCTGGTGACCCGTCGCCTTCGCGGCGCCGCCGTCGCGGCAGGCTCCGCCGTGGCCTTCCTGGCCTGCTCCTGGGCGCTGATCGGCTTCCAGGGCCTGGCGAACTACCCGCGCCTGCTGGCGGCGGACGCCGAGGCATTCGCGACCCGCTCGCAGTCCGCGCTCGCGGCCCTGCTCAGGCTCGGCGCACCCGCGTCGCTGGCCCGGGCCGGCGCAGTGGCGCTCGCGCTCCTCGCCCTGCTCGTGGTGATCGCCGCGGCGCGCGACCGGGACCGCGGGTGGTTCACCGGCGCGATCCTGTTCGGCCTGCTGACCTCTCCGATCATGTGGTCGCACTACCTGACACTGCTGCTCGTGCCGCTCGCCGTGAGCTACCGGCGGTTTCACGCCGCCTGGCTCCTGCCGGCCCTGCTCTGGCTCTCGCCGCTCGAGCCGCCACCGACGGTCGTGCAGATCCTGCTGGTCCTGGCGATCGCGATCGCGCTGTCAGTGCGCGCGAGCGCGCACGGCACCGAATCGGCGGTCGAGCGCGCACAGCGAAATGACGCAGACGCTCGCCACGACGAGCACCACCTGCCACTCGGTCTTGGGCGGCTCCTGCGGGGATAGCCAGAAGACGTTGATCGCCAGCAGCCAGAGCGCGTCGAGCCGGGGGCGCGCGATCGCGAGCGGGATCAGCAGCAGCGTCAGATAGTGCATCTCCATCAGCGGCGAGGCGAGCAGAGCGAAGGTGACCGCCGCGAGGAACAGTCCCTCGTCGCGGGCGCGGGCGCGCCGCACGATCGCAACCGCGAGTAGGGCAGCGGCGCCGATCGCGAGCAGCTCAGCCGGGACTGCGGCCAGTCCGGCGCGCATCAGGGCCGAGGTGAGCGACTGGGTCCGCGCCCGGAAGGCGTCGGCGTCCGCCGCGAGCAGCTTCGGATACGCGGCGAGGCCGTGGAACCCGATGCAGGCCCAGCTCGCGAGCAGGAGGCCGCCCGCGGCGGCGAGCGCGACGCCCGCCCTGCGCGCGCCGCGCGTGAGCAGCAGCCAAATCGCCAGCGGCCAGAGCACGAGCTTTGCCGCGATCAGCGCCCCGACCGCAGCCGCGCCCCGCGGCGAGTCGCGCCATCTCCACGCCGCCGCGAGCGCCAGCGCCATCAAGCCCTCGACCTGGCCGAAGCCGATGCTCGAGATCACCGGGAACGCGCAGATGGCCAGGGGATACAGGCGCCAGTCCCGTACCTCGACCAACCGCAGCGCGCCGAGGAACGCGAGCACGCACAGGAGGTTCCAGCAGGCGATCGCCGCAGCCCATGGCAGGACCGTCAGCGGCAGCGCGATCAGCGCGAACAACGGCGGGGGGATGTAGGCGTTCAGCTCACGCAGCAGCGCGTGCGCGTCGGTGGTCGGATAGGGCGAGCGTCCGGCGAGGATCGCGTGCGCCGCCGCCCAGGTCCCACCGCGGAAATCGAACCCGTAACTCGGTCCGGCGCCGTTGAGCGAGAGCACGATGACCGCCATCACCAGCGGCAGCGCGATCAGCAACCCGCGCGCGACCCACTCCCAGCGGACCGCCGGGCGCGGCAGCCGGGCGCGGTTGACGCGCGGAGCGCCGGCGGGGAGCGACCGCGCTTCCATCGGACCGCGCGTTACTGCAGCAGCCCGCCGGCCGAGCTGGTCAGCGACGGGCCGTTACCGGTGAACGTGAAGTCGTTGCCGGTGATCGTGATCGTGTTGGCCTCGAGGAAGCCCGTGGCGGTGCCGCTGTTCCCGTTGATGTTGATCTCGCCGTCGGGAACGAAGATCGAGCCGCCGTTCAGGTAACTGTTGCCGTTGATGTTCATCACGCCGGTGCCCGTCTGGTAGATCACGAGGTTGTGCATCCCGGAGTACGGGCTGAAGCTCTCGTTGTTGCCGTTGAGGTTGAAGTTGGGGGCATAGAAGGTGCACGCGGCGCAGCTCAGGTTGTTGCCGTTGATGCTGATCGTGCCGGTGGCGCAGTAGATGCCGCTGGGGATCGTGGCGTCGTTGTTGTTCCACGTGAAGTTGGTCCCCGTGATCGCGCCGGAGCCCTGGCACGCCGCGGGGAACAGGCTGCTGAAGTCGTAGGGCCAGGGATAGTTCGTGCTGTCCTTGGTCGGAGTCGAGGAGCTGCCGAACGTGTCGTTGTTCCCGTTCAGCGTCGCACCGCAGCCGTTCGGGCCGCCGTATGTCGTCGTGCCGTAGTTGCTGTCGTTGGCATTCGAGTAGAAGGTTCCGTTCGAGTGCGTGCCGCCGGAGATCGTGAGGTCGTTGCCGTTCATCGTGATCCCCTGATCGGAGCAGCTGTCGTCCTTGGCGAACACGAAGCTCGGCGAGCCGCTGGTCCCGGCGGCGGCGACGGCGCTCGCCGAGACGGTCTGCGACGAGAGCCCGAGGACCCCTCCGAAGATGCCGCCGACGGTCTTAGTGACGGTCACCTTGATGTCGCTGGAGTTGCTGTTGTACGGCGTGGTGATGGTGTGGCTCGCGCCGGATGCGTTGGCGTTGATGTAGGTGAGGGCGTCGGTCTGGGCCTGGGCTGCGTTGCCGGGCAGGTCGTCTGACCCGGCGAGCGCAGCCGCGTCGGCGGCGTTCTGTAGCGCGCGCCGGGTGATGTACCAGTTGCCCACATCGGTCACCAGCGCGGTCATGCCCAGCATCGCCACCATCATGATCGCGGTGAGCGCGAGGACCGAGCCGCGCTCGCCGCCGAGCCGCTTGAACACGAAGGACCTCCTCGGAAGGCGCCACCGACGCGGGCGCGGCCGGTCTGTCATCCGGCCTCCCGCTGCGCGCGCAGGATCACGAGCCGCTGCCCGTCGTCGTAGAGCACGCGGGCCCCGGCTTCATGCACAAAGCCGCTCGCCGCGTACGGGTCGTACTTGCGGTCGACCACGATCAGGCCGTACCCCGTCGCCCCGGCCTGCCAGTTGGTCCCGATCGCGGCGAAGACGCGCTGCATGTCGGTGAGCTGGGCCGTGCTCAACAGCTCGAAGCGTGCGTCGTTCGCCACTCGCCCGCGCAGCGCCGGATCGCGCCACAGCAGCCAGTCGGCGAAGCGCACGTCGGTGAGGACCTTCAACGACGGCTGGGCGCTGGTCGCCTTCTCGACGGCCGCGAGCAACGGCAGGCGCTGGTAGCCGAGCTCTAGGCTCGAGGCGGGCCGCGCGAACGTCGCCGCGATCCCGATTACCGCGGACAGCCCGGCCGCGAGCAGCACGAGCCCGTTGATGCGCGCACGCCGGCCGTCGCGCGGGCTCGTTGCGGTCCGCGTCCTGCCGGTGGCGAGGTCCAGCGAGAGCGGCATCAGCATCAGCGCGCAAAGCCCGAAGAAGAGGACGTTGCGGATGACCTCGATGCTCCCTGCCGCGAGCACGATCAGCGCGAGGCGCTCCCACAGGGTCGTCGCGGACGCGTTGCGTCCGAAGGACCAGAGCAGCAGCGCGGCGGCGATGAAGAACGGCACCGCGATCCACCACGAGAAGGTGATCGGCTGCCACTCGGTCACCGCGTGACGGACCGAGCTGTGCAGGTACATCGTCTGGTAGTACGAGAGCATCTGCGTCCCGTACGGGGTGAGCAGCGTGAACAGGGGCGCCCCGAGAATCAGCGCGAGCGGGCGCTTCCAGGCCTGCGGCGAGCGAAGCGCCGCCCGCCGCTCCCAGATGACGGTCCCGCCGCGCAGTACCACCAGCAGCGCGCCGATCGTCGCGGTGCCGTGCACGTTTCCCCACAGGGTGAGGATCGGCAGGCACCAGTACACCCGCCGCGAAGGGTTGCGGCTGTCGCGCGCGAGCAGGTAGGCGACCGCGGTGAAGAGAGGAATCGCGAACTCCTGGGTGCGGACCTCGCGCGAGGGCAGGATCAGCCAGACGCATAGCGGCAGCGCGATCAGGATGGACTTCGGCTGCGCGCCCAGCCGGCGTGCCGCCGCGACAGCGCCCCCGATGCCGAGCGCCAGCAGCCCCACGTTGACGACGCCGACAAGGGCCAGGCCGCCGAGCAGATAGAGCCCGTAGGTGACGAACTCCGACAGCCACTGCTGGTCGACCCAGGCGACGCCGTGGGACATCGCGGTGAGCGTCTCCAGGTGCGGGATGCCGAGATTCCAGACGTCCCGCCCGGCGGTCAGCGCGAGCCAGCTGTCGACGCTGAAGCACCCCGGCAGGATCGCCAGGAGCGTGGTGCCGATCGCGAGCACAGCGCTCGCCAGGAGCACGTCGGATCCGCGCTGCGAGAGGAAGGCCGGGAGGACTGCGGGGGTCGTCTTCCTGCGGGCATGCTCGCGCGGATATGCCAGTGACGACATGAAGGATGCATCGTCGGCGCCGATGCCTAGCGTGATCGGACGATGCGCTAGGTCCTCCTAGACGAAGGTCTAGGACAGGGTGGTCAATCGGCGGCGATACATCCTGCGGCGTGACTGACTGGGCCTATCTCCCGCGTGCGAGGGTTGCCGTGAGCGTCGCCGCGATCGTCGCCCTCGCGGCGCTCGTGGGCAGCGTCGGCGCCGACTCGCGATGGCTGGCGGCGCTGGGTCACGCGATCGTCGTGCGTGGGTCGGTCCCGGCGGGAGTCCCGTTCGCCGCCGCACCCAGCGGCCATTGGGCCAATCCCCTGGTGCTGTCCGAGCTCATCTTCTACGGGCTCGAGCACGTGCTCGGAGACCGCGGGCTGATGCTCGCGCAACTGCTGGCGGCCGCCGGGGCGCTCGCGCTGGTGGCGCGCGATGCTCGTGCCGGCGGTGCGGAGGCGAGGCGGCTGAGCGGGGCGGTGCTGATCGCCGGGGTGGCGGCTCTGCCGACGCTCGCGATCGCCCGCGACCAGCTCTTCTCGATTCTGCTCTTCCCGCTGTTGATCGCGCTCGCGCGAGCCGAGGCGCGGGCGCCATCGCGGCGCATCTGGCTCGCTGTCCCGCTCCTTGCGCTCTGGGCCAACCTCCACGGAGGTGTGCTTCTCGGGGCGGGCGTCTTGTTCGCCTACCTCGCGGTCGACCGTCTTCGCCGGCAGCCGCTGGTCGCCTGCGGGGTCGCCGGCGCGTCCGTGATCGCGCTGTGCGCGACGCCGGCGCTGCTCCGAACGGTCGACTACTACCACGGCGTCCTCACCAACCAGGCTGCGCAGAGCGGGGAGGGGATGTGGGCGCCGCTGTCGCTGACTTCGCCGCTTGACGTGCTGCTGATCGCGTGCGCCGCCGTCCTCGCTGTGCGCTTCGTCCGCGCGCGGCCGGCTTGGTGGGAGCTGGGGTGCGCGCTGGCGCTCGCGGCGATGACCGTCGGCGCCAGCCGCGACGGCGTGTTCCTGGTGCTCTTCCTGGCGCCGGTCGCGGCCCGCGCTGCACGGACCCAACGGGCTCGCAGCTGGGATGGCCTCGTGCCCGTTGCGGTGGCGGTTTCGATTGCCGTGCTCGGTCTCGCGCTCGTCCGGGGCCCGGACGCGAATGGTGCCAGTCCGTGGTTGGTGGCGCGCGCCGTTGCGCTCGCGCATGGCTCACCGGTGCTCGCGACCGACGTGATCGCTGAGCAGGTCGCGCTGGCCGGGGGGCGGGTGTGGGTCAGCGATCCGATCGATGCATTCTCCGGAGCCGATCAGCGGGCCTATCTCGCCTGGCTCGATGGCACCCGCACGGCTCGGACACGGTATTCAGCGGATGCCCACCTCGCGCTCGTGCCTCGCGGAAGCGCCGCCGCCCGGTTGACGGCGGCAACCCGGGGGTTCCATGTTGTCGCGGCCGATCGACGTGCACTGCTGTACGAGGAGGTCACGTAAGCACCCACGGTGCGCGGTTGGTTGTGATGCGCACGAGGAGATGACTGGCTTCGTCAGTCGATGCTGTTCGGAGCACTTGCCGGCAGGCGCGTCGCAAAGCGGGACCCTCGCCTGCGCCGGCCGGGTCCGGCGGCGCGGAAACGCAGACAGGGCCTCTCCACATAGCGATAGGTGATCGCCGCGAACAGCAGACTGATGCCCAGCGCGATCGGAAGGAAGAGCGCGAAGCGGGCGCCCTCCCACCAGCCGGCCAATGCCGAGTTGAAGACGATCGCGACGATGACCGGCTGGTGGACCAGGTACAGGCTGTATGAGCGCGTCCCGATCCAATTCATCACGCGATTGTCGAGCAGTCGCCAGCAGCGCTCCGTGGACCATTGGAGGACAAGGACGGCGGCTACGAGGAGTCCGGTTCCGACGCCGGCGAGGAGTGCGCCTTCAGCGTCGATGAACTGTGGGGTGACCGCCTGCCCGCGGACCGCGTAGGCGACAAGGACAGTGACCCCGGCGGCGAGCAGCAACAGGGCCGGAAGACGAGATCCACCTGCGCGCAGCCGGCCCGGCAGACGCGTCGTCTCGATCGTCGCCAGAGCGATTCCGGGCGTGAAGGCGAACAGCATGGCCGGGAGGCTGGTCAGCCAGGCGGAGGCGGCCGGGCCCGAACCGGTTGGCGCGAGCGCGCGGAGGAAGATGCTTGCGGTGGCGGCGACGGCGAGCGCGAGGAACAGTGCGTGGCGTCGGCGTCGTATGCCAACCCGCGTGCAGGCTCGCGCGAGGACCAGGGTCGCCACTGGTACGAGGAGGTAGAACGCGATCTCGACGTCAAGCGTCCACGCCTGGCCGATGACGAGCGAGATCTTGGGGTTGGCGTAGTTCTGTGCGAAGCCGTAGACGGCTGCGATGCCTGCCGTCGACGATCCCATGCGCCCCCAGCAGAGCAGGACGCACGTGAACACGAACCAGAATGCCGGCACGATCCGCAGCAGCCGCTTCCGCACGTATCCGCCCACCGATGGGAGCGGTTGCCCGGCGACGAACGCGCGCACGAACGGGGCCGTGATCAGGTATCCCGAGAGGACGAAGAACACGAACAGACCGACATGCAGGCTGGCAAGCGCTGGTCCCGCTACTGGGCCGAACTCAGCATCGAACCAGCCGTGTTTGACGACGACCAGGAAGTAGGCGACGTGGTACGTGAGAACTGACAGAGCAGCAACGGCCCGAAGCGGATCGCCCGCGATGAAGGTCGTCCTTGTTGTGGCGCCGCGCACGCTCTCTTGTGGGCGTTGGACGCTCGGCGGGGGTCGTCCTGCGAGCGCGCCGGTTGCGCAAGGGGCGGCGCTGCTGCTGACGATTCCGCGGGCAACCCACATGTTGAGTTCCAATCGTCGCGCGCGGGTGGCGCCAGACCGGAAATTCGGCTAGCGGTCGACTAGCCGAAGGTCTAACCCGCGAGCCGCTCCGCCAGCCGGCTGTGCCGGCGCCCGGTGTCGGGCGTCCCGGCCGCCCGCGCCACGACCTCGCGCGTGCCCACGATCACGGTCGCCAGGCGCGCGCGTGTGATCGCGGTGTAGAGCATCTCGCGTCGGAGGAAGAACGCGCCCGCGGCCGGATGGGCGACGATCACCGCCACCGGCAGCTCGATCCCCTGACCGCGGTGCACCGAGCAGGCGTAGGCGAGGCGCAGACGCTCGGACTCCTCGGGCGGGAGTCGGAAGACGGTGTCTTCCGCGGCGAGCAGCAGCGCGGGATCGTCCTCGTCTTCGCCGTCGCGGCGCCCGCCGAGCTCGTCGAGCAGGGTCAGCAGCGTGCCGTTCATCAGGCCGAGCTCATGCAGGTTGCGCCCGGTCATCATCAGCTTGTCGCCGATCCGCAGGCGACCGCCGCGGACCGGCGGGCCGTCCGGGTTGAGCGCGTCGCGCAGCGCCTCGTTGAGCTTGTCGATGCCGAGCTCGCCGCGGTAGACGGGGGCGAACACCTGGATGTCGCGGACCGGATCGATCCCGTAGTGCGCCGGCAGGCGGCGGGAGACGAGCGAGACGATCTCCTCGCGAGCGGCGCTCGGATCGGACCGCTCGAGCAGGAACAGGTCGCGGCTCATGCCCTCGGCGGCGTGGAAGCTCGGCGCGTCTCCGCGGCGGATCGCGTGTGCGCCCTGCACGATCATGCTGCCGGCGGCCTGGCGGAAGATGTGAGTCAGCCGCGTCGCCGGCACCGAGCCCGAGGACACGAGCTCCGCGAACGGCTTGCCCGCGCCGACCGGCGCGAGCTGATCGGCGTCGCCGACGAGGACCACGTGGGTCTTGCGTCCGACCGCGCGCAGCAGGGTCACCAGCAGCTCGAGGTTCGCCATCGATGTCTCGTCGACGATCAGCAGATCGCACTCGAGCGGATCGCTTTCGTCGTGGCTCGGGCCCTGACCCGGGATCCAGCCGAGCGCGGAATGGACGGTGCGTGCCGTGATCCCGCTCGCCTCCGTCATCCGGATCGCCGCGCGACCCGTCGGCGCGACCAGCATCACCCGGATCCCCTGTCCCGCCGCCACCGATCCGATCGTCCGGATCGAGGCGGTCTTGCCGGTTCCCGGGCCGCCGGTGATCAGCGACAGGCGTTGGGTGAACGCGCCGAGCACCCCGGCGCGCTGCTCTCCGGTCAGTTCCGTGCCGAGGACATCGTCGGGTGGCCTGGCCAACGCCGGCTCCGCGGCGGCGAGCGCGCTCACCTGCTCGGCGAGCTCGGCCTCGAGCTCGGCGATCTGGCGGCGGTAGATCCACCGGTCCTCGCGCACGACGTCCTCTCGCTCCACGAGCTCGTCGATCAGGCCCGGCGGCGGTCCCGAGCCGAGCAGCTCCTCGAGCTTCTGTCGCAGCTCGTCGATCGGCAGGCAGGTGCTGCCGCCACGCTCGGCCTCGCTGAGCACGTGCAGTGTCCCCGCCCGGGCGCGATCGAATCCATCCGGAGGCGCGCCGACCCCGCGTGCGATCCGGTCAGCCAGCAGGAACCCGACGCCGAACACGCTGGTCAGCTCGTAGGGGTGGTCTCGCACGACCCGGTGCGCCCCGTCGCCGTATTCGGAGTGGATCCGCTTGACGAGGTAGGCGAGCCCGTGGGGCGCGAGCATCAGGTGCAGCTGCCTGGTGACGCGTAGCGCTTCCCATGACGCCGCCGCCTCGGAGGCACGCTGCCTGCGCAGTCCGGCCTGCCCGAAGGCTGCCTGCGGATCCTGGTCGATCGCGTCGAGCACTCCGGCTGCGCCGTAGCGGTCGATCAGCGTCGCCGCGCGCTTGACCCCCACGTGCTTGACGCGAGTCAGGTAGATCGTCAGCGCCTCCATGTCCGACGGCGGGAGCGGCCGCGCCTCGGAGACCTTGATCTGAAGCCCGTAGCGGCTGTCATCGACCCAGGTGCCGATCACATGCGCGCGATCGCGCTCCTCGAGGTGCACGAGCGGGCCCACCAGCACCAGCGGCTCGCCGTCAGCGTCGGCCGCGTCGACGACGGCCCAGCCCGTCTCCTCGCTCGCGTAGCGCGTGCGGCGGACCACGACCTCGGCGTTGAAATCGCTCACCGCCCGGACGTTAGCCGCCCTCCAGGCCGACTCGCTACGGTGGTTACAGAGATGCCAACAACCGCTCGCAGCGAGAAGCTCGACCGTCAGATCATCGTGATCTCCTCGGTGGTCGTCGTCGGCGCGATCATGTCGATCCTCGACGCCACGATCGTCAACGTCGCGCTGGCGACCCTGGGGCGCGACCTGCACGCCTCGCTGGCGACGATCCAGTGGGTCGCGAGCGGTTACCTCGTCGCGCTGGCGACCGTGATCCCGATGACCGGCTGGGCGTCTGAGCGCTTCGGCGCCAAGCGCTTGTGGATGGTCGTGGTCGGCCTGTTCGTCGTCGGCTCGGCGCTGTCGGGGCTCGCCTGGTCCGCCGGCTCCCTGATCTTCTTCCGCGTGCTCCAGGGCCTCGGCGGCGGGATGATCATGCCCGCCGGGATGACGATCCTCGCGCAGGCGGCGGGGCCGCAGCGGATCGGGCGGGTGATGAGCGTGGTCGGCGCGCCGATGCTGCTCGGGCCGATTCTGGGACCGGTACTCGGGGGCCTGATCCTCCAATCGCTCAGCTGGCGCTGGATCTTCTACGTGAACCTGCCAATCGGCGCGCTCGCGCTGGTGCTCGCATACCGGCTGCTGCCGAGCTCCGAGCCACAGCGCGGCGAGCGGCTGGACTTCGTGGGGCTCGCGCTCCTGTCGCCAGGGCTGGCGGGAATCGTCTTCGGCCTCTCGGAGATCTCCTCGCGCGGGGGGATCGCATACGTGGGGGCGTGGGGGCCGATCGCCGCCGGTCTGATGCTGGTCTGCGCCTTCGTCTGGTGGGCCCTGCACGAACGGGGCCGGCCGCTGCTCGATCTGAGCCTGTTCCGCGAGCCCGGATTCGCGGCGGCCGCCGCTTCGGTCCTGCTGATGGGCGCGGCGCTGTTCGGGTCGTTGATCGTGCTCCCGCTGTATCTGCAGGTGGCCCGCGGAGAGTCCACGCTGGCGACCGGGTTGCTGCTCGCGCCGCAGGGGCTCGGCGCCGCGCTCGTGATGCCGATCAGCGGGCGCCTCACCGACAGGATCGGCGGCGGCCGGGTCGTGCTCTTCGGATTGGTGGTGATGACGGCCTTCACCGTCGGGCTCACTCGCTTCGGCGCACACACCTCGTTCGTTGTGACCTCGCTGGTGCTGTTCGGACGCGGGATCGGGCTCGGCTGCAGCATGATGCCGGCGATGGCGTCGGCGTACTCGACCGTGTCCAGGGCGGCGGTGCCGCGGGCGACGACCGCCCTCAACGTGCTACAGCGGGTCGGCGGCTCGATCGGGGTCGCGCTGCTCGCGGTCGTCCTCGAAAACCAGATCAAGGCGGGTGTTGCAGGCGCCTCGGGAGTGAGCGGGGGCGCGATCCAACCAATTCCCACCTCCGTGCGCGAGCGGATCGCGACGCCGCTCGCGCATGCCTTCAGCCACACATTCTGGTGGGCATTCGCGTTGACGGCGGTGTCGGTGCTGCCCGGGATCGTGCTCGCGTGGAAGGTACGTCGCCCCGCGCCCGCGGAGGCTCCGGCCGGCGCGGTCGCCTAGTACTTGCCCGACAGCAGATCCCAGGCGCGCATCAGCTTCGCCTGGATGCCCGACGGTGGGCCCTCGCTCGGGTCGTCGCGCATCACCGCGGGATTGGCGGAGGGCACGTGCAGCTGCCCGGCCGCCTCACGGTCGATCTTCAGCACGACCGCGTGCTCGTAGATCCGGTCGACGTCGTCCGCGTCCGCGAACCTGTGACCGCCGGGGCCGCGCTGCTCGTCGATCACGATCCCGTCGAACACGTCCTCGTTCTCGTCGGCGAGCACGTGCACGACGGTGCCGACCTGATGTCCGTCCGAGCTCAGCACGGGCGTGCCGGGCTGGAGCACCTCGTAGGAGATCGGGGAGCCGTGATCCATGGCGCCCAGGCTATCGCTCGGTCCGCCCCGCCGTCTGATCGCGGTTCGCGCGTTCGGCCAGCCTGACCGCCGCCGCGATGCCCTCGCTGCCGACGAGGTTGTGAAACGCCGCGACCAGCGGCCTGACCGCGGCGAGCCCGATCCGGCCCTGGGCGCCGAACACCTGGACGCGGACCTCCGACGCGAGGGCGTTGCGGCCGTCTCGTGCGGGCTCCACCCAGTTCGCGAACAGCACTCGCGCGGTTCCGCGCGCAGACCATCCTTTGAACTCCTCCGCGTCGGCGAGCCGAGGGTAGTCCCGGCGCAGCGTCCAGATCCGGCCGGCGAGCCCGGAGATCAGCTCCCCGTCATCCTCGTGCAGCGCGAGGAACGGCGGCCTGCGGAACAGCTCGTCGAACGAGATGCTCGCGGGGGTGCCCGGGATCCGCCAGCGGATCAGGCGCCCCAGTCGGGCGGTATCCGCCAGGCTGACCGCTCGAGCCGCTTGCCAGAGGTCCTCGCGGGAAGCGCGCGACTCGCGGGCGTGGGCGATCCGCATCGAGGGCTTCGGCAGCCAGGCGTCGAGGTCGGGCGCCATGCGGCGGTTTCTAGCAGGCACGGTTCTTGGGGCTGGCTGCTCCAGCGCGCTCGGGTCGCGTGCGGCGGGCGGGTCCAGCGCCTTCGCGTCGCGTGGGGCGGTCGGGTCCAGCGCCTTCGCGTCGCGTGCGGCGCGCGGCGGTCGCGAGGAGCTGTCCAACGCCCCCGCCAGCCCACACCGCGGAACCGCCGCCGCTTTTGGGTTCGCGGGGGCGCTATACGCGCACCTGGAACCATCCCGCACCCGCCCGCGGGACCTTTGGGTTCCCGGGGGCGCTGGGCCGCCCGGCGTACCGCCGCAAACCCCCCGCAACTCTGGCCGGCGTCCCGGGTTCAGGCAGGTGAGCGTGAGAAGGTCGTTTGCCTTTGTCCTCCTCGCTTTTGCGGGGATCGCGCCTGCCGGCGTGGCGCTGGCAGGGTCCGGTGGCGGAGCCCGGAAGGCACCGGCGTGCACCCATCCCGCTCCCAAGGGAAGCATCGGCTGGGCCACGGGCCTGTCGATCTCGGCAGCGCCCAATCCCGTGCGGGCCGGCGCGCTGGTCGCGGTGACGGGCGCGCTGACGGGCGTGCGTCATCACATCAGTCCCTGTGGCGTGCGCGTCTCGCTGTGGGGGAGGACCGCCGGCCGCGGGCCGTTCAAGATCGTGGCCCGCGCGGTCACCGGCCCCGCCGGTGACTACGGCTTCGTGCTGCAGCCGACGTTCAACACCAGATGGTTCGCCAGCGCCCGCAACCTGGCGAGCCGGACCGTGAGCGAGGGCGTCCACGCGGCAGTCACGCTCTCGAGCACCGCCACATTCGCGGTCAGTGGCGACCGCGAACGGTTCACGGGAGCGGTCCTGCCCCGCCCGCCGGGCGGCCGCGTGCTGCTCCAGCGCAGCGAGGGTCGCGCCTGGCGGACCGTCGCCCATCTACGAGTGGACGCCGCGGGCGGGTTCGCGACGACCGAGCAGCTGTTCAAGACCGGGGTCGGCCGCTGGCGCGCGGAGGTTCCGCCGAGCGACGCGTTGCTCGAGTCCACCTCGCCCGTCGTGAGGATCACCGTCGCGCCGATGACGGGGATCCACAAGATCCGGCACGTCGTGGTCATCATGCAGGAGAACCGCTCGTTCGACACCTACTTCGGCACCTATCCCGGCGCCGACGGTATCCCGCACGGCGTGTGCGTTCCCGATCCCGTCAACGGCGGCTGCGTCGCCCCGTTCCACGACCCGGCGAATCTCAACTACGGCGGACCGCACGGCCAGAGCAACGCGGCGGCGGACATCGACGGCGGCTTCATGGACGGGTTCGTCGGGCAGGCCGAGCACGGGATGGGCTGCAGCACCACCGATCCCAACTGCAGCCCCTGCCAGCAGAGCGGATCCGGCGGCACCGGCGCCAAGTGCGTCGACGTGATGGGTTACCACGACGCGCGGGAGATCCCGAACTACTGGACCTACGCGCAGGACTTCGTGCTCCAGGACCACATGTTCGAGTCCAACTCCTCCTGGAGCCTTCCTGCCCACCTGTTCATGGTCTCCGGGTGGTCGGCGTTCTGCACCAATCCATACAACCCGTTCTCCTGCCGCAACGCGCTTCAGAGCCCCAATCCGGACTACACGACCGGCATCGGCCAGCCCTCCGACCAGACGCCAAAGTACGCCTGGACCGACCTGACCTATCTGCTGCACGGGCAGAACGTCAGCTGGGGCTACTACGTGCTCAAGGGCACCGAGCCCGACTGCGAGATCGACAGCCAGATGAGCTGTGCGCCGGTCAAGCAGCGCGCCCAGACGCCCGGGATCTGGAACCCGCTGCCGGACTTCACCGACGTGACCCAGGACGGGCAGACGGGCAACATCCAGACGCTCACGAACTTCTTCACCGCCGCCAAGAACGGGACGCTCCCGGCGGTCTCGTGGATCGATCCCAACGGCAAGGTCTCAGAGCATCCGCCGGCGCTCGTCAGCGACGGGCAGACCTACGTCACCGGGCTGATCAACGCGATCATGAGCGGGCCCGACTGGTCCAGCACCGCGATCTTCCTCGCCTGGGACGACTGGGGCGGGTTCTACGATCACGTCGTCCCGCCCGTCGTGGACAGCAACGGCTTCGGGCTCAGGGTGCCCGGCCTGGTGATCAGTCCCTACGCCCGCAGCGGCATGATCGACCACCAGATCCTCAGCTTCGACGCCTACAACAAGTTCATCGAGGACGACTTCCTCGGCGGCCAGGCGCTCGATCCGACCACCGACGGCCGTCCCGATCCACGCCCCGATGTGCGCGAGAAGAACCCGCTGCTCGGCGACCTCGTCTCCGATTTCAACTTCTCCCAGACGCCGCGCCCGCCGGTGATCCTGCCGGTGCACCCGGCGCCGGGCCCGGCCTCGACTCCGCCGTAGGCCGGCGCAGCGGACTCGACCGCATCGCGTCCGCGCCTGAGCCTGCACGGATCGGCGATCATCGGGCCGCGTGTTGCGCTACGCCCTCGCACCCGTCGTTCCGTCGGCCGCCGCCCGGCTCGGAATCGGGCGAACGCTCTCCGCTGATGGGGTCGCGCTGACGTTCGACGACGGCCCGCACCCCGAGGGGACGCCCGCGACGCTCGAGGTCCTCGCGCGCGCGGGCGCGCGCGCGACCTTCTTCGTGATCGGCGAGCAGGTTGCGCGCCGGCCCGAGCTCCTGGCGCGGATGGTCGCGGAGGGCCACGTCGTCGCTCTGCACGGCTACCGCCACCGCCTGCAGCTGCGGCTTGACGACCGTGCGGTACGCGACGACCTGCGCCGCGGCGCCGCCGCGATCGAGGACGCGATCGGCGCCTCGCCGAACCTCCACCGCCCTCCGTACGGGGTCTACAGCGCCGCCGGCCTTGCGGCCGCCCGGGAGGCCGCGCTCGTGCCGCTCCTGTGGTCGCGCTGGGGCAAGGATTGGCGGAAGTTCACCACCCCCGCACGGATCGCCGCGCGCGCCACCCGTGAGCTCGTCGCCGGCGACGTGATCCTCCTGCACGACGCCGATTTCTATAGCGCGAAGGGCTCGCATCGCCGTACCGTGCGGGCGCTCGAGCTGATCCTCGCTGAGCTGCGAAGCCGCGAAGTCGGTACTGTCCTTCCGGTCTGACACGCTTGCCGTGGCGCACAACCGACGCGGGCGGTTGGCAAGCCTGCGCGGACGTGTGCTCTGCTGGCCGGCGGAGCGGATTGCCGCGCGGGGCTCCCAAACCCATGACCACTGCTTCCACGACACCCGATTACGCCAGGTTCGCGATCGGCTTCGACCAGCGCGACCGCGCGCGCCTGCATGAGCTGATCGACCGGGTCCTCGACTCGAATCGCTGGTCGGAGGCGGACATGACCGCCCAGTTCGAGGCGGCGTGGGAGAGCTGGAACAACGCGCCCGCCGTCGCGGTCTCGAGCTGGGCGGGAGGCGCGCTCGCCGCGCTGCACTTCGCCGGCGTCGCCGGGGAGACGGTGATCTGCCCTTCCAACACGTTCATGGCGACGCCGCTGGCGGCGATTCGCGCGGGCGCAAAGGTCGAGTTCGTCGACTGCAATCGCGAGGACCTGTGCATGTCGTTCGCGTCCTTCGAGGCGGCGGCTTCGCGGCTGCGCCCCCGCGCCGCGATCGTCGTCCACATCGGCGGCCACATCGCGTTCGAGATCGAGCAGATCGCCGAGTACTGCCGGGACAACGGGATCTTCCTGATCGAGGATTGCGCCCACGCCCACGGTGCCGAATGGAACGGCCGCCGTCCCGGGACCTGGGGGGACGTCGGCGTGTTCTCGCTCTACGCCACCAAGACGATCTCGACCGGAGAGGGCGGTGTGCTCGTCTCCCGCCGCCCCGAAATCGTCGAGCACGCGCGCGATTTCCGTAACTACGGCAAGCCTTCGCACGAGGTGCAGGGACTGAACTTCCGCATGAGCGAGTTCACGGCCGCGCTCGGGCTCGTCCAGATCGAGCGGTTGCCGGCTATCGTCGGCTGGAAGAACAGCGTGGCGCGCAGCGAATTGGATCCGGCTCACCCCAGCCGACTGGAGTTGCCTGAAGGGATGACCTCGGGCTTATATAAGTACATCGTGTTCGACTGGCTCGAGCGTTCGACGGGCCGCGTCTACGACGACCCGTGCCACCGGATCATGGGCCACGAGGTGGATCTGCCGAACACCGACTGGGTCGCGCGCAACCATTCATGCGTTCCTCTGTATTACAGACCTGAGGCGTCTTGAGAGTCCTGGTTACAGGAGGGTCCGGGTTCATCGGCTCGCACGTGGTCGACAAGCTGCGTGCGCGTGGCCACGAGCCGGTCATCTATGACCTGCGTCCGTCGCCGTGGCATCGGGATCCCGCGGATCCGGTCGACACGGTTCTGGGATCGATCACCGACCGCGAGGCGCTCGAGCGCGCGCTGCATTCCTGCGACGCGGTCGCGCACCTGGCGGCGGTCGCGGACGTCAACGACGTGCATGCCTCGCCCGAGGACGCCGAGCGCGTCAACGCGCGCGGGACGGTCGCCGTGCTGGAGGCCTGCCGCCGCGCCGGCGTCAAGCGCATCGTGTACGCGAGCACGATCTGGGTCTACTCGGACTGCACCGGCGACGAGGTCGACGAGGAGACGCTGCTCCCGGCGCCGTCGCATCTCTATACCAGCACCAAGCTGGCCGGCGAGCTGTACTGCAAGGCCTATCAGGAGCTCTACGGGATCGACTACACGATCCTGCGTTTCGGGATTCCCTACGGTCCGCGCGCGCGTGAAGCAGCGGTGATCCCGGCGTTCGTCGGCAAGGCACTGCGCGGCGAGGCGCTGACGCTCGCCGGGGACGGGGGCCAGTCACGCCGGTTCGTGTACGTCGAGGACCTTGCCGACGGCGTGGCGCTCGGGCTGAGCGACGATGCCTCCAACCGGGTCTACAACCTCGCCTCGAACGAGAACGTCACGATCAAGCAGATCGCCGAGCGGGTGCGCGAGCTGATCGGCGATGTCGAGATCGTCTACACGCCTGCCCGCCCCGGTGACTTCGGCGGCAAGGTGGTCTGCTCCGAGCGCGCCCGGCGCGAGCTCGGGTGGACCGCCGCGACGCCCTTCGCGGAGGGCGTGCGGCGCTACGTCGAGTGGCGCCAGGAGCAAGAGGCGCTCGCCGGCGAGCGCGACGCGGCCGCGATCATCCCGGCTGGCGAGCCCGACGCCGAGGCCAAGCCTCGCCAGGTGCTGATCATCTCGGCCGACATCGGCGAGGGTCACGACCTGCCCGCGCGCGCGGTCGCCCGAGAGTTCAGGGACGAGGACCCGGACGCGCAGATCTCGATCGTCAACGGGCTGCCCGCGATGGGCCCGGTGCTGACCAAGGTGCTGCGTGAGAACTCCGCGTTCATGTTCACGTGGCTCCCGTGGCTGTTCGACTTCCAGTACTACCTCTTCATGTACTTCGCGCCCACGCGGTGGCTCGCCAAGCGCCTGCTCACCGCGCTCGGCCGCCGCGGGCTGATGCGGCTGATCCGCGCGCACGATCCCGATCTGATCGTCTCGACCTATCCGGGGGTTACGGCGGTCCTCGGGGAGCTGCGCCGGCGCGGCAGGCTGGATGTCCCGTGCTACTCGTCGATCACCGACCTCGCCGGATTGCGCTTCTGGGCTCATCCGGGCATCGACCTGCACTTCATCACGCATCCCGAGTCGGTCGAGGAGGTGGAGCACATCGCCGGCCCGGGGAGCGTGCGCTGGGCCAAGCCTCCCACCTCGCCGGCGTTCCTAGCGGCTCGCTCGCGTGCCGACGCGCGCCGCTCGCTGGGCCTGCCCGCCGACGGTCTCGTGATCGCGGTGTCCGGTGGTGGCTGGGGCGTGGGCGATCTCGCCGGCGCCACCCGCGAGGCGCTCAAGGTGCCCGACGCCACAGTGATGTGCCTGTGCGGGCGCAACGACCGCCTGCGCAAGAAGGTCGCCAAGCGCTTTGGCGACGAGCCACGCCTGCGGATCATGGGCTTCACCGACCGGATGGGTGACGTGCTCGCCGCGGCCGACGCGCTGATTCACTCGAGCGCGGGGTTGACCGTGCTCGAAGCGATCATCCGCGGCTGCCCGGTCATCTCCTACGGCTTCGGCGTCGGCCACGTCCGCGCCTCCAACCGGGCGCTGTTGCGCTTCGGGCTGGCGCAGGTTGCGCGTACTGAGCAGGACATCGGTCCTGCCCTGAAACGCGCCCTCGCCTCGCATCCCGAGCCGGACGGCTCATTCGCGCGCCGCCCCTCCACCGCCTCGCTGATCCTGAACGACGAGCGGCGCGCACGCCCGCTCCCCGCCTGGCGCCTGCGCACGGTCAGGGCGGCGACCTCCGGCGTCGTCGCGATCGCGCTGTTCGCCTGGATGCTGACGGCCGGAGCCTCCTACAGCCTGGTCTCGCACTTCGTGCACATGCGCCCGCTCACGGCCGTGTCGACGACACGGCCCGAGGTCGGAGTGCTCGTCGATGCCTCGCCGAGCGAGCTTCCCGTGCTCGCCACCGCGTTCGCCTCACGCGGGATCCACGTCTCCTTCACGCTCGAGAAGGAACCGCCCTCCACGCAGATCGCCGCGTTCAACTACGGCGATCAGGCGCTCCCGCGGCTGCCGAACGGGGGCCTGGTTCGCTGGCTGGGGACGCGTCATCAGCTGAAGCGGCTCCTCGCCGAACAGGGGTGGTACGGGCGCCACTTCCTGTACGCCTCGAGCGGCCCGAGCGTCGGCCAGTGGTGGCTCGCGCATCGCGCGGGCGGGCGTCTCGTCGCCGGCGCCGTCCGCGTCGACGACCGCGGCGACAGCTTGGGACCGCTCCGACCGGGCGAGGTAATCGAGCTCAGCGTCACCTCGGGCGACGTGCGGCCGATCATCACCGCCCTCTGCCGTGAACTGCGCGCCGAGCATCTCGCAGCCGTCTCCGTGGGGCAGCTGATGCAGGACGCAGGCGTGAAGGCCTAGCTGTTCCCGGCGGGAGCGCGCAGCCGCCCTTTGGTCAGCGAGCGGCCCAGCTCTCGCGCGGGTTGCGCAGCGGCGCCAGCGCCGGCTCGATCTGGTCGCGAAGATGCTCGAACTGCGGCGTCAGCGACAGCTTCTCCCCGAGGTGCTCGAGCGGCTCGTCGACCGTGAACCCGGGCCCGATCGTCGCGATTTCGAACAGCACCCCCGACGGCTCGCGGAAGTAGACCGAACGGAAGTAGTGCCGGTCGATGATCGGCGTCGGCCTCGCACCGGCGGCCGCGACCCGTTCCTGCCACGCCTGCTCGTCCTCGAGCGGCGAGGCCCACGCGACGTGGTGAACGGTCCCCGCGCCCTGCATCGGGCGATCGCCGGGAGCCGAGTCGTAGATGTAGTAGCCGCCGCGCCGCTCGCCGCGGACCTCGTAGGAGCCGTCGGCCTGCGGCTCGAATCCCAGGGTCTGCTCGAGCAGGACGCGGCTGTCCTGTGCCCGGTCGGCGCCGCTCGAATACGCGCGCACCGCGTGGAAACCCTGGAGCGCGAGCTCAGCGGGGATCTCGGGATGGCGCGCGATCAGGGGCTCGTCGCTGGTCCTCACGACGAGGAGCTCGTGCTCGAGCCCCTCGAAGTCCGCGAACCGCAGGCTGTCATCTGCTCGCATGGAGTCGTAGCCCGCATCGGCCATACGCGCGGCCCAGAAGTCGAGCGCTTCGGTGCCGGTGACGCGCCACACGATCCGGTGGATCATGCCGGCGCCGGCCCGGCCCTGCGGGAGCCCGGGGTACTCGAAGAACGTGATGTCCGAGCCGGGATCGCCATGCTCGTCGGCGTAGAACAGGTGGTACACCGAGGTGTAGTCCTGGTTGACGGATTTCTTCACCAGGCGCAGCCCGAGCACTCCGGCATAGAAGTCGACGTTGCGCTGAGCGTCGGCGGTGATCGCCGTGATGTGGTGGATGCCCTCGAGCTTCATGCCTACCAGTGCACGCCGCGCGTGGCGCGTATGAACGCGCGCTGCTCGGGCGTGGGCTCCTCGGGCTTCTGCTTGGCGCCGTCCCCTTCGGGGAACAGCTTGTAGGCGCGGTTCACCACGATGTCCTGCGCCCCGGGAGCGATGGCATACCCGAGCTGCCCGATGCTGCCGAGCGTGGTCGCGATCCGCTTTGGCCGCTTGCGGATCGCCTCGATGATCATGTCGGCGGCCTCGTCGGGGCTCAGCGTCGGAAAGCGGTCGTAGATCTTCGTCGGCGCGATCATCGGTGTGCGCACGAGCGGCATGTAGATGGTCGTGACGTGGACGCCGTCGCTGATCATCTCGACCGCGATCGAGCGCGAGAACGCGTCAAGCGCCGCCTTCGACGCGAGATAGGCGGAGAACCTCGGCGTGTTCGTCTGCAGCCCGATCGTCGAGATGTTGATGATGTGCCCCGATCCCTGATCGCGCATCGCGGGGAGCAGATCGAGAATCAGCTTGACCGGTGCGAAGTAGTTGAGCTGCATCGTGCGTTGATAGTCGTGGAAGCGGCCATACGCGCGATCGACTGAGCGGCGGATCGACTTGCCCGCGTTATTGACCAAGATGTCGACGCGGCCGTGCTGCTCGAGGACCTCGTTCGCCATCCGGTCGATGTCGTCCATGTCGGTGAGATCGCACCGATGCACGTAGGCGACGCCGCCGAGCTCGGTGATCTCGTCGCGGATCTCCTCGAGCTTGTCCGCGCTGCGCGCGACCAGCAGCACCTCGCCGCCCTCCGCTCCGATCTTGTGCGCGGCGGCCGCGCCGATCCCTGACGACGCGCCGGTGATCATCACCTTCCGGCCCGCGACGCGGCCGCGAAGGGACCCGGCCAGGACACCTCCGGCCCCTGGAATCCGCTGCCCGAAGGCGCGCAGCGTGCGCACGCCCATGACCGCGAGGTCGGTCGGATTCGGCGCCATCGCTGGACCGTACCACTGCTCGGGAGATCACGTTTCCTTTCTTCGCCGAGCTTTCCGTCCGGCACCGATGCGAACATGTGTTCCCATGACGATGATCGTCTGCATCCTCCTGCCGCGCTTCCAGCTGACGATCGCAGCGGGCGATCGGGCCGAGCTTCTGCGCGAGCCTTCGGCAGTTGCGCCCGAGCCTGGCGGGGTGCAGCAGGTCGGCGAGGTCTCGCTTTCGGCGGAGGCGTTCGGCGTGCATCCGGGCATGCGCTTGGGCGAAGCGCTTGCGCGGTGCCCCCGTTTGGTGCTCGTGCCGCCGGATCCTGCCGGGGTTGCCGATTTCTGGGAGCGGCTGCTGGTGCGCCTGGAATCGATCGGTGCGGCGGTCGAGCCGGAGCGCCCAGGGCTCGTCTGCTTCGACGCGCGGGGGATGCTGAGACTGCACGGAGGAGCAGAGGGGGTCGTGAGCGCTGCCCGGCGGGCGTTGCGGGTTCCCGCGAGGTTCGGCGTCGCACCGTCGCGATTCGCGGCGGTTGCTGCAGCGACGAGGGCGAGGGTTCGAAGGCCCGTGATCGTGTCCGGTGGCCGAGCGCATGCCCGCGCCTATCTCGCTTCGCTACCAGTCGCTTTGCTGCGCGCGCGTCCGGCTCTTGCGGATCTCCCAGAGGCGCTCGAGCGACTGGGAGTGACGACGCTCGGCGAGCTATCGGAGCTGCCGGTCGCCGCGCTGGCGGACCGCTTTGGCATGGCAGGCCTGCACGCGTACGAGCTCGCAAACGGGGGAGACGGCGCGTTGCGCCCGCGCCCTCCATCCGAGTTTCTGCGAGAGGCGCTCGAGCTGCCCGAGGCGGCGTCGGGGGCACAGCTCGAGCGTGGGCTGGGCCTGCTGATCGACCGGCTGCTCTCCCGCCGTGAGCGCCGCGGGCGGACGTTTCGCTCGGTGGTGCTCTCGGCGGTACTGGTCGAGCAGGGCGGGACCTGGCGTGAGCAGGTCGTGTTCCGCGAGGCGCTCGCCGATCCGCTGCGGATGCGTCTCGTCCTCGTTCCCAGGCTCACTACGATTCCCGCGCCGGCGGAGGAGCTGCGGTTGTCCGTCGAGAGATTCGGGCCGCCCGCCAGCGATCAGCGTCCGTTGCTGGAGGACTCGAGCGCTACGCGGCTCGCGCGGCTGCGCGAGGCGATCCGCCAGACACGAGCGGCGGCTGGTCCGGATGCCGCGCTGCGGGTGCTCGAGGTCGATCCGGACTCGCGCTTCCCGGAGAGGCGCGCCGTGCTGGCGCCCTTCGAGGGCTGACCGTGAGCGGCCCGCGCCGGCTGGCGGTTCCCCGTCGCGTCACGGTCACGGCGAGGGATGATGGCCAGCCGCTGACCGTCGATGGCCGGGAGGTCGACGCGATCCGCGAGTCGTGGCTGATCGAGGATCGCTGGTGGACCGAGCGCTCCATGCGTCGCAGGTATTGGGAGGTCGTCACGACCTGCGGGCGCGACGAGGTCGTGTTTCACGATCTGGAGCGGGAGCGGTGGTGGCGCCAGCGATGAGCGCGGGCCGCGCGATCGGCAAAACGTAAACTCAGCTGGATGCCAGCGATCGAGCCCGGAGCCACAGCGATCGGGACCTGGAGCGGCGGGCGGTTCATGCGCTTCGGGGAGCCGCTCGACGACGAGCGGTTCATCTCGCTGATCACGCCGGACGACCGGATCCGCACCGTGATCACGGCCGACGTCTATGGAACCGGCGAAGCCGACGCCATGCTCGGGCGCGCGATCGCCGGTCGCCCGCGCGAGGAGATCTGCGTCGTCGGCGCGGTCGGCCACGACTTCTACGAGGGCGAGCGCGACGGCCCCAGGGGCTTTCCGCGGTTCACCGACGCAAGGCTGCGCGGACCTGAGCAGTACGGCGACTACTTGCGGATGGCGACCGAGCGCAGCCTCGAGCGCTGCGGCATCGACAGCTTTGACCTGTTGCTGCTGCACAACCCGGACCGCACCGGCTATACGAGCGACGTCGTCTGGAACGAGCTCGCCGGACTGCGCGAGGACGGCCTGACGCGGATGATCGGCGTCGCGCCCGGTCCTGCCAACGGCTTCACGCTGGACGTGATCGATTGCTTTGAGCGCTTCGGCGCGCTGATCGACTGGGCGATGATCATCCTCAACCCGCTCGAGCCATGGCCGGGCGAGCTCTGCCTCCGGGCCGCGGCGCAGGACGACATCAAGGTGATCACGCGCGTCGTCGACTACGGGGGGCTGTTCTTCGATGATGTGCTCCCCGGCCAGGAGCTCCTGCCGCAGGATCATCGTGGCTTCCGTCCCGAGGGATGGATCGAGGCGGGGCGCGAGCGACTCGACACGATGCGCCCGATCGCGGACCGCGCCGGCCTGACGATGATCCAGCTCGCCTGCCAGTGGAACCTCGCGCACGAGGCTGTCGCCTGCGTCGTCCCGACCCTCATCCAGGAGGCCGGCGCCGATGCCCGCCCGGTCGAGCGCAAGCGCGCCGAGCTCGTCGCACTGCCTGACGAGAACCGCCTGTCAGCCGCCGACGTCGCCGAGATCCGCGCGATCGGCGACAACACCGGCTGCATGGCGCTCAAGGGCGCCAGCCCCCAGCACACGGGCGAGTCGCGGCCGGATCGATGGGGAGTCGATCAGCGTCTGACCGAGGTCGCCCAACGCTGGCGCATCGATCCCGAGCGAGACCTCGTCCAAGTCGCCGCGCATGCCTGAGGCGCCGACGCTTCCCCTCACCGGCGGATGCGGCTGCGGCGCGGTCCGCTTCGAGGTGACCGCTCCGCTCGTGTCCTCGACCTATTGCCACTGCACCCGCTGCCAGCACCGTACCGGGACCGCGGCCTCGGCCAACGCCCGAACCGCGCCCGACTCCTTCCGGATCACGCAGGGTGAGGACCGCCTGCGCGCGTGGAAGCCCGAGGGCGGCGCGGAGAAGTGGTTCTGCGGCGACTGCGGCTCGGCGCTTTACAGCCGGAGCTCGTCCGACGCATCACGCGTCGGTGTCCGCCTCGGCGCGTTCGACGGCGATCCGGGAATCCGTCCCACCTCCCGCCAGTTCGTCGCGTACGCGGCGGCGTGGGAGGCGATCCCCGAGGACGGCCTGCCCCGCTTCCCCGAGCAGCGAATCGCCGACTAGCGGGACGGGTCCGCGAGAGGCGTCGAGGTCCCCGTGCTCCCGGTGGGCGCGTCCGTGCTCCCGGTGGGCCCGTCCGCCTCGGCCTGGACCCACTCGCAGCCGGCGGAGAGATCCTCGACCCCCATTGCGGCGGCGACGTTCAGCCACATCCCGTGGCGGAAGAACTCGTCGAGGCGCTCCGAGCCCGCGCCCGAAAGGCGCTCCACGTGTGCGACCAGCCGCGCGTAGCCGTGCCGCACCCGCGCGCGGATCGCCGGGTCACCGCAGGCGGCGTAGGCCTGATGTTGGAGCATCAGGTAGTCGCGATGGGTCTCGCTCTCGAGGAGCTCGACGTATGCGTGACCCATCGCCTTGAGCACGTCGGTATCTGGGAGGGCGATCGCCGGATCGAAGTCGGCCGCCGCCTTGGTGAACACCTCGGCGGTCAGCTCGAATCCGCGCTCGACGGCCGCCAGGAACAGCTCGCGCTTGGAGGCAAAGAGGCTGAACACGTACGGCTGTGCCACGCCGACCCGGCGCGCGATCCGATCGACCGGCGTTCCGTGCAGGCCGCCGTGTGCGAACTCATGGACCGCCGCTTCGATCAGCGCGTCCCGGCGTTCGGCCGCCGGGACGCGCTGACGTGCGCTCGATTCTGCGGAGGTGGGGACGGTCGCCATTGCCGATTCGATCTTACGTGCCGCTCAGGCGACGAGCTCGACGGGCCGGGCCGCGATCGCTTCCGCCTGCCGCTGCGCATCCGCCTCGGCCGCGGCGTTCTCGGCGGCGGACGCCCTCGTGTTGAACGGAAGCGCCGTGGCGACCAACGCGCCGAGCAGCAGCACACCGGCGCCGACCCACATAGCCGGCCTCAGCCCGGAGACGAAGGCCTGCGCGGACTCGTAGCCGCCGTGGCTCGTGAAGACAGTCGCGAGCACCGAGATCCCGAGCACGCCGCCGAGCTCCCGGATCGCGTTGGTCGCGCCGGATGCCTGCCCGGTCTGGTCGGTGCGCACCGACGCGAGCACCGCGTTCGCCGACGGCGCGAACACCAGCGCCATGCCGCTGCCGGCCAGCACCATCGGCGCGATCATGCTCGCGTAGCTGGTGTCGACGGCAGCCAGGGTGGCCAGCCACCCGAGCGCCGCGGCCTGCAGCGTGAGGCCGGCGATCATGAACTGACGGCTGCCGAACCGCTCGGAGAAGTACCCCGCCAGCGGCGAGACGACCATCGAGGCCCCGGTCCAGACCAGCAGCTTCAGACCGGCGTGCAGCGGCGTGTTGTGCAGGACGTTCTGGAGGAACTGGCTCAGGAAGAAGATCGAGCCGAACATCCCGAAGTACATCGACACCGAGATCGCGTTGGTGGCGGCGAAGCTCCGCTTGGCGAAGAAGCTCATCGGCAGCATCGGCTCGGCCGCGCGCAGCTCGTAGATCACGAACGCGATGACCAGGACGGCGCCGACGACGAGCGAGACCATTACCTCGGAGTTGGTCCAGCCCAGCGACTGCGAGCGGACCAGCCCGTAGATGACGCCGAACAGCCCGGATGAAGCCAGGAGGAGGCCGGGCATGTCGAGGCTCCGAGACGGCCCGTGGCTCTCGGTCAGGCGCAGGGCTGACAGCGGGATCAGGACCAGCCCGATCGGCACGTTGATCCAGAAGATCCAGTGCCACGAGCTGAGCTGGATCACCGCGCCTCCGACGAGTGGGCCGAGGGCGACGGCGATGCCGCTGATACCCGACCAGACGCCGAGGGCGAGGCCGCGCTGCTGCGGGGGGAAGGCGTCTGCCAGCAGCGTCAGCGTCAGCGGGGTCGAGATCGCAGCCCCGACGCCCTGCATCGCCCGCGCTGCGATCAGCAGCCCGGCGGAGGGCGCCACGGCCGCTGCGGCGGAGGAGGCGGTGAACAGCGCGATCCCCGCGATGAACATGCGCTTGCGGCCGAGCCGGTCGCCGAGCGCGGCGCCGGTCAGCAGCAGCACGGCGTACGCGAGCACATACGCATTGACCGTCCACTCGAGCGCCTGGATCGAGGCGCTCAGATCGCGGTGGATGCTCGGCAGCGCGACGTTCACGACGAGGTTGTCGAGGACGACCATGAACAGGCCCACAGAGACGAGGACCAGGGTCCAGATGCGCTGTCGCTGCGGGTTCTCTGAGGATTGCTGGAGCGTGGAAGGCATGGGGAGTCCTTACTTAGTGAGCACTAACTACAAATAGATTAGCAGTTGCTAATAACTTGTCAAGGGCCCACTGTCATCACCGCTCGGACGCAACACAAAATGAATCCGTCCGAGATGAATGCGAACATGTGTTCCCCCCAATGGGCCCGCACTGCCATGTACGTCGAGCTTCACTGCCACTCCGCGTTCTCGTTCCTCGACGGTGCTTCGCTCCCCGACGAGCTCGTCCCGACGGCGCTCGAGCTCGGCTACTGCGCTCTGGCGCTGACCGACCACAACTCCGTCTCTGGCTCGATGGAGTTCGCGGTCAGTGCCCGCGCGCTGGGCCTGCGCCCGATCCACGGGGCCGAGATCGATCTCGACGATGGCCGGCACCTGACGCTCCTGATTCAGAACGCGCGCGGTTGGTCGAACCTCTGCCGGATCCTCACGCGCGCACACGCGCACACGCGAGATAGCCCGGGTCCACCCTCACAGGCGTTCGTTGCCCTCAGCGACGTGCTCGAGCACTCCGATGGGCTCATCTGCCTGAGCGGTTGCGCGCTGCGGGGCGTGCACGACGAGTTCACGCTCAGGCGGTTGCTCGATTCCTTCGGACCGGAATCCCTGCGGATCGAGCTTCAGCGGCCATTCCTTCGCGATGACCGGGCGCGCAACCGTGCGCTGGCACGACTTGCAGGGAGCCTGGGAGTCCCGTGTGTCGCGACCGGGAACGTGCACGCGCATGCTCGCGTCCGTGCCCCGCTCCAGGACGCGTTCGTGGCGATTCGCCTGCACACCACGCTCGACGCCTCAGAGCCGCTGAGGCGAGGCAACTTCAGTCACGTCATGGCATCTCCGGATGCGATGGCCGCTCGCTTTCCAGAACATCCGGATGCGGTGCAGGAGACCGCGAGGATCGCCGAGCGGCTGCAGTTCGATCTCCAGGGGGACCTCGGCTACCGCTATCCCGGTGCGGAGGACGACGCGACGATGCGCCAGCTGACCGAGCTGTGCGATGCGCGGCTGCGGGAGCGCTATGACGGGGAGCGCTCAGGCAGCCGGCAGGCCGCTGCCACCCGCTTGCGCGAGGAGCTGCGGATCATCGACAAGCTGAATCTGCCCGGGTTCTTCCTGCTGCATCACGACCTGCTCGAGCTGGCACGCGAAGTCGCTGTCGAGGTGCGAGGCCCCGACAGTGCTCGCGCCCTGCTGCCCCCTGGACGTGGCCGAGGCTCGAGCGTCTCCTCGATCGTCTGCTACCTGACCGGGCTCTCACATATCGATCCGATTGCCAACGAGCTGCTGATCGGACGATTCCTCAACGAGGAGCTGACCTCGCTTCCCGACATCGACCTGGACTTCCCCCGTGACATCCGTGAGAAATTGATTCCCCGCGTCCACGAGCGCTATGGCCACGATCGCTCGGCGCTGGTCGCGGCGTTCCCCACCTATCGCGCTCGTGGCGCGATTCGCGAGCTGGGCAAGGCGCTGGGTCTGCCACCCGGAGAGATCGAACGCGTCGCGCGCGGGAGCGAGGGATGGGACGCACGCGAGGTGATCAAGGACATCGACGCGGCGTTCGGGGCGGGACCGGGCTCCCCTCGCCGGGGATCGAGCGGTCGCTGGGCCTGGCTCGCGCGCCTTGCCGCGCAGGCGCACGGCCTGCCCCGTCACTTGAGCCAGCACTCGGGCGGGATGATCGTCGCGACCAGGCCGCTGATCGATTGCTGCCCGATCGTCCCGGCGGCGATGGAAGGGCGCCAGATCGTCCAGTGGGACAAGGACTCATGCTCGGACGCCGGCTTCCTGAAGATCGACCTGCTCGGCCTGGGAATGCTCTCGGCCGTCGAGCGCTGCGTCGAGATGGTCGCGCGCACGCGCGGCGAGCGGATCGACCTCAGCCAGATCTCCTATGACGATCCGCAGACCTACGAATGCATCCAGGAAGCCGACACGACCGGCGTCTTCCAGATCGAGAGCCGAGCGCAGATGGCTTCGCTGCGGCGCACGCGGCCGGCCAGCCTCCAGGACATCACGATCCAGGTCGCGATCGTCCGGCCGGGCCCGATCCAGGGAGGCGCGGTCAATCCCTACATCGAGCGCCGTCAGCGCTTGCGCGAGGACCCCAGCTACGAGGTCCCCTACGAGCATCCCTCGCTGAAGGAGGTTCTGGGCGAGACGCTCGGAACGATCATCTTCCAGGACCAGGTCCTCGAGGTGTCGATCGCGTTCGCGGGATTCTCTCCCGGCGAGGCGGAGGGACTGCGAAGGGCGATGAGCCGCAAGCGATCGGAAGCCGCGATCGAGGCCTACCACAAGCGCTTCGTCGCCGGCGCGAAGCAGCTGCACGGAGTCGACGAGGAGCTCGCGGAGCACGTCTTCTCGATGGTCCAGGGCTTCTCCGGGTTTGGGTTTCCCAAGGCACACGGGGCGGCTTTCGGGCTGCTCGCCTATCAGTCGACGTGGCTTCGCGTGCACTACGGCCCGGAGTTCGTGTGCTCGCTGCTGAACGAGCAGCCGATGGGCTTCTATCCGCCCGATGCACTCGTTCACGAGGCCCAGCGGCGCGGGATCGAGGTGCAGGCGCCCGATGTCAACGAGAGCGACGCCGAGTGCGAGATGCGCGACGGGCGAGTCAGGATCGGCCTCGGCTACGTACGCAGCGTTCGCGAGCAGGAGGTCAAGGCGCTCGTGGCCGCGCGCGAGCAGGGCGGCCGCTTCCGCAGCCTCTCGGATCTGGCCTCTCGAGCGGGCGCGGGCTCACCCTCGCTCGAGCTGCTCGCGTGGTCGGGGGCATGCGATTCGCTGGTCGCGGACGCCGGGACCCAGTCGCCTCGCCGGATCGCACTCTGGCAGCTGGGCGTCGCGAGTCCGGGAAGGAATGTTCCCGGCGGCGTTCAGCTCGCTCTCCCGATCGACCTGCCCGCGCCACCGAGGCTGAAGCCGTTGAGCTCGTGGGAGACGACGCTTGCGGACTACGGCACCGCCGGTCTGACGGTGCGCGAGCATCCGATCGCGCTTCTGCGCAGTCGGCTGCCGCGGGGAACGGCCTCGAGCAGGGAGCTGCAGACGCTCGAGCATGGGATGCGGGTACGTGTCGGCGGATTGGTCGTGGCGCGCCAGCGGCCGGGCACGGCCAACGGCATCGTCTTCCTGCTGCTCGAGGACGAGTTCGGGACGATCAACCTGATCGTGCCCGCGAAGGTCTACGAGCGCCATCGCCTGATCGTGCGAACCGAGCCGCTGATGCTCGTCGAGGGAAAGCTCGAGCGGTTCGCGGCGGCCGGTGGTGCGATCAACGTGCTCGTCGAACGCGTCGGGTCGATCGCCGCGCCCGACCAGCTGCTCGCCGAAGTCAAGGACTTCTCGATGCTCGACGAGATGGTGCGACGCGGCCGCGCCGCGCAGCAGGCCGAGGCCGAGCTCGCGGCGGAGGCCGGCGAAGCCGAGGACTTCCGCGCTGTCGCGCCGCCCGTGATGAGCTTCGCCTCGGGACGGCGACGATGACCGCGCTCGTCGGTGGGGCGCGTTGGGACGCCTCGCTCCTTGGTCGGGCGCTTTGGGAGGCGAGTCAGCGTGCACCGCCCCGCTCACGGATACTGACGGCATGGATGGACCGCCCGCGTCCGCGCCGGTGCCGAGCGTGCCGGCGGTCGCGCCGCCGCGTGCGCGCGTCGGGATCCGCGACCGCCTGAGGTTCCGCCGGACGCGTCGCTGGGTCGCCGCTCGGTTCGCGCACCGGCGCGCGCCGATCGTGATGCTGGCGCTGGTGTGCGTGCTCGGCCTCGGCGTGCGCGTGCTGCACCTCGGCAACCCTGCGAACAGCGGGCCGGGACAGGGCTACGTGTTCGATGAGAAGTACTACGTCTCGGCGGCGCGGGTGATCGCCGGTCTGCCCAATGCCCCACAGGATGCGTATGACCACGCCTCGCCGAAGGGGACCGACCCGAACGGCGAGCACCCGCAGCTCGGCAAGCTCGTGATCGCCGGGAGCATCAGCCTGTTCGGCGACAACGCGATCGGCTGGCGCGTGACCGCGGTCGCGTTCGGACTCGCGGCGTTGCTGCTGCTCTACTGGTTGGTGCGCTCGGCCGGCGGAGGGCGATGGACCGCGCTTGCCGCCGTCGCGATCGCGAGCTTCGAGAACCTGTGGGTGGTCCATTCGCGGATCGCCGTGCTCGACATCTACGTCGTGCCGTTCATGCTGGCCGGCGCCGCGCTGTACCTGCGCCGGCGCTGGGTGCTGGGGGGCATCGTCATCGGCATCGGGTGCTGCGTGAAGGAATTCGGGGTGTACGTGCCGCTCGTCCTGATCCTGTTCGAGCTCGTCCGCACCGTCACACGGGCGCGCGCGCGGCGCGCCGGCGATCGCTCCGTTACCCGCGGGGCGATCGCGATGGGGCTCGCGCGGCCGGTCCTCAGCGGCCTGGTCGCCGGCGTCACCTTCTTCACGGTCCTATCGGGGCTCGACGCGCTCGTGACGCCGTACAGCGGCGGCCGCCCCGTCGACCGGCATCAGTCCTCGCTTTGCGATCACCTCTGGATCTGGAGCAAGGGCTGCAACCACTTCGTGTTCATGGACAACTACGCGGGCCGCCTGCACGGCGAGCAGGGCATCGCGTCGGCGCCGACACGCTGGCTGATCAACCAGAAGTCGATCAGCTACTACACGGTCACGCGCACGGTCTCCTCCGGCGGCAAGGTGCGCTCGCACACGAAGATCGTCTGGTACCGGGGCGAGCTCAGCCGGGTCCTGCTGTTCACGTGCTGGCTGGCGCTCGTGCTCTGCGTGTGGTGGGCGCTTCGCCGCGGCGACGACCTCGCGGCCCTCGCGGTCGCGTGGGCGCTCGGAACCTGGATCCCGCCCGAGGTCTTCCACCTCGTCGACAACCGCACCACCTACCTCTACTACATGGTCGTCTCGATGCCGGCGCTCTACCTCGCGGCGGCGCGGCTGTTCGCGGCTCGCCGCGTCCACTGGCTGCTTATCGCGGTCTGGTTCGCGGTCTTCCTCTGGGACTTCGCGGGCCTCTACCCGTTCCGGACCCTGGCGGGCACGTAGGACGCGCTCCTCTGGGACCGCCAAGCCGGAGTTCACGGTAAGGTGCCCGCGCAATGCTGGCGGTATGGCTGTTCGTCGCGTTCTGGGTGCTGCTCGCGCTCACCCTGTTCTTCATCGCGTCCCGCGGCGGCCTCGGTGGCGCCCGCGCCACGCTGCAGACGCAGGCACGCCGGCCGCGCCAGGCCATCGTGGTGACGTTCGTGGTGATCTACATCGGCTTCGGCGTCGTGCTCCCCGTTCTCTTCCTCACCGGCAACCACGCCAACGCCAACGCCCAGATCGGCGGGATCAAGCTGACCGCGGCCGAGCAGCAGGGTCGCTTGCTGTTCGCGCAGCACTGCGGCGTCTGCCACACGCTCGCGGGGGCGAACGCGATCGGCAAGGTTGGCCCCAACCTGGACACGCTCCGGCCGCCCGCGTCGCTCGTGTACAACACGATCGTCAACGGATGCGAGCAGAACGCGCCGTCCAGCAGCCCCCAGGCGTGTCTCGGTTACGGAACGATGCCGAGCAACATCCTGCAGGGAAGGGACGCGCAGGACGTCGCGCAGTTCGTCGGCAAGATCGCCGGCCGCGAGTAGAGCCAGCAAACTGCGGGATCGTCCTCGCCGTCGGTTGTGCTGTCGTCCGCGCCCGCTGTTAGGATGCGGCTCCCGTACAGCTGAATTCCCGCAGTGCTCGTTAGGCACCGCCAAGCGAGCGTGGAAGCGGGGGACCCAAGTTGTTGGGGCGAATCACGCGCTTTGCGTGTAGCGCCGCTCTTTCGGTGCAAGCCCGTCAGCTAACCCCGCAAGCACCCGAAAGAGGACGGCCGAGATGCCCCAAACAGGCGTTTCCGTACCCAGGCATGCCGAGCGCGCGCCGGATGGCTTGCTCGAGCCGCCGATCAGCGATGCGCTAGATGGCCTCCCCCGGGGTCCGCGTCCGACCGTGGACAGCCCGCGCCCGCGTCTCGCGCCCCGTCCCGTCCGCGCTGCCACCCCGGCACCGGCGCCCCGCACGTCCGACTCCCGCGCGCGCCCGGCCGACCGCAGCGCCCGGACCACCGCCCGAGCCTCTGTGCGCCCCTCAACTTCCCCCCACACCACCGACCCAACACCCCACACGGCCCCGCGTTCGGCCGGCACGCCGCCCTCTCAAGCCTCGAGGGGCGGCGTGCCTGGCCGGCGCACCGTCACGATCACGGGGCGCGGCGCGGAGCGCTACCCGACGCCCTCGCGGCGGCGGCCGGCGACCCGCGCGCACGAGCGCCCCGGCTTCAAGCCGGACCGGGTCGCGATGTGGGCGGTAGTGCTGTGCTTCGTGCTGGTCCTGATCGCCGCGACCAGCTCGCACGCGGCGATGTTCGTGCACTGAGCCACGGCCGCAGGGTCGTGGACCAAGCCACGGCCGAAGGGTCTTTGGAGATCCCTTGTCATATACGGCAAGCGATCTACAACAACCCCTGGCGCGGAGGGGCAAATGAACGCCCCGGCGCCCCCGGCGAGGCGGACCCGCGGCGGCCTTCAGTTGGCGGCCTTACATATCTCCGAAGGCGAACTGATCAACCGTTTAGCCGCCTACGTATAAGGAAATGAGACGCATGCCCGCCCCTGACCAGGTAACGGAGACGCCGCCGCCAAAGCCGTACCGGGACGCCCTCGCCTCTTGTGCAACGGGTGCAAGCGATCTACACTTATCAAGCGTAAGCAGGTCTCAAAAGTGAAGGACTTGTGTCGATTGCGACACGGTCCTCGCTTGGACCCCTGACTGGTGGCCAAGGAAGATGAAGAACTCAATGAGCAGGTTCCAGATCCACGATGACCTCACCGCTCCCGAGGGGTCCGTCCCGGTGCTCCGCGGGGCACTCGCGACGGGCGGGCAGCTCCCGAACTTCCTCGGCGTGCTGGCAGGCTCGCCGGCGGCGCTGCGCGCCTATGCGAGGTTCCGCTCGGAGCTGCGGCACGGCAAGCTGCAGCTCGCGACGCTCGAGCGGATCGCGCTCGCGGTGTCCGAGTACTACAACTCAGAGCCGGGCATCGCGATGCACTCCCGGGCGGCGCGCAACGCCGGGCTGGCGCTCGACGAGGTAGCGCTCGCGCGGCAGTTCTCCTCCAACGACGAGCACGAGGCGGCGCTCCTGCGCTATCTGAAGGCGCTGCTCGACGAGCGCGGCCGGGCGCCGATGCACCTCCATGAGGAGGCCCGCGAGGCGGGCTGGGACGACGAGCAGATTCTCGAGGCGATCGGCGCCCTCTCGCTGGAGGCGTTCACGGCGATGATCAATGTCGCCGGCGAGGTCCCGGTCGACGGCTCCACGGAGGAGTCGCGGCTGCAAGCGGCATAATTCGCTTCGATGGGCGCAGAGCAAGCGGGTAACGGCGAGCTTTCCACGAAGAGTTGCTGTCCCCTGTACCACGAGGCGGTCGAACTGGTCGGCCGCCGCTGGACGGGCGCGATCCTGCGCGTGCTGATGGACGGGCCGCTCCGCTTCTCGGAGGTGGCTCAGGCCGTCCCGGAGCTGTCAGACCGGCTTCTCTCGGAGCGCATGAAGGAGCTCGAGTCGCGCGGGATGGTCGAGCGCAACGTGTTCTCGGGTCCGCCGCTGCGCGTCGAGTACCAGCTGTCCCGAATGGGGCACGAGCTCGAGCCGGCGCTCTCCGAGCTCCAGCGCTGGGCCAACCGCTGGCTCGGCGCCAACTCGCGCCAGCCGGTCAGCTGAGCGTCGCCGTCCGCTCGGCGGCGCCGTGCTTCCAGCTGAGCTTGGAGCCACTCAGGCGAAGCGAGCCGGGCGCGATCGCGGTTCCGGAGTCGAGCAGCGACTGGCGCGCGTGCGAGACCGCGTGCACCTCGACCGCCGAGCGAGTCGAGAAGATCTGCCGGCTGGTCCCGATCCACGCGACCGCGCCGTCGCTCTTCAACACCAGCGATTGCACCGACTGGTAGGACTCGACGCCCGTGAAGCCGGTTGTGGCGCGCCCGGTGAACAGCTGCTTGCCGTCGGTCAGCCGCCGCACGACGACGGCGGCGGTCCCGGTGTCAACGCCGCAGGTCTTCGCGCCATAAGCGGCCAGCGACCCGGCGAGCTTCACGGCCTGGACCAGTGGCGCGCCGAGGCACGTCTTGCTCTGTCCGAGCTTCCACCGCTTGTGCGTCTGATCGGAGCAGCCGTACACCGACTTGCCCGACGAGTAGACGCTCGCGACCCCGTTGCGGGCGATCGTTCGCGCCCCGGCGGGCGCGCAGCTGATGGCCGGCCCGCCGCTCGCAGCCGATGATCCGCACGCCGCAAGCGCGATCACGGCCGCGATGAGGGCCAGCCGAAGCAGCATCGAATAAGGGTAACCTCCGGCGCCGCATGGCGAACCCGCCACTCACCGCCGAGGATGTGACCTCGCTTGTGGCCGAGCGGGACATCCGCTTCATCCGGCTGTGGTTCACCGACATCCTCGGCCAGCTGAAGTCGTTCTCGATCAACGCGACCGAGCTCGGCGACGCATTCGAGGGCGGCATGGGCTTCGACGGGTCCTCGATCACCGGCTTCAACCCGATCGAGGAGTCGGACATGATCGCGATGCCCGACCCGAGCACGTTCGCGGCGCTGCCATGGCGCCCCGCCGAGCAGGGCACGGCGCGGATGTTCTGCGACATCCAGACGCCCGAGCGCACCCCCTACGAGGGCGACCCGCGCCACGTGCTGCGCCAAGCGCTCGAACGAGCGAGCGCGATGGGCTTCGACCACTTCTACGTGGGCCCCGAGCTCGAGTACTTCTACTTCCGCGACGCGAAGCCGACGCCCGAGCCGCTCGACGAGGGCGGCTACTTCGACCTGACCACGCTCGACGCGGGCAGCGACCTGCGCAGGGAGACGGTGCTCGCCCTGGAGCAGCTCGGGATCCACACCGAGTACACCCATCACGAGGTCGGCCCGAGCCAGCACGAGATCGACATGCGCTATGCGGACGCGCTGAAGATGGCCGACGACTGCATGACCTACCGCATCACGGTCAAGGAATACGCGATGAAGTACGGCTTTCACGCGACGTTCATGCCCAAGCCCCTGTTCGGCAAGAACGGGTCGGGGATGCACACGCACCAGTCGCTGTTCCGCGGACAGCAGAACGCGTTCTATGACGGCGATGACCAGTACTTCCTGTCAGAGGTCGGCAAGGCGTTCATCGCGGGGCAGCTGCGCCACGCCCGGGAGATGTGCTCGATCTTCGCCCAGTGGGTCAACTCCTACAAGCGGCTGGTGCCGGGCTACGAGGCGCCCGTGTACTGCGCGTGGTCGCGCCGCAACCGCTCGGCGCTCGTGCGCGTGCCGCTCTATCACCCGGGCAAGGAACAGACGACGCGCATGGAGCTGCGCTGCCCCGATCCCGCGTGCAACCCGTACCTGACCTTCGCGGTGCTGCTGCAGGCCGGACTCGAGGGCATCGAGCATGGCTACGAGCTGCCCGAGCCGATGGAGAAGAACCTCTATCACCTCTCGCCCGAGGACCGGCGCCGGCTCGGAATCGAGCAGCTACCCGAGACGCTCGGCGAGGCGATCGAGCTGACCGCGGAGTCCGAGCTCGTGCTGCGCACGCTCGGCGAGCACATGTTCAACCGCTACATCGAGATCAAGCGCCAGGAGTGGGACGACTACCGGGTCCAGGTCACCCCCTGGGAGCTCGAGCGCTACCTGCCTGTCTTGTAGCCCTCCCCCAGAAGGATGATCTCGGCACGTCTGTTCCACGGCTGACCGACCGCGTCAGAGCTGCGCCGCCAGCTCCGCCGGCGATGTGACCGGCTGCCGGCAGACGAAGTGCTCGCACACGTACGCCGTGGCATGACCCGCCACCGCCTCCCGACCAGCCAGCAGCGGCACGCCGTCGGCGGCGCCGCCGGCTAGGACCATGTGCGGCCGGTACTCCGAGCGCACGACGTGCAGCAGCTCCTCCGGCGAGGGCCCGACGATCGCCACCTCGCGGACGGGCGAGAGGTAGAAGTCGACGGCCTGGAGCAGGTGCCCGAATGCCTGCGGATGTCGCGCCGCGAGCGGGTACAGGAGGCGAAGCGCGCCCAGCGCATGCCGCTCGTACTTGCCCTCGCCCGCGAGCAGCGCGAGCCGCAGCAGCCCGAATGCCGCCGCCGAGTTGCCCGACGGGATCGGGGAGTCCTCCAGATCCTTACGACGCGCGACGAGGCGCTCGTGGTCGCCGGAGGTCGTGAAGAAGCCGCCGCGCTCGGAGTCCTCGAAGCGCTCCGTGAGCGCGTCGGCGATCGCGACGGCCTCGCCGTACCAGTGCGGCTCGAACGTCGTCTCATACAGCTTGATCAGCGCCTCGAGCAGGAACGCGTGATCGTCCAGGAACGCGGGAATGGCGCCCGTGCGCAGCAGCCGGCCATCGCGGCGGTGCTCGCGCAGCAGGAACGAGGCGCACGCGACCGCAGCCTCCACGTAATCCTCGCGGCCGAGCACCGCCCCGGCTTCGGCCAGGGCCGAGATCATCAGCGCATTCCAGGAGGTCAGCCGCTTGTCATCCAGCCCGGGCCACACCCGGCGTGAGCGCGCCTCGAGCAGGCGCGCGCGGATCTCCGGCAGCGCGTCGGGCTCCGGGCCGCGGCCCTCCAGCACCACTCCCTGCTCGAATGGGCGCGGGCCGAAGAACGCGACCGCGTCTTCGTAGAGCTCGCCGAGTACGTCGTGCAGCTCGGCGTCGCTCCACACGTAGAACTTGCCCTCGACGCCCTCAGAGTCCGCGTCGAGTGCGGAGTAGAAGCCGCCCTCGGGGCTCCTCATCTCGCGCAGCGCCCAATCGAGCGTCTCGCAGCAGACGCGCCGCAGCCGCTCCTCGCCCGAGACCTGCCAGCCGTGCAGGTAGGCGCGCGCGAGCAGAGCGTTGTCGTAGAGCATCTTCTCGAAGTGCGGGATGGTCCAGGTCGCGTCCACCGCGTACCGCGCGAAGCCCCCGCCGACCTGGTCGTAGATGCCGCCGGCCGCCATCGCGCGCAAAGTCAGCAGCGCCATCTCGCGCTCGCCGCGAGCGAGCAGGAACTCGATCGTCGACGCCGGCGGAAACTTCGGCGCTCCGCCGAACCCGCCATTGCGCGCGTCGAATGAAGCACGCAGGTTCTCCACCGCGCTGTGCAGCGCCTGCTCGAGGATCGGCTCGTGCGAGGGCTCGAGGCGGGCGGTCGCGCTCAGCGTGCGAACGAGGTTCTCGCCCTGCCGTCGGATCTCCTCGCGCCGGTTGACCCAGGCATCGGCCAGCGCGAGCAGCACCATCCGCCAGCCGGGCAGCCCGTGCCGCGGCTCCGGCGGGAAGTACGTGCCGGCATAGAACGGGATCCCGTCGGGGGTCAGGAACGCGTTCAGGGGCCAGCCGCCGTGGCCGGTCATGGCCTGGCATGCCTCCATGCAGATGGCGTCGATGTCCGGGCGTTCCTCGCGGTCGACCTTGATGCAGACGAAGTGCTCGTTCATCAGAGCGGCGGTCGTCGGATCCTCGAAGGACTCGTGCGCCATCACGTGGCACCAGTGGCAGGCCGAGTAGCCGATCGACACCAGCAGCGCGCGGTCCTCGGCGCGCGCGCGCGCCAGGGCCTCTTCTCCCCACGGGTACCAGTTGACCGGGTTGTCCTTGTGCTGCAGGAGGTAGGGGGAGCTCTCGGAGGCCAGGCGGTTCGCCACGGCCCCAGGGTACCCCCGGCGCAATATGGTTCACGCGAAAGGAGGGACCAATTTGACCGGATACCGAGAGCCCATCACCGCACCCAACGCGCCCGCGGCGGTCGGCCCCTACGTGCACGCGATGCGCGCCGGCGGCCTGGTGTTCTGCTCGGGCCAGATCCCGCTCGACCCGCGGACCGGCGAGCTGGTGGCCGGCGACGCGGCGATGCAGGCCGGCCGCTGTCTGGAGAACCTGGCGGCGGTTTGCGACGCGGCCGGCGTCTCCCTCGGAGACGCGGTGCGAGTGACGGTGTATCTCACCGACATGACCGAGTTCGCCGCGATCAACGAGGTGTACGAGTCGTTCTTCGAGTCCGATCCGCCCGCGCGCGTAGCGATCGGCGTGGCCGCGCTGCCCCGCGGCGCGCAGGTCGAGATCGACGCGGTGGTGGCGGTGCCGCAGTAGCAGTGGCCACGGTCGCGATCTCGCTCGAGGACATCGCGCGGGCAACCCGCGCCGGCGTCGATGTCGTCCGCGAGACGCCGATCGTCAGCTCGCGCACCCTGACCGAGATCGCTGGCGGCGCGGTCGTGCTGAAGGCGGAGAACCTGCAGCGCACCGGGTCGTTCAAGCTGCGTGGGGCGATGGCCAAGCTGGCCGCGCTCGGGGACGATTGCGCGGCGGGCGTCGTCACGGGGAGCGCCGGCAACCATGCTCAGGCGGTCGCCTACGCCGCCCGCGCGCGCGGGGTCCGCTGCGAGGTGTTCATGCCGCTGGGCGCGTCGGTCTCCAAGTTCGAGGCGGCGACCTCGCTCGGCGCCCACGTGCAGCTGTTCGGCTCGACCGTCGACGACGCCTTCGCCGCGGCGCGAGAGCGCGCCGCCGAGGCCGGACTGGTGTTCGTGCACCCCTTCGACGACCCCGACGTGATCGCCGGTCAGGGAACGCTCGGGATCGAGCTGCTCGAGCAGGAGCCGCAGCTGCGCCGCGTCGTGGTGCCGATCGGAGGCGGCGGCCTGGCAAGCGGCGTGGCGATCGCGGTGAAGTCGCGCCGGCCGGAGGTCGAGGTGGTCGGGGTCCAAGTGGCTGCATGCGCGCCCTTCCCCGGCTCGATCGAGGCGGGTCAGCCCGTCGCGGTCGACTCGGCGCTCACGATCGCCGACGGGATCGCGGTCAAACGGCCCGGCGAGCTGACCCTGCCGCTGATCTCGAAGTGGGTCGACCGGATCGTGGTGGTGCCCGAAGACGATGTGGCGGAGGCGATGACGTTCCTGCTCGAGCGGGCCAAGCTGGTGGTCGAGGGCGCCGGCGCGGTCGGGGTGGCGGCGCTGCTTTCCGGGCAGCTGCGGCTCGAGGGCGAGGGGGTGACCGCGGTGATCCTCTCCGGCGGGAACGTCGACGCCGGGCTTCTTGGCGAGATCGCGCGCCGGCACGAGAGCATCGCGGGACGGCGGCTGGTTCTGCTCGCGCGGATCTCGGACCGGCCGGGGTCGCTCGCGCGGCTGTTGAAGCTGGTGGCCGACCTCGGCGCGAACCTGCTGCACGTGGAGCACATCCGCGAGGGCTATGACCTGCACGTCCGCGAGACGGCGGTGACACTCGTGCTCGAGACGCGTGGCCGCGGGCACGCCGACGAGGTCACCCAGGGGGTGCGCGAGGCCGGCTACGACGTGCCGGCCTTGCTCCGCTAGCCGGACGCTTCCGCGCCGACGCGCGCGCTGCGATGCTCGGCGGCGTGGTGCACCAGAGCCGCGATCACCCGGCTGCGCTCGTCGGCCTCCGGGTGCCACTGCACGCCGAGCACGAAGCTGCGGTCCGGCATCTCGATCGCCTCGGGCAGATCGTCGAGCACCGAGTACCCGGTCACCTGCAGGCCCTCGCCCAGGATCGCGATCCCCTGATGGTGATGTGACTTGGTGGCGTGGGTGGTCTCGCCCGCGGCGAGCGCAGCGAGCGAGCCCGGATCCAGCCGCACGTCGTGGTCGGAGTTGTCGAAGCTGCCGGGATTGCGCCGGTGGTCCTCGTGGCCGAAGTCGTCGGGTAGGTGCTGCTTGAGCGTGCCGCCGAGCGCGACGTTGATCAGCTGCATGCCGCGGCAGATGCCGAGGACGGGGATGTCGCACTCGATCGCGCGGCGGGCGAGCGCGATCTCCGTGCGGTCGCGCTCGGGCACCGTGCCGACGGTTGCAGGGTGGGGCTCCTCGCCGTAGGAGGCGGGGTCGATGTCCGAGCCGCCCGAGAGCACCAAGCCATCGAGCAGGTCGAGCACGTGGTCGGGCTCCTCTTCGAGGTGGGGGTCGGGCGCGATCATCAGCGCGGTCGCGCCCGCGCTCTGGATCGCCGTGATGTAGCCGAACGACAGCAGCGCCGCCCGCTGATCCCAGAGCCCCCAGCGCGCGCGCACCAGCGCGCTCGTTATCCCGATTACCGGTCTATCGCTCATCCTCCCAGCCTAGCGACCGCCATCAGCACGCAACAGCCCGCGTTTGATCTTGCCGCTGGTCGTCTTCGGGAGCTCCTGCGCGAACTCGACGATCCGCGGGTACTTGTACGGCGCCGTCTGGAGCTTCACGTGGTCCTGGAGGTCGGTTCGAAGCTCATCGCTCGGTGCGTACCCGTCCGTGAGGACGACGACCGCCTTGACCACCGAGCCCCGCTCCTCGTCGGGCGCCGCCACCACCGCAGCCTCCGCGACGGCGCTGTGCGAGACCAGCGCGGACTCCACCTCGAACGGCCCGATCCGATAGCCGGCGGAGATGATCACGTCGTCGGTGCGCCCCTCGAAGTACAGGTAGCCGTCTTCGTCGCGGTTGACGCGGTCGCCCGTGCGCCAGGGGCTCGATTCTGGCGCCGGCTCGTCGCCCTCGAGGTAGCCGACGAAGAAGGTGGGATCGGTGGCGGGCCTGCGCAGCACGAGCTCGCCATCCTCGACGGTCAGATCGACGCCCGGCAGGGGGAGCCCCATCGAGCCGGGGCGAACGGGCCGCCCGAACGGGTTGGCGGTCAGCTGGCCTGTCTCCGTCTGGCCGTAGCCGTCGCGGATCTCGAGCCCGGTGCCCTCCTCGAACGTGCGGATCACCTCGGGGTTCAGCGCCTCGCCCGCGGCGACGAGGCTCCGCAGGCTCGAGACGCGCTGCAACGTGGCGCGCTTGGCGATCACCCGGTACTCGGTCGGGGCCATGCACAGGACGCCTACCCGTTCCCGCGCGAGGATCTCGAGGCGCTCGTGCGGGTCGAAGCGCGCGTCGTGCAGCAGCGCGGCCGCGCCGTTGATCCAGGGCGCGATGAACACATTGCGCGCGGACTTGGACCAGCCGCTTGCGGCGGTGCACCACACGAGGTCGTGCTCGCGCGCGTCAAGCCAGTTCGTCGCCTGCAGATGCTGGCCGGGGAGGTAGCGCTGGCCGTGGACGATCCCCTTCGGCTCGCCGGTGGTACCGCTGGTGAACGTGACGAGCGAGGGATCGCCGGGGGCCAGATCCTCGGGCGCGGCGGGCTCGGCGCGGTACAGCGACTCGTCCGGGATCGTGAGCACGGTGCAGTCCGGCTTCGCCGCCTGCAGCTCGGTCGTGTCGCGCTCGTCGGCGAGGATCAACTTCGGCCGCGCGGCGTCGAGGCGCAGGCGCAGGTCCTTGGCGCGCAGCTGCTCGTTGCACGGGAGCGCCACCGCGCCGATCCGGAAGCACGCGAGCATCGCCAGCACCCACTCCGGCCGGTTTCCGATCAGCGTCAGCACCAGGTCCCCTCGGCCGATGCCGTGGCGGCGCATCGTTCCGGCTAGTCGCGCGCTGCGGTCCGCGATCTCGCCGAAGCGCCATTCGCGGCGGCTTCCATCGCGGGCCAGTTCGACGAGCGCACGCCTGTCGGGAGCCTGCCGCTCGACCACGTCGACCGCGAAGTTCATCGGGGGCGCAGTGTGGCACGCTCCTCGCCGTGAGCTTCTGGAACGGCGTGCTCTGGCTGCACCTGCTCGGGATGGCGTTCTTCGTCGGCGGCCAGCTGATGCTCGCGGCCGTGGTCGTGCCGGTGCTGCGGGGCGGCGACGGGGTGGCGATGCGCGCCGCCGCGCGCCGGTTCGGGATCGGCACGCTGATCGCGATCACCATCCAGGTGATCACTGGTGCCGCGCTCGCAAGCCATGCCCACAAGTGGAGCGATTCCACCCTCCAGGTCAAGCTGGGCCTGGTCGTCCTGGTCGGCGTGCTGATCGGCTTCCACATGCGCCGGCCCCAGTGGCACGTGCTCGACGCGGCGATCTTCCTCGCTTCGCTCGCGATCGTGTGGCTGGGGATCGTCGTCGCGGGCTGACGAAGCCGGACCTGTAATCTCGTCGACGATGGGTTTGATGTACGGCACCGGCCCGCTCGGCCCGACGCCGGCGGGCGAGTTCAACTTCGAGCCGCCCACGCCCGGTCTCGCTCTGTACCTCGAGCCGAGCCCGAAGCGCGTGCGCGTCGAGGTGGGCGGCGAGACGATCGCCGACAGCCGGCGCGCGTTCCTGCTGCACGAGGGCGGGCACCAGCCGATGTACTACTTCCCGCCCGAGGACGTGCGCGCGGATGTGCTCGAGCCCTCCGATCGGCACACGCGCTGCCCGAAGAAGGGGGAGGCGTCCTACTACACGATCCGCGTCGCCGATCACGTCGTCAACGCGGGTGCGTGGTACTACCCCGAGGTCCTGCCGGGGGCCCCGCCGCAGCTCGCCGGGCTGATCGCGTTCTACTGGAAGCGGATGGATCACTGGTACGAGGAGGACGAGGAGGTGCTCGTCCATCCGCGGGACCCCTATCACCGGATCGACGCGATCGCCACCTCGCGGCACGTGCGGATCTCGCTGAGCGGGCAGCTGCTGGCGGAGAGCTCGAGCGCGGTGGCGCTGTTCGAGTCCAACTTGCCGCCGCGCTGGTATCTGCCGCGCGCGGACGTCGTAGTCCCGCTGAGCGACAGCGACACGACGACCCGCTGTCCCTACAAGGGCTTGGCCCAGTACTACTCGGCCGAGGTCGAGGGCGGGCGCGATCTGGTCTGGTACTACGCCGATCCGCTGCCCGAGGTCGCGAAGATCGCGGGCCTCATGTGCTTCTTCAACGAGCGCGTCGATATCGAGCTCGACGGCGAGCTCCACGAGCGCCCGGAGACCCCTTTCTCGCACGGTGTGAAGTCCGAGGCGCCGGCGCGGGCCTAGCTCCGCCTGGCGCCGTCATGCGGGCGGGCGGCCGCGGGTTTTGACGTATTCTCAGCCGCATGGCCCTAGCTGAGACCCCCTACACCGACAAGACCGACGAGCAGAAGGCGATCTGCGAGATGGTCCACCAGTTCGCCGACGAGCAGATCCTCCCCAACGCCGAGCACTACGACCACGAGGACGAGTTCCCCGAGCCGATCGTCGAGCAGATGAAGGAGCTCGGGCTGTTCGGAGTGACGATCCCCGAGGAGTACGGCGGCATGGGTCTCGACCTCACCACCTACGCGATGATCGTCGAGGAGCTGAGCCGGGGCTGGATCAGCATCAGCGGCATCGTCAACACCCACTTCATCGGCTCCTACCTGCTGATGAAGTTCGGGACCGAGGAACAGAAGCAGCAGTACCTGCCGAAGATGGCGTCCGGCGAGATGCGCGCCGCCTTCAGCCTCTCAGAGCCGGAGCTCGGCTCCGACGTGGCCGCGATCAAGACCGCCGCCAAGAAGCTCGACGACGGCGCCTACGAGATCAACGGCACCAAGATGTGGGTGACCAACGGCCTGCGCGCCAGCCTCGTGTTCGTGCTCGTGCGCACCGATCCGAACGCCGAGCCCAAGCATCGCGGGCTGACCTGCTTCATCGCCGAGAAGGAGCCCGGCGTGGCCGAGAACACCGGCGAGTACGCGGGCTTCAACGTGCCGCCCCAGATCAAGAAGATGGGCTACAAGGGCGTCGAGTCGACCGAGCTCGTGTTCGACGGCTACCACGTCGCAGCCGAGCAGATCCTCGGCGGCGAGGACGCCGGCCTGAACAAGGGCTTCGCGCAGATGATGGACGCGCTCGAGCTGGGGCGCGTCAACGTCGCCGCCCGCGGGGTGGGCCTCGCCCAGCGCGCGCTCGAGCTGGCGCTGAAGTACTCCCAGGAGCGCCGCACCTTCGGCAAGCCGATCGCCGAGCACCAGGCGATCCAGTTCAAGCTCGCCGATATGGCGACCCAGGTCGAGGCAGCGCGGCTGCTGACGTTCAAGGCCGCACGGATGAAGGACGCGGGCGAGCGATCGGACATCGAGGCGGGCATGGCGAAGCTGTTCGCCTCCGAGGCGGCGCACTTCTGCGCTGAGCAATGCCTGCGCATCCACGGCGGCTACGGCTACTCCAAGGAGTACGAGATCGAGCGCATCTACCGCGACGCTCCGCTTCTGTTGATCGGCGAGGGCACCAGCGAGATCCAGCGCATGGTGATCGGGCGCAAGCTGCTCCAGCGCCACAAGATCTGATCTCTTGAACGGGCCGATCGCTCGCCTCAGGGCCTACCCGCGTCGGTTCCTCCTCCGCCATCCGCTCCGAGCCGTCCGCAACAGCATCGGCAACCATCCTTCACGGCTGGCGAGCAGCTACCTGAAGGGTCTCCGGGGGGTCGAGCTCGGCGGCAGCTCTTACAACTCGTTCTTCCTCGACACGATCAACGTCGACTACAGCGAGACACCGAGTACCGCGGACCCGCAACTGCGTCTGGCGGGCCGCGTCCTGCCCGTCGACGTAATCGCGACCGCGGACGAGCTTCCGTTCGCGGACGACGAGTTCGACTTCGTGCTTGCGTCACATGTGATCGAGCATCTGACCGACCCGATCAGGGGCCTGAAGGAGTGGGTGCGGGTCGCGAGCAAGTACGTATACGTGATCGTGCCGGACCGCAATATCTACGATCGCGAGAGACCGTTGACCTCGCTCGAGGAGCAACTGGAGCGCTACCGGATCCGGTGGACCAACCCCGGAGACGGGATGACGCATTGGTCGGTTTGGAGCCCCGAGAGCTTCGTCGAGTTGTGCAACTACCTCGAACTTCCGGTGCTCGAGCTGCAGGTTCCCGACGACAAACGCGGCAACGGCTTTGCCGTGCTCCTCGACGCCGCCGCCGGGACCCGCGAGCTCTAGCGACCGAGGCCGCTCTACGCCGGCATCTGCTCCTGCGGCCGAGCATCGGCCGTGTAGTTCTCGGCCGGCTCGAGGAAGCTGCGCACGGCCTGCCGCGTCTCCTCGCTGTCCGCGTGTCCGTGCACCGAGACGGCATGCTCGGTGGCGGCGCGCGCCACCTCGTCCTCCTCGCCGATGATCACCAGCGAGCAGTTGCTCTCGCTGGGGAAGCGCCTGCAGTCGGCCATCATGCGGCCCATGGTCCCTCCGATCGTTTGCCGCCAGCCATCGTCGCGCGCGCGAGGGCTCGCGTCAATAGAGCCGCAGGCGATGCGACGTCCGCGCCGTACCCGTGCGGATCGTGCTCGGCTTCAAGCCCTAGACTCAGTCGCCTGGCCTCGCCATCCGACACCAAGGCGCTGATCGAGACCGCGGTCAAGCGGTTCCTCGAGGAGGTGCCGGCGCTACAGCAGCTGAAGCTGGTCGCCGGGCTCGACCTCCGGGGACGCGGTGACGTGCAGCTCTACCGGATCGAGATGCCCGGGCCGAAGGTCACGAAGGACATCGCCGCCGACGCGAAGGTTCGGATCGCGATTCCGCGCTCGCACTTCAACGAGCTCGCGACCAAGGGTCATATCAGGGACTGGCGCGAGGCGTTCGTCAAAGGGGACGCCAAGGCCACCGGGATCGAGCAGGTGATGCGGCTGATCGTGCAGGTCGTCGAGCGCCAGGAGGAGCGCGCGCGCACGCGCAAGGCCCGCGCCTAGCGCCGGGCCGCCAGCTCCTCGGCCTCGCCCAGCTGCCGCTCGACCAGATCCAGCCCCGCGTCCCAGAAGCCGGGGTCGGCCAGGTCGATGCCGATGATCGCCCCGAGCTCCTTGGGGCTGCGAGACCCGCCCGCGGCCAGCAGCTCGAGATAGCGCGGCACGAACGAGTCGCCCTCCTGCAGGAAGCGGCTGTAGGCAGAGAGCGCGAGCAGCTGCCCGTACGCGTACGCGTACACGTAGCCGGGCGAGTTGATGAAGTGGGGGACATAGGACCACCACATCCGGTAGCCCTCGGTGATCTCGACCGCGTCGCCCAGAAGCTCGTGCTGCGTCTGGACCCAGAGCTCGCAGAAGCGATCGACGGCGAGCTCACCTTCCTCGCGCCGGCGGGTGTGCACCAAGTGCTCGAAGCGGTTCATCGCCATCTGGCGGAACACCGTGGCGATTGCTCCATCGACGCGGTCCGCGAGCAGCGACAGCCGCTCGTCGTCGCTGCCGGCGGCCTCGAGCAGGCGACCGAACACGAGCGCCTCGCCGAACACCGACGCGGTCTCGGCGAGCGTCAGCGGGGTGGACTGATGGAAGACACCCTGCGGGCGCGCGAGCGTCGCGTGCAGCCCGTGGCCGAGCTCGTGCGCCATCGTCAGCACGTCGCGGCGCCGAGCGGTGAAGTTCAGCATCACGTACGGGTGCGCGCTCGGCACCGTGTAGGCGCAGAACGCGCCGCCCCGCTTGTGTGGCCGGACGGGGGCGTCGACCCAGCGCTCCTCGAAGAACTGGCGCGCGACGCCGCCGGCCTTCGGCGAGAAGGACTCGTAGGTGTCGAGGACCAGCTCGCGCGCCTGCGCGAACGAGTAGGTCACGTCCTCTGGCAGGACGGGGGCCACGCGGTCGTAGTCGGCCAGCCGCTCGATCCCCAGCAGCTTCGCCTTGAGCGCGTACCACCGCTGGGGAATCCCGAAGCGCGCGCGGACGGCCTCGATCAGCGCCAGCACGGACTCGTCGGACGCCTCGTTTGACAGGTTGCGACTCGCCAGCCAGTGGGGATAGTGGCGCAGGCGGTCCTCGACAGCCTTGTCGTGGACGAGCGTGTTGTAGATGAACGCGCGCGTGCGCAGCCCCGGCTCGAGCGCGGCCGACACCGCCTCGGCCGCCGCGCGCCGGGTTTCCCGGTCGGCCATCTGCAGACGGCTGAGTGCGACGTCGAGCGTGTGCTCCTCGCCGTCCAGCTGCACTCGGAGCGCCGCGACGAGCTCGCCGAACAACCGCGCCCAGGCGCTGTTGCTGGAGATGGACTTCTCGGTGAGGATCTTCTCCTCGGGCTCGGTCAGCAGGTGCGGCCGGTACCGCCGCGTGCTGCGCAGGTGGTGAGCGCAGAACTCGAGCGCGGGTGCGCCGATCAGCTCCTCGGCCCGGTCATCGCCGAGCTCCGCCCACTCGAGCTCGAAGAACAGGAGCTGCGTCTCGATCGCCGTCCCGCGCTCCTGTACGTGCTGGAGCAGCGCGCCGCGCGCCGGGTCGGAGGTATCGGTGGCGAAGCGCAGCGCCGCGTAGGAGCCGGCCCGCCCGACGAGCTCGCTGAGCTCGGCGAGCTCGAGCATCGCGCCGCGCAGCCCCTCCTGGTCCAGCCGCTCGACCTTGCCGGCGTAGCGCTCCGCGAAGCGCCCGGCGCGATCGCTTGCCTGCTCGAGCAGCCGCCGCACCCCCGCCTCGCCGTCGCCGTCGACCAGCGGGCCGAGATCCCACTCGGTATCGAGCAGCTCGGGATCGGACAGCAGCTGGTCGACGACGGCGCACATGGAGTGCGGTGGATGCTATCCGCGGCGAAGAGGCTGCTCTCCAGTCAGCCGCTGAGCTGCACGCGCAGCGATCGCGAGCGCGCGACGCCGCCTGCCGGGGTGAACGTGATCTGGAGTTGCACCGTCAGCTTGCGCCCGTGCTTCAGCAGCCGCTTGCCACTCGCGTTCGGAGTGAGGGTGACGCCGGTGCTACCCGCCCGCGCCGGGTTGAGCCGCGCCTTGGCGAAGGTCGAGGCGCCGGACGTCTCAACCAGCTGCACCTGACCGCCCCAGGACACCGTCACCCTCAGGGTGACGCTGCCGCCGTGCTTGGCCTTCACCTGCGTGACCGTGAATGCGTTGCTCGGGAGGACCACGTTGTAGGTCGCGCTGATGAGCGCCGTCTGACCGTCCGCGCTGGTCGCGGTGACCGCGAACGTGTAGCGCCCCGCGTGCGCGCTGGCGAGCGCGCCACCGTCGGGGACGGTGCCCGCGCAGGCAACGAGGCCTGGTCCAAATGCTCCCTCGCTGCAGCTGAACGAGCTCGCGACGTGCTGGCCGGCGACGTACGTGGCGCCGTTTGCGGGCGTGGTGATCGACGCCGACGGCGGGGCGGCGACCGTGTAGGTGATGTGCGCGGTTCCGGTCAGCCCGTCCGCGCCGGTGGCGGTCACGGTGTAGGTATGCGCGCCGGGCGTTGCCGTGTCGAGCGTGCTGGCCGGCGCCGATCCGCCGCTCGAGTCGGCGCAGCTGGTCACCGAGGCCGTGCCGGCCAGGCAATAGAAGAAGCTCTGGACCGACGCGCCGAGTGCGTAGGTCCCGCCCCCGGCGGGCGCCTGGATGCCGGCGGTCGGTGGCACGTGGGCGCAGCCCGGGACCGCGTAGGTCCCCTGGACCGGGTCGGTGACCAACACGCTGACCCCGTCTGGACTCGGAAGGCTGACCGGGATGGTGATCGTCGCCGCCCCTGCCGCGTTCGTCGACGCGCCGGCGCTGTTGCCCGAATACGGCGTGAACGACTGCGTCCCGTTGCTGCAGCCCGAGTTCAGGCCTGCCTCCGCGGTGATCTGCCTGCTCGGCGAGGCGCCGGTCACCTTCACGACCACGCTGCCGCCATCCGCGGAGAGCGCGGCGGTGGCGAGCATCGCGGGGCCGTTGATCGAGAAGTTGCCGGTGAGGTTGCCGGCCAGCGAGTAGTCGCGGACCGTGTTGCCGGCGCTCGATGCGGCGGCGATCGCGACACCGTGGCCGCCGTTGCCGGAGATCGCCGCGCCGCCGCCGGAGATCGTCGTGTGCGTCGACTGCTCGACGAAGATCCCGTCTCCTCCGTTCCCGTCGATCGTGTCGCCGGAGATCGCCGTGCCGGCGGCGGTCGCACCCAGATGGATGCCGTAGATGGCGTTGTCGGAGATCGTGTCGCCCGAGATCGTGTCGTTCGAGCTCTGCACGTAGACGCCGGTCCCGTTCGACGCCTGGTTCCCGGTCGGGCCGACGCCGATGTAGTCGTCCTCGATCGTCGAGCCGCCACTGCCCGCCAGCAGGCCCACTCCCCACGTCGATGAGACCTGGCTCGCGAAGTCGTCGATCGCCACCCCCTCGACCGTGCCCGGCGCCGTCAGCTCGAGCCCCACCGGCGATGAGAGGACGTTCGCGCCATTGATCTCGACGAGCGGCGGACCGCTGTAGCCCGGCGCGCCCTGGGTCAGCGCGTCGAGCGTCACCGGCGCGATGATCGTCGGCAGCGCCGTGAGCGGCGCGATCGTCTGGACGCCGCTGCCGGGGATCGCGAAGTCGATCTGGTCGGCGTTGGCCGCGGTCAGGTTCGCGTTCAGGATCGCCTGGCGCAGCGACCCCGCTCCGGTGTCGTTGGTGTCGGTGACGAAGTCCGCGCACCCCACGGCCGCGCCCTCGGCGGCGTCGAAGAGGAGCACCGACAGCTGGCTCGTGGCGGCGCTGCTCAGCTGGAAGGTGAGCGTCCCGCTGCCGCCGGACCCCGCGGTGCTCGACACCGGAGCGGCGTCCGGTGCGCCCTGGCAGTTGCCGGTGCCGGTGAGAACGATCCCGGTGACGGTGCCGCCGGCGCTCGCACCCGAGAACGGAACGGTGAGCGTTCGGCCGTCGGGCGACAACGTCATCGCGCTTATACGTGGCGCGCCGGGGCGCGGAGCGAGCGGACCGAGGCCGTTGGCGGTGAAGGAGTTCTGGAGCCCGCCGCTGGGGCCGACCAGGGTGTCGCCGGTGCCCGCGTCGTCGATCCCGTAGGCGCCGTTGTCGCTGAGCGCGTCGCCGAGCACGGAGGTCCCGCCGCCCGCGTTGACCGCGACGCCGTTGCCGGGAAAGCCGGTGACGGCCAGGCCCTCGACGGTGCTGCCGGCGCTGCCGGTGGCGAGCGTGAGCCCGTCGCCCGTCGCGCCGGAGTCCTGAATCGTGACCAGCGGCGCTCCCGTGTAGCCGAACCCGCCCTGGGTCAGGCCGTCGAGCGTGAGCGGCTGCGAGATGGACGGCAGCGGGGTCGAGACCATGATCGTCTGCTGGCTGCCGACCGAGCCGAGGTGGAACGCGATCTCGCCGCCGGGCGGCCCGGCGTCCGCGTCCGTGATCGCCTGGCTCAGCGACCCCGGGCCGCCGGGGTCGGCGTTCGTCACCGAGTAGACCCCCGGACAGGCGAGCGCCGAGGAGCCGGTGGTCGGATCGACGATCAGCACCGATACGGCGTCCCCGGCCGGAAGCGCCGAGGGGAGGTTGATCGAGAAACTGCCGTTGCCGTTCACATTGGCCGATGCCGTGCTGGTGGTCAGCACGCCGGCGGCCTCGCACGCGCCGTCCGCGTTGTCGAACGCGGCGGTGAGGAGCGTGGCGCCCGGGGTCGCGCCCGTGAACGGCGCCGAGACCGTGAGGCGATCGGGCGAGAGCGTCACCGGTCCGATCAACGGCGATCCGGTGCCGACCGCGATCCCCGCCCCATCGCCGGAGAGCGCGTTCGGCGTTCCGGTCGCGGTCAGGAACTGATCGCCGTTGCCGGAATCCTCGATCCCGTAGCCGCCGTCGTTCTCGAACGTGTTGTCGATCACGGTCGTCTGACCCCCGGCCTGGATATCGACCCCGTCGCCGGAGAAGCTCGCGATCGTCAGGCCCTCGATCGTGCTCGTCGCGCTGCCGGCCGCGAGCGTGAGGCCGCTTGTGCCGGTGCCGGCACCGCTGCCCTCGAGCGTCACCTGACGCGCCCCGTCGATCGTGATCGGCTTGGTGATCGCCGGCAGGGCGCCGGTGAGGGGGATCGTGAAGGCGCCGCTGAACGCGATCGCGTCGCTCGTGCCATAGCTTCCGCTCCTTGCGGCGGTGATGTCCGGGTCGGCGAGGTCGCTGCCGGCATCGATCGCCGCGATCGCCTCCCGCAGCGATACCGAGCCGTCACTCGCGGTCGAGTCGTCGGCGCTCGTGTTGACGGTGATCGTGGCGGCGCGGGCGGAGCCGGCGGCCGCCAGCGAGACGATCAGGACGAGGAGCGCCGGCAGCCGACGGCGGCGCCAGGACCCACCTCGACACGCAGGCGGCATGCAGGCGCTATCGACATCGGCCCGCCCGTGAGTTAGGCGCCCGCGCGGATGTGGACGGTCATCGTCATCGTGCGCGCCACCACAGCAGGCGATCGGGCTCGAGCACGAGGGCGGGGCCAGCGGGCCGGTGCGTCCGGTAGGGCTCATAGCGCTCGATCAGCTCATCCAGGGGCGCGCTCGCGGCGTCCAGCACGCGCACCTCGCCCAGCGCCTGGACCCAAGCGAGCTGCGACCAGTCGTCGTCGTAGCGGTCGACCGTCAGCGCCGCGCGCGGCCGCTCGCGCAGCCACCGGACGCGAGCCAGCCGCTCACCCGCGACGGCCTTGTGCTTGTGGTCGATGGCGGTGACGAACAGCTCACCCGCGCGGGCGTAGGTGACCGGCAGCACGCGCGGCGCCCCGTCGCCGTCGATCAGGCCCAGATGCGCCACGCGTTCGCTCTCCAGCAGCGAGCGGGCCCACTCTGGGAGCTCGGCTACGCTTGCGCACGATCCCATGCGCCGAGGAAGACTAGCCTGGCTGCTCGCGGCGCCGGTGCTGCTCGCGGCCTGCGGCCAGAGCGCTGCGACGCGCACGCCGAGCATCAGTTCCGTCCCGATCGTCGCCGGCGGCAGGATCGTGGCGCAGACGAGGTCCTGCGACAAGGGCGCGAACGCGTACTGCGCCTGGCAGGTCGTGATCGCCGACCCGCGTTATGCCAGCTCGCTGGATCTGCTCGCAAGCGAGCGCTCGGCACTGGTCAAGCGGGGGTGGTCGCGGGGTGGCGGGGACACCGGCAACGAACACGGCGCCGACTCGCCGGGCCACGCCGCGCGTCTCACCTACGCAACCGCCTTCGGCGATCTCCTCGGCATCGACAACGGATGGATCAAGCGCAGCTGGCCGGTCACGCTCGCCCTCTCCACGGCCGTGTTCGACCGCGTGCCGGCGCTGTCGATGCTGCTCGAGACCGGCGCGTCCTGACTAGCCGCCGCCCGGACCGGCGCCCGGGCGCGCGTCCATGACCAGCCGCCGGTCCGGACCGACGGCGATGCCGCTGCGCCCCGTGAGCAAATCCTCGACGTCGGCCCCGACCAGCTCGCGACGCCAGCCGGTGAGGGTGCGCACGTCCGGCTCGGGCTCGCCGCGCCGCGCCGCGCCCACGATCTGCTCGAGCTCGGCGCGGGACGCGATCAGCTCGTACGCGAGGCCTGCATCGAGTGCACGCGCGCGCAGCAGCGCCTCAGCCAGCGCGATCAGCGGCGCGTCGCCCGGGTCGGAGTCCCCCCGGACCGGCTCGCGCGGGATCGCGGGAGCCTGCTGCCCGATCGCGATCGCCTCGAGGATCGCCTCACCGCGGCGCTTGATGTTGGACGGGTGCAGGCCGCGGATGTGCTCGAGCCCGGCCACGCTCGTCGGATGTCGCTTGGCGAGCTCGACGAGGGTCTGGTCCGCGAGCACAGAGCCGACGGGTCGGTCCTCGCGCGACGCGGTCCGCTCGCGCCACGCCGCGAGCTCCCGGGCCACGGCGCGTGAGCGCGGGTCGAGCTGCCCCACCCGTGGCAGCCGCTCCCACACCGCGTAGGGGTCGCGCTCGTCGGTCGCGGACTCGAGTCGCCGGCACTCCTCGCGCGCCCATTCCAGGCGCCCGGTGCCCCGGAGGCGACGCTGCAGCGCGTCCGTCAGCTCGAGCAGGTGCGCGACGTCCTCGGCTGCGTAGCGGAGCTGCTCCGCGGTCAGTGGGCGCGCGTCCCAGCGGGTGTAGCTCGCGGTCTTGCCGACCCGGCGCCCGAGGACTGCGCCGAGCAGGTTGCCGTATCCGGCCTGCGCGCTGCCGCCGGTGAATCCGGCGGCGATCTGCGTGTCGAACAGATTCGTGAGCTCGGTCCGCCAGGCGCGTCGCAGGATCGCGACGTCCTGGCGCCCCGCGTGCAGGATCACCTCGATCTCGGGGTCCGCGAGCGCTTGCGCCAATGGCGCTACCTCCACGGCCGGATCGAGGCCGTCGATCAACAGGATGCGGACGCCGTCCGCGCCGCTCGAGTCGTCGACCGCGATCTGGGTCAGGCAGAGCAGGGCGCGATACCGGCCCTCCGACATGAACTCGGTGTCGATCCCGAGCCGGCCGCTCGCGCGCGCCAGCTCGGCCGCGCCGCGAACATCGTCGGAGGTGGCGAGCCCGCTGACGGAGGACCCTGACATGGCATGACCCTATCGGCAGCGGAAGTGGCCCGGCGGCGGTGCCCGGTCGGCCCTCCAGGCTAAACCTACCGCCCTGGTAGGATTTAGCCTCATGATCTTCTCATCGAAAGCGGAGTACGGCGTGCGGCTGATGGTCGAGCTCGGTCGCCAGTCGCCCGAGCAGCCGACCAGCCTGAAGGCGATCGCGGACGCCGAGGGGCTGCCCCTTGCGTACCTCGAGCAGGTCGTCGCCCGCCTGCGCAAGGCCGGCCTGGTGATGAGCGCGCGCGGCGCCCACGGGGGCTACTGGCTGGCGCGGCCCGCCGAGGAGATCGCGATGCACGAGGTCGTCCAGGCGCTCGAGGGCTCGATCGCTCCGATGGAATGCTTCGTCCACGACCACACCGAGCGGGTGCTGTGCTCCCACGAGCCCGACTCGGGCCGGGGCTGCGCCACCAAGCTGCTGTGGACACGCGTGCAGGGGGGAATCATCCGCTCGCTGCAGACGACCACCCTCGCGGAGCTGGTCGAGTTCTCACGGCGAGGCGAACGAGTACCGGCGGGAGTATGAGATGGCACAGCTAGAGATTCGGAACCTTCACGTCCGCGCCGGAGAGAAGGAGATCCTCCGGGGCGTCGACCTCGTCGTGGACAAGGGCGAGGTCCACGCGCTGATGGGTCCCAACGGCTCCGGGAAGTCGACGTTGGCGAACGTCATCATGGGTCACCCGAACCTCGAGGTGACCGAGGGCGAGATCGTCTTCCGCGGTCAGGACGTCGGCGAGCTCGCGCCCGATGAGCGGGCCCGGCTCGGGCTGTTCATGGCGTTCCAGTACCCCATCGCTGTCCCCGGCGTGACCGTCACCAAGTACCTGCGGACCGTCCTGAACGCCCACCGGCAGGCACGCGGCGAGGAGCCCGTCCCGCTCAAGGAGTTCCGCCAGACGGTCGAGGCGGCGATGAAGCTGACCAACGTGCCGCGGGAGTTCTCGACCCGATACCTCAACGAGGGCTTCTCGGGCGGGGAGAAGAAGCGGATGGAGATCCTCCAGCTGGCGCTGCAGCGGCCCGAGCTCGCGATCCTCGATGAGACCGACTCAGGACTTGACATCGACGCGCTGCGGACCGTCGCCAACGGCGTCAACGCGGTGGCGGGCCCGGAGATGGGCGTGCTGATCATCACCCACTACCAGCGCATCCTGCACCTCGTGCAGCCGAGCCACGTGCACGTCATGTACCTGGGCCGGATCGTCAAGGAGGGCGGACCCGAGCTGGTCGACGAGCTCGAAGCCAAGGGCTACGGCTGGATCATCGAGCAGGTTGGGGCACCGGCGTGAGCACGGTCCAGGCGCTGGCGCCGCTGCGCGCCTCCGAGTTCCCGGTCCTGACACGCGATTTCGGCGGGCGCACGATCGCCTACCTGGACAGCGCCGCAACCTCGCAGACGCCGCAGGCGGTGATCGACGCGATGACGCGCTACTACACCGAGTCGCGCGCGTCGATCCATCGCGGCGTCTATCCGCTCGCCGTCGAGGCGACCGAGCTGTACGAGGGCGCCCGGGAGCGGATCGCGCGCTGGCTCGGCTCCACCACCGAGGAGACGATCTTTACCGCCAATGCCACTGCCGCGATCAACCTCGTTGCGTACTCGTGGGGCCGGCAGAACGTGCAGCGCGGCGACCTGGTGCTGCTGACCGAGATGGAGCATCACTCCAACATCGTGCCCTGGCAGCTGCTGTGCCAGGACCGCGAGGCCGAGCTCGCCTACGTGCCGGTGCTCGACGACGGCCAGCTCGACCTCGACGCGCTCGACGTCCTGCTCGAGCGCGGGCCGAAACTGGTCGGGGTCGTGCACGTCTCCAACGTGCTCGGGACGATCAACCCCGTCGCCTCGATCGTCGAGCGCGCGCACGAGGCTGGAGCCGTCGTGCTGATCGATGGCACGCAGGCGGTGCCCCAGCTCCCCGTCGAGCTCCCCGCGATCGGCGCGGACTTCTACGCCTGGACGGGCCACAAGGCCTACGGGCCAACCGGCATCGGCGTGCTGCACGGCCGGCGCGAGCTGCTGGAGGAGATGCCTCCGTTCATCGGCGGCGGTCACATGATCCGCACGGTCGCGGCCAACGAGTCGACCTGGACCGACCTCCCGTGGAAGTTCGAGGCCGGTACCTCTCAGATCGCCGAGGCGGTCGGGCTCGGAGCGGCCGTGGACTGGATTCGGGAGCTCGACATCGCGGCGATCCGGGCGCACGAGGAGGCGCTCGTCGAGCACGCGCTGGGGCTGCTGTCAGAGATCCCGGGGCTCGCCGTGCACGGGCCGCCGGCGGCCACCGAGCGCGGGGCGCTGCTCTCGTTCTCGCTCGAGGGCGCCCATCCCCACGACGTCGGGGAGATCCTCGGCCGCGACGGGGTCTGCGTCCGCACCGGTCATCACTGCACGCAGCCGCTGATGCGCCGGCTCGGCGTGCCCGCGACCACCCGCGCGTCGTTTGCGGTCCACAACTCGGTGCAGGACGTCGAGCGGCTCGTCGAGGGGCTCGGTCGCGTCCGCCAGGTCCTGCAGCTCTGAGCGCCCGGCGCGGGCATTCCTCCGCGCCAGCGCGGCGAAGCCGGCGATCGCGACCACGATGCAGGTGATCGCGCCGAGCCCGAGGCCGGCGCGGGCCCCGAGCGCGCCCATCACCGCGCCGACGATCGGGCCGCCGATCGGCGTCGAGCCCTGGAATGCGACAAACCACAGCGACATCACCCGCCCCCGCATCTCCGGCGCGGCGCCCAGCTGCAGGGTCGAGTTGCCGGTGGACATGAACGTGATGCTGGCCGCGCCCACGAACGCTAGCGCGACGAGCTCGAGCGCGAGCGTAGGCGCGCCGGTCGCGAGGCCCATCGCGACGCTGAACGCCGAGGCCGCGAGCACCAGCGGCCGGAGCCCGGTCTTGCCGCGCGCCGCCATCAGCAGGCCGCCCGCGACCGCGCCGACGCCCATCGCCGCCGTCATGAAACCAAAGCCGGTCGCGCCGGCGTGCAAGCCCTTGCTCGCCATCACCGGCAGCGAGACCTGGAACTCGTAGGTGAGGCAGCCGGCGACCGCCATCATCATCAGCGGGATCGCGAGCTCCGGAGTGCGGCGGACGTAGCGCAGCCCTTCGCGCAGCTGTCCGCTCGCTCGCGCGGTGGGCGTGGTCGGCTTCAGCGCGCTGCGGTCCATGACCACCAGTGACGTGACGACCGCCACGAAGCTCGCCGCGTTGGCGAGAAAGCACACGCCCTCGCCGACGGTCGCGATCAGGATGCCGGCGACCGCCGGCCCGATCGTGCGTGCGACGTTGACGAGGACCGAGTTGAGCGTGACCGCGTTACGCAGATGGTCGGCGCCGACCAGCTCCATCATGAACGACTGACGGGCCGGATTCTCGAACGCATTGTTGGCGCCGAGCGTGAGCGCGAGCACTCCGATCATCCACACCTGCACCGTGCCCGTGACCGTGAGCAGCCCCAGGATCAGCGCTTGGATCCCCATCGCGGACTGCAGCGCGACCATCAGCTTGCGCTTGTCCACGCGGTCCGCGACGACGCCGCCGTAAGGACCGATCAGCAGGACCGGCAGCGTCTGCATCGCGACGATCGCGCCGAGCGCAGTACTCGAGTGCGTGAGCGTGAGCACCAGCCACGCCTGGGCGGTCACCTGCATCCAGGTGCCGATCAGCGAGACCGCCTGACCGCCGTAGTACAGGCGGTAGTTCGGAACGGCGAGTGCAGCGAACGTGATGCGGCCCGCGCGAATGACCCGGGTCATTCGGCGCGTTCACCCCGCAGCTCGTCCGCGAGCCGCTCGAGTGGCTCGAGCGCCGCCTCGATCGAGAGCCGATGCTCCTCGTCCAGCGCCGCGAGCGCACCGTTGAGCGCGTCGGTGCGCTCCCGGCGCATCCGCTCGGCGAGACGCTTGCCGGCGTGGGTCGCCTTCACGCGCGCCGCGCGGCGGTCATCGCGATCGCTCGTGCGCTCCAGCAGGCCGGCGTCCGACAAGTCGGTCACCACCCGCGAGAGCATCGTCGGGTTGATCCCCTCGTCCTTGGCCAGCTGCGACAGCGCCATCTCGCCGCTGCGCACCACGTGGAGCAGCACCGAGATCCGCGTCGGCGTGAGCCCGGCCGCGGTCCCGGCAGCGGTCGTGCGCGTGCGCCGCGTGATCCGCGCGATCGCGATGCGCAGCCGCGCCGCGGTGTCGATATCCAGTGTGGGGGGCGAATTGCTTGGCAACTCCGGCTCTTCTAAATGGGGGCCCTAAGAATATTTGCTTGCTGGCAAGCATTATTCTAGCATCGACCGCGCTTCGGCGCTTCACCGGTCGCTACCCTCACCACTAGGCATATGGACGACGAGCTCTACCGCGAGAACATCCTCGATCACTACAAGCACCCGCACAATTGGAGCCCGCCCGAGCCCGAGCTCGAGCATGCGGATCTGCGGTTCCACGATCTGAATCCCCTGTGCGGCGATGAGCTGACCGTCCAGCTCGACGTGGACGACGAGGGTCGCGTCGAGGACGTGCGCTTCTCCGGCCGCGGCTGCGCGATCTCGATGGCGGCCGCCTCGATGACCTCCGACGAGGTCAAGGGGATGAAGGTCGACGATCTCCTGCGCCTCGACCGCGGATTCGTGCTCGACCTGCTCGGGATCGATATCTCCGCGACCCGCATGAAGTGCGCGCTGCTGTCGCTGAAGGTGCTGAAGGGCGCCTCCCTCGGCCGCGCGGCCGAGTGGGAGCCCGAGGTGCCCGAATCCGGCGCCGCCGCTTAGCGTCGGTCTCCTAGCGCCCGCCACCGCACGGCAGGTTGCAGACCCGCGCAAAGCGGGAAGCTGGCCGCCATGGAGGTTCTGCGCACCAAACCAATCGAGCAGTCGCTTCAGGACGCGGACGAGCCCGGGCGCCGCCTGCACCGGTCCCTGGGACCGATCCAGCTGACCGCGCTGGGCATCGGGGTGATCATCGGCACCGGGATCTTCGTCCTCACCGGGGAGGCGGCCGGCACGATCGCCGGTCCCGCGATCGCGATCTCCTTCGGCGTGTCCGCGATCGTCTGCCTGCTCGCCGGCCTGTGCTACGCGGAGTTCGCCTCGGCGGTACCGATCGCGGGGTCGGCCTACACCTTCTCCTACGCCAGCCTCGGCGAGCTGATCGCGTGGATCATCGGCTGGGACCTGATGCTCGAGCTGGCGCTCGGCGCCTCGACGGTCGCGTCGGGCTGGTCGCAGTACTTCACCGTGGTCCTGCACTCGGCGCCATGGCACACCGCGCTGCCGGCGTGGATGACGGCCAACGGGCACAACATCGTCGCGGCGGGGATCGTCCTGATCATCACCGCGCTGCTGTGCTTCGGGATCAGGACCTCGAGCCGCGTGAACGCCGTGATCGTGGCGATCAAGCTGGCGATCATCCTGTTGGTGATCATCGCCGGACTGCGCTACATCCACACGGCGAACTGGCATCCGTTCGTGCCGCCGTCCGGCGCCAAGCCCGCGCCCGGGGGCAGCTCGACGACGACGCTGGCACAGGACCTCGGGCTCGCCCCGGGCGCCTTCGGCGTCGGTGGCATCTTCGCCGGCGCGGCGCTGGTGTTCTTCGCGTTCATCGGCTTCGACATCGTGGCCACCAACGCCGAGGAGACGCGGCGTCCCCAGCGCGACCTCCCGATCGGGATCATCACCTCGCTGGTGATCTGCACGGTCCTGTACGTCGCCGTTGCGCTGGTGGTGACGGGGATGGTCAAGTACGACCACATCAACGTCGCCGCGCCCCTGTCGACCGCGTTCCTGTCGGTCCACCAGAGCACGATCGCGACGATCGTCGGCTACGGCGCGCTCGCGGGCATCACCTCCGTGATCCTCGTGCTCCTGATGGGGCAGAGCCGGGTGTTCTTCGCGATGAGCCGGGACGGGCTGCTGCCGCCCGTGTTCGCAGCCGTCTCCGAGCGCTTCGGCGCGCCGTACCGAACCACGACCGTCACCGGCCTTGCGGTCGCGGCGCTGGCGTTCTTCTTCCCGCTCAAGACGCTCGCGGAGTTGGTCAACATCGGCACGCTCTTCGCATTCGTGCTGGTCGCGCTCGGCGTGATCTTCCTGCGGCGCTCCCGCCCCGACCTCGAGCGGCCGTTCTGCGCGCCGTTCGTCCCCGTGCTGCCGATCGTGTCCGTGCTCGCCTCGGCGTGGCTGATGCTCAACCTGCAGGCCGCGACCTGGGCGCGATTCGGCATCTGGCTGGCGATCGGGCTCGTCGTCTATTTCGGCTATTCGGTCCGCCACAGCCGGCTCGCGCGGGGCGGGGGCGGGCGGGCGGGCGAAGCAGGGCCCACCGTTTCAGGCGCTCGGCGGCCCGCCAGCGTGGCGCGCTAGACGAGCGCGAACGACCGCGATGTGCGGCCGGGCTCGAGCCGCCCGATCGCTATGATCCAGGAGGGAAATCCGATCAATCCGCTAGGACTTAGAAGAAGCGCTTGCCCCAGACCATCGAAGTGTGCCCCGTAGTAGACCTAGGCCCGGGCCAGATGCGGCTCGTCGAGTTCGAAGATCTCGAGATCGGCGTCTTCAACTGCGCCGGCACGGTGTACGCGATCGAGGATCGCTGCTCGCACGATGACGGTCCGCTGGTCGAGGGCGAGCTCGATCAGGACGCTTGCACGATCGAGTGCCCGCGGCACGGATCGCGCTTCGACCTGAAGACCGGCAAGCCCCTGACCTTGCCCGCGTATGTTCCGGTGGACACCTTTCCGGTGATCATCGAGAACGAGAAGATCAAGCTGGAGGTGGAGTAGTGGCTATCACCGAGAACGAGCGACTCCGGGAGATCAACGCCGACTACACCGAGCGCTATGGCTTCCACGACGCCGAGAACTACCTGTACAAGGCACCGAAGGGGCTGACCCGCGAGCTCGTCGAGAAGATCTCCGAGTTCAAGTCCGAGCCGCAGTGGATGCGCGACTTCCGCCTCAAGGCGCTCGACCACTTCCTCGCCCGTCCGATGCCGACCTGGGGCTCGCCGATGCTGGCCGAGGTCGACTTCGACGACATCCACTACTTCGTCCGCGCCTCCGAGCGCGCTGAGCGCTCCTGGGACGACGTGCCCGACGACGTGAAGAAGACCTTCGACCGGCTCGGGATCCCCGAGGCCGAGCGCAAGTTCCTGTCCGGCGTCGGCGCCCAGTACGAGTCCGAGGTCGTCTACCACCAGGTCCACGAGGACCTCGCCAAGCAGGGCGTGATCTTCATGGACATGGATACCGGGCTGCGTGAGCACGAGGAGCTCGTGCGCAAGTACTTCGCGACCGTGATCCCGCCCAACGACAACAAGCTCGCCGCGCTCAACAGCGCGGTCTGGTCCGGTGGCTCGTTCGTGTTCGTCCCCGAGGGCGTCCACGTGGAGATGCCGCTGCAGGCCTATTTCCGGATCAACACCGAGAACATGGGCCAGTTCGAGCGGACGCTGATCATCGCCGCGCCGGGGTCCTACGTGCACTACGTAGAGGGCTGCACGGCTCCTACCTACAGCAGTAGCAGCCTGCACTCGGCCGTCGTCGAGCTGATCGCCCAGCCCGGCGCTCGGATCCGCTACACGACCGTCCAGAACTGGTCGACCAATGTCTTCAACCTCGTGACCAAGCGCGCGGTCGCCTACGAGGACGCGACCGTGGAGTGGGTCGACTGCAACCTCGGCTCGCAGCTCACGATGAAGTACCCGAGCGTGTACCTCATGGGTGAGCGCGCCCACGGCGAGATCCTCTCGATCGCGTTCGCCGGCAAGGGCCAGCATCAGGACGCGGGCGGCAAGATCATCCACGCGGCGCCCAACACGACCTCGAACATCTTCGCCAAGTCGATCTCCAAGGACGGTGGGCGTGGCTCCTACCGGGGGCTGCTCGAGATCGCCAAGGGCGCTCACGGCTCCCGCTCGAAGGTCGTCTGCGATGCGCTGCTGCTCGACGATGAGTCACGCTCGGACACCTATCCGACGATCCGGATCAGCGAGGACGACGTCAACGTCGGCCACGAGGCGACCGTCTCGAAGGTGGGCGATGACCAGCTCTTCTATCTGACCTCGCACGGCATCCCCGAGGACGAGGCGTCGAAGCTGATCGTCAACGGGTTCATCGAGCCGATCACCAAGGAGCTCCCGATGGAGTATGCGGTCGAGATGAACCGGCTGATCGAGCTGCAGATGGAGGGCTCGATTGGGTAGTCACGGCGCCGGCGCGCTGGCGCAGCGACGCGAGCGCGCCGCCGAGCTGGCCCAGACCCTCGAGCTGCCGGAGTTCAAGGGCCGTCCGGGCTGGGAGTTCACCGATATCTCCGGCCTCGAGCTCGAGCGCTACGGGCGGCCGAACGGAGATCACGACCCGACGGCGAAACGCGACCACGCTCCCCTGCTGTTCGCGATCGAGCCCGCCGAGACGGCGCGGACGCTCGAGCTCTGGGACGGGCTTCCCGCGCCGCCGCAAGGCAAAGGCCTTCCCGACGGCGTGATCGTCGGAACCTTCGACGAGCATCCAGACCTCGTCGAGCGCCACCTCGGCACGGTGATCGACGAGCAGGACCTGTTCATCGCACGCAACGAGGCCGGTCTGCGCGGAGGTGCTCTGGTGTACGTGCCAGAGGGCGCGAGCGTCGAGGGGCCAATCGCACTTGCCGCGATCCAGCGAGCCGCCGGAACCGAGCTCGCCCACCGCACGCTGATCGTGCTCGAGCAAGGTGCGCAGGCCGAGGTCTGGGAGCAGTATCTCTCCGCCCAAGCCGAGCTCGACGGCGTCTTCAACGCCGTGACTGAGCTGGTCGTGGGCGACGGCGCGCGACTGCGGTACGTGTGCGGCCAGAACCTCAGCGAGCAGAGCTGGGTGTTCGGCGCGCAGCGCGCGGAGGTGGGCCGCGACGCGTCGCTGGACTGGGTCGCGCTCGGGTTCGGCTCGAGCCGCGGCCGGGTGCGGATGCAGACGCGCCTGAACGGCCCCGGCTCGGAGGCGCGCGTCACCGGCGCCTACGCCACCCACGGCCGCCAGCACATCGACTTCGACACGACCCAGGAGCACGCCGCCCCGAACACCACCTCGGACCTGGCGTTCCGGGGAGTCCTCACCGGCCGCTCGAGCGCGGTCTGGAAGGGAAACATCATCGTCGACCCCGGCGCCCAGAAGACCGACGCGTTCCAGGAGTCGCGCAACCTGCTGTTGTCGAAGCGCGCCCATGCCGACGCGATCCCCGGGCTGGAGATCCAGGCCAACGACGTGCGCTGCACGCACGCCGCCGCTGTAGCCCAGGTCGATCCCGAGCAGCTCTTCTACCTGCGCTCACACGGGCTGAGCGCCGACACCGCCAAGCGGCTCGTGATCGAGGGCTTCCTGGCGGCGCTGGTCGAGCGCTTCGAACCCGGGCCGGTGCGGGAGATCCTCTCCGAGACGCTCGAGCGGCGGCTCAACGCCATCCTGTCCGAGTAGCGCGCTGACACGCCGCCGCGCCGGGGATACGATCGCGGCGATGGGTGCGAGATGAGGCACCGGGTCGCGGTCTTGGCACGCGTGCTGGCCAATCCGCGGCTGCGGCGGGTCGAGCTCGCCTTCGCCAGTTTCGGCGCCGCCGAATACGGGGTGTGGGTGGCGGTCCTGGTATACGCATACCAGCGCGGCGGCACGACGATGGCCGCCGTGATCGCCGTCGTGCAGTTGCTTCCTGCGGCGGCCGTCGCGCCGGTCGCGGTGGGGGTGGCGGACCGTCGGGGCGCTGCGTTTGCTCTGCGCGCGAGCTACGTGCTCCAGGCTCTGTCGGTCGGCGCGACGGCGGTGGCGCTGCTGCTCGGCGCGCCGGCGCCGGTCGCGTACATCGGCGCGGTCATCGCCGCGAGCGCGGTGACGCTGACGAGGCCCGCGCAGGGAGCACTGGTGCCCAGGCTGGTCGACACGCCGCGGCAGCTGACCGCTGCGAACGTGCTCAGCGGTTGGGTCGAGAGCGTCAGCTTCCTGATCGGGCCGGCCCTGACCGGTGGGATGATCGCGCTCGACGGGCCCGGCGCGGCGCTCGCGCTCTTCGCCTGTGCGCTCGCGATATCCGCGCTGCTCGTCTCGAACCTGGCGGGGGGGAGCGAGCCGGCGGCGGACGGCGGGGAGGAGGACGAGTCGCGGAGCGCCGCCGCGGTCATCGCGATCGTGCGCGAGCACCGCGGCCTCTCGGCCCTCATCGGCATGCTCGTCCTGCAGTTCTTCGCGATGGGCGCGATCGACGTGCTGGTGGTGGTGCTCGCGCTGGGTACGCTCTCACTCGGCGCGTCCGGGGCCGGCTATCTAGACGCGTCGTTCGGGGCAGGCGCGGTCCTTGGCGCAATCGGTGCGGTCGCCCTCGTCGGCTACGGGCGTCTGGCTCGCGTGGCGCTGGCCGCGTCGATCGTCTGGGGAGCGGCATTCATCGCGCTCGGCGTCGAGGTCTCGGTCGTCGGGGCGTTCGCCGTTCTCGCCGCGGCGGGAGCAAGCCACCAGGTGCTGGACGTCGCGGGCCGCACGATCCTTCACCGCGTCGTGCCCCCGCGGTTCCATGGCCGTACGTTCGGCGTGCTCGAGGGGCTGGCGATGCTCGGGCTCGCCCTCGGCTCGTTGGCCGTGCCCCTGCTGAAGGCGATCGGGGGCGTGGGGCTCGCGCTCGGCGGCGTGGGCGGCGTGATCATCCTTGCGGCGGCCGCGGCGGTGCGAACCCTCGGAACGCTCGAGCAATCCGCTCCCGTACCTGAGGGCCAGCTGGCGCTCGCGCGCCGCGCGCCGCTGTTCGAGATGCTCTCCGGGCCCGTGCTCGAAGATCTCGCGCGCGCGCTCGAGCCGCGGTCGGTCGCGGCGGACGAGGTCGTGGTGCGGGAGGGCGATCCCGGCGACCGCTTCTACGTGATCGCCGAGGGGCGACTTGTCGTGTCAATCGGCGGTGGGGAGTTGCGCGAGCTCGGACCCGGTGAGGGGTTCGGCGAGATCGCGCTGCTGCGTGACGGGATCCGGACGGCGACGGTCACCGCAGTCGGGCCGGGCCTGGTCTACGAGCTGGGACGCGAGCACTTCCTCGAGGCCGTGACGGGCAGCCACAGCGCTCAGCGTGCCGCCGAGGAGCTCGTCACCGCGCGCCTTGCGGCGAACCTCGACTAGAGCTCCTCGAGCCTCTCAAGATCGGACTCGCTCAGCTCGAGCTGGGCCGCCTCGAGGTTCTCGGCGAAGTGCTCGACCGAGCTCGTTCCCGGGATCGGCACGGTGACCGGCGAGTGGTGCAGGAGCCACGCCAGCGCGACCTGCGCCGGAGTCGCGCCGTGCGCGCGCGCCACCTCCTCGAGCGGCCCACCCGGCTTCGCGAGATCGCCGGTCGCCAGCGGATACCAAGGGAGGAACGCGAGTCCGTCCTGCTCGCAGGCACGCAACACCTCCTCCGAGGAGCGGTCGGCGATGTTGTAGCGATTCTGGACCGAGACCACCGGCACGATCGAGCGGGCGCGCTCGAGCTCCTCCGCGGTGACGTTGCAGAGCCCGACGTGACGGATCTTCTCCTCCTCCCGAAGCTCCGCGAGCGCCGCGACCGAGTCCTCGATCGGCACCTTCCGGTCGACGGTGTGCAGCTGGTAGAGGTCGATCCGCTCCAGTCGCAGGCGCCGAAGCGAGTCATCGCAGCAGCGCTTGAGTCGCTCGGGACGGCAGTCGGCCTCCCATACGCCCGGGCCCGGCCTGGTGAACCCGCCCTTCGTCGCGATCACCAGCTCCTCGGGATACGGATGCAAGGCCTGCGCGAGCAGCTGCTCGGACACGGCGGGACCGTAGGAGTCGGCCGTGTCGATCAGGTCGACGCCATCCTCGAGGACGCGGCGCAGCAGCGCCTTGGCGCCGGAGAGGTCGGACGGTTCGCCCCAGATCCCCTCACCGGTGATCCGCATCGCACCGAAGGCGAGCCGATGCACCTCGAGATCTCCACCGATGATGATCGTCGCGCTCGTGTTGACGCTCATGGGTTGGAGGGATCGTAGGGAACCTGCGGACCGGTGGTGGGGGAGCGGGTGAACGTCTCGGCGGCGGGCACGTGCGTGCGCCCGGCATACGTCGGCCCCTGGTCACCCGGCGTGTGCTGGTCCATGTCCAGCGGACGGCCCAGTGAATCGGGGTGGTTGAGCTTGTAGGGGTAGCCGCGCTGCCCGGTCTCGCAATCGGCGTTGCCCGCGGTATCGACCGCCGCGCCATAGGTTGGGTTGTGCAGGTACTCGGGGCCGCCGTCGGTGCCGGCGGGCTGAGCGGCGCCGATCGTCCCGACGTTGTCGGTCTCCTGAGGATCGCCGAAGTTCAAGAGCGCGCGCTGCGCGGTGCCGAACGTGGTCGCCTCTGAGACCGTGTCGGCCAGATAGGTCCACCAGTAGTTCCAGTCATCGCACACCGTCTGATACGGACCCAGGTACTTGAGCATCGGATTGAGCGTGCTCACCGTCGCGGTCAACCCATTCAGCGCGACGTTGGAACCGGGTGCGAGCGCCAGATCGTGCAGCGAGTGCAGCACGCCGTTGAGCTCGTTGTTCAACGGCGGTGTCTTTGGCAACACCCTGCTCCCGGACTCAAGCGCCGGATTGATATACGGCAGCGCACTGCTCAACGACGCGCTCGCCGGCGTCAGCGCCCGCCCCAACGTCGCGAAATCCACCAAGAACGGCTCCTGCACCTTCAACGACGCCGTCGAGACATCCAACGTCGAGGGCGACTGCGCGATCGTCGACTCAAGCGCACGCGGATCGCTTGAGATCGCCTCAAACGTCGTCGCCATATCCGTAAACAACCGCGCATTGGTCTGCGCCACCGGCGAGATCGCACCCGTGAACTGATTCAACGCCCCAATGAACCGCGTCAGCTCGGTACTCGGATCAGACAGATACCGCGCAACCGGAGCCAGATACCCAAACAGCGGCGGCAGACTCGCGATCGTGTCATTCAAAGAAGACCCCCGAGCGCTGAGCGTATCCCCGAACCCCACCAGATTCTGCTCGATCGAGCTGCGCGTCTTGGACGTGAACATGTCGAACACATCGTCGACCTGGACCGGCACGCTGCTACGCGACAGCGGCAGTGTGCCGCCGTCGGGGATCAACCTCGGCGAGCGCCCGACCCTCAGCTGCACGTACTTGGTCCCGAGCAGCGAGCGGGGCAGGATCGTCGCGCTCGAGTCGACCGGGACCCTGCCGTTGCTCTCGTTCAAGGCCAGGGTCAGCTGCGCGCCCGCTTGGCCGTTGGGCAGCTGGATCGGCTTCATCGCCGAGACCAGCCCGACCCTGAAGCCGCCCTCGTACACGTCGTTGCCGACCACGAGCTGGGAGGCGTTGGCGATGTCGACCTTCAGCTGCTTGGTCGGGACGAACGGCAGTCCGGTGTTGGCGATGAACGCGAGGAACACCGCGATCACCGTGACGAGCATCGTCATCGCGCCGATCAGGACCGGGTTGCCGAACACGGACCGGCGCTCGCTCGTCGCGGCCGCTTCAGGCGCGCGGCGGCCGAGCAGGGCCGCGATGTCCGGCGCCGGGCCGGAGCCATCGCGCTCGTCCGCGCGAGCGAACGCGGCGCGTGCCGCGTCCCAGTCGCCGCCGCGGGCCAGCAGCAGCCCGAGCCGCAGCGCCCCGAGCCGATCGCCACGTTCGTCCGCGCGCTCGTATGCCTCGATCGCCTCGCCCGGGCGGCCGCGTGCCTCGGCCAGCAGGCCGAGGTAGCCCGGCGCTGTGGGATGCCCGAGGCCGTCAGCCTCGCGTAGCGCGGCCTCCGCATCCTCGGCCCGTCCGCCGCTCGCGTGCTCGACGCCGCGTTCGAAAGCAGCCGTGGCCGCGGCGCTCGGCTGTCCGCCGTCGCTTGCCTCCCGCATGGCCCAGCCTTTTTACCCCCGCGCGCGGGTGGATATGTGCGATCGGACACACAGCGTTGGGTTTACGATCCATCCGCAGTGGCACGCAGCACCGCGCCTCTGGTCCCACTCGGCTACGGCAAGTTCGTCCGTGCCGACCGCGTCTACGCCCTGGTGCCGCTCGAGGGTCAGGCGCGCGGCGACGGCCGGCGCACGCTGGTGCATGTCGAGGGGATCGATGAGCCGATCATCGCCTCGCGGTCGGAGAGCGCGCTCGCCCGCGACGTCGCGATCGCGCTCGGGCATGGATCGGGGCGGGGTCGCGAGGGCGCCGCAGTCCCCGGCCAGGATGCGCTCTTCTAGCGCCGGCCCGGTGGAGCCCCAAATCGTCCTCCTGCGCGGCATCAACCTGGGAGCCCACAACCGGGTGTCGATGCCGGCGCTACGCGAGGCGCTCACGGGCGCCGGTTTCGAGGAGGTCAGCACCTACCTGCAGAGCGGCAACGTCGTGCTCGCGGGCAAGCGCTCCGGCGAGGAGCTCGAGCGTGACTGCGAGCGGCTGATCGAGGATGTCTTCGGCCTGCGGATCGACGTCGTGGTGCGCAGCCAGACCGAGCTGGCCTCGGTGGTCGAGCGCAACCCGCTCGCGGAGGTTGCGACCAACCCGAAGCGCTACCAGGTGACGTTCCTGGCAGCGCCGCTGTCCGAGGACCGGGCGGAGCTGCTGCGGGCGGCGGCGATCGAGCCCGAGCGCCTGGTGATCGACGGCCGCGAGCTGTACGCGTGGCACCCCGACGGGGTCGCGCGCTCCAAGCTGTGGAACAGCATCGCCGGCAAGGGGTTGGGCGTGAAGGGGACGTCGCGCAACTGGACGACCATCAGGAACCTCATGACGATGGCCGAGGAGATCGCGGCCTGACGGGATCCGGGCGGGGTTCTCGCGCGGCGAGTACCGTCTGCGCGAGATGGAGCTGACCGACCGACAGCGCCGCGCGCTCGAAGATATCTGCGACGCGTTCTGCCCATCGCAGGACGGGGTCCCCACCGCGCGGGACCTCGGCGTCGCGAACGCCGTGATCGAGGCGGTCGCGCTGAACCCGCGCGAGCAGGAGCGCAAGCAGCTCGCGACGCTCCTGTCGCTGTGGGACACCCGCGCGCTCGGGGCGCTTGGCGGCGTCGGCTTCAAGCGTTTCAGCTCCCTCTCGCCCGAGGAGCGTGAGCGCGTCCTGCTCGCATGGGGAGACTCGCGCGCGACGCAGCGCCGGGCCGCGTTCCAAGCGCTGCGCAAGGGCGCCCTGCTCTTCTATTACATGCTGAGCGGTCCCGGCGGAGGCCGGAACCCTGCCTGGGACGCGATCGGCTACGACGGGCCGCTCGGCAAGCTGCCCGACGCTGCTCCGAAGTCGCTGGCGATCACCCCGGTCGAGGGAGATGTGCAGCTGGAATGCGACGTGGTGATCGTCGGCTCGGGCGCCGGCGGCGGCGCGGCCGCGGGCGTGCTGGCCGGCGCGGGCCTCGATGTGATCGTGATCGAGTCAGGGGACTACTACGACGATCAGGACTTCGACGGCGCCGAGTACACAGCGCTGACGCAGTACTACATGGCGGCGCCGAACGCGAGCCACGACCAGAGCGTCGCGCTGCTCGCAGGCTCCTGTCTGGGCGGCGGCACGGTCGTCAACTACTCGACCTCGTTCAGGACACCAGACGAGATCCGCAGCGAATGGGCGGGGCTTGGCACTGCGGCGTTCACCTCGCCCGAATACACGGCGAGCCTCGACGCGGTCTGCGAGCGGCTCGGCGTCAACCAGGAGCACAACGAGCCCTCGACGCGGGAGCGCAAGCTCCAGGAGGGGTGCGTCAAGCTCGGCTGGCACGTCGACGCGATGCCGCGCGGTGTGCGCCGCTGCGCGCAGGGACGCGAGTGCGGCTACTGCGGGCTGGGTTGCCGGGTCGGCGCAAAGCAGTCGGTGGTGAAGACGTGGCTCAGCGACGCCTGCCGAGGCGGGACGCGGATCATCCTGCGCACGAAGGTCTCGCGAGTGCTGATCGACGGCGGATCCGCCCGCGGGATCGCCGGCCGGACGGTCGAGGGCCACCACGTCACCGTGCGGGCCCGCGCTGTGGTCGCGGCCTGCGGCGCGATCCACACTCCGGCGCTGCTGAAACGCTCGGGGCTGCGCAACCCGTGGATCGGCAAGAACCTCATGCTGCATCCGGCGACCGCCGTGTTCGGCGTTTTCGACGAGGAGCTGAAGCCGTGGGAGGGCGTCATGCAGGCGCTCTATTCCGATCAGCACCGCCACCTCGACGACGGCTACGGCCTCAAGTACGAGACGGCCGCCAACCATCCCCATCTGTTCATCCCGTTCAGCCCGTGGCGCGGCGCGCAGAGGCACTTCCAGCTGATGCAGGGGCTGACGAGCACCGTCCCGCTCGGCGTGCTGTTGCGCGACCGCGACGGCGGCGAGGTCCGCGTCGGGCGCGACGGCGAGCCGGTCGTGCGCTACAAGCTCTCGCCCTTCGACGCGGCCCACGTGCGCACCGGGATCGACGGCGCCGCGCAGATCCTCGAAGCCGCCGGCGCCCAGCGGATCTTCTCCTCACACGCGCGCGGGGTGTTCTACGAGCCGGGCGCGGCCTCCGCGCGCGAGCGCTTCATGGCCGATGCGGACGCCGCCGGCTACGGCGCCGGCCAGATCACCCTCGGCTCCTTCCACATCATGGGCTCCGCGCGGATGGGCGGCTCCGCTTCGACGTCCGCGTGCGATCCGACCGGCCAGACCTGGGAGGTCCGCGACCTCTACGTGTTCGACGGCTCGGCCTTCCCGACCGCGTCGGGCGTCAACCCGCAGATCTCGATCCAGGCGATCGCCCACATGGGCGCCCGCGGCCTCGCGACTCGGCTGTCCTGAACTTTGGCGAATCGGTCCCGAGGGGTGGGACCAAAATGCCAAAGTTCGTCATCGGGTTCCATCGGTAACGTGGCCTCGATGCGCGTGGCGCTGACAACCAGTGGCCGCCGGCGGCGCAGACGTGGCCGGAGGAGGCTAGCGGCGCTCACGTCGCTGCTGATCGCGCTCGTCGTGGCGATCGTCCTCGTCGCGAGCAGCGGAGCGGGAGGCGGGGGAGGCGGAAGCCTCGCCGGATCTAACACCGCGACGCACGCCGACCCGCCGCCCCGCCAGCACCGCGCCCGCCGCCCCGGCCACAGGCCGTCGCGACCCACCAAGCGCATCGCCGCGATCGACGCCGCCCTGCGCTACACGTCCTTCATCGCGCGCGGCATCCCGCGCCACCGGGTGGTCGCACTCACCTTCGACGATGGCCCCAGCCCATACACGCCGGGGATCGTTCGCACGCTGGTCCGGATGCACGCCGCGGCGACCTTCTTCGTCGTCGGGCAGCAGCTCACGTACTTCGCCGCCGGGCTCAGGGACGAGCTCCGGCACGGGTTCCCGATCGGCGACCACACCGAGAACCACGCGTGGCTGATCCGCCTCAGCACGGCGCTCCAGTACGCCCAGATCACCGCAGACGCCACCGCGCTCACACGGCTCGGCGCCCCGATGCCCGAGCTGTTCCGGCCCCCGTACGGCTCCTTCGACGCGAGGACGCTGGCGATCCTCAAGCGGCTGCGGATGCTGATGGTGATGTGGTCGGTCGACCCGAGCGACTGGCGCCGTCCCGGCACGAAGGCGATCATCGACAACGTCCTGAAGAACGCCAGGCCGGGCGCGATCGTCGAGCTGCACGACGGCGGCGGCGACCGCTCCGAGACGCTCGCGGCGCTCCCGGCGATTATCAACGGGCTGCGCCGGCGCCACTACACGCTGGTCACGCTTCCGCAGCTGCTGAAGCTCGATCCGCCGCCGCATCACCAGCAGCCGCCGATGCTGTCGGGCGTTTGAAACCCGCACGGGCGGGTGGTAATACTCGTTCGGAACCATCCGAGGGAGGCAAGGTCTCATGCCAGAGCCGGCTCACGTTCTCGTCGTCGCCCACCAGACCGCGGCGACCTCCGGGTTGCTACAGGCGATCCGCGAGCGGGCCACGCAGGGGGAGACCAGATTCCACCTGGTGGTCCCGCGACGGCCACACGGGATCGAGAAGCTCGTCAACCCGCACGAGACCGGAACCGCGGACGCCCAGCGCGTCCTGGACGATGCGCTTCCGAAGCTCTCCGAGGCGGCCGGCCAGCGGGTCACGGGCAGCATCGGCGACTCCGAGCCGCTGATGGCGATCGAGGACGCGATCAACCTCGGCCGCTACGACGAGATCATCATCTCGACGCTGCCGCTCGGCGTCTCGCGCTGGCTGCGGCTCGATGTCGTGAGCAAGGCGCGCGCGCTCGGCCTGCCCGTCACGCACGTGACCGCCACGACCACGGAACCGGCAGCCGTATAGGCCGCGCCGCGTGAGGCTGGCGACATTCACAGCGTCTGAGCGCGACACCGCGCTCGCAGGGATCGTCGACGACGGCCGCGTAACCGCGCTCGCGAGCGGCCTGACGGTTGTCGAGGTGCTGTCGGGCGCCGAGCCCGTCCTGACCAACGAGTCCTGGGACCTCGGGGACGTCGAGCTGCTCGCGCCGGTACAGGATCCCGGCACGATCTACGCGATCGGGCTCAACTACGCGGCGCACGCGAAGGAGGGCGGGCGCGAGCCGCCCGAGGCGCCGATCGTGTTCGTCAAGGTACGCGGCTCGGCCGCGCCGCCCGGCGGGCCGATCCACTGTCCCGAGGTGGTGCGCCGGCTCGATTACGAGGGCGAGCTCGTCATCGTGATGGGCGCGAAGGGCCAAGTCGCGGGCTACTGCATCGCCGACGACGTCACCGGCCGCGACCTCCAGGGCCGCGAGCCGCAGTGGACCCGCGCCAAGGGGGCCGACACGTTTTGTCCGTTCGGGCCATGGATCACCACGGCGGATCAGGTGCCCGATCCGGGGAACCTGCGCCTGCGCACCTGGGTCAACGGCGAGCTGCGCCAGGACTCCAACACATGTGATCTGATCTTCGGCTGCGAGGAGCTCGTGAAGTTCGTCTCGCAGACCTGCACGCTGCGCCCCGGCGACCTGATCTTGACCGGCACCCCGAGCGGCGTCGGCATGGCGATGGACCCGCCGCAATTTCTCAAATCCGGTGACGTGATCCGGATCGAGATCGAACGACTCGGAGTGATCGAGCACCAAGTTGGGTAGACCCTCCTCGCCACTGAGGAGGTAGCGGTGCTGAGACTCCATCCGAGCGCGGTCGATTACGTCATCCTGGCGATCTACTTCGTGGTCGTCCTGGGGATCGGGTTCGTCGCCCGGCTGTCGATCAAGACCGACGTCGACTTCTTTCTCTCGGGGCGCTCGCTGCCGGCGTGGATCACCGGCCTCGCGTTCATCGCGGCGAACCTCGGCGCGCTCGAGATCCTCGGGCAGTCCGCCAACGGCGCGCAGTACGGCGTGGCCACGGTGCACTACTACTGGGTGGGCGCGGTGCCGGCGATGGTGTTCCTGGGGCTGGTGATGATGCCCTTCTACTACGGCGCAAAGGTCCGCTCGGTGCCTGAGTATCTACGGCTGCGCTTCGGCCAGGCCGCGCACGCGTTCAACGCGGCGACGTTCGCGGTCGCGACGGTCCTGATCTCCGGCGTGAACCTGTTCGCGCTCGCCTTGATCCTCCACCTGCTGCTTGGGTGGTCGATCGATCTCGCGATCCTCGTCGCCGCGGCGATCGTGCTCGTCTACATCACGCTGGGTGGGCTGACCTCGGCGGTCTACAACGAGGTGCTCCAGTTCTTCGTGATCGTCGCCGCGCTGCTGCCTTTGACGCTGATCGGACTGCACGCCGTGGGCGGGATCCACGGACTGGATAAGCGGGTCACGAGCTTCGCCAAGCTGGGCTCGGCCGGGCTTCACGCGTGGCGTGGTCTCTCGCTGAGCCACCCCACCAACCCGCTGAAATCAGGCTGGATCGGTGTGATCTTCGGCCTGGGGTTCGTGCTCGGCTTCGGCTACTGGACGACCAACTTCGCGGAAGTCCAGCGCGCGCTGTCGGCCCGCAACCTCTCAGCGGCACGCCGGACGCCGTTGATCGGCGCGATCCCCAAGCTGCTGCTTCCCGCGATCATCGTCGTGCCCGGCCTGATCGCGGTCGTCACCGTGCACGGACTCGGCGTTGGCAAGAACGTGGCCCTTCAGTACAACACCGCGATCCCCCACCTGATCGGCAACTACTTCCCAGAGGGGATGCTGGGGCTTGCCGTGACCGGCCTGCTGGCGGCATTCATGGCGGGAGTGGCGGCCAACGTGACCGCCTTCAACACCGTTGTCACATACGACCTGATCCAGTCCTACTTCGTGAAGGACCGAGACCCCGGCTACTACCTGAGGGTGGGACGGTTGGTGACAGTCGTGGGGGTCGTGGTCTCGGTGGGAACCGCGTTCATCGCCGAGGGCTACTCGAACATCATGAATTACATCCAGACGCTCTTCTCGATCTTCAACGCGCCGCTGTTCGCGACCTTCATCGTCGCGATGTTCTGGAGGCGCGCGACTGCATGGGGCGGCTTCTGGAGCCTGATCGCCGGCACGCTCACCGCCTATGGCGTCAACCGGCTCGCCGCCTACCACACCATCTTCCACTTCGGCTCGGCGCTCAGCGCGAGCTTCTGGCAGGCGATCTGGGCGTTCCTCGTCGATGCGCTGGTGCTCGTCGTGGTGTCGCTCGTCACCCAGCCGAAGCCCGAGGAGGATCTGCGCGGCCTGGTCTGGGGCCTGACCCGCAAGGAGGAGCGCGAGGTCAACGCCGACCCGCGCGACAAGGCCTGGTGGCGCTCCCCGGCGCTGCTCGGGGGCATCGCGATGGCGGGCGTCGTAGCGCTGAACATCATTTTCATCTAGGAGCGTGCATTGCCAGAGACAAACGCACTTCCACCCACCGGCGCCACCGACGAGGAGGAGCTGAAGTCCGCCAAGGCGGCCAACCGCTTCGACATCCGGCGCCTGATCGGCGCCCTGTTCGTGCTCTATGCCGTGATCCTGATCGTCATCGGCCTGGTCGGCTCCCACCACGTCAAGACCAAGGCCGCCGGCATCAACGTCGACCTGTGGACCGGGCTCGGGATGCTCGTGTTCGGCGCGCTGATGCTGCTCTGGGCGTTCACGCGACCGGTGATGCCCGAGCCGCCCGAGACGCGCGGCCAGGGCTCCGGGCGGTTGCGCCGAGCGCCGGCTACCTAGCGCTGGGCCGGCTCGAAGCCGGATGCGCGATTAGATGGTGGTCGATGACGCGGTCGATCAGGCCGTACTCGACCGCTTCGTCGGCCTTGAAGAACCGGTCGCGCTCCATGTCCACGTGCACCTGCTCCTCGGGCTGGCCGGTGTGAAACGCGTAGATCTCGTCGATCCGCTTGCGGATGTTGAGGATCTCGCGCGCGTGGATCTCGATGTCGGTCGACTGGCCCTCGAAGCCCGCGGAGGGCTGGTGGATGAGGATGCGGCTGTTCGGCAGGGAGAAGCGCTTGCCCTTCGCCCCGCCGGCCAGGAGCAGCGAGCCCATCGACATCGCGATCCCGACGCAGATCGTCTGGATCTCGGGCTTGATGAACTGCATCGTGTCGTAGATCGCGAGCCCGGAGTAGATCGAGCCGCCCGGTGAGTTGATGTAGATCGAGATGTCCTTGTCGGGATCCTGGGACTCGAGATGCAGCAGCTGCGCCACGATCAGGTTCGCGACCATGTCGTCGATCGGCGTCCCGAGGAAGACGATGCGCTCGTTGAGCAGACGGCTGTAGATGTCGAACTCGCGCTCGCCTCGCGCGGTCCTTTCGATGACCATCGGAATCAGGGGCATACGGTGCAGCCTACGGTAGGAGGACCGCGGTGCCCTCGAAGGCGCCCGCCCGGAGGTCTGCCAGCGCCCGCTCGGCCTGCTCGAGGTGGTACTTGTTGGTGCTGGTGCGGATCGGGACCTTGTGCGCGAGCGCCAGGAATTCGTGACCGTCCCGTCGGGTGAGGTTCGCGACCGAGCGGACCTGGCGCTCCATCCACATCTCGGCGTAGGGGAAGGACGGGATGTCGGTCATGTGGATGCCCGCGCAGACCACCACTCCGCCGGGTGCGAGCGCCCGCAGCGCCTGCACGACGAGCTCTCCGGCGGAGGCGAAGATGATGGCGGCGTCGAGCTGCTCGGGCGGGAGCTCGTCGCTCGCGCCGGCCCAGCTCGCCCCGAGTTCCTGCGCGAACTGTTGCGTGCGGATGTCGCCGCGCCGGGTGAACGCGTAGACCTCGCGTCCCTGGTGGACGGCGACCTGGCAGATCATGTGTGCCGCCGAGCCGAACCCGTAGAGCCCGAGCCGCGCGGCGTCGCCGGTCATCGTCAGCGCGCGGTATCCGATCAGGCCCCCGCACAACAGCGGCGCCGCGCTCTCATCGTCGAGCTCGTCCGGCAGCTCGAGGCAGAAGCGCTCGTCCGCGACGGCCAGCTCCGCGAACCCGCCGTCGATGTCGCGCCCGGTGAAGCGGGCGCCGACGCAGAGGTTCTCGCGACCGCTCGTGCAGTAGCGGCAGGTGCCGTCGGTCCACCCGAGCCAGGGAACGCCGACCCGCCGGCCTTCCTCGGTGCGCCCGACGATCTGATGGCCGAGCACGATCGGCAGCCGGCTCGCCTCGATTTCGCCGTCGCGCAGGTGGAGGTCGGTCCGGCACACCCCGCACGCGCCGACCCGCAACAGCAGCTGCCCGGGGCCCGGACTCGGATCGGGCAGCGTCACGGGTTGCAGCGGCTGGCCCGGTTGCTCGAGTACGACCGCGCGCATTTCGACGCCGACGTTAGTGGGTAGGGAGGTGCGCATGGAAACCAGACGCGAAGAGCCGGAGGACAAGCCTGAGGAGCCCGGCGCGGAGGGCGGCTCGCAGAGCCCCGCCGCGGACACGCCGCCCGCTCTGCCCTCCGACGACGACTCCGAGCTCGGCGACACCGACCAGCATTCCGACGCGTAGCCGCCGTTTGCGGGGGCCGCTAGCGTTCGTGCGAGCGCCATGGTCCCGCTGAACGTGCCGAACGTCCTGACGGTCATCCGCATCCTGCTGGTGCCGGTGCTCATCGTCGCGCTGCTCGAGAAGACAGGCGGTGGCGACCTTCTTGCCGCGATCGTCTTCGCGATCGCTTCGCTGACCGACGCGATCGACGGCTACCTCGCGCGCTCGCGCAACTGGGTGACCACTTTCGGGAAGCTGATGGACCCGATCGCGGACAAGCTGCTGATCATCGCGGCATTGATCGCGCTGGTGTCGCTGAACCGCTTGGCGGCGTGGGTGGCGATGGTGATCATCGCGCGCGAGTTCGCGGTCACGGTGCTGCGCGTCGCGGTCGGCACCCAACAGGGCGTGGTGATCCCCGCGAACATGTGGGGCAAGCTCAAGACCGCCGTGCAGGTGCTGATGGTGCTGGTCCTGATCGCGGTGCACGGGCATCCGCTGTGGGCGACGCTGCTCGTCTACGCGACGGTGATCGTCACCGTGCTCTCAGGAGTCGATTACTTCTTCGGGATCCGCCGCGGCCTGACCTCAGGGCACCGCGTCGAGCCAGGTCCGCCGGCTCGTGTGAACCGGTGAGGGCTCGCCGGTTCGCAGCTCGCGCCTGATCTCGCCGAGCGTGCCGAAGCGCTCGGCGACGACGTTGTGCTGGTGGATCGTCTCGAGGTTCACCTGTCGCGCCGAGACGAACGCGCGATCATCGAGATCCGGGAAGCGCTCGATCACGCCCCGCACCATCTCGCGCACGCAGTCCTCGACGAACCGCGGGCGCCGATGTGCCTTCGCGACGACGTGCGCCTCGTCCGAGCGCTTCATCAGCTCGTAGATCTCCGAGGACATCGAGCTCTCGACGATCTCCAGCAGCGTGGCTGCGTCGATCTCGTCATCGCACTGCTCCGTGCAGCCGATATGCAGCGTCCCCAGTCCGCGCTGGTTGTGCGTCGCGACCGGGACCGCCTCCAGGATCTTTTCGATCTCATCGTCGGTGAACCCGTCGGCTTGCAGTCGCTCGCGCGCCTGGCCGGCGACCAGCTCCTGTGCGCACGGACACGCGGTCATGCCCTGCGCGGTGACGCCGGTCAGCCGGCGGGTTCCTGCCTCGGTCGAAATCGCCGAGCCGTGCAGCGTGTAGAGCTCCTGGGTCTGGACGTGCGAGACGGGCGCGGGCTTGTGCTCGGGGAACCGCGCCTCGACGCTGACCTCCGCGCGGCGGGCGCGCTGGCGGCTGCGCACCAGCTGGGCGATGTGCTCGGCAAGCGTCTCGGCCTTGAACGTCGACTCCCCGAGCACGACGTTGTTGATCGCGTCGTTGACGACCTCCTCGAAGCGCGACATGTGCGCGCCCTTCTGGTCCATGCCGAGCTCGACGACGCACTCGAACCTGGCCGAGAAGAGCTGCTCGGCTCCGTTCTGCCGGATTCGGATCACCTTCTCGACGCCGGTCACGCCGACGCGCGAGAGGCTCAGCTGCACCGTCGGGCGCTGTGCCTGGACGTCGATCGTTTCGATCTTCACGGACATCCTCTGCTACAGGGTAGACGGGCCCAGACCTGGACAACGCGCTCGATTGTGGTATCACTGGACAGCGCAACTGGGTGAGTCGAGAGGGAGTCGCCCCGGTCGGGCGGTTGCAATCAAGTCTGGGAGGAGAGCTCAGGGGCCGTGAGCGATAAGGCGTTGTTGTTGAGTGACGAGGCTCCGATCGTGGAGCTGGATGAGCTGCGTCCGCTGATCGCGGAAGGTCAGGAACGCGGCTTTCTGACCTTCGAGCAGATCGCCGGCTGCCTGGAGGAGGTGGAGGTAACCAAGGAGCAGGTGCAGGAGCTGCACTCCTACCTGGACGAGCATGGGATCGAGGTCATCGACGGCGACGGGCGGATCGCCCGCTCCGAGGTGTCCAGCGTCGAGGTGGGGGTCGCGCAGGCGGCGGAGCCCCAGCCCGACCAGCGCAAGAAGGTGGAGATCGATCTGACGGTCGAGCCGTCGCTCGACTCGCTGCGGCTGTATCTGCGTTCGATCGGGCGCGTCGAGCTGCTGACCGCCGAGCAGGAGGTGATGCTCGCGAGACGGATCGAGCGCGGTGACATGGACGCCAAGCAGCAGATGATCGAGGCGAATCTGCGGCTGGTCGTCTCGATCGCGAAGTCGTATCTCGGGCGCGGGCTGACGTTCCTGGATCTGATCCAGGAGGGCTCGATGGGGCTGATCCGCGCGGTCGAGAAGTTCGACTACCGGCGCGGCTACAAGTTCTCGACGTACGCCACCTGGTGGATCCGCCAAGCGGTGACGCGAGCGATCGCCGACAAGGGCCGCACGATCCGTATCCCGGTGCACATGGTCGAGAAGCTCAACAAGGTCGTGCACGTCGAGCGTCAGCTGGTCCAGCAACTCGGCCGTGAGCCGACCCCCGATGAGATCGCACTGGAGCTCGAGACGACGGTGCGCGAGGTCCGCGACGTGCTTCGGATGGCGCAGCAGCCGATCTCGCTCGAGAAGCCGATCGGCGAGGAGGACGAGTCCGAGCTCGGCGACTTCGTCGAGGACCAGACGGCCGAGTCCCCGTTCGAGCAGGCCGCCGAGCACCTGCGCCGCGAGAATCTCCGCCGCGCGCTCGCGGCCCTGCCCGAGCGCGAACGCGAGGTGATCGAGATGCGCTTCGGCCTCACCGGCGAGCGCCCCTTCACGCTCGAGGAGGTCGGCCGGGCGTTCAATGTCACGCGTGAGCGCATCCGCCAGATCGAGAACCACACGCTGAAGAAGCTCGAGGCGCTTCCCGAGGCCCAGCGTCTGCGCGACGCGTCCTAGCTCCCAGCGCCAACGCTAGACTGACCCCCCTCGGCGGGATTCCCGAGCGGTCAAAGGGGACGCGCTGTAAACGCGTTGGCACTGCCTTCCCAGGTTCGAATCCTGGTCCCGCCACTCACCGCCGCGGCGTCAGGCTGCGAGGCGCTCGCCGACCGTGAACCAGACCGTCTTGCCGCGGCCGGCGCGCTGCTCAACGCCCCAGGCGCTCGCGAGCATGTCGACGATCCGCAGGCCTCGCCCCGTGGGCTCCTCGGGGCCGGGCGCCCGCATCACGGGCTCGCGGGCGGAGCCATCGGCGACTTCGACTCGGATCGCGCCGGTGTGGTCGTGGACGATCGCGACATCGAAGCCCGTGTCGGTGTGCCGGATGCAGTTGGTGGCGAGCTCGGAGACCATCAGCTGAATGGCGTCAATGTCCGCGCCAGGGCCCCCACGGAGCACCTCGGCGATGAACTCCCGCGCCGCCTTCACCGAGGCGGGGTCACGCGGGAACTGGCGGACGCGCCTCATGTGCTCACCCGCAGCTTCTTGCCGAGACCCATCGCGTTGATCACCCGCTGCAGCAGCGGTGGCGGCTTGTACAGCTCGAGCTCGCCGACGACCGACGCCCACCGCACCCACAGCGCGATCGCCGAGGTGTCGGCGAAGCGCAGATCCTTGACATCGAGCACGAGCCGCTGCGGCCGCTGCTCGATCAGCGGTCGGACCGCCGACTCGAGCAGGTCGACGTTGGCGATGTCGAGCTCGCCGCTGATTGTGACCTTCGGCGCGCCGGCGGCATCCGTCGAGATGCTGAAGTCCATCGACGGCCTGTTCTCGTCGTTCAGCTCGTCCATCGGACTCCCACGATTGCGGTGTCGTCCTGGGCGGACCCGGAACGAAGCTCCTCGAGAAGCCTGTCGAGCAGCTCCTCGAGCGACGCGTGGTTGTGGCCTGCCGCGGCGCGCAGCCGCGCGAGGCCCTGGTCGAGGTTCTCCCCCCGTCGCTCGACGAGCCCGTCGGTGAACGCGATCAGCGTCGCGCCCGAGCTCACGGACACGGTCTTCGAGGCATAGCTCGCGTGATCCTGCACGCCGATCGGCAGGCCCACCTCGCTCTCGACGTACTCGGCGTCGTCACCGTTGATCAGCAGCGGCGGCAGGTGGCCGGCGCTCGTGACCGTCAGCTCGTGGGCATCGACATCGATCAGCGCGCAGAGCACGGTGGCGAGCTGCCCGCTCGACGCCACGTTCAGCAGACCCGAGAGCTTGCTGAGGATCGTCGTGGCCGGGTCGTTCTGCGCGGCGTACGCGTGGATCGCGAAGCGCAGGGAGGCCATCGTCGTCGCCGCCGGCAGGCCGCGGCCCGAGACATCGCCGACCACGAGCAGCAGGCGGCCCGGGTCCAGGGGGATCACGTCGTACCAGTCCCCGCCGACCTCGACGCCCGGCTCGCCCGGCGAGTAGCGACCAGTCGTCTCGGCGCCCGGAATCCCCGGGAGTCGCTCCGGGAGCAGCGCATGCTGGAGCGTCCGTGAGATGTTGCGCTGCTCCGCGTAGAGCCGGCGGTTCTCGCTGGCGGTGCGCTCGAGGCTGACGGCGAGCTGTTCTGTGTGCTGCTGGCGCTGGATCAGGCGGACCGTCAGCCCCACCGCGCCGAGCGTCAAGATCACCCCCGCGATCACCACGATCCAGGGGAGTTCTCGCGGCAGGCTCCCCGCGAGCGGAACGCGCGCGTCCATCACGAGCGTCAGCGCGCTGTCCCCGAACGGGATTACGTCCTTGACGTTCGGGCTCGGAACGGGAAGGCGGCCGAGGTCGGTGACGAGCAGGTCCCGGGGACGCGTGGAGTCGCCGACGAAGATCGCGTAGTCGAGGTCGGAGAACGCGGAGTTGCTCTGGTACTTCGAACGCCGGCTCGCCGGCAGGAGGGTCTCGGCGTAGACGGCGTAGCGGGTGCCCGCGCCGGGCGCGCGATAGCCGAACCCGATGGCCGGTGTATGCGCCTGCAGGAGGTCGTCAACCGTCAGCTGCCGTGATGCGGCCACGCGCGCGAAGAAGGAGGGCGCTTCGGCTGCGCTCACTTCCGGTTGCAGGCCCACGACCGCCAACGGACCGCGAGCGACCTCGTCGAGCCGCCAGAGCGAGACCGAGGCGAATTGCTTCCTCGGCCCCGTCGTGAAAGGGGTGATGAAGGTCATGAACCGCTGGACGTCGCCCCGGGTTGCCTCGGCCAGGACCGCCGCGGAGGCGAGCGTCGTCTCGGTCGCCGGGATCGCGCTGGTCACCAGCGAGCCGGCGTCGTGGACGCGCAGCTCGAGGATGCGCTTCTCGTTGCTCGTGTAGTTGTTGCGGGAGATGACCGCCAGGACGGCGGTCGTCGCGATCCCGACGAGCAGGACGCCGAGCGGCAGCCAGAACGGCCAGCGCGACCTCTTGGCGGTCGGCACCGGCGGGGGCGGCTCCTCTTCTCCGAATGCTGCTCGCTCGAGCTGCCGCTCAGAATCGAGAGCCGTCACTCCTCTGTCCTCTCCGTCCTCGAGGCCGGACTCATCGCAGAAAGCTACACGGCAGGGCGGTTGTGATCCAGCCACTATCCTCGCGCTCGTGGACGGCCAGGACCACGCCGAGAGCCCGGATGAGCGGACGGGAGTGCGCGCAAACCTGGTTCGACTCGACACCCAGCCGGCTCTCCTGGCTGCGGCACGGCGCCTGCGGCGACGTCTACCGGGCGATGAGCAGTTCGGCGATCCCTTGTCGACCGCGGGGACGAAGCCGGTGCAGGTGGTCGCCCGGGGTGTCTCCGCGCTCCGCCCGGGGCGTGAAAGCGTCGCGCACGAGCTGGGCCTCGCCGGGCTGCAGCTCTGGCAATCGCTGTCCGAGGCGGCCGGTCGTGGGCGTGGCGATCAGGAGATGGCCGTAATGTTCACGGATCTTGTGAGCTTCTCGAGCTGGGCCCTCGAGGCCGGCGACGCGGCGACGCTCGAACTGCTCCGCCAGGTCGGTATCGCGATTGAGAGCGCGGTGCTCGAGCATGACGGCCGGATCGTGAAGCGCCTCGGAGACGGTGTCATGGCGACGTTCCTCGCGGCGCCGGCGGCGGTGGAGGCCGCGCTCGATGCACAGGCGGAAGTTCGCAAGATCGATGTCGACGGGTACAGACCGCGCATGCGCGTCGGGATCCACTGGGGCCGGCCGAGGAAGCTTGGCGGCGATTACCTGGGCGTGGACGTGAACATCGCCGCCAGGGTCGCGGCCGCGGCGCGGGGCGAGGAGGTGCTCGTCTCCGACACCGCGCTCGCGCGGCTCGAGCTCGACGGGCTGCGAGAGGGGCGACGAAAGCGGCTGCGAGCCGAGGGCGCGCCCCGCGACCTTCGAGTCACGCCCGTCGAACGCGCTTAGGGGCCTCCTGCCCCTGCAGGATTCCGTGCACGTACATGCGTGCGATCCGCCGATTCGACGGACCGTGTTACCGTCTCTGCGCGCTTGGCGTTAGCTCGAAAGCGCCACTGAAGCACGGCATTTCCAGGGACATCCTCGGTGCCGGCTGCACGCCGATGCGGAGCCTCAGAATCTCATACAAACGCGCCGCCGCTGCTGCACTGGCGCTCGCGTTGTGCGGAATGACCGGGTGGTTCGCGTCGATCTCGGGCGTCGCCCACGCCGCGAGCGTCGGCCAGCTCCAGCAGCAGATCGGCGCCGGGCAGAGCAAGATCTCGAGCCTGTCCGGCGAGGTCAGCGTCGTCTCGGCAAGGCTGGGTGAGCTGAACGCGAGCATCGCCGCGCTCCAGAGCCGGATCGCGCAGATCCAGACCCGGCTCGACGCCGGCATCAAGCAGCTGATCATGCTGCGCTCCCAGCTCGACGCGGCGCGGACGCGTCTGGAGCAGCTGCGCCGCTACGAGCTCCATGCCGAGCACGTCCTGGCAGCGCAGCTCGTGAACACGTACGAGAGCGACCGTCCGGACATCGTCTCGGTCGTGCTCGAGTCGACCGGCTTCCAGGATCTGCTCAGCCGGATCGCCTTCGCGCAACGGATCCGCAACCAGGACGTCCAGGTCGTCGCCCAGGTCAAGGCCGACCGGCGCGCCGTCGCCGCCCAGGCGATCCGTCTCGGGGCGCTCGAGGTGCGCCAGCAGAGGATCACGCAGAGCATCCTGCTTCAGCGCAACGCGCTGGCCCGCACGCGCTACGGGATCCAGCAGCAGCAGCTTGCGGTCGCGCAGATTCGTAGCGCGAAGGCAGACCAGCTGGCCAACGCAAAGTCGCAGGTCGCGAGCCTCCAGCAGCAGCTCGACAAGGCGCAGGCCGCGCAGGTCGCCGCGAACACCGCGATCTCCTCCGCCGGTTCGAGCTCCTCGGGATCCGGCGGCAGCTCGAGCGGGTCCGGTCCGGTCTCCTCGAGCGGTGGGTTTGCATTCCCCCTGCCGAAGAGCGCTGCCTCGCCGCCCGGCACGTGGTCGCCGGACCAGGGCGTCGACATCGCAGCGCCGGGCGACACCCCCGAGTACGCGGTCTGCTCGGGCACGATCGTGCTGCACGGGATCGGCGGGTTCGGCCCGTGGGCGCCGGTGCTCCATTGCGACAGTCCGATTGACGGCTACGACTACGTCTACTACGGGCATGCCGGTCCTCTGAACCAGCTGGCCGACGGCACGCACGTGAACATGGGCGACACGATGAGCTCGATCGGGCCGGGCATCGTCGGGATCTCGACCGGGCCGCATCTCGAGATCGGCTTCGCCGACTCCAGCGGCTCGCCGATCGGTCCCGGGACCGCGGGGACGATGATGTCCCTGCTGCAGTCGGCCTACAACGGCTGACGGGCTGGGGCCACGCGCGCAGGCTCAGCCGAGGAGGGCCCGGGCGACGCCCTCGATCGTGTCGATCCCATACTGCATCGTCGGGTCGCCGTCCGTCATCACGGCGACGGCGATCTTGCGTCCATGCCCCTCGAGCCGCGCCACCTGGTGCACGAGCTGCCCGAGCGCGGTCGGTTCGGAGCCGTCCTTGAAGAAGACGCTGTAGCCGAGCGGGCGGGCCACGACCGGGATCGCCCAGGTCTGCCAACCGATGATCGTGGAGAGCAGATAGCGGGCGTAGCCGACGAACTCGTGGGGGATCAGCGAGTCCATCTCAAAGAAGAACCTGGCCTGGTCGGCCGGGCTCAGCAGCGCGGTGCCCCACGACCCGGAGACCGAGAAGTCGGTCATGCCGGCGGCGCCCGCCACCGCGTACAGCCCGCCGTCGCCGACGATCGACCAGCACTGGGTGGCGGCGTTGTTGTCGGAGACGTGGATCATCGGGTACAGGAAGGAGTTGCTGTAGGGGTCCACGGTGCGCCGCCCCATCGCGTCCAACCGGCGTAGATACGCGACCAGGCACATCGCCTTGACGACGCTCGCGGTCGGGAACGTCCAGTGCACGTGAATCCCAGATAGGCGGCCCTCGCTGTCGACGACGGCGAACGCGGTGCGCCCGAGGCGACCCGCGAGGTAGGCCGCGGCGCCCGAGACGGCCGCCGGAGCGGGAAAGCCGAACGGGAGGTACCCGCCGCCGCGGTAGCCGCGGCCGGTGCAACCGGGTGGCCGGCGCGAGTTGGCGAGCGCGTGATCGCCCGGGGCGTGGAAGCACGCGGTCCACGTGTAGTGCCCGGCCGGCAGCGCCACCGTTGCCGAGAGCAGCAGGAGGTTTGGGCTCAGGTCGAGGGTGCGCGAGGTGATCAGCGTCCTGGCTCCCCCGTTCGTGAACGACCAGCGAGCGAGCGCCTTGCCCCAGCGCAGGTCGGCCGGATGCCAGACCAGCATCGAAACGCGTGCCCGCCCCAGCGTCAGCGCGCGAATCTGCGTCTGCGTTCGCCCGGCGACGTTCAGCTGGATCGACGCCTGCGCGTTTGCGGCCGCCACCACCGCGCGATAACGGACGTCGCGATCGGGCCACACCGCGAATGCGAACGACCCCGTCGGACCGATCGCGGCCGTCCGGACGAGCTGCGACACGGTGTACGGATAGGCGCTCTTGTAGAGCTGCACGGCGGTTCCAGGCGCGACCCCGGTGGCCTGACCGGCGAGCCTGACCAGCTGCACGCTGACGGGGTTCGCGGGGGTGGCGCGCAGCGTCAGCGCCGGGACCGCTGAGGCCTTCGCGGCGCGCGGCTTCGACGCCGCGATCGCGGCCGCCGGTAGCACCGCTGCGAGCGAAACCGCCAACGCGACGACCCGCAGCACCGACGCCGGCGATGCGGCCGCCCCGCCGCTCCTTCGCACCTCACGCACGCGCGCACTGTACCGAGCGGCGGAACGCCACAACCGCTCGGCGGGAGCACCGCGGTCCTCGCGCGACCGCTACGCTGAGCACCGCGCCCTCTTAGCTCAGCTGGTAGAGCACTTCCATGGTAAGGAAGGGGTCGTCGGTTCGAGTCCGACAGAGGGCTTTCAGGGGATTTGGAGGGCATTCTTGGGGCTCGGCGGTGGAAACGGCGCGCCGAACTGGGCGCTCACGGCATCGAGCACCAGCCCGAGCCATGGGTTCGCTCACGGCGATCCCACGTCATCACCGCATAGCGCCCACCGGCTCGCAGCACACGAACTGCCTCCGAAGCGGTCTGGACCGGGTTCTCAACGAACATCACGCCGTGGCGGTTGATCACCGCGCAAAGCTGGCATCACCGAAGTCGATCGCGCTCTGATCAAGCACCGCGATGCTCACCTGCGGATGCACGCCCGCGCGTTTGACCGCGACGGCCACCATCCCAGGCGCAACGTCGGAGAGGACGACACGGCCGGTAGGTCCGACCCGCTGAGCGGCGGCGAGACCCGCGCCTCCGGGACCTGCCGCCAGTTCCCACATGTCCGACATCGACACCCATCCCACTTGCGCCGCGGCCCGCGCCGATCGGTTACCTCCTCAACTCCGCTGAGGCAGACCGAGCGACGGGTTCTGCGCGTCGCCTACCGGGCCAATGGTTCTGCCGGGAAGCGGACTCCGAAGCGCTGGATGAGATCGGGCACGCTGTCGGGGTTCATTTCCAGTGCGAATCGCTGACAGAGTTCCCCGAGCTGCTCGGGCGCCGCTTGGGTGACGCCGCCGAGGTCGACGAGTTCGGCGAAGAAGCGCTCGAAGCCTGCCGGGGAGATGATCTCGAGGATCCGGCAGGGCGCATCGCCGGCGTTCCAGAACGTGTGCCATTGTCCGCGCGGTTTGTGGACGAGGTCCCCCGGGCCCGCTTCGAGGTGCTCGTCACCCAGTAGGGCGCCCATTCGTCCCTCGAGAACAAAGCTGTACTCGTCCTCGTTGTGGTGGCGGTGCAGCGGCGCGGCGAGCGCCCGGGCCGACATTGGATGCTCGACGAGCGAGAAGCGCTCGCCGGCTTCGGGACCGTCGAGCATGAAGCGCACTCCGATGCTGCCCAGGAAACCCGCGTGCCCGTCCGCGGGTCCGACGACTCTTGCTGTGCTGACGCTCATGCATGCCTCATTTCATTGGACAGGTATGTAGCGTCGAATGTAAAGCCATCGGAGCGGTCTGTCAAACTATTGATTGAACGTCAATGTCCGTCGAAAAGCGTCCCTATCGGATGAAGGCCCGCGCGGAACTGCAGGAGCGCACCCGCCAGCGCATCACCGAGAGCGCCGTGGAGCTTCACGGCACGCTCGGCCCCTCGCGCACGACGCTGAGCGCCGTGGCCCAGCGCGCCGGCGTACGGCGCTCGACGCTGTATCGACACTTTCCAGACGAGGCCGCTCTGTTCGTGGCGTGCTCCGGACACTGGATGTCGCAGCATCCTCTGCCCGATTTGGATGCGTGGGCTGCCGTGAGCGATCCCGCAGAGCGCTTGCGCTCAGCGCTCATGGAGATCTACTCGTTCTACGCCGATGCCGAACCGATGCTCGCGAACCTCATACGCGACCTTGACGTGGTGGAAGCCGTGCGGCAACAGTTCACCGCCTTTCGCGACTACATGGAGGCAGCCCGCCAGACGCTGATGGTCGGCCGCCGAGAACGGGGCCGCAACAGGCGAAGAGTGCGCGCCGCGCTCGGGCATGCGCTCGCCTTCACCACCTGGCGGTCGCTCGTGCGCGAACAAGGATGCACCGCGAAGGAGGCAGTCGACATGCTCTGCGAACTGGTCGCCTCTGACACGCAGAGCGCGCGTCCGCGTGGCGGATGACCACGTCAAAGCCTCACGCACGGCAACTGGCTGCTCCCCGCTAGAGCACGGAACGCCGGATGCCCGCACCAACGCGGGTCAGCTTTCGGCGGGCGAGGTGATTGCAGCAGAACGTGATCGCGAGATCCCCGAAGGTGCCGGACGAAATCCGAGTGCGGCGGTCGGATTATGCTAGCCTTGTTGCTGCGCTCAGAGAGCCAGCTCTTCTCGCTTCCCGGGCGGACGTTTTCAATCGAGAAGGGCAGAGAGGCGGTCGGCTATGGCCACCGCAACAAAGAGCTCCCGAGCCAACCGGCAAGTCGCTCGGCGCGCCGCTGCTGGATCCGAGTCCGTGGCGATCACGTTCCTCGTGTTCGAGGACAACGGCGGAACCTATTGCTGGACGATCCGCGGTAGCGATGGCGAGACTCTCGCGCACTCGGGGCGATACGCAACACGCGAGGACGCGGCGCACGCGGCCCGCGTCGTGCGTGACGGTGCCGGCTCCGCTCGGTTCGAAGCCGGCGCGGTAACGAATCGCCCAATCGATCTCGTGGCTCGCCGCAGCGCGACAGCCGCGCGTGAGGATTCCGACGCCGAGCGTTGTCTGGACGAGGGCGGCAGCCTCAGCGGCGAGACGGTAACCCAATGACCAGCGGGACACTGATCGCGCCTCCCGAGAGCCCCCGGTCTCAGGCATCGTCGATCGACGGGGTGAATACCGCTGGTGCGGGGCCGTCCTGCGGGTCTTCGGCGGCGGGCGCCACAGGGTGTACTTCGAGCCCACTAACACGCAGTTGGACGACCCGGTGATGAACCGTGTCTGCCCAGCGTGTGGACGCGGCCTGCCGGGCAAGAACCGATCGTGACGGTTCGAGCCAAGCTCGAGGAACATGTCGCCGAAGCCCAAGCGCGACGTCGCTACCGCGACCGGATCCGTCTCCTGCGCAAAGCCCGGAAGGCGCGATCCAAGGAGAACGCTGAACTCAAGTGGGGGAATGACCGAAGGAGACAATGATGGCCGCCAAGCACACGGTGACCGTGTCAACGCAACCGACGAACCGCCGGCTCAGCTCGGCGGAACGACACGCGGCGCAGATCGCGTCGCTCTCGACCCAGCAGGCGCAGCTCAAGCAGGAAGCTGCGGAGCGTCGCGCCGAACGCGCCAGCCAGGACGCCCACCAAGCGGACGACACCAGCACCAAGCGGACCCGCACAGCTCGAGCGACCCGCGCTTTGCCTACCTGACGCGATCGTTCGACTAGCCGGCGTCGCCCCGCGCGGAACAACCGTCAGTCGCACAAACCTACCCGTACGGATCCACAACAGGAAGGGGCCTAGCCATGGCCGTAGGAATCCGAATCAGGCTCGCAGGAGTTACCGAGGAACAGTTCGACGCAGTGAATAAGCATGTTGACCCGGCAGGCGACCCGCCGAAGGGGCTGCTGTTCCACGCCTCGGGCCCGATCGACGAAGGGTGGGGCGTGATCGACTTCTGGGAGTCACGCCAGGACTTCGATGCGTTCGAGCCACGGATCGGAGCCGCAGTCGCTGCCGCCGGTGCCCAGCTGCAGGGACCCCCGGACATCAAGCAGTTCTCGGTTCACGAGACCTACGCGGGTTAGCACCGCGCGGTCGCTACGTAGGTCGCCCAGCCAGCAACTGGGCTCCTACGTACTCCGCGGGCAGGTTCAATCTCGCTCGACGGCTACATCGCGCGGCCGAACCAGGATCGCGAGACCCGATCGGTATCGGCGGCCTCGAGTTGCGCCAGTGGCACCTCGCTGAGCCACGGTCCGGTCCGGGGCGAGTGGGATGAGGACTGGCGGGGGTGGTCGGGTGAAGAGCCCCCCACTGCGCGCCGGTGTTCGTGCTCACTCATTACGCCCACGACCCGTGCTTACCAGGCTCGACGCCGGCCGCCGCCCGGCACTCAGACCGGACGAAGGGAGGTCGAGGCTGGCCAGGTCAGAATGCCCCTGCTGGTGGTCGCGGTATTGCGCTTGACGCTGCCGTGTTTCTCGAGACGGTTGGTGAGATGGAGTACACTGGACGTCAGGCCATTTCACCGCTTCTGCGAAGCGACTTCGCGCAGAGCACCGTCGGCCGAACCCCGAACGGCGACCTCACGGACAGTTTCGTCCCAGCGACGAGAGGGCGCCCCAAATCAGACCGGTTGGACGCCCGAAAATGGGATCCGCCTCGGCCAACGCAGCCTTTACGCGGGCAGCTGGGGGACGGCCGCATCTGAACTCGAAAGGACTATTACCGTGCCCCTCTTCTTTTTCACCGTGGAGCAGCAGGAACGTGCCATTGTCGAGCGGTTCGGCAAGTTCGTGCGAGTTGCCGGCCCCGGCCTTCAGCGTAAGTCGCCCTTCGTCGAGAAGGTGGCGGGCCGGATGAGCTTGCAGGTCGAGCAGTTGAACGCGGACATTGAGACGAAGACCAAGGACAACGTGTTCGTGGTCGTCCAGCTTGCGATTCAGTACATGGTCAGCGCGGAGCCGGAGAAGGTGAAGGATGCCTTCTACAAGCTCGACGACCCGGAGGTGCAGATGAAGTCTTACGCCTTCGACGTGGTCCGCTCGCATATCCCGACAATGGACCTCGACGAGGCATACGCCGACGCGGACACGATCGCCAAGCACATCCAGGACACCCTGCAGACGCAGATGGCCGACTACGGCTACTCGATCATCAAGGCGCTGATCACGAACATCGAGCCGGATCAGCGAGTCAAGGACGCGATGAACAACATCAACGCGGCACGGCGCAATCAGGAGGCCGCGACGGCTCAAGGCGAGGGCGACAAGACCCTGAGGATCAAGAAGGCCGAGGGGGAGTCCGAGTCAATGCGTCTTCACGGCGAGGGCGTGGCGGCCGAACGCGAGGCAATCGCGACCGGGCTCAAGAACTCGCTGGCTGTGCTCGCTGACGAACACGGCATCGACCCGAAGGAAGCGATGGCGCTGGTGGCTCTGACTCAGTACATGGACACAATCCGGTCTGTAGGCGAGCACGGCAACATGACCACGCTCTTGCTCCCCGCCTCGCCGGCCGCAGTCGGATCGTTGATGGACGAAGTCCAGCAGGGCATGCTCAGAGGCAACCTCGCCGCAGGGGCTGCGCAACCCGGTGGCAACGGCGGACGCCGTACGGCTCCGTCGGCGCCGAGGGATCCTCGCTCATAGTTGGCCGAGGTGAGCGCTCCGATCGTGGCCGAAGGCGGCCGAGAGCTGGTGGCGTTCCTTGGCGTCCCCGCCGATGAACGGCTGCTGGATGAGGACCTCGTCAACCTGCCCGACGCCGAGCAGTATCGTGAGCCGGTCCTGTCCTCCCACGGGCACGACCGGCTCGTAGCCGCGGGATCGCTCCTCACCGGCACCACCCTGATTGGCGGGGCGGCGATGCTGCTCTACGGCGGCTGGCAGCTTCTGTTTGAGGCCGGTAGCGCGTTCGATGCCGTCCTCGTCGTGATCGGGATCCTGCTGGTTGCCACGCACTGGGGTTGGGTGCATGTCGCGGAGTACGTCGGCCTGACCATCGACGAGCACGAGCGACGCTTGTCTGACCAACGTCGCCGAGAATGGCTCGCCGCGGTTCAGCCCTACCCGCGTTTCAGCGTCTCTACCAGCGTGCTCGACGACGCGTCGACCCAGGTCGAACGAATCCTCCACCGTCCAGTCCTGACCGCTCAGCAGACATTCACGTTCGTTCGCGAGGTAAACACGATCGAGACCTACGACGGTGTCGCCTCGGCCGCGGAGATCGCTACGGCGGTCGAGACGATCCGCCGGCAGGCGCGACTCGAGACCGACCGTCTCCGGGAACTCTGGGAAACCGCCACTTCCGCCTACACGGCGGCCCTCCTCAACGCCCACGACGACGACCAGCAACTGGCCGCGCAGCGCGCTGCAGCTACCGCGCTATCCGAGCACATCAACGCGTCGCTGCGCGAACCACCGCTCATCGAATAGTCCACCGCGCGCGAGGCATTCCCGCCGGCCAGCGGTGAGATCGGACGGGACCCCGTTCGAACGAGCGCCGCTGTTAGCCCAGCTTTGATTGATGCAAAGCCCAGACCGCCGGAAGGTCCTACGCGCCCGACGGGAGCAGACGCCACGAGACGCGCTTCTGGTGGACGCCGTCCGTCGCGCGCAACTCATCTCGGCGCGTAGCGCCGAGATCCCGTTGATGGCGTCAGTCGGCGTCGGCGACGATCGAGCCGACTCGTTCCCCGAGCGTTCGATCGCGTGCGTAGGCGATCGCGCCCCAGATCAGCGCCGTAACCACGACCCCGGCCGCAATCGCGGGGTAATGGTTAAACGGCGCGGGCTGTCCCGGCTTGACCAGCTCATAGAGTGGGTACCCGATCGCCGCCGCGCCCAGTAGCGGCAGCACCAAGTGCTTGACGACCGAGAAGCTCTGAGGCTCGAAGCGGCGGTAGTAGACCGGCAGCGCCAGGTTGGCGACCAGGTAGGTAAGCGCGATCAGAATCGTGCCCAGCGTCGCGATCTCGCCGAAGAAGACCACCGGTGTCGTGTTCCAGCCGAACACGTAGCACAGCCCCAGGGCCAGCACGAGATAGACCAAGAAGGCCACCCACGGGGTACGGCGGGTGCGTGTCAGTCGCGCGACGACCGGCGGCAGCAGCCCTTCACGGCCGGAGTTGAAGATGATTCTCGCCTGTGAGTTAGTCGCCGCGATCAGGCAGGAGCAGATCGAGGTAAAGCCCGCCAGGTACGCGACGAACAGTAGTCCGCTGGCGACCCCACCGGCCGCCGTGAGGAACGGAACCGAGGCACCGGTCAGCGGCGCGGCGTTGTCGTTGAAGCCGACGACCGTCGCGTAGGAGAGAAACACGTAGAGCGCGCCGACGACGGCGATGCTCGAGAACACCGCTCGCGAAACGCCCCTGCGCGGGTCGCGGTGCTCCTCGGCAAGCGCCGCCGAGTTCTCCCAGCCCACGAACAGATAGATCGCGAGCGGGAAGCCCAGCGACAGGCCCGAGAAGCCGCGATGCAGGTGAGAGGGATCGAACGGCGATCCGTTGATATGGCCCGAGTGCTTGATCAACAGCGCGATCGCTACCACCATCAGCAGCGCGACCTGGAACACGAACAGGCCGGCCGCGACCCTGGTCGACGGCTTGGCCCCGCTCACGATCAGCGCAAACGCGCCGATTGACAGCACCGCGCTGCTCGCCTGCCACGGGACCGTGATGCTCAGGTAGTGCTTCAGGATCGTCTCGAGCAGGCCGCCGGAGATCACCACCACCGCGGCGACCGCGATGATGTATCCGACGCAAAGCACCACCGCCGTCACGACCGCGCTATAGCCGCCGAATGCTCTGCCGATGAAGGTCACGAACGAGCCGGTCGACGGCCGCGAGCGCGAGAACTGGCTGATCGTGTTGCCCAGCAGCGCGATCGCGATCATCCCAGCGATCACCGTCAACGGCGCGGCGATCCCGGCGGTGGCCACGATCGTCGCGAACGAGAAGTAGAAACTCATCGCCGGCGCCATGTCGGACAACGTGAGCGCCGCGATATCCCAGTCGTTGAGGACCCCTCGCGCCAACCGGCCGTCGTCTGACCGGGCCGGGCCCACCGCCTGCTTGGCACCAGCGCCGATGATCGCCATGAGCTATCCCTCCTCCGAACAGAGCGCCCTGAAGCCCGGAGCATATATCCGTTCATCGGCGAGCTGCCCGGATCTGGAGTTGGTGGCCGGATCCGGAGTGTGCTCGCTAGCGAGACGTCTCGTCTATCGCAGAAGGGGCAGCCTCGCGGACGGTGCTGCTACTGATGCTTCGCACATCCGCGCAGGAGTCGGCAGCTTCGATCGCTCGACTGGAGTCAGCCCGCGATGTCGTGGAGCGTCTCAGCGACCCGGTCCGGGGCGGAAAACATCGCCCAATGACCGGTAGGGAGCTCACGCAGGTCCCAGTCGGGATCGGCGAATGGGGCAGTCCGAGGATCACCCTGGGCAATCAGTTCTCGAACGGCGGGGACGGTAATCCCTCCGGCCGCGCAGAAGATCGCCGAACGACGCACACTTGGCGGCCTTTTGTGCTCGAGTCGCAGCGGCGACGTGAAAGTCCTGTAGGGCTGCGGCGTGCCGCGTTTCGCGATGGCGGCGAAGTGCTCGTCCGTCAGCCCTGCGGTGCTTCCGAACTGACCCGTCTCGAGCACGGCGCGGTCTGGGAGCGGCCAGCGCCAGCCGTCGCCGTCGCTTTCGACCGCAGCGCGCTGAATCTCACGTTGCTCGGGGCTCTGTACGTCGCTGACCGCCATCCCGTCGGGTAGCGGCGAGCAGTCGAGATACACAACGGCGTCGAGTCGCTCCGGCCGGCGGTCCGCCGCACCGGCAACAACGAGGCCGGCGTAGCTGTGGCCGACGAGGACCGCGTCGCTCAAGTCCTCATAGTCGAGGACGCCGAGCACATCGGCGATGTGGGTGTCGAGATCGACGCTCTCATCCGCCAGGTGAACGCGTTCACCAAGGCCGGTGAGCGTGATCGGGTAGGCATCGTGGCCGAGAGCACGCAATTGCTGCGCGACGTCGCGCCATGCCCAGCCTCCTAGACACGCGCCCGGAACCAGCACCAACGGACGGGGACTCATCAACTAACAGCATTCCAGACTCCGAGATCGCGACCGCCTTCGCGATCGCAGCGGTCACCGGTGAGGGTCGGGAGGCACGAGCGCGTCGGCGACGGTCCGACCGTTGGGACGAGACGCGGTTGGTGCACCAACGCCCTCGCGCCGGAGCCGGGTCCGCAGCCGGCGAAGGTACAGGACGCAGATGGCGAGTCCGACGCCGATGATCACCCGGCTGGCAAGCCGGGCGACTGTGCCGAACGTCGATGCGGAGACGGTGAGGGCCAGTACGACCTGCGAGGCGGCATCCGCGAGAAGGCTGACGCCGATGATCGCGGTCAACGTGGTCAGTGCCGCGTGCGCGTGCGGGGCCTCGAGCGTGCGGCCGGCCTGCGCCGCAGCTTCAGGACGGGACTTGGCCAGCCGGCTGGAGACGGTCGCCAGCAGCGGGCGGTGCGCAGCGAGCGAGATCAGACAGACGAGCCCGACGGCGCCCGGAAACACCGCGCGGTGCAGCTCGAGCGGGAGGGGGCTGCCGCCCAGCGCGATCGTCAACAGCAGCGCGGTCACCGACACGACGACCGCCGCAGCCCCCACCGGCTCGATCCGGCGATGCCGTGCGGCGTACGCGAGCACCCACAGAATCGGGATCGCGTCCGTGATCGCCAGCGCCTCGGTGGCGTTGCCCACCAGCTGGAGGACCACCACGAACCCGATCAGCGGCACCAGCACGCCGGCGAGCACCCGGAGGCGCCGAGTTTGGGATGACGGCCGGAACGCCACGGCAATGCCTCGCGCTACGAGGACCCTCTCAGCCCGGGCGCGGTTGCGAGCACCCGGTGCACTCTGCGCGCGATCCCCAGTGTGTTGAGCACCAGATCGGAGATCAACCCTCCCGGGCTGATGTGGAGCTCGCTGTTCTCCGATCTCCGCACGATCGTCACCTGGGCCCGCTGGACCCGGTTGGAGCCGATGCCCACGACGATCGTGTCGGGCGACCCAGGCACTGGCTCGCTGAACGGGGCGCGGGTCTGCCTCATGCCCGGCAGCACGTTGTAGCCGGGACCGAGGCCTTCTCGGAGCGCCTCGACGACCTCGGTGGTGGTGAGGTCTGGGCGCGGGATCGTGATCGTCGACATCGTGTTCTCTCGTTTCAGGTTCTCGTGGCGAGGTCGAAGAGCGTGGCCAGCTCGCGGGCGTGGTGCTCGACATCGAGGGCCGGATCTCGCGCCAGCGCTCGCGGCACGGCATCGATCGCGGCGCGGATCGCTCCCGCCATCACCCGTGCGTCGAAGTCGGCACGGAACTCGCCCGCCTGCTGATACTTGATCAAGAGCTGCGCCAGGCCGGCGGTGGCCGCCTCCAGCACGGCAGGGTCGAACCTCGCCGCGCCCTCGACGTCGCGAGCGTTGCGAGCGATCTCCGCGATCGCGATCACGTGGTTGCGGTACGCGCTCATGAACCCCAGGTTTGACTCGATGTAGGACCGCAGCGTCTCCCGACCCGTCGACTGGCCGCCGACCCGCTGGCGCATGTAATCGCCGCCCCGCGCCAGCACCTCGCGGATGACCTCGGCGAGCAGCTCCTCCTTGCCGGCGAAGTGGTAGCCGATCACGCCCTTGCTGATCCCCGCGCGCTGCGCGATCTGAGCCAGCGAGGCGCGCGCGTAACCGAGCTCGGCGATCACGTCGATCGCGCAGCCGACGATCTGCGCTCGGCGTGCCTCCTCGATGAACGACCGCTGCTGTCCGGCCGGCGGGCTCGAAGTCTCCGGACGACCGGCAGCTGCGCCTTTGACCGAGCGGACCATCATTGAGACACAGTATCAGAAATTTGTCCGAGCGGACAATTCCGAGTCCCGCGTGTAAGACTTCGCCGGCTCCCTAGACCAACCCGTGCTCGCGCAGTAGGCCCACCAGCCGGGTAAGCGCGTGTGGTCGCAAGTCGCCCCTCGCAACCGCGGCCGCCTGCGCGAGTAGGTCGTCGAACCGCATCCCGGGACGAATCAGCACTCGCGCGCGGGATCGCCCGATCGCGACCAGGAAGTGCCACCTGCGCGGCGGGACGTCGACGACGTCTCCCGCGCGCGCGAGCTGCGGGAGCCGGCCGGCGATCCATGCGAGCAGGGCCCCGTCGGTGACCTCGAAGCGCTCGCGCCACCAGATGACGGTGGGGGAGGCCTCCAGGAGAACCCAGCGGCCGCAGCTCGACGTCCATGTCGACGAGCGCATGATCGGTGTCGGAGCTGCTCCGCCGGAAAGTGACGGTCTCGCCCGTCAGCGGGTTCCAAACGCGCGCGGGCGTCATCGGACTCCGGCCTACCCGGGGCCGGGGACGGGAAACGCCTGCCTTGGGACGTATCCGCGAGCCGAGCCCCGCTCGTCGGGGATCTGTTGATCCCGGTCGCCGCTCAGTTCTCGGCGCTGCGCCAGACGGACTGCTCGTACGCCATCTCGGCGACGATGTCGGAGGTCGAGATGATCCCGATCGGCGCGCCGTCGGGGCGCGCGGGATCGACCACAACCAGGCGGTGGACCTCGTTGCGGATCATGATCTGCGCCGCCTGCGCGAGCGGCAGCGACGATGAGCAGGTGATCGGCGTCTTCATCAGCTCGGACACGGTGGCGTTCCGGCTCGGCGCATTGTAGAGCTTGAGCAGGTCGCTGCCGGTGATCACGCCCACGGCCTGACCGTAGCCGTTGACGACGACGATCGAGCGCGAGTGGCGCTCGGTCATCGCCCGGCACGCGGCGGCCAGCGAGCTGTCCGGCGGGCAGGTGACGATCGCCTGGCTCATCACGTCGCCGACGAACCGGCGGGCGCCCGAGGGCCGGCCCAGCGGCATGACCAGGTCCGAGACGGAGATAACGCCGACGGCGGCGCTGTCTGCATCCTTGACCAGCAGGCGGCTCAGGTGCAGCTCGCGCAGGCGAGCCGCCGCCTCGGCGGCGGTCGCCGTGACCTTGATCGATTCGACCGGCGAGGTCTTCAGGTCGCCGGCGGTCACTGCGCGCATCGTGTGGAATCCCTCGGGGTCAGCAGCCAGCCATTCCGCGGCGAGCAGATCGAAGTCCGTGATCACCCCCGTCGGCCTGCCTGCGTCATCGAGCACGAACAGCGCGTGCACGCGCCGGGCCGCGAGCGTGCCCGCGACGGTGCCCAGGTCCGCGTCCGCGGGAACCGTGATCACGTCGTGGCTCATCAGGTCCGAGACCAGCAGATCGTCGATGTCCCTGGGCATCGCGCTCCAGGAGCTTAGCCCGCCCTACCGGGGCAGGAGAACGACATGCTCGGGAGAGGCGCGAAGCCCGACCCGCGAGCCCTCGGCGAGGCCTCCATGCCCGTTGAGCCCCGCGGGGGCGTGGACCACGAGGCGCGAGAGCCGGATCACCGTCCTGCCGCCGTCGGGCCGGACGCTCAGCACGGTGTCAGTCAGCTCGCAGGCGTCCGGATCGCAAAGCTCGAGCGCCCACGGATGAACGGCGACCCGGACCGCGCCGCGCGCGGGCCAGGCGCAGGCGAGCTCCCCGCCGCCGGCGATCGCGACCCGCGACCCCGCCCCTTCGGGGACGGCCACGCCCTCGAGGATGTTCGCTCCGGTCAGCGCCGCGACCATCGCCGACGCCGGTTGCCGGATGAGCTCCGCCGCGGGCGCGAGCTGCGCCAGGCATCCTTCGTCGAGCACTCCGATCCGTGAAGCCAGTGCGGCGGCGTCGTCGAACGCGTGCGTCACGAGGATCGTGGGCAGGCCCAGGTTCGCGAGCATGTCGGTCAGCTCGCCGCGAACCTGCGAGCGCGTGATCGCGTCGAGCGCGCCGAACGGCTCGTCGAGCAGCAGCACGCGGGGTTCGCGTGCGAGCGCCCGCGCGAGCGCCACCCGCTGGCGCTCCCCGCCGGAGAGCTGCGCCGGATGCGCCTCCGCGAGCGAGGTGATCCCGAGCCGCTCGAGTAGATCGGGGCGAGCGCGGCGGCCGGCGAAGCTGACGTTGCCCGCAACCGTCAGGTGCGGGAACAGCGCATAGTCCTGCGGCACGTAGCCGACACGGCGCCGCTCAGGACTCAGGTGAACGCCGCGCGCCGCGTCGAGCCATGTCTCGCCGCCGAACGCGATCCGTCCCGCATCGGGACGCTCGAGCCCGGCCACGGCGCGAAGCAGCGACGTCTTGCCGGCGCCGGAGGGCCCCACCAGCGCGAGCGTCTCGGTCCCGAGGCTCAGCTCGACGCGAAGATCGAACGCGCGGCGGCGGAGGGTGATGTCGATCGCGAGGAGGTCCATCTGCGCACCAGTACCTTGGCGCTCACCAGGATCGCAGCACTGACGATTATCAACAGCACGCCGATCGCGATCGCCTGGTCGAGGTTCGCGTCGAACAGCGAGTAGACCGCGAGCGGCAGGGTCTGCGTGGTGCCCTGGAAGCTGCCGGCGAACAGGATCGTCGCGCCGAACTCGCCGACCCCCCGGGCGAATGCGACCGCTGCTGCGGCGCCCAGGCCGCCGGCCGCGACGGGCACTGCCACCGCCAGCATTCGCCGGAGGGGTCCCGCGCCGAGGGTGCCGGCCACGTCGAGCAGCGCCGGATCGACGGCCTCGAACGCGGCGATGGCGCCACGCAGATAGAACGGGCTCGCCACGAACAGGACCGCGATCACCACCGCCGCCTGGGTGAAGGCGAGATCGATCCCGAGCGCGTCGAGCGTGCCGCCGAGCAGCCCCAAGCGACCGAACGCGACGAGCAGGCCGAGCCCGGCGACGGCGGGCGGCATCACCAGCGGGACCTCGACGAGGGTGATCACCAAGGTGCGCCCCCTGAAACGAGAACGGGCCAGCATGTACGAGAACGGAGTGCCGATCGCGATCGTCAGCGCGAACGCGATCGCGTTGGTCTTCAGCGAGACCAGGATCGCGTCCGTCGCCACTCGGGCGCCGAACCCGTCGAGGAGGCTGTGGATCGGCTGATAGGTGATCAGGGCCACGATCGGCAGCGCGAGGAAAGCCAGCACGATCGCGAGCAAGAGCGTGGCCAGGATGGCCACCATCGCCTTCGCCGCGACGCCGCTCACGGCTTGCCGAACCCCGCCGCGGCGAGCTTCGCCTGACCGGCAGCCGACATCACCGCGGCGAGGAAGGCGTTCGCCGCCGCCTGGTCCTTGGCCGATCTGACCACGGCAATGAAATCCTCGGCCTGCGGGTTCGCCTTCGCGGGGAGCCGGATGACGGTCACCTTGCCCTTGGCTGCGTCCGCGTCGGTGATGTAGACGAAGCCGGCGTCGGCCTGGCCGAGGGCCACCTCCGCCACGGTCTGGGTGACGTCGGTGGTCTGGCTGACGACGTTCTTCATCGCGGCGTCGGTGATGCCGAGATGCTTGAACACCCCGCGCGCATAGTCCCCACACGGCACCGTCGCGTTGCAGATCACGAGCTTGATCCCGGGCTTGGTGATGTCGCTCACCGACCTGATGTGTGCGGGGTTGCTCCTCGGCACGATCAGGACGAGCGTGTTGGTCGCGAACTCGAGCGGCTTGGCGACGAGCCCCTTGGCGAACAGCTGCGCCGGTTGCTTCGGGCTCGCCGCCGCGAACACATCCGCCGGGGCGCCCTGCTCGATGTCAGTCTCGAGTGCGCCCGAGCCGCCGAAGGTGAAGCTCGCGTTCGGATCGATCAGCGGGAGGACCTTGCTGAGCGAGGCCGCGGCCAGCACCGTCAAGCGCGCGTCGCCCCCGGCGGTGTGAGGACTGCTGCTCGAGCCCCGGGAGGAGCTTCCACACCCCGCGGCCAGCACCGCGCCGACGAGCACGAGCAACATCGAGCTGAGCCACCGCCGGAACCGGGGCATGAAAACACTTCTCCAATCACGTAATAGCGCCAGGATCCTGGCAGAATACCTGGATCATGGCGACAGGCATGCGCGAGCGGCGACTCGAATGCGGGCTGACCCAGGCCGAGCTCGCGACTCGCGCGGGCGTCAGCCGCCAGCTGGTGGCGGCCGTGGAGGCGGGGCGCAACACCCCCGCCGTCGACGCGGCGCTGCGCCTCGCCTCGGCATTGGGCACGAGCGTCGAGGAGCTGTTCTCCAGCGGCACTGTGCCGGTGGTGTCCGCGCTGGGCGGCGCGCTCCCCGACCGGGCCGCGGTCCGCGTCGGACGCGTCGGCGAACAGCTCGTCGTCGCGGAGCTCCCCGACCACGGCGTCGCGGGATCGACCTGGGGCAAGCCCGACGGCTCGACCACAGGCGGGGCGCTCGAGCTGTTCGGCGGAGCGATCCCGGCGGGCCTGGTCGTCGCGGGCTGCGACCCAGCGCTGGGCGTTGCCGAGGCGATGCTCGGAGGGCTGGGGCCTCGCAGCATGCTCGCGATCGCCGCCACGACGCAATCGGCGCTCGATGCGCTGGCAGATGGGCGGATCCACGCCGCCGTGGTCCACGGTCCTCCGGATCGCCTGCCGAGGCCGCCGGTGCGCGTCGAGCGACTTCATCTCGCACGCTGGCAGGTCGGTCTGGCGGTCGCGCCCACGCGGCGCGCTCGCTCGCTCGACGCGTTGCTCCAAGGCAGCGTGCCGATCGTCCAGCGAGATGCCGGCGCGGCCAGCCAGCAGGCGCTCGAACGCGCGCTCACTCGCGCCGGGCTCTCCACCGCGCCGGCGGCGGCACGCCTGGCATCGGGCCACCTCGAGGCGGCGCGGGCCGCCTCGATGCTGAAGTGCGCCGCGGTCACGACCGAGTCCGCGGCGCTCGCCTTCGGTCTGGCCTTCCACGGCCTCGAGCAGCACGCGGTCGAGATCTGGCTGGCCGGGCGCTGGATCGACCACCCGGCCGCGAGCGCGTTTGGCGAGCTGCTCGCGGGCGCCGGGTTCGTTCAGCGCGTGGCGCAGTTCGGCGGCTACGACCTCACCGGATGCGGAGCCCGGCTGTAGCGCCGCAGGTCAAAGCCTCCCCCGGCTCTGAGCAGCCAGCAGGATTCAGGTACGGCCGACTCAGGCTGCTGGATTCCGCACCCGAGGAGACGGAGCGCTCCCGCCGTGGATAGGCAAACGGACCGGACCGCCGCGGCGGCCCGGTCCACGTAAGCCAGGCGAGTGCCGGTGCTACGGCCTCGCGAGCATGCCGTCGACGTTCCCGGCGCCGTCGGTGTAGAAGCCGACCAGGTCGCCCTTGTCGTTGATGCCGTTGACGGTGGTGGCCCCGACGCCGCCCGGATCGTTGACCGTGCTGAAGCCATGGCCCTTGGTCCAGGTGAAGCCGTAGGTCTTGGCGTTGCTGCCGGCGCCCACGGTGTAGGTCCCGGCCACCTCGTCGTTGTCGTTGACGCCGAACGCCTGCGTCATCGTCGCGCCCCTCTTGCTGAAGGTCGTGAACTTGCCGTGAGCCAGCAGGAAGCCGACGGTGTGGCCGCCCACGGTGGCGAATCCGGCGATGTCGCCGCGGTTGTTGATCGCGGACGCGGTGTCGCTCGACACATCTCCCGGGACGCCGATCTGGTGGAAGCGGTGGTTGCCGATGTTGTACGTGTATCCGTGCGCGTTGTTGGCCGAGTCGTTGTAGAAGCCGACGGCCTTGTTCGAGTCGTTGACGCCGAGCAGCTGGTTGACCGGCGGCGTGGAGATGTTCGACGTCGGATAGTTGACGTTGAAGAACTTGCCGTGCAGCTTGTAGAACCCGAAGTTGTCGTTGCTCTGGCTGGCGGTGTTCTGGTCTGACCAGAACCCGACGAGCACGCCGCCGTCGTTCAGCCCGGTGACCTGCGTCTGAGCCGAGCCCGGATAGTTGTTGGCGGCGAAGTAGTTCTGGAAATACTGCGGGAACAGCAGGTAGCCCTGGTTCGGGTGGCCCTGCGCGCCGGAGCCGAAGTAGCCCGCGATCACGCCGGAGTTGTTGATCCCAAGCAGCTGGTTGAACGTCGTGTCGCCGACGTCGTTGAGCGTCGTGAAGTGGTAGTGGTGGGAGCGTGCCAGCGCTGGGCTCGTGAAGGCAGCCGCCGCGAGCGAGGATCCAGCGAACGCGAGCGCGAGCCTGACGAGTCGCCTGTATGAGAACACCTTCGTTACCTCCGTTTTGCAGGGAAGAGCCGGATCGCTTCCGGCCTCTGGTTGGCGTCCATGCACATCGTGCGGATAAACGTGGCCGCGCACATCGGGCGATCTCACGTTCTTTCCCGCGATCCTTTAACCCCCAGGCCCGGATCTTTACAACGCGCGTCGCGGCGTTTAGTTGCGGTGCCCGTTCTTTAGTCTGATCGGGTGCCGGCGTCCCCGCTCCCTGCTGCGGGCGACGGATCTCGGGCGATGGGGCGAGCGGGTCGCTGTTGCCCCCCCCGCCCGGGTCTCAGTCGAGCGGCTCGCCGTAGCGCGCGTCGGTCGGATCGAGAATCTGCTCGCGCTCCTCGGGGAGCCGGCCGTCGACCTCCAGTTCGCCGTAGCGCACGTCAGTCACGTCACGAATCGGGCGAGGCGCGCCGGGCTGCTCCCGCAGCCCGCGGACGCTTTCTCCGGCCGTCGGATCGATGGTTTGCCTGTTGACCATGTGAGCCTCCATTTATCGTCTTACGATATCGTACCGCGATATGACAGTGGCCCAACTCTCTCAGTCCGACTTCGAACATCTGCTGGAGCTGCGCACCGGCCTGCGACGCTTTCTGCGCTGGAGCGAGAGCCAGGCGCAGGCCGCCGGCGTCACCCCTACGCATCATCAGCTGCTGCTCGCGATCCGCGGGCATCCCGATCCCCGCGGCCCCACGATCGGCGAGATCGCCGCCTACCTGCTGCTGCGCCATCACAGTGCCGTCGGGCTGGTGGACCGCGCCGTGGCGGCGGGGCTGGTACGGCGCGTTCCGGATGCGAGCAGCAGCCCCGTCGTGCGGGTCAACCTCACCGCGCGTGGGAACGAGAAGCTGGACGAGCTGTCCGAGGTGCACGTCGCGGAGCTGAGCCAGCTGGCGCCGACGATGCGAGCGCTGTGGGACGCGCTCGGCGAGGAGCCGTGACCGCGCGGCTCAGCTCAGGCGCCGTCGTGATGGGCACGGGCATCGTCTCCGTCTCGCTGTGGCTCGACGGCGCCCGCCTGCTGTCCTGGATCTGGATGGCGATCGCGCTGATTGCGTGGGTGGTGATCGCGGCCGGCATCGGACGGGCGTGGCTCTCCGATCACTCGTCACTCGGAGCGGGAGCGGGGCGGCCGGAAGGCCTCGCGCCCATCGCCGGGACGGCGGTCGCGGGCTCGGCGCTGCTGATCCACGGTGCGGGCACGGTCGCGATGGCAGCGCTCGCGCTCGCCGGCGCCACGGCCGTAGCGCTCTTCTCGGCGCTGCTGCGCGCGGGCCCACCGCCTCCTACCGGAAGCGTGTTCATGCCGACCGTGTCGCTCGAGTCGCTGGCGGTGCTCGCCGGGCTCGGCGCGAGGTACGAGCGGGCTTCGTGGCTCCTCTGGGCCGCGCTGGCGCTCGGCGCGGCCGGGCTCGCCGCGTATCCGCTGGCGGCGGCCCGCTTCGAGGTCCGGGAGCTGCTTCGCGGTGCTGGCGCTCACTGGGTGGCCGGCGGCTCGCTGGCGATCACGGCGTTGGCCGCCAGCGAGATCTCCCTGAGCGCGAGCGAGTTGCCCGGCACGGCCGGACTCGCGCCCCTTGCGCGTGAGGCGGCGCTGGTCGTGTGGGTGGCGGCGATTGCCTGGTTCGTGCCGCTCGTCGTGGCCGAGCTCGCGGCGCCGCGGATTCGGTACGACCTGCGACGATGGTCAACGGTCTTCCCAGTCGGGATGTACGCCGCGTGCAGCTTTCAGGTCGCGCGTGCCGTGCACCTCCCGGCGGTCGTGGACTTCGCCCGGGTGTGGACGTGGGTGGCGGTTGCGGTGTGGCTAGTCGTGGCCGGCGGCGCGATTCGTGCTCTGGCCGCCGCTCGGGGAGGCGGTCAGGAGCCGCGGCAGCACGAAGCGCGGCGGCGTCGCGGGAAGACCGCGCCACTGGCGGGGGGGCCGCGGAGCCGCCTGCGCTAGCGTCCGCGGAACCGTCGCGGCGTGGGCGCGATGGCCGTGGCGCGCGAGGCTCAGCCCGACCTCCTGGTAGTTGAACCCGTATCCCCCGGCGCAGCTCAGCCCCGCCCCGCAGCCGTCGAAGTTGGCGGCCCAGATCAGCCACAGGTCCAATCCGTTGGAGCTGATCCACTTCACCGGGAACTCCGGGTCGTACCCGTTGGACGGGCCGAAGAAGTCGTTTCGCGCGACGAATGAGAACGGCCCCCACGGGTGCGGGGCGTCGAGGACCACTAGCGCGGAGCCGTCCTTCCAGATCGCCGGCGGCTTCGCGGCGTACGAGTACGTGAACGTGAGCAGGTATCGGTGCAGCGGAGCGTCGTAGGACATGCGCGGGTAGGTGATGTGCTGAGCCCAGGTGAGGATCGGCTGGGCGGACGCGCTCGAGCCCGACCACTCCGGCCAGGACCCGCCGACGAACGGCAGCCACCCGGAGGCCCACTGCCATCTGGCGGGATTGGTCATGTCGGAGATGTCCGGACGGCTGCGGCCGAGGATCAGGTTGGTGGCGTTGAATTCGCGCTCGGTCCCGATCGCGTACACGTACCCGTCGCCCGCCGTTGCGTTGCGCCCCCACTGCACCCAGTTGAGGTTGCCGATCGGACCGAGGAAGGGCATTCCCGGAAAGTGCCAGTGGCCGCCGTGGTCGGTCGAGTACGCGATGCCGGCCAATCCATCGAACCAGCCGTTGCTGTTCCACGGCCAGTTCTCGACCTGGGTGGCGTAGAAGACGTGGCGGACGGTGGTGAACCCGGTCGAGTAGTAGGAGCCCAGCGGTCCTGTCCAGCGGGTGGAATCGCGGTGGATCTGTGACCACGTCGCGGGCGCCGGGTTGGTCCCGATTCGGCTGAAGGTGAGCTTTCGCTGCGGGAAGCCCGCAATCCGCGCCAGCGAGTTGCGCCAGAGCGCGCCGTTGGCGGGAGCCCCGGTGCCGCCGTCGTCCATCAGCACGTAGTTGTAGTTGTCATCCGCCCAGGAGGTCGGAAGGATGTCGCCGAACTGGTTCCCCGGCGGGTTGTGGCGAGGCCCGATCCAGTGTGCGCCGGAGATCACCGGACTGCTGGGAAACGGCGTGTCATTCGAGCTCGTGAACGCGCCCGCGCCGGCGGGAAACGCCACGAGGAGCACCGTCGCCGCCACCGTGGTCCACATCCGAGAACGCACCGGCCGAGAGGCTAGCGAGTGCCACACGCGCTTCACAACACGGCGCGAGCCTGCCAGTAGCGGTGCTGGCACTATTGGCCGGTGAGCGCAACGGGAGCCCCGGACGGCGTCGTCCACGGCGAGGACGGCGTGCGGCGCTGCTGGTGGAGCGGCTCCACGCCCGAATACCACGATTACCACGACCGCGAGTGGGGCTTCCCGGTCGCCGACGATGCGCGCCTGTTCGAGAAGCTCAGCCTCGAGGGCTTCCAGGCAGGGCTCTCCTGGCTGACCGTGCTGCGCAAGCGCGAGGCGTTCCGACGCGCGTTCGCCGGGTTCGACTTCGAGCGCGTCGCGCGGTTTGGCGAGCGCGACGTGCAGCGGCTGCTCGAGGACGCCTCGATCATCCGCCATCGCGGCAAGATCGAGGCCGTCATCAGCAACGCGCGCCGTGCCCTCGAGCTGACCGAGCGCGAGGGCTCGCTCGCTGCCTACCTGTGGCGGTTCGAGCCCGGCGCCCGCACCGGCCGGCTCGACCGCGCCACGCTCGCCCGGCTGGCGCAGACGCCCGGCTCGCGCGCGCTCGCGCGCGACCTCAAGCGCCGCGGCTGGCGCTTCGTCGGCCCGACCACCGCCTACGCGTTCATGCAGGCGATGGGCCTCGTCAACGATCACTTGCACGGGTGCGATGTCCGGCCGGCGTGCGAGCGGGCGCGTGATGCGTTCGTGCGTCCGGTCGCTTAGGTCGTGATGGCGCCGGCGGCGCGCGCCGCTCCGAGGCGCGCGAGCCGGGCGCGATGCGTCGTCGCGCCGCCCAGCAGCGCGGCATCGAGCTGAGCACGCTTGAACAGCCAGTGGACGTCCGCCTCCCAGGTGAAGCCGATGCCGCCATGGGCCTGGATCGCACTGGCGGTGCTCTCCCGGCCGCCGTCCGCCGCGGCCGCCGCCGCCAGCGCCGCCGCCTCGGGCAACCGCTCAGGATCCGCGTCGGCCGCCCACGCCGCGAAGTACGCGGTCGAGCGCGCGCTCTCGCTCGCCATCAGCATCTGTGCGCAGCGGTGCGAGACCGCCTGGAACGAGCCGACCGGGACGCCGAACTGCTTGCGGTCCTTGACGTATTCGAGGGTCATATCGAGCGCGCGCTGGCAGACGCCCACCACCTCGGCGGCGATCGCCGAGCGGATCCGGTCGGCCGCGCTCGGGCCGAGAGGGTCGCCTTCGCCGCGAACGGCGGCGAAGCGGCGTGTCGGATCGATCGTCTGGACCGGCTCGACGTCGGCGTCCGAGCGCGCGAGCAGCTGAGCGTCCTCGCCGTCGATCAGAACCAGCACGTCGGCCGCGTCCGCGTCGAGCGCGAGCTCGCGCGTGCCGAGTCCGGCCGTCGCTTCGCCGGCCGCCAGCGCCGGCAGCCAGCGGGCCTGCTGGTCGGGTGTTGCGGCGGCCTGGATCACGGCGGCCGCGGTCGCGCTCGACACAAGCGGGGTCGAGGCGCACGCGTAGCCGATCTCCTCCAGCAGCACCGCCAGCGCGACCGCGCCGAGTGCCTGCCCGCCGTGCTCCTCGGCGACCGCGATACCGGGCCAGCCGAGCTCCACCAGCTCGGACCACAGGGACTCGTCGTAGGCGCCGGCCTCGGCCGCCTCGCGAACCTTGCCGAACGGCGAGCGCGCCGCGAGCAGCTCCCGCGCGACCCGCTTGATCTCGTGCTGGTCTTCGGTCAGATCGAAATCCATCTGTGACCTCCTAGCGCGCCTTCGGCAAGCCGAGTACCCGCTCGGCGACGATGTTCTTGAGGATCTCGGTCGTGCCGCCCTCGATCGTGTTGCCGCGGGCGCGAAGCAGCTCGTACGCCCAGCGGTCGCCGGCGGTCAGCGCCGAGGTTCCGAACAGCTCCGCTGCGAACTGCGTGAGCTGCTGGTTGGTCTCCGACCACATCCACTTGGTCAGCGAGCCCTCCGGGCCGGGTTGCCCGTACTTCTGGATCGCGGTCAGACCCCGGTAAGCGGTCAGCCGCAGAATCTCCGCCTTGAGGTGCAGCTCGCCGAGCTTGTCGGCGACGAGCGGGTCGTCGAGGAGTCCGCGCCCGGCCGCCTCGGTCAGCACCTCGTCCAGCATCTGCCGCAGCCGTACCTGCAGGAAGAAGGCGAGCCCGGCACGTTCGTTCATCAGCGTCGTGAGTGCGACCTTCCAGCCATTGCCCACGCCACCGAGGACGTTCTCGTCGGGGATTCGCGCCTCCTCGATGAACAGCTCGTTGAACTCCGCCTCGCCGGTGATCTGGCGCAGCGGCCTGACCTGGACCGCGTCCTGCTCCATGTCCATCAGGAAGTAGGTCAGCCCCTTGTGCTTCGGCGCCTCGGTGTCGGTCCGCGCGACCAGCATGCACCACTTCGAGTACTGCGCGCCGCTCGTCCACACCTTCTGGCCGGTCACGATCCACTCATCGTCCCGCTTGACCGCCCGGGTCTTCAGCGACGCGAGATCAGACCCGGCCTCAGGCTCGCTGAATCCCTGGCACCAGATCTCCTCTGCGGTGACGATCGGCGCGAGGTAGCGCTCCTTCTGCTCGGGCGTCCCCCAGAGCATGATCGTGGGCCCCGCGAGCAGCAGTCCGAGCACGTTCGCCGGAAGCGGCGCGCCGGCGCGGGCGAGCTCCTCGAAGAAGATCGCCGACTCCGTCAACGTCGCGCCGCGGCCGCCGTACTCGACCGGCCAGTGCACAGACGCCCAGCCGCCGCCCGCGAGCCGCCGCTGGAAGTCGCGGCGCCACGCGTAGGCGGAATCTTCGCCCGCGGGCATCTCGCCCGGGTCGTTCTCGGCGAGCCAGCCGCGCAGCTCGTCGCGGAAGGCGCGCTCGCTCTCCGTAAAGGTCAGGTCCATGGGTCCTCCTTCGGCTCCTCGCCGGCGAGCCGCAGCGCGCAGCCCACCAGCACGTCCTCGAGGTCGGTCGTTGGCTTTCCCGCGCGCACGCGCGCGCGCGCGAGCTCGTGCACGCCGGCGGCGAGCACATACAGGGCGTCGTCGGGCGGAACCGGGCACCCAGAGCGAGCGAAGCTCTTGCCGTAGCGCCGCGCGAATCGCAACAGCGCCTCCTCGCGCTCCTCCGCGGCGGCCGGCCACTCCACGAGGTACACGCGCGCGAAGAGCGGTTCGCGCTCGAGCGTCCGCAGGTAAACGCGAAGCCCGAGCCGCAGCTCCTCGCGCCAGTCGGCCGCCTCGCGCACCGCTTCCTGCACGCGGTCCTCGAGGACGTGTGTGCCGAGCCGGTACGCCTCCGCGAGACAGGCCTCCTTGGACTCGAACAGCTCGTAGAAGGTCCCGCGCGAGACCCGCGCGAGCCGCACCGCATCGGCGACGGTCGCCGCGCCGTAGCCCTTCTCGGCTACGACCTGCACCATCGCGTCGAGCAGCTTCGCTCGCTGCGGCCGCTCGCTCAGGAGCGGGCCGACATCCGGATGGCTTGCGACCAGGGAATCCGGCACCTGGCGTACCTTAGAGGTACGCCAGGCGTACTTCAAGGGTTCTCGCGCGCGCGGCGCAGCTCGTGCCTGGCGATCGTGCGCTTGTGGATCTCGTCGGGCCCGTCGGCGAGGCGCAGCGTACGGAGGTGCGCGTACATCGAGGCGAGCGGGAAGTCGTCGCTGACGCCGCCCCCGCCGTGAACCTGGATCGCCCGGTCGATCACCTTCAGGGCCACGTTCGGTGCGGCGACCTTGATCGCGGCGATCTCGGTGCGCGCGACCTTGTTGCCGACCGTGTCCATCATCCACGCGGCCTTCAGCGTCAGCAGGCGCGCCATCTCGATCTCGATCCGCGACTCCGCGATCCAGTCCTGCACGTTCGCGCGGCTGCTGACGGGCTCGCCGAAGGTGGTGCGCTCCGATGCCCGCCGGCACATCAGCTCGAGCGCCCGCTCCGCGGCGCCGATCGCGCGCATGCAGTGGTGGATCCGACCCGGTCCCAGGCGCGCCTGGGAGATCAGGAACCCGTCGCCCTCGCCGGCGATCAGGTTCGAGGCGGGCACGCGCGCGTCCTCGAAGGTGATCTCCGCGTGGCCTTCCTGATCCACGTAGCCGAACACCGGCAGGTTGCGGAGGATCGTCACGCCGGGCGTGCCGACCGGCACCAGGATCATCGACTGCTGCCTGTGGGGATGGCCGTCCGGATCTGTCTTTCCCATCACGATCATGATCTTGCAGCGCTCGCGCAGGGTGCCCGAGATCCACCACTTGCGCCCGTTCAGCACGTACTCGTCGCCGTCGCGCTCGATCCGCAGCTCGATGTTCGTCGCGTCGGAGCTCGCGACCTCCGGTTCGGTCATTGCGAACGCCGACCGGATCTCGCCGTCGAGCAGGGGTTGCAGCCAGCGATCCTGCTGCTCGGGCGTTCCGAACAACGTCAGCACTTCCATGTTGCCGGTGTCCGGTGCGGCGCAGTTGCACGCCTCCGGGGCGATGTGGCTCCTGCCGGAGATCTCCGCGAGCGGCGCATACTCGGCGTTCGACAGTCCGGGTCCCCACCGCTCGTGTGGGTAGAACAGGTTCCACAGTCCCTGCTCGCGCGCGCGGGCCTTCAGCTCCTCCATCACCGGCGGATGGAAGTGGGGGTTGCCGGACTCCGAGCGCTGCCGCTCGTAGACAGGCTCCGCCGGATACACGTGCTCGTCCATGAACGCGAGCAGGCGCTCGCGCAGCTCCTTGCAACGCTCTGTGAGCTCGAAGTCCAAAACGATCAGCTCCTTGGTATGCCGAGGGCGTTCGCCCACAGCCGGGTCAGCGTCCGGGCCAGTGCCTCGTCGGACGCGCTCGGGAATCCCTGCACGTACTTCAGATACGCCATCCTGCTCACCATCGCGCCGACCGCGTGCGCAGCCAGGCGCGGATCGAGCTCCGGATCCGCCAGCCCATCCCGCTGGAGCCGCGCGATCGCCCGGGCGTTGCGGGCGGTGAAGGCCCGAGCGCGCCGCAGGCGAACCACCCGGAAGCGCTCGTCGATCTGCGCGACCTGCTCCATCAGGCCCATCAGCTTTGCGTTGCGGCGGTATGACGCCAGATAGGCGCGATTGGCAGCCTCGATCGCAGCCACCGGATCGTCGTCGCGATCATGCCGGCGGTCGGCCAGCTGCGGGTGGAGCATTTCCTCGTTGACCTGCTCCATCACGGCCGCAAAGGCGTCCTCCTTGCCCGTGAAGTAGGTGTAGAAGGAGCCGGTGGCGACGCCGGCTGCGCCGCTGATGTCGGTGATCCGGGCGTCGAGATAGCCGTCCCGCTCGAACACCTCCCGAGCGGCCGCGATCAGCGTCTCACGCGTGCGGTTGCCTCGCTCGCTCGCCGGGGGGCGTCCGGTCTGGGCTGGGAGGGCGCGACGGGGAGGGGAAAGCTCCTGACGACGGGCGGCGAGTCCGTGGCGAGGCGGCACGTGCACATCGTAGTTGAAATCGGATTCAAGTTCGACTACAGCGGCGATCAGGTGCTACTGTGCCGCGCCAATGGAGCTCCACGATCGGCACGTCGTGATCACCGGCGCGGGCAGCGGCATCGGCCGGGCGCTGGCGCGGCGGATCGCTGCAGAGGGAGCGCGCGCGGTCGTCGTCGCCGATCTCGACCTCGCCGCCGCGGAGGCCGTCGCGAGTGAGCTCGACGGGCTGGCGCTGCAGGCCGACGTCAGCCGCGAGGAGCAGGTCCGCGGCCTGGTCTCGCGAGCCGAGGAAGCGCACGGACCAATCGACCTGTTCTGCTCCAACGCCGGCGTGCCCGGACCCGCGGGAGGGCCGGAGGCATCCGACGAGGATTGGCAACACACCTGGGAGGTCAACGTGATGGCCCACGTGTGGGCCGCGCGGGCGCTGCTGCCGGGGATGGTGCAGCGCGGCGAGGGCTACCTGCTGAGCACCGCCTCCGCCGCCGGCCTTCTCACCCAGGTCGGGGCACTGGCCTACTCGGTGACCAAGCACGCCGCCGTGGCCGTGGCCGAGTGGCTCGCGATCACCTACGGGGACGCCGGCATCAAGGTGTCCTGCCTGTGCCCTCAGGGAGTGCGAACGCCGATGCTGCAGGCAGCGCTCGACGATCCGATCGGCGCGGCCCCACTCCTCGCCGAGGGTGTGCTCGAGCCCGAGGAGGTGGCGGAGGCCGTGATCGACGGGATCCGCGAAGAGCGCTTCCTGATCCTTCCGCACGAGGCCGTCGCCCGGCACATGGCGCTCAAGGCGCAGCAGCCCGAGCGGTGGCTCCGCGGCATGCGCAAGCTGGTCCGCCAGGCGCGAGCGGGCGCTGGTTCCTAGACCGCCGTCGCGCCGAGGCCGTGGCGCTCGTCGGCCTGGACGGCGGCGGCGTCCTTTACCCCGATCGGCGCGGCCAGCACCGCGTCGGGGATCCCGAACCCGTCGACGAGGTCCCCCGCGATCCCGCGCACCTCGTTGCACAGGCGGTTGACCTCGCGGGTGATCGCCTTGCAGCGGGGGCCCGAGAGGCGGCCGTGCTCCTGGAAGAACGCGCGGTCGCTCTCGATGTTGTGCAGCGCGTACAGGTCACACACCAGGTTGAGCGCCGCCTTGGTCGGTTCATCCGCGCACTCATCGATCCCTGCGATCAACGCCTCGAGCAGAACGGTGTCGATGTGCGCCCGCGCGGCGTTGACGGCGTGATCCTGCACGGCCCGGAACACGTCGAACGGGTCGTAGTCCTCGTCCAGCCCGCGCTTGAAGCGCTGCGCGACCGAGGCCATGATGTGGCCCTCGCGCCAGTGGAAGAGGTCCAGCTGGGTCTCGCGCTCGAGCAGGTTGGAGGGCTCATCGCCGGGGCTGACCGCGTCGCCGATTACCTGGAAGATCTTGCGCGCGAACAGCCGCTCGACGATCGTCTCGACCGCCTGGCCGGCTACGAAGGTCACCATCTCTCGCACGTCGAGGTCCCCGAAGTGGTCCTTGTAGTCCGTCAGCAGGCCCCGCGCTGTCAGCATCATCAGGACCGTGTTGTCGCCCTCGAATGTCGTGAAGATGTCGGTGTCCGCTTTCAGCGCCGCGAAGCGGTTTACGGCCATGTAGCCCGCCCCGCCGCAGCACTCGCGGCAGGTCTGGATCGTCGTCGTCGCATGCCAGCTGGCCGTGGCCTTCATGCCGGCCGCGAGTGACTCCAGCTCGCGGCGCTCGCGCTCGGGCGGATCGTCGGCGCTGAAGACCTCGTGGAACCGAGCCGTCAGTTGGTTCTGGGCGAAGCTCAGCGCGAAGGTCTTGGCCAGCAGCGGTATCAACCGGCGCTGGTGAACCCGGTAGTCGAGGATCGGGACCTCGACATCCTCGCCGGGCGGACCGAACTGACGGCGGCGCAACCCGTGCCGGATCGCGATCGTCAGCGCGGTCTTCGCGGCGCTCACGGACGCCGCCGAGATGCATACGCGGCCTTGGACCAGCGTGCCGAGCATCGTGAAGAACCGCTTGTTGGCGTTCTCGATCGGGCTCTCGTATTTCCCCTCCGCGGTGATCTCGCCATAGCGGTTGAGCAGCGCTTCGCGGGGGACCCGAACGTTCTCGAACCAGATCCGGCCGTTGTCGACTCCGTTCAGCCCCATCTTCTCGCCGCAATCCTCGATCCGCACGCCGTCGCAGAGGTTCCCGCTCTCGTCGCGAATCGGGACGACCAGGGCGTGCACGCCGTGGCACTCTCCTTCGACCCACAGCTGCGCGAACACCACCGCCGCGCGGCCGTGGCAGGCGGCATTGCCGATGTACTCCTTGTGCGCGTCGTCGTCCGGGGTCTGCACGACGAGCTCGCCGGCCTCGGGGTCGTAGGTCGCCGTCGTCTGCAGGCGCTGCACGTCCGAGCCGTGGGCCGCCTCGGTCATCGCGAAGCACCCCGGGAGCTCGAGGCTCGCGATCTGGCGCAGGTAGCGCTCGTGGTGCGATCGCGTGCCGAGCTGCTGGATCGCGCCGCCGAAGAGCCCGAACTGCACTCCGAACTTCACCAGCAGCGACAGATCGCCGAAGCCCAGCGTCTCGAAGGCGGCGACGTTCGCGCCCGGATCGTCGTGGCCGCCGAATTCGGATGGGAAGCCCGGGGCGGTCAGTCCCTCATCGGCGATCGTCTGCGCCCAGTGCAGCACGCGCTCGCGGTACTCGTCCGTCGCAAGCGCGATCACCGGGGCGAACTCGGGCTTGCAGAGGAACTCGCGAATCTGGCCGCGACCCTCGCCGTAGCGTCCGTCGAGGAGCCGCTGGAGATTCTCGGGCGAGGGCGGATCGGCCATCGGGCAACGATACGTCAGATACCCGGCCGGGCGCCGGACCTATGCACGCTCACTTGAGTGGATGCATCAGGCGGTGGTGCAGCCTGCGCGCGAGCTCGCCGAGATCGCCGGGCGATCCCCCGGCCAGTCCGGTCGCGCCGAGTGCGGCGACGATCGCGCCGGCCGTCAGCGCGAGGCCCGCGAGCAGCGCCGGCCAGTGCTGCTGGAGGAAGTCGCGGCCCCTCGTGAGCAGCTGCTCGGCGTGCTCGCCGGCGAATGCGAGCGTCAGCACGATGCCGATCAGCGGCAGCACGAAGCAGACGTTGAAGATCACCAGCAGTAGGAACTGGCGGACCGGTCCGAGCCCGGAGCCAACCACCGCGGCGACTACAGCGAAGTACGGGAACGCGGTGGGAAGCTCGACCGCGGTGATCGTGGCCCCCAGCCAGGCGCTCGACTTCCCCTCGGCGGTGGGCTGCGGAAGCCGGCGGCGGGTGAGCTTCTCGCGATTGCGCATGAGCATCAATCCGAGGACGATCATCGCCGCTCCCACGACGAGCTCGAGGATGTACGCGACGCGGTGGTGGGGATGCGGGAGCAGCGAGCGCACCAGCTGTCCGGGACCAAGCGCGATGATCGTGCCGCCGGCGAGGTAGACCAGGAACACCCCGACCGTGAACTCGGTCACCTTCCGGCGTGCGTGGTCCCCGCTCGCCAGGAACAGTGCCGGTGCGATCGTCGACGGGTTCAGCGAGTCCGCCAACCCGATCGAGATCGCCACGCCGATCAGCCGGATCATGTGCGGATTGTTCCCGGGTGGCGCATGCCGATGCAATTTCCTAGCGGCGGCAGGGGTCCGGGCCGCGCGCTTACGCGAAGTGGAGCTCTTCGCTCTCGTCCTCGGCGGCGGGGCGCTCGCAGGTTGGACACCACCACCGCGCCTCCATCGGGGTGCCGCAGACCGAGTGGCGCGGCGCGGATGCGCCCTCGGAGTTGCGTGCGCCCCAGCCGGCGAGCAGCCGCAGCACCCCTGCGAGCTCCTGGCCCGCTGTGCTGAGCTCGTACACGAACCGGGGCGGTCGCTCGGAGTAGGGCCGCGCGATCACCAGCGCGTTGCGCTCGAGCTGGCGCAGCCGTTGCGTCAGCACGTTCGGCGCGATTCCGGACACCTCCACTTGAAGCTCCCCGAACCGTCGTGGCCCGTCGAGCAGCGCCGCGATCAGCAGCAGCGTCCACCGGTCTCCCACGGTCGCCAGCGCGTCGGCCAAGGCTGAGCGGACGGGATCGCTGGTCGCGTCGGTCATTTCATCGGATCCTACGCGTAACATCCAGGTGATAAGGTAGCCACTTGCAAGTTGCAAGTAAGGAGGAGCCATGACTTTGCTAGATGAACTGGAGGCGCAGATCGCTACCGCAGCCGAGCGCACGGGCGCGGCGGTCGTCGGCCTCGGCCGCGGTTGGGGCGTCGGCTCGGGCGTGGTGATCGCGTCCGGACGGGTGCTGACCAACGCACACACGCTCCGCCACGAGGAGCCGACCGTGACTTTCGCCGACGGGCGCCGTGAGACGGGCCGGGTCGCCGGCTCGGACCCGGACCTCGACGTCGCGGTGATCGACGTCGACACCGCAGGCGTCGGGCCGGTCGACTGGCCGGCAGATGCCGAGGAGCCCGCGATCGGGCGTGCCGTGCTCGCGCTCGCCAATCCCGGGGGACGAGGGCTCCGCGTGACGCCCGGCTTCGTCTCCTCGATCGCTCGCAGCTTCCGCGGTCCACGCGGGCGCCGGATCGCCGGCGCGATCGAGCACACCGCGCCGCTGCCCCGCGGCTCGTCGGGCGGCCCGCTCGTCGACACTGCCGGCCGGCTGCTCGGCATCAACTCCGTGCGGGTCGACGGTGGCCTGATCCTGGCGATTGCCGCCGACGCCGCGCTGCGCGAAAGCGTCGAGGCACTCGGCCGGGGCGAGGTGCCGAAGCGGGCACGATTGGGAGTGGCGATCGCGCCGCCCCGCGTCGCCCGGCGTCTGCGCCGCGCGGTGGGCCTACCCGAGCGCGAGGGCGTGCTCGTGCGCGGCGTCGAGGACGGAAGTGCGGCGGACCGCGCCGGGCTCGAGCGCGGGGACCTGCTGGTCGCGGCCGCCGACCGGGCGATCGACTCGGTCGACGTGCTCTACGAGGCGCTCGACGGGGCGCGCGCTGCCGGCTCGCTCGAGCTGGTGATCGTTCGCGGGACCGAGGAGCGGACCGTCACGGTGACGTTCTGATGGCCGTCGTGGTCGCGAGCGGCGCCGAGGGACCTGAGCAGCGCGACACGGAGGCGCTCGACGCGTACTCGCGGATCGTCGTGGACGTCGCGGAGCGGCTGGCGCCGAGCGTTGCCAACCTGCGCGTGATGCGCCGCGCCCGCGGCGGGCAGCTGCCCGCCGGCGCCGGCAGTGCGGTCGCGCTGACGCCCGACGGGTTCATGCTGACCTCGGCGCACGTCGTCGCCGGGCCGGGACGCGCCGGGCGGGCCGCGTTCGTCGACGGCCGGGAGCTGAGCTTTCGCGTCGTCGGGCTCGATCGGCTCTCCGACCTCGCGGTGCTCCGGGCGGACGGCCAGGACCTCGAGCCGGCCGAGCTCGGTGAGGCCGAGCGCCTCCGGGTTGGCCAGCTGGTCGTCGCGATCGGTAACCCACACGGCTTCGCCGGCTCGGTGACGGCCGGCGTCGTCTCGGCGCTGGGCCGCTCGCTGCCGGCCCGCGCGGGTCGCACCGTGCGCTACATCGACAACGTGATCCAGACCGACGCCGCGCTCAATCCGGGCAACTCCGGCGGGGCGCTGGTCGACAGCTCCTCGCGCGTCGTGGGCATCAACACCGCGGTCGCCGGCGTCGGGCTCGGCCTGGCGGTTCCGATCAACGCCGCGACCCGGCAGATCGTCGCCTCGCTGATGCGCGACGGCCGCGTACGGCGGGCCTACATCGGCATCGCCGGGGGTCCGCGCCCGCTGCCGCCTCACGCGCGCGTGCGCGCGGGAAGAGCATCGGGCGTGGAGGTCGTCGAGGTTGTGCAGGGCGGCCCGGCGCAGCGCGCGGGGCTCCGGTCAGAGGATCTGATCATCGAGCTCGGCGGCCGTGCGATCGAGCGAGTCGACGACGTTCAGCGGCTGATGACCAGCGAGGTGATCGGGCATCCGCTCCCGGTACGCGTGCTCCGCGGCGATCGCTGGCTGGACCTCGAGCTGCTGCCCGTGGAGCTCACCGAGCTACACTGAGCGGCGGCGCCTGGGCGGCGTTCGTTTTTGCGCCCGCAGCCTGGTCGCCAACCGACCAACCTCCCCAACGGAAGCGCGTAGATGGCCCGCGGAGATGTCCGGATCGCTGTCACCCTCGCCTGCGAGGAGTGCAAGCGCCGGAACTACCAGACCAACAAGAGCAAGCGGAACAATCCGGAGCGACTTCAGCTGCGCAAGTACTGCCGCTGGTGCCGGTGTCAGACCGCGCACCGCGAGACCCGCTAGCCGACAGGGAGCATCCGTGGCGCGGAACCGTAAACGAGCCAAGGAGCGTCGTGCGCAACGGCCACAGCCGGTCGCCAGCGCTCTGGGCGAACGCGAGGACCCACCGAGCCCGATGGGTCACGCGGCGCCCGACGTCGAGCTTGCCGAGGCGCAGCTCGCGCTCGGTCGCCCGGAGCTGATCGCAAACGGCGAACCGCAGCGCGAGCCCGATGAAGATTCCGACTTCGAGATCGAGCCCGACGACGACGGACAGGAGGGCGACGGCGGCGGCCTGATCCCGACCGGCCGCGGGTTCGGAGGTCGCGGCGGTGGCGAGGTCGGTGGCCGCGGGGCGGGGGAGGTCGGCGAGCCTCGGGCGTTGCCCGGCAACCGCCTGATCGGCTTCCTGAAGGGCAGCTGGCGCGAGCTGCAGCGCGTCCAGTGGCCCGATCGCCGCCAGGTGATCCAGGCCACCGGCGTGGTGATCGGGTTCGTGATCGTCGCGGGGGTGTTCCTCGGGGTCGCGGACTTCCTCGCCGGGAAGCTGATGAACTTCGTCCTCAAGTAGTTCGTTCGCGCTCGCGCGATATCTTCAACAGCGCGGGCCGGCGTCGGCCTGCGAAGGAATCTGAGAAATGTTCCGCTGGTACGTCGTAAACACATACTCCGGCCACGAAAACAAGGTCAAGCACAATCTCGAGCACCGCGTCGTGTCGCTCGGGCAGCAGCGTGCCGTGCGGCAGATCGTCGTCCCGACCGAGTCCGTCTCGGAGATGAAGGACAACCAGAAGGTGACGGTCGAGAAGCGCACGATGCCCGGCTACGTGCTCGTCAACATGGACCTCAACGAGGACTCGTGGTCACTGGTCAAGGGCACGCCCGGCGTCACCGGCTTCGTCGGCGCCTCGAACGAGCCGGTGCCACTCACTCAGGCCGAGGTCGACCGGCTCCTGCATCAGGAGACCGCCGAACGGCCGCGCAGCCGCGCTCAGTTCTCGATCGGCGAGTCGATAAAGGTCATCTCCGGCCCGCTCTCGGACTTCTCGGGTGAGATCTCGGAGGTCAACGAAGACGCGCAGCGACTGAAGGTGCTCGTGTCGATCTTCGGCCGTGAGACGCCGGTAGAGGTCGGGTTCGACCAGGTCAAGAAGATCTAGAGGATCACATGGCAAAGAAAGTTCTGACCCAGATCAAGCTGCAAGCGGTGGGCGGCCAGGCCTCGCCGGCGCCCCCCGTCGGGCCGGCGCTCGGCCAGCACGGCGTGAACATCATGGAGTTCGTCAAGGCCTTCAACGCGCAGACGCAGTCCGACAGCGGGACGGTGATCCCCGTGGTGATCACCGTCTATGAGGACCGCTCGTTCACGTTCGTGACCAAGAGCCCGCCGGCAGCAGTGCTGATCAAGCAGGCGCTGTCGCTGGACAAGGGCTCCGCGGAGCCGCACCGCGACAAGGTCGGGCGGATCACGCGCGATCAGCTGCGAGCGATCGCCGAGAAGAAGATGAACGACTTGAACGCGAATGACGTCGAGGCCGCCGCGAAGATCATCGCGGGCACCGCGCGCTCGATGGGAGTGGAGGTGGTCTAGTGGCGCAGCACGGCAAGGCATATGAGGAGGCGCGCAAGCGCTTGGACCGCGAGCGCGAGTATTCGCCCGCCGAGGCGATCGGGCTGATCAAGGAGCTCAGCCGCGTCAAGTTCAACGAGTCGGTCGAGGTGCACGTCCGCACCGGGCTGAACGTCCGCCATGCCGACGAGCAGCTGCGCGGGACGATCGCGCTCCCCAACGGGCTCGGCAAGGACGTGAAGATCGCGGTCTTCGCCCAGGGCGAGAAGGCGCGCGAGGCCGAGGAGGCAGGCGCCGATGTCGTCGGCGCGGAGGACCTCGCGCAGCGCATCCAAGACGGCTTCGACGAGTTCGACGTTGCGATCGCGACGCCCGACCTGATGCCGGTGGTCGGCCGGCTCGGGCGCATCCTCGGTCCCGCCGGCAAGATGCCCAACCCCAAGGTCGGCACGGTCACCATGGACGTCGCCAAGGCCGTCGAGGAGGCCAAGGCGGGCAAGGTCGAGTACCGAACCGACCGCCACGCGATCGTGCATCTGGTGATCGGCAAGCGCGACTTCGACGATCGCCGGCTGCTCGAGAACTACGCGGCGGTGATCGACGAGCTGATCCGCGCCAAGCCGTCGGCGGCGAAGGGCCGCTACATCCGCTCGATCACCTTCGCCACCACCATGGGGCCCGGCGTGAAGGTCGACCCGAGCCGGACCCGCGACATCGTCGAGGAGGCCGTCGCAGCGTAGACTGGGACGCCCACCTGGAAGAGACGATGCCCGAGACCTCCGGCCGCGCCCTCGCGTAAGCCCGGAGCAGGCGGAGCCTCGACGATTCGAGCCGTCCGGCTCGTCGCGTCCGACGCCCGCCCATGCGCGGGCGTTGGCTTTTAGAGAGGACACATGAACCGAGACCAAAAAGCAGCTGTAGTCGACGAGATCGCGGGCCAGATCCAGGCCGCCCAGGCGATCTTCGCGGTCGACTACCGCGGGCTGTCCGTCTCGCAGGCGGCCGAGCTCCGTGCCCGGCTCCGCGAGTCCGACACCCGCTTGCGCATCGTCAAGAACTCGCTCTCCGAGCGTGCCGCCGATCAGGCGGGCGCCGAGCTCCTGAAGCCGCTGCTCCAGGGGCCGACCGCGCTCGCGCTCGTGCACGGCGACGCCGCGCTCGCCGCAAAGGCGCTCAACGACGCCGGCCGCGCCCTCCAGATCCTGGAGTTCAAGGGCGGCGTGATGAACGGCGCCGGGCTGACCGGCGACCAGGTCCGCGAGATCGCCCGCCTGCCCGCGCGCGAGGTGCTCCACGCTCAGCTCGTCGGCACGATCGCGTCGCCGCTGACCGGCCTGGTCCGCGGGCTGAACGCCCTGATCTCGGGGCTCGCGATCCAGCTCAAGGCGATCGCCGACCAGGGACTGGTCAGTGGCGACGCGCCCGCGGCGGCGACCGCCGAGGAACCGGAGCCCGAGGCCGCCGCAGAGCCCGAGCCCGCCGCGGAGCCTGAGGCTGCCGAGGAACCGGAGCCCGAGGCGGCCGCGGAGCCCGCGGCGGCCGCCGAGCCGGAAGCCACCGAACCTGAACCCGAAGAAACTGCCGAACCTGAACAGGACGCCGCGTCGGACGCGGATTCGTCCGACGCGTAAGGAGGAACCATGTCTACGACCCAAGAGTGGATCGACGAGCTAAAGAACATTTCGGTCCTCGAGCTGTCCGAGCGCATCAAGGCGCTCGAGGAGACGTTCGGCGTCTCCGCCACCGCTGTCGCGCCGGCCGCCGCTCCCGCCGCTGCGACCGATGGAGGCGGTGAGGCAGCCGAGGAGCAGTCGACGTTCGACGTGATCCTGACCGGCCCCGGCGACAAGAAGATCCAGGTGATCAAGGTCGTCCGCGCCGCCACCGGCCTCGGTCTCAAGGAGGCCAAGGCGCTGGTCGACGAGGCGCCCAAGCCGGTCAAGGAGGGCATCGACAAAGCGGAGGCCGAAAAGCTCAAGGCCGACATCGAGGAGGCAGGCGGCTCCGTCGAGCTGAAGTAGCAGCCCGGCAGCAAGCCACCCCGAAAGGCCCGCCCCGTCTGGAGGTGGGCCTTTCGTCTGCCTGCGCCAACTTTGGCGCTCCGGTTCGGACAGTCCGAGCCGAATTACCAAAGTTCCGTCGGATTAGGTAGGGATAGTCGTTTACACTTCCGGGAGCGGGCTCGGGTGGCCCGCGCGACCGGGGGGTTGGGGCGCAATGCGGGCAACAACCGAACAGCGACAGCCTTTGATCCCGTATCTGCCGCGGATCGTGCTGCGTCGCGTGGCCGAAGCCCCGGCGGAGCCGGTTCAGTTGCTCGACGGGACGATGGTGTTCGCCGACGTCTCCGGGTTTACCAGGCTCTCGGAGCGCTTGGCGCGGCGAGGGACCGAGGGGGCCGAGCAGCTGGTGGACACGATCAACTCGTGCTTCACGGCCCTGCTCGCGGAAGCGTATTCCAATGGCGGATCGCTGCTGAAGTTCGGCGGTGACGCGCTGCTGCTGTGGTTCGAGGGCGACGGCCACGTGTTGCGCGCTTGCGAGAGCGCCTACGCGATGCGCACGACGCTGCGCCGCGTCGGTCGCGTCCGCGCGGGCGACAGCGAGATCGTCTTGCGCATGTCGCAGGGCGTTCACAGCGGGCGGTTCGCGTTCTTCCTCGTCGGCGGCTCGCACCGGGAGTTCCTGATCGGTGGCCCGTCAGCGGGCACGGTCGTGGCGATGGAGGCGGCCGCGACGGCAGGCCAGATCCTGTTGAGCCCCGAGACCGCCGATCTGCTGCCGCGGCGCGTGATCGGCCCGGCCAGCGGCTCGGGCGTGCTGCTCGCCCGCGCGCCCGCCGCGCCAAAGTGGGCAGGAGAGGATCCCGGCGATCGCCCTTCCTCGGAAGCGATCGAGCATTGCCTTTCCACGGTGCTGCGCGCACACGTCCTGGCGGCCCCGGTCGCCCCGGAGCATCGAGTGGCCACCGTCGCCTTCCTGCAGATCGGGATGCTGGACCGGTTGCTCGCGGAGCGAGGGCCCGACGCGGCTGCGGCGGCGCTCGATCAGGTGGTGCGAGTCGCGCAGGAGGGATCCGACCGCTACGAGGTCTGCTTCCTCGGGTCGGACGTCGCCGCCGACGGCGCAAAGCTGCTCTTCTCCTCGGGAGCGCCGCGATCGCTCGGGGACGACGAGGAGCGGATGCTGCTGGCGCTGCGCCACGTGCTCGAGGCTTCGCTCGAGTTGCCGGTCCGGTCCGGGGTCAATCGGGGCAACGCGTTCACCGGCGACGTCGGTCCGCCATACAGACGCACTTACGTCGTGATGGGCGACGTCACGAACCTCGCGGCGCGGCTGATGGCGCGCGCGCCCTACGGGCACATCTACGCCACACCCGGGGTGCTCGAGCGCTCGCGCGCGCGATTCCGCGAGGGCGCCCTGGAGCCGTTCATGGTCAAGGGCAAGGCGCGCCCCGTGCAAGCGGTCGACGTCGGTCCCGCGATCAGGGCCACCGCGCCACCTTCGGTCCGGCGCCTCCCGCTGATCGGACGCGACCGCGAGCGCGCGAGGCTCGCGGCGGCGCTCGAGGCCGCCCGGCGCGGCGCGGGCGGGCTGGTCGAGCTCGTCGGCGAGACCGGCAGCGGCAAGTCCAGGCTGCTGAGCGAAGCGCGCGCGCTGGCCGAGGGGATGCGCTTCGTCCACTGCACGTGCGAGACATATACACGCGAGATGCCCTACGCCGCCTGGCGTGAGCCGCTGCGCCAGGTGATCGGGGTGGGCGGGGACGATTCGCACGAGGTGGTGCTCGCACGGCTCAGCGCGCTGCTCGAGCGAGACGATCCCGAGCTGCTGCCGTGGCTGCCGCTGCTGGGCATCGTCCTCGACGTCGATGTCCCGATCACGCGAGAGGTGAGGGAGCTGGCGCCCGACGCCCGGGCCGCCAAGCTGCACGAGGTGGTGCTGCGGTTCCTGTCGGGCGCGCTGGCGGTGCCCACACTCGTGGCGGTCGAGCATGCGCACCTGATGGACGCCGCCTCGGCCGCTCTGTGCGAAGCGCTCGCGAGCGAGCTCGACAGCTCAGCTTGGCTGCTCATCGCGACGCGTCGTGACGTGCCCGGCGGGCTGGCGCTCGACGCGATCGCGCACGAGCGCATCGTCCTCGAGGCGCTCTCGGAAGCCGACCTCGAGACGCTCGCGCATCTCGCCGGCGAATCCGCGGAGCTTGCGCCGCACGTCGTCGAGCTCGCCGTGAGGCGAGCAGGAGGCAGCCCCGAGTTCCTGCTCGACCTGCTCGCTGCTGCCGCGGCCGGAAGTCCCGACGCGCTTCCGGAGAGCCTCGAGGCCGCTGCGATCGCGCGCATCGATGCACTCGACCCGCGCGACCGCCTGATCGTCCGCCACGCTTCCGTGCTCGGCCTCAGCTTCAACCCCCAGCGGCTGAACGACGTGCTGCCGACAAAAGCTGCCGTCTCGTGGAAGCGCCTGGAGGGGGTATTCGCGGTCGACCCCGACGAGCGCGTGCGCTTCAAGCGCCCCGCGCTGCAGGAGGCCGCGTACGCCAGCCTGCCCTTCAAGCTACGGCGGACCCTGCACGCCGCGGTGGCCTCACGGCTCCTCGCGGCAGGCGAGGACGACCCCGACGCCGATCCGGCGGCGCTGTCGCTGCACTTCATGCTCGCCGAGGACTACCCGCGCGCGCTCGAGCTCTCCGTCCTCGCTGCCGAGCGGGCGACCGAGCGCTTCTCGCACGCGGACGCCGCACGGCTCTATCGCCGCGCGCTCGGCGCCGCGCGCGCCGCGGGGATGGCCAAGGATCCGCTCCGGCGCGAGGCGCTGGGGCAGATCTGGGAATCACTTGGCAACTCGCTGCGCTGCCTCGGGGAGCCGGGCCCCGCGCGGGAGGCCCTGCTCGAAGCCGGAACGCTGCTGGCGGCGGACCCGGTGGCCGTCGCCCGGCTCTGCCACCGGCAGGCGCAGGTCGTCCAGCGCAGCGAGTCGCCGACGGCTGGGGTGCGCTGGCTGATGCGAGGGCTGCGCGCGATCGAGGGGCGCCACGACGTGGACGCCGAGATCTGGCGCGCCCGGCTGCACTCCTACCTCGCGGGCATGCGCACGCTCCAGGGCCGATCCGCGCAGGCGGCGCGGCTCTGCCGCGAGGCGATCGAGGAGGCGCAGCGCGTCGGCGAGGCCGAAGCGCTGGCGCGCGCCAGCTACCTGCTGGATCTGGCGCTCGTGCAGATGGGGCGCCCGAAGGAGGCCAAGCACTCGGCGCGGGCACTCGAGATCTACGAGGCGCTGTCCGATCCCGAGAACGAGGCCACCGTGCTGAACAACCTGGGCGGCTTTGCGTACTTCCAGGGCCGGTGGGACGAGGCCGTCGAGCTGTACGTTCGGGCCGGCGCCTGCAGCGAGCGCGCCGGGAAGCCGAGCGACGTCGCCTACACCGATTGCAACGTCGGCGAGATCCTCTCCGATCAGGGTCGACTCGACCAGGCCGCGGAGCATCTCCACCGTGCCCGCCGGGTCCGGATCGCCACGAGGGAGGGTCAGGGCGTCGCGTTCGTGGACATGCTCCTCGGCCGGCTGGCGGTGCGGGATGGTCGCGGCGTGGAGGGCCTGCGACTGCTCGGGTCTGCGCTTGCCGACATGCGCCGCTTCAAGCTCGACGAGGTGGACCTTGCGTCCGCGCTGCTTGCCGAGGGTGAGGCGTTCGCGGGCGACCCGGCACGCGCGCTGGAGATCGTCCGTGAGCAGCTCGAGACCGACGAGCGCGGGCGAGCACTGCTGCACCGGATCGCAGGTATCGCTCTGGCCCGTGCCGGCAGACCGCATGCCGCGGTCGAGGTGCTGGTGACGTCGCTGGTCGAAGCTCGTGAGAGCGAGAGCCCGTACGACATCGCCGCGACGATCGAGATCCTCGACGAGCTCGGCATGGGCTCGCCCGAGGACCTGCTCGAGCGCGACCTGATCATGCGCCGCCTGCAGATCGTCGCGCTGCCCCGCCCGCTGCTGGCCATCGCCGAGGCGCCGCTCAACGCCGCCGACGCCGCCGAGGCGGTCGAGGCCCCCGGCCTGGCGGCAGCTTCCGGCTGACCCTCTCTACACGCGGAAGTGCGGGTCCCCGGGCAGCCCGCCGGGAATCGCCACCGTGATGGCGGCGTCGAATTCCTTCGGCTCGCCGATGTCGGCGACGGCCTTCTTCGAGCTGATGCAGGGCGCCGTGACCGGCTTGCCCTTGCGGCAGATCGGAAGCAGACCCTCGAACTCGCTGGTGTGCTTCCCGGTCTTGTGCTTCGGCGCGCTGGAGCCGCTCTTGGTCTTGAACTTGTACGGCGCGCCGAAGCAGAACTGGAAAGTGCTCAGGTTCTTACCGGTGTTCAAGAGCTTGTAGAGGAGCTTCTTGCCGCGATTCTTGGCGGTCTCGAAGAACCCGTACCAGTTCGCGTCGTGCGCCTTGTAGTGCGAGCACTTCAGCACGGCGCCGACATCCACCGTCTCGGTGAGCTTTCCACCGGCGCCGCGCCCGGCGGTGATCGTGGCGCTGCTGGCGACCGTCGTCAGCGTCGTGGTGCAGGGCTTGCCCGACTTGCAGGACGCGCTGGTGCTGGCGCCGCAGAAGCCCGTGCTGCACACCGAGCCGCCGCTGAGGAACAGCGACTCCGCCAACCCGGCGTTGTCGGTCTCGGCGACCTGCAGGTCGCTCCCCTTCGCCGGCAGCGTGAACGAGTTGTGGGTCGCGCAGCAGTTCGCCATCGTGGTCGTGATCCCGAGCGCGGCGCCAGCCGCGGTGACGGTGAACGGGGCGCTCACCGGCGCGCCACCGATCGGGACCGGCACGGAGGCGTAGTAGACGTCCTTGCCGGTCACGCCGTCCGCGTCGAAGGCGTTCGACGCCCCGGCGAGGTAGAGCAGGCCGCCGCCAGCATTGAAGAACGAGTGGATCGCGCTTGTGCGGGCGTTGATCGCGTCCGAATCGGCATGCGGGCCGTTCGTGTTGTTCAGATCACATCCACCGCAGCTGCTGTCGGACGCGATGATGATCGCGCTCCAGAGCGGGGTGCCGTGGGAATCGGTGAGGGGCGTCTTGGACCACTTCGACGACGTCTTGACCCCCGTCGGCGCCTTGCCGTGGATGACCGTCGCCAATAGTCCCTGGGGATCCTCGACGACGTACGGGGGGGAGGAAGCGGTTGAGGTCGCCGATCCCGAGTAGGCGAGATTCAGCGCTGCCACCGCCTCGTCCGAGCCTCTGTCGAGAATCAGCAGGGGCAGGTTTGAGCCGTTGCGGACGAACTTCGTGACGACCTTGTAGTAGGTGCACTCCGCGGTGGTGCCGGCGCTGCAGTGGAAATCCTCGTCGTGGCCGGTGGCGAAGAAGTTCCCCGCGAACGCGCCCGAGGCCTGCGTCGCGAACACCGCCGCCGTGGCGATGGTGACCAGCGCGGCCCGCGCGGCACGCCGCCGGGCGAAGGTGTGGATGGCCGGGCGCGCCCACCGGCGCCCGGCTACGGTCCGCTGCGTTGACATGTGTGCCGTCCCTTTCTCATCCATGCGACCACGCCCAGCGCCCCAACACGCCCAGCGCCCCAACCTCACAAAAGCTACCGATTGCGTTGCCTAGCGGCAAGCCCCCGACACTCGGAGTCGCTTGCCGCAGACCGTTCCGCTGACTCTCGGAGGCTCGGGAGATTGTTTGTCGATAGGACAAACAATCTCCCACGACCATGCAGGTGGAGCCGGCCGGGTGCGGGCGCCGGCGGGTCCGGGCACTCCCAGCACTTGCCGAGCAGGGAATTTGTCCCTACACTGCCTCGGTCAGCCAATAGCCGTAGCCGCCCGAAGTAACCGGCGCCGCGCCACATACGCGGTTGTCGAGGGCGGGGTCCGTGAGAGCTGAACGTCCCTGCACAGGGCACCGATGCCGTGTGCTATCTTTGCTGGTCGCGCTTGCAATGGGGCGAGGCGACCCTCCGACGGTTGGAGAGATGCCCCGCGCCGGCGCTGCGCCGACTTCTGCCTCCCTCTAGACCGCCCGAGGAGTCGCCGTCTTGGCAACCGCTCACGCCCCCCGGACGCGCCGGAGCTTCGCGCGTCTGAACAAGGTCCTTGATGTCCCCAACCTGATCGATATCCAGCGCAAGTCCTTCGCCTGGCTGACCGACCCGAAGAACGGCGGCCTGCGAGAGACGATCGACGACATCTCGCCGATCGAGGACTACACCGGAAACCTTGCCGTCCAGTTCGGCGCCTTCACCTTCGACGAGCCCGTCGCCAGCCTGGACCAGTGCCGCGAGAAGGATCTGACCTACGCGCGGCCGCTGACCGTCACCGTCGCCTTCATCAACCGCGAGACCGGGGAGATCCGGGAGCAGTCCGTGTTCATGGGCGACTTCCCGTGGATGACCGACCGCGGCACGTTCATCATCAACGGCACCGAGCGCGTCGTCGTCACGCAGCTCGTCCGCAGCCCCGGCGCCTACGTGATGGAGCCCAAGGACCGCGAGAAGCAGGTCTTCATCGCCAACCTGATGCCGGCCCGTGGCTCCTGGCTCGAGCTCGAGATCGACAAGAAGGGCCGCGTCTACGTCCGCATCGACCGCAAGCGCAAGCTTCCCGTGAGCGTGCTGCTGCGCGCGATGGGCTACGCGACCGACGAGGAGATCCTCAACCTCTTCGGCAACTCGCTCTACATCCGCCTCACGCTCGACGCCGACGCGGAGATGACCCGCAGCGAGGAGGGCGCGCTGATCGAGCTGTTCAAGAAGCAGCGCCCCGGCGAGCCGCCTTCGATCGACGCGGCCCGCGCGCTGCTCAATCAGCTGTTCTTCGATCCCAAGCGCTACGACCTCACGCGCGTCGGCCGCTACAAGCTGAACAGCCGGCTGAACCTCGACATCGACCTCGAGACCCGCACCCTCACCCACGACGACATCATCGCCCTGGTCAAGGAGCTGGTCTCGCTGCCGCGCATCCTCGGCATGCCCGAGGAGCCCAACGAGGAGATCAAGGACTTCGCCGCGGAGGCGCTGTCGATGCCGCGCGAGCCGATCCAGGACCACCTCGATGAGTACGAGCACTTCGGCAACCGCCGCCTGCGGACCGTCGGCGAGCTGATCCAGGAGGCGTTCCGGATCGGCCTGTACCGGATGGAGCGCGTCGTGCGCGAGCGCCTCACGACCGAGGACGCCGACACGATCACGCCGCAGACGATCGTCAACATCCGCCCGGTCGTGGCAGCGCTGAAGGAGTTCTTCGGCTCCTCCCAGCTCAGCCAGTTCATGGACCAGACCAACAGCCTCGCCGGGCTGCGGCACCGCCGCCGGCTCTCCGCGCTGGGCGCGGGCGGGCTGACCCGGGAGCGGGCTCCGATCGAGGTGCGCGACGTGCACCCGACCCACTACGGGCGGATGTGCCCGATCGAGACGCCGGAGGGTCCGAACATCGGCCTGATCGGTTCGCTCTCGAGCTACGCGGAGATCTCCGAGCACGGGTTCGTCACCACGCCCTATCGCGTCGTCAAGAACGGCAAGATCACCGACGAGATCACGCATCTCGACGCGACCCAGGAGGAGGAGCGCAAGATCGCGCAGGCGAACACGCCGGTCGACTCGCACGGCAAGCTCGTCGGCGACGAGATCATCTGCCGCACGCAGGCGGGTCAGTACGTGAGCGTGTCGGCGACCGAGGTCGATCTGATCGACGTCTCGCCGGAGCAGATCTGGTCGGTCACGACCGCCATGATCCCGTTCCTCGAGCACGACGACGCGAACCGCGCGCTGATGGGCTCGAACATGCAGGCCCAGGCGGTGCCGCTGCTCGTCACCGATGCCCCGCTGGTCGGAACCGGGATGGAGCGCCGCGCCGCGATCGACACCGGTGACCTGGTGCTCGCCGACGAGCCGGGGACCGTCAGCTACGTGGACGCCGAGCAGATCGTCGTCGAGCGCAAGGACGGCACCCAGGACGAGTACGAGCTGCAGAAGTTCATGCGCTCCAACCAGGGGACGCTGATCCACCAGAAGCCGATCGTCGGCGTCGGCACGCACGTCAAGCGGGGCGAGGTCCTCGCCGACGGCTCCGCGACCGACATGGGCGAGATGGCGCTCGGCAAGAACCTGCTCGTCGCCTTCATGTCCTGGGAGGGCTACAACTTCGAGGACGCGATCATCCTCTCCAAGCGGCTCGTCTCCGACGACGAGCTGACCTCGATCCACATCGAGGAGTACGAGATCGACGCCCGCACCACGAAGCTGGGCGACGAGGAGATCACCCGCGACATCCCCAACCGCTCCGAGGAGAGCCTCAGAAACCTCGACGACCGCGGCATCGTCCGCATCGGCGCCGAGGTCACCTCCGGCGACCTGCTGGTCGGCAAGGTCACGCCCAAGGGCGAGACCGAGCTGACGGCCGAGGAGAAGCTGATCCGCGCGATCTTCAAGGAGAAGGCGCGCGAGGTCCGCGACACGAGCCTCAAGGTCCCGCACGGTGAGGGCGGCGTCGTGATCGACGTCAAGACCTTCAGCCGCGACGAGGGCGACGACCTGCCGCCGGGCGTCAACGACCTGGTGCGGGTGTTCGTGGCCAAGAAGCGCAAGATCGCCGAAGGCGACAAGCTCGCCGGCCGCCACGGCAACAAGGGCGTGATCTCGAAGATCGTCGACGACCAGGACATGCCGTTCCTCGAGGACGGCACCCCCGTCGACGTGATCCTCAATCCGCTCGGCGTGCCGAGCCGGATGAACGTCGGGCAGATCCTCGAGACCCACCTCGGTTGGGTGGCCGCCAAGGGCTGGTACGACGACGGGTCGGAGGCCTACAAGCGCGCTCACGGCGACGGCGGCAAGGTCTACGTGGCGACGCCGGTGTTCGACGGCGCCACCGTCTCCGACGTCGACACCGCGCTGGTCTCCTGGCAGGACGAGCACGAGGGCCGGATCCGGATGGACGTCGACAAGAGCCGCCGCGAGGGCGAGCAAGCCTCGGGGAAGGTCACTCTGTTCAACGGCCGCACCGGCGAGCCGTTCGCGGAGCAGGTGACGGTCGGCTACATGTACATCCTGAAGCTGCTGCACCTGGTCGACGACAAGATCCACGCCCGCTCGACCGGTCCGTACTCGCTCGTCACCCAGCAGCCGCTGGGCGGCAAGGCGCAGTTCGGCGGCCAGCGCTTCGGCGAGATGGAGGTGTGGGCGCTCGAGGCCTACGGCGCCGCGTACACCCTCCAGGAGATGCTGACGATCAAGTCCGACGACACCGTCGGGCGCGTGAAGGCCTACGAGGCGATCGTCAAGGGCGAGAACATCGCCGAGCCGTCGATCCCCGAGTCCTTCAAGGTCCTGCTGAAGGAGATGCAGTCGCTGGCGCTCGACGTCAACGTGGTCTCCGAGGAGGGCGAGCGCGCCGAGATGCGCGAGGAGGACGACGACCTGCTGCGCGCGGCCGAGGAGCTCGGAATCGATCTCTCGGGCGTCCGCGCGACCGACGGCGCCGCCGCCGATGAGGCGGTCGAGCACGAAGGGGAGACCGTCGAGGCCTCCGAGGAGGAGGTCGAGACCGAGGATCCCGATCTCGAGCCCGGCGAGGAGCTCGAGGAGGCGGACTTCGGGTCCGGTGAGGACCCGATGATCGATCCGGAAATCGAGGCCGGCGAGGCCGAGGGCGTACTTGAAGAAGACGAGGCGTAAGCCAGTTAGGACTAAGGAATCACTTTGATCGACATCAACAATTTCGACGCAATCGAGATCGGCCTCGCTTCTTCCAAGCAGATCCGTGCCTGGAGCTCGGGCGAGGTCACGAAGCCTGAGACCATCAACTACCGGACGCTGAAGCCGGAGAAGGACGGGCTCTTCTGCGAGCGCATCTTCGGTCCGACCAAGGACTGGGAGTGCTACTGCGGGAAGTACAAGCGCGTCCGCTACAAGGGCATCGTGTGCGAGCGCTGCGGCGTCGAGGTGACCCGCTCGAAGGTTCGCCGAGAGCGCATGGGACACATCGACCTGGCGGCGCCCGTCAGCCACATCTGGTTCTTCAAGGGCGTCCCCAGCCGGATCGGCTACCTGCTCGACATGGCTCCCAAGGAGCTCGAGAAGGTCCTGTACTTCGCCGCCTCGATCGTCACCTGGGTCGACGACGAGGCTCGCACCAAGGACCTCGACGACCTCGAGAAGGAAGTGGCCAAGGTGCTCGACGCCTACGCCGCCGAGAAGGAGGAGCGGGTGCTCGAGCTCAAGGAGTCGCTCGCCCGCCGCGAGGCGCACCTCGAGTCCGGCAAGACCGGCCGTGACTTCTCCGACGAGGACCACCTGTGGTCGGAGACGCTCGAGGTCAACATCGCCAAGCTCTCGGATGAGGAGCGCGAGAAGCTCCTCAAGGACCTGCGCAAGAGCTTCCAGGCCGACATCGACGACACCGAGGCCTACATCGAGGACGCCGCCGAGCGGATGCGCCAGGTGTGGGATCTGTTCAAGACGATGAAGCCGAAGGACGTGATCAACGACGAGACGACCTTCCGCGAGCTCAAGGACCGGTTCGGCTCGCCCTACGGCTTCGGCGAGTACTTCCGCGGCGGCATGGGAGCCGAGGCGGTGCGCGACCTGCTCCAGCAGGTCGACCTCGACGCGGAGGCCGAGGACCTCCAGGATCAGGTCAAGACGGCCAAGGGCCAGAAGCAGTCGCGCGCGGTCAAGCGGCTGAAGGTCGTCTCCGCGTTCATCAACTCGGGCAACAAGCCGGAGATGATGGTCCTGGAGGCGGTGCCGGTGATCCCGCCGGAGCTGCGCCCGATGGTGCAGCTCGACGGCGGCCGGTTCGCCACCAGCGACCTGAACGACCTGTACCGCCGCGTGATCAACCGCAACAACCGCCTCAAGCGGCTGCTCGACCTCGGCGCGCCGGAGATCATCGTCAACAACGAGAAGCGGATGCTCCAGGAGGCGGTCGACGCGCTGTTCGACAACGGCCGGCGCGGTCGCCCCGTGACCGGACCGGGCAACCGCCCGCTGAAGTCGCTGAGCGACATGCTCAAGGGCAAGCAGGGCCGGTTCCGGCAGAACCTGCTCGGCAAGCGCGTGGACTACTCGGGCCGCAGCGTGATCGTCGCCGGCCCCAGCCTGCGGCTGCACCAGTGCGGCCTGCCGAAGCTGATGGCGCTAGAGCTGTTCAAGCCGTTCATCATGGCCCGGCTGGTCGAGCGCAAGTCCGCCCAGAACATCAAGGCGGCCAAGAAGATGGTCGACTCGATGATCCCGGAGGTCTGGGACGTGCTCGAGGAGGTCATCCACGAGCACCCCGTGCTGCTCAACCGCGCGCCGACGCTGCACCGCCTGGGGATCCAGGCGTTCGAGCCGGTGCTGGTCGAGGGCAAGGCAATCCAGGTCCATCCGCTCGTCTGCCACGCGTTCAACGCCGACTTCGACGGCGACCAGATGGCGGTGCACCTGCCGCTCTCGGCGGAGGCGCAGGCCGAGGCGCGGATCCTGATGCTGTCCGCCAACAACATCCTCTCGCCCGCGCACGGCGCGCCGCTGGCGACGCCGACGCAGGACATGGTGCTCGGCGCCTACTACCTGACCTACGGTCCGGAGCTGGTCGAGCTCGAGAAGATCGACCCGGCCACACATCAGCCGCGCCCGCACGTGTTCCGCACCGCCCAGGAGGCGGAGTGGTCCTACGAGCACGGCGTGGTCAAGCTGCACGACGTCGCCGAGTACCGCCCGCTGGGGCTCGAAGGCGGCCACGTGCTGACGACCGTCGGTCGGATCCTGTGGAACGACAAGATCGAGCGCGCGCTGGAGGAGGCGCTCGGCGTCGAGTTCGATCACTCGACCTACGAGTTCGTCAATCGCTCGATGAAGAAGAAGGACACGACCAAGCTGGTCGACGACCTCGTGCAGGCCTATGGCGCGCCGACGATCTCGCAGGTACTGGACGCGTTCAAGGACATCGGCTTCCACTACGCCACGCAGGCGGGTGTGACGATCTCCAAGAACGATGTGCAGACGCCGCCGAACAAGGCGCAGATCCTGTCGCGCTACGAGCAGCAGGTGGCGACGATCATCGAGCAGTACGAGTCGGGCGAGATCACGCAGGAGGAACGCAAGGAGCTGGTCACCAAGCTCTGGAACGAGGCCACGGACGAGGTCGGGGACGCGCTCAACGAGCATCTCGATGAGCTCAACCCGATCTTCATGATGGCCAACTCCGGGGCCCGCGGCTCGTTCTCGCAGATCCGCCAGCTGGCGGGCATGCGCGGGCTGATGGCCAACCCGAAGGGCGAGATCATCGAGCGGCCGATCAAGTCCAACTTCATGGAGGGCCTGAGCGTGCTCGAGTACTTCATCTCGACGCACGGCGCCCGCAAGGGGCTCGCGGACACCGCGCTGCGGACCGCGGACTCGGGCTACCTGACGCGGCGTCTGGTCGACGTGGCGCAGGACGTGATCATCCGGATCGAGGACTGCGGCACCGAGGAGTACATCGAGATGCCGGTCTCGGGCCTCGAGACCGACCCCGAGACCCGGCGGCTGCGACCGACCGGCGAGCGCAACGACCACCTGATCGGCAGGATCGCGGCGCGCGACGTCACGACCAAGCGCGGGCGGATGATCGTCGAGCAGGGCCATGAGATCGACCGGGCGGAGCTCGCCGATCTGTTCGAGGCCTACGGCGATGACACGGGCAAGGGCAACGTGATCACGGTGCCCGTTCGCTCGGTGCTCAAGTGCCGGGCGGCGACCGGCGTGTGCCAGGCGTGCTACGGACGCTCGCTCGCGAGCGGGAAGCCCGCCCAGATCGGCGACGCGGTGGGGATCATCGCCGCGCAGTCGATCGGCGAGCCGGGCACGCAGCTGACGATGCGTACCTTCCACACCGGCGGCGTCGCCGGCGCGGACATCACGCATGGTCTGCCGCGCGTGGTGGAGCTGTTCGAGGCGCGCAAGCCCAAGGGCCTCGCGAAGATCGCGGAGGTCGGCGGCAAGGTCTCGATCGAGGAGTCCGACAAGGCGATCACCGTCGTGATCACCGACGACGCGGGCGAGGAGCACCGGCACACCTTCCCGCGGCGGACGCTGCTGTTCGTCGACCACGGCCAGAAGATCGAGCCGGGGACGCAGCTCAACGAAGGCTCGCTGTATCCCCACGAGCTGCTGGCGATCCGCGGGCGGACCGAGACCGAGCTGTACCTCGTGCGCGAGGTGCAGGAGGTCTACAAGTCCCAGGGCGTGGACATCAACGACAAGCACATCGAGCTGATCGTCCGCCAGATGATGAAGAAGGTGCGGGTCGACCAGAAGGGCGACACCGACCTGCTCCCGGGACAGTTCGTCGACCGCAACGAGTACGCGAAGATCAACCAGGCGGTGATCGACGCCGGCGGCGAGGCCGCCCAGTCCGAGGAGATCATCCTCGGGATCACCAAGGCCTCGCTCAACACCGACTCGTTCCTCTCGGCGGCGTCCTTCCAGGAGACGACCAAGGTGCTGACCGACGCCGCGCTGGAGGGCAAGATCGACCGGCTCAACGGGCTCAAGGAGAACGTGATCATCGGCAAGCTGATCCCGGCGGCGACCGGGCTCAAGCGCTACCGCCGGATCGAGATCGAGCCCGCTGAGCCGCTGCCCCGCGGGATGGACGACGTCGGCCTGCTCGACCACGACGACCTCGCGGCCGAGCTCGGGCTCACCGACGGCGAGTCGCTGACCGGCTTCGGCGGCGGGATCGAGCCCGACCTGAGCGACCTCGAGGAGATCGGCAGCCACGGCTCCTCGCTCGGGTTCGCCGAGGAGCTGGCGGATCTCGACATCCCCTCCGACGACGGCAACGAGTAGGTAATTGCCTGGGAAGGCCGGGGCACATGTGCCCCGGCCCCGCCCGGTGCATGCACCGGGCGGCGGGGCGGCGCATGCGCCGCCCCGAACTGCTTGATCGGGGTAGGATCGATCGCGGCGATGAGCAAGCGAGCGCGCTTGGTGTCCTTCGGGTTCGCGGGCCTGCTGGTCCTGGCGGGCGCCGTCGACGTGGCGGTCACTCGTAGCGTCGCGGGGCAGATCATCGGGCTGGTGCTGGTCGGGCTGGGGCTGATCGGCGCGACGAGCCTGGTCTTCTTCGAGGTCGGGCTGAGCGAGGACCGCGAGCTCGCGCGCGGGGCCCACGAAGCGGCCGCGCGCAAGGAGGCGCGGGTCAGAGCGCGCAGGCGGCCGGGCGCGCCGCTGGGCCGGATGCGCGGCGAGCGTCGGCGCCTCGGCTGAGGCGGTTGTCGTACGCTTCGCGTGAATCCGGATTCACGCGACCGAGGAGACCAGGTGGACCTGAACGACACGCCCGAGCAGGCCGCTTACCGCGAGGAGGCCCGCTCCTGGCTCGAGCAGCACCAGGCCGAGGCGCCGCCGCGCAGCGGGTCCTACGAGGACCGCGAGTACATCGACGCGCGCCGCGCGTGGCAGCGCAGGCTCGCCGAGGCGGGCCTCGCCGGCGTCACCTGGCCGCGCGAGTACGGAGGCCGCGGCCTGGGGCCGATCGAGCAGGTGATGGTCAACCAGGAGATCTCCCGGGCGGGCGTGCCGGGGATCCTGGACGTGATCGGTATCGGGATGCTCGGCCCGTGCCTGATCGCGCATGGCTCCGAGGAGCAGAAGGCGCGCCATCTCGGGCCGATGCTGCACGGCGACGAGGTCTGGTGCCAGATGTTCTCCGAGCCGGCCGCGGGCTCGGACCTGGCCGCGGTGCAGACGCGCGCGCGACAGGGCGACGATGGGACCTGGACGCTGAACGGGCAGAAGGTGTGGACCACGAACGCCCAGTTCGCGTCGTTCGGGCTGCTGCTCGCGCGCACCGATCCCGACGTCCCCAAGCACAAGGGACTGACGATGTTCATCGTGCCGATGAACGCGCCGGGCGTGACGGTCCGAGGACTGCGCCAGATCTCGGGCGAGGCCGAGTTCAACGAGGTCTTCTTCGACGACGTCGCGCTCGACGAGGACGCCGTCGTGGGCGGCGTCGGCAACGGCTGGGGCACCGCGCTCACCGTCCTGATGTTCGAGCGGTTGACGATCGGCTTCGGCTCGGAGAACTTCGGCTCGCCGACGCATCTCTCGCAGACGATCGCCGCCGACGGCGCCGCCCGCCGCGATCCCGAGGTGCGCGAGCGGCTCGGCGAGGTGATCAGCGAGCTGCTCGCCGTGCGCTTCAACGGCTACCGGGCGCTGACGCTGCTCTCGCGCGGCCAGATCCCCGGACCCGAGGCCGGGCTCGCGAAGGTGACGATGGTCAACGCCGCGATCTGCGCGACCGACCTCGGCGCCGACGTCGTCGGCCCCGACGCGCTCGAGCCCTCGAGCGAGTGGAGCTATCTGATCTCGTTCCTGCCGGGGCTGAAGTCCGCGGGCGGCACCGAGCAGATCCTGCGCAACACGATCGGCGAGCGGGTGCTGGGGCTCCCGCCCGAGCCGCGACTCGACAAGGGCGTGCCCTTCAGCGAGCTGCGCGCCAAGGAGCGCGAGGCGGTGTCTTCATGAATCTCGCGCTCTCCGACGAGCAGGTGCTGCTGCGCGAGGCCGCGCGCGGGTCGCTGTCGCGCTTCAAGACGATCGAGGCGGCCCGGGCGGCGCTCGAGCAGCCCGACTCACTGCCGGATCTGTGGCCGATGGCGGTCGAGGCCGGCTGGCCCGGGCTGCTGATCGCCGAGGACCGCGGCGGCGCGGGGCTCGGCGCGTTCGACGCGATGCTCGTGGCCGAGGAATGCGGCCGCGTGCTGGCGCCGGTGCCGCTGCTGGGGCTGCTGCCCGCCACGGCGGTGCTGGACGCCGCGGGTGACGAGGCGCTCGAGCAGATCGCGGCGGGCGAGCTGCGCCCGGTGTTCGTCCCGGCCCGGCCCCCGAGCGAGCTCGAGGAGCGCTGGACGGTCGAGGCCCGCGAGGGATTCGCGCGCGCGCAGGCGCCGGCCGTGAGCGGCGCGGGCGCGACGGTCGAGGTGACCGGCGAGGTCGCCTTCGTGCCCGACGCCCCCGGCGCCGGCCTGCTCGTCGTGGCCGCCGGTACCGAGGACGGTGGCGCTGTCGGCGTGGCCGTGCCGGCCGATGCCGAGGGCGTGGAGATCGAGCCGGTGGTCCGCTACGACGCGACGCGCTCGCTCGGGCATGTTCGCCTGCGCTCGGCGCGAGGGCGTCGACTCGACGTCGCCGGCGACCGTCTCGCGGACGCCTGGTATCTCGCGCAGGCGCTGATCGCGGCCGAGTCGCTCGGGGCGGTGCAGACCTGCCTCGAGGTGAGCGTCGCGTACGCCAAGGAGCGCTTCACCTTCGGCCGCGCGATCGGCTCCTATCAGGCGATCAAGCACGAGCTCACCGAGGTCCTGCGGCGGCTCGAGAACGCGCGCGGCCTGGAGTACTACGCCGGCTGGGCGCGAGCGTCCAAGCCCGAGGAGTTCCCGCTGGCGGCGAGCGCGGCACGTTCGGTCGCGGGGCATGCGCTCGACTTCGCGGCACGCTCGATGATCAACGTCCACGGGGGGATCGGAGCGACGTGGGAGCACGACGCGCCGCTGTTCTTCCGCCGCGCGCAGCTCTCGCGACGGCTCCTGGCGGGCACGCGCGACGCCACCGACCGAGTCGCCGACGAGACGCTGACCAACGCCGCGGCGTGATCCGCCGGATCGTCGCGATCGCCGTTCTGATCGGCGGGATCGCGCCGGCGCCGGCGCTCGCGCGTCACTGGATCCCGCCGCGGCGCCTCACCTGGTACTGGCAGCTGCAGGGGACGATCCGCGGATCCGTCTCGGCGGCCGCGTACGACGTCGACGGGTTCGACACGAGCGCGCGCGAGGTCGCGCGGCTGCACGCCCAGGGCCGGCGCGTGGTCTGCTACATCGACGCGGGGACCTGGGAGAACTGGCGCCCGGACGCGGGGCGGTTCCCCACCGAGGTGCTCGGCAAGCCCAACGGGTGGCCGGGGGAGCGCTGGCTCGACGTGCGCCGCACGGGCATCCTCGAGCCGATCATGCGCGCGCGCATCGAGATCTGCGCGCGCAAGCACTTCGACGCGCTCGAGCCCGACAACATCGACGGCTACGAGAACGACACGGGCTTTGCGATCAGCGCACGGCGGCAGCTCGCCTACGACGAGTGGCTCGCGCGCACCGCGCACTCGCTGGGGCTGGCGGTGTTCGAGAAGAACGACCCCGAGCAGGCGCGCGCGCTGCAGCCCTACTTCGACGGCGTCCTGGACGAGCAGTGCAACGAGTACGGCGAGTGCTCCGCGTTCGCGCCCTACCTGCGCGCGGGCAAGCCGGTGCTCGATGCCGAGTACCGCCGCTCGCTGTATCCCGGGTTCTGCAAGGCCGACTCGCGCGCCGGGATCATGGGCGCGCTGTACGACCTGGCGCTCGACGGCTCGCTGTTCCGGCCGTGCTGGCGGTAAGCTCGCCGCGGTGATAGGGGAAGTCCGGAGGGCCGCCCTGTCCGTGCTCGTCGCGGCGGGCGCCCTGACGCTGATGCCTGCGAGCGCGAGCGCCGCGGGCCGGACCTACTGCGTCCAGGATCCTGGTTGCGCGGGGATCGGTGAGAGCACGATCGCCGCGGCACTCGGCGCCGCCGGATCCGCCGGGGGGTCGATCTACGTCGGGCCGGGGACCTACAGCGAAGGCGCGCTGACCGATCCGAGCGGCAGCACCGTGAACCTGATCGGCGCCGGCTACGGCAGGACCACGATCGACTCCACCGGCTCGCCCGCGTTGACGGTCGACGAGCCCGGTTCGCTGGTCAGCGACCTCTCGATCGTCTCCGGCGGCACCGCCATCCAGGGCGGGGGGACCTTCCAGCGCCTGCGGATCACCGCGCCGATCGGGGTCGATGTCACCGCCGGGCCCACGTCGCTGGATGACTCGCTGATCGCGTCCACCTCGCTCGCGGTCGAGGCGCCCTCGGCCACCGTGGCGCTGCTCGCGCGCCACGACACGCTGGTCGGTCCCGGGGGCGCCGGCACCGGCGTGAACTGCGCCGGCGGCTGCGCCGCGCTGGTCGACAGCTCGATCATCCGCGGCTTCGCGACGGCCCTCTCGACGAGCGCGAGCCTCACGATCGACTACTCGGATTTCGATCCCGGCCTGGTCGCGGGCAAGCCGATCCTCGGCTCCCACGACATCGACGCCGACCCGCTGTTCGCGCCCGGCGCCTTTGCGCTGAGCACCCCCTCGCCGGCGATCGACGTCGGCGACCCGGCGCTCGGCAACGACGAGCCGGGCACCGATCTGGCGGGCGCTCCGCGCATGGTCAGCGGGCACGTCGGCTCGCCGCCGGTCTCCGACATGGGCGCGTTCGAGTACCAGCCGGTGCAGCCTGGGATCTCGCTGCACGCCTCCGCCGGGCGGGTCGAGCAGGGCACGCGGGTGACTTTCACCGCGACCGTCACGCCCGTGAACGCCGGCGACGTGATCACCGGCATCGGCTGGAGCTTCGACGACGGCGCGACCGCCCGCGGCGCCAGCGCCACCCACGCCTTCTCGACCCCCGGCACGCACAGCGGCTGGGTGACGGTCACCGACCTGAACGGATTCGAGCTGCAGTCGCGGCCGGTGACGGTGACCGTGACGCCCAAGCCCGGTCCGCCCACCGCGGCCGCCTCGATCACCGGGCTGACCGCCGGCCGCCCGGTCCTGCATCTCGAGCTCCTCGCCGGGCCCGCCTCACCGAACCTCCGATCGCTTTCGATCACGCTCTCGTCGGGGCTCAGCTTCGAGCGCGGGGGGGTCAAGGGCCTCAGCATCACGGGCGCGCGCGCGAAGCGGCCGACCGTCGCGGGGGGCAAGCTGACCCTCACGCTGACCAAGCCGTCCGGGGGGTTCGCGGTGAAGCTGGCGGGCCCGCTGCTCGTCGAATCGAACGGTCTGCTGAAGAAGGCAAAGCGTGGCCAAGTACGCCACGTCCGCGTTTCCCTCGTGCTCACCGACTCGAGCGGTCACCGCACCACGCTGCGTCTCTGACGGAGGTTGGCCGAGAAACCGGAATATATGGCCGGTTTCTCGGCCAGCCCCTGCCCTTGAGGTGTGAATCCGGATTCACTAAGCTGTGAATCCGGATTCACCGCCGCTCGAGGAAGGAGAACCGATGGCCACCGTAGACCTCACGGACCCGGGGCGGGAGGTCCTGAACCAGGCGCCGCCGCTGCAGCCGGTCAACCTGTTCGAGATCGATCTGGCGCTGCGGGAGGCGCTCGAGCGCGAGGGCGGTGGGTGGGGCGCGGAGCGGCTGCGCGACGCCGGCGCCTTCGCCGGGAGCGTCGAGGCCCGCGAGCACAGCCGGCGCGCCGAGCGAAACCTGCCGATCCTGCGCACCCACGACCGCTACGGGAACCGGATCGACGAGGTCGACCTCGACCCCTCCTGGCACTGGCTGCTGCGCGGCGCGATCGAGCGCGAGCTGCACGGCCTGCCCTGGCGCACGGGGACCCCGGGCGCCCACACGGTCAGGGCGGCACTGTTCACCGTGTACGGCAACGCCAACGACGGCGTCATGTGCCCGGTCTCGATGACCTACGCGGCCGTTCCCGCGCTGCGCACCTCCGCGCCCGAACTCGCGGCCGAATGGGAGCCGCGCCTGACCAGCCCCGACTACGACGGCGGCGCGCTCGCGGGGATGGCGATGACCGAGCGCCAGGGCGGCTCCGACGTGCGCGCGAACATCACCCGCGCCGAGCCGCTGCCCGACGGCACCTACGAGCTGCACGGCCACAAGTGGTTCTGCTCCTACCCGCCCTGCGACGTGTTCCTGGTGCTCGCGCAGGCTCCGGCCGGGCTCTCCTGCTTCCTCGTCGAGCGCGGCCACGGGATGGAGTTCCAGCGGCTGAAGGACAAGCTCGGGACGCGCTCGCTGCCCTCGAGCGAGGTGGAGTTCCGCGGGGCGATCGGCCGGCTGATCGGCGAGGAGGGCCGCGGGGTCCCGGCGATCATCCGGATGGTCAACCACACCCGGCTCGACTGCCTGCTCGGCGCCACCACCGGGCTGCGGCGCGGGACCGTCGAGGCGATCCACCACGCCCGCCATCGCGCGGCGTTCGGCGCGATGCTCGTCGAGCAGCCGGCGATGCGCAACGTGCTGGCGGATCTCGCGATCGAGTCGGAGGCGACCACCGTCGCGGCGATGCGGGTCGCCCGCAGCTACGACGAGGACGAGCCGGCGTTCCGGCGCTTCGCGACCGCGGTGATGAAGTACTGGGCCTGCAAGCGGGCGCCGGCGCACGCCGCGGAGGCGCTCGAGTGCCTCGGCGGCAACGGCTACGTCGAGGACTCCGGCCTGCCGCTGCTCTACCGCGACGCCCCGCTCGGCTCGATCTGGGAGGGCTCGGGCAACGTCGCTGCGCTCGACGTACTGCGCGCGATGGTCAAGGAGCCCGAGGTGTTCCCGGCGCTGATGGACGAGTGCGAGCTGGCGGCCGGTGCGGACGCGCGACTGGACGCCCACCTGACGCGCGTCAAGGACCAGGTCGGCGCCGTGTTCGCCGAGGAGACCCAGTTCCAGGCCCGGCGCCTGGTGGAGAACCTGGCGCTGGCGCTTCAGGGCTCGCTGGTCGTGCGCCACTCCCCGCCGGCCGTGGCCGACGCGTTCTGCGCCTCGCGCCTGGCGGGCGACGGCGGTCGCGTCTACGGGACGCTCCCGCCCGGCGTCGACGCGGGCGCGATCATCGAGCGCGCGTACCCGGTATGAGCGAGGTCGAATACGAGGTGCGCGAGCGGATCGCGCACCTCACGCTCAATCGCCCTGAGCGCGGCAACGGGATCACGCGCGGGCTGGTGGGCGAGCTCGAGGCGTGCGTCGAGCGGGCGGACCTCGACCCCGAGGTCCACGTGCTGCTGCTGGCGGGCAGGGGAAAGGGCTTCTGCGGCGGCTATGACCTGGTGGAGAGCGCCGAGGGCATGGGGGCGCGAGCGCCCGGCGACGCCCCCGCGGGGTCCCCGCTTGACCCGCTCGTGATGGCGCGCAACCACGATCCGAGCCGCCCCTGGGACCCGATGGTCGACCACGCGATGATGAGCCGCAACGTCCGCGCGTTCATGTCGCTGTTCCACTGCTCCAAGCCGGTGGTCTGCAAGGTCCACGGCTTCTGCGTCGCGGGCGGCACCGACATGGCGCTGTGCAGCGACCTGCTGGTGATCGCGCAGGACGCGAAGATCGGCTACCCGCCCGCGCGCGTGTGGGGCTCGCCGACGACCTCGATGTGGGCCTACCGGCTCGGCCCGCAGCGCGCCAAGCGGCTGCTGTTCACCGGCGACTCGCTCACGGGCGCCCAGGCGCTCGAGTGGGGTCTCGCGACTGAGGCCCCGCCCCCCGACCAGCTCGACGGCGTCGCGCAGCGCCTGGCGGAGCGGATCGCGATGGTCCCCGTCAACCAGCTGCAGATGATGAAGCTGCTCGTCAACCAGTCGCTCTACGCCCAGGGCCTGCACGCGACCCAGCTGATCGGCACGGTGTTCGACGGGATCGCGCGCCATACCGCCGAGGGCTACGCGTTCCAGGGCCTCGCGGCGCGCGAGGGTTTCAAGACCGCCGTTCGCCAGCGCGACGAGCCGTTCGGAGACTATGGGCGGTGACCGCGCTCGCTCCCACGCGTGAGCGCCTGCTGCACGCCGCCCAGCAGCTGATCGAGGAGGGCGGCTACGGTGCGGCGTCGGTCGCGGCGATCGCCGAGCGGGCCGGGTTTGCGTCGGGCACGCTCTACCGCCACTTCGAGTCCAAGGAGGAGCTGTTTGTGGAGCTGTTCCGCGCGGTCTGCGATCGCGAGGTCGAGGCGATGCGCGCGGCGGCGAGCGGGGGGACCCACCTCGAGCGGCTCGAGACCGTGCTCGCGACGTTCGCGCAGCGCGCGCTCCGCCGGCCGCGTCTTGCATGGGCGCTGCTGGCCGAGCCGGTGGATCCGCGCGTCGACGCGGAGCGGCTCGCCTACCGCCAGCGCTACGCGGCGATGGTCGCCGAGCGGCTGCGCAGCGGGATCGAGGCCGGCGAGCTGCCCGAGCAGAACGTCGAGCTGACCGCGGCGGCGCTCGTCGGCGGCTGCGGCGAGGCGCTGGTGGGGCCGCTGTCGGCGTCGGCGATCGGCCCGTCCGACGAGGAGATCGTGGCCGCGCTACGGACGTTCGTGCGCCGCGCGGTGGGAGCATCGTGAGCGTCCGCGTCGAGCGCGACGGCGCCGTGTACACGGTCCTGCTCTCGCGTCCGGAGCGGCGAAACGCCGTCGACGGGGAGACGGCGGCGGCGCTGGCGGACGCGTTTCGTGAGTTCGACGCCGACGAGGAAGCGTCGGTCGCGGTCCTCCACGGCGAGGGCGGCGTGTTCTGTGCCGGCGCGGACCTGCACGCGGCCGGCACAGAGGAGGGGAACCGGGTGGCGTCCGGCGGCGATGGGCCGATGGGGCCCACGCGGATGCGGCTCTCCAAGCCGGTGATCGCGGCGATCGAGGGACACGCGGTGGCGGGCGGCCTCGAGCTCGCGCTGTGGTGCGATCTGCGGATCGCCTCCGAGCAGGCGGTGCTCGGCGTGTTCTGCCGGCGCTGGGGCGTGCCGCTGATCGACGGGGGCACCGTGCGGCTGCCGGCGCTGATCGGCGTGAGCCGGGCGATGGACATCGTCCTGACCGGCCGGCCGGTCGACGCCGCCGAGGCTCTGTCGATCGGGCTCGTCAATCGCGTGGTCCCGGCGGGATCGACGCGCGCGGCGGCCGAGGAGCTGGCGCGATCGCTGGCGGAGTTCCCGCAGACCTGCATGCGCGAGGACCGCCTGTCGCTACTCGAGTCGATCGGGCTCTTGGAGCGGGCGGCGATGTCGAACGAGTTCGAGCACGGGATGAGGTCGCTGGCCGACGTGCAGGCCGGGCTCCGGCGCTTTCGCGGCGGGGCGGGCCGTCACGGGTCCTTCGGGAGCTGATCGCCCCGCGGCTCCTCCGGCGAGGGACCCGGGCGCAGCGTCCGGGCCCAGGCCCGCAGCCGCTCGACGTGCTCGTCCGTGAGGCCGACCGCCGGCTCGCTCGCGACCAGCAGGGTGGGCCCGCTGCGCGCCGCGGCCCATCGCTCGCACTGCTCGTCGTGGGCATCGTCGATCCACGCGAGCGGCCGCCGCGGCCCCGCGAAGTCGTCGATCGCCGCGAGCTTCCAGTGGCCGTGGCCGCGGCCCGGGTTGCGCTCGAAGGAGAGGTGCGGCAGATCCGCGGGCAGCCCGAGCGCCAGCGGCAGGTACTCGCCCGCCTTCTCCTCCCAGCCGCTGCACCACGCAAGGTCGTAGTCGCTCGCCAGCGCGCGCAGGTGCTCGCCCGCGGGGGCCGAAAGGAAGTGGGCGATCCCGTCGACCATCTCGAATCGGCCCGCGGGTGGACGGGCCGGGTCGAAGCCGAACAGCGAGATCACCCCATCGATATCGACCAGTAGCAGCGGCTTTAGGGAACTCATACGTTGACCTTGCGCATCAACTTAGGACATCTGCTCTACTTGACGGTGCGGATTCAAGCTGCGCACCCCTGCTGCCGAGTACCAGCGTGAGGCGGCAGTACAGCGTTGCGGAGGCTTCCGCTTCAGGCAATCGATGACCCCTTTGCTCGGCATACTGCTCGCGCTCGCCTGCGCTCTGGCCACCAACGTCGGCTTCCTCTACAAGCATCGCGGAGCGTGTGCGGCGGCGGCGGTCGACATGCGCCGCCCGGTGTTCAGCGCCAAGTCGCTGTTCGCCTCGCCGCTGTTCGCGATCGGGATGCTGATCGCGACCGGCGCGTGGGTCTTCCATGTCGGCGCGATGGCACTGGCGCCGCTGTCGCTCGTGCAGGCCGTGCTCGCCGGTGGGATGGTGCTGCTCGCGGTCATGGCCGAGCGCGTCTTCGGCCTGGAGATCGGCCGCCGGCAGTGGATCGGGCTGGCGCTGACGGCGGGGGGTCTGATGCTCCTGGGCGTCACGCTGCCCGCGGTTCACGGCGCGCACTCGCGCTTCTCGGTGCCGGGCATGATCGGCTTCGAGGGCTTCCTGATCTCGGCCGGCACGCTGCTGATCATGGGCCAGCGCCTCGGCGCCCAGCGCCGGCACCACGGCTACATGCTCGGCGCGGCCTCGGGAATCCTGTTCGGCGTCTCTGACGTGGCGATCAAGGCGATCTCCGGGATGATCGGTGCCCACGGCCTCCTCGGTCTGGCGAGCCCGTGGACGCTAGTCACCGTCTGCGCCTCGGTCGCCGCGTTCTTCGCCTCGGCCAAGGGCCTGCAGGACGGCGAGCCGGTCGCCGTGATCGCGATCACCGGCACCGCCGCGAATGTCGCCGGAATCGTCGGCGGCATCATCGTCTTCGGCGATCCGCTGTCGGGCAACCCGATCGCCTTGATCGTGCAGTGCTTCGCATTCCTGTTCGTGCTGATGGCCGCATGGCTGATGCCGGCGCCGGTCCGCGTGGCCGGCCCCGCCACCGCGTAGCACCCGACTAGGCTTCGGTCCGTGGCGTTCGGACCGCTGATCTCGGCGCAGGAGCTGCGCGCCGGTCCCGAGGTGACGGTGCTGGACGTGCGCTGGGAGCTCGGCGGCCCCTCCGGCGCCGACGCGTACGCCGCCGGCCATATCCCGGACGCGGTCTTCGTCGACCTCGACAGCGATCTCTCCGGCCCGCCCGGTCCCGCGGGGCGCCACCCGCTGCCCGACGCGGCGGCGTTCGAGCGGAGCATGCGGTCAGCCGGCGTCACGCGGGGCCGCCCGGTGGTCGTCTATGACGCCGGGAACGCGATCGCCGCCGCGCGCGCCTGGTGGGTGCTCCGCTATTTCGGGCACCGCGACGTCGCCGTGCTCGACGGGGGGCTCGCGGCGTGGCTGGCGGCAGGGGGTCCGCTGACGCGCGAGGTTCCGGACGTCGAGCCGGGCGACTTCGCCGCGCGCGCGGGCGGCATGCCGCTGCTCGACGCCGAGGGCGCGGCGGCGCTGGCTCGCCGCGGCGCACTGCTGGACGCACGTGCGCCGGAGCGGTTCCGCGGCGAGGTCGAGCCGGTCGATCCGGTCGCGGGCCACATCCCCGGCGCCCGCAACGCGCCGGCGTCGGCGACCCTCGCAGCCGACGGGCGCTATCTGGAGCCGCGGGCGCTGCGGGAGCGGTTCGCGAGCGCCGGAGTCGGCGATGGCGTCGAGGTCGGCGCGTACTGCGGCTCGGGCGTCAGCGCCGCCCAGGACGTGCTCGCGCTCGAGCTGGCCGGCATCCGGGCCGCGCTGTACCCCGGCTCGTGGAGCGAGTGGATCACGGACTCCACGAGGGAGGTGGCAAGAGATGACTGAGGCCCCCGGTGGCGTCGAGCTGACCGTCCTGAAGAGCGCGGAGCTGTCGATGCCCCAGGGCTACGCGTTCCGCGCCCCGGGCAACCGGCTGGCGCAGCTGCGTGCGGGTCTGACGAGCGGCGCGGGCGCCCTGCGGGCGCCGTGCCTGTCGTACATCGTCCGCCACCCCAGCGCGGGAGTGGTGCTGATCGACACCGGAATGCACCCCGACGCCGCCGCCAGCGTGCGCAGGGACTTCGGGCTGGCGATGGGGGTCTTCTTCCGTGGGCTCGAGGTCGCGCCGCCGCCGTTCGGCGAGCAGCTTCGCGCCGCCGGGGTCGAGCCGCACGAGGTGCAGCGCGTCGTGATGACCCACCTCCACGTCGACCACACGAGCGGGATGCGCCTGCTGCCCAACGCGACCTTCCTCTGCACGCGCGAGGAGTGGGCCGCGGCCCATCGCCGCTCGGCCGCGGTCAACGGCTACGTCCGCCATCACCTCCCCGCGAAGGACCGCGTGCAGCTGCTCGATTTCAGCGACGGCTCCGAGCCATACGCCGGCTTTCCGAGGACGATCGACCTGCTCGGCGACGACACGATCAGGCTGCTCTTCACCCCGGGTCACACCCGCGGGCACCAGTCGGTGCTGCTCGCGCTCGCGGACGGCCGGACCGTGCTCCTGGTCGGCGACGCGGCGTACACGCTGGCCAGTATCACCGGCCAGCGCCTGCCGATGATCACCGTCGACGACCGCGCATCGCTGCAGTCACTCGCGCAGCTGCGCGATTTCGCGCAGCGCACGCCGGAGGCGATCCTCGTCCCGAGCCACGACCCCGACGCTTATCGGAAGATCTAGCCCGAGCTGCCGACGAGCAGAACGGTCGCGATCTGCTCAGGATCGTCATAGGTCGGCACGTGCCCGCAGCCGGTCAGCGTCAGCATGCGGGCGCTTGGGAGCCCGCGGGCAGCGCGGCGCGCCTGGCGCGGAAGCAGCAGGCGGTCCTTCTCGCCCCAAGCGATCGTGACCGGCACGCGCATCTCCTCGCCGCCGCGGAAGCGGTCCGCGACCACCGCCGGCAGCATGTCGTCGAACCAGGGGGCCTGCGCCAGCGCCCGGAGCGACTCCGCGGCGTCCTGGGGCGCGATCCGCTCGGGCCGCGCGACGAAGGTCCCGAACAGGATCCGGCGGCCGAGCACCGGGCGCGTGAGCCGGTCGGCCCGCTTCTCGAGCGCCCGCGCGGCGCGGACGGCGAGCCACAGGTTCGCGCGCGCGTAGGCGGAGTCGGGGCCGCGCGCGAAGCCCGCGGGACTGAGCGCCGTCGCCGAGCTGGCGCGCCCGCGGCGGGCGAGCTCGAGCGCGATCCAGCCTCCGAGCGAGTTGCCGGCGACATGTGGCCGCTCCAGCCCGAGCTCGTCGGTGAGGAACTCGTCGACGAGCGTGGCGAGCGAGGGCACGCCCGGCGGGGTGCCCGGCGGCGGCATCGGAGAGCGTCCGAAACCGGGCAGGTCGAGCGCGACGAGGTCGCGCTCGGCGGCCACTCTCGCCAGTATCGGCTCCCAGATCTGCCAGCGGCTGCCGATCCCGTGGATCAGGACCAGCGGCGCGCCGGTGCCCGAGCGGTGGTGGTTCAGCCGCATCGCGCAACCTTAACGCGGCTCACCGGACAATCGACTGGAGGCGCTTGGGCCGCACCGGCGAACAAGGCCTATTCAAAGCGCGGTTAGAGTTGTACAAAACGGCGCAGAGATGCGAGAGACGAGGAGGAGGAATGGCGAGCACGCAAGCCGCGGTGATGAATGAGACGGGGACGCTGCAAGAGCTGGCGAAGCGCCACCTCTGGATGCACTTCACGCGGATGTCGGCCTACGCCGATGCGGAGATTCCGATCATCGTGCGCGGCGAGGGCTGCTACGTCTACGACGAGCACGGCAACCGCTACCTCGACGGGCTCTCCTCGCTGTTCTGCGTGAACATCGGCCACGGCCGCGCCGACATCGCCCAAGCCGGCGCCGATCAGGCCAAGGACCTCGAGTTCTTCACCAACTGGTCCTACGCGCACCCGCCGGCGATCGAGCTGGCCGCGCGAATCGCCTCGCTCGCGCCGGGCGATTTGAATCGCGTGTTCTTCACGAGCGGCGGCAGCGAGGCGGTGGAGTCCGCGCTGAAGCTCGCGCGCCAGTACCACAAGCTGACCGGCAAGCCCAACAAGCACAAGGTGATCGCCCGCGAGATCGCCTACCACGGCACCTCGCTCGGCGCCCTCTCGGCGACCGGGATCACCGACCTGCGCCAGCCCTTCGAGCCGCTCGCCCCCGGCGGGCTGCACGTGCCCAACACGAACCTCTACCGGCTGGCCCCCGGCCTGACCCCGGATCGGCTCGTGGAGACGATCGCGGAGCGGATCGAGTTCGAGGGCCCGGACACGGTGGCGGCGGTGATCCTCGAGCCCATCCAGAACGCCGGCGGCTGCTTCACCCCGCCGGATGGCTACTTCGCGCGCGTGCGCGAGATCTGCGACGAATACGACGTGCTGTTCATCTCCGACGAGGTGATCTGCGCGTGGGGTCGCCTCGGCGAGTGGTTCGGGTGCCAGCGCTACGACTATCACCCCGACCTGATCACCACGGCCAAGGCCCTGACCAGCGCGTACGCCCCGATGGGCGCGGTGATCGCCTCCGACCGGGTCGCCGAGCCGTTCATGCAGGGCACGAACAGCTTCACGCACGGCTTCACGTTCGCCGGCCATCCGGTCTGCTCCGCGGTCGCGCTCGCCAACATCGACGCGATGGAGCGCGAGGGCGTGCTCGAGCACGTGCGCGCGCACGAGGGCGAGTTCCGCGCGATGCTCGACTCGCTGCTCGAGCTGCCGATCGTCGGCGACGTGCGCGGCGCGGGCTACTTCCACGCGATCGAGCTGGTCAAGGACAAGGAGACCAAGGAGTCGTTCTCCGACGAGGAGTCCGAGACGCTGCTGCGCGGATTCCTCTCGGGCGAGCTCTTCCGCCGGGGGCTGATCTGCCGCGCGGACGATCGCGGCGATCCGGTGATCCAGCTCTCCCCGCCGCTGATCGCAGGGCCCGAGCAGTTCGCGGAGATCGAAGCCGTGCTGCGGCCGGTGCTGACCGAGGCCGGCGAGGCCATGCACGTCCATGCTCACGGTTCGTGAGCTGCTGAAGGACCTCGACGTCCGCCTGGAGGCGGGCGACGGCGGCCTGGACCTGCCGGTCCGCTGGGTGCACATCTCCGAGCTTTCGGACCCGACGCCGTGGCTGTCGGGCGGGGAGCTGCTGTTGACCACCGGGATGCAGCTCGAGGATGCCGACAGCCAGCGCCAATACATCGAGCGTCTCGCCGATCATCAGCTCGCGGGGCTCGGGTTCGGCACCGGCTTCCGGTACGCCGCCGTTCCCGCGCCGCTCGTCGAGGCGGCGGCCGAGCGCGACTTCCCCGTATTCGAGGTGCCCTACGAGCTGCCGTTCATCGCGATCACCGAGGCGGCGTTCACGCAGCTGGTCAACGAGCAGTACGCGGTCCTGCGCCGCGCGCTGGCCGCACACGAGCGGCTCGAGCGGATCGTGCTCGCCGAGCGCGGGCTCGAGGCGCTGGCCGGCGCGATCTCCACGACGATCGGCGCGGGGGTGATCGTGTTCGATCCCCGCGGCGAGCCGCTGGTCCAGCGCGCCTTCCGCCGCACACTCCGGCCTGAGGCGGTCGCCGCCCTCGGGGAGGATGTGCGCGAGCGCGCGCGGCGGCGAGATGCGCGAGCGTTCATGCCCAGCGGCGAGGACGAGCACGCGAGCCTCGCGTTGCCGGTCGCCAGCGACGGCGGCGGCGCTCCGGAGCGGGGCGGGCCCGCTCGGGTCCCGGAGGCATGGCTCGTCGCGGTCAAGGACACCGGTCCGCTCTCGGATTTCGACCGCCTGGCGCTGCATCAGGCAGTGACGCTGGTCGCGCTCGAGCTGCTGCGTTCCCGGGTGGCCGGCGACACGGAGCGGCGTCTGGCCGGGGACGTTCTCGCGGCGGTGGTTCGCGGCGAGCTCGCCGGCAGCGAGCTGACGCGCCGGCTGGAGCCGTTCGGGCTCTCCGAGCGCGTCGCTGCGATCGTCGTCGAGCGCGCGAACGGCGGCCGCGGCTCGCCGGCTCCCGTGGAGGCCGCGCTGTCGAGCGCGCTGCGCGACGAGGCGGTCCCCGGTCTGGTCGCCTCGGTCGGCGCGCTGACGTGCGCGCTGGTGCCGGGGATGGCGCAGGACGAGCTGGTCGAGCTGGCGGAGGGCGTACTCGGGCGGCTCGCCGCCGATGCGGGCACGCTCAGCGTCGGCGTCGGACGGGCAGTGCCCGGCGGCGACACTCGGCGCAGCTTCCACGAGGCGCGCTGCGCGCTCGAGGCGCTCGCGTTCGGGATCGCCGCGGCCGGCGGCAACGGCTCCGGCGCGACGAGCGGCCGCGCCGGGAGCGACACCAAACGGCCAAGCATGATCGCCACCTACAAGGACCTCGGCTCCTTCCAGCTGCTGCTCTCGCTCCAGGACGACGAGGCGCTGCGCCTGTTCTGCGACTCGATTCTCGGTCCGATCGAGGCCAGCGAGGGCCATTACGGGGGCGAGCTGATGCGCTCGCTCGAGGCGTTCATCGAGGAGAACGGGCAGTGGGAGCGAGCCGCCAAGCGGCTGTACTGTCACCGCCACACACTCCGCTACCGGATTCGCCGGGTCGAAGAGCTGACGGGCCGCAACCTCGCCAGCGCGCGCGATCGGATCGAGTTCTGGCTCGCGCTGCGGGGCCGGGAATTGGTGTCCTAACGAAAGGGGTTGCCGCAAGTGAGAGTCGGGGTGCCAACCGAAGTAAAGGTCGACGAGTACCGGGTCGCGCTGACCCCCGCGGGCGTGCGCGAGCTCGTCGACGCCGGCCACGAGGTGTTCGTGCAGAGCGGCGCCGGCGACGGGTCGTCGATCTCCAACGAGGCATACGCCGCGCAGGGCGCGACGATCGTGCCGGAGGCGGCCGACGTGTTCGCGGAGGCGACGCTGATCGTCAAGGTCAAGGAGCCGCAGCCCGCCGAGGTGGGCCTGCTGGAGCCGCGCCACACGCTGTTCACCTACCTACATCTGGCCGCCGACGCGGGGCTGACGCGCTCGCTGATGGATTCCGGCGCGACCTGCATCGCGTATGAGACGGTCGAGGACGCTCGCGGGCGGCTGCCGCTGCTCGCGCCGATGTCCGAGGTCGCGGGCAAGATCGCGACGCAGGCCGGGGCCTTCATGCTGGAGAAGCCGCTCGGCGGCCGCGGCATCCTGCTCGGCGGCGTGCCGGGCGTGGCGGCCGCCAACGTGATGGTGATCGGCGGCGGCGTGGTGGGGATGAACGCCGCGTTCATCGCGGTCGGGATGGAGGCCACCGTCTACGTGTTCGACCGCAACATCGACCGCCTGCGCGAGCTCGACGTCGCCTTCGGCGGGCGCGCCGACACCTGCTTCGCCTCGACCCTGTCGATCGAGGAGCGTCTACCGGAGATGGACCTCGTGATCGGCGCCGTGCTGGTGCACGGAGCGCGGGCGCCGCGTGTCATCACCCGCGACCAGCTGGGCCTGATGAAGCGCCACGCGGTGCTGGTCGACGTCTCGATCGATCAGGGCGGCTGCTTTGAGACATCGCGCCCGACGACGCACTCCGACCCCGTGTTCGAGGTCGACGGCATCACCCATTACTGCGTGACGAATATGCCCGGCGCGGTTCCGGTCACCTCGACCTACGCGCTCACCAACGCGACGATGCCCTACGTGCTGCACCTCGCCTCGGCTGGGGCGTCCGCCGCGATCGCGGCGAACTCCGGCCTGAAGCTGGGGGTCAACGTCGCCGGCGGCCATGTCACCTATCAGCCGGTCGCCGAGGCGGTCGGTGACTCCGTGCGTGTCGGTCGACGACGCGCTGGCGGGAGTCGCGACGACCGCGGGCTAGCGCTTCTGGGCGCGGCGCGCTGCAGCGAGGGCGAGGTCCTCGCGCGCGAGCTGCGCCCGGACCGCCGGGGCCTGGGCTCGGGCCTTCGTGCTCGCGAGCTTCCTGGCCTGTGCGAGGTCTGAGGCGCGCAGCTTGGCCGCCAGCGCCTCGAGCTCCTTGCGTGCCTGGGCCCTGGCCTCGACGCGGGCGCGGCGCAGCGCCGCGCGGTAGGCGTGCTCCAGCGCAGCGCTCCGTGCCGAGTCGGCGGTGCTCCCGCGGGCGCACGCGCGGCGGGTGATCAGCGCGGCTCGCTCGACCACGACCTGGCGCTTCAGTCGCGCCTGGTCGACGATCGTCTCCGAGCGGGTGGCGAGCACGACTCCGCGCGCCGTCCTGACCCGCTCGCTGACCGTGATCGGGAGCCTCGCCTCGGCCAGCGCCTGGATCGTCGTCTGGGCCCGCGCCTCGGCGCTGGCCCGTGCGCTGGCGCAGGCTCTCGCAGGCCCCGACCTGATCATCTCCGGCGGGCGCACCAGCGGACGGCTCGCCACCAGCAGCACGACGACGACCGGCAGGAGCACGGCGATCAGGACCAGACCGAATCGCGGTCGACGTGGACGGAGCAGGCGGCGCATGCTTGGCTTCTGTGTTCCCAATGTAGGGGGCCCCAAGCGCCGGCAGCGTCGGTCGCTGACCCCCTGCTACCCTGCCGAGCGAATGCCGACCACCAGTCAGCTGATCCGCAAAGGCCGCGTGGCGCCCAAGAAGAAGCTCGCCACCCCCGGCCTGAAGTCGGGCAAGGGCCGCAAGAAGAAGGTGGCCGCGCCGCAGCGCCGCGGCGTCTGCACGCGCGTCTACACGACCACCCCGAAGAAGCCGAACTCGGCGCTGCGCAAGGTCGCCCGCGTCCGGCTGACCAACGGGATGGAGGTCGGCGCCTACATCCCCGGCGAGGGCCACAACCTGCAGGAGCACTCGGTCGTGCTCGTGCGCGGCGGCCGCGTCAAGGATCTGCCGGGCTTCCGCTACAAGGTGATCCGCGGCACGCTGGATGCCGCCGGCGTCAGCGACCGCAAGAAGGCGCGCTCGCAGTACGGCGTCAAAGCCAGGTGACCCACTAGATGCCGCGCCGCGCAGCTGCCCAGGTCCGCCGGATCGATCCGGATGCGGTCCAGCGCAACCGTCTCGTCCAGCAGGTGATCAACAAGGTCATGCTGGACGGCAAGAAGTCCGTCGCCGAGAAGATCGTCTATGACGCGCTCGCGATCCTGGGCGAGCGCACCGGCAAGAATCCCGTGGAGCAGCTCGAGGCAGGTGTCAAGGCGCTGACGCCGGTGCTGGAGGTCCGATCGCGGCGCGTCGGCGGCGCCACCTATCAGGTGCCCGTCGAGGTCCCTGCGGCTCGCGCCCGCACCCTCGCGGTCCGCTGGCTCGTGCAGTTCGCCCGCCAGCGCCGCGAGAAGACGATGGCGCTGCGCCTCGCCCACGAGCTGCTCGACGCCCCCCAACAGCAGGGTGGCGCCTTCAAGCGCAAGGACGACATCTACCGCATGGCCCAGGCGAACAAGGCGTTCGCCCATTACCGCTGGTAGATCCCTCCCGCCGGATCCTCGCGGTCGGAGCGTGAGCTATCGCTCGCGGCTGCGTCAACCGTGAGCTATCGCTGGCGGCTGCGTCAACCTGTGACGGGAGAGCCGCGCGCCCCACGCGGAAGAACTGCGAGGGCCGCCCACCACACGGGACCGGGGGCTGCAGTGGGACAACCCTCGCCTCGGTAAATGTAACGACGAACCTGCCGGGGCGGCGGGGCCCGGCCTGGGTTGTAAGAACACCGACAATCGGTGCGTCCTTTGGCCGCTGCCCGGGCCGGACACCCGGTATCTCAGGACGCCGGGCGGGCCTCCGGCGGCCCCGCGGGGGCACCGATCATCAAGAAGCCGCACACGCACGTGATCACGAGGATCACGCCGCCGAGAGTCTCCATGTAGAGGCCCGCGCTCGGAGTGGAGCTGGCCGACACGTAGTGCGTTGCGCTCGAGCCGATCAGGCCGGTGGCCTTCGCGTCGGGAAGGTCGCCCAGGATCGCGATCAGGAATGCGATCACGCCGAGCACTCCGATCGCGAGCAGCGCGGGGCGGCTGCCGAAGCGCCAGAAGCCGATGCCGAGCGCGGCCGCCGCGAGCGCGATCGGGATCAGGGCGAAGTCGTCGTGGGAGCCGGTGCCCTCGGACTTGATCGAGGCGAGGCTGGTCGAAACGTGGACCGTGAACAGGGTCGTGAACTCGGCCACCGCGAGCAGCAGCGCGCCGAGCAGCGCTCCTGCGAGGATCATCCCCAGGGCGCCCGGAGTGGCCGTGACGCCGGCCCGCATCCACTGCCCCGCGGCGCTTCGCGAGGAGCCCGAACCACCGTCCGAAACGCCGCGGGAGGCCTCGGGTCCTCTGCTATATTCGGTACTCGCCTCGGGCGGCGTGACGTTCATCTGTGCGCGCTCCCGGGCGCGGAGAATCCAAGCGATGGAGACGCCGTCCCGATAGAGAACCGCCCCTTCCCGACAGCCGCGTCGTGAACGGGCCCGATGGGCCCTTTTTCATGTCCGGACTCGGTACCGAGGGCACCAAGCCATCCCGTCTGAGCACACATCACGCACATGCCTCGCAAGTTCACACTCGACAAGATCCGAAACATAGGGATCATGGCGCACATCGACGCCGGTAAGACGACGACGACCGAGCGCATCCTCTATTACACCGGTCGGACCTACAAGATGGGGGAGGTTCACGAGGGCGCGGCCGTGATGGACTGGATGGCGCAGGAGCAGGAGCGCGGGATCACGATCACCTCGGCGGCCACCACCGCGGAGTGGAAGGACCACCGGATCAACATCATCGACACGCCGGGCCACGTCGACTTCACGGTCGAGGTGGAGCGCTCGCTGCGCGTGCTCGACGGCGCGATCGCGCTGTTCGACTCGGTCGCCGGCGTGGAACCGCAGTCCGAGACGGTCTGGCGCCAGGCGGACAAGTACCACGTGCCGCGGATCGCCTACATCAACAAGATGGACCGCATCGGCGCCGATTTCGAGCGAGGTGTGCAGACGATGGTCGACCGGCTCGGCGCCCACCCGGTTCCGATCCAGATTCCGATCGGCGCTGAGGCAGACTTCCAGGGGATCGTCGACCTGGTCGCCAACGAGGCGATCATCTACAAGGACGAGCTCGGCAAAGAGCAGGAGGTCGTCGATATCCCGGCTGAGCTCGCGGACGCCGCCTCGGCAGCACGCGAGCACATGCTCGAGGAGCTGTCCCACTACGACGACGAGCTGCTCGAGATGATCCTCGAGGAGCAGGAGATCCCCGTTGAGCGGCTCAAGGCCGCGATCCGCAAGGCGACGCTCCAGATCAAGCTCACCCCGGTCCTGTGCGGCAGCTCGTTCAAGAACAAGGGCGTGCAGCCGCTGCTCGACGCCGTGCTCGACTACCTGCCGAGCCCGCTCGACGTGCCGCCGATCGAGGGCGTGGAGCCCGCCAAGGGCTCGGCTAACGGCGACGAGCGGCGCGCGATCCGCAAGGCTTCCGACGACGAGCCGTTCGCCGCGCTGGCGTTCAAGATCATGGCCGACCCCTACGTCGGCAAGCTGACCTACTTCCGTGTCTACTCGGGACGCCTCGAAGCCGGCGCGCGCGTGCTCAACGTCACCACCGGCCGGACCGAGCGAGTCGGCAGGATCCTGATGATGCACGCGAATGAGCGCGAAGAGCTCAAGGAAGTCCACGCCGGCGACATTGCCGCGGCCGTCGGAATCAAGCAGGTGGTGACCGGTGACACGCTCGCCGCGCCCGACCGCCCGATCAAGCTCGAGACGATCGAGTTCCCCGAGCCGGTGATCAAGGTCGCGATCGAGCCGAAGACGAAGGCCGATCAGGAGAAGATGTCGACGGCGCTCGGGCGCCTGGCCGAAGAGGACCCGACCTTCCAGGTGCGCACCAACGAGGAGACGGGGCAGACCGAGATCGCGGGCATGGGCGAGCTGCACCTCGAGGTGCTGGTCGACCGGATGCTGCGCGAGTACAAGGTCGACGCCAACGTCGGCCGGCCGCAGGTGTCCTACCGCGAGACGATCCGAGGCCACGCCGAGAAGGTCGAGGGTCGCTTCGTGCGTCAGACCGGCGGCTCGGGCCAGTACGGCATCGTCTACATCGACGTCGAGCCGGCGCCGGGCGAGGGCTTCGACTTCGTCAACAAGATCAAGGGCGGAGCGATTCCGACCGAGTTCATTCCGGCGGTCGAGAAGGGCGTCGAGGAGGCGCTCGAGAACGGACCGCGCGCGGGCTACCCGATGGTCGACGTGCGCGTCATCCTCAACGACGGCAAGTACCACGACACGGACTCGTCCGAGATCGCGTTCAAGGTCGCCGGCTCGCTTGCGCTGAAGGCCGCGGTACAGCGGGCCAAGCCTGTACTGCTCGAGCCGATCTTCGCGGTCGAGGTCGTCACGCCCGAGGAGTTCATGGGCGATGTGATCGGCGACCTGAATCGCCGCCGCGGCCACGTCCACGGGATGGAGCCGCGCGGCAACGCCCAGGTGATCACCGCATACGTGCCGCTGGCCGAGATGTTCGGCTACGCGACCGACCTGCGTTCGACCACGCAGGGGCGAGCCACCCACACGATGCAATTCGAGCGCTATGACGAGGTGCCGCCGAACATCGCCGAGAAGGTCGTCGGCGAGCAGGTGGCCGCATAGCACGCGAGGCGGACTGAAGTTATATTTGAAAAGTTCGCCCTCAAACGGACACAACTACTGAAACAGAAGGAGCAACACCAAAGTGGCGAAAGCCAAGTTCGAGCGCGATAAGCCCCATGTCAACGTCGGAACCATCGGTCACATCGACCATGGCAAGACGACGCTGACGGCTGCGATCACAAAGGTGCTCAACGAGAACTACGGCGGCACGGAGGTGCGGTCGTTCGAGTCGATCGACAACGCTCCTGAGGAGAAGGCTCGGGGGATCACGATCGCGACCTCGCACGTCGAGTACCAGACCCCCAACCGGCACTATGCCCACGTCGACTGCCCCGGGCACGCCGACTACGTCAAGAACATGATCACCGGCGCGGCCCAGATGGATGGGGCGATCCTCGTCGTCTCGGCGGCCGACGGCGCGATGCCGCAGACGCGCGAGCACATCCTGCTCGCCCGCCAGGTCGGCGTGCCGTACATCGTCGTGTTCCTCAACAAGGTCGACATGGTCGACGATCCCGAGCTGCTCGAGCTGGTCGAGGTCGAGATCCGCGACCTGCTCTCCGAGTACGAGTTCCCCGGCGACGACATCCCGTTCGTGGCCGGCTCGGCGCTGAAGGCGCTCGAGGGCGACAAGGACCAGGAGGCCAAGATCCTCGAGCTCGCCGAGGCGCTGGACACCTACATCCCGGAGCCCGTGCGCGATCTCGACAAGCCATTCCTGATGCCGGTCGAGGACGTCTTCTCGATCACCGGCCGCGGCACCGTCGCGACCGGCCGCATCGAGCAGGGCATCATCAAGACCGGCGAGACCGTCGAGATCGTCGGGATCACGGACACCGGGTCCACGGTCGTGACCGGCGTCGAGATGTTCAAGAAGATCCTCGATGAGGGCCGCGCCGGCGACAACGTCGGATGTCTGCTTCGCGGCACCAAGCGCGATGAGATCGAGCGTGGCCAGGTGCTCTGCAAGCCCGGCTCGATCACGCCGCACACCCAGTTCAAGGCCGAGGTGTACGTCCTGAAGAAGGAGGAAGGCGGTCGCCACACTCCATTCTTCACGGGCTACCGGCCGCAGTTCTACTTCCGCACGACCGACGTCACCGGCGTCGCTCGGCTGCCCGAGGGCACCGAGATGGTGATGCCCGGCGACAACGTCCAGATGGAGATCGAGCTGATCCAGCCGATCGCCATGGATCAGGGTCTGCGGTTCGCGATCCGGGAGGGCGGCCGCACGGTCGGCTCCGGGGTCGTCACCGAAGTCATCAAGTAATCAAGGGCGGTGGGCCTCGGCCCGCCGCTCGTTTTCTGGAGTCGATACGACCTTTTGTGGGGCGAGTCCCGCGCCCGGGACCGCCCCGTTTGACTGAGCAATGGCAACAATCGCGCAGAACAAGATTCGAATCCGCCTGAAGTCCTACGACCACTCGGCGATCGAGACGGCGGCCAAGGAGATCGTCGAGACCGCGACGCGCACCGGCGCGACGGTCTCGGGTCCCGTGCCGCTGCCGACCGAGAAGAACGTCTACTGCGTGATCCGCTCGCCGTTCAAGGACAAGGACTCGCGCGAGCATTTCGAGATTCGCACGCACAAGCGGTTGATCGATATCCATCAGCCGACGCCCAAGACGGTCGACTCGCTCCAGCGGCTCGACCACCTGCCGGCCGGCGTGGACATCGAGATCCGCCTCGCGTCCTAGGGGTTGTTGATGGCGGCGATCCTGGCGCGAAAGCTCGGCATGACACAGCGATTCCTCGACGACGGCCGGGTCGAGCGCGTGACTGTGCTCGAGGCCGGTCCCTGCCCGGTGACGGGGATCAGGACCGTCGACCGCGACGGGTACGAGGCCGTCCAGCTCGCGTTCGTCCCTTGCAAGGAGAAGGCGATCACCCGCGCGCAGCTCGGGCACCTCAAGAAGGCGGACGCGTCCGCCCACCGCGTGGTCCGCGAGTTCCGCAACGAGGCGGGGGAGCTGCTCGTCGGCGAGACCGTGAAGGCCGACGTGTTCGGCCCCGGGGATCGAGTCAAGGTCTCGGGCGTCTCGAAGGGCAAGGGCTTCCAGGGCACGATCAAGCGCCACAACTTCAAGAGCGGCCCCAAGTCGCACGGCTCGCACAACGTCCGCGCCCCCGGCTCGATCGGCGCGTCGGCGACGCCGTCCCGCGTCCCCAAGGGCCTGCGCGGTCCCGGCCGGATGGGCGGCGGCCGCGTCACCCAGCGGGGCCTGACCGTCGTCGACGTGATCGCCGACCAGAACCTGCTGCTCCTGCGCGGCGCGGTGCCCGGGCCTAAGGGCGGCACCGTGGAGGTGCGGACCGATGCCTAGGACCGCCCCGAACCTCGGCGGCGGCACCGTCACGCTGGACGCGGGGGCATTCGAGGCGCGCTTCAACATGCCGCTTGTACACGAGTCCGTGCGCTCGGAGCTGAACGCTCGCCGCCAGGGCACCGCGTCGACCCTGACGCGTGGCCAGGTGCGGGGCGGCGGCGCCAAGCCATGGCGCCAGAAGGGAACCGGCCGGGCGCGCGCGGGCTCCTCGCGCTCCCCGATCTGGACCGGCGGCGGCGTCGTCTTCGGCCCGAGCCCGCGGTCCTACGTCGTCAAGGTCAACCGCAAGGCCCGCCGGGCCGCGCTGCGCAGCGCGCTCTCGCTGCACGCCGAACGCGGTTCTCTCGCCGTGTTCGATGCCTCGGTGTTCGACGCGCCGGCGACGAGTCGCGCCGTCGACCTGCTCGACGGCTGGGACCGTCCCACGCCCGATGCGCTCACGCTCGTCCTGCTGCACGAAGACGAGGCGGCGGCCGGCAAGTCATTCCGCAACGTCTCGCACGTCGACGTGATGCCGGTGCAGGACGCGGGGATTTCCGATGTGGTCCGGGCGGCGTCGCTTCTGATCAGCGAGGCCGCGCTGCCGCTGGTGGTGGAGCGGGCCGCCGGGGCGGGCTCCCCGGGCGCAGCGCCCGCCGGCGACGCGAAGGCGGCCGAGTGATGCAGCCCAGTCAGGTGATCATCCGTCCCGTCGTCTCCGAGAAGACATTCGTGCTCGCCGAGGCCGGCAAGTACACCTTCCGCGTCCACGACCGGGCGCACAAGACGCAGATCCGTCAGGCGATCGAGCAGCTGTTCGACGTCCGCGTCGTCGAGGTCCGGACCGCGTCGGTCAAGAGCAAGCCCAAGCGCCGCGGCCAGACCGCAGGTCGCACGCGCCAGTGGAAGAAGGCGATCGTGCAGGTACGCGAGGGCGACACGATCCCGATCTTCCGCGGTCTGGAGGGAGCGGAGTAATGCCGATTCGCAACCCCAAGCCGACCTCGCCCGGGCGGCGCTTCGTCACCTATCCGGGGTTCGAGGAGATCACCCGCTCGAGGCCCGAGAAGTCGCTGACCGAGGGCCTGAAGAAGTCCGGCGGGCGCAACTCGAACGGGCGCAAGACCTCACGCCACCGCGGCGGCGGCGCCAAGCGCCTGTACCGCAAGATCGACTTCAAGCGCCGCAAGGACGGAATCCCCGCCAAGGTCGCGCAGATCGAGTACGACCCGAACCGCTCCGCGTACATCGCGCTGCTGCACTACGCCGACGGCGAGAAGCGCTACATCATCGCGCCGCAGCGCCTGCGCGTCGGCGCGACCGTGCAGTCCGGGCCGACTGCGGAGATCCGGGTCGGGAACAGCCTGCCGCTTGCGAACATGCCCGCGGGTACGGTCATCCACAACGTCGAGCTGACGCCGGGCCGCGGCGGGCAGCTGGCGCGCGCGGCCGGCGCTGGAATCCAGCTGCTGGCCAAGGACGGGGACTACGTGACGTTGCGCCTGCCCTCGGGCGAGATGCGGACGGTGCGCGCGGAGTGCCGGGCGACCGTGGGCACGATCGGCAACACCGATCACCAGAACGTCAAGATCGGCAAGGCCGGTCGCAAGCGCCACATGGGCGTGCGCCCGCAGACGCGCGGCACCGCGATGAACCCGGTCGACCATCCCCATGGCGGCGGCGAGGGCTCCACCACGCCGGGACGCCATCCGGTCACCCCGTGGGGGGTGCCGACGCTCGGCTACCGCACGCGCAAGAAGGGCAAGGATTCCGATCGCTACATCGTCCGCGGACGGAGAAGAGGTAAGAAGCGTTGAGCCGTTCGAGCAAGAAGGGCCCGTTCGTCGAGGAGCGGCTGATGGCGCGCGTCGAGGCGATGAACTCCTCGGGCGAGAAGCGCATGGTCCGCACGTGGTCGCGGACGTCCACGATCTTCCCCGAGATGGTCGGCCACACGATCGCGGTCCACGACGGCCGCAGGCACGTGCCGGTGTTCATCTCGGAGTCGATGGTCGGGCACAAGCTCGGTGAGTTCGCGCCCACCCGCCTCTATCGCGGTCACGCCGGCACTGGAAAGAGGCGTTAGTGGCTGACGAGACCGAAAAGCCAAAGCGGCGCCGGCGCTCGCGGAGTGCCGCCCCCGAGGCGGAATCTGGGCCCGAAGCCACGCCAACGGCTCCGGACGCGGACCCCACCTCAGAGGAGGCGGACGTGGTCGAGCCGACCGCGGCGGATGTCTCTGCCGAGGAGGCGGCGGCCGACGTCGTGCTCGAGGCCGATGACGAGGCCGAGGGCGAGTCCTCGCTCCCGGACGACTCCGAGAGTGACGAGGAAGGGGGCACGGAGCCCGAGGCCGAGGTGGCCGAGGCTCCCGCGCCACGGCGACGCCGGCGGCGTGGCGCGGCCGCCCAGGAGGAGGAGGCCGAGACGCCGAAGGCGCCCGCGCCGACTCGGCGCCGGCGTGCACGGGACCCCAACCTTCCGCCGCCCGTTGTCCGCGCCCAGGCCAAGTACGTGCGCTCGTCCGCGCGCAAGGCGCGACTCGTCTGCGATCACATCCGCGGAAAGAGCGTCGAGGAGGCGCGAGCTATCCTCGCTCATGCGCCGCGGGCGGTCGCGCGCGACTGGAGCAAGCTGCTCGAGTCAGCGATCGCGAACGCCGAGCACAATCACGAGCTCGTCGGCGAGGACCTGTACGTCATGGCGGTCCATGCCGACGAGGGGCCGACGATCAAGCGGTTCCGCCCGCGCGCGATGGGTCGCGCGACCCGGATCCGCAAACGCACCAGCCATCTGACCATCTTGCTCACGCCGAAGGAATAACCACACACATGGGACAAAAAGTTCATCCCGAGTCGATCCGCGTGGGCTACATCCACGACTGGAAGTCGAACTGGTTCAACGAGCGCAACTTCGCCGACTATCTCGAAGAGGACATCCAGATCCGCGGACACATCGTCCGCCGGCTCTCCCATGCCGGCCTGTCCGACATCACGATCAAGAAGAACGCGACGGAAGTGGAGATCAACATCCACACCGCGCGGCCCGGCATCGTGATCGGCAAGTCCGGCTCTGAGGTCGATCAGCTGCGCCGGGACCTCCACCGGATCACCGGTAAGCAGGTCAAGGTCAACATCCTCGAGATCAAGCGCCCCGAGCTCGACGCACGCCTGGTGGCGCAATCGATCGCCGAGCAGCTCCAGAACCGGGTCGCGTTCCGCCGCGCGATGAAGCGCGCGCTGACGAGCGCGATGCGCTCCGGCGCCAAGGGCGTCAAGGTGCAGGTCTCCGGCCGCCTGGGCGGCGCAGAGATGGCGCGCACCGAGGGCTACTCGGACGGTCGCGTGCCACTCCACACCCTGCGCGCCGACATCGATTACGGCTTCCACGAGGCCCGCACCACGTTCGGCCGGATCGGCGTCAAGTGCTGGATCAACAAGGGCGAGATCATGCCCGAGGGCTACACCGGCGCCGACCTGACGATCATGGACGAGCCCGCGCCGCAGGCACCCGAGCGCCCCGGACGCGACGGTCGCGGTGGTGGCCGCGACGGCCGTGGCCGTGGCGGACGCGACGGCGGGGGCGCAGGAGGCGGAGGGGGCCGTGGTGGCCGCGGCCGGGGCGGCAGCGGCGGTGGTGGTGGCGGCGGCGGTGGTGGCGGCGGCGGCCGGCGGGGACCGCGCGGTGGCGGCGGTGGCGGTGGTACCGGTGGTGGGGGCGGCGGCGGCCGCGAGCGCGGAGGAGGAGGCGAGGGCTGATGCTCGCGCCCAAGCGCGTCAAGCATCGCAAGGTTCATCGCGGCCGCCGGGCCGGGATGTCGCGCGGCCAGGTGAAGGTCCAGTTCGGCGAGTACGGGCTGAAGGCGCTCGACGCCGGCTGGCTCACCAACCGGCAGATCGAGGCCGCTCGTATCGCGATGACCCGCAAGATCAAGCGCGGCGGCAAGGTCTGGATCAACGTCTATCCGGACAAGTCGTTCACCAAGAAGCCGGCCGAGACGCGCATGGGGTCCGGCAAGGGCTCGCCCGAGGGCTGGGTCGCGGTCGTGAAGCCCGGCCGGGTGATGTTCGAGCTCGCCGGGGTGCCGGAGTCGCTGGCGCGAGAGGCGATGCGGCTCGCGGGCCACAAGCTGCCCGTCCGCACGAAATTCGTCCTGCGCGAGGAAGGCTGAACGCGATGAGGCCCGCGGAGCTGCGCGACATGACCGACGGCGACCTGCGCGACCACATCCGCACCGCGCGGCGGGACCTGTTCGGCCTGCGCTTCCAGCATGCGACGGGCGAGCTCGACAACACCGCCGGCCTGTCTCACGCAAAGCGTGAGGTGGCGCGCGCGCTGACGATCGCACGTGAAAGAGGACTCGAGGTAAATGGCTGAGGAACCTGAAGAGACCGTCGAGACGCCCGAGCCTGAGACGCCCGAGCCTGAGACGCCGGCAGCTGAGGCGCCGGAGGCTGAGACGCCCGAGGCTGAGACGCCCGCAGCTGAGGCGCCGGAGGCTGAGACGCCCGAGGCTGAGACGCCCGCAGCTGAGGCGCCCGAGGCTCCGGAGGCCGAAGCCCCCGCGGCCCCCCAGACCGAGGCGGCTCCCGCCCCGGCCGAGCCGCAGGCTGCGCTGAGCCCGAAGGAGCGGCGCCAGCGCGCCCGTGTCGAGAAGGCGGCCAAGCGTCCTGCGCTGGGATCGCGGACGCCCGAAGAGCGTCAGGAGGAGCGTCGCGCCGTCCGCGCGCGCAAGGCGGCGCTGCGGCGTGCCGAGCGCGAGCAGGCCCGGACGAAGGCCAAGGCGGCGGCGAGCGAGACCCAGCCCACCGCGGCGCGCGAGCACGCTCCCGGCGTGCAGAAGATGCGCCAGGGCGTCGTCGTCTCCGACAAGGCGGACAAGACGATCACCGTGCGGATCGACATCGCGCGCCGACACCGGCGCTACCAGAAGATCGTGCACACCAGCCGCACGCTGCACGTGCACGACGAGCGCAACGACGCGCACGCCGGCGACAAGGTGGTCGTGCGCGAGTCGCGGCCGCTGTCGCGCAGCAAGCGCTGGCGCCTCGTGGAGATCCTGGAGCGGGCGAAGTAGGCGCAAGCGGCCGTGATCCAGAACGAGACACGCATGCGCGTCGCCGACAACACGGGCGCGCGCGAGATCCTGGTGATCCGCGTCAAGGGCGGTCATCGCCGGCGCTATGCGGGCGTGGGCGACGTCGTCACCGCGACCGTCAAGCAGGCGAGCCCGCAGGGATCCGTGCGCAAGGGCGAGGTCGTCACGGCCGTGGTCGTCCGCACCAAGAAGTCCTACGGCCGCGAGGACGGCACCTACATCGCCTTCGACGAGAACGCCGCGGTGCTGATCGACAACCAGAACAACCCGCGCGGAACGCGCATCTTCGGCCCGGTCGCGCGTGAGCTGCGCGAACGCAACTTCATGAAGATCGTCTCGCTGGCTCCGGAGGTCCTCTGATGCCGGTGCGGCTGAAGACGGGCGACGAGGTGATCGTGATCGGCGGCAAGGACCGCGGCAAGCGCGGCAAGGTGCTGCGCGTCGAGCCGAAGAAGGACCGGGTGTTCGTCGAGGGCCTGAACATCGTCAAGCGCCACCAGCGCCCCCGTCAGGTCGCCGGCGCTCAGCGGGCCGAGCAGGTCGGCGGCGTGATCGAGAAGGAAGGCCCGATCCACCTCTCAAACGTGATGCTCGCGGATCCGAAGGACGGCAAGCCGACGCGCGTCGGGGTCGAGATCGAGGACGGCAAACGCTTCCGCGTCGCCCGCCGCAGCGGCACGCGACTCGACTAGGACTGACCAGATGCCAACCGCACGACTGAAGACCAGATACCTCCAAGAGATCCAGCCGGCGCTTGTTCAGCGCTTCGGCTACTCGACCCCGATGCGTGCGCCGCGGGTCCAGAAGGTCACGGTCAACATGGGCGTCGGCGACGCCAAGCAGGACTCGAACATGCTCGAGGCGGCGACCAGCCAGCTCGCGACGATCACCGGGCAGCGCCCCAGCATCCGCCGCGCGCGCAAGTCCATCGCCCAGTTCAAGGTGCGCGAGGGCATGCCGGTCGGCGTGGCGGTGACGCTGCGCGGCGACCGCGGCTACGAGTTCCTGGACCGCCTGATGTCGATCGCGATCCCGCGGATCCGCGACTTCCGCGGCCTGAACCCGCGCGCGTTCGACGGCCGCGGCAACTACTCGATGGGCGTGCGCGAGCAGATCATCTTCCCGGAGATCGACTACGACGACATCGATCAGGTCCGGGGCATGGACATCACGATCACCACGACGGCCCAGACGGACGAGGAGGCATTCGCGCTGCTGGAGGCACTTGGCATGCCGTTCGCGCGCGAGGGCCGTCCCGAGGCGGTCGCGACAGCGAATTAGAGGAGCACATGGCAAAGGTTTCACAGCGCGTCCGCCAGCGGCGGACCCCCAAGTACAAGACCCGGGCGTACAGTCGCTGCCGCCGTTGCGGCCGCGCGCGCGCGGTCTACCGCAAGTTCGGCGTGTGCCGCATCTGTCTGCGCGAGCTCGCGCACAACGGCTACGTGCCGGGGATGACGAAGAGCAGCTGGTGAGCCCATGTCGATGACCGATCCGATCGCCGATTTCCTGACCCGGCTTCGCAACGGCGCGAAGGCGCAGCACCACGACGTCACGATCCCCTCTTCGGGGCTGAAGCGCGAGCTTGCCCGGATCCTCAAGGAGCAGGGCTACATCGAGGCATGGGAGGTGCACCCGCCCGCCCCTGGTCGGCCCGGCGAGGACCTGACGATCACGCTCAAGTACACCCAGGACCGCAAGCCCGTGATCACGGGGATGCAGCGGGTCTCGCGCCCCGGCCGGCGCACGTACGTGGACCACGCCCACATTCCCCGGATCCAGGGCGGAATGGGCACCACGATCATCTCCACCTCCAAGGGCGTGATGACGGGCCACGAGGCGCGGCAACAGGGCGTCGGCGGCGAGCTCGTCGCTAAGGTCTGGTAGCGCTCATGTCTCGCATCGGCAAGCAGCCAATCCCAGTGCCCGCGGGCGTCACGATCGCGATCGAGCCCGAGCGCGTCACCGTCAACGGGCCCAAGGGCGAGCTGACCGAGCGCATCAACCGCGAGATCAAGGTCGAGCACGTCGACGACCAGGTCGTCGTCACACGGCCCACCGATCGCGGCGAGCACCGCGCGCTGCACGGGCTCACCCGGACGCTCGTCGCGAACATGGTCCTGGGCGTGACCGACGGCTTCGAGAAGCGGCTCGAGATCCAGGGTGTCGGCTACCGCGCGCAGCTGCGCGGCCGCGACCTCGAGCTCGCGCTCGGCTACTCACACCCGGTCTCGGTCAAGGCGCCCGACGGGATCGAGTTCGAGGTGCCGATGCCAACCCGCATCGTGGTGCGCGGCGCATCCAAGCAGCGCGTCGGCGAGACGGCGGCATTCATCCGCAAGCAGCGCAAGCCCGAGCCCTACAAGGGCAAGGGGATCCGCTACGAGGGCGAGTACGTCGCCCGGAAGGTCGGCAAGCGGGCATGACCGTCCTGACCCAGCCCAAGCGCAGGCTGAAGCGCCGCCGGCGCGTGCGCGCCAAGGTGCGCGGCAGCGCCGAGCGGCCGCGGATCAGCGTGTTCCGCTCCAATCGCGGGATCTTCGCCCAGCTGATCGACGACGACGCCGGGCGCACCCTCGCCGCCGTCAACTGGACCGAGTCGGACCTGGCTGCGCTGAAGCCGATGGAGCAGGCGAAGCGCGTTGGCGAGGTCCTCGCCGAGCGTGCCAAGGCGGCCGGGGTGCAGCAGGCCGTGTTCGATCGCGGCGGCTACCAGTATCACGGGCGCGTGAAGGCGCTCGCCGAGGGCGCGCGCGCAGGCGGGCTGAGCTTCTAGCCGTGAACGGCTACCCTGGACCGACCGATGCCGACACGTGACCGCACAGTCTCAGCGACGGGTCTCGACCTGCAGGAGCGGGTCGTGGAGATCAACCGTGTCGCGAAGGTCGTCAAGGGAGGGCGCCGGTTCTCCTTCACCGCGCTGGTCGTCGTGGGCGACGAGCGCGAGGTGGTCGGGATCGGCTACGGCAAGGCCAACGAGGTCCCGGTCGCGATCCAGAAGGCCGTTGAGCGCGCCAAGAAGAACCTCTATCGCGTGCCCAAGCACGGCTCGACGATCACCCACGAGGTGACCGGGATCTTCGGCGCGGGCCGCGTGCTGCTCAAGCCGGCCGCGCCCGGTACCGGCGTGATCGCCGGCGGCGGCGTGCGCGCCGTGCTCGAGCTCGCGGGCATCAACGACATCCTCTCCAAGAGCCTCGGCTCGCAGAACCCGATCAACCTCGTGAAGGCCACGATGGCGGGGCTCGAGTCGCTGCGTACGCCCGGCGAGGTCGCGGTCCTGCGCGGGCTGTCGATCAACCAGGTTCTGGGGCTCGCGGCAAATGAGCGGACGTCGTCATCACCCACCGCAAATGGCGCCAACGGTGCCGAGGTACGGGCGACGCGAGTGCGCTCCGACGATGTCCCCTCGCCCGCCGAGGAAGCTCCGGTCGATGCGCCTGCCGAGGACGCCGAGGGCGCGACCGTGGGCGAGGAGCCCAGCGAGGCGTGAGCACTTTGAAGGTCACCCAGCGCAAGTCCAAGAACGGCGCCGACAAGCGCCAGCGCGACACGCTGCGCTCGCTCGGGCTGCGGCGGATCGGGCACACGGTCGAGCGCGAGGACTCGCCGCAGGTGCGCGGGATGATCCACAAGGTCCGGCATCTGGTGGAGGTCTCCGACGATGGCTGAGGAGACGACCGAGCGGATCGGGCTGCACAACCTCAAGCCGGCGCCGGGTTCGCGCAGGCCGCGCAAGCGCGTCGGCCGGGGCGAGGGCTCGGGAACCGGCAAGACCGCGGGCCGCGGCCAGAAGGGCTGGGGCTCGCGTTCGGGCGCGAAGCGCCGCGCTCGGTTCGAAGGCGGCCAGAACCCGATTCACATGCGGATGCGCAAGCTGCGCGGCCCGAACATGAAGAAGTCGATGCCGTTCGAGCCGTTCCGGACCCACACGCAGGCGGTCAACCTCGGCGATCTCGAGGCGAGGTTCGACAAGGGCGACGCCGTCACGCTGGAGGCGATGCGCGCCAAGGGCCTGGCCGGCCGCAAGGACGTCCCCGTCAAGGTGCTGGCTCGCGGCGAGCTGACGAAGTCGCTGACGGTTCATGCTCACGCGTTCAGCAAGACCGCTCGCGAGCGGATCGAGGCCGCCGGCGGAACGTGCCAGCTCGTCGAGACAGAGCGGGCCGCGGAGGGCTGAGCCGGTGATCTCCACGATCCTCGGCGCGTTCAGGGTCGCGGAGATCCGCAAGAAGGTGCTGTTCGCGGCCCTGGTGCTCGCGCTCTACCGGCTCGGCACGCACATTCCGGCGCCGGGCATCAACGCGAGCGCGGTCGCCGCGATCCAGAAGAACTTCGGCGGCAACAGCATCCTCGGCCTGCTGAACCTGTTCTCGGGCGGCGGGCTCGGGCGAATCGCGATCTTCGCGCTCGGGATCATGCCCTACATCACGGCCTCCATCATCCTGCAGCTGCTGCAGGTGGTCGTGCCCTCGCTCGAGAAGCTCCAGAAGGAGGGCGAGGTCGGGCAGGCGCGGATCACCCAGTACACGCGCTACCTCACGGTCGGGCTGGCATTCGCCCAGTCGATCGGCTACGTGTTCCTGTTCCGCAGCTTCGAGAGCACCGCGGGCGTCACGCTGATCTCGAACTTCACGCTGGCCAAGGTGTTCCTGATCGTGATCTCGCTGACCGCCGGCACGGTGCTGCTGATGTGGATGGGCGAGCTGATCACCCAGCGCGGGATCGGCAACGGGATCTCGCTGATGATCTTCGCGTCGATCGTCGCCCGGATCCCGAGCGGCGTGCACGCCTGGTGGACCAACCCAGACCAGGTCTTCAGGGTGGTCATGCCGTTCATCGCGATCGGGGTCGTCGCCGCCGTCGTGTTCGTCCAGGAGGGCCAGCGCCGGATCCCGATCCAGTACGCCAAGCGCGTGATCGGCCGGCGCATGACCCAGGGCGGACAGACCTACCTGCCGCTCCGCGTCAACATGGCCGGCGTGATCCCGGTGATCTTCGCCGCCAGCATCATGGCGATCCCGCCCACCCTCGGCCAGCTGATCGGCCAGAACAACACGCACAGCTTCGCCTACCAGGTGCAGTCCTTCTTCAATCCCCAGGGCTGGCACTACGTGCTCGGGGAGAGCATCTTCATCATCCTCTTCACCTACTTCTACACGGCCGTCACGTTCAACCCCGTCGACCAGGCCGACAACCTCAAGAAGTACGGCGGCTTCATCCCGGGGGTGAGGCCAGGCAGACCCACGGCCGAATTCCTGGACCGGATCCTGGCGCGACTCACGTTCCCGGGAGCACTCTTCCTGGCTGCGATCGCCGCGCTGCCGACCGTCCTGATCAACCAGACCAGCGCCAACTTCTTCTTCGGCGGGACCTCGATCCTGATCGTCATCGGCGTCGCGCTCGACACGATGAAGCAGCTCGAAGCGCAGCTGATGATGCGCAACTACGAGGGCTTCCTGAAGTAACCCGGCCGGACGCCGGGACGGCGTCGACCCGAGCGCTGTGGAACTTTGGCGATTTGGGGCCGAGGGGTGGCGTCGATTTGCCAAAGTTCGGCTCTCGGGGCCCGGAACAGCCCCGAACCGGTCAGAATCCCGACCCGAACCAAAGTTAACTAAACCCTGGGGTCGGCCCCTGGTGCGAATCGCCGCTTTCGCCACTATTTTTCCCGGTACAGGGTTGGGGGCTGGAGTGAACAGGGGTGGTAATTGGGGGCAGGCCGTGTGGGACGGGTCGGCAGGGATGCCGGCCCGGCGGTCCTCCCGGCGCCCGCACCCTCAGGCGTCGCGATAGACCGTGACTTCCTCCGTGTAGAACTCGATCGCGGCCCGGCCCTGCTCGTGCGGCCCATAGCCCGACGCCTTCGAGCCGCCGAACGGGACATGGACGTCCGCGCCGGCGGTCTGGGAGTTGACGTGGAGGATCCCGGCCTGGAGCTCGTCGACGCACCGCTCGGCCGTCGCGAGGCTATCGGTGAAGACGGAGGCCGAGAGCCCGAAGCGGACCGCGTTCGCCCGCTCGATCGCCTCGCCCAGCTCGCCGAAGCGGTACAGCGAGGTGACCGGCCCGAACACCTCCTCCTGCGATAGGTAGGCATCGTCGGCGACGTCCTCGAACACGGTCGGGGCGATCAGGTAACCCTCCTCATCGGCGCGCGAGCCGCCCGCCAGCACCGTCCCGCCCTCCTCGCGCCCGCGGGCGATCCCCGCCAGCACCTCCTCGAACTGATGCTCGTTGACGAGCGGTCCGACCTCGGTCTCGGGATCGGACGGGTCGCCCACGCGACCGGCGTCGATCCGCGCGAGCAGACGCTCCCGGAAGGACTCGTACACGCCCTCCTGCACGTAGATCCGCCGGGTCGCGGTGCACTTCTGCCCCGCCGACCAGAACGCCCCGGCGTACGCGGCGCCGACGGCCGCCTCGAGGTTGGCGTCGCTCGCGACGATCAGCGGATTGTGTCCGCCGAGCTCGAGCTGGACGCGCTTGCCCTGGCGCGCCGCCTCCAGGCGCACGCCCTCACCGACCGGAACCGAGCCCGTGAATGAGATCGCGGCGACCCGGCGGTCGGCGACCAGCGGCGCGCCGACCTCGCCGCCGCTGCCGATCAACACGTTCAGGACGCCGTCCGGAAGCTCCGCCTCCGCGAGCGCGTGCGCCAGGTGCAGGCCGGTCATCGGCGCGTCCTGGGCGAGCTTGAGCACCACGGTGTTCCCGTACGCCAGCGCCGGCGCCAGCTTCCACGCCGGGATCGCGGCGGGGAAGTTCCACGGCGTGATCAGGCCGACGACGCCGACCGGGCGCCGGCGCGTGTACACGGCCGCCCCGCTCACGGACTGCTCGAACACCTGCCCGAGCGCCCGCCAGCCCTCGCCCGCGAAGAAGCGGAAGATCGCGGCGGCGCGCCCGGCCTCCAGCCGCGATTCGCGCAGGGGCTTGCCCATCTCGCGCGTCATGTCCTGCGCGATCTCCTCGACGCGCGACTCGATCAGCTCGGCCGCCCTGCCGAGAAACGCCCCGCGCCGCGGTGCCGGAAGCCGCGCCCACGCCGGCGCGGCCGCATCCGCAGCGGCCACCGCCACGTCGACGTCACCGGCATCGGACTTCGGGAACTCGCCGACGACCTCCGACGGCCGCCACGGGTTGTGGCGCTCGTACACGTTCCCGGCGGCGCCCGGGCGCCACTCGCCGCCGATGTAGTTCGCCGCGCCGATCGCGGCGCTCAGCTCAGACATGGTGGGCCGCCGTCATCGCCTGTGCCATCGCCGCGCGCACCCTGCCATGCTCCGCCTCGCTCAGCTCCAGGCGTGGCGGCCGGCATGGCCCGCCGGCGAGCCCGAGCTCGTCGAGCGCGGCCTTGAAGTACTGGACGAGCTTGGGCGTCATGTCGAGCCGCGCGAGCGGCAGCAGCGCCTGGTAGAGCTCGCGCGCGGGCGCGAGATCGCCGGCCTGGCAGAGCTCCCAGAGGCGCACGCATTCCGCCGGCAGCACGTCGACCACCCCGGAGACCCAGCCGGCCGCACCCGCGCAGAAGCCCTCGAGGGCCCAGTCGTCGCCGCCGACCAGCACGTCGAGCTGGGGGCAGCGCTGCACCAGCTGCGCGATCCGCCGGGCGTCGCCCGAGCACTCCTTGATCGAGGTGACGCTCGGTAGCGCCTCGGCGAGCTCGGCGAGCAGTTCCGGCTCCAGATCGCTGCCGCTGGCCTGCGGGTTGTTGTAGATCATCAGCGGCAGCTCGGCCGCGCGCGCCACCGCCCCGTAGAACTCCTCCAGCTCGCGGCGATCGGCCCGGTAGAGCAGCGGCGGGAGCAGCATCGCTGCGTCCGCGCCGGCGGCGGCCGCATCGCGCGCGTAGACGGTGGCCTGCTCGGCGGTCGGCGCCGAGACGCCCGCGCACACCGGGACACGGCCGCCGGCGGCTGCGACGACCGTCTCGATCACCTCGCGGCGCTCCTCGCGCGACATGCTCGAGCCTTCACCGACGGTGCCGTTGGGAACGAGTCCGTGCACGCCGCCCTCGATCAGCCGGCCCACCTCGGCGGCCACCGCGTCGTGGTCGACCGCCAGCTCGGCGTCGAAGTGGGTGACGATCGCGGCCAGTACGCCCTTCATGCGGGTACCTCCTATCTCCTCAAAGCGCGGGCGGGATCGAACGCCGCCAGCACCGGGTCGGATTTGGCTTCCAAGATCAGACTTGCCAGCAGCTCTCCGGTCAAGGGGGCCAGGGTGATCCCAAGCGTGGCATGGGCGGTCGCGATGAACAACCGCTCTGCCCCGGGCATCGCTCCGATGAACGGCAGGCCGTCGGGCGAGAGCGAGCGGATCCCGGCCCAGTCGGCCGGCGTCGACATCCGCCACCCCGGCAGTGCGTGCTGCGCCGCGTCCGCGATCGCGGCCAGCCGCCGCTGGCTGAGCGCCAGGCCGCGCGCGCCAAGCTCGAGCGTCCCCGAGATCCGCACGGCCTCGTCGAACACGCTGATCGAGACCTTCGGACGCTCCAGATAGAGCGGCCGCTTCGGCCCCGACGGATCAAGTGGATAGGTGCGGCTGTAGCCCTTTGCCGCCGCGATCGGAAGCCGGAACCCGAGCGGCGCGAGCAGCTCTCCGGACCCGACGCCCGCGGCGATCACCACCGCGTCGGCCTCGACGGAAGATTCACCCAGCACCCGCCACCGCGAGCCGTCGCGCACGATCGAGTCGACCGGACAGCCTTCGCGGACCGAGACGCCGCGTGCGCCCAGCCCCTGCACCAAGCCCCGCACCAGGCCCTCGGGCCGGACGCGCCACTCGCCGCCGGCGAGCACGCCGCCCACGACGCTCGGGGCGATCGCCGGCTCGAGCTCCAGCACCTCCTCGGGGCCGAGCCGCTCGAGCGACTGGCGGGTGCCCGCGTCGCGAAGCTCGCCGGCGACGCCCCAGACGTGCTCGAGCTCGTCGCGGTCGAACGCGGGATACAGCAGCGGATCGTCGTGTAGCTCGAACGAGACGCCGCGGCCGGCGACCCGCTCGAACGCCGGCCCGGCGCCCGCCGCGGCCGCCTGCAGCGCGCCCAGGCCGCGGCGGTGGGCCGAGCGCGAGCAGCTGCGCAGGAACCGAGCGATCCAGGCGAGCATCGACGGCGCGAGCGTCGGCCTGATCCAGAGGGGTCCCGACGGGTCGATCAGCCACCGCAGCGAAGCCGCGATCACGCCTGGCCCGGGAACCGGCGTCGAGAGCGACGGCGTGACCCAGCCGGCGTTGCCCGCCGAGGCCCCGGCGCCGCAGCGGTCGCGCTCGAGCACCGTCACCTCCGCGCCCCGGGCGCTCAGCGCCTCGGCCACGCACAGGCCGACGGCGCCGCCGCCGATCACGATCACGCTCGGCACTAGAGGTCGAATCCGGCCGGGAACGGATCGGCCGGATCAAGCAGGTACTGGCCCATGCCGGTGATCCAGGCGCGCCCGGACACCTCGGGCACGACCGCGGTCGCGCCGGCGAGGTCCACCTCCTCCAGCAGGCGGCCGCTGAAGCGGCTGCCGATGATCGACTCGTTGACGAACTGCTCGCCCAGGGCGAGCTCGCCGCGAGCGTGCAGCGCCGCCATCCGCGCCGAGGTGCCGGTCCCGCACGGAGAGCGGTCAAGCCATCCCGGGTGGATCGCCGTCGCGCTGAGCGCGTCCGCGCCATCCGCGCCGGGCCCGTGGAAGACGACGTGCTTGCAGCCGCGGATCGCGTCGTCGAGCGGGTGCACGGGCGGCGCCGCGGCGTTGATCGCGGCGGCGAGCTCGAGGCCGCGGGCGATCAGCTCGGGGGCGTTGGCGGCCGAGAGCTGAAGACCCACCGATTCGGCCGGCACGAGCGCGTAGAAGTTCCCGCCGAACGCCATGTCGTATCGGACGGTGCCGAGCGACTCGATGCGCACCAACCCATCGAGCTGGGCGGCGAACGCCGGCACGTTGCGCAGCGCCACCCGCTGCGCCCGGCCGTCGGACACCGTCACCGTCGCCCGCACCAGCCCCGCGGGCGTGTCGAGTGCGATCACCGTCTCGGGCTCGGTCACGGAGACCATCCCGCTCTCGACCAGCACCGTCGCAACGCCGATCGTCCCGTGCCCGCACATCGGCAGGCAGCCTGAGACCTCGATGAACAGGACGCCGTAGTCGGCGTCCGGCCGGGTCGGCGGCTGCAGGATTGCGCCGGACATCGCCCCGTGGCCGCGTGGCTCGCGCATCAGCAGCAGCCGTAGGTCATCGAGATTTCGCTCGAAATACAGCCGCCGCTCCTGCATCGAGCTCCCCGGGATCGTCCCGAGCCCGCCCGTGATGACGCGCGTCGGCATTCCCTCCGTGTGCGAGTCGATCGCAGCGAATACACGTGCTGCTCGCATCGATCTCCACAACTGTACGCGAAGGCCTCCGGCCACGGCCGGCGCGGATCTCCCGCTCAGCCGCGGGAGCGGACCGGTTCGTCCGCGAGCGCCTCGGGCAGCTCGTTGCGGCGCTCGATCCCGAGCTTGCGGTACGCGTTGCGCAGGTGATACTCGACGGTCTTGGGGGTCACGAACAGCGCCTGCGCGATCTCGCGATTGCTCCGCCCGCTCGCGGCGTGCTCGGCGATCCGGCGCTCGCTCGGGGTCAGCGACGCGGGTCCGGAGAGCAGCGCTTCGCGGCGTGGACGCGCGCCGCTCGCCGCCAGCTCGGTGCGCGCGCGCTCGTGCAGGACGGTCGCCCCCGCGTGCAGCGTCATGTCCGCCGCCTGCTGCAGCGGGCGACGCGACGCCGCGCGCTGGTTGGCGCGGCGCAGCGCCGCGCCGAGGTCGACCAGCGCTCGCATCGTCTCCAGGCGCTGCGGCGCGGCCCGCCCGAGCTCGACCGCCGTGCGCAGCGCCGCTACGGCACGGGCGCGATCCTCGGTCAGCCCGAACACGCGATAGGCGCGGATCCGCGTGTGCACAACGCCGGTCCGTTCGGCGATCGCGCACTCCTCGAGCGCGAGGTCCCGCGCGCGCGAGCGATCGCCGAGCGCGAGCGCCGCCTGGGCGGCGATTGCCCGCCAGGGGAAGATCTCGACCGCGCGGATCGACTGACCGAGCGCGCGTCCGGCCGCGAGCGCGTCGGTGAGCGACTCCTGCGGCCGGCCCTGGGCGAGCCGCAGCTCCGCGCGCGCCGCCAGGCGGTGCAGATCCTCGAGATCGCAAAGCTCGTCGAGCGGCTCGTCCTCGCTCAGCGCCTCCTCGGCTCGCTCGAGCGCGCCCGTCTCGATCAGCGCGAGGCAGTAGCGCGCCGCGGCCGCTCGCGTGAGCGTGCGCCAGCCGTAGCGGCGCGCGTCGCGCGCGAGCTCGAGGTCCGCGAGCGCATCCCGCACCCGCCCCTGCGCCAGACACGGGACCGCCCTGACGTAGCTGGCGGTCGCGAAGCCGAGCGGGGCCATGCGCCGGCGGGCATCCTCGAGCGCCGCATCCGCGACCGCGACCGCGCGCTCGAGCTCGCCGCTCCAGGTGAGCGCCGCGGCGGCGAACACCCATGTCATGCCGTTGGCGCTCTCGCGATCCAGTAGGCGACCCTCGTCCCAGGCCCTCTCCGCCATCTCGGCGACCTTCTTCGCGGACGCGCCGGTCCACACCTCGTCGAGCGTTTCGTGACGGTCGGGAACCATCAGCGTGGAGCTGACGAGCCCACTGCGCAGCGTCACCTCGAGCTCCTCGATCCCGGGGTCTGCGCCCGCCGCCGGAAGCTCTCGCAGGGCCGCGTCGTAGGCGTCGACCGCCATCCGGTGCAGGCCCTGGCTGGAGAGCGCCTGGGCTCGGCGCAGCAACAGGCGCAGGCGCAGGACAGGATCGGTGGTTGCAGCCGCCGCCTGGTAGAGGTGGGTGGCCGCGTCGCGCAGACCGGCCGCCGCCTCGGCTACGCCGAGCTCGGCCAGCACCTGCGTGCGCAGCTCACCGGCGGGTGGTTCCTCGAGCGCGCGCTTCAGATACTCGACCGCGGACTGGGGCGCGCCGCGCAGGCTGGCCTCGCGGGCTGCCGCGCGCAGCTGCTCGACGACCCATTCCTCGCTCTGCGCGCGCCCACGCAGCAGATGCGCGGCGACCTGCTCGTGGTCGGCGCCGTCGCGACAGAGGAGGCGGGCCGCCTCGAGATGGAGCGTGGCGCGCTGGGAGGCGGGGATGTCGTACTCGACCGCGTGGCGAACCAGCGGGTGCACGAACCGCAGCGGCTCGCGCGCCAGCAGTACCTCGACCGCGGCGAGCGCATCCGCTGCCGAGGAGGCGGCGTCGAGTGGCAGTCCCGACAGCGCGCTGGCGTGGCGCAACGGAACGTCATCGCCGAGGATCGCGACCGCGCGCGCCAGCGCCGCCGCCGGCCGTCCGAGACGCCCCACGCGCACTCGCAGTGTGCGGGTGACCGCATCGGGCGCCAGCGCTCGGGCCCGGCTGGTCAGCTCCTCGGAGTCGTGCGGGTCCTCCTCGCTGAGCGCCAGCAGCAGCTCGTGCAGGTAGAAGGGGTTGCCGGCGGTCGCCTGCTTGCAGGCGTCGACCACCGTGGTGTTGACGCAGGCGCCCAGCGCACGCCGGGCGAGCTCGCGGACGGAATCGTGTCCGAGCGGCGGCAGCCGCTCCACCCGCACATGGGGATCGGCTGCGATCCGGTCGAGCACGGCGGAGATCTCGTCTCCCATCCCGGGTCGCCGCGTCATCACGAGCGCGACGGGCACCTCGTCCAACCGGTGCAGGAGGTAGAGCAGGAAGTCCAGCGAGGCGGCGTCGCACCAGTGCAGGTCGTCCACCGCGATCAGCGTGCCGCCGACGCGGTCCTCGGCCGTGGCCAGCAGCGTGAACAGCTCGTGCGAGCGCGACAGGTCCTCGGGCGCCGGCGCGGCGTCGCGCCTGCCGAGCGGAAGCTCTCCGGGCGCGGTGCCGAGCAGCTGGGCAGCGACGCCGAAGGCGATGTTCCGCTCCAGCTCGGCGCCGGCGGCACGGCGCACGCGCATCTCCCAGCCGCGCGCGCGATCGAGCGCGGCCTCATGCAGGCGGGTCTTGCCCATCCCCGCATGCCCCTCGACGAGCAGCGCGCCCCCGGTTCCGTCGCGCGCTTCGTCGAGTACGAATTCGATTGCTTGTAGCGCGGATCCTCGTTCGAGCAGCCCGGAACTGCCGCGGACCACCCGACCACGTCGGTCTCGCGCCTCCCGGACTGGCACCGCTCCTATATACCCCAAAACGGTGGATCGCACGCTGGGCTGGCACCGCTAATCCTGGGGTGCTCGCCTGGTGCGAACGACGGTCGCGTCGGCCAAGCTGTGCGCCCGTGGAAGAGGGCACCACGCACCTGGAGCTGTCGATCGAGCGCGGCTCCGAGCCGATCAGCGGCTCGCTCGCGATTTCCGGCGGGCAGTCGCAGCCGTTCACTGGTTGGATCGAGCTGGTGACCGAGATCGAGGCGCATCGATCGCGGCCTCACTCGGGCTCGTCTGACCGATACAGTGAGCGGTCGTGTCGGAGATCAACCTGATCCTCTTCGGGCCGCCCGGCGCGGGCAAGGGCACCCAGGCAGAACGGCTGCGTTCGGACTTCGAGCTGCCGTACATCTCGACCGGAGAGATGCTGCGCGGCAACGTCAAGGACGAGACCGATCTGGGACGCAAGGCCAAGCAGTACATGGACGCGGGCGAGCTGGTGCCCGACGAGCTGATCGTCGCGATGGCAGCCGAGCGCCTGCAGGAGGAGGATGCCCAGGACGGTTTCATCCTCGACGGGTTTCCCCGCACGCTCGAGCAGGCCAAGGCCCTCGACCGGCTGCTCTCCGACCTCGGTCGCCGGGTCACGGCCGCGCTGCTGCTCGACGTCTCCGACGAGGAGGTAGTCCGTCGCCTCTCCGGCCGGCGGGTATGCGTCAAGGCCGGCCACAACTACCACGTCGAGCTCGACCCGCCCAAGCGCGAGGGGGTCTGCGATCAGGACGGCTCGCGGCTGGTCCAGCGCGACGACGACAACCCCGAGGTGATCCGCAACCGGCTCAAGGTCTACCACGAGCAGACCGAGCCCCTGACCGAGTACTACGACGAGCAGGGGCTGATGCGCCGGATCGACGGCACGCGTCCCCCCGCCGAGGTCCACGACCACATTCGAGCGGTGATCGCGACGCTCCGCCTGGAAGAGAACGTCTAACGCCAGTGATCATCAAGAAGAGCTCCGAGGAGATCGAGCGCATGGCGGCCGCGGGCGCGATCCTCGTCAAGACGATGAACCTGCTCGCCGGCAAGATCCGCCCGGGCATCACTACCCGCGAGCTCGACCAGGCGGCCGAGAAGTTCATCCTCTCGCAGGGCGCGGAGCCGGCCTTCAAGGGCTACCGCGGCTTCCCGGGCTCGATCTGCACCTCGCCCAACTCGATGATCGTCCACGGCATCCCCGGCGCCTACAAGCTCGCGCGCGGGGACATCATCTCGGTCGACATCGGCGTCGTCCGAGACGGCTGGGTCGCCGACGCCGCCCGCACCTTCGCGGTCGGCCCGGTGACGCCGATCGCGCAAAAGCTGCTGAACACGACCGAGGGCGCGCTGTTCGTCGCGGTCGACCAGTGCCGGACCGGCAACCGGCTCGGGGATGTCTCGAGCGCGATCCAGCAGCACGTGGAGACGGCGGGCTTCTCGATCGTCCGCACGCTGGTCGGTCACGGCATCGGCCGCAACATGCACGAGGACCCGCAGATCCCCAACTACGGCAATCCGGGCACCGGCGTGCCGCTCGAGGAGGGGATGGTGCTGGCGGTCGAGCCGATGGTGACCGCGGGGCGCCACAGCGTCCGCGTCGGCGATGACCACTGGGCGATCTACTCGCAGGACGGCTCGCTCGCCGCCCACTTCGAGTTCACGATCGCGATCACCGCGGACGGGCCGAGGATCCTGACGCCGTGGCATGAGGCCCCTCAGGGCTCGGACCGCTCGGCTTCCCGCCTGGCTGGATCGGTCCGGCCCTGACTCATCGCGCCGGCCGCGCCGCGGCGCGGCTCTCAGAGCCCGCCGGCGAGGACCGCCGTGTAGCTGTTCTGCGCTCCCTGCGAGTCGCTGACCGTCAGCGTCACCGTGTGCTGCCCCCCGCTCTGGAAGGCGTGGCTGGTGCCGCTGCCCTGGGCGCGAGCGCCGTCGCCGAAGTCCCACGAGTACCCGGTGATCACGCCTCCGTCCTGGCCGGCGGAGCGCGAGGCGTCGAAGCTCACCGTCCGGCCCGGCGCGGCGACCCCGGAGAAGGTGAACGTCGGCCACGGCGGCGCGTGCGGCAGCGTCAGCGCGCACTGGTCGCCGTCGTTGCTCCATTCCGGCTGCACGTCGAAGCCGACGCCCCCGATCAGCTGGTCATACTGCGCGCCCGGCGCCCCGCCGACCATCGGCGGGACCGTCATGTAGCACTTGTCGCCGACCTCGTCGGCGCCGCCATCGTTCCCGAACCAGCCCGTCCCCATCGGATCGGTGATCGCCTCGATCTGCTCGTGGCTGACGACGTTGACCTCGGCGTCGGCGGGGTTGCCGTTGGGCTCCTGGTGGAAGAGGTCGCACCCGCGCTGGGCGCCGAACGGCATGTTCCCCCAGATGATCGCGCTCGCGCTGTCGTTCCCGATCCAGTCGTGGAAGGCGCAGTACCCGCCGCGGTAGCCGTAGCAGCCCTCGCCGTTCTGGCCGAAGCACGAGCCGATTCCCGACGGAGTGAACAGGAAGTACATGTCGCCGAGCCCCTGGGGCAGCCCGCGCGAGCTGACGATCTGCTGCACCTCGCCCGAGAGCTCGCCGATCGACAGGCAGGGACCCTGGACGCCGGGATCGCTGCAAGCGGACGTGGGGAGGGGATCGGCGACGTTGATCGAGCCCGCGAACGACACCCGGTTGGGGATCGGGCCGGTGGTGTCGAAGTACTGCCGGGCGACGGCGTAGACGTCGCCGGTGGTGCCGCTCGCCCGCGCGACCGCGCCGAAGTACTTCTCGATCAGCGCCTGGTAGCCGGCCGGGAAGACGAAGCCGGGAGGGGCCCAGAAGATCGCGTGCGCGTTCATCACGTGCATCACGGGGCCGCCGTGGTAGACGACGGGATCGGTCGCCCCCGGCGTGCCGATCGCGTGCGGCACGATCGAGCCGCGGACCGGGATCGCGCCGAGGACGCGCCCGGTGGGGTTGTGAGCCAGCCGCGGAAGCGCGATCACGAACCCGGCCTTGGCGGCGCCCGGCTTGGTCTGGTGGGCGTGCGATCCGCAGCCGGCGAGCGCGACACCGCACCCGGTCATGGCCGCCAGCAGCCCGATGAACTGCGCTCGCCCCACTTCGCTTTGACATTGTACGCCGGCGCACATGTGCGCCGGCGCCGGGCGGCGCATGCGCCGCCCGGGGGGTCCGCGCATGCGCGGACCCCGAGCAAACCACCCCTGCTAGTATCCGTGGATGCGCCCGCAGCGTGCGTTTTCGTGCTGCGGGCGGTCTTCGGCGCGGTAGCGGCGACCTGAAGCGGTCTCCAGAGCCGAGCCGAGGAAACTACTGTGAATACCTCCACCACGAGAGCGAATCGAGCGTGAAAGTCAGACCGTCGGTCAAGCCGATGTGCGAAAAGTGCAAGATCATCCGCCGTCAGGGGCGGGTCCTCGTGATCTGCTCGAACCCGCGTCACAAGCAGCGGCAGGGGTGAGGCGCTAGATGGCACGAATCGCCGGCATCAACATCCCCCTCAACAAGCGCGCGGAGATCGGGCTCACGTACGTCTACGGAATCGGGCGCTCGACCTCCAACCGGCTGCTGGCGGAGGTCGGGGTCGAGCCCGACCGGAAGGTCCGCGACCTCACCGACGACGAGGTCGTGAAGCTGCGCGAGCTGATCGACTCCGAGCTCACCGTGGAAGGCGACCTGCGCCGCGAGCGCTCCCAGGCGATCAAGCGCCTGCAGGAGATCGGGTCCTACCGCGGACTTCGGCACCGCCGCGGACTGCCCGTGCGCGGTCAGAACACGAAGACCAACGCGCGCACGCGCAAGGGTCCGAAGCGCATGCAGGTGGCCGGTAAGAAAAAGGCCGCCAAGAAGTAATGCCGGCACCGAGACGACCGCAGCGCGGACGCAGGCGCGTCCGCAAGAACATCCCCATCGGGCAGGCCCACATCAAGACGTCGTTCAACAACACGATCGTGTCGCTGACCGACCGCGAGGGCAACGTGATCGCGTGGGAGTCCGCCGGCGGGGCCGGCTTCAAGGGCTCGCGCAAGTCGACCCCGTTCGCCGCGCAGGTGACCGCCGACGCCGCCGCGCGCAAGGGCATCGAGAACGGTCTCCAGAAGGTCGAGGTGTTCGTCAAGGGGCCGGGCTCGGGCCGCGAGACGGCGATCCGATCGCTCCAGGCCGCCGGGCTCGAGGTGACGGGCGTGAAGGACGTCACCCCGCAGGCGCACAACGGCTGCCGGCCACGCAAGCGGAGGAGGGTCTGATGGCTCGCGACACCGGACCCCAGTGCAAGCAGTGTCGCCGCGAGGGGCAGAAGCTGTTCCTCAAGGGGGAGCGCTGCCTCACCGACAAGTGCGGCGTCGAGCGCCGCTCCTACCCGCCGGGCCAGCACGGCCGCGGGCGCCAGAAGCAGAGCGAGTACCGCGTCCAGCTGCGCGAGAAGCAGAAGGCGAAGCGCTACTACGGCGTGCTCGAGAAGCAGTTCCGGATCTATTACGACAAGGCGGTCGCGCAGGGCGGCATCACCGGCGAGAACCTGCTGCGGATGCTCGAGTGCCGCTTCGACAACGTGCTCGTGCGGCTCGGCTTCGCGGCCTCGCGCAGGCAGGCCCGGCAGCTGATCCTGCACGGCCACTGGACGGTGAACGGGCGGCGCGTGAACGTCCCCAGCTACCAGTTGCGCGACAACGACGTGATCGCGATCCATCCGCGCTCGACCGCGACGCAGGTGATCAGCGACGCGACCGAGCTGACCGGACAGGTCCCGGCATGGCTTCAGGCCGACCACGAGTCGCTGACGGCGAAGGTGCTCCGCAAGCCGGAGCGGCGCGAGATCGCCGCGCCGGTCCAGGAGCAGCTGATCGTCGAGCTGTACTCGAAGTAGTGAAGCTTTCCAGTCGCGAGTCCCCAGCTACGCGGCGTTTGACAGCCGCCGCCGCGGCGGCAGAACCCCCCACGACGTTAGGACCCTGATGCTTGACTTCCAAGTCCCCAGAATCTCCAGCGAGTCTGTCGACGACAACCGGGGCTCGTTCACGATCGAGCCGCTCGATCGGGGCTTTGGCTACACGTTCGGCAACTCGCTGCGCCGCGTGCTGCTCTCCTCGCTGGCGGGCGCCGCGGTCACGAGCGTCCGGATCGAGGGCGTCGCTCACGAGTTCTCGACGATCAGGGGGGTGAAGGAGGACGTCACCGACATCGTCCTGAACCTCAAGGGGATCGTCTGCAGGATGCACTCCGACGCGACGGAGATCGAGGCGCCGCTGGTCGTCACCGGCCCCGGCGAGATCACCGCGAAGGACATCGACCTTCCCTCCGGCGTCGAGATCCTCAACCCCGACGCGCACATCGCGACGCTCGAGAAGAAGACCAAGCTCGAGGTCTACCTGACGATCGGCCGCGGGCGCGGCTACCGCCCCGCCGAGGAGAACAAGTCGCCCGATCAGCCGATCGGCGTGATCCCGATCGACTCGATCTTCTCGCCGGTGCGCCGCGTGGCCTACAACGTCGAGCAGGCGCGCGTCGGGCAGCGCACCGACTACGACAAGCTGACGCTCGACATCGAGACCGATGGCTCGATCGACCCGCCCGCGGCTCTGCGCGAGGCCGCCGAGATCCTGATCTCGCAGCTCGCGATCTTCACCGATCCCGATCGCGTCACCGATCTGCGCGACGCGGCCGGCGGTGTGCTCGAGCCGAGCCCGGTCGGACCTGGGCCGCTGCCGCCTCGTCCGCCGAACGCGATGGATGACATCCTGATCGAGGAGCTCGAGCTCGGAGTCCGCTCGTACAACTGCCTCAAGCGGGCCGGCATCCAGACGGTCGGCGACCTCGTCTCCAAGACGGAGTCGGAGCTGAACGCGATTCCGAACTTCGGCAAGAAGTCGATCGACGAGGTGATCGAGACCCTCCACGCGCGCGGGCTCACGCTCCGCAACGAGTAACGTCCTCGGTTCCACGCCATGCGACACCAGCGTCAGCGATACCAGCTCAGCCGTAGCGCCTCGCACCGCAAGTCGCTGCTGATCAACCTCGCCAAGGAGGTGATCCAGCACGAGCGGATCCAGACCAGCGAGGCCAAGGCCAAGGCCGTCAAGCCCGAGGTGGAGAAGCTCATCACGCTCGCCAAGCGCGGCGACCTGCATGCCCGCCGCCAGGCGCTGAGCGCGCTGGGGCAGGACAAGTTCACGGTCTACAAGCTGTTCGAGGAGATTGCCCCCAGGTACTCGGAGCGTCCGGGCGGCTACACGCGGATTCTGAAGCTGGGTCCGCGCCGGTCCGATGCGACCGAGATGGTTCTACTCGAGCTGGTCTGAGCGCTCGCCTGACACTGGAGTACGACGGGAGCGGCTTCGCCGGCTGGGCTGCGCAGCCGGGGCTGCGTACGGTGCAGGCCGAGGTGGAGCGGGCGCTCGGCGTCGTGCTGGGACGCGATCCGGTGCCGGTGACCGTGGCCGGGCGGACCGACGCCGGCGTTCATGCCTGGGGCCAGGTCTGCTCCTACGAGGGCCCGCCGGCGCCCGCGTCCGGGTTGAACGCGCTACTGCCCGACGATGTCGCGGCATTGCGCTGCGAGGCGGCTCCCGACGGGTTCGATGCCAGGCGCGACGCGACCTCACGTGCGTACTGCTACCGGTTGCTGGTGCGGCCGGCGCGGGCCGCGCTCGAGCGCGGTCGCGCGCTGCACTGGCCCCACGCCGTCGACGAAGAGCTGCTGGCTCGGTGCGCCGCGCTGCTGGTCGGCGCGCACGACTTCACCGCGTTCACGCCGACCCAGACCGACCACGTCCGCTTCACGCGTGAGGTCCACGCCGCGTGCTGGCGCCGGGAAGGCGACGTCCTTTCGTTCTGGATCGAGGCCGACGCCTTCATGCGTCACATGAACCGGACACTGGTCGGAACGATGCTCGAGGTCGCCGGCGGACGGCGCTCGCTGGAGGCGTTCCGGGCGCTGCTGGACGGGCGGCCCCGCTCGGAGGCGGGCTCCACCGCGCCCCCGCGCGGGCTGTACCTGGCGGGCGTCGGCTACGGGGGAGAGCGGGTCCTGCGGGCGGGCTAGGATCAGCTCGGATGCGAGTCCTGCTGACCAACGACGACGGGATCGAGGCCGCCGGGCTCCAGGCTCTGCGGCGGGCGCTGACGGGCCTCCCCGCAATCGAGCTGGCGGTGATCGCGCCGGACGGGAACCGCTCCGCGATGGCGCGCTCGATCACTACGCGCCGCCCACTCTGGGTCGAGGAGGTGGACTTCGGCGATGGGACCGTCGGCTATGCCACCGACGGGACGCCCGTGGATTGCGTGCGGCTGGCAAGGCTCGGGCTGATCGAGGGCTTCACCGCCGAGCTGGTGGTTTCGGGGATCAACCACGGGGCCAACCTTGGCGATGACATCACCTACTCGGGGACCGTGGCGGCGGCGCTCGAGGCGATCGTGCTCGGGCTGCCGGGCATCGCGGTCTCACAGCAGTCCACGGCGATGGAGCTCGACTTCCGGATGGGCGACGGGTTCGACTTCGGCGTGGCCGCCGCGTTCACCGCGCGCCTCGTGGCCGAGCTCGAGGACGTGCCGCTCCCCGCAGGCACGCTCCTGAACATCAACGTTCCCGGCAACAAGCCGGAGGGCGTCGAGGTGGCGCGGCTCGGCAAGCGGGTCTATCGCGATGAGCTCTCACTCGTCGACGAGGGCTCCAAGGGGCGGCGCCTCTATCGAATCTATGGTGAGGCCAGCTACGGCGCGGAGGAGCGCGGGACCGACGTCACGGCGGTCGCCGAGGGGCGGATCGCGGTCACCCCGATCCACTTCGACCTGACCGACCGCGAGGGCCTGAGCGCGCTCGAGCGCTACGACCTGGCGCGGCTGATCGAGCCCGCCGCGAGCGAGGTCTCGGAGGCATGAGCCCCGCGCCGGCGGGGCGGGATCAGGAACCCCAGGCCCGGGCCGCCGAGCTGCGCCGGCAGCTCGAGCACCACGGGTACCGCTACTACGTCCTCGACGATCCCGAGATCGGCGACGACGAGTACGACGCGCTGCTCGACGAGCTCCGCGGGCTGGAGGCCGACCATCCAGAGCTGCGGACCCCCGATTCCCCCACCCAGCGAATCGGCGGTGAGCCGGTCTCCGACCTGGAGAAGGTCCGCCACCCCCAGGCGATGCTGTCGCTCGCCAACGCGCGCTCGGCGGACGAGCTGCGGGCCTGGATCGCGCGGATGCGAAACCATCTGGCCCGCGAGGGGATCTCCGATCCCGAGTTCGAGTACGTGGTGGAGCCGAAGATCGACGGGCTCGCGATCTCGCTGATCTACCGCGACGGGGTGTTCGAGCGCGGCGCGACGCGCGGCAACGGCGAGATCGGGGAGGACGTCACCCACAACCTGCGCACGATCGCGTCGATTCCGCTGCGTCTGGAGGGTGAGCAGCCGCCGGCGATGGTCGAGGTGCGTGGCGAGGTCTACATGTCCCTGCCGGACTTCGCCAAGTTGAACGAGCGGCGCGCCGAGGCGGGGCTGTCAACGTTCATGAATCCGCGCAACTCGGCCGCCGGCACGATCCGCCAGCTCGATCCGAAACTCGCGGCGGACCGGCCGCTGTCGTTCTGGGCATATGCGATCGGCGCGACCGAGGGCGCCACGTTCGCCTCGCACTGGGACGCGCTGATGTGGCTGCGGGAGCATCGCTTCCCGGTGCACCCGGACGTACGGAAGCTGCGGACCGAGGACGAGGTGGTGGAGCACTGCCGGGCATGGGAGGGGCGGCGCGGCTCGCTGGAGTTCGAGATCGACGGCGCGGTCGTCAAGGTCTCCGACGTGGAGCTGCAGCGCCGGCTCGGCGTCGTGGGACGCGAGCCGCGATGGGCGGTGGCGTGGAAGTTCCCGCCGACGACCGCGGTCACGAAGCTCAGCCAGATCGGCTGGAATCCGGGGAAGTTCGGCGACCTGCACCCGTACGCGATGCTCGAGCCGGTCCACGTGGGCGGCGTCACGATCAAGATGGCGACCCTCCACAACGAGGAGGACCTCGCGCGCAAGGACATCCGCGAGGGCGAGGAGGTGATCGTCCTGCGCGCCGGCGACGTGATCCCGCAGGTCCTCTCCCCGGCGCCGCACGTGGCCGAGCGCGACGATCGCCCCGCGCCTCCGCGCCCGCCGGCCCGCTGCCCGGTCTGCGACACGCCAACGGTGAAGCCCGAGGGATCGGTGTTCACGAAATGCCCGAATCGCGACTGCCCCGGACGCCGCTGGCAGCTGCTGACCACCTTCGCCGCCGTGATGGACATCGACGGGCTGGGCGAGAAGATCGTCACCCTGTTCATGGATCGCGGCTGGCTGAGGACCGCCGCGGACTTCTATGAGATCACCGCCGAGCAGCTCGCGGCGCTCGACGGCTTCGGCGAGGTCTCGGCCGCCAAGCTCGTCAAGGCGATCGAGGACTCCAAGCGACAGCCGTTCGGCAGGGTCCTGTTCGCGGTGGGGATCGAGGAGGTCGGGTATGTCACCGGACGCAACCTCGCGCAGCACTTCCGCACGCTCGAGGCGCTGCTGGCGGCGGAGCCCGAGCAGATCGAGGAGACCCATGGCGTCGGGCCGAAGATGGCGCGCACGATTCACGAGCAGCTCGCGGACGAGTCGATGCGGAAGCTGCTTCGCGAACTGCAACGGCTTGGACTGAGGCTGCAGGAGGAGGGCCCGCCGCCCGGGGAGGGTCCGCTGGCGGACAAGACCTTCGTGCTGACCGGAACGCTGCCGACGCTGACCCGCGAGCAGGCGACGGAGATGATCCTCGCAGCCGGCGGGCGGGTGACCGGCTCGGTCTCGAAGAAGACCCACTACGTGCTGGCGGGGGAAAGCCCCGGCTCCAAGCTGGCGCAGGCCGAGCGGCTCGAGGTCCCCGTGCTCGACGAGCACGGACTCTTGAAGCTGTTGGGGCGTTAGCTTCCGGCTCAGCCGGTGTAACGCGCCAGCGCGGCGGCCATCTGCGCCTCGACCCCATGGACGTAGCTGGGATCGCCGCTGTTGCCGACCAGATAGGCGAAGGCGAGCCGGTGACCGTCCCGGGCCTTGCAGTACCCGGCGAGGTCCGCGACGTCGTGCAGGGTCCCGGTCTTGCCCTCGCAGCGGCCCTGGGCGGCGCTTCCCTGGCCCTCGTACTGGAGGGTTCCGGTCTCGCCCATCACCGCGAGCGAGCCGACAAAGTCAGGGTTGCCCGCCATCTTCGCGAGCAGCGTCACGACCTGGCTCGGGCTCGTCGCATCGGCCCGGGAGAGGCCGGAGCCGTCGTCCAGCGCCGGATGGATGTTGAACCGCGAGGCGAGCTCGTGGCGGACCACCTGGGCACCTGCCGCGGTGCTCCCCGCTGCGCCGAACCTGGCGCCGATGCCCTTCAGCAGCATCTCGGCGAAGTAGTTGTCCGAGGGCGTGTTCGTCATCTGGATCAGCGTCTTCATCGGGGGCGAGTGGACACTCGCCAAGAGCTGAGCCCCTGCGGGCGTCCGGCCGGCGCCCGTCGCGGTCTTCGCCGGCACCTTCACCCCGGCGCCGCGCAATGCGGATTCGAGCTGCTGGGCCGCATATAGCGCCGGGTGGTAGACGAACGACGATCCGCCGTTGCTCAGGCCGCGGTTGAAAGCCAATGCGCTCAGCGATCCCTCGAGGTAGAACGAGTTCTGATACCCGGTCGCGGGCGTGCCCCGGAGCGAGTCGAAGTACGACTCGTCGCCCACGATCCGGCCGCTCAGCGACGTGATCCCCGCCTGATGCGCGAGGGTTGACGCCAACAGCTGGACCGTGGCCCCGGTCCCGTAGGCGGAGCTGTCGTAGGCCGCGGACCCGAACGTCGGGTCGCCGCCGCCCTTCAGGTACAGCGTGCCGTCCCAGGCGCCTCCGGCCGCGCGCTGCCCGACCCCGTACACGCTCGTGGTGAGGGTCGCGTCCGGTCCGAACTCGAGCAGCGCGGTCGAGGTTGTGTAGAGCTTCTCGACCGAGGCGGGCAGGCGCGGCGTGCGGGCGGCCGCGGCATAGAGCGCCTTCCCGGTGGTCAGGTCGATCACGTAGGCGCCGCCGGCGCCGCCGGCCGCTCGTAGGTAGGCGGCGAGCGTCCGGTCGAGCGCGCCCTTCGTCTCGCGCGGGGCGTGGCGAACCTTGCTGCGGGCGGCGCGGGCGGTGGGGTGCCCGTGGGCCGTCGCGCCCGTGGCGCCCGCCGGCGTCGCGCTGAGCGCTGCAGCAATCGCGGCCCCCGTGACTGCGGCCATCAACCGGCGCACGTCTGTATCTAACCGCTTGGCGGCGCGAAAGGTGCGGTCGCGGCGGGGCGGCGCCTCCTAGAATCGGTTTGCGTAATGGGCAAGGTCGTCAAGCTCGACCCGACCGGCAGTGATCGGGGGACCGCGAGCTCACGTGAGACCGCCGCTCGGCGGCGCCGCAAGCGCTCCAAGTCGGCGCTGGTGCTTGGCGGCGGCGGCTTCACCGGCGGGGTCTATGAGATCGGGGCGCTGCGAGCGCTCGATCTCCTGTCCGTGAACCGAACCGTCAACGAGTTCGACATCTACGTCGGCACCAGCGCCGGGTCGTTCGTCGCGGCGGCCGTCGCCAACGGGGTCACGCCCGAGGAGATGATGCGCGTGATCGTCCAGCAGGTGCCGACGCCCTACCCGGACGCCCGCATCAGCATGCTGCTGAAGCCCAATTACACGGAGTTCGTCAGCAAGACGCTGCTGCTGCCCTTCAGGCTGGCGGGCATGGTCAGGACCCTGATGCGCGACCTGGGCCAGGTCTCGGCGGTCGACATCGCGGCCGGGCTCGCAGAGGTGCTGCCCTCGGGCCTCTACTCGGGCCAGGGCATCGAGCGCTACGTGCGCACGATCCTGTCGGACCCGGACCGCACCGACGACTTCCGGCTGCTGCGCAACGAGCTGTACCTCGCCGCGACCGACCTCGACACCTGCGAGCGGATCGTGTTCGGCGCCGAGGATTGGGACGACGTCCCGATCTCGCTCGCGGTCAGCGCGTCGAGCGCCCTGCCGATGCTCTACAAGCCCGTCGAGGTCAAGGGCCGCGAGCTGATCGACGGCGGAATCCTGTCCACCACCAACCTGGACATCGCCGTGGAGGCCGGAGCGAAGTTCATCGTCGTCGTCAACCCGCTCGTTCCCTACGTCAACGACTTCAGCAGCCGGATCCCGACGATCAGCGGCTCGAGGGCCCGGCGCGTGTCCGACATGGGCTTCCCGCACATCGGCTACCAGACCTTCAAGCTGCTCGCCTACCAGCGGCTGCACGAGGTGGCCCGCCGCTGGGAGGACCGCTATCCCGGCGTCGACATCATCCTGATCGAGCCCGAGCCCAACGACGAGCTGATGTTCCAGACGAGCATCATGAACTACACCTCGCGCGTCGACATCGCCCGTCACGGCTTCCAGTCGGTGACGCTGAAGCTCGCCCACGACTACGCGCGCTTCAAGCGGATCTGCGCCCGGCACGGGATCGAGATCTCGGCGACGCGGGTCCGAAAGGTCGTCAAGCACTTCGAGGCCGAGCGCGAGAAGACCCGCGCTTGGCGCAAGATCCTCGAGCAGACCACCTCAACGCTGCTGCGGCAGTCCGCGGGGGAGTAGGCACGGCACACCTTCGGGACGGCGCCGGCTCCCGCCCGGCGGCTATGTCCCTGCGACGCCGCCGGTCTCGCCCGGCAGCTGTTCCCTGGGTCAGGCGGTAACCGTCTGGACCTGCGTCTGCTGCGGGCTGATACCCAGCTCGCGGAGGCTCGAGAGGAAGAGGGTCTTGTCGATCCGACCGTTGAAGATCGGGACGCCCAACTCGACGCATTTCACGATCACATCTCGGCGCTCGAGGCCAGATTCTCGTGCGAGCTCGGTGGGCGTCAGGTGATTGGCCATCGGTCCTGTCCTCCTTGGCGGTTCGCTACATGGCGACAAGTATGCCTTTTCGGCCGGACGGACTCAACCGGATTTGGGACATTCGTCCGCTTTTAGCGCCCGAACCGCTGCACCGGCTTAGGGTCTGAAAAAGGACGGTATCGGGTTTACAAAGGGTAGATAAACGCTACAGTTCCGAGGCGCCCGGAAGGCGCGATCCCGCGATTTTCGAGCGGTCTGTGATGTCAACGGCGCTGAAGGCGACGCAAACTCCAGGTACGTGCAACGAGCAGGATCTCGTCGCTGCCGTTCGCCGCGGCGATGAACGGGCATTCGAGGAGCTCTACTCCCGTTATCGCGCCAGGATCGCCTCGTACGTCTACGGGATGGTGGGCGATCACGCCCGCACCGAGGACGTCGTTCAGGAGGTGTTCATCTCGGCGCTGCGCCGCCTGCGGGACACCGAGCGCCCGATCGCGTTCAAGCCCTGGATCTACGAGATCGCGAAGAACGCCAGCATCGACGAGTTCCGGCGATCGCGGCGCGCCAAGGAGGTGCCGCTCGAGGGCGATGAGGACTCCGACGGACCGGTGGCGGAGCTTCCGTCCTCGACGCCGGTCCCGGAGGTCGCGATCGAGAGCAAGCAGCGGCTGAAGGATCTGCGCGGGGCGTTCCACGGCCTCTCCGAGAGCCACCACAAGATCATCGTGATGCGCGAGCTGGAGGGCGCCTCCTACGCGGAGATCGGCGCCCGGCTCGACATGTCCCAGGCGATGGTCGAGAGCACCCTGTTCCGCGCCCGGAAGCGCCTCAGCGAGGAGTACGAGGAGCTCGCGAGCGGCCGCCGCTGCGCGGAGGTCCAGGGCTTCGTCGACGCGAGTGGCAGCCGCTCCCAAGGACGCCTCGGGATCAGGATCCGCCGCCAGCTGGCGCGGCATCTCTCCTATTGCGAGGATTGCCGGCGCCACGCGCGGATGGCCGGCTTCGACGACTCGCGGCTCAAGACCCCGAGCGTCGCCGGGAAGCTCGCGGCGCTGCTGCCGTTCCCGTGGCTGCGCTGGCGCCGCGGCGGCGGACAGAACAAGGTCCTCGCGGCAGGGTCGTCGCATCCCGCCACGTTGCAGTCGCTGCAGGCCCTGGCCGGGCTGGGCGATCCAAGCGGTCCCTTCGCGGGCTTCGGACGCGCCGCCGCCGCGGTTGCGGCGCTCGCCCTGGCCGGCATCGGCGGCGGGATCGCGACGAGCATCGCGACCTCGAGCTCCCACGGGCATTCACCCGCGGCCGGTAGGCACGCCGTCGCGACGACTCACGGTTCCGCAGGCGGGACGGCGTCTGGCGCGGGCGCGGTGCTGGCACGCCCCGGCGCCGGCGTGGCCGGGCTCGTCGCGCCGAGCAGGCTCTCGATCACGGTCAAGCCGAGCGCCTCGCAGGCTCGCGGGAAGCACGCCGGCAAGTCCGCCGGTGCTCAGACCCTCGGCGGCGGATCCACGAGCGGCGGAGGGTCACGCGGCTCCAACGCCGGCGGGCTGTCGCTCGGCGGCGCCGGCCCGCTCGGCGGCGGTGGCGGCAGCGGCGGCGGCCTGGGCGGCGTCACCTCGCAGCTTCCGAATCCAAGCCTCCCGAACGTCGGCCAGCAGGTCGGCAACGTCGTCAAATCACTGACGGGTTCCGTGACGGGCAGCCCCGGCAGCACGCCCCCGGGCGCCGGCAGCGAGACCGGATCGAGCGACAACAGCCCAGGCAACATCGTGAACAAGGTCACGAGCAGCGCGTCAGCCGCGCTCTCGAAGGTAGTCTCGGGCTTGCCGTAGGCCAGCGGACCGGCTTCGGGGACGCTCAGCATCCATGGCACGTTGCGTCGTGCCACCCTGTGGAATACTGGAATGCATTCGGGGCGTGGCGCAGCCTGGTAGCGCGCACCGTTCGGGTCGGTGAGGTCCCCGGTTCAAATCCGGGCGCCCCGATTTCTTGTTCTGGTCTGCGGTGATTGTGCTCAGAGGAGAGCGAGAGCGCAAATCCTGCGCGTCGGCGGTCGCCGGTAGCAGCCCAGGGCGGTCGCACCGACTCGTGAGCCGGTCCGACCGGGCCGGGCGCCGTCGAGGCGAGAGCTCGGTCACTGCGGGACTCTTGAGCGTGAGCACGTGGGACAGGACGGTCTCGCTGCCCATTTCCTGCCCAAACCTCAGGTTGCGGCTCGTGTGAGCCGTCGGCGCTGTGGTCTCTTGTGAGCTGCGTTAGCCTGCGCTGAACGCGGCGGCGGCCTCGCAATTGGCGATTACGAGGGAAGTCGCTCGCCTGGGCGCGGCACCTGCAATGTGGTGAGCGCGGTGCTCCCCCACCGGCGACCGCGTCGCTCGCGTTGATCGTGGTGTGCTGGTGCGAGAAACCTCCAGCGCGTGGTGTTCCTGGTCAACCCTCCGCACCGCCGTTAATCAGGATCGGTCCGAGTGAGCCGCGGTCTTGCCGTGGTCGACCGAGCTCATCGGCTCTCCGCGAGTAGCCTGACGGCATGGAGTTCGCCTACATGGTCCGGCCAGCGTTCGACCAGCGTTTCGTGGCGACGGCAACCGATCAGCAGCGCGCTGTAATGCAGCAGCACGGCGCGTGGCTGGAGGCTCGGTATGCCGAGGGCCGCGTGCGGTTCGCCGGCCGATGCTATGACGGTCCGTTTGGCCTGGTTGTGCTCGACGCGGTCAATGAGGAGGACGCACGGAAGTTGATGGAAGCTGACCCGTCGGTTCGCAGTGGCGTCCAGAACGCAGAGCTGTACCCGTTTAGGACCTTCCTCGCGCGCGAGCGCGAGCCGGAAGACTGACGAAGACGAGCTCATGCTTTGGCTTGTTTCGCCCCATTCATCGCGAAAGTGTGGACGTGGCCGCTCGCACGTCGTCGACCAGAGAATGCACGAACCGATCGAGATGGTGGCGGCCGCGTTCGGCGCTCGCTTTGCTGAGATCCAGGTTCCCCGCTGCCTCCAGGTGAACCAGCTGTGGCGCGAGCGCAAGCATCGCCGAGGTCAACCACTCGCCGGCGTGAGCTCCGGGCTCGGGTCCCAGATCCCCGCGGGGTGCGCATGCGATCGTGTCGACCAGGATGCCGTTCAACTGTTCAGTGGCCGCAGCAATAGGCGCGACGTTGCCGCCGTGGGTGGAGATGAGCGCGACCACGCGGGCACCGTTGCGAGCGAGGCTGTGACCGATCGCGACCGCAAGCTCCCTCAGCGTCTCTGGCTCGATCGTGAGCGTGCCGGGTTGCTCGCGATGCGCCGCTGCGGCACCGACACGAAAAGTCGGCAGCAGCAACGCATTGAGCTGACTCGCAACCTCGCGCCCGACCGCGTCGGCCAGCAGCGCGTCCGCGCCGAGCGGCAGATGGCTGCCTTGATGCTCGATCGAGCCGAACGGCACCACCGCCGTCCTGACGCCGCGTTCGATCAGCTCGCCTAACGCCGCTGACGTAAGGCGCTCGAACACATAAAGCTCACGGCTCTGGCCGCCAGAATGGGCTTCGGCACCGGCGCGCGACTGCGTTGGCCTCCGGACGTCGACAAGATCGCGAATGATCTGGAAGTCATCGATGTTCTCGGTCAGCAGAGGAACCTTGTGGACGTTCGCGGTGGCAGCGATCGCCAGGTCGATTGTCCGCCTGCGAGGCTGGCCGCCTCGCGTACTCACCGCCGCGGCGAGGCGTCCCCACTCTCGCGCGATCTCGGCGGTGATTTGCAACGGATTGAAAGCGGATTCGATCGCGCCGAGCCGCTGCGTCCGCAACGCTCGCTCGTCATCGTCCGCGGCGATCAGGACCCCGAAGTGGAGCTCGGCGAGCGAAGCCACACTGATCGCCGCCTCCACACCCAGGGGCGCGGCGTCGCTGATCAGGACCGAAGTGTCCAGCAGCGCCCGCACCGACACCTACACGAACGGATCGGTGATCGTGGCAGGGAAGTTTCCCAGGTCAACGCCCAGGGTGCGTGGTGCGGGCGTCTGCCACACCGCCTCAAGCGCGGTGCCTCCGACCCATCGGCGCCGACCAATCGGGCCGAGTCGAGCGACCTCTCTCCCGGCGACCGTGATCGTGATCTCCTCGCCTGCTTCGGCACGACGCAGCACCTCTCCGACGTTGTTGCGGAGTTCCTTCTGTGGGATCGTTGCCATGTAGGGCATATGGTAGCAGAACTGCTACCTATGCAACCTCAACCGAAACCCCATTCCGAACGGGGCACCGCCGAGCCTGCTGTTCTCGCGCCCGCGCGATTTCGCGTCACTCGGCGCAGCGTCCAGCAATGCGCGGTCAGCAGGGCTGGGTCTCGGCGACGGCGAGACACGTGTGCTCCGCCCTGGAGGGAGCGGCCGCGACAGCGCCCGGTCGAAGCGCTGCTGCTCGATCAAACCACGAGGTGAAAAACGTCCTGCGCTCAGCCGAGTTCTTGGGCCAGGCCTATAAGAAGTCCTTCGCGCCCGCGGATGTAGCACAGCCGATACGGGTCTTCGTACTGGACCACCTCGCCGACGAGCCGCGCGCCGCGCTCGCGGAGCCGGGTGAGCGTATCGTCAATGTCGTCCACGGCGAACATGACGCGTAGGTAGCCGAGAGCATTCACCGGGGCGTTCCGATGATCGGCAACCGCAGGCGGCGTGAGATATCGCGACAGCTCGAGCCGAGTGTGGCCATCCGGCGTGCGCATCATGGCGATCTCGACGCGCTGGCCTCCCAGTCCAGTGACGCGCCCAGACCACTCCCCTTCGATCGTGGCCTGGCCCTCGAGCTGGAGACCGAGCTCACGAAAGAACGCGATCGTCCCCGATAGGTCCTCGACGACAATGCCTACGTTGTCCATCCGTTGAACCGCCATGTGCCCAATCTAGCCGCCCGGCGGGAACTTGCTCGCCGCGCGCGCAACCGTTCACCAGCGATCGGCATGGTGGTGTTGATTGCGGTGCTGGATGGGTATGGCAGCCGAGGCGCGGCTGGGCCCACCCTCTCAGCTCGTGCTTGCGGGCGATCGCTTGCCGGCGGCCAGCATGCGGAAGGCGCTGGTGAGGCCCAGCGCGACCAGCACGCTCGAGACGATGCGGAGCCGCTTCTCGCCCGCAGGCGTGAGTGGCTTGGGCGGTGGATAGCCGACGCGCGCCATTGTGGCCGACGTCCACCCCAGCCACCACCCGCTACACACGAGGCGAAGCGTGTTCCAGGTCTGAGAATCCAACCGGCGGCGCCCAAGGAGGAGGATGACGCCCCACACGCCCGCGCAGCCGATGCTGTACGCCGTGTAGGTGTTGCGCTGTGTTTTCATCGGTGACCAGGACAGCTGAAAGGCGGTCCTCGCGACGCTGATCGCGTCCAAAGCCGCTCTCTGCGCCCGATTCTGACAGCGGCGAGCGTCGACTGCTGGTTCCGGACAGAGCAGCGGCGAACTGACTGCCGCCAGTGCTGCGTAGCCGTCGAGCTCCGCTTCGGCGACGAGACAGGTATTCCGCCCTGCCCGCCGACTTCCCTCCCTTGCGCGGCCAGCGGGTCGTTCACCGCTCGCGGCCAGCGCGGCTGCTGGCCACTCTGCCTCCGCTTCGGGTTCCGCTTCCGAGACCTTGTGCGGCGCGGCAATGGCCGTGCGATCGCTTGGATCCTCCACGACGATGAGTTCTCGTCTCGCGATCGGTCAATAACGGCGAAGCACTGCAAAAGAGAGACCCCAGAAAACGCGAAAGAGACGGCATGGCGAAGTCCATCCTGTACATGTCGATGTCGCTCGACGGATTCATCACCGGCCCGGATGACGGTCCGGCCAATGGGCTCGGGAACGGCGGTCACCGGCTGCATGAGTGGTTCGGCGAGCCCGTCTCCGAGCCGCCGTACTTCGACCCGCCCGGGGTGAGCGGGCAGGTGTTCGCCGAGGTGATGGCGACCGGTGCGGTCGTCGTCGGGCGCAAGACGTTCGACTACTCCGGTCACTGGGGCGGCGACCACCACGGCGTGCCGATCTTCGTGCCCACGCGCGGCACCCCACCGGAACCGCAGAGCGACTGGGTCCACTACGTGCCCGACGCCGCGACCGCGATGCGCGAGGCCAAAGCGGCCGCCGGCGACAAGGACGTGATGGTCCACGGCGCCGGCCTCGCGCAGTCGCTGCTGCGCGAGGGCCTGCCCGACGAGCTGGAGATCCACCTGATCCCGGTCGTGCTCGGCGACGGGCGGCGCCTATTCGGCGTAGACCATGTTGAGCTCGAGTCGATGCGCGTGCTCGACGCGCCCGACGTAACGCACCGCGCTACCGGGTGGTGTCATGAGCGGGCGTAGGCTGATCTTGCCGATGTCGGCCTCGATGGACGGCTTCGCCGACCGCGCCGCCCGGACGATCGTCTGGTGACCGCCAGCACCACCCGCGACCGCGCGCCGACCACCGCTATCGCCTCACGCTAGAGGGAGCCCCCGAGACGACCGAAGGAGAATCGAGATGGGAAAGCTGATCGCAACCACGCAGGCCACCGTCGACGGAGTCATAGACCCGGTCGGCGAGTGGGTGCAGCCCGACGGAGACCATGGCCAGTACTCATTCGAGCGGCAGGCCAGATCAGGCGGGCTCGTGCTGGGTCGCAAGACCTACGAGGGACTGGCCCGGTACTGGCCAAGCCAAACCGGGAAATGGGCCGACATGGTCAACGCGATGCCCAAGTACGTCGGGTCCAACACCCTGTCCGGGGATCTCGGGTGGAACGCGACCCTGCTCGACGGGGACCTCGAGGACTCGATCCCCAAGCTGAAGCACGGGGTCGAGGGTGACCTGTTCATGCACGGGAGCGGTGAGTTCGCGTACGCGCTCGCCGAGAAAGGCCTGATCGACCAGTACGAGGTCTACCTGAACCCGCTCGTCTGGGGCCAGGGAAACGTCCACGTGCTCGGCGACCGAGGGACCGTCCGCCTGGAGCTAGACGACGTGAAGCGGTTCGACTCCGGAGTAGTCCTGCTCACCTACCTCCCGACAGCCGATAAACGGCCGCGGCGCGAACCGAACACCGATGCGACGTAGCGCGCGACAAGAGAAGACGAATGACGGACTTCAGCGACATGGCCAGGGACATCATCGAGTCGAACCAGTACATGGTGCTCGGGACCGCCGACGAGGACGGCGTGCCGTGGGTGACCCCGGTGTGGTTCGCGCAGTCCGACCACCGGCGGTTCATCTGGGTCTCGTCGCCCGAGCGAAGGCATTCTCGGAACGTCAAGGCGCGCCCTGAGGTGAGCATCGTCATCTTCGACTCCCGGGTCGCGGTGGGCAGTGCGCGGGCGGTGTACATGTCGGCGCGCGCCGAGGAACTGTCGGGCGCGGAACTTGAACGCGACGTCGCCTTCTTTGATACGGCCGGCCAGGCACAGGGTCTGACCCATCGCTGGGCCTTGGAGGACGTGCAAGCTCCGGCCCCGTATCGGCTCTATCGGGCGACGGTGTCACAGCATTGGCTCCTCGATCCAGACAGCAGTCCCGACGAGCGCGCCGACGTCACGCTCTAAGCGATGTGAGCGAGGCTCGGGACCGCCCACCGACCTTCAGGTCCCCTCGGGATGCGGAGGCGACTGGCTCGCGGAGTGCGAACGCCCGGCCGGCCAAGACCTCCTTTGCTCGTGCGACGAACATCGAGCCCGGCGACGGTCGCGTCTCGCGTTGCGCGGACTGCAGGGGAGCCGGCGCTTCGGATCCGAACGGAGCCGAGCCCTGCTGGGACGTGTTGTGCTCCTCTGTCGAGGAGCGGTCCCAACCAGCGCTTGGATTCTGCGCCCTGGTTTGATGTCGGCACGGGCATCGGGGCTCAAGGCCTCCTTTGGCAGTTGGCGAATCGGAAGCGGTCGTTGTTGATGAGCTCCGCGGCGGCGGGGATGCGGCTGTCTTGGCAGCGAGCGCGGGGGACTGACCGGTAGCGGTTCCGGCGCCTCGTCCGGGCGCGGGTGGAGGCAGCGCGCGCGCCGGTGGTGCGCGGTGTGGGCGTCGTCCGCGAGCGTCTGGGCGCCGTTAGGCGAGGTGTCGCCGGCGCGGCGTCGTCGCCAGGCTGCCGGTTCCGAGGTAGGTAGCCCTTGAGAGGGATCCCGGGTGTGACCTTGTGGGTCCGCGGGCTGGTGGGGTACGTTCGATGTGTGAGCCGAGGCGAACATCTCGCCCGCACGTACTGGTTCGATCTGCTGATCGCGCTGCTGGCGATCGTGGCGATGCTTGATGTGGTGCTCGGACGCGGCTCGTCCGGAGCTCCGACAACGACGCTGTGGTTCTGCCTTCCCGCGCTCGCGATCCTGGTGCTACCCATGTTCGCGCGGCGATGGTTTCCGTTTGCCGGACCGGCGGCGTACTGGCTTTTGGCCGCGGGAATCTCGTTCGTCGACCCGCTGCTGATCCCATACCCCGAGTCCATCTTCCTGCTCGGGCTGGCGGCCGCATTCCTGCTCGGGAACGTTCGGGACGTCCGGCGGGCCGGCCTCGGACTGGCGATTGTGGTCGGCGCTGCGGCGACCCTTGTCTACAAGATCCCCGGGCACTCGGTCGACCAGCTCGTCTTCATTCCCGTCGACTTCGCCGTAGCCTGGGTTGCAGGCTTTGCCGTCCGCGCGCGGGCCGAGCAGGCCGAGGTGGCCGAGTCACGTGCGATACACGCCGAGCACGCCGTGTTCGAGGAGCGCGTGCGGATCGCGCGGGACCTGCATGACGTCGTCGCCCACCACGTGAGCATGATGGGCGTCCAGGCCGGCGCTGCCCGCGTCGTGATCGACCGTGACCGCGTCAAGGCGAAGGGGGCGTTGACCGCGATCGAGGTCTCGAGCCGACAGGCGGTGGGGGAGTTGCACCGTCTGCTCGGGTTCCTGCGGCAGGCCGGCGACGAGGACGATCTGGCTCCGCGCCCTGGCCTGAGCCAGCTTCCGCGGCTGGCGGCGAGTATGAGTGAGTCCGGGCTCGCTGTCGCGGTCAGCATTGAAGGGGAGGAACGCTCGTTGCAGCCGATGATCGGCGTGTCGGCGTACCGCATCGTGCAGGAAGCGCTGACTAACACCCTCAAGCACGCGGCGGCGTCGCGCGCCGACGTGCGCGTGCGGTATCGGCCCGACGAGCTCGAGGTCGAGGTCATCGACGACGGCCGCGGCGCGACGGCGCTATCACGGACGAGCCCGGGCGGCCTGGGGTTGATCGGCATGCGCGAGCGTGCCGCGCTGCACGGCGGCCAGCTGACGGCGGGGCCGGCAGCCGGCGGCGGGTTCGCTGTGTGCGTCAGGCTGCCGACCTCGGACGGTGTGCGGTGAGCATCCGTGTGCTGTTGGCCGATGACCAGGCGATGGTTCGCGCCGGGTTTCGGATGATCCTCGAGTCCGATCCCGAGATCGAGGTTGTGGGCGAGGCGGCGAACGGCGAGCAGGCCATGGCCAGCGCCCGGCGCTTGGGGCCCGACGTCGTGTTGATGGACATCCAGATGCCTGACGGTGACGGACTCGAGGCCACGCGGCGGATTACCGAGGACGGTGAGCTGCACAGTCGTGTGGTGATCCTCACGACGTTCGAGCGTGACGAGTACGTGTTCGAGGCGCTGCGGTCGGGCGCCAGCGGCTTCCTGCTCAAGAACGCTCTACCCGAGGAGCTCCTGCACGCGGTGCACGTCGTGTGGGGCGGCGAGGCGCTGCTCGCCGCGTCGGTCACGCGGCGCATCATCGAGCAGTTCGCACGCCGGCCGGTCAGGCCGGAGCTCGGCACGCGGCTGGACGCGTTGACGGCGCGCGAGCGCGAGGTGCTGGCGATGCTGGCGCACGGTAAGAGCAACGCCGAGCTGGCCGCCGAGCTGTTCGTCAGCGAGGGCACGATCAAAACCCACGTCTCCAGCCTGCTCGCGAAGCTCGGGCTCCGTGACCGCGTGCAGGCCGTCGTCCTGGCGTACGAGAGCGGGCTGGTCACGCCCGGCGAATAAGGCACGCCTCTGTCCTTTGACAGAGGCGCTGGCGGCAAAGATCTGCGCTGAGGAGGAGCGCGGACGCGCCCTGCAGGGGATGACACGCGCAGCCGGCGGTCCCAGACTGATCCCCAGGCGACTTGCACCGACCTGAGGAGCAGTGATGACCGCACCACACGCCGCACTGACGAACTCGATCCTGCCGGCCGTCGCCGTCGGATCGGAGGGCTGACTAATGGCCCCTGTCGAGATCCGCGTTCTTTCCAAGCAGTTCGGTGGCCTCGCCGCAGTCGATCACCTCTCGTTCGACATCGATCCCGGTCACGTCACGGGGTTCCTCGGACCGAACGGGGCCGGGAACAGCACGACGTTGCGCGCGCTGCTCGGGCTGGCGCAGCCGTCACCCGCCAGGACGCAGTGACCGTCTCGGTCGACGACACGCGGGGCGGCCACCGCTTCGACCTTGCCGACGCCCGCGCCCGCGCCCGCGCGCTAGAGGCCTTCTATCACCCATTCGCCTACGCCGCTGCCACTTCGGACGGTGCGCCGTGAGCATCCGTGTGCTGTTGGCCGATGACCAGGCGATGGTTCGCGCCGGCTTTCGGATGATCCTCGAGTCCGATCCCGAGATCGAGGTTGTGGGCGAGGCGGCGAACGGCGAGCAGGCCATGGCCAGCACCCGGCGCTTGGGGCCCGACGTCGTGTTGATGGACATCCAGATGCCCGACGGTGACGGACTCGAGGCCACCCGGCGGATCACCGAAGACGGCGAGCTGCACAGTCGTGTGGTGATCCTGACCACGTTCGAGCGTGACGATCACATGTTCGAGGCGCTGCGGTCGGGCGCCAGCGGCTTCCTGCTCAAGAACGCCCCACCCGAGGAGCTCCTGCACGCGGTGCACGTCGTGTGGGGCGGCGAGGCGCTGCTCGCCCCGGCGGTCACGCGGCGCATCATCGAGCAGTTCGCACACCGGCCGCTCACGCCGGAGCTCGGCACGCGGCTGGACGCCTTGACGGCGCGCGAGCGCGAGGTGCTGAGCGATGCTGGCGCACGGTAAGAGCAACGCCGAGCTGGCCGCCGAGCTGTTCGTCAGCGAGGGCACGATCAAGACCCACGTCTCCAGCCTGCTCGCGAAGCTCGGGCTCCGTGACCGCGTGCAGGCCGTCGTCCTGGCGTACGAGAGCGGGCTGGTCACGCCCGGCGAATAAGGCACGCCTCTGTCCTTTGACAGAGGCGCTGGCGGCAAAGATCTGCGCTGAGGAGGAGCGCACACGCGCCCTGCGGGCGATGACACGCGCAGCCGACGGTCCCAGACTGATCCCCAGGCAACTACCACCAACCTGAGGAGCAGTGATGACCGCACTACACGCCGCACTGAAGAAGTTCACCGCGCCCCGAAAGGCGAAGAGCCCAGGCCCGGCTGCCGTCGAGATCAGCGATCTCTCCAGTAACGGCAAGAAGACCGTCGCAAAACGCTTCGGGCCAGGCCGGATCACCGGCCTCGCGCTGATCGCCGTCCTCACGCTCGCGCTCGGCTACCTCCACTTCGCCGGCAGTTCTACGGCCGTCTCCGTGCCTGCCGGCGCGCATGCCGGCCAGCTGACGCTCAAGAGCTGTACCTACACCACCGAAAAGGGCGCCTACGCCGCCGACTGCGGAACGCTCGTGGTGCCCGAGAACCGCGCCGACCCGCACTCGCGGCTGATCGCGCTGCCGGTCATCCGGATCCGTGCGCATTCGGCACACCCGGGCGACCCGATCTTCCGCCTGCAAGGCGGCCCCGGCATCACCAACATGGTCTTCCCGGACGCCAGCCGGTTCACCGCCAACCACGACCTCGTGCTCGTCGGCTACCGCGGCGTCGACGGCTCCGTCCGGCTCGACTGCCCCGAGGTGAGCTCGGCAATGGAGAACTCAGCGTGACCTCATCAGCGAGCAGTCGTACCGCGCCGTCGCCGCGGCGTACCGGTCGTGCGCCGACCGGCTCCGCAGCGATGGTGTCGATCTCGCCGGCTATTCGATCCCCGAAGAAGTCGCCGACCTCGACGCGGCCCGCCGCGCCCTCGGCTACCACCAGATCGACCTGGTGAGCGAAAGCGCGGGCACCCGGGTCGCGATGATCTATGCCTGGCGCTACCCGAAGAGCATCCATCGCTCGGTGATGATCGGCGTCAATCCACCCGGCAACTTCCTCTGGGACGCAAAGACGACCAACGAGCAGATCCAGCGCTATTCCGCGCTCTGCGCCCAGGCGACGAGCTGTCGCAGCCGGACGCCGGATCTCGCCGCGTCGCTGAACTCCGCGGTCGCTCACGTTCCCAGTCACTGGCTGCTCCTGCCGATCGAGAAGGGCGACTTCAGAGCCGCCGCGTTCTTCGGCCTGATCAACGAGACCTCCGCCGGCGGCAACTCGATCGCCGCGCCACTGACGATCAACTCACTCCTCTCCGCCGACAAGGGCAACGCAAGCGGCGCGTGGTTCCTGTCGGTGATGGCACGGCTCACCTTTCCGAGCGCGTTCGTCTGGGGCGACCTGGCGGCGATCGGCCGCAGCGACGCCACCTACGCGAAGCACTTCTACGCGTCGGGAGCAAACCGTGGATCGCTGATCAGTGCTGCCGGCAACAACCTGATCTGGGCCGGCGGCAGCGTCCTCGACGCCTGGCCAGCGAACCCGGACGAGAACGAGTACACCCACGTGCAAAACTCGAACGTTCCGACGTTGCTGATCGGCGGCAACCTCGACTTCGCAACGCCGCCCGAGACTGCGACCAGCGAGCTCCTGCCTCACCTCGCGAACGGCCGTGAGGTCGTGCTCATCGAACCTCGGCCACGCCGACGACTTCTGGCCCTACGAACCGGCAGCCGGCAACCGTCTGATCAACACCTACCTCGACACCGGCAAGGTCGACACGTCCCTCTACACCCACAACAAGGTCGACTTCAGCCCAAGCTCCAGCCAAGGCGCAATACGCCGAAGACGGCCTCGGCGCGATGACGGTCCTCGGACTCCTCATGATCCTGTCACTGCTACTGATGTGGCGCCGGGCGCACAAGCGCGGCGGCTTCGGGCGCAAGGCGAGCGCGATCCTGCGCTCCGTCTACCTGCTGGTGCTCGGCCTCGGCGGATGGTTCACCGGCCTGATCATCGTGCTGGTGGCTTTCCCGACAGTCCCCCTCGGCAGCGAACTCATGGCGGTTCTCTCCATCGGCACGCCGATCGGCCTCGGCACCTACTGGGCCTGGGTCAACCGCGACCAGCCGGCCAGGGTCACGAGGATCGGCATCTGGGTCGCGCTGACGGGCGCCCTCATCGGCGCGCTGCTGGGGTTCAACGCAACAACCGGAATCACGGCGGTCATCACCACGATCATCGGAGCAGCTGCCGGTGCGAACCTCGGCCTGATCGCCCTCGACGTCGCACGAATCGGCGAGCGGCCGGAGACCGTTCCGCCGATCGCCATTCCAGCGCCCATCGCCATTCCAGCGGTCGAACGCTGACCCCACTCGAACACACGCTGGAGCTGCCGACCGAGCAAGTCGGCAGCTCCAGCCGCGCCTCGCCGGTTGCTACTTAAAACGCAAGGCTCGATCACCGGAGGAAGCATGAAGGCCGCAACGCTCAGCCAGTCGACAAGCCGCATCCCGGAGCCAGCGCTCTACACGCTGGAGGGACTGACGAAGACGTCCACGAGGAAGACGGCCGTGCTCGTTGGAGTCTGCTTCTTAGTGGCGACCTTCACATTCGCTATCGGTAGCGCGCTCATCCACTCGCACTTCTCGAGCGGGACGTCCCACGACGGCACCCTCGTCGCCGGCGTTCTCCTTCTCGCCTGCACCGGCCTAGCGGTCGTGACGAACGGCCTGGCGATGCGCAGTGTCTTGACGCCACACGCACGCCTCCGTTCGCAGGCCTATCGGATCTTGAGGGCGGTCGAGTGCCTGACCATCGCGGCAATCGGCGGGTACTTCCTGACGAGCCGGACACAGTGGAACGCTTCCGTGCTTCCGGTCTACGCCGTCTCCGGTGCAGCTGGGCTCATCCTGTCCTCTGCGCTGTGGACGTCGCGGCTTGTGCCGCGGAACGTATCCATGCTCGGCTTGATCGGCTACCCGATGTTCTTGGTCGGCACGGTCCTGGCCATGTTCAACCTGATCCACGTCACTCACGGTGCCGGGATGCTCGCATTGGTCCCCGGTGGCCTCTTCGAGTTGATCCTCCCGATCTGGCTCGTCGCCAAAGGATTCGCCTCCCCGCGGATCACAGATGATCCCGACTGAAGCCAACTCCGCCACCAATAGCTGTCGTGCGGCTGCAGCAGTTGGCCCCACTCCAGCCCGACGTCGTACGTAAGCACGATCTCGCCATCGTCACAGCGAACGACACCTTCGCCCCCGGACAGCTCGGTCAACGCGGCAGCCACGACTGACCGGCGCCGCGTCGGTCCCGCTCGCTGTTGGCACGCGACTCTCGTGATCGTGCACGTCACACCTGCGTTGCGCGGATACCGCGCCTCAGCGTCGACGGCGCGGTCGGCGGCGCGGCGCGTTGCCGGTGCACCTGCTCTCGCTCAAAGCAGGCGTGTGGGGTTGTTCCGTCTTGACGCTCTTCGGAAGCCTCTCATAGCGCTTCAGCCAGGCAAACAGGTGGTGGGTGGTAGGTGGTAGCATTGGATCCGTGAAGAAGACAAGCATCTACATCGAGTCCGACGTCGACGTTGCTCTTGCGCGACGTGCTGCCGCCGAGGGTACGACCAAGGCCGAGCTGATCCGGCAGGCGCTGCGCGACGCGGCCGGTCGCTCGCTCCGAGTGAAGCCTCGGGCTCGTGGGGCATTTCGCGGTCCTGGCGACCTCGCGTCGCGTGCCGACGAGCATCTTGCCGAGTCACGCTTCGGCGAGCAGTGATCGTCGTTGATACGTCGGTCGTCGTCGCCTATATGAACGCTGCGGACGACCATCACGCCGTCGTCGCTGGTTGGCTCGATGGCGCGGACCAGGATCTCTCGACGACGCCGCTGATCGTCGCCGAGGTGGATCATCTCGTAGGTGCGCGGGGCGGTCCGATGGCCAGGCGAGCGCTTCACCGGGACCTCGTCGCCGGGGCTTACGTGGTCGAATGGTGGCCGGGTGCGATTGCCGCTGTGGTGAAGATCGCCGAGCGGTACGCCGACACCGGCCTGGGGCTTGCGGATGCCTCGCTGGTCGCCCTCGCCGAGCGGCTCGGCACGATCGAAATCGCCACGCTCGACGAGCGACATTTTCGCGCCGTGAGACCGCTGGCTGGCGGGAAGGCATTCCGGCTCCTGCCGGCTGACGCGTGACGCGATGACCAGCAGTCGATGATTGGGCACACAGCGCATTTCTGTGCCCGATCCCCCGCAATGCACGGCAAAATCGGAGCCCCGGACAGGCTCTCGATCATTGGCGAATGCAGCTATTTGCAGGTATATCCTGTCGACCTGACGCGAGTCCGCGCGTGATTCGGGTCGGTGAGGTCCCCGCTTCAAATCCTGGGACGGGCGCGTATCCGACGGGGATGGCACGCTCGCCCTCGGGAGTGGCTCCTGCAGCGGCCGCTATTCGTGGCGCCCGCGAGCCAGCCGTTAATATGATGCTAGCATCTGATGCATGTCCATCAGGCGAACGACTGTGGCAGCCGAAAGCGACGATCTCGCAGTCCTGGAGAGCGAGGCTCGTCGGCGTGGGGTCTCGCTCGCTCAGGTTCTGCGTGAGGCCGTGGAGCGCGAGGCCGGCCGGCTTCGGCGCAAAGCCGAGCCGCGATTTGGGATCGTCCGCGGTGATGGCACCGCGACCGCCTTGATTGCGCGTGACGAGCACGCGCCCGCGCGGCGGTCTGGCCGCTCGTAGCGGATGGCGCTGATCCTCGATACGGGGCCGATCCTCGCGTTGTTGGACGCCGGCGATCCCGAGCACGCACGCTGCCTCGCGATGGTCGACGAGCTTCGCGAAGACCTCGTCATACCGTCTCCGGTACTCGTCGAAGTCGACTACTGGCTGAGGAAGCTATACGGAGCCGGACCTTGGGAAACGTTCGTCGAAGACATCGCCACGGGCGCCTACCGCCTTCATCACCTCGACGAACATGCGCTCGTCCGCGCCGCGGACATCGAGCAGTCCTACGAGTCGCTGGACCTCGGGCTGGTAGACGCGGCGGTGATGGTCACATGTGAGACACTCGGCGAGACGAAGGTCGCGACGCTGGATCGCAGAGACTTCGCGGTGGTCCGCCCGCAGCACTGCGACAGTCTGACGCTGCTCCCCGAGTAGTCGCGGCGCGGGCGACAGGCGGCGCAGGTGCGCGTCGAGCTGATTGCTCACACAGGCGATTCTGTGTGCTCGCTCTCACTTTGCACGAGCGTGGCGCTCTGGCTGAGTGTGTGCAGAAGGGTCGCGGCGTTCGTCCTGGTGATCAGCGGCGCCCGATCCGGTTTGGAGACTTGACAGGCAGCCATCTGGCTGCCTATTATTGGCAGCTAGATGGCTGCGCATTCGCACATGGATGAGGTCTTCAAGGCGCTGGCCGATCCAAGCCGCCGGCTGCTGCTCGACAGCCTCAACGAGCGCAACGGACAGACGCTCCGGGAGTTGAGCTCGAGGCTCGACATGGCTCGCCAGTCGGTGAGCAAGCACCTCGCTGTGCTCGAGGCGGCCAACCTCGTGAGCACCGTTCGCCGCGGCCGGGAGAAGCACCACTACCTCAACGCGGCGCCCATCAACGACATCGCGGAGCGCTGGATCACGCGGTACGAGCAGGACCGCGTCAACGCGCTCGCTGACCTGAAAAAAGCATTGGAGGACACCCCCGTGGAGCCCGAGAAGCCTTCGTTTGTCTACGTGACGTACATCCGGACGACGCCGGAGAAGCTGTGGCAGGCGCTGACCGAGCCGGCGTTCACCGAGCGCTACTGGTCGATCACGTTCGAGACCGACTGGAAGCCGGGTTCGCCGATGACCTGGAAGACGCGCGGCCTGGCGATCACAGATCCCGAGCAGGTCGTGCTCGAGTCAGAGCCCTACCGTCGCCTGTCGTACACGTGGCAGACGCATTCGCCGGAGTGGGGGCAGGCGCTTAACCTCACCGAGGAGGCCCGCGAGCGGCTCGCCACCGAGCCACGCTCGAAGGTCACGTTCGAGATCGAGCCGCTCGGCGATCAGGTGAAGTTGACCGTGATCCACGACGATCTGATCCCCGGCGGGCTGACGGGCTCGATGGTCAGCAACGGCTGGCCACGCGTCCTCGCGAACCTCAAGACGCTGCTCGAGACCGGAGAGACGCTCCCGGACGTCCAGCTGAGCACGCCAGCGAGGCTGGGGCTGACGCGATGAACGGTATGCCGATGTCCGGCATGCATGGGTCGCCGATGAGCGGCATGCCGATGGCTCTCCCGCAGTTCGTGGTGATGATGGCCGCCATGATGCTGCCCAGCGCTGTTCCCGCGATCGTGCGTCGGGCGCGTGAGGGCGCAGGTGTGCTCGCCGCGCCGCGGTTCGGCGGCTCCTATCTCGGCGTCTGGGCGCTCGCCGGGCTGGCGATGTGGCTGCTCTATCAGCCGCCCGACGCTGCCGCGTCCGGGGCGCTTCTCATCGCCGCGGGCCTCTACGAGCTCACGCCGCTGAAGCGGGCGTGCCGCCGGCGCTGCCGTGAGCGCGTCCGCTCGGGCGCCCGGTTCGGCGCCGTGTGCTTCGGCTCGAGCATCGGGCTGATGCTCGTGCTCGTCGCCGTGAACGTGATGAGCGTCGCGCTGATGGTCGGCATCGCTGCTCTCGTGCTTGTGCAGAAGCTCGTTGCACCACGTCCTGCCCTTGACCGGTCCCTGGCGCTCGTAATCGTCGGCCTCGGCATCGCCACTGCCGCAGCCTGAACAACCACAAGAGGAGACCCGCATGAGCCCCGTCACACACCAGATCGGCACGCGCGAGCAGTGGCTCGCCGCCCGCCTCGACCTGCTCGCAGCCGAGAAGGAACTAACGCGCCGCAGCGACGAGATCACCCGCCAGCGTCAGCAGCTGCCCTGGGTGCCGGTCGAGAAGGATTACCGCTTCGACACCGACGAGGGCGATGCGTCGCTCGCCGATCTCTTCGGTGGGCGCTCGCAGCTGCTGGTCTACCACTTCATGCTCGGGCCCGGCTACGAATCGGGGTGCCCATCGTGTTCGGCGATCGCCGACGGGTTCAACGGCTTCGCCGTCCATCTCGAGAATCACGACGTTGGACTGGTCGCGGTCTCCCGCGCTCCCATCGACCAGATCCAGGCCTACAAGCGGCGCATGGGTTGGACGTTCCGCTGGGCCTGCTCGCACGACACCGATTTCAACTACGACTTCAACGCGTCGTTCACCGAAGAGCAGCAACGCTCGGGCAACGCCGAGTACAACTACGCCCCGTGGGACATGCGTGGCGCGCTCGAGGCGGCGCAGCCCGGCCCGCACGCCGCGATGGCCGGGACCGACAACGCCACGTTCATGCGCGAGGCGCCCGGCGTGAGTGCTTTCGCGCGCAAGAATGGCGTCGTCTACCACACCTACTCCGCGTACGCGCGCGGTCTCGACTCGCTTTGGGGCATGTACCAATGGCTCGATCGCGCGCCACTCGGACGCAACGACAACGGCGCCTGGTTCCGCCACCACGACCGCTACTGACCCGCATCGGCCCCCGGCGGCGACCGTCGACACGTCGCTGGCCCACAGGCCGGCCGCACCACCGGAGCGTGCTTCTCGGTGTGCCATGGCGAGCACGAGTGAGCCGCCGCGTCAAGCAGAGCGGCGATCGCGTCGTTGCCGAAGTACCTCGCGACGCCGCGGGCGGTTGCGTCGAAAAACGGCTCCCTGAATGTCAGATCGCGACCCGTGGTGAGCAGGAACTCGACCACCTCTGGCTGATTGTGCCGCGCCGCTTGGATGAGCGCGTAATCGGCGATCCGATCAGCGCCCGGCCCGCGGCCCCATTGGCCCGAGGCGCTTGGGGATTCTGGCCAGGCCTGATCTCAAGCGACCGCGCGCGTCGAAGTAGCTGTGGACCGCGTCGAGATCGCCGAGCGCCGCCGCGAACACGAGGTTGTCGACGCGTGCGCCGCAGCGGACGAGCGCCTCGGCGGCGACCGTATATCCAAACGTGATCGCGGTCCACAGCGGCAAGCCGTTGCCGTCGAGCCCCTCGACGCGCGCGCCCCCACGGCAGAGCTCCTCCACCAGCGCCGCCTGGACCCCCACTGGATCGCATCGCCGGCCACCTCGAAGCGCGTATCTACGTAACTCTGGCCTCTCGACGAGGAGCTGATCGCGTTGCCGCGCTACCGCCAGAGCGATCTGTTCACCGAACGCGAGAAGCTCGCGCTCGACTATGCCGTCGCCGTGATGCGCACACCGGTCGAGGTCACCGACGAGTTGTTCGCCCGGGTGCGGGAGCACTTCAGCGACGAGCAGCTAGTCGAGCTCACCGCGTTGCTGACACTGGTCAACCTCGACCGGTTCAACGCCGCCTTCGGGATCGGCGCGGCCGGGTTCAGCGAAGGAATGGTCTGCGTACTACCCGACCGCCCTGCCGCCGATCCAGCCCTGACGAGGATCGCTTAGCGACCGGTCTGACCGCCCATGCCGCTCGTCAGCACCGACCATCCTGACCCGTGTCGTCGCGATCCACCGATGAATGCCGACCTCAAGCACGGTCTACTACACGGGACTGTGACCTTTTGGATAGAAGCTAATGACCGAGACACACTTGGTGATTGACGGGCTGGGCTTTCCAGAATCCACGCGGTGGCACGACGGCCGCGTCTGGCTGTGCAATTGGGGTGCCGGCGAGGTGCTGGCAGTCACCACGGAGGGCGAGCGCGAAGTGATGGCGCGCGTCGCACCGCAGACGATCCCGTTCAGCATCGATTGGCTTCCGGACGGACGACTGCTCGTCGTCGACGGCCCTCGGCAACGGTTACTGCGGCAGGAGTCGGACGGGACACTTGAACCCGTCGCAGATTTGTCTGTTCTCGGTGCCGGACCGTTCAACGAGCTGGTCGTCGCTGCGGCAGGCAGCGCCTACGTCAACGGAGGCTCGGGCAGCATCGTTTGCGTCAAACCCGGAGGCACGATGCGCCAGGTCGCGGGCGACCTGCGGTGGCCCAACGGGATGGCGTTGCTCGACGATGAGCGGACATTGGTGGTCGCTGACTCGCACGCCGAGCGGTTGCTCGCGTTTGATGTCGACGATGATGAGACGCTGTCCGGGCGTCGCGTGTGGGCAGAACTTGACCATGCTCCGGACGGCATCTGTGCAGATGCGGACGGCGCGGTGTGGGTCGCGAGCGTTCCCGGGGAGCATTGCGTGCGGGTTGCAGAGGGCGGCGAGATTCTTAGCGCGGTCACCATGGATCGAGGTTGTTTCGCGTGCATGCTCGGCGGCGAAGACGGCCGCACACTGTTCATCGCGGCGGCGCAGTGGCGCGGGATGGAGGCGGCGATGAAAGAGGGGCCGGGCCTGACCGGGCAGCTACTGGCGGCGCCTGATCAACCCGCGCCGCACGCGGGCCGTCCATAACGAGCGGATGTCACGGTGGCTTCTCACCGCGGGCGTCTGAGGCCGGCACAGCTTCGTGACCATGTTCTGGCGCGGGGATCGCGTTGACGAGCCCCGGTCGTTCGGCTCGTCCCATCGGGATCTACCGACGGAAGGCGTCTCGCGTTGCGGCTGCGGTGGCGCTGTAGTACTCGGGCGGATGAATGAAGCCCCACTCGCGGAACTTCACGCCCTCATTTACCGCACGTCGGTAGCCGAAGCAGACGAGGTAGAGCGTCCGGATATACATGGCAGCCTCAAGCCGGTTGAGCTCGTCGTAGGTCGGCTCGACGTGACGACGGTAGGCGCTTACGGCAGCATCGATGCGCTCCTGGTTCGGGCGACGTGGGTTCCACGAGCCCGTGCCCCAGATCAGGTAAGCGAAGTCGGCGAGGCGCGGTCCGCGCCCCGACGCCTTCCAGTTGATCGCGACTGGCCCGTGTTCACTCACGACGACGTGATCCGGAGCGTGGAGGAGATTTCCATGCAACAAGCCTTCGGGTAGGCCGTGGCCGTCGTCGGCCGAGCGCACCTTGTCTCTGAGCCGCTCGAATCGCTCCCGCTCGGCGGTCGCGACCTTCGTATCCACGGCGTCGAGAAACGACAGAGCGGCGAGGAGGTCTTGGCGCGGCGTGCCCTCACGACTCGGATCCTCACCACTCGCTCCGCCCGGGCGGCTGGCGGAATCGTCATACGGCAACGCGTGCAGCCGTCCGAGCAGCTCACCCATCATCGCGAACTTCTCCGCGCCGTCCGGGAGGTGGGCGCCTTCGATGAACTGCGTCACCAGGACCGCACTGCCGTCGAAGTCAGATACCGCGTCATCGACTGCCAGGCGCTCTGCGGGATAGTTCTGCCGCTCCAGGAATCGCAGGATCGCGGCGTCGCCCTCAACACCCCCGCGCGGTCGAGCGGGAGGAAACGCACGGGCAACCCACGGCTCGCCGCCCCTCCTGTCGATCCGAAACACGTAGGTCTTGTGCACACTGAGCTTCGTCGCCGCGACCGCAGGAATGTCGTAGCGATCGCGGAGATGGGCGAGCAGCCGCTCAGCATCGGGCTCGTGGTCCATCCGCGAGCCGAGATCCTCGAGATCGATCAGCGCTTCGGTGTAGCGCTGCCCAGTCTCCTCGGCGTGGCGCCGGACAACCTTCTTGAAGCTGGCGTCCTTGGTCATGGACAAGCCTCCTCGTAACACCCTCGTCCCCCAGCGACGCGGTGTTGGAAGATGGCCTGTGACATCAACGACCGAGAGGGCACATCCCCTTCGCCAACGGAACTCCAGCTGGGGCGGACGTTCCACTGGCTCGGCGACCGGTCGCCGCCGTGAGCGAACTCTGCCAGAGCCGTTCGGGGTCCGTCAAGCACCCACGCATGAACTGCCGCTGCCAGCAGGACTGGGACGGCCGGAGCGAAGGAGCTCGGCCCACGCCGCTAGCGGTGTTCTCGCCCCCCGTGCTCATCGTTCCGCGTGCTCGCCGTGTGGGGCGCCCGGCCCGGCTGGGAACTCGATGTCACCGCGGCCCGCGTGTTTGCCGCAGCGGTCGCAGCGGAGGTCTGGGCCGATGTTGCCGCCGCAGCCGGCGTGGAGGGTGAGTCGAGGCGGTCCGTTCGGTGTCGGGTAGTGCCGGTCGCCCCATTTCATCAGCACGATCAGGACGGGAGCGAGTTCGCGTCCCTTGTCGGTGAGGACGTACTTGGGACGGCCGGGACGCTGCGGGTCCGGAACGCGCTCGAGCACGCCTTCGTCGCACAGCAGTTTGAGGCGGTTGGTGAGCACGTTGGAGGCGATCCCAAGCTTCTGTTGGAAGTCCTCGAAGCGGGTTAGGCCGAGCACGGCGTCGCGCAGGATCAGCAGCGTCCAGCGCTCGCCGACGATCTCGAGCGAGCGGGCGATCGAGCAGACCTGGTCTGGATAGTCGCGCTGGAGCACGCTCAAAAGCATAGCTGACTTGCTTGACAAAACCTAGCCCCATCAGCTAGGGTGCCTTGCGTGACGCAAGTTAGGGCCCGATCCCGAGGAGGACTGATGAAGCGCAAGCCCGTGATCTTGAGTTCGTTGCTGTTGGCGGCGTTCGTGATCAATCTCGACACGACGATCGTCAACGTCGCGCTGCCGACGCTGGTCCGCCAGCTGCACGCGTCCAATTCGCAGTTGCAGTGGGTGGTGGACGCGTTCAACTTGCTGTTCGCCGGATCGGTGCTGGCCGCAGGCAGCCTCTCGGATCGGTTCGGGCGAAAGGGCATGCTGCTCGCCGGCCTGTCGGTGTTCGGGTTGGCGAGTGTCGTGGGCGGGCTGACGGCCAATCCCGGGCAGCTGATCGTGGCGCGCGCGGTGATGGGCGTGGGGGCGGCGATGGTGTTCCCCTCGACGCTCTCCCTGCTCACGAACGTATTCACCGAGCGGCGTGAGCGCGCGCTGGCGATCGGTCTGTGGGGCGCGATCACGGGGGTCGCGATCGCGCTCGGGCCGATCGTCGGTGGCTGGTTAATTGAGCTGTTGGGCTGGCGCAGCATCTTCTTCGCGATGGCGCCGATCGCCGCGATCGCCGGCGTCCTGGCCAGCTGGCAGGTCCCGACCTCGCGTGACCCGCACGCGCTTGGCACCGATCGCGCCGGGTTCGCGCTGTCGACCGCGATGGTCGGACTGTTCATCTACACGATCATCGAGGCCCCGAACCAGGGATGGGGAAGCGTGCGGACGCTGGGCAGCTTCGCACTGACGGCGGTGCTAGCGACGGCGTTCGTAGCGTGGGAGCGGCGCACCGAGGAGCCGATGCTCCAGCTGAGCCTGTTCCGTAACCCGCGGTTCACCGCCGCGAGCGCATCGGTCGCGATCTCGTTCTTCGCGCTGTCCGGGTTCATCTTCCTGGTCACCCAGTACTTCCAGTTCCTCAAGGGTTACGGGCCGCTGTCGACGGGCGTGCGCCTGCTTCCGGTCGCGAGTTGCGTGGCGATCTCCTCGATCCTCGGCACCAGGCTTGCGGTCAGGCTTGGCACGAAGTTGGTCGTTGCGTCCGGCCTGTTTCTGATGGCCGCGTTCTACGTGTGGGTCACGACCGCGGCAGCCGGAACCAGCTACGCGACGATCGCCGCCCAGATGATCGTGCTCGGCACCGGCATGGGGCTGACGAGCGCGCCCGCCACGGAGGCGATCATGGGCGCCGTGCCGCAGGCCAAGGCCGGCGTCGGATCAGCGGTCAACGACGCCACTCGGCTTCTGGGCGGCACGGTCGGCGTCGCCGTGATCGGCAGCGTGTACGCCTCGCTATACGCCGGGCGCCTGGCGAGCACGCTCCCTGTGGGGTTGCCCGCCAGCGTCGCACGGACCGCGCACGAATCCATCGGTGCCGCCCTCACCGCTGCGCTCAGGATCGGCCACGCCGGCCATCCGGCGCTCGCGGCGGTCGTCCACGACGCGGCCACCTCAGCCTTCTTCAGCGGCTTCCACACCGCCAACTTCGTCGCCGCCGGCGTCGTCGCTGCCGGCGCTGTGATGGCGCTCGCCCTGCTTCCCGCGCAGCCGATGGTCAGCAAAGACGACGCCCCGGAGACCCAAGCGCTTGGCTCGGCCGCCACGGCCCCAGCGCACAGCTGATCCCACCTCGATCGACAGGAGACAGAACACCATGAGCACATATCTCGCCGCGCCTGTGAACGCCGGCTCCGCGGTCGGCCGGGCAACCGGATCCGAGCCCGCCAGCGGGGACCAACCAAACGCGGCCAACTTCGAGTCCGCGCTCGAGCGCAACCACGCGTTCGCCGCCGCCGGCGGCCACCAGGGCGCGGTCGTCTTCCCGAACCTGCGCGTGTTCGTGATCACGTGCCTGGACCCGCGCGTCGACCCCGCGCACTTCCTCGGCCTCGGCCTCAGCGACGCGATCGTCGTGCGTAACGTCGGCGGGCGGGTCACACCCGAGGTGATCAACGACGTCGCCTTCATCGGCCAGCTCGCCGAGAACGTCCTGCCCGACGGCCCGCTGTTCGAGGTCGCGGTGATCCACCACACCCAGTGCGGAACCGCCGCGCTCGCCGACGACGCCTTCCGGCGCAGCTACGCCGAGCGGATCGGCGCCGACGAATCAGCCCTACGCGGCCACGCCGTCCTCGACCCCGCGGCGACCGTCACGCAGCGATGTCGAGCTCCTCCGCTCCGCACCCGCTATCTCCCCGCGCGTGACCGCGTCCGGGCATGTGTACGACCTCACCACCGGCCTGGTGCACACAATCCTCCCCGCCGGCGATCGCGCCGACCAAAGCGTTGAGCAACCCGTAAATCCACCGAGCTCCTGACTCAGAGGAACTTCGGGCTGACTGAGCGGCGTCGACCCACCGGGCGATCCTCGACTCACTCCTTGTTCGGCAGCAGCTCGAGCAGCCCGGAGAACAGCGGGGTGATGAGGCGCGAATGCGGATACACGCGATACGTGTTGTAGACCGCAGCGTCCCGCATCGCAAACACGCTCCATCCCGCGCTCACTGACAGGGCCGACTCGAGGTCTGGCGCTCCGACCTCCTCGCCGTAGTCGCGCAGCCATTGCGGCGCCTCGCGGAGCAGCTGCCCCATGTCGAACTCGTCTCTGACGATGCCGGACATCTCCTCTCGGCGGAACGCGAAGCCGTAATCGAACAGGAAATCGTCGTCGTGCGCCGACACATATGGGACCGTCCATCCGCGACTCGTCTTGTACGCGATGAGCTTCTCGAGCGGCGCGAGCGACATGCAGAGCAGCGTTACGTCGCGATCGTTGACGTGCGCGACCACGCCGCCCAGCCCGTCGGCGAGCGACGAGCAGCCGGGGCAGGCAACGCTCCAGTCCTCCCCGAACATCAGGTGGTAGATGAGCAGCAGCGAGCGCCCGTCGAACAGCTCGGGCAGCGACTTGGCCCCACCATCGGTCGCGAAGGTGTACTGCTTCTCGACCGGGACCCACGGCAGATCGCGCCGTTGCTCCTCGACGCGCTTGGCGTGCTCCTCCAGCTCCCGTTCGGCGCCCAGCAGCTCCTTGCGCGCCGCCTGCCACTCGCGCTCCGTCCCAACCTTCATCGGACCTCCTTCGCGTTGACCTCGTCCTCGTTAGAACGGTCCGACGGCGTAAAACTCATCGGCAGGCCGAACGCCTGGAACAGATCCGGCCGGCCGAAGTCCACGACCTCGATGACGCGCCCCTCCGCCACACGCAGCACCTCGAGCGTGAGCGGACGGTACTGGGCAGCACCGGGTCCCCGGAGGTAGATCGCGACCGCCGGCTGCAGGTTCGCCCGTGCCGGCACGAGCAGGTGCTCGCCGAGTGCGGCGTGTTTCTCGCTGCCGCGCCGGAACGCATCCAGCCCGTCGTACCACAGCGGGCGAGGTGGGAACGAGAAGCGCACGTCGTCGCGGACGAGTGCGGCCAGCGCCTCGAAGTCGCGGCGTTCGATCGCTTCGATGAAGCTTCGCGCGATGTGCTCCTGCTGGGCGGAGGAGTCAGGGCGTGGCCATTCCTCGCGCCGCGACGGGAGGCGCTCGCGCAGGCGCGCGCGTGCCCGCTGCAGCGCGCTGTTGACAGCCGGCACGCTGGTGCCGAGCAGCTCTGCCGTCTCGCGCGCTGAGAACCCCGCCACGTCGCGGAGGACCAGCGCCGCCCGCGGCCGCGGCGGCAGGTGCTGAATAGCGGCCACGAACCCGATCTCGAGCGTCTCGCGGGCAACCGCCGCCTCGTGCGGGTCCACCAACCGGTCGGGATACGGCTCCAACCACCGCACCTCGGCGCTGATCGGCGGGACGTCGCCGTCGGGATCGGCCGGGGGCGCGACGTCGACCGGCAGCACCCGTGGGCCGCGACGCGCAACGTGGTCGATGCAAGCGTTCGTCGCGATGCGAAACAGCCAGGCGCGGAACGACCACCGCCCCTCGCGCCTGAACCGCGCGCGTGCTCGCCAGGCGCGCGCGAACGTCTCCTGCACGAGATCCTCGGAGTCCTCGAACGAGCCGACCATGCGGTAGCAGTGCGCCCGCAACTCGCGCCCGTGGCGCTCGAACAGAGCCGAGAAAGTGGTCTCGTCGATGTCCATCATCGCTTCCCGTGGACAGCTGATCCGACTGCTCCGCGGCCGTCAGTCGTGGAGGCGCTCTCCACGGTGGAGCATGTCGAGGTATTTGGCGATGCGCCGCGCACGCGTTTGCGGGCGCTTGGCGTCGTTGATCCGCCAGATGATCGCGTACCGGTTGCGTGCGTCGAGTGCTGAAAAGGCTGCGGCTGCTTCGGGGTTGTGGTCGAGTTCGCGTTGCAGGTCGTCGGGTATCACCGCGTTGCGCTGGCCCGCGTACGCGGCGTCCCAGCGGCCGTCGGCCCGGGCGCGCTCGATCTCAGCGAGTCCAGCGGGACGAACTCGACCAGCGGCGATCAGTTCTTCGGCCTTTTTGCGGTTGGTCTGGGACCAGCGGCTTCGGCTCGAGCGGCGGGTGAATCGCTGCAGCCAGTATCGGTCATCGTGTGCTGCTTTCTGGCCGTCGATCCAGCCAAAGCACAGCGCTACCTCAAGCGCTTGGGCGTAGCTCAGCGCCGGGCGATCGACACCTTTCTTCGCCAGCCTGAGCCAGATCCCCGGATGACTATCGTGGTTGGTCGTGAGCCATTCCTCGAATTCCGTGGGTGACGCGAACCACAGGACCTCTCCCGACGCGCTGCTCGCTCGCGGGTTCGTGCTCACCGGCTCGTGAGCATCTCGCCGTCGCCTGGCGAGAGCGTAGTGTGGGTCCGCACCTGCAGCATCGCAAGACGCGAGGATGCCAACCTCGAGCTTGAGATGACGCTCATGTTCACCGTCGGTCATGGGCGCATCTCAGCTATACGGGAGTCGGTTGACGATCTACAGCGCTGGATGTCGTTTTGGCGGTGAAGTCCCCGCCTGCGCCCGCCGAGGCCTGGCGCCGGACCGAGAGCAACCCGAGCCCGACCAGTCCGCCGATGAATGCGATCGCCGCGACCACCCACGTTGCCCGCTGATAGGCGAGCAGCGTCGCGAGCGGGCCATGGGGGGTTCCGAGCACGGCGATCAGCGCTGCCACCCCGACGGCGAGCCCGACCTGGCGGAGCATGTTCACGACCGCCGAGCCGGTCGCGAATGCGTGCGGGGGCAGTGATGAGGCTCCAGTTGCCATCAGCGTCGGGAGGGTGAGACCAACGCCGATCCCGGTCAGCAGCATCCCGCCGAGCATGTCCCCGACGTAGTCGGGTCGCAGCCCGATCGCGAGCGCCCACCAGGCGGCGCCGGCGGCGAAGATCGTGGATCCCGCGGCGATCACGGGTCCAGCTCCGAACCTGGCGGTCAGCCGGCCGGCGATCAGGAACGAGAACAGCGGCACCATCAGCGGGCCGGGCGCGATCGACAGCCCCGTGAGCAGCGGGGACCAGTGCCAGACGTCTTGAGCCCAGAGGACCCGGGAGAGCAGCATCGCGCCGAACGCGGCCGAGAACAGCAGGGCGACACCGGACGCGCCGGTGAAGGGCCGCAGGCGGAACAGCGCGCGGTCGATCAGCGGGTTGGGGTGCCGCGCGAGGCGGACCGTGAACAGTCCGAGCGCGGTGGCGGCGAGCGCGAGCGAGGCGATCGTCCTCCCGTTCGCCCACCCCCAGGCGTTGCCGTTGACCAGGCCGAGCGACAGCGCGCCGATGCCGCCGGTGATCAGCAGCGCCCCGAGTGCGTCGGGCGACAGTGCCCGGTGGCCGGGCACGTGAGGGAGCCGGCGCCAGCCGACCGCCAGCGCGACCAACCCAATCGGAACGTTCACAAAGAACACCCAACGCCAGCTCGCGGCGACCAGTAGACCGCCGATCACCGGACCGAGCGCCGCGGCGAACCCCCCGACCGCGGTCCAGGCACGAACCGCGCCATGGCGGCGCTCGGGCGGGAAGGTCGCGAGGATCAGCCCCAGCGAGGTCGGCGTCAGGAGGGCCGCACCGGCGGCCTGCACGACGCGGAAGGCGACCAGCATCGGCAGGCTACTCGCCGCCCCACACGCCGCCGAAGCGGCGACGAACAGAGCCACCCCGAGCAGGAACCCGCGCTCGCGGCGATAGCGCTCCGCCAAGCGCCCGAACAGCACCAGCAAAGCGGCGTAAACGATCGCGTAGCCGCTCAGGACCCACGACAGATCGGCTAGCGAGCCGCCACGCAGATGGAAGTCCCTGCCCATCTGGGGCAGCGCGACGTTGACGATGAACAGGTCGAGGCTCGCGAGCACGACACCCGCGCACACGATCACCAAGATCAGTCGGGGCGACGCTTCACCCGACCGCGCGGCGGGGAGCCTGCCTTGCCGGGTGGCCCGACGATCGGCGATGACGGACATAGCGACCCTCTCAGATAGTGAGTTCTTTGACGGAACCGACACGCTAGCGTGTTGCGTTCTATCATGCAACCCACTATCCTGGAGGCATGGAGCGCAAGAGCTTCTCCGAGATGCATTGCTCGGTCGCGCAGTGCCTCGAGGTCGTGGGGGAGTGGTGGACGCTGCTGATCGTCCGCGACGCCTTCCTCGGCGTGACCCGCTTCGACGAGTTCCAGAAGCGACTCGGGATCTCGCGCAACGTGCTGGGCCAGCGCCTCGCTCGCCTGGTCGAGGTCGGCGTGCTCGCAAAGGTTCCCTACAGCGAGCACCCACCCCGGTTCGACTATCGGCTGACCGACAGGGGCCGCGACCTGTGGCCCGTCATCAACGCCATGCGCCAGTGGGGCGACAAGCACGCGGCGCCAGACGGTCCGCCGCTGCGGCTGATCCACGAGGAATGCGGCGAGATCTCAGACGCCCAGCTGGTCTGCTCTGCGTGTGGTGAGCCGATCGGACCGCGCGACGTCAGAGCGATTGCAGGGCCAGGAGACGCCGAGGATCTTGTTCGCGTGGGTTAGCGCGAGCCGGCGCTAACCATCGAGACCGTCCCGCTGACGAGCCAGACCGGCGATGTGGCTAGGGCAGGATCTCGACGTACCCGTCCGTTCCATTCACGCGGATCCGCTGCCCATCGCGGATCAGGCTCGTGGCATCCTCAACTCCCACGACCGCCGGCAAGCCATACTCGCGTGCGATTACCGCGCCGTGGGTCATCAGGCCCCCGACCTCCGTCACCAGGCCTTTGATCGCGAGGAACAGTGGTGTCCAGCTGGGGTCGGTGTAGGTCGTGACGAGGATGTCGCCGGCTTGGATGTCGGCGTGCGCGATGTCTCGGATGACGCGGGCGCGTCCTTCGGTGGTCCCCGCGGAGACGGGTAGGCCGACCAGCGCCCCGGCGGGAACATCGTCGCGGCGGTAGGACCCGGTGATGACCTCGCCGTCTGAGGTGAGCACCCGGGGCGGCGTGAGCGCCTGGTAGGAGCGAAAGGCGTCTTTGCGCTGGCGGATCAGCTGCTGATCCACCCGGCGGGTGCTCACGACGTCGTGGAGCTCGTGGAAGTCGAGGTAGAAGATGTCCTCCTTCTCACCAAGCACGTCTGCCTGCACGAGACGCTCGGCCTCTTCCATGAGCGCCCCCTTGTAGATGAAGTAGCGGCTGACGATGCCGTACTTGGGGTACTCGCGGTAGCCGCTGAAGGTCCGGACGCGGTCGATCATCCGCCTGGCCTCGCCGGCCTTCTGCACTCCGTCTGGCAATGCGTGCAGGCGCTCCAGGAGCTCGCGTTCCTTGCTCCGGGCCGCTCGGCGCCCTTGTTCGAGGCGCCGCTGTGCCTCGCCGGGGGTGAAGTTGCGGATGTTCTCGAGAATCAGCGGCACGAGCGTGGTGGGGCGTTCGCTCCATCGTGGCCTGGTGATGTCGATCTCGCCGACACAGCGCATCCCGTACTTCTCGAGATAGGACCGGATGGCTTCCCGCGCTTGCAGCCCGCCCGCGAGCTTCGCCAGCTCGTCCAGGAAGGCCTCGTCCTCGCAACCCTCGTCCTCGACGCTCCGCAGGAAAGCCACCACGTCCGGATGTGGGCGGATCACGTCCGCGACGTCCAGGAGCGCCAGACCCATCTCGGACGTGACGTTGCCCGGGGCGAACAGCGCGAGCGTGTCGGCTGCGTTCTTCTCGCCCAGCCACGCCTCCAGCTGCTCGCCCAGCCACCACGTGGCCTCCATCCCCGCCATGATCGCCTGATAGCTCAGTGGATCGCCGAGGACTCGCTTGTGCTCATCGAACGCCTCGAGCAGAAACTCGAACAGGGCTGGCCCGGACTTTGTCTGGATGTCGCGCTTCAGGGCGGCGATCGAGAGCCGGTTGCGCTCGATCAGCTCGGTGACGATCGCCGGATTGGTGTCGATCTGAGCGGGCGCGACCCCTGTCGGCGACCGGGGCGGCGCGGGCGGGTCCTGATCTGGAGGTGAGGGGAGGAAGCCGCCGCGCTCGAGGATGGTTTGCAGCGCATCCCCGATCAGCGGATCGCTTCTCCCCATCACCTCGAGGAGACCGAGCCGCGTCGTCGGCGAAGCCAGTCGTTGCGTGACATCGACGAACAGCCGGCCACCGGCCTCGTGCATCGGCGCCATGGCCGTCAGCTGCCACACGGAAACCCCCAGGGGCCTCATCGCGTCGGTCATCATCTGCCCATGACCGACTGAGACGTACACGTGGTTCTCTCGGTCGGCCGCCCCCGGGATCGGAAACAGCGTCGTGATAGGCCGGCTCTGGACGATCCAGAAGTTGCCCTCGGCCAGGCACCATTCGATGTCCTGCGGTCGACCGAAATGCGCTTCGATCCGCCGGCCCAGCTGTACGAGCCGCACGACCTGCGCATCCGTGAGCGCCGGCTGCTCCCGCCGCGCCGGCACGACCGCCACCTCTTCGGTCCCGCTCACCGGCGAGGCATGGATCGGGCGCTGCCTGGTAGCGACCGTCCTCGCGACGACCTCGCCGTGACGCACCTTGAAGGTATCCGCGTTCACCAGCCCGGAGACCAGCGCCTCACCGAGACCGAAGCTCGCCTCCACCACCGCAACCTTCCGGCTGGAGGTGACGGGATCGGCGGTGAACAGGATCCCGGCAGCCTGCGGGACGACCATCTGCTGCACGATCACGGCCATCTGAACCTTGCGGTGCTCGAAACCGTTCCGCAGGCCGTAGATCAGCGCCCGCTCGCTGAACAGCGAGGCCCAGCAGCGGCTCACGTGCTCGAGGACGGCCGCCGGGCCTGCCACGTTGAGGTAGGAGTCGTACTGGCCCGCGAAGGATGCGCTCGGCAAGTCCTCCGCCGTGGCGCTGGATCGGACGGCGCACGCGGCCTGCTCGCCGAGCCCGGCCAGCGCACGCGCAATCGCCATCGCCACATCGTCAGGGATCGCGATGCTCTCAACCGCGCGGCGGATCTCGGCGCTGAGCGCGCGGATCCCCTCTCGGTCGTCCGGCTCCACGCGAGACAGCCGATCGAGCCAATCGTCGATCGACGGGACTCCGGCTAGGAACCGCTGGAAGGCCTCCGTGGTCACACAAAATCCAGCCGGCACGCAGATACCTTCGATCTGCAAAAGCTCCCCCAGGAGTGCGCCCTTGCTGCCAACCACCGCAACGTCGGTGTGGTCGATCTCCTGAAGACCCAGCACGTATCCCATCCGCTCACCTCGCTCGAGCCGACCCCGTCAACTCCGCTCCTGTTGGTGTGATTCCGGCCTGCGGCGGGCGATTATGCGGCACGAATCAAGACCTCATGAGAGCCACTTGCCTGGTGTAAAGTTGAAAGTGGAGGGGACGGGGCGGCAGCGGCTGAGACAATGCCGTCGATGAACGCGGGGAGCGTCACGTTGACAGGCAGGTCGCTGTGGCCGCGGCTCGCGGGGCTACCGCTCGTGATCGACGGGTGCGAGTACGAGCGCCTGCATGCAGTCCTCGCGTACGAGTTTCAGCGCGTCACAACCCACGTGCGGCTGGTCGGGGCCGGCGTCGACGGACTGGGAGAGGACGTCTCAGTCCACGTCGAGGACGGCACCTCTCTGCACGAGGCGCGGCCAGTGCTGCCGCTCGAGGGCGAGTGGACGCTGGCCGGCTTCTCTGAGCACCTCGCGACGCTCGATCCGTGGCCCCGGCCGCCCGAGTGGGAGCCGGCGCGGCGCTTCCGCAACTGGGCGTTCGAGTCGGCGGCGCTGGACCTCGCGCTACGCCAGGCCGGCCGTGCCCTGCACGAGGTCCTCGGCCTCGAGCCGCGGCCGCTGCGCTTCGTCAACTCGCTCGGACTCGGCAAGGAGCCTTCGATCGAGCCGCTGCGCCGGCGGCTGGCCCGCTCACCCGGCGTGCGCTTCAAGCTCGACGCGGAGGCGAGTTGGCCGCCGGCGCTCGTCGACGAGGTCGCGGCGACCGGGGCCGTCAGCACAATCGACTTCAAGGGCCAGTACGGGCTCGAGGTCAAGGATCCCGACGCCCTTGACGCGCTCTACGACCGCGTTGTCCGGGCGTTCCCGGACGCCTACTTGGAGGACCCACACGATCTGCCGGGGATCGCGCAAAAACTGGACGATCACCTCGAGCGCGTGTCCTACGACGCGCCGATCCGAACCGCCGACGACATCGGCGCGACGCCGCTCGCGGGGCGGGTGATCAACGTCAAGCCCTCGCGCGTCGGCAGCCTGCGCGCGCTGTTCGAGGTATACGCACGGTGTGCGCGCGAGCAGCGGCCGATGTATGGCGGCGGCATGGGCGAGCTGGGCGTGGGCCGGGGGCAGATCGAGCTGCTCGCGTCGTTGTTTCACGCCGATGCGCCCAACGACGTGGCGCCGAGCGCGCACAACGAGGACGACCCTCCGGGCGAGCTGCCGGTCAGCCCGTTGGCGCCGCGGCCCGAGGCCACGGGTTTCCGCTGGACCGCCTAGGCGTCGCTCAGCCGCCGACCCCGGCCCGGCCGAGCGCTGCATCTCTGAACGCGTCGACGGTCTCGCGAAGCCCCTCCTCGAACGCAACCTCGGCCTCGAACCCGAGCAGCGCGCGAGCGCGGGAGACGTCCAGGCACCGGCTCGGCTGCCCGTCGGGGCGCGAGGCGTCCCAGACGATGCGTCCCTGGTAGCCGGTCAACTGGGAGATCATCCCGGCCAGCTCGCTGATCGTCGTCTCCTTCCCGGTGCCCAGGTTGACGGGCTCGGAGCTCTGCAGGTGCTCGGCGGCGAGGATCAGGCCGCGGCAGGCGTCGCGGACGTGCATGAACTCACGCGAGGGTCGCCCGCTTCCCCAGAGCACGACCTCGTCCTCACCGCGTTCCCGAGCCTCTAGGAACTTGCGGATGACCGCGGGGATGACGTGCGAGTCCTCGAGGTCGATGTTGTCGTCCGGTCCGTAGAGGTTGACGATCATCAGCACGCACGAGTCGAACCCGTACTCGCGGCGGTAGGCGTCGGAGAGCACGAGCAGCATCTTCTTCGCCAGCCCGTACGGTGCGTTCGTCTCCTCCGGATAGCCGTTCCAGAGGTCATCCTCGGAGAACGGCGTCGGCGTGAACTTGGGATAGGCGCATACCGTGCACGCGTTGACCAGCTTCTCGACCCCAGCGAGCCGCGCCTGCTCGAACACGTTGGCGCCCATCGCCATGTTCTCGTAGACCAGCCGGCCGGGATGGCGGCGGTTGAAGCCGATCCCACCGACGACGCCCGCCAGGTGGAACACCAGCTCCGCCCCTTCCAGCGCCGCCCGAGCCTGTTCGGCATCCCTTAGATCGTGCTCTCGGGAGCGCACGATCCGGACCTCGGCGCCGAGCGCCTCGAGCTGCGCCACCAGGTGGCTGCCGACGAACCCCGCCCCCCCGGTCACGACGGTGCGCCGCCCGCTCCAGAATGCTGGGTCCGGCTTCGTCACCAAGCGCAGACGATAGCCAAGCCGGGCCGGCACGACTTTCCGGCCCGCCGCCCTGGACTATGCTCCGGCGCGATGGCGGAGGAGCCGAACGCTGAGGTGTCGGTCGTCATTCCGGTCTGGGATTCGTACGTCGAGCGCTATCTCGACGAGGCCCTCGCCAGCCTGATGGCGAACGGCCGACCGGGCGAGATCATCGTCGTCGACAACGCCTCCTCGCCTCCGGTTCCGGAGCGACCCGGCGTTCGCGTGATGCGAGCCCCCGACCGTATGACGATCGGCGCCGCGCGCAACCTCGGCCTGGCTGAGGCCAGCGGGTCCTACGTCATGTTCTGGGATGCGGATGACGTCATCGCGCCGGGGACGCTTGACCGGCTGCAGGACTGCATGAAGGACCGAGAGGTGATCGCCGCAACCGCCTCGATCGTCGAGGCCGGCGGCGGCCCCCATCACTGGCCTCGCCCGTGGACCACGAGGCTGGCGCGCTGGCCGCAGCTGTTCGCGCTCGTGAACTGCGCGTCGGCCCTGTTTCCGACGACCGGCAGCACCCTGATCCGCACTGACGTCGCCCGGGCCGCCGGGGGTTTCGGCGACACGGACGGCGGCGACGATTGGATGCTCGGCGTGTCGCTTGCGCTCCGCGGCCGGATCGCCTTTGTTGGCGACCCGGGCCGCATCTACCGGCGCCATCCCGACTCGCTATCGGCCGGGTGGCGGACCGTGCCGGACGCCGCCCGTCACGCCGCGCGGGTGCTCACCCGCGTGGCAGGGGACCCGGCGGCCTCGCGCGCGCTGCGCATCGCGGTGCCCGCGATCGCGGCAGCGCAGGCGTTCGTCCTGTTCGTGTTGCGGCCTGTCGGACGCCGTCTGCGCTCCCGCCCGCATCACTGAAGCCGGGGTCGGTCAACGCTCGGACAAACGAGGCCGCTGTCGCGCCGCGATAATGCGGCTCGATGGCGAGGAGAGGTCTTTTGACCCGGCAGCGGTTACTCGTCGCAGCGGGACTTGCGGTCAGAGGGGATGCGCGGGCGGTGTGGCAGCGCCTGCGCGAACAGGGCCGGCCGGTCCTCCTGGCCCGACGACGCGCTCCTTGGAGCGGCCCTGTCCCGCCGCGCGATCCGCGCCCGCGCGCCGCACGACGCTGCTGCTGGCCCTTCCATTCGTGATCGGCGGCGGCGCCGAGCGGATGCTGTCCGGCGTAGCCGCAGCGCTGGCGGGCGGCGGCCATCGGGTGCTGGGGGTGACCACGCGTTCGACTCCGTTCGGCTATGGCGATCGCAGCGGATGGTTCGAGGAGGCAGGCGTCGAGCTGTTCGAGCTGCCCTCGCTCCTGCCCCAACGGGAGTGGCTCGACTTCCTCGATCGGCTGATCGTCGAGGAGGGCGTGGACGTTCTCTGGCAGACCGGCAGCATCTACATCTACCGCGCGCTGCCCGCGCTGCGCGCTCGGCATCCGCGATTGCGGATCATCGACTCGCTGTTCAACAACGACGTGCACATCGAGCGCCACCTCGCGAGCCGGGATCTGATCGACCTCGCGATCGTGGAGAGCGTGGAGGTGCAGCGGGGGTTGATCGCGGCCGGGGCTGATCCGGATCGCCTGGTCAGGATCCCCAATGGCGTGGACACCGCGCGCTTTCAACCGAACGACACGATACGGGCGAGCGCGTCGACGTTTGATGTTGGGTTCGTCGGTCGCCTGGCCGAGGAGAAGAACCCGTTCGCGTTCGTCGATCTGGCTGCAGGCTGCCGTCGGTTGCCGATCTCTTTCCACGTCGCCGGCGACGGTCCGCTGGCCGGCGCTGTTAGGCGTCGCGCTCGGCGGCGGCGTGTCGGGAACTCGCTCCTGATGCACGGCTTCGTCGAGAACATCGCCGAGCTGTACGGCCGCCTGGACGCGCTCGTCGTCCCCTCCCGGCTCGACGGCCGGCCGAATGCGGTGCTCGAGTCGATGGCGATGGGGGTGCCGGTGCTGGCATCGCCGGTCGGCGCGCTGACGGAGCTGGTGGCCGATGGCGTGAACGGTTTCGTGTGTGACTCGGTGGCGGACTTCGGCGAGCGGCTGCGATGGCTTCAGGCACACCCCGGGGAGTCGCTGCGGATGCGCGCGGCCGCTCGGGACACAGCCGTCCGGCAGTTCGACGTCAGGCCCGGCCATCGGCGCTACGAGCAGATCATCGCCGGCCTGCTGGACGACCATCGCGAAACCGCTTTACATGCCTGAGCCGCGCCGGGCGCGCCTGATGGCGTTCATACGGGGAGACGACGACGCGCGCAGCGAGGAGCCGATGATGTCGATGTCCTCGGTGCTCAGACACACCTTCTCGCTGCTCGCGCCCCATCGCGGAATGCTTGCCCTCGTCGGGTTGATCACCGTCGGAAACGCGGCACTGGCGATGGTCGCCCCGGTCCTGTCTCGGGCCCTGTTCGACCACGCGCTGTTCCACAAAGGCGGAGCGGACCTCTCGCTCCTATACGTGATCCTCGCCGCGATGGCTGGATCGATAGTGCTCGGGTTCGCGCTGCAACTCGGGCTCACGTACGCGAACACCTCCGTCGGCCAGCGTGTCATCCACGAGCTGCGGCTGCGCCTGTACGAGCGCGTGACCCGCCAGTCGCTGCGCTTCTTCTCCAGCTCTCGAACCGGCGAGCTGCAGACGCGAGTTCTCGGCGACGTGGCCGGCATCCAGCCGATCGTGACCCAGACCTGGGGCGTGGTGTGCGAGAACGCGCTGGCGACGGTTGCCGCGGGGATCGTGATGTTCGTCATGTCCTGGCCCCTGGCCCTCGTCTCGCTGGCGTTGCTGGTGCCGATTCCGCTGATCGCGCGGCAGAGCAGCCGGCTGCGCCGCAAGATCGCGGCGCTGGCTCGACACAGCGGCGTCGAAATGACCGTGATCACCGAGCAGACGCTGTCCGTCTCCGGCGCGCTGCTGACCAAGGTGTTCGGCCGCCAGCGCGCACAGCTCGAGCGGTTCGGCACTGAGAGCGCTCGCCAGTCCCGGCTGGCGCTGCGCGGGGAGGTGCTCAACCACAGCCTCTCGATTGGGATGCAGAGCTTCAACCGGCTGCCGCCATTTGCCATGTACCTGCTGGCGGGGATCCTCCTGTCCCGCGGGGACCACGCCATCACCGTCGGAACGCTCGTCGCGTTCCTGAGCCTCCAGGCGCGGCTGCTCAGCTCTCTGCAGTTGCTGGCCGATGCGGGCATCCAGCTGACCGCCTCCTCGGTGTACTTCGAGCGCATCTTCGAGGTGCTGGAATCCGAGCCGGATCTAGTCGACCGCCCGGACGCGGTGGCGCTCGCTCCGGCGTCGGTGAAGGGCGCAATCAGTCTCGAGCAGGTCTGGTTCAGCTACCTGGAGGGGGACGTGACGGCAGGGCCCGCAAGCCGACGATGGGCCCTGCAGGACGTCACGCTCGAGATCGAGCCCGGGCAGATGGCGGCGCTGGTCGGTGCCAGCGGCGCCGGCAAGACCACGCTCTCGTACCTGATCGCGCGCCTGTACGACGTGAATCGGGGCGCGGTGCGGATAGACGGGCGCGACGTGCGCGACATCCGCCTGTCGTCGCTGGCGGGAGCGCTCGGGCTCGTGACCCAGGAGACCTACGTCCTACACGCGAGCGTGCGCGAGAACATCGCGTACGCCCGTCCCGACGCCACCGCGCAGGACTTGGAGCGGGCCGCGACGGCCGCACTCCTGCACGAGCGGATCATGGAGCTGCCCGAGCGCTACGACACCATCCTCGGCGACCGGGGATACCGCTTCTCGGGCGGCGAGCGCCAGCGCCTGGCGCTGGCCCGCGTCTTCCTGCGCGACGCCCCGATTCTGATTCTGGACGAGGCGACCTCCTCGCTGGACTCCCGCAGCGAGCGGCTGATCCACGACGCGCTGGCGCGGCTCACCGCGGACCGTACGACCGTCGTGATCGCGCACCGGCTCTCGACGATCATGGCCGCCGATGTGATCTTCGTGCTCGACGCCGGACGGCTCGCGGAGCGCGGCACGCACGCTGAGCTGCTCGCGCGCGGCGGGCCCTACGCCGAGCTGTACGCCCACCAGTTCCGCCAGGGCGAGATCGAGGCGCGTACCGCCGACGGCCTGCTGCTGTCCTCGGGCGAGGTCACGGCGTCGGCAAACCCGCGCTAGGTCCTCACGGCGAGCTTTTTGAACCCGGCCCTTGCCTTGAAGATCCAGCGATGCCGGCGCCACAGCCACCCTCCGGCCAGCTCTCGTGCCGCCCTTCGGTCGGCTCTGAGAGACCGCGCCAGCTGGACGAGTCCCCGCGCGGGGGCTCGTTCCTCGAAGGCGATGAGCGCCTTGACCAGCGCGAGCCGCGACGCCGTCGCGCGTGGGACAGAGCCGGAGCGGGCTTCGGTCTCGGCCTGCGCCAGCAGCTCGAGACGCTCTGGTCGGGAGCCGGCGTGACCGGCCAGGTTCGATAGAGCCAGCAGCGACTCGACGAACTGAGCGCGGACGGCGTCCTGCGCCACGCCGAGCTCGCGCACGGTGCCTTCGGTGATCCGCTCGGTTCGCTCGAGCGGATCACGGCCCTCGGCGCGGCGGATGCGAACCGCGGCCTGCACCGCCAGCGTCGAGAGGCAGTGCTGGCGCCAGTCGCGGAACGCACTCTGTCCGGTGTGGACGCGATACAGCAACACCGTGTCGGCCAGGTTGGCGGCGCGGCAGCGCTTGAGCATGCGCACCCACAGCTCGTAGTCCTCGGCGTGGGCGCAGGCGCCGCGATAGCCGCCGGACGCTTCGAACACCGCCCTGCGCATGACGACCGTCGGGTGTCCGAACGGGTTGGCATTCGCGAGCGTGCCGCGGATCTCGGCGTCGTCGGTGGGGTAGCTCGCCAGCCAGAGATGTGACCCGTTCAGGTCGGTGGCGATCATCTGCCCGCCGACCAGCCCAACGTCGGGGGCCTGCTCCAGGAGGTCGAGCTGCCGCTCGAGTCTGTGCGGAAGGCTGACATCGTCGGCGTCCATCCGGGCGATGTAACGACCGCGGGCCGCGGCGCAGCCGGCGTTCAGCGCATGCGCGATTCCCTGGGACTGTTCCACCGCGAGGACGACCACGCGATCATCCTCGTCGCGCAGGCGATCGATGATCTCCCTGGTCGGCTCGGCGGATCCGTCGTCGACGACCACGAGCTCTAGGTCGTCGAACGTCTGCTCGAGGATGCTGCGGGCCGCTTGGCCGACAAGGGCCCCGCCGTCGCGGACCGGCATCACCACGCTCACCAGCGGGATGCTCATCCGGCCAGCCCGATCTTCTCGAAGATCTCGGCGAAGCGACGCTCGTAGGTGTGATCGCGCAGCACCCTCGCGTGGCCCGCGTCCGCCACCGCGGCTCGCTCGTCCTCGTGCTCGAGGTAGTAGCGGAGCTTCTGCACCAGGTCCTCGCCGTCGTGGAAACCCGCCGCCTCGGTGCCGAGCTCGAAGTAGCGCTCGAGGCCCGGCGCCTCCTGGGTGAGCAGGAATCCGCCGCAGCCGGGCACCTCGAACGTACGTCCCTTCAGCTGCTTCACGTAGCGAACCGGCGGTGGTTGCGCGAGCACTGGACGCAGGCGGCTCCGCGCAGTGCGGACAGCTGCCGCGACGCGGCTCCCGCCCGGAAGGCTCCGCAGGCGCCCCGCCAGCGCGGCCGTTGCCGCCGATCCGGCCGGGGCGGCCGGTGACTGGGCGGCGGCGTCCCGCACGGAGGAGTTGGAGAGGTTCAGGTTGATCCGGCTTTCGTTGAAGACGCGCACCATCTCCTCGACCGAAAGCCGGCCGTCGGGCCAGCCGGACCCCCACGTGCGAACGTCGATTCCGGCGTGCCTGATCGCGCCGATGATCTCGCCGCGGTCTCCGTGTGCCATGCCGACGAACGTCACGTCGTGACGCAGCTGCCGATCCTCGAGAGGGCGAAAGGTGAAGTGGTTGCACGCCCACTGGCTGCGGATCACGTTGTGCAGGCCGTACTCCTCGTAAGGCGCCAGATCCGGCGCGGCGGTCGTCACCACCCAGTTGAAGCATGGGGTCCAGTGGCGCGAGAAGCTGTGAAAGCGCCAGTGGTCGTCGCAGAACCAGTTGACCGTGACCGTCCGCAGCTCTTCCGAGATCCGGCGGATCACGGACTTGTGGAGCTCGTCGGTGAACAGGACAGAGAACAACAGGTCCGGGTCCTCGGACTTGGCGACCTCCCACAGCCGGCGATTGAGCCACGCGTAGTCGTGCTGCTGTGCGAGCGTGTCGAACTCGAAGTAGACGATCTCGTGCCCGAGCCGGCTGAGCGTGTCGTAGAAGGTTTGGTGCTCGAAGCTGGGTCCCTGCTCGGGCCGGCCATAGTCGTAGCGGAGCGCCGCGTACAGGATCTTCATCGCGCGGCGGCGGGCGCTCGTGAACCGACCAGGGTCCGGTACAGCGCCAGATACGACTCGGCGGCCCGCTCCCAGGTGAACCGTTTCAGCCAGGTCTCCCGTCCCGCTCGCGACATCGCCCCGCGCCGGTCGGCGTCCCGGAGCAGCCCGGTCAGGGCGGCCGCGGCGCGCGCGACGGTCCGCGTCGGGTCAAGGACGACGCCCGCCTCCGTCCACTCCGAGATCTCGCGCGCGTTGCCGGCGTCTGTGCTGATGAACGGGGTTCCCGAGGCCGCGGCCTCGAACAGCACGACCGGGCTGCACTCGCATCGCGACAGCAGCATGAACACGTCAGCGGTCCGATATGCGGCAAGGAGCTCGCGTCGGGGGAGATCGAGGAGGAGGACCCGCTTGCCCTGAGCGCGCAGCAGCGGCGCGAGCCAGCGCGCCAACTCGCGACACGTCCTGCCGCAGCCGGCGCCCGGTCGCTCGTCGCCGTTGATGATCAGCGTCGCCGGCCCGATCGGAGCCACGGCGAACGCGGCGATCGTCTGGCGGTGGCCCTTCACGCCCGTGTGCGAGCCGACGCTCAGGACCAGCGGGCCGGAGATCTCGTGGTCGCGCCTGAACCGGGTGCCCGCCTCCGGATCGGCGGTGCCGAACTCGGCCGCGGCGGCTCCGTTCGGGATCACATGCACGTTGTCCAGACCGTTGGCCCGGGCGAAGGCGATGTCCTGATAGGTCCGCGAGTGGTACACGGTTGCGTCGAGCTTCCTCAGCGTTGCCGGGAGCTTCTCGAAGTAACGCCGGTAGGCCGGGTCGTGCAGCGCCGAGTAGCCGCACGGGGCGCACACGATCGGCGTCTCGATCTCCTCGGCGACGTCGAGCAGCAGGTCGGTGGTCCACTGCTGGGCTGCGTAGGTCAGGATCACGTCGAATCGCTCCTCGATCAGGAAGCGCTGGTATCGGTACCCCGAGCCGCGGATGCCGTGGACGGCATTGCCCGAGATGTCGAACTCCTCGACCCGGACCCCGTTCGGGGTGAGTTCGTTGCGCTCGGCGAGCCGGCTTGTCGCGACCGTGACCTCGTGGCCTTGGGCCCCCATCCATTCGCTGATCTGCCGGACGACCTCCTGCGCGCCGCCTCGCGACGGGGGGTAGAACTCGACAGCGTGAAGGATCCGCAGCCGGGCGTCCCGGTGAGCCGATACGTCGCTCATGTGCGGAGCAGGATGTGGCGGCCTAACCGTTTGACCGGTTCGGGAACGCGACGACGGAGACGGGTCGCGAGGCCGGCCGGCGGCGGGGGAGGCGAGGAGTTCAGGCCCGGTATCCAGTCGGGATCGAGCGCCTGGGACTCCGCCAGGCGTCGCACCGCTCCGAGCGCGCCGGCTGGGATCTCCTCGAGGATCGCGCCGATGTAGGCGCCGTGTGTCTGGCCGCAATGCGAGCAGACGAACGCGTTCTGCCGGTGTGCCTCTCGGAAGGAGAGACCCGGGACGGGCTCGTCGTCCTCCCGATAGGACGGAATCGGCACCGCCGCGTCGCCGAAGTAATCGGTGACCTCGCCCCGGTCGTTCCGTTGCTCGCCGCGATGAATCAGCGCCTGGTCGATCACTCGTGGGTACACGCGCTCAGCGAGGAACCGTTGGTCGAAGGTCTGATCGCGCGAGAACTCGTCGACCCACTCCGCCATCTCCGGGAGCACGCCACCGCGGACGCCCCACATTCCGCCCATGATCCTTTGCGAGTGGTAGCAGTGGTCGCGAATTATGTGGAACTCCCGATCGCTTGCGAGCCAGGCCTCGACGCACGCGGCCTCGCGGGAGCACAGCCACGAATCGGCGTCGCGGGAGATCATCGCGCTCACGTCTGGCTCGGCGGCCGGGAGAAAGCGCCACAGCATGGCGCCCGCGTTTCGGTGCCGAGGCATCAGCCTCACGTCGACATGCTCAAACGTGCGCAGCAGCGCAAGAATGCCGAGCGGGACCGTGTCGTCGACATAGAAGCGGCAGCGCCAGCCGGGGTACACCTCCGGCGCGAGCATGCAGTTGATCACGGCATTGACGGTGTCCTTCCGACGCTGGCCGTAGAGGCTGAACGAGATCACGCGCGTCATCGCATCATCGCCCCGGCCAGCTGGAGGCGGCCGGCACATCGCGCTGGGGCATCGTCACCTCGCCAGCCAGCAGGCCGTCCAAGAGCGGCAGCAGCCACGCCAGCTTCCGGCGGTGGTAGTCCTCGCCCTCGCCGTACCAGTCGGTCGCCCCGAGGTAGTGCAGCAACGTTCCCGCCACCAGCTCGACGCCGCGTCCGCCCGAGATGAGCGACTCCCCTCCTGGCAGCATGTGGGCGAAGCCGTTGGTGGAGGAGATCGGTCCCGTGTGATCGATGGCGCGCACGCGCAGCTGCGGATGTGCGTCCAGGTAGTGCCACAGCATTCCGGGAACGTCGCAGGCGACGCCGTTGATCGAGCATGGTGCGAAATGGATCTGCTCGGGCTCAGGCAGCGAGGGAACGCGAAACCCGATGAACCCCGACCATGGGTAGTAAAGGGACATGGCCGAGTCCTCCGAGACCTTATGTTCGGGCGCGGCGAGCATGTCCTCGCCGTCAAAGAGGTCCCGCAGTGAGAACGGACTGCAGGCGAAGATGTCTGCGTGCGTCAGAACGGAGATGTCGTCGTCGAATCTGACCAGGGCGCGGAACGCCAGCTCCATCGCCCGTGCCAGCGCCTGGCTTGGATCCCCCGGCCCCTGACCGCGCGCCGACCAGCACCTCAGGCCCAGCTCACGCGCCGCGCCGTCCACCGCCTCCGCCGTCTCCTCGCCGACGGCGTCGTTGATCACCACCAGCTCGTGCTCGTCCGCGAGGAATCTCGCGAACGTGGCCTTCTGATAGGCAAGCAGCTCCGGGCGTCCGGAGGTGAACGAGTAGATCCGGACGGTCACTGAGCGATCTCGTGAACGCTGGTCACCGGGCGGCCTCGATCCCTTCGAACAGGCGACGCCAGGCCGCGAGCGTCGCTTCGGCATGCGCGGCGGCGAAATCCAGCATCCGTTGCCGTACAACGTCGAGATCGAGATGTCGGAGCTTGCGACCGAGGTCTCGCCAGCTGCGGAAGTAGACGAGGAACCGGTGCTCGGGTGCGTACCACTCCGAGATGGCATGCAGTCCTGGCAGCATGTGTCGTTGCGGCCAGAAGAAGTCGGGCCGACGGGCGAGGCGCAGCATCAGCCGCAGTTCGGGCACGAACATGGGGACGGCATTCTGGAGGTTCTCGAACAGCGCAAACGTGGACCAGGCGTAGGGAATGTGGACCATCGCTCGGAACTCGGCGAGCTCGGCGGGGCCTCCGTAGGGGCCACAGTACGCCGGTGCACCGAGCCGCTCGACTCTCTCGGCCAGATCCATCAGCACCGTGTCGTTGTGGTAGGGCGGTATGAACACCGTCTGGAGCTTGTCGACGCCGACGGGAACCCGCTGCTGGACCTGGCCCTCGAGGCGCCGGCCGACCGGTTTGATCACGCGTTCGCCGAGCTCGACGCCGAACTCCCGGGCGTAGTGGCACTCGAAGGGGGTGTAGGCGGCGAGGTGCACGCGTGGATGCGACGTGGCACCGCGAAACGAGGCGTAGTACCCGGGATCCGGAAACCCGCAGTCGTTGGACGCCTGGTCGGAGTAGTCGAAGCGGTTGCAGACCCAAACGACCAGATCGCCTCGGTACTCGTCGAGATGCTGGAGGACGATGCGGGCGAGAGGAGCCGTGTCGGATACGAGTACGACATCGGCCTGGTCGAACCGATCGCGCCACCGCTCCCAGGATCGGTCCGCCCGCTCGGGCCCGATGTTGTACCCGTCGTCGTACTTGCAGGAGTGAACCGTCAGGCCCAGCTCCGCGGCCACGTACTCGAAGTCCGCGATGCAGCCGTCGTGGTGTGTCAGATGGAGCACGTTCATGGCAGGCAGTCGACGATCTGCTCGATTCGGTTCACGAACGTGTGGCGGGCCTTGACCTCCTTCATCTGGGCGGCCAGCGTCGCGCGCTCGCGAGCGAAGTTGGTCGCGATCCAGAAGAGCTCCTCGGTGTTCGGGTGGCACAGGATCTCGGTGTCGAAGATCCCCTGGACCCACGCCGAGTTCGTGACGCCGAGCCGCCCGTAGCTGATGTTCTTGAAGATCCGGCACGGAACGTAGCCGTGCTCGAGCTGCCAGCGACCGGCGATCGCCGGCGCGACGCGGCTCCTGCGGACCAGGGCGATGTGCTGCGCGCGGGCGATGTTCTGCCGGTGCACGAAAGTGACACCTGCCTGCTCGCAGGCGCGACGGAAGGGTTCGATCTGGTCGGCGTTGCCATATTCGCCCCTTCCGATCGTGCCCACCCAGGCCGCGCTCGAGCCGCTGCTCCGTCGGCGTCGGATCCACGCTCCGAGCTTGCTCCGAGGCCGCGGCGCGGGAACGCCCACATCCAAGTCGAGCTCGTGCGGCAGTAGATCCGTGGCCCAGGGTTGATGCAGCGTCAGGGGCGCCCCGCCGGCGCCGTCGACGAAGGTGTACTCGTTGAGCTTCTCGACGGTCCCACCGGATGCGTGGCGGGCCCGGATGGAGTCGTCGTGAACCTGCAGCGACAGCACCCGATCGGCGATCGCGGCGTATCGGCGATGGTCGACGTTATGAAGCACGTAGTGGCAATCCCGACGCAGCGGCAGCTCGCCCAAGGCCTGGCCCTCCGTCAGGAACAGGGTGCCGGCAAGGTCCAGACCGCGCAGCGCCAGCGGATCAGCGGTCCAAACGGTCTCCGCGCCGAGCCAGCGAAACGCCCGCGCGAAGCCCTCGTGCACGTAGGAGTGAGTGTGCGAATGAATTGGGTGACCCCAGATCACCACCCGCCTGAACCGCGCGAGCCGGCGCCTCAGCTCCTCCGTTCGTCGGTCGACCGTCACCGCCGCGCGATCTTACGGATCCTGATTCGCGCAGCGACCGCGCCGCCGCGATCAGCCTCTCGCGGCGGCGCGGCGCTCACGGCCGTCGGCCGTGGGCTACGGCACGACGTAGTTGACGGAGGTTCCCCAGTTGGCGAATCCGTCGCGGGTCCCGCCACAGGTTCCGATCGTCAGCGTGAACTGCTTGCCGGTGCAGTTCGGGTACTGGATGTACTCGTTGGCGAAGTAGATCCGATCGCTTCCGCCGGGGAGATAGATCGCCCAGAATCCGCTCGGTGGGGGGACCGCAACTCGCGCGGACCGAACGATCCGGCTTTGGCATTGCGGCCGGCCGCCGCTCGGCTTGACGCCGAGGAAGCGGCGGCGAGTCCCCGCGCCCGCCCTTGTCTCTCGCTGCGGCTTCCCATTCCGACACACGCGGCTACCCAAACACGCACTTGCGCCGGGGGGCTGAGCGGGCTACCCGGCGGTCTCGAGCGCCGGGCGGGGCTGATGCGCCACGCGCAGCGCCCGCGCCACCGGCCTCGGGAGCCACCAGTTCCAGCGACCCAGGAGGGAGACCAGCGCGGGCACGAGCAGCGCCCGGACGATCGTGGCGTCGAGGAGGATCCCGACGCCGAGCCCCGTGGCGAGCACCTTGACGTCGGTGTCGGGCGCCGACGCCAGCGAGGCGAACGCGAGGAACAGGATCAGCGCGGCGCTCGTCACGAGCCGTCCCGTCCGGCCGAGGCCCTCGATGATCGCGGCGTCGGTGGAGCCCGTCCGGTCGTACTCCTCCCGCACTCGCGTGAGGATGAACACCTCGTAGTCCATCGAGAGCCCGAACAGGAACGCGAACACCATCAGCGGGATCCAGAAGGTGATCGCGCCCGTGGCCGGGATGCCGAAGATGGCCGTCGAGAGATGTCCCTCCTGCCAGAACCAGGTCATCACGCCGAACGCGGCGGCCATCGAGATCAGGTTCAGCAGGACTGCCTTGACCGCCAGCACGATCGAGCGGAAGGCTCGTGCCAGCAGCACGATCGTCAGCACCGCGATCACCGCGAACATCAGCGGGAAGTTGCCGAAGACGGCGTGCTGGTAGTCGAGCTGGATCGCGCCGTCGCCGGCGACGCCGATCACGCCGGGAAGCGACTGGACCGCGTTGCGGACGGCCTTCACCGGCGCGAGCGAGCTGGCGTTGACGGTCTCGGCGCTCGGAATCGCGAGCAGGATCGTGGTGCCGGCGCGGTTACTGTCCGGGCTGGTCGAGCGCGCGACCGTCGCGATGCCGGGGACCTGGGCGAGGCGCGCCTGCACCGGCCCGGCGACACCGGAGCGTGCGAGGACCTCGATCGGCGTCAGCGCGCCGCTCGGCGCACCGCCGGTCAGCAGCTGCTGGTAGGTGTCGTGCGCACTGCCGCTCTTCGCGTAGGCGCTGGCGGCCGTCTCCCCGGTGGTGAGGCTGAAGACCGGAATGATCAGCACGATCAGGATCGCCAGCGCGACGCCCGCCGCGATCCCGCGCCGGCGCACCACCGCGCGCGTCCAGGCGGTCCACGCGCGGCTGGCTCGGGCCTCGTGGCGCACGTGCGGCCAGTCGACCCGCGGGCCGATGCCCGCGAGCAGCGCTGGGAGGAGGGTCAGCGCCACCCCGGTGGACACGAGCGGGATCAGCATCCCCCCGTAACCGACGCTGCGCAGCCCCGGGACCGGCAGGACGATCAGCGCCAGCAGGCCGATCGCCACGGTCAGCCCGGACAGGACGACCGCCCGCCCCGCGGTGGCCATCGCGGCCACGACCGCATCCTCGTTCTCGCGGCCGTGCTCGCGCTCCTCGCGCCAGCGGGTGACGATCAGCAGCGAGTAGTCGATCGCCACGCCGAGCCCGACCAGCGACACCAGGAACAGGACGATGAACGAGACGTTGGCGAACGTCGTCACACCGAGGACGACGAGCAGGGTGGTGAGGATCGAGCTCGCCGCGATCAGCAGCGGGAGCAGGGCGAGCATCGAGGCGAACACGAACGCGAGCACCGCGAGCGCCCCGCCGGCGCCGATCAGCGTCTCGACGAGCACGCCCGGACCCTTCGCGTTGCCGCCGCTGGCCAGCTGCGAGACCCCGGTGAGGCCGACGTTCGAGCCGGCGGGGAGCGCCGCGGCGAGCGCGGCGCGCACCTTCGGCGGCGCACTGGGCGCGCCGAAGGACTTCTCGAGCGGGGTGAACAGCAGCGCGAACGTCGAATGTCCGCCGTCGGTGATGAACCGCGGGTCATGGGTCGACCCGTAGTCGACGATCCGGGCCGTCGGGACGGCGGCGCGCGCGCGGGTGAAGGCGTGGCTGAGCTGGGCGGTGTCGCCCCCGGCGGTCTGCCCCGCCGGCAGGTTGACGAGCACGATCGACGGATCGGTGTCGCCCCCATTGCCGTATAGGTGCACGATCTTCTGTGCGGTCTCGTATCCGGGCTGGCCGGGCAGGGAGAAGTCGAGCGAGAGTCGCTTGGAGACATGGCTCGCGCCGTAGATGCCCGCCGGGAGCAACAGCAGCCAGACGAGCGCCACGAGCCGTCGGTGCGCCAGGACGAAGCGGGTGAGACGGACGACTGTCCCCGAGTGGGGGAGCGGGGTGGGAGGGCTGTTCACTGGCATCGCTACCTCGGCGGTTCCGGTTGTTGCTTACCGCGGAGAATAATTACTAGGCAGAATGAATTTGTCAAGATATGATTTCGGAGTGGATCAAACATCGGAGCCGACGGTCACCGCGTCCCCGCGGCCGGCGCATCCGTATCGGTCGGTGGGTTTCACGATCTCCACGACCGGTTACGCGATCGCGCGGAGGTTCCACGAGGTACTGGCGCCGCTGGGACTCGAGCCGCGGGAATTCGCGCTGCTCCGAAGCGTCGCGACGTCCGAGGGGGTGACCCAGCAGGCGATCGCCGAGCGGATGGGCGTCGCGCCCAGCCGCATGGTCGCGTTCGTTGATTCCCTGGAAGCGCGCGGACTGCTGGAGCGCCGCCAGAACCCGGACGACCGCCGGGCGCGGGCTCTGTATCTGACGCACGCCGGGAGCGAGCTGCTCGAGCGCGCGTTCGCGCAGGCCGTGAGGCACGAGCAGATGCTGACGAGCGAGCTCAGTGCCGAGGAGCGAGAACAGCTGCTCGACCTGCTCGCTCGCGTCGGCGCGCAGCTCGGCATTCCGGCCGGCGTTCACGCCGGCATGGGCCACTCCGCGCTCGCCGACGAGCTGAAGTAGCGGCCGCGAGCGATCGAGCGGCCAGTACTCCGAGAGCTAGAGCGGCGGGACCTGGTTGTTGACCTGCGGCCCGTGGTAGAGGTGGTCGTGGCTCTTGCAGGCCTTGGGGAACGTGAACTGGACGCTGTCGCTGCGCACCCCGTTGTAGCTCGCGAACAGCGTCGCGTGCCCGACCGTGCCGACCTTGCAGCGTGCATCGGTGCTGCTGGTCACCTTCACGTCGATCTTCATGATGTTGCCCTCGTACCCCCACATCCACGCGTAGTGCGAGTGGTAGACGAGGTGGTGCTTGACCGTCATGATGATCAGCCGGTCGGGGTGGTGACGCACCCGGTCGACCTGGCAGATGATTCCCGAGACGGTGTTGGCGTTCAGGTCGATGTCGCCATGGCCGCGCGCGTAGCTGCCGGTCGGCCCGCTGATCGGAGCGCCCGTATGGAAGCCCCAGGGCGGAGTCCCGTCGATGATCGGGACCTGCGCGCAGTACTGGACCGAGTTGCTCGCCGCAGCCGAGCCGGATGTCGCGATGAGCGCCAGTACGGGGACGAGTGAGGCGATTGCGCGGCCGCCCCGCCTCGACACCAGCATTCCTGATCATGCGAATGGACATGCCTCTCCTGTCGGACACCAGGCGTCAACGGCCGTCCTAGTCCGGGTTGCCTAGCCGGATGTCCGACGCGACCCGCGTGGCTCGACGGGCGGCCGCGACGCCGCCCGCGCGGCCTCCGGGAGCACCGCCGCCGCCGGCCGGGAGACGTAGCCCAGCTCCGCCCGCGCCTTGCCGTCGTCGAAGCGATGGGGGAGCCGGCCGGCGCGGACCTCGTCGGGCAGCAGCAGCTCGGGCTCCCGGCCGAGCGGCCGCAGCAGCGCATCGGCCGCGAGCGCGGCCGCGTACGCGAGCGTCCACGGCACGCGGGATCCTCGGCGCCGCCAGCCCCGCGCCGCGGGCGATCGCGGCGAACACCGCCCGGATCGAGATGTCCTCCCCGCCAAGCAGATAGCGCTCGCCGGATCGTCCGCGCTCGAATGCGAGCATGTGACCCGCCGCCACGTCCTCGACCGCGACGACGTTGAGCGAGCTGTGCGCCAGGTATCCGCGTGCACGGCCCGCCGCGACGTCGGCGACCATCTTCCCGGTCGGGGTCGGTCGCAGGTCACCGGGCCCGATCGGGACCGTGGGATTCACGACGACCACCTCGGTGCCCTCGCGCGCCGCGGCGAGCGCGAGTCGCTCCCCCTCGAGCTTCGTGCGCTTGTAGGGGACGGCGAGGTCGCGCGGGGCGGGGAGGTCGCGCTCCGTGGCGGGCCGGCCGGGCACGGGCCCGCACGTCGCGCACGAGCTCGTGTGCACGATCCGCCGCCGCGGCCCCCGTATCGCCGCCGCCAGCAACGTGCGCGTGCCCTCGACATTGATCGCCTGCATCGCCGCCGCATCGCCACGGCGGTAGCTGTACACGGCAGCCAGGTGAAAGATCGCATCGCATCCGTCGACCGCCCTGGCGATCGCGTCGGGATCGAGGATGTCGCCGAGGACGACTTCGACCGCGCCGTCCACCGGCTCGGGCGGCGCGTGGCGGTCGAACGCCCGCACGTCGGCGCCGCGGGAGACGAGCGCCGCGACGACGTGGCCCCCGATGAACCCGGAGGCGCCGGTCACGAGCGCCCGCATCAGACGGCCGCGCGACGGCGCGAGCGGCGCGAGCGGGCGGTCCCGCGCGCCATCCGCAGGCCGAAGCGCGTCATCGCGCGCGGCACGCGCTCCGCCTCGGTGACCACCTCGGCGAGGGCGTCGGCGAAATGCCTCACCTCGTCCTCGTCGATCAGCAGCGACGGCAGCGCCTTGATCACGTTCATCCGATGGCCCGCGACCTGCACCAGGATCTGGTGGTCGTGGAACAGGGGGACCGTGATCAGCTGTGCGAACAGGCCCGGCTGGGCCCGCTCGACCGCGTTGAACACGGCCCGGCTGCCGCCGCCGGCCGGCGGGCCGAACTCGATCGCCCAGATCAGGCCGAGCCCGCGCACCTCGCGCACGACGTCGTGCTCCTCGACCAGCGGCTGGGTCAGCTCCAGCAGCAGTGCTCCCATCCGGGCTGCGTGCTCGACGACGCCGTCGCGCTCGAACACCCGCAGCGTGGCGAGCGCGGCCGCGGCGGCCAGGTCGTTGGTGCCGAAGGTCGACCCGTGGCGCACCGCGCGCTCCATGCCGTCGAACACCCGGTCGAAGGCCTGCCGGGAGATCAGGACCCCGCCGATCGGGACGAGGCCTCCGGACAGCGCCTTGGCGACGCAGATCATGTCCGGCTGGAGCTGCCAGTGCTCGAGCGCGAAGAAGCGCCCGGTGCGGCCCAGTCCGGTCTGGACCTCGTCGCACACGAACAGGGTGCCCGCCTCACGGCACAGCCGCTGCGCCGCCGGCAGGTAGTCGGGCGGCGGGATGTTCACGCCCTTGCCCTGAACCGGCTCGACGATCAGAGCGGCGACGTCGCCACGAGCGAGGGCCTGCTCGAGCGCCTCCGCGTCTCCGAACGGGACGGGATCGCAATCGGGCAGCAACGGCCCGAACCCGGCGCGGAACTCATCGTTGCCGTTCAGCGAGAGCGAGCCGAGCGTGAGTCCGTGGAAGCCATGCTCGGCGTAGAGGATGCGCGGCCGTCCGGTGGCGGCACGCGAGAGCTTGATCGCAGCCTCGACGGCCTCCGTCCCGGTGTTCGCCGGCACCATCGCGTCGACACTGTCTGGCGCGAGCGCGAGCAGCTGCTCCGCGAGGACGCCGCTCAGCAGGGTCACGCCGAGCTGCGGCAGGTTGGCGGTGGCGGCGTCGAGCACGTCCTTGACGCCCGCGATCACATCCGGATGGTTGCGGCCGAGCGCGAACACCCCATAGCCGGAGATGAGGTCGAGGTAGCGCCGCCCCTCGGAGTCGATCAGGTGCGCGCGGTCGCCGGCCACCCACGTTCGATCGATCCCGAGCGTCCGCAGGATGCGGCCCATCTGCGGATTGAGGTAGCGGTCGTTGAGTGCCAGCTCCTCCCCGCGGCGCGTCGAGAGCAGCTCGGCGATCGGGGGGATCTCGCTCACACGCCGCAAGCGTAGAGGTCCGCGGCGCTGCCGGCCGGGGCGAGGTATGGTGCTTGCGTGCCGACCGAACCGCAGCCGATCACGTTGTTCGAAGTCGCCAAGCGCGCCGTCGAGATCGCCGACCCCGACGACCACGATCCCGGGCTGGGCGACCTGCTCGCGCAGTTCGAGGATGCCGACGAGCCGATCGCGGCGATCCAGAACCTCGAGGAGCGGGTGGCGCTCGCGGTCGAGGGCGTCGATGTCGAGATCGACGACCCGGCCGTCTCGATGGCGGCCGCGGCGATCCTCTACCTCGCTCGGCGACGCGATGAGCTGCATGCCGCGCCCGATCAGATCCTGAGGCTCGCCGCCCGGGCGGAATGGAAGGGCGATCCGCCGCAGGCCGTCGTGGACTGGCTCGCGGATCGCGGCGTCTCGGTCTGAAGCGCGCCGCCCGCCGCCAACGCGCGCCGCTCTGAGGCGCTCAGCCGGTCAGCATCGGCGAGGGCGGGATCCGCGTGTGGCCGCGTACCTCGCGGAGGACCATCCCGACCTGGTCGACGTAGCACCACGTCCAGTCCTCGCCCGGCTCGAGCGAGTGGATCAGCGCGTGAGCGCTCGACTCGTGGTGCGCGGTGGCGTGCCTGTTCGGTGAGTCGTCGCAGCAGCCGACGTGGCCGCAGGCGAGACAGATCCGCAGGTGCAGCCACACCCCGCCGATCCGCAGGCAGTCCTCGCACCCCGCGACGCTCTCCGGTAGATCGGTGACGGTGATCTGATCAAGATGAGAGCAGCTCGCGATCCTCCGAGCGTACACGTCCGGCAAGGTTCGGCGCGAGAGGCGTACGGGTAGACCTCGCGCTACCGATGCAGCCTTCGACCGCGACCGCCGGCGCGCCACCCGTGCGCCCGAAGCGCTCCGGCCCGCCGCGGTCCCCGCGGGCCGCCGAGCGCTCGCAGACGTTCCAGCGACTGGTGCGCGCCGGCTTCGTCGCGCGGGCCGTGACCTACGGCGTGATCGGAGGGCTGACGCTGGCGCTCGCGCTCGGCGCCGGGACCGCGGGCGCCGCGCCCAATCAGCAGGGTGCGCTGGCGTTGCTGGCGCGGGCGTGGCCGGGCCGGATCGCGCTCGCGGCGATCGCCGTCGGGCTGTTGGCATACGCCTCTTGGAAGCTCGTGCTGGCGGTACAGGGGCGTGGACCGGAGGGCGGCGGGGGCACCGGCATCGAGGAGCGCGTCAGCAACCTCGGCGGCGGCGTCGTATACCTCGCGTTCTTCCTGGTGGCGATCCGGACTCTGCTCGGCAGCGGCGGCAACGGCTCGAGCACGCCGCGGCACGCGGCCGCCGGGGTGCTCGGCTGGCCGGGCGGACCGGTGATCGTGGGGATCGCCGGCGCGATCATGGTCGCGATCGCCGCGCACCAGAGCTACCACGCGGTCACCGGCGAGTTCGCGCAGGAGAGCAAGACCGGCGAGATGGGCCGTGAGGAACGGCGCGTGTACCTCACGCTCGGCCGCGTGGGCCTGACGGCGCGATCGCTCGTGTTCGCCCTCGTCGGCTACTTCGTGCTCAAGGCCGCGATCGACTTCGACCCGGGCAAGGCCGTGGGAATCGACGGAGCGCTCGCGCGGCTGCACCATCAGCCGCTTGGACCTTGGCTGCTCGGGCTGGTGGCGCTCGGCCTGTTGGCGTTCGCGGCGTTCTCGCTGGTCGAGGCACGCTACCGGCGACTCTAGGGGCGCGAGCGATCGAGGATCACCTCGAGCGGCTGCGTGTTGAGCACGTCCGCCGGACCCGCCCAACCCCGCCGCGCGGTCGCCACCGACAGCACCATGTTCCCCAGCCCGCGCTCCGAGTGCGCGTCGGTCGAGCAGACCAGCCGCACGCCGGCGCGCAGCGCCTCGCGAACGTGCTCCCCGCTCAGATCCAGCCGATCCGGCAGGCCGTTGACCTCGACCGCGACGCCCCGCTCCAGGCACACCTCGAACGCCCGCGAGAGATCGAGCGCGTTCTCGGGCCGGCGGTTGATGTAGCGCCCCGTCGGATGGCTCAGGCAGCGCACGTAGGGGTTGTGCAGGGCCTCGACGACGCGCGCGGTCATCTCGCGGCGCGGCATCCGCTGGCCGCCGTGGACGCTCGCCTGAACCCAGTCGAGCTCAGCCAGGACGTCATCGGGGAGATCGAGGCGGCCGTTGGGCAGGATGTCGCACTCGATCCCGCGCAGCACCCGAAATGGCGCCAGCTGCTCGTTCGCGGCCGCGATCTCCTCCGCCTGGCTGCGCACCTCGTCCGGGGTCAATCCCCGCACCGCCCCCACGGCGGGGGTGTGATCGCAGATGGCCAGGTACTCGTAGCCGCGCTCCAGAGCGGCGCGGCCCATCTCGAGCACGCTCGCGCGCCCGTCGGACCAGGTCGTGTGCGAGTGCAGGTCGCCGCGGATGTCCTCGAGCGCGACGAGCGCAGGGTGCCGGCCCGCGAACGGCTCCTCCCGCAGCTCGGGCGGGCACCACGGGATTCCCAGCGAGCCGTAGACGGCCTGCTCGGAGTCGCCATCGGGCAGCGGCTCGAGCGCGCCGGCATAGGCGCGCGACCCCGTGCAGCGCACGAGCTCGGTCCCGTACCGAGACGGCGCGGCGACGACCAGCTCGACCGGCACGCCATCGACGGTCACGCCGATCGCCCGTCGCGGCCCGCGCTCGACGATCGCGACGATCTGCGGGAGCGCGGCGAAGCGGTCGAGTAGGGGGGCAGCGCTGCGCGCGCTGCAGACGACCGACAGCTCCTCGCAGGAATCGCGCCAGCGTCGGACGTCGCCCGCCACGGTGCCGCCGAGCGCCTCGGCGATCGAACCGACGAGCTCGGACGCGCGGTTGAGCAGCAGCCCGAGCCGGGGGCGGCTCGACGGCTCGCGCGAAAGTGCCTCCAGCAGCCGTGCCTCGGTCTTCGGGCCGATGCCGGGGACGCCCCGCAGCCGGCCCGCGGCCGCCGCCTCGCGGAACTCCTCGGCGGTGCGGACGTCGAGCGCGCGCGCCAGGTCGACCGAGCGCTTGGCTCCCAGGCCGAGGTAGCGACCGAGCCCGACGAGATCGGGGGTGATCTCACGCTCGAGCTCGGCCAGCTCCGCGATCTCACCGGTCTCGATCAGCTCGCGCAGCCGCGCCTCGATGCCGGGCCCGATCCCGCGCAGCGAGCGCACGCGTCCCCCGCGCACCAGTCCTTCGATCGGCACCGGGGCGCCGCGGATCGTCTCGGCGGCGCGGCGGTAGGCGCGCGCGGTGTAGGGGTTGGCCTCCGCCAGCTCCAGCAGCGTGGCGAACGTCTCGAGACGATCGGCGATCTGCGCGTTGTCGACGGCGGGCACTACGGCGCTAGATCATCCCGGGCGGACGCCGGTGCGCGTCGCGACGCTCGCCCGACTGGCGCCGGCAGTAGTCGCGGAACTCGGCCTCGAACTGCGTCCACCAGTCGCCGCGGAGCTCGCGTGGGGCTCGGCGGCGCCGATCGGAGACCAGGCAACAGACCCCGAGGGTGAAGATCAGCACCAAGAGCGTCAGTCCCAACACCGCCATACGTTGGTTACTACCCAGACCGGTGCGAAGCCCAAGACCCAATGGTCATCATGTGAACGAGAACGCGGCCGGGTCATGCGAGCGCGTATCTTCCGCGCCATGAGCGACGACTGGCGGGTGCGCATCGACCTGCATGAGCATGGCCTTGCGCATGCGCTGAGCGCCCAGCTCGAGGGCTCGGAGCTGAGGCACGATCTCGAGACCGCGTTCCATGACCGCGTGCTCGTCTCGATCGACGGCGACGAGGTGTTCTGCTACGCGGGGACGCGGCAGCAGGCTGAGCGCGCGAAGACGCTGATCGAGCGGCTCGCCGCCGCGAACGGCTGGCAGCTGGACACCGAGATCAAGCACTGGCACCCCTCGGCGGAGATGTGGGAGGACCCCGATGTGCCCCTGCCGCGCAGCGACAGCGATCGCGCCGCCGAGCACGAGGAGCTGATGGCGCAGGAGCGCCGTGATGCGGCCGAGCGCCGGTACCCGGACTTCGAGGTGCGGCTCGAGTGCGCGAACGAGCTGGCGGCGGATCGGATCGCTCAGCGGCTGCGCGAGGAGGGCCTGCCGAGCGTGAAGCGCTCGCGCTTGCTGCTGATCGGGGCCGTGGACGAGGACGCTGCACGGGCGCTGGCGGACCGGCTGGAGCACGAGCTGCCCGGCTGCAAGATCCGGGTCGAGGGTACCGGGCGCGCGGTCTACGACGAGCGTCCCGTCAGCCCGTTCGCCGTCTTCGGCGGCCTCGCGGGCTAGCGGGGCCCCAGCCCGCCGGCCGGCTAGCGGGGCCCGAGCCCGCCGGCCGCCTAGCTGGGCGGAGCGGTACGCCTGCGCCGGCGCCTGGGAGGGCGAAGCCGCACCGGCTCGCCGCGGCTGCGCTGCAGCAGGAGGAACGCGAGCGTCCCCCACAGCGCGGGGATCCACAGCGCGATCGCGTGGTAGACGACGACCGCCGCGGTCGCGAACGTCGCCGGGGTGCCGTAGAGGACGAACATCCCGACCAGGCTGCCGTCGAGGATCCCGACGTTCCCGGGGATCGGGATCAGGTTCGAGATGTAGCCGATCAGGTAGGCGAGCACCAGCGGCGCGAGGCCGGGGACCCGCCCGGCGGCGGCGAAGCATGCCACGAGCGCGGCGATGTCGAACCACAGGTACCCGATCGCGCCGAGCAGGCGCCAGTCCGGGGAGAGCAGCAGCTCGCGCGTCAGCCGGATGCTGTACGCGGTTTCGGTCAACAGCGTGTGCAGGCGTCCCGGGGCGCGGCGCCGAGCGAACCAGTCGGCGATCCGCGGGAGGTTGAAGAAGACGACGAGCACGGCGATCCCGACGGCTGCGGGAACGATCGTCAGCAGCGGATTGCGCTTGCCCGGCACGATCCCGAGCCCGAGCGCGAGACCCGCCAGCACCAGCGTGATCACGTTGATCGCGCTGGTCAGGAGGAACAGGACGGCGCTGCGCTCCGCGACTCGTTTCGAGTTGGCGCCGCGCTCGACCAGGAGCCAGGCGCCGATCGCGACGCTGCCCGCGCCTCCCAGCGACACGGCCGCCCCGAACGCGAGCTCGCTCAGTGCGACGCGCGCGCCGAATCGCAGCGGGACGCGATCGAATACCCAGAGGAAGACGACGATGTAGCTCGCGCACGAGAGGATCTCCAGCACGATCGCAACGACGATCCACGAGACCTGCATTCCGGTCACGACGTCGCCGACGCTCTCGAGGCCCGGGACCGCGAACAGGAGCCCCACGCCGAGCGCGACGAGCAGCGCCACCTGGATCAAGCCGCGCCACAGGCTGCGGCTCGCCTTGGTCGCGTCGAGTTGCTCGGGTTCGTCCTCGGAGCGAGGACCGCGCGGAGAGGTGCCCATCCGGGCCGATTCAAGCATCTGGCATGCTCACGCCCGATGACGCGGCTCGCCGTGAATGGCCTGGACATCCTCGGGCTCCGCGCGGAGAACCCCGGCCCCTTCACGCTCGCCGGCACGAACAGCTGGATCGTCGGTCGCGACCCGGCGTGGCTGATCGACCCCGGTCCCGCGCTCGCCGATCACATCCACGAGCTCTCCGCGGAGCTCGCCGAGCGGGGAGGGCTCGCGGGGATCGTGCTGACCCACGACCACGCCGACCACGCCGAGGCGGTCCCCGCGGTGCGGGAGCGTTTCCCTTCGGCGGCGCTCGCCGCGGCGCGCGGCGATGTGGACATGCGGGTCGGCGATGGCACCGAGCTCGGACCCCTCCGCGCGGTCGCCACTCCCGGCCACGCCCCGGATCACATCGCGCTCGTGACGGGCCGCGTCGCGTTCACCGGCGATGCGGTGCTCGGCGAGGGCAGCGTGTTCATCGCGCCCGACCCAGGCGCCCTGGCCGGCTACCTCGCGGGGCTCGAGCGGCTGCGCGGGATCGAGCTCGACTACATGTGCCCCGGCCACGGCCCGCTGATCACCGATCCCGCGGGCAAGCTCGACCAGTACATCGCACACCGCGAGGACCGCGAGCGGCGGCTCCTCGCGGCCCTGGGTCAGGGCAAGCGGACCGTCGATGAGCTCCTCGACGAGGTCTGGGCAGACGCGCCGGCGGCGCTGCGCCCCGCGGCGGCGGTGACGCTCGCGGCGCACCTCGACAAGCTCGCGGACGAGGGGAGGCTGCCCGACGGCGTGCAGCGCCCCGCCGCGTTCGGTTAGGAGTTGTTAGCGCCGGCTTAGGCGCTGGTGACGAGGCGCTGAAACCGCGCCGGCGGCGCCTATTCTCCAACCGTGTCGCGGAGCAGGAGGCTCTCGTCGTTCGGCGCAGCGGGCGGCCTGATCGTCCTGCTGGTGGTCCTGTTCGCGGTTCCGGGGCGGGATCTGTCGCGCGCGGTGGCTCGCTCGGGCCACGGCCCGCCGCCGCCCGAGCTCGTCGGCGTCGCGCTCGCGGCGGAGCCCGCCATCCCGGTTCCGGCCTCGTTCCTGGGGATCTCGACCGAGTACTCCGCGCTCGCGACCTACGCCCGCTACCCGGTCCTGGCGGCGCGGGTGCTCGGATTGCTCGAGGCGCCCGGCGCGGGCCCGCTGATGCTGCGCATCGGCGGTGACACCGCGGACAGGACGATCTGGAACCCGGACGGGCGGCGCCTGCCGCGCTGGGCGATCGACCTGACCCCTCGGGAGCTTCGCCGCCTCGCCCTGATCGTCGGAGCCGACCGCCTGCGGACGCTGATCGACCTCAACCTCGTCACCGGCTCCCCCTGGCTCGATGCCACGTGGGCGCGAGCCGCGAAGGCCTACCTGCCCGCCGGGAGCATCGCGGGGTTCGAGATCGGCAACGAGCCGGACCTCTACGACCACCGCTACTGGATGCAGAGCCTCGGCGCCGCCGTCGGCGGGATGCACAACCTGCCCGCCGAGCTCCGCGCCGCCGGCTATGTCAACGATTTCGAGACCTACGGCGCCGCGATCAGCGGCCTCGTCCCGGGCGTGCCGCTCGTGGGTCCGGAGATCGCCACTCCCGTCATGCACGCGGAATGGCTGCGCGCGCTGCTACGCGCCCCGCATCCGGGGCTGGGTCTCGTGAGCGCCCACCGGTATCCCTACAGCGCGTGCGCGCATCCCGGCACCCACGCGTATCCGACGATCGCCAGGCTCCTGTCCGAGCGAGCCACGGCGGGGCTCGCGAGCGCGGTCGCGCCCGCCGCGCGGACCGCGCATGCGGCGGGCCTGCCGTTCCGGCTGACAGAGCTCAACTCCGTGACCTGCCGGGGCCGCCGCGGTGTCAGCGACTCGTTCGCGACCGCGCTGTGGGCGCCCGACGCGCTGTTCGAGCTGCTGCGCGCCGGCGTGGACGGCGTGAACGTCCACGTGAACCCCGGCGCGGTGAACGAGGCCTTCGCGATCAACGCCGGAGGCCTGGACGCCCGGCCGCTGCTCTACGGCCTGGTCGCGTTCTCGCACGCGCTGGGCGCGCGTGCGCAGCTCGTCGCGCTGCGCGTGCGCGAGCGCCCGGCAGCGCACGTGAAGGTCTGGGCAGTGAGGGTCGCGGGCGGGCAGCTGAACGTCGTCGTGATCGACAAGGGGACCCGCCCGGCGGCGGTCGAGCTCCGGCTGCCGGCACGCGGTCCGGCGATCGTGGAGCGGCTCACCGCGCCCTCCGCGGCGGCGCGCTCGGGCGTGACCCTCGACGGGCAATCGCTCACGCGCGCGGGCAGGTGGCAGGGCACGCGGAGCGTCGAGGTGATCAGGCCGACCGCGCGCGGCTACGCCGTGTTCGTGCCGCGGATGAGCCTCGCGCTCGTGCACCTGACGTCGAGCCACCGCTAGCGACCGAGCGACCGTCCGCCGTCGAGCCGTCCGCGGCGACGAGCCGGCGCCGGGCCAGCGACATCGCGGCGGTCAGCGGCGTCGCGCCGATCGACTCCGCGTCGTCGAGCACCTGCCGCAGCGTGTCCGCGATCGCGCGCACGCGGCGCCGCGCCTTCGCCACCTCGTAGCCCTCGAGCTCCTGCGCGATGTTGATCAGGCCCCCGGCATTGACGATGAAATCCGGCGCCCAGAGGATGTCCAGGGCCGCGAGCTGATCGGCGACGATGTCATCGGCCAGCTGGTTGTTGGCGGCGCCGGAGATGATCCGGCAGCGCAGGCGCGGCACGCTCTCGTCATCGAGGAAGCCGCCCAGGGCGCACGGCACGAGCACGTCGACCTCTGCCTCGAGTGCGCGGTCCGGCGTCGTCCACTTCGCGTCGAGCTCCCGGGCGAGTGCGCGCTTGCGCTCGTCGACATCCGCGACCGTCAGCCTGGCTCCCCCGCGCGCGAGCAGCTTCGCGACCCTCGAGCCGACGTGCCCGAGGCCGACCACGCACAGCGTCCGGCCGCGCAGGGACTCCGTGCCGAAAACCCGCTCGCAGCAGGCGCGGATCGCCGAGAGCACCCCGAGCGCCGTCAACGGACTCGGATCGCCCGAGCCGCCGCGGCTGCGCGCCAGGCCGACCACGTGCCCGGTCCGCTGCGCGATCACGCTCATGTCCCGAGACGAGGTGCCGACGTCCTCGGCGGTGATGTAGCGGCCGTCCAGCGAGTTGACGGTGTCCGCGAAATCGAGCAGCGCGGCGTGGCGGCGCTCGGAGGTGAGCCGCGTGTCCGCGGGGACCATGATCACGCCCTTGCCGCCCCCGAGCGGCAGGCCTGCGACCGCCGCCTTGTAGGTCATCGCGCGCGAGAGCCGCATCGCATCGCGCAGTCCGGCGGGCGAGTCGTCGTAGGTCCACATCCTGCAGCCGCCGAGCGACGGCCCGCGAACGGTCGAGTGCACGGCGACGATCGTGTAGATCCCCGAGCGCTGCCCGCGACGGACGAGCAGCACCTCGTGGTCGAGCTTCTCCGGGTAGCGGTCGATCGTCAGCGCTTGCGTGTCATCCGGACGCGCCGGAGGTGGAGACCGGCGGGCTCGTGCTCACCGGCGTGGCGGTCGGCACGGAGGCTCCCGGGACCGAGCCCGAGGGAGCCTGCGAGGTCCCCGGGTCCGGGGTCGAGGGCACGCCGGTCGAGCCTTCCGGAGCGCTGGCGCCGGGCTGACCATCCGTGCCGCCGGCGCCGCTCGCGGCGGCCTGGCCGGTGCCGGTCGAGCCCGAGCCCGATCCTGCTTGCGAGGCTGTGCCCTGAGCGTCGCCCGTCGCCGAGCTCGAGCCGAGGGGCGTCGTGGGGGTGACGCCCGCGGGCGCCACGGTGGCGGGACGGGTCGTGGAGGAGGTCGCGCCGGGCGCAACCGCAACGGCCCGCTTGGCGGCGCCGGCCTGCTTGGCCGCCGAGCTCGCGCTTTGGGGGAGGGCGGCCGCAGGCTTGGACGCCGGGACGACGCTTGCGGCGATCGGACCGCCCGCGGCCTGGGCGGGCGAGGCCGGCGGAGCGGGCGATGCGGTGCGCACGATCGCGCGCGGCGCTGAGAGGTGGTGGGTGCGCTGGACGATCGTGTGCTGGATCTCGACCGCACTGCCCGCTGTCACCACGGCGGCCGCGAGCAGCGTCGCGACGTGCCCAGCTCCGATCGCTCCGGCGATGCCGCCGGTGCCGATCGCCCCGCCCGCAGCGGCAGCGCTGCCGCTGGCAGCTGCGCCGCCACCCGCGCCGCCGCCGATTCCACCGAACCCGCCGACGCCGCCGAGCCCCAGCACCTTCGCGAGCAGCCCGACGGGCACGATCGCCGCGAACTGCCTGCTCACGCCCCGTACCTCGGTCCGGAAGGTCCGGCAGGACTCGCAGTCGCGCATGTGGCGGCGGGCCATGGCGCCGGCGCGGACGCCGCGGTCCTGCGCGAGCACCAGCTCCTCGCGGATCTGCGTGCACGAGACGTTTCGCGCCTCGACCGCCTGCACGAGCCCGACGCGAGCCCGGACGAGCAGCGACTTGATCGCCGGCACCGACACAGCCATTGCCGCCGCCATGTCGTTGTAGGACATGCCGCCGAGCTCGCGCATCAGCAAAGCCGAGCGCTGCTGCTGGGGCAGCCGCTGGACGTCCTGGAGCAGGCGACGGATCGACTCGCGCTGTTCGGCCTCGGCGGTCGGGTCGCGGATCGGGGCGCGCACCAGCTCGAGCAGCTCGAGCGGGGGCATCGGCGGCCGCCGCAGCTCGTCGATGCAACGGTTGTGCGCGATCCGGTACAGCCACGGGCGCAGCACCAGCTCCCGATCGCTGGCGCCGAGCCCGGTGTAGGCCCGGACGAAGATGTCCTGCAGGGCGTCCTCGGCGTCCGCGCGCGAGCCTCCGAGCATCTGCCGCGCGTATGCGAACAGCCGCTGGCGGTAGCGATCGTGAATCGTCCTGAACGCCTCTTCCTGCCCGGCGCGGAAGAGCGCGACCAGCTGCTCGTCCGAGCGCAGCCGCAGCAGCGGGGTCGCAATCGCCCGACGGCTCCGGGTGAGTCCGAGCGGTGACTGGAGAGCGGAGGCTTCCACCTGACCGTGGCCCACTCTAACCCACGTCTCGGCGAAAGACCACTACGCGAGCGAGACCATCACGTGCTTGACCTCGGTGTAGTCCTCGAGCGCATACATGCTGAGGTCCTTGCCGTACCCGGACTGCTTGAAGCCGCCGTGCGGCATCTCCGAGGCCAGCGGGATGTGGTCGTTGATCCACACGCAGCCGAAGCGCAGCGCGTTCGCGACCCGCATCGCCCGCGCGACGTCGCGCGTCCACACCGACGCCGCGAGCCCGTACGGAGTCCCGTTCGCCCAGGCGATCGCCTGCTCCTCGTCGGAGAACGGCTGCACGGTGATCACGGGCCCGAAGATCTCGCGCTGGATCATCTCGTCGTCCTGTTTGAGGCCGGCGACGACGGTCGGCTCGAGGAAGAACCCGGGCCGGTCCGGCTCCGTGCCGCCCGTGACGACCTCGGCGTTGGACGGCTTGCGCTCGAGGAAGCCCTCGACCCGCTCGCGCTGGCGCGCGGAGTTGAGCGGCCCGAGCGTGGTGTCGGCTGAGCGCGTGTCGCCCAGCACCAGCCCGTGCGCCTGCTCGACCAGCCCGTTGACGACGTCGTCGAGCACCTTCGAGCTCGCGAGCACGCGGGTGGCGGCCGTGCAGTCCTGACCGGCGTTGTAGTAGCCGGTACCCGCGATCGTCTCCATCGCCGTCTCCATCTCGACGTCGTCGAACACGACCACCGGGGCCTTGCCGCCGAGCTCGAGATGGACCCGCTTGAGCGTGTCCGCCGCGTGCGCCGCGATCCACTTGCCGGTCGGGACCGAGCCGGTCAGCGAGACCATGTCGACCTCGGGATGAGTGACGAGCGCCTGGCCGGCGGGATCGCCGTGTCCGGTGATCACGTTCAGCACCCCGCTGGGAAAGATCTCCGCGGCGTACTCGGCCAGCTTGAGCGTCGTCAGGGGGGTCGTCTCGGCCGGCTTGAGCACGACCGTGTTGCCGGCCGCGAGCGCCGGCCCGATCTTCCAGATCGCCATCATCATCGGGTAGTTCCAAGGCGCGATCTGCCCGATCACGCCGACCGCCTCGCGCCGGATGATTGAGGTGTAGCCGCTCAGGTACTCGCCCGCGGCGCGGCCCTCCAGACAGCGCGCGGCGCCGGCGAAGAAGCGCAGGTTGTCCGCCATCACCGGAAGCTCGTCCTCGCGCACGGCATTGATCGGCTTGCCGGCATTGTCGGACTCGAGCTCGGCCAGCTCCTCGGCATGCTCCTCGATTGCGTCGGCCAGCTTCAGCAGCGCGCTCGCGCGCTCACCTGGCGTGGTCGTCGCCCAGCCGTCGAACGCCGCGCGCGCGGCCTTCACGGCCCGGTCGACGTCGTCCGCGCTCGACAGCGGCGCGTTCGCGATGACCTCGCCGGTGGCGGGGTTGATGATCGGCTCGGTCTCGCCCTCGGCAGGGTCGACGTACTCGGAGCCGATGAAGTTCTTGAGAGTGGGCACGGTTGTCGCCATGGGCGCAACGTAGCACCGCGCACCGCGCCGGATCGTCCAATCCCGCCAACTTCAACCGGCATGCTTGGCGAGCGCGACGAAGTTCCAAATCGCGCCGCTGTCGGCGTACAGTGGCCTCTGGTGACCGGAGTCCTGACCACGCCTGCCACGTTCGAGCAGACGCGGGCGCGGTACCCGGACGCGACCGGGTATGTCGCGCGCGACGGCGTGCGGGTCTTCTGGGAGCGCTACGGCGAGGGCGAGCGGACCGTGCTGCTGCTGCCGACGTGGTCGATCGTCCACTCGCGCGTGTGGAAGGCGCAGATCCCGTACCTCGCGAGGCACTGTCGCGTGCTCACGTTCGACGGGCGCGGCAACGGGCGCTCCGACCGTCCGATCGGCGTCGATGCGTACGTGACCGATCAGTTCGCCGCCGACGCGATCGCCGTGATGGACGCCGGCGGCGCGGAGCGCGTGACGTTGGTGGCGCTGTCGTGTGGCGCGCTGTGGGCGACGACGGTCGCGGCCGAGCACCCAGAGCGCGTCGACGGCGTCGTCTACATCGCGCCCGCGGTGGCGCTCGCACCCCCGCACCCGGAGCGCGCCGAGTTCCCGTTCGACGAGCCGCTTGCCACCGAGGAGGGCTGGGCGAAGTACAACAGCCACTTCTGGGCCAGGGACTACCTCGGGTTCCTGGAGTTCTTCTTCGCGAAGTGCTTCAACGAGCCGCACTCGACCAAGCAGATCGAGGACAGCATCGGCTGGGCCCTGGAGACGACCCCCGAGACGCTTGCCGATACCAGCCGCGGGATCGGATCCGGCGGGCCGGAGCCGTTCCTCGCCCGGGTCGACGGGGTCCGCTGCCCGACGCTCGTGATCCACGGCGACCGCGATCTTGTGCGCCCGCACGCGCAGGGAGCGGCGCTGGCGGCGAGGACCGGCGGCGCGCTGGTGACGCTGGAGGGCGCCGGCCACATCCCCAATGCGCGCGATCCGGTCAGGGTCAACCTGCTGCTGCGCGACTTCATCTGCCCGCCGCCGGCGACGCGGTGGTCGCGGGCGCTGCGCCGTCGCAAGCGCGCGCTGTACGTCTCCTCGCCGATCGGGCTCGGGCACGCCCGGCGGGACGTGGCGATCGCGGAGGAGCTGCGCAGGCTGCGCCCGGACCTCGAGATCGACTGGCTCGCGCAGCACCCGCTGACGAAGGTGCTCGAGGCACGCGGCGAGCGCATCCACCCGGCCAGCGCGCAGCTGGCGAGCGAGTCGGGTCACTTCGAGTCGGAGTCGGGCGAGCACGACCTGCACGCGTTCGAGGCGATCCGGCGGATGGACGAGATCCTGTTGGCGAACTTCATGGTCTTCCACGACCTCGTCCGCGACGAGCCCTACGACCTGTGGATCGGCGACGAGGCGTGGGAGCTCGACTACTACCTGCACGAGAACCCCGAGCTCAAGACCGCGCCGTACGCGTGGCTGACGGACTTCGTGGGGTGGCTGCCGATGGCCGACGGCGGCGAGCGCGAGGCGTTCCTGAGCGCCGACTACAACGCCGAGATGCTCGAGCAGATCGACCGCTTCCCCCGGATCCGCGACCGCGCGCTGTTCGTCGGCGAGCCGGAGGACATCGTCCCCGAGCGATTCGGCGAAGGCCTGCCGGACATCCGTGCCTGGACCGAGGGCCACTACGACTTCCCGGGCTACGTGACGGGGTTCGACCCCGCCGAGTACGCCGACCGCGAGGCACTGCGTGCGCAGCTGGGATACGGCGAGCGCGAGCAGGTCTGTCTCGTGACGGTTGGCGGCTCGGGGGTCGGCGAGCACCTGCTGCGGCGCGTGATCGATTCCTATCCGCAGGCCAAGCGGCTGGTCCCCGAGCTGCGGATGATCGTCGTGGCCGGGCCGCGAATCGAGCCGGCGACGCTCCCGCGCCACGACGGCCTCGAGCTGCGCGCCTACGTCGCCGATCTCTATCGCCACCTGGCCGCGTGCGACCTGGCAGTCGTCCAGGGAGGGCTCACCACCGCGATGGAGCTGACCGCGAACCGCAGGCCGTTCATCTACTTCCCGCTGGCCCATCACTTCGAGCAGAGCTTCCACGTCCACCATCGCCTCCGCCGCCATCACGCGGGCGTGCGCCTGGAGTTCGACGAGTCCACGCCCGACTCGATCGCGTCCGCGATCGCCGAGCAGATCGGCCGGGAGGTCGATTACCGGCCGGTCAGCGCCGACGGCGCCGCGCGCGCCGCTGCGATGCTCGCGGAGCTGCTCTGATCGGAGGCCCGCGCACATGTGCGCGGGCCCCGGGCGGCACATGTGCCGCCCGGCGGGGCGGTGCATGCACCGCCCCGAGACATAATTGATGGTCGATGGATCCTGCCTCTGGTGTCGGCATACCGGTGGCGTTCGTTGCGGGGCTGGTCTCGTTCCTGTCGCCGTGCGTGCTGCCGCTGGTGCCCGGATACATCTCCGCTGTCGCGGGGGTAGCGCCGGGAGATATCCGCGCGCGCCGGGTGCTCGGGCCGAGCCTGGCGTTCGTGGCGAGCTTCTCGGTGATCTTCATCGCGCTCGGGCTGCTCGGCCAGCAGGCGCTGCACGGCACGCTGACGGGCCCCACCGCGCTGAAGGTCTGTGGCGCGATCATCATCGTGATGGGGGTGCTGTTCGTGCTCTCGCCGCTGATCCCGCGGCTCGCGCGCGAGTGGCACGTCGGCGCGCTGATGCAGCGCGCGGGCCGCGGTGGCCCGGTGCTGACGGGCGCCGCCTTCGCGCTGGCCTGGACCCCGTGCACGGGCCCCACGCTCGGCGCGATCATCACCGCGACCGGCGTGTCGGGCTCGGCAGCGCACGGCGCCTTTCTGCTGCTCGTCTACTGCCTCGGCCTCGGCGTGCCGTTCCTGGTCACCGGGCTCGCGTTCGGCAAGGCGACCGCGGCCCTGACCGTGGTCAAGCGCCACTACGCGGTCGTGATCGGCGCCGGCGGTCTCGTCCTGATCGCCATGGGCGTGCTGATCTGGACCGGCGAGTTCACCAACCTCAACATCACCGTCAACCACTGGCTGCAATCGCTCGGCCTGCCCGACCTGAACTCCGATACCTAGCCGTTGAAGGATTTCCGGCGCGTCCGGGTGAACATGCGTGGTACGCTGCGATCTGGGGTATTAGGGTTCCCTAACGCCCCGTAAGCGCTCGTGTCCTTCCCGCAAACCATCGCCCTCGGCGCGCTCGCCGGATTCACGATCTACCTGGGACTTCCCGTGGGCCGGCTGCAGCTGCTCGGCACCCGGGCGCGGGTCGCGCTCGCGATGTTCTCGGTGGGGGTGCTGGCGTTCATCTTCGTCGACGTCCTGTCCAACGGGCTGACGATCGTCGACAACGCCCTGACCTCCGTCAGGCACCACCACGACTCGGTCGCCTATCTGGTCTGGCTGGTCGCGCTGCTCGCCGGCGGCTTCGCCGCGGGCAGCGCCGGGCTCGGGCTGCTGGAGCGGCGGATGCGGCCGGTCGGCCCGGCCAAGCCGCCGATTGCCGGCGGCGCGGACGGCGCGATGCTGACCGTGTCGGAGGCCGACGCCCTCGCCTACGAGCGCGATGTCGCCCGCCGCCGGGCGCTTCGCACCGGCCTGACGATCGCGGGCGCGATCGGCGTGCACAACTTCGCGGAGGGGCTGGCGATCGGCGTCTCCGCGCGAGCCGGCGCGATCAGTCTGGCGACCGTACTGATCATCGGCTTCGCGCTGCACAACGCGACCGAGGGGTTCGGGATCGTCGGGCCGCTCGGTGACGTGCGGCCCGGATGGCGCTGGCTCGGGCTCGCCGGCCTGATCGCGGGCGGCCCCACCTTCCTCGGCTCGATCGTCGGCTACGGCGTCACCAGCCACCCGCTCGAGCTCGCGTTCTACGCGGCAGCGGGCGGCGCGATCCTGTACGTGATCGGCGAGATCTGGAACGGCATGCGCCGGCTCGGCCATCGCGAGCTGGGTCTGCTGATGGTCAGCGCCGGCTTCCTGGTCGGCGTGATCACGGACCTGATCGTCACCTACGGCGGCGGCTGAGCGCCGGCAGGCAGGGAGGTTGGGGGGCTACGGACCGTATGCGCCCGTAACTCACCAACGCCCCGGGGTCGGGGGGCTACGGACCGTATGCGCCCGTAACTCACCAACCCCCGGCCCGCGGATAGGCTGCGCCGGCCATGAGCCCGTCGATCCCGCTGCCGCCGCCCGACACGCCGCTGCAGGGCGGGTCCGCGTTCCCGCCGATCGGCGACTACGCGTTCGTCTCCGACTGTCACACCGGCGCGCTGATCGCGCCGGACGGCAGCGTCGAGTGGATGTGCGTACCGCGGTTCGACTCGCCGAGCGTGTTCGGGGCGCTGCTGGACCGCCGCGCGGGCTCGTTCCGGTTCGGCCCGTACGGCAGCGTCGTGCCGCTGTCGGTCCGGTACGTGCCGGGGACGATGATCCTCGAGACCACGTGGATGACGCCATCGGGCTGGCTCGTGGTCCGGGACGCGCTGACGATCGGCCTGTGGCACGACCAGCACGCCGACGAGAGCTCGCACACGCGTCCCCCGACCGACCACGACGCCGACCACATGCTGATCCGGACGGTCGAATGCATCGAGGGCCAGGTGCAGATCGAGGCGATCTGCGAGCCGATGTTCGACTACGGTCGCACGCCCGCGACGTGGTCGTTCGTCGGGGAAGGCTGGGACACCGCGCAGGCCACCGGCGAGAACGTGACGCTGCGGCTGGTCTCGGACCTGCGGCTGGGGATCGAGGGCAACCGGGTGCGCGCCCGGCATACCCTGCGAGAGGGCGAGCGGCGCTTCATCGCGCTGGGCTGGGCCCACGGCATCGAGGGCCCGACCGGCGAGCAGGACGTCGACGCGCGCTACGCCGAGACCTCTCATTATTGGCGCAACTGGCTGGCGGGCGGGCGTTTTCCCGACCACCGCTGGCGCACGTACCTGCAGCGCTCGGCGCTGACGCTGAAGGGCCTCACCTACGCGCCGACGGGCGCGACCGTCGCGGCGGCCACCACCTCGCTGCCCGAGACGCCAGGTGGGGAGCGCAACTGGGACTATCGCTACTGCTGGATGCGCGACGCGACCTTCACGCTCTGGGCGCTCCATGCGCTGGGCCTGGATTGGGAGGCCGACGACTTCATGCAGTTCGTCGCCGACCTCGAACGCGACGGGGACGGCGCGCTGCAGATCATGTACGGGCTGGCCGGCGAGCGCGACCTCCACGAGCGGGTGCTCGAGCACCTCAGCGGCTACGAGGAGGCGGTTCCGGTGCGGATCGGCAACGGCGCCTACCAGCAGCGTCAGAACGACGTGTTCGGAGCGGTGCTCGACTCCGTCTACCTGCACACCAAGATGGGCGGCCACATTCCGCAGCGCCTGTGGCCCGTGCTGAAGGACCAGGTGAAGGGCGCGCTGACGGTCTGGCGCCAGCCCGATCAGGGCATCTGGGAGGCCCGCGGGGAGCCCAAGCACTACGTCTCCTCGAAGCTGATGTGCTGGGTCGCGGTCGAGCGCGGCGCCCGGCTCGCGCAGCTGGAGGGCGAGGCAGAGCAGGCCAAGGAGTGGTGGGAGGCGGCCGAGACGATTCGCCAGGACATCCTCGAGCACGGCGTCTCCGAGCGGGGCGTCTTCCGCCAGCACTACGCCACCGACGCGCTCGACGCCTCGACGCTGCTGATCCCGCTCGTCCGCTTCCTGCGCCCCACGGATGAGCGGGTGCACAAGACCGTGCTCGCGATCGCCGACGAGCTCACCGAGAACGGCTTCGTGCTGCGCTACAAGGTCGACGAGACCGACGACGGGCTCAGCGGGGTGGAGGGCACGTTCCTGATCTGCTCGTTCTGGCTGGTGTCGGCCCTGTCCGAGATCGGTGAGCGCGATCGCGCGCGCGGGCTGTGCGAGCGCCTCCTGGCGCATGCCTCGCCGCTCGGCCTGTACGCCGAGGAGCTCGAGGCGCAGACCGGCAGGCAGCTCGGCAACTTCCCGCAGGCGTTCACGCACCTGGCGCTGATCAACGCGGTCCTGCATGTGATCTCCGACGAGGAGGAGGAGGCGAGCTGAGCCTCAGTCCGGGCGCCGGCGTGCGCGGAGCACGACCACGACCAGGATCAGCGCGCCGACCGCAAGCAGGACCTTGCCGAGCACCGAGCTGACCGCACTCCAGGCGGTCCCGGACGCCAGCCCGACGAGCACGAACGCGATCGCCCACAGCGCGCAGCCCGCGGTCGTGAGAAGGACGAACGGGACAAGTGGCAGGCGCCGCGCGCCGGCGGGCAGCGAGACGAACGTGCGCGCGAGCGGGAGCAGGCGCGCGATGAACACCGCGCGCAGGCCGCGCCGCTCGATCATCCCCGCCCAGCGATCGACGACCCGCGTGCCCCCGGGCAGCCGCTCGAGCAGCCCGGTCGCCCCGACGGCGTAGGCGATCAGCGAGCCGACGAGGTTGCCCGCGGTCGCGGCGATCACCGCCAGCGGGAAGCTCAGCCAGTGCTCGCTGACGGCGAAGCCCGAGAAGATCAGCGTGACCTCGCTCGGCACCGGGATGCAGGCGCTCTCGGGAACCATCAGCAGGAACACGCCGAACGCGCCGAACTGGGTGATGAGGGCGGTCATGGCCTGCCCCTCCGTCGATGGGGCGGCGCGGGCTTCGAGGGCTCCGGGGGCTTTGGTGGCGGGGGCGGCGAGCCCGGCGGCATCCCGGGAGCGGGCGGCCGGGGCCGGCGATACCCAAGTGCGGCCTGCACGCTGGAGGCGCGCCAGCGTGCACCGCCGCGGACCGTCGGCACTCCCTCCTGATTGAGCCGCTCGGCGATCGCATGCAGGCTCAGCCCGCGCTCGCGCAGCTCCGCGATCCGGCGCGCCAGATGCGGCGCGCCGGCGGCGAGCCCCGGGCGTCCCGGTCCCGGCCGCTCCCGCGCCCGGCGCCAGCCCTCGACCTCGCGCAGCAGCACGATCGCTTGGGCGCCGGCGGCGGTCGCGGTGTCAAACCCGAGGTCGAGCGCGAGCAAGGAGGCGCCCGCACGCTCGAGCCAGTCGAGCAGGTCCAGCAGCTCGGGCGCCGAGCGCGCCGCCGAGCCCAGCCGCGCCAGGAGCAGCGTGTCGGCCTCGCCGGATTCGATTGGCTCCAGTGCGCGGGCGAGCTGCGAGCGCTCCTCGCGGTCGGGATCGGCGACCGTCGCGACGAGCGCGACGTCGCGCGGCAGCAGGGTCGCGTCGAGCGCGAGTGCTCCCGGGTACCGCAGGTATGCAACGGCTCGTCGCATCCTTCTATTGTACGCAAATGATTTGCGTACGAAACGGAAGGGCTAACGAATCAGGCGCTCGGCCCGCGCGGCATCGACCATCGAGCCGAGCGTCTCGCGGGCGTCGTGGCGCGGGCGCCAGCGAAGCTCGCGGCGGGCCTTGGCGGTGTCCATCAGAACCGGCGTGCGGACGCTCTCGATCCACTGCGCCTCCGCCGGTATGAATGGCAGACGCGCCACCAGCTCGGCGGCGGCGCCGACGGCGAGGTCGGGCACCGGCACGCTGTACCAGCCGAGCGCGTCCGCGAGATCGGACATCTTGAGCGTTCCGGGGCCGGCGAGGTTGTAGACACCGGGGGCGCCCCGGCCGAGCACCGCCGCCTTCATCGCGCTCGCTACGTCGTCGTGATGCACCAGCTGGAACTCGACGCCGGGATCGGGCAGCACCGGCTTGAGGACCGGCAGGAACTCGAGCGCGCGCACGACCGCGGCGGGCATCCGGTCGGAGAGCTGGATGTAGGGGATGTTCTCGAGCAGCGCCAGCGCGTCTGGCCCGGCGACGATGCAGGGCCGGAACACGTACGGCGCGGTCCCGTGGCCGGCGAGCGCCTGCACTAGGGTCTGCTCGAGCTCCGCCTTCTGGGCGGAGTAGTAGTGGCGCCCGGTGCCGCGCGGCGGGACCTCCTCGGTCAGCAGCTCCGGGTTGTCGGCGTGGAACCCGTATGCGGCGACCGACGAGGCGTAGATGAGCCGCTTCGCCCTGGCCGCTACCGCGGCGTCGAACACGTTCCGAGACCCCTCGAGGTTGATCCTCTCGGTCTCCTCGCGACCGCCGATGATGACGAACGCGAGATGCACGACGACGTCGGCGCCGGCGGCGAGGCGCTCGAGCGCCGCGGGATCCAGCACGTCGCCCTGCGTGTAGGTGGTCTTCCGCAGGCCCTCGGCCGCCGGGTCGAAGGGCCGGCGCGCCATCGCCCTGATCTCGCCGATCTCGCGCGTGCGATCGAGCGCCCGCAGCAGCGAGCGGCCGATGTCGCCGGTCGGGCCGGTGATCGCGACCGTCAGCTTGGGCGCCTTCGCCGGGGGCATCAGCGCTTCCGCCGCGCGAGCTCGCGCTTGGCGGTGCGGCGGTAGCGGCGCACGTTGCCGGCGTTCTCGCGCAGCGCCCGCACCCGCGACCGGTGCATCTCCATCCCGCCGACGAGCTTGTGCGGCACCAGCGCCCAATGGTCCTCGACCGGGACGAGGTCGCCGCGTACCTGGAAGTTCTGCATCCACGAGAAGTCGTCCGGGTGCGCGTGCGCCGTGAGACACGCGAGCCCCGGCTGGAGCGGCAGTGCGGCCGGGGCGCCCTCGATCCGGACCCAGCGCCTGGCCTCGTCGAGTCGCACGGGCACGCGGCAGGCGAACGGGAAGCCGTCGGGCGACACGAAGGACAGCACCGCGGTGGCGTAAGCCGCGCCGAGTTCGGCCAGCCGCGCGTCCCACGCGCTGACGCCGCCGCCGGGATCGGCGTGGAAGCGCTCGGGCTCCTCGGAGTGTCCGGAGCGGACCTCCTCCATGTGGGCTCCATAGAGCTCGGGCTCGGCGCTCTGGTCGCCGTGCGGCCAGACATACACGCGCTCGGGGCGGACGTGGATGTAGATCCGCGTGAAGTACCACTCCACCATCCGCCGGATCGGCTCCGGCGGATAGAGCTTGCGCATCACCGGGAGCTTCTGGACCGACTCGCGGGCGTAGCGGCGCCGGTTCGCGTCGAGGTCCCGGTCGTCGACCTCGGCCACTCCCTGGACCAGGACCATCGGCGCGTCGCTGAGCCCGCTGCCGGTCGGGTCCGAGAAGAGCAGCGCCACGAGCGGGTTGGCCTGCGCGTCGTTTGCCTTCTTCGGATAGCCGAGGCCGGTGCTCACGTCGATGCACGGGGCTCCCGGCGAGTAGTAGGGCGTCACCGGCCAGGTGATCGGCTGACCCCTGCGGTCGACGGTGGTGAGCTCGGTCGTGATGAACCGACCGAACACGGCTTGCACCTCGGGTGGCAGCGAGGCCGTCACGGCGCGAGTATATGTGCGCTCAGGCCCTCAGCCGTCGTAGCCGGGCTCCCCCGGAAGCACGATCCGAGCGCTTTCACCGGAGAGGAGCACGCGCGGCTGCACCGCCCGCACCTCCTGGCGGCGAGCGTGCTCGATCAGCTCCTCGGCCGAGGCGAAGCTCGCGAGCTGCTGCAGCTGCTTGATCGTCGGGAACACCAGGAACAGCTCGCCCGCCTCGGCGGCGCCGAGCGCCGCGGCCGGCGCGTACCAGCCGGCATCGACCACCTCGCCCCCGTCGACCGTCGGCTCCACGCCGTCCGGCGCGGTGGCGAGGTAGAACCAGGTGTCGAACCTGGTCTTCACCTGCGCCGGCGTGATCCACCTCGCGAATGCGATCAGCTCGTCCGGGCGCTCGATCGCGATCCCGGCCTCCTCGGCCAGCTCACGGATCGCCGCGGCCCGGAGCGCGGGCTGGCCGGCTCCCTCCGCCTCTTGAACCGACCCGCCGGGGAACACCCACGCTCCGCCCATGAAGCGCGCCGCCGGGTTGCGGCGTACCAGCAGCACCTCGAGTCCGCTCGCGCCGCCGCGCAGCAGGATCACCGTCGCCGCTGGGCGCGGGACTGTCTCCTCGCCCAGATTCAACTCGGCGCCTGGCTCGGGGCGGTCGATCTCCACGCGTCGACCCTACCGCCGCGGGACCTGATCGCGCGGCGCCGTGGCGCCGGGCGTGCCCGTCGTCTCGTACCCTTGGCGGGTGAAGTGGATCTGCGGATCGTGTGGGTTCATCTACGACCCGAACGACGGGGACCCCGACGGCGGGATCCCGCCCGGGACCCCGTTCGAGGAGATCCCGGAGACGTGGTTCTGCCCGGTGTGCGGGGCCCGGAAGGCCGACTTCGAGCCGTTCGACGCCTGAGCGCGCCTCCTCGACCCCGAAGAGCGCGCCTCCTCGACCCCGACCATGAAGCCGCGCCGGCGCAGCTCCGCCGCCGAACCGGCGACTCGGTCGCAAGCCGTCTTCTGACACGCTAGGCGGCGTGTTCGCAGGATGGCGTTCCCGATGACCCGCGCCCGCATCGGCGTGCTCGCGGTGGCCGCGGCGGTGGCGCTTGCCGTGGTGCTGATCGTGGTCCTCCAGTCGGGGGCCCAGACGGCCCCGCGAGAGCACGCGGTCGAGTCGATCTTCCAGGACGACGACCATCTGCTCTACGCGCCGACGCCGACCGTCTCCAGCACCCTCGACACGCTCGCGAGCCTCGGCGTCCAGCGCCTGCGGCTGACGATCCTCTGGTCGGCGATCGCGCCCGATCCGCTCGCGAGCACAGCGCCGGCCGGGTTCGCTGCGACCGACCCCGCCGCCTATCCCGCGGCGAGCTGGGTGCCGTACGACAGGATCGTCGGGCTCGCGGCAGCCAGGCACATCGGCGTCGACTTCGACGTGACCGCTCCGGGGCCGCTGTGGGCGATGGGGGGACCCTCGCCGGTGGCGCGCTACGCGAATCACTACGAGCCCTCGGCGACGCAGTTCGGGTCGTTCGTGGCTGCGCTCGGCAAGCGCTACGACGGCAGCTACACGCCGCCGGGCGCCTCACAGCCGCTGCCGCGGGTGTCGTTCTGGTCGATCTGGAACGAGCCCAATCAGCCCGGCTGGCTCGCGCCGCAATGGACGAGCTCGGGCGGCCACCCGGCGATGGCGGCCGCGGCGGCGTATCGCGCGCTGGTCGACGCGGCCTACAAGGGGCTCCAGGCCACCGGCCATACGCCCGCACGCGACACGATCCTCGTCGGCGAGCTCGCGCCCGAGGGCACGGAGGGGAGCGCCCCGACCGATCCGATTCCGGCGCTGACGTTCCTGCGGGGGCTCTACTGCGTCGACGCCGGGTATCGCCCGCTGAGGGGAGCGGCGGCGGCGTCGATCGGGTGCCCGGGTGGGGGTTCCTCGCCTGGGGGCGGCTTCGCGGGCGCGCACCCCGGGCTGTTCCAGATCAGTGGCTTGGCGCACCATCCATATTCGTTCTTCCTGCCGCCGACCGCGTCGCTCCCGGACCCAAACTTCGCGCCGCTGTCGGACCTGGGGCGGCTCGAGCACGCGCTCGACTCCGTCTTCTCCGCCTACGGGGTGTCCCGCAAGCTGCCGCTCTACCTCACCGAGTACGGCTACGAGACCAACCCGCCGAACCCCTTCCGCGGCGTGCCGCCCGCGACGCAGGCGGCGTACATCGACCAGGCGCAGTACATGGCCTGGTCCGATCCGCGCGTCCGGGCGATGGCGCAGTTCGAGCTCTACGATTCGGCTCCCGACACGAGCTTCCCGAAGGGGACGATTGGCTACTGGTCGACGTTCCAGACCGGTCTGCTCTACCGGGACGGGACGCGCAAGCCGTCCTACCAGGCGTACGCGCTGCCGATCGTGATCCCCACGCCCTCGTTCTCGTCGGGCGGCTCGGTCGAGGTCTGGGGGATGCTGCGACTCGCGCCCCACGGCGAGGCGCAGCGGGCGGAGGTTCAGTGGGCCTCCCCCGGCGGGGTCTTCCGGACGCTGGCGACGGTGAGCACTCGCGACCCCGACGGCGTGCTCGAGACGCACGTCTCGCCGCCGGGCACGGGGACGATCCGGCTGGCGTGGAGCTCGCCCGCGGGAGCGACGTTCTACAGCCGCGCCGTCCCCGTGCGCGAGAGCTAAGTCGCGTCCTCGTGGAAGCGCTTGCCCCCGAAGCGCGCCTGCAGTGAGTCGTCGAGCTGGTCGGCGGTGGTGACGAGCGCGCCGACCGCGTGCTTGAGCTCCTCGGGGTCGAGGAAGTCCCCGAGCAGCGAGTGCGTGAACATCACCATCAAGGTGCCGTCCTCCTGCGGGGAGACCGACAGATGGCCGAACACGTAGTCGTCGGCGTGCGTGGCGACGTGCTCGTAGAGCTCCGGTGAGGGCTTGCACTCGAACAGCACCGGACAGGTCACGCTGACCAGCGTCGTGTCCGTGCCCCACGCGCCGCAGCGGACGAACACCCGCGCGGAGCCGGTCTGGAAGCTGTATGCGCCATCCGGCGTCAGCTGGACGCTGCCGACCAGGTCCGCCAGATAGCGCTGCACCTTGTCCTTGAGGAGCAGGACGCTCGTGTTCGGCTCCTCGGCGCCCGGTGGCGGCGGCGGCGTGGGAGGCTCAGCGCCGGTGGGAGGCTCAGCGCCGGTGGGAGTTTCAGCGCCGGTGGGAGTTTCACCGCCGGTGGGAGGCTCAGCGGCGGTAGGCGGATCGGCCGCGGCGGGTGGCTCGTCCGGAGGCCTGCTGGGCGGGCTCGGTGCGTCGGTGCTCAATCGATTCCCCTTGAATTCGTAGGCCCCACTCTGTCGGGGTCACTGTACCGAGAGCAGCGGGGGCCGAACAATCGGCCGGCCGGTCAGGCGGCGAGCTCGTCGTAGTCGAACACCGACGGGCGCGGCGCGACAGCGGGCGCGGCGCGAGGGTTGGCGTCCGGCTCGTACTCGGGCTCTTCGAGCTCCGGCTCGTCGGTCGCCCACGCGGCCGGATCGAACCCGGCGGCGCGGGCCGCAGCGGCGATGATCCGCGCCGCCGCCCGCAGCTCCGCGGGCTGGTGCGAGGCCATCACCGCGAGGCGCAGCCGGGCGCTTCCCTCCGGGACGGTGGGGGGCCTGATCGCCTGCGCGAACACGCCGGCCTCGAGCGCTCGTTCGCAGATCGCGACGGCCAGGTCCGCATCGCCGACGACGAGCGGCACGATCTGCGTGGTCGAGCCGGCGGTGCCGAACCCCTCGCGCGCCAGCTCCGCGCGCAGCAGCGCCGCGTTGGCGGCGAGCTTGGCGACGCGCTGCGGGCGCTCCTCGAGCAGCTCGAGCGCGGCCAGCGCGCCCGCGACCGCCGGCGGCGGCGGCGCCGTCGAGAAGATGAACGTCCTGGCGCAGTTGACGAGGTACTGCGCCATCGAGGCGTCACAGGCCACGAACGCGCCGTAGGAGCCGAGCGCCGTTCCGAGCGCGCCGACGATCACATCGACCTGATCCTCGAGCCCGAGCTCCGCGAGCGCGCCCCGGCCGCCCGGGCCAAGCGCTCCCGTCCCGTGGGCCTCGTCGACGGCGATCCTCAGCCCGTGCATCTGCGCGAGTTCGACCAGCTCTGTCAGCGGCGCGACGTCGCCGTCGGTCGCGAAGACGCTCTCAGTGACGATCAGCGCGCCGCGGCCCTCGGCCTTGGTGATCCCGTACTCCAGATGCTCGACGTCGCCGTGCGCGTAAACGAACACCTCCGCGCGCGACATCCGGCACCCGTCGACGATCGAAGCGTGGTTGAGCTCGTCGGAGAAGATCACGTCGCCCGGTTGCGCCAGGGCCGCGATCACGCCGGTGTTGGCGAGGTAGCCCGAGCCGAACAGCAACGCCCGCTCGCGATTCTCGAACGCGGCCAGACGCTCCTCGAGCCGGCGATGGATCGTCATCGTGCCCGAGGTCAGCCGCGACGCGCCGGCGCCGACGCCCCAGCGCATCGAGGCCTCGGCGGCGGCCGCGCACACCCGCGGGTGATTGGCGAGCCCCAGGTAGTTGCTGGAGCTGAGCAGCAGCACCGGCTTTCCGTCGAGCAGGACCCGCGGGCCCTGCGGCCCGCTGATCAACCGCATGCGCCGTCGGGATGCGGGGGCACGCTGCGCTCGGCGGCGAAGCGGATCCATCGTCGTGGCGCCATGGCGCGCGGGAATGTAGGTCGCGGCTCGGACGTTGCGCCCGCGCCCCGCCTCACCCGGCGACGATCACGACCAGCCGCCTCGGCCCGTGCACGCCCTCCACGCGAGCGAGCTCGATGTCGGAGGTCGCTGAGGGGCCCGAGATCAGCGTGACCGGGCGGCGCTCGCGCGCGAGCGCCGCGCCGAGCCGCTCGATCGCCTCGGGAACCAGCTCCACGATCTGCGACTCCAGCACCACGCAGACGTGCAGGTCGGGAACGAGCGTGATCGCGCGCCGGCCCTCGGACGGGCCGCCGGCGAGCGCGATCGTGCCGGTCTGGGCGATCGCGACGGTGCAGCCGGTGATCACCCCGTCGGCCGCGTCGAGCTCGCGGGCATCCAGTTCGCGATCCTCGATCAGCTCCACCCCGTGGGGGCGCAGCTCGCCCGGCAGCCCGGCGGGAACGACCATCCGCCGCCCCCGGTGCTCGGCGCATGCCGTCCGGACCGCCTCGGGCAGGTCCGGCAGCGAGCACCGCCTGGCCTCGGCCTGGTAATCCGCCACGCGATCGCAGAACAGCCCAACCAGCTCGCCGCGCGGCAGCTCGCCGCGCCGCCGGTACCCGCGGCCGAGCCCCGGCTCGCTGACGGCGTCCGCGCCACCCCGCAGTGCGGCGCGCACCCGCGAGAGCACCTCCTCACGCGCGGCGCTCATCCTCGCGCCCGCCGCCTTCGCCCGAGGAAGCTGCGGCGCGCGATCGGCCGCAGATCCCGCGTTCGCGTCCAAGCGCCGAGCGGTCCAGGCAGACGGCGAATCCAGCCCCCGCGCACCAGCGGGCGCTGCGCGATCCGTCCGAGCCACCGCGCCGCCACCATCCGCCGGCGCGAGGAGAACATCCACGCCGCGCCGCGCATCGCGGCCCGCTCGCTCGAGGGGCCGCGGGCGCGGACCGCCCGTGCGCGCAGATGCAGCAGGACGCCGGGGATGTCGATCTTCACCGGGCAGACCTCGTAGCAGGCGCCGCAGAGGGTCGAGGCGAACGGCAGCGAGGGCGCGTTCTCGATCCCGACCAGCTGCGGCGTGAGGATCGCGCCGATCGGGCCCGGGATAGACCGAGCCGTAGGCGTGGCCGCCGGTGCGCGAGTAGACCGGGCACACGTTCAGGCACGCGCTGCAGCGGATGCAGTGAAGGGCCTGCCGGCCGACCTCGTCCGCGAGCACGCGGGTGCGCCCGTTGTCGAGCAGGACCACGTGCAGCTCCTCCGGCCCGTCTCCCTCGTGCACCCCGGTCCACATCGACGTGTACGGGTTCATCCGCTCGCCGGTGGAGGAGCGCGGCAGCAGCTGCAGGAACACCTCGAGGTCCGCGAAAGTGGGCACGAGCTTCTCGATCCCGAGGACGCTGACCAGCACCGGCGGCAGCGTCGTGCACATCCGTCCGTTGCCCTCGGACTCGACGATGCAGAGCGTGCCCGTCTCGGCGACCCCGAAGTTGGCGCCGCTGACACCGACGCGGGCCTCGAGGAACCGCTCGCGCAGGTAGCGCCGCGCGGCCTCGGCCAGCGCCGCCGGCTCGTCGGAGGTCAATCCGGGCGCGATCGTACGCGCGAACAGGTCGCGGATCTCGGTCCGGTTGCGGTGGATCGCCGGCACGAGGATGTGCGAGGGCCAGTCGCCGTCGAGCTGCAGGATCAGCTCGGCGAAGTCCGTCTCCAACGCCTCGATCCCCGCCCGCGCGAGCGCGGCGTTCAGCTCGATCTCGTCGGTCGTCAGCGACTTCATCTTCACCACCTCGCCGCCGCCGTGGGCGCGGACTATGTCGAGCACGATCGCGTTTGCCTCCTCGCCCTCGCGCGCCCAATGGACGTGGCCGCCGGCCGCAACGACCGCGGCCTCGAACTGCACCAGGTACTCGTCCAGGCGCGCGAGCACGTCGCCTTGATCGCGGCTCCGGCCTCCCGCAGCTGCTCCCAGTCGGGCAGCTCGGCGACGACCGCTGCGCGCTTGGCGCGGATCGTCGACGTGGCGTTCGCGAGGTTCGCTCGCAGCTGCGCGTCGCCCAGCTCGCGACGCGCGGCGGCCGCGAAGCTCTCCGCGGCGACCCTCATCGCGACGCCAGGATCTCGGCGAGGTGGACGACCTGGACGCGGGCGACCCCCGCCGCGAAAGCCCGCCGCCGATCTGCAACAGGCAGGAGCCGTCGAGCGCCGTGCAGACCTCCGCGCCGCTTCGCTCGAGCGCCGCGCACTTGTCCGCCAGGATCGCGCTCGAGGTCTCGGCGTTCTTGACCGCGAAGGTGCCGCCGAAGCCGCAGCACTCGTCGGCATCCTCGAGCTCGACCAGCTCGAGCCCGCTCACCCGCTCGAGCAGGCGCAGCGGGGCGTCGCCGACCCGCGTGACCCGAGGGAATGGCAGGTCGGGTGATACGCGACCCGATGGGGGAACCGCGCCCCGACATCCTCCACGCCGAGCACGCCCACCAGCAGCTCCGACAGCTCGTAGGTCCGCGACAGAACCGGGTCAGCGACGCCCAACAGCTTGGGATACAGATCGCGCACCGCCCCGACGCACGACGACGACGGGCCGACGACCACCTCGTACTCGCCGAACACCTCCACGAACCGCCGCGCCAAGCCGGCCGCGTCCTTTTGGTAGCCGCTGTTCAGATGCATCTGCCCGCAGCAGGTCTGCTCCTGCGGGCACGACCACCTCGTGGCCCAGCCGCTCGAGCACCGTCGCGGTCGCGGCGACCGCGGCGGGAAAGATCGTGTCGCCGATGCAGGTTGCGAACAGCGCGACGCGCATGGCTCAGCCGTCGGGTTGGGGGAGATGCTCATCGACGTAGGCCTGCGCCAGGCGCTTCGGCGCCCGGCAGATCCACGCCTCGACGATCACCTCCTCGAGCTCGTCGAGCGGGATCCGCTCGAGTCCAATCAGGACCGAGGGGTGGCCGTCGAAGTGGGGCGTCGTGAAGAACACGTCCGGGTCGTCGCCGATCAGCGCAGCCTTCGCCCCGAGGCTCGGGACGCGAGCTCCGAGGATCGGTCCGGACGGCGCGTCGGCGCCCAATGCCGCCAGGTCGGACCGCCGCAGCGGCCGATCCCACACGAACAGCTTGTCCCGCACGCGCCACGACGGGCGGCCGTGCATCGGGACCTCGGACGCATCGGGAAGCCCGAGCGCGATGCGGCGGACGTCCTCCCAGGTGGCCATGCCGGGATCGTAGGGGGACCTGCGCTAGCGTGGCTCGCAGGATGGACGACGGGTCCCTGCTTGCCGAGCAGAAGGACTACTACCGCGCGCGTGCGCGCGAGTACGACCGCTGGTGGCTGCGCGAAGGGCGCTACGACCGGGGCGCGGAGGCCAACGCCCAGTGGTTCGCGGAGATCGCCGAGGTCGAGGACGCGCTCGAGCGCTTCGCCCCCAGCGGCCACATCTTGGAGCTGGCCTGCGGCACCGGCCTGTGGACGCGCCGGCTCGTTGCAAGCGCGACCCGACTCACGGCGGTCGACGCCGCCGCCGAGATGATCGAGCTCAACCGTGCGCGCGTGAACGACGACCGGGTGAGCTACGTCCAGGCCGACCTGTTCGAGTGGGCGCCTCCCCGAGCCGAGTACGACGGCTGCTTCTTCGCCTTCTGGCTCTCGCACGTCCCGGAGGCTCGGTTCGAGCCGTTCTGGGAGCAGGTCCGCGAGGCGCTGCGGCCCGGCGGCCGGGTCTTCTTCCTCGACAGCGCCCGCGACGAGCGCTCGACCGCCCGCGACCACCAGCTGCCCGAGCCGGATGAGGAGACGATGAATCGGCGCCTCGACGACGGGCGCGAGTTTCAGATCGTCAAGCGCTTCTACGAGCCGGAGCCCTTGCAGCGCCGTCTCGCCGGCCTCGGCTGGGAGGTCGAGGTGCGCCGTACCGAGCGGTTCTTCATCTACGGCACGGGCGGGCGGACGACGCCGTAGGCGCGGCTCAGCGTCCCTGCCAGCGCGGCTCGCGCTTCTCGGCGAACGCGCGGACTCCCTCGCGGAAGTCCTGTGAGGAGAAGCAGGCTCGTCGCAGCTCGATCAGCTCGCTCTCGACCCCGGGGTCCAGCGTGGCGTGAGCGTCGAGCACGGCACGGATCACGCGCTTGTTGCCTCGCTGTGCGAGCGGCGCGTTCGAGGCGATCGCCACCGCCCAGGCGAGCGCCTCCTCGGCCAGGCGGCCGGGCTCCGCGACCGCGTTCACGAGGCCCCAGTCGCGGGCGGTGCGGGCATCAATCCGCCTGCCCACCAGGAACAGCTCGCGCGTGCGCGGCGCGCCGATCGTGTCGATGAACTTGCGGATGCCGGTGTGCGAGTAGACGAGCCCCAGCTTCGCCGGCGGCATCGCGAGCGCGATCGTGGCGGCGGCGAGTCGCAGGTCGCATGCCAGGGCGAGCTCCAGCCCGCCTCCGATCGTGTGGCCGTTGAGCGCGGCGAGCGTCGGGAAGGGATAGGCCTCGACCGCGTCGAGCGCGGCCGTGAACGGATGCGCGACGAGCTTCTCGGCCTCGTCGGCGAACACGCCGTCTGGCAGGTCACCGATGTCGTAGCCGGCGGAGAAGGTGTGCTCCTCGCCGGTGATGATCACGCAGCGAGCGTCCAGCTGCGGCATCGTCGTCGCGAAGGCGTCGAGGATCGGGTGATCGAGCGCGCCCCGCTTGCCTGGGTTGGAGATCATCAGGCGGGTCACGCCGGGCGCCGGCTCGTCGACCAGCAGCCGGCCGCGGGCGGGGCTAGCCGAGGACAACGAGCGCGTCGCCCTCGGAGACGGACTGCCCCTCCTGGCAGAGGATCTCGCGGACCACCCCCGAGTCCTCCGCCTCGACCGGCATCTCCATCTTCATCGATTCGAGGATCACGACCGTGTCTCCCTCCTCGATGTTGTCGCCGACCTCAACCTCGATCTTCCACACCGTGCCGGTGATGTGGGCCTCGACCTGGGGCAACTAGGCCTCCTGTGCTCGTGGGACGTGCGGCAGGATAGTGACCCGCAAAGCTCTTGCAGCAGTTTGCGCGATCCGTCCGGAAGGCGCGCTTGACTATGCGCGCTTGTACGGCTTGGATCAGGCCGGGCGCGGGATGGACCAGAACCCGGACATCTTCATCAGCTCGCTGACACGGCGCCAGCTCGCGCGCAGGCGCTCGTCCCGGCGCTCGCTGCGAGTGCAGCTGCCGTTGGGGCTGATCGTGATCGTCGCGGCCGCCGTCGCGCTGATCGCCGCCCGCGGCGGCGTCTGAGCTACGCGACCGCGAACGTCGCCGGATCCGGACCCGTGCGCTCGCCGGCGTCGAGCTGCGCGATCGCATCCATCTCGTCCCGGCCGAGCTCGAAGTCGAAGACCCGGAAGTTCTCCTCGATCCGCTCCGGCGTCGCCGACTTCGGGATCACGATGTTGCCCAGCTGGATGTGCCAGCGCAGCACGATCTGGGCCGGGGTGCGGCCGTGCGCGGACGCGATCCGCTCGATCGGCTGCTCGTCGAGCAGCTCGCCGCCCTTCGCCAGCGGGCTCCACGCCTCGGTATGGATCTCGTGGCGCTCGTGGAACGCCCGCAGCTCCGACTGCTGGAGGTAAGGGTGCAGCTCGATCTGGTTGACCGCCGGTACGACCTCCGTCTCGGCGATGATCCGCTCGAGGTTCTCGACCGTGAAGTTCGAGACGCCGATCGAGCGCGCGAGCCCCTCCTCGCGCAGCCCGCACAGCGTCTCCCACGTCTCGAGATAGCGGTCCCGGGAGGGCACCGGCCAGTGGATCAGATAGAGGTCAACGTGATCGAACCCGAGCCGCTCCAGGCTGGCTTCCAGCGCCCGGCGCGCGCGCTCGCGGCCGTGGTCGTTGTTCCAGAGCTTGGTGGTCACGAACACGTCCTCGCGGGCGACCCCGCTGCGCCGGATCCCCTCCGCCACGCCCGCCTCGTTCTCGTAGGCGGCCGCCGTGTCGATGTGCCGGTAGCCCGTGGTCAGGGCGCGCTCGACGGCGTCGGCCGTCTCGCCGGGCGGGATCTGAAACACGCCGAATCCGAGCTGCGGGATCCGGTGGCCATCGTTCAGCGCGAGGTAGGGGATGGTGTCGGTCATGACCTGGGGCTACCCACATCTGAGTAGATTCCCCGCGTGATCCTCGCGATCGATCAGGGCACCACCGGCACGACCTGCCTGGTGTTCGACGAGCAGGCCGAGCTGATCGGTCGCGCCTATCGCGAGTTCGCGCAGCACTTCCCGCGCCCGGGGTGGGTCGAACACGACCCGGCGGAGATCTGGGAGGTGACGCAGGCGGTGGCCGGCGAGGCCCTTGACGACGCGGGGCTTCGCCCGGGAGAGCTGGCGGCGGTCGGGATCACCAACCAGCGCGAGACCGTCTGCGTCTGGGATCCATCCAGCGGCGAGCCGCTTCACCGCGCGATCGTCTGGCAGGACCGCCGCACCGCACACCGCTGCGGCGAGCTGCGCGAGCAGGGCCACGAGCGTCTGATCCGCGAGCGCACCGGGCTGGTGCTGGATCCGTACTTCTCCGGCACCAAGATCGAGTGGCTGCTGCAAAACGTCGACGGCTTGCGCGAGCGTGCGCGGAGCGGCCGCGCGGTGTTCGGGACGATCGACGCGTGGCTGATCTTCAAGCTCACCGGGGAGCTCGCCACCGATCCCTCCAACGCCTCGCGCACGATGCTCTACGACATCGCGAGCGGTCGCTGGGACGGCGAGCTGCTCGAGCTGCTCGGCGGCGTCCCCGAGCGCGCGCTGCCGGAGATCCGCACCAGCTGCGGGGAGGTCGCGGTCACGCGGCCCGACTCGCTGCACGGTCACGAGGTGCCGATCGCGGGCGTCGCCGGCGACCAGCAGGCGGCGCTGTTCGGGCAGGGGTGCATCGATCCGGGCGAGGGCAAGAACACGTACGGCACGGGCTCGTTCGTGCTCCAGAACGCGGGCTACCGGGCACCGGAGGCCGTCGAGGGGCTGCTGAGCACGGTCGCGTGGGGCATCGGCGAGCGGCTCACCTACGCGCTCGAGGCGTCGATCTTCGTGACGGGCGCCGCGGTGCAATGGCTGCGCGATGGCCTGCGGATGATCGAGGACGCGGCCGAGACCGAGGCCCTGGCGGCGTCGCTCCCCGACAACGACGGCGTGTACTTCGTCCCCGCCCTCACCGGCCTGGGCTCGCCGCACTGGGACCCGTATGCGCGGGGGACGATCGTCGGCCTGACCCGCGGCGCGACGCGCGCGCACCTGGCGCGGGCGACGCTCGAGGCGATCGCCTACCAGACGGTGGATGCGGTCCGCGCGATGGAGCAGGCGAGCAGCGAGCGGCTGACGCAGCTGCGCGCCGATGGCGGCGCGACGACCAACCGGTGGCTGATGCAGTTCCAGGCGGACGTGCTCGGCGTGCCCGTGTGCGTTCCGGAGATCGCCGAGACGACGGCCGTCGGCGCCGCCTACCTGGCCGGGGTGGGCACCAGCCTGTGGACGCTCGAGCAGGTGCGCACGCGCGACCGGGCGCTGAGCCGGTACGAGCCGTCGATGCAGGACGCCGAGCGCGAGCGCCTCCTGCGCCAATGGTCGCGAGCGGTCGGGCGAGCGCGCGAATGGGAGGAGTAGCCTCCTGGCGGTGGAATCCAGCGGCTCCGGATCCGGGCTCGACCTCGACCTTCTGAGCGCGTCGCTCCGGGCGGATGCCGGCGATCTGGCGGCGTTCGTGGAGAGCGTCGCGACCAAGCTCGAGGAGGCGCTGCCCGGGCGAGTCCAGGTGTACCGCTGGCGCGAGCGGATGTTCGGCCCCAAGGTGGTCAGGAAGGTCCGGTTCGACGCCGGCGACCGGCGGCTCGAGCTCACCTACCACGGCGGCGTCCTGGACACCAGCTGCTCGCGGCTGTCCGGAGGAATCGTGCTGAAGAACGAGCCGCTCGACCTCGACGCCTGGCTGGCGGCGATGGTGGAGGCGCTGGAGGAGGAGGCGCGCCGCAGCGCGGCGACCCGCCAGGCGCTCGAGCGGCTGCTCATCCGATAAGGAGAGACATGGGATTCTTGAAACGCGACGACGACGAGCGGGCGCCGCAGGGCGCTCCGCCGCCCGTCGGAGTCACCGAACAGGCGCCGCATGCCGGCGCGTACGAGCCCGGCTCGCTGGCCGGCATCCCTGACTCCGGGCGAGACCGGATCGCGCGCATGAAGGAGGAGGTCGCGCGCGGGTTCTTCACCAGCGACCTGTCCGTGAACGAGTTCCTGCTCGTGAAGCAAGCCGGGTTCGAGCCGCTGGGCCTGGTGCTCGGCAGCTCGATCTACCACATCGGCTTCCAGCAGGCGATGTGGAATCAGAGCCAGGAGCTGGGAGTGCTGACGCAGGCGATGTACCACGCCCGCGAGCTCGCGATGACGCGCATGGAGGAGGAGGCCGATCAACTCGGCGCCGACGGGATCGTCGGAGTCCGGCTCGACATCGGGCGCTACGAGTGGGGCGCCGATCTCGCCGAGTTCATCGCCGTCGGCACGGCGGTCAAGCACCGCGGCGGCGAATTGCATCGCGCGCCGAACGGGCGTCCGTTCACCTCCGATCTGAATGGCCAGGACTTCGCGACGCTGCTGCGGGCGGGATACCGGCCCGTGGGGATGGTGATGGGCAACTGCGTCTATCACGTCGGTCGTCAGGGCATGCTCCAGTCGCTGCGCCAGCTCGGGCGCAACGTCGAGATGCCCAACTACACCCAAGCTCTCTACCAGGCCCGCGAGCTGGCGATGGAGCGGATGCAGACGGAGGCCGACGAGGCGCAGGCGGGCGGGATCGTCGGGGCGAGGATCGTCGAGCGCAGCCACGGCTGGGGCTCGCACGTGATCGAGTTCTTCGCGATCGGGACGGGCGTCGTGGCGACGAGCACCGAGCACGAGATCGACAAGCCCGCGCTGGTGCTGCCGCTGAGCGGCTGATGAGCGACGTCGAGCTCAAGCCGCAGGTCTACAAGGACGCGCGGCCGAAGGAGTACTTCGACCGCTTCCACGAGCTCGTCCGCTCCGAGGAGCCCGAGGCGGTCTACGAGGTCGTGCGGGCGGTGACGGTGCTGTGGGCGTTGCTCGCGTTTCGCGCGCGCGGGCTGGGGACCGAGAACGTGCCCAACGGGCCCGTGATCCTCGCGCCCAACCACGCCTCGTTCATGGACCATTTCTTCACCGGCGCGTTCGTCCGGCGCCGCGTCCAGTTCATGGGCAAGTCGCAGCTGTTCCAGCCGGGCATCAGCCAGTGGGTCTATAGCCACGGCGGCGTGTTCCCGGTGCGCCGTGGCCACCACGACGAGGAGGCCTTCAAGACCGCCTACCAGATCCTCGAGCGCGGCGGTGCGGTGGTCATGTACTGCGAGGGAGGCCGCTCGCGCACGGGCGCGCTCGCCGACGAGGCGCGGCCGGGAATCGGGCGGCTCGCGCTGGAGTCCGGCGTCCCGGTGGTGCCGGTGGCGATCCTCGGCTCCTATCAGGTCCGCAACTGGAAGCGGCTGCGGTTCCCGCGGGTGACCGTGCAGTTCGGAGCGCCATTCAGGCTGGAGCGGGTGCCGGAGCCGACGCGCGAGCAACAGCAGCGGGCCGCAGACTACATCTTCGCCCGGATCAAGCGGCTGCACGCAGAGCTGTCCGAGCACGGCCACAGGGGCGCCATCCGCGCGGCGCGGCGGAAGATCTCGCCGGCGCTCTGAGCGCCGGCCGCCGGCGCCGATCTCTACGGCGTGCCGACCAGCTCGCGCGGCGCGCGTCCGGTGAGGCGCCGGCACTCCCGCGCGAGGTGCGCCTGATCGGCATATCCGGCCTGCGCGGCCGCGCGGGCGAGATCGTCCGCGGGCCCGGTGAGGAAGCGCCGTAGCCGCAGCACGCGTTGAAGCGTCTTGGGCCCGTAGCCGACCGCGTCGAGGAACCGCCGGCGCAGCTGTCGCTCGCTGACGCTGAGCGCGCGGGAGATGTGCTCGACGCGGCCCGCCGGGTCGAGCAGCTGGACGACCGCCGCCTGCACGAGCCGATCGGGTGGGCGTCTCTCGACCAGGCGCGCGGCGGTGGCCATGAGGAGGGCGGGCACGGCGGCGGGGTCGAGGTCCGCGTCCAGCCGAGGCACGCCGGTGAGCCCCAGCTCATCCCAGCCTGCCCTGCGGTCGCGCAGCTCGCTGAGGGGCAAGCCCAGCGCCGCGCCACCCGCGCCGGGCAGGAACCGCACGCCCCACAGCAGCTCGTCGGGCTCGCACGCGGAGAGCCACTCCTTGGTGTCGGGGCCGGCGACGATCGCGCCCACGCCGGAGCGCCAGACGAGATCGACGCAGCCGTCGGGCAGCACCCTCACGGCGCGGCCCTCGCCCTCCCTGAGCCACAGGCACGAGATCGCCGAGCGCAGCTGCGTCGGTGGTCGAAGCTCTCTGTACATGTCCGTTTCGTTCAAGCCAGATGGCCGACCGCGTGCTTGCATCCTCGCACCTCGGAAAGGAGCACGACATGAAGATCGAGTTCATCGCAAGCGTCGCCGTGATCACCGATGACCCGGCGGCCAGCCGCCGGTTGTACGTCGAAACCCTCGGCCTGCCGCTCAGCGGCCAGGGCGACTACATCTACAGCGATCAGGTGGCCGGCAGCAGGCACTTCGGCGTCTGGCCGCTCACGGAGGCCGCACGGTCCTGCTTCGGAGCGGACCAGTGGCCGGCGGAGCTGCCCGTCCCGCAGGTCAGCATCGAGTTCGAAGTGGCCGGTGTCGAGGCCGTCGGCGACGCGGCGGCCGAGCTGACCGCGGCGGGTTACGAGCTGCTACACGGCCCCAAGCAGGAGCCGTGGGGTCAGACCCTCGCCCGGCTGCTCTCGCCCGAGGGCGCGCTCGTCGGGATCTCCTACGCGCCCTCGATGCACTGATCAGATCGGGCGCGGGTTGGGGTCTGGCGGCAGCGGGTTGGGATCGGGCGTCGGCGCCGGCGGCACGGGATCGGGCCCGGGCGCCGGCGGCGCGGGATCGGGCCCGGGCGTCGGCGGGGGACCCGGAGGGAAGGACATACCCTGCCGTCTACCGCTGAGCCGCCAGGGCCAAACCGGACGCTGTGGGGAGATCGGTTGACGATCGGTCGATCGATCTCCCGCGACCGGCGCGAAGCGTGCTACGCGGTGAGCACCGCCGCCGCGGCTCCCAGCCCCAGCTCCTCGATCGCGGTCTCGCGCATCTTGAACTTCTGGACCTTGCCCGTGACCGTCATCGGGAAGGAGTCGACGAACTTCACGTAGCGTGGGATCTTGAACCGCGCGATCTGGCCTCGGCAGAAGTCGCGAACCTCCTCTTCGGTGAGCGACGCCCCCGGCCGCGGGACGATCCACGCCATCAGCTCCTCGCCGTAGCGTTCGTCGGGCACGCCGATCACCTGCACGTCGGCGATCTGCGGGTGGGTGTAGAGGAACTCCTCGATCTCGCGGGGATAGACGTTCTCGCCGCCGCGGATGACCATGTCCTTGATCCGCCCGACGACGCGGACGTAGCCGTCCTCGTCCATGGTCGCCAGGTCGCCCGTGTGCATCCAGCGCTGGGCGTCGATCGCATCGGCGGTCCGCTCGGGGTCGTTCCAGTAGCCGCGCATCACGACGTACCCGCGCGCGAGGAACTCGCCCGGCTCACCGCGCGGCAGCGTGCGTCCGGTGGTCGGATCGACGATCTTGATCTCGCAGTGGGGCGCCACCTGCCCGACGGTTCCGCAGCGGTTCTCGATCGTGTCGTCGCGGCGGACCTGCGTGGTGACCGGCGAGGTCTCGGTCATGCCGAACGCGATTCCGATCTCGTCGATCCCCATCTCGCTCGAGACGCGCTTCATCACCTCGACCGGGCACGGCGAGCCGGCCATGATCCCGGTGCGCAGCGTGCCGAGGTCGTAGTCGCTGAAGCGCTCCAGCCCCAGCTCGGCGATGAACATCGTCGGCACCCCATACAGGCTCGTGCAGCCCTCGGACTCGCACGCCGCGAGCGTCGCCGTCGGATCGAACGTCTCGGCCGGATACACGATGCACGAGCCGTGGGTGGTGGCGGCGAGGTTGCCGAGCACCATCCCGAAGCAGTGGTACAGCGGCACCGGGATGCAGATCTTGTCGCGCTCGCTGTAGCCGAGCAGCTGCCCCGTGAAGTACCCGTTGTTCAGGATGTTGTGGTGGCTGAGCGTCGCGCCCTTCGGAAAGCCCGTCGTGCCGCTCGTGTACTGGATGTTGATCGGCTCGTCGAAGTCGAGCTGCTCCATCGCGTCCCGCACCGCTCCGAGCCTCGAGGCGTCGCCGGCGGCGAGCTCATCCCAGTCCGCGGACTCGAAGAACACCGCGCGCTCCAGCGAGCGCAGCTGCGGCCGCGCTTGCTCGGTCATCGCCACGAAGTCCGCTCCCCGGCACTCGGGCGCCGCGAGCAGCCAGCGGCAGCCTGACTGGCCGAGCGCGTACTCGAGCTCGCTGACCCGGTAGGCCGGATTGATGTTGACGAGGATCACGCCCAGCTTCGCGGTGGCGTACTGGACCAGTGCCCATTCCGCCCGGTTCGGGCTCCAGACGCCGACGCGATCGCCCTTCGCCAGGCCACCCGCCAGCAGGCCGGACGCGAGGCGATCGACGGCAGCGTCGAACTCGGCGTACGTGTAGGAGAGGCCTTGGTGGACCGATGCCAGGGCGGGGGAATCGGGAACGCGCGACACCGTTCGCTGAAGGTTGTGCGCGATCGTCTCCCCGAGCAACGGCTCATCGCAGGCTCCGTGCGCGTAAGACAGCATCTTCACCCCTTTCCTCGATCGCGCTCGATGCTACTCGGATACCGTCCCGGCGGAGATGAACGTCCTGCGAGAGGGCCTGCTGGAGGGGCGTCGAGTCGCCATCGGCGGCGACCCGGGGGCGCCGATCGCCCGCGAGCTCGAGCGGCTGGGCGCGTCCGTGGAGGCCGTGGGTGACCTGAGCGATGACGAGGCCGCCACCGCCTGGGCCAGGGCGCATGCCCCGCTTCACGCGCTGGTGTTCGATGCCGGGGCCGCATTCGGCGAGGGCGGCGAGCCGGGGCTGCGCGGCGCGCTTGACGCCACGTGGGCAGCGGTCAGGGCCCTCGCGGCCGGGGCGATGATCGAGGACGGCGCCGACGGGAAGATCGTGCTGATCGCCCCCGGGCCGGGCGGCACGTTCGCGGACGCGGTCCGCGCGGGGCTCGAGAACCTGGCGCGCACGCTGTCGGTCGAGTGGGCGCGGTACGCGATCACCGTGACGGCGATCGCTCCCGGCGCGGACACCACCGGCGCGCAGCTCGGGCAGCTCGTCGCGTTCCTGCTCTCGCGCGGCGGGGACTACTACAGCGGCTGCCGGTTCGAGCTCGGCGCCGTCATACGCGCTTCTTAGCGGTTCCTCACGGGGTTCAGACGGGCGGGGCGCAGGCTCTCCCCATGAACTCCAGCGAACATCAACGAATCCGGCAGGCGCGGACCGCGCGCATCCGGACGATCCGCCGGCGGATCGTCTCCGGGGGCGTGGCCCTGTTCATGGCGGCGTGGCTGCTGATCGCGGTCGTGCTCGTCACTGGCCACGATCCGGCGCTCGCGAAGAAGGCCCAGACCGCCTCCAGCGGCACGACCACCGGCGTGGGCGCCACCGGCACGAGCTCCACGAGCGGCGCCACCACGACGAGCACGACGACGACGACATCCGTCACGACCGGCCAGTCATGAGCGCGCAGCGGTTCGAGTGCTTCGGCTCGGGGTGTGCTGTGATCGCCGAGGAGGCTCCCGCCGCCGTCACGGCGGCGGCCAGGGACAAGCTGCTCGAGTGGCACCGCCGGTTCTCGCGGTTCCTTCCCGACAGCGAGCTGTCGCTGCTCAACGCCGACCCTCGAGCCACCGTCCCGGTCAGCCCGCTGCTGCGCCGGCAGGTGCAGGCGGCGCTGCGTGCGGCCGAGCTCACGGGCGGCCTCGTCGATCCGACGCTGCGCCGGGAGATCGCCCTCGCCGGATACGACGCGCACTTCGACCGGCCGAGCCTGCCGCTCTCGGTCGCGCTCGCCGCCGCGCCGCCGCGCCGGCCCGCGAGCCCCTCGCCGGCTTCGCGCCGCCACCAGATCGCCACCAGCCGGCGCGAGGGGACGGTCACGCGACCGCCCGGGATCGAGCTGGACCTGGGCGGGATCGCGAAGGGAGTGTTCGCCGACGAGCTGGCGGCGCTGCTCGCCGTGCACGGCGCGTACGCCGTCGAATGTGCGGGGGACATCAGGCTCGGCGGCGCTGCGCGCGCGATCCACGTCGAGAGCCCGTTCGACGGAGCGATCCTTCACACGTTCGAGCGCGCGGGCGGTGGCGCGGCCACCAGCGGGATTGGCAAGCGCAGCTGGCTGGGCCGCGACGGCCGGCCGGCGCACCATCTCCTCGACCCCGGCACGGGACGGCCCGCCTACACCGGGATCGTGCAGGCCACCGCGCTGGCGCGGACCGCGGTCGAGGCGGAGATGCTGAGCAAGGCGGCGCTGCTGAGCGGCCCGGCCCGGGCCTCCGAATGGCTCCCCTACGGCGGGCTGATCGTGCTCGAGGACGGCAGCTACACGGTCACCGAAGCGACGTGCGCGGCGAGCCAGGTGCACAGCTGATCGAGCACCCGCTCTCGCTCGGGCTCGTTCAGGATCTCGTGGTAGAGCCCCTCATACGGCGTGAGCGTCGTGTCGGCCGCGCCGATCCGCTCGCCCAGCATCAGGCTTCCCGCCACCGGGCATAGGCGGTCCTCGGTTCCATACATGATCAGCGTCGGGATCGTGATCGCGCGCGCGCCGTCGGGGAAGGAGTCGATTGCGCTCGCCAACTCCGACACCGTCCGCACGGGGAGCCGGCCGTGGTGGACGAGCGGGTCCTGGAGGTAGGCCCTGACCACCTCCGGATCGCGGCTGACGAGCGTCGCGTCGATCGGGAACAGCGGCAGCCGCGGCGTGAGCGCCGAGAGCACGCGCGCCACCGCACGCATCGGTGCCGGCGCCGCCTCCAGTGCGGCGAGCGGGCCGGACAGGATCAGCCCGGCGAGCCGCTGCTGATGCGCGATCGCATACGAGACCGAAAGCGTCCCGCCCATGCTGTGGCCGAGCAGGAACACCGGAGCTCCGGGGTGGCGCGCGCAGGCCAGCGTCACGAGCTGATCCAGATCGGCGACGGCGTGCTCGACGCGGTCGATCAGCGAGCGTGGGCCCTCGGAGTGCCCATGGCCGCGGTGCTCGATTGCGTAGACGGCATGGCCGTCCGCGACCAATCGCTCGCCGACGTGGGCGTAGCGCCCGCTGTGCTCGCTCGCGCCGTGCGCGATCACGACCACCGCACGAGGCGCTCCCTCCGTGACCCAGCTCTGCCAGTAGATCCGCAGGCCGCCCGCGCCGTCGAGCGACCCTTCGTCGCGGCTCACGCGCCCTCTTCAGCCCACGGGACGATGACCGCGTCCTCGTGCGGGGAGTCGCGCGCGACCACGTACTCGGCGGGCTCGGTGTCGGAGACGTTCTCGAGGATGTGGGTCTCGCGCGGCGGCACGTAGACGAGATCGCGCGGCTCGAGCGTCACCTCCCGCTCGAGGTGATCGCCCCACTTCACCCGCAGCTGTCCGGAGAGCATGTACACCGCGCTCTCGCAGCCCTCGTGATAGTGCGGCCGCGACTGCGCCCCCGGCGGCACCCGGAACACCGCCATGTAGATGCGCTCCGCCCCGGCGGTCGCCTGCGAGATCTCGGCGCCGCCGACGACGCCGCGAGGCACCTCGCGCTCGGGGCCGGGCTTGACCACCCTCATGGCGCCGAGTCTACAGTCGCTCGCTCGGATGGATCTCGATCTGCAGCGGCGCCGCCTGGGTGGTCTCGTGATCCACCTGGAGCGTCGTGTGCGCGAGGCCGAAGCGCTCCGCGAGGAGCTTCGCGAGCAGGCGACGCAGCTCGTGGCAGTCCTCGCCCGCGCGGACGATCACGTGCGCGGAGAGCGCCGGAAACCCCGAGGTCACCTCCCAGATGTGAAGGTCGTGCACCTCCACCACGCCTCGCTGCGCCGCCAGCGCACGGCCGATCTGCTCGGGGTCGAGACCAGCGGGCGCGGCCTCCATCATCACCCGGCCGGACGCGGCCAGCAGCCGGTACGCGGCGTGCAGCATCAGCGCGGCGATCAGCAGGGATGCGATCGGATCCGCTCGGCGAAAGCCGCTCGCGAGGATCACCACGCCGGCCGCCGCCGTCGCGATGAAGCCGTAGAGGTCGGTCAGGATGTGGCGGTAGGAGCCTTCGACGTTGAGGCTGCGGGCGTGACCGTGCTCGTGTCCCAGCAGGCGTGCTGCGAAGAGGTTCACCACCACGCCCGCCAGCGCCACCACCAGCATCACCGTGCCGTCCGTCGCGGGGGGGCTGACGAGATGCCGGATCGCGCCGTAGACGATCAGCGCGGCCAGCACCAGCAGCGTGATCCCGTTCGCCTGGGCGCTCAGGATCTCGGCGCGCCCGAGGCCGTAGGTCATCGCACCCCGCGCCGGCCGCGATGCCAGCCCCGCCGCGGCGAGCGACAGCGCGAGCGCAGCGGCGTCCGTGAGCATGTGCGCGGCGTCCGAGAGCAGCGCCAGCGACGACGCCAGGATCCCGGCTGTGATCTCGGCCGCCATGAACGCGACGATCAGCGCCAGCGCGAGCGTGAGAGCTCGCCGGTCGCCGTCACGACCGTGATCGTGGCCCATCAGTTGGACGACGGGTCGGGGGGCATCCGCGCGACGAGAGCGTAGCTCCCGCCCTTGCGCGTGAGCACCTCCGACCAAAGCTCTCGCGGCTCGAGCGAGAATGCGTCCGCGCGGATCGCCGGCTCGAGGATCCAGTCTCCCCGCTCCAGCTCGGCGTCCAACTGACCCGGGCCCCATCCGGCATGGCCCACGAACGCGCGCGCGCCGCGGACGCCAGCGCCGTGCTCCTCGGCCGACGCGCCGACCCCGAGGACGCCGATGTCCTCGAACGCGAGCAGCGCCGCGTCGCTGGGATCCTCGAACTCGGCCAGCACCATCACCGACGAGGGCTGGACGGGACCGCCGATGAAGAGAGGATCCGCAAGCTCGAGCAGCTCCTCGAGCTCGGGCACGGCCTCGCCGACGCTGGTCTCCGACGGGCGGTTGAGGACCAGCCCGAGGGCGCCCTCGTCGCTGTGCTCCACGACCAGCACCACCGTCCGCCAGAAGTTGGGATCGACCAGGGCGGGACCGGCGATCAACAGCTGTCCGCGCGCCGAGCTCATGCCAGCGGTACTACCCGCTTCGGCCGCGCCTCTCGTCCGCCGGCGCGAGCGCGCGCCGCGCCTGCGATGCCAGCCGCATCGCCTCGGCGGCCTGCAGCTCGGCCTCGAGGTCCAGGCCCGCCAGCTCCGCGATCACCTCGAACAGGTCGACCGGCAGGCAGATCTGCGCCGGGCCGATCGCGTCGGCGCGCGACGCATGGAACACATCCTCCTGGCGCCACACCACGATCTTCGCACCCGTGCTCGCGGTCAAGGTCAATCTCATCGGAAGCGCACCACTTGCCCTCTCTTCACTACTGAACGGGCAAGGCACGCAAAAAGTGTGCGAACCGGCCGCCGGGCGCAGCTCGCAGACGTCCCCGCTACAGCCCCAGCGAGCGCCCCAGGATCTCCTTCATGATCTCGTCGGTGCCGCCGCCGATCGGGCCCAACCGCGCGTCGCGAGCGGCCCGTTCGACCTCGTACTCGCGCATGTATCCGTTGCCGCCGTGGATCTGGAGGCACTCGTCGATCACCTCGAAGGCGGCCCGCTGCGTCGCGAGCTTGGCGATCGTGACCTCGCGCACCGCGTCCTCGCCGGCGACGTAGCGGCGCAGCGCCGCGTAGGTCACGTCTCGTCCCGCTTCGATCTTCAGCGCGATCTCCGCCAGCTTGTGGCGGATCACCTGATGCTTCCCGAGCGGCCTGCCGAACGCCTGGCGTTCCCGCGCGTACGCCAATGTCCGGTCGAACCACACCTGCATCGCGCCGACCGCCCCGAGCGCCATCAACAACCGCTCCCACTGAAAGTTGGCCATGATCAGGTAGAACCCGCCGTGCTCGGAGCCGAGCAGGTTCTCCTCCGGCACGAACACGTCCTCGAAGCTGATGAGCGCCGTGTCGGACGCGTGCCACCCGAGCTTCTCGAGCGGGCTCGACTCGACGCCCGGGCCTCGCTCGACGATCAGGAACGAGATTCCCTTGTGCCCGCCTTCCGCGGTGCTGCGCACCGCGGTGACGAGGATGTCCGCGCGCACCCCGCCGGTGATGAACGTCTTCGAGCCGTTGACCACGTACCCGCCGTCGACCCGTTCCGCGCGCGTTCGGATCGAGGCCACGTCGGATCCCGCATCGGGCTCGGTGATCGCAAGCGCCGCGATCTTCTCACCGCGGATCCCAGGCGCCAGGTAGCGCTGCTTCTGCTCCTCGGTGCCGAATTTCGCGATCGGCGGCAGCGCGATGCCGGAATGCGCGCCGATGCCGGCCGCGAGCCCGCCCGAGCCGCAGTGCGCGAGCTCCTCGACGAACACCGCGTCGGCGACGGGATCGTCATCGCCGCCGTATCGCGCCGGGAACTTCAGGCCGATGTAGCCGAGCTCAGCGAGGCGCTTGAAGACATCGTTCGGGAACCAGCGGGCGTCCTCCCACTCCTCCGCATGCGGGCGCAGCTCGCGCACCACGAAGCGCCGCACCGCCGCCCGGAACTCCTCGTGCTCGGGCGTGAACGGAGGGATCGGCCGCCGCGGCGCCGCGGCGACGCCCGCCTTGCCCGCCAGGGTCTGCATCGAGCCCGACCTAGAGCCCGTAGGAGCGGCCGATCACCTCGAGCATGATCTCGTCCGTGCCGGCGCCGATCCGGTTCAGGCGCAGATCGCGCCAGGACCGCTCGATCCCGTACTCCTTCATGTAGCCGTTGCCGCCGTGGATCTGGATGCACTCATCGGCGACCTCGACTGCGATCCGGGCGGCGTAGAGCTTCGCCATCGTGATCTCGCGCACCGGATACTCGCCGTTCTGGAAGCGCCAGGCGGTCGTGTAGACCATCTGCCGCGCGGTCTCGATCTTCGTCGCCATCTCGGCGAACTTGTGCCGGATCACCTGGAAGTGGCCGATCGGCCGGCCGAACGCCGTGCGCTCCTTCGCGTACTGAAGCGTGCGGTCGAACACGTGCTGCGCGCCGGCGACCGAACCGGCCGCGCCGATCAGCCGCTCGCCCTGGAGCTCCCAGGAGATGTTGTAGAAGCCCTTGCCGAGCTCGCCGAGCATCGCCGAGTCGGGCACGCGGACGTCCTGGAACGCCAGCAGCGCCGTGTCGGATGCGTGCATTCCCAGCTTCTGCAGGCGCTTCTCGCGGATCACGCCGGGAGTGTCCATCGGCACCAGGAACAGCGTGATGCCTCCGTGGCCCGCCTCCGGGTCGGTCTTCGTCACGAGTACGATCGCGTGGGCGCGGTGGCCGTTGGTGATGAACGTCTTCGAGCCGTTGATCACCCACTCGTCCCCGTCCTTCACGGCGCGGGTCTTGATTCCCGCGACATCCGAGCCCGCGTCCGGCTCGGTGATCCCGATGCAGAGGATCGCCTTGCCCTGAATCGCCGGGACGACCCACGCCTGCTTCTGCTCCTCGGTCCCGAACTTGAGGATCGGCGGCATCGCCATGTCCGTCTGCACGGCGACCCCCATCCCGAGACCGCCGCAATGGGCGTGCACCAGCTCCTCGGAGAGCACCAGCGAGGTGTAGTAGTCCCCGCCCTGGCCGCCGTACTCCTCCGGCTTGTCCAGCCCGAGGAAGCCGAGCTCTCCCATGCGCTCGAACACCCAGTCCGGGAACGTCGTCTCCTCCCACTCCTCGGAGTGGGGCTGGAGCTCCTTGATCACGAACCGGCGGATCGAGTCTCGGAGCTGCTCGTGCTCGTCGGTGAAGATGAAGTGCTTGCGCTGGGCGGCGAAGTCGGGCTTGAGGACGTCGGCGGTGCTGGTCATGCCCGAGAAGGTATCGGGACCCCGCCCAAAAGTAAACAGTAGGACTTCCTACTTCCTACTGGCGCACTGGGCGGTATGGTTTCGCCGTCGTGGCCTACAACACCCTGCGCTACGAGCTCTCGGACGCCGGCGTGGCGACGATCGCGCTCGACCAGCCCGACACTCGCAACGCGCTGTCCGACGAGCTGCTCGGCGAGCTGATCGACGCCCTCGAGCAGGCGCGGGACGACACGGCCGTCCGCTGCGCGGTGCTCACCTCGACGCACGAGCGCGTGTTCTCGGCCGGTGCGAACCTCGGCGGCTTCGCGGCGGAGGTGCCGCTCGTGCACAAGCACTTCGCGACCGAGCGCTTCCCTCGCCTGTTCCGGCTGATCGGCGAGCTCGGCAAGCCGACGATCTGCGCCGCCAACGGCCACGTGCTCGCCGGTGCGCTCGGGATCGCGCTGGCGTGCGACCTGATCATCGCGCGCGAGGGCGCGCGGTTCGGCACGCCCGAGATCAACGTCGGCGTGTTCCCGTTCATGATCATGGCGCTGATCTATCGCAACGTCCCGCGCAAGAAGACCAACGAGCTGCTGCTGCTGGGGGAGCAGATCTCCGCCGAGGAGGCAGAGCGGATCGGAATCGTCAACCGGGTCGTGCCGGCGGACCGGTTCGACGACGCGGTCCGCGAGTGGGCCGAGAAGCTGGCGTCCAAGTCGCCGGCCGTGATGAAGCTCGGCAAGGACGCGATGTTCCGCCAGCAGGACATGGCGTTCGCGGACGCGCTCGACTTCCTGCGCTCGCAGCTGACGATCGTGCTCTCGACCGAGGACGTCCAGGAGGGGGTCAGGGCCTTCTTCGAAAAGCGCGACCCCGAGTGGAAGGGGCGTTGAGCTCGCCCGAGCGTCCAGTGGGGGAACGGCTCGAGTGGACGCCGGCCCGTCGCCCCGACCGCACGCCGCTGCGCGGCTCGCACGTGCTGCTCCGGCCCCTCGACGGGCCCGCGGATGCCGTCCCCCTGTTCGAGGCCTCGCGCGACCCCGCGATCTGGACCTACCTGTTCGATGGCCCGTATCAGAGCGCCGATCAGCTGCGCGGCGCGCTCGAGCTCGCACAGGTATCGGAGGACCCGTTCGTCTACGCGCTCGCCCGTCTGCCCGGGGAGCGCCCCGAGGGCATCGCCTCATATCTCCGGATCACGCCCGAGCACGGCGTGATCGAGATCGGCGGGATCTGGTTCGGGACCCCGATGCAGCGCACCACGGCGGCGACCGAGACGATCTACCTGCTCGCGCGCAACGCGTTCGACGAGCTCGGCTACCGCCGCCTGGAGTGGAAGTGCGACTCGCACAACGCCGCCTCACGGCGAGCCGCCGTGCGGTTCGGATTCGCGTTCGAGGGGATCTTCGAGCAGCACATGGTGATCAAGGGCCGCAACCGCGACACCGCGTGGTTCGCGATCACCGACAAACGCTGGCCGGCGATCCGCGCGGCCTTCGAGACCTGGTTGGATCCCGCGAACTTCGACGCCGACGGCCGGCAGCGGCGCAGCCTGGGAGACTTGACGCGCGAGGGCGCGGCCTGACAAAGTAGGAAGTAGCACGTCTCACTATCTGCCGTGGCTACCGACGCTCCCTCCACCAGCCTGCTGCGCCCGCTCGCCGACGACCTCCGCGAGCGTCGCGCGCGGATCAGGCTCGGGGGCGGCGAGGAGAAGATCGCCGCGCAGCACGCCGCGGAGAAGCTGACGGCGCGCGAGCGGCTGGACCTGCTGATCGACAACGGGACGTTCGCCGAGCTCGGGATCCACGGGCGCCCGCACTTCTCACAGCGGGCGATGGAGGGGCGGGAAGCTCCGGCGGACGGGGTCATCACCGGCTACGGCAAGGTCGACGGTCGCCTCGTCGCGGTCGCCGCCTACGACTTCACGGTGATGGCGGGGTCGATGGGGATGACCGGTGAGATGAAGGTCTCGCGCCTGCGCGAGCTCGCGCTGACCAAGCGGATCCCGATGATCTGGCTGCTCGACTCGGCGGGGGCCCGCATCCAGGAGGCGGTCGGCTCGCTGTTCGCAGGCAGCGGACACCTGTTCCGCGAGGAGGTCGTCGCCTCCGGCGTGATCCCGCAGGTCGCGGCGCTGATGGGCCCCTGCGCCGCGGGCACCGCATACATCCCCGGTCTGGCGGATTTCGTCCCGATGGTTCGCGGCCGGGGATCGATGGCGCTCGCGGGACCGCACCTGGTCCGCGCCGCGGTGGGCGAGGAGGTCACCCAGGAGGAGCTCGGCGGCTCGCGCGTTCACTGCCGCAAATCCGGCGTCGGCGATCTGGAGGTCGCCGACGACCAGGAGTGCATCGAGCGGATCAAGCAGTACCTGAGCTACTTCCCCTCGCACTGCGAGGAGCCGCCGCCCGTGATCGCGTGCAGCGACCCGGTCGAGCGGGCGGACGAGGAGTTGCTGGACGTGCTCCCCGACTCCAACCGCAAGCCCTACGACATGTACGAGGTAATCAGGCGGATCGTCGACGACGGCGTCTACTTCGACCTCAAGCCGCAGTTCGCCAAGACGATCATCACCTGCCTCGCGCGCTTCGGCGGCCGCCCCGCCGGGATCGTCGCCAGCCAGCCAAAGCAGCTCGGCGGCATCCTCGACAACGATTCCGCCGACAAGGCGGCGCGGTTCATCAACCTCTGCAACGCGTACGGGATCCCCCTGGTCTACCTGATGGACGTGCCGGGCTTCATGGTCGGCACCAAGGTCGAGGCGGCGGGCATCATCCGCCACGGCGCGAAGATGCTCTACGCCACCGCGAACGCGACCGTTCCCAAGGTCACGGTGGTGCTGCGCAAGGCCTACGGGGCCGGCTACTACGTGATGTGCGGGCGTGCGTACGAGCCCGACCTGATCGTCGCGTGGCCGTCGGCGGAGATCAGCGTGATGGGAGCGGAGGGCGCGGTCGAGATCATCTTCCGCAAGCAGGTGGAGGCAGCCGAGGACCCGGCCGCGACCCGCCGCGAGCTGATCGAGAACTTCCGCAAGATCATCGACGTCTACGTCGCGGCCGGCAACGACATGATCGACGACGTGATCGACCCGCGCGAGACCCGCGCGACGATCTGCCGAGCGCTCGAGCTGGCCGCCCGCAAGCATGTCGAGCGGCCATGGAAGCGAAACGGGGTGGTGCCCGTATGAGCCGGCAGGATCCGGCGGTCATCACCTGCGCGATCTCGGGCGCGATCGCGGGCCGCGAGCAGTGCCCGGCGATCCCCTACACGCCCGAGGAGTACGCTGCCGAGGCGCGGCGGATCGTCGACGAGGGCGGCGTGCACATCCACATCCACGCGCGCGCGCCGGATGGCACCCCCTCGTATGAGATCGAGGACTTCGTCGCGATCCGCGACGCGATCCGCGCCGAGGTCGGGGATGGCGCGATCGTCAACTTCTCGACCGGCACAGTCGGGGTCCCGGTCGCGAAGCGGATCGCCTACCTCCAGGCGGGCCGCCCGGAGGTCGCCGCGCTGAACATGGGCTCGATGAACTACGCGAAGTACTCGCGCAAGCGCAAGGACTTCGTGTTCAAGTTCGTGTTCTCCAATCCCTTCGACGAGATCATCGAGCTGCTCGAGGCGATGCGACGGCTCGGGATCAAGCCCGAGCACGAGTGCTTCGATCTGGGCCATGTCGGCTCGCTCGAGCCGCTGCTGGACATGGGCCTGCTCGAGCCCCCGCTGCACGCCGACTTCGTGATGGGCGTGGTCGGCGGGGTTCCGGCGAGCGCCTTGAACCTCGCCGCGATGGCGCGCAACATGCCCGCCGGCACGCACCACTGGGGCGTGATCGGGATCGGTCGCGACCAGTGGATGCTGGTTGCCGCGGCGCTCACGCTCGGCGGGTCGATCCGGGTCGGGCTCGAGGACAACTTCTACCTTCCCGATGGCCGCATGGCCCGCTCGAACGGCGAGCTCATCGCCAAGGCGCGCCAGATGTGCGAGGACACGGGCCGGCGGCCCGCGACCGTCGAGGAGGCGCGCGCGCTGCTCGGGATCCCGGTGCCGGCGGCCGCATGAGCTCGCTGCCGCTGGACGGCCTGAAGGTCCTCGATCTGACCCGCCTGCTCCCGGGCGGCTTCTGCTCGCTGCTGCTGGCGGACTTCGGCGCGGACGTGGTCAAGGTCGAGGACACGGGGATGGGCGACTACGTCCGCTGGGCGCCGCCCTACTACGAGGGCGCGGAGCAGACCGCGCGCGGCGCGCTGTTCCTCGCACTGAATCGCGGCAAGCGCTCGATCCGGATCGACCTGAAGAGCGATTCAGGCCGCGAGGTGCTGCTCCGGCTGGCGCGCGACGCGGACGTGCTGCTCGAGTCCTTCCGGCCGGGCGTGCTCGAGCGGCTGGGGGTCGGCTATCCGCGGCTGCGCGAGATCAACCCACGTCTGGTCTATTGCGCGATCACCGGCTACGGCCAGGACGGCCCCAACCGCGACCGCTCGGGCCACGACATGAACTACCTCGGCCTGGGCGGGCTGCTCGGTCTCACCGGGGACTCCGACGGACCGCCGATCCAGTCGGCCGGCCAGATCGCCGACCTCGGTGGCGGGGCGCTGATGGGCGCCCTCGGGATCATGGTGGCGCTGCGCGAGCGCGAGCGCTCCGGCGAGGGTCAGCTCGTCGACTGCTCGATGTTCGACGGCGCGCTGTCGTGGCTGGCGCTGGTCGCGGCCGAGTATCTGGCGAGCGGGGTGAAGCCGCTCCGCGGTTCGCTGCAGCTCGCGGGCGGGCTGACCTGCTACCGGCCGTACGCATGCGCCGACGGCCACGTGACGCTCGGCGCGCTCGAGCCGAAGTTCTGGCAGGCGTGGTGCGCGGGCGTCGGACGGGAGGACCTGATCCCGCATCAATTCGATCCGCCTGGGTCCGACGCGCACCGCGCAGGTCTCCGCGATCTTCCGCGAGCGCACGCGCGAGCAGTGGCGGCAGTTCGCCTCCGAGCACGACTGCTGCCTCGAGCCGGTGCTCGACCTCGACGAGGCGCTCGGCTCCGAGCTCGTCGCCGCGCGGGAGATGGTCGTCTCGCTCGAGCAGCCGGGCGCCCTGGAGCCGGTGCGTCTGCTGGGGCTGCCGGTCAAGCTCTCGCGGACCCCCGGGGATCCCGCGCGCGCGGGCGGGCCGGCGCTCGGCGAGCACACCGACGAAGTGCTGGCCGCCGCCGGCTATGACGCCGAGGAGATCGCCGCCCTGCACGCCTCGGGCGCGGTCGCGGGCCCGGCGGGCGCCACGCTCGGCTCGTTCATGAGGGCATGAGCTCCGCCGTCGGAAACGGGATGCTCAGGATGTCCGAGCTGGCGGAGCGCTCCGGCGTCAGCGCCGGGACGATCAAGCACTACCTGCGCGAAGGGCTGCTCGGATCGAAGCGGGAGGTCGTCCGGACCAGCCGGAACATGGCCTATTACCCGCCCGAGTACGTCGAGCGGATCGGGCTGATCAAGCGCCTCCAGGAGGAGCGGTTCATGCCGTTGCGCGTGATTCGCGACGTGATCGCCGAGGATCCCGACCGAGCGGCCCGGATGGTCGAGCTCGAGGACCGGATCCTCGAGCTGGCGATCGAGGATCGCGAGACCGGCCGCGTGTCGCGCGCGAAGGTCCGCGAGACCTACGACGTGCCCGTCAACGTTCTGCGCCGGCTCGAGGAGCTCGAGGTGCTGACGCCGACCTCGCGCGGCTACGACGCCGACGACGTCGCGATCATCGCCGCGATCTCGCGCTTCCGCGCCGGCGGCTACGAGGAGGCGCTCGGCTTCACGGTGTACGACACGCTGCGCTACCGCAAGGCGCTCGAGCCGCTGGTCGAGGAGGAGGTCGGCGTTCTCCTCGAGAACCTCGCCGGCCGGGTTGAGGTGGAGCGCGCGGTCGAGATCATCGCCTCCGGCGCCGAGCCGCTGCGTGAGCTGATCGGGGCGATGCACTCGAAGCTGCTGCTGGCCGCGCTCCGCCGGGAGCACGACGTGCGTGGCGATCGCTGAGATCACCACCGGGCGTCGTGCTGCTCCATCACGCCATAGCCGTCGGCGAGCTCGATTCCACCGGGAAGCTCGCCCGCGAAGGTGCCGAACGGCTGCCGGTAGGAGCTGCGCACGAGCAGCAGGTTCTCGCGCCGCTCGCGGGTCGCCTCCGGGGAGAACATCAGCCCGTCGACCGCTGAGAGGTCGCTGGCGAAGGCGCACGGCGGTGGTTCGGTCGGCTCCCCGTCGACCCAGATCGTGCGCTCGCTGCCGCGCGCGGGATCGTTCACGCCGCTGACCAGATTCCACGCGACCGCGCGCCCATCCTTCGAGCGCCCGGCGCCCGCGCACCAGCGCCAGGCGGTGTGGCGCTCGTAGTACGCGGCGGTGTCGTCGATCACGCCGGCGGCGTCGATGCGGCGCGGCTCCCCCTGGATGCTCACGGTCCCACGGGCACGGATCCCGCCCTGCTTGCGCGTCCAGGCGTAGGCCGACCCGCTCGTGCAGACGGTCTCGATCCCGGGGATCTCCTCGAGCACGACGTCGACCTGGACGTCCTGCTCGTGGACGATCAGGCGCCCGGGCGCGAGGTGGACGTTGCCGACGCCCGATCGCCGTGCGCTCTCGGAGTCGGCCGTTGGCGCGGTCCCAGAGCGCCCAGAAGACCTGACGCGCTCGGCCGATCCGGACCACGCCGGCGCACAGCATCAGCTCGGGGCCATAGACGCCCACGTAACGCCACGCCTTCAGCGGCCGCAGGCCCAGGTGGGAGGGCATGGGGCGCGGCGGGAGCGGGATCTCCTCGAGCGCCCGCGGCCGGGATGCGCCGAAAGTGCCGCGATAGGGAAGGACGCCCGTGTATCCTTGATCCACCCAGCTGACTGACTGGTCAGTCAAGCGCGAGGAGAGAGCGAGCTCTGATGCGGGCAGGCGCCGTCCAGCTCAACTCGACCGAGAACACGGACCACAATCTTGACACCGCCGACCGGCTGGTTCGCGCGGCGGCAGCGCGCGGGGCCGAGCTGGTGGTGCTGCCGGAGAAGTGGAGCGTGCTCGGCACGGGAGACGACCTCGAGGCGGGGGCGCAGCCGCTCGACGGCCCGGCGATCACCTGGGCGAGCGGGATCGCGGCCGAGTTGGGGATCGAGCTGGTCGCGGGCTCGATCGTCGAGCGCGTGCCCGATCGTGCCAAGCACGCCAACACCAGCGTCCACATCGGCCCTGACGGCGAGATCAAGGCGGTCTACCGCAAGATCCACATGTTCGACGTCGAGGTCGACGGCGTCCTGTACGCGGAGTCCGCGCACGAGGAGGCCGGGGACGAGGTCGTCGTCTCCGAGCTGCGCGACGGCATCCCCGTGGGGATGAGCGTTTGCTACGACGTGCGCTTCCCCGAGCTCTACCAGCGGCTGGCCGAGCGGGGCGCGGAGGTGATCACGATCCCGGCGGCGTTCACGCTGGCGACCACGCGCGATCACTGGGAGGTGCTGGTGCGCGCCCGGGCGATCGAGACGCAGTCCTTCGTGATCGCGCCCAACCAGATCGGAACCCATCCCGGCGGCTACCGCTCCGGCGGCCGGTCGCTGATCGTCGATCCCTGGGGCCTGGTGCTCGCGAGCGCGCCGGACCTCGAGACCGCGATCGTCGCCGACCTGGACTTCGAGAGCCTCCGCGCAGTCCGCCGCCGGCTTCCGTCGCTGCAGCACCGCCGGCCGGCGGTCTACGAGCGGACCGCGTGATGGCCCAGGCATCGAGCGCGGCGATCGACAAGCGCCGGGTGATCCTCGACGCCGCCGTGCGCGTGTTCGCGCGGCAGGGCTTCCACACCTGCCGCGTCTCGGACATCGCCGACGAGGCGGGCGTGGCGTACGGGCTCGTCTATCACTACTTCTCCTCCAAGGAGGAGATCCTCGACACCCTGTTCCTCGAGCGCTGGGACGTGATGCTCGCGGCGATCGCCGAGGCCGACCGCTCCAAGCGGACGCCGCAGGAGAAGCTGCACGCCATCGCGGCGTTCATCATCGACTCCTACCGCCACGACCCCGACCTGATGAAGGTGATCATCGTCGAGGTCACGCGCGCGGCCAACACCTTCGGCCGCACCCATCTCGGCAAGATCCGCGACGCCTACGCCCAGATCGCCGGGATCGTGCGGCGCGCCCAAGAGGACGGCGTCTTCCGCCGCGAGGTCCCGCCGGAGTTCGCGGCCCTCGCCTACTACGGCCTGATCGAGCAGGTCCTGACCGGCTGGATCTTCGACAGCTTCCGCGCCGCCGAGGACGAGCTCGATCGAGCCAAGGATCTGATCGTCGAGACCATCTGTCGCGGCCTGGAGCCGTAGGCCCGCGCGGCGCGGGTTTGGCTCGCGGGCACATTCCGCGCGTCACCGTCTGCTCCGCGGTGGGGTGCCCGCACCAGCGGGTCTGATTGAATCCGCGCCGATGACCGAAAGCCCACTCGTCAAGCGCCTCCTCTGGTCCGGACTGCTCGCCGGGACCGGCGCGCTCGCAACGGTCGCGTCGACTCGCGTCGCGTCGTTGATATGGAAGCGCGTATTCGGGGAAGATCCCCCCGAGTGACCGACCAGCCGTCGCCCACGCCCTCGCCACAACCCGCAGCGCCCCCGGCGCAGCCAGCCGTGGTACCGCCGGAGGCGGCCGCGACGCAGCCCTTGGGCGCGCCGACCGTCGAGCCGGTGTCCGCGAACTCCGGTCCGTCGCGTGCGGGCCAGGCCGCTGAGCGTCCCGAGGTCGCGATTGGTGCAGCCTTCGCCGGCGGGCTCGCGCTCGCCCTGATCCTCAAGCGTCTTGCCCGCTGAGAACGGACACAACGAGAATCTGGCCACCGCCGTGAGCGAGGTGTCCGAGCGGGTCACGGTCCTGGTCCGCGAGGAGATCGAGCTCGCGAAGGTGGAGGTGACTCAAAAGCTGTCGAGCCTCGGCCGCGGCGCCGCGGCGGTCGCTGCCGGGGCCGTGTTCGGCGTGTTCGCCCTGATCTTCGGGATGCTCTCGGTCGCCTGGGTCCTGAACGCCCTCGTGTTCAACGACCTGTGGCTCGGCTTCGTGGTCGTATTCGGGGTGCTCGGAGCGCTGACCGTCGTGTCGTTCCTATTCGCATGGCGCAAGCTGAAGGTCGGGGCGCCGGCGCCGACGATGGCGATCGACGAGGCGAAGAAGATCCGCGAGACCGTCACCGCGAAGTCGCCGGGGCAGGGCTGATGCCGACGCGCAGCCCCGACGAGATCCGCGCCTCGATCGAGCACAACCGTCAGGAGCTGGGGACCTCGCTCGAGAAGCTGCGCGTCGAGGTCGTGCAGCTGACCGACTGGCGCTCGCAGCTGCGCCGCCACCAGCAGCAGGCGATGGTCGGCGCGGCCGTCGCGGGCTTCGTGCTCGGCGGCGGGATCGCGGCGATCGGCGCGCTGACCTTCGGGCGGCGCAAGCGCAAGGCGCTCAGGCGCGGCTGAGCTCGCCGCGGCCAGAGCAGCGAGCGCGCGGCTGACCTCGCCGCCGCTAGAGCAGCGAGCGCGGAATCCCGCCCGCGCCGAGCAGGCCGGGGCCCACGTGCGTCCCGATCACCGGCCCGATCTCGGAGATCACGATCGGCTCGCAGCCGAACAGCTCGGCGCCGCGGGCGGCCAGCTCCTGCGCCTCCGCGGGCGCCTGGATGTGCTGGACCATCCAGCCGTCGGCACCGGCCTGGCTTCGCTCGCGCAGCAGGTCGACCATGCGCTCGAACGCGCGGCGCGAGGTGCGCACGCGCTCGACCGGTGTGATCTCGCCCTCGACGCTCAGGATCGGCTTGATCTTCAGCGCCGCGCCGAGCCATGCCTGCGCGCCCGCGATCCGGCCGCCTCGCCGCAGGTACTCGAGCGTCTCGATCGCGAACCACATCTTCAGCTCCGCCCGCGCCCGGCGGGCGCGATCGGCGGCTGAGGCCGCGTCGGCGCCGTCGCGCACCGCCGCGGCGGCCGCGAGCACCACCAGCCCCTCGCCGCCGCACGCGGTCGCGGAGTCGATCACGTGCACCCGCTCGGCCTGCGGGCCCAGTTGCTCACGGGCTTGCTCGGCCGAGCGGACGGTGCCGGACATCCCGCCGGCGAGGTGGATCGAGACGATGTCGTCGCCGGCCGCGAGCAGCGGCTCGTAGACCTCGAGGAAGTCGCCGATCGAGGGCTGGGAGGTCGTCGGCAAATCGCGGGCGGCGCCCAGCCGCCGGTAGTACGCGTCGTAGTCGGCGATGTCGCTCTCGCGCTGCGTCTGACCGTTCCAGTGCACGTACAGGCTGACCTGGTGGATGCCGTGTCGCTGCAGCAGTTCGGCCGGCAGGTAGTGGCACGTGTCGGACACGATCGCGACCGCCATGACCGCGGCACCCTACATGCTCGTGGCCGCTACCGTCCGCGCTCGATGGCGATCACGCTCGTCACCGGCGCGACCGGATTCATCGGCTCGCATGTCACGCGGCTGCTCGTGGAGCGCGGGGACGACGTCCGTGTCCTCGTCCGGCCGGGGTCGAAGCGCAGCGCGCTCGACGGCCTCGAACTCGAGGCCGCGGGCGGCGATGTCTGCGACCGCCGCGCGATCCGGCGTGCGATGCAGGGCGTCGAGCGTGTCTTCCACATCGCCGGCACGACCGAGCTGACGCTTGCGCGCGACCGGATGCTCGCGGTGTTGGTGGAGGGGACCAGGATCGTGCTCGAGGAGGCGCTCCGCGCCGGGGTGGCGCGCGTCGTCTACACCTCCTCGGTGGCGGCGATCGGACCCGCGCCGCCGGGCGCCGTCGCCGACGAGGACAGCACTTGGGACGCCGGCCGCTACCAGATCCCCTACGTCGACGCCAAGCACGAGGCCGAGGTGGTCGCGCTGCGGCTGACGGCTCGCGGCCTGCCGCTGGTGATCGTCAATCCCGCGTTCGTAATCGGCCCGCCCGCCCGAGCGGGCGATCCCGGCGGTTCCTCGACCGTGCTCGTGCGCCGCTTCATGCGCCGCGAGATCCCCGCCTACGTGAACGGGACGCTGAACATCGTCGGGGTCCAGGACGTGGCGCGCGGGCACATCCTCGCCGACGAGCGCGGAGCGACCGGCGAGCGCTACATCCTCGGCAATCGCAACTTCACGCTCGACCGCCTGTTCGCCGACCTGGGCCGCCTGTCCGGGGTCGAGCCGCCTGCGGTCAAGCTGTCGCTGAGCGCTGCGCTCGCGCTCTCCGCGCTGGGCGAGCGCGTGCCCGGCCTCACGGTTCCGCACCCGGTCGAGGTGCGCGCGTCCTCGCTGCACTGGGCGTTTCGCAATACCAAGGCCAAGCGCGAGCTGGGATGGAAGACCTCGCCCCACGAGGACTGCCTCGAGCAGACGATCGCGTGGTACCGCGAGCGCGACGGCGGCGCGCTGCCACCGCCGGGGTCTCGCCAGCCGCTCGCGCTGCGTGTCGCGGGCCGGCTGATCGGCTCCTCACCGTTCGCGGGCTAACCTCCTTCGGCCGATGGCGACGCTCTATCGCTGTAGCACTCCTACCAACTGGCTGTGCCCCTGCGGCAAGATCGCGCGGGCGCTCGAGCGCGACTCGATTCCGTTTCAGGAGGTCGCGGTGCCGCAGCGGCGCTCGCGCCGGCCCGAGGTCGAGGCGCTGACCGGTCAGCGTCGGGTCCCGGTCCTGGTGATCGACGGCGAGGCGATCTGCGACTCACGCCGGATCGTCGAGTACCTCGCGCACCGCCGCGAGGACGGCGAGGACGACACCGACTAGCGCCGCCGGATGAATGTCAATTCACCGCCGAGGGGTGGCGGTGAATCGCCATTCATGCCCGCGGAGCGACGACCCACTTGCGGGCCCGGCCGCCGGGCGGGGCGCTCAGCGCACCCGGCAGCTCTGCCAGCGAGATCGTCTCGCCGAGCAGCGTCTGCCACAACGCGGGCATGTCGACCAGCGTCGCCAGCGCCCGATCGACCTCCTCGCGCGAGTGGTGAAACGCGCCGCGCAGCTCGAGCTCGTCGTAGTGGATCGGGCCGCTGGGGAAGCTGACCTCCGTCCCGCGGGGGCAGCCGCCGACGAGCACGACCACGCCGCCGGGGCGGGCTGCGGCGACCGCGGCCCGCCAGGCCTCGGGCCGTCCCACCGCCTCGAAGACGAGCTCGTGGCGCCCCAGCTCGGGCCCGCTGCGCGCGCCGAGCTCCTCCGCCTGGGCGCGGCGCTCGGGATGATGCTCGGCGACCGTCACCGTGCGGCCCTCGCCGCACAGGAGCGCGGCCAGCATCAGGCCCATCGGGCCCCCGCCGAGCACGCCGACGTCCGACGCGTCGCCGCCGCGCCGGACCGCGTGCAGCGCCGCCGCCAGCGGCTCGGCCATCGCCGCGGCCGCCGGCGAGAGCCCGGGCGGGATCGAATGAAGCGCGGCCGCGGGCGCCGCGATCTTCTCCGCGAAGCCGCCCAGGACCCACGTCGGAGCACGGCAGATCTGGGCGCGGCCGGCGCGGCACGGTGCGCAGGTTCCGCACGCGACCGAGTCCGAGACCAGCACGCGCTCTCCGGTGTCCTCGCGGACGCCCGCCGTCTCGTGGCCGAACGCGCACGGGTAGGGCGCAAGGATCGGATGGCCGTGGCGGAACATCTTGACGTCGGTGCCGCACGTGGTGGCCGCCTCCACGCCCACGAGCACCTCGCCGGCGGGCTCGGGAACCTCCTCGATCCGGAGATCGAGCGGCCCGTGCAGGATCGCGGCGTTCACGAGAGGGTCCCGGATGCGCCCGGGAGCACCACTGCCTTGAGCCCCTCTCCGCGCCGCTGGACCTCGAGCGCGCGGCCGGTCTCCTCGAGCGGCAGGCGATGGGAGATCAGCGGGAGCGGATTGGCCCGGCCCGACGCGATCAGCTCGAGCGCCGCGCGCATGTCGGCCGGCCCCGCCGAATAGCTCGCCGTGATCGTGAGCTCGCGCAGAAACAGGGCGGTGGCGTCGAACGCGGGTGGGGCGTCGGGCGCCGGAGGGGCGTACAGGCACAGGGTTCCACCGGGCGCGAGCGCGTCGGCCGCGGCGAGGATCGCCTCGGGCTTGGGCGTGCAGACGATCGCGACGTCGACCGGTTCGTTGCCGTGGCGCTCGGCGCTCCACTGCTCGGCGAGCGCCAGCCGGTCGGGTCGCGGCTCGCGTACCCACACGGCTTCTACGCCGCGCGCGTGTGCCGCGGCGATCTGCAGCAACCCGTTGACGCCGGCGCCGACCACGAGCAGGCTGTCGCCGGCCCGCAGGCCGGCGCGATCCTGCCCGCGCAGCACGCAGGCCAGCGGCTCGACGAACGTCGCGGCCTCGAATCCGACCGCGTCGGGCAGCGGCAGCAATTCCGGCACCAGCTCCGCGGGAACCCTCACGCTCGAGGCGAACCCGCCCGGATCGAGCTTGGTGGCGCGGAATCGCTCGCACATCGTCTCGTGGCCGCGCCGGCAGCGGCGGCACTCGCCGCACGGAGCGTGGTGATGGATGCAGACGCGCTCACCGACGGATACGGAGTCGACGCCCTCGCCGACCGAGCACACGACCCCCGCCAGCTCGTGCCCGAGCACCGCGGGCAGCCGGGCCTGGACGTACCAGCCGGTGGTGTCCGACGCGCAGACGCCGCACGCCGCGACCTCGCACACCACCTCGCCGGGACCTGGGTCGGGGTCGGCGAGCTCCTCGATCCGCACGTCGTCGAGCGCGAACGCGCGAGCGGCCCTCATAGCGCCGCGATCGTCGCCGCGCTCGGCGGGCGGGCGACACCGCGCTCGGTCACGAGCGCCGTGATCAGCGCGGCCGGGGTGACGTCGAAGGCGGGGTTTCGACACGGCGTGCCGGAGGACGCCAGCGGCTGCGAGAGCGCGAACCGCACCTCGTCGGGGTCGCGCTCCTCGATCGCGATCTCGCTCCCGGACGCGGTTCGGAGGTCGATCGTCGAGGTCGGGCCCGCCACGACGAACGGGATCCCGGCCGCACGAGCGGCCAGCGCGAGCATGTAGGTGCCGACCTTGTTCGCGACGTCTCCGTTCGCGGCGACTCGGTCGCAGCCGACGATGACGGCGTCGACCGCACCGGCAGCGATCAGGCCCGGCGCGGCGGAGTCGACCACCAGCTCGTGCGGGATCCCGAGCCATCCCAGCTCGAACACCGTCAGCCGGGCGCCCTGGAGCAGGGGGCGTGACTCCGTCGCGAGGACCGACTCGAGCTCGCCGCGGTCGTGGAGCTCCGCGATCACCGCGAGCGCCGTGCCGCGACCGGGCGCCGCCAGAAAGCCCGTGTTGCAGTGGGTCAGGATCCGCCTGCAGCCGGCGAGCAGCGCCGCCCCGTGGTCGGCCATCGCGGCGCTGGCCCGCTCCTCCTCGAGATGGATCGCTCGCGCCTCCGACAGCGCCGCGGCGGCCGGGTCGGGATCGTCGATCGCCGCGGAGCGGACGCGGTCGACCGCCCAGGCGAGATTGACCGCGGTCGGACGTGCGCTCCGAAGCATCGCGCACGCTGGTTCCAGCGCGACGGGGTCGCGCGCGAGCTCGATCGCCACGGCGTAAGCCGCCGCGACCCCGATCAGCGGGGCGCCGCGGATCGCGAGCCGGCGGATCGCATCCGCGACCTCGTCGGCGGAGCGCAGCTCGAGCTCCACCTCCGCGAAGGGGAGCCGGGTCTGGTCGATCGCTCGCAGCACGAGTCCGTCGAAGCGCAGCGCTGCCCGGGCGGCGGTCGTCATCGGCCGATCGTAAGCGATAGCGTGTGCCGCACCGTCGGCGGGATATGCGGCGGCGGGGCTACCTCGGTGCACATCAGAAATCTGATCCTCGCGTCGGCCGCGGCGCTCCTGGCTCCGGCTGCGACGGCGAGCGCGGCGCCCGCTCCGATCCTCCCGCTGTCCGACGTGCAGCCCGGGATGGTGTGCACCGCAGACACCGTCCTGTCCGGGACCACGATCTCCTCGTTCACGGTCACGGTGATCGATGTGGTCGACCAGCCTGGGGAGGGGGCGCGAATCCTGGTGCGGGCATCCGGTTCCGCGGTGGCTTCGACCGGGATCGCCGAGGGCTTCTCGGGGTCGCCCGTCTACTGTCCCGCGCCGGGTGGCGGCGTCGCGAACGCCGGTGCGATCTCCGAGGGCGTCGGCGACTACGGCAACTTCCTGGCCCTGGTGACCCCGATCCAGCAGATGCTGGGGGAGCCGGTGCTGCCGCCGCACGGCACCAAGCGCCTGCACTTGCCGGCCCACGAGCTGACCACGCCGCTGACGATCAGCGGGCTGGCCCCGTCGCTGTTCGGCGTCGTGCAGCAGGCCGAGAGCAGAGCCGGGCGGACCGTGCTCGAGGCGCCCGCCGGCGGCGGTCCGACATTCCCCGTGCAGCCGCTCGTGCCCGGCGCCTCGGTTGCCGTCTCGTACTCCACCGGCACGGTCAGCGTCGGCGCGGTCGGGACCGTGACCTACAACGACGCCGGCACCGTCTACGCCTTCGGCCATCCCTTCGACGGCGCGGGACGTCGCTCGCTCCTGCTCCAGGACGCCTACGTCTACGGCGTCGTCCCGGATCCGATCCCGGCGCTCCCGAGCTTCAAGCTCGCGGTTCCGGGCCACACCGAGGGCACGCTGACGAGCGACACGCCGAACGGCGTGATCGGGGAGGTGGGGGCGGGGCCCGCGTTGATCCCGATCGACGTGACCGCGAACGACCGCGACACGGGCGCGTCGATCGAGGAGGACAGCGAGGCGGCGGACGAGTCCGGTGTCGGCTATCCGCTCGGAAGCTCGCTGATCGACCTCGTCGCGCCGCTCGCGATCGGACAGGCGGCGATCGATGTCTACAACGGCGCGCCGGCCAACGAGACGGGCACCATGTGCCTGCGGGTGACGATCCGCGAGAGCGCGTCGCCGCTTCAGTTCTGCAATCGCTACGTCGGGACCGGCGCGCCCGGGAGCTCACAGACCGGGCCGCCGCCCGAGCTCGCGACGCTCGCGACCACCGACGTCACGAGCGCGCTAGGCCTCCTCGACCAGGTCCAGTTCGCGCAGCTGCACGTGCTGAGCGTCAGCGCGGTGATCAACGCGTGGCGGGGCCTGCGCGAGGGGACGATCGTCGCCGTGCACGCTCCGCGCCGGGTGCGAGCCGGGCAGACCGTGATCGTGCGCGTGGTGGTCCGGCTGTACCGGGCTGGTCTCGTGACGTTCCCGATCAGGCTGCGGATCCCTCGTGGCGCGCACGGCCGGTTCGAGATCACGATCAGCGGACCCTCCTCGCCGGGCGGTTCGCTCGGGTCGCTGAGCAGTGCGCTGAGCAGCATCCTGCTCGGCGGTTCCGGACTGCCACCGAGCGCGCCGACATCGATCAAGGCGCTGCGAAGCCAGTTCGCGGCGATCGGCTCCTACGACGGACTGAGCGCGAACCTGCCGGGCCGCCACGGCGAGCACGTCTACCGGGACCCGAACCTGCTGATCCTGGGCACCGCCAGCGCGCGTGTGCGCGCCGTCAAGTAGCTACAGACGGTTCTCGATCGACAGCGGCGCGGACTGCAGCGACTGCTCCTCGGGCATCTCCGGCTCGGCCGGCGCCGGCACGCCGAGCGTCTCGTAGAGCTCGCCCGAGTGGTACATCTCGGTCACGATGTCGCACCCGCCGACGAGTTCGCCGTCGACGAACAGCTGCGGGATCGTCGGCCAGTTCGAGAGCGTGGAGAGCTCCTGACGGATCCTCGGATCGGGCAGCACGTCCACCGCGGCGAACGGGCGGCCGACCCTCTGCAGGATCTCGACGGTGCGGGCCGAGAAGCCACAGGCCGGCGCGTCCGGCGTGCCCTTCATGAACAGCATCACGGAGTTCTCGGAGATCGCGCTCTGGATCGCATCGCGCAGGGGGTTGGACTGGTCGCTCATGGATACCTCGTTTGGATGGAGAGTGCGTGGATCCGATCGCCCACCTCGGTGCCGAAGACGTCGTAGACGAGCCGATGCTGCGCGATCCGGCTCAGGCCCGTGAACGCCGCCGCAGTCACGACGGCGTTGAAATGGTGGCCATCGCCGGTGACCTCGGCGCTGGCGCCGGGGATCGCCGTCTCGATCCGCTCCTTCAGCTCCTGGGGAGTCGCAGACACCCCTCAAGCGTAGCGAGGTGCTGTCGCTATACTTCCTGAAGCAATGATCACCCTGACGGACAAGGGCGCCGAGAAGGTCCGCGAGTTCCTCGCCGGCCAGGAGTCTGTGGCCGACACCGCCGGACTGCGCGTTGGCGTGCGGGGCGGCGGCTGCTCGGGCTTCCAGTACGCCCTGGCCTTCGACGAGCAGCGCGACGGCGACAGCGTGTTCGAGGACAAGGGCATCCGCCTGTTGGTGGACGGGCCCAGCCTCCCGTACGTGAGCGGCTCCGTGATCGACTTCGTCGAGGGCCTCCAAGGCGCCGGTTTCAAGGTCGAGAACCCGAATGTGATCGCGGCGTGCGGCTGCGGTTCCTCGTTCCGCGTGGCGGACGAGGAAGAAGTCTCCGCGGTCTAGCTCCCCGTAACGGTCAGCGCCGCGCCGTCCAGCGCGCCGAGCGCCCGCTCGACCGAGCAGGAGATGCAGGTGAACGTCGGCGTGTCGCGCAGGGTGTAGGCGCTCGACTCGCTAGTGCGCAGGCGCTGCACCAGGTCGAGGAAGTCGGCGGGGTTGTCGGTCTCGAAGGCGACCACGAACTCCTGGTCGTCCAGCCCGAACGAGTAGCTCGTGTTCAGGTCGACCGAGGGGTACTCACGGCCGACCTTGATGTGCTCCTGCATGATTCGCCAGCGCTCCTCGGGCGACAGCGCATACCAGCTTCGGGTTTTCACGAACGGGTAGACGAACAGGTAGCTCCCGTGAGCGGGCCGCACCTCGAGGCGCGACTCATCCGAATACTCGGAGGGCTTGGTCATGGCCAGGAACGAGTACGGGACCGTGCACCACTTCATCAGCCCGCTCTGGGCGAGCACGACGTGGAACTCGTGGATGCGCTCCAGGTTCTGGGCCTGGCTGAGCAGCATCAGCTCGCAATCGCCGCGGGTCCCCACCAGCGAGAAAGCTCGCAGCAGATGCCCGTCGGCGAAGTCCTCGCAGGCGGCGATGAACTCCCGCTTGTCGGCCGCTCTGCGCTCGTCGTCGAGCCGCCGCCACGCAGGATCCACCTTCAAGAACGTGTATTTGACGAAATGGCGCGCCGGCATGACGATTCTCATGATAAGACGGCACCGAACACCGCGCCCCGACGGGGTTAGAGGCTAGGATTGAACACATGAGGATCGCCCTCGTATCCCCATACTCGTGGACTTATCCGGGGGGCGTGACCAGGCACATCGAGGCCCTCGCCGAGCAGTTCATCGCCGACGGTCACCACGTCCGTGTGCTCGCGCCCTTCGACCCGCCGGACCGGTTCGCGACGGTGATCCATCGAGGCGCGAGGCCGCAGTCGCTGCAGGCGCCGGACTACCTCGTGTCGCTGGGCCGCACGGTCGGCTTCAAGGCCAACGGAGCGGTCTCCAACCTGACGGTCACGCCGTTCGGCGTCGCGACGATGCACCGGGAGCTGCGCACGGGCCGCTACGACGTGGTCCACGTGCACGAGCCGATCGCGCCGCTGGCGGGCTGGATCGCGACGGACGCGACGGCGCTGCCGCTCGTGGGGACGTTCCACTCCTACTCCTCGAGCCCTGTTCCCAACGGGATCGCGAATTTGCTGGGCGCCCGGCGGATGCTGAACCACCTGCACGTCCGGATCGCGGTCTCCGAGGCGGCGGCCTGGACGGGGCGCCGGTGGTTCGGTGGCAACTACCGGATCATCCCCAACGGTGTCCATGTGGACCCGGAGCGGGCGCGCGTGCTTGCCGAGCGTCCCGCCGGCGACGTGCTGCGGATCGTGTTCGTCGGCCAGGCGGTCGAGCGCAAGGGACTGCCATTGCTGCTGCGCGCGTTCGAGGCGCTGCGTGAGCACATCCCGACCGAGCTGGTCGTGGTCGGACCAACAGAGGAAGAGCTCTCGCCGCTGCTGCTCGATCCGCGCGGGGTGAAGGCGCTCGGCAAGGTCGACGACGCCGCCAAGCTGGCCGCCCTCGAGCAGGCCGACCTGCTGTGCGCCCCGTCGCTGCGGGGCGAGAGCTTCGGGATGGTCCTGACCGAGGCCTTCGCCGCGGGCACGCCGGTCGTCGCGTCCGATATCGCCGGCTATCGCGACGTGGTCACGGACGGCGTCGACGGAGTGCTGGTGCCACCGGGCGACGCGCAGGGACTCGCCGAGGCCCTGCGAGACCTCTACGAGGAGCCCGAGCGCCGGCTGGGGATGGCTCGCGCGGCGGCACGCGACGTCGAGCGGTTCTCGTGGCGGCGTGTGTCGGAGGAGGTGGTCCAGGCCTACGAGGACGCGGTCGCGACGCCGGCGCCCGTCGGCACGTGGCAGCGCGCAGCCGTCCGGATCGGCGCGGTCCCCGCCGACATGAAGCCTCGGGTCCCCGCGCGCCGGCTGCCGAGCCTCGAGCGCCGTCCGGCGACCGGCAGGGGCAAGCCGGCGCTGGCGATGCTTCGGCGCCTCGCGCTGCTGACGGTCACGGTCGGCGGCATCGTGCTCGCCTACTTCGCGCTGCAGAAGATCGGGATCACCCACATCGCGTCGGCGCTGATCAACTCGAGCCCGACGTACGTGCTGATCGGGCTGGGTGTGATGTGCAGCGCGATGGCGGCCCGCGCGATCTCCTGGCACGCGATCCTGCGCGCCGCTCTGCCGCGATCGCGCGTGCGCCTGGTGGAGGCGATGCAGGGAACGTTCATCGGCGTGCTGATGTCCTCGACCCTGCCGGCGCGGCTGGGCGAGCCGTCGCGCGCGCTCGTGGTCGCACGGCGCACGGGCCGGCCGCGCGAGAACCTGCCGGTCGTACTCGGCACCGTCGTGTCGCAGACCCTGCTCAACATCCTCGCGCTGATCATCCTCGGCGCGATCATGTTCTCGGCGGTCGACCTGTTCAACGGACACCAGGACGCGCTGCTGTTCGTGGCGATCGCCCCCGCGGCGCTGCTGCTGTTCCTGCTGCTCGCGCCGCTGATCCTTCGCCACGGCGCCAAGCAGTCGCGCTTCGCCCGGCTGCAGGCGCTGATCCTGCAGGTGCGCGGGGCCCTGGCGCGAGTGCGCGCCGGCCTGGTCGTGTTCCGCAACCCGCGGCTGGGCGCGATCGCGGCGGTCGCGCAGCTCGCCGCCTGGGGCCTGCAGTGCCTTTCCTGCTACATCCTCCTGGTCGCGCTCGGTCTCAGCCACCAAGCCGGGTTCGCCGCGGCGGCGGGAGTGCTGTTCGCGGTGAACATCACCGCCGTGCTGCCCGCGACCCCGGCCAACCTCGGCGTGTTCCAGGCGGCGTGCGTCGCGGTGCTGCACACCGGTTGGCACGTCGGCGTCCCCGCCGCGGTCGCCTACGGCGTGATCCTGCAGGCGGTGGAGGTCACCACCGCGCTCGTGATGGGCATGCCGGCGCTGCTCAAGGAAGGGATGTCCTGGCGCGAGGTGCGCCTGCGCGCAATGCACGCGGCACCCGTGAAGCTGCCGGCGCGTCCGGCGCGGGCCCGCCGGGCGGGCACGGCGGTCAAGCCGACCGACGCGTAGCCGTTCTCAGATCAAGGCCGGCGCTCGAACGTCGAGCTCCGTCGGAGGCGACGGCCGTCGGTACAGGAAGCCCTGGGCGAGCTCGGCCTCCAGCTCCACCAGCTCGGAGTGCAGCAGCGCGGTCTCGACGCCCTCGGCGATCACCGTGCGCCCGGTCTCCCGCGCGACGTGGATGATCGCGGCGACGATCGCCCGGTCCTGTGCATCGGTGACGATCCCCTGGATCAGCGAGCGACCGAGCTTGATCGTGTCGAGCGGCAGCTCGCGGAGGTGTCCCAGCGAGCAGTGACCGCTGCCGAAGTCGTCGATCGCGAGGCGCACGCCGGTCCGCGCCAGCGCTCGCATGTTCGGCCCCAGTCGCTCGATCTGCCTGGTCACCTCGGCCTCGCTCAGCTCGAGGCACAGCGCCTCCGGGGCCAGCTCGTGCTCGGCCAGCGCGTGAGCGACCGCCGCGGGGAAGTCCGGGGCAAGGAGCTGGCGCGCGGAGATGTTGACTGCGATCTCGGTGCCCTCACCCGCGCGATCCCACTCACGGGCCTGGCGGCACGCTTCCGCGAGCACCCAGGCGCCCAGCGGCCCGATCAGACCGGTTTCCTCCGCCAGGGGGAGGAATTCGGCGGGCAGGAGCAGCCCGCGCACCGGGTGCTCCCAGCGAACGAGCGCCTCGCAGCGGACCACCCGCCGGCCGAGCAGCGACACGATCGGCTGGTAGTGCAGCCGCAGCTGCCCACACTCGATCGCGCTCCGCAGCTCGCGCTCGGCCGTCACCCGCCGCTGCCCCTCGGCGCGCACCTCCTCGTCGAAGGTCGCAAGGCAGTCGCCGCCGAAGGCCTTCGCGCGGTACATCGCGATGTCGGCCTCGCGCAGCAGCGTCTCGGGCTCGGTCTCGCTGCTCGAGGTGATGGCGACGCCGACGCTCGCGCCGATCCTGGCCTCCTCGCCGCCGACCGCGATCGGCTCGCGAAGCGCCTCGACCACCCGCCCTGCGACCTCCGTGACGGCGGACGTCCCGGCAAGGTCCTCGAGCAGGATCACGAACTCGTCGCCGCCGAACCGCGCCACCGCGTCGATGCCGCGGACGGTCTCCAGGAAGCGCCCGGCCGCGGCACACAGGAATTGATCTCCGATCTCGTGGCCGCGCCCGTCGTTGATGACCTTGAAGTGGTCGAGGTCGACGAACAGCACTGCCACCAGCCCGGGATGGCGCTCGAGCCGCGCGATCGCCTGCGCGAGCCGCTCGCTCAGGCTCGCCCGGTTCGGGAGCCCGGTCAACGGGTCGCGGAGCGCGCGCTGCTCGAGGATCCGCCGATCGCTCACGTCGCGAGCCGCGGCGAACCAGGTGTCGCCCATCCTCCGCGAGTTCCATTGCAGCCAACGGTAGGTGCCGTCCTTGCAGAGGTAGCGGTTCTCGAACTGCAGCACCTCGGGTGGCTCCTCGCCGGTGGACGCGCCCAGTGCAACTGTGCGCTCGCGGTCCTCGGGGTGGAGCAGATCGACCGCCCGGCGGCCCACCAGCTCCTCCGGTGACCAGCCGAGAATGCGCTCCGCCGCCGGGTTGAGCGCAAGGAACCGCCCACCGGCATCCAGCGTGGCCAGCAGGTCGATCGAGAGCTCGAACAGCTCGCTGCGCGCGCGCTCGCTCGGCGGTGAGGGTCTCACCGAGTCGGCGGGGCCTGCGCCCGCGCCCGGAGCACGAGAGAACGACATGACAACCCATCTTCGGTATCGCCCGAAACGCGCGAGCGCTAAATCGCACATCCGTCGAGTTTCGACGCTGTTGCTATAGGCGGGCGTTCGATCAGCCGACCAGCGAGCCCGCCGCCAGATCCTCCTCGGCCTGGTCGGGATCGCTGTCGCTGAGCTCCGCGAGCCGCGTCGGGTCCTTGTCGGTCCCCGCGACCAGCTCGTCGGCCGCCTGCCGGCCGGCCTTCGGCAGGAAGCCCGACTTCATGCCGAAGTAGACCGCCTCCGGGTGATGGGCGACGATCGCAAGCGTCGACTGCTCGGGCTCGACGGCGTAGCCGCCCGAGAGGCGCAGGCCGATGCTCGGCGCGTCGAGCAGCCGGAAGACCTTCTCGTGCTCGGACTGCTCCGGGCAGGCGGGATAGCCCCAGGAGTAGCGCCGTCCCTGGGTGGAGTCGATCCCCAGCTCGTGACGCGCCCGGGCGTGGAGCCACTCGGCCATGCCTTCGGCCGTCTGGACACCGAGCCCGTGAACGAACAGCTGCTCGGCGAACTCGCCTTCGCGCTCCAGCTGCGCCATCAGCTCGGTCACCTCCTCGCCCGCGGTGACGGCCTGGATCGCGACGACATCCGCCTCGCCGGAGTCCAGCGGGCGGTAGAAGTCGGCCAGGCAGATGCGGTCGTGCCGCGGCTGTCGCGGGAAGGCGAGGCGCTCGAGCTCGCGCGGGCGGGCGGGATTGAAATCTTCTGGATCCCAGACGATCAGCTCGTTGCCCTCGGAGTTGCACGGGAAGTAGCCGAGCAGCGCGCGCGGGTGCAGATAGCTCTGCTCGCGCCACATCCGCTCCAGGCGCGGCTGGAAGTCCTCGCGCACCAGCCGCGTCCACGCCTCGCCCTTGACGCCGCGCCCGCCCCAGTGCAGCTTGAACAGGACATGGGTGTCGAGGTGCCGGTAGACCTCGTCCATCGGCACGTCGACCTCGCGGACGCCCCAGTACGGCGGCTCCGGGAGCGGGTTGTCGCTGCGGACCTTCGAGCGGGTGGTGTCGGTCAGCGGGGGCGCGTCGTCCGGCTCGGCCGCGGGCTGCTCGCGGAGGATCCGAGCGGCCTCGCGCGTCTTGGCGACCAGCGCCGCGCGCGTGTCCTCGTCGATCAGCTGGTCCATCTTCGCGAGCCCCTCGAATGCGTCCTTGCAATAGAACACGCCGGGCTCGTAGACCTCCTCGGACTCGGTGCCGTTCGGGTAGAGGATCCGCAGGCCGAAGTTGCGATTGATCGCCGCGCCGCCGATCAGCACCGGGAAGCCCAGGCTGCGAGCGTGCAGCTCCTGGACGCACGCCGGCATCTGCTTGGAGGTGGAGACCAGCAGAGCGCTCAGCCCGATCGCGGTCGCGTTGTGCTCGACCGCCGCGTCGAGGATCGTCGAGATCGGCACCTGCTTGCCGAGGTCGACGACGGTATAGCCGTTGTTGGTGAGGATCGTGTTGACCAGCGACTTGCCGATGTCGTGCACGTCCCCGAACACGGTCGCGATCACGACGGTGCCCTTGGTATAGCCCTCGAGCTTGTCGAGGTAGCGCTCCAGCTGCGCGACCGCGCGCTTCATCACCTCGGCCGACTGCAGCACGAACGGAAGGATCAGCTCGCCGGCGCCGAACTTGTCGCCGACCTCCTTCATCGCCGGCAGCAGCACGTCGTTGAGCGTCGGGACGGCGCCGATCTTCTCGACGCTGCGGTCGATCCAGTCCTCCACGCCTTCCTTCTTGCGACGCAGGATGTGGAAGTGCAGCGCCTCTTCGGGCTCCATGTCCTGGGTCGGGTCGGCCTGCGCCTGCTCCTCCGCGGGCCCCTTCGCCTCGAAGTGGGAGATGAACCGCTCGAGCGCGTCCTCGCGGCGGTTGAACACGAGGTCGTCCGCGAGCTCTCGCTCGAGGTCCGGGATCTCCGCGTAGGGCGTGATGTGGTTCGGGTTGACCATCGCCAGGTCGAGCCCCGCCTCGACGCAGTGGTGCAGGAACACGCTGTTGAGCGCGCTGCGCGCCGGCAGGCCGACGCCGAACGAGACGTTCGAGACGCCGAGGCTGGTCTTCACGCCCGGGATCTTCTCCTTCACCGCGCGGATCCCCTCGATCGTCTCGATCGCGCTCGGCTTCCACTCGTCGTCGCCGGTCGTCAGCGTGAACGTCAGGCAGTCGAAGATCAGCGCCTCCGGGTCGAGCCCGTGCTCCTCACAGCAGAGCTGGGTGATCCGCTTGGCGACCTCGAGCTTGCGCTCCGCGGTCTTCGCCATCCCGACCTCGTCGATCGTGAGCGCGATCAGTGCCGCCCCGTGCGCGCGTGCGAGCGGAACGACCCGGTCGAGCTTGTCGCGGCCCGCCTCGAGGTTGATCGAGTTGACGATCGCGCGCCCGGGGATCTGCTCGAGCGCCGCCTCGATCACCTCGGGCTCGGTCGAGTCGACCTGGATCGGCGCGGGCTGGGTGAGGCTGATCCGCTTGACCAGCTGGCGCATCTGCTCGGCCTCGTCCTGGCGCTCGGTGAGCGCCACGCAGACGTCGAGCACGTGCGCGCCGCCTGCGACCTGATCCTCGGCGATCGTCAGCAGCCCGTCATAGTCGTCCGCGAGCAGCAGTTCCTTGGCTTTGCGGGAGCCCTGCGAGTTGACGCGCTCGCCGACCAGCGTCGGCGTCGGATCCTGGACCAGCGGCGTCGCCGCGATCATGCTGCTGAGGTGGGGTGGCCGGCGCTGCGGCCTGGCGCCGGGGCTGCGGCCGCGCACCCGCTCCGCGATCGCCTCGATGTGCTTCGGGGTCGTGCCGCAGCAGCCGCCGACGATCGAGGCCCCGTAGCGCTCCACGAACTCGCCCAGCGTGTTGGCGAGAGGCTCGGGCTCCTCGGGGAAGATCGTCTCGCCGTTGGGGCCCTGGAGTGGGAGACCGGCGTTGGGAATGCAGTGGACCGGCTTGCTCGAGAACTCGCCGAGGAAGCGGATCGCGTCGCGCATGTCCTCGGGGCCGGTCGAGCAGTTCAGCCCGATCACATCGACTTCGAGCGCCTCGAGCGTCGCCAGCGCCGCGCTGATGTCGGTCCCGAGCAGCATCTTGCCGCCCTGGGGGAGGAGCGAGACGCTGATCTGGAGCGGGAGGGCCACGCCGGTTTGCTTGAACGCCTCGCGCGAGCCGAAGATCGCGGCCTTGACCTCGAGGATGTCCTGGGCGGTCTCGATGATCAGCAGGTCGGCTCCGCCCTCGATCAGGCCCTGAGCCTGCTCGGCGAAGACGGTCTGGAGCTCCCGGAAGGTGATCTGCCCGAGCGTCGGATCGTCGCTGGCCGGCAGGAACCCAGTGGGCCCGATCGAGCCGGCCACGAACCGGTTCTCGCCCGCGGCCTTGCGCGCGATCTGCGCCGCCTTGAGGTTGATCTCGTGGGTGTGGTCCTCGAGGCCCCACTCGGAGAGCTTCAGCCGCGAGGCCTGGAAGGTGTCGGTCTCGAGCACCTCGGCGCCGGCCTCGAGCATCGAGGCGTGGACGCCCTCGATCACGTCGGGGCGGTTGAGGATCAGCGCCTCGTGGCAGCGCCCGGGCAGGCGGTAGTCCCGCTCCAGGCTCAGGTCGAACTGCTCGAGCGTCGCGCCCATCCCGCCGTCGTAGACGAGGACGCGCTCCCGCGTGGCTGCCAGGAAATCCCGCACGAGGGGGATGGTATCGAACCTTGACACGGTCGTGGCAAGGTTTGCGCCGCCAGCGCGGCCTCAGTGGCGCAGCAGTCGCGAGAGGACGACCTGGGAGCGGGTGCGCTGAACCCGCCCGCCGCGCTGGAGCTCCATGATCAGACGCTCGAGGTCGGCGTTGTCACGCGTGCGCACGCGCGCGATCGCGTCGGCCTCGCCGGTGACGCTCCACGCCTCGACCACCTCGGGATGGGCGCGCAGCGTCTCGGCGACCTGATCGAGCAGGACCCCGGGCGTGAAGAACAGCTCGATCAGGGCCTCCGTCTGGGCGCCAAGCGCGGCATGATCGACGACGGCGGTGAAGCCGCGTAGCGCCCCGCGCGCCCGCAGACGGTCGACCCGGCGCTTGACCGCCGGCGCGGACAGCGACACCCGGCCGGCGATGTCGTCGTAGGTGCGGCGGCCATCTTCGACCAAAAGCGCAAGAATCTGACGGTCTGCGGTATCCATCGCGCGATTTCCTGCAGAGATTACATCCAAATCAGCATCGACATCCGCCGCGGGTCGAGTTAGCCTGATGTGGATGAGGATCGCGAACGTCCTTTTCGACGAGGCGCACAGCGAGGCCTGGACGATCCGGGCCGAGCTGGCGCGGGAGATGCAGCCGGCGCACCCGGCGGACTCCTCCTACGGCCGTGCGGCAGGCCTCCTGGCCGAGCGCGAGTTCTCCGTCACAGCGAACGCCGCGCGGCCCTTCGACGCGCAGACGCTCGCCGGCAGCGATCTGGTCGTGATCGCCCATCCTTCCGAGCCCAAGTGGGAGCGCACGACGGGTCTCGGCACCCCGGTGCTCGACGCGGAGGAGCTCGACGCGCTCGAGCGGTTCGTCCACGCCGGCGGGGGGCTGCTCGTGCTCGGCGAGACCGAGCAGGAGAAGTACGGCAACAACCTCAACGAGCTGCTCGCGCGATTCGGCCTGCGGCTCGAGAACGACACCGTCCAGGACTACGAGCACCACCTCGGCGCCCCCAGCTGGATCCTCGCCGCCCTGGGCGAAGGCGGCCGCGGCCGCCAGGGCGATCTGCTCGCGCGCGTGAAATCAGCCTGCCTGTACCGGGCGACGACGATCTCCTGCGAGAACGGCGCGCGCGTGCTGGCGCGGACACACGGCACCGCCTCGCGGCCGGAGGCGCCGCTGATCGTCGCGACCGAGCACGGCCGCGGCCGCGTGGTGCTCCTCGCCGACTCGGACCTGTTCGGCGACGACTGCATCGACCAGCTGGATCATCGCGCGCTGTGGCTGAACCTCTGCGAATGGGCGGCTTGCGGCCGGTCGGCGGAGCCGGCGCCTGCCCGGACGACGGACGTGACCGGCGCCGAGTGGGTCCGGCTCAGGGATGCGACGAACGCGCTCGGCCTGATCCAGGCCCCCGACGGTTCTCTGGGCGGGGACGGGGACGAGGCACGGGGGCATGCGGAGGAGATGATCGGCGCGATCGACGCGCTGCGGCCACGATTCCCCCACCAGGAGGACTACCTCCAGGCTGTAACCGAGGACCTGCGCGCGTGGACGGCGACCGGGATGGGCAAGCCCGACTTCACCCGTGCACTGGAAGCCTTCCGGCCCGAGCGCGACCGCCGGGACGGGATCGAGCACCTCGTCGTGTTCCCGCTGTACAAGCAGAACGGCTCACGCGACACGTGCTTCGAATCGCTGATCATCCACGTCCCCTGGCCCGACTGGATCGCGGAGCTGGAGCGCACGCGCTACGACAACCCGAAGTTCGTGCCGATCGAGCTCGTCGACGGCACGCGCGGATACGCCGAGAGCGAATGCGCGACGCTGTTCCCGGAGACGGTCTCGGTCGCCGCGCGGCCGGTCAACAACTTCGGCGCGATCTTCTGCGACCGCGAGGCCGAGCGGCTGCGGCGCGTGGCCGGCGCGGCCGTCGAGCTGCTGTCGCTCAACCTCCCGCCCGACGCCGCCCGAATGCTCGCGAGCCCCGCGATCTCGCAGGAGGCCTACATCCTCTGGGATCTGATCCACGACCGGACGCACAGCCACGGCGAGCTGCCCGTTCGACCCGTTCATGATCCGCCAGCGCGCGCCGTACTGGATGTACTCGCTCGAGGAGCTGCGCTGCGACCTGACCGCGTTCGCGCAGGCCGCCGAGCTGGAGCGCGACGGCACGCCGTTCGCGCGCCACGTGCAGTACGCGATCCTGCTGGACCGGCTGCTGCGCTTCCCGATCACCGGGTCGCGGACCCGCAACTACGACGGGCTCGGCGGTCAGCTGCTGTTCGCCTACCTGCACCGTCACCGCCACCTGCAGTGGGCCGACAACCGGCTGACGATCGACTGGGACACCGTCGCGGACGGCGTGTCGGAGCTGCGCGCCGAGGTCGAGGAGCTGTACCGCGCCGGGATCGACCGGACCAAGCTCCAGCACTGGGCCGCGGCGCACGACCTCCTCGCCGCCAGCGTGCCGCCGGCGAGCGGGTCGCGATGGGCCGCGGCGGTCCGGGACTTCACCGACGTCGAGGATCCGCGCCCGTACGTGGACCTGGTCCTCGACGATGAGTTCCCGCTCTCGATCTTCTACACGACGCTGAAGGCTAAGCTCGCGGCGTGAGCGACCCGCCGCGCGGCTTCGCATCCGACAACAACGCCACCGTCCACCCAGAGGTGCTGGCGGCGATCGCGCGCGTGAACGTGGGCCACGCGCTCGGCTACGGGCACGACTCCTACAGCGCGGAGGCCCAGCGCCGGCTCGAGGCGTGCTTCGGCGAGCAGGCTCGAGCGTTCCCGCTCTTCAACGGGACCGGCGCGAACGTGGTCTGCGTGCGAGCCGCATGCCGGCCGTGGCAGGCCGCGATCTGTGGCGAGACATCGCATCTGAACGTCGACGAGTGCGGCGCTGCCGAGGCGATCGCCGGCGTCAAGCTGCTGACCGTGGCGACCGAGCACGGGAAGCTGGCGCCCGAGCAGGTGGAGGCTCGGATCGAGCGGGTCGGGGACGAGCACGCGGTTCAGCCCGCCCTGGTCTCGATCTCGCAGTGCACCGAGCTGGGGACGGTCTACTCGGTTCAGGAGACGGAGGCGCTCGCGCAGGTCGCGCACGCCCACGGCCTGCTGCTCCACGTCGACGGCGCCCGCCTGTGCAACGCGGCCGCGGCGCTCGGCACGTCGCTGCGGGCGCTCACAACCGATGCCGGCGTCGACGTCGTCTCCTTCGGTGGAACCAAGAACGGGCTGCTGGGGGCGGACGCCGCCGTGGTGATCAACTCCGCGCTCAGCGACGGATTCGAGTACGTGCGCAAGCAATCGATGCAGCTGGCCTCGAAGATGCGCTTCCTGGCGGCGCAGTTCGACGCGCTGCTCGCCGACGAGCTCTGGCTGCGGTGCGCGACGCACGCCAACGCGATGGCGTCGCGGCTGGCGCAGCGGCTCGACGGCGTGCCCGGACTGAGGATCACGCGTCCGGTCCAGACGAACGCGGTGTTCGCACAGATCCCACCCGACAGGATCGAGCCGCTGCAGGCGCGGTTCGCGTTCTACGTGTGGGATCAGCGAGCCAGCGAGGTGCGGTGGATGTGCTCGTGGGATACGACCGAGGAGGACGTCGAGGCGTTCGCCGCCGCCGTGCGAGAGGTGCTGTCCGAGCCGGCTAGCTCGCGGACCCGCGGAGCCGCTCGAACAGCGCCCTGATCGGCGAGAGCAGGACCGCGAGCGCGCCGAGAATCGGCGGAATCAGCGCAGCGAGCGCGAGCGCGGCCGCGCTGAGCAATCCGAGCACGTACCCCACAGCACCGAGGATCCCGTGCATGATCGCTTCGCGGATCGTTCTCACCGAGACCGATCGTAGTGCGCGCGTGCCCGCGTCGCGTGCAGCGAATACGCTCAGCGCATGAGCGCGCTCGAGGGGGTGCCACCCGGGCCGTGGCGGATGCACGTCGTCCCGCACACCCATTGGGACCGGGAGTGGTATGCGCCCTTGGAGACTTTCCGGACCCGTCTCGCCCACACCGTCGACGAGGTCCTCGACACGCTCGAGGCCGACGAGCGCATGCGCTTCACCCTCGACGGGCAGGCCGTGATCCTCGAGGACTACGAGGAGTACCGGCCGGGCGCGCAGCGCGCGGATGCGACCGCTGTTCGAGGCAGGCCGCCTCAGCGCCGGCCCGGCGTACATCCAGCCCGACGAGCTGCTGGTCGGCGGCGAATCGCTGGTGCGCAACATGCTGATCGGAATCGCCGTCTGCCGGCGACACGGTGCCGCTCCGGCGCCGACGGGGTACGCGCCGGACGGCTTCGGCCACATCGCCCAGATGCCGCAGATCCTCCGCGGCTTCGGGCTCGATCACCTGCTGTTCATGCGCGGCCTCGGCGACGAGGGGGAGGGAGCGGTGATGTGGTGGGCCGGCCCGGACGGAAGCCGCGTGCTGGCGATCCCGATGCGCACCGGCTACGGAGGCCTCGCGTGGCTCGGCCACGAGCACGGAGCCCCCGATCCGGGATCGGCGGCGGCACGGATGGCCACCTTTCTCGCTCGCAGCGGACCGGAGCACCGCTTCAACCGGCTCCAGGACGTGCTGCTGTGCAACGGCGACGACCATCAGCGCGTCCAGCGCGACCTGCCGGAGATGCTCGAGGCCTGCGCGCAGCGGCTGCGCGGGACCAGTTACCGGATCTGCCGGTTCGAGGACTATCTGGCGGTCCTCAGGGAGCAGCTCTCCTCCCTGCGGCTGCGCACCGTGCACGGCGAGCTGATCGGCGGGCGCTTCCAGAACGTGCTGCGCGGGGTCAACTCCTCGCGCCTCGAGCTGAAGGTCCGCAACGCGGAGCTCGAGCGGATGCTCCAGTCCGCCGAGTCGCTGGCGGCCCTGGCCGCCCTGCGCGACGGCTACCGCTATCCGCACGAGGAGTTCGAGCTCGCCTGGCGCCACCTGCTGCGCGCGCAGCCGCACGATTCCATCTGCGGCTGCTCCGTCGACGAGGTACACCGCGACATGCGCCAGCGCTTCGACACGACCGAGGAGATCGCCGCGCGGCTGCAGAGCGAGGCGATCGCCGCGATGGCCGGCCTGGGACAGGACGCGATCTGGCACCACGGCTGGCGGGTGACCGCCGAGCGCACGCTGCTCAACGTGCTCCCCTGGCGGCGGCGCTGCGCGATCGAGCTGTCGCTGCCCCCGGAGCTGCAGCGCGCGCGCGAGCTGGTGGCGCGTGCCGGCGGGACGGAGCTCCCGGTGCAACTGACAGGCCGTCGCGGGGCGCGCCGGGCGCTCGTGATCGCCGAGCTGCCGCCGCTCGGCGCCGCGCCGCTGGAGCTGGCCGCGGGCGCGGCGCGCGGCGGGCGCGCACGCGCCTCCGGCCGGACGATCGAGAACGCGCTCCTGCGCGTCACCGTCGCGGGCGACGGGTCGCTGACGCTGACCGATCGCGCGAGCGGGCGCCGGTTCACGGGCCTGCACCGCTTCGAGGACCAGGCCGACCGCGGGGACTCCTACACGTTCTGCCCGCTGGATGCAGAACCCGCGTGGACGAGCGAGCACGTCAGCGCGCAGGTCCGCGTGCTCGAGCCGGGTCCGTTGCGGGCGGAGCTGGAGATCCGGACCTCGTTCACGCTGCCGGCGAGGCTCTCGCGCGATCGCACGCGACGCGTGGGGCGCGCTCGCTGCGAGGCGGTGACCCGGGTGCGCCTCCACGACGGCATCGATCGGGTCGAGCTCTCGACTCGCCTCGTCAATCGCGCCGCCGATCATCGTCTGCGCGTGCGCTTCGCGGACCCCACCGGCGACCCCGGGCGGATTCGGGCGCAGAGCGCGTTCGCGGTCGTCGAGCGGCCGGCCAGGCGCCAGGCGAGCGCCGACTGGTTCGAGCCACCGCACGCCACGGAGCACACCGCCGGCGTGGTCTGTGCCGGTGAGCTGTGCCTGATGACCAAGGGACTCGCCGAGTACGAGGCGGTCCCCCGCCGCCGCGGCGGCGTCGAGCTGCTGTTGACGCTCGTGCGCTCGATCGGGTGGCTGTCGCGTGGTGATCTCGCCACGCGCCATGGTCACGCCGGACCGGAGCTCGCGGTCCCGGGAGCGCAGGGGCTCGGCGAGCGCATCTGCGAATACGCCCTCAGCGTCCGCGGCGCGCGCGGCGATGCCGAGCTCGTGCGCGCGGCGGAGGACTATCGCCTCGGCGCGGTCGACGCGCCCGGGCGGTTTGAGCTGGACGGGTTGCTCGAGATCGACGGCGAGCGCTTCGCGCTCAGCGCGCTGAAGGGCGCAGAGGATCGGGATGGCCTGATCTTGCGCGTATTCAACCCCGCCGCGGTGCGTGGCTGGATCCGCGTCGGCACCGCGAGCGGCACCGTCGAGCGCTGCCGGCTGGACGAGACCGGCGCCGAGCGCGTTCGCGGCCGGCTCGAGCTGCGGCCCTACGAGATCGCGACGCTCCGCATCCGCCCTATGGAAGCGTGACGACCTCGCCGCTGTCGGCGGCGCGGTACAGCGCCTCGATCGCGCGCGCCTGCCCGATCGCGTCCGCGCGACCGAGCAGCGGCTCCGCCTCGCGCCGGATCGCGGCCGAGAAGTTCTCGGCCTCGAGCCCGTAGGAGTCGACGGGCTCGAGCTCGATCCGCTCCGGATCGGCGTCCTCACGCCGGAGCTCTATCACCGGGCTGTGCGCGTGCCAGGGATCGGCCAGCGACAGCACCCCGTCCTCGCCGGTCACCTCGAGCGCTGCGCGGTTCGCGAGCGCCAGGCCGGCATCGAAGTGGGCCAGCACGTCATCTGCGAACCGCATCACGCCGGCGAACGCGACATCGACGCCGTCCCCGCCCAGCGACTGCTCGGCGCTGACGCGCTCGGGCTCGCCCGCGAGCATCCGGGCGCCGTTGACGCAGTAGCTGCCGACGTCCATCAGCCCACCGCCGTCGAGACCGGAGATCAGCCGGACGTTCGCGGGATCGCCTGCGAAGAAGCTGAAGGAGGCGCGAATCATCCGCAGGCGCCCGATCGCGCCCGTCGCGACCAGCTCCTGCAGGCGCTTGCTCTGTGGGTTGTGGCGATACATGAACGCCTCCATCAGCAAGCGGTCGTGTCGCTCCGCGGTGTCGAACGCGCGCTCGACCTCGCCGACGTGCCGGCTCAGCGGCTTCTCGCAGAGCACGTGCTTGCCCGCCTGGAGCGCGCGCACCGTCCACTCGACGTGAAGCGAGTTCGGAAGCGGGATGTAGACCGCTTCCACATCGGGGTCGTCGAGCAGCTCCTCGTAGGAGCCATACGCCCGCTCGATCGCCTGCTCGCGCGCGTAACGCTCGGCGTTCTCGCGCTCGCGACTGGCGACCGCGAGGATCTCGACGTTTGGCGCCTGGCGCGCACCGGGCAAGAACAGCCGGTTGATCCTGGCGGTCGACAGGATTCCCCATTTCACCGTCACACTGAGCACACTAATGCCTGACCACCACCTGAGCGCGTTCGCTCCCGGCCGCCTCAACCTGATCGGCGAGCACACCGACTACAACGAGGGATTCGCGTTGCCGCTCGCGATCGAGGACGGGGTCACCGTGAGCGCGCGGGCGCTGCGAGGCGATCAGGTCGAGGCGATCGCGAAGGACCTCGACGAGCGCGACAGCTTTTCCTTCGAGGACCCGCCGCCGGCCGACGGGTGGCGGGCGTTCGTGCGCGGGGCGGTCGCGGAGCTGCGCGCCGCGGGCTTCGAGCTGTGCCCCGCTCGCCTGGAGATCGAGGGCACGGTCCCGCTCGGCGCCGGGCTGTCCTCGTCGGCCGCCCTCGAGGTCGCTCTCACCCTCGCGCTGATCGGGCTCGCCGGCGCTGCCGAGCCCGACCGGATCGAGCTGGCGAAGATCTGCTCGAAGATCGAGAACGACTGGACCGGCGCGAGGACGGGCCTCCTCGACCAGCTCGCGTCCCTGTGCGGCGAGCGCGATCGCGCGCTGCGGATCGACTTCCGCTCGCTGGAGGTGCTGCCCGTCGTGCTGGAGCTCGAAGGCCACCGGCTGGTCACGCTCGACTCCGGCGAGCAGCACGCCCATGCCGGCTCGGGCTACAACCAGCGGCGCGAGGAGTGCGCCCGGGCATGCCGGGAGCTCGGGATCGGAACCCTGCGCGAGGCCACGCGAGCGATGGCGACGAGCCTGCCCGAGCCCCTCGACCGTCGCGTGCTGCACGTGATCAGCGAGAACGAGCGGGTCGAGCAGGCAGTCGCCGCGCTCGAGCGCCACGACTTCGCCGCCCTCGGCGCGCTGCTCGACGCCTCGCATGCGAGCCTGCGCGACTGCTACGAGGTGTCGACCCCGGCCGTCGAGAGCGCCGTGGAGCGCCTGCGTGCGGCCGGAGCGCTCGGCGCCCGGATCGTGGGCGGCGGCTTCGGCGGGCACGTGCTCGGCCTGCTGCCGCCCGGCGCCCCGCCGCCGGACGGATCGCTCGAGATGCGCCCCGGGCCGGGCGCTTCGATCACTGGTCGCGGCGTTAGCTGAGTCCGGTCTCGATCATCGAGCCGTGCTCGCAGACGCTCGTCGCGGGCTGTACCGAGCCGACCAGATGCCCGACGGCCGGCGCCGTGAGCGTCACCTTCACCTTGTGCGCCACCGGCTCGCACGGGCGACCCGGCGCGCCCTCACCGGGCCCCGGTACGTCCGGCGAGAAGCGGAGCTTCGCGGAGCGCGAATGGTGGGCCGCGATCATCACGGTCTTGCTCGCACCGCTGTCGGAGACGTGCGTTGGGAGGGAGCTGCCGTTGGCCTTCTCCAGCCTCAGCCGCGGATGGTTGCCCAGCCGGCACGGCGAGGCGCCGTCGTTCTTGATCGTCAGCGAATAGCCGGTGTGGCCGGCGCCGTCCGAGCCGAAGATGTGGGTCATCTTCACCGACAGTTTGCTCGCGGCGCAGGGGGCGGGGGTCGGGCCGGCGCTGGCGCCCACGGCCGCGTACAGCGACGCGCCCGCGACGCACGCGAGGACCAGCAGACGGTACTTGGCGAACATGATCACCTCTCTGTGGGTCGACTGATCGATCTATTGCGCATTCATCCGCTCGTGTGACCGAGGGCTTGCAGCGCGGGATACAGACCCGTGTACACCGGGCGCCGCTCGCGGTACTCATCCACCCACTCGGGCACCGGTTCGACTCGCTGAGTCGGCTTGACGGTCGCGGCGACGGCCGCCTGGACGTCAGGCCAGGCACCGGCGGCGACGCCGCCGAGCAGCGCCGCACCGTAGGCGGCGCCCTCGTCGACCGCCACACGCTCCAGCGGCAGCTCGAGGACGGAGGCGACGATCTGGCACCACAGGTCGCTGCGCGAGCCGCCTCCGGAGACACGCGCGAGCTCGGGGCGGCCGCCGAGCTCGCAGATCAGGTCGAGCGAATCGCGCAGCCCGAACGCGACGCCCTCGAGCACCGCGCGCACGAGCGCGCCGCGATCGTGGCGCACGCTCAGCCCGACGAACGCGCCGCGCGCCTGTGGATCGGCGTGCGGCGTGCGCTCCCCGACGAGATACGGCAGGAACGTGAGGCCTCCGGCCCCGGGCGGCCATCGCGCGGCTTCGTCGATCAGCCCCGCGTAAGCCTCGCCCGGCGCGATCGTGTCCCGCAGCCAGCGCAGCGACCCCGCCGCCGAGAGCATCACGCCCATCGCGTGCCAGGTCTCGGGGACGGCATGACAGAACGCGTGCACCCGTGCACCTGGGTCGGCGGCGAAGCGCTCGAGCGCGGCGAACACGACCCCCGAGGTCCCCAGCACCACCGACAGCGGCCCGGGCCGGTCGACCCCGACTCCGAGCGCACCGGCGGCCTGGTCGCCGGCACCGGCGGCGACCGGGACGCCCTGGGAGGTGCGCCCCGAGACCTCGGGACTCTCGTGCAGCCGCGGGAGCCACGACGGGTCGAGCTCGAGCCGATCGAGCACCTCCTCGCTCCAGCGGCGCCGCGCCACGTCGAGCAGCAGCGTCCCGGACGCGTCGGCGACGTCGATCGCGTGCTCGCCCGTGAGACGCAGGCGCACGTAGTCCTTCGGGAGGGCGATCCGGGCGATCCGGCCGTAGGTCTCGGGCTCGTGCTCGCGCAGCCAGAGCAGCTTCGGCGCGGTGAACCCCGGCAGGGCCCGGTTGCCCGTCAGCTCGATCAGCCGCTCCAGCCCGATCCGCGATTCGATCTGCCCGCATTGCGCCGCGGTCCGCTGGTCGTTCCAGAGGATCGCGGGGCGCAGCACCCGGTTCTCCGCATCGAGGCTGACGAGCCCGTGCATCTGACCCGAGAGGCCGATCCCCGCGGGCGCCTCCACCTCGTCGCTCAGCCTGCGAAGCGCCGTTTCGGTCGCCTGCCACCAGTCCTCGGGATCCTGCTCGGACCAGCCCTCGCGCGGCGTGTACAGCGGGTAGCTCTCCTCGGCGCGCGCCAGCACCTCGCCGGCGTCGTCGATCGCGATCGCCTTGACGGCGGTCGTGCCGACGTCGATCCCGACGAGCGGGTCGCTCACCGGCGCGTCAGGCGCCGAGCGCCGCGTAGACGAGCTCGTACGCGCGCACGGCGTCCTTCTCCTGTTGGGCCTCGCGCAGCGCGGCGTCGTCGATCTTGGCAGCGACCGAGTCGATGAAGCGCCACTGCAGCACGGACCGCGTGACCGCCGCGAGCTGGTCCTCGGTGTAGGGATACAGATCGAACCCGAGGCGCTCCCCGGCCGAGCCGTACCCCGCGCGCCGCAACTCCAGCGCGAGCTCCACCGTCTCCATGAACGCGGTCGCGCCGACCATGTTGTCGTCGTCGGTGACGCCCCAGCCGGAGTTCGCATGCAGGTGGCCGAGCAGCCCCTCGGAGGCGAGCAGCGCGGCGTACTCGGGGAGATGCTCGCCGTTCATGATCAGGTGCTGCCAGTCCATGTTGACCTGGACGTTGTCGAGGCCGTCGGCGTGCAGCTTGTGCGCGACGTGCAGGCACATCCCGATGTTGCGCATCAGGATCTTCATCGCGGGCTCCGAGTTCTTGTGCTCGAGCAACAGCTTGACCTCGTGGCGCTTGCAGATCTCGGCGGCTTCCCCCATGCCCTCGATCAACCACCGCCACGACTCCACGTAGGGCGTCTGGAACGGGTAGTTGTAGCCCTCGCCCCCGGGCCAGATGATCAGGTGCGCGCCCAGGGATCCGGCGAACTCCGCGGCCTCCCGGACGATCCGCCTCGCTTCGCCCCGCAGCTGCGGGTCGGGGTTGACCAGGCCGCCGCGGCCGAACCGCGGATCGAGGTGAAGCCCGCCGGCGATGCAGTAGATGTCGTGATCCCCCAGCGCGGCCCGCACGTCGTCGAGGTTCTCGGGCGAGAGCTCGTCGGGGTAGTGGAACTCGTATCCGTCGATCATGTCGCCCAGGCCGTCGACCGCGCGGTGCACCTTCTCGGCGACCGGTTCGACCTGGTAGTCGTGCGAGGGCTGGTAGCCGGCCGGAACGAAGCGCGTGATCATCGGCCCGAACGCCCAGATCCCAAGGCTCGTCTTCATCTTCAATCCTTCCTCTAGTGATCACGCTCCGGGGAGACCGACGAGGTCGGCCTCCCCGGACGCGTGGAGAAACAGGCCGGCTACGCCCGCCCGGTCGCCTCGCGGCCGCGACGCGAGACCGAGTCGAGCGTCACCGCGGCCAGCAGCACGAGCGCGGTGACGATGTACTTCGTGCCGGCGCTGACGTTCAGCAGTCCGAGACCGTTGTCGATCATCGTGATCACGATCGCGCCCAGGAACGCGCTCTTGATCCGCCCGCGGCCGCCGAACAGGCTCGTTCCGCCGATCACCGCCGCGGCGATCGAGTACAGCAGGATCGTGCCGCCGCCGGTCGAGGTGTCGACCGAGCTCAGTCGCGACGCGAGCACGATCCCGCCGAGGGCCGCCATGAAGCCGGAGATCGCGAACACCGCGAGACGGATCCCCGCGACGTTGATCCCGGCTCGCCTGGCGGCCTCCGCGTTGCCGCCAACCGCGTAGACATGGCGACCGAAGCGGGTGCGCTCGGCGACGAACGTCCATGCCACGTACGAGCCCAGCATGATCAGGGTCACGTACGGCAGGCCGCGATCGGAGTCCGCGACAGCGACGACGGCGATGGCGGCCGCCGCGACGATCACGATCCGCGCGATTATCAGCGCCATCGGATCGTTGGGCAGATCCGCTTGTCTTCGTCGCGCGGCCGTGGCCAGCTGCTGGAAGGCGAACGCCGCGATCGCGACCGCGGCCGTCAGCCACGACAGCCACGGCTTCATGTAGTTGTTGGCGATGCTGTTGACGAAGTTGCTCTGGATCACGATCGTCCCCGAGCTGCCGATGATCTGCAGCAGGACGCCGTTCCAGCCGAGTAGACCCGCGAGCGTCACCACGAACGACGGGACGCCGAGCTTCGCGACGAAGAAGCCCTGCATCAAGCCGATCACGACGCCGGTCCCCAGCGCGAGCAGAATCGCCACGAACGTCGGGATCCCCTTGCCGGGCTCCAGCAGCAGCGCCACGATCACGCCGCCCATGCCGCTCACGTAGCCGACCGACAGGTCGATCTCGCCGAGCAGCAGCACGAACACGATGCCGGTGCCGATGATCATCACCGCCGACATCTGCGCGATCAGGTTGACGAAGTTGCCGGCCGTCAGGAAGTTCGCGTTGCGGGCCTGGAAGTAGATCGCGATCACGATGATGCCCACGACGATCGGCAGCGAGCCGAGCTCGCCTTCGCGCAGCGACCGGACGCGCTCGGTGACGAAGCCGGTGATCGTTATCCGCTGATCCGGCGCGGCAGGAGGAAGCGCTTCGGATGGAGGCGCGGGTGCTGGTGCTGAAGTGCTCACTGGACGACCTCCTCGGCCATGCCGGGCGCATGCGAGACCGTGCCCGCGGTGATCGCCTCGACCACGTCGCGTTGCGTCGTCTCGTGCTTGTTGAAGACCGCGACGCTCTGCCCGAGCCGCAGGACCGTGATGTAGTCCGCGACCTCGAACACGTCGTGCATGTTGTGTGAAATCAGGATCACGGCCAGCCCTTGGGCGGCCAGGCGCTTGACCAGCTCGAGGACCTGCCTCGTCTGGGCGACGCCGAGGGCGGCCGTCGGCTCATCGAGGATCACGAGCTTGGAGTTCCACAGGACGGTCTTGGCGACCGCGACCGACTGGCGCTGGCCACCGGACATCGCTGCGACCGGCAAGCGGACGGACTTGATCGTCGTGACCGAGAGCTCCTTCAGCACGCGACGCGTCTCGCGCTCCATCTCCGCTTCGTCGAGGCGGTTGAGCGTGGAAAGGGTCTCGCGGCCGAGGTACATGTTCTCGACCACATCGAGGTTGTCGCACAGGGCCAGGTCCTGATAGACGACCTCGATCCCGAGCCGCGCCGCATCCTTGGGCCCGGAGATCGTGACCGGCTTGCCCTCCCAGACGATCTCGCCCTTGTCGAGCGTGTAGATCCCGGCGACCGTCTTCGTCATCACGGTCTTGCCGGCGCCGTTGTCGCCAACGAGCGCCATCACCGAGCCGCGGTCGACCCAGAGGTTGGCGCCGACCAGCGCCTGGACCGCCCCGAAGTGCTTGTAAGCCTGTTTTACCTCGAGAAGGTGCTCGCTCACTCTCCCGTCCTCCTAGCGTGGCTGGGGTGCGAATGGCGGGACGCCGAAGCGCCCCGCCCTCGCGATGTGTTCTGTCAGACGCCGTACTTCGTGCAGAGCGAGGCATATACGCCACCGCAGATCTGGCTCTTAGTCAAGAAACCGTCGGCAATGACGGTCTGGCTGATGTTGGCCCGCGTCACCGCGACGGGCGTCTCCAGCATGGCGGGCGTCGTGACGCCGGGGCCATTCTGGACCGATCCGTTGCTCGGCGGGGTCTGTCCCTTGACCATCGCGATCGCTACCTGAGCCGCCGCGTCGGCCTCCTTCTTGACGGCCTTGTAGACCGTCATGCACTGCTGGCCGGCGAGGATGTGATCGATCCCGGCTGCGGTCGCGTCCTGGCCGGTGACCGGGACGTACTTCAGCTTGCGAGCGGTCTCCGCCGAGATCACGGAGTTCGCCAGGCCGTCGTTGGCCGAGAGCACCGCGTTGATCTTGTTGCCGGTCTGCGTGAGCATCTGCTCGAAGATCGTCAGCGCCTGCTGGTTGTCCCAGTTCGGCACGGACTGGTTCGGGCCCTTGACGAGGGTCCCGTTCGCGTACAGCGGGTTGAGCACCGAGTTGTAGCCCTGCGCGAACAGCGTCGCGTTGTTGTCCGTCGGCGACCCGTTCAGCTCGGCCACGACCGGCTTGCTCAGACCCTCCTGCTTGATGCAGTTGACCAGGCCCTGCCCCTGCAGCTGGCCGACCCGCACGTTGTTGAACGAGACATAGAAGTCGGCGCCGCCGCCCAGTGTCAGGCGGTCGTAGTCGATCACCTTGACGCCGTGCTGGTGCGCGAGCGAGATGATCGCCTTGCCCGAGCCCGGATCCAGGTCGACCAGCAGGATCACCTTGGCTCCGTTGGTGATCGCCTGCTCGGCCTGGGTCTTCTGCGTGGTCGGGTCACCCTGCGCGTTGACGATCGTGTGCGGGATGCCCGCCGCCGTGAACGCCTTGTCGAGGTACGGCCGGTCGAACTGCTCCCACCGGACCGATGACTGGGTGTCGGGCAGGAGCACCGCCACCTTGGCGCCGCCGCCTGCCGCGGACGACGCACTCGATGCAGTCGAGCTGGCGCTTGCGCTCCCGCTGCTGCTAGTGCTGCTACTGCTGCTGCTCGACGAGCCGCAGCCGGCGACGACGAGCGCCGCCAGGCCGACTCCAAGCAGCCCGCGCAGTTTGTAGTTGATCACTGCTCCTCCATGTTGGTTGGATTGCCCTGGCCTTCGTTTGATTGATTGGCCTTTCCTTCTAGGTCGTGCTGCGGCTGTCAGTACTTGCGGCGCGTCACCTCCTCCCGGCCACCGGGACGCGGTCCGACAGCAGGCGCTCGGACTGGCCGACCACGAGCGCCAGCGCGCCCATCAGCTCAGCCCGGTCGCCCAAGCGCCCCGGCGGCGACGGTGAGGCTTTCCGCAACAAGTGGAATCGCGTGACGGTGGATCGTCTCGCGCATCGGCTCGAGCAGCAGCTCGCCGGCCAGCGCCAGCTCTCCGCCGATGATCAGGCGCTCCGGGTTGAACTGGTTGCACAGCGCCGCCGCGACGAGCCCGACCACCTGGCCGGCGTCGGCGATCACGCGCTTGCATCCGTGATCGCCGTCCTTGGCCAGGAAGACCATGCGCTCGATCGTGATCTCCTCGCCGTGAGAGCGACGGACCAGCTCCGTCAGCGCGGGGCCGCCGACCACCGTCTCCAGGCAGCCGCGGTTGCCGCAGCGACAGATCGGGCCGGTGTTGTTGACCGAGACGTGGCCGATCTCGCCCGCCATGCCGATCGCGCCGCGGTACAGCCGCCCCTCGAGGATCAGCCCGCCGCCGATGCCCGAGGACAGCATCAGATATGCCATCTCGCTCGCGCCGCGTCCCGCGCCGAGCAGCGACTCCGCGAGCGCGCCGAGATTCGCGTCGTTCTCGACCTCGACCCGCACGCTCAGGCGCTTGCTCAGCCAGCCGGCGACGTCGACGTCGATCCAGCCGGGAAGGATCGTGGAGGAGAGGACCCGGCCGGTGGAGCCGTCGACCGGCGCCGAGAGCGCGACGCCGGCGCCGATGATCCGATCGCGGTCGACGCCTGCGTCGGCGATGCGGTCGTCGACCAGCTCGGCCGCGGCCTCGAGCACGGCCGGAGCATCGTGGTCGACATCGCGCCGCACGGCGCCCTCGCTGAGGATGGTCAGCGACAGATCTGCGATCGCAACGCGAACAAACTCGTGGTCGAAGTGGATCCCGATCACCGCCCCGGCCTGCGGGTCGAGCGACAGCAGCAGCGGCGGCCGCCCGCCCGACGCGGCGCTCTCGGGGGGGACGTCCTCGCGCTCCACAACCAGCCCGGCGCGCTGGAGCTCCGCGACCAGAGTCGAGACCGTGGATCTCGCCAGTCCAGTGGCGGACGCGATTTGAGCGCGACTCACCAGCCCCTCCTCGCGGACCACCTCGAGGACCTTCAGGCGGTTCAGCGCTCGCAGCGAACTGAGCGAGCCGACCCGTTTGCGCGCGGCGGGACGCGCGTCCCCGTTCCTCTCCAGATCCACGGGCCGACCTTCTTGCATGTGGACCCTTCTGTCAAGACTAGATTAAACAAACGCCAACATTGGGCTCTTCGGTGACCGCAAACTGTCGGTTCTCGACGTAACGGCTATTCGGGAAGCGAGCCGCGCGCGCCCCTTCTGGCGGGGGCGCCGCCCGCTCCGTACGCTCTGGTCCATGGCGGAAACCGATCCGCGAACGTTCCTGGTCACCGGTCCCACGACCGGGATCGGCCGGGCCGTGGCCGAGGCGCTCGCGGGCCTCGGGGCGCGCGTGCTGCTGGCGGGCCGCTCGCAGGCAAAGGGCCAAGCCGTGATCGAGCAGATCGCCGCCTCGACGGGCAATCGTGCGCTCGAGTTCATCTCCCTCGATCTGGGTGACCTCGACTCCGTGCGCAGCTGCGCGGCGGAGGTGCTCGCTCGCGAGGTTCGGTTGCACGCTCTGATCAACAACGCCGGCGTCGCCGGCGTCCGCGGATTCACGCGCAGCGGCTTCGAGCTGGCGTTCGGCACCAACCACGTCGGGCACTTCCTGCTGACCGCGCTGCTGCTGGACCGGCTGCGCGAGAGCGCCCCCGCGCGGATCGTCAACGTGGCCAGCGATGCGCACTACAGCGCGCGCGGGATCGACTTCGACGCCGTCCGCCGCCCGACCGCCTCGTTCACCGGGATGCGCGAGTACTCGGTGTCCAAGCTCGCCAACGTCCTGCACGCGCAGGAGCTCGGCCGCCGGCTCGAGGGGACCGGCGTGACCACGTACGCGCTGCACCCGGGGGTGATCGCCTCCGACATCTGGCGCCGGGTCCCCTGGCCGGCGCGAGCCCTGACAAAGCTCTGGATGGGCTCGACCGCCGAGGGCGCGAGGACGCCGGTGTGGTGCGCGACCGCCCCGGAGCTCGTGGGCGAGAGCGGGCGCTACTACGAGGAGTGCCGGCGCAAGGAGCCCTCGGCGGTGGCGACGGCGGAGCTCGGCGCGGAGCTGTGGCGCCGCAGCGAGGCCTGGGTCGCTCGGGCGGGTTCCTGAGAGATAGTTGTGTAAACAACTATCTGCTATGCTGGCGGCATGGAGCTTGGACTCGCCACCTTCGCGGACCTGAGCTCGGGCGTCAGTCCCGAGCAGCGGATGCGCGAGCTGCTCGAGGAGGCGGAGCTAGCCGATCAGCTCGGGCTGGACGTGTTCGCGGTCGGCGAGCATCATCGGCCCGACTTCCTGGTCTCGGCACCGGCGGTCGTGCTGGCGGCGATCGCGGCGCGGACGGAGCGGATCCGGCTCTCGAGCGCGGTGACCGTGCTCAGCTCCGATGATCCGGTCCGGGTGTTCCAGGCGTTCGCCGAGGTCGACCTGCTGTCCGGCGGGCGGGCCGAGATCATGGCCGGCCGCGGATCGTTCATCGAGTCCTTCCCCCTGTTCGGCTACGACCTCGACGACTACGACGAGCTGTTCGCCGAGAAGCTCGAGCTGCTGCTGAAGATCCGCGAGTCAGCCCGCGTCACCTGGTCCGGTCATCACCGCGCACCCCTGACCGACGCCGTGGTGTGGCCGCGGCCGATGCAGGACCCACTGCCGATCTGGGTCGCGGTCGGCGGGACGCCGGAGTCGGTCGTGCGCGCGGCCGCGCTGGGTCTGCCGCTGACGCTCGCGATCATCGGCGGGCAGCCCGAGCGGTTCGCGCCGCTCGTCGAGCTCTACCGCGAGGCGTGGAAGCGCGCCGGCCACGACCCGTCCGAGGCGAAGCTCGCGATCAACACCCACGCCTTCGTCGGCGCCACCGCCGAGGAGGCCGACAGCGCGTTCGGCCCTTCATATCTCGCGATGATGAACCGGATCGGGCGCGAGCGTGGCTGGCCGCCCGCGGGCAGGGCCCAATACGAGGAGCTGCGTTCGCCACGAGGGGCGCTGGCGGTCGGCGCGCCGGAGCAGGTCGCGGAGAAGATCCTGTTCGAGCACGAGCTGTTCGGCCACCAGCGCTACATGGGCCAGATGAGCGTCGGCGCCGTCGCCCACGCGGACGTGATGCGCTCGATCGAACTGTTCGGGACCCAGGTCGCGCCGGTGGTCCGCGCCGAGGTCGAGCGCCGCACCGCGACGGCCGCCGAGGTCGCCTGACCGAGACGGCCGCGGAGGTCGCCTGACCGAGATCAACGTCACACTCGACCTCCCACTACGGCCGAGAGTGACGTTTCGATCGCTGGGCGAGATCAATGTCACTCTCGCCGGTCCGGCGTCGTCGAAAGTCACATTGATCTCGCTCCGGGCGGGACACGCGCGACCGGCCGCTCCGGGCGGCGATGCGCGCGGACCGTTCCGTTCCGTGCGGCGATGCGCCCGACCGGCCGCTCAGTGCGCGTAGTGCCAGAGGGTGCTGACCTGCACCGACAGCACCAGCCCGAGCAGATAGGCGACCGTTCCCCAGACCACGTACGCGCGGCGCGCGCGCGGGTACAGCCGGCTCTCGGGCGTGCGGCCGGCGGACACGGCGACCGGAACGAGGAACAGGATCCCGGCCGCGAGCAGGACCCACGGGCTCAGCTCGCCCGCGAGGTACGCGAGGTTCAGGTGAAACGAGGAGAGCGTCGCCCCGATCACGCCGTGCCACACCATCAGGGGCGCCGCCGCCAGCAGGACCAGCCAGCAGAACGCGACGAGGGTCACCATCGTGCGACCTCTCGATCGGAGGCCCGCGTCGGCGTGGGCCGCGCGGTCGGGGCCGGCGCGGCGGGAGCACCGTGAGAACCCGGCGCACCGGGAGCACCGGGAGCGCCCGGCGTCACCTGGAAGCTCTCCTGAAGGAGCGCCTTCAGCACCTCGAGCTCGCGCCGCGTCGCCGGGCGCGGGCGACGCGCGCGGCCGAACGCGTCCCACGCCTTGGGGAAGGAGCCGACGTCGGTGCGGGCCCCGCGCCGATGGGCGGCGAGCATCGGGCACGCGCGGCCACGGCGGTCCGCGTAGGCGCCGATGATCAACTCCTCGCCGTCGATCGCGGCGAGCATCGCCGCGCGCGTGGACGCGGGCAGCTCGGCGACGGCGCGCCTCAATGCTTGCGCCTCAACGGCCTGCCGATCCCGTTTCCGGGCAAAGAACCTGGACCACGACATGTGGAACGCCTTCCGCAACCGAAATACTAGCTCATGGTGCATCGTCGGTTGCCGCTACTGGGCGGGCGACGATGCGTGACCATTCGCCGGCAATCCGCAGCTGCCACTGAGCCTGCCCGCGCTCGCGCAGCACCTAACGTCGTGCGCGTACCGGAGGTTCGAATCCGACAGCAGCGCGCGAACGCCATGCGCCCGGACCCGAGCGACGACCCCGATTCGGGGCAGAATGGTCGGGGATGAGCACCGAAGCGGACGGCGGAAGATGAGCAGCCACGGTCTCCAAGCGGCACGCGAGAAGATGCGTGAGGCGGGTCAGCCGGAGGAGGCGATCCGCAGCTTCGAGAGCGCGTATCGCCGGCTCGAGAGCGGTGACTCGGCGATGCTGCCCACCAACGAGCTCGAGCCCGCCGGTGAGGTACCGGCGCTCGCAGATCTCGACGAGGGCGATGAAGGCGCGGCGCTGGATGAGTTCGCGATGATCAAGCTCAACGGCGGGCTCGCGACGTCGATGGGGCTGCAGCGCCCCAAGTCGCTGATCGAGGCGCGGGGTGGGCGCTCGTTCCTGGAGATCATCATCGGACAGGTGCTGGCGCTGCGCGAGCGCCACGAGGCCCGGCTGCCGCTGATCCTGATGAACAGCGAGGCGACCCGCGAGGAGACGCTCGAGGCGCTCGCGGATCATCCCGAGATCACGGTCGACGGCCTCGACCCCGACTTCCTGCAGAGCATGATCCCGAAGCTGGAGGAGGAGTCGCTCGAGCCGATCAGCTATCCGCCGGCGCCGGCGCTCGAATGGTGCCCCCCGGGCCACGGCGACGTCTACGGCGCGCTCGGACGCTCGGGAATGCTCCGAGCGTTGATCGAGCGAGGCTTCCGCTACGCGATGATCTCCAACTCCGACAACCTCGGCGCGACGCTCGACCCCCGGATCGCCGCTCATGTACACGCGCGCGAGATCCCGTTCCTGATGGAAGTGGTCGAGGGGACCGAGGCCGACCGCAAGGGCGGACACATCGCGCGGCGCTCCTCGGACGGACAGCTCGTGCTCAGGGAGACGGCCCAGACCCCGCCCGAGGATGAGGAGTCGTTCCGCGACTACCGCCGCTGGCGCTACTACAACACCAACAGCCTGTGGGTCGATCTGCGCGCGCTCGACGAGCTGCTCGACAACTCGGACGGCGTGCTCGAGCTGCCGCTGATCATCAACCGCAAGACGGTCGACCCGCGCGACTCCGGGACGCCCGCCGTGATCCAGCTCGAGAGCGCCATGGGCGCCGCGATCGGGAGCTTCCCCGGCGCGAGCCTGGTGTGCGTTCCGCGCACCCGGTTCGTGCCGGTCAAGACGACGGACGACCTGCTCGTTCTCCGCTCCGACGCGTACGAGCTCACGCGCCAGGGCAACGTCAGCCCGGTAGCCGAACGGGACGGCACGCTTCCCTACGTGGAGCTCGACAAGCGCTACTACAAGCTGCTCGACGAGTTCGAGCAGCGCTTCCCCGACGGTCCACCGTCGCTGCGAAACGCGAAGCGACTGACAATCGACGGCGACGTCACGTTCGGCCGCGACGTGATCGTTGAAGGTGAAGTGGAGCTGAGCGCCGAAGAACCCACACGGATCGAACCCGGAACCACGCTCAACGGATGACCGGACACTGCCAGCGGATCGGGCACGGCGGCGCGAGCGGACTGGTGCGCGCGAACACGCTGGAGTCGTTCGACGCCGCGCTCGAGATCGGCATCGACATGGTCGAGTTCGACGTGCGCGCGTACCGCGGCGAGCTCGTGCTCGCGCACACGATCCTCCACGCGCGCCGCGGGCCGACCCTACGACTTCACGACGCGCTGGCGCATCTCGCCGCACCGCGCTTTTGCGACGTCGGCCTGAACGTCGATCTCAAGCACCCGGGTTGCGAGCGCGGGGTCCTCGACGAGCTGCGCGACGCCGGGCTGCTGGAGCGCGCGCTGATCTGCAGCCAGGTCACCGCGGTGCTGGACCGCGTCCGCGCGCTCGAGCCGCGCGCGCGAACCGGGATCTCCGTCGGCGGACGCGTCGCGCGCGCGAGCCGTAGATGGCGCGATTGGCGCCACGACGTGCTCGAGGGCCTGCGCGCGCGCCGCTGGGACGCGCTGATGGCGCAGCACCGGTTGGTCGACGAGCGGCTGCTCGCCGACGTGTCCGAGCGCGGCGCCTCGTTGTACGCGTGGACCGTCAACGAGCGGGCGCTGATCGACCGTCTGCGCCTACTCGGCGTGGACGGAATCGCGACGGCCGACCCGCGCCTGTTCGCGTAGCGCTACTTCTTCGTCGTTCCCCGACGCGAGCTCGTGGCACGCCGGGTCGTCGAACGCGACGAGGATGCCGACTTCGATGCCGTCGATCGCGAGCCGGTGCTCTTCGACGCGGATCTCGAGCCTCCGGTCGTGCGCCGGCCCGAAGACGAAGAGGAGGAGCTCGCGCGCTTACCCGACGACGCGGAGGAGTTCGAGCGCCGTGCCGACGACGCAGCGGCGCCGACGCGCTTGACCGGCGAGACTGCCGCGGAGGCAAGCTTCTCGAGATCCTTCAGAACGGTCCGGTTCGTCTTCCGCGCATCGGAGCGCAGCGACCTCAGCGCCTTCTCGATGTCGCGGTACGCACGCTTGCGGCCGCTGTTGGCGTCCTTTCCAAGCGTTTGCAGAGCAGAGCCTGCATCCTCGAGCGCCTTCTCGAAGCGCTTGGTGGCTTGTTCTACTTCCCTGCGCGTGCTCGAGCGCGAGCTCGAACTCGACGCAGACCGTGTTCGGCTGGCTGGCTTGCGGGCGGGCGGCATGCAGATCTCCTTGTGGGAACGGACCGTGTTGGTTGCGCGACGCTAATCCATATCACGGTCAGACGCGCAGAGCGAGCGCGGCGCTCGCATTCGTTCACAGGAGCCGCACGATGGCGACAATCCCGACGGCGACGATCAGCGCGCGAAGCGCAGCCGGCGCCAGCCGCCGTCCCGCGCGTGCGCCGATCACGCCGCCGAGCGTCGAGCCGAGCGCGATCAGCCCCGCCGCATCCCAGGCGACGTGTGCGGCGGCCGCGAACACGATCGCCGCGACGAAGTTGACCGTGCCCGTCAACACCACCTTGAGCGCGTTCAACCGCTGCAGCTCGTCGGGAAGGCCCAGCGACATGATCGACAGCAGGAGGATCCCCTGGGCCGCGCCGAAGTACCCGCCGTAGACGCCGCTCGCGAACACGCCGAGCGCCACCCACCGCCCGGGGCGCTGAGCGCCGCCGCGCCGATGCCGCGCGAGCAGCGCCGACAGACGGGGCTGGAGAATGATCAGCGCGAGTGCGATCGCGATGAACACCGGAACGATCGTCTTGAACGCCGACGCCGGAAGAACCAGCAGCAGGACGGCTCCCGCGATCCCGCCGAGCAGCGACGCCCAGACCAGCGGCACTGCCCGGCGGCGCTGCCCGCTGAGCTCGTGCCGGTAGCCGATCGAGCCCGTCACCGCCGCCGGGACGAGCCCGAGCGTGTTGGACACGTTCGCGGTCACCGGCGCGTACCCGAACGCGAGCAGGACCGGGAACGTGATCAGCGTTCCGCTGCCGACGACCGTGTTGATCGTTCCGGCCGCGATGCCGGCCGCGAAGATGGCGAGTGCGTGCAGAGCGCTCACGGACGAGAGCTAAGCTACTTGCTGATGAGCGCACGTACCCCGAGCTTCGGACGCGACGCCGGACTTCAGGCCCGGATGGTCCTCACGATGTTCCTGCTGGGACTCGTCTACGCGGTGCTGATCGCGGTCGCGATCAGCTCCGGAGCCGGCATCGCCGCCGTGGTGGTGATCGCCGCGGTCGTGTTCGGTCTGCAGCTGATGGCCTCCGACAAGATCGCGCTCGCGATGACGGGCGCGCGTGAGGTGCCCGTCAGCGAGGCGCCCGAGCTGCACTCGATCATCGAGCGGCTGTGCGTCCAGGCCAACATTCCCAAGCCGCGGGTCGCGATCGTGAACGCGCAGATGCCCAACGCGTTCGCGCTCGGCCGCTCGCAGAAGAGCGCGACGGTGTGTGCGACCACCGGCCTGCTCTCGCTGCTCTCGCCCGCCGAGCTCGAGGGTGTGCTGGCCCACGAGATGACCCACGTGATCAATCGCGACGTGATGGTGATGACGATCGCGGGCTTCTTCGCATCGGTTGCGGCGATCCTCGTGCGCTTCGGGTTCTTCTTCGGAGGCGGCGGGCGCGGTCGCAACCAGCAGAGCCCGTTCGCGATCGTCCTGGTCGTCTCGATCGGGGTGTACGCGGCCTCCTTCCTGCTGCTGCGCGCGCTGTCGCGCTACCGCGAGTACGCCGCCGACCGCGGCGCCGCGGTGCTCACCGGCCGTCCGAGCGCCCTGTCCTCCGCGCTGCTGAAGATCAGCGGCACGATCGATCGCATCCCCAGCCGCGACCTGCGCACCGCGGCGCAGATGAACGCGTTCTTCATCGTCCCGGCTCGCACCCGCAACGCGCTGATGGGCGTGATCGCGACCCATCCGCCGCTCGAGAAGCGGATCGAGCGGCTGAGCCGGTACGAGGCTCAGCTCCAGCATCCAGCCTGAGACTCCGGCTCTACGGCGATAGCCGCGCGCTCAAGTAGCGCGCGCCCCGTGCCGATGAACTCGGTGCCCGCGAAGCACGACGCGTCGTGGAGCACCGGGACCGGCCTGGGGAAGGCTGCCCGCGCACAGCCACTGGACAAGGAGTGACATTGACTCGCTCGATTCGCCGTGCCGTTTTCATTGCTGCCGCGAGTTGCGCCGCCGGCGTGGCGACGCTCGCGCCCGCCGTGGCCGCGCAGGCGCGCCCGACGAGCAGATCGCGCGGCTGCGCAGCGGCGCCGGTCAGCCATCCGTTCTCCCGGTGGGGCGACGAGCGCAACTACGCGCTGGTGCCGGGCGGCGACTTCGAAGGGTCGCTCGGTGCTTGGACGCTCTCGGGCGGCGCCGCCCAGTCCAGCGGCAGCGAGACCTACGCCAGCACCGGGTCGGTTGGCAGCTCATCGCTCCTCCTGCCCAAGGGCGCCGGCGCCGTCTCCCCGGCGGTCTGCGTGACGCCCAAGGACCGCTTCTTCCGCTTCTTCGATCGCACCGATCATCCGGGCGCGGTCATCAGGGTCACCGCCGTCTACAGGCTGGCCTCCGGGACGGTCAGCTTCCCCGTCGGCACGATCCGCCCGAGCCGCCGCTGGCGGCCCAGCCCGCGCCTGCAAACCGCTTCCCAAGTGGCGAAGTTCGCCGGTGGTAGCGCGAACCTCACGCTACAGTTCAGGGCGAGTGGAGGGACCGCGCAGATCGATGACGTGTTCGTCGACCCATGGGGGAAGGGGTAGTTCGCCGGGTCGCGACCTCGGACGGCCGCATGGCCGTGCGCGATGAAGCTGGATGCCTACGACAGCCCCGATGCGGAGGCGCTGTTGCGGGCGGGCGAGGAGCGCCTCGAGCGTAGGTCGCGGCCGCGCCGCGAGCTTGTCACCGATCTCGTCGGCGCCGGCGGCTTCCTGATCGCGGCGTCGCTGCTGGCGGCGCTCGCGCCGTGGCCGCGGTCGCTGTCGGTGTGGGCGCTGGTGCTGGTGCTCGCGTGCTGGGTCATCGTCGAGCGGGTGAAGTTCCCGGTCGCCGGCGGCTGGAGCTACCCGACCGAGCTGATCTTCGTGCCGGCGCTGTTCGTGCTGCCGACGCCCCTGGTGCCGCTGCTGGCGGCGCTCGCGATCGTCCTGCGACGCGGGCCCGATCTGCTGCGCCGGCGCGTCAGCGCGACCATGATCCCGGCGTTCATCGTCGACGCGTGGTTCACCTTTGGCCCGGCGCTCGTGCTGGTGGCGGCCAAGGCGCAGACCTTCCGCTGGTCGAACTGGCCGATCTACGTGGCGGCGCTGGCGGCCCAGGTCGCGTGCGACATGGCCGCGACGGTGGCGTGGTCCTCGATCGTGGAGGGGACCCGCTCGCGCGTGCAGCTGCCGCTGCTCGCGTGGGTGTACGCGGTCGACGTCGCGCTCGCGCCGCTCGGCCTGGTGATCGCGGGCGCCGCCACCCGCCACACGGTCCTGCTCGTGATCGGGCTCTCGCCCACGGTGGTACTCGCGCTGCTCGCGCGCGAGCGCCAGCAGCGACTCGACCAGACGCTCGCGCTGAGCACGGCCTACCGCGGCACCGCGCTGCTGCTCGGCGACGTCGTCGAGGCCGACGACCACTACACCGGCATGCACAGTCGCGACGTGGTCGACCTGTCGGTGGCCGTCGCGGACCTGCTCGCGGTCGATCCCGCGAGGCGCCGGGACATCGAGTTCGCGGCGCTCCTGCACGACGTCGGCAAGATCCGCGTCACGAAGGAGATCATCAACAAGCCGGGCGCGCTCGACCCGGCGGAGTGGGAGATCATCCGCGAGCACACCGTCGAAGGCGAGAAGATGCTCAAGCAGGTCGGCGGCACCCTCGCCGGCGTGGGCAGGATCGTGCGCAGCTCGCACGAGCGCTACGACGGCGGTGGGTATCCGGACGGCCTGGTCGGGGATCAGATCCCGATCGAGTCACGAATCGTCTGCGCGTGCGACGCGTTCAGCGCGATGACAACCGACCGCGCGTACCGTCCCGCGCGGCGCACGAGCGAGGCGCTCAAGGAGCTGCGCCGTTGCGCCGGCACGCACTTCGACCCGCAGGTGGTCGCCGCGATCGAGCGCGTGCTGAGCGAGCAGCCTTCGCACCCGGCGGGTGAGCACCTCGCGCCGGTCTCCCGGACCGGCTCGCTGTCGGTCGTGGTGCGCGGGATTCGCTCCGCGCTGCCCGGTTAGTGCGCGCCGAGGTCGCGCGGGATCTCGTAGCGCTTGGCGGGCAGCCGCGCCGACTTCGGGACGCCCATCACGAGCGTCCCGGGCGCGGTCGCGGACGCGCGCGCGCCCTTTGACGTCCAGGTCACCCGCGCCGGCGAATAGGAGAGCAGCGCCTGCCAGGTGACGGGCCCGATCACGCCGTCCACCGAGAGCCCGTGGGCGGCCTGGAAGCGGCGGACGGCCGTGACCATCTTTGGGCCATAGCCGCCGTCGATCGTGAGGTGGTCGCCGGCTCGGTAGAGGTGCTCCTGCGCCCAGACCACGAGATCGCCCGCTGCGCCGCGGCGCAGCACCGGCATCGTCTGCGCGGGCGCGGGCCCGCTTCCGAGCGGCGCCGAGAACGCGCGCCAGATCGGCGGGGTCGCGGCGCTCCACTCCCACCACGAAACGCCGTCGGCGCCGTAGTTGCGCGACGCCTCGCGGAACGCGACGATCTGCGAGGTCGGAGGGTTGAGGTCGATCGAGCCGAGCGGTTCGATCGGGCGGCCGTACACCTCGTTGTAGGTGAACGTGTGCGAGTACACCGCGCCGACGCTGACGCCGATCTCCGCCCAGTACATCTGCGGCGCGTCGTACTGCGCGCCCCCCGGCCCGAGGAACACCGAGTACGGGAAGGCGGGGTGGAAGTCCACATACGGCAGGCCGGCGAGGCCCACCGGATAGCCGCCCCCGATCCGGCTGCGCAGCGCCCGGATGTAGGTCTGCGCCTGCACGTACTTGCCCTCGTACTCGCCCTCTGCGTCGAGCAGCAGACAGTCAGCGCCGTCGTGGACCGCCGCCGCGCTGACTCGGGCCTCGCCGGCCGGATCGTTCCCGTACAGGTACACCCAGGCGCACACCCGCACGCCGTGCGAGTGCAGCGTCGAGACCGTGTGCCTGGAGAACTGCGACCACGCGCTGGTGCCGTCGCCGGCCTTGATCACCACCGTGTTCAGGTGGTAGCGGTGGATCGTCAGGCCGATGTCCCGGAGGTTTCCGCCGTCCGCGTCGCCCAGGTACCAGATCCACATGGCGCGGCCCCGGAACGGGTTGCGCGCGGCCGCCGAGCCGGCCGACGCCGCGCAGAGCGCGCCGACCAGCACGATCAGCCAGAGCAAGCGCCGGTGCCTCATACCCCGAGTCACCGTAGAGGAGAACCCGCGCGGATCCCGCAAGTTGCGCTGCGTGGGTGTCCGCCGGCGTGCATGCACGCCGGCGCCGGGCGGCGCATGCGCCGCCCGGGGGCCCGGCACATGTGCCGGGCCCTTCCTAATTCATCACTTGATGAACAGGATCTCCGCGTACTTCGGCAGCGGCCACAGATCGTCGGCGACGATCCGCTCGAGCCGGTCCGCCGCCTCGCGGACGTTCGCCATCGCCGGCAGCACCCGGTCGTGCATGTAGCGCGTGTGCTCGAGGACCTCGTCCGGCTGGTTCTCGGCGAGGTTGGCCGACTCGAGCGCTGCGATCGCGTCGCTCAGCTGCCCGATCAGGCCGGAGGTCTCCTCCGCGAGCTCGCTCAGCTGCGCCTCGAGCAGCACGGACAGGTGCCGCGCCGCGGCCGGCAGGATCATCGTGCGCGCGATCGATGCCGCGGTCTCGGACTCGATGTTGATCTTCGTCACGTACTGCTCGGCGAACACCTCGTGGCGCGACTCGAGCTCGCGGTGCGTGAGCACCCCGTAGCGCTCGAACAGCGCGATCGTCTCATCCGAGACCAGGTACGGCAGCGCGTCCGGCGTCGCCTGGAGGTTCAGCAGTCCGCGTTGCTCGGCCTCCCGATGCCACTCCTCGGCGTAGTTGTCGCCGCCGAACACGATCCGCTTGTTCTCGGCGTAGCTGCGCTTGAGGATCGGGCGCAGCGCCTGCTCGAGCTCGGTGCCGCCCTTCAGCGCCTTGTCGAGCTCGTCGGCGAGCTCGTCGATCGCCTCGGCCACGATCGTGTTCAGCACCGTGTTCGGGAGCGACAGCGACATGCTCGACCCGAGCGCCCGGAACTCGAACTTGTTGCCGGTGAAGGCGAACGGGCTCGTGCGGTTGCGGTCGCCGCCGTGCATCGGCAGCGGCGGGAGCACGGGCGTGCCGAGGCCGAGGAACGACTCCGGCGTGGACTCGCCGGCCTCGCCCCGCTCGATCGCCCCGAACACCTTCTCGAGCTCTGAGCCCAGGAAGATCGAGATGATCGCGGGGGGCGCCTCGTTGGCGCCGAGCCGGTGGTCCTGGCCGGCCGACGCGATCGACGCGCGAAGCAGTCCCTGATGCTTGTTCACGGCCTGCATCACGGCGGCGCAGAAGAACAGGAACTCGAGGTTGTCGTGCGGCGTGTCGCCGGGGTCGAGCAGGTTCTTGCCGGTGTCGGTCCCCATCGACCAGTTGTTGTGCTTGCCCGACCCGTTGACACCCGCGAACGGCTTCTCGTGCAGCAGGCACACCAGGCCGAAGCGGCGCGCGACGTTCTGCATGATCTGCATCGTCAGCTGCTGGTGATCGGAGCCGACGTTCGAGTTCTCGAACACCGGCGCGATCTCGTACTGGTTGGGCGCGACCTCGTTGTGGCGCGTCTTGACCGGCACGCCGAGCTTCGCGAGCTCGCGCTCGGTCGCGAGCATGCAGGCGAGGATCCGCTCCGGGATCGAGCCGAAGTAGTGGTCGTCGAGCTCGTGGCCCTTCGGCGGCTTGGTGCCGAAAAGCGTGCGCCCGGTGGTGATCAGGTCGGGGCGCTCGAAGTAGTAGTGCTCGTCGATCAGGAAGTACTCCTGCTCGGGCCCGACCGTCGTGAACACGCGGGTGGCGGAGTTGTCGGCGAACAGCTTCAGCGCGCGGATGGCCGACCGGCTCAGGGCGTCCATCGAGCGCAGCAGCGGGATCTTGTGGTCGAGCGCCTCGCCGGTCCAGGACGCGAACGCGGTCGGAATCGTCAGCAGCGCGCCGTTGGGATTCTCGAGGATGAACGCCGGGCTGGTCGGGTCCCACGCGGTGTAGCCGCGCGCCTCGAACGTCGCCCGGATCCCGCCGGTGGGGAAGCTCGAGGCGTCGGGCTCGCCCTGGATCAGCTCCTTGCCCGAGAAGTCCGCGAGCGCGGTGCCCTCGCCCGTGGGGGCATAGAAGCTGTCGTGCTTCTCGGCGGTCGAGCCGGTCAACGGCTGGAACCAGTGGGTGTAGTGGGTCGCGCCCTTCTCGAGCGCCCATTCCTTCATCGCCAGCGCGACCGCATCCGCGGTGCTCGTGTCGAGCGCCTCGCCGCGGGCGAGCGTCTGCTGCAGGCGGCGGAAGACGTCCCGCGGCAGCCGCTGGCGCTGGACGGCCGGGCTGAACACGTTGGCCCCGAAGATCTGGTTGTCGGGCGCTGTGAGGTCCGGCGCGCCGAGGGCGCCGCCGTTCGGCGTCCACTGCGCGGAGAGGACATTCTGCTGGCGAATGCGAGGCATGCGTTCTTATTTCCTTCCTTCGCGTCGCCTCGGCGGCGGAGGCGTACGTACGTGAGCCCAGCCTCGGGCCGGCGGCCGCGAGGCATCGGCGCTTAAGGGTATGGGATCACGCTTGGAGGGGCACTATCCGCATGTCCAAATCGGACCGGCGACGGTGCGCCGGATGTCGCATCTTGCGTGAAATAGACTCGGGAGCCGTGCCATTCGACGCCTCGCTCGCTCCCACGCTGTACGTCCCTGCCGCCGATCGTTATGAGCAGATGCCCTACCGGCGGTGCGGGCGCAGCGGCCTGAAGCTGCCCGCGATCTCGCTCGGCCTCTGGCAGAACTTCGGCGACGACCGGCCGGCGTCTACCGGCCGGGCGATCCTGCGCCGCGCGTTCGACCTCGGGATCACGCATTTCGACCTGGCGAACAACTACGGGCCGCCCTACGGCAGCGCCGAGATCAACTTCGGGCGGGTGCTGGCGGAGGACCTCCGGCCGTATCGCGACGAGCTGGTGATCTCGACCAAGGCCGGCTACGACATGTGGCCTGGGCCGTACGGCGAGTGGGGCTCGCGCAAGTACCTGCTCGCGAGCCTTGACCAGTCGCTCCAGCGGATGGGGCTCGACTACGTGGACATCTTCTACTCGCATCGCCTCGATCCGGACACGCCCCTGGAGGAGACGATGGGCGCGCTGGACGCCGCGGTCCGCGCCGGCAAGGCTCGCTACGCCGGGATCTCCTCCTACTCGCCGCGACGGACCGAGGAGGCGGCCGAGCTGCTGCGCGCGCTGGGGACGCCGCTGCTGATCCATCAGCCGTCCTACTCGATGCTCAACCGCTGGATCGAGACCGATGGCCTGCTCGACACGCTCGAGCGCGTCGGCGCCGGCTGCATCGTGTTCTCGCCGCTGGCGCAGGGCCTGTTGACCGACAAGTACCTCCACGGGGTCCCCGAGGACTCGCGGGTGAGACGGGGCAACTACCTGTCCGAGGAGATGATCACGGAGGACAACCTCGCGCGCATCAGGGGCTTGAACGAGATCGCGTCGCGCCGCGGCCAATCGCTGGCGCAGCTCGCGATCGCCTGGGTGCTGCGCGACGAGCGCGTGACCTCGGCGCTGCTCGGCGCCTCATCGGTCGCGCAGCTCGAGCAGAACGTCGCGGCGCTCGAGCGGCTTGAGTTGGATGAGGACGAGCTCGCTCAAGTCGACCGCTACGCGGTCGAGGGCGGCATCAACATCTGGTCCGTGTCCAGCAGCGAATAGGTTCGTCGCCTAAGAATTCTTTCACCCCTCGCAGCTTTGACCGCGAGTCAGTCTGGGCGGGGCGGCGTGGGCTATCTAGAAGTCCTTGATGACATCGCTTAGGTGACCCTGGGTCTCTTCCCACGCGATCGCGTCGTACGGAGTGTCGAACACCTTCTCGTCGACCGTGAAAGCCTTCTTTGTGCCGAGGACTAGGATCAAACGGAACGTCAGTTGTGCCTGAATGCCCGGTCGAAGGACGGTGGCCGATCCGGGATCGTTGGCGTATCCGGGGTCGCACACCCCCTTGGACGGTTCGCAATACGAGGTCTCGTATACCTTCAGCTCAAGAGCGGCGTGTACCTCGCCGTGGTGTTCGTAGCTGCGCCCAACCTTTTCTGCAAGATCCCACCACGCGCCGCTGACGCCGAGCACATGGAACGGGACGAAGTTCCCGAAGTCGACGAGTTCATGGTCGAACGTGAAGGTCGGGGCGTGGGTCACTTCCGCCTCAGACGGATCACTGCCAAGGCCAAACGCGCTCAGGCCGTTTAGCCTCAGGAACTCGGCGAGCAGCGCGGCGCGCTCACTCGCGTAATTCCAATATTCGTACAGTTCGGCTGGTACAAGGACCAGCTCGGCGCGCTCGAGCGTCTCGAGCGACTCGGTGAAGACAGCCCCCTCTTCCTTCCCGTCATTGAGCCAGGTAAGCGCGCGTATCAGAAGCTTGTTCGCCGTGGCGCTGTGGACGAGAAGCGAAATCAAGGGATCCTCGCCGACGGCCCACTTGGCGAGTATCTCCTCCTCCGTGTCTGTAAGTGTGGAGGGGTGCTGATAGATCACGTACGGCTTGATCTTCAGATGCGTCGGCTTGGCGGATCCTTGCTTCACATGGAGCGGGCAGGAGTACGCCGAACACGCCTTCCTCGCGGTGACGGTTAGCGTCGTGCTCGCATCCGCGACTACCGCCGGAGCCCAGTAGCGCAACCACACCTGGCCTTTGCTATCCGTGGTCAGTCCGGGCAGGTCCCGGTCGCAGGGCTTCGACGTGTCAGTCAGCCCCTGGCTGTCTTCGAGGCACAGGGACCCGTCGCCGGCGACGCGGGGTTCTGGTACGCCGACATCGGCTTTGACCAATGCACCCGGAACAGGCTTGTTTGTCTGACCATCCCGCACCGTGATCCGGAGATCGGTACATCCCGACTCGCACACGGCGTTCCGCCCGCTGAGGATAGTAAGGCTTTTGCCGACGAAGTCGACCGGATAGTACCTATAGTGAGGGTGAGGGCTGTGATAGGCGAGGCCCGAGCGCAACGGGTCAATCTCCTTGACAAAGACCAGTAGCTTGCACGCGTTGCCTGACGCGGCCGCTGCGGAGGCGATGTCGCGACTCGTTGTTGGGAGTGCGTCACACGGTACCTGGAAGTCCACGTGGTGGACGTCGCTGTTGTGGACCTGCACGACGCGCTGGCGCGGCGCCGACTGCAGGCCGTTGATCAGTCGTGGCGCGACCGTGCAGGTCGTGTTCTTATCAACCAAGAACTCGTAGTAGCCATTGGTGTCGGTCGTGGTCGTGCCGCCGCCCGGGCAGCTGGCGGCCATGCGGATCTTTGCTGCTCGCGTCCCCGATCCCGCCACCGTCACATGTCCGTCCACGAGCCACTTGTAGGTAATCCCCCAGGCCGCTTCGCCGAGCCAATTCTTCGGGGTTGCGTTCGCGGTGCAGTCGCCGCCGCCGTTCCCACCGCCCACGCCGAACACGACGCTGCCGCTCGGTGCGTGGTAGGTCTCAAGTCCGTTGAAGATCGGGATGCTCTTCTGCCCGGGTTTGGTCCACCAGCGCGTGCCCAGCCCTACGTTCGCGTAGACGGCCGCCTCGTAGTCATCGATCCCACGAGGAACTCCGACCGTCAAGAGCAGGGACGCGGCGCAGCCCGGGTGCAGCGACTTGGATACCCAGAACACGTTGGCGGGCAACGACACGCAATGCTCACCACTGGGGGGCGCGATCGGTCCGTCGGTCGGGCAGCCCGTCTTTGGGTTCACCCCGCATTGCCCGGCGATCGGACACGAAGCCGCGGTGGCCTTGACCGCGTGATGCGTCTCGCCCGCGCTACGCGTCGCAAGAGCCGAAGGCCCGGTTACGACGAGCAGCCCGATAACGACCACGATCGCTGTTCTGAATTGCGACCTCATACCAGCCCGCGGTTTCCCCCGAGCGCCCACACGCAACCGACTCTACCTCATGGGGGTGGTCGCAATGCGTAAATTTGCCTCAGCCCGGGCAGACAGCTGCTGCTGGCGCAACGAGCGCTGTGAGCGCGCCCGGTCGCTCGCTCGGAATACGCGGACGCCGAGACGCCCAAGGTCCGGCAAACGGGCTCGACCCCGAAGCGATCGCGTCACCTGATCGATGAACGCGCTCACAACGGACGGTTTGGGTCGAGCTCCTGCGCGAAATACACAGGCGCCTCTTTCGAGCTCGTGCCGCCCTGCGCAGCTCGAAATTCTCGCGCCGCAACCGCTTGAGCCCCTCACGCTCGCTGGTGCTCAGCCGCTCCCGCTGGCCGGCGTCGATCTGCGCGCGGCGCACACGCTACGCCGCCTCGGTCTGACGCGGCATCAGGCCGCGGTCCTGTCGCTTGCGCTGCGCGGCCGGAGCAGCGTCGAGATCGCGCAGGCGCTGGAGCTCAGCCGGCGTACGGTGGAGAAGCACTTCGACGGGATCTACGCCGCGACTGGGCGTCAAGAACCGAAGCCAGGCACTCCTGGCCGCAGTGCAGCTGTCCGGCGACCGTCCTAGCCGGTCGTGACGATCTGGCCGCTGCCGTTGACGTAGGACTGCGCCGGCGCCTTGGCGATCGTCACGTCGAAGGTGCCCTTCGGCTTGCCGCCGCCACCCGCGAGGGTCGCCTTGGCCTTGCCGTTGAGTCCAGCCGCCACCTGCCACGCGACGGTGTACTTGCCCGGCTGCACGGCGGTCACCGCCCAGTCGAACTTCGCCGTGGCACCCGGCTTCAGCGCGCCGAGCGCCCAGGTGTTCGCGTAGGCCGTGGTGGCGCCACCAGGGCCGCCGCTCTGACAGCTGTAGTTACAAGGGCCCGGTGCGTCGTCGACGATCCAGACCGGCCGCGAGTGACTTGCGAGGTTGGGCATGTTCAGGTAGGCGGCGAACGCCTGCACGCTGGTGCCCTCGCCGACGGGCGCCGGGAACGAGCAGGTGACGTTGCAAATCGTCACGGCGATGTTCGGGATCGTCTGGGTGCCGGCGTTGCGCACGGTGATCACGAGGTGACTGTGCTGAGCCAGCCGCTGGGCGGTCGGGAAGGTCGCGTCCGAGACCTGCACCGGGAAGTTCCCGCTCGGCTCGGTCGCGTCCTGGCGCTGGCCGCCGCCGCAGGCAGCCAGAAGCGGGGCGATCAGCGTCGCCCCGATGATCGTGAAGGTCCTCGTCCGCCAGCTCCTCACGGCGGCGAACATACCACGGGGTCGTGCTCCGGACGCCGGTTCGGCATGCCCCGGAGAGACGGTTCAAACTTGGTCTTTGCAGGGCCTGTGCCGTAGGCTTAGCCGGTGGTCCGTGCACGCGGCCTCCGCACCCCTGGGAGAAGAGCAGAGACTTGATCCGAGCAGTCGCTGACCGGGCATTCCTGCCCACCAAGAACGTCTTGGAAGAGGTCGGGAACATGATGATCCTGACCGGCAAGACGATCGTGTCGGCGATCCGGCCGCCCTACCCGTACGGCAGCGAGTTCGTCGGTCAGTTCATGTTCGCGCTGAAGCTGTGCTGGTTCCCGCTGCTGGTCTCGACGATCGCGTTCGGATACGAGGCGCCGGGACTGCAGGCGGCGAACTTCCTCGTCCTGTTCGGGGCGCTCGATCGCCTCGGCGGATTCTTCGTGCTGGCATCGATCAGGGAGTTCGCGCCGTTCGTGGACGCGGTCGTGCTCGCGGGAGTGGCCGGCACCGCGATCACCGCCGACCTCGGCGCGCGCAAGATCCGAGAGGAGCTCGACGCGCTCCAGGTGCTCGGCGTCGACCCCGTCAAGAACCTGGTCGTCCCCCGGTTCCTCGCGCTGATGCTCGTCACCGGCCTGTTCGACATCTACGCGCTGCTTTTCGGCATCTTCGGCGGGATCCTGGCGACGCTCGTCAACAACGCCCCGCTCGGGCCGTTCTGGGCGACGTTCTTCAACAACGCCTCCACCACCGACCTCTGGGGCTCGGTCGTCAAGACCACTCTGTTCGGGGCGATCATCGCGATCGTCTGCTGTTACAAGGGGATGACCGCCTCGGGCGGGGCCGAGGGGGTGGGGCGCGCCGTCAACCAAGCGGTCGTGATCGCGTTCCTGGGGATCTTCGCGTTCAACTACGTCTTCACGCAGGTGCTGCTCGCCACGCACCCCGAGATCACGACGATCGTCAAGTGATCCGATGAACGAAGCTCTCGCCACACCGCGCGGCTGGATCGAGTCCTTCGGGGAGATCGTCAAGTTCACCTCGCGGATCGTCTACGAGGTGTTCCGCCTGCGCGTCTTCAAGTTCTTCGGCGAGACGCTGCGCCAGGCGGGGATCCTGATCATCTCCTCGACGCTGGTGATCTGGGGCCTGGTGTTCATCATCGGCCTGCAGTGCGGAATCGAGGGCGCGTACTTCAACCGTTCGGTCGGCGCTCCGGCCTACTCGGGCGTGTTCGCGGCATGGTGCGACCTGCGCGAGTTGGTGCCACTCGTGTTCGGCTACATGATGGCCGCCAAGGTCGGCACCGGAATCGTCGCCGAGCTCGGCTCGATGCGCATTTCCGACGAGATCGACGCGCTCGAGGTGATGGGCATCAGCGGCGTCACCTTCCTGTGCGCCACGCGGCTGCTCGCGTCCTGGCTCGTGCTCCCGTTCGTCTACCTCTGCTCGATCGGCGCGGGTTTCTTCGCCAGCTACATCGCCGTGGTGCAGCAGATCGGGGACGTCTCCTCGGGCGGGTTCTTCCTGATCTTCTGGCAGTTCCAGAACCCGCCGGACCTCTTATACAGCCTGATCAAGGCGATGGCCATGGCGACGATGATCGTGCTCGTGGGCTGCTACTACGGCTACAACGCGAGCGGGGGTCCGGTCGGCGTGGGCACCGCCACGGCAAAATCGATGGTCTTGAACCTCGTAGGAGTACATCTCATCGGGATGCTCGGGACGCAGCTCTTCTGGGGCGCGAACCCAAGGGCACCAATCGGAGGCTGACGCATGCCATTTGGCTTTGGCAGGGAAAAGAACGAGACGCCAGAGGACGAGCAGCGCGCCGCGGACGCGTCGCAACCCGATCAGCCCGCTGCGGAGGAGCCAGTGGCCGCGCAGGCGAGCGGGCCTGTTCCCTCGCAGGCGGACGAGTCCCCCGCGAGCGGCGCCGACGCGCCCTCGGAGGAGGTCGGCACGCGGAGCGGAGCGTGGTTCCCGAACGCCTCGGCCGACGAGCCTGCGCCCGTCTCGGGTGATGGCGGCGATGCGCAGCACGAGGAGCCCCGCGGCGGGGATGGCGGCGAGAGCGATCACGCCCCCGGCGGCGAGGGCGGTCAGGGCCCGAGCGGCGAGAGCGATCAGGACGAAGATGACGGCGAGCGTCGCGGCTCGATGAAGTCCGCTGCGCCGTGGGAGTCCGCCGGCTCACAGCAGCAGGAGCGCTCGGAGGAGAGCCAGTCGAGCTCGCGCGTCTCGGTGGTGGATGAGCAGCCGCCGCGCCCGGCGCCGCCGCACGGCGCCGATGAGGAGGAGTACAAGTGGCACACCTACCGCGTGTACCCCTCCGGGCGTCCGGACGCGATCGAGTTCATCGACGTATACAAGGCCTTCGGGCGTGCCCGCATCCTCCGCGGCCTGAATATGGGCCTGCCGGAGGGAATGGTCTCGATGATCCTCGGACCCTCCGGAACCGGTAAGTCCGTCTGCATCAAGCACATGGTCGGGCTGCTCTACCCCGACGAGGGCGACGTGCTGGTGCACGGCGAATCCGTCGTGAACATGGCCGACGACGACCTGTTCGAGATGCGCAAGAAGTTCGGCCTGCTGTTCCAGGACGGCGCGCTGTTCGGCTCGATGAACCTGTACGACAACGTCGCGTTTCCACTGCGGCAGCACACCGAGAAGGGCGAGGGCGAGATCGAGGACATCGTCATGCGCCGGCTGAACGAGGTCGGCCTCGGCGACGCGCGCGAGAAGATGCCCAACGAGCTCTCGGGCGGGATGCGCAAGCGCGCGGGATTCGCGCGGGCGCTGGTGCTCGAACCCGACATCGTGCTGTTCGACGAGCCCGACTCGGGGCTGGATCCCGTCCGCACCGCCCTGCTCGGCGAGCTGATCCTGGAGATCCACCGCGACATGATGGAAGACGCCAAGAAGAAGCAGAAGCAGCACCTGCCCACCTTCTGCGTGATCACCCACGACATCATGAGCGCGCGACGGGTCGCGGACTACATCAACGTGCTGTGGAAGGGCCGGATCGTCGAGGCGGGACCGGCGGAGGACATGCTCAACTCCGACAACCCGTTCATCCGGCAGTTCCTCTCCGGCGAGTCCCAGGGCCCGCTGACGATGGACTAGCGCGCCCGCGCTTAGGACCTGGGTAGCCTGAGGGGCCGCATGTTCAGAGATAGTTGGGAGCGGCTGGCACGGATCGCCACGCGCAATCCCGGTCTAACGGTGGCGATCGTGCTTGTGGCGGCCGTGGCCGGCGCCGCGCTCGCGCTCGGCCTGAAGCCGTCCGTCGGTGCCGACACGTTCGTCGGGCGCAGTTCCGCCAGCTACAAGGCGACCGCCGACGACAACCGGCACTTCGGCGCGGACGCCGTGATCATCCTGATCAAGGAGCCGCTGACGAGCCTCGTCGAGACGTCCGACCTGGGGATCGAGACCCAGCTCGAGGCGTGCCTGGCCGGTGAGACCGTGGTCAAGAACCAGCAGCTGCAGTCGTTCACGCCCGCGCGCGGAACGCCGTACGGCGGCTGGGCCAGCCCCTGCGGCGCGCTGATGAAGCATCGCTGGGTGCAGGCTGTGTACGGCCCGGGCACCTTCCTGAACCGCGCCGTCGCCGCCGTCAACCAGCAGGCGATCGCGATGGTCGCGGGCGCGCAGCAGGCGGTCACGACCGCCGAGCGCGACGCGTACCAGCTCGCGCTCGCGCGGCACCTGTCCAACAAGGCGGCGCTCACCGCGGCCAACGCTGCCGGGCAGCTCGAGCTCCAGCAGCAGTACGAGAAGCTCGCGCAGGTCTACCTGAACTCGGGGATCACCGGGACCCCGCGGATCGACGATCCGCAGTTCATCCCGGAGATCGTCTTCGACCAGACGCGCGGCGTGAACCAGCCGAAGGCGCGCTTCGCGTATCTGTTCCCGAGCGCCGACTCGGCGCTGATCCAGGTGCGGCTGAAGTCGACGCTGAGCGACGCCCAGCAGGCGGCCGCGATCACCTGGATCCGCCGGGCCGTGCGGATGCCGATCTTCCGATCGGGCTACGGCGGCGTCTACACCGTCACCGGGGAGCCGGTCGTCGCCAACGATCTCGCCTCGCAGATCACGGGCGCGATCGCGGGCCTGCTGATCGCGGCGGTGCTGGTGATGGCGGCGACGCTGCTGATCGTGTTCCGGGCCAGGCCGCGCCTGCTGCCGTTGGCGATCGCGCTCGCCGCTGCCGGGATCACGTTCGGAGCGACCTCGCTCGTCGGCGCGAGCCTGACGATGGCGTCGATCGCCGTGCTGCCGATCCTGATCGGCCTGGCCGTCGACTACGCCGTGCAGTTCCAGTCCCGCGTGGCGGAGGCGTCCGACTCGGTGTCGCGCGTGGGCCAGGCGCCAGACTCGGTGTCGCGGGCGGCGGGGGCGCCCGAGGCGGTGTCGCGCGCGGCGGGGGTCGCGGCGCCGACGATCGCCACCGCCGCGCTCGCGACGGCGGCGGGCTTCCTCGTGCTGCTGCTCTCGCCCGTGCCGATGGTCCGTGGATTCGGGCTGCTGCTGGTGGTGGGCATCGTGATCGCGTTCCTCTGCGCGCTGACCGGCGGCTCGGCGGCACTGGTCCTGGCGGCGCGCGACGGAGGCCGGCTCGGCGCGTCCCTGCGCGGGGCGGGCGAGATCGTCTCGGATTTGTTCGCGGTCGTGAAGCCGCCGCTGCGGGGAGCCGGTGAGATCATCCGCGACGGGCTCGCGTCGGTCCTCGCGGCCCCCCGCCGGGTCCTGTCGCGCGGGCCCTCGTACAGCCCGGTGGGCGGGGATCGACCGCCGGCGGGCGAGCGACTGATCTCGAGCGTCGTCGCGCACCCCGCTCGGGTGCTCGCGGTCGGACTCGTGCTCGCCGCGACGGGCTGGGTCGTGGACACCCAGACCTCGGTTCAGTCCGATGTGACCAAGCTGGTTCCGTCGAGCATGCCTGCTCTGCGTGACCTGCACACGCTGGAGCGCGTGACCGGCGTGTCGGGCGAGATCGACGTGACCGTGCATTCGCCGGACGTGACCGATCTCTCGACCGTCAGGTGGATGGTCAACTACGAGCAGGCACTGCTCAGCCACTACGGCTACCTCGAGACCAAGGGCTGCTCGCAGTCGACCTTGTGCCCGGCGCTGTCGCTGCCGGATCTGTTCTCGGCCGGCAGCGGCGCCGGCCCCGCGGCGGCCGCCGGGCTGACCCAGACTCAGATCCGGGACCTGCTCTCGGCCGTCCCGTCCTACTTCTCGCAAGCGGTGATCACCAGCGATCACCGGGAGGCCGTGCTCGCGTTCGGGATCCGGCTGATGCCGCTCTCGCGCCAGCAGCGGGTGATCAACTACATGCAGTCGCAGCTGCGCCCGCCACCCGGAGTGAGCGCGCAGCTCGCCGGATTGCCGGTGCTGGCCGCGCAGGCCAACACCGCCCTGAGCTCCGCGACCCGCCGCCTGCTCACCCTGATCGCCGGGCTGATCGCCGTCGGCCTCGTGCTGCTGGCTGTCTTCCGCCAGGCAGAGCGAGCGCTCGTGCCGCTGGTCCCGATCGCGCTCGCCACCGGCTGGTCGGCGCTGATCCTGTTCTCGACGCGGATTCCGCTGAACCCGATGTCGGCCACGCTCGGCGCCCTCGTGATCGCGATCTCGACCGAGTTCAGCGTGCTGCTCGCCGAACGCTTCCGCCAGGAGCGCGCGCGCGGCCACGACCTGCGGGAGGCTCTGATCCGCACCTACCGATCGACCGGCATGGCCGTGCTCGCGTCGGGGATCACGGCGATCATGGGGTTCGGCGTGCTGGTGCTCTCGGACATCACGATGCTCCGCGACTTCGGCTTCGTGACGCTGATCGACCTGACGGTCTCCCTCGGTGGCGTGCTGCTCGTGCTGCCCGCGGTGCTCGCGGTCGCCGAGCGCGGCGAGGTGCGCGAGCGCCTGCGCGCGATCGCACTGCGGGCGGGCGGGGTACTGCCGCGGCGGCGGCGGCCGCGCGTGGCGTGAGCGAGTCCGGGTCTTCCGCCGACGAGCCGGAAGCGCAGCCGGCGCCGACACACCGGCTCGACCCCGACCGCGCGGCGGCGGACGCGGCCGGCACGCACCGGCTCGACCCTGACCGCGCGGCGGCGGACGCGGCCGGCACGCACCGGCTCGACCCCGACCGCGCCGCCGCGGACATGGGCGCGCGCGCGATCCCGCTCCGGCAGCCGGTGATCGACACGCGACGCTACCGCTGGATGATCGGCGTGTTCGGCCTGGCGCTCGTGATCCTGATCTCGATCTATATGTTCGTCTCGCACGGCGTGGCGAACGTCGGCGTTCCGGCCGGCCAGCGGCTGCACTTCTTCTCGGCACCACTCGCGGACACCACGCTCAACGGCGACGCCAACCTCAACCCGCCGTGCACGCTGGCGGGCCACGACCCCCGTGCGCTCAACATCTGCCTCGTGGTCCAGCAGCGGCCGCTGGTGCTGGGATTCTTCGCGCTCGGCTCCTCGCAATGCGAACGCGAGGTGGACGCCATGCAGACGCTGTCCCGCGAGTTCCCGGCGGTGAAGTTCGCTGCGATCGCGGTCAACTCCGGCCACTCGGCGACGGCAGCGGCGGTCCGCAAGCACGGCTGGACGATCCCGGTCGCCTACGACCGCGACGGCGCGGTCGGCTACGTGTACGGCATCGAGACCTGCCCGATGCTCGAGCTGACCAACCGCGGGGGCGTCGTCGCCCAGCGCCTGGTCGGCGACGACTGGACCGCGCCGGCGGTGCTCGCGGCACAGGTCCGCACGCTGCGGTGAGCGACGAGGCGTTCCTTTCGCCTGCTCCGGGATTCGTCGCGCCCGACGTCCTCGCCGAGCTGCCGGGCCTCCGGCTCGACTGGGTGACCGCCACGGCCAGCCTCCGTCCCAGCCCGTCGGCGGTCAAGCAGCGGCTGCGGCTACTCTCGAACCGATACCGCGGCGCGAGCGTCGTCGCGATGCGTACGCATGCGATCCCTCACGCCTATCGGGCGTTCTACCGTCAGGTCGGGCTCGACCCCGACGCCACCAGGGTTCCCAGCGAGGACGTCGCCGTCACGCGGCTGCTGCACGGGGGATTCCGCTCGCGCAATCTGATCGAGGATGCCCTGCTGATCGCACTGATCGAGACCGGGGTGCCCGTCTGGGCACTCGACGCCGACCGCGTCGAGGCCAGCGGACTGGGGATCAGGACGAGCGTCGCCGGCGACCGCCTGGGCTCGGGCGAGGAAGCGCCGACGCTGGCCCCCGGGCGTCTCGTGGTCGCGGACGTGCGGCACGTTCACGGGATCCTCTTCGGCGAGCTCGCCTCCGAGCACCAGGTCGGCGGCGCGACGGCCCGCGTCGCGCTGTTCTCGGTCGGTGTGCAGGGCGTCCCGGCGATCCACATCGAGGAGGCGCTGTGGCTGTGTGTCGAGACGCTACAAACGTCCGCCCCGGGGTAGAACGCGGTGGTACCCTGATTCCGTCCAGCGATGGAGGACGGTGCCGTTTTGCAGGACCTCACTGCCAAGCAAAGCCCGCTGATCGCACTCCCGGTCGTCACGGAGGACGCCGAGCGTGCGGCTCGTCGCTCTCTGCGCTTGCAGATCGTCCGCCTCGAGCGCGAGCTGGCGGACGCGTTCGTCACGGCCTTCCAGATGGGTGGCCTCGAGCTCGGACACGGCGGCGGCGGACAGCCGCACCTTCTCTCGCTCGGTGAGCTCGAGCGAGTTCGCGACGAGCTTGCCGAACGGCTTCACGGCGCGCGCCTGGCGATCGCCGAGCGCGCCGAGGTGCATGCGGCGAATCGCGTCTGCCTGGAGCGGATGCTGCTGGAGCCGGGCAAGTACCGCTTCGCGCGTATCTCACGCGAGGACATCGGCGAGCCCGGCTGCGGCGCCTGGGAGGTCCGTCCGCGTCTCGGCCTGATCGGGATGCTGATGGGCTGGTGGCAGGTAAAGCTGTCCTCTGGCTGTCCGTTACCCAAGGGCCGCGGCCCCGCGCCTCGGCCCGAACGAGCAACCGCTAGCTAACCTCGATCGCGTATGCGCGAGTTGCTGAGGACCGGGGCCGGAGCGGTCCTCGTGGTCCTGATCATGTTCATCGGGAGCCTCGTACTCTGGGTGGGCACGCCTCTTTTGTGGCTATGGGTCGGATCGCAGATCCAGGGAGCCACCTCGTCGCTGGGGACCGCGCTCGGCGCGATGTTCATCGGCGTGCCCGCCACGGTCGCGCTGGTCGCGTCACTGCTGGCGAAGCTCAGCAACGTGTACCGGGCCAATCGCCAGGCACGAGGCCTGGACGATCCCGGTCACGTCGTACTCGAGAGCGTGCTGGTGGTCAGCGCGGGTTTCACGTTGACCGCGTTCGTGATCTGGTTCTTCTTCTTCGCCGGCACCAGTCCGATCCCCATCGGGATGCAGCTCTGAGCTTCGGAGACCGGGGTGTCGATCCCGCGCCTCAGCCCAGAAGCGCGGGATCGACGTGGGGGCGAAGCTACGACCCGACGAGAGCGAGCTCTGGTTCGTGCGAGGCGCATGACGCCAGCTCGCGAACCAGGACTAGCTGCTGCCGCTTGGTCAGGTCCCCAAGCCGCTTCTTCTCGTTGATCTGGAGACGAAGAAGGAACTTCCTGCATCGCGTGCTGCCCCACCGCCGCTGGCTCAAGAGCAGGTCGCCCACGGACCAGGTATGTGCCTCCCAAGGGCACTCCAGGATGACGTCCGCGGCGGATACCTCACCGTCACCGATCCGCCTCTTCAGGTCCGCCCGCGCGAGCCGTACCTCGTTGGCTCGCCCGAGCGCACGCATCCGCTGCGGCTCAATGGTCGTCATGGCGCTCTGCGTCATGGTGCTCGTCTCTCTCCCTGCTTGTCTGCCGCCGAAGCGGTCTCCGTTATGACCGATGCCTGGCAACGGGAGATCGTCCCGCTTTCGCCAGGGTCCGTCCCTTTCTACTGATGTCGCCCCTTGCCGCGCCGATCACCACTAACCCCTGGTGATTCATCCGCACCGGCCGGCCGACCACCGACAGGGAGGACCGTATTCGATACGCCGAGTAACAGCAAATACACATCTCAAGGTCGATGCGCTTAGAGCGTGTTTTTTCTTCGGGCAAACGTTTGTGCGTGTCTGGACAAGGGGAGCGGGGCGCTCGGTGCGTCCAGATACCCCGTCGAGCGGCCGATCGCGTGGACTGCGCGTGGGCCGCGCGGCCGGGGTCACGCGGCCGCTGGAAGCGGCCCGTGCTCGGCTTCGAACGTCCGTTTGGCCTCGCCGAAGCAGTCGAGCGCCCGGTCCAGCGTGTCGCGATCGTGGGTCGCCATCACGCTGCAGCGCAGCAGCGCCCCTGACGGCGGGACGGCCGGATGGATCATCACGTTGACGTATAGGCCGGCCTCGTAGAGGAGCTTCCACAGGAAGACGGCCTTCCAGTCGTCGCCGACCAGCACCGGCACCACCGGGGTCACCACCTCGGTCCCGTCCGCCAGGCGGGTCGGCGCCACGACCTGGAACCCAAGCTCGCTCAGGCCGGCGTGCAGGTAACGGGCGTTCTCGAGGACCTTCGCGAACAGGGCGCGCCCTTCCTCCGAGCGGCAGATCCTGACGGCCGCGAGCGCGGCGCCCACCGCGGCGGGCACCGCCGAGGCGGTGAAGATGAAGGGGCGGGACTGGATCCGCAGGAACTCGATCACGTCGGCCGGGCCGGCGATCACGCCTCCACAGGAGGCCAGCGACTTCGAGAAGGTCGCCATCCGCAGATCCACCCGGTCCTCGACGCCGAGCAGCTCACACGTGCCGGCGCCGCGCGCCCCGAGGACGCCGAGGGCGTGTGCCTCGTCGACCATCAGCCTCGCGCCGTAGCGCGCGCACAGGTCGCAGATCTCGGGCAGCGGCGCCACGTCGCCCTCGGTCGAGAAGACGCCGTCGACCACCACCAGGATGCCGCCGCCGTCCTGGGTGGCGGCCTCGAGCCGGCGCTCGAGCAGGTTCATCCGGTTGTGCTTGAACGGCCGCAGCTTCGCGCCCGAGAGGATGCAGCCGTCGAGGATCGAGGCGTGGTCGCCGGTGTCGGCGACCACGGTGTCGCCCGGGCCGAGGATCGTGCCGAGCGAGCCGAGGTTCGCCTGGTGACCGGTGGTGAACACCAGCGCCGCGTCGGTTCCGAGCCAGTCAGCGAGCTCGCGCTCGAGCTCGAGGTGCAGGTCGAGTGTGCCGTTCAGGAAACGAGACCCTGTGATGCCGGTGCCGTAGCGGTTCAGCGCGTCGAGCGCGCCCTGCTTGACGCGCTCATCGCCGGTCAACCCCAGGTAGTTGTTGGACCCGAGCATGATCCTGCTCGAGCCCTCCATCTCGACCACCGGCAGCGTCGGCCCCTCCAGCACCCGGAAGTAGGGGAGCGCGTCGAGCTCGCGCGCGGTCTTCAGCTGCGCGATCCGCTCGTGCTCGCGGGCCTTCGCGAAGACGTCGATCGAGGTCGGCATGTAGGTTGCTCTACGGTACCTGAGAGGATCCTTTGAAGATGACCGCGCGCGGTGTCACCATGGGGGGAGCGATGACCGAAGAGCTGCAGACGATCGACGGCGAGGTGATCGAGGAGTACGAGGAGACCGTCGACGGCATGCCCGTGCTGGCCGACGTGCACCCGCTGGAGCGCCCGGCGCCGGCGGCCCTACCTGCCGTCCAGGCCGCGGCGGCGGCCGCGACGGGCTTCGTGGCAGGGGCGGCGACGATCGCGCTGGTCAAGCGCCACCACGCCCGCAAGCTGGCGCGCGCGAGGCGGAGTGCCCCACGACGCTCGCTCGAGATGCTGCCGGTCCTCGCCAGCCGCACGTTCCTCGTGGACGTGCACCTGCTCGCCAAGCCCGGCGAGTGATCGACCTCCGCGTCGAGGTCGCGCCCCGCTCACCGTTTCGCCTGCCGCGCCGGACGGGGCTCGACGGCCTGGCGCGCCTTCGGGGCCCGGTCCTCCATCGCCTCGTACACGCGGGGAATGAGCCGGTCCTGCTCCGCGTCGCCCAGACCGGCGCCCATCGCGTGCTGTTCGGAGCCCAGGCCCAGACCCGGACCGCCGCCGAGCTGGGGATCGAGCGGATGCGGATCGCGCTCGGCGTCGACCAGGACCTGCGCCCCTTCCACGAGCGGTTCCGGTTCGACCCGCTGATCGGCCCAGCGGTGCGCGCGGACCCCGGTCTGCGCGTGTTCGGCCGGCCGGATCCCTTCGAGGCGCTGGCGTGGGCGATCTGCGAGCAGCTGATCGACTACGAGCGGGCCGCCGCGATCCAGCGGCGCCTGACGTTCGCGCTCGGGCGACGCTGCCCGCACAGCGGACTGCGCGACGCCCCGGTCGCGGAGGTGCTCGCGCGGCAGTCGCCCGCGCTGCTCGAGTCATTCGGGCTGGCCGGCGGACGCGCGATCGCGCTGCGCCGGGTGGCGCGGGAGGTCGCCAGCGGCCGGGTCGATCTGCACGACCGCGACCACGAGCGCGGCTGGCGGCGCCTGCGCGCGATCCGCGGGGATCGGCAGCTGGACGGTGCAGACCCTGGCGCTGACCGGCCAGGAGCGGCTCGACCAGCTTCCCGCCGGCGACCTCGCGTACCTCAAGCTCGTGGGTCGTCTGCGCCAGGCCGATCCGCGCGCGCGGGCGACGGAGGAGGAGGTCGTCGAGTTCTTCGCGCCGTATGCGCCGTGGTCCGGCCTGGCGGGCGTGTACGCGCTCCAGGCCGCCGCGGGCAGCACCGCCGTCGGGCGCGCCGCCGCCCTCCGACTCGCCTCCTAAGCCGGGACCAGCGGCGCCAGCAGCTCGTCGGCGCGCTCGATCCACGGCGCCGCGCGGAGCTCAGCGAAAAGCGACCGGGCCTCCTGCAGCGCGGCGGATGCGTCGCCGGGCCGGCCAAGCTCGATCAGGACCGAGCCGTAGTCGCACAGGCAGCGGGCGAGCGCGTACGGATCGGAGGACGTGCGGAACGTGCTGACAGCCTCCGACAGCACCTCCTCGGCTGCGGCCGGCTCGCCTCGATGGGCCGCCAGCAAACCCAGGCAGCGGAGCCGCTGGGCGCCGATCAGGGCGACCCTGGATTTCTTGAGGTGGGCGACGAATTCCTCGAGCTCGACCAACCACCCGGATTCGAGGGCGATGTCGACCACGTCGCACATGTATGTGGCTGTCGAAACCGTGGCCGTCCGGGCGACTTCGTTTAGGACCGGCTCGAGCAGCGAGGCCCCCTCCTCGAGTCGTCCAAGTGCGCGCAGAGCGACCGATTCTCCGCAGATCGCGATCAGCTTGACCTCGTGCCACTCAGTCGCCGGGCGTGGACGTGCGAGCCAGCGATCGATCGTGGCGGTATCGCCACGGGCCGCCGCGATCAGCGGCTCGCGGCTGCGCGCCTCCAGGATCACGTCCTCGTCGTAGCCGCCATTGACGATCGTCTCGATCAGCGCGAGCGCCTTGTCCCAGTTTCCGCGCGCGGTCTCGACGCCGGTGCTCTGAGCCAGCAGCCGCACCTCCCACTCCCGGTGACCCCGCTGACGTGCCAGCTCGAGCCCTCGCTCCAGCAGCGTCGCGGCCTCCGCCGGCGAACCGGTCGCAAGCCGAAAGTCGGCGAGGTTGTAATAGCCGCGCAGCGCCTGGTCGGAGAGATCGGCGTCGAGCGCGACCTGAAGCCCCAGCGACATCATCGCCTCGCCCTCGGTGAGGCGGTTGTCGTAGTAGAGCGCGATCGCCTTCGTCATCGCGGCGCTCGAGATGACCGCGTGCATCTGATTCGGATCCGCGATGCTGAGCGCGAGCTCGGCCTCGTCGCGCGCCGTCGCGTAGTCGCCTCTCAGGAAGGCGGTGTGCGCCCTTCGGGCGGCGAGCTCTCCGAGCACGATCTCGTCGGTGATTGCGGCGCGCGCCTCCCCGATCACCTCCACCGCCGCCTCGAGTTGATTCGCAATGATCAGCACATCGGCGAGACGGGCGCGAGTACGGGCAGCGTCATCGACGTGTCCACTCGCCTCGAGCACCGCAATCGCGTCGCTCAGCAGCTGCGTCGCGGCCTCGGTGTCCGCGGCTCGTGCAGCGGCCCCTCCGGCGTCCGCTAGCAGTCGCGCGCGCTCCACCTGGTCATCGGCAAGCGTCGCGGCCTGCTCGAAGTAGCGCCTGGCCTCCGCTCCGAGCGCCAGCGACAGGGCCCGCCGTCCGGCGTCGGACAGCGTCTGACGGGCCAGCGCACGGATCTGCGCGGCGTCGTCGGCCTCGGGCTCGGCTTCCACCGCGGCCAGGTAGTGGCTCGCGAGCACCTCCGCGATCTCGGGCGCGTCCCCCCAGCTGGAACGCAGGTGCTCCGCCGTGGCCATGTGACGCGCCTTGCGGTCGCGGCGCGACAGCGTCCCGAGCGCGACCTGCCGCAGCAGGGCTTGGAGGAAGGCGTACTGACCGCGTTCCCCCTGGCGGGCGTCGTCGACGTAGGCGAGCACCTGCTTGGCGACCAGGCCGTCGAGCAGTCGCTGGACGTTGCCGGCCGGCAGTCCCGCCACCGCCGCGAGCGCCGCCGGCGAGAACGACTGGCCGATCACGGCGGCGTCCTGGAGCAGCGCGCGCTCGCTCGGGTCGAGGTTGTCGAGGCGCGCCGCGACCAGGGCGTGCAGCGTCTCGGGGACCTTGAGATCAGCCACGTCTCCGGTGATCACGTACCGGGCCCCGTCCTGTGCGATCAGCCCCTGGTCGAGCAGCATCCGCACGGTCTCGACCGCGTACAGCGGCACCCCCTCGGCGCGCCGGCGGATCTGCGCCGCCAGTTGCTCGGGCAGACCCGGCACCAGGCCGTGCAGGAGCTCCGTCATCGGACCGTCGGAGAGCGGGCCCAGCGTAACCGCCGGTGTCCAGGCCGGACGCTCGGCGAGCAGCTCCGGCCTGGCGAAACCGAGGATGAGGATCGGGAACTCGCCCGACCACTCGAGCATGTAGTCGATGAAGTCGAGCAGGCCGCTGTCCGCCCACTGCAGGTCCTCGAACGCGAGGATCACCGGCTGCACCGTCGCCAGGCGCTCGAAGAACAGCCGCCATCCGGAGAACAGGTCGGCGCGGTCCGCGGCGGTTCGCTCCTCGAGCCCGAGCAGGTGCGCCAGGCGTGGTTCGACCAGGCGCCGCTCGCGCTCATCCGGCACGTGCTCGGCGACCACCGCGCGCAGCTTCTCCCGTGCGGATGCCGGGTCCTCCTCCTCGAGGATCCCCGCGCGGGCGCGGACCATGTCCGCCAGGGCCCAGTACGAGACGCCCTCGCCGTAGCTCAGGCATCGCCCCTGGTGCCACCAGCGCGTCTCCTCGATTCCGTCCAGATACTTGAAGAACTCCCACAGCAACCGGGACTTGCCCGACCCGGCGTCGCCGATCACCGTCACCATGCGGGCCACTGCGCGCGTGGCGCTCTCCTCGCCGGCCTCGATCATCAGGCTGAGCTCGGCGTCGCGGCCGACCAGCGGTGCCTCGAGCCCAACCGCACGACGCGCGCCGCCGGCACCGGCCACGACGCGCAGCGCGGTCCACGCGTGCACCGGCTGCGCGCGTCCCTTGACCTCGTGCGTGCCGGCGTCCTCGTATGCGATCGCTGCTTCCGACGCGCGCCGCGTGACGTCGTCGACCAGCACGCTCCCCGGCTCAGCGATCGACTGGAGCCGCGACGCGGTGTTGACCGTGTCGCCCAGCACCATGCCCTCGCCCTCGGCGCCCAGCTCGACGGCGGCGTTGCCGGTGAGGACTCCGGCGCGGGCGCGCAGGGACGGCATCCCCACCTCCTCGCCGAGCGCCGTCACCGCCTGCGTCAGCGCCAGCGCTGCGCGCACCGATCGCTCCGCGTCGTCCTCGCGCGCTACGGGCGTCCCCCACACCGCCATCACCGCGTCGCCGATGAACTTCTCCACGGTCCCGCCATAACGCTCGATCAGCGTTCGGCAGCGCTCGAAGTACCGGCTCAGCAGGTCGCGGACCTCCTCTGGGTCGCGGTGCTCCGACAGGGTGGTGAACCCGACGAGATCCGCGAACAGCACGCTCACCAGCCGCCGCTCGGCCACCGGAGCCGTGGTGGCGCCCGAGCCCGCAACGGGCCCCGCGGCCGCCGTGGCGCCTCCGACCAGCGCGGCGCCGCAGCTCACGCAGAAGCGATCTTCCGGTTCGTTCGCGGCCCCGCACGCCGGGCAGGCGAGCGCCAGCGGCGCGCCACAGCCACCGCAGAACCGAGCCCCCGATCGGTTCTCCTTACCACACCCCCTACAAGTCATCGCCCCCCATCCTATCTCTGCCGGTGGGGCGGACTCCACGCGGTAGCCGCGTGCTCGCGGTTGGCCCGCCGGCGCGGCGCGAGCTCCGCCATCGCCTCGCCGATCGCTCGGGAGACGAACCGAGCGAGGTCGCCGGTGGGCCGGCGGGGCCCCGGCCGGTAGATCCCGTCGGGATCTCGCACCAGCACCGTCGCGAAGCGCTCTCGCCGCCCGTCGGAGTGGACGCGGAACGTGAACTCCACACAGGCCGCGGTACGGTCGCGGTGATCGTCTGAGTACATCTGACCTCCTGGCTTTCGTTGAACACGGGCAGGGGCGCGCGAAGCGCGATCGGCTGCCCGGCGTTCAGGAGGTCAACTCATCCCAACAACCATACCCCGGTGCGGTTGTCAGGTTTCCGGTGCCGGTCCCGACTATAGTCGCGGATTCGCGACTGGGCGAGTCGCAAGAACAACCTCGCACAAACGTAGCTTCAGATAGGTTCCAACCACCTGACTCCTGATCCTTAGGGGGCTTCACAATGCAAGTTGGCCGGTTTCACTTCCATGCTGCCGTGCGCGCGGGCTGGCGCCACCGTCTCCTCGGCGCCGCGGGGCTAGTCAGCGCCTTGGCGCTGATCCTCGCCGGCTGCGGAAGCAGCAGCAGCTCCTCGTCGAGCTCGACGAGCAGCGCGGCGTCCAGCTCGACCTCGAGTCAGGTCAATGCCGCGAAGGCCCATCCGAGCGTCGTGCCGGCGGTGCCGACGCCGAGCAGCAAGCAGCTGACGCTGAAGGCGCTCGGGAAGGTCCCGCGCGGCGCGAAGTTCGCCCCGCACATCGTGGGCTTCAGCGGCATTCCGATCGCGCAGGCGATCCCCACGATCTCCGCGGACATCAACAAGTTCTGGAGCGGCCTCGCCGCTAAGGCGAACGTGCAGTGGCCGCAGGTTCAGGAGGTCCTCGTCCAGGGCTCGCCGGTGCAGACGAACTGCAGCGGCAAGGCGACCGAGGCTCCGACCGATCCGGTGTTCATCTGCACCGCGGCTCCCAACAGCCAGGGGCAGACCACGATCTACTGGCCGGTCACCTTCCTCCAGCAGAAGGTCGACACCGACCCGGGCCGGGTGAACCTGGCGCTCGAGGAGTCGCTGGTTTGGGCCCTTCAGGTCCAGAACGTGACCGGGGCGCTCTCGGGCCTCCAGTCCGGTAAGGGGAGCAAGAGTGGGTTCGCACAGGAGAACGTCTGTCTCGCCGGCGTGTACGTCAACTCGCTGAACAACCGCAAGATGTTCGAGCAGGGAGACTCACCGGCCCTGCAGAGCTTCTACAACAACCTGACGGGGACCTTCGGGATCACCTCGCCTGACGTCACCCCACAGCAGCTCCAGTCGGCGTTCGTGACCGGGTTCAAGACCGGCGATCCGAGCCAGTGCCAGTCGCTGCTGGGCAGCGGCGGTGGTGGCGGCGGTGGCAGCACCACGCCGAGCTCGACCACGACGCCGAGCACCACCCCGGCCACGACGACCCCCGGATCGACGACGACCTGATCGAGCCGGACCGGGAAGCTAGCCATCGGTTGACTGCCTGATGCCCGACGTCACCTGTGGTTCCTGCGGCGAGACAGTGCCGCAAGGACGCTATTGCGTGCGGTGCGGCGCGCCGTTCGGCGAGGATCCCTCGTCGGCGGCGCCGTCGCACCGGCGCGAGCAGTTCGCAGCCGCTCCGCACGAGCACGTGCTCAGCCCGCGGCTGGTCTCGACGCTGTTCCCGCACCTCCCGCGGGCGTCGATGGCGAGCTTTCATGCCTCGCTCGTGGCGGGAGTGGGGCTCGTGCTGGTGCTGGGGGCGCTGCGGATCCTGCCGGTCGCGATGTTTGCGGCCGGCGTCTTCCTGCCGTTGCTGACACTGCTCTACCTCTACGACCACAGCGTCTACGAGGACGAGCCCACGCGCGTGATCGCGCTGACGATCGCCTGGGGAGTCGTGACGGGCGTCGGCATGGGCCTGCTCACTCGGGCGATCACCAGCACCGGCGCCGCCTACCTCTCGCAGTCGACCGCCTCGACGGTGCTCGACCAAGGGATCCTGCTGCCGCTGCTGGGGATCGCGCTGATTCTGGTCGGACCGGCGCTGCTGCTCGTCTACCGCCGCTTCAACGACGTGCTCGATGGCGCCACGTTCGGCGCGGCCGCAGCCGTCGCATTCGCCGGAGCCGAGGTCGTCACCTACGGCTTCTCGATCCTGTCGGGCGGGCTGCGACCGGCGGGCGACGTGCTCCAGTGGCTCGGCAAGCTGACCACGATCGCGATCGCGGTCCCGGTGCTCCAGATGGCGGCGATCGGCGCGATCGCCGGCGCGTTCTGGCTGCGCTACCGGGCGCCGGTTCGCGACCGCTCGGCGCTCGGGCTGCTCGGCAACCCTTATGTCGCGCTCGTCGCGGGGGTGGCGCTGATCCTGCTCGGGTTCGCGCTCCAGCCGCTGATGCCCGTCGGCTGGTGGCTGGTCTGCCTGCTCGTGCTGGACGGGCTTGCGCTCGTTTGGCTGCGGTACGTGATCCACGTCGGGCTGCTCCAGGAGGCCGCCGAGGTGCCGATCGGCCCACCGATCACCTGCGCGAACTGCGGCGTCCGAACGCCGCGGCACACGTTCTGCATCAATTGCGGCATCTCGCTGCAGGCGCTGCCTAAGGCACCGCCGGCGCCCCCTGAACCGGGAGGTGAGGCGTGAGCCCCTGGCGCGCTGGTCACGTGCACAGCCGGTTCGGCCAGCGCGGGATGATCCTCACGTTCGTCGGGCTGTTCCTCGTCCTGAGCGCGATCGCCGTGCTGATCGCGGCGCTGCGCGAGCCGCCGGCGCCGAAGCCCGCGTGTCCCAACCACCGCATTTGCGCCGCCCCGCCGCGCGGCGGTCCGCCGTCCCTGGCCGACTCCTCGCCGCCGCTGCAGCTCAGTCCGGTGTTCACTAGCCCCGGCCTCGGCTACCAGTTCGAGTACCCCACCGGCATCTCCCCGGTGGGCGTCACCGCGACGAACGCGGAGATCAATTCGCCCGACGGGAGGCTCGCGATCGTGTTCATCGGCGCCTCGGGCTCGCAGTCTCCGGCGCAGCTGGTCAACCAGGTCATCTCAAACCTGCAGTCGAAGGTGCCGGATCTCCAGGTCAACAACGATCCCTCCCTGGCGGTCCTCGGGCCGGAGGTGGGCTTCAGGTCTGGCGTGGGACAGCTCTACAGCGGCACCCTCCAGTCGCCGACGGGGATCGTCGGGCCTGCCGATCTCGCGATCATGGCTTCCACCGACGGTCAGGAGACGATCGGCGTCGCGGTCCTGAGCTTCGATCGCTCGAACACGGCTCAGCTGTTCGGCGTGGCTTCCCAGCTGCTCGACACGCTTCGCTTCAGAGAGGACATCGCACGATGAGAACGCGAGGTAAGGCGACGCTCGTAGCACTCACGGCCGCTGTGGCACTCGGCGCCGTGGCCGCGACCGTCGCGATCTCGTCGGGCGCGCCGGCGCGCAAGCCGTCGGCGGCCGTAACGCGTTACCTCGGCCGCGTCGGTGCCGCCACGCCGATCGAGTTCGGTCTCACCCTGAGGATGGACACCGGAGCGCTCGAGCGCTACGCGGCATCGGTCCGAGCCGGCCGGGAGCCGCCGCTGAGCGCGGCGCAGGTCGGCCGGCGCTTCGGCATCTCCAGTGGCCGGCTCGGCCGCGCTCTGTCGTGGCTCTCCGCACACGGCGTGCGCGTGCAGGAAGCCTTCCCGCAGCGAACCCAGCTGCTGGTGAGCGCTCCCGCTGCGCGCGTCGAGAGCATGCTCGGGGTGTCGCTCGGCGAGTTCACCGACTCCCGCGGAGCGCACTACTACCGGCCTCTGAGCCCGCCGACGATCCCCGCCGCGCTTCGTGCCGCCGTGGTCGGAGCGACGCAGCTCAACAGCCGCAGGATCCCGATGAACCTCGACGTCCCCGAGGGCGGGATGACCGCTTCCGATCTGGAGTCGCTGTATGACATCCGCCCGCTCGTCGACCAGGGCCTGGACGGCAGCGGCCAGACGGTCGCGGTGTTCTCGGGCGACACCTTCAACCAGTCCGACATCAACGCCTTCGACGCCGAGCACAACATCTCGGGCGCTCCACCGGTGCAGAAGGTCGAGATTCAAGGGGGGCAGGTGCCGTTCCAGGGCGGTGACCCCGCGGTCGAGGTCGATCTCGACATCGAGGTGATCCAGGAGCTGGCACCGCGAGCCCAGATCGTCAACTACGAGCTCCAGTGCTGCACGATCAACTCGTTCTCGGTGGGGATCGACAAGATCGTCGCCGACGGTCGGGCGAAGCTCGTGAACTTCTCCTACGGCGCCTGCGAGGCGCTGTTCGGCTCCTCGCTGCCCGGGCAGGACCAGTCCTTCGCGGCGGCCGCGGCCGCGGGGGTGACGGTGTTCGCGGCCTCCGGCGACGCCGGCTCCTACGCCTGCCAGCGACAGGACCCGACCAACCACAGCCTGGGGGTCTCGTGGCCCGGCTCCTCGCCGAACGTCCTCTCCGTCGGAGGGACTTACGTCGATCTGCGCCAGGACGGCACCCGCCTGGACGAGGCGGGCTGGGAGCAGCCGCTCGAGCTGGCCGGCGGCGGCGGAGGTCTCAGCATGCTGTTCGCGCGGCCCAGCTGGCAGACCGGCGTCGCGGGGATCGACAACCAGTACTCCAACGGCAAGCGCCAGGTTCCGGACGTCGCGGCTGCCGCCTCCGCCGACAGCGGCTACTCGATCGTCAGCCAGGGGCAGAACGTCCAGGAGGGCGGCACCAGCGCCGCCGCGCCGCTGTGGACGGGCTCATTCGTGCTGATCGACGAGCTGGCACGCCGGCAGCTGGGGCACTTGCTCCCATTCATCGCGCCGCTCCTGTACCGCGCGGCCGCCCGCGACCCGAGTGCCTTCTACGACGTCACCTTCGGCGGGAACCGCTTCTATTCCGCGGGACCCGGCTGGGACTACGCGACGGGGATCGGCACCCCGGACATGGCCGTGCTCGCGCGGGACGTGATCGCGCTCGCGCGCTGACGCAGGCGCGAGGCTCTGGATCGCGCTCGCGCGCTGACGCGGGCGCGAGACCCTGAGCAAATCGATCGGGTGAACCCGCGTTCGGGTGCCTGCTGCCAACGCCCTCGGCAGCCCATTCGCGATCCCGGCGGCGCGCGATGGTGGATAACTGCGCGTATAGCGCCCCCGGGAGCCCACGACTCGAAGGCGTGGGCCGCGTTGGGTCCGCGGGGCGCTCGATCCCGTCGGGGACGACGGCATCTGTCCAGAACTGCGGAGCTACGCGACCCGGAACGGGAGGTCGTGGAAGATGAACAGAAACACGACGAGCGTCGCGACCACCAGGATCAGCACGATCGCGGTCACTACCGCCTCGAAGGTCGCTCGACTGCCCGGGCGGTTGGTTCGCCGGTGATGGTAGGCCATGAACCTCGGCGCCCATTGTGAAGGGTCGCCGAGCCGAGGCGCGCTAGCGGCCGTGCGCTCGCAGGTACGCGACCATGTCGCGCGCGAGGTTGAACACGTCGGGCGAGCCGAGCCCCGTCGCGAAGTCCCAGCCGGGCGTGGCCTGGTAGTAGCGGTTGCCGCCGAGCGTGACGTCGTGGAAGGCCGGGTAGGGCCGGGGCGCGGCCGCGATCGCGTAGAGGACCGGATTCACGAACCCGAGCTGGGCGACGCCGTGGCTCGCGGCGTATTGATGGACGAGCAGCATCGACGATGCCCAGAAGGGCGCCGCCGCGCTCGTGCCGCCGACCTCGGCCGGTGAACCGTTGGCGTAGATGCCCCAGGGGGTGCCGGGATCGGCATCCGCCGAGACGTCCGGCACCTGCCGGCGACCGTTCGAATACGAGTTCGCGACGCCGGGGCCCGTCTGCCAGGTGGGGCGGGCGTCGGCGGTGCTCAGGCCGCCACCGCCTCCCGACTGCGAGAGCGTGTCCTCCCAACCTCCCTCCTCGACGTACTGCCCGTTGCCGTTCAGGTAGAGCCGGGTGCCGCCGACGGCGACCGCGTCCGGGCTCGCCGCCGGCCAGTCGACCGTCAGGCTGTGATCGGTGGGATCGGCCTGCTGACAGTCGAAGGCGCCGGAGTCGCCGCTCGAGACGAACATCGTCACGCCGGCAGCCACGGCCGCGCTGAGGGCCTGCACGTCGCCGGTGTGCTCGCTCGGGTCCAGGCCGACCTGGCACTGCCCCCAGCTGGAGGAGATGATCGTGATGCCGTCCTTGACCATCTGGTTGATCGCGTCGCCGTACGCGGAGCTCGTCTGCGGGACCTCGTACACCACGATCTGAGCCTGCGGCGCGATCGAGCGGACGACGTCGATGTCGAGGTTGGCCTCGATCGCGCCGGAGTTGTCGGTGGTGCCGCCGTCGACGGCTTTCACCTCCGGCGCGGGCCCGGAGATCCCCTGGTCGCGCGCGAAGGCGGCCGGATCGCTCGGATCGAACGCCGAGAAGGAGAGGATCGCGATCGTCTCACCCTGCCCGGAGATGCCCGCGTTGTGCAGCGGCGCGACGTCGTAGGCGTTCGCGGCCAGGCTCGGGGTGAGGCCTCCCTGCGGAACGTCGTGCGCGAAGAAGCGCCGGCGTGAGTCCAGCCCGGCGACGGCCTGTACGTCGGATCGCATGTCGCCCGGGATCACCGGCGCGCCGAGCGGGGCGTGCGAGCGAGTACCGGTCTTGTCGACATAGGTCATCAGGCGTACGCCGAACAGCCGCTCGGTCGTGGCGACCGTCCCGCCGACGACGAGCTCCGTCCGCTGCGGATAGCTCGAGACAACCGTCAAGCCCTGCTGCGCGAGCGTTCCCTCGAGCGCGCGGATCGCGCTCAGCGGCAGCCCGAAGCGGGCGCCGAACTCTCGCGGGCTGATGAAGTGCCGGAATTGCGGCGAGCGCGGATCCTCGATCGCCGCCAGGGCCTTGCTCAGCCGGGCCGCTCCCGGGAGGCGCAGCACGAGGCTGAACGTGATTCGCTCGCCCGCCGGCGCCGGGCCGATCAGCCGGAAGCCCGGAACGCCGCCGCTCGCCGCTCTCCCCGCGCCGGGCGCGCCGGGCGAGCCGCCGGAGCCGGCGATCGCGAGCGCGGCGCCGGCGGCGGCCAGGACGGCGCAGGTCGCCAGCACGACCAGCGCCCGCCGGGGGTGGCGAGACCTGAGTGGATGATTCGTCGCAGGCACGGATGCGCTCATTGGCCCTGCCACTGGATCGAGTCGATCACGTCGTCGGCGCCCTGGTAGGCAGCGGCGCGCTGATCCTGGTTGTCGGCCGGCGCGACCGCGGTGACGACGACGGTGACGTCACCGTCGGCCGCGGCCATCACCGCGAGGTCGACCGGAGCCTGGGGGCCCTGGGGAGATGAGATCGTCGCCGTGTACGCGCCACCCGGACCGGGGCGCAGCCCCACCTCGGGCTGGCCGGTCAGGACATCGCTCGCGTTCGTGTCCGCGGCGAGCCCCAGCAGCTGCCCCTGAAGGTTCGAGATCTGCTGGTGGAGCGCGGTCGACGCCTGCGCGCTCTTCACTCCCTGAACCAGGAGGATGCTCGATCCGTCCGGCGATTGGAGCTCGACGCCGTCGGCGCTCTGCTGCGCCACCTGCCACTGGCCTGACTGATAGCGCAGCGAGTAGCCAAGGCCGCTGCTCTGCCAGGGCGTGTATCCCGGGAAGGTGGGCGCGACCACCTGTGGCGCGATCGGGGGTGCGCCGCATTGCCGGTGCGATTTGCAGCGCGGCTTCGGCGGGCCGGGAGAGGCCAGCGCCGCGATCACGAAGCCCGCCCCGATCGCGACTGCGAGCGCCGACCCGTACACCAGCACCCGCCGGTGGCCGGAATGGTGACCCGCGCGCTCGGCGGCGAGCCGGCCGTGGAAGGCGCCGCGACCGGCGGCCGCGGCGGCACCCGGATGTCCGGCCTTGGGGAGCGCGTTGAGCGCGATCCCGCAGTTGCCGCAGAACGTGTGCGTCGCGGTGCGCTCGCCGCAGTTGGCGCAGACGATCTCGGGGCCGATCGGCTTCTCCTCGGCCTCCTCGAGCAGACCGACGTGCAGGGCGCGCCTCAGCAGCACGAGGCCGACGAGATCAAGGACGATCAGCCAGATGAGCCAAACGCCGGCCGGCAAGAACGTCTCACCGATCGCGCCCACGATCACAAGCGCGGCCGCGACCGCGATCGCGACCGCGGGATGCCCCAGCGCGCCGAGCGCGCCCCGGTCTCGGAGGGGCGCTCGGTGCCGTAGCCAGATCGCGGCGGTGGCGGAGGCGATCGCGCTCATCGACAGCACCGGGGTGGCGATCGCGAGCGCGACCAGCCGCTCGACCCACGGCGCCGCCGCCCCGGGCGGCCGCAGCCCCCCGCGCAACACGTCGACTCCGACCACGATCGCCTGTGCGGCGGCGAATGTCGCCGCGGTCGCGGCGCCGAATGTCGCCCCATCCAGGGTCTCGTCGAACCGGCGGTAGCCGAGCAGGACGATCGGGCCGATCAGCATCAGTGCGACCCCGAGCGCCGGCAGCAGGATCCCGCCGGTGACCACGTGCGCGGTGCTGCCGCGGTCGATCAGCGCGGGTCCGCTGGGCGCGACGGCCTTGGTCAGCAGCCCGACGCCGATGCCCATCGCGGCGCCCCATCCGAGCGACCAGGCGGAGGCCCAGACCGGCTCCTCCTCGTAGATGTCGACGTCGTAGAAGTAGAGGATGGTGAGCAGCGGCAGGATCACCGCGGCCGTGATCAGCGCGACCGGGAACAGGCGCAGGATGCCCAGGACGATCACGAGCACGGTCCCGAGCGCCAGCACGATCCGGAAATGCCGATCGGAGTGGCGGGGCAGGTGTGGGAACAGCGTCGAGATCGGCCAGGGGGCGTAGCGATGCTCCCCGGGCGCGGCCGCGAACTGCGTCCGGTGGCGCGAATGCTCGAGCTCCTGGTCCAGCGGCGCGCCGCAGCGGACGCAGAAGTTCCCTTCCGGCGTCTGCTCGTGGCAGGTCGGGCACTCCCGCATGGGCGGCATCCTACGGACCGATCCCCACGAGATACCTCGCGACCTCGTCGGCCGTGAACCCGCGCGTCAGCAGCGCGCGGGCGATCCGCTCGATCGATGGCAGCGGCCCGGCGAGGTCGGTGGACCAGATCCGGGCCCGGCCGCCGCCGGTGAGCAGCTCCGATCCGTCGGCTGAGAACTCGACGGTGTTCACCTGCGCGCCGTTGCTGAAGAAGGTCAGCTGCTGGCCCGTCGCGACGTCCCAGATCCGTGCCGTGCCGTCGAGACTGCCGGTGGCGACCTCACGGCCGTCCGGGCTGAACGCCACCGACACGATCCCCCCGCCGCCCGGTTCCGCGAAGGCCGTCGAGGGCGCACCGGTCGTTGCGTTCCACAACCGCGCCGTCCCGTCGAGGCTCGCGGTCAGGATCTGCCGTCCGTCGGGACTGAAAGCGACTTCCGCGACGGTCTCGCTGATGTTGACGGCGGTCGGGATACCGGGTTCGCTGACGGCGTTCGTCAGTAGCCCGGTTCGGACGTCGACGATTCGCGCCGTGCCATCGAAGTCGGCGGTCGCGAGCCGGTCCCCCCGGCCGTCGAACGCGACGTTGACGCTGCCTCTGGGCACGACGATCAGCTTGATCAGCTGAAGCGTGCGCGAATTCCACAGCCGCACGCCGTCGAGGCTCGACGTCGCAATCATCGTCCCGTCCGGACTGAACGCTGCGTTGGCCGCATTCCCGCCGAGGACCTTGAGCAGGCGCCCCGTTGCCAGGTCCCAGACCCGTGCGACTTCTTTCGTCACGACCGTGCTGGACGCAACCGTGAACGCCAGCCTGCCGTCGGGGCTGACCGCGGCGTCCCGATCGCTCTGCAATGCCGGTAGTACGTCGATCGGCGTAGCGGCCGCGCCGTTCCAGATCCGGCTTCCCCCGCCGCCGGCCGTGATCACGAGCTTGCCGCCAGGCGCGTAGCCGGCGTGGATCACGCCGCTGCCGAACGCGGCCCGCTCATCGCGCGGGGCGGCGCTCCAGAGCTTCGCCGTACCGTCGTTGCTTGCGGTGACCACGAGCGTGCCATCCGGGCTGAACTGAGCGTCGGTCACGCCGGCCTGATGGCCGGCGAAGACGCTGATCTGCGGTCCGCCCGATCGACTCCAGAGGCGTGCGGTGCCGTCACTGCTCGCCGTCAGGATCTCCTGGCCATCCGGGCTGAAGGTCGCGGATAGAAGCGGAGCGTTGCCTGGTTCGACCAGGATGACTGTAGGCGTGCGGGTGGCGAGATCCCACATCCGCCCGACGCCATCCTGATCGGCCGTCAGGATCGACTTTCCGTCGGGACTGAAGACCGCGTCCGCGACGAACCGGGGGTTCGCGAGCGTCTCGACGGGCCTTCCGGTGCGGACGTCCCAGATCGACACCACACCCGTGTTCGCGATCGTGGTGACGAGCCGCCGACCGTCCGGGCTGAACGCGACCGTGCTCGCCCCCTGTGCGCCCCCGATCTGACTGATCTGGTGGCGCGTAGCGGTTTCCCAGACCGCGACATCGTCCGCTGAAGCGGTTGCAAACAGCCGGCCGTCCGGGCTGAAGGACCCAGCGAGCCACGGCCTTCTCGCGGGCTCGGGCACTGAGCCGACCTGTCTGTCGCTCGCGGTCGACCAGAGCCGCGCGGCCCCATCGGTGTCAGTGGTGAGAACAAGGCGTCCGTCGGGGCTGAACTGTGCCGCGGTGAAGCTCGTCGCCGGCACGATCAGCGAACCGAGCAACTGCCGCGTCCGGGCGTCCCAGATCCTGGCCGTCCCGTCCGTCCCAGCGGTGACGATCTTCGATCCGTCTGCGCTGAACGACGCCTGCTCGAGGGGGTTGTCGCTTTGCTCGTGCAGGATCGTCAGCTCAGCGCGCGAACGGACATCCCACACACGCGCAAAGCCGTCGAGGCTGGCGGTGACGATGCGCGAGCCGTCGGGACTGAATCCGGCTCCCTCCAAGGGAGAGCGTTCCGGCTCCTGGACTTCGCCGAGCAGCGATCCGTCCGTGGCGCTCCAGATCCGTGCGCTTCCGTCAGCGCTCACCGTCAGGACGCGCGCGGAGTCCGAGCTGAACGCCGCGTTGTAGAGCGCGGCATGCCCCGGCTCGGTCAGCGTCAGCAGCAACCTTCCGGTCGCCGTATCCCAGACGCGGGCGGACCCCCCGCTGCTCGCCGTGACGAGCTTGCGGCCGTCCGGGCTGAACTGGATCGCGTACAGGCCGGAGTCATCGGGACCCTTCAGCGTGTGGAGGAGCGCACCCGTCCGTACATCCCAGACCCGAGCGACGCCGATCCCGCTGGCGCTCGCCACGGTCTGCCCGTCCGGGCTGAACGCGACCGCAAACACCACGTCGGGCGTGGTGATCGTGCTCCCGACCTGAGCGCCGGTGGTCGCGTTCCAGATCCGCGTGTCGCCGAGCCGCTGCTGATTATCAGCCGGCCCGACCAGCCTGCTCGAGCCGGTGACCAAGAGCTTCCCGTCTGGACTGAAGGCGGCGCCGTTGATCGCTTCGCCGCCCGGCTCGTTGATCGCGGCCGCCCTCTCGCCCGTGGCGACGTCCCAGATCCTCGCGGTGCCATCGTCGCTTGCGGTCACGATCTTCTTGCCATCTGGGCTGAACAGCGTCTGCTCGAGCTGGGTGCCGTTGGCCTGGCCGAACACCCGCTCGCGGGCGCCCGTATCGGCGTTCCAGGTCTCCGCGGACCCGTCCGCGCTCGCGGTCAGAACGGTTTTCCCATCCGAACTGAAGCTGGGGCTGTACAGCGGTGCCGAAGGCTTCAGCGTCGCGAGGATCTGCAGCCGCGGCAGCGCGTCGCGTAGCGCGGCCTCCGCCTGCGTCGTGTAATGGATCGCCAACGCCCGCAGCGCCAGCAGCGCGCTCAGCTCGGGATCCGAACCGAGCGTCGATTCCGCGGAAGCGGCCAGCTGGCGCGACTGCGAGGTCTGCTGGTTGGCGATCGCGCTGGAGCGTTCGATCAGCGCCACGACCGACAGCGCGATCGCGACCAGCAGCGCGACCGCCGCCGCGGCCAGCGTGATCCGCAGGCGCCGGGTCGTCCGCTGGCGGCTGAGCAGCACGTACGTCGCCTGGAGCTCTGTCGGCGCGGGCTCCTTGCCGGCCTGTCGTGCGAGCCACTGCTCGGCCTCGCTCAGCTCCGAGCCCGAAAGCAGAAAGCTGCGGTCGCGGCCGTGCGTCTCCCACTCGCGCGCCTTCGAGCCCCAGAGCGTATGCGCCTTGACCCACTCGAGGTCGGTCTCGATCGCGGTGGTGAGCGTGTCCACCGACCGCTCGAAGTCGTCGTCGAAGCACCCCCGCTGCGGCACGAACTGCCGCGCGGCGAGCGTGTCCGGCAGGGCGTCCGGCTCGGTCGCGCGAACCATCACGCCGATCACCCGCTTGCCGAGCGTCTCTGCGTGTTGGAGCTCCTGCGCGCACTGCGGCGACGACGCCGAGTCGGGGCTGATCAGGAACGCGAACGAGTCCGCGCCGGCGATCGCCTCGCGCAGCTCGTCGCGCCACCGGGCATTCGGCGGTATGTCCTGCTCGTCGACCCACACGTCCTTGCCCCGCGCCACGAGCGCGTCGTGCAGGCGCAGCGCGAAGTCGCGGTCGCGTCGTGAATAGGAAAGGAATACGTCGGCCACGGATGCCCCCGGCGCCACCAGATGACGCTAGGCACCAGAGAATACCGGCGGCTAGCGCGGGCGCCAGACGATTTGTCCGTCGACCGCCTCTGCCGTGAGCTCGCGCTCGTGCACGTTCGCCAGCGGCTCCAGCAGCAGCCGCTCGACGTTGCGCTGCAGGTGCCGGGCGCCGTACGCGGGGTCATAGCCGGTCTCGGCGACCAGCTCGATCACGCCGGCTCCGATCGTGATCACGTAGCCGCGCTCCGCGAGCCGGGCCCGCATCCGCTCGAGCTCGAGCTCCGCGATCTCGCGGATCGCCTCACGCGTCAGCGGCCTGAACACGACGATCTCGTCGAGCCTGTTGATCAGCTCCGGGGACATCGCCTGCTTGACGGCGTCGATCACGCGGGCCGCGTCGCGCGTGGTCGCCGACGCCTCGTCGTCCTGCGCGAACCCGATCGGCGCGGGGCCGCCGGTGCCGAGGTTCGAGGTCATCGCGATCACGGTGTGCTCGAAGTCCGCCACGTTGCCGCGCGCGTCCGACAGGCGGCCGGCGTCGAACACCTGCAGGAACGCGTTCCAGACGGTTGGGTGCGCCTTCTCGATCTCGTCGAGCAACAGCACCGTGTCGGGCTGCTTGCGGATCCTCGTGGTCAGCCAGCCCTCGGGCTCGGTGTACCCGACGTACCCCGGCTGCGGTCCGATCAGCCGCGAGAGCGCCCACGGCTCGGCGTACTCGCTCATGTCGAGCCGGACCAAGCGCTCCTCCTCGCCGAACAGCGCCTCGCACAGCGCGCGCGCCAGCTCGGTCTTGCCGACCCCGGTCGGCCCGACGAACAGGAACACGCCGTCGGGACGCGCCGGACGTAGGTCGAGCTGCGCGCGAGTCAGAGCGAGCCTCGCCGCGACCGGCGCGAGCGCCTGGTCCTGGCCGCGGACGCGCCGGCGCAGATGCTCCACCAGGGCCTCGGCGTCCAATGGGGCGACCTCCGGTGTCTCCTGCAGTCCAAGGTCCTGCTCGTGCACCTGCTTGTCCTCGCGCATCGCCGCTCGGGCGCAGGCGCGGTCGAGCCGCTCCGTGATCAGGCCGGGGTGCGCGACCCGATCGCTCTCCGCACGCGGGCTCGCCGCGAGGCGCAGGATCGCGTCCGAGAGGCTGACGCCGTGATGCGCGGCGAGCTCCGCGCCGAGCTTGCGCGCGATGTCCCACAGGGACTCGACCGGCAGCAGCGGGATCTCGACGGGCGTGAGCGCTGCCGACAGCTCCTCGTCGATCGTCGCCAGCCGCGACGCGTACGCCTCCTCGACGATCAGGATGAGGCGCCTGGAGGGATCCGACACCGCGCCCCGCAGCCGCACGAACATCGGCAGGATCGTGGCGGCGAAGCCAAGCGAGAGCAGCGACTCGAGATCGTCGACGATCACGATCTCACGCTCGCCCTGAGCGTCGAGCGCGCGGTCGAGCGACGCGATCGGGTCATCGCTCAGCACCGCCGCCGTGTCAACGCGCACGACGCTGAAGCCCTTCAGCGGACCGGCGTAGGAGGCATCCGCCAGCCGCGCCGCGAGCGCCGCCGCGACGCTCGACTTGCCGCTCCCGCGCGATCCCTGCACGAGCGGGGTCGCCGGCTTGCGCATCGACAGCATCGCGATGATCTGGTCGAGCAGCTGATCGAAGCCTCCGATCGCGGGATCGGGCGCCACCGGCGTGAGCAGCGCGCCGGTGCGCCCAGGAGCGGGCGGCGGCGGGGACGGCGGAGCGTCGCGCTGCGCGGGCGCCGTGGCCGGCGGCTGATGATCGGAGAGGTCGGTAAGCGGCCCGAGCCGCTCTCGCAGCGCCGCGATCACCGCGGCGGGCTCATCGGATCCGGCGGCCTCGAGAATCGCAACCGTGTCGGCATCGGAGCCGGGCGGGGGAGGGCCCACGGCCAGCGCCCGCATCTTCGCGGCGGCGCCCGCGCCGAACGCCGCGTCGAACGCCTCGGGCGCCCTGCGGGCCAGCGCCGCGGCGAGATGGTGCGGCGCGACGGCCGCGTGACCAGCTCGCTTCGCCTCGGCCCGCGCGTCGTCGAGCAGCGTCGCCAGCGCCGGGCTCAGCATCCGCAGCGCCGCCGGTCGAGGCCTGCGTTCGCGCTCAAAGGGCTTGTCAGGTTCGGTGCCAGGGTCGCGACTTTAGGACAGAGCGATGATCGGAGTACCAGTGACAGAGCCCTCCCACACCACACTGCGAGATCTCACCCATCAGGCACTGACGATCGGCGAGCCGAGCGTCTCGGGCGCGTTGGCCGTCTACCCGATCTTCGGAGGCCCGCCCAGGTTCGAATATGTTGGGTTCGAGGATGCGCTGCGGGCCGGCATGTCGCTCAAGGAGCTGCCCGGGGGCGCCGCGGTCCGGCGGCTGGTCGTCGAGAACCCGATCGCGCTGCCCGTGCTCCTGTTCGAAGGCGAAGAGGTGCGAGGCGCGCAGCAGAATCGGGTGTTCGACGTCTCGGCCCTGATCCCGGCGCACTCCACGCTCGAAGTGCCCGTCAGCTGCGTGGAGCGCGGCCGCTGGGACGGCACACGCCACGCCGAGCCACTCGCACGCGCGCCGCAGGCCGCGTTTCCTGCGATGCGCGAGACTCGGTATCGGCTGCGCGCAATGCGCGAGCAGGAGTCGACCGTGCAGCGGGCGGTCTGGGAGGCGGTCGACGGCAAGCTCGCCGACCACGCCGCGCCCACCGCCACGAGTGCGATGGATGACGTCTTCTCCCACGTGGGCGCAGCGATCGATGATCGGGCGAACGCGATCGCGCCCAGGGATGGCCAGCTCGGCGCGCTGGTCGCGATCGGCGGGCGCTTCGTCGTCCTCGACTACGTCAGCCGGCCGGCGGTGTTCGGTTCGCTGCATGGGCCGCTTGTGCGCGGCTATGCGCTCGACGCGCTTGACAACGCGGGTGCCGACGCGCCGTCCCTCGAGGCCGCGGAGGAGTTCCTCGCGGACGCGCTGGACGGCACCGTGCACCAGGAAGATCGACTTGGGCTGGGGGAGCAGATCCAATGTGTGGGGACGAGCACAGGGGGCACCGGGGTCGCGTGGGGCGGCGAGCTGATCGCGGCGAGCGTGTTCTCGGAGCAGAGACCTGGACCAGGGGGCCCAGGACAGGCGCAGTCCGCACGGTTCGTGCGGCCGCCCTCTCGCCGCAGGAACCGGTGAGCGGGGCCGCGCGGCCACCGTTGGCCGCGCGGACGTCTACCGTTGCGGTTCCGGTCAGCACCCCAGACCGGAACCGCAACTCCGTCATCCTGCGTGTCCACTCGAGGTTTTCGCTCACCCGCCCGCTCCGAGCTGGAGCTCCACCGACGCTCCGACGATGAGCTGATGAGCTATGTACGGGATGCGCGAAGCCATGGAGACATCGACGGCGCCAAGCTGGCGCTCCAGCTGCTCGTGTACGGCTACATGGATCACGTGACGGCGCGGGTCGCGCTCAAGGTGCCCGTACACGCGGTCGACGAGGTCGCGGGACAGGCCTTGATCTCGGCCGTCACGTCGGCCTTCCGCGGTGACTCGGTCGGCGAGTTCCGCGCCTGGCTGCACGTGATCGTCGATCGCCGGATCGCCGACTTCCACAGGGCCGGGCGCGTCGAGGTGGTCCCCCTGCTGCCCGATCACGAGGCGGTCGCGTCGCTCGAGGACACCGGGATCGAGATCGCCACCAACAACGTGGTCGAGTCGGCGGCATCGGAGCTCAGCGACGTCCACCGCGCGGTCGTCGACTGCTATGTGTTCGACGGGCTCTCCGCGAGAGAGACCGCGCTCGAGATCGCGCGCCGGTTCCCAGACTCTGCGGAGATCACGCCCGACAACGTCCACAAGATCGCGCAGCGCTTCCGCGATCGTGTACGCGCCGTGCTCGAGGAGTCCGGATCATGAACGAGCGACTCGACGTGGATCGGGTCTTTTCGGAGTACGTTCGCGAGCATCGCGATGCGGGGCGGGCGGACGTCGCGCCGTACCTCGATCGGGTCGAGGCGTCGAGGCGCCGCGAGCTGGCCGCCCTGATCGACGCCTACATCGCCCGCCAGCCACGACGCGCGCTCGAGCCCGACGCGCTCGCGGGATCCACCGCCGAGGAGATCGTCGAGAGCTTGCACAGCTCGCTGCACGGCAGCGCCGGCATGTGGCCGATCGTGCTGCCCAAGCTGCGCCACCAGGCGCAGCTGCCCGATCGAGAGCTGGCCCCCCGACTCGCGAACGAGCTCGGCGTCGCCGGCAAGGAGCAGAAGGTGGCCCGGTACTACCGCGAGATGGAGGCCGGCCTCCTTCCCGCCGCCGGCGTCAGCGACAACGTGCTGCAGGCCCTGGCGCGGATCGTCGGCACCAGCCCCGAGGTGCTACGACGTGCGGGCAGTCCATTGGCTGCGCCAGAGCCCGCTGCTCCCTTCGCGGCGGCGGCGCCGGCGCGGGTGACGGCGACCGGCGCACCGAGCGCGGCACCCGACCCGTGGGACGAGGTCGACGATCTGTTCCGCGGCGGATCTCGTTAGCCGCCGGGGGCGACCAGCTCGAAGGAGAGCTCCTGCCACGGCGCCGCGTCGAATCCCGTCTGAAGCTCCTCCTCGCTGCGGAAGCGGCCCTCCAGGCGGCGCCCCTCGCAGCGAACGACCAGCGATCCCCGGGCGAACGGCCACGGGTCCACGGTCACGCCGCCGCCGGGTCGCCGCGTGATCTCCACCTCGAGCGGCTCCCCCGCCGTCGGCACCTTGCGCGCGGTGCAGGGCATCCACTCGAGGCAGAGGGCGAGCGAGATGTAGTCCCAGATCCAGATCAGCTGGCTGTTGCGGGCCTCGAGCTCGCGATCGGGAAGGTCCGCGCGCAATCGCTCCTGGAATGCCTCCCGCCCGCGCAGGAACGCTCGGACCAGCTCCGCCTCCTCCGGCGAGAGCTTCTCCAGATCGCGGCGCCGGTACAGGCGCCATCCGTGCATCGAGACCAGCAGCGCCGCGTATCGGGACTGCGAGAGCAGCCGCTCCGGTCCGGCGCTCCACAGCTCGATGTGCGTTCGCAGTGGCATCTCGAGGAACGAGTGGGGCAGGCCGGTGTCGAGATTCAGCGTTGGGCGCAGGTCCCAGCGCGCCATTCCGACGTCATGTTGCTCGGCGGCCAGGCAGACCGCCTCGTAGGGCTCGACCGCCCCGAACCGTTCGTTGCCCCACGCCCGCGCGAGCTGGCCGGAGATCCACGCGTGTGAGGCCTGCCCGATCGCGAGCACGCCGTCGCCGTCCTCGCGCAGCAGCAGGTCAACCACTCCCGAAGAGCTTTGCCCGTACCATTGATCAGAGAAGCTCGGTGCTAAGGGGTAACGCGTGCGTACCGTACGCCATCTGATCGGGGGGCTGCTGCTGCTCGTCCTGCTGCTGCTGGGCGCGCTCGCGTTCGCTCTCTACGACCCCCTGTCGCATGGGCCGCGCTTCCTCCAGCTCTCGCAGATGGTCTACTCGCGGAGCACCAACACGGATCGGTCGCTCGTCGGCGGCGAGAAGCCGATCCAGCAGACCGACACGCCCGCGATGGCGGAGCTGGCGCTGCGCTACCAGCCGACGCTCGTGGTCAGCGGTTACGATCGCAACTGGCCGGTCTCGCTGCCCAGCCTGCTGGCGACCAGATGGGATGGTCGCGGACCCTGCCTGTACGTGGGCGGTCACTGCAGGGTGCGCAACCCCACCGTCGCCGCGCTCGCGGGCAGCGGCGCGGAGTCCGACTTCATCCAGTTCCCGGCGCCGGTCGACAGCGTCCGCGACATCTTCCTCTCGGCCGGCCGCGCGCTCGGCGTCGAGCTGAGCTCGATCCTGGGGTGGCCGCGCGACATCACGACGATCGACCCGTTCGCGTCCGCGCAGGTCTACTTCTACTACCTCGCGAAGACGCCGCGAGGCGCATACCCAGGCGTGCCGCGCGGGATGATCAGCCTCGAGTACTGGTTCTACTACCCGCTCAACTACTTCCCGCTGGTGCGAATCCCGCTCCAGGCACTCAGCAATCCGATTGGCTCGACGATCGGGAACACCGACTACCACCAGGGCGATCTCGAGCACGTGGCGGTGCTGCTCGATCCGAGGACGATGCAGCCGCGCTACATCTACATGGCCCGCCACGCCGGCGAGGGCCAGGCGTACAGATGGCACTCGAAGTCGGTCCAGTGGTCGGGCGACCACGCCTTCGTCTATTCCGCGCTCGGCAGCCACGCGAGCTATCCCGGCTGCGGCATCCAGCGTCGCTCGAAGACCTACTGGTTCATCAACGACTACGTGGTGTGCGTCCCGCACAAGACGTTCGCGTTCGTCTACTCCGCGACGCCGCTGGTGGATCTGGCACACACCACGTGGGGCTGCTGGCGGGGACACCTCGGACAGGCGGGCCGACACCTGTTCGCCGGCTCGTTCGGGTTCGTTCCATATGAGACCCCTGGACCGCTCTCCCCGCTGATCCAGCAGGAGAACTTCAACATCGCCTGCCACGTCCCCAAGGGCACACCCAAGCCTCCGGCGCCGCTGTAGCCCCCGCGGCGGTAGACCGCGCCGCCGCCGGCGCCGCGAAGACCGGCCCGCTAGCCCAGCTTCTGGATCTGGAACCCGGCGAGCGCGAGCATCGACGGGATCTCGCGGACCGCGTTGCGGTCCTTGTCCTTGTTCGCCTCGTCCAGCTCCTCCCACGGCTTCAGCTGGTCGTGAAGCTTGCGCGCGTCATCGCGCGTGGGCCCGAAGCGCCAGCCGCCGTCGAGCTTGGTCTGGATCCAGCGCTCGTGCTCATGGCGCGAGAGCAGGTCGAGGTCCTCCGCTGAGAACGTGAACGTGTCGTGGTCGGGGTCTGGGAGCGGCATCGGCACGATCATGCAACCGATGAGCGCGAGCTTCGTGTGCAGGTCGTCTGCGAAGCGGCGATTCTCCTCGCGCTGCCCCTCGGGGAGCTCGTCCCACGATCGCATGTTCGGGTTGCGCTCGGGCGAGGTTCCCTTGGCCTCCTCGTTGCGCAGCCATTGGGCGTGCTGCGCGCGCGCGAGCAGCTCGTTGGTGCCGCGCAGCAGCAGCTCGTCGGAGGTCGCGGCGCTGAGAACCCCGAACGCCCGGATCTCCTTGAAGCGCCCCTGCTCGGACTCCGACAGGATCGCGATCCCGGCATCGGCGTTCGAGACGGCCACGGTCACCGGGACGCTCGCCGTCTGCGGGTTGGCGTGCAGCGCGAGCGCGGCGAGCAGCGCCCGACCCTCGTCGACGAGCGCCACATATGCGTGTGTGACGTCGCACCGTCCTTGGTCGTCGAGCATTGCGGCGCCCGCCTGGAAGCGGGCGGAGTCGAGATCGTGCTCGCGCGAGCCGAGCTTGCAATAGCGGCCGAGCGTGGGGTAACGGGTGCGCAGCTCGTCCAGCTCCGCGTCCGCATCGGGCCCGCCGATCGTCATCCGCAGGCGATCCGCGGGGTCGTGTTGGGCGCCCCACATCCGCGCGATCTGCAGCACGAGCTGCTCGCCGATTCCCTCCAGGCCGACGATCAGGACGTGCGGCACGGGCCCCGGGCGCTCCTCGGCTTCAGGCTCGAACGGGGGGTTGCGCTCGAGCAGGAGCTGCGCGCCGGTCGCGAGGATGTTGAAGTACTCCAGCCGCACGCCCGGTCGCAATGCCCCGAACGTCGCGCCCTCGGCAGCCAGCGAGCTCCACAGGTCGAGGTCGCGGAGGTGGGCGAAGATCGTCAGCGGATAGGGGCGCGCGCTCGTGATGACCCGCGTGGCCGCCGCGGCGACGTCCACGTTGGTGGCGTCGCTGCCGCACGACACCACGAGCGTGCGCGCGTGCTTCAGCCCGGCGCGGCGCAGCAGGACGTCATCGGTGGCCTCGCCGATCAGGACCCACACGCCACGCAGCCGAGCGGCCGCATGGCGCTCGTTGGTCGAGTCGGACTCGATCACGACGACCGGCTCGTGGTCGACGAGCGCCAGCGCGAGCCGCGCCCCCGTCGACCCGAGCCCCGCGATCACCACGTGTTTGCGGACGAACAGGCGGATCGCCAGGACTCGCGCCTGCTCGCGCGCGAGTGCCAGCACCGTGCCGATCACCGCATAGCCGGTCAGCACGGGCGCGATGATTCTCGCGATCTGGAGCGCCACCGGAACGGGTGGGTTCGCCGTGCCGCCGAACGCGAACAGCGTGACCGAGCGGTACAGCGCATCGAGGAACCCGTATGGCCGGGTGAGCCCGTTCGCCTTGCCCATCTGGAGGTATCCGATCGTGCCGAGCACGAGCGCCCCGATCCCAAGTGACAGGAGCACGACCGGGCGGATGTTGTGCCAGCGGCCGCGGTGATGGCGCCAGGTCCGCCGCGCTGAGCGCAGCGTCTGCTGGACGGGACCGGGGGGCGTCACGGCGACTCGGGCGGCCGTTCTGGTCGGCGCCGGCACCGCCCGCGGGCGGTCAGTCACGGTCATGCCGCAGGCTCGACGTCCACGACGGCGTCGTCGAGCCTCACACCTGGGTGCTCTGCGGCGGTCACCCCGTAACCGATCTCCTCGAGCGCGGCGTCGATCGTCCGCACGGCCTCCCGATCGTAGCTGCGCTTCTCGTCGTCCAGCTCGTCCCACGGCTTGAGATCGGGTGCCACGCCTCGACCGACGTCGCGCGCGCCGAGCTGCCAGCCTGCGCCCAGACGCTCCGCGTTCCAGCGGCCATGCTCGACCTCCGCGAGCAGGTCGATCTCCTTCTTCTCAAGCTCCAGCCGCGCGCCGCCCCGGGCCAGCTTCTTGCCGATCAGCGCGAGTTTGTTCGGGATGTCGTCGGCCTGCGCGAGGTTGGACGCCTTGAGCGCCGGCAGCAGCTGATCCCACGGAGCCATCGCCGGATCCCCGCGGCTCTTGCGCTTGCCCTGATTGCGGCGATAGGTGTTGTGCAGGTGCATCGCCACCTTCACCCGGAGATCATCCGGCAACCGCGACCACGTGACAAACGCGCGGATCGTCATCGGGTCACGCGGAAGGTCGAGCACGCCGTCCGTTCCCAGCGGCAGCCTGTCCTCGAGCGGCTCGGGCGTCTCGCCCGCCGCGTCGAGCCAGCCGACCGGCGCCCCCAGGGCCCGCGCGAGCAGGAGCTCGCTTGTGCTGATCGGGCCTCCAGGCGAGACCACCACGCGCACGTCGCGCGCACAAATGCCGCAGCAGAGGATGTCCGTCCACATCGTCAGCGGCTCGGCGATGCTGAAGTCCGTGGCGCCCGGCGTCTCGCGCACGACCGGGTAAAGCGCGCGGTCCGCCAGTCCCGGCGGTGTGTAGCCGACGAGCGCCAGACGCAGCCTTGCCGCGACTCGTCCCACCACGCCTGGCACGCCGACCGCGGTGCCGCCCGACGCGATCACGCCGTCGTATCCGATCAGCGCGCGGCTCAGAAGCCGCTCGAGCTCCCGCTGCGCGATCGGGGACATCGAGCCGGCGGCGCCGGCGAAGATCGCGACGCGCGGCGCGCGCTGGAACATCGAGCGATCCGGTCGCATCCCGCGCAGCGCCCACGCGTCCCCGAGCGTCGCGCGTCGCAGCCGCAGCAGGAGCGTCACGGTGGCGAAGGATCGTCTCGCGGCGCGACTGCAGCAGGTCGTCGTCCGTGGACGGATAGTCCTCGCGCCCACGGAGCTGGCGCAGCTCGGAGCGCAGCGAGCCCTTCGTGAGGTGTCGCGCGTACTCACACCACGCGTCGAACGCGCTGTCCGAGCCCTCGGCGGTGAGCTGCTCCGCGGCAACCCGGAGGTTCGGGCGCGTTCCGAGCTCGGCCTTCAGCCCCGCGCCGACCAGCGCGCTGAGGTGCACCGGCGCGAGCAGCGCCTCGAGCATCGGCCGCTCGCAATCGAGGATCCGCCAGGTGGAGTCGGAATGCAGGCCCAACTCGCCACGCCGGAACAGCTCCTCGCTCTGCCGCTCGGCGGTCGCGGCGTCCAGGCCGAGCGCGAGCTCCTTGGCGAGCCGCTGCTGGCCGCTCATGCGGCGCATCTCCTCGCGCTCGCAGGCCAGCGCCGCCACCGACTTGACCTCGGTCGTGGCGAGGTGCGGGCTGTGCTTGGTCCGATGCTCGAGGTGAACGTCCAGGACGCTCTCCGGCTGTCCCGTGACGCGCGTCATCAGTACGTCGTTGCCGAGCGCGCGGCTGATCCCGAGGGTCAGCCCGACGCCGTCCAGCTCTTCCTCGCAGGCGACGATCGCATGGTCCGCGCGTCCGGGCCGCAGCAGCCAGTCATCGAGCTCGGGCGATCCCTGGCCGGCGGGCGGGCTGTCCCGGGCCTCGATCGCGACCATGTCCGACTCGGGCAGCCATCTCGCGCGCACGCGGTCGACCCGCTCGACCGCCCCGGGGCCATAGATGCTGATGTGTATGGGCGGGCGACGCCGCTCCGAGCCCGATTCGAGGTCCCGGAGCGTCTCCACGCGCCAGCGGCGAATCGCCGCGAGCACGATCGAGTCGATCAGTGGGTGATCGCCGGCCAGCAGCAGGTTCGGCGCCTTGTCCTCGCGCATTTCGAGGAGTTCCTGCGGATCGGCGGCATCGGCCGTCTTGACCCTCGCCTCGCGCAGCAGCTTCTCGGCGGCGATCGCGTTGGCGCTGAACGGGCTGACGACCGGCTCGGGGCCTGGGCCAAGGGCGTTCTCGCCGGCCTCCGAGGCTGTGACGGTTCCGAGTTCGTCGGCCTCCTCGAGGAACCTCGCGAGCGACGGGTCCTCGATCTGGACCATCACGTGCACCCGGTCGCGTACGCGCCGCGCCTCAGCCAGGCTGCGGACGCCGCTGACGATCTGCGAGTTGATGAAGTCGTTGCCGGTGACCGCGACGATCCAGCTCGCCCGCGAGGCGCCGGCCATCATCAGCGTGTCCTCGCGCAGGGCGTCGCCGACGATGCGCCACTCGTACCTGCCGCGAGGTGACTGCATCCGGAGCGCTTCGGGCGAGCTGTCGACCACCACGACGTCGTGCTCGTCGCAGAGGTCTTCGATCAGCTCGGAGCCGTGGACGCCGGCGCCGCACACGATCACGTGGTCGTGCAGCAGGTGGCGCGTCGCCCGCCGGCGCAGGCGAGCCCTCAGCAGCGCGAACACACCACGCGTGACGAGGCTCGCGGCGAGCAGCAGGGCGACCCACAGCTGCCAGTTGGGAGCGGGCGGTCCGGCCCCCGAGCCACCTAGATCGAGCGTGTACAGGCGGATCCCGCGGTAGAAGCTCTGGAGGACGTTGAGCTTGTGTCCGGGGAGGGTTGCGAAGCCCCACGTGCCGAGCGCGAGTGTCACCGCGACCGTCAGGACGACCCGCAGGGCCACCGGGACTCGTGACGGCCTGTCGGATCCCCGGAGCCAGCGCAGGTGCGTCAGCGCGGGCCCGGGTCCGAGTGCCTCCCCACCATTGGTGTTGGAATCGCCCCTTTGCACTCGTCCACCCTCACCCTTGCTACCGGCGACTCTAACGGGTCGGACCCTGATCCGTACTACGATGAGCTTCCAACGACGCGAGAAGGTACGACGGGCGTCGTGCAATTCAACTCACGCGACAATGAGCGCGAACACGACCGAACCGATAAACCATCCCTCTCGCGCCGAGCTCGAGCTGAGCGCGGTGCTGCATGCCCTCAGCGATCCGGTTCGGCTGAAGATCGTCGCCAAGCTCGCCGCCGGCGCCGAGCGCACGTGCTCGAGCTTCGACCTGCCGGTGACCAAGTCAACTTGCGCGCACCACTTCAAGGTGCTGCGTGACGCCGGCGTGATTCACCAGCGCCAGCAGGGCACCTCGCGCATCAACACGCTGCGCCGGGAGGACCTCGAGACGTGCTTCCCCGGTCTACTGGACGCGATTCTCGCCTCGGCGCCGAGGGTCCGGGTAGCGGCCTAGCATCGGGCCGCTAGATCGTCGGCCCCCGCAGCCCCTCCAGCAGGTTGCGGATCGTCTGCCCCATCTCGACGCGCGCCGCGACGGGATCGTCGGATCGGGCGACCACCATCGCGGCCTCCTCCAGCGCGCCGAGCAGCACGTGCGCGACCGCGCGCGGCGGCTGAGGAAGCATCCGCCCGGACTCGATCGCGCGCTGCACGGTCGCCTCCAGCAGTCCCAGCCCGTGGTCGGCGTCGATCGCGCGCCACACGTCCCAGCCGAGCACGGAAGGCCCGTCGACGAGCACGATCCGCTGCATCTCGGGCGTCGTGCAGGCGTCGAGGAATGCATCGATCCCGATCACCAGCGTCTCCCACGGATCGCTCGCCTGCGCCGCACGTGTCGCGATCAAGCGCGTGGTCTCAGCACTGACCTGCACGAGCACCGCTCGGAACAGCTCCTCCTTGCCGCCCCGGAAATGGTGATAGAGCGCTCCCCGGGTGACCCCGGCGCGCTGCACGATCTCCTCGGTCCCGACCGCTGCGAAACCGCGCTGGGCGAACAGCTCGCGCGCGGCCGCGATCAGCGCCGCGGTCGTCGCTTCCCGCTGCTCGGCCTTGGTCCGCGCGCGTGGAGGATCGCTCGCCTCGGTCTGTGCGGATCCGTACACGCTGTACGTAACACTAACAACGCTACACGCCCTGGCCGGCGAGAACCTCGTTGGTCGATGCACCAAATGCGGCGTTCGGGCTCGACACCAGGCGCTCGTTGAGCATCCACTGGCCGTAGGCGTTCCACTGGTTCGGATCCTGGAAGCCCCACGGCTCGCTCGGGTTGGACGGGAAGAACGCCGGCAGTGTCGCCTTGACGCTGGCGAGCTGGAGCTTCTGATCGAGCCCCGGGTTCATCGAGACCAGGTTTGCGGTGGCGCGCGTGGGATCGCTGCGAACGGCTTGGTACCCGCGGGCCAGGGCCTGCACGAACCGGCGGACCATCTCGATGTGACTCGAGAGCGTGCTGCGGCGGACCACCACGACGAGCTCGTCGTAGTCCGGGACCCCGACTCGGTCCACCCGGATCACGTTCGGATGCTTCTTCTCCTGGGCGAGCTGGATCGCCTCGTAGTTCCAGTAGGCGCCGAGCGTCGCATCGACGCGCCCCGAGAGCATCGCGGGCACCAGGTTCGCGCCGACATTGACCTCCTTGACCGAACTGGTGGGGATGCCCTCGTGCGCGAGGATCGTCGTCAGGTATGCGTGCTGGTACGGGATCCCGGCGTCGCCGACGGTCTTGCCGCGCAGCTGCGAGACGGAGTGGATGTGCTTCGACCCGATCGACACGATCGAGGTCAGCGGCTCCTGCACCAGCGCCGCCACGGCGACGAGCGCCTCGCCGCGGTCACGCGCGAGCATCACCTCCGGCTCGTAGGAGATCGCGGCGTCGATCTTGCCCGCGGCGAGCAGGTTCAGCGGCGTCGCCGGATCCGAGGGAATCTGAACGTGGACATCCAGACCGGCGCTGGCGAAATCGTGGTCGGCCAGCGCCTGGTAGATCCCCACGTGATCCGCATTCGGGAACCAGTCGAGCATCAGCGTGAACGGCTGGCCGCTCCCGGAAGCGGACGTCACCGTGTTCTTCTTCTCCCCGCACGCCGAGAGCACCAGCGACAGCGCGGCGGCGAGCGCGAGCATTCGTTTCATCGCGCGGTTGCTCCTCTCGGTTGATAGGCCCACGGGACGGTCAGGCGCTCCGCGAGCCCGAGCAGCCCGAACAGCGCGATCGCGAACGCGCACAGGATCACGACAGCGGCGTATGCGCGCGGCATCAGCAGCTGTGCCTGCGCCTGCTGGTAGATGAATCCGAGTCCCGAGCTCGAGCCCGCGAGCTCCGCGAACACGTCGCCGATCACTGCGACGACCACCGCGATCTTGGCGCCGGTGAGCACGCCCGGCAGCGCCGCCGGAAGCTCGACGTGGCGGAACGTCTGCACGCGTCCGGCGTCGAAGGTCCGCATCAGCTTGATCAGCTCCGGGTCGACCGCGGTGAGTCCGGCGACCGTCGTGACGACGATCGGGAAGAACGAGACGAGCGCGATCACGATCAGCTTCGGCAGCAGGCCGAAGCCCAGCCAGAGCAGCAGCACCGAGGCGAAGATCGGAACCGGCACGGCCTGCGAGGCGATCAGCAGCGGGTACAACGCCCGTCGCAGCGTCTGCGAGAAATGGACGCCCACCGCGAGCAGGCCGCCCGCGGCGGTGGCCAGCGCGATCCCGAGTAGCACCTCCTTCGCGGTGACGAGGAAGTTGCTCCAGAGCAGCCCGCGATCGGAATAGAGCGCCTTGGCGACCGCGTGCGGCGCGGGCAAGATCAGCGCATTGGTGGCGCCGAGGTCGACGTACAGCTCCCAGGCGCCGATCAGCACCGCGAGCAGGGCAAAAGGGCGCCAACCGAGCCGCAACCGGCGCCCGCGCAGGGCCGCGAGCATTCCCGGCGCCCAGGCGCTCACGCGCCGACCCCCAACGCCTCGAGCGCGCGCTCGCGGAGCGCCACGACGGCGCCATCGGTGCGCCGTCGCGGGCGCGGCAGATCCACGGCCACCTCGGCGACGACGCGACCCGGTCGCGGCGACATCACCGCCACCCGGTCGGCCAGGACCACCGCCTCCTCGACGTCGTGAGTAACGAGCACGACCGTGCGTGGCTCGCTCTGCAGCACGTGCGCGAGCCAGCCCTGCATCTCCGAGCGCGTGATCGCGTCGAGCGCCGCGAACGGCTCGTCGAGCGCGAGCACCGGCTTGCCGGCGAGCAGCGTTCGCAGGAACGACACGCGCTGGCGCATGCCGCCCGACAGCTCGGCGGGCCGCGCGTGCGCGAACTCCCCCAGGCCGAAGCGCTCGAGCCACGGCGCCGCCTGCGCTCGCGCGTCCGCGCGCGAGATCCCCTTGACGCGCAGCGCCAGGCCCGCGTTGTCGATCGCGCTCAGCCACGGCAGTAGCAGATCGCGCTGCGGCATCAGCGCCGCCGGGGCCGAAAGCACCCGGCCCTGATCCGGCGCCCGCAGGCCGCAGATCAGCTCGAGCAGCGTCGTCTTGCCGCACCCGCTGGGCCCGACGACCGCGACCACCTCGCCGCGCGCGGCGCGCAGCGAGACGTCGCGGAGCGCCTGCAGCGCGCCGAAGCTGTGGCTGAGAGAATCGATGCTGACGCCGTCCGGACTGATGCCGGCCGGCCTCTCAAGAATGCGAGGCTCCTGTCTGGGAGCCTCGATCGCGCTTTGAATGGCTGCTCCCTTCGCGGGCATTACCCCACAGGTTCGAAGGGTCAGCGCCGGGGTGATGAGGCGCTATCTCAGCCGGCCTTCCCGCCAGCCCCCCTGATTTGAGCTTGCAGAGGGATCCTAGCGTGCCGTGCGATAAGTTCCTCCCGGTGGGCAGGCTCAGGCTGATCCGGATCCTGGCGCTGAGCGTTGCCGCGCTCAGCCTCTACGCGATGCCGGCGATGGGCGCCAAGCGGATTCGCCCACGAAGCCGCGGCGCGATGGGAATCATCCCGGCCCGCGGGCATCAGGAGATCGCCAGCGGCAGCAACATCCCGGTGCTCTACCACGGCGGCCCGGTGATGCGCGGTGGCGTCACGATCCACACGATCTTCTGGGCGCCGGCCGGATATCACTTCACGCCGTCCCCCGGCGCCGGCGTCCTCGGCTACGAGCCCCTGATCAAGCAGTTCTTCGCCGACGCCGCGCACGACTCCGGCGCGACCACGAACGTGTTCTCGGTGCTCCGCCAGTACCCCGACTCGGGAGGGCCGGGCTCCTACCAGATCAGCTACGACCCCGCCGTCGACTCCTACGACGCGACCGACCCTTACCCGCCCACCGCTCAGCAGTGCCCGTCGCCGTCGAGCATTCCGACCTGCATCACCGACCTCCAGCTTCAGCATGAGATCGACCGGGTGATCCAAGCGCATGATCCGACGGGCCGCGGTCTGCACGACCTCTGGATGATCCTGCTCCCGCCGAACGTCGACACCTGCACTCAGGTCGGCGAGTGCGGGACGAACGTGTTCGCCGGCTACCACGACCTCTCGAACCTCGGCCACGGGGTATCGATCTACGCGGTGATCATCGACCCGCTGATCGAGGGCGTGCTCGCACAGGGCGGCGATCCGGAGGGGAACCCCGAGGCGGAGAACGCGATCGACACCGCCGCGCACGAGACGGTGGAGGCGATCACCGATCCGGAGGGCACCGCCTGGATGGACCCGAACGGCTTCGAGGTCGGGGACAAGTGCGAGAACGGCTCGCAGACCGGCACGCCGCTCGGCTATGCCCCGGACCAGTCTCCGTACAACCAGCTGATGAATGGTCACGAGTACCTGTTCCAGGAGATGTGGTCGAACTCCGACATGGGTTGCGAGCAGTCCTCGAGCTCCACGAGCTCGCCGCTGCCGCTCGCGTCGGTGAACCTGCGCCAGTTCAGCCCGTTCATCAGCGGCGACATCGGGAGCCACAGGGGCGGGGTCCCGGTCGATGTCTCGCTGCTGCGGGGCGCCGACATCGTGGCGACTGCGAGCGCGCGTACCCGCGCCAACGGGGCTTGGGGCGCCGCCGAGCTGCTCTCATCCCACGGCAGGCCGCATGCCGTCGGGGACGACCGGGACCAGGTGCTCGTCTCCTATGGCAGCGGCGGCCCACCACCCGACCTGATCCTCACCGGCGACGGAGGCAACCCGTTCACGGAGTCGGGCTGGACCGGCTGGTACGCGCTCGACACCGGCTACGCGGTCGGGACCCGAGGAGTTCTGCTCGGTCCCTGCTCGCAGACGGGCGTCCTGGCCCTCAGGGTCGGCGGCCACCCGACCGTCCCGCCAGTCTCCGTATGCGAGGCCGAGACCGACGTGAGCGAGATCCGCACGTCGATCAGCGCGCGCACCCCGATCACGCTGAGCAGCTCGGACAACCGGGCGGTCTGGCAGTTCAACCCGAACGGGGCGCTCGTGAACATGACGATCTCGCTCGGCGAGCCCGACGCGGTCACCTCGCTCGGCAACGATCAGCTCCTCTTCCAGCCGACCGGCTTCCCGGTCTGCACCGTGGACCTGCGCGGCCAGTCGGTCAGCTGTCGCGGCCTCGTCCCCGGCGCGCGGTACACCGTCACGCGCCGCCGCCGGCACGCCGCGCGTCACGCGACGGCCGATGGCAACGGCGACATCTTCGTCAACCGGTTCCCGCGTGGGATCGCCGGCGGCGATCTGATCACGCTGACCAACCGCTCCGGCCGGACGCTCAGCACATTGCATGTCGCGCACCTGCGCGTCGCGATCAAGGGCGGCCAGACCGTGGTCGCCTCCGGTCGCTGCGAGCCCGGCGACTATTACGGGCCCCCGGTCTCGAGCGTGCCACTCGGTCCCGCGATCGGGCTCTCCGGCGTCGCCGGCAACGGGCTGGTGTGCCCGGACAACGGCCACGCCGGTGGTCTGCCCTCCGGGCAGATCGAGCAGACCGACGAGTTCTCGGGCGGTGTCACGCGGACCGAGGTACCGGTGCTCTCGGGAACGTCCCCGGTCAACGACGGCACGGTCTACGGCTCCTTCACCGCCCTCGCGCAAACGGCGCTGCCCGGTCCGAACGGGACCAGCTTCGGAACGGGTACGCGGGTACAGCTGACGATCACCCCGGTCGCGGGCGGTCCCGCGGTGTTCAAGGCCGGGAACGTTGACACGACCAATGGCGCCGCGGTGTCGGGGCTGGCGGCGGGGACCTACCTCGCGACGTGGGTCGTGATCGATGTCAACGGCGACACGCGCACGGTCCGCACGCGGTTCGTCGAGCAGGGCTGAACGCGTCAGCCCCCGAGCGCGTAGGTGGCGATGTCCTGGTCGAGCGTTCCCTGGGCGTCGTACTGGCCGGTGTGCACGAACACGACCTTGCCCGTCGGGCTGAGGAAGATCGTCGTCGGCAGCCCCTCGATCGCGGCGAGCGAGGACAGGTCGCTCGTCGTCGCCTGGTAGCTCGGGTAGCTGACCGGATGCTGCGCGAGGAACGCGCGAGCATCGCCCGCCGAGTCGTTGGAGTCAGCGCCGAGGAAGGCGACCTGCCGGCCGTAGCGCGCGGATGCTGAGGCGAGCAGCCCGAACTCCGCCCGGCACGGACCGCACCAGGACGCCCACGCGTTGATCACGACCGGATAGCCCCGCAGCGCCCGCAGCCGCGCCATCAGCGCCGGCTGGCTGCCGAGCAGCTCGCCCGCCTGCTGGTGAAGCGCAGCCAGCGCCGGTGGCGAGCCGGCGAGCTCCCTGCTCGTCGCGGCGGGGCCTGTCGCTACCTTGGGGGCACGGGCGAGCGCGGCCTTGACGTAGCGAACGAGGACGCTGGTGCTCGGCCACCCGGCCGTTGAGACCTCGCGGTAGTAGAGGATCTGCCCGCTCGCGGAGGTGAGCACGAACCACGGCGCGCCGAGGACCTCGTACCCGTCGGCGACGCGGCCGCTGCTGTCCACGGCGACGGGATAGGACAGCGGGTGGGGGAGGGCGCCCAGGAACGACGCGAGCGTCTCCGAGGAGGGCTCGACGCTCGCCTCGTCCACCGCGGTTACCTGCGGCAGGTGCGACCGGGCCGCGATCGCCTGGTAGCGGTTCAACTCGTCGAGCTGGCCGGCGAGTCCGCTGGTCTCCCGATCCCATGTGGCGAAGAACAAGTACAGCCGCGGGCCCTGCGACGGCCCGAGCGGGACGGTGCCGCCGCCGGCCCGCGGGAGCGAGGTGTCCTGCGCGGGGGTGACCGGCGGGACCCGCGCGTAGGAGAGGTCCGAGTGAACCGCGGGGTGTCCAGGAAGCAGGCTCGAGGCCTCGTGCGCGAGCAGCTGTCCGAGCTGACCGATCGCGCTGTAGGACATCTGGGTGACGTAGACCTTGGCCTTGCGGCCCTGCGGATCGATCACGAACAGCGCCGGCGTGTGCGAGGTGAGGCCGCGCTCCACGGCCGCTTCGACGCCATAGGCCTTCCACACCTGCGTCAGCTGCGGGAGGGAGCCGGTCACGAAGTCCCACGCATGCAGCATCCCGTGAAGCTGCGAGTACGACCACACGTCCTCGAGCGAGATCGCGGCGGGGTTGGCGTCGACCCCGAGCAGCTGCACCTGCGACGCGGCCTTCCCGAGCATCGCCTTCGCGTCGAGCATCGCGGTGGTCGTCAGCGGGCAGACCGTCGTGCACTCGGAGTCGTTGAAGGCGAGGATCACGACCTTCCCCCGGAAGCTGTGCAGCGATACCGTCCGCCCGAACTGGTCGGTCAGCGCGAAGTCGGGGGCCGGGCCAGACAGCGTGGTGCCGGGGTCGAGCACCGGGTTGGAGGCGAGCGCCTCGCTGGGGGAGGTGCCCGTCGTCCCCGAGAGCAGGCCGGTCGCGATCAGGGCTCCCGCGGCCACGAGCAGCAGCGCGGCGCCGGGAAGGGCGCGCCGGCCCCGCGGGAGTGTCCACCGCCGAGCTCGAGCCCTGAGCTCCGGCCGCGGCACGCCGCGCCCGCTCAGCACGCGGCGGATCGCGATCACGCTCGCGGCGAGGCCCAGCAGCGCCAGGCCCAGCACCACGAACGCCACGGTGTGGTTGGCCGAGCCGCCGGATGCCGAGGCGGGGGCGCTCTGCGCGGGCGCGGTGCTCGAGTTGGCCGCGGTGCTCGGGTTGGCCGCGGTGCCCCCGCCGTTTCCGGAGCTTGCGGTGGCGTTTCCGCCGGGCCCGGTGCTCGCCCCTGCGCCCGCCGGCGCCTTGACCGCCGGGAGCCTGACGCCGCTCGCAAGCGCGAGCTGCCTCACCGCCGCCTGTGCGGCACTGAACAGCCCACTGCCGCCGGGCGCGATCGGGATCCGGCCGAGCAGCGCATACGCCGCCGAGCTGGGATGTCCGGGCCAGTTGAACCCGAACCCGTTCGGCATCACCACGAGCAACCGCTGCTTGTAGGCAAGCGACAGCTCGATCCCCAGGAAGCGGGCGTAGTCGCGCGGGTCCCGCCACAGGCCCGTTACCGCGCCGAGGTCGAACTGGCTGGCGATGATCGCGACGCGCACCGGAAAGCCCGCCGCTGCGGCGGACTTCAGCAGGCCACCGAGCTCGAGCTGCTGCTGAACGGACAGCCCGGCATCCGAGCCGGCGAACAGGTCCTGGTAGACGAGGACGTCGCTGCCGGGATCGCCGTCGGCGCGGGCCGCCGGCGCGACCGCCGCTGCGACGAGACATGCGAAGAGCAACGCCACCATCGCTGATCTCACAGCACGCAACATCCACATCATGCTGCCATGCCGCTGGGCTCGCCTCCCTGATCGCCCGCCGGCCGGCCCTTCGCGTCGGGTCGTGCCGCCCCCAACCGACGCTCGTCTGTGGGTCGCCGCCTGCTCTCAAGGTGTTGGTCCGCCTGGCCGATGCCGGAACTCACACTGCTTCACGGCTGGGGTAGCGGAGTCATGACGCGCGCGGATGGACGCATAGAACGGTTGCTCGATCTGAAAGTGGGCGGGCTCGAGTTCGACCGGCTCGTCGAGCTGGTCCACCGGCACCTGCGCTTCGAGCTCGTGTTCGTGGTCGAGCTGGTCGCCGGAGGCGCGGTCTGTCGCTCCTCGGCGGGGATCGACCACGCCATGCTCTCCTCGGTGGGCGCGCCCGTCTCCCGCGCGCTCGCCGCCGCCGTGCGCCGCGTGAGCGCCGAGCGCCAGGTGGGCGAGCTCGGTGCCGGACCGCCGGAGGGTCCGGGCCGGCTGATCGGCGTGCCGCTGAGGCTCTCGGACGGGACCAACTGGGGCGCGCTGTGCGCTCTGAGCAGCGACTCCGATCGCGTCGTCGGCCAGCGTGAGGTCGAGTTCATGTCGATGCTCTCGGACCTCGTGGTGGACGAGCTCGACCGCCGCAACGACGAGCAGCGGGCGCGGGAGGACATTCACGCCCTGATCGACTCCGAGCGCGTGGCGGTCGCCTACCAGCCGATCTTCGACCTGTGCAGCAAGCGCTGCCTGGGCGTCGAGGCCCTGGCGCGCTTCCCCGAGCCGTTTCCCAGCCCGGACCGGACGTTCGCGGTGGCGGAGCGGCTGGGCCTCGGGCTCCAGCTCGAGGAGCTCGTGGTCCGCCAGGCTTGGGAGGTGCTGCCGCTCCTCGCCGAAGGGCAGTTCCTGGCGTTGAACCTGACGCCCCAGTCTCTGCTGCAGCTGGCGCGTCGCGCCTACGAGCGGCACGACGTTCCATTGAACTCGGTCGTGGTCGAGGTCACCGAGCACACCGCCATCGACGCCTATTCCGACCTGCGATTCGAGCTCGAGCGGCTACGCGTCCGGGGCCTGCGGCTCGCGGTCGACGACGCCGGCGCCGGGTTCGCCTCGCTGCGCCACGTACTCGAGCTGCGCCCCGACATCCTCAAGATCGACCGCTCGCTGATCGACGGCCTGTCGCGCGACTTCGCGCGCAGAATCGCGGTCCAGTCGTTCGTGGCGATGGCCGAGAATCTGCAAGCGATCGTGGTCGCCGAGGGCGTCGAGCGTCGCGCCGATCGCGACGCCGCCCAGGAGCTCGGCTTGCACGCCGCCCAGGGTTACCTGTTCGGCCGGCCGAGCACCGACCGTCAGCAGCTGCTGCGCTGGATCTCGCGACCGCCTCGTTCCACCCGGCGCGGTGGGCCGGCGAGAGCGCGCGCCCGGGGTCCGGCCAAGCGGCCGGCCGCGGCGCGACTGGTCGGTTAGCTCACGCCCGGCTTGGTCCAGGGCCGAGCTTCCTCGATCGGGATCGCGACCGATATTCGAAGCCCGCCGCCGGCGCGGGCGTGGGCTTCGATCGTCGCGCCGTGAGCGGTGGCGATCGCGTTCGCGATCGACAATCCGAGCCCGACGCCATCAGCGGAGCTGAGGCGCTGGTGGGCGCGGCCGAACGGCTCGAACAGCGCGGGGACCTGCTCCGGCACGAGGATCGGGCCGGTGTTGGCGATTTCGAACCGCGCGGCGCCCGCTCGGCTGTCCGTCCGCAGGCCGATCCACCCGTCCCGGTTGTTGTGCCGAACGGCGTTGTCGACGAGGTTGGCGATCATCCGCTCGAGCAGCACCCTGTCCCCGACGACCCCGGCGGGGTCCAGCGCCGTCTCGACCGCAAGGCCTCGCTCCGCGATCATCGGCGCTGCACTGTCGAGCGCATCTTCGGCGGCGCTGGCGAGGTCGAACGGCTCCTTCGCGGTCGAACGGAGTTCGCTGCTCGCCAGCGCAAGGAGCGCTTCGACCGTCGCCTCCGCCTGCTCGACCGATCGTTTCACCCGGGCGGCCATTCCCTCGAGCTGCTCTGGCGACCGAGTGGGTTTGGTGAGCGTCACCTCGATCGCGGTGCGCATCGCGGTCAACGGGGTACGCAACTCGTGCGCCGCGTTGGCGACGAATCGCTTCTGGCTGGCGAACGCACCGTCGAGCCGCTCGAGCATCAGATCGAAGGTGTCGGCCAGTTCCTTGAGCTCGTCGTCGGGACCGGCGAGCGCGAGACGCTCGCCGAGCCGCAGCTCCGAGGCGCGTCGCGCCGTCTCGGTGATCGACCGCACCGGCCGCAGGACGCGCCCTGACACGAGCCAGCCAACGCCTGCGGAGGCGAGCGTCGCGATCCCCAACCCGATCAGCGACACATCCAGAAGCGTGGTCAGGGTCTGGTCTCGTTGGCTCTGCGATCCAGCACGGGCCCCTGCCGCGAAGGCGCTCTTGCACTTCTCGAGGACCTGTGGCCCACCGAGCTTTCCTTCCTTGCAGAGCGCCAGCAGCTGCGGATTGAGGGCGACCGGCTTGGCGGCCGGCGGCGGTTTCGGCAGCCGGCTGGCGAGCAGCGCGTAGGTGAGCGTCAGCAGCGCCGAGCCGGCCAGCAGAAACAGCAACGCATAGAGCAGCGCGAGCCGGACCCGTACGCGCCGCGGCCACAGGCTCCGGAGCGCGGCCGGCACGCGCGATGCCCTCATCGAACGCGGTACCCGACGCCCACGACGGTCTCGACCACGTCAGGCTCGCCGAGCTTGCGCCGCAGCCGCGCAACCGTGACCGTGACCGTTCGCGTGAATGGGTCGGCGTTCTCGTCCCAGACGCGCTCGAGCAGCTCCTCGGCGCTGACCACGGCGCCGTCTGCCGCAAGCAGGACCTCCAGCACCCCGAGCTCCTTGCGGCTCAGCGGCAGCTCCCGGCCGGCCCGGATCGCCCGCCTGCGAGCGCGATCGAGCACGAGCTGGCCCCTCACCAGCAGTGGTGGCGCAGCCGGCGAGCGCCGAGCCAGAGCGTGCACCCGTGCCACCAGCTCCTCGAACGCGAACGGCTTGGGCAGATAGTCATCGGCACCCAGATTCAGCCCCTCCACCCGGTCGCCGATCGATGCCGCGGCCGTCAGCATCAAGATCCGCGCCTCGGAGTTTGCGTTGCCCAGAGCGACGCACACCGCGTCGCCGTGGACCTGGGGCACGTCCCGGTCCAGCACGATCACGTCGTAGCGGTTCACCAGCCCCTTTTCGAGAGCCCTCGCGCCGTCGTACGCGATATCGGCGGCAATTCCACGGTCACGCAGCCCGTCGGCGATGTCGTCGGCGAGCTCGGCATGATCCTCTACGACCAGCACGCGCACGGCGACATCGTGCAGGACGCGGCGTAACAACGCCATCACAGCTCGCGAGCCGCCGGCGCTTGGGTCGCTACGAGTAGCTGTTGCACTGCTGTGACCCCTCCCGGCGTACAACCGCTTCGCCATGACGAGATATCGCTCTCTGGTCCTCGCCGCGATCGCGGCACTCCCGGTGCTCGCGGGCTGCGGGACTGGATCGACGAACGCCGGCATCTCGGCTGAGCCGGCCGCGGCGGTCCGTAGCGACCGTGGAATGGTGGAGTTCGCGCGGTGCATGCGCGCGCACGGCATCGGCATGTCCGACCCATTCCACCGTCCGGGCCACGATGGGTTGACGGTCGACCTGCCCGAGCGGGGCCCGGCGACCAGCGACGCGTACACCGCATGCGGCCACTACCTGCAAGCCACGATCGAACTCAAGCAAGCTGCCGCCGAGCAGCAGCTGACCCCGGCGGTACGCCTGGGGCTGATCCGCTACGCGCAGTGCATGCGCACTCACGCCGTCCCGATGCTCGATCCAGGCTCCCTCGGGCAGCTCAGTCTCGGCAACGTCCCAGGAATCGGCAATGGCTTCGGCCGCTACACGCCGCAGTTCCGCGCCGCCGACCACGACTGCCGGCACTTTCTTCCGGCGAACGTCTTCGACAACGGAACCGGGCCATGACCGGCGCCGGACGCCGCCTACGGCCGGCAGGGGCGCTCATGCCGCGACCCGCGGCGGCGATCGCCGCCGCCATCGCGATCGCGGCCTGCGGCGCGGGCTCGTCGCGCACGGGGGGCCAGACCAACGCGAGTCAGCTCCAAGCCCAGCGGGACTCTCTCGACTTCGCGCGCTGCATGCGCTCGCGCGGGATCGCGAGCTTTCCCGACGACCTCGATTTCCACAACGTCCCTGGAATCAACCCATCGTCTCCCGCGTTCACGGCCGCCCAGAACGCCTGCCGGCACCTGCTGCCGGTGAAGGTCCCTCCATCGGCCGCGCCATCGGTACAGATCCACGAAAAGCTGCTCCTGCTCGCGAATTGCCTGCGCGCGCACGGCTACTCGAGCATCCCCGACCCGAAGCCCGATCCGCCCCCACAGGCGGGGTCGCCCGAGGCCAACCGGTACCGCACGCTCTATGGCGACGGCGATTACTGGATCGGGATCCCGAGCTCCATCGACGCGCACGGGGCGGCGTTCGTGCGGACGGCGAGAGCGTGTGGCGCCACGGGTGTCTAGCCCACCACGGGCTTCGTCAGCGCCTTGACGAACTCCTCCAGCTGGTCGGTCCGCCAGCACTCGAATGCCGTGCAGTGCTGCTCATACGCGGAGATCACGCTGTCCCCGTAGTTCCAGTACAGGCGCGGCTCGGGGTTCAGCCAGAAGGTCCGCCCGGCCCTGGCGGTGATCGCCGCGAACACGTCCTCGCGTGGCGGGCGTCCGTTCGTGCGCGCATCGCCGAGCACGATCACGGTGGCACGCGGGTGAAGCTCGTCCTCGACCAGCGCCAGGAACTCCGTCCAGACTCGCCCGTAGTCGGTGTAGCCGGAGATGTCGGCGACTCCGGCATCCTTGGAGATCGCCTCGCTCGCGGCGCGGAAGTCGCGCTCGCGCTCGAACACCTCGGTGACCTCCGAGACCCGCTCGATGAACACGAACGACCGCAGCTTGCGGAAGGCGTCGTGCAGCGCGTGCACGACGCTGAGGAAGAAGGTGCTCGCGCTGGTGACGCTCGTCGAGACGTCGCACACGACGAAGATCTCCGGGCGCCGCGGGCGCTGGGGGCGGAACTTCAGCGTGATCGGCACTCCGCCCGTCTCGAGCGATGCGCGCATCGTGCGCCGCACGTCGACGTGCGCGTGGCGCCTGTGCCCGCGCAACTCCTGGCCTTGGGTGGCGAGCCGGCGCTTCAGTTGCGCGACCACCTTGTGCACCTGCGCGAGATCCTGGATCGGACCCGTCGGCAGGGCGCGATCGAGCTCGTTGAGGGGGCGTTTCGGGGGCAGCGTCGCGGTCCGCTCGATCAGGTCGCGCTCCAGCTCGCGGCGCAGATGTTGCTCGAAGCGACGCAGCTGCTCGCGCGGGATGCCGCCCCGCCGCGGATCGTCCTCGGGCAGGTCGGGCTGCGGCTCAGTCCTCAGACCGAGCGCGCGGCGGATCCGCTGGACATCGACGCCGAGCACGCCCGACCCCTCGCCGCGTCCGAACGCCGCGATCGCCAGCCGCGCGAGATCGCGCAGAGCGGCCTCGGAGCCGTCGCGCAGCGCCTGGGCGATCTGCTGGCGCAAGGCGTCCAGATCGATGTCGCCGCCGCCCGCGTCCGGCCGGCCCTCGGACAGCTCGCGCCGCGCCGCCTCGGCCTCCGCGGCGCGGAAGAAGAAGCGATCGAACACGAGCTCGAACACGCGCCGGTCCTCGGGCGACTTCGCGAGCGTCGCAGCCAGCGTCTCCTTGAAGTCGGTCTGGCCGGTCCAGGAGACGTGCTGGAGCGCCTCGAAGGAGTCGAGCAGCTCGGAGGTCCCGATCGCGACGTGCTCGGCGCGCAGCTCCTCGGCAAAGCTCAGCAGCTGGGCCTCGAACGAGCCGGGACCGTGCGGGTCGATGCCGTGATAGGCGGGGTTATGCCGCGGGGCGGGCATCGCTCGCGGCCGGCTCGAGCTTGACCCCGACGCGCGCGGCGACCGTGTCGAGGTCGGTCCGATGCTTGACGATCACGCTCATCGTCTGCTTGAAGGTCTCGCCGTCGATGTCGTTGGCGCCGAGCAGCAGAAGCGCGCGCGCCCAGTCGATCGACTCGGCGATGCTCGGCGGCTTCTTCAGGTCCAGCTCGCGGACCTGGTGGACGATCTCGACGAGCTTGCGCGCGATCGTCTCGTCGAGCTCGGGGGAGTGGAGCCGCACGATCTCGAGCTCGTGCTCGAGGTCGGGATAGTCGAGCCAGAGGTACAGGCAGCGCCGCTTGAGCGCCTCGGTCAGCTCGCGCGTGTTGTTGGAGGTGAGCAGCACGACCGGCTGCGTCCTCGCCTCGATCCTTCCCAGCTCCGGGATGCTGATCTGAAAGTCGCTCAGCAGCTCGAGCAGCATCGCCTCGAACTCCTGGTCGGTCTTGTCGATCTCGTCGATCAACAGGACGACGGGCTCCTCGGAGGCGATCGCTGTCATCAGCGGCCGCGGCAACAGGAACTCCTCGCCGAAGATGTCCTCCTGCACGTCCTGCCACCCGGTGCCGTCGGACTCGGCCTGGATCCGCAACAACTGCTTGCGGTAGTTCCACTCGTACAGCGCCTTCGCCTCGTCCAGCCCCTCGTAGCACTGCAGGCGCACCAGGGTTCTCTGCAGGTACCTGCTCAGCGCCTTGGCCAACTCGGTCTTGCCGACTCCGGCCGGTCCCTCCACGAGGACCGGCTTGCCCAGCTTCGCCGCCAGGAACGCCACCAGCGCCGTCGACTCGCCGGGGAGATACCCCGCGGAACGCAGCCCCTCGGCGACGTCGTTGACCGTAACGGGGGTCTGGGACATCCGCCAAATATAGGCTGCGCTGGTGCTCACGCCGCTGTTCGCCGCGACCTCCTCGCACTTGGGCGTGTTCGCGGCCGTGGTCGCGTTCGGCTTCCTCGTCGGCGTGGTCGGCCACCTCGCGAAGTCCCGCGCGCTGATCATCACCGGGATCCTGGTGATCGCCCTCGCCAGCGCCTACTTCTCGTTCGTGCTCCAGCCGACCAGGTGACAAATGTGTGCCGGTTGAGCGGAGCTTCGCTCTGAGGGCGAGACACTTGGGCGGTGGCGGCCCCCGATCCCCGAGATCAACGTGCCCCTCGATCCGCTGCGATCGGCGAGAGTGACGTTGATCTCGCTGGGCGACATCAACGTGGACTTCGGGCCTCGGCGGCGGACGAGCGTGACGTTATGCGCATGGTTGGGGCGATCGCCTCACGCCAGCTTGGGCTCGTCACGCACCCCCAGCTCCTCGATGCCGGCGTTGGGGGCGCCAGGATCGGCCGCTGGGTTCGGCGAGGTCTGCTCCATCCGCGCCATCGCGGCGTCTACGCGTTCGGGCATCGTGCAGCTCCCCGCTACGCCGAGGAGCTCGCTGCCGTCCTGGCCTGCGGCCCGGGCGCATTCCTGAGCCACGCCTCCGCGGCGTACCTGTGGGGGCTTCGCCCGAGACCGAAGGACGGCCTCATCGACGTCACGGTCGTCGGTCGCCACGTGCGCAGCCGCGAAGGCATCCGCGTCCACCGGTGCAGATCGCTTCACCGCCGCGACGTCACCTCGATCAACGGGATTCCTGTTACCTCCGTGGCGCGCACCATCGTCGACCTCGCGGGCCAGCTCGCCGAGGAGCGCGAGCTCGAGCGCGCCGTGCACGAGGCGGTCGTCCGCAAGCAGGTTTCGATGTCGGCGGTCCGGGCAGCCGTTGCGCGGTACCCCGGCCGGCGTGGAAGTGCACGGCTGGTCGTCCTGGTGCAGCCTGGGGGGCGCACCACGGCCACGCGCCTGGGAGCGGAGGAGCGGCTGTTCCAGGCGGTTCGCAGGTCCGGCCTCCCGCAGCCGATGGTGAACGAGCGGATCGAGGGGTTCGAGCCCGACCTCTATTGGCCGGAGGCGCGGCTGGCAGTCGAGCTCGACGGCCTCGACTTCCACAGCACCAGCACGAAGATCGAACGCGACCATTTCAAGGACATCAAGCTGCGCGAGAAGCGCATCGAGGTCCTGCGGTTCACCGGCCGCCAGGTCACAAGAGAGCTCGAGATGGTGCTGGTGGCGATCGCGCGCGAATACGAGCGCCGGGTCGGCGGACGCAGGGCGGCCTGAGCACCGGCCCGTACGCAGCCGCCGCTAACGCAGCTCGCCGGGGTCCAGCGGGATCGTCAGCTGCTCGTCGGGCCCGGCGCCGCGCCGCGAACGGCCCGCCTGCGTAGAGGGCCGCGGCTCCGCGGGAACGGTCTGTCGCGCCTCGTCCCGCGCGACCGTCGGCGCCTCGTCCCGCCGACCGTCGGCGCCTCGTCCCGCGCGACCGTCGCCGCCTCGGCCCGCGCGACCGTGACCGGCTCCTCCGGGTCCGTCGGGGCCCGCTCGCCCCACACGGGCGGCTCGCCGCTCCACGCGGGCACCTCCTCCGCGGCGACCCCGCGCGAGCGCGGGGTCGGGGCGCGCACCGGCTCAACCGAGCCCATCCGCCGGCGCCGCGCCGGCAAAGGCGCCCCTGCCCGCCCCGAAGCCGGCGCCTCCGCCTGCATCCAGTCAGACCCGGGGCCGTTGTCGCCCGGCAACGGCGGCTCGGGACGGTGGGCCGCCCGGATCCGCGAGCCCGTGTAGGCAAGCCACGCCGCCACCGCGAGCGCGACGAAGATCCCCCATTCGATCCCGCTCGTCGTCGCGAACTGGCCGGCGGTGGTGACGCCCTGCTTGTCGAATATCCGCCACACGATCAGCACGCACGTCCACGCGCCGGCGGCGGTGATCACGAAGCCGTCGCCCCCGGGCAGATGGAACGCGCGGCCCGCGGCGCGCTGGAACAGGAGCACCATCACGCACACCGCGACCAGCAGCACCGCGGCCTCGACCCAGGAGAACGCCGCCCAACCGGTCAGGCTGACGCTGGTCGACTCGAGCCGGCGGCCGTTGACGAGCCCCGTCTCCTGGTACCAGGGCAGGAAGAGCGTCACGAACAGCGCCAACGAGGCGTACACGGCGGGCCGTCGCTCCCGCGGCATCGCTCGCCAGGCATCTGCCAGGCGCCCAACACCGCTCGCGGTTCGCTGAGCCGGCGTCGCCGAGGTTCGCGCCACGAGCCCGATTGTAGGCGTCGCCCCGGGCCGAAAAACGGCGGCGAGCTACAGGATCGGGATGTCCTGGACCTCGCTGGGCTGGGAGCGACGGCGCTCGAGCCGCTCGAGATACCAGTCGAGCAGCGCGCGCAGCGCGAGCAGCAGCTCCCGGAAGGCTTCCGCGAGCCGCTGCGCGAGATCGGGCGGGATCAGCTCGCGCAGGGAGGCGAGGATCTGAGCGAACAGCTCGAGCTCGCCGGCGCCAGGCGCCCGGCCGTCCTCGGACTCGGGCGCCTGCCAGCCCGAAGGCGGGGTGGCGCCGAGCCGAGGCGGCGTGGCGCCGAGCCGCGCGCCCGCGCGTCCCGCCGACTGCGCCGCCTCGGAGACCAGCCGCTCCGCCGCCTCGGATGCGCGATCGAGCCGCTGCTCGAGCCGCCGGAGCGCATCCTCCCCGTCGTCGGCCGGCGCGCGCCGGGTCTCCTCGGCGTCACCGGGTCCGTGGCTGGGCGGGTCACTGCTCGTCACTGAAGGTCACCTCTAGCGCCCCGTTCTCGAACGTCGCCGCGGACGGCTGGAATCCGGCCAGCGCGGAGGGCAGGATGATAGTTCGTCGCTGCCCGTCGACGCCGACGATCAGCTCGAGCCCGATCTTCTTGAGCGAGATGTCGCCCTTCTCGGCGAACGGGAGCGCGAGTCGCAGGCGGGCCTCCGTCTCGGACACGAGCAGCTCCTGCGTCAGCGCATCGTGGAGCACCGCCGCCGGATCGATGCCGCCGCCGGAGAACAGCGCGTCGGCCAGGCGATCGAGCATCTCCGGGCCGACCACCTCCCGCTCGAAATATGGCGCGCGCAGGATCGGCAGCGGCGCGAACGCCGAGTGAACGAGCTGCAGGTGCTGCTCCTGGACCCCGCGCCAGCCGGCGAAGTAGTCCCCGACATCCGAGGGGAAGATCCGGTTGACGATCACGGCATCGGTCAGATACCCGTACAGGTTCAGGTAGGTGAAGGTCCGCATCGCCTCGCCGATCACCATCTTGTCCGGGTTCATCACGAGCCGGACGGTGCAGCACTCGCGGTCGCGGAGGATCGCGTTCATCTCGATCAGGTTCTCCGAGAGCCGCTGGATGTCCGCGAACACCGCCTGGCTCGGAAGCGGGATGTCGAGCAGGGTCCGCGCGAGCGGGCGCGCCGCGGCGAGGATCTGGCGCTCGAGCGGGAACACCTTCTGGATCCACCAGCGCGCGACGTCGGGGAAGGACAGCAGCCTGAGCGTCTCGCCCGTAGGCGCGCAGTCCACGATGATCGCGTCCCACTCCTCGGAGTGGTGCAGCTGCTGGAGCTTCAAGAGCGAGAACAGCTCGTCCATCCCCGGCGGAACGGTCAGCTCCTCCGCCGAGATCCGATCGACGCCGCGCTCCATCAGCAGCTCGCCGAACCACTCCTGCACGCCGGACCAGTGATGTTCCATCTCCTCCTGGGCGCTGATCTCGAGCCCCCAGAGGCGCTCGCTCACAACGCCCGGCACTGCGCCCAGCTCGACCTCCAGCGACTCCGACAGGCTGTGCGCCGGATCGGTCGAGATCACGAGCGTGGTCAGCCCGGCGGCCGCGCAGCGCCGTGCCGTGCAAGCGGCCACCGAGGTCTTCCCGACCCCGCCCTTGCCGGTGTAGAGAATCGTGCGGGTCGCCATGGCCGGCCGAGTCTAGGTGCCCCCCGGGGTCGTTGTCGACGGTCCCCCCGGAATCGGCGGCCCGGCGCGGCGCCACTGCTAGATTCGCTCGGGTGCGGACGATGAAAGTTGCAGTCGGGGCGATCGCCGCGCTGCTCTGCGCGGGCGCGGTGAGCGCGTGCGGCGGCGGCTCCTCAGGCGATGCGAACACGCTCCTGCGCCAGACGTTCAGCGGCTCGCACAAGGTCAACAGCGGCGATCTGAGCTTCATCGTCTCGATCCAGCCCTCCGGCTCGAGCACGATCTCGGGACCGATCACGCTCAGCTTCGGCGGCCCCTTCCAGAGCCTCGGCCAGGGCAAGCTGCCGGCCTCGAACTTCAACGTCAGCATCAGCGCGCTCGGCCGGACCGGCACGCTGGGGATCCTCTCGACCGGCACCAACGGCTACGTGACGCTCTCGGGCACGAGCTACCAGCTCCCGGCGGCGACGTTCCAGCGCCTCGAGTCGAGCTTCTCCTCGCTCGCGTCCTCCGGCAGCGCCGGCAGCGGTCAGAGCACGCTCTCGAGGCTCGGCATCAATCCGCTCGGGTGGCTGACCAGTCCCTCGGTCGTCGGCAACGAGAGCGTGGGCGGCGCGAACACAACGCACATCCACGCCGGCGTCAACGTCGCGGCCTTTCTCGGCGACATCAGCACGTTCCTGTCGAAGGCCTCCTCGCTCGGCGTCTCCGGCACCACGAAGCTCCCGACCAGCATCGCGCCCGCGACTCGGCAGAAGATCGCCGCTGAGGTCAAGAATCCGAGCTTCGACGTCTGGACCGGAACGGCGGACAAGACCGTGCGCAAGCTCGCGGTCAGCCTGACGATCCCGGTCAGCGGGCAGATCTCGACGCTCGCCGGCGGTCTGAGCTCCGCGACGATCAGCCTGACGATCTCCTACGCGAACCTCAATCAGCCGCAGACGATCACGGCGCCGACCAGCGTCCAGCCCTACAGCCAGTTCCAGGCGAAGATCAAGTCGCTGCTCCAGGAGATCCAGTCGGCCGTCCCGGGCGTCAGCGGCGCCGGCGGCGGGACGACGACGAGCACCGCGACGGCATCCACCTCCTCGAACTCGAGCAACCTCTCGGCCTACACGCAGTGCATCCAGGCGGCAAACGGGGACATCACCAAGATGCAGCAGTGCGGCAAGCTGCTGGGCGGCGGCTGAGCCCGATCGGCTGAGCCCGATCGCCCCTGAGGACCGGCGCTACTCCCGGCCTACGTCCTCGAGGTCCTCGTCGAGCTCCTCGCTGTCCTCTTCTTCGTCCTCCTCGCCCAGGCCGACGGGCGCAAGGCGCGCCTGGAAGGACTCGAGCATCTCGTCGCGGCGGTTCTCCTCGAGCGGGATCTCGTCGGAGATGAGGATCCAGTCGGCGCCCTCGTACTCCTCCATGTTGAAGATCTCGGCGTCCATCTCGGGCGAGTCGTCGACGACGATCAGCACTTCGGTCTGCGGGTTGAAGTAGGTCCCGGGACGGTTGACGAGCTCCTCGAGCTCGAAGCGGCGCGGATCTGCCATGCGCCGCAGCCTAGCGGGTAGCCGCCGGAGGCATCAAATCTCCGTCAGCCCGGCGATCTCGCGCTCGATCTCGGCATCGACGTCCAGTGGCGGCTTGCCGGCACGGACGCGCCGGTGGTTGCGGGCGACGACGAGGTCGCGGATCTCCTGGCGCAGGGCGTCGTCGATCAGAGGCGCGGTCAGGCGCTTGAGCTCCTGTTCGACGTCGACCGGCGCCTCTCCCCGGCGTGCGCGCCGCGCGTTGCGCGCCTCGAGCAGCTGGCGGATCTCCTCATCGCGCTCGATCGCTGCCATCGCCGGCCGCTGCACCGGCTCGGAATCGAGCGTGAAGCGCCCCTTGCCGAAGTCCTCCCAGGTCTTGCCGCTGAGCACCAAGGCGACCACGGCGCCGACGAGACCGAGCCCGCAAACGACCCAGATCACGGTCTCGAACGCCGATCTCACGCCTTAAGTGTTACCCAACCGGCTTGAAAGTCCGCGCGAATGGCTACGCTTAACACATCGTTGACTGACTAGTCAATCTATACGCGCGCCACATCGGCGCCGTATTTCCTCAAGGAGTAATCGAGTGGTTGATTTCACGCTCACCGACGAGCAGAAGAGCATGCGCGAGATGGCGCACGAGTTCGCCGAAAAGGAGATCCGGCCGGTCGCGTGGGAGTACGACAGGGACGCCACCTGGCCCCAGGAGATCATCGAGAAGGCCTGGGAGCTCGGGCTGATGAACGGCCACCTGCCGGCCGAGTACGGCGGTCCCGGCCTGGGCTACCTCGACGGTGCCCTGATCGAGGAGGAGATCGCGTGGGGTTGTTCGGGGATCGGCACGAGCCTCTCGTGCAACGGGCTGGCCACCGCTCCGATCCTCCTGGCCGCCTCCGAGGAGCTCAAGAAGGAGTACCTGGGCCGCCTCAGCGAGGGCCCGCTGCTGGCGTCGTTCTGCCTGACCGAGCCGGATGCCGGCTCGGACGTGTCGGGCATGAAGACGACCGCCACCCGCAAGGGCGACAAGTGGGTGATCAACGGCTCCAAGTGCTTCATCACCAACGGCGAGTACGCCAACTACTACACCGTGTACGCGAAGACCGACAAGGAGGCCGGGCACCGCGGCATCTCCTGCTTCATCGTTCCCCGTGACGCCGGCGTCATCGTCGACAAGCACGAGGACAAGATGGGCCAGCGCGCTTCCAACACGGCCACGATCACCTTCCCGGAGGTCGAGATCCCGCTCGATCACCTCGTCGGCGAGGAGAACAAGGGGTTCAAGATCGCGATGATGACCCTCGACCGCACACGTCCCGGCGTCGCCGCGATGGCGACCGGCGTGGCCCGCGCCGCGATGGAGTTCGCGATCGAGTACTCCAAGGAGCGCGTGCAGTTCGGCGTTCCGATCGCGATGCACCAGGCGATCCAGTTCCTGATCGCCGACATGTCGACGAAGGTGCACCTCGCGCGGCTCGCGACTTGGAACTCGGCGGTCCTGCTCGACCAGGGCAAGCGCAACACGCTCGAGTCCTCGCACGCGAAGCGGTTCGCGGCGGACGCGGCGATGGAGGTCACGACCGACGCCGTGCAGGTCTACGGCGGCTACGGCTTCATCAAGGAGTACAAGGTCGAGAAGCTGATGCGCGACGCGAAGATCCTCCAGCTCTACGAGGGCACAGCCCAGATCCAGCGCCTGGTGATCGCTCGCGAGACGCTGCTGCCCCGCGAACGCGAGCGCTCGGCATCCGGCGTCGCCTGACAGCTCGCCGCGGGGGACCCGCGCCCGCATAAGGCGTAGGCTGCCGATCGTGCCGGCGATCACGATCCGGATGCCAGACGGCGGGGAGATGGACGCCTTCCTCTCCCTGCCGTCAGACGGCGGCGGCCCGGGCGTGCTGGTCCTGATGGAGATCTATGGCGTCGGCTCCTACATCCGCCGCGCCGCCGAGCGCCTCGCGGAGCTCGGGTACGTGGCGATCGCGCCCGACCTGTACCGCCGCATCGAGCCGGGGCTCGAGATCGAGCACGACGAAGCCGGGCTCCAGCGGGCCCTCGCCGCCTCGCAGCGCCTCGATCAGCGGGGCGCGGTCGAGGACGCGCTGATCGCGTTCGAGGCGCTCACGCGCCGCAGCGAGGTGAGCGGCTCGCCGGCGGGCGTGCTGGGGTTCTGCCTCGGCGGGAGCCTCGCGTACGAGGTCGCGGTCGGCGGCGATCCCGTCGCGGCCGTCTGCTACTACGGCTCGGGCATCGCCCAGCGACTCGACGCCGCCGAGCGGATCGAATGCCCGGTGCTGTTCCACTTCGGCGGGGAGGACCCATACATCCCGCGCGAGGATGCCGAGGCGGTGTGCGCGGCCGCGGCGCGGCGACCCGGTTGGCAGTGCCACATCCAGCCCGACGCCGGCCACGCGTTCGACAATCACGAGGCGCCGATGTTCAGCCGGCCCGAGGCGGCGGCCCGAGCGTGGGAGCTGACCCGCGAGTTCCTCGCGCGCACGCTGCGATGAAGCGGGTGATGGCACGCATCCGCGCGGTCCCGCGCCTCTACCGCCAGCACTTCTCCGACCTGCACAAGGAGCGCCAGCTGATCAGCTCCGCGTCGTTCTTCGCGACGTTCGCGATCGTCCGCGCGATCACGCACGCGATCCGCGCCGGCGTCGGCCCATTTCACAACGTCAGCCCGGGCGGCAAGCACATCCATCACATGACCTTCGGCATCGCGGGCCTGCTGCTCGTCGGCTATCTGTGGATGCTCGAGCTGGGAGTCAGTGACCGCGCGGGCTCACGCGCCACCTCGGCCACGTACGGCGCGGGCGCGGCGCTGACGCTCGACGAGTTCGCGCTGTGGCTGAACCTCGAGGACGTCTACTGGGCCAAGCAGGGACGCGAGTCGATCGACGCGGTTGTCCTGTTCGGCACGCTGCTGTCGATGAGCTTCATCGGCAAGGATTTCCTGCGCGAGCTGGCCAAGGTTTAGCCCGGCGCACATGTGCGCCGGGCCCGGGTGGCGCATGCGCCACCCGGCGGGCCGGCACATGTGCCGGCCCGAACAGCAGCTATTCGGTTCTGCTGAACTGCCAGATCGCGATCCCCATCATCACCAGGCCCAGGACGAGGATCACGCCGGCCTCGAGCAGCGCCGGGACGTGCCAGCCCCACCAGGTGACGCCGGGGTCGAGCACGCGGCGGGCGGTGGGGGAGACCGTGATGTGGTTGAACACCAGCCGCCGCATCGGGTCGACCGCGTAGGTGAGCGGATCGAGCCGGTTCAGCACCGTCAGCCAGCCCGGCAGCCCGGAGGCCGGGAACAGCGCGCCCGAGATGAAGAACATCGGCATCACGATCATCTGCATGACGCCGAAGAACGCCTGCATCTGCTTGATCCGCACCGCGATCATCACGCCGAAGGCGGTGATCGTGAACGCCAGCAGCAGCTGCAGGCCGAAGATCCCGAGGATCAGCAGCACGTTGTAGTCCACGTGCACCAGTGGCCCGAGCAGGATCATGATCACTCCCTGCGTGCAGGCCACAGTCGCGCCGCCGAAGCACTTGCCCAGGACGATCGAGCTGCGGCGCACCGGCGCGACCATCATCTCGCGCAGGAACCCGAACTCCCGGTCCCAGACGATCGAGGCGGCCGAGAACATCGCCGTGAACATCACCGAGATGCACAGGATCCCGGGGTAGATGAACGTCTTGAGGTTGACCCCGTGGGTACCCGAGCTCGACAGCTGCTGCAGGCCGGAGCCCATCACGAACAGGAACAGCAGCGGCTGGATCAGCTGCGCCACCATCCGGATGCGGTCGTTGAAGAAGCGGATCAGGTCGCGGCGCCAGACGATCCTGATCGCGCGCAGCTCGGAGACGATGCTGTGCGGAGGGACCTTGACCTGGATGACCGCGCGCGGGGCTTCGAGCTCTTCGACCGCGGTGCTCATCGCCTACCTCCGTGCATCATCTGCATCATCATCCGGTTGCGGTTCTTGGCGGCATCCTCCTCGGCGTCGCGGATCGTCGTGCCGGTGTAGGACATGAAGACGTCGTCGAGGGTCGGGCGCGAGACGCTCACGCCCTTGATCGGAACGCCGAGCTCGGCGAACAGGCGCGGCACGAACTGCTCGCCGCCCGGAACGCCGAAGGTGACGGCCCCCTCCGCGATGCCGGCCTCGATCCCGAAGCGCTCGCCCAGCGCGTCGATCGCGGCCTGGTCGTCGTCGGTGTGGATCATCACGCGGTCCTTGCCGACCTGGCCCTTGAGCGTCTCCGGTGAGTCGAGCGCGACGATCTCGCCGTGGTCCATGATCGCGATCCGATCGCACCACTCTGCCTCGTCCATGTAGTGGGTGGTCATGAAGATCGTGATCTCCTCGCGCTCCTTGAGCTCGCGGATGTAGGTCCAGATCGAGCGACGCGTCTGCGGGTCAAGCCCGATCGTCGGCTCGTCGAGGAACAGCACGCGGGGCGAATGCATCATTCCGCGCGCGATCTCGAGCCGGCGGCGCATGCCGCCCGAGTACGTGCCGGCGGGCGAGTCGCGGCGCTCCCAGAGGCCAACCATCTCGAGCACCTGGCGCATCCGCGGCTCGACCAGGCTGGACTGGATCCCGTACAGCTCGGCATGCAACTTGAGGTTCTGCGCGCCGGTCAGGTAGTTGTCGAGGGTCGGGTCCTGGAACACCAGCCCGATGTTCCGCCGGACGTCGTCGCGCTCGGTGACGACGTTGTGGCCGGCGACGGTCGCGTGACCGCCCGTCGGCCTGACCAGCGTGCACAGCATGTTGATCGTCGTCGTCTTGCCGGCGCCGTTCGGCCCCAGGAAGCCGAAGACCTCGCCGGTCGCGACCTCGAAGTCCACGCCGCGGACGGCGTGGACTTCTCCGAAGCGCTTGTCGAGCCCGCGGACCTGGATCGCGTGACCGTTGACGGACATCGTCCGCTCAGGGTACGCGGTCAAGCGTCTGGTTCCTCGTCCTCGGCCAGGATCAGGTAGAGGGCTTTGCGCGCGTCTTTGAGGATCTCGGTCGCGCGTGCGACCTGTTCCTCGGTGCCCGAGCGCGCCACCAGCATCGTGGCCTGCGCGATCTGGGCGATCGAACCACGTAGATCCCTTGCCGGACGGTCGCCCCCTTGCTCCCACGGCGGTGCGACGTCGCCGCGGTGCTCGAGGTGCTCGCGACCGGCCTCGGTGATCTCGAACAGCTTCGCGTCCTCGCGCTCGATCGAGCGGACATAGCCCTCGTCCTCGAGCTGCGCCAGCGTCGGATACACCGAGCCGGGGCTCACGCGCCAGAGCCCGCCGCTTCTCTCCTCGATCGTCTGCATCAATTGGTAGCCGTTGCGCGGCTCCTCCGCGAGCAGCAACAGCAGCGCCACCCGCACGTCGCCCCGGCGCTTGCGCCCGCGGCCGCCACCGAACGGCCCGCCGAAGCCGGGCCCGCCCCGCATGTGGCGCATCGCGGCGAACCGCTCGAGGTCCTCTTGTCTTGGATGACGATGGCCTCGGCCCTTGCCCTGTGCCATCGCCCATGCCCACCTGTGTGGGGGCCAGTCTCTGATTGCGTCTTCCATCTTGTCGTTGCTCCTATCGATATTTTGATTGAACGATAGGTAACGATATATCGTGATGTGTCGTTTGTCAAGGGGTGTGCGCGTGGGACGGAGGGCACGGGGCGCCGATTTAACGTCACTCTCGATCGGTCGCGGGGGACGAGAGTGCACTTGAGGTCGCTGAGCGAGATCAATGTCACACTCGACCGATCGCGGGGGTCGAGAGTGCACTTGAGATCGCTGAGCGAGATCAACGTCACACTCGCCGCTGCGGGGTGGGCGAAAGTGACGTTGTGCGCGTCGGGCGCTCGGTCCGGCGGGTGCGGCTATTCGTCGTCGGAGCCGGAGCCCTCGGAGCCAAAGCCCTCCGAGCTCGTGCCCTCGGAGCCCTCGGAGCCCGGGCCGCCCGAGCCGCCGCCCCGCCGCCGCAGCCAGTCCGCCACCTGCTCCGCGACGCCGCCCACCTGCGAGCCGAGGTTGGTGACGTTCTCGCCGATGTCACGGAAGATCGACCGGAAGCGCTCGGCGTAGAACTCCATCGCGTCGCCGGCCTCCTCGCGGAGGGGAGGCTCCTCGCCGCGGCGGATGTACTCGCCGCGGACGATGCGGTCGTACTCACCGCTCTGGACCCAGCGCATCACCTCGGACACCCGACGCACGGCGTAGGGGTGCGTGGCGTTGATCTCGTAGAAGAAGCGGCGCACGCGGTCGCTGGGGTCGTCCCAGTCCTCGTACTCGCGCGCCTGGGCGAGGAAGGCATCGAGGTTGAGCTCCTCGGAGCGCAGCCCGCCGGCGAGCACCATCAGGCCACGGCAGACGATCTTGGGATCGCGGACGACGAGCGCCTCGGCGCGGTCGCAGCTGAGCTCTGAGGCGCGGTACCACTCGAGCAGGACCGCCCTGACGGCCGCGAGCGGAATGCCGAGGGGGAAGGGAATGTTGCCGATCCCGGCGCTCAGGATGATCTGGAGCGCGGTGCGGTAGAGCATGTGGTCGGAGAGGATGTGGGCGACCTCGTGCGCCAGCACCGAGCGCTGCTCGGCGGGCCCCATCCGGCGCAGCAGCGGCGCGCCGAAGACCACGATCGGCTTCTGCGAGCCGATCGCCATCGCGTTGGCGCCGAAGGTGCCGGTCACGTACAGCTCGTAAGTGCTCGGCATGTCGAGCACCTTGCAGACGTTGGAGTGCATCGCCCAGAGCTCGGGCAGCTGCCGCTCGGAGACGCGGATCGAGTTGCTCAGGTACAGCTGGCGCAGCGCGCGCTCGTAGCGCCACTCGATCAGCCTGCGCACGACCGTGTCGAGCATCGGGATCGCCTTCAGGGCCGCGGTGGCAGCGCGATCGGCCGGATGCTCGTACGCCTTCGGCGAGATGTTCGTGTACGGCTCGAGCGCTTCGGGCAGGGTGTCGGTCACGCCTCCATGAGCCTACTCGCCTCGCCAAGCGGGCGATAATCCGGTCATGGGCAACGTGACCGCGTCGATCGCGGTGCCTGGATCGGTGCGCGAGGCGGAGCGCCGGTGGTACGACACGAGCCGCTGGCCCGACTGGGTCGACGGCCTCGACCACATCGTCGCGCTCGAGGGCGACTGGCCCGAGGTCGGCGCGAGCGTGATCTGGCAGTCGGGGCCGGCCGGACGAGGGCGGGTGAACGAGCGGGTGATCGCGTACGAGGCGCTGGCGGGGCAGACGACCGAGGTGGATGACCCATCGATGACCGGCCGCCAGAGCGTCACCTTCACGCCAGAGGAGGGCGGTGTCCGCGTCGCGCTGTCGCTGGAGTACCGGATCGCCAGGCGCTCGATCCTCACGCCGCTGGTCGACGTCCTGTTCGTGCGGCGCGCCGTGGCGGCCTCGCTGCAGGCGACGCTCGGACGTTTCGCGGCGGCGTGCGCCGGCCGATGAGACGCGCGATGGGCGCCGGCCGATGAGACGCGCCGCGACGGCCGGGCTTGCGATGCTCGCGCTGGCGCTGCATGCGCCCCCGGCTGGCTCGCTACCCCCGGCCGGCTCGCTACCCCCGGCGGGATCGCTAACGCCACCGGGGCCGCGGGTAGAGGTCGTGCAGACCGCGACGAGCCTCTCCCAGCGCCTGGCGCATCTGCGCGACGTCCAGTTCACCGCGCGGATCCCGCGCGGCATGCCCGTGATCGACGTCAACGATCGCGTGCACTTCCAGCGGCTGGTGGGGTTCGGCGGGACGATGACGGACTCCTCGGCCTGGCTGCTCCAGGACGAGCTCGGCCCGAGCCTGCGCCGGCAGGCACTCCGCACGCTCTTCGGCGGGATCGGGCTCAGCTACTTGCGCGTCCCGATCGGCGCCTCGGACTTCACCAGAGACGGAATCCCCTACTCCTACGACGACCTGCCGAGAGGTGAAACGGATCCCAGCCTCCGGCACTTCTCGATCGCGCACGACCAGGCGTACGTGCTGCCGGTGCTGCGCCAGGTGCTCTCGATCAACCGGCAGGTGCGCGTCCTCGCGAACCCCTGGAGCCCGCCCGGCTGGATGAAGGGCAACGACTCGCTGGACAACGCCGGTCACCTCGGGACCCTGAAACCGACCGCGTACGCGGCGCTTGCGCGGTATTTCGTGAAGTTCATCGAGGCGTACGGGCGGGCCGGCGTCCCGGTCGACGGGGTCACGCCCCAGAACGAGCCCGACACGCCGACAGTCTCGCCGGGGATGGAGCTGCCCGAGCCCGCGGAGGCGGCCTGGATCGAGGACGCGCTCACCCCGGCGCTGCGCCGCGCGCGGCTGCACACCCGGGTGTACGGGTTCGATCTCGGCTGGGCTTCGGCGGGCTACGCCAAGGCGCTCGTCCACAGCCGGGCGGCGCGCGATCTCGCCGGGATCGCCTCCCACTGCTACTTCGGGAATCCGGCGCTGATGAGCTCGCTCCACGCGCGGGCGCCGCGGCTCGAGGAGATCGAGGACGAGTGCTCGCCCGACGTGTCGCCGCTGCCCGTGAGCGAGATCGCGATCGCCTCTCTGCGCAACTGGGCGAGCACCGTGCTGCTGTGGAACATCGCGCTCGACTCGCAGGGAGGCCCGCACCAGACCCACTACGGCTGCGGCTACTGCAACGGCTTCGTCGTCGTCGACATCAAGCGGCGGACGTTCGGCCTGCGGCCCATGTACTACGAGCTCGGGCAGGCCAGCGAGTTCATCCACCGCGGCGCGGTCCGGATCGGCTCGAGTCACTTCGTCCGCTACCGTACGCCCGGCCCCGCCGGGGGATCGGTCAGCCCGGGTCTCGACGACGTCGCGTTCGAGAACCCGGATGGGACGATCACGCTCCTCGCGTACAACAACAGCGCGAGGTCGATCCGCTTCGCGGTCGACTGGGGCCGGCGATCGTTCGCCTACGTCCTGCCCGCCGCCGCGACGGTCACGTTCGTCTGGAACGGACGCCTACACTCCTGACCCGATGTTCGTCTTCAAGGCGGGAGTCGTGGGTGCCGGCACGATGGGCGGGGAGATCGCCCATGTGATCGCCAACGCCGAGGTCCCGGTGGTGCTCAAGGACGTGGAGCAGCGGTTCGTCGACCAGGGCCTCGAGAAGGCGAGGTCGATCTGGCAGGGCCAGGTGGACGCCGGCAAGCTCGAGGCGTCCGAGCTCGAGCGCAAGCTCGCCCTGATCAGCGGGGCGCTCGACTACGCACAGTTCGGCGACGTCGACTTCGTGATCGAAGCGGTGCCGGAGCGAATCGAGCTCAAGCAGGCGGTGCTCTCCGAGCTCGACGAGGTGACCCCCGGGCACGCCATCCTCGCCTCGAACACCTCGTCTCTGTCGATCACGGAGATGGGGGAGGCCACGAGTCGCCCGGACAAGGTGGTCGGCTTCCACTTCTTCTTCCCGGCGTCGATGATGCGGCTGATCGAAGTGGTCGAGGGCGATGACACCTCGCCGGAGACGGTGCAGGCCGCGATCTCCTTCGCGCAGGCAATCCGCAAGGTCCCGATCCGCTGCGCGGAGGCGCCCGGGTTCGTCGTCAACAGGATCCTGAACTCGAGCGTCTCCGAGCTGTGGCGCTTTCAGGAGGAGACGCAGATCGAGATCGAAGAGCTCGACAAGATCGTCGCGGAATCCAAGGCCGCTCCGATCGGGCCGTTCTTCCTCACCGACCTGCTCGGGCTCGACACGGTCCTGCACGTCGCGGAGCATCTGCACGAGGCGTACGGGGAGCGCTTCCACGTCCACGCGCAGATGCGCGAGCTGGTGGCCGCGGGCAACCTCGGCGCGAAGACCGGCAAGGGCTTCTACGACCACGCAAAACGATGAGCGCGGGCACCGAGGCCGACACCGCCGCGCTGATCGAGCGCTTCACGCTGAAGGCGCTGATCGAGAGCTGCCTCGTGCTCGAGGAGGGGATCGCGTCGGCAAAGGACATCGACCTCGGCATGATGGCCGGAGCCGGGATCATCCCGCCGCCGCTGCAGCGCGCCGATCAGCTCGGGCTCGACGAGCTGCTCGAGAGGCTCGAGCGCGCAGCCGCGGAGTGGGGGCCGAACTTCGAGCCGCCGGCGATCCTGAGGAGGCTCGTCGCGCAGGGGCGGCTCGGCGCGAAGAGCGGACAGGGGTTCTTCCCGTATCCGCGGCCCGATGCCGGGTGGCAGGAGCGGCCCGTGAAGCTCGAGACGCGCGAGCAGCTCGCGATCGCGTGGCTCGACCGGCCGCCCGCGAACTCGATCTCGCCCGAGGTCGTGCGGACCCTGCGCGAGCTGTGGGAAACCGTGACCGGGTCCGGAACCGTCCGCGCGCTCGTGTTCGCGTCCGCCAATCCGATGCTGTTCTGCGCCGGCGCGGACATCAAGTCCTTCACGCAGATGGACGCGGCCCAGGGCGCGCAGCTGCTGAACGAGATGCATGGGCTCCTGCGCGAGCTCGAGCGATCCCGGATCGTCACGATCGCGGCGGTGAACGCCGTGGCCTACGGCGGGGGCTGCGAGCTGGCGATGGCCTGTGACCTCCGCATCGCGGCGCAGTCGGCGATGTTCGGCCAGCCCGAGATCAACCTCGGAATCATCCCGGGCTTCGGGGGGACCCAGCGACTCCCGCGGCTGGTCGGGGAGGCAAAGGCGCTCGAGATGAATCTCAGCGGCGAGCCGATCAGCGCCGAGGAGGCGTTCGCGGTGGGGCTCGCCAACGTCGTCGTCCCGGACCACGAGCTGCTCGACACCGCGCTCGCCTGGGCCCGCAAGCTGGCGGGCCAGGCGCCCCTGGCGGTCGAGAGGATCAAGCAGGTCTCCGCCGCCGGGGATCTCGACGCCGGGATCGAGGCCGAGAAGCAGGCGTTCTCCGCGGTGTTCGGATCGGCGGACGCGCGCGAGGGAATCGGGGCGTTCCTGGAGAAGCGCACCCCGCGGTTCACCGGCCGGTGAGCGTCGACACCGACAGCGCGGCGCGCCTCGCGGAGCTGATCCGCGAGGCGGGCTCGGTCGTCGCCCTGACCGGGGCCGGCATCTCGGTGCCGTCGGGCATCCCCGACTTCCGCTCGCCGGGGACCGGGCTGTGGGCGAACGTCGATCCGATGGAGGTCGCGCACATCGACGTGTTCCGACGGGATCCGGAGCGGTTCTGGCGCTTCTACGGCGAGCGCTTCCAGACCCTCGAGTACAAGGTCCCGAACGCCGCGCACGAGGCGCTGGCGGCGCTCGAGCGGGCCGGGATGCTCGACGCGGTGATCACGCAGAACATCGATCGGCTCCACCGGCGCGCGGGCACGGCGGAGCTGGTGGAGGTCCACGGATCGATCGCGACCTGCTCGTGCCTGGCCTGCGGCGGGCGCTACCGGCTCGCCGATGTTCAACGGCGACGGGCCTCCCAGCCTGACGCCGTACCCCGCTGCGACTGCGGCCGGCCGCTCAAGCCCGACGTGGTCCTGTTCGGGGAGCTCTTGCCGCTTGACGCGATGACACGGGCCGAGGAGCTCGCGGTCGGCGCAGACCTGATGCTGTGCATCGGGTCCTCGCTCGAGGTCTATCCGGTGGCCGAGCTGCCGGGCCGCACGCTCGCCACCGGCGGGCAGATCGCGATCATCACGCAGGGGAGGACCCCGTTTGACTCCCGGGCGGCCGTGCGGATGGGCGGCGACGTGGTCGAGGACCTGGGCGCCCTGCTCCGCGCCCTGGGGCTCGCTCACAGCCCGCCGCCCCGCCGCTAGGCGTTCGCCACGGCGCGGGCGCGCAGAGCCGACTCGATCCGCTCGAGCGTGAACGCCACGACCGCTCGCTGGTCCTCGGCCAGCGGGCCCGCCAGCGCGGCCTGCGCCGCGAGCGTGACCCCGTCCCGCTGGGCGCGCAGCTCGTCGAGGCGCTGCGCCAGCATCGCGGCGGTCGGATCTGTCTGCAGCTCGGCGAGGGCGGCGTCGAGCGCGACCAGGACCTGAAGCGCCGCTTCGCGCTCGCGGTGCTCGTCCAGATCGAGCCGCGCGCGCAGCGCAAGCTCCTCGCACACGAGGGCGCGCTCGCGACCGGTCAGGATCGCCGCGAGCCGGGCCTGCGGCTGGAGCACCTTCGAGCGCCGGCGCGAGGCGGCCCGTGGCACGAGCTCCAGCGCCGCCGTCCAGTGCCCGTCCGCTACCTGCTCCCCGGCCCCGTACCCCACCCGGGCGACCAGCAGCTGGTGGCGGCCGATCGATCCGAGGTGGGGGTCGGCGGTCACGAGCCGTAAGGAATGCAGCGCGCGGTTGAGGACGGTCAGGCCGGCGTCGAGCTCCGCCTCGCCGGCGACCGCCAGCCAAGCTCGCGCTCGATCCGCGCTTGCGAACGGCTCGGTGACCTCGATCACCGTCGCACGCCCAGTGCTCACGGGCGTCGGCTCGGGCTGCGGCTCAGCGTCGCGCTTGCGACGGATGGCCTCCAGGCGCCGGCGCTCGGGCGCTCCCAGCGTCGCGACCACGAGCACGTGGGTGGGTTCGGCGCCGGCGTCGGCGGGGCCGCGCAGCAGGTAGCGCCCGTCCGGTGGTCCGAGCGCCCAGGGAACCTCGACCTGGACGAAGCGAAACAGATCTGCTGCGGTTTCGACGACGACCGACGCGGCTTCGGCGCGGGTGCTCAGGTGCCCGGTGCCTTGACCGCGTACTTGCTCGGCGCGATCGGGACGACCGGTTCGGGGAGCTGGTTGAGGTGGTTGATCAGCGCCAGCCACTGCTGGGGCTGGAGGATCGTGGCGAGCTGCCGCGAGAGCTTGTTGTTCGGGCCATACGCCGAGGTGTAGGTGACCTGGATCCGGTTGGCGTGATCCGGCAGCGCGATCGTATTCGGCTGGCCCTTGTAGGTCATCGTGGAGATGATCTGCTGCGGGGCGAAGATGCCCTGCAGGGTGAGCAGGCGGCGGATCGCGAGGTCGGTGACCGAGCCCGAGCCCTGGTGGCCCGCGATCGGGACGTTGTCGATCCGGGAGATGTCCATCGAGGCGCCGGTCGCGCCCGCCGCGTCGACGCCGCTGGCCGCCGTCAGTGAGTGGCCGCAGTCAAGACCGGAGATGTAGGGGTTCAGGCCCGACGCCGAGAGGAACTCGATCGCGCCGAGGATCCGGCGGTCGATCAGACCGGCCTGGATGTCGCGACGGCCGCAGGTGTAGATCTGTACGTGCGGGTCGGAGAGGACGCGCTGCTGCAGCTGCTCCTTGGACATCAGCAGGATCTGCCCGACGGAGGGGTTCTTGTTCTTGGAGGCGAACGGGTTCAGGCCCGAGGCACGGTAGATCGCGGTCGCTTCCAGCAGCTTCCAGCCGTCGAGGATCGGCTTGGGATCGATGTACGGGGCGTTCTTGCCGGCCGGGCGGATCATGAACAGCACGTGCGAGGAATCCGTCGGCGTGCCCGCGCCCAGCCGGCCCAGGATCGTGCCGGCGACCACGATCGCGCCCGGCTTCAGGGGCTGGAGCGTGTACTGGTTGCGGCCCAGGTGCAGCACGTCGGAGAAGTAGTTCTGGAAGCTCGTGATCTGCTGCGTCGCGTTCTTGATCTGAAGCGAGCCGCCGGCGGCGTAGGAGGCCGGGCGATTCGGGTGGGCGAACAGCCGCTCCTTGGCCATCGGGGTCGCGATCGTCGGCTGGGTCGCCGGCGCCGGGGTCACCGGCAGCGTGATCGGCGCGGCCGACTTGGCCTCCTTGGTCGCCGCGCGGGTTGTGATCGTCCGCGGCGTCTGCTGGGAGCCGGCGGTCGCGGGCGCCTTCGGGGCCGGGGCGGCCGCCGTCGAGAGCTCCTTTGCGATCTGCGCCGCGGTCACCTTGACCGGCTTGGGCACCGGATAGGTCTTCGGGATCGAGCCCAGCTGCGCGTAGGTGTAGATGTTGCCGCTGGAGTCCTGCAGCTCCAGGTACTTGCCCCATTGCCTGCTCTGGCCGATCTTCAGGACCTTGCCGTCATTGACCGCGATCACCGGCGCGTTCTTGTTGGCGTAGATCTTGGTCCCGGTGCTCGTCGGATCGGAGGAGACCGCCATCACCGGGTTGGCGTGCTTGCCCTTCTTGCCGACCAGTTGCGTGACCGAGTCATCCGCGTACTTGGCCGCCGCCGCCACCGGGAAGTGGCCCTCCACCAGCGAGGTCAGCGCGCCGATCAGGCCCTGGGGCATACCGCCGATCAGCTGTGCGCGCAGGAGCACCGACTGCACGTACCACGCCGCGTGGTTGTAGGAGAAGATCGCGTTGTAGAGGCTCTTCGACGCGCCCGCCGCATGCAGATAGCGCGCCGCCGCGAAGATCGCGTCCACCGGGTTGTACGGATCCGCGTAGCCCGAGTTCGTGACGTCCATCCCGTACATCCGCCACGTCGAGGGCAGGAACTGCATCCAGCCCACCGCGCCGGCCGTCGAGACCGACAGGTTCCGGCCATAGTCGGTCTCGATCTCGTTGATAGCCGCCAGCACCTGCCAGGGCACGTCGTACTGGATCCCGGCCGCCTGATAGATCGGCAACAGGAACGGCGGGATCTGGAAGCTGTCGATGAAGAAGTTCGGCACCCCTACCTGCGCCGGGCCCGGGAGCGAGAAGGAGAACGTCGGGTTGGCCGGCGTCGGGACGCCGCCCTTGGTCTTCGTCGCGGGCTGCTTGGATGAGGGTGAAGTCGAGGTCGAGGTCGAGCTCGAGAGCTGCCCCTGGCCGCCCTTGTGCTGGGAGGGCTTCTGCGGCGTCCCGGGGCCCGTGGTCTTGGGCGGCTGCCCGCCGGGGCCTGAAGAGTGATGAGAGCTGCTGCTCGAGGAGCTGGAGGAGGACGATGAGCTCGAGCTGCTGGAGCTCCTGGAGCTGGTGCTCGACGAACTGGAGGAGGAGGAAGTCGTCGTCGACGTGCTGACCGGCGCGCACGACTCGCTTTCGGAGGCGATCCCAACCGAGACCGGAAGCGAGATCGAGGACAGCGGCGTTCCGGGCGGGACGTTGACGGTGAAGGAGAGGTGCTGGCCCGTGATCGTCGTGACGCTGATCACGCACGCGTCGGCGGAGGCGTTGGGCAGCACAGCGACGCCCATCACGGTGAGCACCGTGGCCAGGGCGATCAACAACTTGCGACTACTCAACACGGATGCCTTCGTCTCCTCCTGCCGCTGACTCGTGCGCGATTTGGCGGTGCCGCGACGAACAGTGCAAGGAAGCTACTGACTGCCACCGAGGTTTGCAACGACGAACCGTTCCTCCAGAACTACGTTGCCGGAGGGCAAATCCTACCGTCGTCGGCGGGCGTTTCCGGCAGGTGGGAGGGGGTAGATGCCGTCACCGACGTGCGCCGCGGATACCCTCACCGTGAAGTTGAGCCTGAGTATGATCCAGACAGCCCGCCGCTCGCTACTGTCCACCCGCTGAACCACGAGGAGGCACGATGACGATGAGCGAAGAGGAGGGCTTGCGCCAGCGGGTGACGCGCCAGGGCGAGGAAGCGATCGGGAAGCTCGCCCAGGACCTGCTGGAGAATCCACTCGTGAGCAACGCGCTGGCCGCGGCATTCGAGGCGCGCGAACGCGCCGCGCGAGCCCAGGAGGTTGCGATGGGGGCGCTCAACCTCCCGTCAGCCAGCGACCTGGAGCGCCTGACGCGCCGGCTTCGCGGGGTCTCGCAGCGTCTGGAGGCGGTCGAGGACAGCCTTGATCGGTTGGAGCAGCGCCTTGAGAGCGCGGGCGGGACGGCCGCGATCGACGAGCGGCTGCAAGCGATCGAGGAGGCGCTCAGCCGGATCGAGGCGTCCATCGGGGCCGCGTCGTCCGCCTCCTGAGCGGGCTCGTCGCAATCGAGACAAACGTCTAGTGGGGGCGGGGTGGGCGCGAGCCGATCCTGGGGGGTGATGGAACCCGATTCCGGTGCGGTCCCCCCGCTCGAGCGCGCGCAGACGCTGTGCGAGCTTCGGCGCTTCGCCGACGCCGCGAGCCTTGCGAGCCAGATCATCGCCGCCGCGCCGCGCAACGCCGACGCATGGTGCGTGATGGCCGAGGCGCAGCTCGGGCAGGAGCAGCCGAAGGCGGCGCTCCAAGCGGCGCTCGCCGCCGCGGCCGGCGCGGCGCACAGCGCGCAGCCACAGCGTCTGGCGAGCATCGCGCTGTCGAAGCTCGGCCGGCAGGAGGAGTCGCTGCTGGCCGCGCGGCTCGCTGCGCAGCTTGAACCCGACGCCTGGGAGGCGCAGGTACAGCTGGCCACGGCGCTCGCGGCGAGCGAGGGAAAGCTTGACGAGGCAGGGGAAGCGGCAGCCCGCGCGGTGGAGCTCGCGCCCGAGCAGGTGCGAGCCCATCACGCGGCGGGCTCCGTCGCGGCGGCCGCCGGGAAGCGGGCGGAGGCGGTCGCCGCCTACCGCAAGGCGCTAAGCCTCGATCCGCTCAACAGCGTCGCCTACAACGAGCTCGCCCGCCTGAACCTCGACCGCGCCCCCACGGCGCCGGGCGCCGAGCGCCTGACCGGCGCCGCCGCCGGGTTCGCCCGGACGCTGCGGATCGACCCGCGCGCGGCGGTCACCCGCAGCAACCTCCAGGGACTCGTCGGCGGCTACCTGCGCTGGCTCGCGTACGCCCTGCTGCTCGCCGCGTTGCTGACGCTGCTCGGCGGGTCGCGCTCGGTCGGCTTCGGCGCCCGTGCGCTGCCCCTGCTAGTGCTCGCGGTGCCCGCCGCGATCGCGATCCGATTCGTGCGGCGCCTGCCGGCGAGCCTTCGCGCCGACCTCAGGCACGAGGTCGGCGCCGGCCTGACCAGAGTGCTCTCGGCCCTCGGGCTGGGCGGATCGGCGGCTCTCGTCCTCGGCGCGCTGGCGTCGCCCGGGATCCGGCCGGCGCTGGCCGTGTTCGCGATCCTGGCGGCCATCGCCGAGCGCGCGGCCGTACGGCTGGATCGTCGCCGGCTCGCTTCCGGCTAGCTCGAGAGCGCCCGAGCGGCGATCTCTCCCAGCCGCAGCTCCCCCGCCTCGAGCGCGCCGGCCTCGATCCGGGCCCGCCCGTGCAGCGGCAGATCCGACACGAGGAGCACCGCCGCGGCCGCGAGCCCGCGCCGGACCGCGAGCGCGAACAGCGTCGCCGCCTCCATCTCCACCGCGCGCGCGCCCGCGGCGATCCAGCGCCGCTCCTCCCCCTCGGGACCGTCGTAGAAGAGGTCGGTCGATACGACCGCACCGCGGTGGACACCTTCGCCCGCCTTCTCCGTGAGCGCCGCCAGCAGCTCGCCGTCGGCCGCCACCCGGGCGCGAGCGCCGAGCGCGCGGCTCGCCCCATCCGCCGCGATCGCCTCAGTCGCGATCAGGAGGTCGCCGAGGACGAGGTCGCCGTCGAGCGCGCCGCAGGTGCCGACGCGCACGATCCGCCGGGCGCCCAGCTCCGCCAGCTCGGCGATGACGATCGCCGCGCTGGGACCGCCCATCCCGGTGCTCTGAATCGTCAACGGCTCCCCGTCGGCGGCGGTCCCGGTATAGCCCCACAGACCGCGGTTGTGGTTGAACATCCGAGGCGCCTCCAGCAGCGCCTGGGCCAGCCGCAGAGCGCGACCCGGGTCGCCGGGCAGCAGCACGCGTTCGGCGAGCGGCGCCGTGGGGTGCAGGTGGATGGGGGCCGGGCCTGGCGTCCGCGAAGTTATAGTGCCGCCGGATGCGAGGCCCGGCGCTGCGATGACGGTGTTCAAATCCGTCGAGGAGTTCCGCGAGGTCATGGACCGGACCTTCACGCTGATGAGCGAGGACCCCGAGATCGGTCCGGAGCTGCGCGCCGCGGACACGCCGCAGCGCTTCGAATTCACCGATTTCGACCTGGTCGTGAACATTCACGCGGGCGGGCCGCAGGAGCCGAACCTCGTGTGGCAGTGGTCCGACGAGGTGCGATGGGAGCCGAAGGTGCGGATGGCGATGAGCTCCGATACCGCCAACCGGTATTTCCAGGGCAAGGAGAACGTGGCGATCGCGATCGCCCGCAGGCGGATCAAGGCGGGCGGCGATGTCAAGGCGGCGCTGGCGATCATCCCCATCACCAAGCCGCTGTTCGCGCGCTACCGCGCGATGATCGTGGCGGACTACCCGCACCTGGAGGTCTGACCTCGGCCGAGCGCCGTGGTTGATCTCCAGGCACTCTGCGGGAAGCAACGAATCTGGATTGACAGATCGCCGCTCGGCGAGTAGACCTAGCTACTTCAGTCACAAGGCAACAGGCCGGAGCGTGGTAGTGGCCACGGCGACCCCGTGGGCGCTCCCGCGAGGCGCCGCCGGAAACGAGACGAGCGCCAACGGCCGACGACGCGGGCCGTAACGCCCGCGGGCGGCGGGATTCCCACTCAAGGAGTCCCGCCGCCGCACTGTTTAGGTCCATCGCACCCGAGCGGGTAACGTCGCGTCGATGGCCCGCAAGCGCACGAGCACTCGGGTAGCCGCCGAGCAGGACGGACTCACGCTCCAGGATGCCGCCGCGCGCGCCGGCGTCACACCGGCAACGCTGCGGCGCTGGTCCCGCCAGGGGCTCATCCCGCAGTACGACGGGGTCTGGACCACCGCCGCCGTCGCGCACGCGAGGGTCGTCGCGAGGTTGCGCGAGCGCGGGCACTCGCTGCGCGACATCCGGCGCGCCACGGAGGACGGCCGGCTGGCGTTCGGCTACATCGAGGCCCTCTTCCCGACCGGCGACGGCGCCTACACGATCGAGCAGGCGGCCCGCGAGACGGGGCTCGACCGCGGACTCGTCGAACGGGTGCAGACGGCCCTCGGGCTCAGCGCTTCGCAGACGCGAACCCTCTCCGAGGACGAAGTGCAGCTGCTGCGCTACGTGGCCGCGGTCCTCGCCGCCGGGCTCCCGCTCGTGGCGATGCTGCAGCTGGTGCGCGTCTACGGGCAGGCGATGGCCCAGGTCGCGGATGCCGAGGTCAGGCTGTTCCACCTGTACGTGCACGAGCCGCTGATGCGCTCGGGGACCACGGGGCTCGAGGTCGCCGACGAGATGATGGACATCTCCAAGGAGCTGATGCCGCTGGCCTCCCCCGTGATGGACCAGGTCCACCAGCGCTACCTGCACCACTTCATCGAGCAGGATGTGATCGGGCACATGGAGGCCGATCTGGACGGCCAGGCGCTCGATCTCGGTCGCCTGCGCGTGGCGATCGCCTTCGCGGACCTCGCGGGCTACACGCGGCTGACCGAGGAGGAGGGAGATCTGCACGCCGTCGACGCCGTCGAGCGGTTCGTGGAGTCGGTCGAGATCACGCTCCCTGAGTCCGCGCGCGTGATCAAGACGATCGGCGATGAGGTGATGATCGTCGGCTCGGACCCAGCCGCGCTGACAGATTGGGCGGTCGGTTTCCAGCGGCTGCAGAGCGAGCGGCCGCTGCCGCGGATCGGGATCCACTGTGGGGACGCGCTCTACCGCGACGGCGACTACTACGGCCGCGACGTCAACATCGCCGCCCGAGTCGCTGCTCGCGCCGCCGGCGGCGACGTGCTGGTGACGCGCCCGGTGACCGAGCACGGGGGCCCGCACCTGGTCTTCGACCGGATCGCCGAGATCAGGCTCAAGGGCTTCATCGCCTCGACCGAGATCTTCATCGCGCGGCAGCGGGACGAAGATTGATCGAGCGCGTGCGCCGGGAGGGCCTGCTCGCGGCCGGGCGGCCGGTCGTGGTCCTCTACTCGGGCGGCCACGACTCGACGTGCCTGCTCGACCTCGCGGTCCGCATCGCCGGGCCGGAGCTGGTCAGCGCGCTGCACGTCAACTACGGCCTGCGTGACCAGGCCGATGCCGACGAGCACCACTGCCGCAGCACCTGCGAACAGCTGCGTGTGGAGCTCGAGGTCCACCGCGCGCGGCGCCCGGAGGCCGGCAATCTGCAGGCGTGGGCGCGGGAGGAGCGCTACGGGGTGGCGGCGCAGCTCGCGCTCGAGCGCGACGCCGACCTCGCCGCCGGCCACACCGCGACCGACCAGGTGGAGACGATCCTCTACCGGCTCGCGTCGTCGCCGAGCCGCCGCGCGCTGCTGGGCATGCGCCCGCGGGAAGGCCGGCTGGTGCGCCCGCTCCTCCTGTTCACGCGCGAGGAGACAGCCGAGTACTGCCGCGCCCGCGGGCTTCACTGGCGGGAGGATCCCTCCAACGGGACCGACGTCTTCGCCCGCAACCGGATCCGCGCGGAGCTCGTGCCGGCGCTGCGCGCGATCCATCCCGCTGCCGAGGCGAACGTGCTGGCTCTCGCCGCGATCCTGCGCGAGGAGGCGGACACGCTCGAGGCGCTGGTCGACGAGGTTCTCGCCGGCGGGCGGGAGATCGCGCTGGCCCGCCTGCGCGATCTGCCGATCGCGCTGCAGCGGCTGGTCGTCCAGCGGCTCGCGGATGGCGCCGCGGGCGGACCCGCACCCGGGACCGCCCGCCGCGTGGCGGAGCTGACGGCTCTGGGCGACGACGCCGCGCTCGACCTGCCCCACGGCGTGCGCGCGCAGGTGCGAAACGGGGTGCTGCGGTTCGCCGCCCGCGGCGCCGCGACCGGCCGGCAGCGACCGGCACCAACATAAACTGAAAATCGTTGTGAGCGACGACGACGCGATCGGCGAGATCCTGGTCTCGGCCGCGGATCTCGAGCGCCGGGTGCGCGAGCTGGCCGCGGAGATCTCCGGCGACTACATCGGCAAGGACCTGCTCCTGGTGGGCGTTCTCAAGGGAGCCGTGTTCTTCCTGTCGGATCTGATGAGGCATCTCCGCGTGCCGGTTGAGGTCGACTTCATGGCGGTCGCCTCCTACGGCTCCGCGACGAAGTCCTCGGGGGTGGTGCGGATCCTCAAGGACCTCGATGCCGTGATCGACGGCCGCGACGTGCTGATCGTCGAGGACATCGTCGACTCCGGGCTGACACTGCAGTATCTGCTGCGCAACCTGCGGGGGCGCAACCCGCGCTCGCTCGAGGTGTGCGCGTTGCTGGTGAAGCCCGAGCGACAGAAGGTGGACCTCGAGGCCCGCTACATCGGCTTCGAGATCCCGAACCGGTTTGCGATCGGCTACGGACTGGACCACGCCGAGCGCTACCGCAACTTGCCCTATGTTGCGGCGTTGAGGGAGTGAAAGCGCGCGTGCAGGGTTACCCAGAGCGCCTAAACCAGGTGCTACGCTTGATTTTTCCCGCTAGCCCGCCTTCGCGCCGGATGCGCGGATTCCCATTATGAGCAGGTTCTTCAAGAGCGCCGCCTTCCCGATCCTGATCGTGGTTGTACTGGCGTTCTTCGCCCAGAAGCTGATCGGTTCCTCGAGCCACGGGACGCACTACAACTTCGGCAACCTGGTCGCGCAGCTGGACAACAACCAGGTGAAGAGCCTGTCGCTGGATCAGAAGAGCAACAGCGCCTCGGTCACGCTGATCGACGGGACCAAGTACTCGGTCGGCTATCCCGACAGCTACGCGCCGACGTTGATCAACGACGCACTGGGCCATTCCGCTGCGACGCAGCTCGACGTCCAGAGCAAGTCCTCGAACGGATGGCTCTCGCTGCTCACGTACATCCTGCCGTTCGTGATCTTCATCGGTTTCTGGATCTTCCTGATGAACCAGGTCCAGGGCGGCGGCTCGAAGGTGATGTCCTTCGGCAAGTCGCGGGCGAAGCGGATGTCGGTCGACTCGCCGAAGATCACGTTCCGCGATGTCGCGGGGGTCGACGAGGCGGTCGAGGAGCTGCACGAGATCAAGGAGTTCCTCGAGAATCCCAAGAAGTTCCAGGCGCTCGGCGCTCGAATCCCCAAGGGCGTGCTGCTGTACGGCCCGCCGGGCACCGGCAAGACGCTGCTGGCGCGCGCGGTCGCCGGCGAGGCCGGCGTTCCGTTCTTCTCGATCAGCGGCTCGGACTTCGTCGAGATGTTCGTCGGGGTCGGCGCCTCGCGCGTGCGTGACCTCTTCGAGCAGGCCAAGCAGAACAGCCCCTGCATCATCTTCATGGACGAGATCGACGCCGTCGGGCGTCACCGCGGCGCCGGACTCGGCGGCGGTCACGACGAGCGCGAGCAGACGCTCAACCAGCTGCTCGTCGAGATGGACGGATTCGAGATGAAGGACAACATCATCTTGATCGCGGCCACCAACCGGCCCGACATCCTCGACCCGGCGCTGCTCCGTCCCGGGCGCTTCGACCGCCAGATCGTGGTCGACCGGCCCGACCGCATGGGCCGTAAGAAGATCCTCGAGGTGCACACGCGCGGCAAGCCGCTCGCGCGTGAGATCGACATCGACGCGCTCGCCGGCCAGACCCCCGGTTTCACCGGCGCCGACCTGAGCAACCTCGTCAACGAGGCGGCGCTGCTCGCGGCGCGCAACGGCAAGCGCGAGATCACGCAGGTTGAGCTCGAGGAAGGGATCATGCGGGTGATCGCGGGCCCGGAGAAGAAGACCCGCGTGATGAGCAACAAGGAGCGCAAGATCACGGCCTACCACGAGATGGGGCACGCGATCGTCGGCCACTACCTGCCGAACTCCGACCCGGTCCACAAGATCTCCGTGATCTCCCGCGGTCAGGCGCTCGGCTACACGATCTCGCTCCCGACCGAGGACAAGTTCCTGACCACTCGCGCGGAGCTGCAGGACACGATGGCGATGACGCTCGGCGGGCGCGCTGCCGAGGAGATCGTGTTCGGCGAGATCACGACGGGCGCGTCGAACGATCTGGAGAAGGTCACCGCGACCGCAAAGCAGATGGTGATGCGCTTCGGCATGTCGGAGAAGCTGGGACCGCGCGTCTTCGGTCACGACCACGGGCAGCCGTTCCTCGGGCGCGAGTTCTCAGCAGAGCCCGACTACTCCGACGAGATCGCCCGCGAGATCGACGACGAGATCCGCCGGATCGTCGAGGCTGCCCACCTCCAGGCCAAGAACATCCTCTCGACCCATCGCGAGTCGCTGGTCAAGCTCTCCGAGATCCTGATCAAGCGCGAGACGATCGAGAAGGAGCAGTTCGAGGGGCTGCTCGACGGCGGCACCGAGGAGTCCGTGTTCGGCGCCGAGGCGCCGGCGCCGCCCGAGCTGCCGATGCCGCCCGCCTCGGGCGCCGAGCGCATCCCGGGTCGCGAGGCCCCGCGGCCGCTGCCGCGGCCTGGCCTCGCCGGCGGCACCGCCGAGTAGCTGACGGGCTCACGCCGCCGGTGCCGGCGTCCTCGGTCGCTCGTGTGCAGTCAGCACACTTCGCTCCCTGCGTCCTTGGCACCGACGCCGTGAGCCTCGTCAGCGCGGGTACGCAGTTTTCCGTATTTACGCGAGCGCGCGGGCGTGGTGTCGTGTGCTCACGATGCGATTTCGGATGTTGATCACGAGCGCCGCGGTAGTGGCGGTAGGGGCGACAGCAGGAGTTGCCGTGGCGAAGAGCAGCGGCTCGCTCCACCTCAAGGTGACCCAGAAGCCGTACAACATGTACAGCCACCTGGTCACCTCTCAGATATCCGGCAAAGCCTCGAACGATGAGCAGCCCGTGCTGTGGCCCGACGATGCCTACACCTCGTCAGGCAAGAACCTGACCTGTCAGAAGACGTTCGGCGCGATGTACAAGAAGTCGGTGAGGCATCCGATCGGCGCGTTCGTCACCCACGGGAAGTTCAACTACCAGCAGTCGCAGTATGAGGGCCTCGCGACGACACCCCGCAAGGCGTACTTCTGCGCCTACCTCGTCAAGGGAAGTTTCACCGCGGTGATCGACCACGGCAAGGGCAGCACGGTCGCCTCCGCAAGCAAGACGATCACGATTCCCTAGGGGCAGGGGCGTTCGCTAGCGGGTGCCGTATGCGAGCGCGACGGCCTGCCCCCGGCTGCTGACGCCGAGTCGGTCATAGATGTGCTCGAGGTGCTTGCCGACGGTCGCGACGCTGATCGCGAGCTCGCGGGCGATCTGCTCGTTTCGCTTCCCGCAGGCCAGCAGCCGCAGGACCTGCGCCTGACGTGGTGTCAACCCGAGCATGCCCAGCGCGCGCACGTCCGGCGGTGTCGAGCGCTGCTCGTCGAACAGCACAGTGAGCCACGCGCCGGCCCCCTGCACGCGCGCGCGCAGGCGCCCTCGTGGCCCATCGATCGTCAGCTCACCATTTCCATCGGCTGAACCGAGCCACGCGAGCAGCTCGCGCCCCTCGCGCGGCTGCGAGACGAAGTAGGCGTCGAGCAGCTCGGCGAGAGAGCTCGAGGCGAAGCTGACGGCGCCGCCGGCATCGAGCTGGAGAATCGCGGACCGGCGGTCCTCGAGTCCCCGGTCGAGCTCCTCGATCAGCGCGCGTGTGCGTTCGCGATCGGCCGCTCGCCGGTAGGCGACTCCCAGGTGCGGACGCACCAGCGCGAGCACCTGGCGGTCCCGCTCGGTGAAGCTGCGCCTGCTGCGGCCGAGGTTGATCGCGACGATTCCCTTCCCGGGCAATCCGAATGCGATCTGATCCTCGATCCCGAGTCGGCCGTACACGTCGTTGTAGAGATCCAGCCGGTGGAACGTGCGCTCGGACAGGAAGTCCGACATCAGGTACGGCGAGAGATCACCGCGGCGCTGGTGGGGCACCATCGGATGCTGGTGTGCCAGCTCGAGGAACCGCTGCTCGATGCCGTCGAAGGTCGGAGCGTCCGAGATCACGAAGGCGGTCGCGCGTTCGAGGTCGATCTCGTTGTAGCCGATCGTGTCGGCCGCGACCAGCTGCCGGACCGCGGGAACGACCTCGCGAAACGCTTGTAGATCGTCGGTCGCGTGCACGAGCCGCGCAAATTCCAGCGCAGCCTCCAGGTCTCTTGCCCCCAGCTGGAACATCGTGCTTGCCCGCGTGAAGCATACGACGCGCCCGGTCGTGGTCGTGAAGAGCCACGGCAAGACCACCACCGCGGTCAAGCGCGCGCTGAAGATCAAGTAGCGCCGTACACGCGGGCCAGCGCCTGGGCGCGGCTGCTGACGCCGAGCGCGGCGTAGATGTTCTCCAGATGCTTGGTCACCGTCCGGGCGCTGATGCCCAGCTCGCGCGCGATCTGCTCGTTGCGCTTGCCGCACGCGAGCAGGCGCAGCACCTGGGTCTGGCGATCGGTGAGCCCGAGCTCACGAAGGGCGTCGAGGCTCGGCGGTCCCGCGCGCTGCTCGGTGAGCTGCAGGAGGAGCCACGGCGCGGCCGCGGCGCTGAGGTGCGCGCGGATGCTGAGACGACCGCGAGGGCCGTCGATCGTCAGCTCGTGACCAGGGCCGGCCCCGTGCGCGCCGGTGAGCCAGCTGTCGACTTCGCGTGGCAGCGCCGAGTCGAAGTCTGAGTCGAAGTATGCGCGCAGCAGCTCGTGGGCGAGTGGCGAAGCATGTTCGATCCGGCCGCGCCGGTCCAGCTGGAGGACCGCCATACGCCGCTGTTCGAGGCGCGACTCCAGTGTGTCGACCAGGACGGAAACGCGCTCGCGCTCCCGCGCGTGCGCGTACGCGCACGCCAGATGGGGTCGCAGCAGCTCCAGCACATCCCGATCTCGCTCGGTGAAGCTGCGCCTCGAGCGGCACATCGCAAACGCGACGACGACCTCGCCGGGAAGTCCCAACGCGATCTGATCCTCGGTGCCGATCAGCTTGTAGAAGTCGTTGTACAGCTCGAGGCGATGGAGCTGGCGTGCGCTCAGATGGTCGGAGAGCATCCCCGTGCGCAGGTCCCCGCACTGCTGGCGCAGCAGGAGCGGATGCTGACCGGCGATCGCCAGGAAGCTCTGCTCGAACCCGTTGAACGCGACGTCAGGAGGATCGACGATCCCGATCGCGGTCCCCGATTCGAGGTCGATCTCGTTGTATCCGATCGAGTCGTAGGGCACCAGCTCTTGCAGCCCGCCGGTGAGCATCTCCTGGCGTAGCGCGTGCAGGTCCTCGCAGGCATGCGCTCGATGCGCCAACTCGAGCACCGTCCGAAGGTCCCTCGGCCCCATCGCCATTCCCATCGCCTCAATCAAAGAACGTACGGAATTCTGCGTATTTACACAAGGCGGCGACTGTGGTTGATTGCGTTGGCAGCAGTTGCGGTTCATCCGCTGACGCTGAGCTGAGGGAAGGTCGACGGTTTGATGAGCATCCACGCCAGTCGGCGACGCCGGCCCGGGATCGTGGCGCTTGGAGCGCTCGCGGCGGCGCTGCTGATCGCGCCCGCGGCGGCCCGGGCCGCGTACACGGGTCCAGGACCGCAACCACCGCAGTGCGGTGACGATCCGACCGTCCTCGCATTTGGCGGCGTGCCGTCACCCGGCCTGCTCGGCCCTCCGCCCGATGGGTGCCTGATTCAGTCGTGGACGGGATCGTTCAGCCTCTCGCCGCACGTGCTCCACGTCGACCAGGAGATCACCGCGACGGTCAGCCCCAAGGTCAACGGCGTCAGTGCCAATTGGGACGACATCACCTCGACCCTCGGGGCGGGTGCGAAGAAGCGCGCGCACTGCTCCAACAGCGCTCTCAGCTGCACGTTCGAGGTCGGTCCGAATGTCGTCTCTCAGCAGTGGCAGGTTTACTCGCAGTCGATCGGCAACCCGGTCGGCCCGGCGGTCTCCACCGACTTCTTCATCGTCAACGACAGGCTGTTCCAGATCGGTGGCAAGGTCACCGAGGGTTCGCAGAAGAAACCCGTGCCGGGTGTGCAGGTCGATGCACAGGGCGGCCCGGACAACGAGGTGCACCGCGACCGCACCGGGCCCGACGGGGCCTACACGTTCGCTCTTCCACGCGGCAGCTATCGGGTCGAGGTGGCCGGCAAGCAGGCATCCAGTGCGGTTCCGAGCACGATCGACGTGAACCTGGACCACGACGTCGACGACGCGAACTTCGTGATCGGCGGCAGCGACGTGATCGACATCAACTTCGCCGGCGAGAAAGGCGGAGTTGGCAACGCCGCTATCAGCGAGCTCGACACGTTCGGCAACTCCACCGGTCTCGGCGGTCAATCGGTGGCACAGGCGGACGTGAGCGTCACGGACGCTGCCGGTCAGCCAGTGCCGACGACGAACATCAAGTTCGCGCCGACGAGCGGGACGACGCATGCGCTGGTGTGCACGCCCCAGGGGCTCGTGTATCCGCAGACCGGCCCCGGCGGAGCGTTGACGTTCAACCCCTTCGAACTGCCGACCTCGGGCGGCCAGATCCAGCTCTCCGTCTACGCGGGAAGCGACGTGGGCGATTGGACGGTCGACGCCACTGAGGCCACTGACGACAGCGTCCACGCTTTCCGTGCGCTCAGATTCCAGACCAATCCGCCAAGGGCAACGCAGATGCCGGACATCGCGTCGCTGCTTTACAACTCGCTGAAGAACAGCCAGGACCTGAGCTCGGCCGCGCTGGTCCAGTTCGTGCAGAACAAGACGTTCAACGTGGGGCCGTTCCAGATCAATACGATCAACCAGAGCCAGGGACAGGCGGCGATCCTCGCCTATCTCGCGGCCAACTTCTCAAAGCTGCTGGGAGGCCAGTGGGCCGCCGACTTCGGACCGGTGCACACGTCGAACACCGCCGGGGTCGAGTTCTACAACGATGCCGGGCAGACGCAGATCCTCGACGCCAACACGGTGCAAGCGATCATCAACGCCGCGAGGCCGGTGACCACGTTCGGCCAGCCGCTGCCGCCACAGCCGCTCCCGCCCGGCATCGACCCTCTCCCAACCCTCGCGACCTACGAGCAGCAGCACGGAGTCGTTGGCCAGGGCCACCTGACGCCCGATCCATCCGATTCACTCACCTACTTCGGCTACCCGTACCCGCCACTCAGCGGTGACGGGGTGGTCGACTCGGCCTTCTACGACAATTGCGTCAGGCCTGATCCACAAGCGATCAGGGTCGAGGTCGACTCGCCCGTCAACCTGCTGTTCACCAACTCCGCGGGCCAGAAGTTCGGCTTCGGTCCAAAAGGCCAGGTGATCACGAGTGCGACTGGTTTCGAGCAATCCGGCCCGGGCGGCAGCCGGACGTTCGTGCTCCCAACCGAGAGCTACAAGATCGCCCTCGCGGGCACGGGTAGAGGTGCCGGGCACGTGCTGGTATTCGCCGCGGGGTCGAGCTCCGAGCACGCGCAGGCGTTCATCTTCCCCGTCAAGAAGGGTCAAGAAGGCACGCTCTCGATCTCCTCGAGCGCGTCGGCTGGCGTGCTGCATTTCGCTGGTCATTCCTACCGGGCCACACCGGGCCTCGGCCTGCGCCTCAGCAGCTCTAAGCGACGCCTGCGGCACGGGCAGCGCGCGACGCTCGTGCTCCACGTCACGGATGTACTCGGGCGTGCGACGCCGAACGCGATCGTGATCGCGCGCGAGGGGCGGCGGCTGGTCGCGGAGGGTCTCGCCAACGGCAGGGGCGTGGCACGGCTGTCGCTGCCGGCACTCAGCCGCGGGACCGTCACCGTGACGGTGAAGGGCCCGAGCGTGCTGCCCGCGACGCTACGAGTGAAGGTCAGCTGATCCACGACCAGCGCGCCGGGCCTATCGTCGTTGCGCGCCGGCGCGCTGCAGCGGCAGCGCCGCCACCTCGATCTCGCGGCTGACCGCCGCGATCTCAGCGGGCACGTGTGCGAGGTTGACGTTGGTCGTGAAGCCCATCGGCTGATCAAGCGCGCGGAAGAAGTCGTCGTAATGGGTGGGAACGACGACGCGCGGCTGTAGGCGAGTGAGGATGCGCGCCCAGAACTGCCGCGTGAAGCCGCGCCCGGCCACGCCGCTGAGGAAGTAGTCCACGCCGCGATGGCGGATCGCGTCGTCGTCGAGGTTCGCGCTCCCTTGGTGGTAGAAGGTCGTGCCCGCGACCTCGATGTGGATGGCGAACACCGGGCCGCAGCGGTATGCGCCGGGGCTCAGCGCGTCGAGGTGCTCGCAGGTGAGCGCTCCGTCGAACGGCACGGCCAACCCGAGGATCAGCTTGCTGTGAAGGCTCGGCACGAACGTGACCGTGAACGGCCCGAGCTCGTAGCGCTGGTAGGGCGCCACCTCGACCGCACGGTCGGCCGCGCCGTGCAGCCGCATCAGCTGGGCCAGCGAGCTCGACCCGTACGCGGCGCACCCGAATCGCTTGGCGACCTGAGGCGCGTCGACCGCATGATCGAAGTGGGTGTGCCCGATCAGCACGCCGACGACATTCGGCGGCGTGCCGATGTGGCGCTCGATCAGCGCCGGGTCGGGAAGCGCGGGCTCGCGCCGGAGGACAGCTCGCAGCGGCACTCGCGAGATGTACGGATCGATCAGAAGCGTGTGGTCCCGGTAGGTCATCCGGTAGCCCGAGACGCCGAGCCATTCGAGCTCCAGCCCGGCCGGCAGCGCCAGGGGCCGCGCCTCCAGCTCGCGCAGCGCCTGCGCGTCGTCGCGTTCCTGCGATGACTTGTTCGCGAGAAACCGGGTGTAGTCGGCCAGGTAACGTGCGGGTTCGAGCATGAGGGTGACCGATTGTGTCTGAACAGGTGCGGCGCGTGCTGCTGGTGGCCACCCGCGTGTGGGTGCCGGTCGCGATCGCCGTGGCCGGTGTCGTGTTGATCGTCGCCGGCCACGGCCACACTGCCGCCGCCGGGGCCGGGGTCGGGCTCGTGCTCGTGGCGATCACCGTGTGGCTGATCAACTGGATGTTCCGGCTGAGCGTCGAGAGCAACCGCGAGCGCGATCGCGAGGAGGAGGCGCGCGACTACTTCGAGGAGCACGGGCGGTGGCCCGGGGAGTGAGGGGCCAGGTGACCGGGGACTTTCGCGTGATGGGCGTCGTCAACGTGACGCCCGACTCGTTCTCCGACGGGGGCCGCTATCTCGATCGCGAGGCCGCCATCGACCACGCCGCCGAGCTCGAGGCGCAGGGCGCCGCGATCCTCGACATCGGCGGCGAGTCGACCCGCCCCGGCTCAACCGGCGTCACGGCCGAGGTCGAGATGGGGCGCGTGGTCCCGGTGATCGAGGGCCTGGTCGGGAGGGGCGCCCGAGCGCAGCTTTCGATCGATACCTCCAAGGCCGCCGTCGCGGCCGCCGCGCTCGAGGCGGGGGCAACGCTCGTCAACGACGTCAGCGCACTGCGCGCGGACCCCGAGATGGCCGCGGTTGTTGCCCTCGCCGGGGCCGACTGCTGCCTCATGCACATGCTCGGAGAGCCGCGCACGATGCAGGACGACCCGCGTTACGGCGACGTCGTCGCGGACGTGAAGGCGTTCCTCGCACAGCGGGTCGAGTTCGCCGTCTCGCACGGGATCGGGCTCGAGCGGATCCTCGTCGATCCCGGGATCGGCTTCGGCAAGACGGCCGAGCACAATCTCGAGCTGCTCCGCCGGCTGGAGGAGATCGCGGCGCTCGGCGTGCCGGTCGTGGTGGGCACCTCTCGCAAGTCCTTCCTCGGTCGGATCACCGGCCGCGAGGTGGACGAGCGGATCCCGGGGACGATCGCCACGAACGTGCTGGCGTACGAGCGGGGAGCCTCGGTCTTCCGGGTTCACGACGTGGCGCCCGTCAGAGACGCGCTGCTGGTGGCGGCTGCTACGGTCCGCGCGCAATGGTCCCCGACGACGCCGACCAGTACGACGACGACGTAGAGGACGAGGGGGGCCAGGAGGGCCATCCCGAGCCCGAGGTCACGATCGAGATCTCGGGGCTGTCGCTGTTCACGCACGTCGGGGTGACGGCGGCCGAGCGCGAGGTCGGCCAGCGGCTGCTGCTCGATGTCCGGATCGACGTCGGCGAGGTCGACGCGACCGTCACCGATCGGATCGAGGACACCGTGGACTACGCCAAGGTCTGCGACACCGCGAACCTCGTCGCCCAGCAGCGGTCCTACAAGACGCTCGAGCGCCTCTGCTCCGCGATCGCCGATCGGCTGATCGAGGACTACGACGCCCACGCCATCTGGGTAAAGGCCGCCAAGCCCGAGCCGCCACTGGCGCTGCCGGTGAGCGAGGTGTCCGTCGAGGTGTGGCGCGAGGCGGAATGAGCCCTCGAGCCGTGGTCGGATACCTCGGCCTCGGCTCGAACATCGGCGACCGGCGCGCGGCGCTCCAGTCCGCGGTCGCCGCGCTGCCCGCCGAGAGCATCGAGGTGCTGGCCTCCTCCTCGGTCTACGAGACCGAGCCGGTCGGGCTCGTCCCCGACCAGCGCGACTTCTACAACGCATGCCTGGAGATCGACACCGGTCTCGGTCCCGAGGAGCTCCTGGACGCCTGCAAGCGGGTCGAGCGCGGGCTCGGACGCTCCCCCGGCGGACGCCGCCACGGGCCCCGGGTGATCGACGTAGATCTGCTCCTGCTGGACGATCTCAGCTACTCCTCGGAGCGGCTCACACTGCCCCATCCGGAGGTGACGACGCGGCGGTTCGTGCTCGTGCCGCTGCTGGAGCTCGCGCCTGAGCTGCGGCTACCGGACGGCACCCGCCTGGCGCGAGCGCTCGAGCTGCTCCCCCCCGGGCAGGAGGTCCGCCGGGCCGGCGATCCGCTGTCATCCCCCTGACAGGGCGCGTTCACGGGATGCTTGCTGATTCCGACAGCGCCTCGGCGGGTATCAAGCAGGCGGCTCTCGGGGCGCGTGCAAGCAGAACCTCCCGAGCGCACTGCAATGAAATCTCCCGCAGACGAGACCACGGCTGGACCGTGCGAGCACGCCGTCCAGTTCTACGATCACGACCACGAGCTGGCGAGCAGCGTCGGCGGCTACCTCGCCGACGGTCTCCGCGATGGCGCGGTCGCGATCGTGATCGCAACTCCCGAGCACCGGAGCGCGTTCGAGCTGGAGCTCGCCGCGGCGGGGATCGACACCGGCGCCGCGCTCGCGAACGGGAAGCTGGTCTCGCTCGACGCGGCGGCCACGCTCGCCCGCTTCAGCGACGGCGAGCGGGTCGATCCAGACGCCTACCGCGCGGTGATCGGCGGGTTGGTCGCGGAGTGCCTCGAGCGCGGGCACGTCTGCGCCTACGGCGAGATGGTCTCCCTGCTCTGGGAGGAGGGCAGCGTGCTCGCGGCGATCGAGCTGGAAAAGCTCTGGAACGGCCTCGCCCGAGAGTTGCCGTTCACGCTGCTCTGCGCCTATCGCAGCGCCGCGATCTCGGATCCCGCCCACGCCGACGCCGCGCTCGCGGTGCGCGACCTGCACACCAACGTGATCGAGCCCGAGCACCAGCGCGAAGCTCGTCTCGATCTCGCGCCCGAGGCGCCGGCTCCCGCCAGCGCCCGCGGCTTCGTCGCGGACGTGCTCCGCGAGCACGGCTACGCCGACCGGGCCGTGGAGGATGCGCAGCTCGTGATCAGCGAGCTGGCGACGAACGCCGTGGTCCATGCCCGGTCGGCCCTCACGGTGCGGGTGCTCCCCGGCCGGGGATCGGTTCGCCTCTCGATCGACGACACCAGCGAGGCCGCTCCCGTCCGCCGGCGCCGCGATCCGGCGGCGCAGTCGGGACGCGGCCTGTGGATCGTCGGCACCCTGGCCGAGCGCTGGGGCGTGGAGTACCGCGACGGCGCCAAGACCGTCTGGGCCGAGCTGCGGTAGCGGGCCCGGGCGCGATCAGCTCGCGAGCGCGCCGGCGGGCATCTCGCCGTCGGCGTCGGGGAACAGTCTCCTCGCGAGCTGACCGCATCGCCGACCCTCGATGATGGGGCGGGCGTCGGCAAGCGTCATCAGCAGCCGGACGGTCGAGAGGAGCTGCAGGTCGGCGCCGTTCGGACGTTCCGCGTCGCCGATCACGCCCGTCGAGATCCAGCCGTCGATCCGGTCGAGCTGCTCGGGAAGCAGCTCCAGGTCGCGGCTCGCAACCGACTGGTTCGTCTTGTTGAGCCACGCCCCGCCACGCGCGAGCAGCGGCGCCATCGCGCGGATGGCCGCAGGGGGCAGCTTCAGCCGCGAACGCTCGCCATAGCTCACCATCGCCTCGGGGTGGCGCACCATGCCCGCCCAGATCAGCTCCCGGGCGACGGGTTGGAAGACCTCGTCGCCCCAGCGGTCCGCCTCCTCGACCGCGGCGCGGGTTCCGGGGTCCTGCGGGTAGAGCGCCGGCTCCGGAACCAGCTCGTCCAGCCGGTGCATGATCGCGCGTGAGCCGGAGATTCGCTCGACCGAGCGGGAGCCGTTGCGGGTGGCGATCGTCAGGCCCGGGACGGTCCGCGCCCCGAAGATCGCGCTCTGCATCAGCGCGTGCATCGGCGGCGGCCACTCGACCACGCGATAAGTGAGGCCCTTCATCGCCAGCGCCTTCTCGACCGCCGCGCATGGATGCGAGCCGTGCACGACGTACAGACGCAGCGAGCGCATGGTCCCCGCAGGATAGGGTTCGGGGACTAGCGATGCTGCTCGTAGTCGACGTCGGCAACACCCAGACGCACTTCGGCGTGTTCCGCGAGGGCGAGGCGGAGATCGCCGAGCACTGGCGGTTCGCCACCGTGCGCGAATCGACCGGCGACGAGCTCGGCGCCGCCCTCGCCAACCTGCTGTCGCTGCGCGGCCTGTCGTTCACCGACGTCAACGCCTCGATCGTCTCATCGACCGTCCCGCAGCTCTCCGAGCAGTGGACCGCGATGGCGCAGCGCTACCTCGGGCAGCAGATGCTGGTGGTCGGCCCGACGATCCGCACCGGGATGCCGATCCGGATGGACAATCCGCACGAGGTCGGCGCCGACCGGCTGGTGAACGCCGTCGCCGCCTACGAGCGCGTGCGCGACACCTGCGTGGTCGTCGACTTCGGTACAGCGATCACCTACGACGCGGTCTCCGGCGCGGGCGAGTACCTCGGCGGGATCATCACGCCGGGCGCGGAGATCTCGATCGACGCTCTCTACGAGCGTGCGGCGAAGCTACCGAAGGTCGAGCTGGCTCCGCCCCGCTCGCTGATCGGCAAGTCGACGGTGGACGCGATCCGCAGCGGGATCGTCTACGGGTTCGGAGCGCAGGTGGACGGCATCACGCGGCGGCTACGCGCGGAGCTCGGCGCGAACACGCCGGTGATCGCCACCGGCGGCCTGGCTCACGAGCTGGTGCCGTTCGTGGAGGAGACGATCGACGAGGTCGACGACCTCCTCACCCTGACCGGGCTGCGGCTGATCTGGCAGCGCAACCAGGACTAGCGCCCCGGCACACTCGCAGCGCTCGCGGGCACCGGGACGTCGGGCGTGCGCGCAACGGTGATCGCCATGATCAGCGGGACGATCCGTCGTCGGTTCGTCGGCTCCGCGGCCGAGGCCTCCTCGAACAAGGTGATCAGCTCGCGAATCGACGCGAACACGGGCGCGTCGTCGATCTCGTCGGGCACGTCGCAGGCGAGCCGAGCGAGCGCCAGCATCTCCTCGGCCCCTTCGGCGCCGCGCATCGTCGCGATCGTGCCGAGCAGAAGGAACTCTGCGACGCGATCGAGCAGCACGTGCGGGGCGCGCTCGCGCTCGCCGACCGCCGGCCCAGCCGGCTCGAGCGGCTCGCCGGCCGCGATCCGCAGGGACTGCCCCGCGCCGAAGGAACGCAGCTGCTCGGGGCTCAGGCCCGCCTGGATCGCCGAGCGCAGCATGAAGGAGGCCGACATCGCGGTCATCCCGTAGGGGGCGTCGCTGGCGAACAGGATCTGGCCCGGCGGAACCAGCGAGAACAGCGTCTGCAGGTCGGCGGGCATCCACCAGGCCGTGTCGAACAGCAGGTTCGGCAGATCGGCCGCGACCCGCCAGATCCACGACAGATCGCAAATGCCCGCGTGCGCGAGGATCAGCCGGGCGTTCGGGTACTCCTCCGCGAGCTGCACGGCATGCAGCCCGAGCGCGGGGATCCCGCGACCGGCGTGGATCAGCACGGGCAGGGTGCGCTCGTTCGCGATCGCCACGACCCGGGAGACCGCCGGGTGGTCGAGCGTGAACGCCTCCGCCCGGGGGTGGAGCTTGATCCCGCGCGCGCCGGCGCCCAGCGCGCGCTCCGCTTCCTCGACGGCGCCGTCGTGCGGATTGACGCGGCAGAACGGGTGAAGCAGCCCGGTGGACGCGGCCGCCGCCTCGATCACGAAGTCGTTCGCGTGCGGGTACCCCGTGGGCTCGTGCATCGGGAACACGAACGCTCCTCGTGCGCGCGCGGCGCGGAGCATGTCGAGCAGCTGGTCGGGGGTCTGCTTCATCCCATCGGGATCGTTCTGGCCGAGGTGGGTGTGGGCATCGAACAGCTCGAGGCCCGGCACCTGCTCGTAGACGATGTCGATCCAGGGTCGTAGGGCGCCTGCCAGATCCATGTCCCGCATTCGTACCATGAACCAGTGATGCCGCGACGAATGACCGACAGCTGGACGCTCGGCGGCGTGCCGATCTCCAATCGGGTCGTGCTCGCGCCGCTGGCCGGGATCGGCAACTGGTTCGTGCGCCTGCAGGCCAAGCGCTACGGGGCCGGGCTGGTCGTCTCGGAGATGGTCTCGAGCTTCGCGGTGCACTACCGCAACGAGCGCACCTGCCGGGAGCTGCTGCGGATCCACCCGGATGAGCATCCCGTCTCGATGCAGCTCTTCGGCCACGACCCCGACGTGATGGCCTCCGCCGCCGAGCGCGTGGCTCAGGCCGGCCCCGACATGATCGACCTGAACATGGGCTGCCCGGTCCCGAAGGTGTGCAAGACCGGTGCCGGGGCCGCGCTGCTGGACGACCCAGCCCGCGCGGTGGCGGTGGCGCGCGCGGCGGCGCGGGGAAGCGGCCTGCCCGTCACGGTCAAGCTGCGTTCCGGTCTGCGTCCGGGTGACCGGGCAGGGGTCGCGCTGGCGTATCGGCTGGTCGAGGAGGCGGGCGTCGCCGCGATCAGCATCCACCCGCGCCACGCGTCCCAGCGCCACAGCGGCAAGCCGGACTACGAGCTGGCGCGCGAGCTCGTCGAGCAGCTGCCCGTGCCGGTGCTGATCTCGGGGGGCCTGCATACCGCTGCATCCGCGCGGGAGGCGTTCGAGCGAACGGGCGCCGCCGGCGTCCTGCTCGCGCGCGGGTCGCTCGGGAACCCGTGGCTGTTCGAGGAGCTGCTGGGCCTGCGCTCTGTCGAGCCCACCCCGGAGGAGGTCCTCGCCGAGCTCGACTGGGTGATCGATCGCGCCGTGGAGCACCTCGGCGCCGAGCGCGCGGGGCGCTACCTGCGCAAGTTCTACCCGTGGTACGTGGAACGGCTCGGCGGCCCGCGCGCGCTCCAGGCGGCACTCCAGCGCGCCCCGGGCGTTGACGCCGCCCGCGAGGAGCTCCGGGCAGCACTGGTCCCCACGCTGACCTGAGAGAGATGGTCGCTACCGACCAAGATCTCCAATAACCTTCAGCCGGTGAGAGGAGTGGGCGGTGCTCGCTAGCGGGCTGGCGGTGAAGACGGCCGTGTCGCTCGCGGCGCTTCTGACGCCCGCGGGCGGGTACGCCGGCCACTACGCCCAGGGGAAGCCCGCGCCGTTCCGGGTCGGCGCGGCCGTCGTCAGCATCACCCCGCCCACTCAGGGCCACGCGCCGGGGATCGATCCGGCGAACTGCTCGACCAGCGTCGTCTACAACGGAGCCCGTCCGTTCGCGTACGAGGAGCCCTACACCGACGTGTTGAAGGACGGGCATTACGACGTCGGGGATCCGTTCGTCTCCTGCGATCACTCCGGCCGCTGGGAGGGCAACCTCCTCGGGGGCGGCGCTAACAACCCGCGCTTCTACAACCACGTCGCCGACCCCGTTACCGCGCGCGCGATGGTCGTCTCCAACGGCAAGCGCACGATCGCGGTCGAGGTGGTCGACCAGGAGGGCCTCTTCAACGTCTACCAGCAGCGGATCCGGGCGGAGGTGGCCGCCGCCGGCGTGCATCTGAGTGGCATCTACATCTCGGCCACCCACGACGAGTCCGCGCCGGACAGCCTCGGCCTGGGCGGCGTGAACGCCACCACCTCGGGCGTGAACAACTTCTGGGTCAGCTACATGGTGCGCCAGAGCGCGCTTGCGATCGAGCGCGCCGATCGGGCGATGCGCCCGGCGACGATTCGCTACACGCAGGTGCTGGAGCCCGCCAACGTCCGTCAGTGCTGGTCCTCGTACCCGTTCGTCGACGATCAGCAGATCCCCGTGCTCCAAGCCGTCACCCGTCCGGGCAACCACACGATCGTGACGCTGGCGAGCGTCAGCCAGCATGCCGAGACGCTCGGCTTCAACGGCGGGACGCCGACCCTGGACGCCCAGCAGAACTGGATCTCCTCCGACTGGGTGAACTTCTTCCGCGCCTCGTTGCAGCACCGTCTCGGCGGTGTCGCGATCGAGATGGCCGGCGCGGTGGGGTCGGTTGAGAGCCCGGAGGTCTATCCCTCGTCGATCTCGCGCAGGCCGCAGCAGTTCGTCGACGCCTCCCATCCCGCCGGCTGCCGGACGCTGTTCAAGGCCGGCTCGGGCACCGACACCGCCGGCTCCGGCCACGTGCCGCTCGGCTATGACGGCGAGACCCGGGCGTTCGGGCAGGACATGTCCAAGCCGGTGATCGGCGCGCTGACCGGCGGCGAGTATCACGTGTCGGTCTCCGACCAGCTGTGGGGGGCCCGCACGAACATCTGCGTCCCGCTCCAGAACGAGCTGTTTCTGCTCGGCGCGGCGCTTGGGGTTTTCGCGCAGCGGCCCGGCTACAACGCGAACTGCACGGTCGCGACGCCGATCGCGCCAAACGGCGGCTCGGCGGGGCAGTCGTTGCGCTCGCAGGTCGCCGCGTTCCAGATCGGCGACGGCGAGTTCATCTCGATCCCGGGCGAGGTGTTCCCCTTCACGTTCCTGCGCGGGTTCCTCGGTCCCCAGGACATGCCGACCCCGTCGGACCCGCTGCCACCGTGGCTGATCCCGCACGTGCACGCGCCGTTCCGGTTCATCGACGGGCTGGCGGAGGACATGCTCGGATACATCTTCCCGAGCGGCAACGCGGTCGGGATCCCGTCCGCGGCCAACCTCAGCCCCTCGGACGTCGACCGCTTCGGGTGCGGCCACTCGGACGACTCCGAGTCGACCTCGGCCAATGCCGCCAACATCATCGGCTCGGCGCTCGTGAAGCTGCTCGATGGGCATGGCGGCGCCTCGGAGAGGGTCGTCACGGGCCGCTACGTGCTGCCGGGGGGCGTCCTGTCGCGCGATCCGCTCGGCGGTCCGGAGCTCAAGTGCTCCGTGGACACCGTCTTCCACGCCTCCGGTCCCGCGAAGGCGGTCGAGCTGGCCAGCGGGAAGGTGGTCCATCCGAAGCTCTGGATGTCGCTCAGCGGCCTGCCCCAGCGCCGCCCGGACCGGGACACCCGCGGCTACTTCGATGCCGCGGGCCACCGGGTCTGGGTCGACGTCTTCCCCGCCGGGAAGTAGCGTCGGCGGCCCCTCGCACGGGCGTCCCGAAGCGATTCCTGGGCCCCTTTGCGGGCCGTCTATACTCATCCGCCCGCCTGAACCGCGGGCCACCTGCCATACCCGCCCCGAGCGGGTTTTTTCTCGTCAGAAAGCTCTGAACAAGGTCTGATCCAATGCCCAAGGATGTATTGCTGACACCCGAAGGCCTCGCCAACCTGAAGGCCGAGCTCGAGCAGCTAATGACCATCGGTCGCCGTGAGGTCGCAGCCCGGATCAAGGAGGCGCGCGAGTTCGGCGACATCTCCGAGAACGCCGAGTACGACGACGCCAAGAACGAGCAGGCGATGCTCGAGGCGCGGATCGCTCAGCTCGAGGAGAAGCTGCGGTCCGCCCAGGTGATCGACGCCTCCGATCTCGGTACCGACCTCGTCCGCGTCGGCTCGACCGTCCACGTCAAGGACGAGGGCGGGAAGTCGACCAAGTACACGATCGTCGGGTCGGCGGAGGCCGAGCCCGGCCAGATGAAGCTCTCCAACGAGTCGCCGATCGGCAAGGCCCTGCTCGGCCGCAAGCGCGGCGAGGAGGTCGTGTTCTCGACGCCGCGCGGCGAGCGCAGGCTGAAGATCACCAAGATCGACGTGGCGACGAAGTAGGCGCGTCCGTGGGCGACGAGCCCCTGGACGTCTTCGCGGTCCGCCGCCAGAAGCTGGACGCGCTGCGCGCGGCGGGGGTCGACCCGTTCCCGCCCGGGTTCCCGGGAGTCGAGCCGATCGCGTCCGTCCGCGCCGCCCACGAGGAGCTGGCGCAGGGCGAGGAGACCGACGCCTCGCACCGCGTCGCGGGACGGCTCGCCGCGCGGCGAGGCCAGGGACGGATGGCGTTCCTCGACCTCGTCGACAGGTCCGGGCGGATCCAGCTGCAGGGACGCGTCGACGAGCTCGGCGAGGAAGGAATGCACCAGCTGCTCGAGCTCGACCTCGGGGACATCGTCGGGGTCGACGGCGTCGCGTTCCGCTCACGCCGGGGCGAGCTCACCCTGCGCGTGAACTCGTTCACCCTCCTGGCGAAGTCGCTGCGCCCGCCGCCCGACAAGCACCACGGCCTGCAGGACGTCGAGACGCGGTTTCGTCATCGGGAACGCGACCTGGTCGCCAGCGAGGAGGTCCGCGCGCTGTTCATACTCCGCGCCCGAGTGATCGCTCAGGTCCGGCGGTTCCTCGACGGGGAGGGCTTCATCGAGGTCGAGACCCCCGTTTTGCAGCCACTTTACGGTGGCGCGCTGGCCCGCCCGTTCGTCACACACTTCAACGCGCTCGACCGCGACTTCTACCTGCGGATCGCCACCGAGCTGTACCTGAAGCGGCTGATCGTCGGTGGCCTCGAGCGGGTGTACGAGCTCGGCAAGGACTTCCGCAACGAGGGGTTGTCGTGGAAGCACAACCCGGAGTTCACGATGCTCGAGTCCTACGAGGCGTACGCCGACTACCTCGACGTGGCGGACCGGTTCGAGCGGCTGATGTCGTCCGTTGCCGCCGAGGCCGGCCACGACGCTCTGAGCGGCCAGTGGCGGCGCGAGACCGTCGCCGAGGCGATCCACTCGCGGGTCGGAATCGACGTGATGAGCGTGCGCGACCGGGATTCGCTCGCGCGCGAGATGCTCGCCCGGGGGCTCGAGGTCCCGCCGGGCGACACCTGGCCGCAGCTGGTAGACGAGCTGATCACCAAGCATGTCGAGCCGACTTTGATCGAGCCGACGATGCTGTTCGACTTCCCGGTCGAGCTGTCCCCGTTCGCCAAGCGCCACCGGTCGGTCGAGGGCCTGGTCGAGCGCTTCGAGGCGTTCATCGGCGGGATGGAGATCGCCAACGCGTTCACCGAGCTAAACGACCCGGACGATCAGCGCCGGCGCTTCGAGGAGCAGCGGCGCTTGGGCGGCGACGAAGCGCCCCCGCATGACGAGGCGTTCATCGAGGCGCTTGAGCAGGGCATGCCGCCGACCGGCGGAATCGGGATCGGGATCGACCGGCTGATCATGGCGCTGACCGGCACGCGCTCGATCCGTGAGGTGATTCTCTTTCCGGCGATGCGGGACTAGAGGTCTACCTGACGTCGGGTAACTTTGGTGGGGTGTTCGAGCGGTTCACCGAGCCGGCGCGAGCAGTGGTCGTGCTGGCGCAGGAGGAGGCGCGGGAGCTCGCGCACAACTACATCGGAACCGAGCATCTCCTGCTGGGGCTGCTGCGCGAGGAGGGCGGGCTTGGGGCCGCGGCGCTCGACTCGCTCGACATCACGCTGGAGCGCGTGCGCCACGCGGTTCAGCGAATCGTGGGTCGTGGCGAGGAAGTCACCGCCGGACAGATTCCGTTTACGCCGCGAGCGAAGAAGGTGCTCGAGCTGGCGCTGCGAGAGGCGCTGTCGCTGGGGCACAACCACATCGGCACCGAACACATCCTGCTGGCAGTGGCCCGGGAGAACGAGGGGGTGGCGTCACGGATCCTGCTCGACCTCGATGTGGACGCCGACAGGATTCGCGCCGCGGTGATCCACCTGCTCTCGGGCCCCGGGGGGCGTCCACAGCCTCCGGCAACGCGCGCGGCCGAGCGCCCTGGCCCCCGCGGCGCGGGCGAGATGCTGTCGCGGATCGAGCGCCAGATCCGTGCGTTCGCGGGCCGGGAGCCGGACAACGGCGACCTGCTCGTGATCCTCGCCTCTCTGCCGGAGGGTGTGGTGGCGCGGGCATTGACCGAGCTCGGCATCGATGACGCGGCACTCGACGCCGCTCTGGCGAAAGCCCGCGCGCAGGGACCCGACGACATCGAGGACCAGATCGAGCGGATCCGTGAGCGCAAGGACGAGGCGCTCGACGCGGGCAGGCTGGACGACGCCGCGCGGATCCGGTCCGAGGAACTGCGGCTCGAGCGGGCGCGGGACGGGGATCTGCTGGGGCGGATCAAGGAGCGCCTTGGTCTCACGCCACCGCCGGCAGCCTCCCAGTCCGAATGAAGGTCGTGTGAGCCTCCGCACAGAGCGCCGCGAAGCGATCAGAGTGCCGTGGGGCTGTTGGTAGACTGGGCCATGGCGAAGAGGCGAGACCGTTTTGACTCATCAAATCCGGCCGTCTGGTCGAATAGGTGGGAAGAAGAACGGTCAATCCCGCGTCCCTGAGGACGAGGCTATGCTCGTTTGACGTCACTGGCAGCGTAGGAACGAACCGGACCACCCCGCGACCGACCACATCCTTACCGCCAGACCGAGAGAGAAGCAGCAATGTTCGAGCGATTTACAGAGCGAGCCCGCCAGGTGGTCGTCCTGGCGCAGGAAGAGGCGCGAACGCTCAAGCACAACTACATCGGCACCGAGCACATCCTGCTCGGCCTTCTGCGTGAAGAGGAGGGCCTGGCCGCGAGGGTGCTCGAGTCACTCGACATCACGGTTGAGCGCGTCCGCGCTCAGGTCGTCAGGATCGTCGGCTCCGGGGAGGAGGTCACCTCCGGCCAGATCCCGTTCACGCCGCGGGCCAAGAAGGTCCTGGAGCTGGCGCTGCGCGAGGCGCTGAGCCTCGGCCACAACTACATCGGCACCGAGCACATCCTGCTCGGGCTGGTCCGCGAGAACGAAGGCGTCGCCGCCCGCATCCTGCTCGACTTCGACGCCGACTCGGAGAAGATCCGCAACGAGGTGATCCGGATGCTGTCGGGCCCCGGCAGCCGCCAGCGCGGCTCCGGTGGGAGCGGTGGCGCAGGCGCGACCGCCCCCGGAGAGAGCAAGAAGTCCTCCAAGCTGCTCGACCAGTTCGGCCGGAACCTCACCAAGCTCGCGGCCGAGGGCAAGCTCGACCCGGTCGTCGGCCGGGAGACGGAGATCGAGCGGATCATGCAGATCCTCTCGCGCCGCACCAAGAACAACCCGGTGCTCGTCGGCGAGCCCGGCGTCGGCAAGACCGCCGTCGTCGAGGGGCTCGCGCAGCGGATCACCAACGCCGATGTGCCCGAGCTGCTGAAGGGCAAGCAGATCTACACCCTGGATCTCGCGGCTCTGGTCGCCGGCTCGAAGTACCGCGGCGAGTTCGAGGAGCGCCTGAAGAAGGTGATGAAGGAGATCACCCAGCGCGGCGACATCATCCTGTTCATCGACGAGCTGCACAACCTGGTCGGCGCGGGCGCGGCCGAGGGCGCGATCGACGCGGCCTCGATCCTCAAGCCGGCGCTCGCCCGCGGCGAGCTGCAGACGATCGGCGCCACCACGCTCGAGGAATACCGCAAGTACCTCGAGCGGGACTCCGCGCTCGAGCGCCGCTTCCAGAAGATCACCGTCGACCAGCCCACCACCGAGGAGACCGTGCAGATCCTCAAGGGGCTGCGCGATCGCTACGAGCAGCACCACAAGGTGACGATCACCGACGAGGCACTCGAGGCGGCCGCGGACCTGGCGGATCGCTACATATCCGACCGGTTCCTGCCCGACAAGGCGATCGACCTGATCGACGAGGCCGCGTCCCGGATGCGGATCAAGTCGATGACCTCTCCGCCGGTGTACCGCGAGCTCGAGGACGAGATCGAGGAGACGCGGCGCGCCAAGGAGGAGGCGATCGAGAGCCAGGAATTCGAGAAGGCCGCGAACCTGCGCGACAAGGAGCGCCGGCTCACGCAGAAGAAGCGCGAGCTGGCCGATCAGTGGGAGGCCGGTGAGTCCACCGAGCGTCCCGCGATCGGCGAGGAGGAGATCGCCGACATCGTCTCGATGTGGACCGGCATCCCGGTGTTCAAGCTCACCGAGGCCGAGACCCAGAAGCTGATGCGGATGGAGGAAGAGCTCCACAAGCGCGTGATCGGCCAGCATCCGGCGATCGAGGTCGTCTCCAAGGCGATCAGGCGCTCGCGGGCGGGACTCAAGGACCCGAAGCGCCCGACGGGCTCGTTCATCTTCCTCGGCCCAAGCGGCGTCGGCAAGACCGAGCTGGCACGCACGCTCGCCGAGTTCCTGTTCGGCGACGAGGACACGATGATCAGGATCGACATGTCCGAGTACATGGAGAAGCATGCGGTCTCGCGGCTCGTCGGTTCCCCGCCCGGCTACATCGGCTACGACGAGGGCGGCCAGCTGACGGAGGCGGTGCGCCGCAAGCCATACAGCGTGCTGCTGCTGGACGAGATCGAGAAGGCGCACCCGGATGTGTTCAACATCCTGCTGCAGATCCTCGAGGACGGCCGGCTGACCGACGCCCAGGGGCGCACGGTCGACTTCCGTCACTGCATCGTGATCATGACCTCGAACATCGGCGCGAGCGAGATCGCGCGGCAGTTCAACATCGGCTTCTCGAGCTCCGAGGAGGAGACCGGGATCAGCTACGACGACATGAAGAACCGGATCATGGGCGAGCTGAAGAAGGTCTTCCGGCCCGAGTTCATGAACCGGATCGATGAGGTGATCGTCTTCCACAAGCTGGCCAAGGAGGAGATCAAGGAGATCGTCGACCTGCTGCTGCGGCGGATTCGCGAGTCGATGGCGGAGCGCGAGCTCCAGCTCGAGCTCTCCGATGAGGCCAAGGACCTGCTGGTCGACAAGGGCTGGGACCCGACGATGGGCGCGCGGCCGCTGCGGCGCGCGATCCAGCGCTACATCGAGGATCCGCTGGCGGACTTCGTCCTGCGCTCGCAGGTGCCCGAGGGTTCGACCGTGATGGTCGAGCCGGCCCCGTCGGATGATCCGGAGGAGCGCGAGGTGCTCCTGACCGTGATCGAGCCGGCGCCGAAGCCGACGCCGGTGGGCGTGGGGGCCGACGGTGGCTCCAGCGACGAGGGCGACGACGATCCGGCCCCGGAGCCGGCGTCGGACGGCTCACCCGAGTCCGAGTAGCCGCCGAGGAAGGTTCAGACTCTTCGCGACCGCCCGCGCATCCGCGAGCGCAGGTCGGAGACGGCCAGCCAGCTCGCGATCGCGGCGGCCGCGAGGAGGAACAGCCACTCCGCGATGCTGCTGCCGCTCCGGATCCCCGGTGGCAGCGGGCCGCTGAATGCCGAGCGGGTGGACGCGGTCGCGCGCGGCGGCCTCACCGTCTCGGTGGCGGGCCGGCTCCTCACGGGCGGCGTCTGCGCCGTGCGCGCCGGCCTCTGGCCGGCCGCCGGCTGCGTCGTCGGTGCCAGAGAGACGAACTGTGCGGTCGTGTCCACGACGACGGTGGCGGCTTTGATGACGCCCTCCCCGCCGCAGCCGCCGTTCTCCTCGGCGCCGGTCAGCGCGGCGAGGGCACTGCGCTCGATCCGACCCTCCCGGCTGAGGCTCACGCCGAGGACGCGCGCGAGTTGCCGCGGCAGGTAGCTGCGGCTCGCGCCGATCCCCGTGGCCAGCCTCAGCGCCTGCGCCTGACCGGGCGCGATCGCCCCCAGACAGGCGCGCATCCGCCATACCAGCGCGTGCAGGCGCTGCTGTTGCGCGCGGGCCCGCCGCTGTTCCCTGATGTGGGCGGCGTGGAGCGCCGCCTGCTGGCGGGCGCCGGCCGTCTGGTCAGCCGCGGCACCCGGCGCGCCGGCCTGGCCCGAACCGAGGCTCAACGGCTGGCCGGCGGCGGAGTAGCCGGTGGAGGTGGCTCCCAGCGCCGAGCCGGCGACCGACGCGACGCCGCCGGGCGAGACCTGGGGGACGGAGACCTGTGGCGGCGAGACGCTGCCGGTGGGGAGCTGGGGAAGCGACACGTGCGGCAGCGAGACCGGGAGCCGCGGCAGCGAAGGAAGCGTCAGCGAGATCTTCGGCGTGTGCAGCGGCAGCAGCGTGAACGCCTGGACCGACGTAGAGGCAACCAAGAGGAACCCCTGGAGTACGAGCGCGAGCCCTAACCCGCGCACGACCGGCCGCAAAGCGGTGCGCATGGTGGCGAATATTTACCCATATCTCGCAATCCACACACTAAAAATCGGTGCCGCGCACGGGATCCTCGGCCGTCTGTCCGAGGGCCGTCAGCTCCGCGGCGCTGAGCGGCCGCTTGCCCCGCCTCACCGGGTCCCAGGCCACCAGCACGGTCTCGCCCGACGCTGCGACCGTCCCGTCGGGGAGGCTGATCTCGTGCTCGAGCCGGAGGCTCGACCGCCCGACCCGCGCCACCCGGACCAGGATCTCGACCTCGCCGTGATCCTTGCGGACCTCCCGGTGATAGTCGAGGTCGACGTGCGCGAGCACGTAGCCACCGTGCACGTGATCGCCCCCGACGCGGCGGATGATCTCCGTGATCAGCGCCGCCCGGCCCTCCTCGAGCAGCTCGTGGTAGACCGACTGGTTGAGGTGGCCGAGCATGTCCATGTCTCGCCATCGGAGCTGGACGCGCACTCGGTTCTCCAGGGCGGCGGGCACGGAGGGGGGAGTGTATGTGCGTCAAATCTGTGACAGCCGCCCCGTGACGTCGCCGCCCCGACGTACTCTCCGAGGCGATGCCCCGCGCCACCTCGGTCCACGTCTGCTCCGCCTGCGGCCATGAGACCGCCCGCTGGGCGGGGCAGTGTCCCGGGTGCGGCGAGTGGAACGCGCTCGTTGAGGAGGCACGTCCCGCGAAGAGCTCGCTCGGCGCCTCCGGATCGGGCCGCAGCCGCTCGCGGCCGGTGACGCCAGTCCCGCTCGAAGCCGTCGCGGCCGAGGAGCACCAGCGGCTCAGCACCGGCATCGGCGAGCTCGACAACGTGCTCGGCGGCGGGATCGTTCCCGGCTCGCTGGTGCTGATCGGAGGTGCGCCGGGGATCGGGAAATCGACACTCACGACGATGGCCCTGGCGAACCTCGTCGCGGCTGGCCGGCGGACGCTGTACGTCTCGGCCGAGGAGTCCGCCGCGCAGATCCGGCTCCGTGCCGAGCGGCTGCGGACGGGCGCCGCGATGCAGATCCCCGTGATCGCGGAGACCGAGCTCGAGGTCGTGCTCGCCACGCTCGAGCGCGAGCGCCCGGAGGTGTGCGTGATCGACTCCGTGCAGACGCTCCACTCGGCCGAGCTGACCAGTGCCGCCGGCTCGGTCGGTCAGGTCCGCGAGGTCGCCGACCGGATCATGCGGGTCGCGAAGGCGATGGGGATCGCGGTGCTGCTGGTCGGCCACGTCACCAAGGAGGGGGCGCTGGCGGGTCCACGGGTGCTCGAGCACCTGGTCGACTGCGTGCTCCAGTTCGAGGGCGAGCGCGAGCGAACGTACCGCACCGTCCGCGCGATCAAGAACCGCTTCGGCTCGACCGACGAGGCCGGCGTTTTCGAGATGCACGACCACGGCCTGGTCGAGGTACTCGACGCCTCGGCGCGATTCGTCGGCGAGGCGACGCGCGCGCCCGGCAGCGTCGTCCTGTGCGCGATGGAAGGCTCTCGGCCCCTGCTGGTGGAGGTCCAGGCGCTGGTCAGCCCCTCGGAGCTCGTCCCGCCGCGCCGGGTTACGAGCGGGCTGGATCGCAATCGCGTGGCGCTGGTGCTAGCGGTGCTCGCCCGCCACGGGGGCATAGGCCTCGGCGCGGCCGACGTGTTCGTCAACGTCGTCGGCGGCGTCCGCGCCGACGAGCCCGGCGCCGATCTCGCGATCGCCCTGGCGGTCGCCGGCGCCGCTAAGCGCACCGCTCTCACCGGCGACGCCGGCCGCCCGATCGGCTGCTTCGGCGAGCTCGGCCTGACCGGCGAGCTGCGCACCGTCGCCCACGCCGACCGCCGCGCCGCGGAGGCCGCCAAGTTCGGCGTCGCTCCCGTGCTCAGCCCGGAAACCCACCGCACCCTGCGCCAGGTGCTGGCGAGCGCTTTCGGACGCGGAGCGCGGCATTCCGCCGGCGTCGTCGCCGCCGTCTGAAGGGGTTAGCGGCTAAAATTCCCTTAATGCCGCCGCGTTCCGGGGAAGAGCTCAAAGAGGAGCTCGAGTCGCGACAGGAGTCCCGGATCGTCAGGGCGCTCGAGATGGTGGCGCCCGGAACGGCGCTCCGAGAGGGCATCGACAACATCGTGCACGCCCATACCGGCGCGCTGATCGTGATCGGCGACGCGGAGGAGCTGTCGTTCCTGTTCTCCGGCGGGATCAAGCTGGAGCTGGATTATTCGCCCGCGTACCTGTACGAGCTGGCGAAGATGGACGGCGCGATCGTGCTGAGCTCCAACTCGACGAAGCTCGCACAGGCGAACGTCCAGCTCACGCCCGACCCCACGATCTTCACGCTCGAGACCGGTACGCGCCACCGCACCGCGGAGCGGGTCTCCAAGCAGACCGACGCGATCGTGATCGCGATCTCCGAGCGCCGCGAGGTCGTCTCGCTCTACATCGACGGCATCAAGTACATCCTCGAGGCGATCCCGGTGGTGCTCGCCAAGGCCAACCAGGCGCTGGCGACGCTCGACAAGTACCGAAGCCGCCTCGATCAGGTGTCCACGCGTCTCACCGCGCTCGAGTTCGAAGGCGGCGTGACGCTGCACGACGTCCTCACTGTCCTCCAGCGCGCTGAGCTGGTGACGCGGATGGCGGTTGAGATCGAGCGCTACATCGTCGAGCTCGGCAGCGAAGGCCGGCTGATCGAGATGCAGCTGGACGAGACGATGGTCGGGGTCTCAGCCGACAAGGCCGCGCTCGTGCACGACTACATCGTCGAGGACAGCGACGAGAACTTTGCGACGGCGTTCGACCAGCTCGTACGCCTCAGCCATCAGGACTTACTGGACTTCGGCCGGCTGGCCGAGCTGCTCGGCCACGACCGTAAGCTGAACACCCTCGATTACCCCGTCTCCCCGCGCGGTTTCCGCACCTTGGGGCGCATCCCACGGCTGCCCAAGCTCGTAGTCCAGCGGATCGTCGCGGAGTTCGGAGGTCTCGAGGAGCTGCTCGCCGCAAGTGACGGCGAGCTGGAGACCGTCGACGGAGTCGGCGAGATCCGGGCGAAGGACATTCGCGAGGGACTTCGCCGCCAGCAGGAGATCAACCTGGTCGACAGGTACCTGCAGACGTAGTGCAACCTGCGCGCGGGTCTCTCGCCCCGCCGCCCCGGAAAGAGGAGGACACCATCACCGAGCTACTTGAAGAGCACCTCGACGATGCCGAGATCGATGTCGTGGCGCCGCATATCGAGTTCGAGATCGGCGACAACGTCGTATACCCCCATCACGGCGCGGGCAAGGTCATCCGCAAGGAGCAGAAGGACGTTCTCGGCGAGCGTCGCGAGTACCTCACGATCAAGATCCTGCACAACGACATGACCGTCATGGTCCCGACCGAGAACGCCGCGCTTGCCGGGCTGCGGCGCGTGATCGACGAGGAGACCGTCAAGAAGGTGCTGGCGGTCCTGCAGGACGAGTGCTCAGAGATGCCCAAGAACTGGAACCGCCGCTTCAAGCACAACCGCGACAAGATCAAGACCGGCGACATCTACGAGCTCGCCGAGGTCGTCCGCAACCTCGCGATCCGCGAGAACGAGCGCGGGCTTTCGACCGGCGAGAAGCAGATGTACACGCGCGCGAAGAAGATCCTCGCGTCCGAGCTGATGTACGCGCTCGAGATGGACGAAGAGCAGGTCGACGCGCACCTTCAGGGACTGCTCACCGACTCCTCCAATGGCAACGGCAAGGTGGCCGTAGCCGCGAAGTAGGACTTCGCCGCGACGGACATGGCGGTCGCGTTGCTCGTGGCCGCGGGACGTGGCGAGCGCCTTGGGTCCGAGCGGCCCAAGGCGCTCGTGATGCTTGCCGGGAAGCCGATGCTGGCCTGGAGCGTCGAGGCGATGCGCGAGGTATCCGCGATCCGGCAGATCGTCGTGGCGCTGCCTGCGGGCGAGCTCCAGCACGCGCCGGCGGGAACGGTCGCGGTCGCCGGCGGCGAGGCCCGCTCGCAGTCGGTTCGCGCGGCGCTGGGTGCGTGCGGAAGCGACGATGCGGTGGTCGTGCACGACGCCGCGCGTCCGCTCGCGCGGCCGGAGCTGTTCGAGCGCGCGCTCGCCGAGCTCGACGAGACCGGATCGGACGCGGTCGTCGCGGCGGCACCCGTGGCGGACACGATCAAGGAGGTCGGCGCCGACGCGCGCACTGTGACGCGGACGCTCGACCGCTCGCGCCTGTGGGCGATCCAGACTCCGCAGGTGTTCCGCCGGGCCGCGCTCGAGGACGCGCTGGCGAGCGCCACCGAGGAGCTGCTCGCCGCCGCCACGGACGACGCGTGGCTGATCGAGCAACGGGGCGGGACCGTCCGCGTCGTCGAAGCTCCGCCCGGGAACCTGAAGGTCACGACCGCGGCCGACCTGCGCGTCGCCGAGCTGCTGCTGGCCGGATGATCGCGACGGGCATCGGCTACGACCGTCACCGCCTCGTCGAGGGCAAGCCCCTCGTGCTGGGTGGTGTCGAGCTGCCCCACGAGCGCGGACTCGAGGGCCACTCGGATGCGGACGTGCTGACGCACGCGATCATCGACGCACTCCTGGGCGCGGCGGCGCTGGGCGACATCGGCGAGCACTTTCCCGATACCGACGAGCGCTACCGCGACGCCGACTCGATCACGCTCCTGCGCACCATCGTCGGGCTGCTCGCGCAGGAGCGGTGCGAGATCCTGCACGTCGACGCGACGGTGATGCTGGAGCGCCCCAAGCTGGCGCCGGCTCGCGAGGAGATCCGCGCGACGCTGGCCCGTGCGCTGGGGATCGGCACCGATCACGTCAGCGTGAAGGCAACTCGGGGGGAGGGGATGGGCTTCGTGGGGCGCGAGGAGGGAGCGGCCGCGCTCGCGCTCGTCACGATCGAGCGTCCGTAACAGGTACGTAACCATAGTGATACGGTGACGTACCATGAACCGTGTCCACAACATCCTGTGCTCTTCGGGCTGGTGGGCGCGGCGGGTCGAGGAGAAGCTCGTCCCGTTCGGGCTGAAGGACGTCGAGCTGGGCGACGAGGTGCTGGAGATCGGGCCCGGCTTCGGCGCCACCACGCGCCTGCTCGCGCGGCGCCCTGCGCGGCTGACGGTCGTCGAGCTGGAGGCGCGCTACTGCGAGAAGCTCCGTCGCGAGCTCGGCGCGGCGGTGAGCGTCCGCCAGGGCGACGCGACTGCGCTGCCGTTCGAGGACGGGACGTTCTCGGCGGTGCTGTGCTTCACGATGCTCCACCACATCCCGACCGCGGAGCAGCAGGACCGCGCGTTCGCCGAGGTCGCGCGAGTGCTGGCGCCCGGCGGCACGTTCGCCGGCACCGACAGCCTCGGCACCGGAACGGTGTTCAAGCTGATCCATATCGGCGACACGCTGCTGACGATCGACCCGGAGGGCCTGCCCGCACGGCTGCGCGCGGCCGGGCTGGAGCGGCCCGCAGTCGCGCGCGGCGACGGCACCTTTCGCTTCAGCGCCAGCAAACCAGGTTGAGCGAGGTCCCTCCCCACATCGTCGACGCGGCGCGGCACGTCCTCGCCCAGGACGGCCTTGCCGCGGCCACGCTCGAGCGGATCTCGGCGACCGCCGGCATCTCGCGCATGACCCTTCACCGCCGCGGCGTGTCGAAGCGGGACATCCTCGATGCGATCGCCTCGGGCCTCGAGTCCGAGTACCGCGACGAGATGTGGAAGGCGCTGGTCGCCAAGGGAGCGGCGCGTGACCGGCTGCGCTACGCGCTCGAGCTGCAGTGCGAGGTGAGTGAGCGCAACCTGGCCATGCTGGAGGCCCTGTCCGGTCCGCTGCGCGATCAGATCTACCACGAGTCCGACGAGCGCCGGCTCACGCGCAGGGTCTTCATCGAGCCGCTGGAGAGGCTGCTGCTCGACGGCGCCGCCGACGGGTCACTTGCGCCGGTCGAGGCCGAGGAGACCGCGACCGTCCTGTTCAACATGGTCGGGCACACGTACCGCCACCTGCGCACCGGTCACGGCTGGACTCCCGAGCGCGCGCGAGACGGGGTCTTGGCGCTGGCGCTCGACGGGCTCGCGGCGCGCTGAGGCGGCCACCGGCCCGCGCGCTTGGCCTGCTCTGTGAGGAGGTACTCGATCTGCGCATTGATGCTGCGCAGGTCGTCGTCGGCCCAGCGCCGGAGTGCCTCGAACAGCCTGGGATCGAGCCGCAGCAGGAATCGCTTGCTGTCCGCCACAGCTCAGGTGTAGAGCGAGCCGGTGTTGATCACGGGCGTGGGGGCGTGGTCGCCGCTGAGAACGACCATCAGGTTGGAGACCATCGCGGCCTTGCGCTCCGCGTCGAGCTCGATCGCGCCGGAGGACTCCAGCTGCTCCAGGGCGATCTCGACCATCCCGACGGCGCCCGCGACCATCGTCCGCCGCGCCGCGACGATCGCCTCAGCCTGCTGGCGGCGCAGCATCGCCTCCGCGATCTCCGAGGCGTAGGCCAGATGCGTCAGCCGCGTCTCGAGCACGTCGATCCCTGCCGTGCGCAGGCGCTCCTCGAGCTCGGCGTGCAGTGTCTTGAGTACCTCGTCGGTGTCGCGTCGCAGCGACACCGCCTCGTGGGTGTAGTCGTCGTAGGGGTACAGGTTGGCGATGTGGCGGACCGCGGTCTCGCTCTGCACGACCACGAACTGCTCGAACTCCTCGACCTCGAGCAACGCACGCGCGGTGTCCACGACGCGCCAGACGACGACCGCCGCGAGCTCGATCGGATTGCCGCTCGCGTCGTTGACCTTGATCCGGTTGCCCTGGAAGTTGCGCACGCGCAGCGACACCGTGAAGCGGGAGAGCGCCGTGAACGGGTTCACCCACCAGATCCCCGCAGTGCGGATCGTGCCGACGTAGTTGCCGAACAGCAGCAGGACGCGCGACTCGTTCGGCGCCACGACCACGAATCCGGGCACCGCCACCGCGGCGAGGGCGGCCAGAACGGCTCCCACCACGACCAGCGCGGACGCGTGGGCACCCGCCCCCGCGACGATCAGCACGACGGCCGCGATCACCGCCGCAGCCGCGAGTGCCGCGGCCGACAGCCCGGGCAATGCGGCCGCCGCGCGCTCCTCGTATCGTCGCGCAGGTGGTTGACCGCCCGCGGGCGGTTGACGGGCGATTGGACCTTGGGATGACGGCTCGGGACTGCCAGCTGTGCTCATCGCTCCTCCTGTGATATCACCACGATATTACAGGCCCGCTCAAATGAAGCGGGCAGGGAGCGGGTCCGCGGGTTGAACCGTCAGGCGACGGTGCTGGCGCGCCGGGCAGCCGCTCGCTCGCGCTGCTGCTCGTACTCGACCAGGCGCCGCAGCTGGTCGAGGCTGCGGCGCAGATGCCGGGAGACCGCGGGCGCGGCAATGCGCTCGGCGATCCAGCCGGACAGACCGGCGCCGGCGACGCCGTAGGAAAGCCGGATCTCCGCGCGAGTGTGGCCACGGGCGGTCTCGCGCAGCCGCCAGCGACCGCGCTGGTCGACCCCCGTGACCGAGGTCCACGCGAGCTCGTATGGCTCGTCCCACTCGACCAGCTCGATCAACCCCCCGATCTCCGCCGATCCGACGCGCAGCAACATGTGGAAGCGTGCCCCCCTCCCGGTCAGCTGCTCCCCGGCAGGCTCCCAGCGGGTGACGCCGGACATGAAGGTGAGCGCCCGATGTGGATCGGAGACGATCGGCCACACCGTCGCGACGGGCGCGGGGATGTGCACATTCGCGACGACCCTCATCCGCTCACCGCCGGCTCTCCATCCTCACCCGATCACCGGAAAGCGCCGCTCGGAGGCGAGCGCATCGAGCGTGTCCTGCATCAGGCGGAGCAGGTGGTCGTAGATCTCCTCCACGTCGGGATCCTCGCCGAACTCGGCACGCAGGTCGATCGCGGGCAGCGTCTCGATCGTGATCTTCGCCGGCAGCGGGATGTGGCCCATCATGTCGCCGACGTTCAGGCCCCAGGGCAGCGACAGCGAGATCGGCAGCACCTTCAGCCGGAACAGGCGGTCGAGCGCGAGCAGCCGCGCGAGACGCTCGCCGCGGCTCAGGAACAGCGCGGTCTCCTGACCGCCGATCGAGACGACCGGGACGACCGGCACGTTCTCGTCCAGCGCGAGCTGGATGAACCCCTTGCGACCGCCGAAGTCCACGCGGTTGCGCTGGGAGGTGGGACGATGCACCTCGTAGTCGCCGCCCGGATAGACGAGCAGCACCGACCCGCTGCGAAGCGCCTTGCGCGCGTTCTCGTGCGAGGCCGCCACCGTCCCAAACTTCCGCAGCTGGCCCAGCCCCGGCATCGACAGGACGAGGTTGTGCGCCAGCTGGTAGAAGGCACGCTCCACCCCGAAGTAGGTGCTGAACGCGAGCGTGAACACGAGCGTGTCCGGCGTCATGTTCCCGCCGGAGTGGTTTCCGACGAGCAGCACCGGACCGGAGTCGGGAATGTTGCCCAGGCCGCGGACCTCGCCGCGGTACCAGATGCTGGCCGCGAGCCAGAGTCGCGGGAGGCGCTCGCGGATGAAGTCCGGGTCGCGCTCGTCGAGATCGGCCCGCGGGATCACCCGCTCCATCCGCGAAGCGACGCCACGGATCAGGCCCCCGAGCGCCGAGCCGCGCTCCCGCTGCTCGTGAGGCGCAGCCTCCGTCTCGGGCGACTTCACATGGCCGTTGCTGCTGTGCGTACCTGCGAGCGTCTGTGCCATCGCCTCGATCCTAGTCCTACCCCGCAATCCGGGCTATCGCACCCCCAGCGGGCTCAGGCGGCCTCGGACTGCGCCGCAGGCTCGATCTGCGCCGGGTCCGCCTCGGCGAAGAAGTCCATCAGCAGCCGGTTGGTGATCTCCGGCTGCTCCACCTGGGGCACGTGGCCGCAATTCGGAATCGTCACCTGCACGGCGCTCGGCAGCCACTTGCGGACGTGGCGGTCGAAGGCGGCGGGCACGATCGCGTCGTGGCTGCCCCAGATGAACAGGGTGGGCGGGGCGAGCTCGGCCAGCCGCGGATAGAACCCGCGCTTGCCGAACGGCGCCTCGAGATAGATGTTGCGAGCCGAGGCGAGGAACGCGTAGCGCGCGCCGGGCGACTGGTAGATGCGCCTGAACTCGTCGACCACCAGGTCCGCGACCGCGGGATCGATCGCGTCCCGGTCGCAGAACATGTTCCAGAACTGCGAAGCCACCATCGAGCGCCTGAAGCCGTGCGGTAGCAAGCCGAACTCGGGGCGCAGCATCCGGACGATTGGATGTAGGCCGCGCCGCAGAAACGCGACGGCGGGACACAGGAGGCCGAGCGCGCGCACCCGCTCGGGCGCGAGCAGGCCCATCTCGATGCCCACGCGCCCGCCCATCGAGTTGCCGGCGATGTGGGCGTCCGCAATCGCCAGCTCGTCCATCAGCCCGAGCATGATCTCGGCGAACCACCGCGCGTTGTAGGCGCCGAGCGCGGGCTTGCAGGACGATCCGAAGCCGGGCAGATCCGGCGCGTGGACGCGATAGCGCCGACTGAGGACCGAGGCCGTCTCGAACAGCGAGGCGCGAGTCCCGCCGAGCCCGTGCAGCAGCAGCACGTCGCGGCCGCTGCCCATCGTCAGCGTCGAGATCTTGTGCTTGCCGACCGGCACGTCGCGCACGCACAGCAGCGGCGGCCGCCCGTTCGGCAGGCGGAACATGCCTTCGAAGGCGATCGCGGAGTCGAGGTTGCCGCGCACGGCGAGCAGCCGCTTCTCGAACGCGTCGACGCCGGAGAAGTGTCCTTCGCGCAGGGCGATCCACGTCTCCGAATCGGTCGAGATCGTCACGTCGGGCAGGCGTCTGCCGGCGCCCTTGTGCACGCGCGCCGTCTGGCTGGTGCAGCGGACCTGCCAGGTCAGGCCGAGGTCGCAGAGCTTGATGTGGTAGGTGGAGTCGAACCCGGGATCAGCGCCGAGGAAGCGCTCCGGGAGCGATCTGAAGGCCTGCTCGACGACCGCAAGTCGCCGTTCGTGCGGGGACGCCCCTGGCACGGCGGGCACCCTACCGATCGCCCAAGTCGGGCCGTCCGGCGACCGCTAGGGTTGCCGGATCTTGCGGACGATTCTGCTTCACGACACGGCCACCGGGGAGATCCGGCCGCTTGAGCCCAGAAGCCCCCGGCAGGTCGGCATCTACGCCTGCGGCCCGACCGTCTACGGGCGGATCCACGTGGGCAATGCGAGGCCCTTCGTGGTGTTCTCGCTGCTGAAGCGATTTCTGGTCCATGAGGGATACGACGTCAGCTTTGTAGCGAACGTCACGGACGTAAACGACAAGATCTATGCCGCCGCGGCCGGCGCCGGCGTTCCGAGCTCGCGCCTGGCGCGGGAGATGACCGAGGCGTACGTCGCCGACACCGACGCGCTCGGCCTGGGAAGGCCCGATCGGGAGCCTCTCGCCAGCGAGACCATCCCGGAGATCATCGAGCTGATCGAGCGGCTGATAGACGGCGGACATGCGTATCCAGTGAACGGCGACGTTTACTTCTCCGTATCGTCCTACCCGCCGTACGGGCAGATATCCCACCAGCGCCCGGCTCAGATGGACCAGGGCGAGGGCGTCGAAGGAGCCGATCTGAAGCGCGATCCGCTCGATTTCGCGCTCTGGAAGGCGCGCAAGGCCGACGAGGACACGTTCTGGCCCGCGCCCTGGGGCGAGGGCCGGCCGGGCTGGCACATCGAGTGCTCGGCGATGGCGGAGTCGATCCTGGGGCCCGACTTCGAGATCCACGGCGGCGGCTCGGACCTGATCTTCCCCCACCACGAGAACGAGGCGGCCCAGACCGGCGCGGCACGCGGCGTCCCGCTGGCCCGCCTCTGGGTGCACAACGGGATGATCCGGCTCGACAACGAGAAGATGGCCAAATCGGTCGGCAACATCTTCGTGCTGCACGAGGCGATCGCCGCCTACGGCCGCGACGCCCTGATCATGTACTTCTGTGGCGGGCACTACCGCCAGCCCGTGGAGTTCGACGACGAGCGCCTGTCCGAGGCGGCGGCTCGCTGCCGGCGGATCCGCGAGGTGGCCCGCCGCCTGCATCGTGGCGACTCGCCCTCGTGGTCGCGGAAGCTCCGGGATCGCTTCTTCGGGGCTCTGGCGCAAGACTTCAACACCCCCGCGGCGCTGGCGGCCGCGTTCGACTGGGTGCGGCGCGCCAACACCGAGTCGGCCGGCGCGGGCGATCACGACCTGCGGGAGATGCTCGGCGTGCTCGCGCTCGAGAACCTGCTCGACCCCGTCGAGGCCGAGGCCCCCGAAGATGTGCGTGCGCTGGTGCAGCAGCGCGAGCAGGCTCGAGCTGCCCGCGATTTCGAGCGGGCCGATCGACTGCGCGAGCGGCTGCGGGAGCTCGGCTGGGTGGTGCGCGACGGTCCGGACGGGCCGGAGCTGGCGCCGGCGTGATCGTCTACGGGCGCAACCCGGTGCGCGAGGCGTGATCGTCTACGGGCGCAATCCGGTGCGCGAGGCGCTGCGCGGGCGTCGGCGGGTACTGCACGTCTGGTCCACGAGCAACGCGTCCCGTGAAGCCTGGCTGGCTAGCCAGCCAGGCTTCACGTCGTTCCTCACCGTCGCCGGCGCCGAAGAGATCGAGCGCCGGTGCGGCTCGCCGGACCACCAGGGGATCTGCGCGGAGGTCTCGCCATTCGAGTACGCCGCTGGCGACGAGCTCCTGGCGGTGACGGAGCCGCTGATCGTCGCGCTCGATCAGGTGCAGGATCCGCAGAACCTCGGATCGATCTGCAGGAGCGCCGAATGCGCCGGTGCGACGGCGGTGGTGATCCCCGAGCGACGCGCCGCCGAGGTCACGCCGGCGGTCTGCAAGGCATCGGCGGGCGCGGTCGAGCACCTGAGGATCGGGCGGGTGCGAAACATCGCGGACTTCCTCGAGGCGGCCAAGGCTCGCGGGATCTGGTGCTACGGGGCGGCCGTCGACGGCGAGCTGCGCTACGACGCGGTCGACTACGCCGGCGGCGTCGTGCTCGTGCTGGGGGCCGAGGGGAGGGGCCTGCGGCCGAGGGTCGCGAGCAGCTGCGACGCGCTGGTCGCGATTCCCATGCGGGGCATGGTCCAATCGCTCAACGTCAGCGCCGCCGCGGCGGTCCTGACCTATGCCGCAGCGCAAGCCCGATTTCGGGCTTGACAACCGCGCATCGCTATGTAAAGCTCGCGCCGGGAGATAACCGTTAACTCGAGCTTTAGGTAGCTCGCTTCTGGAAGAGATAGGTGCGGCGCCAGGGGAGGTAACGCGCCACGAACTCCGAGGCTGGCCGTGGCATGTCCACGGCCAAACGAAAGGATCGCGTCGTGGCTCGACTCTCTGCACAGGCTAACTCCCAACCTCAGGTTGAGGATGGCTTTCTGATCGCGCTTGCAAAGCAGGGCCGTGCTGACGCCTACGACCGGATCGTCCGGCGGTACTACGGATTCGTCCGGCTCAAGGCCTCGTCGTACTTCCTCGCCGGCGGGGACGCCGACGATCTGATTCAAGAGGGCCTGGTCGGCCTCTACAAGGCGGTCCGCGACTACCGGACCGACCGGGAATCGAGCTTCCGCAACTTCGCGGAGCTCTGCATCACCCGCCAGATCATCACCGCGGTGAAGACCGCGACGCGTAACAAGCACACGCCGCTGAACCAATACGTGTCGTTCGCCAGCACGCCCTCGGGCACGCCGGACGACGGCGAGCCGACGCTGGACGAGATGCTGCCCGGCTCGCCGGTGCACGACCCGGTCAACCAGGTGATCTCCTCGGAGGAGCTGCGGGCACTCGTGGCCTGCATCTCGACCGCCCTCTCAGAGCTCGAGTCGCGCGTCCTCGCGCTGTATCTGGACGGCCACTCCTACGAGGAGGTCGGGCGGCGGATCGGGTGCGACTGCAAGACCGTCGACAACGCGCTGCAGCGCGTCAAGCGCAAGGTCGGCCAGCACCTCGCCGAGCGAGCGGTGCCGGCATAGATCAGCCCGGCACGCGATCCGCGTCACCCGGCAGCCGCAGCGTGAAGCGCGCGCCGCCGCCGTCCGCCTGCTCCGCGGCGACGGCGCCGCCCATCGCGCCGACGAGCTCCTCGACGATCGCGAGGCCGAGGCCCGAGCCTACGGGCCGCTCGCTGCGATAACGGTCGTGCAGGTAGAAGCGCTCGAACGCGTGCGGCAGATCCTCCGGCGCAAGGCCGGGGCCCGTGTCCGAGACCGAGATCTCACCGGGCCGCGCGCGGACCACCACCGTGCCGCCCGCGGGGGTGAGGCGGAGCGCGTTCTCGATCAGGTTCGAGGTCGCCTGCAGCAGCCGATGCTCGTCCCCGAGCGCGACGGCGTCCCGAACGGTCTCGGCCCTGATCGTCACCGCCAGCTCGCCGGCCCGCCGGCGATGCCGGGCCAGGGCCTGCTCGGCCACCCTCCCGAGGTCCACCGGCTCCCGCGCGACAGTGAATCCCGCGCGGCCGAAACGGGCCAGATCGATCAGGTCGAGCAGCAGTCGCTCGAGGCGGTCAGCCTCGGAGGAGATCACCCGCCCGGCTTCCGGTGGGGCGACCGCCCCCTCCTCGAGCGCTTCGGCGTAACCGCGGATCGAGGTCAGCGGCGTCTTGAGCTCGTGGCTGACGGACTCGAGAAAGCGCCGCTGGGACTCGCGCGCGCGGGCGAGCTGAGCTGACATCTCGTTGAAGGCGAGCGCGAGCTCGGCAAGCTCGTCGCGTCCGTCCACGGGGACCACGACATCTTGCGCACCGGAGCTGAGGCGGCGGGTCGCGTCCGCCAGATGCCCGATCGGCCGCGTCAGGCGCTGCGCGAGCAGATAGGAGAGCACGAGCGCGAGCAGCGCGCCGCCGAGACCCGCGAGCGCGAGGCTGCCGAGGAACGGCCTCCATTCCGCGAACGCCAGCGCCGCCGGACGGACGAGCACGATCCTCCCGGCAAGCGTGGGGCGGGCGGCATAGAGCAGCGAGCGACCCGCGACCGAGATCGAGCCCTGCCCGGTGCCGCTCGGCGGAATCGACGCCAGCACCTGGCCGGCGCGCACGGCGCCCAGCCGGCGGATCCGAGTGCCGACGGCGTACACGTGGGTGCCCGGCTGGAGCGCTCCCGGGGCGCCTCCGACCGCGGCGACGACATCGGCCTGGCGCTCGAGTGCCGCGATCCGCTGGGACGAGATGCGATGCCGTACCAGGACGATGCCCACGCCCACGGTCAGCGCGCACGACGCTACGGCCGCGGCGAGCAGGTAGCCGAGCACGCGGCGCTGGAGCGTCATGCCGTCGCCTTGTAGCCGAGGCCGCGCACGGTCCTGATCAGGTCAGGCTGGCCGAGCTTCTTGCGCAGCTGCGCGACGTGGACCTCGACCGTGCGCGTCTCTCCCGGCGAGAGGAAGCCCCATACCGACTCGAGCAGCTGATCGCGCGTGACCACCTGCCCGGCGTGGCGCAGCAGGAACTCGAGCAGATCGAACTCGCGCTGGGTCAGCTCGATCTCCCGCCCGTCGACGTGAACCTCTCGCGCGCCGCGCGCCAGCCGTACGGGGCCGAGCTCGGTGACGTCGTCGGCGACCCGGGCGCCGCCGGCGCGGCGCAGAACGGCCTTGACCCGGGCCGTCAGCTCGCGGGGGGAGAACGGCTTTGCGACGTAGTCGTCGGCTCCGACCTCCAGGCCGGCGACGCGATCGGGCTCCTCGTCGCGTGCGGTGAGCATGATCACCGGAACCTGACCGGCGATCCGCCGGCAGACCTCGAAGCCGTCGATCCCCGGCAGCCCGATGTCGAGGATCACCAGCGCGATGCGGTGGCGGCCCAGCTCAGCGAGCGCGTCCTCGCCGGAGCGAACCCACAGCGTCTGATAGCCGCCGCGCTGGAGATAAGTGCGGACGAGCGCGCCGATGTTCGGCTCGTCCTCGACGACCATGATCAGCTCGGCCACCGGCAGATCGTAGGTCTCTCGTCGGCCGCAAACCGCGAGTTTTACACGCAGCTGATGTTCGGCTGACAGGCGCCTTGCGGGCGTCCCGCAAGCTCTCGGGGCGCGGGCGACTGCACGCGCCAGAACGACAGGAGGAACGACGATGAAATTCATTCGCCCCCACCTCAAGCTGATCGCGGTGGCGGTGAGCTGCGTCGCGCTCGGCGCCGGCGCCAGCGCGATCGCCACCGCAGGCGCGGCATCGGGCACGAGGACGAGGAGCGGCGCCAGCGCCAAGGCGGCGCGGGGTCTGGGCCTTCGGCGCCTGGCCGCACGCGCGGTGCACGGCGACCTGGTGGTCGCGACCCGCTCGGGCTTTTCGCACGTGGTCTTCGATCGAGGGACGATTCAGTCCGTGAGCGGTCGCGAGCTGACCCTGCGTGAGGCCACCAAGAAGGCCTCCTACGCGACCGTCACGCTGACGATCCCGTCCGATGCACGCATCCGCGCCAACGGCGCCGCGGTCGGCCTCGACACGCTCCAGCCCGGGCAGCGAGCGCTCGTCGTGCAGGCTCCCAAGCGCACGTACGTCTGGGCGCACACGCCCGCTCGCCGCTGATCAGCCGGCGATCGCGCCGAGTTGGGGCTCGCGCCCATAGGTGCTGAACGCACGAAAGCGCGAGAACACCCGATGCCCGGGACCATGGAAGTCCGAGGACCCGGTGCTCAGGAGCCCCAGCTCGGCGCACCTGTCGGCGAGCAACTCCGCCTGCGCGCGCGAGTGCGAGGGGTAGAAGCACTCGACGCCGTCGAGCGCATTGCCGCGGAAGCGATCGATCGAGGCGAGGACCTGCTCGGCGTCGGCGATGTCCCAGAACGGGTGAGCCCAGATTGCGACTCCTCCGGCGTCGTGGATCGCGGCGATCGCCTGCGCCACGGACGGGCCGCGCCGCGGGCGGAAGGCCGGCTTGCCCTCGATCAGGTAGGCCGCGAGAAACGCCGACGGCTCGGCGCAGTCCTCAGTGCGCAGGCGCCGCGCGTTAGCCGCATGCCCGACCACTGCCTCGGCCAGGTGCGGGCGGCCGATCGACTGCCCGCTGGCCGCGCGCTGCTCGAGAATCGACGCGTCGAGCTCGAATCCGAGCTCCCGCAGCGCGCTCGACATGGCCCGCGCGCGCTCGCGCCGCTCGTCGCGAAAACGGCCCAGGAGCTCGCCCAGTCGCGCGTCGCGGTAGTCGATCCGGTAACCGAGCACGTGCAGGTCCCGGCCGTCCTCGTCGATCGCCGAGATCTCGACGGCGGGGGCCAGCCGGATTCCGAGCCCCTCGGCTGCGACCGAAGCCTCCGCGACGCCGTCGACCGTGTCGTGATCGGACAGGCCCAGGAGCTGCACCCCGGCCGCCGCCGCGGCAGCGACGACCTCGCGCGCCGGCAGCGATCCGTCCGAGTGCACCGAATGGCTCTGGAGATCGAAAGTGGGAACCTGGTCCGCCAAGGGGAGAGCGTATCCGTCCGCACTCGCGTCGTAGCCTGATGGGCCGATGCACCCGACCGCGGCGAGAATGCAGGAGCGATTGCGTGAGCGCGGCTTGGACGTCCGCGTCCGGATGCTCCCCGACTCGGCGCGCACCGCGGCCGAGGCGGCGGTCGCGGTCGGGTGCGAGGTCGGACAGATCGTCAAATCGCTGGTGTTCCTGCGCGACGGCGAGCCGACGATGGTCCTGTGCGCCGGCGATCGCCGGGTGGCCGCCGAGCGTCTGGGCCTGCGCAGCGCCAACGCGGAGCAGGCGCGCGCCGCGACCGGCTATGCGATCGGCGGCATTCCTCCGCTTGGTCACGATCGCCGGCTCGAGACGCTGATCGATGCGTCGCTGCGGCGCTTCGAGACCGTGTGGTGCGCGGCCGGCACCCCGCACGCCGTGTTCGCGGTCGCGACCGAGTCGCTGATCGCGGCGATCCCCGGCGCAGCGGTGACGGACGTCTCCGCTCTTTAGCGCTCTCATATGTTGGAGGCCCAACTCAGCGGGTATCTCAGATGACGATGGGACCTCTGCTCTTCGTCAACTGGCGCTCGGTCAACACGATGTTCTGCGCGATGATGTGGGTGGTCGCGATCGTGCTGGTGGCGTTGATCCTGTCCCACGCGACGTCCTCGTCGGCCGCCATGGTCCACCACGTGCGAACCGTGGGCGCGGCGCGATAGCCGCCCAGCGCACCCGTCCCGGCCGACCATCACTAAGCTCCGGACGGCACGCGCGATGTCCACCTCGCTGAGCGAACAGGTCGCGAACACCGGTCCCGCTGGGGAGACCGCGCATACCGACGTGCTGATCGTCGGCGCGGGATTGTCGGGCATCGCGGCGGGCGCGCATCTTGCGATGGCCTGCCCGCAGAAGAGCTACACGGTGCTCGAGGCGCGTGGGGCGATCGGCGGGACGTGGGACCTCTTCCGCTATCCGGGGATCCGCTCGGACTCGGACATGCACACCCTCGGCTACTCGTTCAAGCCGTGGGAGCAGGCCCAGGCGATCGCGGACGGCGAGTCCATCCGCCGCTACGTGCGCGAGACCGCGGCGGAGTACGGAGTCGACCGCAGGATCCGATTCCACCACCGCGCGGTGCGCGCCGGCTGGTCCAGCGCGGAGGCCCGCTGGACGGTCGAGGCGGAGCGCACGGACACGGGTCAGACCGTGCAGCTCTCCTGCGACTTCCTGTTCATGTGCACCGGCTACTACCGCTACGACCGGGGCTACACCCCCGAGCTGCCCGGCGCCGAGCGCTTCGCGGGACAGATCGTCCACCCGCAGCAGTGGACCGACGACATCGACTACGAGGGCAAGCGCGTCGTCGTGATCGGCTCCGGCGCGACCGCCGTGACGCTGGTGCCGGCGATGGCGCGGGGTGCCGCGCACGTGACGATGCTGCAGCGCTCTCCGAGCTACATCGTCTCGTTGCCCGGAGAGGATCCGATCGCGAATCAGCTGCGCCGCCGGCTGCCGCCGAAGCTCGCCTACCGGCTCGTCCGCTGGAAGAACGTGCTGATCATGACGCTCGTCTACCAGCTCAGCCGCCGCCGGCCGCGGCTGGTGAAGGGCCTGATCCGGCGAGCGGTCAGCAGGCAGCTCCCCGAGGGGTACGACGTCGACACCCATTTCAGGCCCCGCTACGACCCGTGGGACCAACGAATGTGCCTCGTCCCCGACGGGGACCTGTTCCGCGCGATCTCGAGCGGGCGCGCCTCGGTCGTGACCGACGCGATCGACTGCCTGACGGAAGATGGGATCAAGCTGGTCTCGGGTGCCACGATCCCCGCGGATCTGATCGTCACCGCCACCGGCCTGCAGTTGCTGGCTCTCGGCGGGCTGCAGATCGCCGTCGATGGTCGCGAGGTCCGACTGCCCGAGACGATGGGCTACAAGGGGATGATGCTGAGCGACGTCCCGAACCTCGCGGTGGCGATCGGGTACACCAACGCGTCCTGGACGCTGAAGTGCGACCTGACCTGCGAGTTCGTGTGCCGCCTGCTGCGTCACATGGACCAGGGCGGCTACCGCGTGTGCCGGCCGCGACGCGACCCCTCGGTCGCCGAGCAGCCGTTCATCGACTTCTCGTCGGGCTACATCCAGCGCGCGATCCACGAGTTCCCCAAGCAGGGATCGCGCCGGCCGTGGCGGCTGTACCAGAACTACGCGCTCGATGTGCTGAGCCTGCGCTACGGCGCGATCGACGACGGCACCCTGGAGTTCAGCCGGGCCGACGCGCCGAGCGGATCGCGCGAGCGGCTCGCGGCCTGATCAGCGCTGCGAGATCAGCATCCGCCCGTGGGCGGCGTCGTAGGTGAACCGCAACACGAAGAACGGCCGGTTCGAGGTCCAAGCGAACCTCGAGCCGCGATTGACCGCCACCATCTGCGTCGAGAGATCCTCGCCCGCCGTGAAGCCCCAGAAGGGCTGCGCCGCACCGGGCTGCCACGCGGCGATGAACGTGCCGGGCGCGACGAGATCGGTCCCAGACTCCGTCGGAGCGTGACTGAGCGCGCCCCCGGCCCAGTCCGTTCCCACGGTGTTGCCCGAGTCGAACAGGGTGGGCTGGCACGCCGCGCCCTGCATGCCGGAGTAGGCCCAGCACACCTTGATCCAGCGGTCGCTCCAGGCACGCGCGCCGCTCGGATCCCTGCCGTCGCGCTTGAGCTGGAACACCGCCGCGGGGTGCTGCGGCATGGGCGCGGCGAGCACGAGCTTCCCGCTGTGCTGGGAGAGCGCCAGACTCCATGCCTGTGAGTACGGCGCCGGAAGCGCCAGCAGAGGGTTGCTCAGCCCGTCGGGCTCGCGCCACAGCTCGATTCCCATGATCCCGTACATCCCGTGCGCCGCGTCGTGGGCCATGCCGGTCGTCGCGGGGCAGGTTGGGTGCTGAGCATCGCAGCCGACGCTCTGGATCAATCCAAACGGAACCGCCCTGCGGGTCCGCACCGATCCGATCGTCAGCCTCGCGTCGGCGACCACGCCGCTCTCGATCGTGCCGTCCGCGTAGTGCGCCATGTCCGGCCGTCCCGTGATCGAGACGCCCCCACCCGGCCGCGTGTTCACGCCGAGGCCGTAGATGTGTAGTCCTTCGGAGCCGGTGTCCAGCAGCACCGGCACCTTCGGCCCGTTGCCCACCCTCACATCGACCATCACGTGGGCCGAGAACAGGATCCCCGGACCGAACCAGGTGACCTCGAGCGGCACGGTGAGCGACCGCGGGCCCCCGCGCGTGGGCGCAGGCCGCAGGACCACGGTCCGCGTCGTCGAGCGGGCGTGCCCGGAGACGAGCCCGAACGCGACGACGGCCACCGCGAGCACGCCTGCCGCCCCCGCAACGCTCCGTCGCGAAAGACCCATCGATCAGACTCATCGGCAGGCGCGCGGCGAACCTCAAGGGCCCGTTCACCACAGATCAACACCGACGGCCCGCACTCGCTTAAACTGCGACCGGAGCCGTCCAGGGCTCGTGTCAATCAGTTCAACGGAAGGGTGAGTCATGGTTCGGATCGACATCCTCCGGACGCGTTCTCGCGCCACCGCGATCCTCGGCACGCTCGCCTTCGCCGGCGCGACGGTGGCGCTCGCTGCGCCGAGCGCCGCGACGACCGTGCGCCATCGAGGCAGCGGTCGCCCCGAAGCGCGAAGCAGCCGTCGTCACTACGGCGACACCGCGTCGCCGATCAAGCACGTGATCGTGATCATCGGCGAGAACCACAGCTTCGACAACGTGTTCGCGACCTATCGGGCGCCGCACCACCAGCAAGTGCTGAACCTGCTCTCCGAGGGGATCGTGACCGCGTCCGGAGATCCCGGGCCAAATGCCGGCAAGGCGCTGCAGCACACCGCCAGCGACACCAAGAAGTACCGGATCGATCCGCCGGATACCGGTGCCTACGCGACGCTGCCGCAGCCGAACACGACATACATGTCACAGGCCTGTAGCGGTCAACCCGGCAATGTCCCGGACGCAAGGTTCCCGGGGACGCTCGCCAACGCCCCATATCAGATCACCAAGTACGTCCCGTACTTCGACGACCACGGCGCGTACAACAAGTACGGCACGTGCGAGTTCAACGGCGCGTACGTCGGAGACCCGATCCATCGCTTCTACCAGATGTATCAGCAGGTGTCGGGCGGCAAGAACGACCTGTGGACCTGGGTGCACGAGACCGCGGGCGACTCCAACGGGGCGCCTCCGCCGTCGCCGTTCACGCTCGAGTCGACCGACCAGGGCGCGCTCGACATGGGCTTCTACAACATGGCCGCGGGCGATGCACCGGTGTTCAACTTCCTGGCTCGCCACTACGCCCTCTCCGACAACTACCACCAGCCGGTGATGGGTGGAACGGGAGCCAACCACATCATGCTCGGCACCGGCGACGCGGCCTACTACCAGAACGCGGCCGGCACCGCGACACCGCCGCCCGCAGGTGAGATCGAGAACCCGGACCCGCTCCCTGGTACCAACAACTGGTACACGCAGGATGGATACGGCGCGAGCGGCACCACCAACGGCGGCAGCTACTCGGACTGCTCGAATCGCTCGGCGCCGGGCGTCAGCAGCGTCTGGCGGTACCTCGGCGGCCTGTCCTACAAGGTCGCCGACACCTGCGCTGCGGGGCATTACTACCTGCTCAACAACTACAACCCGGGCTACAACGTCGACGGATCGCTGAACACGTCGACGTTCACCGTTCCGCCGCAGCACAACCTGCCCACGATCGGCGGCGAGCTCTCGGCGCACGGCATCACCTGGGGCTACTTCGGCGAGGGCTACGACAACGGCAACCCCGGTCCGAACTACTGCGGAATTTGCGATCCGATGCAGTACTCCAGCCAGATCATGACCAACCCCGCGCTGCGCGCCAACATCCAGCATGGGACCGGGGACTTCGACGCGGAGGCTGCGAACGGAACGCTGCCGGCCGTGTCGTTCCTGAAGCCGGGCGATGACGACGGGCACCCGGGCTACTCGACGCTCGCGGCGTTCGAGGCGTTCGTGACGCATGCGGTCGACGAGGTCCAGAACAACCCGAAGCTGTGGAAGAGCACCGCGATCTTCGTCACCTTCGACGAGGGCGGCGGGTACTACGACTCGGGCTACGTCCAGCCGGTCTCGTTCTTCGGCGACGGCACGCGCGTCCCGCTGGTGGCGATCTCGCCGTACGCCAAGCACGGTTACGTGGGCCACAGCTACACCGATCACGTCTCGATCCTCAAGTTCATCGAGCGCAACTGGCGGCTGCCGACGCTCTCGGCCCGGAGCCTGGACAACCTGCCGGATCCGACCACGAGGCGCTGGGATCCGTACGTCCCGGCCAACCGGCCGGCGATCGGCGATCTGTTCGATCTGTTCGACTTCCACCAGAGTCACGGCTATGCGGCCCGACCACGGCTCCGCGGCGGGCAGCGGACGAGCCGCCGGCCCGCGCACGTGGCCGACCTGCTGCGCTGAGATAACCCGCTACGCGGTGCCCGTCGGGCGTGCCGGGGCGGTCGCCCCGGCACGCGCGAACCGACCGTGCATGTTCGATCCGACTGCCGTGAGCGGCTCGGCGATCCCCTCCAGCCGCCGCCGCTCGGCCTTCACCCCGAACGCGATCTCCGTGATCCCTCCGACGATCATCAGGATCGCGCCGACCGCGAGCGCCTTGAAGACCTCGGAGGCCTTTCCGGTAGCCACCATCGGCGCGAACAGGAGCGGTCCGATCGCGCCGCCGACGCCGGTGCCCACCGCGTAGAAGAGGGCGATGCAGAGCGCGCGGGTCTCCATCGGGAAGATCTCGCTGACCGTCAGATAGGCCGCGCTGACACCAGCGGAGGCGAAGAAGAACACGACCGACCAGCACAGCGTGAGCGTCGTGGCGTTGAGGTCGTGCTGGCTGAACAGGTAGCCGGTCACCAGCAGCAGCACTCCGGAGAGGATGTAGGTCCCGGCGATCATCGGCCTGCGCCCGACCGTGTCGAACAGGCCGCCCAGGATCAGCGGTCCGAGCAAATTGCCGGCGGCGAACGCCACCAGGTAATAGGGCGCGTCGGCCGTCGCCACTCCAAAGAACTTGGAGAGCAGGGTCGCGTAGCCGAACAGGATCGAGTTGTAGAGAAAGGCCTGCCCGATGAACAGCGCAAGGCCCAGCACCGAGCGCTTCGGATATCGCTGGATGACCGTCCGGACGATCTCGTTCAGGCCGATCGTCCTGCGCTGGCGGATCGTGATCGGGTCGCCCTCCGGCTCGGGCAGCTCGCCGACGCTCTCGGCGACCTCGCTCTCGATCTGCCGCGTCACGCGCTCGGCCTCGTCCTCGTGGCCATGGATGAACAGCCAGCGCGGGCTCTCGGGCACGTGCCGGCGCACGATCAGGATCGCCATCCCCAGGACGAATCCGAGCCCGAAGCAGACGCGCCAATCCAGCATCGGCGAGAAGACGTGCAACGCGACGACCGAGAGCAGCGCGCCGGCGGCGGCGCCCGCCCAATAGGTGCCGTTGATGATGATGTCGATCCGCCCGCGGTGCGCGGCGGGGATCAGCTCGTCGATCGCGGAGTTGATCGCGCTGTACTCGCCGCCGATGCCCATTCCGGTCACGAACCGGCAGGCGAAGAAGAACCAGGCGGCGAACGAGAAGGCGGTCGCGATCGTCGCGGCGAGATATACCGCGAGCGTGATCATGAACAGCTTCTTGCGTCCGAAGCGGTCGGTCAGCTGACCGAACAGGAGCGCGCCGACGCAGGCGCCGATCACGTACATCGTCGCGGCGAGGCCGGCGACATCCGCTGAGGAGATGTTCACCCCGCTGCCCTTGGCGGAGATCGCGCCCGCGATGGAGCTGACGATCGTCACCTCCAGCCCGTCGAGGATCCAGACGGTGCCAAGACCGACCAGGATCTTCCAGTGCCAGCGCGACCACGGAAGCCGGTCCAGGCGTGCCGGGATGTCCGTCTCGATCGTGCGAAGCGCGCTGTCCGCAGCCTGAGCTGTTGCCATCTCGAATCCTCCTCGTTCCCTCGCAATCGATTGGCTACCCGGAGGCCGGACGCTCCACGCCCGGGTACATTGCGCCGATGACGCGCGCCAGCCACGGCGACCGCTTCGAGCTGCTGGCCGCGGTCAGCCGCGCCGCCGGCGAGACGGTCACGCTCGAGGACACCGTGCAGAGGCTGCTCGAGCTGGTGGTGCCCGCGTTCGCGGACGGCGCGGCGCTCGACGCCGCGGCTCCTGGGAGTCAGCCGCGCCGACTCGGCTCGCGCGCGTCCGAGGGCTCGGATGAGCCCGCGCCGTTGCCGATCGAGAATCAGGGGCAGGCGGAGGCGCCGGTCTGGGATCCCGCTGCGCTGCGCGTTCCCCTCCGCGCGCGCGGTCGGACTCTCGGCGCGCTCTCATGCGTTGTCGGACGGTCCGGCCGCGCCTACGGGCACGACGATTTGCGCTTCGCGGAGGTGCTCGCGGGGCGCATCGCGCTGGCGCTCGACAATGCCGGCCTGTCGGTGCAGATCGCCGCGCTGGAGCGGCGCCTCGAGGCGACGCTGGCACACCTCGCCGAGGCCGTGCTCGTCCGAGACGAGCGCGGGCGCTTCGTGTACGCGAACGCTGCCGCGGTCCGCCTGCTCGGCGCCGCGAGCGCGGAGGAGGTGATTAGCGCGCGGCGTGGCTCGCTGATCGATCGGTTTCTAGTGTTCGATGAGCGGGGCAGGCGCGTGACGCTCGAGGACCTGCCCGCCTCCCACGCGGCACGGGGACGCAGGCCGGACCCGATGCTGGTCCGCAATCTCGACCCCGTGACGGGAATCGAGCGCTGGCTCGTGAACAAGGCGACGCCCGTCTTCGGACCCGAAGGGCGCCTGTCGATGGTGGTCAGCGTGATCGAGGACGTGACCGGCGTCAAGCGCGCGGAGCTGGGCGCGCGCCTGCTCGCGCAGGCAGGCGACGCGCTGGCGTCATCGCTCGACTACGAGCAGGCCCTGCAGCGGGTCGCGCAGCTGGCGGTGCCGGCGATCGCCGATCTGTGCATCGTCTCGATGCGGGGCGCCGGCGCTCTGCTGCACCAGGTCGCGGTGGCGCACGGCGATCCGGCGCGTGCGGCGCTGCTGAGGGAGTTCGCGCAACGCCATCCGGCGAGCCTCGGCGACCAGACCGGTCCGGCGGCGGTGATCCGCTCGGGTCAGTCCCAGTTCGTGGCGCGGATCGCCGATGAGGAGCTCGATCGGGCCCCCAGCACGCCCGAACGCATCGCGCTGTTGCGCGATCTGGAGGTCCGCTCGGTGCTGATCGTCCCGCTGGTCCTCGCCGGTCAACCGCCCGTGGGCGCGTTGACGCTGGCGATGGCCGAGTCCGGCCGGACCTTCGACGAGGATCATCTCGCCCTCGCGGAGGAGCTCGGGAGGCGCGCCGCGGTCGGCGTCGAGAACGCGCGGCTCTACGCCGAGCGCTCCCATCTCGCGTTCGCCCTCCAGCAGAGCCTGCTACCGCCGGTGCTCCCGCAGATCCCGGGGTTCGCGCTGGCCAGCCTGTACCGCGCAGGGGGGGAGCAGACCGATGTAGGTGGGGATTTCTACGACGTGTTCGAGGTGCCCAGCGGCTGGATGCTGGTCGTGGGGGACGTCGCCGGACGGGGGGCCGAGGCGGCCGCTCTCACCTCGCTCTCCCGCTACACGCTGCACACGGCCGGCAAGTTGCTCGACGATCCGGTGGCGGCGATCGAGCGCCTCAACGAGGCGCTGCGGGAACGTTCCGAGCTATCGCTCGTGAGCGTCTGCTGCGCACTGGTCCGCGAGGTCGATGGCGAGGTTCACGCCGCGCTCGCGCTCGCCGGCCACCCACAGCCGCTGCACGTGCATCGGGGGGTAGCCGGCCCGGCCGGGGCGTTCGCGCCAGTCCTGGGCGTCTACGACGACGCGCGCTGGCAGGCCGAGGAGCTGACGCTCGAGCCCGGCGACCAGCTCGTGTTCTACACCGACGGGGTAATCGAGGCCGTCGGGGAGATCGATCGTTTCGGCGAGGATCGCCTGGCCGAGGTGGTCCGAGAAGGCACCGGCGCGGACGATACGGTGGGGAGAATCGAGCGCGCGCTCGGCGAGTTCGCCCGCGGGCCGCAGATCGATGACACCGCGATTCTCGTGCTCGAACGGGTCGCGGTGGGGGCGGCGAGCCGCTCGGCCCCGCTCGGTTAGCCGGGCTAGGATCGAAGGGTGACCGCAGTCGACACACCGGCGCTCGACGCCGGCCTGCTCTCTCGCGCGCCGTCCCCCGCCCTCGTAGTGGGCGCCATCGCCTCGGTGCAGTTCGGCTCTGCGCTGGCGACGACCGTGTTCGCGCGAGTCGGCCCGGGCGGCGCCGTCCTGCTTCGCCTGCTCGCCGCGAGCGCGGTGCTGCTCCTGATCTGGCGGCCGCGGCTGGAGGCCCGATCGCGCCGAGAGCTGATGCTGGCCGCCGGGTTCGGGCTGATCCTCGCCGCGATGAACCTGACCTTCTATCAGGCGATCGCCCGCATCCCGTTGGGTATCGCCGTCACGATCGAGTTCGTCGGGCCGCTCGCCGTGGCGATCGCCGGCTCGCGCCGCCGCGTCGATCTGCTCTGGGTCGCTTTCGCCGCGGCCGGGATCGTCGCGCTGATGCACGGGGACGTACATGCGCTGAACGCGATCGGCGTCGTGTTCGCGCTCCTCGCGGGCGTCATGTGGGCGGCGTACATCCTCGTCAATGCGCGCGTGGGGCAGGCGTTCGAGCGGGGAAGCGGTTTGGCGCTGGCGATGGCCGTGGCGACGGTCGCAGCGCTGCCGGTTGGCGTGGCGGAGGGCGGACGGGGGCTCCTCAGCGTCCACGCCCTGCTCGTCGGCGGGGCCGTTGGCATTCTCTCCTCGGCGATCCCCTACTCCTTCGAGATGGAGGCCCTGCGCCGGATCGCCACGAACGTGTTCGGCGTGCTGATGAGCCTCGAGCCGGGGGTGGCGGCACTGGCGGGTCTCTTGGTGCTGGGCCAGACGCTGAGTGCCCGCCAACTGGTGGGAATCGCGCTGGTGGTCGTGGCGTCGGCCGGCGCATCGCGCCGGGCCCGCGACGCGGCAGTCCAGGTGTAGCCCTCCGGGCCTAGCGGACGTCGTCGTCGGGCAGCTGCACTCCGGCCGGCAGGTGCCATCGCCGCGCCCTCGGCGGCGCCTCCTCGGGCCACTCGCCGTGCTCGTCGAAGTAGCGACGCGCCTCCTCCTCGCGCGCGCGATCTTCGTCCCCGGACACGCCCATCCGGAAGAGGGCGTTGATCATCAGCACCGCCAGGCCACCGCCGACGGCCATCGCGAACCCGTCGACCCCGGTTCCGGGCACAGTTATCAGCAGGACGACCCCCGCGATCACCATCGCGGCTCCGATCCCATACCGGACCGCGATCAAGCCCGCAGTTGCCGCCGGGCTTCTCGTGCGCTGCTGCATCGGCGCTCGATACCTCTCCCGATTTCGGCTGCTCAAACCGCCGCGGGAAGGATCGAATCGGGGCCGGCGTCCTTTGAGACGACCCGGATCGAACGGGTCCCCTGATACCCGAATCCTGGAGTGCTCAATGGTTGGTTTGAAGACAGCGAAATTGCGAGCGAGCGGGTGCCTGGCGATCGCGGGCGTCGGGCTGGTGCTCGCGGGGTGTGGCAGCAACGGCCCGAGCTCGAACGCGGCGGCGAGCAGCTCACCGGCCGCGGTCTCGAGCGCGACCGGCGCCGCCGCCCGCGTCGGCGCTGCGAAGGGATCGGCGGGTACGTACCTGACCGGGGTCTCCGGACGCGCGTTGTACCTGTGGAACGGCGACAAGGGCGGCACGTCCGCTTGCGCGGGCGCCTGCGCGAAGGCGTGGCCACCGCTGCTGACGCAGGGCACGCCCAGCGCCGCGAGTGGCGTCACCGCCGCGGACCTGGGCACGATCACCCGTTCCGACGGCACCAAGCAGGTGACCTACATGGGCCACCCGCTCTACTACTTCATCGCGGACACCGGCGCCGGTCAGACCAAGGGCCAGGGGAGCGACAACTTCGGCGCGAAGTGGTGGCTGGTGGCGCCGTCCGGCTCGGCGATCACCGCAGCCTCCGGGAGCGGCGGCTCCTCCGGCAGCTCGGGCCGCTACTCCTCGGGCTCCTCCGGCGCCGGCTCCGGGTATGGCGGGTACTGAGGACCACGAGCCCGGTCGCGGGCGCGGTCCTTCCCAACCAGCCGATTTTCACCCGCAGCGGCGCGCAAAACGCGAGAGGGCCCCGGCGTTGGTCATTCGACCGCCGACTGGACGAATGAGCAGAGCCGAAGAATGCGCGCGCCAGATGATCGTCTCGACCGAGCCGATGACGGGGGAACGCCGAAGCTCGTGATCGCGTCCCGCCGGGCCGCGCGCGACCGCGAGCGCGCGATCGGCCGCGCCGCGACACGTCCGCCACGGCCACCTCGCCGAGCGCCGCGTGTGCCGGCCGCACAGCGTCCGCGTGGCAAGGGCCCGAGCCTCGCGGGCATTACCCTGCTCGTCGCGCTCATGGCCCTCGGAGCGCTCGCAATCGGCGTTTTCGGGTTTGCGACGATGCGCCCGCAGACCAGTGACCTGCGCCGCGAGGTGGCAGCCCTCCAGCTCGAGCTGCGCGGCTCCGAGCAACGGCTGGCGACGGTGCAGACACGCCTGGATCGCGTTGCCACCCAGCGGCAGCTGGCGAACTTCGGCGGCACGGTCGGCGCGCTGCGCAGCACGACCGGAGCGCTGCGCAGAGGTGTCGCGCAGCTGCAGAGCAGCATCGATCAGCTCCAGAGCCACACGGCCATGTTGCTGTTCTGCGTCCCGGAGCTCCAGCAGGAGATCAGCGGGCTCGGCGTGAGGAGCACCAACATCAACGGCTGGCTGCGAAGCGCCACGCTCTCCGGGGCGGGGTCGCTCTCGCAGAGCTGCGCGCACGGCCTGCTGGGTTTCTGAGCCGCTTTCGTGCCGCGCCGGCTCAACCCGGCGCCGGCAGGAACCGGTCCACGAGCTCGAGCGCGCGACGGCCCTCGAACCTGGGCATGACATCCGGGCGGTACAGAATCAGGGCGAGGCTCGGAGCGATCATGAAATCGGCGACATTGGGCTCGCTGGTCCCGATCACGCCCTCGCCGATCCAGCGGTCGATGACGTCGAGCATCGCGTCCAGCTCGGCCAGGAGCGCCGGATCGTCCCCGGGACCGACGGCGAAGATGAGCCGGCCGATCATCGGGATCAGGATGCGCCGCAACAGCTCGCTGCGGTAGAGCAGGTAACCGAGCCGTCCCTCGCCGGTGACGGCACCGAATCCGGCCGGATCGCGCACCACCGCCGCGAGCGGGATCCGTCGCGCGGCCATCTGCAGCTCGGTGTTCGCCCAGCGCTCCGCGCTCTCGACCGCGGCGCGGCGCGCGGGGTCGGCCGGAAACAGCGGCGGATCGGGGTGGCGGCGCTCGAGGAACCTGGCGATTGCGTGGTTGGTGGAGATCCGCTCGCGGCCCGCAGCAAGGCCCGGGACGGTGCCCAGCAGGTCGCCGATCCGGAGGCCGGGCGTACGGTGACCGCCGGCCGAGCGCCGCTCGCCGCCGGCGTCGAATCCATGGAGCCGAGCGACGAACGGATGCGTCAGCGCGACGGCGTCCACGCGCCGGTAGGGGATCCGCTTGTGCTCCAGCATCAGCATCGCCGAGCGGCAGGCATGGGAGCCGGGAATCACGTAGAGCGTGTACATACTGACTGGTCAGTCGGTATTGTACCCGTGGTGCCCGATCGGCAATCCACCAGCAGGATCGATCGACGCAGCCGTGCCGCTCGCGCCCAGAACCGTGAGGCGCGCCAGGAGCTTCTGGGGGCGGCACTGCGCGTGTTCGCACGACGTGGCTACGCCGATGCCGGGGTCGACGAGATCGCGCGCGAGGCGGGCTACTCGAAGGGCGCCCTCTACTGGCATTTCTCGAGCAAGGACCAGCTCCTGTCCGTGTTGCTGGAGGAGCGGATCGACGCGCCGACTCGAGACATGGCCTCGCTGCTCGCGTCCGCGCCGCCTGAGCGGGACATGTCGGTCGAAGCGGCTCGCGAGCTCGCCAGGCAGCTGGCCGAGCAGCGCGAGGCGCTGCTGCTCGATCGCGAGTTCTGGGCGCTCGCGATCCGCGACCCGGAGCTGCGCGCGCGCTACACCGCGCGCCAGACGGAGCTCCGGAGGATGTTCGCGGCCGCGCTCGAGGCCCGGGCGCGGCAGCTGGGTACGCCGGATCTCCCCTTGGCCGCCGAGGAGGTCGCTCGGCTCGTGATGGCGATCATCGGCGGGCTCGCCGTCGACGAGCTGGTCGAGCCGGGGTCGGTCAGGCCGGACCTGCTGGCAGAGGCGCTCTCGATCCTCTACGCCGGCTTGGTCGCTCGGGCCCGGCAGGCGGGACTATCCTGAGGTCATGGGCACAAAGTGGATCCTGCACACCGAGACGAAGGGGACCGGCGCCCAGATGGTCCCGCTCGAGAGCGTGACGAAGCGCCGGCCCGAGCCGGAGCCGATCTTCGTCCCGCGCAAGCCGGCCCGCAAGCGCGCGCCCGAGGAGCCCAAGCCGCGCGCGCCGCACCGGTTCCGGATCGTGGATGTGATGACCCGCGGGACGGTCGTCGAGGACGGCAGCGCCCGCGAGGCGGTCGACGCGCTGCGGGACGTCCGCAGCATCGTTGATGTCGATATCTACACGTGGGACGACGAGCGCGAGCGCTGGCGGCGTCTGACCCTGCCGGAGGGGCGTGCGATGCTCGAGCTCGCCCATCGCTGAGGCAGCGGTCCGGCACCGACGACGGCCCCCGGAGGGAGATTTGAGCATGCCGATCATCAACGTGGAATCGCTCGAGGACCGCCACCTCAGGGGGGCCGAGCACGGCGCTGCTATCTCCCTGATCCTGGATCGCAGCGAACCGGGGCAGGGACCGCGGCTGCACCGCCATCCGTACGACGAGACGTGGGTGGTCCAAGAAGGACACCTGACCTTCCAGCTCGGCGAGGAGCGTTTCGAGGTGCGCGCCGGGGACATCGTCATCGCGCCGCCTGATGTCCCGCACAAGTTCACGAACGACGGCCCCGGGCGGTCCAACATGGTCTGCATCCACGCGAACCCGACGATGGTCACCGAGTGGCTCGAATGAGCGCGGCTCGGGTCAGGGTGAGACGCTGCGCGCGCTGCGGCCTGACTCCAAGCCCCAGCTGACGATCCGCTCGGGATGGATCCGGATCAGGGGCGTCGGGAGAGCGATCGCCTCCGCCCGCCCCCTGACCTCGATCGCTCGCGGGCGCCACGGGTCCGTGCTCGCGAGGTCGTCGATCACGATCGCGGCCCGCCCGTTGCGTGCGACGTCGCGGAACTTCTTGGAGCCCTCGAGCTCGTAGCCGCCGACGTCGATCGTCTCGCGCGCCGCGTTGTAGATCCACCCGACCGGGACTACGTGCGGAGTCCCGTCGGCGCCGACCGTGGCGAGCCGGCCCAGGCGCCGGCCGCCCGTCAGATACGCCAGCTCTGCCTGGGTGAAGACGCTCTCGGAGGCCACCGCCAGCCATGTTCGCATGCGCCGCGATTAGCTTCGGCGCTCCGGCCGTCCCAGCGGGCAGACCAAGCAAGCCGGCGACGGAGACCGTGCTGCCGCGTTATCACCGTGCGACGATTGGCGATACGAGTTGAAGTGATGCCGCCCGCTGAGACCCCGGTCCGGATTCCCGCGTCGCCCTCCGCTGCCGAGCGCGGCCGGGCCCGAGCGCGCTGGGGCTCGTGGTGGGGGAGGCTCTCGCTTCTGTGGCGCGTCTTCGCGGCGAACACGGTGGTGTTCGTGGTCGCGTTCGCGACCCTGGCGTGGGCACCGGTCACGGTCCACCGGATCGCGACTCCTAGCGAGCTGGTCGTGCTCGCGGTCGGGCTCGTGTTGATGCTGGCGCTGGACCTCGCGTTGCTGGGGCGGACCTTCGGGCCGCTGCGCCGGCTGGCGGCGACGATGCGCGCGGTCGATCCGGCCCAGCCGGGGCGGCGCGCTGAGCCGTTCGTGGGCGCGGGCGAGGAGGTGAGCGCTCTGGCAGGGGCCCTGAACGCGATGCTCGATCGCCTGGAGCGCGAGCGGCGAGAGAGCGGCAGGCAGGTCCTGGCGGCGCAGGAGCGCGAGCGGATCAGGATCGCCCGGGAGCTGCACGACGAGGTCGGCCAGACGCTCACCGCGATCGCGCTTCGCGCCGAGAGCGCCACTGCCAACGCGGGCGCACACCGGGATGCTCTGGTCGATATCGCGCAGACCGCGCTGCGCAGCCTCGAGGACGTGCGACGAATCGGCCGAGAGCTGCGGCCGGAGGCACTCGATGACCTCGGGCTCGTCAACGCGCTGATCGCGCTGTGCGCGCGCATGGACAGGCGAGGGGGCGTGCGGCTGCGTCGCGACCTCGACTGGCATGTTCCGGAGCTCGCGCCGGAGGTCGAGTTGGTGCTCTATCGCGCGGCCCAGGAGGCGTTGACGAACGTCCTGCGGCATGCCGGCGCCACGGAGGTGTTCGTCGCACTGAAACGAGAAGCGGGGGAGGTGGTGCTGGTCGTCAGCGACAACGGCCGTGGCATCCCCGCCGGCGCGACCGAGCGCGGCCTGCGCGGCATGCGCGAACGCGCGATGGTAGTCGACGGCAAGCTCCATATCGGACCTGGCCCGCGGTCCGGCACCGAGATCGTCCTGCGCGTCCCGATCCAATGATCCGAGCATGCCGACGCCGCTGAAGACGCGCGTGTTGCTCGCCGACGATCACGCGATCGTGCGCAGCGGGCTGCGCACGGTGCTCGAGGGAGAGCCCGACATCGAGGTGGTCGCGGAGGCGCAGGACGGAATCGACGCGCTCGAGAAATGCCTGGAGAAGGACGTCGATCTCGCGATTCTGGACGTTTCGATGCCGCGCCTCACCGGGCTCCAGGCCACCGCCGAGCTGCTCAGGCATCGGCGCGATGTGCGAGTTCTGATCCTGTCGGTCCACGACAACGAGCAGTACTTCTTCGAGGCGCTGAGGGCCGGCGCCTCCGGCTACGTGCTGAAGTCCGCCGCCAACCGTGACCTGGTCGAGGCGTGCCGAGCGGCCATGCGTGGAGAGCCGTTCCTATATCCGAACGCCGTCAGAGCGCTCGTCCGGGACTACCTGGATCAGGCCCGGCGGGGGGAGGCGGTTCCCGAGGATCCGCTGACCCCGCGAGAGCTCCAGGTCGTGAAGCTCATCGCCGAAGGGCACTCGAGCGAGCAGATCGCCGATGAGCTCGTGATCAGCCCCAAGACAGTGGCCCATCACCGGGCGAACCTGCTGGCGAAGCTCGGCATGCACAGCGTCGCCGAGCTGACGCGGTACGCGATCCGTCGCGGTCTGATCGAGCCGTAGCCGAGCGCTGCGGCCCACCCCGAAGATAGGCAGTTCGACCTATGGAGGAAGGCGGCGTCGGGCGCCAACCTTGACCGATGCCAGAGGTACAGATCCTTCTCAATCGTCCGGCGTCACTCACTCCAGAGCTGCGCGCCTGGATCAATCACCGGCTCGGATCTGGACGCGCGGTGCTCACGCGGAGCCGCCTGAATGGCTCCGGGAAGCCGAGCATGCTGCTGCGCGCAGAGGTGCAAGCGGACTCGGAGGCGGAGGTCGAGGAGGAGGTCGCGGACCTGCTGACGGACCTGCGCCTGCTCGGGCTTCGGCCCACGCTCGCCTCGCAGCAGCAGGCCGTCTGAACAACGGGCCCACCACGGCCATGAGCTCCCCGCCCGGACGACGCAGCCTGCATGAAGCGGCGCACAAGGACGGCCCCCCGGCGCCCTCGACCGCGACGATGCCGAACGGCGTCCGCCGCACGTTCAACGAAGCGGCGCACAAGATGGGCTACTGGCCCGTCGTCCCGGTGCCCGCGCCGGACACCAACGGACACCCACGGATCGCACCGGTGGACGAGGAGCGGGACGTCGTGGCGCAGGCGGGGCGGATCGTCCTGGCGCTCGGGGCCCTCGGCGTGGTCTACGGCGACATCGGCACCAGCCCGCTTTATGCCGAGCAGGTGATCTTCAACCAGCACGCGCAGGCCGCGCGCCCGACGGCCGCCGGCGTCTACGGGATCGTCTCCCTCATCTTCTGGGCCCTGACGATCATCGTCTCGACGAAGTACGCGGGATTCCTGATGCGCGCGCACAACCGCGGGGACGGGGGCGGCATGGCCCTGGCAGCCCTGATCCAGCGACGGCACGTCGGTCGGACCGCGTTGCTCGTCACGCTGGGCATCTTCGGCGCCGGGCTGTTCTTCGGCGACGGCATGATCACCCCGGCAATCTCCGTCACCTCCGCCGTCGAAGGCCTGAAGGTGGACACCCCCGGTCTGGCGCACCTGGTGGTCCCGATCTCGCTCGCGATCCTCGTCGGGCTGTTCGCGATCCAGAGCCGCGGCACCAAAGCGGTGGGCTGGTTGTTCGGTCCGCTGATCCTCGTCTGGTTCGCGGTCATCGGAGTGCTCGGGGCCCGCGAGACGTTCGCGCATCCCGAGGTCCTGCAAGGACTGTCGCCAGCCTGGGGCATCCGGTTCCTTCTCGATCACGGCGTGGCCGCCTTCCTCACGCTGGGTGGCGTCGTGCTGGCGGTCACCGGCGCCGAGGCGCTCTATGCGGACCGCGGCCACTTCGGTGCTCAGCCGATCCGGCGAACCTGGTTCGGGGTGGTGTTCCCGGCGGTCCTCCTTTCCTACCTCGGCCAGAGCGCGTTGATCCTCCACGATCACCGGGCGATCAGCAATCCGTTCTATCTGCTGGCGCCGTCCGGCCTCAGGATCCCACTGGTACTGCTGGCGACGGTCGCGACCGTAATCGCCTCGCAGGCGGCGATCACGGGGTCCTTCTCGATCGCGCGCCAGGCCGTCCAGCTCGGCTTTCTGCCGCGGCTGAAGATCCTGCACACGTCCGAGCTCGAGGGACAGATCTACGTGCCACTGATCAGGTGGACGCTGGCGGTCGGCGTGATCGGCCTCGTCCTGATCTTCCAGCGGTCGGGCGCGCTCGCCGACATCTACGGTGTCGCGGTGACCGGCACGTTCGTGCTCGACACGATCCTGTTCCTCGCCGTGGCAAAGTCGTTGTGGAAGCTGGCCGTCTGGAAGCTGTGTCTCCTTGGAGCCGTGTTCCTCACCGTCGAGGTCTCCTTCTTCAGCTCGAACGTCAGCAAGGTCGGCCACGGCGCGTGGATCCCGCTCTGCGTCGGGCTCCTGACGGCGGTCCTGATGGTCACCTGGCGGCGCGGCCGCGCGATCGTCACGCACAACCGCACGGAGGAGGAGGGACCGCTCGACGAATTCCTCTATCGGATCCGGATGGCCGATCCGCCGATCCACAGAGCCTCGAGCGTCGCCATCTATCTCAGTCCCGGCAGGGACACGACGCCGCTGGCGCTGAAGGCGGACGTCGAGCACCACGGTGTCTTCCACGAGAAGGTGCTGATCGTCGCGGCCGAGATGGTCAGCGTGCCGCACGTCGAGCCCGAGGAGCGGCTGGTCGTCGAAACGCTGGGGAGTGGTCTGTTCAAGGTCAGGCACGTCACCGTCCGCTCTGGCTACCGCGACACGATCGATATTCCCGCGGCGCTTGCGCTCGCCCGCAAGCGTGGGCTCCTGGATCGCAACCTGGACCTGGAGCACGCGTCCTACTTCCTCTCGCAGATCACGATCACGCCGACCGACCAGCCGGGCATGAGCCGGTGGCGCAAGCTGCTGTTCGTCGCCATGGCCAGGAACGCCGCGAGCCCCATCCAGACCTTCCGCCTTCCGGTCGACCGAACGGCGACGGTCGGAGCGCTCATCGGCGTGTGAGCACGTCCGGCGCCCCGGGCGCCGTCAGCTGGAGCCGACCGCGAGCACCGGGGGCAGGCCGAAGCGCTCCAGCAGCTCGGCGCCCCCGAAACGGGTGATCGCCGAGATTCCGCTCTCCTCGACCGTGAGCACGAACACGCCGGTTCCGAGCGCGACGTCGGCCCCCGGCTCGAGCGCGTATTGGCCGAAGGCGGGCTGGCCGTTGGCGCGGGTGGGGACAAGGCGGGTCGCGGCGCCCGTCCGGCGGCGCGCGGCGACATGGTGCAGGAAGGCGCTGATCACCTCGCGGCCCTGGTACTCGAACGGCTCCGGCGGCATCGTGACCCAGGCGTCGTCGGTGAGCAGTGCCACGACCCGATCCATGTCGCCCTGCTCGAACGCCTCGGCGAAGCTCGAGGCAAGCTCGCGCTCGCGGGGTGAGTTCGGGGCCGCGGTGCGGTCACGCGCGGGTGGAAGCCGCTCCTCGAGCGCAGCTCCTCGCGCGCTGCAGAGCGCTGTTGACGGTGGCCTCGCTCGCGTCGAGTGTCTCGGCGACCTCCGCGGCGCGGAACCCGAGCACGTCTCGGAGCACCAGCACGGTGCGCTGGCGGGGGGAGAGCCGCTGGAGCGCGGTGATGAACGCCAGGCCCACCGATTCGGTGATCTCGTAGCGCGCCTCAGGACCCGGCGCGGTATCGGGCAGGCCCTCGAGCAGCTGGTCTGGGTAGGGCTGCAGCCAGCTGAGCTCGCTGAGCCGAGTCGGGGGAGGCGGCTCGAATGGGAGCCCCCCGGGCTGGGGCCGGCGGGTGTCGTCGCGGAGCATGTTCAGACAGCGGTTAGTGGCGATCCGGTAGAGCCATGAGCGAAGCGAAGCTCGGCCCTCGAACCCGTCAAGGCCGCGCCACGCGGACACGAGCGTCTCCTGAAGGGCGTCCTCGGCATCCTGAAGCGAGCCCAGGAGCCGGTAGCAGTGCACCTGCAGCTCGCGCCGGTAGGGCGCCGTCAGGTCGCGGAAAGCATGCTCGTCGCCCTCGCGGGCACGGCTCAGCGTCGACTGGGTCACGGCTGAATCCTGGCATTTGTCGGTTCCTCTCATCAGCGAATCGGCCTCCGAAGCACATGAACCCACCGCGGCGCGAAATTCATCGGTGAGTTCTCCATGCGGTCGGTGTCTTGACGCTCAACACCACTCGACCACGAGGAGCTCTGACCAGATGAGCAACACATCATCACTCCGCTGGACCCTTCTGCTGACCTCCGTCGCGTTCTTCATGGTGGCCCTCGACGCGCTCGTCGTGACGACCGCGCTGCCCGCGATCCAGCACGACCTGAAGCTGAGCGTCGGGGCGCTCGAGTGGACGGTGAACGCATACGCGCTCACCTACGCGGCCGGGATCGTGACCGCGGCTGCCCTCGGGGACCGCCTCGGGCGCCGGCGCATCTTCGTGGGCGGCATCACGCTGTTCACGGCAGCCTCCGCCGCGTGCGCGATCGCGCCATCGCCCGGTCTGCTGCTCGCCGCGCGAGCGGTGCAGGGCATCGGCGCGGCTGCCGTGATGCCGCTCTCCCTGACGATCCTCACCGCGGCGTTCCCCGCGGCGCGCCGCGGCGCGGTGGTCGGGATCTGGGGCGCGATCGGCGGCCTCGCGGTCGCGAGCGGTCCCGTGATCGGTGGCGCCATCACCCAGGGAATCGACTGGCACTGGATCTTCTGGGTCAACGTCCCGATCGGGATCGCCGCCGTGACGCTTTCGCGGGCGCGGCTCAGCGAGAGCTACGGCCCCCGTTCCCGGCTCGATCTCCCAGGCCTGTTCCTCGTCACGACCGCCGCGATCGCCTTGGTCTGGGCGCTCGTCCGCAGCGGCACGGTCGGCTGGGGAAGCGCCGAGACGGCGATCACGCTCGCGGCCGGCGTCTGTCTGCTCGGCGGCTTCGTCCTCTGGGAGCGCCGCGCCGAGACGCCGATGCTGCCGCTCGACCTGTTCGCGAACCGGACGTTCGCCGCCGCCAACGCGACCGCGTTCCTGATGATGGCCGCGATCATGGCAGCCGCGTTCCTGATCGCGCAGTACTTCCAGCTCGTTCTCGGGGACTCGCCGCTGGCGACAGGCCTGCGCCTGCTGCCCTGGACGGCCACGCCCGCGCTCGTGGCGCCGGTCGCGGGCGCGCTCTCGGACCGGATCGGACCCCGCCCGATCATGTCGACGGGGATGCTGCTCCAGGCCATCGGCCTCGCCTGGTTCGCGCTCGTCGCGACCGGCACCGTCGGCTACGGCTCGCTCGTCGTGCCGCTCGTGATCGCCGGCGTGGGCATCTCGATGTCGATCCCGACGACGCCGGCTGCCGCGATCGGCGCGGTCGCACCAGCCGACATCGGCAAGGCCTCCGGCGCGGTCAGCACCCTGCAGCGCTTCGGCGGCGCGTTCGGGATCGCGATCGTGACGGCGGTGTTCAGCGCCCACGGCCACCTCGGGAGCGCGGGCGCCTACGACGCAGGCTTCCGTCCCGCGTTGGCCGCGGCGGCGGGCTTCTCGCTGCTCGGCGCGGCGACCGCGCTGCTGGTCCGCGGCCGCCGACGCGCGGTGAGGGCCCAGGCCCCGGATGCCGCGACGGCCGTCCCGGTCGGCGCGTCCTGACCGAGCGTGTCGGTCAGCTGCGTCCCGCCCCCAACGGGTATTGGACCTATCGGCCCGTGGACGCGGCTAGAGCTCGCGCAACCCGGCGCCGAGCCCGAGGAGCAGGCCACCTGCCTGCACCGCGGGCGCCGAAGTGAGAAACAGGGGCACGCCGGCTTCGGGAGCGGTGATCGTCTCGATCGCGTCGCCGAAGCCATCGAGCACGGTGCCGAGGCGGTCGCCCGCCGCGACCTCCTCGCCGACGGCCACGGCCGGCTGCCACCAGCCGGGGGCCGAGCTGCGGAGCCACAGGAAGCGCTCGACCAGGCGCTGCCCCGGGGGAGGCGGGTCGGGCTCGCCGTGGAGCACCCCCGCCACCCGGAGCGCGTTGCGCAGGCCCCGCAAGTGGCGCTCGACCTCCGCCGGCTCGAGCAGGCCCCGGCCCCCCGCCTCGGCGATGAAGCCCGGGATTCCCGCGGCGGCGGCGGCGGCGCTGGTCGTCCCACCGAGCGCGTCGGTGGTGTCGCAGACGACGTAGCCCAGACCGAAGGCTCGCGCCAGCCGCTCGGCGGTCTCGCGCTCCGGTGAATCGTCGTAGAGCGTGAATGGCTCGAGCGCCTCCACCATGTCGCCGCCGTGCAGGTCGATCAGGGCGTCGGCGCCACTCACGAACTCCGAGAACACGTGGTGCGCCAGAACGTCGGTGAACGACCCCTGCGGGTCGCCCGGGAACGAGCGATTGAGGTTGCGCCCATCCTCGGGAACCACGAATGGCGAGCGTGCCGCGAACGAGGTCGGCGACACGAGCGGCACCGCGACGATCGATCCCGCGAGCGCTGCGACGTCGAGCGCGCGCATGAACTGCACGAGCGCGGCGATCGAGGAGTACTCGCACCCGTGCACCCCGGCGAGCAGGCACGCTCGCGGCCCGTCGCCCGTTCCGCTCGCCTCGAACACGGGCCACTCGAGGCCGGCGAGAGGTGGGGCTGGGAAGCGGGCCAAGCGACGGGTGACCATGACCGAAGTCTTTCACCGTCCTGGTCTTCGAGGCGGCTGTGGTAAATCGTGTTGCCTTGAGCGCGGCCGATCCAGTCATAACGGGAATCGGGGCCGTCACGCCGCTCGGGCTTGACGCTCCGGAGACGTGGCGCGGACTGCTCGCGGGCGCGTCCGGGATCGGGCAGATCACAAGCTTCGACGCCTCCGCGCTGCCCGTCAGGATCGCGGGAGAGGTGAAGGGATTCGACGCCGAGCGCGTCCTGGGGCTGAAGCGCGCCCGCCGCTCGGCCCGCTTCTCGCAGCTCGCGATCCTGGCAGCCCGTGAGGCGATCGCCGATGCGGAGCTTCGGATCGAAGACGGAGGCCGGCGCTGCGGGGTGGTGGTCAACACGGCGGTCGCGGGAGTGCCCGAGACGCAGGCCAACGTGGAGTTGCTGCTCGGCGACGGGCCTCGGTCGGTCAGCCCGTACTACGTGCCCTCGACGATCCCGAACATGGCTGCATGCGAGGTGGCCATCGACCTCGGCGTCCACGGCCCGGTTAGCGCCAGCTCGCTGGCCTGCGCGAGCGGCAACGCGGCCCTGCTCGAGGCGCGCCGGTTGATCCTCAGCGGCGAGGCCGACGCGGTGATCGCGGGCGGGACCGATGCCGGGATCGCGGCCGGGATGTTCGCCGGGCTGGCGAACATGGGCGCGATGTCGCAGCGCAACGACGAACCGGAGCGCGCCAGCCGGCCCTTCGACGCCGAGCGGGATGGATTCGTCTACGGCGAGGGCGCCGTCCTGCTGGTCGTCGAGTCGGCCGAGCGCGCCGCCAGTCGCGGCGCGCGTCCGTACGGATCGATCGCGGGAGGATCGCTGACCTGCGATGCGTTTCACATCAGCGCGCCCGAGCCCTCCGGCACCGAGGCCGCGCGCGCGATCCGGATCGCGCTCGAGCGGGCGGGCCTGGACGCGCGCGAGGTGGATTACATCTGCGCGCACGGGACCGGCACGGTGGCCAACGACGCCGTCGAGACTTCGGCGATCCGGGCGGCGCTCGGCGCCGCCGCCGATGAGGTCGCGGTGAGCTCGCCGAAGTCGATGCTCGGGCATCTGATCGCCGCGGCCGGCTCGCTCTCGGCGATGGTGTGCCTGCTGGCGATGCGTGATGGGATCGTGCCGCCAACGATCAACCTCGAGCACCGCGACCCGCGGTGCGATCTCGACTACGTCCCGCTCGAGGCGCGACGGATGCCCGTCCGCACCGCCCTCGTGAACGCGTTCGGCTTCGGCGGGCAGAACTGCGTCCTCGCGCTGCGGGCGCCGTAGGGCCCTCGACGTTCGGCGCTTCAAGTTTTTTCCAGCGCGATGCATTTGGCGCATAGGATTGGTGGGGGGCCGCCGACGTGTGCGAATCCACGCATGCATTCGCAGCACAAAGGAGGCAGCATGTCGCAAGATCCGATCGTCGCCGGGACGGATGGTTCGCCGAGAGCCGAGCTGGCCGTCGATAAGGCTGGAGAGCTGGCGCAAGCGTTGGGAGCACCCGTCCACGTGGTCTGCGTACCGGGCGCAATTGCCTCCGGGCCGCAGGAATGGCCACCGCGGATCACGGCCCAGCAGATCGTCGATGACGCGGGCGACCGCCTGCGAGCGCGCGGGATCACCGTGCAAGCACATATCCCCAAGGATCGCGGCGACGCCGCTGTAGCGCTCACCACGGTGGCGGAGGCTATGCACGCCCAGATGATCGTGGTGGGCAACAAGGGGATGACCGGCGTTCGCCGGCTGCTGGGATCGGTCCCGAATCACCTGTCGCACGAAGCACGGTGCGACGTCCTGATCGTGCCCACCGACTCGCAGGCGCTGGCAGAGTTCTCGGGTGGCGCGATCGTCGTCGGCACCGATGGCTCGAACCGCGCGACGGAAGCGGTGCGTACCGCGATCCGTCTCGCCCAAGCTCTCGGTGGCGCGCTGCACATCGCTTCGGCCGCCAAACCACAAGATTCGCCCGACTCGGCGCTCGCGGCCGCGCAGGCCCAGGCGTCCGATGAAGGGGTCGAGGCGGCTACGCACGAGCTCGGTGGCGACCCGGCAGACGGGCTTCTCGATCTCGCCGAGAGGACGCAAGCCGCGATCATCGTCGTGGGTAGCAAGGGCATGCTCGCGGGTGAGCGAGAGCGGTTCGGCAACGTTCCCGAAAAGGTTTCCCATGCGGCGAAGTGCAGTGTGCTGATCGTCTTCACCGGGGAGGCGAGCGGCAGCGAGGGCGCAGCTCTGCGCGAGGTCGCCGCCGCGAGCGGCGAGGCGGCCGGCTAGAACGCGAGCAGCTCACCGTCGAGAACACCGGCGAGCAGCTCGCTCCAGAGCGCGTCGCCGCGCTGATCGAGCCGTTTCAGCGGGGCACCGAACGCATCCAGACCGACCACGCCGGCGTCGGCCTCGGCTTGGCTGACGTTGGTTGCGGCGCCGCAGGTGTACGCGCCACCGGATCGTTATTTAACGTACCGCTCGAGGGCTTCGGGCTATCTCGCTAACGGCTTGTCGTCCTCCGCGGCTCTAGCCGGCGCCCGGGCCTCAAGCTCGGCCGTCATCCGGAGGTACCCGCGGAGATATCCCGTCGGCACCGGCGAGGGATTTACGCCCAACGCGCTTCGACGGCTCGAGGTTGTGGCCGCTCTCCGCCTCGTCCGCGAGCTGTTCAGCGATCTCGTCGGTGATCCGAACGCCGCTCTTTGCGCGACGCAGCTTCGGCGTTCACAAAGCTCCTTTCGGCAGGCTTAGCGATGTCGGATTCGCGGGGGGCGTGGTCGATCAGAGGCCCACCGTGTCGGTCTCGATCGCCATCACCTCGAGGAGCTCGCCGTCCTCGCCAGGACCGAGGAACACGCGGGGGAGGGTCATCCAGTGCGAAACCTTCGGCGCATTCTCTAGTGAAGACCACGCTCGCGGTCTCGACCACATATCGACTGCGTTTGCGCGCTGATCCGACGCCGCGTCGACGATCGCGCGTGCTTGATCTCCACTAGCATATTGTGTCAGACACTATAGGCGATGGCCGCCACGAGCACCGGTGTTCTGGTAATCGACCAGGCGGTAGCGACGCAGTGTCGGTCTGGTCGAGAGTTCTCGCCTCGTCTACGTGGCTCCGTTAGGCTCGCCTTTGATGACCGTGGTTCGCCGGGTCTTCGTGAGCATCCCCGCAGATGTCTGGCTCACTCCGGAGCAAAACGGCCTCAAGTGGGCGATAGTCGAGCGGATCGAGAGTCTCGGCTTCGTGGCCGAGATCTTTTTCGATCCGACCGGCAGGGAATCGCTTGCCGCCGGACGCGCTTGGAATGCAGACGCCGCGGAGGAGATCATGCGCCAGTGTGTCGGAGCGGCGATCATCGGATTGCCCAGATGGACGTTCGAAAGCGACGGTGGGCCGATCCACTTCCCCACCGAATATTGCCATTACGAGGGAGCCCTTGCCCGCACGATTGGGCTGCCTTTGCTCGTGCTGGCGGAGCGCGGCCTAATGAGACGTGTCGTGTTCGACGACTCCTTCGGCCCGCACATCGGCGAGTTCGCTCGCGACGTCGGCCGATCCTGGCTAGACACGAACCACTTCGAGATTCCTTTCGAACTATGGCGTCGGCAGGTCGCAGAACGCCGGGATATCTTTCTCGGGTATTGCAGCGCAGCGTCCGATCTCGCCGACCGCATGCTGGCGCTCCTCGAGAGCGACTTGGGAGCCACCGTCCTCGACTGGCGGCGAGACTTCAAGCCGGGTCGCTCAATTCTTGAAGAGATCGAGGAAGCGCGCACTCGATGTACCACGGGCGTCTTCCTCTTTACAAAGGACGACCTGCTGAGCGACGGCGCGAGTGGTGCAACCGCCTCTCCCAGAGACAATGTCGTGTTCGAGGCAGGGTATTTCGCTAGCGCCAAAGGGAAGAAGCGAGTCTTGATCGTACGAGAGAGCGGCACCAGGCTACCGGCGGACTTGGGCGGCGACATATATGCCTCGCTCGAGGACCGCACTGATCTGGCAGGAGCCGAACCGATCTTGCGTAGTTTCCTTACGACCCTATAGGTGTCGCCCAGGCGGCCTCCAGGGCGAGCGACGCTGACCCACCACGCAGCGTCTACGACCCTCCACTTCGCTTAACGCTCGTCGTCTATCGGTTCTCCACGCTCGTCGACGCTCAATCTCGGCACCCAGCCGCTGCACGAACGCGGACGACCACGCGTCCGGCGCTCGGCGGTACCCGCAGACGGAGGAGCTGTTCGTGTGAGAGCCTTCGCTGATCGATCGAGTCTTGATCATCAATCTCGGAGATGCGCCGGCTCTGAGTCATCCGCGGCGAGCGACCGTACTCGCCCTCGAACCCGACGATGCACGCTGGCCGGACACGGGCGTGAACGTCCAGATCATGCAGCCGGGGCAGCCGAACTGCCGCTATCACTCAGAGCCTGTGCAGGAGGATTTCTTGGTCCTCAGCGGCGAGTGCGTCGCGATCGTCGACGGGCGAGAGATACCTCTGAAGCAGTGGGACTTCCTGCACTGTCCCGCACAGACCGAGCACGTATTTGCGGGCGCCGGCGATGGCCCTTGCGCCGTGCTGATGATCGGATCTCGGCGCGAGTACGCGCCGCATTACGTGGTGAACGCTCTCGCCGCGAGGTACGGCGCTTCCGTCCAGCACGACACTGATGATCGCGCAGAGGCCTACGCCGATTGGCGCCGCGAGCCGTGGCAGCCCACGCCCAATCCGTGGCCGCCGCAATGACTCCGGGACGTCGTGTACGCCCCGCTTTCTGCTAAGCGGTAGCGCAGCTCGATCATTGCGGAAGGAGTTCGCGGTTACCGTTTGCCCGATGCTCCGCAGGCAGGCGCGGCGAGTCGAGAAACGAGAGGTGCAGGATGGATGATGAGTATCCGGTGAGTGATGCTGAGTACCGCGACCGACTTCTTGTTCCCGTGCGCGACGAAGTACTTGGCCGGCGGATCGTGGACGTTCGGTTCGTCTCTGACGACGAGGTCGTGAGGAGCGCGCCGGAGGGCGACGACGTGAGCCTCGGGCCCGGGGACCAAGATGCGCTCGAGACAGATGAGGTCAAGCTGTGCCTTGACAACGGGAGCGAGATCCGGTTGGACTTGATGAGCTTCTCGGTGCGCGGGGGCGGAAGCCACTCGCTCAGCGCGCCACTGGGCGAGGCTGCTCCGCAACCTAAACCGTCGCCGACAAGTGCCCACCCGACATACGAGCGCCTGATGGTGCTCACGGCCCAGGATGGCTCCGAGTTCGTGATGGGATTTCAGTTCGCATCGCCGGACCATCCGCTTCGGCTCGTATTTCACGATGTGAGTCGCGGTGGGCCTGAGCCGCTCCCGCCAGGAGACTTGCAGGTGCGGTATGTGACCCTCGGGGATGATCAGAAATGCATCGTCCTGCTGGGCGACGACTGTGATGATCCTCGCGTCGAGCGGGTTGTCCTCAGCACGCCCTACGAGGTCGGCAGGATCTGTCGGCTGCTAAAGCCGCGCCACTACCGGCGCGTATGGATGAGTCCGCCTGAGCCGTTCAAGCCGGGACCGGTGACGGCGTGGTGGATGCGGGGTGACGAGATCCTTCATAAGGCCGAGACACCGCCGCTGGAGTGGGGCACGGCCTATCCGCCGATCCCGACATGGGACGCGACTTACGCGGCGGACTCAGAGGAGTAGCTGCGGCTTGATGCGGCTGAAGCGATGGCGTCGGTGACGCGGCGCGCCCCTGCAGTGCCAGGCACTCGACTTCCGGATCTCGATCAACGCGGCAGCTGCTTCGAACTTTGGCAAATCGGGCCCACCCCTCGGGACCAAAATGCCAAAGTTCGCTCGACGATCGCGCGGTTCCCCGCAACGCAGTCACGTCGACGCGCCCATGCAAACCAGCAGTCTGCTTCGCTCCCCACCAAGCCCGCCCGGGGACTCGAACCCCGAACCCCTTCATTACAAATGAAGTGCTCTGCCAATTGAGCTAGGCGGGCGCCGGCGCGATGAGTGTCGCACGCGGGCAATGTGAGCGCGACCGCGGCGCACGGAGACCGAGCCCATCGAAACCGAGACCGTGGGAGATAAGTTGACCCATGAGCAAACAATCTCCCAAGCTCCCAGCCGGGGACCGCGGCGCGCGCACTCCGGAGCGGTCACGCGGACAGCTCGCGCTCCCACCAGGAGATCATCTCCGCGAGCGTCTGGCGCAGAGGGATCGAGGGCTCCCAGCCGGTGGCGGCGGTGAGACGATCGTGAGAGCCGCGGAGGTCCATGACCTCGTAGGCGCGGACGCGCTCGGCCTCGACCTCGTGCTCGACGCGGATCGGCGCGATCAGCTCGCCGAGCAGCGAGACGTGCTCGGCGGTGGAGATCGACACGCCCGAGCTGACGTTGTACACCGCGCGCGAATCGGACGCGGCCAGCAGCCGGTAGGCCCGGACCACGTCGCGCACGTCGGTGAAGTCGCGACGCGTCTCGGGGTTGCCGGTGGCGACGCGCAGCACCGAGGCGCCCGCGAGCCGGGCCTCGGCGGCCTGGCGGGCGAGCGAGGAGAGGATGTAGGTCGGCAGCTGACCGGGGCCCGCGTGACTGAACGGGCGGGCCCGCACCAAGTCGAGCTCATAGGCGTCCGCGTAGAGGGCCGCGAGCATCTCCGCCGCGGCCTTGGAGACCGCGTAGGGGTTGGCCGGCCGCATCGGCGCCTCCTCGTCGGTCGGCAGCTCCTCGGCGATCCCGTACACCTCGCACGAGCTGACCCACACCACGCGCGCGGCCGGCGCCTCGAGCCGCAGCGCCTCGAGCACGTTCGCGCCGGTGACGACGTTCTCCTGGAGCGTGCCGGCGGGCTCCTCCCAGGAACGGCCGACCGAGCTCAGCGCCGCCAGGTGGTAGACCATCTCCGGCGCGACGTCGTGGACGACCTCGCGCACGCGGGCGCCATCGCGCAGGTCGACGGCGAGCTCGCCGCCCCGCGAGACACCGACCACCTCGTCGCCCGCCTCGACGCAGGCGCGCGCCAGGTACCCGCCGGCGAAGCCAGAGGAGCCGGTGATCAGGACCCGCAAGCGCTCAGGACCCGCAAGCGCTCAGGAGGCCGGCTCGACCGACACGGCCGTCTCGAGCGAGCCGTGGCCATTGCTCGAGTAGTCGGCCTGCTGCTCGGGCGGGGTCGGCTCGGGCTCGGTGTTGACCCGTCGCTCGAGCTCGCCGAGCACCAGCCCGAACACCAGATGGCGCCAGGCCGACTGTGCGAACGCGCGGCGGTTGCCCGCGAACTTCGGCAGGTCCTTGCGAGCCGGGTGCAAGCGGTCCGCGACCGCGCCCAGAGGCCACGTGATCACGTGCTCGGTGAGCGCCACCACCGGTCCCCGCAGCGGCGCGGGGACGGGCAGGTAGGGCGCGATGTTCGCGTACAGGGCGCCGAACAGCGCGCCGTTCTGCAGGTGCAGGAGCAGGCCGGCGGGGTACCAACCGTCACCGCGCACGACCGCGCGGCCGAGCACCTCGATGTCGTCGTAGCGGCTCGAGAAGGCCAGCTTGTCCAGCGGCTGCTGGAGAGCCCAGGCCGCCGCGGCCAGGGTGCCACAGGCGGCGCCTCGGAGCGTTCGGGTGCGATCGATCCCTGGACTCAACGCGGCCAAACTGTAACGGGCGGCGCCCGATCGGGTACGCCAATGTGCGATGGATCACGAGGTCCTTCACAGGCGGGCGCGGGAGAAGGGCGCCAACCCGGTCGTCTACTGGCTGGTGCGCGCGGTCCTGCAGCCGTTCTTCCGTGTCTACTTCCGGCTGACCAGGATCGGGCGCGAGCACGTCCCCAAGCAAGGGCCGGTGATCATCGCCGCCAACCACCGCAGCTTCCTCGACCCGTTCGTGATCGCGACGATGGCCCGCCGGCCGATGTACTACGTCGCCAAGAAGGAGCTGTTCCGCAAGCGCTGGCAGGCCTGGGTGCTCAACAACCTGGGCGCCTTTCCGGTCGACCGCGGATCCGGCGACGCCGAGATGATCGAGACCGCCAAGGCGATCCTCGCCCGCGGCGACATCGTCCTGATCTTCCCCGAGGGGACGCGGATCCGGCCAGGGTCGCTCGGAAAGCCGAAGCGCGGTGTCGGCCGGCTGGCGCTGGAGACGGGCGTCCCTGTCGTCCCGGTCGCGGTGCTCGGCACCGAGGCGGTCCGCCGCGGCTGGCGGATCCGGCCGCACAAGGTGCGGATCCGCGCCGGGCGCCCGCTGCGCTTCCCGGTCGTCGAGCACAGCTCGCCCGCCCTCGCCAACGCCGTCACCGACCGGATCTGGCCCTGCGTGATGCTGCAGTGGGAATGGCTCGGCGGTCTGCCGCCGATCCGCCGCGCCGCGATCGTCGGGGCCGGCACCTGGGGGACGAGCCTGGCGATCTGCCTCGCGCGCGCGGGATTCGAAGTGGAGCTCGGATGCCGCACCCACGAGCAGGCGGCGGCGCTCAACGAGTCCTGCGTCAACGACGGATATCTCCCGGGCGTCGAGCTGCCCGACTCGATCCGCGTGGTCCGGGCGGCCGATCTGCAACTCGGCGGCCATGACCTGGTGTGCCTGGCAGTCCCCGCGAAGGCGCTTCCCAGCGTGCTCGCCGCGCACGGCGAGCGGATCCCGCGCCGCGCGGGCCTCGTCGTCCTGAGCAAGGGGCTCGTCCCGCCGCTCGGAACGCTGCCCTCGGCATTCGTGGCCGAGCGCTGCTCCGCCCGCGCCGTGGCGGTGCTCGGCGGGCCCGCGCACGCCGCCGAGGTGCTCGAGCACGGCGCATCGGTGGTGGTCGCCTCGGTCGATGCCGCGTTCGCGCGCCAACTGTCGGACGTGCTCAGCGCCGCCGGTCTAGACGTCAGCGTCACCGGCGACGTCACCGGGGTCGAGCTGGCCGGCTGCGCCAAGAACGCCGCCGTGCTGGCGGCAGCCGCCGCCTCGATCGCGGGGCCAAACGTCGCCGGCGCCGCCGCCGGCAAGGTGTTCGCGGAGGTCGACGCGCTGGCACGCCTGCGCGGCGGCTGGCCGGAGACTTTCGCCGGCCTGGCCGGCGCGGGTGACCTCGTCGCCACGGTGGTCTCCCACACCTCGCGCAATCGCCGCGCGGGCGAGCTGCTCGCGCAGGGAGTTCCGAGCCGCGAGATCGGTGCCGTGCTCGGTCACGCTGCCGAGGCGGTCGACTCGGTGCCCCTGCTGGCGAGCGTCGCGCGCACGGAGAACCTCGACGCCCCGGCGCTCGAGAGCCTTGCCGCGCTGGTCGAGGGCCGGATCGATCCCGAACGATGGACGGAGACGGTCACCGAGCCGCCCAAGCGGAAGCGCAGACGTCCTGTGCGCGCCGCCTGACCCCGGATACGCTCTGATGTCGTGGCGGAGGAAGTACCCAAGACGAAGGCGGAGCTCGACGCTCGCTTCACCGAGCTGTACCGCACCCACGTCCGGGACGTCTACTCCTACAGCTACTACCGGGTCGGCAACCACCACGATGCCGAGGACCTCACCGAGCAGACCTTCCTGCAGGCCTACCGGCATTTCGAGCGCGCGCTGCGCGAGTCGGCCGGGCGCCCGCTGCGGCCATGGCTCATCCGGATCGCGCACAACCTGGCCGCGAACTTCTATCGCGATCGCTCGCGCAAACCCGAGTCCGCGATCGAGGACGCCGGCATGATCTCCGCGCCCCACACGACCGAGTCCCTGGTGGAGGGCCGCGAGGAGCTGAAGGCGATCCTGGCCGGCGTGCAGCAGCTGCCGGAGGACCGGCGCGAGGCGCTGATCATGCGTTTCGCGCTCGGGATGGACAACCGCGAGATCGCGCGCGCCCTCGGGCGCACCGACGGCGCCACGAAGGTGCTGCTGCACCGGGCCGTGCGCCAGCTCGAGGGCATGGTCTCCGACGGCGCCACGCCGAAACGCGACGCGGAGGCCGACGGGTGAGCGCGACCGACTTCGAGGCGCTGCTGCGCGAGGCGCTGACCCCGGTCGATCCGCCCGAGGACCTCGTGCAGCGCCTCGAGCTGACGCTCGTCAGCCTGACCGAGCTCGCCCAGGAGGAACTCGACGCGTGGGAGCTCTCGGCGATGCGCGACCCGCGCAACTGGGCGCGCCCCGCCGCCGCGGTCGTGGTCGGCGCCGGCGCCGGCACGGCGCTGGTGCTGTTGCGCGTCCGCAGCCGCCACCGGATGCGCAGGCAGCAGTCGCACAGCCTGCTCGAGCTCGCCGAGCGGACGATGCGCGACGTGGCCGAGGAAGCACGTCGGATCCTGCCCGAGCGCTGACCGACGGCGGCGTTCCGAAGGCCTGAAAGTGCGCTCCTCGGGCACTGATAGCGTCTGAAAGCATGGCCTCCTGCTACCGGCATCCATCGCGCGAGACGGGGGTGTCGTGCTCCTCTTGCGGCCGGCCGATCTGCCCGGATTGCATGACGCCGACGCCGGTCGGGATGCGCTGCCCGGAGTGCGCGCGCGAGCGCACGAAGGTCAAGACGCTGCGCACGATGCCCTCGACGCCGACCGTGACGCAGGCGCTGATCGCGATCAACGCGCTGGCCTTCGTGCTCGAGACCGCCGCCGGGGCGCCGCTCGGCGGCGGCGGGGGCGGGACGATCTGGAACCACGGCGTGCTGTTCGGGCCCGCCCTCACCGCGCACAACCTGCCCGCGCCGTTCCCCTACAGCGGCACGCACCAGTATTGGCGCCTGGTGACCTCCGGGTTCCTGCACGACGGCTTTCTCCACATCCTCGTGAACATGGTCTCCCTGTACTTCGTCGGCAGCGCGCTGGAGCCCGCGATCGGGCGCGTCAACTTCACCGCGATCTACTTCGCGACGCTGCTGAGCGGCTCGTTCGGAGCGCTCCTGTTCACGCCGCTCTCGCCGACGGTCGGCGCCTCCACGGCGATCTTCGGCGTCTTCGGCGCGCTGATCGTGATCGCGCGGGCGCGCGGGATCCCGATCTGGCAGAGCGGCCTGGGGATCGTGCTGCTGTTCAACCTGATCCTGTCGGTGAGCTTCACCGGCATCTCGCTCGGCGGGCATCTGGGCGGCCTCGTCGGCGGCCTGATCACGGGCTGGGGGGTGGTCGAGCTGGGCGAGCGGCGCCGTCGGGGTTCGGCGGCGCTGGCGCTCTGCGTGCTCGTCGGCGCGATCGGCGTCGTGGGCGCGATCGCGGTCGCGGGCAGCCACGGCCTCGCGCCCAACGGGATCGGCTTCACCCGGTAGCGAGCAGGTCGTCGTAGAGGGCCTCGAGCGAGGCGATCAGCCGCTCGGGCGCGAACCGCACCACCACGTCCGCGGCCGCGGCGCGGCCCAGCCGCTCGCGCTCGCTCGCGTCGTCCAGCAGCTCCCCGACGGCGACCGCCAGCGCGCGCGGGTCACCCGGAGCCACGAGGCGGCCGGTCTCCCCGTCGCGGATGATCTCTGGGAGGCCTCCATGTGCCGCCGCCACGACGGCGCAGCCGGCGGCGGCGGCCTCGATCGCCGAGCCCGGGAGCGGGTCGGGTGCGGTGGAGGGCACCGCGACCACGTCGGCGGCGCCATAGACGTTCGCCACGTCGTCGCGGAATCCGCAGAGCAGGAGGCGATCGCGCACTCCGAGGGAGTCGGCGAGTGCGAGCACGCGGTCGCGGCGGTCCTCGGCCCCCGGCCAGGCGTCCCCCGCCAGCAGCCCGAGCGCGCCGCGTTCACTCAGCTCAGGCGAGGCGAGCGCACGAACCAGGATGTCCTGGCCCTTCCAGTCGGAGATGCGGCCGAGCACCGCCACGACCGGCGCCTCGACGGGCAGGCCGAGGGCAGCTCTTGCCTCCGGGCGGGGTGGGGGGGCGGGGACGAACGCGAGCGCGTCGTGGATCACTGCCGCGCTTCGGAACTGCGCGGCGGTCGCCGCCGAGACGCATGGCAGCGCGCTGGCGGTCTCGAGCACACGGCGGTAGATCGGCCAGAGCGCCCCGAAGCGACTGTAGATCTCGCGCACGTGCCAAACGTGCGGGCGTCCCGCGAGCCTTGCGGCGAGTGCTCCCGAGAGCACCACCGAGGTGTTGGAGTGGACGATCGCCGCCCGGCGCGCCAGGCGCGTCAGCTCCCGGATCCCGCCGCCCAGCGCCGGGCGCCGACGGCGCAGCACCGCGACCGGCCGGATCAGTACGTCGATCCCGTCGGTGCGCAGATCGTCCGCCAGCGGACCCTCGAACGGCAGCACGACGATCGGCTCCCACCGTCCCCGATCGAGGCCGGCGGCGATCAGGCGCAGCTGTCGATCCGCGCCGTAGCGCCCGCTCGAGGAGTGGACGAAGAGGACCGGGAGCGCGCTCAGAGCTCGACCGTCAACGCTTCGCCGGGAGCTTCTCGCACCAACTCGGGATGAATTATGTGCGCGAGCAGCTCGAGGCCGTCGATGATCCGCGGACCCGGGCGTGAGAAGTACGCCGCGGCGTCGACCGCGACGACTTCGCCGGCGCCGACCGCCGCGAGCTGCTCGCGGTGCATCTCCGCCTCGCGGTGCGCGATCTGGGCGTCGTAGCCGCACGGCATCGCGATCACGAGATCGGGCTCGGATGCGGCGATCTCCTCCCACGAGCGCTCCTCGGAGCTCTCGCCGGGGAATCCGAGCACATCCTCACCGCCCGCGTACTGGATCAGCTGCGGGATCCAGTGGCCCGCCGCGAACGGCGGGTCGAGCCACTCGAGCGCGGCCACCCGCGGCCGGCGTGCACTCCGCACCGCGAGCCGAATCCGGTCGATCCGCGCGGATGCATCGCGCACCAGCGCGATCGCGGCATCCCTGCTGTCGGTCGCCTGGGCCAGGGTCCTCGCGTCGCCGAGCACCTCGCCGACCGTGTGCGGATCGAGCGAGAGCACGCGCGGGCGGGACTCGATCTCCTCGGCGATCGCGCGGACGTCGTCGAACGACACCGCGCATACAGAGCAGAGCGCCTGGGTGACGATCAAATCCGGTCGCAGGTCGTGAAGTTCCTCCACGTCGAGCTCGTAGATCGACTCGCCGGCGAGCGTCCGCTCCTTCACGGCCGCGTCGATCTGGGCCGCGCTCAGCCCGGCGGGCAGGAGGTCGCGCGTGACCTTCGGTAGCTCGAGCGCCGCGGGCGGGTAGTCACACTCGTGCGTGACCGCGATCACGTCGGCGCCGAGCCCGAGCGCGAACAGCATCTCGGTGGCGGATGGAACTAGGCTGACGATTCGCAAGGCTGACAAGGAGGATAGATATGGCAGAGCTGTTGAGCGATGAGCAGATCGCGGCACGGCTGCAGGGCAGCGAGTGGAAGCGCGAGGGGGAGCACATCGTCCGCGACTGGGAGCTCGGGGACTTCAAGGAGGCGATCGCGTTCGTGGACCGCGTCGCCGAAGCGGCCGAGGCAGCCAACCATCACCCGGACATCCTGATCCACGGCTGGAACAAGGTGCGGCTGTCGATCACCAACCACTCCGCGGGCGGGCTCACCGGCGCCGACTTCCAGCTCGCGGAGACGGTCGACAAGCTCTGAGTGGGCGCCCCCGCGGCTGCTACCGTTCGCGGCGTCGCTGTACATGAACGACGACGATCCATCTCGAAGTACGCAGACTCAGAGGGAGGGCGTGGCGCCGCGACCGGCGCCTCGGGCACTGTGGGCGCTGGGGACCGGTAAGCGCGCTCGTCCGTGAACGCCCTGTTCATCATCCTCACGGGCGTCCTCGTCCTGGTCAACGCGTTCTTCGTGATCGCCGAATACGCGCTGGTCCGCTCGCGCCGGGCTCGGCTCGAGGGGCTCGCGGAGGAGGGCGCGCGCGGGGCGCGGCTGGCGCTGCACCAGCTCGAGCACATCGGCGACTACATCTCGGCCTGCCAGGTCGGCATCACGATGGCCTCGATCGCGATCGGAGCGCTCGGCGAGCCGGCGATCCAGCACGTGCTCCAGAAGCCACTCGGGCACGCGATCAGCCACTGGGCGGCCGTGGCGATCGCGATCATCATCTCCTACACGCTGATCACGACGGCACAGAGCGTGATCGGCGAGATCGTCCCCAAGCTCTACACGATCCAGCACGCCGAGGGCCTGGCGCGGCGGATCGCCCGGCCACTGCAGTTCTTCCGCACGCTGTTCAACCCGTTCATCGTGGTGCTCAACGCCTCGTCGAACTCGATCCTGCGGATGCTCGGCACCGATCCCAACGCCGAGCTGGAGGACGGCACCGCGGAGGAGCTCAAGCGGATGATCGCGTCCTCCAGCACCGGCGGGCACCTCGACGTGGGCGAGGCCAGCATGCTGACGGGCGTCTTTCACCTGCACGAGCAGGAGGCGCGCCAGGTGATGACGCCGATCCCCGCGGTCGTCACGGTCGACGTCGCCGAGGACGTCGAGGCGGCGCTCCGGCGCTGCGTCGACACTGGCCACTCGCGACTGGTGGTGACCGAGGACGAGAACCAGGACCGTGTCAAGGGGATCGTGCACGTGAACCAGCTCGTCAAGCTGATGATGTCCGAGGGCTTGCAGGCCCACTTCGATCGCCTCGTGCGCTCGGCGCCGCTGGTCCCCGAGACCAAGCCGCTCGACGATCTGCTCGCCGATCTCCAGCGCGAGCGCACCGAGCTGGCGATCGTGATCGACGAGTACGGCCGCACGGCCGGGATCGTCACGATCGAGGACATCATCGAGGAGATCGTCGGCGAGATCTCCGACGAGACCGATCCCGCCGGCGGCGCGGTCAGGCGGCTCGCCAACGGCGACTGGTTCGTGCGCGGGCACGTCGCCGTGTCCGATCTCGAGGACTACGGGCTCGAGCTGCCGGTCGACACCGACGCCTACAACTCGGTCGGCGGGTTCGTGTTTGCGGAGCTCGGCCGGCTGCCCAAGCGGGGCGACACGATCACCGCCAACGGCTACTCGATCAGGGTCGAGTCGGTCCGCGAGAACCGGATCGAGGCCGTGCGGATCCGGCAGCGGCGCGCCCCGGTGCAGCCACAGGCCACCGGCTAGCAACCGCTCGCGTCATTAGTTACATTTACGCCTCGGCAACACCCGTGGAGGAACGAGGTTCCCCCCGGTGGTTGAGAGGAGAGATGGAGCCGGCCCGCCGCCAAGAGGGCCGGCTTCAGCAACTGCTTCCCGGTCGCAAAAAAGAAGCCGGCCCGCTGGGGACGGGCCGGCTTCGTGCTTCTGGGGAGGAGGTGCTGCTATGAGGTACGTCGCACGCGTAGTGTCGGCTCGGCAGATGAACGAGCCCTAAATAGTTCCTCGCAGCTTCGTCAATCTAGGGTGCCCTACGCGCCCTCGTAGGAATAGAACCCGCGGCCGACCTTGCGCCCGAGCGAGCCGTCCTTGGCGAGCTCGCGCAGCTCGGCCGGCACGGGCACGCCGATCGACTCGCCGATCGCCTGGGAGACGTCGAGCCCGACGAAGTCGAGCAGCGCGAGCGGGCCCATCGGCATTCCGGCGCCGAGCGTCATGCAGGCGTCGATGTCCTCGGCTGCCATGCCCGTCTGCGAGAGCAGCTCGACGGCGCTGAACAGGTACGGGAACAGCAGCCGGTTGACGACGAACCCGGGGATGTCGGGCACCTCGACCGGGGTCTTGTCGAGCGCCTCGCACAGCGCCCGCGTACGGGTGCGCGTGTCCTCGGTGGCCTGCGGCGGGAACGCCAGCTCGACCAGCTTCATCCGGGGCACCGGATTGAACACGTGCAGCGCGGCGAAGTTCTCGGGGTGGCCGCTGGCCTGGGCCAGCTCCGCGATCGACAGCGACGAGGTGGTGGTCGCGATCACCGCGCCGTTGCCGGCATGCAGCGCCATCTCGCCGAGGTCGGCGAGCATCTCCGACTTGCGCCCGTGGTGCTCGATGATCGCCTCGACCAGGAAGGTCGCGTCCTGCAGCGCGTCGAGGTCGGTGACGATCCTGACCCGATCGGCGGCGCCGTTCTCGAGCTTCGCGCAGCCCTTGGCGACGGTTCCTTTGGCCCGTTCGGCGGACCCGGAGGAGCGGGCCCACAGCAGCACATCACCCTTCTGCGCGGCCGCGACAGCCAGCCCGCAGGCGATCGTCCCGGCGCCGACAATGCCCAGTCTTTCTTCCATAAGGCGCGGAAGAGTAGCGGTGTTTTGGTGTTCGGCGCCGCACATGTGCGGCGCCGCGGGTCGGCACATGTGCCGACCCGGCCGGCGGCGCATGCGCCGCCGGCTCCCTACCTAATCCGCCTGCTCGGAAGGACGGATCAGGACCTCGTTGACCGCGACCCGGCGCGGGCGGGTGACGATGTACACGATCGCGTCGGCGATGTCACCGGCCTCCAGGCGCTCGACGCCCTCGAAGCGCCGGCCGATCACCTCGCGGACCTCGGGCCGGTTGTGGCTCGAGAGCTCGGTGTCGACCGCGCCGGGCTCGACCAGCGAGACCCGCACGTGGCGCTTGGCCACCTCCTGGCGCAGCGACTCGCTGAACGCGCCGACGCCGTGCTTGGTGAGGTTGTACACGCCCGACCCCACACGGGCCACCCGTCCCGCGACCGAGCTGATGTTCACCAGGTCCGCGACCTGCCGCGGGCCGTCCTGCGCGGCCGCGAGCAGATGGGGCATCGCCGCGTGCGTGCAGTACAGGAGCCCCGCGAGGTTGATCTCGAGCATCCGCTGCCACTCCTGCAGCGGCGCGTCAACCGCCGGTCCGAGCAGCATCACGCCGGCGTTGTTGACGAGCGTGTCCAGCCGGCCCAGCTCCGAGACCGTGCGCTCGACGGCGGAGCGCGCCTGAGGCTCGTCGGTCACGTCCGCCTCGATCACGAGCGTGCGCTCACCGATCTTCTCCGCGAGGGCCTCGAGGCGGTCACGGCGGCGAGCGAGCAGCGCCACCGCCGCCCCCTCCTCGGCGAGCGCGAGCGCGGTCGCCTCGCCGATGCCGCTCGAGGCGCCGGTGACGAGCGCGACTGTTCCCTGAAGTGTCATCAGCTCTCCTTCCAGCGGAACCCCGTGTCGCTGGGCGCCGGCGCAAGCGGGCTCGCGGGCAGCCCCGGCGGGGGATCGTTGTCATGGAAGCCGACCGGCGCGAGGTCGTTCGGCGTCTCGGGATGGAACAGCGCGGCGAGGTACTGCGCCTGACCGCGTCCCGGTCCCAACTCGAACTGTCCTCCCCCGTATGCGCCGATCCCATGCGCCGCGCAGTAGTCGTAGGTCTGGCAGAGCTTCGGGAGCCCGCCGATTCGCGAGGGCTTGATGTTGACCATTCGCGGCGGGAACGGCAGCGCTTCGATGTCCGCGATCGAGTGGATCGGGGCGTCCCAGGTGATCCGGTCGTGCTGCTCGGCGAGGACCGCGGCGGTTTCGGGGGTCTCCACGTCGGGGTCCTCGAGCCAAGCGTCCGGGAACGCCTCGATGACGCGCTCGTAGAGGACCGGGTCGGGCGGCTGGTCGACGATCGTGCCGCGGTAGTGCGCCTTGAAGTCGATCGAGTCGACCGCGCCTGTCTTACCAGCGCGGCGATCAGCTCTGGCGTCCACGAGCGAGGTCGCGTCCAGCTTGAAGCGCAGCGTCGGGTATCGCTCGAGCCTGCGCGTCACCGGCTCCAGCGTCGCGGGCTCGCCGAGGCGCAGCGAGACGACGAAGGTGAGCGGCGAGATGGGCCGGCCGAGCACCTCGTGCAGCGGCTTACCGGCCTGCGCCAGCGCGAGATCGAGCGCGGCGCTGTGGAAGGTCCACCGGCGGTACAGGCGCGAGACCTCGCGCTGCGGCGGCTCCGGGAACAGATCGAGCGAATCGAACAGCTCGCAGAGCTCACCGAGCGCGTACCGGCCGCGGAGGTCGGGTGCGGGCCCGGCCCGCTGCAGCGCGACCTGGTCCTCGCTGTCATAGACCACGTCTTCGCCGATTCCCTCTAGGCCGCCGCCACGGAGGTGGACGACCGTCGTCAGCCGCTCGAACGCGCTCGAGACGTGCTTGCTGAGGCCCTGGAGCGTGTAGCCCTCGACCTCGACCGGGAGGTCCCTGAGCGCGTCGAACGTCGTCATCGCGCCGCCGAGTGCTGCCTGCGGCTAGCGCGCCCGCGCCGCAGATCTATGGACGGCGTCCTCCTCCAGGACGCGTGGATCCGCGGTTCCGCCGAAAGCCCGGTGGAAGAACGCCGGGAAGAACGGCCACGACGCGAACATCAGCACGACGCCGAGGATCAGGCCGCCGATGCCGACCAGGATCGGCGTCTGAATGCCGCCCAAGGCCTTCGAGTAGTTGTTGCCGGCGGTGTTGTAGTAGCTGAACGCCTTGACGCCGATGTAGGCCATCATCACGCCGCCGGCGAGCGGGATCAGCCCGGCGAAAAAGAAGTTGCGCACGCTCTTGAACAGCTCCCGGCGGTAGTAGAACGCGCAGGCCAAACCGGTGAAGCCGTAGTAGAAGCAGACCGCGAACCCGAGCGCCGAGATCGTGTCGCCGAGCACGTGCTGGTTGGGGTTGAAGGCGAGTAGGGCAACGGTCCACACGATCGACAGGGCGCCCATCAGGACGGTCGAGAAGGTCGGGGTCAGGAAGCGCGGGTGGACCTGCCCGAAGGCGGAGGGGATCGCCTTCCACTTGGCCATCGACAGAGTGGTGCGCGCCGTTGGCAGGATCGTGGTCTGGGTGGAGGCCGAGGCGGAGGTCAGCACGCAGATGATCAGGAGCTTGTCGAGGCCCGAGCCGAGCACCCCCTTACCGAGCGCGTTGAGCACGTCGCTCGAGTTGCTGGAGAGGAAGGCGGTCCCGTGGTATGACTGCGCCGCCGCCGAGACGAGCACGTAGATCAGCAGCAGGATCAGAGTCGAGACGACGGCGGCCTTGCCCGGGCCGTGCGTGGCGTCGCGCGATTCCTCGTTGACCGCGACGCCTGAGTCCCAGCCCCAGTAGATGAAGATCCCGAGCAGGACTCCGTCGATCAGCGCTGTGAAGCTCAGATCGAACGGGTTGAACCATGAGGCGGAGACGTGAATGGAGTGGGCGGGGCTGTTGGCGTAGACCTTGACCAGCGCCACCACGAAGAACAGCGCGAGGGTGAAGATCTCGAGGCTCAGCAGGAAAACCTGAATCCGAGCCGAGAGCTCGATGCCGCGGTAGCAGATCCACGTCATGACGATGATCCACACGACGGCGCCGACGATCAGCCAGAAGTTGTTCGGCGCGCCCGCCGAGTGGAACAGCAGGAAGGTGTAGTTGCTGGCGATCGCCGCCAGCGACGCCATCACGATGATGTCGGCCAAGAAGATCGCCCAGCCGTTGATCCAGCCGAGCTGTGGCCCGAACGCACGCGTCACCCAGGCGAACGTGGTGCCGGCGTCGGGGTCGTCGAGGTTCAGAAACCGGTAGCCGACCGACACGAACAGCATCGGGATGAATGCGACGATCAGGACGGCCGGGGCATGCGTGCCGACGCCGGCGACGGCGACGATGAACCCGAGCGTTGCGGCGAGACTGTAGGCGGGCGCGGTCGAGGCGACCGCGATCACCAGGTTCGAGATGTACCCGAGGGCGTCCCGCTTGAGGCCCTTGTTGCCGGGGGCCTCGTCTCCCGCGACCCCCGAGTCGAACACAGGAATTGTCGATTGCTCCATTAGCGGGGGAAACTTACGGACGGAATGACCAGCCCGCAAGACGCCTACGTACCACAAGCAGGGGTAGGCGTTGTACGAACTGTCCAATGGGCCTGGCGCTAGCGTGAAGCGCGATGTCCGTTGAAGCGCAGTTATCGGTGGCCGTGCTCGGTGCGGCCGGCACGATCGCGCCCGCGATCGTCCACGACCTCGGCGAGTCAGCCGAGGTGGACGGCATGCTGCTGCTCGACCTCGACGGCGAGCGGGCGCAGTCGGTCGCGGACGCCCACGGCGCCGGCAAGGCCCGGGCGACGACCGTCGACGCGCGGGACGCGGACGCCTTCATCTCCGCCCTCGACGGCGTGGACGTACTCCTGAACACGGCGTCGTATCGCGTGAACCTCGACGCGATGCAGGCCTGTCTGCGCGCGGGCTGCCATTACCTCGATCTTGGTGGCCTGTACTGGATGACCGGGCGCCAGCTCGAGCTCGGCCCGGCGTTCGAGCAGGCGGGACTGCTGGCGGTGCTCGGGATCGGGTCGAGTCCGGGGAAGACCAACCTGATGGCGGCTCGCGCGATTCGCGAGCTCGGCCACGAGCCTGGCTCGATCGACTCGATCGAGATCCTCGCCGGCGGGCGCGATCCGGCGGCGCCGGCGGACGGCCGGCTTCGTCCTCCCTATGCGATCCAGACGCTGCTCGACGAGCTCACGCTCGCTCCCGTCGTGCTGCGCGGCGGCGAGCCGGTCGAGATCGAGCCCCTCGCCTCTGGCGGCGCGGTTGACTTCGGCAACCCGATCGGCAAAGGCGAGACGATCTACACGCTGCACTCCGAGCTGGCGACGTTCGGCGCGAGCTTCGGCTGCCGCGAGGCGAGCTTCCGGCTGTCGCTGGCGCCGGCGGTGCTCGCGGCGCTCGAGGAGTTGGTCGGCGCCTCGGATTCGGAGATCGCCGATGCGGCTCGATCGGCTGAATCCCCCTCGGCCGAGACGGTTTCGGTGCACATGGTCACCGTCAGCTCCGGTGCGCGCCGGCGCGTGGTGGTGCGGGCGCTCTCACGCCCGCACTTCGGGCTCGGCGGCTCGGTCGTCTCGACCGCGGCGCCGGCGGCAGCGACCGTGCGCCTGTTCGCGCGTGGGTCGCTGACGGCCCGCGGTGCGCTGCCACCCGAGAAGTGCATCGACCCGGACGAGATGTTCGCGGAGCTCGAGAGCCGCGGCTGCGAGTTCAGCATGCGCGAGCTCGAGACCTGATCCGGAGATCTACCTGGTCTGGACGCCGCCGGCGGGACGCTCGCCCTTGAGCCACGCCACGTCGGCGTCGACCATCATCCGGATCAGCTCCTCGAAGCTGACCTCGGGCGTCCAGCCGAGGATCTCGCGCCCCTTGCTCGCGTCGCCGACCAGGTGCTCGACCTCCGCCGGGCGCAGGAACGCGGGATCGATCACGAGGTGCTCGTCGACCGACAGGCCGGCGTGGTCGAAGGCGATCTGCAGGCAGTCGCGGACGGAATGGGCGACGCCGGTCGCGATCACGAAGTCCTGCGGCTCGTCCTGCTGGAGCATCAGCCACATCGCGCGAACGTAGTCGCCGGCATAGCCCCAGTCGCGCTCGGCGTCGAGGTTGCCGAGCCGCAGCTCGGATGTCAGCCCGAGCCGGATCGCGGCGGCGTGCCAGCTGATCTTGCGCGTTACGAACTCGAGTCCGCGGCGAGGGCTTTCGTGGTTGAAACAGATCCCGCTGGCGGCGTAAAGCCCGTAGGACTCGCGGTAGTTGACCGTGATGAAGTGGCCGTAGACCTTGGCCACGCCGTAGGGCGAGCGCGGGTAGAAGGGGGTCGTCTCCGACTGCGGCACCTCCCGCACCTTGCCGAACATCTCGCTCGAGGAGGCCTGGTAGAGACGCGCCTCCGGACAGACCTCGCGCATCGCCTCGAGCAGGCGGGTCACGCCGACGCCGGTGAACTCAGCGGTCAGCGTCGGCTGCACCCACGAGGCGGCGACGTAGGACATCGCGGCGAGGTTGTAGATCTCGTGAGGCGAGCACGCGCGCAGCGTGTCGACCAGCGAGCGCTGGTCGAGCAGGTCGCCCTGGTGGAGCACGAGGCGCTCGCGGAAGTGCTCGAGCCGGTCGAAGCGCTCGGTCGAGGAACGGCGGACCATGCCGTGCACCTCGTAGCCTCGGTCGAGCAGGAACTCGGCCAGGTAGCTCCCGTCCTGGCCGGTGATCCCGGTGATCAGGGCGCGCCGCGTGCTCACGACCGTGCGGCCGGCCGCCGAGCTTGATCGACCACCTGCCGGATGCCGTCAGCGAGGTCGATGCGCGCCTCCCAGCCGAGCAGCTCCCGCGCCTTTTCCACGCTCGGGCAGCGGCGGGCTACGTCGGGTTCATCGCCCCCGGGGCCCTGGCCGAGGGTCAGGTCGCGGGGGTCGTTGCCGCACGCCTCCCAGATCAGCTGCGCGAGCTCGGCGACCGTCACCTCGCGTCCGGCGGCGATGTTGAAATCCTCGTTCGCGCCAGCCGCGGCCATCGCGGAGACGATCCCGTCGGCGATGTCGGTGACGTGGGTGGGGGTCCGGGTGTGCTCGCCGCTCGCGGCGGGCACGACGGGGCGCTGCGCGGTTAGCGACTGCGCGACGAGATCGCCCACCAGGTCCCCGTCGGTGTCCGCGGCCGCTCCATAGGGATCGAACGGGCGGCAGATCGTGTAGGGCAGACCGTGCTCGCGGTGGGCCGAACGGGTGAGCGTCTCGCCGGCGAGCCTCGAGAATCCGGCGGCGGAGCGAGGCGCCGGGCAGTCCGCGAGGTGCGCTTCGGAGGTCGGGAACTCGCTCGCCCGCTCGAACACCATCGGGCAGGAAACGTACACGAACCGCTGCAGGCCCTCGCGTACCGCGGCATCGATGAGCGCGATCGTCTGTGCGATGTGATCCGCGCTGGGGCCGTACGGAGTCGACTCCGCGCTCGCCTGAGGATCCGGTGTCGCGCCGATGTGGATCACGTGCGTGCAGCCCGCGACGGCGGTCCGAGCCTCGCGGTCGTCGCGGGTCTCGCCGGTCCGGACCGCGGCGCCCTCGCGGATCCATGTCGGCACCGGCCGTCGGTCCCACGTCCGCACCTCGAACTCGGGGTCCCGCAGCAGGCGCCGGATGACCGCGGCGCCGACGTGGCCGGCCCCGCCGGTCACGAGGACGCGGCTCATAAGTGGAAACGTCGCACGGACGCCGCCACGAATAGGGCATTTCCTTTGTCAAGTATCCTGGCGACTGGATAGACGGCCATCCGGAGCGCCTCGTAGCAGGCCCGGATCGCGATTGCTCGCCTTCCTCCACCGAGGTTTGGGATAGACAACGTCGTCCCACGGTAATGCTCAAACGGCGTCGCGAACGTCCGCACGGCGCGGACCTGGTACCCGGTACGCCGGAACAAGCGGCGAGCGGTGTCGGGAGAGAAGTCGTACAGATGTACCGGCAGCTCTGGGTACTCCCACGTGCCGGTACGCGAAGTCAGCAGCTTGTAGGTGATCCTGGGGTACCACCCGGCAACGTTTGGGAACGTCGCCGCCAACATGCCATCTGATGCGAGCAACTGCGCAGCGAGCGCGAGCTCATCGCGCGGATCTCGCAGATGCTCAAGGACATCCCAGAACGTGATGAAGTCGAAACGTTCGGAGTCAAGGTCCGAGAAGACCTCGGAGAAAGTCCCGGTACGGACGTCGAGTCCACGTCGCCGCGCATCGTCAGCCGTTCGTTCACCGATCTCGATCCCTGTCGCCTCCATGCCCGCCTCGCTTGCTGCCTCTATCCAGGCCCCTGACGAACACCCAACGTCAAGGAGTCGCGCGCCACGACGTACGACGCCGAGATCGCGGACTAACCAAAGCTTCTGCCGCGCGAGCTTAATCGTGTGTTCTCTGAACTCGCTGAGCAGCAACTCAGAGAACTCGGGATCGTGATAGTAGCTAGCTTCGAGAACCGCGTCGTCGGGTTGCGGGTCCTGAAACACCAGGCCGCAATCGGGGCACATCACCAGACGGTAGTGGCTGGCCGTCGGGCTGAACTTAGGCGCGAAAGACTCTTTTCGATCACAGATGATGCACGGCATCAGGCCGCAGCGGTCACTGCGGCTAGGTCGACGCTTGGCAGGGGCTCGAGCCCCGGCTCGGCGCGGTGCCCGCGGATCTCGCCGTCGATCGCGATCTGCTCGAGCCGCGCGATCTCGCGCTCGCCCTCCACCCGGGCGGGATGGTCCGGCGGCAGGCCGCGGATCAGCGCCCGGATGCGGTTGCGCAGCTGGAGCGCGAAGTGTGGCGTGGAGGCTCCCATCAGCTGGCGCACGTCGTCGACGGTGACCTCGCGGCCCTCACGCAGCCTCTCGGGGTTCTCGGCCTGACTCATCGCCGCCGCTGGTCTTGCGGGCTCGCCTGTAGGGCGACGGCCGGAGTCATCCAGCTGCTCATTTCTGCGGGACCACCTCCAGCAGCTCGTCCATCTCCGCCTGAACCGGGACCGAGACCGCGGACTGGTCCCCGATCACCCAGCCGTGGTTGTAGACCGCGGCGGTCGGGCCCTCCTGGGTGTAGCCCGGCGTCGCGAAGTTCAAAAAGAAGTTCAACACTGCGCTGGGGAGCCTAGTGGCATTGTCGACCAGCAGCTGGGGGCCGAAGCTGCCGCTGGCGGACAGGGGCGCCGACGCGGCGGCATCGAGCGGCCGGCTCGAGTTGAGCAGCGTGTAGCCATGGCCCGGGCTGCGCATCGCCCAGCCGAAGCTCCCGGGAACGTGGGCGCACGGCTGATTCGAGGTGCAGGGCGGATCGCGATACTCGGCGAACGCGACCGAGTTCGTCGCCGGGTCCGGGCCGGAGATCCGCTTGACGGACCCATACTTGCGCAGCTTCTTGAGCACGCCGTCCGGGATCACGCTCGATGGCCCCAGCACGTAGATGTGCGGATTCTGGTGGGAGAGCAGCGCCTGCGCGGTCGCCGCGGGCACGCCGGAGCGGTTGACGAACAGCACGGGGTCGCCGCTCTCGGCGGCGAAGCCCGCGGCCGGCATCGCGAACGCGGCGTCATCCCCGGAGGCGACGACCACGTCGGGGCTCGCCTTGCCGGCGGCGGCGCTGGCGAACCGGTCGATCGCGGCGGCGAGCGCGTACGGGTCGCCTCCCTGGATCGTGGCGCGGCGGTACTTGGCCGGAGGGGAGTGCGCGTCCCCGATGACGATCACCTGCGAGCCGCCGGTCGAGCCCGATCCGGTCGGCGCGAGCTGACTCAGCGCGTCCGAGCTGGCCGACGGCAGCGAAGAGGCGTCCGCGAGGAGAATCGGGGCGCCGACCGGGGGCGCCATCAGCACCGACGACGCCAGCGCGGCCTGCCAGTCGTCCGTCGGCGCGATCGTGACCACGCTCGGATGCGTTCCCGGCCCCGACGACGGATAGACCGCGAGCGCCACGCCGGCCGCATCCGCGACCGGATCGGCCCCGGCAACGCGCGTCGTGTTCTTGGTCGCGAGCGCCGGGATCCCGAGCTTCGCGGCGGCCTGGGGGGTCTTCGCCTTCACGGGTCCCGCCGGCCCGGAGCCCGTCACCAGCGTGGTGGTGCCGCCGCACCCGGCCACCGCCGCGCAAGCCCCGATCACAGCGAGCCCGGTTCCGATCCGCATAGCCCGGCGGACGTTAGCGAGCCGGGAGACGCTGGGGCGCCAGTGCCGATCGAACAGGCGTCCGAATCCGCGGCCGGGGCTGTGTGGGGGCCCGGCTCCAACCCGAAAAACGGTGCATGGCACGGATCGCCATATGCACGGTCGCCTGCGCGCTTGCGCTGCTCGGCGCCGGCACCGCGCAGGCGGCTCAGCTCCGGGGAGTCGGGCTGCATCCGATGGCCTCAGACCACTACGCGAACACGATCGAGCGGGAGTTCAGCCTGCTCCAGGCAGCGGGAGCGGACAGCGTCCGCTTCGACATCTTCTGGACGGCCGTCGAGTGGAGCGCGAAGGGCGATTACGACCAGCCGACGCTCGCGTGGCTGGACTGGGTCTTCGCGCAGGCCAGGGCCCACAACCTGAAGGTCATCCTCGATGTCTGGTCGACGCCCTGCTGGGCCTCCTCGGCGCCGGCGAGCGTGTCGGAGGGGTGCGCGCCGGGATGGTGGAACCAGCCCGTCCGCTACTACCCGCCGGTCAACCCGCAGGACTACGCGGATTTCTGCGCGTTCGCGGCGCGGCGGTGGGGCCCGGCGCTGGCCGCGCTCGAGCTCTGGAACGAGCCGAACGGGAACTTCCTGTACGCCAGCGACCAGGCCGCCGCCTACGCGGCACTCGTGCGGGCGGCATACCCGGCCGTCAAGCGCGTCGCGCCGAACCTGCCCGTGCTGATGAGCATGGCGGGCACCGATACCTCGTTCCTCGCCAGGCTCTACGCCCATGGGGTCAAGGGCCACTACGACGGCATCGCCGTGCACCCCTACTACGAGCCGACCCTGGCCGGGCTGAAGGCGTTCCGCATCTACCAGGTCAGCCAGGGCGACCAGGCCCGCTGTGGGTCACCGAGGTCGGCTGGGCCTCGAGCGTCTACGGCCAGCAGGCCCAGGCCGCCGACATCTCCTCGGTGCTGACCCAGCTCGCGGCCCTGCCGTACGTCGCCGCCGCCGAGGTCTACGACATGCGCGACGGCGGGACCGATCCCGCCGTCGCCGAGGACCACTTCGGCCTGTTCGACTTCAATCTCACGGCGAAGCCCGCATGGAACGCGTTCGTGAGCACGGTCGCTCGTCTGGCCGGTCAGCGCCGTCTCAGCCGCCCCGGCGGTCGATCCCCAAGCAGCAGCACCACCGCGCGCGGCGACCATCGGCGTCGCCGACATCGCGGATACGCCGACATGCTGGGCGACACGGTCTGGTACTGCGCATCACTCTCTGAGCCGGATCAGCCTCGAGTGCCGGCGCTGACGGGACCTGCGCCCCCGCGTTGCCCATTCCGTATCTTGGCGCCGTGGCGAACATGCGTGGAGGCTTCGGTTGCGGGTGCTCGTGAGTGGTGCGAGCGGGCACGTCGGCGGCGCGATTGCCCAGCACCTGCTCGAAGCCGGTCACGAAGTCGTGGGGCTGAGCCGCAGACTGACGCGCAGCTCGAGAACCTTAACGACGGCGATTGCCGCGGATATCGGACGCGAAGGCTTCGCGTGCGTTCTTGCCGCAGAGAATCCGAGATGTGACGGGATCGTCCATGCGGCTGCTGCTCTAAACAAAGGTCTGTTTGAGCCAGCGATTTCCCTGACGAACGCCCTCGGCACCCAGCAGATGTTGGAGCTTGCCCGCCACTGGAAGGTAGAAAGCTTCGTCTTCATCTCGGGGGTGACGGTGATCGGCCATCCGCGGGAGAGTCCAATCACCGAGGAGCACCCGGCGGTCCCGTTGACCGCGTACCACGCTTCAAAACTCTACGGCGAACATCTCACAAGGCTCGGAGCCAGCGACGACATGGCCGCCGTTAGCCTTCGACTCACGGCACCGGTAGGACCGGGCATGCCCGAGAACCGAATTTTGTCGGTGTTCGTTCGGCGTGCGTTGGCCGGAGAACCAATCGAACTCGCCGGACGCGGCACCCGGGTGCAGGACTACGTCGACGTGCGTGATGTCGCTCGTGCCACGGAGTTGTCGCTCACGCGCCGAGCTACCGGTGTGCTCAACATCGGCTCAGGATCCTGTGTCTCGAACCTAGATCTAGCTCGCACGTGCGTGCGCGTTCTCGGATCCTCATCTGACGTGATGTTCTCCGGCGTTGAAGATCGCGAAGAGGGGTTGCGTTGGGAAGTCTCGGTGGCGCGCGCACGAGAGATGATTGGCTACGCTGCCAGCGAGCCACTCGAGAGTTCGATCAGATCTGTGGCCCACGACGCAGCAGGAGCATTGGATGAACGGTGACCCGCCCATCGCATTGCCGGACTACGATCAGGTCTGGGATGAGGTTTATGGGGACATGCAAGATGTTGGCCCTGTTCACCAGCACATGAAGCGGCTGATGAAACGTCTTCTCGAGCCTCTCTCATATGGAAGCGTGTTGGAGGTGGGCGTCGGCTTCGGCCACAACCTGCCAGTGTTAACCGGACAGCGCGAGATCACGCGTCTCGCGGGCGTTGACATCTCCCGGCGGGCGATCGAGCACGTACAAGCGCGCTGGACTGGTGACTTTCGTATCTTGGACATCGAGAATGCACGCTTGCCGGAGAGCTACGATCTGACCTGCATCTCACTAGTGATGGAACACGTTGTGAACGATCTCGCCACACTCGAAAACCTTCGTGCGATGACGACGAAGTACCTGATGATCACGACGATCGGCGGCAACTACGAGCGCTACAAGCCCTGGGAGGCTCAGATGGGCCACGTACGGAACTATGCTCGGGGCGAGCTTGAGCAGAAACTAACCGCGTCGGGATTCGAGCTTCTGAAAGCGCTCTATTGGGGCTTCCCGTTCTACAGCCTGATCAGCTCGGACGCTTCAAAATCGCATGACGGCTACGCACGAGCTCTCGTCGGGGTGCGCAGGCGATCGCAAAGGTCCTGAACTGGGTCTACTACCTGAATTCCAGTCGAAGGGGCGACCGTGATCTTAGCCCTAGCCCGCCCGGCTTGAAAGGACGCGATGCTCTCGCTTAGCAGAGCGAGGCCTCGACTGCCGAAGCGACCCGAACGACGTCGGCCTCTCGCATGCCGACCGAGAGCGGCAGCCTGACGAGACAGTCGCTCACGCGGTCGGTAACGTCGAGCGAGCCGTCCACTCGGCCGTACCGCTGGCCCGCCGGTGACGAGTGCAGCGGAATGTAGTGGAAGACGGCTTGTATCTCCTGCCGTCCGAGGTCGTCGATCAGCACACTCCGCGCGTGAGGATCATTCGTCAGGAGGTAGTACATGTGGGCGTTGTGGCTGCATGCCGCCGGAATCACAGGCCGTCGGAGAACCCCCTTCTCTTCGAGCGGTGCGAACAAGTCGTGATAGGCCTGCCAGATTTCAAGTCGGCGCGCCGTAATCTCGTCTGCCTCCTCGAGCTGGGCCCACAGGAAAGCGGCGTTGATCTCGCTGGTGAGGAACGATGAACCGAGTTCGACCCAGGTGTATTTATCTACCTGGCCACGGAAGAATTGGCTGCGATTTGTGCCCTTTTCCTGAAGAATCTCGGCTTTTTCAACCCACAGAGGATCATTGACGAGCAGTGCGCCACCCTCACCGCATGTGACGTTTTTGGTTTCGTGGAAGCTCAGTGCGCCGAGGTGGCCTATTCCTCCCAGGGGTCGATCGCGATACGACGCGCAGATGCCCTGCGCGGCATCCTCGATTACCAGAAGATCGTGTTCTTCGGCGATTGACAGCAATGCATCCATTTCACAGCCAACGCCTGCGTAGTGAACGGGAAGGATGGCCTTGGTGGAGTTCGTCACCGCGGCGGCCACACGATCCTCGTCTAGATTCAGAGTGTCCGGCCGAATGTCGACGAAAACCGGCACAGCGCCGCGGAGAGCCACGGCACTGGCCGTTGACACGAAGGTGAACGACGGCATGATCACTTCGTCGCCCGGCTCGAGGCCTGCCAGAATCGCGGCCATCTCAAGTGCCGATGTGCAGGAAAAGGTGAGCAGCGCGGCCTGGGCGTGCAGGCGGCCGGCTAGCCAGTGAGCACAACGCGCGGTGAATGGCCCGTTGCCGGAGAGGTGCCGGTTCTCGATCGCCTCGTGGATATAGCCGAACTCCCGACCTGTGGCGTATGGCCGGTTGAATGTGAGTCGCGCGTCAGCCTGCGCGTCAGCGACGTCGGTCAAAACGGGGGGAGCGCTTTCCGGGATCGAGTTCATCCGTGCCAAGAGATATCGCCGCTCTGGCGGACGCCAGGGTACCAAGGTCCGAATCGGCGAGCCGCCAGTCGCGAATCTCGTAACCTACCGCCCCCGTGTCGCTAGCGGACTACCTCACGGGCCTCGTCTTCTTTGCCGTGACTTGGGGCTGTCTGGTCGCTGTCGCCGAGGTTGTTATTCGGCGGCGATACGGCCATCTCAAGGGTAGCGCCCGCGTGTGCGGCTTCGCCGTTGTGTTCAGCGGAGGCCTGATCGGAGTGCACGTGCTCGCCGGCGTGCTGACGATCCTCAGCCCGGTCACGGTCGTGGTCCTTGCCATTGCGGCCCTCGTCGGAGTCTGCTGGCTGGTCCCACCGTCTGGTGATCGGTCGGCTGACCGCTTAGCCAGCCGGCCGCTCGGGGACCGCTTTTCTCAGCTGCTTGGGGCGGTGACCGTGGTCGCGTTCACGGCGTGCGCCCTCTACACGGTACGAATCTTCTATTCGACCCCCGTCCTCCACGTCGACGCGCTTTCGTTCCATCTGCCCGGCGTCGCGCGTTGGATCCAGTCCGGCTCGATTTGGGAGAACGATGAGTTCCTTGCCCGCTTTCCTACCGGGCTATATCCGAACAACGGCGATACCTTGTTCCTCGCGGCCGTCCTGCCGTGGCGGAACGACGCCTTCGTCCGCCTGACCGACATTCCCTATCTGGCGCTGCTTGGGATGTCGATGTACGCATTGGCACTCGAGTTGGAAGTCCCTCGGCCGATCGCTGGCCTCTTTGCAGCGATGATCCTGTCGATCCGGGCGATCGCGAGCTTCGCGCTCGTGCAGCTTGATCCCGACGTCTTTCTGCTTGCAACCTTCGTCTGCGGTGCCTTGTTCTTAGTGCGCTACTTGCGCAGCGCGCGTCGGTCGGAGCTCGTGCTGGCGGGCATCAGTCTTGGTCTGGCATTCGGGACAAAGTGGTATGGCATCGCTGATGTCGCGGTGCTCTTAGGCATGTGGGCCTTGATGCGCTGGGCCTCGACGGCCACGCTGAAACATGTCCTCCGTGAAGTCCTCTTAACCGGCGGGACCGTTCTGGCATTCGGCGGAATCTGGCTGATCCGCAATTGGGTCACCACTGGTGACCCCTTTTATCCAGGACGGGTCCTCGTCTTCAAAGCTCCGGTAGACCTATACCTGCAGCTATACGGATACAGCATCGCGAGCCGGATCGGGCAGCTGCACTCGTGGACCCATTACATCCTTCCCGACCTCCGGGTGGCGATCGGGGGACCTGGAATCATCGTCCTGATCGCTGTTCCGCTCACCATCGGAGTGTTGCTGCGCCGCTCGCCGACGTTTCCCAGCATCGCGACCTTGGGTCGCCGCCTACCTCAGTCCGCGATTGTGATCTTGACCGTCAGCGCGATCATCGCCGCGATCATCTACGTTTTGACGCCGGCGACGGCCCAAGGACCCAGGAGCGCTCCCTTTCCGGGGCTGGTAGGGGGAAACTCGCGGACGCTCATGCCTGCGCTCGTTCTCGCCGGACCGGTAGCCGCATGGACCGCGACGCGTTTGCCGGCCCTGTGGAGCAGACTGCTCCAATTGGCGGCCGCGGTAGCAACGTTCGATGGACTCGAGCAGACCTTCCAGCCGCTCGCGCTCAGCAGCCTGCTCAAGTTCGTGCTCGAGGTGGCGGTCGTTGCGGCAGCGGTGGTGGCGCTGCTGAGGTTCGCGAGGTCGTGGTCCCTGGAGCGCAAGCAGATCGCCTCCGACGGCTGCGCCGCAATTCTCGCGTTGGGGCTTGTCGGCCTAGGTGAACATGCGCAGCGACACTTCAACGCGTACCGGTACAAAGGATTGGATGCCGCGGTGGACTGGGTCATCGCCAACGCACCCAGTGGACATCATGTGGGCCTCGCTGGCGACTGGAGCGGCGGAGCGCTGGAGTCTCCGATCCTGCCGCTGTTCGGACCTCGCTTTCACAACACGATGACGTTTGTCGGCCGGCTCGACGTAGGCACCCTGATCGAGTACAGCCGCGAACAGAACTTCATCGCCGCGCTCCGCCGGGGACGGTATGACGTACTCGTCGTCGGGCGCGCGGCCCCGCCACTGGGTCAACCCCTCGTCGCGCCCGCATGGGCAAAGGCGGCTGGCTATAGAGAAGTCGCGGCGAGCGACCGGTTCATCACATTTGTCAGCCCCAGCTTTCACAAAGCGACCTAGGGCGACGCTCACGCAGGCTTCCCGTCCACGTCCGGCGGCCGCCGCCGGACCGATCGCCGCAGTCGCCGCGGGGCTAATGATCGTCTGGACCCTGTCCTCGGTAAACGTCCGGGACTCGGTGATCTACCTCGCGTACGTGGCCGCGTTCGTGTTGGCTCCCGGCCTGTTGCTCGAGCGCGTGCTGCGCCCGGATCCGCGCGCCGCGATCGATCGTTTGGCAACGGGATGGGCACTGGGGTACGCGGTCGAACTGCTCGTCTTCGCGTTCACTGCCACGATCGGAGCGCGTTGGCTCCTGCCGTGGACGATTGTCGCGATCGTCGTGGTGCTCGGCCTCATCAACGTTAGGACTGCTCGCGCGCCGAGTGTGTCGCAGCGACCACCGTGGTTCGGCTGGGGCGTCGCGGGGCTGAGTGTCCTGGGGGTGGTGTATCTGGCGATCGCCTTCTTCACGACGTCTCCGCTACCGGGCACCGTCGCGTCGGTTAGCTACTACGCGGACTTTCCCTTCCATCTTGGGCTCGCCGCGAACGCTGCAACCCACTGGCCGATGAGCGATCCCAAGGTCTCGGGCCAGCCTATCCCGTATCACATCTTCGTGTACTGGCACCTCGCGGCCGCGCACCAGATCACAGGGCTGCCGCTGTCCCTGCTATTGCTGCGGCTGGACATCCCAGTGTTGCTTGTCGCGTTCGCTGTGGCCGTGGCCGCGGCTGGTACCGAGTTTGGCCGAAACCCACTGGCAGGGCTACTCGCTCTCGGCCTCGTTCTCTTCGTTGGTGAATTGCATCCCAATCCTGATGCCAAGTTTCTGTACCACGCGAGCTTCGCGAATACCTTCTTCTATTCGGAGTACACCAGCCCGACGTTTACCTATGGCCTGGTCTTCTTCGTCCCGGCGCTGCAAGTTCTCGCAGAGCTGCACGTCGGGACCAGCAATACGCCACCGTCGACGACGCTGGATCCTTCTGATAGCCCTCCTCCTGGCCTGCGGGGGAGCGAAGGCAACCATACTCCCGGTGTTCCTGGGCGGTGCGCTGCTAACGCTCGTGGCCCTCTTGCTGATCCGATCGGCGACCAGATCTCGTCGCTTACGTTCGCAGCTGCGCAGGCCTGAGGTCCGCTCGTTGGGCGCCGCAATCGGCCTGTTGACGATCGTATGCGCCAGCTATCAGGTGCTGTTGTACGGCTCGTTCACCGGCGGTCTGACGTTCCAACCGCCGGGAACGGTGCGGACCATGGACGTCATCTCACTAGCGGTGATTCACGTCCATGGATTCGCTGAGCACGTCGCATTCTGGGCCGCCGCAATCGTGGTTGGCATGCTCGGCTTCTGTATCGCGCCGCTTGCAGGACTGATCGGAATCGTGCAGACTCCTGTACGAACGTGGCGCCCTGACTGGCTACTTCGGCTCGGCGCGCTTGCGGCGGGGTTTGTGCCGTTTCTCCTCTTCGCCCAGTTTGGGGGAAGCCAGAACTTCTTCACCTACTACGGCTTGGTCGCCGGGAGTTTGCTTGCGGCGGAAGGGCTCGTGATTCTGTGGAGGAGATGGATGGGGAGCCGCAACGTCACGCTCAAGGCCGCCGCGGGTGCCGTGAGTGGACTGGCGTCCGCGACTGGCTGCATGTATGCGATCAGCGACATCATGAAGGGCCGATCGCAGTTCGACCACTACCTAGTCGCCTTCGGACTTCTCTCTGTCGTCCTTGCCGCCTCATTGCTGTGGGCGGTGCGAAGTGATGCCAGTCGACGAGGTCCGAGACTCTTCGCATTGGTGGCAGCGGTCGTTATGTTTGGAACGATCGCCGTGCCCGTCGAGACGGTGCCGACGATACTACGAGACTTACGAGTCGGGGCACCGCTCTATGACTGGCTGTCCGGTGAGCTTCCCGGGGGCCTGTATCGCGGACTTGTGTGGGTCCGCGACCACACTAAGCCGGCCGATGTACTTGCGGTGAACAATCAGGATGTGGGGACGATTCCGGCCTACATGTACTACTCGGCGTTCACCGAACGCGAGATCTTTCTCGAAGGTTGGGCCCTAACCGCGCGTGCCAACGAGATCGGCGCGGAAGCGGTTACGTACCACGGTCGAGTCCCATTCCCGGAGCGTCTGGCACTCAATCGCGCGGTGTTCGAACGTGCCGATTACCGGGCTCTGAGAACGATGTTTGAGCGCTATGGCGTCAGGTACCTGCTTGTCGACCGATTGCACGGAACTGCAACGGGGCGTTTGGGAGCGATCTCGCGCTTGATCTACAGCAGCCCTGCTCTTGCTGTGTACCGGATCGGCGCCCTGCGCCCAGGCGCGCCAGCGGGCTGATTCAGAGCACAACCATCCGGTGGGTGACGGACGCGCGTACCATCGCGCCTAGCTCGATCGCGTCTTCCAGCGGATAGAACAAGAGATGAACAAAGGAACCGCCCTCGGCACGCCGGCGCAAATTGAGGTTGCGGAGGTACGGACGAGCGAGATACGGCCGCAGGACCCTGAGGCGCCTCGGGAGGATGACCGCGATGAGGAGCCGGAGCAACCCATAATGCGACTCCTTCCAGAAGATTCTCTTGAAGAAGACCTCGCTGCGTAGCGAGGGATAGCGCTTATACACGAGCATTGACTCGTGCCAATGCGACGCAAAACCCAGCCTCCCAAGCAGCCCGAGATGGTTCACGCCGTGGTAGGCCCGCGCATGTTCGGCATACACAGCTGCGGCCCCTGAGGCGATCCCGCGCCACGCCAGGTCGGTGTCCTCGCCGCCATGCAGGGTGAAGGCGTTCTCGTCGAAGCCCCCAAGCTCCTCGATCAGGACCCTGGGGTAGAAGATGTTGCACGTTTGGTAGTAGGGACCGGCGCCGTGAATCGTCTGCGTCCGAGTCGCAGGCGAGCGTTGGTGCAGTTCCTCGGGCATAGGGTCGACACGGCCTTGGACGATCGCCCCCGGGTGCTGCCCGCTTGCACCTAGGCCCTGCTCAAGCCAATCGGGAGCCGCCACACAGTCGTCGTCGATGTAGGCCACGAGCGGAGCCGCTGCGGCGATCCACCCAGCGTTTCGCGCGGCCGCCCTGCTGGCTGGTGGGTCCCGGCGCACCGTGCGGAGCTGAAGCCCCCCCACAGCTCGAGCCTGTGCGAGCACGCTTGGCGTTGCGTCGGTTGAGGCATCGTCGATGACGACTACCTCGAAGTGTTCGGCAGCAAGCGTTTGGCGCTTCAAGCTTCCGAGCAACGCCTCCAGCCGCTGCGCACGGTTGTGCGTAATCACAACGACCGAAACGAGGAGGTCCAAGGCGTGATGATCGTAGCGAAGCAACCGTATTCCGAGCGCCGCAAGGCTCTCGACGGCCTACTTCTCCTCGTGGCGTTGTTCCAGGATCGCGGACCGTTCGGCTAGCCGATTGGCACGACGGAGCTCGGCCTCGCGCATCCGGCGCTCGTCGGTCGGCGTCGTCGCGATCAGGCCCGGTACGGGCACCGGCCTGCCATCGTCGTCGAGCGCGACCATCGTCAGGTAGGCAGTGTTCGTGTGACGGGCCTCGCCTGTCCGAGGATTCTCCGCGTCGACCCTGACCCCGACCTCCATCGAGGTCCGCCACGCGGCGTTCACGGTGGCGCTGAATGTGACCAGCTCGCCGACCTGGATCGGGAACAGGAACGTCATCCGGTCCATCGCCGCGGTCACGACCTTCTGGTGGGAGTGCTTGATCGCAGCGAGTCCGGCGGCCTCGTCGCACAGCTTCATGATCGTCCCGCCGTGGATGTTGCCGGCGCTGTTGGCGTCGCCGACTCCCATCCAGTGGGCGAGCTGCACGGCGGACGCTGAGGCGGGCTTCGGCTCCACGCGAACTCATCCTAAGCGGTGCGGGTCGGTACGCTTGGGAGCACGCTCGTCCAGTAATCCGCCAAGGAGGATGCGATGCCGGGTCTTTCCGGTCGCATGTCGACAGTAATCAAAGCCAAGATCTCAAAGCTCTTAGACCGCGCTGAGGACCCATCCGAGACGCTCGACTACAGCTACCAGAAGCAGATCGAGCTGCTGCAGAACGTCAAGAAGGGGATCGCCGACGTCGTCACGTCGAAGAAGCGGCTGCAGCTACAGGAGGAGCAGTACAAGCAGCAGGTCGTGAAGCTCGACACCCAGGCGCGTCAGGCGCTCGCGGTCGGGCAGGAGGACCTCGCACGTCAGGCGCTCGAGCGCAAGAACGTGATCCAGACCGAGCTGCAATCGCTCGACAGCCAGATCGCCCAGCTCGTGCAGCAGCAGGAGCAGATGACCGCCTCCGAGCAGAAGCTGCGGACCAAGCTCGAGCAGTTCCGCTCCAAGAAGGAGGTCATCAAGGCCCAGTACTCGGCGGCCGAGGCACAGGTGCGGATCTCCGAGGCCGCGACGGGCGTTGGCGAGGAGATGGCGGACGTGGGGCTCGCGATGCAGCGGGCGATGGACAAGACCGAGCAGATGCGGGCCCGGGCCGACGCCGTTGGGGAGCTCGAGGCCAGCGGGACCTTTCAGGACCTGACCGCGCTCGGTCCGGGCGAGGACGACATCGATCGCCAGCTCAGGCAGCTGTCCAGCTCGAGCGAGGTCGATTCCGACCTCGCCAAGATGAAGGCCGAGCTCGGAGTGGGGTCAGGTTCGGCGGGCGAGCTGGGCGCGGGCAGCGGTTCCGGGAACGCCGGCGGCGCGGGACAGGCAGACGGCGCCGAAGAATCGACGGCGCCGACGGAAGGGCCGGCCGCGTCGTGATCGTCCGAATTGCCACCGAGGGGCAGTACCGGATCCCCGACGGCGAGGCGACGGGGTTGAACGAGCTGGACGATGAGGCCATCGCGGCGTGTGAAGCCGGGGACGAGCAGCGGTTCCACAGCAGCTTCGCGAAGCTGATCGAGATGGTCCGGACGAAGGGCGTGAAGGTTGGCGAGGACGAGCTGTTCGGATCAGATTTGATCTTGCCGCCCGCTGACGCCTCCCTGGAGGAGGCGAAGGCGGAGTTCAGCGGCGAGGGCCTGATCCCCGGCTGACCGGGGAGGGCCAAGCCCGGGCCTGAGCAGCGGCTCAGCCGCCCGATCCGCTGATCGTCTGGGTCGGGACGTTCTGTGCCGGGAGGTTCGGCTGCTGGGGGCTGACGGTCGACGGTGGCTGCGTCGCCGGCTGTGACTGCTGGGTCGGCCCGAGGGACGACGGCGCGGGGGAGGACGACCCCGGGGAGCTGGGCGCCGGAGGGGAGTAAGCCGGTGCGCTTGCACCGCCGGACGGGACAGCTGCGCTCGTGGCGTGTGGCTTCGCGCGCGTCGCCGCCTTGCGCGCGGTGCGCGGCCGGGGGCGTGCCGGGGCGTGATGCGCGTGGCGCGCTGCGTGATGCGTGGGGGCGGGCGTCGAGGAGACGGTCGCAGCAGTGGGCGCGATCGTGGGGTGCTGCGTGTGCCGGTGGCCTATGAGGAGCACGGCGGCGACGGCGGCGGCGCCGATCAGCCCGACGAGGAGCGCCAGCAGCGCGGCTCTCCGTCGCCGGCGGCTCGGCGTGCCGGCGGGTGCCGCGGTCACCACGGTGGGGCGTTCCGGGATCCATGTCGCGGGGTCGGAGGCGGGATGTGGATCGTCGCGCGGATTGCCGGGCTCGGCCGCCCACCGCTCGGACGCAGCGCCCGCGAGCGGCGTCTCGCGCCCGACGAGTCCCTGGGGCAGCCAGGCGGAAGCCACGGCGACCTCGGCGAGCTGGGGTCGCCGGGCGGGCACGGCGGGCACGGGCTCGGGGACCCCGGCCTCGGGCTCTGGCGACGCGGCCTCGGGCTCTGGGGCCGTGGCCTCGGGCTCTGGGGTTTCGGCCTCTGGCTCTGGTGCCGCGGGCTCGGGCTCTGGGGCCGTGGCCTCGGGCTCCCGTGCCTCGGGCTCGGGCTCGGGCTCGGGCGCGACGGCGAGCGGCTCCGCCGGCGGTGCCCACGGCCGCGGCTGGGGAGGCGCGGGAGGTGGGATGGGCTCGGACAAAGGTGCCGGGCCAGTCGCCGGCGTCCACGCCGAGGGAAGCGGGTCGGGATGCAGAAAGCGACCGAGAAGGCCGCCCCTTCGGACCCGCCTGACCGTCACCGGTTGCTGATCGCCTCCGATCATCCGCGCCTCACCGCTTCACAGGGTACGTCTTCACACGCGCGGGGGCGCCATAGGACGCGGCGGCCTGGAACACCTGGCCCTGGCGCCGCAGCCGGTGCGCCTGGTCGTAGTCGGTGAGCGCCTGCCCGAAGAGACCGCGCTCGGTCTGGACACGTGCGAGCAGCAGCCAGTGCGCGAAGTTCGTCGGCTCCTGACCGATCGCCCGATGCAGGTCGGCCGCAGCGGCGCGTGTAGCGGTGCTGTGACTCGAGCACGAGCGCTCGCTGGTCATATGCGCTGGCCGACCACGGCTCGGCCGATAGGGCCTGGTTGGCCCACGCCAGCGCCGCCCGCGCATTGCCCGCGCGCTCTGCAGACTGGCTCCGGCGAATGGCGGTGGTCGACAGCAGTCCCGGCAGCTGGATCGCGGTCGCCCCGACCGCCGCGAGCGCGATCGCCGCGCGGGGCAGCCAGCGGAGCTGCAACTTGCCCTCGCCCAGGCGGGAGCCGACCACCGCCACCGCGGCGATCGCGAGGACGGTGACCGCCGTCGACTGCCACATCCAGTCGACGCTCGCCGACAGCAGGTACACGGTGAGCGCCGCCAATGCGGCGGCCGTGATTCCGGCGCTGGCCGCGCGGCGCGCGCGCCTCCGGGCGACGATCGCCACCCACAGCGTCGTGCCCGCCACCGCGAGGACCAACAGCAGCCCGGGCAGTCCGAGCTCCTCCATGTTCTCCAGCCACAGCGAGTGCGCGTTGAGAACGAACTCCGCATCTCGCTGATTGCGGTTCCACCAGAACTCGTAGGTCCCCGCGCCGGTGCCCGTGATCGGGTGGGCCTTGAACCCGTCGATCGCGACCCGCCACAGGTTGTATCGAGTGCCACTGAGGTTCGACAGCCGCGCCGTTGGGTTGGTGGTCGCCGCGGGAGTCGTGCCCGTGTTCTTGAAGCTGTTCCATGCGTGCTCGGCGAGCGAAGGGCCAAACCCGACGGCCACGACGGCGAGCGCGAGCGCGGCGACCGCGCCGACCCGGCGCGCGGCGGCGCGCGGGAGGCTCCGCCGATCCAGTCCGGTCACGCTCGTGAGAAGCGCGACCATGCCGCACGCCGCGCCACCGAAGATCAACGCCGCCAGCACGCCGCTGCGCCCGTTGGTGCCCGACGCGTGGGCGATCTGCGGTGCCCCGCGCACCGCGAGCACCGCGAAGCCCGCGGCGGCGCCGGCGACCAGGGCGTGCAAGAACGTCGTCAGCCTGTTTCGCGAGAACGCGAGCGCGACGATCAGCGCCAGTGCGATCGCGCCGACGCCCGCCCGTGAATAGGTCAGGTAAGTGGTGAGGATCGCGACGGGAACCAGCGCCAGAGCGATCGCCCGCCGACCGCGCGAGCCGTCATGGGCGCTCCAGATCAGACCGATCGCAGCGGACATCGCCCCCCACGCGCCGACCGCGTTCCAGTAACCGAACGGGTAGTCCAGGCGATCGGTGCTGAAGACCCCCGCGGCCTGGTCCGGCGGGAACGCGGACGGATACAGGCGACTTGCGACCGCGAGCGCGCACACGACCAGCGCGCCGAAGCCGAGCCCCATCGCGGCGGCTCTCCACGTCCGGCGATCGAGCACGGAGGCGATCAGCGCCACGACGCCGAGGTAGTCGAGCACGCGGGCCAGCTCCGCGCTCGTCCGCTCCGAGCTCTCGGTCCAGGTCAGGCTGAGCGCCGTCCAGGCCGCGTAGGCGGCCAGCGCTGCCAGCAGCAGGAGCACCGCGCGCGGCGGGCGCGCGCGTGGCAGCAGGCCGAGCGCGATTCCCACGGCGAGCACCCACCACACGATCAGACCGTGCTCCTGGCGCACCACGATGTCGTAGGCCCCGCCCCGTAGCGCGTAGACGAGAACGAGCGCGGCCCCGCCGCCGAACGCGAACGCCGACGACAGACGGCTCACCCGCAGTCCGCGCAACGACCACGCGCGGCCCGCAGTCGGCGTCATCGTGACGACCAACTGGCGTGTCGGAACAGTCGGCTCGACTAGCATCCTCGGACCCGGACGCGCCATGGTAAGACAGATCCGAATCGCGATGCTCCAGTTCCTGGTGCTGGCGGTATCACTCGGAACCGCCGGCGCTCCGGCGGCTCTGGGCGCCGTCCGGACGCCAGACCACCGGGCGGCGGTGCGGGGCCCAACGGTCAGCTGCAATGGCCAGACGGTCAGCGCAGTCGATCAATATTGCGAGCAGCTCCCCGGGCCCACCGGAGGCCGCGGAACACGGCCTGGCAGCCCCGAGCTGGGCTCGACCCTCCCGGCCGCGATCATCGCGAGGCTGCAGTCCAGCGCCATGCTGCGGCCGCTGCTGACGCTGCCCGCCGCCGGGAGCGTCCGTCCGCCGGTCGTGGCGCCGCTGGTGCCGGACGGGGCCGGCACTGACACGGCCGCGCCGGCGCGGTCGCTCCTGCTCGTGCTGGCTGCGATCGCGGCACTGATGGCTGCCGCTGCCGCGATCCGGCGCCACCGGCGCCGCCGCGCGCTCGGCGCCGGCTGACCGCTCAGCCGTTCAGCGAGCGCGCAAACGAGGCGATCACACCGGCGGCCGGCTGCGGCGCGCTGCTCACGGCGTACAGGCCCGTATGGAGGCCCCACCAGTCGAAGCCGCCGTGCGGAACCGGCACGTTGCGCCAGTCGTAGTAGAAGACCGCCTGCAGGCGCAGCGGGCGCCGAGCCCTGACCAGCGCCCGCAGGAAGGCGGCGACCGCGGCACCCTGCCTGCGGCCCAGGGTGAAGGTGCCGGGCGGTCCGCCGTCGGCCCACCCGAACTCCGTCAGCCACAGCTGCTTGCGGCCGTCACCGAGCTTGTTCAGGTACTTGCGCAGGCCGAGGACACCGCCCATCGCCGAGGATGGGGTGTGCGCGTAGTTGTTGAGCGCCGCGGCGTCGAAGTAGGGGCGCGCGCCGTCGCGGTTGATCGCCGCCCAGAACCTGAACAGCCCATATCCGATGGAGTCATACGGCATGCCCGCGGTCACGATCTCGGCATGCCGGTCGACGGCCTTGATCGCCTTGGAGGCGGCGATCAGAAGCCGGGTGTAGGCGGCCGGATCGGGGCTCGGCTCCCAATACTCGGGAAGGCTCGGCTCGTTCCAGATCTGCCAAGCGTGGACCGGGAGGTAGGGGAGCGCCGGATGGCTCCTCCAGAAGCTGCCGCGCGGTCCGTAGCGCCTGGCTGCCAGCGACGCAAAGGTCGCGAACTGCGACGGGTGCCGCGGCGGCCACAGCCCGAAGGCGCTCGCACTCGGTTTCGTCGAGGCGAAGCCCGGTGCGTACATGAGGATCGGCAGCCACTGCAGGCGGTGCGTCGCCAGCAGCGAGACGATCGCGTCGTACCCCGAGAAGTCCCAACGCCCCGGGGAGGGCTCGACCCCCGCCCAGTCGAGCTCGAACCGAACGTAGCCGATGTGGTCCGCGGCCATCAGCCCGAATGCGCAATTTCGATACCGCTGAGATCCTGGTTCGATATCAACCCATGCGGTGACACCGATGAAGCGAGCGCGGCCAGAGAAACGCCTGGACTGGGTCTGGCAATAGCGGAACTTACTCGCTGAGGCCTTGACCGGAGGCTGGGAGGCGGCGGCAGCCGTCGGCGCGCCGGGCGGCACTATCGCCGCCAAGGCGAGAGATCCGGAGAGGATCGCGGCCGACGCGTGTCCCGCCAGGCGGACTGGGCGCGCGGACAACATCACGCGGATGGTTACAGGCGCTTCATTGCTGGGTGCCGGTTACGATTGCCGGAGGATGGATCGGCGCCTCAACGTCCTTGTCCTCGGTGTTGGGGGCAATGTCAGCCAGAGCATTCAGAAGGCGCTCCGGCTCGCGACCGTCAAGGCTTTCGTTGTGGGAGCCTGCATCGCCCCCGAGTCGCCGGGCTTGTACCTCGCAGATCGGGCCTACATCTCGCCGCTTGCGGCTGACGCGGAATTCATTCCGTGGGTTCTCGACATCTGCCAGCGCGAGGAGATTGATGCCGTTATGTCCGGCAGCGAGGTCGTGCTCGAGGCGCTCGCCCCGGCAACTGGCCAGATCCGCGACCAGACTGGCGCCGTTTCCATCGTCAGCCCACCCGAGGTGCTCGACAGAGGCCGGGACAAGCTCCTGACCTGCCAGTGGCTCGAGCAGTGCGGGCTACCGACTCCGCGCTACGCGCACCTCGGTGATCCGAGCGCCGTCGCAGCTCTGGTCAGTGAAGCGGGATTCCCGCTGATCGCCAAGCCCCGCTACGGCAAGGGCAGCGACGCGATCCTGCTAATCAGAGATGAGGAGCACCTAGCGGAGGTCGTCGGCGCCACCGAGATGCTGTTGCCCCATCGCGTCACGGATATGCTGCTCCAGGAGTATCTGGGCACCGAGCATGATGAGTACACGGCGGGTTGCTTCTGCGACCGCGGTGGCGAACTGTGCGGCACGATTGTGATGCGCCGAAGGTTGACCACCGGGACGACGGCATCGGCTGAGCTTGGCAGCTTCCCCGCCGTCAGGGACGTTGCCGGGGAGATCGCGACAGCCCTGCGGCCGTACGGTCCTTGCAACGTGCAGCTGCGCGTCCACCGCGGACAGCCTGTCCCTTTCGAGATCAACCCTCGTTTCTCTGGCACGACGGCGCTCCGAGCCGCATGGGGTTCAACGATGTGGATGCGGCCCTGCGACACTTCGTCCTGGGCGAGCCGGTGCCGGCGCTGGTGCCTGCAACGAGCGGGATCGCGCTCCGTTATTGGAACGAGATCTATGTTCCGTCGGAGGCATTCGGGGAGATCAACCGTGAGCGAGAGCTCAGCGACCCGCTCGCGTATGACGTGCGGATCGAGCCATGGGAACCGGGCGCGCTCACCTCAACGGCGCCTGATCATGCCACGGCCGCGGGGACCACGGGTGGGCGACCGCCGTTGCGCACGTAGCCGAGAACTTCTTGCAGCAACTCGCGCTCGAACGCCCACGTGGCGATCAACGTTACCGTGACGTAGACCGCGAGTTCCGCAAGTGCGGCAAGGAGGCTGTGGGGGGGTCCGGTGGCTACCCGCATCAGCAGCGTGGCTGCTGTTGCCGGAGCAGTCGGTGCGGTTGCCCGCAGCATATGCCGCAGCATCTTGAATCCCGGGAAAATCCTAGTCAGATAGAACGTTCTGCCAGCGAGTCCGACAGTGGTCATGACAGCGACCGCGATTCCCATGCCGCTGAGGCCGTCGGCGATCGTGAGCGGGATCGCGGAGCCGATGAAGACAGCCATCAGGACCGTGTTCAGGGTCGCCAGCGGTCGGGTGTCTCCGCGGGCGCTGAAGAACGCATTCCAATTGAAGCCGACCTGGTGTGAAGCTGCGGCCAGCCCAAAGATCTGGATCAAGCCGGTCGCCGCGTGCCACCGCTCGCCGATTACGAACTGCACGATCTGCGGCGCGAACACCGCAATGCCGACGCCAAACGGCATTCCCCACATCAGCGCGAGCCGATTCGACTTGACGAACGATTCGAACAACAGATCGATTCGGTCCTGTACTGCGCAAATAGCCGGGTACAGGGTGCCGGTGACGATCGCGTCGACACCGTCGGTGTAAGCGGCGATCTGCGACGCGAGTGAGACCGTCCCGACCGCGGCCAGCCCCAGCACACCGTTGGTGATGACTAGCGACCCTTGCGCGAGGACCATCGCTGTGCCACCCGCAATCGTGAGCGGCCAGCTGAATCGGAAGTATTCCCGCACGGAATGACGTTCGGCCCGCAGCTTTAGCCGGTACGGCTTGGCTCGGAGCGTCACAGCGGCGCCGGCCAGTACTCCCACCAGCGGGCCTAGGACCATGCTCCAGTAACCCGCGCCGGCGATCGCGAGCGATACGGTCACGATGAAGCCGATCACGGGATCGATCGAACCGAGGAGTCTCTGACGCAAGAAATCCATTGACCGGTAGAAAACCCATTGCGGGGTCTCGAACACAGAGATCGGGACCAGCAGCAGCGCCATGACGAGGCCGGGGGCGACGACTCGCCACTGTCCGTAGATCAGCGCCAGAAGAGGAAGTGCAATCACCATCAGCGCAGAGAGCAGACCGGTCAGGATCAGCTCCATCGTGAACGCAGTTTGAAACGCCTCTTCCTGGTCGGCCGCGGACTGTTGGACGTACTTCTGGCTGACTGCGCTTCCCTTCAGCCACTGCATCGTCCCCAAGCCGACCATCAGGATCCCCCAGATGCCGTAATCCGTTCGTGAGAGGAACGCCGCTACAACGAATCCCTGGATAAACGTGAGCGAGGCGAGGAAGACCTGAAACACCCCGTTGATAAGCGTCCCGCGCGCTGTGTGCACGCGGAGTGTGCGGCCGCCGGTCTTAAGCCTCCGCCCGAGTCGGCGCCCCGCGGCGTCTTCGCCGCTTAGACCAGGAGGTGAGGACATCGACATCGCAAGCGTAACCGAGCCGTCCCGGCGTCCGGTCTGCGTCACTTGCGGATATCCGCCTCGCTAGCGCCCACCGCGTCGCGGCGGTCGATCGGACCGGCCTGAGGAACTGGCTCTTCTCCGCCTGCGATTTCGTCGACGACGAACAGCGGCCGGCCTTTCACCTGATCGAAGATCTTGCCCACATACAAGCCCGTCACCCCACCGCTGATGATGATGAAGGCGGCGAGAAACAGGCCGAACATCGGCAGCGCCGTCCACTGGGGTAGTTGATTCCCGGTGATCCACGCAATCAGCGCATAGCCGGCCAGCAGGACACCGAGCAGCGCGAGCATAAATCCCACGTAGATGATCCATCGCAGCAGGACGGTTGACTGGAAGAAGATCCCGTCGAGCGCGACCTTGACGAGCTGACGAAAGCTGTAGGAGCTGCGGCCCGCGTGGCGCTGCGCCTGCTTGACGTCGAGTTCGGCTCGCCGGAAGCCGAGCCAGTGGAGGATCAGCAGATACTGGCGATCGTGATCTTGCAACGCCAGGAATGCATTCACGACTTTGCGCGAAATCACGCTGAGGTTGGTGTAGTTGGTGTAGAGATTGCCGCGCGACAGCATGTTGTGGAAGCGGAAATACGCGCTCGCTGCGAGCCTCCGAGCAAGCGACTGCACCCGCTCCTCGCGGCGGCACAGCACGACGTCGTAGCCCTCGAGCGCCTTCGCATACAGCCGGGGGATGTCCTCGGGGGGATCCTGCAGGTCGCAGTCCATCACCGTCACCCAGTGGCCTCGACTGGCCGCTAGGCCGGCGGTGATCGCGCGGTGCTGACCGAAGTTACGACTAAGACGCAGCGCACGAACGCGCGGATCTTGAGCTGCCAGGTCGCGGAGGAGCGACCAAGCGTCGTCGGGGCTGCCGTCATCGACAAGCACCAGCTCGAAGCTGCTGACTAGTGGCTCGAGCGTCGCGCAAATGCGCCGATGCAGCTCGATGACGCAGCCGCGGCATCCGTACACCGGTACCACCACACTCATCTCGACCGACCCCCGACCGGGCGGCAGGCCGTTGAGGATACCCGCTGTGCTCACCGCCGGCGAGCGTACCACCGGATTCTCGATTCGTGCGAAGCTCCATGCTCAGCTCCGACAACCGGCGCATTGCTCGTAGTTGGAAGCTACCCTCCCTGCGCAACGTACCTGGTGGCCGGCGGGCGACCGCCTCAAGAACCTCTGCAACGAGGAGCATTTCTACTCGATGAGCACAACCACAACGCCGGACGCCCCGCGCTACGCCACGCTACGCGACTACGTGCGTGTGGTGCGTCGGCACCGCGTCCTGATCGTGCTGGTCACCATCGCGTGCGCCGCAGCGGCCTATGCCGTCACCGCTCGTCAGAAGCCGTCGTACGTCGCACGCGCCTCGGTCTATTTCCAGGACACCACACAAGAACTCGATCTGCTCGGCACGGCCGTATACCCGACGCTGTCGGATCCGGTCCGCGCGCAGATCGACTCCCAGCTTGTCACCAGCGGTCCGGTCGTCGACCTGGTCCGAAGCCAGCTCGGGCCCGGCTTCACCTTCACCGGGCTCCAGGGCGCGGTCAGCCCGGTCGTCAATAGTCAGACGAATGTGGTGGTGATCCAGGCGACCTCGCGGCAGCCGGCGACTGCGCGGGCGATCGCCAACGCGTTCGCCGAGGCCACCAAAATCGTCGCTCGTAAGCAGGCACGCGCGCAGTTCGCTGGGGTCGTCCAGTCGGTCAAGGCCCAGTTCGCGCCGCTGCTGAAGGGCAACAGCGCTGCGTCTCAGACCGAGCGCGTCGGCTACTCCGATCGGGTCGCCACGCTTGAGGTGCTGGCGAGCAGCGCCGATCCCGTTGAGATCGTGCAGCCGGCGGCACTACCGACTGCGCCGACCGGCCCGCGGACGGTTCGCAACACGATTCTCGGCTTGCTGCTCGGCCTGACGCTCGGCCTGCTTGCGGCGTTCATCCGCGACGCGCTTGACCGGCGTCTGCGGGCGCCAAGTGAGATCGGCGAGCAGTTCGGCTGGCCGATGTTAGGCAATGTCCGCGCAGCCGCGTTCGGCGCCCCGGTTTTCATGCGTACGAATGGTCGCAGTTCGGCGTCCGAGGGCGACCGGGAAGCGTTTCGGATCCTGCGACAGAACATCCGCTTCCTCAACGTGGACAACCCACCCCGGTCGGTCGCGATCACGAGCGCGCTGCCCGAGGAGGGAAAATCGACTGTCGCCGCAGCGCTCGCTTGTGCCAGCGCGGCCGCCGGCGCGCGTACGCTTCTGGTTGAGTGCGATCTGCGGAGGCCGTCGCTGTCGGCTCGGTTCAACCTCGAAAGGGCGCCGGGGCTCACGGATTATTTGATCGGGGAGGCGACGCCGACGGAGATCCTCCAGCTCGTGGACCTGCCGCTGCCCTCATGGGGCGCGAGCAACGGCAAGGCTCTGGACCCACACGGGGCGTCGGCTGACGACCACGAATCGGGGTCCCGGCCCCGACGGCTCGTATGCATCGCCGCCGGTCGAGCGGTTCCGGAGACGGCCGAGCTACTCAGCTCCTCCAGGTTCAGGGCATTCCTGGATGAGGTGACGACCGCCTATGATCAGGTCGTGCTCGACTCCGGGCCGCTGCTTTCGGTGGCGGATGCGAGCGTGTTACTCCCGGAGGCCGACGCAGTGTTGATCTGTGTCCGCTCAGGTCGGACTACGCGTGAGCACGCGGCGGCACTGAGGCAGGCCGTCGAGCGGGTGCCGCATCGTGCGATCGGCCTAGTGGTCACCGGTGTCAAGTCGAGCCTCGACTACGACCTCGGCTATTACCCCTACGTCTACCAGACACAGGCCTGAGCCGGTCGCGTGGCGCGCGGCGTCAAGAGCGGGCCGAACGGCGCGCGAGCAAGTCGGCTTTGACAGGCCCAACCTGCGCAACTCCGAGACCGATCACGATCCAGCCAGCGATCGCGGGCGTCCCGTCGGCGAACGCTCCCGCGCCTCGAGGATGAACAACGAGACCGCTGTTCCAGCAGCGCCGAGTGCGATCGTCGCGCGCACCGGGTCGGCGCTGACCAGACCCCCCCGTGCCAGGCCGATCGCGAGCAGCGCGATGCCCGCTGCGAATACGACCATCGTTGCGAAGCCCTGCTCCAGCGCGACCTTCAGGAAGCCGTTGTCTACGCTGAAGCCGCTCACCGGCAGGATGTATGGCGTAGATGGGGCATTGGCCGTATAGCCTGCGGGGGCTGTGCCGAGGCCGTATCCAAAGGGATGGCCGGAGAGGTCACGGAACGCTTCCGCCCACTTGTACTCGTGTTCGCTGACCGACGTATCATGGGTACTCCCGCTCAGCAACGCAAGGTAGCTGTGACCGCTGCTGGCGCTGCTGGAACCGGCGAAGGCATACGCGCCGAGGATCACGAGCCCAATGACTAGGACCGCGATCGCGGTCTGGCCGATCTTCGCGCCGGAGAACGCTCGCGCACCCCCGTGCAGCATCGCAAGCACCAGCGCTGCGATTCCGACCGCGACCGCCGCCGCCCTTACCTGCGAGCCGAACATGCCGACGGCTAGCAGCGGCAACGCAAGGCAAGCCACCAGCCGGAACCGGTCGCGCAGGCCGAGCGCGCAGGAGATGCAGAACGGGATCATCAGCGCGGTCCATTCCGCGAGATCCGCTCCATTTAGGAACGACCCGATTAGCTTCTGCTTCCCGTTGACGAAGTTATAGGCCGAAATGCTCGCGGCCGCGCGCTCCTGGGCCGATGGCCCGATGATCTGGCGCAGCGTCGCGTACGCGCCGACGAGCACGGCGATGACGATCAGGGCGCGGACGATCCGCAGCTGCGTTTGTAGCGACCACTGGGAGTAGGCGACGACCAGGACCGTAGTCATGAACCACGGTGCCAGCTCGAAGCCTCCGAGTGCCACGTGGGGATCGGTGGCGAGGATCACGCCGGCGACGCTGATGACCAGGTAGCCGACTACCAACATCATGCCGAGAGGGAGGCTGAACGGCTCGGCCCGCCGGCGGGTCGCCCAGCGCGCGATCGCCGCCAGCCACATGCCGACTAGCAGCAACGCGATCATCCGCTTGTACGGCCAGTGAAGGTAGATCGAGACCGAGCCAAAACTTGCCGTCAGCGCGATCACCGCCGTCGCTCCGAGCGCCGGACGCGCGCTGACCAGCCACGCGACGGCGATCACTCCAGGCAGGCCGATCGCTACCGTCGGCGTCGTCAGAACCAGCGGGGTCAGCAGCAAAATCGCTGCTAGCACCGCGCTCCAGCCGGTCAGCAGCTGCAACTTCGCGCTCGCCGGCCGTACCGACATCACACATAACAGCGCCAGGGCAACCGGCGGCCCAACGAGCACAGCATCGAGCTCGCGCGACGAGAACGACAGCGTGATCGCGTCGAGGTAGTTGGCGATCATGAGCGCGCTCCAGACGATGACCGCGGCGCTCAGCAGCAGGTCGAGCAGGCCCACGTGGATGCGCGTGTCGCGCCAAAGCGCGACAGGCCGCGCAGCGGCGGTCATTGTGCTCCCTTGTCCCTGGTCCTCGCTACCATGAGCCGGCCAAAACGGTACTGGAGCAACCATTCGCGTGAGCCGGTTGCGACTAGCGGCTCGAAGTCACAAGGGCTCGATTACACTCGCGCCGCGTTGGCTGCGGAACCACACCCGATCGACCAAAGCAGGTGTGTGCCGGCTTGACCCTGGGGGCCTACAGCCTTTCGGTCTTGCGGCTGGGAGCCGTGGTTTTTCCCATGGGTTTGACTGCGACTCGCCTGAGGGTCTACTACCTCGCGCAGTTCTCGGGCCCAGTCGCCCGGCTTGCCGAGATCGTGTCAACGCTTTCGTTGTTACTGGTGGTCGCAATCGTACTCGGGATCACGGCTCTTCTGACGATCAACGGGCTGATCGCATCCTCGATCACCGTGTCACTGGTGGCGTTTCTGATCATGAGAAGAACTGTCCCCGGAGTGTCGCATGTGGTCAGGACGACAGGCGGACTCGTGCGCGCCCGAGTGACTCCACGATGGGGACTGATCGCCGTCGCCGGAGCAGTCGCACTCGTTGTGGCTCAATGGCTGATCGCGGCTCAGACCGCGCTGAACGCCGGCATGTACAACATCGACACTCTTTGGTACCACATGCCATTCGCCGCCGGGTTTGCGCAGACCGGATCCATTCTGCATCTGCATTACACCCAAGCAGATCCGCTGATCGCATTCTATCCGGCCAACTCGGAGCTGCTACATGCGATCGGCATCCTCGCGTTCAAGTCGGACGCCCTTTCACCGTGCATCAATCTTGGCTGGTTGGGGGTAGCGCTGCTCGCGGGCTGGTGTATTGGACGACCCTGGGGGCTAGGTCCAGTCGGGCTGTGCGCAGTGTGCGTCGTCGCGGCCGTCCCGGTCATCGCGAACTCTCAGCCTGGTCAAGCCACCAATGACTTCGCTGCTCTCGCGATGTTGCTGGCGGCAATCGCGTTCTTGACCAACAGTGCCGGTGACCGGCGGGCGATCGTGCTCGCGTCACTCGCCGCTGGATTCGCGGCGGGAACGAAGACCTCGTTCGCACTCCCTGCAGTATTGGTCGTCGGCGTGGGACTGTTTTTCACCGAAGGCAGAAGAACATCGCTGCTGGCCGTGTGTCTGACGGCGTTACTCGTCACCGGCGGGTACTGGTACATCCGGAATGCCGTTGCCTCTGGAAATCCAACTGGCGTTGCCCATTTTGGGATTGGGCCGGTTTCGCTCCCGGCCGCCGTGTCTCCATATGAACAGGCGATTCACGACAGCCTCCTGGGACACATCGGCGATCCCGAGCTGCTCTGGCGACGAATCGACCGGGTCTTAGCTCCCTTCTGGGGCTGGGACCCTTCTGGTGGCTTGTACTCCTAGGTACAGCAACGGGGATGATCGCCGCTGCCAGACATGGCGTTCCGCGGACTTTCCGTCTGTTAGCCCTCCTCACTGCCGCACTTGTGCTCATTTATGGTCTTACCCCAGGCAGCGCCAGCTATATCCTCTCAACGCCCGCGTTCATTGGAGTCAATTCGCGGTACGGTCTTTCCGCGTTTGCGCTTGGAATAACACTCTTGATGACGCTTGTGATCAATAGGGGCCCGCGAACCGTCGGATTGCTGATCGTCGCGCTCGCGGTGCTTGCGGCTTTGGTAGACCTGGATGCGGCACATATGGGACGAGCGCGCCACCTGCTCGTCGCGTGTGGCATTTTCGTCCTCGCCGGCGTTGTCTACCTATTCCGTCACGCTACGCAACGAACTCATAAGCGACTTGGACTCGGGATTATCGGAGCACTCGCCGTACTTACGCTCGCTGTCGATGGCATGAACAGCGCTTCTATCTCAGTCACCGGTATACGGCGAGCACGACGTCGACGCCGATCGGACTGGCGCGCCTCTATATCTGGGCGCAGCAGGTACGCAACGCACGCATCGCCTTAGTGGGGACTGTCCTGCAATACCCTCTCTATGGCCCAAATGACTCCAACCGTGTCGTATACATTGGACGTCGTGAGAGGCACGCCGGTTTCACGAGCATCGATACTTGCCGTGCATGGCTCGGCGCGTTAGCGAAAGAGCCCTACAACTATGTGGTAGTGAGTCCTATCGGCACCGGGTCCGGCTCCGTGCGGCGAGTTCCCCCTGAATTCGGTTGGACTCGATCTGACGCCGTAGCGCATCCTGTCTTGACGACCAGTGACTTCATAACCGTCTTCAAGCTCACCGGACGAGCGCGGCCTCAAGTCTGCACCCGCATCTGAGGGTGGGAGAACGGTCAGCGCTCCGGAGGCTGGACTAAGACTCCGCAGCAGAGGCTGGCGCCGATGCGGGCCGGTGGCATGCCGGCACGCAAGAGAATCGGATGCGCGAGCGAGTCGAGCAGCGGCGCCCTTCGCACATACCTCAGCAGCACATATGCAGAGGACTCGCGCTCGGCGATCCTGCGGAAGCCTGGCGCCGGCGGGGCCAGCTGCGTGATTTGGGTCGCCAGAGCGGAGCCGGCCGCGAACATCCCGACGACGTCGATCTCGTTCACGTGCAGGACGTCCTTCGCGCTCGGCTGTTGGGCTCGCCTCAGATAGAGGTCTAGGGGGTCCGCACCAAGCGATGCCGGGATCGTTAGCACCAACCGGGTCCCGTCGGCACGACCCAACGCTGCAGCGACCGACTGCCACGGTGGTCGTTGCCAGGCCTGCTGAGAGTCTACGAGCGCGGCCGCTCCGAGCCAAGCAACGCACACTGCCGCGCAGGCCAACAGACCCGCGCGAGATAGGGCGAAGCCAGCGCCGGCAAGGGTCAGGCACGGCACCAGAATCGCGATGAAGTTGCGGCTGAGCACCAGGTCGAGCCCACCGAACGCCAGCAGCACGGGCACGATGAACGCTGCCCCGACGGTCGAGACGATCGCGAGCATCGTCCGCCGATTTGCGCTCACCCGACGCGCCACGAGCCACGCGCCCGTCACCGACAGCGCGGCCAGCGGCAATAACCAGGCTGTCTGCGCCGGGAGGCCAAGACCAACAAGCATCTGCTGGGGTATCTGCAACGTCCGCGTGCCGAGGCTCTCAAGCCTCGTGAACGGGTACTTCTGCGGTGAGCGCTGGACCAGCGCCAACGGTGCCAGCGCGAGCGCCGCCGCGGCCGGGAGCGCGCTCGCCTTGATCGCCGCCGCGCGCGCGCCCGGCCGGGCCGTGGCGACCAGGAACACCGCCTGCGGCGCGATCAGGAAGGTCGCGAAGTAGTGAGTCGCGAGCGCGAGCGCGGACAGCACCGCCCACCACCAGAGCTCGCGCCGCCGCTGCCTTTGCAGCGCCTGCAGGAACATCCACAGTGCGGCTGCGGACAGCGCCGCGAACAGCGCGTAGGAGCGGGCCTCCTGCGAGTACCACAGCAGGAATGGGTTGCAGGCGACAAGCGCGGCCGTTACGAGCGCCGCCCGGCGGTTGGCCAGCGTGCGGGCGGTGAGGTACGAGATCGGTACGGTGAGGGTTCCGGCGACGCCGACAGGGAGCGAACACCGGCCTCCCCGAATCCGAACGCGCGGACCCACAGCCATCCGACCAGGTAGTAGAGGGGCGGAGTCTGCTCGCTCATCGGGATCTCGTGGAGCATTCCGCCGAGAGTGCGGTGCAACAACCCGACGGTGATCGCCTCGTCCTCGTCGAAGCTCTGCACGTGGAGCGTCGCAAAGCGCAGCGCCGCGGCCAGAAGCGTGATCGATGCGATCCCCAGAAGTCCTCGGCGTGAGTGCCGGTTGACAGGTTCGTCTCCCGCCGGCTGGAGACCGGCCTCCTGGATCGGGCTCGCGAGCGCCGACATCATCGCCGGCGCACGGTAGCGCAGGGCCTGCGAGTGTCGAGCCGCTTCGGACCAGCGCCGGCTACCCGGCGCCGCCGCCGCGGAACTTGTGTTTACTCCCTAGGGTGCTAGGCGGAGAGCAGCGACGATCATCATTCGCGATCGTGGCCGCCGGAGTCATCTCTGCGGCTCTGCTTGCGTGCTCGCCAGGCGCGGGAGCGGCGATCCTGCTGCGCGCCGCATACGATCCGGCCGGTGCGACGACTGTGCCGCGATCGTTCCTCGGCCTGTCCACAGACTGGCCGGTTGTCTACGAGACGATCGAGGGCGGGGTGTCCCCGCGTGACTCACTCTACGCGAGGCTGATCGGAAATTTGTCCGCGTTCGGTGGCGGGGCCCCGACGCTCCGGGTTGGTGGCCATCTGCAGGACTACTCCTGGTGGGATCCGAGTGGCGAGGCGTTCTGCTCCTTCCCGGGGGAGTCCGGGTGCATCAGCGCCCCAACGACACTTGGAGTCCAGTACAACATCACGCCGGCGATGTTGAACGCGCTCGCCACCTCGATCCGAGTCACGGGTCAGCAACTCATCCTGGGCATCAACATGGGAGCGAACGACATCGCGCTCGCGGCTCAGGAGATCAACGCGATGCAACAACGAATCCCGCAGCGGTACGTGCTCGCCTACGACATCGGCAACGAGCCCGAGGGCTACGGCGTAAGGACGCTTTACCAGACGACCAGCAAGGGGCACACGGTTGTGCACATGATGCGGCCGCCGAGTTGGAACACGCAGCGAATCCAAGCTCTTTACGACAGCAACCTCGCGGCCTTCGCGCGCGCTCTCGAGCGCCTGCATCCGCGCCCGCGGCTGTCGGCCGACAGCGGTTACGGCGCGACGATCAAGCCCGGTCCATTGCTCGCGGCCGATCATCGCTGGCTGGCCATGTACACGCAGCACAACTACATTGGAACGGCGTGCCAGCCGGATGGGCTCCCGTGGCCGGTCGGGAGCCCCCAGCGCCCGACGATCGCGAAGCTGCTCAGCGACAACTGGGAGTACGACACCCTCGCCGCGAACGGCCGGGCCGCGGCCGCGGCGCACCATTATGACTTGCCCTACCGGGTTACCGAGTGGCAGAGCTATGCGTGCGGGGGCGCCGGCGATGTCAGCAACGCATTCGCCGCGACCCTGTGGGGCGTCGACGAGCTGTTCCTGAACTTGATTTCGGGCGTTGACGGTGTCGACATGCACATGGATAGCCCGACCTACACACCGTTCTACGTCGAGCAAACGGCTGGCGGCCAGGCTGTTGCTCACATCAACTCGCTCTACTACGCCATGCTGCTATTCGCGCAGGCGACCGGACACCGCGCGCGGCTGCTGCCCGAGGTCACTTTTGGCGAGCAGGTGGCGCGCGGGGCGAACGTCCACGTCTGGGGTACTCGCGACTCCGCCGGTAACCTGCACTTCGTGATCGTCAACAAGGACCTGCACCGCGCCGGGCGGGTAGTGATCTCGGTGCCGGGCGCGCGGGTCCCGGGAACCGTCATCCGAGTCACTGCGCCGAACCCCAGCGCCGAGTCTGGGATCGAGCTGGGGGGCCAGACGTTCGCACAGCCGAGCGCCACCGGGCAACTGACCGGCAAGGCGGTTCGCCAGATCGTGATGGCGCATGACGGTGCGTACACGTTCACCGTGGCCAAAGCGAGCATCGCGATGCTCGCGGTCGCGCATTCAGGCCGGTGAACGAGCAGTTCTCGGTCCTTTTCGTCTGTCAGCGCGACCTCACCGGTCCCAGCGAGAAACAGATGATGGGGTTCGCGCAGCGCCTCGTGCGACGCGGTCACCGCATCCTGTTCAGCTTCGGCGGCAGCGCCGCCACCGCCGCCGGAGAGGGGCTGTCGATCGTGAACGGGATCGAGTTCCGCGAGCACCGGTTCAAGGGCAGGCGCCTCCGGCCCGCCGATATCGACAGGGGCCGCGAGTTCCGTCCCGACCTGATCCACGTTGCCAACTCCCGTCTGCCGACGATCATGGCGGCGAGGGAGTACCGGCGGGCGACGGCGCGCCGGCGCTCGTGCATTTCGAGGACGACGAATGGAACGCGTGGCGCGGGGTCCCTGGGGAGTCGATCTACTACCGGGCGGGTCGGAGGGTGCGATGGGCCGAGAGCGTGATCCACCCAGGGAGCTGGCCTCACTCCACCTTGGCAACCCGGCGCTGGGTCCGGCGGCGCGCGCTCGCGCTCGACGCGCTGACGCCCGAGCTTGCATTCGAGGTCTCGAGCAGGCTCGGCCGTCCCTGCTCCACTCTCCTGCCGGTTTCGCCGGAGGTGGAGCCGGCGAGCGCTGTCGAACTGGATCTGCCAGAGCCGCTCCAAGACCTGCCGCTCGTCGTCGTGACGGGGACGATCTATCCGTTCTCGCTCGAGGACACGCTGCAGGGTCTGCGCGCCGTCGCGGAGGTTCAGCGCCGCGGTCATCGTGTCGGGTACGTTCATCCGGGAAACGTCCACGAGCGGATCGATCCAGTCGCGCTCGCGCGCGACGCCGGGCTGGATCCCCGTTCATGCTGGTTCCCTGGGCTCCTTCCGTATGCCTCCATCGAGCCGATGCTCAGGCGCGCCATGGTGCTGCTGCAACCCGGCGGGCCGACCGAGTTCAATCGGCTCCGCTTGCCCTCTAAGCTCCAGGCCTATCTCGCCTCCGGCACGCCCACCATCACCTTCTCGGTCGGGTTCGGGGAGCTGCTAGCCGACCGCAGTGAGGTGCTGAAGATCAGGACCGCGGACGCGGGCGAGCTGGCCGACCGGATCGCCGAGCTGCTCGCGGACGAGAGCCTGCGTCAGGCGCTCGCTGAGGGCGGGCCCCGAGCTGCGCGCCGGCTATTTGATCCGGAGGCCAACACTGACGCGCTCGAGGCTCACTACCGAGCGGCGCTGGTCCGCGCTGCCGGCGCCGCCGGCGGCTCAGACCGCTACATCCTCATGCCGCGCGGCTCGTAACGCCCGCAGCTGCGCGAGCTCCCGCGATGCGTCCCGGCGCAGCACGATCCGGGCCGCCGCTCGTGTGCCGAACGCGAGCACCTGGGCGGCGTCGTCGATCGCCATCGCGCGGCGGCCGAGCTGCTTCGCTACCACCTGGCGGCGCAGGCCGGCGAGCAGTTCGTACGGCTCGCCGCCGTAGGCCGGGAAGGTCGAGTGGCTGCCGTGGTGGCGGACGCTTACCTCGGGATGCAGCTCGGTCGGGATCCCGTCGCGTGCGGCGCGCAGCGCAAAGTCGAGGTCCTCGTAGAAAAGGAAGATGTTGGGGTCGAACGGGCCGAGCTGGCGCAGCAGCTCGGTCTGAGCGACGAGCGCCGCCGCGAGCGCCCACCCGACAGTTCGCGTTGTTTCGGTGCGCCACGGGTCAGCGCGCAGCCGCAGCGATCGGGGCAGAGCGAGCGGATGGATCAGGGCCGGGATCAGAGCGTCGAGCCTGCCGGGCGCTGGGTGGGCGCTGCGTTGCACAGAGCCGTCGGTATTGAGCAGCCGCGGGACCAGCAGCGCACGGCGCCGGCGCGCCAGCTTGACGAGCCGCAGCACGCCGTCGTCAAGCAGCTCGATGTCCGGGTTGAGTAGCACGCACACATCGGAGCGGAGCTGTTCAATGGCGACGTTGTTAGAGATCCCGAAGCCGGGATTGTCGGGCCGGTGAATGACCACCGCGCCGCGCTCGCGCGCGAGCTCGGCGCCATCGTCGCTGGAGCCGGCGTCGACGACCACGATCTCGGGCGCCGGATCGATGTGGCGCTCGATCGAATGAAACAGGCCGGGCAGGTAGCGCGCTGAGTTGTGGATTACGACGACTGCGCCGAACGGCGCTATGTGCTGGGCGGTCTCAGGCATGGAGCGCAAGGTAGCTTGGACGGCGCTAGCGAGCGCCGAGTCGCCCGCGGCGGTAGTCGCGCCAACCCGACAGCACAGCACGGCCGTTGCGAGCCGGGTTGCTCCCGCGTCGCGTGTGCGCGAGGTTCGCGATCAGCACCTCCGCCTCGCGGACAAGGCCGCCGGTAGCGCTCAGCGGCGCGTGTCGCGCGCACACTGTGAGGATGTTGCGCGTGTGGTAGTAAGCGCTCAGTGCCGAATGATCACCGCCACTCGAGGCGGACACCGCGTGCCACAAGATGGCGTCGAGCACCACGTAGTTGCGCCGCCCCCGCGCGCGCATCCGCAGCGACCAGTCGATGTCCTCGAGCCGCAGGTACAGGGCCTCGTCGAGCGGGCCGACTTGTTGCACGACGGCGGCACTGACCAGCATCGCCTCCCCTGAGGCGGCCACCACCTCGCGGATACCCACGAGCGCCGTTCGCCGCGCGCCTGCGAGCACCGGACGGCCTGGATGGCCGCGGCGCGGATCGAAGTCCCAGCCGGCGCTCAACACCTGATCGGACGTACCGCGGGCGAGCACCAGCGGGCTGACGATCCCGGCATCCGGCCGGGCGTTGCAGGCCTCGACCAGCCGCCGGACCATCGCCTGATCGACGACGGTGTCGTTGTTGAGCAGTAGCACGTAGTCGGCCCCGAGTTCGAGCGCGCATCCGAGCCCGACGTTCATCCCGCCGGCAAAGCCAAGGTTGCGCTCGTTGCGGACGAGGACCGCATCCGGGAACCGGTCCCGCACCTCCCCGCGGATGTCCACCTCGGAGGCGTTGTCGACGATCACCGTTGTGATCGATGACCAGTCGCTCTGCGCCACCGATTGTAGGCACGCGAGCGTGTCCTCGCGACCGTTGAAATGCAGGACGACGACGGCGACGCGCAAGGTCAGCCCCTCGGACAGCCCAATCAGCAGCGCGTCGATTTCCTGCGCCGTCTGGTCCCAGGTCGCCCGGGCCGCCCGCTGCAGGCCGTCCTCGCGCAGCCTGGACCGCAGCGGCTCCTCCGACACGGCCCGCAAAATCGCCGCGGTCACCTCAGCGGGGTGGTCGGGATTCACCAGCAGCGCTGCCCCGGCGCACGTCTCTGGCAGCGCGGCGCGGTTGGCGGCCACCACCGGCGTCCCGCACGCCATCGCCTCCAGGCAGGTCAGACCGAACCCCTCGTAGCGCGATGGCAGCACGAACGCGCGCGCCCCCGCGTACAGGCCCGGCAGATCCTCGTCGGCGACGTAGCCGAGACGCCGCATGCCGTTCGTCGAGTCGCTCGCGACGATGTGTCGGCGCGCCGCACCGGCCCACACGAGCTCGAGCCCCGCGTCGCGGAGCGGCCACGCGGCCGCGTTCAGCACCGACAGGTTCTTGCGCGTGTCGTCGGTCGCGACCGTCAACACGTACGGGCGGTTCAGCTGGTAGCGGCGCATCACGCGCTCGGCGTCGGCGCTCGCGTGGAAGCGTGCGTCGACCGCGCCCGGGATCACGACCACCCGCTCGGGGTCGAGCCCGCCGAGCTCGATCAGCTCGTGCCGGGAGAACTCCGACACGGTCACGACCCGCAACGCGCGGCGTGCGCACAGGATCCCGAAGTGCCCGTGCCAGGCCCGGTAGACGGGGGAGTAGTCATTGGCGTTGCGGAGCACCGCCGCGTCGTGCAGTACGACCACGTTGCGCGGCCACAGCAGCGGCGCGAGGTTCGCCGGCGACCAGATCACGCTCGCGCGTATGCGCGCGGCGCGCGCCGGCAGCACGAGCTGCTCCCAGACCTGCCCGGCTCGGTTTGCGAAGCCCCGCGGGGGGAGCGCCACCCGGTAGCGATTCGGGCTCAACGCGAGCAGCCGTGGGATCACTTCGGCCGCCCAACGCTCGACCCCGGTGATCGTCGCTCGCGCCATGCTGCGGCCGTTCAGAACGAGCGGTCCGTGGCTCACGGCGCCGATGGTAACCAGCGGTCCGTGCGGCCGGGTCAGTCATAATCGCCGTCCGTGAACGAGCCTGCCGCGGAGCTGGACCGTCCCGCGGTCAGTGTCGTGATGCCGTTCCGCGGCGACGCGCAAGCGGCGACGGCCGCGCTCTCGGCGTTGTCCTCGATCGAGCTGATCGACGGCGACGAGCTGATCGTCGCCGACAACACCGACGAGCAGGCGCTCGCCGCGATCGCCTCGAAGTGGCCGCGCGTGCGGGTCGTCCCGGCGACCGCGCAGCGCTCGTCCTATTACGCCCGCAACGTCGCCGCGGCAACGGCGGCAAACGACTGGCTGCTGTTCATCGACTCCGACTGCATTCCCGAGCGGGCGATCCTCCGCCACTACTTCGCTTCTCCCATCCGTGACGACGAGGGCGCGCTCGCGGGCGGGGTTCTCGCCGACCCCCACCAGCGCCAGCTGCTCGCCCGCTACCAGCGCGACCGCGGCGCGCTAGACCAGCGGCGCAACATGGGCGATGCCTACAAGCCGTTCGGCGTAACCGCCAACCTACTCGTGCGTACCGAGGCGTGGCGCTCGGTGGGGGGGTTCCTCGAGGGGATCCGCTCCGGCGGCGACAGCGACTTCTGCTGGCGGCTGCAAGAGGTGGGCTGGAAGATCGACTACCGCGAGGACGCAAGCGTCCGCCACCGTCACCGTGAGCGCTGGAGCTCGTTCGCGCGGGTGGTCGCGCGTTACGCGGCAGGGCGGGCGTGGCTCGACCGCCGCTATCCCGAACTGCGTGCCGCGCGGCCGCCGGTGGAGTCCGCAACTCGGGCGCTCGGGGCGGCCGCTCGGTGGTCGGTAGCGGGCGAACCCGAGAAGGCCCGCTTTCGCTTGATCGACGCTTTCGTGATCCTCGCCGGACGTGCCGGCGCGCTGCTCGAGAACTCTTCCAAGCAGCCCGCGCAGCTGGCGCTCAACTCTGCGATCGTGGTCTTCGCCGACGTTTTCCCGGAGATCTCGGAAACGTTCATCGGGGCGGAGTTGCGGGCACTCGAGCTGGCAGGCGTGCCCGCCCGGGTCGAGGCGATGCGTCGGCCGCTCCGGATCGATCTCGCGTCGGGCCGCGAGCACCGTGTCACGTACGGCGAGGACGACTCGCTCCCGTTCAAACTGCTGGCGCTCGCTTGGCTCGTCTCCCGTCACCCGCTCCGGTCGGCTGCCGACGTCTTAGGCCGCCCCGAGTGGCGGCGCGAGGAGCCCGTGGCGCCGCTGCGCGCGCTGGCGCCAGCAGCGTGGCGCGTCCGCCGAGGTGGGGAGCATCACCTCCACGCGCATTTCGCGATGGGCGCCGCCCTGAGTGCGATGCGGATCTCAGCTTTGATTGACCTCCCGTACAGCGTCACCGCCCACGCCTACGACATCTTTCAGCACCCGCGCAACCTCCGCGAGAAGCTCGAGCGTGCCAGTTTCGTGACTACCGGCTGCCGCTACAACGTCTCGTATCTGCAGCGGGTGGCTCCGGGGGCGCGGGTTCATGAGATCGTTATGGGCGTCGACGGCGAGCAGTTCCGTCGACGGACGCCATATGTCGGCCGACGGCGGGTGGTCGCAGTCGGGCGGTTGGTCGAGAAAAAGGGGTTCGCCGATCTGATCGACGCAGTCGCGATCCTCACGCGCGACTCGTCTCGCCTCGACGCCGTGCAGATCGTCGGGGATGGGCCGCTGCGTGCGGAGCTGGCAGAACGGGTCAAGCGGGCCGGCGTCGGCGCGACCGTGGAGCTGGTAGGGGCGCTCGGCCACCAGGAGGTGCGCGAGGTGATCGAGGCAGCTGACCTGCTCGTGATGCCAAGCGTGGTGGCCGCTGACGGCGATCGCGACTCGATGCCCGTGGTCGTCAAGGAGGCCCTCGCACTCGAGCTGCCGGTGGTAGCCACCCACGAGGTCGGCCTGCCAGAGCTGATCGAACCGGGGTGGGGGCGGCTCGTTGCGCCAAGGGACCCAGAGGCGCTCGCCGCGGCGATCCGCGAGCTGCTCGCGCTCGAGCCCGATGAGCGGATTGCGATGGGCCGCCGCGGCCGTGAGCACGTACTCCAGCACTGCAGCGTCGATCGCGAAGGGGCGCGCCTGGCGACACTGATCGCGGCCGCCCAGCGGCGCTGAGAGCGATCGCTGGGCGCTAGGCTGGCGCCGCCTAGATGCGTCCCGTTCCATCCGTCTCCGTCGTTGTGCCGACCCGAGACCGCCCTACGCGGCTGCGGTGGCTCCTCAATGCGCTCGCCGAGCAGACGCTCGCGCGCGAGCTCTTCGAGGTGATTATCGCCAACGGATCCCGGGGGCCCGATACCTCGGAGATGCTCGCCGAGCACGAGCTGACGGAGTCCGGCGTGCTCCGCAGCTCGCAACCGGGGTGGAGCGGCTGCCAGTGCAGCGGGACCTCGGGTGGCGCGCCGCGAACGCCCCGCTGGTGGTGTTCACCGATGATGACTGCCGGCCTCCGGCCGATTGGCTCGAGCAGGTCCTGAAGGCCGCAGCGCGTTACCCGGGTGCGGTTATCCAGGGCAAGACTCTGCCGGATCCCGAGGAGCTGCAGCGTCCTGCACCACGCACCACATCCGCGGACCCAGATGATCATCCCGCCGACGATCTGGGCACAAACATGCAACATTTCGTACCCACGCGAGCTGCTCGAGCGTATTGACGGCTTCGACCGCTCGATCCCTGGCAACTTCGCCGGCGACGACACCGACGTGGCGGTGCGGGCGACGCAGGCCGGGGCTGCGTACATCGGCGCGCCGGAGATGCTCACATACCACGCCGTCTACGACGGGACGCTGTGGCAGCGGCTGAAGTCGGGTTGGCGCTGGAGCGACCTTCCCTATCTGGTGAAGGTCCACCCGGAACTGCGCGAGCAGATGCCGATGTGGATCTTCTGGAAGCGGACGCACGCACTGTTGCCGCTCGCGGTGGCCGGGTTCGTGCTCCAGCGCCGGAGCCGCCTTGCCGGCGCGCTGATTGTTCCGTGGGCGGTGCACGCCGCGCCGGGGCATACGACCAGTCCGCGCGGGCGGTTCCGCTCGGTCTTGGAGTTGCCCTCGCGCGCGGCGATCGACGCGGTCGAGATCGTCGCACTAGCGCGCGGCAGCGTGAGACATCGGGCATTGCTGCTTTGAACGCCCCGACCAGCAGCTTGAAGGTCGCGCTGCTCAACCCCAGTTACTGGCCCGAGGTGCGGCGCGGCGCCGAGCGGATGGTGCGGGAGCTGGCTGATGGGCTCCTCGCGCGTGGCCACAGCGTCCGCCTGATCACCAGCCACGCCGGCCGGCCCAGCCGGGTGCAAGAGGACGGGATGGAGGTGCTGCGGTTATGGCGACCGCCCGACTCGCGTTTGCAGCGGCGGATGTTCGACGACCATCTGACGCACGCCCCGCTCGCGTACCTCGCACTACGAGCCGGGCGCGACGATGTCGCCAACGCACTCTCCGCGCCCGACGCCGTCGCCGCCGGGCGCTGGCGAGACGCTTCGCGCCGGGGTGTCGCTGTCTTCAGCTACATGGGCATCCCGACGCGTCGCTTCCTCGTCGGCCGCCGGCTTCGGCTGCACACCACCGTCACCGCGTGCCGCAGCTGTGACGCGGTTGTCGCGCTGAGCAAGGCGGCCGCGGACGCGTTCTGGCACAACCTCGGGGTACGCGCCGAGGTAATCAATCCGGGAGTCGACGTCCAGTGGTTCTCGCCCGACGGCGAACGGGCGGCGCAGCCGACGATCTTCTGCAACGCCTCGCTCGAGGTTGAATACAAGCGGGTTGGGATGCTGATTGAGGCGCTGCCGATCGTCCGTCGGGAGCGTCCGGGGGTGAAGCTGCTGCTGCTCCGTCCCCGTAACCGCGCGCTGGCAGATCGAGTCAGCCAATGCAAAGGGGTCGAACTCCTCTCGCCCGAGCCCGGCAAGGACGACGAGACGCTGCTAGCCGCCTACCGCTCGGCGTGGATCTGCGCGCTTCCCTCGCTGGGAGAGGCGTTCGGGCTGGTTCTGGTCGAGTCGTTGGCGTGCGGCACGCCGGTCGTCGGGACTTCCGCCGGCGGGATTCCGGAGATCATCGACCGGCCGACGGTAGGCCGCTTATTCGGCGGTACTGAGCTTGAGCTCGCGGCGGCCATCATCGAAACCTTAGAATTGGCCGAGCAGACGGATACCGCAAACGCGTGCCGCGACCGCGCGCTCGAGGCTCTCAAGTCAGCGAACTGCCGACGAATATGGGGCGCTATACGCCAGACTACTCGCGCATCGCGGCTGAGCTACTCGCGGGCCAAGTTTGGCTCGCGCGAGCGTGATGAATAACGTGGCGGACGCGGTAGCCAGCGGTCGCGCGCATGTCGAACCGCCGGTATTCGACGACCTCGTCGAAGCCGGCAGTCCAGAGCATCCGGCGCCATGTTTTCCGGCTCGGGAGCCAGAAGACGACGGCGGCGTCTCGGTCGGCTCGATACCGCGAGACTGCAAACGGGACCAGGTCGGCCAACCGGTCGTATTCCTCTGTGGAGATGAACGTGCCGCGACATAGGGCGGCGATCCGCTCGAGCGCGAGCAGCTGGTCGCGCAGGTGCATGATGACGCTGCCGCAAAGGACGAAATCGAACGTTCCGAGATCGCCAGGCGCTGCCGAATAGATGCTGCAATTCACTCGCTCGACCGCCGAACCGTAGATCTCCTTCGCCAACGCGAACCCGGCGCCCCGGGGAGTTTCCGGAAACTGGGACGGCCGACGCCTGGGCGGCCAGTCAAGATCGCGTTGGTCGTCCAGGTCCAGCGCGAGCACCTCCGCACCCCGGCGCTCCATCTCGAAAGCCCAGAAACCGTCCCAGGTCCCGATATCGAGTGCCCGCATGCCGGTCATGTCGTCCGGTAACCCGTAGTAGTCAACGTACGCACGCATGTCGAACATTCCCTCGGTGACCAGGCCAGGGGCGAGTTCCAACGTGTGATACCAGTCCAGGCCGCGGACGCGCCCGTGTAGATCGGTTGAGGCGCTCATGCCGGAAGCTATAGCAAGTCACTCGTTATGATCGCGCTGGTCTGTGCTGTCGACCACGCGGCGCGCATCTTGCACAACCCCTCAGTGAGCATCGTGATCCCGGCGCGCAACGCAGCCGGGACGCTCCGCGACACCCTCGCCGGATTGGCCGAGCAGAGATTCGAGGGAAGAGCAGAGGTCATCGTGGTAGACGATGGCTCCACCGACCAGACGGCGGCGATCGCACGCGACAGCACCGTCGTTTCGCGGATCGTGGAGCTTGACGGGCAAGGCGCGGCGTTATCGCGTAATGCTGGTGTCGCCGCCGCGGCGGGCGTACGAATCGCTTTCATAGATTCCGACTGCCGCCCGACGTCGTCCTGGCTGAGCGCTGGGGCGCGCGCGCTCGACGACGCGGATCTTGTCCAGGGCAGGACGCTGCCCGACCCAGCCGCCGTTCATGGTCCCTTCGACCGCAGCCTCACGGTGGCCCACGAGAGTGGGCTCTACGAGAGCGCGAACCTGTTCGTAGACAGATCGTGGTTCGAACGGATTGGGGGATTCCGCCACTTCGTGGGTGACGGGCACGGCAACGCGCGGCCGATGGGCGAGGACGTAGCCTTCGGCTGGCGTGCTCGAAGAGAGGGGGCACGCACAGCGTTCTGTGATCGGGCGCTCGCTTACCACGCCGTATTCGAACGCGGTCCAAGAGGCTACATCGCCGAGCGCTTGCGGCTGCGACATTTCGCTGAGCTCGCGGCAGAGGTGCCTGAGCTCCGAGAGCACTTCTTCTACAGGAGATGGTTCCTTAGCAGACGGACCGCCAGATTCGACCTCGCCGTCGCTGCAGTGGTGCTGGCGCGCATCGCTCGCCATCCCCTGGTGCTCGCAGGAGTGGCGCCATATGTCAACGAGATGTCGGGACGGCTGCGCGGGGGTGGCGTCAGGCATGCCGCCAAGATGCTCGCCGTCGAGGCTGCCGCGGATTCCGTGGGGATGGCTTCGCTCGCCCTGGGAAGCGCCCGTAGCCGCACGACGGTGCTGTAGCGCAGTTCTAGCGTGCGCGGGCCAGTGTGCGCCCGTCCGCCAGCGCCCGGTCGACGCAGCTCTCGGAACCGAGGGCGGAATGCCGCGGCTGAGAACGAACGTGCGGCGTCCGCCAGCTCGGAGGGGTTGGTGTCGAGGGAATCGCAGCGACGGATCGCGTCGATCAGCGCCTCGTCGTCCTGCCGGTCGAAGAAGGTCGCCGTGAAGCCATCCTCGAGCGTCTCCAGGGCGCCGCCGGCGGCGTAGGCGACGACAGGCTTGCCGGCGGCAAGCGCCTCGACCGGCGCGATCCCGAAGTCCTCCTCCGCCGCAACGCACAGCGCACGGCAGCGCTCGAGCAGCCCGACCATCGCGTCGTCGGGCACCCGTCCGTGGAACTCGACATCGGGCCCGGCGATCGAGCGAAGGTCTCGCATGCACGGGCCCGTCCCCACCACGTCCAGCCCAAGCCCGAGCCGGTTCGCCGCGCGGATGACCAGATCGACCCGCTTGTACGGCAGCAGCCGTGAGATCACCAGCAGCCGCTCGCCCCGGGGGCGGGGCCTGAAGCGGTCGCAGTCGACCGGCGGGTGGATCACCTCGGCTTCGATGCCGTAGGTCGCGCGAATCCGGCGCCGGACGTTTTCGCAGTTGGCGACGTAGACGTCGGCGCGTCGTGCGGCCGTGCGATCCCAGCGCCTGAACGGCGCCCCGAACGGGGCGAGGGCGCCGCGCGTGAGTCGGTGACTGAGATAGGAGTCCAGGCGGTAGAGCCAGCGCGCCGGCGTGTGGCAGTAAACGATGTGCTTCGAGTGTGCAGCCGTCCGGACGGCATGGGCCCAGCCGCTGGACGAGCTGATCACGACGTCCTCGCCGAGCGTGCCGAAGCTGCGAAACGCGAACGGATACAGGGGCGCGAGCGATCGGAAGCCGGCGTCGACCGGTGCCCGGTTGAGCGGGCTCACACGGATGTCCTGACCGGCGAACTCAGGAAAGGTCGAGCGCTTTCTGTACAGCGACGTGTAGACGGGCGCGCCCGGCCAGGTCCGCGCAAGCTCGAGCACCACGCGCTCCGCGCCTCCGAACTGGTTCAGATAGTCGTGGACGATCGCGACTGACGGGCACGGGCGATCGGCTGGTGGCCGCGTCGTGTCCGACGGCGGCCACTCGAGGAGCCCGTTTGCTCCCTGGAGCATCGCTGAATCGCTCACGCGTCCCACTCCCTGCCAATCGTTGGCGTCCGCGAGGACCCTGGTGCCCTCGCGTCAGCGGGCCAACATACCGGCTGCTGGGAAGCCCGGCAAACGGCAACCGGGAGGTTGCGGCCGGGCTGATGCCGTGCCTAGGGCGGTGGGGCTAGATCGGGATGCCCCACAGCGGGAACCAGCGCTCGAGCTCCTGCTCGAGCGGCAGCTCGTTGGCCATCTGGGCCTTCAGCTGGAGCTCGCGCTCGTTGTCTCGCTGCTGCGCTCCCCCTGCTGGGACGAACGGGTAGAAGCTGCCGCGCTTGTAGTTGTAGATCCAGTAGAGGCGACGGCCCTGCTCGTCCTTGAACGCGAACACCGCGCACAGCACGCGGTCGCCGTAGCCGCCTGTCTCGAGCGCGCCGGACACGGCGCTGATGCCCACGACGAGATCGTCGAACGAGCCGCCACGGAGGATCAGCCAGCGGAATCCGAATGTGTCGTCGCTGCTCTGTACCTGTGTGCCGCTGTCGGCGGCGGTGCCGCGGACGACGGCCTCCATGTCCTTGACGATCGAGTTGAAGTCCGCGGTCGCCAGCGGCTGGAAGACGATCGCGGCCGCGCCCGAGGATGTGATGCCAAGGCTGGTCTCGAGCGCGACATAGCCCGTGCTGATCGCGAACAGCCGGTCCGGGGCGGGGCCGGCGAGCTTGCGCCTGCCCAGGACGACATCGAGGAATCCCATCGAAGCTATTGTCGCCGACGGTCGGCTAGCGCGTTCCCTGCAGCTGCGCCTCGAGCCGCTGCAGGGCCGCGATCCTCGCCTCGAGCGACGGGTGCGTGGAGAACAGCGACGCCACCGTCTGCTTCGCCTTCGGCGGGAAGATGTAAAACGCCGCGAGCTCGCCGGATGCCGCCCGGAGGTCCTGCTGCGGGATCCGTTGCATCCCGCCGCTGATCTTGAGCAGCGCGGAGATCAGCGCACTCGGGCGACCGGTGATGATCGCCGACCCCCGATCCGCAGCGAACTCGCGGTAGCGCGAGAGCGCCTGCAGCAGCAGCCAGGAAATCACGTACACCAGCGCCGAGACCGCGATCACCACGATCATCGGCAGGCCGTTGTCGTCGCGGTCGTCCATCCCGCCGAACCAGAAGCCCATCTGCACGATGAACGCCGCGATCGACGCGAAGAAGCTGGCGATCGTCATCACCATCACGTCGCGGTTCTGGACGTGCGTGAGCTCGTGTGCCAGCACCGCCTCGAGCTCCGGCGGGGAGAGCAGCTCCATGATCCCGGTGGTGGCGCAGACGGTCGCACTCCGCGGCGAGCGCCCGATCGCGAACGCGTTCGGCATCGGGGTCTGAGCCACCGCCACGCGCGGCTTGGGCAGGTTCGCCGTCACGCAGAGCCGCTCGATCATCGCGTGCAGCTCCGGAGCCTCCTGTGGGCTCACCTCACGGGCGCCCATCGAAAGCAGCGCGATCTTGTCCGACGTGAAGTACTGCAGCAGGAACAGCGCCGCGGCGATGACCGCGATCGTGACCGCGCCCGCTCCCGCGGCGAACAGCACGCCGATCAGGACCGCATAGATCAGCCCGAGCAGGAACAGCGTCAGGACCATGCGGGACTGCAGGCCGCGATCGCGGCCAAATGAAGCCGTGCGGCTGGGCGCCGGGCGTGCCATCTCGAGATCAATGGTGGCACACCGCATAAGCGTGATTTGAAGGACTGCCGAGCGGCGCGTAAGACGCCGTTTATCGAGGCCCGTTACGTTCCGAGCGGAGACTGCGGATGTGGCGCACACGTTTCGCAGGGATCCTTCGTCGAGTCTCGGCCGAACCCCGACGCCGCCATGCGCTGGCGGCTTACCGCGGGCAGCGCGGCCGGCGCCTCGACGGAGCGATCTCGAGCATCTACTTCAATGTGACCGCGCGAGAGTGGCGGTGGCTGGGCAACAGCTCTGCCCATCTCGCGCCATTCACGGCGGGGCTCGAGCGCTGCCGTACGCCGGGTCGCGCGCTGGACCTCGGCTGTGGAACCGGCGGCTCCACCGTGACGCTGGCGCAGCGATACCCGCAGGCGGAGGTCGTGGGTGTCGACGGAGCGTCGAGGATGGTCCGCCTGGCGCGCGACGCACACGTCCTGCCGAACCTGACCTTCCTCCGCGCGCGCTTCCAGCAGCTGCCGTTCGCCGACGGCGAATTCGATCTGGTCACCTCGCTGAATGCCCTCCCCGATCCCGGTGAGCTGGGACGCGTGAGCAGCAGCGACGCCGAGCTGCTGATCGCGAACAGCTACTTCGCGCTGATGCCACAGCCCCTGCTGGATCCACTCGCGGAGCTCGGCTTTCACCGAGTCGCGGCGGAGGATCTCGGCGAGGGCAGCTGGCAGCTCTTCCGGCGCAACGGCGATCGCTAGCCGCCGGCGCTCCGCGCCGTCCGGCCGCTCAGCCGTGGGTCCGGTGCCAGTCGAGCGTCCGGCGCAGGCCCTCCTCGAGCCCCACCCGAGGCTCCCATCCGGTCACCCGATGCAGCTTGGCGTAGTCGACCCACTGCCGGTCGATCTCCCCCGGCGGCGTGCCCGCGCCGCGAATGTCGGGCTTCACGCCCGAGCCGGCGAGACGGCAGATCAGCTCAACGACGTCGAGGACGCGATGCGGCTCGCCGCCGCCCGCGTTGAAAGCCTCGCCCCGGCCCTCGCCGCGCCCGAGCGCGGCCCAGATCGCCAGATACGCGGCGGCCGCGTCCTCCACGTAGAGGAAGTCCCGCTCGGGCGAGCCGTCCGATCGGACGATCGGGCTTCGGCCGGCGAGCGCGGCGGCGACCGCCTCCGGGACCAGACGCGAGCGGTTCGTGTCGCCGCCGCCGTAGATGTTCGCGAAGCGCGTCACCGCCACCGGTAGCTGCCACGTGTGCCAGTAGGAGCGCGCGAGCAGGTCGGTGGCCGCCTTGGAGACGTCGTACGGGAACAGCGGACGCAGCGCGTGGTCCTCGCGGTATGGGAGGTCGGAGTGCGGGCCATAGGCCTTGTCGGACGCGGCGACGAGCACCCGCTCGGTGCCATGGCGCCGGCACGCCTCGAGCAGCAGCCAGGTGCCGCGGATGTTCGTCTCGAAGGTCGAGAGCGGAGAGCGGTTCGCGGTCGGCACGAGTGTCTGCGCTGCCAGGTGGAAGACGGAGTCGACCTCGTACTCGGCGAGCGCGCGCTCGATGAGTCCTTCTGCGCAGATGTCCCCGTGAACCACATCGACGGCACCGTCGAGCCCCATCGTCGAGAGCGCGGAGTGGGTCGCCTCGTCCCTGCGCACCACGACGACGCGCCCCCCGCGCTCGACCAGCGCCTTCACGAGCCAGGAGCCGAGCAGGCCGTAAGCGCCGGTGACGAGCACCGAGTGGCTGCTCAGGTCGTCCACAGTTTCCACGGCGCCTCTCCGGATGACCACAGATCGTTCAGCAGGACCGCGTCCTTGTAGGTGTCCATGCAGTCCCAGAAGCCCTCGTGCCTGAAGGCGCGGAGCTGGCCGTCCGAGGCCAGACGCTCGAGCGGCGCTCGCTCGAGCACGTCGTCGTCGCTCAGCAGATCCAGTACGTCAGGCTCGAAGCAGAAGAAGCCGCCATTGATCCAATGGTCGCTGCGCGGCTTCTCGATGAACCCCCGCACGACGCCCTCGCCGTTCAGCTGCGCCACGCCGAACTGGAGCTCCGGCCGGACGACCGTCATCGTCGCCGTGGCGCCATGTCTGGCGTGGTCCTCGACCAGCGCGCCGAGGTCGATGTCGGCCACGCCGTCGGCGTAGGTGGCACAGAAGCGCTCGTCGCTGAGCAGGTCCCTTGCGCGATGGATACGACCGCCGGTCGGGGTGTCGAGCCCCGTGTCCACGCAGGCGACCTCGCAGCCTTCAGGCCACCCGGCCGCCTCGACGAACGCCGCGATCATGTCCGCTTTGTATCCGGTCAGCAGCACGAATCGCCGGAACCCCTGCGCGAGATAGATCTGCATCACGTGCCAGAGGATCGGGCGGCCGCCGATTTCGACCAACGGCTTGGGAATCGACTGCGTGTGTTCCTGGAGCCGAGTGCCGCGGCCACCGCAGAGGATCACGACCTTCGGCTGCACGGCGCAGGATTATGGCCAATCGACGCAAGCGCCAGCGTCGCTCTCTAGCCTTCGGCGCCGGATGCGGACCGCGATCGTCACGGGCTCGGGAGGTCTGATCGGGTCGGAGTCGGTGCGTCGTTTCTGCGCTGCGGGCTTCGATGTGATCGGGCTCGACAACGACATGCGCGCCCAGTTCTTCGGCCCCGACGCCTCCACCCAGCCGGTGACCGACTCGCTTCGTGCGAGCTACGACAACTTCCGCGCGCTGGCGCTCGACATCCGCGACGCCGGCGCGGTGGACCGCGTCTTCCGTGAGCATGCACGCGAGCTCGAGCTCGTGGTCCACACCGCGGCCCAGCCCTCACACGATTGGGCGGCGCGCGACCCGCACACCGACTTCGGCGTCAACGCGCTGGGCACGATGAACCTCCTGGAGTCGACGCGCCAGCACGCCCCCGACGCCACGTTCATCTTCACCTCGACCAACAAGGTCTACGGGGACCGTCCCAACTTCCTGCCGTTGATCGAGACCGACACGCGACTGGAGCTGCCCTCGGACCACCGCTGGTTTCGGGGGATCGACACGAGCATGTCGCTCGATCGCTGTACTCATTCGCTGTTCGGCGTCTCCAAGGCCGCCGCCGACCTGATGGTCCAGGAGTACGGCCGGTACTTCGGGATGCCGACGGTGTGCTTCCGAGGCGGGTGTCTCACCGGACCGAGCCACGCCGGCGCTCAGCTCCACGGGTTCCTCGCCTTCCTCATGCGCTGCACGGTCACGGGCGAGCCCTACACCGTGATCGGCTACGGCGGCAAACAGGTACGGGACAACATCCATGCCGCCGACGTGACCGCGGCATTCGCGGCGTTCCACGCGGGGCCCCGCGCGGGCGCGGTCTACAACCTGGGCGGCGGGCGCTTCAGCAACTGCTCGATGCTCGAGGCGATCGCGCTGTGCGAGCGCGATCTCGGGGCGCAGGCTCGAGTGGACCCTCACCGAGGAGCCGCGCATCGGCGACCACCGCTGGTGGATCTCCGACCTCGACGAGTTCGGCTCCGACTATCCGGAGTGGCGGCCGCAATACGACCTCGAGACGACTCTGCGGGAGATCCATGACCGCAACGCCGAGCGATGGCTCGCGGGGGTCCAGGCCGCGGCGTAGAGGTCTCGCGGGCGAAACCGCGCCAAACGCCAGCCGATCTGCCACCATTCCCTGCATGGCTAGGGGTAAAGGCATGGCGGCCGGAGGCCGATAGATGGTGCAGGTGCGTGCGACACGCGCATACCTGGCCAGCTTCGGGACGGCGGGCTCGCTGTTGGCGGGCGCCGCTGCCCTGTTCGTCGTCGCGAGCGCGATCGTCGCGTTCAACGGCTGGCCACAGGTCGGCTCGGCTGGCGAGCCGCCGACGGTCGTGATCGCCCAGCCGCAGTCCGCGCACACCCCGGCGCCGTCGCCCAGGCTCTCGGCGGCCCTCGCGACGCTCGCCACGGGCGTCGCCGGTGGCGCGGGCGGCCTGACCGGGCCCGGCGGATCGGCCGGACGGGCCGGGGCGCTGCACCTGAGCTTGACGGCCGGTGGCCGTCCGGGCGCGGGCGGCGGCTCCGGCTCGGGCGGTGGCGGAGGCGGCGCGGGCTCCGGCGGCGGGGGTGGCGGCACGGGCCCCGGCGGCGGGGGTGGTGGTGGCGGATCCGGCAGCGGTGGACCTCCTCCGTGCTCCGGGCTGAGCTGCGGCGTGGCTCCGGTGACCGGCGTGGTCGGCACGGTCGTGCAGCGCACGGCCGCGACGGTGGGCGGCGCCGTCTCAGGCGTGGGCACGGCCGTCGGCTCGACCGTGAACTCTGTCGGCACGAGTGTGACCAGCAGCCTGCCGACGTTGCCGGCGCCCGTATCGAGCGCGCTCAACGGCACGACCAAGGCGGCCGGCAGCACCGTCAGCGGGGCGACCGGCGCGCTGGGCGGGACAGTCACCGGCGTGGGCAATGCCGTCGGCGGCCTGCTCGGCGGCTCGGGCTCCCGGGGCTGACGGCGGCCTACGCAGACCCCTCGAGCGCCTGCTTCAGAAATCGCAGGCTCACCGCCTGCAGCTCCTCGTCGTGCTGGACCGACCGGTGGTGCCCGCCCGGGACGGCGATCAGCCGGCTGAGCGGATGGCGGAGGTGCTTGGCAAGCTCGCGCGAGTGCTGCACGGGCACCTGCTCGTCGCCCTCGGCGTGGAGCAGCAGCACCGGGATCTCCAGCGCCTGGACGGCGGGTTCGAGCTCATTGGCAGCGAGCAGGGAGTCCAGAGCCGCAACGTTCGCTTCGAAGCCGAAGCGGCCAGAGGCCAGCCCGCGCCGCAGCCCGCCGGCGCTCGCCGGGCAGAGCGCGATCACCGCCGCGGCCCTCGCCGGCGCCGCCGCGAGGAGCGCCATGTACCCGCCCATGCTCGAGCCACGCAGCACCACCGGCAGCGACTCATCCCCAGTGGCGCGTCGGAGCACCCCGGCGATTGTGAGCACGTCATCAACCGCGCGCCCGTCGAGCGCCCCCTCGCTCTCCCCGTGCCCGCGCTGGTCGAACGCGATCGCTGCGTACCCGACCGGCAGCACCGCACGGGCGAAGTCGTAGTGGTTCTCCTTGCACGAGCCGGCGCCGTGGAGGATCACGACACCCGCGGCCGCAGGCCCATCGGGGAGCCAGAGCGTGTACGACAGGCCGCCGGCACGGTCGCTCACGGCGGGCCGGACCGGATCGAGCGTGCGTGTCTGCCTCAAGCGGATGGCTCACCCTATCGTTTGCGTCCGGAATGACCGCCACCGGCTCGCAGCTCTCGCATGTGCTCCCGCGCGGCTCCCGCGTCAACGAGGCGGGCCGGCTGGAGGTCGGTGGCTGCGACGCGGTCGAGCTCGCGCGCGAGTTCGGCACGCCGGCCTACGTGGTCGCCGAGGAGGACCTACGCCACCGCGCCCGGGAGTTCAATGAGGCGCTCAGCGCCCGCCACGAGGACTTCGACGTGCTGTTCGCCTCCAAGGCGTTCCCCTGTACCGCGGTCTACGAGGTCCTCGCGCAGGAGGGTCTTGCCTGCGACGTCGCCTCCGGCGGCGAGCTGCACCTCGCGCTGAGGGGAGGATTCGAGCCCGCGCGGATCTACTTCCACGGCAACGCGAAGTCGGAGACCGAGCTCAACGAGGCCATCAATGCTCGCGTCGGGCATATCGTGCTCGACTCCTACGACGAGTTCGACCGGCTGGAGCGGATCGCGGCGGAGCTCGACCACACGCAGGAGGTGCTGATCCGCGTCACCCCGGGCGTGGCGGGCGCCACCCATCGCGCGATGTCAACCGGGCAGGAGGACTCCAAGTTCGGCTTCTCGGTGCGCGAGGCCCCCGGCGCGATCGAGCGCGTGAAGCGGACGCCGCACCTGAGCCTCGTCGGCCTGCACTTCCACATCGGCTCGCAGCTGCTCGAGCTCGAGCCGTTCCGCCGGGCGGTGGCGGCGATCGCCGAGCTCGGCGAGTTCCCGGTCTACAACCTTGGTGGCGGGCTGGGCGTCGCCTACACGGCGACCGATCGGCCGCCGAACATCGAGGAGTACGTCGCGGCGATCGTCAGCGCGGCGCACGACCATCTCGGTCCGGGCAAGCGCCTGCTGCTCGAACCGGGTCGGTCGCTGGTCGCGAACTCCACCGTCACGCTCTACACGGTGCAGACGGTGAAGCGGAACGTCTCGACCTGGGTGGCGATCGACGGCGGCATGTCGGACAACCTGCGGCCGATGCTCTACGGCTCGACGTACGAGACGCTGATCGCCGACCGGCCGCTCGCCGAGGCGACCGAGCGATGCCGGATCGCCGGTAAGCACTGCGAGTCGGGGGACGTGATCGTCCGCGACGCGCCGCTTCCGAACCCGAGCGCGGGCGATGTGCTCGTCACGCCGGTCACCGGCGCGTACGGCTACTCGCTCGCCAACAACTACAACGGCGTGCCCCGGCCGCCGGTGATCTTCTGCCGCGACGGGCGCGCGCGCGTCGTCGTCCGGCGCGAGACCTACGAGGACCTGGCGGCGCGCGATGTCGGCTGACGGGATCTTCCGCGTCGGCGTGCTCGGTCAGGGCACGGTCGGCGCCGCGTTCGTCGAGCTCATGCCGTTGCACGCAGAGCGGATCGAGCGCGCGACCGGCCTTCGGCCGGCGATCTCGGGGACCCTGACGCGCACGGCCGGGTCCTTCGACGAGATCCTCGAGAGCAGCGATCTGATCGTCGAGCTGATGGGGGGGATCGAGCCCGCGCGCGAGTACGTCCTGAAGGCGATGCGGGCAGGGCGCCACGTCGTCACCGCCAACAAGCAGCTGCTCTCGCAGCACGGCGAGGAGCTCTGGGACGCGGCCAGGGACAACGGGGTGCAGCTGCGCTTCGAGGGCGCCGTCGCCGGCGTGGTACCGGTGATCCGGGTGCTGCAGGAGTCCCTCGCCGGCGCGAGGATCGACCGCGTCCACGGAATCGTCAATGGCACGACCAACTTCATCCTGACGGAGATGGCTCGCACCGGGATGACGTTCGCGGAAGCGCTCGAGGACGCGCAGCGCCTCGGTTATGCCGAGGCGGATCCCTCGGAGGACGTCGACGGCCGGGACGCCGCCGCGAAGATGGCAATCCTCGCGCGCCTCGCGTTCGACACGCCGGTGCACCTGGACCAGGTCCGCTACGACGGGATCGAGCACATCCAGCCGGATGACCTCGAGTACGCCCGCGAGCTGGGCCTCGGCCTCAAGCTGATCGGCACGGCAGAACGCGTCGACGGCGGCCTGTCCGTGCGCGTCTACCCCGCGTTCCTGTACCCGGGGCATCCGCTCGCTTCGGTTCACGGGCCGTTCAACGCGGTCACCGTCGAGTCCGAGGCGATCACGGAGATCACGATGTCCGGGCCAGGCGCCGGTGGCCCGCAGACCGCGACCGCGGTGCTCGGCGACGTGATCAGCGCGATGATCCCGCCGGCCTCGACGCCGCCGACCACCGAGGTCCTGCAGATCGTCAGTGACGTCGTCTCCTCGTTCTACGTGCATCTGGAGGTCGCGGACCAGCCCGGGGTCCTCGCCTCAGTCGCCCAGGTGCTCGCCGAGAACGGCGTCTCGATCAAGTCGGTCGTGCAGCGCGGGCTGGGCAACCAGGCTCGGCTGGTGATGGTCGTGCACCCCGTGCTCGAGTCGCGGTTCGACGCGGCGATGGAGCAGCTCGGCCGCCTCGACGTGCTCCGCGCGCCCCCGCGAGCGATCCGGGTGATCGAGGAGGAGTTCGGCTAGCCCGCGTCAGAAGACCCGCTCGAGGATCGCGGCGAGCTCCTCGGGGCGGTAACCGAGACGGCGCGAGAGCTCGACCAGCTCGCGTGCCTTGGCGACGAGCTCGCCCCGCCGCGGCGCGCCTCCTGCGACGGTGACGCCGCGGCCGCGGCGGAACTCGAGCAGGCCTTCGTCGCGGAGCGTCCGCAGCGCGCGCAGGACCGTGTTGGCGTTCACGCCGAGGACGGCCGCGAGGTCGCGCGCCGGTGGCAGGCGCTCGCCGGGCCCCGCCTCGCCGTCCGCGATCGCCCGGCGGATCGCCGCCGCCACCTGGGCGTGCAGCGGCTCCGGACTGCCGGGGTCGATCGCGACGCCTGCGGGACCGGAGCGGCTCATCCCCAGCCGGCGTTCAAGTTCACGGGGAGGTGGGTGACGGCGCGGTCGCCATGGCCGTAGTCGATCAGCACCCACACCACCGGCGCCGGCGAGTCGTCGCCGAGCCAGATGCTGCTGCCCACCTCCGGTCGGACACCGAGCGCGCTCACGATCCCGGCGGGCTTCAGGTAGCCGTCGAAGGCGGTGCGCGGGAGGCGGCCACCGACGTACGCGTCGCCCCACCAGTCGACCGGGAGCGGCCGGCCGGCGATCGTCGCCCGCACGCGATATGCGGGGCGCCGGAGCCAGATCGCCAGTCCCACGCGGTCGCAGGCGATCGAGTTGGCGACGGGGCAGTTCACGCCCATGTACGGCGGCTGCGAGAACGCGGTGGCCGGCGAGATCTCCCGGGTGCCGGCCGGCGCGCGGAGCGTCTGTGGCGGTAGGGCCCCCGCACGCCGGGCGCCGGCGGACATCGCCACGGCAACTCCCACCGCTGCGGTCACCGCCACGAGCGCCGCTCCCGTCCAGGCGCGGCGCCGGCGTCGGCGCCGCCAGGCCTGATCGAACAACCGCGCGATCAGTCCATGCCATTTCGGCAGGCGATCGCTCGGTGTTCCGGGTCCGGCCGAGGCGCCGTACGTGGTCATTGGTGATAGTTCTACTAGCACCATCGCGGGATGTCAAACCGTCGCCGGCACCGGCGCACTACGATCCCGCGCCGTGCGCGCGATCCAGATCGTCGACCTCAGCGGCCCGGAGTCGGCGCTGAAGCTGGTCGAGCTGCCGGAGCCCGAGGCCTCGCACATGACGACCCCGGGCGCGGGCGTGCTCGTCGACGTGCACGCGGCCGGCGTCTCGTTCCCGGAGCTCCTGCAGACCCGCGGGGAATACCAGTTCAAACCGCCGCTGCCGTTCGTCCCCGGCAGCGAGGCGGGCGGCGTCGTGCGCGAGGTCAGCGGCGATGCCGCGGTCAAGCCGGGCGACCGGGTCGCCGCGTTCTGCATGCTCGGTGCGTGGGCCGAGGTCGCGGTCGCGCCGGTGCACACGTGCTTCCCGCTCCCCGACGAGCTCGACTTCGCACAGGGCGCCTCGCTCGTGCTCAACTACCACACCGCCTACTTCGCGCTGAAGCTGCGCGGCCGGCTGAAGCACGAAGGGGAGACCGTGCTCGTCCACGGCGCCGGCGGGCGGGGTGGGCACGGCGGCGCTCCAGGTTGCGAAGGGGCTGCACGCGCGTACGATCGCGATCGTCTCCACCGAGGAGAAGGCGCAGATAGCGCGCAGGCCGGCGCGGATCATGTGCTCATGGCAGACGAGCCGTGGAAGGACCAGGCCAAGGAACTGTCGGGCGGCGGCGTCGACATCGTCCTCGATCCCGTCGGCGGCGATCGGTTCACCGACAGCGTCCGCTCGCTGGGGGAGGGCGGGCGCGTCGTCGTGGTCGGGTTCACCGGCGGCTCGATCCCCGAGGTCAGGGTCAACCGCCTGCTGCTCTCCAACACCGAGATCATCGGCGCCGGCTGGGGCGCTTACGTGATGTCGAAGCCACACGTCACGCGCGAGATCGGCGAGGCGCTGGCCGGCCTGATGGCCGCCGGCGCGGTCCGCCCGATCGTCGGCGCACGCTTCCCGCTGACGCAGGCCGCTGACGCGCTCGAGCTGCTCGACAGCCGCGGCGCCACCGGCAAGGTCGTGCTCGAAGTCCGCTGACGGGCCTACGCCGGGAGCGTGAATCCGGCGGGACCGTCCTCGCGGATCTGCGGCGTCGGCTTGCCGTGCTCGATCCGCCAGCGCTCGGTGCGGGCCACCCCTTCGAGCGCTCCGGTGTTCCAGCCGCGCGCGAGCGGTCGCGGTGTCAGCCTGCGGGCGGCGCGGATTCCCTGTACGGCGGCGCCGAACGCCAGCGACTGGGGCGACGTGAAGCTCAAGCCGTAAAGCGAGCGCACCCGCGGCGGCAGACTGCCCAGCATCAGCAGGTCGTGCACGTGCTTGCCCGCCTGCTGGTGGCGCGGGAACGGGATCTCGAACGCGGTGGCGTAGCCGATCGCGCGCGCCTCGTCCGACAGATACAGGCCGTCGCCCGCGAGCTGAGCCTCGTAATAGGAGCGGAACTCTCCGTAGGTCTGAGGAGCCGTGGAGCGCGGCATCCCGAACAGCTCCGCGAACCGCAGGTAGTCCTGCCACAGCGCCTCGCGCTCCTCGTCGGCGAGCCGCCGCACGAGCAGCTCGTAGAAGCACTGGGCCGAGTCCGCGATCACCGCGACGGTCCACAGCATCAGCGCCGGATCGAACGCCGAGTAGCGAGCGCCCGCAGGAACCGGTCCCAGCTCGACCGGCACCTCACCCTGGACGCGCTCGTGCATACGCCGGACGTAGGCAAGCACGCGATCGGCCTCGTCGCGGGTCCCGAAGTACACCTGCTCGAACGCCTTGCCGGTGTGCGCGAGCCGGTTGAACGGCGCGAGCTTCGCCCGGGAGTGGGCGCTCGTGCCGTAGTAGTTCAGCGGCGCGAGCGCGCCGATGCAGAGCGCCCGCTGGCCGTACAGCAGCCCGACCAGGTGCTCGCCGTGGACGCGGCGAAGCGTCGAGCTGCCCCGGGGGAAATAGCCCTGGTCCGGGGCGGAAGGCCTTCGAGAACTCCAAAGCCGATCTGCAAACACGTGTTGTCAGATGATAACGCCCTGGCATGACAGACTGGGCCGGTGAGCCCGCGCACCACCGGGTACTACGGGGGTCTCAGTGCCGAGGAGCGCCGGTCGAGCAGGCGGACGCGGCTGCTCGAGGCGGTGCTCGAGCTGCTCGGGGTCGAGGGCTCGCAGGGCGCCACCGTGCGCTCGGTGTGCGCTCGCGCGGGCCTGACGCCGCGCTACTTCTACGAGAGCTTCGAGGATCTCGACGCTGCGATCGTCGCGGCGTTCGACGACGTCGTCGCGGAGGCGACCACAGCCGTCCTCGAGGCGGCGCAGCAGGCGCCCGCGGACGCTCGTGCCAAGGCGCGCGCCGCGATCGGCGCGTTCGTCGAGCTCCTCACCGACGATCCGCGCAAGGCCCGCCTGCTGTTCGTCGAGGCGATCGGCTCGGAGCGGCTGATCCGCAGGCGGTTCGAGACGCTGCGGATGTTCGCTGCCCTCGTCGCCGAGCAGGCGCGCGAGTTCTACGGGCGGCGCAGCCCGGATGACCCGCTGACCGACTTGAGCGCGCTGATGCTGACCGGGGGGCTCGCGGAGACCCTGCTCGCGTGGCTTGATGGGACGCTCGCGCTGAGTCGCGAGGAGCTGATCGAGAGCTGCGCGGACCTGTTCGTCGCCACGGGCGAGATCGGAGTGGGGCTCGCGCGCGCCCGGCGCAAGCCCCGCTGACGCTCAGCCCTCTGACATCCTGCCCGCAGCATGCAGAGCCTGATCGAGCGCTATCGCGAGCGGCTCCCGTTCGCCCCAGACGATCCGGTCGTCTCACTCGGCGAGGGGTCCACGCCGCTGGTCCTCGCGCCGCGGCTCTCCGCCCGGGCCGGGACCGAGGTGTGGCTGAAGCTCGAGGGCCTGAACCCGACCGGGTCCTTCAAGGACCGTGGCATGACCTGCGCCGTCTCGGCCGCCGTGCGCGAGGGTGCCCGCGCCGTGGTCTGCGCATCGACCGGCAACACCGCCGCGTCGGCGGCGGCATACGCGGCGCGGGCCGGCCTGCGGGGCGCCGTGATCGTCCCGCAGGGCAAGATCGCGACGGGCAAGCTGGCGCAGGCGCTGATGCATGGCGCGCGCGTGATCGCGCTGCGCGGGAACTTCGACGAGGCGCTGCAGCTGGTCAGGCAGCTCGCTCGAAGGCATCCGATCTCGCTCGTCAACTCGGTCAACGAGTTCCGGATCGAGGGCCAGAAGACCTCGGCTTTCGAGATCGCCGAGACGCTCGACGGCGAGCTCGACGCGCTCTGCGTTCCCGTCGGCAACGCCGGCAACATCACCGCGTACTGGCGCGGCTTCACGGAGGTCGGCTGCAGGCCGCGGATGCGCGGCTTCCAGGCGGCAGGCGCCGCCCCGCTGGTCCACGGCGCGCCGGTGGCCGAGCCCGAGACGATCGCAAGCGCGATCCGGATCGGCAACCCGGCGCGCTGGGAGGACGCGATGGACGCGATGGCCTCCTCGCACGGCGAGGTGAGGGCCGTGAGCGACGAGCAGATCCTCGACGCCTACCGCTTCCTCGCCGCGCAGGAGGGGGTCTTCTGCGAGCCGGCATCCGCCGCCGGCGTCGCCGGCCTGCTGGCTCATGGCGCACAGGACGCGCGCCGTGTCGTCTGCGTCCTCACCGGGCACGGCCTGAAGGACCCGGACACGGCGCTCGCCCAGGCGGGGGGCGTCGTCGTGTGCGAGCCCGAGATCGAAGCCGTCGAGCGCGCGGTGCTCGAGTGACCCTGTCCAGACGCCGCGTCGTCCGCGTGCCCGGCTCCTCCGCGAACCTCGGGCCGGGGTTCGACGTTCTCGCCGCGGCGCTGGCGCTGCACCTGGATGTCGAGGTGGTGGAGACCGGGTCGTTCGCGGTGGTCACCGAGCTGGAGGTCCCCCGCGACCGGACCAACCTGCTCGTGCGCGCGTTCGAGCGCCTGCACCCCGCTGACGGCTTCGAGTTCCGGATCGACTCGAAGATCCCGCTGAGCGGCGGGGTCGGCTCGAGCGCCGCGGCGATCGTCGCGGGCCTGCTGGCGGCGGACCACATGTTCGAGCTGGACGCCGACGTGCGGTCGCTGGCGGGGAAGCTCGAGGGCCACCCCGACAACATCGCGGCCGCGCTCGAGGGAGGGTTCGTGGTCTGCGATGGGAGCCGAGTCCACCGGTTCGACCCGCCGATGGGGCTCGAGGCCGTCCTCGTGATCCCAGGCCGGGACGCGACCGTCACCACGACACAGGCGCGTGCTGCGCTGCCCCAGAGCGTCCCGCTGCCCGACGCGGTCTTCAACCTCGCCCATGCGTCGATGCTCATTCTCGGCCTGTGCACCGCCGACTGGGACCTGATCGCCGCCGGGCTCGCGGATCGCCTGCATCAGCCGCACCGCGCGGGCCTGTACCCGCGCTCGGCCGAGCTGCTGCAGACGGCCCCGCAGCTCGGCGCGCTCGGCGCCACGATCTCCGGCGCCGGCCCCGCCGTCCTGGTCTGGACCCATTACGAGCAAACCGGAGGGGTCGTCGAGGCGCTCAGCCGCCAGACCCGCGATTGGGCGCGCGTGGTGCGGGTCCCGTTCGAGTCTCACGGCGCCGACGTTCGCGCCTTGTGAGCGCGCTACGCCGCGCCACCCCGGCGCTCAGCCAACCAGCGGCGCAGGGTCTCGGCGTGGCGCTCCTGGATGGCTGTCCCCTGCTCGGTGAACGCGATGATCAGCTCTAGCTGCTCGTCGCTGTAGGCGGGCATCACCCGCTCCGCGTCCTCGAGCATCGGCGCCATCAGGTCCGCCGACGCCTGGTAGGCCTCCTGCGTGGGCTCGATCAGCACGCGCCGGCGGTCGGCCGGGTCGGGAACGCGGCGAGCGTAGCCGGCCCGCTCCAGCCGGTCGACCACCGCCGTGATCGCGCCCGTGGTCAAATGGCTCGACTTCGCGAGCTCGCCCGCGGTCATGCGCCCGTGCTGATCGAGGATGTCCAGGCACCGCGCGTCCGTGCGGTTGATGCCAAGCAGCTCCACGATCGCGTCATCGACGACGTCGGTGGCGCGCTGGTTTGCGCGAATCGCATTGCCCAGCCGCTCGAGCAGGTCTCGCCTGCCATCAGATTCACTTGACATGCAAGAATCTTACTTACTAAGATAATGACGAGATGAGAAATCGTATCCGAAGGGAGCGACGTTGACAACTCAAGCGATCGAGGCGGATCGCCTCGTCAAGACCTATCCGAAGGGCGTCACGGCGCTCGACGGACTCAGCTTTCAGGTGCAGGAGGGCACGATCTTCGCTCTGCTCGGCCCGAACGGGGCAGGCAAATCGACCGCGGTCAAGATCCTGACGACCCTGACCGAGCCCGACTCGGGAAGCGGGCGCGTCGCGGGAGTCGACGTGGTCGCCGATCCGGACCGGATCCGCCGGACGATCGGGGTCGTCTCGCAGGGCTCGGGGGTCGACATCCAAGCGACCGGCCGGGAGAACCTGCGCCTCCAGGGCCAGCTGTACGGGCTCCGCGGGCGGTCGTTGGAGCAGCGCGCCCAGGAGCTGCTCGAGCGCTTCGGCCTCGCCGAGGCGGCGGACCGGATCGCGCGCGGCTACTCCGGCGGGATGCAGCGGCGCCTCGACATCGCGATGGCGCTCGTGCACGACCCGCAGGTCCTGTTCCTGGACGAGCCGACCACCGGGCTGGATCCGGAGGTGCGCGCGGACATGTGGCTCCAGATCAGCGGGCTGGCGAACGAGCGCGGCAAGACCGTGCTGCTGACGACCCACTACCTCGAGGAGGCCGATCAGCTCGCCGCGCAGCTGGCGATCGTCGATCGCGGCAAGGTGGTGGGGGCGGGAACGCCGGACGAGCTCAAGCGCGAGCTGCGCGGCGACGCGATCCACGTCGAGCTCGGGGCGGCCGCGGCCGCCGCCAACGGCGCCGTCCACGAGGCGCTGGGCAGGCTCGAGGGCGTCCGCGACGTCACCGTCGAGGGCCGCGCGCTGCACGCTCGCGCAGACGACGGCGGGCGGGCCGTGCCGGCGGTCCTGCAGGCGCTCGAGGAGCGCGGGATCCCGGTCGCGTCGGTACGCGTCGCGCGTCCCTCGCTCGACGACGTCTACCTGAGATACACGGGCCGCACGTTCGACGCGGCCGAGGCCGAGGCCGCAGCTTCATCGGAGGCAAGCAAATGACACTGATTCGCCAAACCCTGTACATGACCGTCCGCCACCTGCGCGAGCTGTATCGCCAGCCCTGGTTCGTCGCCGTGACCCTGGTCCAGCCGGTGATCTGGCTGCTGCTGTTCGGAGCGCTGTTCAAGAAGATCGTCGAGATTCCGGGCTTCCACGGGCACTCCTACATCGCCTTCCTCGCGCCCGGCGTGGTCGTGATGACCGCGATGTTCAACTCCGCCTGGAGCGGGATGGCGCTGATCGAGGACCTCAACCGCGGCGTGACCGCGCGCTTCCTGGTCTCGCCGGTTCGCCGCGAGGCCCTGATCGCCGGCCGGATCCTCAAGGAGGGCGTCGTGGTCGTGATCCAGTCGGTGATCATCGTCGTACTGGCGCTGATCGTCGGCGCGTCGTTCCCGGGCGGGATCGGCGGCGTCCTCGCCCTGTTCGCCGTCAGCGCGCTGCTCGGCGCCGCATTCGGCGGCCTCTCCAACGGCTTCGCGCTGATCATGCGCCAGGAGGAGGCCCTGATCGGAGCGGTGCAGTTCATCGTGCTGCCGCTCACCTTCCTGTCCTCGACCTTCCTGCAGTCGAACCTGATGCCGAAGTGGATCCAGCACGTCTCGGACTTCAACCCGGTCAACTGGGCGGTCGTCGCGGGGCGCGCGGCGACCGGCGTCAACACCGATTGGGGGACCGTCGCCTCGCGCGCCGGGTTCCTGGCGGCGCTGCTCGCGACCTGCCTGATGTTCGCGACGCGCGCCTTCAGGTCCTACCAGCGCTCCGTCTGACGCTTCACGTTTGACAGTTTTCCGGTGCGGAGATAGCGTAACGATGGGCCCGAGATCGTTCGGTTTCGTCAACGTGTCAGCCACCACGCGCGCAGCAATTTGGGGGGGAGATCCCGGGCGGTTGTCGGGTTTGGCGATGGTCTCGGCTCCGGCGCGCGCCGCGCAGGACATCAGCTGGGACGCCTTGGATCCGAGGTTCCAGTACGGCGGGGAGGTGCTCGAGCTGGCGTGCGCCGCCGTCGCGGGGTTGCGCCGCGGTCGTCTCCGGCACATCCGGGCGCTGGGGGAGGAGCTCGTGAAGCTCCCGAAGGTCAGGGTCGAGCTCACCGCCTCGCCGAGCGGCCGGGTGATCCGCGGCCACCTGAGGGCCCGCCGTTGGGGGATCGCGAAGAACGGGATCGCCCAGGGCGTGCTGCCGATCCCCGTGGAGGAGGCCGACTACCTGCGCCGCGCGAGCAGGATCGTGCGCCGGCAGGCGGCGCGCGCGACGACGCTCGGGATCACCTGCGAGGGTGTGGCGCCGTCCGAGCGAGACGAGCTGATCGGCGAGATGACGCCGCTGATCGAGGACATGCCGCTTTGGGTCGGCACGCTGCCGGACAGGCCGGCTGACCGGTGGTGGGTCGCCCGCGACGCTAGCGGCGCGGCGCTCGCGTTCGCGATCGTGGTCGTCGACCGCGATTGGGCGCTGCTCGAGCTCCTCCGAAGCGTCGACCACACGGCGCGCTACGTGCTCCACACCGCGATCGTGGAGGCCCTGCGGCGCGAGCAGGTCTCCTATCTGCTGACCGACAACCCGATGGTGCTGCGGATGGATCCGGAGCGACGCGCGTTCCAGCGTCTGCTCGGCTACCGGGTCGCGCATCTGCGGCTTTGAGCGAGGCGCCCGGCCTCACGGCGGCCAGCGTCGATCCTCTCGCCGACGAGCGCTGGGATGCGTTCGTCAAGGGCCACCCACAGGCTTCGGTCTACCACCTGGCGGCCTGGGCGCGCATCCTCGGGGAGGCCTACGGCTTCAAGCCCCGCTACCTCGCGCTCGAGGACCGAGATCAGCGCCTGCGAGCGGCGATGCCGATCCTCTACAAGCGCGGTCCGGTCTCAGGCGCGCGCCACCGCTCGCTGCCGGTGGTCACGCTCGGCGGTCCGCTCGCGGACAGCTCCGGGCTAGAGCGGGAGGTGATGGCCGCCGCCCGCGAGCGCGTGCGCGGGCCCGAGCAGCTGATCGTCACGACCTCGAGCAGCTCGCTCGCGCAGTTGGACGGCCTCGCCTGCCGCCCCGGGCTGCCGCGGTGGGTGGTCGGGCTCGAGCAGACCGACCCCGCCCGCTGGCGTTCGGGCTCCCGCAACCCGGCCCGGGGGGTGCGCAGAGCGGCGAGCCTGGGCCTGACCGTGCGCGAGGCGGCGAACGAGGCCGACCTCCGGGCCTTCTACCGGCTGTATCTCCGTGCGCAGAGGCGTCTGAGAGCGCTCCCGCGCCGCTACCGCCAGCTCCAGCTGACCCGCGCGCTGCTCGGTCCGGCCGGGCATTTCAAGCTGTTCCTCGTCAGCCACGAGGGGCGCGACATCGCCGGCGCCGTGTGGCTCGCGTTCGGCGCCACCGTCGAGGGCCTCTACTACGGCGGCGACGAGCGCTTCAACCATCTGCGCCCGACGCATGCGCTCTACGCGCACGTGCTCGAGTGGGCGCTCGCCAACGGCTACCGGGAGCTGGACCTCGGGGGCGCGGCCGCCGGCAGTTCGCTCGCGTACTTCAAGGCGCAGTGGGGAGCACAGCCGGTGCCGTTGTACTTCTTCGTCCATCCCGCCCAGGCCGCGCCGATCGACACCCATGCCGCACCTTCGCCGGCGCCGCGCGAGATTCCCGATGTGAAGCTGCTCGCACGCGCCTGGCGGTTCGCGCCGCTGTCCGCGATCAGGCTCGCCGGCGCGCTCGCCTACCGCTACCTGTGAGCGCCGCGAGACTACAATCGCGGCGTGAGCGGGGCGGCCACCCAGTCAGTTTTCAGCCTCGACGTCCCCGAGTTCGCCGCGGCATTCGGCCGCCGGCCCACGCCCGTGCAGCACACGCTGGTCGATCATCCGCTGCTGGCGCTCGATGCGATCGCGGAGCTGGCCGACCGCTTCCCGGGCCGGATCGAGCGGCACGTGGCCGACCTGCCGCTGGTGATGCCCGGCGGTGCCCCCGAGCTGGGAGGCCGGCCCTCGGACACCGTGCGCGGGATCGAGGAGAACGGCTGCTGGATGGTGTTCTGGTACCTCGAGCTCGATCCCGAGTACCGGGCGCTGCTGAACCGCTGCCTGGACGAGGTCGCGCCGTACCTGCCCGGCGAGGCGGGCGGGATGCGCCGGCGCGAGGCGTTCCTGTTCCTCTCCTCGCCGAACGCCGTGACCCCGATCCACTTCGACCACGAGCACAACTTCCTCCTGCAGATCCGCGGCAGCAAAGCCATGCACGTCTGCCCGTTCGCCGACTCCGAGGCGGAGTGCCGCGAGCTCGAGCGCCTCTACGACGGCGGCGAGTTCTTGGACCGCAACCTGGGCGGGGTCCCATCTGAGGGGGAGACCTACGAGCTGGCGCCCGGGACCGGCGTGTACGTGCCGTCGTTCATGCCGCACTGGGTCAAGAACGGCCCCACGGCCTCGGTCTCGCTCTCGCTCACGTTCCGTACGCCCGCCAGCCAGCGACTGGAGCGGGTGCACCTGCTGAACGCGCGCCTGCGCAGGGCCGGCCTCTCGCCCCGGCGACCGGGCAGCTCCGCCGTCCGCGACCGCGTTAAGGAGTCGGTGTGGGTCGCGATGGCCCCGGCTAGGCGCTTGCGCGCTCGGCGGCCGAAGCACTGAGCAGCGGGCCCACCCGGCGCTGCGCATCGCGCAGACCGAGCCGGCCAAGCAGCTCCTGGGCGACGTTCAGGTAGTCGGCCGCGAGGTCGGGGCGATAGTCGAGGATCGAGACCGCCCGCTCGGCGGACTCGGCGTAGGCGATCGAGGCCCGGATCGTGGTGTCGATCAGCTTCTCGCCGAAGTGCTCGCGCAGCGAGTCGAACGCCTCGCGCGAGTGCCGCGTGCGCATGTCGGCGATGTTGAGAACCACGCCGAGCCACTCGAGATCGGGGTTGAGGCTGTCGCGGGCGAGCTCGATCACCTCGAGCGCCTGCTCCACTCCCTGCAGCGAGAAGTACTGGGCCTCAGCCGAGAGCAGCGCGTAGTCGGCGGCGACCAGCGCGTTGACGGTCAGCAGCCCGAGCGAGGGCGGGCAGTCCACGAGGATCAGGTCCTGGTCGCCCTCGAGCTGTCGCAGCGCCTTCTTCAGGGTAAGCTCGCGGCCCATCTTCCCGCCCAGCGCCAGCTCGGCCTCGGCCAGGTTGAGATTGGCCGGGATGATCCCGTCGTGCACCGCCTCGGGCGCCTTCGCGCGGCCCGAGAGCACGTCGCCAATCGTCGGTGCGGCGTCCGGGTCGACGTCGAAGTAGTCAGAGAGGTTGCCCTGCGGGTCCAGGTCGACGGCCAGCACGCTCAACTCGACCCGCCGGAACACGTCGGTCAGCGTCCGGACGGCCGTGGTCTTGCCGGTGCCGCCTTTCTGGGAGAGGACCGCGATCGTGGCCACGTCGGCCACTATAGAGCGAGTGCGTCGCCTAGCTGCTCGCGCCGCGCGCGGTGGCCCGCGAGCGCTCCTCCGAGCCGGAGTAGCGCATCCCGGAGATCACCGGCACGTCCACGAAATGCAGGTGGTGGCGCCCGATCACGACCTCGTCGCCGTCGGCCAGCGTGCTCCACTCGACCCGCTCGCCGTTGACGAACACGCCATTGAGGCTGCGGTCGTCGAGCACGCGTAGCCCGTCGGGCTGACGCACGATCAGAGCGTGCCGGCGCGAGACGGTCGGGTCGTCGAAGCGGATGTCGGCCGCGAGGCTGCGCCCGATCCGCGTCCACTCGCGCTGCAGCTCGAACGCGACCACGTCGTCGTCGGGGGTGTGGTAGGCGAGGTACTGGCCTGGCTCGCGCAGACTGTCGCGCAGCTCATCGAGCCACGCCTGGTCGACGACCTCCGCCGGCATCTCGACCACGCTGGTGCGCGCGGTCGTGAACAGCGACGCCCGCACGAACTCCTGACCGCCGCAGTTGGGGCAGGTCGGCAACTCGTCGACGGCCTCGAGCGAGACCGGATAGTCACAGTCCGTGCAGCGAAATGTCCCGGTCCCCGCAACGTTGCCCGACGACCAAGCTTTCATTGGGGGAAGTTCTCCTTGTTACGGGCTGCAGACGTGCCAAGCTGGCTAAGCCGGCAGGACCATCATATCCTGCGCGTCAAAGGGCCTGCAAACAATTGCAACTGATCTAAACACCTTTTCGAAGGGCGTCGACGCTGCGCCCGACCGCCTAGCTACCCGGCCCAACACCCGCCTAATCGACGTGAAGGAACGCCCTGTCCGGGGGCGAACCAGGCCCCATGGACACCCCAGTCAGAGAGATGCCGGAGCTGGAGCTGGCGCTGCTGCGCCGCGGCGTGGACGAGTTGGCAGCGGGCTGCGAGCGCTGCGAGCACTGCCGGCGCACCCCGCTGGTCGGCGAGCGCGTCTACCTCTATCGCGGCGGCGGTCTGCTCTGCGAGCTGTGCCGCGCCCTGCACCGCGAGAACCCGGACAGCTCGCGGATCGTGCACGGGCCGGAGTTCGGGCACACGATGCGGCTCACCGATCAGCGCGCAGCGGCGTAGATAGCTAGACCGGCGCGCCTGTGCCGACCCGTTCATAATCCCGCGCCGTGGACCCTTTCACCGTCACGGCGACGATCTCCCGCCCGCGTGAAGACGTGTTCGAGTACCTCGCGGACATCTCCAACCACGCGGAGTTCTCCGACCACTACCTGATCGACTGGCATCTCACGCGCGAGGACCCCTACGGGGCGGGCGCGGGCGCGCGGTTCCGCGTGAAGGCGCCGCTGCGGCGGTTCTCATGGGCGGACGTGAGCTTCGCCGAAGTGCAGCCGCCGTTCCGGATCGTCGAGCGCGGGAGGGGCGGGAAGTTCAACCGGATCCGGATTATCGGCAGCTACACGCTGTCTCCGGGCCCGGGCGGCTCGACGCGCGTGGAGTACACGTTGGAGACCGAGTCGGCGATGCTCTCCGACCGTCTGCTCGAGGGGCTCGGCAGCCGCGGCTGGACCCGCCGGCAGGCCAGGAAGGCGATGCGCCGGCTGCGCTCGATCCTCGAGGAGGGGCGCGATCGAGGGCGGCGCGCGACAGTCGCCGGAGGGTAGACTTCCCCGGCCGTGAGTGCCCGTCCGTCGTCTGCACGCCTCTGGTTGCTGCCGTGCGCGGCGGCGCTGGCTATCGGCCTGGGCGCCTGCGGCAGCCGCTCCTCGCATCCCACCGCTGCCGGCCAGGACAACAACGGCGCCTACGTCGACGCCGGTCCGATCACCTACCAGCTGCAGGTATCCCGCGAGCTGAACCCCTACGACGTCGAGGACCGCAGCTACCTGTCCGGCGCCTCCTCGCCGACACTGGGCTCCGACCAGGAGTGGTACGCGGTGTTCCTGTGGGCCAAGAACCAGACCAACGCGCCCGCGTCCACAACCGACTCGATCGACATCGTCGACACGCAGGGCACGCACTACTACCCGGTCCAGCTCAACCCGCAGATCAACCCGTACGCCTGGAGCGCGCAGACGCTGGCGCCGTCCGGGACCGAGCCGGCGGCGGGGACCACGGCCTCTACCGGGCCCACCCAGGGACGGGAGCTGCTGTTCAAGATCAACACCTCCGCATACGCGAACCGGCCGCTGACGCTCGAGATCCACGCGCCTGGCCAGGCCACGGCCTCGACGATCTCGCTCGATCTTTGAGCGAGGACGACGACCGGTGGGTAGACGCGACGCCACCGCCGCGCGGCCCCTCCGCGCCTCCGGACGTCAAGTTCGACCCGTTCGCGACGGGACTGGGCGTGTTCGCCGGCGTGACGATCCCGATCGTCGTGATCGGCTACACGCGGGCGGCCGGACCGAACGGGGCGGTCATCGCAATCGGGGTCGTGGTCGGGCTGCTGGCGGGCATCATCGCCGGGATTTGGGTCGCACATCACGACGGGCGCATCTGGCGCGGACCGCGGCTGTAGCGCTCGCGCTCGCGCTGCTCGGCTCACTCGGGGCGGCGGGGGCAGCGAGCGCGGGGTGGAGCCGGCCGCAGCGGCTCTCGCCCCCGCAGTCGCTCGACGTGCTGCCGGCGCAGGCGAGCTTCGCGGACAGCGGCACCGCAGCGATCGGCTACGGCGTCCTCGACGAGGACAACCCGTCGAGCTCGTCGGCGTTCCTGGTCACCCGCGGGCCGGCGGGCGCGGTCTCGCGCGCCTCGCGCGTGCCGCGCGCTCAGCAGATCCTCGGCCTGGCCTACGACGGAACCGCGCTCGAGCTGCTCACGGGCAACAGCCCCGCAGGACAGGCATGCTGCAGCTCGGCGCAGGTGACCGGCTACAAGAAGGGCTCCTTCCAGCGGCCCCACACGCTGGTCTCGCAGGTCGGCGGCGCCGGCACGGGGGCACTGGTGCCGTTGCCAGGTCAGCAGCTGCTCGCGGCCGTCGCCTCCGAGCAGGGCGTGTGGGTGGCGCAAGCCGATGCCCGCGGGCGCTTCGGGCCGGTGCACCAGCTCGCCGCCAGGGGGTCGGCTCCTCACGTCCTCGCCGCCACCGCGCTGCCGGACGGCAACAGCACGGTCGCCTGGACCGCGGCGGGATCGGGCCCGCCCGACGCCGGCCCCGACGCGATCCTCGCCGCGTCCGGAACCCGCAAGGGCGCGCCCCGCTCGCGGCGCACGATCCTCGGGCTGGGCGCGGGCTACGAGGTCGACGAGCTCGGCATCGCCCCGGGTGCGGCCGTTCCGACGCTCGCCTGGATCGAGAGCTGGTTCGATGCCGCGGGCGCGTTTCACTCGGTGCCCGTGGTCGCCGATCTGACCCGGCGGGTCTCGCCCTCGGTGATCTCGAGCTCCGGCGCGGCGTCAGGCCTGTCGATCGCCGGCGATCGCCGCGGCGAGCAGGCGCTGGCGTGGCAGGCGTGCGCCCCGGACGGCACCTGCACGGTCAACGCCTCGGTGCGCAGGGCGCGAGGATCTTTCGGCGCGCCTCGGGCGCTCGGTCCCGTCGACGGCTCGCAGCCTCCCGCGGTGGCGGTCACCTCCGGCGGCCAGGCGGTGGTCGCGTGGATCAACGGCGGCCAGGTGTTCGCGGCGGTTCGCGGGGCGCGCGCCGCGGGGTTCGGGGCGGCGCGGCGGATCTCTGACACCACGTTTGCCGCCGACGTGGCGCTGGGGGCCGGGCCGTCGGGGCGGGTCCTGGCGGCGTGGACCCAGGGGACGCTGGCGCCTGCGGTGGTCGGTTCCCTGTTGACCCCTTAGGAGGGTCACGGGTTCGTCACGTTTTTGCATCGAGGGGGGCGTGTCCGGGGTTGTGGGCGCTCAGTTGACCATGGGTCAACTAATCTCCCACGACCTCGAGATCGCGAAGGTGGCGGGGCGCCAGCAGGGGAACATCACCTGGTCGCAGCTGCTTGAGATCGGGCTTGATCGGCGGACGGTCTCACGTCGGGTGCGGGCCGGGAGGCTGTACCGGGTCTATCCGGGCGTCTACAGCGTGGGCCGCCCGGCGCGGACCGGGCTGGAGCGCGCCTCGGCGGCGCTGCTGGCATGCGGCCCCAACGCCGCGCTATCCCATTGGAGCGCCTTGAACTTGTGGGGTCTGAGCACCCATTGGCCGATCCTCTTCGATGTGCTGTTGTTCGCCGGCGACCGCCGTCCCAGGGGGATCCGAACCCACCGCGCGAAGGGACTCACCACCAGAGACCGCCGCAAGCGCAACGGGCTCTGGGTCACCAGCCCAGCCCGCACCCTCCTCGACGTCGCACCGAACCTCACCCAAAGACAGCTGACCCGCAAGGCCAACCAGGCCCGCTTGAACAACGACCTGACCCTCCCGGCCCTACAAGACGTGATCCACCGTTTCCCCCTGCATCCCGGCGCCAGAAAGCTCGAGGCGATCATCGCCACCGGCGGGCGCCCGACCCGCTCCTACCAGGAGGACGACTTCCCGGCCTTCTGCAAACGCCACGGCCTCCCAGCCCCCGAGATGGACAAGCTGATCGCCGGCCGCGAGCGCGACGCCGTGTTCGAGCAGGCCAAGCTGATCGTCGAGCTCGATACCTGGGAGACCCATCAGGACGCGCAGAGCTTCCACGACGACCGCGAGCGCGACGCGCAGGCGCTCGAGACCGGTTACAGCACGATCCGGCTCCTCCCCGAGCGCTGGACCGCCACCGAAGCGCAGCGCCTTCGCAGCATCATCGAACGCCGTGAACGCTAGTGCTGGAGCGCCGCCGCGAGCACCTGGCGCACGGCTGGAGCCGCGGTCTGCGCGCCGGCGCCGGCGTTCGGGAACAGCGCGCCGACGACGACCTTGGGGTGACCGACCGGGCCATAGCCGACGAACCACGAGTCGGTGTTCTGCGCGCCGCTGTTGCCCGGCAGGTTGGTGTTGACGAGCTCGGCGGTGCCGGTCTTGCCGGCGATCGTGACGCCCGGGATCTGCGCCGGCGTGCCGGTGCCGAACTGCACCACGGCCACCATCATCTGCTGCACGAGATGGGCGATGTGGCCGCTGACGACGCGAACGAACCGCGGCGGCTGGTGCGCCTCGAGCGTCGGGATCGGCCGGCGGCCGCCCATCGCGATCGTGGCCGCGACGTCGGTCATCTGCAGCGCCGAGGCCTGCACCTCGCCCTGGCCGATTGCGGAGGAGCCGGCGTCGAGCGCGTTGCCGACGCTGCCGGGTGGGATCGTGCTCTCGGTCGCGCCCGGAATGCCGACCGGACGGTTGAACCCGAACTTCTCGGCCATCGCCAGCAGGCGGGCGCCGCCGAGCCTCGCCCCGAGCGGCGCGAACACCGAGTTGCACGAGACCGCGAACGCGTTCAGGAGCGTGCCGCCGCAGACCTCGCCCCCCGCGTTGTTCAGCGTGTACCCGTCGAGGTTCGCGCTGCTCGCGTCCGCGAACACCGTGCCGAGCTTCACGATCCCGGCCGCCAGCGCGCCCGAGGCGGTGATGATCTTCATCGTCGAGCCGGGCGGCTGCACGGCGGAGAAGGCGACGCCCGCGAGCGCCTCGAGCGCGCCGTTGTGCGGGTTCATCACCGCGATGCCCGCGTAGTGGCCGCCGAGCGCGGCGATCGCGGCGCGCTCCAGGTACGGATCGATCGTGGTCGTGACGCTCTGGCCCGGGACCGCGGTGTCCCGCGCGAGCACGCGGCGGCCTGCGTCCAAGACCCCGCCGGGCGTGCCCGCGAGGCGATCCTGGAACACGCGCTCCAGGCCATCGAGCCCCACCTTCGCGCCGCCGGGATATCCGAGCGCGTCGTACGTCTGCGCGTTGGCGGGCGGGATCGGGCCGAGCGTTCCCACGATCTCGTTCGCGACATCGGGGATCGGCGAGCTGCGGTCCGGCCCCGCCGCGAGCGGCGTGCCGTCGCTCGCGTAAATCGTCCCGCGCGCCGGCAGCGTCAAGTGCCGCGTCAACTGCTCACCGGGACGCAGGCCGGGGAACAGGAGCGCGCTCGAGAACACGATCCGCGGATCGCTCGCGGTTCCGCTCAGCGGCACCTGGAGCTGCTCGCGCAACGTCCCGAACAGCCGCGTCTGGACGCCCATGGCGACGCCGACGAGATCGTGCCGCACGTTGCCAACGCGCCGGACGCGCAGGCTCGTCATCGTCGCGGTCGCGGCTGCGGCCCGGTACTCGGAGGTGAACTGCGAGAGCGACAGGCCCGCCTGCGACCTCGAGTCCAGCAGTGCATACATGTGGGCGAACTGGCCGTGCTCCCAATCGGTCACGAAGCGGGAGACGAGCTGGCGCTGCGAGCCGCCGGAGCCCAGCCCGATGAGCAATACGACGATCAGCACCGCGGCCACGACGGCGCCCACCGGAAGGGCGCGAGTGAGCAGCCGCCGCCGACGCCGAGACCGCCGCGTCATGCGCGGTCTGCCGACCGGCGATACAGCTGTCTGCGCCACCTTGGGCGCAAACGGTAGAGGACCGTCACCCTGCGTGGCCGGCACCTGCTCCTCACTAACCTGCGGCGGGTGACCGGGCTCGACTGGCTGATCGTCGCGTTCACCTTCCTCCTCGCCTTTTATGGGTACGTGCAGGGGTTCATCGTGGGGGCGCTCTCCCTGGTCGGGTTCGCGCTCGGCGCGTTCGTCGGCACGCGTCTGGGTCCGCTGCTTTTGCCCGGCGGCGCGCACTCCCAGTACGCGCCCGTGTTCGGCCTGCTCGGCGCGCTACTCGCCGGCGGCGTGCTGGCGAGCGGGTTCGAGGGACTCGGCGTACACGCCCGCGGGGCGCTGCGGCTGCCCGGCCTGCGCGCGGTCGACGGCCTCCTCGGGGCCGCGCTGACCGCGTGCGTCGGCCTCGGCATCGCCTGGATCGTGGGCGCGGTCGCGCTCCAGTCGAGCGGCTCGCAGCCGCTCCGCAAGGACATCCAGTCCTCAGCGATCCTCAGCGAGCTCAACCAGCTGCTCCCGCCCTCGGGCCCGATCCTGCACGCCCTCGCGCGCTTCGACCCGCTGCCATCCGTCCGCGGCCCCGCGGCGGACGTTCCGGCCCCGAACGCCGCGATCCTCCGGGCGCCCGGAGTGCGCGCAGCCGACCGCAGCGTGGTCCGCGTCGTCGGCACCGCCTGCGGCCTGGGAATCGAGGGCAGCGGCTGGGTCGCGGCCCGCGACGTGGTGGTGACCAACGCCCACGTCGTCGCCGGTGAGACCGACACGGTCGTGCAGGTCGGCGGGCGCGGGCCCGAGCTGCCGGCGCACGCGCTGGCATTCGACCCGCACGACGACATCGCGATCCTCCGCGTGCCCGGGCTGAACGTCCGGCCCCTGGCGGTGGCGCCGAGCGCCCCGTCGGGAACCGCAGCTGCGATTCTCGGCTATCCGCTCGACGGTCCCTTCGACGCCGAGCCCGGGCGCGTCGGCCACACCCAGGAGATCCAGACCGAGGACGCGTACGGGAACGGCCCCGTCCTGCGACGCATCACCTCGCTGCTCGGGCTCGTGCGGCCGGGCAACTCCGGCGGGCCGATGATCGACGCGGCGGGCCGGGTGGTGGCGACCGTGTTCGCCGCTATCACCGGTGGCGCGCCGGGCAAGGGCCCGGGCGGATTCGCGGTCCCGAACGCGCTCGTGCGCGGTCAGCTCGCGCTGGCGCGCTCGCGCGGCGCCGCGGTCAGCACCGGCTCCTGCGCGGGATAGCCGCGACGAAAGGCAAGGCCGACCGGTCTGCCCCTCGACCGGTCGGCCCCCACACATGCCCCAGATTTGCCCCCGGACCTAGCCCTGGGCGGGCGGTTGTCTGCGGAACCGCCCGCCCAGCTAGGCGTTAGCGCCCCCGGGCGCCCGTAGGCGTCACGATCCGACGTCCTCGGCCATTTGCGTCACCAACTCGAGCCCCAATGCCCCGAGGAGCTGCGGATGATGGTGAGCAAGGTGCCGCTGGACCGCATCGAAGAGTTCCTGCTCGGAGTCCCCAGCAAGTTGCGCCCCGCACTCGCAGTAGGCGATCCGTCGGTGTTCTTCGGTGATAGTGCCCATTTGAGCTTCTCGACTGCGTTCCTGCACCACCTCTTGCGCCCCGCCGGGCACGTCGTATCGATCTACCTGCTCCCGATCCACCGGGGCGGTACGATGCCGCGCTGGCGTTGTCGATACGTTTCCAGAACGTTGCCGCCGCCGGAGGACCGACCGGCGAGCGGACGCGGATCCAGCTCTGTGGCCGGTTATCGGTCGAGATCGATGGCGCGCAGCTGGCAGGTTCGCTGCGGGGCAAGCAGGTCCCCGTCCTGCTGGCCTACCTGGTGCTGAACCGGGATCGGCACGTCGGTCGCGAGGAGCTGATCGGAGTCCTGTGGCCGGGCCGCGCCCCGCGCTCGGAGGACGCGTCGCTGCGGACGCTGCTCTCGCGGCTGCGCTCATCGCTCGGCGGGTCGATCCTCGGCGGCCGCGACGAGCTGCGGCTCGAGCTGCCCGAGCCGGCGTGGATCGACTTCGAGGCGGCTCGTGCCGAGGCCGAGCGGGCGTTGCAGGCGCTGGAGTCCGGCGACCCGCGCGGCGCCTGGGCGCTCGCGCAGGTGCCGCTCAACATCGCCAGCCGCGGGCTGCTTCCGGGCACCCAGGGAGACTGGCTCGAGCCGCGGCGACACGAGCTGGAGGACATCAGGCTGCAGGCGCTCGAGGTGATCGGGCGTGCCGGCCTGCAACTTGGCGGCCCACAGGTGGCGTCAGTACAGCGGGCCGCTCAGAACCTGATCGACTCCGAGCCCTACCGCGAGTCCGGCTACGTGCTGCTGATGGAGGCGCTGGCGGCCGAGGGCAACGTCGCCGAGGGCCTGCGGGTGTTCGAGCGGCTGCGCGCGCTGCTGCGCGATGAGCTTGGGACGATGCCCTCGCCGGAGACGATCGCCGCGCACGAGCGGCTGCTTCACCCATCGGGGCGCCGCGGTGCCGGCGCGGCCAGAGCGGCGCCCGGGAGGGAGAGGATCGAGCTCCCGCCGGAGCTGCACGCGCGCGCGTCGACGCCGCTGATCGGCCGCCGCCGCGAGACCTCCGAGCTGCGGCGCCTGTGGCGGGCCGCCACCGAGCCCGGCGAGGAGCCGGCGGAGGGACGACTCGTGCTGCTCTACGGCGAGGCCGGCATGGGCAAGACCAGTCTGATCGGGGAGCTCGCTCGCGCGCTGCATGACGAGGGCGCGTTCGTGCTCGCAGGGCGCTCGCCGGAAGAGAACGTCGTCCCCTACCAGCCGTTCCTCGAGGCGCTGCGCCATTACGTCGTGAACGTGCCGTTCGCGGATCTGCGCGCCAATGCGCGCGAGTTCGGCTCCGAGCTGGCGCGCTTGGTCCCGGAGATCCGCCGGCGGGTGCCGCAGCTTCCGGCGGCGGACGACGGAGAGCCCGAGACCGAGCGCTACCGGCTGTTCGAGGCGGTGGTGGGGCTGTTCGCGGAGATGTCGATGACCGCGCCGGTGCTGCTCGTGCTCGATGACCTGCATTGGCTCGACCGTCCGTCGCTGATGCTGCTGCGGCATCTCGCGCGCACTCCGGGTTCCTCGCGCGTCCTGATCCTCGGCGCGTTTCGCGCCGACGAGAGCGGCCGCGAGTTCGCCGACGCGGTATCCGACCTGCGGCGCGAGCGGCTCGTGACCCAGCTCGAGATCGGCGGCCTGTCCGAGCGCGAGACCGCCGAGCTCGTGCGGCTGCGCAGCGGGGCCGCGCCCTCGCGCGCTTTCTCGCTGGCGCTCTACAAGCAGACCGAGGGCAACCCGTTCTTCGTCGAGGAGACGGTCCGTCACCTGCAGGAGGCGGGCGTCGTGATCGAGGGCGCCCCCGCGAGCGCGCTGCAGGGCGTGGGACTCCCTGAGGGCATCAAGAACCTGATCGCGCGGCGGCTGGACCGGCTCGATCCGGCCGCGATCGAGTGGCTGCGGGTGGCCGCGGTGATCGGCCGGGATTTCGACGCGGACCTGCTTCAGCGGGTCGCGGCGATCGACGAGGAGCAGTTCTTCACCGGGCTCGAGGAGGCGCTCGCCGCCGGGCTGGTCGTCGAGGCGCCCGCGAGCCCGCGCCGCTACAGCTTCTCGCACGCGCTGATCCGCGAAACCCTCTACGAGGGGATGTCCACGCCGCGGCGCGCCAGCATCCATCGCCGGGTGGGGGAGGCGCTCGAGGACATCGCCGAGCGCACCCGCTCGCCCAACGACCGGCGCCGCGGCGGCGCAGTCGAGCGGACGCTGCGCGAGCCTCACCTGCCCGAGCTCGCGCACCACTTCACCCGCGCGGCGGGCGAGCAGGACGCGCTCAAGGCGATCCGCTACGCCCTGCGTGCCGGCCAGCAGGCGAGCGCCATGCTCGCGCACGAGGACGCCGCCGACCACTACGCGCGCGCGCTCGAGGTGCTGCACCGGTTCGATGCCGACAACGACACTCGCCGCTGCGAGCTGCTGCTGCTGATGGGCGAGTCGATGGTGCGTGCGGGGGAGCGCCAGATGGCGTGGGAGACCTTCCGCGAGGCCGCCGCCGTCGCCGCCCGGCTGAACGACGGCGCCAGCGTCGCGCGCGCCGCGATCGGGGCCGCCCGCGGGTACATCCAGCCGCCGGGAGTGATCGACACCGAGCTGATCGGGATGCTCGAGCTGGCGCTCGAGATGACCGCGGACGAGCAGTCGCTCCGGAGGGTGCAGCTGCTGGCCAGGATGTGCGGGGCGCTCTACTACACGCCCGAACGCGACCGGATACTCGCGCTCAGCGAGGAGGCCGTGGGGACCGCCGAGCGGCTCGGAGATCCCGAGGCCCGAGCGACCGCGTGCGCCGCGCGGCGCCGGGCGCTGTGGCACGTTGATCGCCTCCAGGAGCGGCTCGAGACCTCCACCGAGATGCTCACCCTCGCCCGTCAGATCGGCAACCTCGAGCTCGAGCTGCAGGCGCACGCGTGGCTCGTCGTCGACCTGCTCGAGCACGGCGATCGCGATGCGGTGGATGCGCAGATCGACGCGTTCTCTCTCGGCGCCGAGCGCAGCCGCCAGCCGCTGTACATCTGGAACGCGATCGTCTGGCGCGCGATGCGCGCGCTGCTCGCAGGCGAGCTCGAGACCGCCGTCGCGCTCGCCGGTGAGGCGCTCGAGGCGGGCAGCCCGGTCGAGTCGGTGACCGCGCCGCAGTACTACGCGATCCAGCTGCTCGCCACGCGGCGAGAGCAGCTGCGGATGGGCGAGCTCGAGGACGCGGCGCGGCGGTTCGTGGAGGCGAATCCGGACCGCCCGGCGTGGCGCGCCGCGCTCGCCGTGCTCCTGTGCGAGGACGGCCGGCTCGATGCCGCGCGCGCGGAGCACGAGCTGCTCGCGGCGAGCGGATACGCCGACGTTCCGCGCGACGGCGACTGGATGACGGCGATCACACTGCTCTCCGACGTGTGCGTGGCCGTCGGCGACAGCGCGCGGGCGCGTCTGCTCTACGAGCAGCTCTCGCCATACGCGGGCACCAACGTCGTGATCGGCCTGGCGGCCGTCTGCTACGGCTCGACGGATCGCTACCTGGCCCGGCTGGCGGCGACCCTCGGCGACGACGCCGTGGCCCGAGCCCACTTCGAGCGGGCGCTCGATGCCAACCGGCGGCTGACGGCCCCGGTCTGCCTCGCTCACACCCAGCTCGATTACGCGGGCGTGCTGGGACCCGCGTCGAGACAGGGGCGAGAGCTCATCGGAGCCGCGCTGGAGGCCGCGCAGCGGCTGAACCTGCCCTTGGTGGCGAGGCGGGCGCAGGAGCTCGGAAAGCGCTGAGCTGCTTGAGGCTCTCTTCGAGCCGTTTGCACCGGGCGCTACCCTCCTCGCACTCATGGCCAAGATCCTGGTGATCGCCGAGAAGCCCTCCGTCGGGCGCGACCTCGTGCGCGTCCTCCCGGGCGCGTTCACAAAGCACGAGGGCTACCTGGAGGGCCCCGAGCACATTGTCACGTGGGCCGTCGGGCACCTCGTGCAGCTCGCCGATCCCGACGAGTACGACGACCGCTTCAAGAAGTGGCGGATGGCGGACCTGCCGATCGTCCCGGACCGCTTCAAGCTGGTGGTGCGCGACGAGCGCTCCAAGAAGCAGATGACCATCGTCAAGCGGCTGCTCGGATCCGACGAGGTGCACTCGGTCGTCAACGCCTGCGACGCCGGACGCGAGGGCGAGCTCATCTTCGCCTACATCTACGAGAAGTCGGGCTCGCGCAAGCCGGTCAGGCGCCTCTGGCTGAACTCGATGACGAACGCGGCGATCCAGGACGCGTTCGGCCGGCTGCGGCCCGCCGACGAGCTCGCCTCGCTCGAGGCGGCGGCGCGGTCGCGCTCGGAGGCGGATTGGATCGTGGGAATGAACGCCACACGGGCGGCCACGATCCGGCTGCGCAGCTCGTTCGACGGCGCTGTGTCACTCGGGCGCGTGCAGACGCCGACGCTCGCGATCCTCGCACGGCGCGAGCAGGAGATCCGCGATTTCAAGCCCGAGCCCTACTGGATCGTCGATGCCGTGTTCGACCCGGTGGAGGACCGGCCGCGAACCTACGAGGGCCGGTTCCACGCGGGCGCCAACCCGCGGCTGAAGACGGCCGAGGAGGCCTCGGCCGTGGTCGCCGCCTGCGAGGGTCAAACCGGCGCGATCACCAAGCTCGAGAAGTCCGAGCGCAAGGAGCGCGCCCCGCTCCTGTACGACCTGACCTCGCTGCAGCGCGACGCGAACAGCCGCTACGGCTTCTCGGCGCGGCGCACGCTGGCCGCCGCGCAGCGGCTCTACGAGGAGCACAAGGCGTTGACCTATCCGCGCACCAGCTCCCGCTACATCACGCGCGACATGATTCCGGACATCAAGCCGATCGCCAGGCTGGTCGGGTCGGCGGGCTCCGAGTACAAGGCCGCCTCCGAATACGTGCTCGGGCTCGATGTCCTGCCGCTCGGCCGCGTGGTGGACAACGCCAAGGTCACCGACCACCACGCGATCATCCCGACCCGCGCCGAGCGCCACCCGGTCGAGAAGATGTCCGACGACGACCGGCGTGTCTACGACATGGTCGTGCGGCGCTTCCTGGCGATCTTCCATCCGGACGCGGTGTTCGAGAACACGCGCGTGGAGACGACCGTCGCCCGGCACGTGTTCCGCACGCGCGGCAAGCTGATGCTCGTGCCGGGGTGGCGCGGCGTGTACGGCGAGAGCGCAGACGCCGACGGCGGCGCCAGGGCCGACGAGGACGAGGGCCGCGAGCAGCAGCTGCCGCGGCTGGCGCACGGCGAGCAGGTCGACGTGACCGAGGTCGGATCCGAGGAGAAGGAGACCAAGCCGCCTCGCCGGTTCACCGAGGGCTCGCTGCTGGCGGCGATGGAGACGGCCGGCAAGCTCGTCGACGAGGAGGAGCTGCGCGAGGCGATGAAGGACTCCGGGATCGGCACCCCGGCCACACGGGCCGCGATCATCGAGCGGCTGCTTCAGGTCGGCTACATCGAGCGCGACGCTCGAGCGCTGGTCGTGACCGAGAAGGGGCTGAACGTGATCCGGCTGCTCGGCGAGCACGCCCTGACCTCGCCCGGGCTGACCGGGGAATGGGAGCACCGGCTGGCGCGGATCGAGACGGGGGAGGACTCCCGCGAGGCGTTCATGGGCGACATCGTGCGCTTCACGACCGAGACCGTCTCGGAGCTCGACTCCAAGCTGAAGGACGTGCGGATCCCGCGCGCGAACCTCGGGCCGTGCCCGGTCTGCGGCCGCGACATCGTCGAGAACCGGAAGGGCTACTCGTGCTGGTCGCGCGAGGACCCGGGCTGCGGCTTCGTGATCTGGAAGTCCAAGGCGGGCAAGCTGCTCCCGGTCGCGGTCGCGCGGGAGCTGATCAAGACCGGCCGTACCGCGAAGGCGGTGACCGGCTTCAAGGGCCGGTCGGGCAAGTCGTTCCGGGCGCGGCTCGCGCTGATGCAGACCGACGACGGCAAGTGGCGTGTGGACTTCGACGAGCCCTGGGCCCGCGAGGGCACCAAGCCGCCGGAGAGCGAAGAGGCGCCGCGCGCCGAGCCCGAGGCGCGCGAGCCCGAAGCCGCATAGTCCGGCCTCTGCGCTGAGGCGTCGGGGCGGCGCGCCATCATCGGGCGCATGCCTCTGACGCTCGTCCTCGGACCGGCCAACTCCGCCAAGGCGGGCGAGGTGCTCGGGTCGTTCGCGGCCGCGGCGCCGCGCGGCGCCCTGCTGGTCGTGCCGACGGCGGCGGACGCCGATCACTACGGCCGCGAGCTGGCAGCCGGCGGGACGGTGCTCGGAACGGTGCTGACGTTCTCCGGGCTGGCCGCGGAGATCGGACGGCGGGCGGGATACCTGGGGCGGCGACTCTCCCCCCTGCAGCGCGACTACGCGATCCGGCAGGCGGTCGCCGACGCCCCGTTGACACTGCTTGCGGAGTCCGCGGGCGCGCGGGGGTTCGCCCTCGCCGCGGGCGAGCTCTTCGCCGAGCTGGAGCGCTCGCTGATCACTCCGGAGCGGTTCGCCGGGGCGCTACGGGCCTGGGCGGCGCAGGACGAGCGGCGCGCGACTTACGCGCGCGAGCTGGCCGCGATCTACACCGCCTACCGGCGCACCCTGGCCCAGCTCGATCGCGACGACGTGGAGCTGTACGCCTGGCGCGCGCTCGACGCGCTGCGGGCCGCGCCCGGTCGGTGGGGAGCCGAGCCCGTGTTCTTCTACGGGTTCGATGACCTCACGCCGCTGGAGCGCGACGCCGTCGAGACGCTCTCGCGCGTGGCCGGGGTGGAGGTGACGGTGTCGCTGACGTTCGAGCCCGGGCGGGCCGCGCTCAGCGCACGCGCCGAGACGGTGGAGGAGCTGCGACCGCTGGCCTCGCGGGTGCTCGAGCTGCCTGCGCTCGACGAGCACTACGCGACGGGCTCTCGAGCGGCGCTTCACCATCTCGAGCGCGGCCTGTTCGAGCCGGGTTTCGATCGCGTGGAGCCGGGAGGCGCGGTGGCGCTGCTGGAGGCCGGCGGCGAGCGCGCCGAGGCGGAGCTCGTCGCCCACGAAGTGCTGGCGCTGATGCGCGACGGGATACCGGCCGAGGACATCGTCGTCGTGTACCGGTCGATCGCGACGGTGGCGCCACTGCTCGAGCGGGTGTTCGAGTCCTACGGGATCCCCCTCGCGGGCGAGCGTCGCGTCCGGTTCGCACACACCGCCCTGGGCCAGGCGCTGCGGGCGCTCGCGCGCTGCGCCTGGCTCGATGAGGGCCCCGGCCGCGCCGAGGATCTGCTCGCCTACCTGCGCGCGCCGGGACTGCTCGAGCGGCCGGAGCTGGCGGACCGCCTCGAGGCCGAGCTGCGGCGCGAGGAGCTGGCCGGCGCCGAGCAGGCGCGGGCCAGGCTCGGGTGGCAGCTCGAGGAGATCGACGCGCTGCGCGCCGCTGCGGACCCGCTGGGCGAGCTCGCGCGCCACGCCCGCCGGCTGTTCGCCCTGCCGTATCGCGGTGCGGCGCCGCAGCTCGAGGGCGCCGAGCAGCTCGACGCGCGCGCTCTGGCCACATTGCTGCACGCGTGCGAGGAGCTCGCCGAGCTCGGCCGGGCGCTTCCGCGCGCGGAGGTGCTCGAGCTGCTGGACGAGCTCCCCGTGCGAGCGGGATCGTCGCCGCGCCCGGGCGCGGTCCGGCTCGCGGAGCCGCCGGCGATCCGCGCGCAGCGTTTCCGCGCGGTGTTCGTGTGCGGCCTGCAGGAGGGCGAGTTCCCGCGCCCGGCGGCACCCGAGCCGTTCCTCTCCGACGAGCGGCGCCACGAGCTTGCAGCCTGCTCCGGACTGCGGCTGCGCGCGAGCGAGGACGGGCTGGCGCGGGAGCGCTACCTCTTCTACGCCTGCGTCTCGCGGGCCACCGAGCGGCTGGTGTTGAGCTACCGCAGCTCCGACGAGGAGGGCAACATCAGCCTGGGCTCGCCGTTCATCGCCGACGTCGCCGAGCTGCTGTCAGAGGACTGGACGCGCCGCCGCCGCCGGCACCTGCTCGCCGACGTGGTCTGGGATGCCGACTCCGCTCCGACGGCGCGCGAGCAGGCGCGTGCGCGCGCGGCGGCAGCCGGGGCCGAGCTCCCCCCGGCCAGCGATGCCCCCGCGCTCGCGCTCCACGACGCCGCGCTCGGGTTCGTGCGCCACCGGGAGCTGGTCTCGGCCGGTGCGCTCGAGTGCTATGCCGACTGTCCCGTGAAGTGGCTGGTCGAGCGCGAGCTGCAGCCGCAGCCACTGTCGGCCGAGCCCGACCCGATCGTGCGCGGCAGCCTGATCCACGCCGTGCTCGAGCAGGTGGTCCGGCGGCTGGGGGGTCCCGTCACCCAGGAGTCGCTGCACCGCGCGCAAGAGCTCCTGGACGAGGTGCTCGCGGAGCTCTCGCCGCGGTTCGCGCCGGCGCGCGCGGAGGGCATCCGCGCCGCCGAGCTGCGGCGGATCCAGGCGGACCTGCGCCGCTATCTCGAGTACGAGGCGGCAAGCGGCTGCGCGCTTGCGCCGCGATCGATCGAGCTGCGATTCGGATTCGATCGCGAGGATGAGCCGGACTCCCTGCCGCCGTTGCGGCTCGCGGGAGACGTCAAGGTCCGGGGGGTGATCGACCGCGTCGACGTCGACGATCAGGGACGTGCGATCGTGCGCGACTACAAGAGCGGCTCTTCGCGCTCCGAGCATCCGGCCGCGCGGTGGGCGGCGGACGGCCAGGTCCAGGTCGCGCTCTACATGCTCGCGGTGCGGCGGCTGCTCGGGTTGACGCCGGTGGCCGGCCTGTACCAGCCGGTGGGCGGCAACGACCTGCGAGCGCGAGGGGTGTACCTGGACGGAGCGCCTGTCGGCGAGGGAGTTGTGGTGAAGGACGTCCGCGACGAGACCGAGCTCGACGAGCTGCTCGAGGACGCCGAGTCCCGGGCGGTAGAGCTCGCGCACGCGCTGCGCAGCGGCGAGCTGGTTCCGCGCCCGGAGACGTGCTCGCGCGAGGGCTGTGCCTTTCCCGGGATCTGCCGTGCTGGATGAGCTGGTGGCGGTGACTGAGCGCGCCTGGACCGAGGAGCAGCTGGCGGCGATCGAGCGCCGCCGCGGGGACCTGCTGCTCGACGCCGGCGCGGGCAGCGGCAAGACCTCGGTGCTGGTGGAGCGGTTCGCCCGCTCCGTGCTCGAGGACGGCATCGATATCGGGGCGATCCTGACGATCACGTTCACCGACAAGGCCGCGGCCGAGCTGCGGGAGCGGATCCGGCTGCGCCTGCACGAGCTCGGCGCGACCGAGGCGGCCCGCGCGACCGAGGGCGCATTCATCTCGACGATCCACGGCTTCTGCGCCCGTGTGCTGCGCACGCACGCGCTCGCGGCGGGGATCGATCCGCGCTTCGTGATCCTCGAGGCCCCAGACGCCCAGCAAGTCGCGCGCGCCGCGCTCGACGATGCGCTCGAGGCGCTCACGCACGAGCCCGGGGGCGTGGATCTGATCGCGTCCTACGGCCTCGGACCGCTGCGCGCCGCGATCGCCGCCGCGCACGACGAGCTGCGATCGCGAGGCTCGACGCTGCCGGCGCTGCCGCCCTTGGCGCAGGCGCCGGAGCTCGAGCCGCTGCGGGACGAGCTCGAGGCGGCCCGGGCCCGCGTTGCGGTGGAGCTCGCCGAGGTCGCCGACCCGGGCGTCCGCGTCCTGGAGGCGCTGGCGCGGCTGGAGCGCGCCGCGGGCGTGATCGCGGGCGGCGTGCCGTGGCCCGGCGAGCTCGATGCCCTGTCGCTGCCCTCGGGGAACGGCGCGGCGCTGAGCACGGCGGCGTGCGCTTCCTACTCCGAGGCACTCGGGCGGTTTCGGGCGGGGTGCGAGCTTCGCATCGCCCGCGGCACCCACGCCATGCTCGACCGCCTACTGCGGGACTTCGGGCAGCGCTACGCGCGGCGCAAGCGGGCGGCCTCGGCACTCGACTTCGAAGATCTCGAGCTGATGACCCGTGATCTGCTGGCGGGACGCGCGGAGCTGCGAGAACGCTACGCGACCCGGTTCGAGCAGATCATGGTCGACGAGCTTCAGGACACGAACGCCGTGCAGCTCGAGCTGATCGAGTCGATCGCCCGCGGGAACCTGTTCACGGTCGGGGACGCGCAGCAGTCGATCTACGGCTTCCGGCACGCGGACGTCGAGCTGTTCGAGCGCCGCGGCGCGCGGCTCGAGGCCGTCGGCGCGAGGGCCACGCTGCGCACGAATTTCCGCTCGCGCGCGGAGATCCTCGCGGTTCTGAACGCCGCGTTCGCCGACGAGGAGCGGTTCATGCCGCTGCTGGCGGGCCGCGTGGATCCTCCCGTCGAGGACCCGCGGGTGGAGCTGCTGATCGCGGACAAGGCGGCGGACTGGCAGCTCGAGGGCCTGGCGGCCCCGTGGCGGACCGCCGAGGCGCTCGCGCTCGCGGCCCGGGTGCGGGAGCTCGTGGACGGGGGCGCGGCCCAGCGGGACATCGTCGTGCTCACGCGCGCGACCACCGACCTGCGCGCGTACGAGCGCGCGCTGGAGGAGCAGGGCGTCGCCACCTACGTGATCGGCGGGCGGGGCTACTGGTCCCATCCGCAGGTGGTCGACCTCGTCTCCTACCTGCGCGCGCTCGCCAACCCGCGCGACGAGGAGGCGCTATACACGACGCTCGCCTCGCCGCTCGTCGGAGTCTCGCTGGATGGGCTCGTGGTACTCGCGGCGGCGGCGCGGGCGGGCGGGCGCGATCCCTGGTGGACGCTGCGCGAGCCTGACGGCGCGCTCGATCCCCTGGACGAGCCCGATCGCGCGAAGCTCGATGCGTTCGCGGGCTGGTTCGCCCGCGAGCGCGACGCTGCGGCCCGCGCGGGCGTCGAGGAGCTGATCGAGCGCGCGCTGTGCGCGACCGGCTACGACCTGCGGATGCTCGCGATGCCCGGCGGCCGCCGGCGCCTCGCCAACGTCCGCAAGCTGATGCGCCTGGGCCGCGAGCACGAGCAGGCGCACGGCCCCGATCTGCGTTCGTTCCTGGATCTCGTCCACGGCCGTAGCGCCGGCTGGTCTGGATTCGGCGACCCGCGCGAGAGCGAGGCGCCGGTGGAGGGCGAGGCACTCGACGCGGTCCGGCTGATGACGATCCACCGCGCGAAGGGGCTCGAGTTCCCGATCGTCTGCGTAGCCGACCTGGGCCGGGTGCCGTGGCGCACCGCGGAGCTCCTGCGGATCGGGCGCGACGGGCGCCTCGGGCTGCGCCTGAGCGAGCCGGGAACGAGCCGGCCGATCCCGGCGCTCGACTACCAGGCGCTCGGGGACGAGCGCCGCGCGGCGGAGGAGCGCGAGGAGCACCGCCTGTTCTACGTCGCGATGACCCGCGCACGCGAGCGGCTGATCCTGAGCGGCGCCGTGCGCGTGGAGCGCTGGGAGGCAGGGGGAGGCTCGGAGCCGCTGGCGTGGATCGGCCCCGCGCTCGTCCCGGACATCGCTGCGCGCGCGGAGGAGGGGAGCGGGCTGCAGGGGGGCGCGGTGGCGTTCACGTTCATCCAGCCGGGCCCGACCGGGGGCTCGGCGCCGCCTGCCCTGCCGGCCACGGGGTCGGCGCAGTCGCCGTCACCGGACTTCTCGCCCCCGTCGACGCCGCCTGCCGCGCCCCCAGCGCCGCCCGCGCCGGCACAAGCTTCGCCGCCGCCCGCCCCCGCGCTCAGTTACTCCTCGCTCGGCGAGTACCGCCGCTGCGGCTACCGCTTCTACGTCGAGCGCGTGCTGGGCCTGCCCGCCCGCCGCGACCGCCGCCCCGCCGGTGCGACCGCCGGGGTCGGGGCCACCGATCGCGGGATCATCCTCCACGCGCTGCTCGAGCGGCTGGACTTCCGCGTTCCATCGCGGCCGGACGCCGCGACCGTGGCGGCGGCCGGGGTGGCCGCGGGGGTGTCGCTGAGCGAGCGAGAGGTCGATGAGATCGCCGGGCTCGTCCACGGGTTCGCGCAGAGCCCGCTGGCGGCGCGGCTGGCGCGGGTGCGCGATCTGCGCCGCGAGGAGCGCTTCTCGTTCGCGCTGCCGGGCGGGGTGCTGATGAGGGGCGCGATCGACGTGCTCGCGCGCGAGCCCGGCGGCCGCTCGCTGATCGTCGACTACAAGAGCGACCGTCTCGACGCCGGCGATCCGATCACGATCGTCGCGCGCGAGTACGCGGTCCAGCGGCTCGTGTACGCGCTCGCGGCGCTCCGGGCGGGCGCGGCGGCAGTCGAGGTCGCGCACGTGTTCCTCCAGGTCCCGGACGCGCCCGTGTTCGCGAGCTTCACCGCCGCTGACGCCCCGCGGCTCGAGGCGGAGCTGACCGCGCTCGCGGATGGGGTGGTGCAGCGCCGCTTCCCCGTCACCGACGTCCCGCACGCGCTGCTGTGCTCCGGCTGCCCCGCCGAAGGGGGACTGTGCTCGTGGCCGCTGGCGATGACCCGGCGCGAGGAGCCCGACCGGCTGTTCTGAGGCGTCGCGCTACCCGGGCTGCTGGGACCCGAACTCGACGTCGATGTGCTCCTCGTCGTGGCGCTCCTCGACCTTCGCGAGCGCGCGCAGCGTCTCCTCGTCGGCGCGGTGCTTGGGCGGGCCGAACAGGCTGCGCGGCCACAGCTTGCGCGCCAGCACGGTGTTGACTTCCGCGGCGTAGAGCGTCAGCTGCGCGCCCAGGTGCAGCCACACGAGCAGCGCGATCACCAGCGCGAACTGCGAATAGGTGTTGCTGGCGTGGCGGTAGACGTGGTTGATGTAAAGCCCGCCGACGACCTGGAGGATCTCCCAGAAGACGGCCGCGACGGCGACCCCGATCCACAGGCAGCTGGTGGGAATCGTCGCCGCGGTCATGAACCGGAACGCGCCGAGGAAGATCGCGAAGTTGACCGCCAGCGAGATCAAGATCCCCCCGATCTTCACGGCGATCCCGCCGAGGCCGGTGATCACGCCCGAGAGCGCCGAGGAGAGCACGAACACAAGCCCCAGGCAGAGCAGCAGGAGCAGCCCGCGCAGGCGCGAGCGCAGGAAGTCCGGCCGATCCTTCATCGGCACCGCCCAGACCCGGTCGAAAGCCTTCTGCGCCGCGCCGGTCACGCCCATCCCGGCGAGCAGCGAGGTGATCAGGCCGATTGCCAGCGCCGCGGTGCTGCCGGCAAGCGCGTGGACCTTGATCTGGTTGCCGATCACCGGGAACTGCCCGAGGACCGAGGACGTCACCGACTCCTGCGCGCCCGTGTTTCCCTGCAGCACGAACCCGAGGATGGTGGTCATCACCAGCAGCAGCGGGAACAGCGAGAAGAACGCGTAATAGGCGACGAGCGCCGCGAGGCTGCCCGCCTGGTCGTCGCCGAACTTCTTGATCACCGCGACCGGGACGGCGAACGGCGTGTGGCGCTGCTGGAAGCGATCGAACGCCTTGACCGGACGCAGCGGATCCACGCTCGTGTTCTACCCCACAAGCGGGGCGGGTCATGCGCTATCCGCCGACGGCCGCCAGGGGCGCGGGCGCGGCCGCCGGCCGGCGATCGCGCAGGACCACGGAGGCGCCGCGGTCCGGGCTGAAGGTGATGCTGCGCCGTCCCGTGCCCTCGGGTCGGGTGCCGCCGGGGCCGAGCTCGCAGCGTCCGAGCACCGTCCGGAGCACGATCTTCATCTCCTGGAGCGCGAAGCTCGCTCCCAGACAGCGGCGGCGTCCGCCGCCGAACGGGATCCATGTATAGGTCCCGGGCGCCGCGCCGACGAAGCGCTCGGGCCGGAAGGCGTAGGGCTCGGGATAGATCTCGGCGTCGTGGTGCACGAGGAACGCGCTCGCCAGCAGCGCCACGCCCCTGGGATACCGGTAGGGGCCGATCGTGATCGGCTCCATCACCAGACGCGGCTCCGCGTTCGGAAGCACCGGCCGGCGGCGCAGGATCTCGTGAATCGTGGCGGTCAGATACTCGTCCGAGTCGCCGGACTCGACCTCGGCCCGCAGCCGCTCGCAGACCTCAGGGTGCCGCGCCAGGGTCTCGAACGCCCACGCCAGCTGCGAGGCGGTCGTCTCGTGGCCCGCCGTCAGCGCCGTCACCAGCTCGTCGCGCAGCTCCTGGGCGGACATCGCCGACCCATCGTCGTGGCGGGCCTGCAGCAGCATCGCGAGCACGTCCTCGCGACCGCTGTCGCCCTCCGCACGGCGCTCGTCGATCAGCCCGAAGATCAGCGCGTCAGCCTGCGTGAGCAGTCGCTGGAAGCGCCGCATCGGCGGGATCCAGCGGGCATGTCGCTGCGCTGCGGGAAGCACCGAGAGCGGGTTCTCTCCGAACGCGAGCACGCCCGTGAGGATGTCCCGCAGCTGCTCGAACCGCTCGCCGCGCTCGAGCCCGAAGACCGCACGCAGGATGATCTCGAGCGTGAGGCGCTGGAGCCGCGGATGCAGCTGGACCGGCTTCCCGCGCGGCCATGAGCCGACCTCGCGCTCGGCCATCGCGGTCATCTCGCCGGTCAGGCGCTGCATCCTCTCGCCGTGAAAGGCGGGCAGCAGCAGCTTGCGCTGCTCCAGATGCGCGGCCTCGTCGAGCAGGATCACCGAGTTGCGTCCGAGCATCGGCTCGAGCACGCGCGCGCCCTTGCCCGGATGCAGGACCTCCGGAGGGGCCGTGAACACCTCCTTGATGTCGCCGGGGTCCGCGAGCAGCACGAACGGCGGCTGCAGCGGAATCTGCACCGTGATCCGCTTGCCGTAGCGCCGTCTGGAGCGCTCCAGCGAAGCCGCGGGGCGCTTCCATGCGGCCACCATCTGCACCGCCGCGGGGATGCTCGGACCGGGCGGCAGTCCACGCCGCTGGAGTTTGTGCTCGCTCAAACCGTGAACCTCGGCTGAAAAGGGGCACTATAGGTTCCCTTCAGAGCCAAAGTTCGGGTTCCCCTCCATCCTCAGCAGCTGGCGCTTGCGCTTCACGTCGCCCGTGTAGCCGCCCAGCGCGCCACCGGTCCTCAGCACGCGATGGCAGGGGACCACGATCGGGATGGGGTTGGCGCCGAGCGCGTTGCCGGCGGCGCGGTGGCCCCGGGGGCTGCCGGCCGCGACGGCGATCTCCTTGTAGGTCGAGACCTCCCCGTAGGGGATCCGGAAGGTCGCCTCCAGCACGCGGCGGCCGAAGCCATGCGCGAGGCTCCAGTCGATCGGCAGATCGAAGCCCCGTCGCGCGCGGGAGAAGTACTCCTCGAGCTCGCGCCGCGTCTCGTCGAGGCGACGCGGAGCGGCCAGCACCCGCGGTGAGATCTTGATCGCGAGCTCCTCGAGCACCGGGTCGAGCCCGTCGATCTCGAGATAGGAGATCCGGACCAGGCCGCGGTCGGTGCTCGCCACCAGCAGCGTGCCGAGCGGCGAGTCGAGCGTGGCGTACGCCACGTCGAGCGCTCCTGCCGCAAGCGCGCGAGGGGTGATGTCGGGCAGCGGCGCGTCGATCGTCGTCGCCTTCAGCTCGAGCTCGAGCGCATCTAGTTCGGTCATCGCTGGTACTCCATTCGCAGTCGCTTGAGTCCTTCGTGCACGTTGCGGCGCGCCGCCTCCTCGGTGGTCCCCATCGCGGCGGAGATCTCCAGGTAGCCGGCGTCGAGGACGTAGCGCAGCGCGATCGCCATCCGCTGCTTGGGCGGTAGCTCGCGCACGCGCGTCCACAGCTCCGGTCGACCGTCCTCGATCGGCGCGGCCTCGCCGGCCACGGCTCGCGGTCGCTCGGGCGGCTCGCCAACCGCGAGGGGCCGCCGTCGCGCGGCCCGCACGTGGTCGATCGCCTTACGGTGAGCGACGGTCAGGATCCAGCCGCGCAGATTCGAGGCGTCGCGCAGCCGCGGATAGGCGCGCAGCGCAGCGATCCACGTCTCCTGGTAGCAGTCGTCGGCATCGGAGTGGCCGACTGACGCCACCAGGAACCGGTGGACGTCACGGCCGTAGGCGTCCAGCAACGACTGAAACGGCGGCAGCTGCACAGTCGATGAAACGCGCGCCCGGGGCACAGCGTGAGATGTTGGCGCACGGCAAGACCGCCGTCAGCGCTTGATCGACCCTCCCATCCGCTATACAAAGCTGTCATGGCCCGCGCAATCTGGACAGGAGCGATCAGCTTCGGGCTGGTCAACGTGCCGGTGAAGCTGTACACCGCGACCTCGCCGAAGACGGTGCGCTTCCACCAGCTCTCCGGCAAGACGGGGGCGCGCATCCGCCAGAAGCGCGTGGATCCCACCACGGACGAGGAAGTCGCCTACGAGGACATCGTCAAGGGCTACGAGCTCACTCCCGACCATTACGTGCTGATCGAGCCCGAGGAGCTCGAGGCGCTCGACCCCAAGGCGACCAAGACGATCGACATCGAGGAGTTCGTGGATCTCGAGGAGATCGACCCGATCTACTACGACCACTCCTACTACATCGCTCCGACCGCGGGGGGCGCCAAGGCATACCGGCTGCTGCTCGACGCGATGCGCGAGTCCGGCAAGGTCGGAATCGGCCGCCTCGTGCTGCGCTCCAAGCAGCAGCTGTGCGCGCTGCGACCCACCGGCGACGTTCTGACGGTGACGACGATGCTGTTCGGTGACGAGGTTCTCGCTCCGGACCGACTCGACGAGATCGACTCGATCGCCGACGCCCAGGCGTCCGACCGCGAGCTGGCGATGGCGCAGCAGCTGATCAGCTCCCTGGCCGCCGAGTTCGCGCCGGACAAGTACCGCGACGAGTACCGCGAGCGGGTGCTCGAGCTGATCGAGCGCAAGGCCGCCGGCGAGGAGATCGCCGTACAGCCTCAAGCCGAGGAGGCGACCGCCGCGCCGGACCTGATGGCCGCGCTCGAGGCGAGCCTCGCCGCGGTCAGCTCCGGCGACGGCGACGAGCCGGCTCCCCCGACGAAGCCGCGCCGCGCGGCCGCCAAGGACGACGGCAAGCGCAAGACGTCGAAGAGCCCCGCGAAGTCCAAGCGCTGACGGTTCGCCGCCGCCCGCTGGTAGCCTTTTGAGGCCGCTGCCGCGCCCCGCCGTACCCCGATCCGGGACCTCTTCCCACATGTCTCGACGTTCAACCCCTCCAGGGGCCACCGGCCTCTACGATCCCGCCAACGAGCACGACGGGTGCGGCATCGCGCTCGTCGCGAAGCTGTGGGGCGAGGCGACTCATGCGGTCGTCGAGAAGGCGCTGGACGCGCTCGAGAACCTCGAGCATCGCGGCGCCGAAGGGGCCGATCCGAACACCGGTGACGGCGCCGGCATCCTGCTCCAGATCCCCGACGGGTTCCTGCGCGCCGCAGCCGCGGGAGTCGAGCTGCCGCCGCCCGGGCGCTACGGCGTCGGCGTCTGCTACCTGCCCAGCGATCCCGAGCGGCGCCTGGCGCTCGAGCAGCTGATCGAGGACACGATCGAGGCCGAGGGACAGCGCTCGATCTGGTGGCGCGACGTCCCGGTCGACGAGCGTCACGTCGGCGACACCGCGCGGCTGGCGGCGCCCGTCATCCGCCAGGTCCTGATCGAGGCGGCCGAGGACATCGCCGACCAGGACGCGTTCGAGCGCAAGCTCTACGTGATCCGGCGGTTGATCGAGCGCTCGGCCGGCAGCGACGTCGCGCTGCCGAGCTTCTCCTCGAGGACGATGGTCTACAAGGGGATGCTGACCGCCCCGCAGCTGCCGCGGTACTTCACCGACCTGCGCGACCCGCGCGTGGCCTCGCGCCTCGCGCTCGTGCACTCGCGCTTCTCGACCAACACCTTCCCGAGCTGGGAGCTCGCCCACCCCTACCGGATGATCGCCCACAACGGCGAGGTGAACACCCTGCGCGGCAACGTGAACTGGATGCGCGCGCGGGAGTCCCAGTTGGCCTCCGAGCTCTTCGGGGACGATCTCGAGAAGGTCATCCCGGTGGTGCGCGAGGGCGGCTCGGACTCGGCGATCTTCGACAACGTGCTCGAGCTGCTGGTGCTGGGCGGCCGCTCGATCCCGCACGCGGTGATGATGATGGTGCCCGAGGCCTACCGCACGCGCCGTGACCTCGATCCCGACGTCAAGGGCTTCTACGACTTCCACTCCTGCCTGATGGAGCCGTGGGACGGGCCCGCGGCGGTCGTGTTCACCGACGGCCGCCTCGCCGGCGCGGTGCTCGACCGCAACGGACTGCGCCCGGGACGCTGGATCCAGGACACCGAGGGCTACGTGGTGCTCGCGTCGGAGACCGGCGTCATGACCGTCGCGCCCGAGCACATCCAGCGAAAGGGCCGCCTCGCGCCCGGCAAGCTGTTCCTCGTCGACATCGAGGAGGGGCGGATCGTCGAGGACGAGCAGGCCAAGCGGCGGGTCGCGCGCCGCAAGCCCTACGCGGAGTGGTACGAGCGCTCCGTGGTGCACATCGACGACCTGCCCGACCGCGAGCCGCGGGTCCCGCGAATCGAGCCGCTGCGCTCCAAGCAGCTCGCATTCGGATACTCCCAGGAGGACCTGCGGCTGATCATCGCGCCGATGGCGGCCACCGGCGAGGAGCCGGTCGCGAGCATGGGCAACGACGCCGCGCTGGCCGTCCTGTCGGACCGCCAGCCGAACCTCTTCTCATACTTCAAGCAGCTGTTCGCGCAGGTCACAAACCCGCCGATCGATCCGCTGCGCGAGCAGGTCGTGATGAGCCTCCAGGCGAGCGTCGGCGGCGAGGTCAACCTGCTCACCGAAGTGCCCGAGCAGGGCCACCAGCTGGTGATGCAGCAGCCGATCCTGCGAAACCACGAGCTCGAGAAGCTGCGGCAGGTCTCCCACGACGTGTTCGACGCGGCCACGCTCGACATCACCTGGCCGATCGAGCAGGGCCCCGACGGCATGGAGATCCGCCTGTACGACCTCTGCGGCGAGGCGGCGCGCTACGTGGACAACGGCGCGAACATCCTGATCCTGTCGGACCGCAATCTCGGCGCCGAGCGCGTCGCGATGCCCTCCCTGCTCGCGGTCGCCGCGGTCCACCATCACCTCGTGCGGCGCGGCACGCGGCTGCGGACCGGGCTCGTGATCGAGTCGGGCGAGCCGCGGACGATCCATCACATCGCGACGCTGATCGGGTACGGAGCGGCGGCGATCAACCCGTACGTGATGTTCGAGTCGCTCGACGAGCTCGCGGACGAGAAGCTCCTTCCCGAGGAGCTCTCGGGCGATGAGGCCGAGCTCGGCATCGTCAAGGCGATCGGCAAGGGACTGCTGAAGACCCTCTCGAAGATGGGGATCTCGACGATCCAGTCCTACTGCGGCGCCCAGATCTTCGAGGCGGTGGGTCTCGACCGCGAGCTGATCGACGAGCACTTCACCGGGACCGCCTCGCGGATCGGCGGGGTCGGTCTCGACCAGCTCTCGACCGAGGCGATGGAGCGCCACTTCCGCGCCTACCCCAGAACACACCGCGAGGTGCTCCCGGTCGGCGGCGTGCTGCAGTGGCGCCGCGATGGGGAGCTGCACGTCTGGAACCCGGACACGATCGCGACGCTCCAGCACGCCGTGCAAGGAGCGCCGTCGAATGGCGGGGCGGATGGAAGCGCGCCGGTCAGAGACCCGCGCGCGACCTACGCCGAGTTCTCGCGCCAGGTGAACGAGGACGCGGTCCGCAAAGGCCTCCTGCGCGGACTGATGAAGCTCCGGACGGTCCCCGACAAGCTGCCCCTCGACGAGATCGAGCCCGCCGGCGAGATCGTCAAGCGCTTCGCCACCGGAGCGATGTCGCTTGGCGCCCTCAGCCGCGAGGCCCACGAGACGCTCGCGATCGCGATGAACCGCTTGGGCGCCCGCTCGAACACGGGCGAGGGCGGCGAGGACGCCGCGCGCTACAGCCCCGACGACAACGGAGACCTGCGCCGCTCCGCGATCAAGCAGGTCGCCTCGGGGCGCTTCGGGGTCACGATCCATTACCTGGTCAACGCCGACCAGCTGCAGATCAAGATGGCCCAGGGAGCGAAGCCCGGTGAGGGAGGCCAGCTTCCCGGTCACAAGGTCGACGAGTACATCGCCAGCATCCGTCACTCCACCCCGGGCGTCGGCCTGATCTCCCCGCCCCCGCACCACGACATCTACTCGATCGAGGATCTCAAGCAGCTGATCTACGACCTGCGCTGCGCGAACCCGACCGGGTCGGTGTCGGTCAAGCTGGTCTCGGAGGTGGGCGTGGGAACGGTCGCGGCCGGGGTCGCCAAGGCCAACGCCGACCACGTCACGATCGCCGGTCACGACGGCGGTACCGGCGCCTCGCCGCAGTCGTCGATCCAGTCCACGGGGGTCCCGTGGGAGATCGGCCTCGCCGAGACACAGCAGACGCTGCTGCTCAACGACCTTCGCACGCGGATCGCTGTCGAGGTCGACGGCGGGATGCGAACCGGCCGGGACGTGATCATCGGCGCGCTGCTCGGAGCGGACGAGTTCGGCTTCTCGACCGCGCCCCTGATCGCGATGGGGTGCATCATGATGCGGGTCTGCCACCTGAACACGTGTCCTGTCGGAATCGCCAGCCAGGACCCGGAGCTCCGAAAGCGCTTCCGCGGCACCCCTGAGCACGTCGTCAACTATCTGATGCTCGTGGCCGAGGAGGTCCGGCAGATCATGGCCTCGCTCGGCGTCAGGCGCTTCGAGGACCTGATCGGGCGGACCGATCTGCTCGACGTCGAGGAGGCGATCGAGCACTGGAAGGCGCGCCACGTCGACCTCTCGATGATCCTGAAGTCGCCCGACGTACCCCCCGGGACACCGCGGCGGCGCACGCGCACGCAGGTTCCGGTGCTGAGCGACGCGCTGGACTGGGAGCTGCTGCGCAAGTGCGCTCCGGCGATCGAGCGTGGCGAGCCGGTGGCGCTCGGTCCGGTCCTGGTGCGCAACGTGAACCGCACGGTCGGCGGGATCCTCTCCGGCGAGATCGCGCGGCGCCACGGCGCGGGCGGGCTCCCGGAGGACACGATCGAGATCTCGTTCTCGGGCTCGGCGGGCCAGAGCTTCGGCGCGTGGCTCGCGAGCGGCGTGACGTTCACGCTGCGCGGCGAGACCAACGATTACGCCGGCAAGGGCCTCTCCGGCGGGGTGCTGTCGGTGCGCCCGCCCGACAAGGCGCGCTTCCTCGCCGAGGAGAACATGATCGTGGGCAACACCGTGCTCTACGGCGCCACCTCCGGGCGCGCGTTCTTCCGCGGTCTGGCCGGCGAGCGGTTCGCGGTCCGCAACTCGGGCGCGCGTGCCGTCGTGGAAGGACTCGGCGACCACGGCTGCGAGTACATGACCGGCGGCCGCGTGGTCGTCCTCGGACCGACCGGGCGCAACTTCGCCGCCGGCATGAGCGGCGGAGTCGCCTACGTCTACGACAAGGACCGGGGCTTCGAGGGCCGCTGCAATCTCGACCTCGTCGAGCTCGAGGAGCTCGACGACGACGATTCGGCCGAGATCCAGGAGCTGATCAAGGAGCATGTCCTGCGCACCGGATCCCTGGTCGGTCGCAACCTGCTCGCGTCCTGGGAGCGGGCGCGCGAGCGGTTCGTGAAGGTCATGCCGCGCGACTACAAGCGCGTGCTCGAGGAGCTCGCGGCGCAGCGCGACGAGCTTCCCGCGTAGGGCTCGCAGCGAGCCGGATCAGCGCAGCAGCGTCGAGGCGACTCCCTGGATCGTCTGGATCCCGTATCCCATGTCCGGGTCGCCGTCGGTCATCACCGCCATCGAGAATGTGCGTCCGTGGCCTTCCAGCCGGGCGATCTGGTGCACCAGGAAGGTGTCCGGGCTGGGGCGCCAGCCCGCCTTGAAGAAGACGGTGTACCCGAGCGGCCGCGCGATCGCCGGAATGCCCCAGCTCTCGTATCCGGCGATCGTCGAGAGCAGGTAGCGGGCGTAGCCCACGAACTCGCGCGGGATCAGCGAGTCCATCTCGAAGAAGAACCTCGCCTGGTCTGCGGCGCTGAGCAGGGCGGTGCCCCACTCCCCGCCCCAGGGAGCCGAATCGGGCACCGAGAAGTCGGTCATCCCGGCGGCACGCGCCAGCGCGCGAAGGCCCGGGTTGCCCACGATCGACCAGCACTGCGTGGCGGCGTTGTTGTCGGAGACGTTGATCATCGGGTACAGGAACGAGTTGCTGTACGAGTCGACGTAGTGCTGCCCGATCGCGTCCAGATGGCGCAGGTAGGCGACGAGCAGCATCGCCTTGACCGCGCTGCCGGTGATGAACTGATCGTGAATCCGGATGCCGTACTCGCGACCCTCGGTGGTCACGACCGCCAGCGCGGTGTGGCCGCCGCGGCTGTTCAGGTAAGCCTCGGCGCCGGCGATCGCAGCGGCGCTCGGATAACCGAACGGCAGGCTGCCGCTTCCGTGATACCCCCGCCCGCTGCAGTCGGATGGCCGGCGGGGGTTCCCGAGCGCCTGGTCGTCGGGGGCGCTGAAGCATGCGCGCCAGCGGAAGTGACCGGCCGGAAGGGCGATCGTCGTCGTCAGCTCGTCGGCGTAGAGCCCCTTTCGGACCGTGCGTGAGGACGGCGCGGAGTAGAACGATCCGTAGTAGCCGTTCGCGAACGACCACTGCACGCGGGCGTCTCCCCAGCGCAGGTCGGCCGGGTGGTAGACGAGGACCGTGACCTGCGCGCGTCCCAGCGACAGCGCGGCGACGTGCGTCCACGTCTTGCCGATCACCTCGATCTCGACGGTCGCTCGCGTGGTCGTGTTCGCGATCACCGCCTCGTAGCGCGTGTCGCGATCCGGGAATACCGGCACGAAGGCGAAGGCGCCGGTGGCGTTCGTGTAGGCGGTGCGCACCAGCGTCGAGTTGTGGAACGGGTACGCGAGCTTGAACAGCTGCACGGCCGTGTCCGCGGGCTCGTTGGTCGTCTTGCCGCTCAGGACCACGCGGCCCACGCCGAAGGTCATCAGCGACGACGCGTGCAGCGAGATCGTCGGCGGGGGCGGGGTGGGGGTGCCCGCGTGCGTGCGGTGCTTGCGGGCATGGGCGTGGTGCAGCGCGTGAGCGCGCTGCCTGGCGGTCGCCCGGGGAGCGGCGCTCGCCTGGGGCGTGACGGTCGCGCGGGGAGCGGCGGTCGCCCGAGGCTGGGCGTTCGCGCGGGGCGCGGTGGAAGTCCGGCCGTGCGCCGTCGCGGGAATGCCGCCGACGGCGAGCACCAGCAGCCCGGCCACCACACCAGCCAACCCCCTGAGAGCCCTCACGACCACAACTCTATGGGCTGCGCCGGATGAAACGCAAGCCTGGCGCCCCCGCCCCGGGGATCGCATCCATGCGATCCCCTTCGGGGCGAATCACCGGACTACAGGGAACAGGCCTGCTCGACCGAGCCGACCAGGTTGTTCACCTGACCGGTGAACGACTGGTTCCCAGCAGCTGCATTGCCGCCGGTGGCGTTGGCGTCGCCGCCATTGCCGCCGGTCGCGTTGCCGCTGGTGGCGGTGGTGTTCCCGCCCTTGGAGCTGACATCGCCATATCCGATGGCGATGCTGTTTCCGTCGAGCGCCTGCACGTTGCCGGTGGAGGCGTTGCCGCCATTACCGCCGGTCGCGTTGGCATCCCCGCCGTAGGCGCGGTTGTCGCCCTGACGGGTGCTCGACTCGTTCGACTGCCCTGAACCGGACTGAGAGTCGCGGTAGCAGCCGCAGTCGTACTTGGACTGATCCGAGGAGCTGTTGCTCCCGGAGTTGTTGTTGCCCTGCCAGGTGCCGGAGTGGTTGCCGGCGTTGGCGTTGCCGCCGGTGGCGTCGGCGTTGCCGCCGTTGCCGCCGGTCGCGTTGCCGCTGGTGGCGGTGGTGTTCCCGCCGGTCGAGCTCACCGAGCTCGACTGGTTGTGGCGGTCACCATTCCACTGGTCCGAGCAGGAGCAGCTCTGCCCCTGGTCGCCGCTCTGGCCCTGGCTTCCGCCTGCGAACGAGTTGCCGTCGCCGAACTGCTTGTTGCCGGTGGAGGCGTTGCCGCCGTTACCGCCGGTGGCGTTGGCATCCCCGCCGTGGGCACTGTTGTCACCCTGGCGAGTGCTCGACTCGTTGGACTGGCCAGCGTTGTTGCCATGGTCCGAGCCGTCGTTCCAGCTCTGATCCGAGGAGCTGTTGCTCCCGGAGCTGTTGTTGACCTGGAAGGTGCCGGAGTGGTTGCCGGCGTTGGCGTTGCCGCCGGTGGCGTCGGCGTTGCCGCCGTTGCCGCCGGTCGCGTTGCCGCTGGTGGCGGTGGTGTTCCCGCCGGTCGAGCTCACCGAGCTCGACTGGTTGTGGCGGTCACCATTCCACTGGTCCGAGCAGGAGCAGCTCTGCCCCTGGTCGCCGCTCTGGCCCTGGCTTCCGCCTGCGAACGAGTTGCCGTCGCCGAACTGCTTGTTGCCGGTGGAGGCGTTGCCGCCGTTACCGCCGGTGGCGTTGGCATCCCCGCCGTGGGCACTGTTGTCACCCTGGCGAGTGCTCGACTCGTTGGACTGGCCAGCGTTGTTGCCATGGTCCGAGCCGTCGTTCCAGCTCTGATCCGAGGAGCTGTTGCTCCCGGAGCTGTTGTTGACCTGGAAGGTGCCGGAGTGGTTGCCGGCGTTGGCGTTGCCGCCGGTGGCGTCGGCGTTGCCGCCGTTGCCGCCGGTCGCGTTGCCGCTGGTGGCGGTGGTGTTCCCGCCGGTCGAGCTCACCGAGCTCGACTGGTCGTGACGGTCACCCTGGTACTGGTCTCCGCAGGAGCAATTCTGCCCCTGACCATCACCCGAGCTGCTGCCGATGGCGAGCGAGTTGCCGTCGCCGAACTGCTTGTTGCCGGTCGAAGCGTTGCCGCCGCTTCCGCCGGTTGCGTTCGCATCGCCACCCGAGGCGTGGTTGTCGCCCTGGCTAGTGTGCGATTCGTTCGACTGCCCTGAACCGGACTGATCGCCACGGTTGCAGCCGCAGTCGTACTTCGACTGATCCGACGAGTTGCTGCCGTCGGAGTTGTTGCCCTGCGCGGTGCCGGAGTGGTTGCCGGCGTTGGCGTTGCCGCCGGTGGCGTCGGCGTTGCCGCCGTTGCCGCCGGTCGCGTTGCCGCTCGTGGCGGTGGTGTTGCCGCCCTGAGACTTCACGCTGCCGCTGCCGATCGCGATGCTGTTGCCGTCCAGCACCTGCACGTTGCCGGTTTTGGCGTTGCCGCCATCACCGCCGGTGGCATTCGCGTCGCCGCCAGAGGCATGGTTGTCACCCTGCTGGGTGTCCGACTGGTTCTGTTGAATCGCCGGCGCCTGCTCGGTCTTCGACTGAGGCTGTTGGCCAGTCGACGGGAGCTGACCGACTCCGGGGAGATTCCCGATCGGCGCGCTTGGGAGCGCCAGGGAATTCGTCGGAGCCGGGTTCATACCCGGGACCTGAGCAAGCGAGAGCGAACCAGCGCTTGCCGGCGCCGCGGTGAGCGCAGTCACCGCGAAAGCCGCGCAGAGCGCAATGAGAACTCTTCTCATTCGCTACTCCTTGTTCGTTCGTGTTGTCTTGTGCCGGAGAGTTGGGGCCCTTCCGGCGAGGGCTCTGAGTTCGCCTCCGGCGGCTAGCCGGGACGTTCAGAGCCGAACACGAACGGCGCCAGCGGAATGGCGTCCGCGCCGGCGATCAGGCGGCGGCCGGCAAACGCCGCCGCGAGGATGAAGAAGAAGAGGAGCGCGGCCGGAGCCGAGCCGCCGCCGCCCGAGCCGGAACCGGCGGTCGACGAGCTGGCGCCGGTGGCGGCGAAGAGGGCGGGCGCGGAGCTCACCGGCGCAGCGGGGGAGGGATGATGCGGCGTCGCGGCGATTGGCGTGCCCGCCCCCGTGCTCGCCTCGCCCGAGAGCATGGAGGAAGTCTCGGCGGCGCTCGCCGTCGCGCCGTTCAGGATCGCCGCGCTGGAGCGCCCGGGCCGACCGGCGGCGGTCGTCCTGTGCGGGGCCGGGACCGCGTCCGTCGCCACGCGCATCCCCATCGATCGGAGCTGCGTCGGCGCCGGTACGCCGGAGCCGGGATGGGCGGCGATCGCTCGCGGCTTGATCGGCGGGGCGATGTGGACGAGCGTCTGCGGGCGCAGTTTCCCGATGGTGGTGACGGTGGCGGGGACGGCGCCGAGCACCCGCGAGGTGGTCCGCGAGAGGGTCGTCGAGAGCTTGCTCGCAGTCCGCACCGTCGTGTGGACGACCGGGCGCGCGACGCGCTGGGCGGTGTCGACGACCGGGCGCGCGAGCCGCCGAGCGGCGTCCACGAGCGCGCCGACCACCGGGGTACGAGGCGTCACGGCAGAGCTGGGCGGGGGCGTCACGGACACGGACTTGGCCGCGGCCTTGATCGCGGGCGCCGCAAGCTGCGGGGCGTTCGTCGCGAGCGCGGTGACATGCGGAGCCGCCGCCTTCCCGACCACCGCGGCAGCCGCCGGCACGAGGTCCGAGCCGCCGGCCGGTGCGACGCTGCGGCCGGACGCCGCAAGGGCCGGGCTGACGGAGGTCAGCAGGACCGCGCTCGTCACGAGGACGAAGATCGCCGGCCGCACCCCGCGGTCCGCTCCCCTGCGCCACCCTGCCCACATAAGCTGCACAAGGCTTCCGATACCCATCCATGTTGACTTACAACACACTTCTTGCCGGTCTGATGTCGGTTATCTGACCCTCGCGCGCGCACGCGCGCGTACGCACGTGTGTCCGGGACCGGGGGGTGCGTTGCTAGCCTCCCGGGCTCCAATGGGCGAGCTCGGCGCGTTCCTGAAGATCCATCGGGTCGGCTTCGACAAGCGTGACCCGGAGCAGCGCGTGCGCGACTACAGGCAGTACTTCTCGCTGCAGCCCGAGCCGGAGCTCCAGCGCCAGGGCGCGCGGTGCATGGATTGCGGGATCCCGTTCTGCCACGAGGGCTGCCCGCTCGGCAACCTCATCCCCGACTGGAACGACCTCGTCTACCGCGGCAAGTGGCGCGAGGCGATCGACCAGTTGCACAGCACCAACAACTTCCCGGAGTTCACCGGACGGATCTGCCCGGCTCCGTGCGAGTCGGCGTGCGTGCTGTCGATCAATGACGACCCGGTGACGATCGAGCAGATCGAGCTGGCGATCGCGGAGCGCGCCTTCGAGGAGGGGTGGGTCCTCGCCGAGCCGCCGGACCGCCGGACGGGCAAGACGGTCGCGGTGGTCGGCGCCGGCCCCGCCGGCCTGGCGGTCGCCGCGGAGCTGAACCGGAGCGGGCACACGGTCGTCGTGTACGAGCGGGACGAGGGCCCCGGGGGGCTCATGCGCTTCGGCGTGCCCGACGCGAAGCTCGAGAAGAGGATCATCGACCGGCGCGTCGACCTGCTCGCCGAGGAAGGCATCGAGTTCGTCTACAACAAGGACGTCGGACGAGACATCGACGCGACAGCGCTGCTCGAGCAGCACGACGCGCTGGTGGTGACGATCGGCTCGCGCGTCTCGCGCGACCTCGACGCCCCCGGGCGCGCGCTGGAGGGAATCCACCTCGCGATGGATTACCTCTATCAGCGCAACCGCTGGGTCGCGATGCAGGAGGGCCGTCCGTATCGCTCGCCCAAGCCCGGCACCGAGATCAGCGCGAAGGGCAAGCGCGTGATCGTCGTCGGGGGCGGGGACACCGGCATGGACTGCATCTCCAACTCGCTCCGGGAGGGCGCCGCCAACGTGGCCATGCTCGACGTCTACATGGAGCTTCCCGCCAGCGGCCGCGACCCCCACCACCCGTGGCCGCTGCCCCCGAAGCGGACCCTCAGCACCTACGCGCTCGAGGAGGGCGGCAAGCGCCGCTGGGGGAGCGAGGTGACCGGTTTCGGTGGCAAGGACGGGCACGTCAGCCACGTGTACGCGCGCCAGGTGACCGGAACATCGTCTCGGGACCTGACGCCGGTGCCCGGAAGCGAGTACGTGCTGGAGGCGGATCTCGTGCTGATCGCGATCGGCTTCGAGCACCCCGAGCACGAGGGCCTCGTCGAACAGCTCGAGCTGGGGCTCGACCACCGCGGGAACATCCGCACGAACCAGACCTACCGGACGTCCGTCAGGAAGGTGTATGCCTGCGGCGACGCTCGGCTCGGGCAGTCGCTGATCGTGACGGCGATCGCGGAGGGACGCAAGTGCGCCCGGATCGTCAACAAGGACCTCGGCGGCAGCCCGATGGACGCCGATCGGGAGATGCTCGCGGTCGGCGCCTGGAGTGGCGAGGCCGACCGAACGCTGCGTCACGAGGCGGAGGCCGCCGGGACGGTGCGCCCGGGCGAGGAGTTCTTCAGCGGGCCCGGCAACCGCGAGGAATAGCGATCCTCCGCACGGCGGGCCGTCGGCAAGTTCGCCTCGCGCCCACGTAAGCCAGCGAACGCGCCGTGCGGGAATTGCGCCCCCCGCACCCGCGTGGGTGCTAGGGTAGGCCCCGGAGTCCCCAAGCCCGTCTGGTGGCGCGACGGGAGAGCCGTTTCGGTTTACTTGAGGTGTGGGACGGGGAAACTCGCCCCTGTCGGTCAGGGAACTGCGCCCCCACTTCCCTGACTCTCCGGGGGGCCCAGATGGATCTGGGCCCCCCGGGCTTTTAAGCGCCGGCTTGCGCCTCGGTCGCCGGACCCGGCCACCCGGTGTGCAAACGTGTGGAGATCGCGACGCTCGCCACCGCAGCCGCCGTGCACCACGGCCACGCCTCGATCGGCTCGACGATCAGCCATGTGATCGACTCCGCCGGGAAGTTCTTCGCGCAGCTCGCTGGGCTCAGCTGGGGAGCGCTGCTGATCGGGCTCGCCCTGTATGCGCTCTACCTGCTGCTCCGCTCGCGCGCACTGTTCAACGCGCTCCGTGCCGCATACCCGGACTCACGGCTCAGGTGGCGGGAGGTGTGGGGCGCGTACATGGTCGGCTACGCCGTCAACAACGTGTTCCCGCTCGGAGGCGGGAACATCGCGCAGCTGTTCCTCGCCAGGGGTTCGATCCCGGAGAGCAGCTACCCGGCGGTCGCGGCGGGCCTCTCGACGGGCGTCGTGTTCGACTGGGCGATCGGCGTGCTGGTGATGTGCTTCGCATTCACCCAGGGCGTGTTCCCGAAGCCCCCGGACTTCTCGAAGCTGCCGGCGTTCGACATCAGCTTCTTCGCCTCGCATATGCGCTTCACGCTGTTCTTCCTGACCGCCCTGGCGATCGGCTTCCTGATCGGCTTCGCCCTGCTCTCGGCGCGCGTGAAGGCGTTCTGGGAGCGCGTCCGCCAAGGCCTGACGATCATGCGCGATGGCGGCCGCTACCGGCGGGAGATGGTGAGCTGGCAGCTCGCGAGCTGGATCGCGCGCTTCGGCGCCTACTGGGCACTGCTCGACGCCTTCCACATCGGCGGTTCGGTTCGCAACGCGCTGCTCGTGCTGGGCGTCCAGGTCGTGGCCTCGGTGTTCCCGTTCACGCCCGGTGGCCTCGGCGTGCAGCAGGCCCTGCTCGTGACGATCTTCGCCCACTCCGCCGACGTCGCGTCGTTCTCGGTCGGCCAGCAGATCGCGACCGCGGTCCTGACCACCGCGCTGGGATTCGGCGCGCTCGTGCTGATCTTCCGGTTCAGGAGCTTCCGCGAGGTGATTCAGCGCGGACGGGAAGACCACCGCGCGGAGCTGCGCGGGCCGGCGGAGAGCCCGGTTCGCGTACAAACTTGACGCCTCCGTCATCTTTGGTTACGGTCGTCCCGTGACCCAGCTCCCATCCGCCTGCATCATCGGCGCCGGCTCCTCGGGCATCGCCGCCGCGAAGTCGCTGCACGAGCGGGGCATCCCGATCGACTGCTACGAGAAGTCCGATCGGGTCGGCGGCAACTGGGTGTTCCGCAACGTCAACGGGATGTCCTCGGCGTACCGCTCGCTGCACATCAACACCTCGCGCGAGCGGATGGAGTACTCGGACTACCCGATGCCGAAGTCCTATCCGGACTTCCCGCACCACACGCAGATCGCAAGGTACTTCGACGACTACGTGGACCGCTTCGGCTTCCGGGAACGCATCAGGTTCCAGACCGGCGTCGAGCACGCCGAGCTGGGCAAGGATCGCGTCTGGACGATCACGATCGAGGGTGGCGAGACGCGCCGCTACGACGCGCTGCTGGTCGCGAACGGGCACCACTGGGATCCGCGCTGGCCCGAGCCGCCCTACCCGGGGAAGTTCGACGGCGAGCAGCTGCACTCGCATCACTACCTCGACAACGCCGGCCTGCGCGACAAGAACGTGCTCGTCGTCGGAATCGGCAACAGCGCGATGGACATCGCCGTCGAGTCGAGCTTCGTCGCGCGCAGGACGTTCCTCTCCTCGCGCCGCGGCGCCTACATCCTGCCCAAGTACCTGTTCGGCCGCCCGCTCGACCAGATCGGCGTCAACGCGCTCACGCCGATGCTGCCGTTCGCCTTCCGCCGCGCGATCCTGAGCGCGATGTACCGGATCGGCGTCGGCCGGGTCCAGGACTACGGGCTGCCCGAGCCCGACCACAAGCTGGGCGAGGCGCACCCGACGATCTCCGCCGACTTCCTGAACCGGATCGCCCACGGGGAGATGTCCTGGAAGCCCAACGTCGCGTCGTTCGCGGGCGATCGCGTGCACTTCGAGGATGGGACCAGCGAGCAGGTGGACGTGATCATCTGGTCCACCGGCTACAAGGTCACCTTCCCGTTCTTCGACCGGGACTTCATCTCGGCTCCCGACAACGACCTGCCGCTGTTCAAGCGCGTGGTCAAACCGGGGATCGCGAACCTGTTCTTCATCGCGCTGCTGCAGCCGCTCGGCGCGACGATGCCGCTGGCCGAGGCGCAGGGACGCTGGATCGCCTCCTACCTGCGCGGCGAATATCACCTGCCGCCGGCGGCCGAGATCGAGAGCGACATGCGGCGCGAGCGCGAGCGGATGTTCAAGCGCTACGTCCCGTCGAAGCGCCACACCATGCAGGTCGACTTCGACAACTACCTCTACGACCTGCGCAGGGAGCAGAAGGCCGGGGCGGCGAGGGCGCGGGCCGCCGGGTTCACGCTGCCGGTGCCGCCGCGCGCGCGGGTCGCCGAACCCGTCGGCGCGGGTTGAGCCCCGCGACGCAAGAGCGAGCGCGCGGGCGGCGCGAGCGGACCAAGGCGCAGAACCGCGCCGCGATCGTGGACGCTGCGCGCGAGGTGTTCGCCGAGCTCGGGTACGACGCCGCGGGCGTCCGCGACGTGATCCGGCGGACCGAGCTCGCGTCCGGCACCTTCTACAACTACTTCCCGGACAAGGAGTCGGTGTTCCGCGCCGTGCTGGACGAGAGCGCGCGGGAGATCCGGCACCGGCTGCGCGCGGCGCGCGTGGGCGCCCGCTCGGTTGAGGAATTCGTGGGCGACGCATACCGAGCGTGGTTCGAGTTCCTGGTCGAGGACCGGCTGATGTTCGAGCTGATGCAGCGCAACGCCGGCACGATCCGAGCCCTGTTCGGCGATCCGATTCTCGGTGCCGGCGTCGAGGAGCTGCTCGACGATCTGCGCGCGGCGATCACGCGGGGGGACCTGCCGCCGCTGGACGCCGACTACATGGCCGGCGCGATGGCGGGCGCGGCGCTCGAGCTCGGCGTCCGCATGGCCGAGCGCAACCCCGCCGACATCGAGGGCGCTGCCAGGTTCGCGACGGACCTGTTCCTCGGAGGGATCGAGCGCCTGCGCGCGCGGTCCTAGCGTCGCGCCGGCTCAGCCGCGGGCCCGGATTGGCCGCCTGCGTCGCGTCGACTTAGCCGCCTGCCCGCGCGAGCTGCGTCGCGCGCGTCCGCAGCAGCTCGATCAACTCCAGCCCGCGGTGGAACGGATCGGCGATCGGCGCGCCGCCGTCCAGCGGGAGGGCCGCACGCAGCCGGCCGTCGACCTCCGCCAGCAGCACCGGCAGCTCGGGGGCGGTCGCGGAGTCGAGCTCCGCGAGGCGACGTAGCGCGCCGGCGTCGGCTGCGGCGGCGTAGCGCAGGGTCACTCGCGTGACGGGCGTCTCACCCGCGTCCACGCGTCTGGCCGCGCGAGCTGCGGCTTCGAAGTCGCGTTGACGGGAGCGAGCGGCGATGTGGTTGAGCGGTCCGGTGAACATCGAATCCCTCCGTTTCTGGCGTAACCAGTTAAATAATATAGACAGTTACATAACCAGTCAAGTACGATTGCCAGTTATGAAGAAGCAGCAGATTGCGCCCGGGGAGCTCGAGCTCGTCAGGGAGTTCGTGAACACGGTCGACCTCGACCCCGGAGAGGAGCGGCTGTCCGACCCCGCGGCGCTGGCCCGGTGGCTCGCCGAGCGGGGCCTCGCCGACGCCGGGGTCCGGACGGGCAGCGCCGATCACGCGCGTGCGATCGAGCTGCGCGAGGCGCTGAGGGCGATCCTGCTCGCGCACAACGGCGACCCGGGGCCATCCGCCGAGGCCCGCGCCGTGCTCGAGCGCGCGGCCGGCCGCGCGAAGCTGCGGCTGCGCTTCGCGCCCGACGGGACCGCCAACCTCGAGCCCGACGCCGAGGGCGTCGACGCCGCGCTCGGGCGCCTGGTGGCGATCGCGCACCGCGCCAGCGAGCGCGGCACGTGGGAGCGGCTGAAGGCCTGCCGCGAGCACACCTGCGCCTGGGCCTTCTACGACCACACCAAGAACCGCTCGGGGGCCTGGTGCAACATGGCCGTCTGCGGCAACCGCGCGAAGGCCCGCACCTATCGCGAGCGACACGCAGGCGCCGACACGTCCGCCGGGAACCGGGCGGGGCGCGCAGGGTGAGCTACTGTCGAGCCCGATGCCGAGCTTCTGCCGCCACAACCGGCTGATCCAGAACTGCCCGATCTGCTCGCGCGAGCAGGCGATCGAGATGCGCCCGGTCGTGTCCTCCAGCGCGCCCCGCGCCAACCAGCCCAGCCCGCCGGGCGCGCCGGGCGCCCGCTCCATGCCGCGGCCGCAGTCCCCGCGCCGGAGTGCTTCGGCGGGATCGGGGCTGCGGGTGCGCCGGCTGGAGCGCGAGGCCGACGACGGCTACCGCGCCTGGCTCGTCCCCGGTCTGAGGTCGAGCGGGAGCGCCGAGCGGCTGGCCGAGGAGCTGGCGTTTGCGACCGCGCGGCTGAACCTGCTCGAGAGCGATCCGCCGGGGCTCTACGCCGAGGTCGCGGGCGCGGGTCCCTCATTGGCGTCGGTCTCCGACGAGCGCGATCTCGAGCAGCGGACCTGGCTCGCGTTTCTGGTCGCGTACCTCTGCCCGCTCGACGACGATGATCCGTTCGCGGGGATCAGGCCGGCGATCACGAGCTGGGAGGCGGCTGATCCGCCCGCGCTCGAGGACGTCCCGCTCGGCCCGCGGACCGCGCACGACCCCGCTCGCGGCGCCGCCACGGTCGACGCCTACCGCGCGTGGGCGAGCCGCGCCGGCTCGCAGGCGGCCGCGTTCCGCGGGGAGCCCGCCTGGACGCCCGAGCGGCGCTTCGCGCGTGTGTTCGAGCGGCTTGCGCTGCCGGGCCTGCACCGCGACGCGCGCTTCGACCTGCTCGTCACGCTCGGCCGGCTCGGAGCCTACGAGCTGCGAGCGGCCACGCTCGCCCTCGGCGGCGAGAACGAGGCCACATTGGCCGCGAAGCGCGTGTTCGGGATCGGCGACACGATGCTGCTCGAGCGGCGGGCCGCCGAGCTCGCGCGGGCGTGCGGCGTCCCACTCGAGGCGCTCGATCTCGCGCTCTACAACTGGGGCAGGGGCGAGAGAGCGACGCTCGGCGCGGATCCGGAGACGCCACTCGATCAGGACGCGCTCGGGTCCAGCCGCTCCGCACTCGGGCTCTGAGGTACTGCGCGGCGAGCGAAACTTCCGCCGCGAATCGGCGTTAGAGTTTCCGGAGTCGCAGCGCGAGGGAGGTTGCCGTGTCACGCCCGATCATCGTCCGTTCGTCGATCGCGCTCCTGCTGGGAGCGACCGTGATCGGTCTCGCCGCACCTGCGAGCGGCGCCCGCGCGAGACCGGCGCTCGCGGCCTCGGCCGGGATTTGCCCCGGAGCGATGACGCTGAAGGCGCGGGGCGCGATCATCCCCTGCTGCCCGGTCCCGGTCGGCGGGGCCCCTGCGGCCACCGTACCTTGCTGCGCGGGTTCGCAGCAGTTTTGCTGCCCGTCGAACGCGCTGTGCGCGAACCCTCTGACAATCGGCGCCTCGCCCGATCCGTCGACCGCGGGGCAGAAGGTCGTCATCTCGGGCGGCGCGGTCGGCGCTGCCGGAAAGTCGATTGCCCTGTACGAGCGCCTTGCGGGCCAATCGGCGTTCGCGAAGGTCGCGAGCGGCACGATCGATTCAACCGGCCATTACAAGTTCACGCGCACGGGCGTGCAGACGAACCGCCAGTGGTACGTAGTCGAGCAGAGCGAGCGGAGCGCCACGGTCTCGCAGTCGGTCCGAGCGCTGGTCGGGCTCTCCAAGCCGGCTCACGGCGCCAAGCGCGGCCATGCGGTCACGCTCACCGGGCATGTAACGCCGTCCGCCGCCGGCATGAAGGTCGTGATCGAGCAGCGTCAAGGCGGCAAGTGGAAGGTGCTCGGCAGCGCCAGGTGCAACCACGCCTCGAACTACTCGCTGAAGCACACGTTCGCGAACGCGGGGAAGGTACGGCTCCGCGCCGAGCTGCCGGCCGACGCGCAGAGCGCCCAGTCGTTCTCGCGCACGCTCACGGTGACCGTGCCCACCTGAGCCGGGCCGGCCTCGCGCTCTTCGCGCGCGCCTGCGCGCTCCGTCCGAGGCACCTCCTACCTTCTGCGGTGTCTTCGTCCACAAGCCGGAGCCGCAATGTCACTCTGCTTCATCGAGCCGCAGAACGCCATCCGCGTCATCGCGGACTCAGTCGGGAGGGAGGCGCGCCGCCAGATCCTCGGGGAGGTGATCCGTGCCTGGGTCGACGAGATCCCCGAGTCGGAGCTGGAGTCTCATTACGCCAAGGCCGTGGCGGACCTCGACGAGCACGATCTGTCGCTGCTCGCCGCCTGGCACGCGTCGCTCGAGGTGGGACATCCACTTCCGAACAAGGAGTTCCTGGTCAACGTGTTCTCCTCGCTCGGCGAGAACCGCCGTGAGGCGCTGAAGATCGCGGCCGGATTCAGGGGCGAGGAGGCATTCGAGGCGGGGGTGGGGGAGGAGCAGGCGTTCGACACGGTCCTCCCGTGGCTATCCGAGGCGCGCTGTGTCGAGCTGGCGCAGGAGTGCCTCGAGCTGTACTGCTGGGACCGGCTCGGCGTCGAGAACTAGCCGGCCGTGTAGCGTCCTGGCGGACGCTCCGCCGATGCGAGCGCAGCGTCCATCTCCGCGATCGCCTGCTCGTTGCAGCGGAACCAGACGGCGCTCATGCCGAGCTCGCGGGCGGCGTCGCAGTTGATCTCGATGTCATCGAGGAACAGCGTCTCCGCGGGCGAGATCGCGAGTCGCTCGAGCGTGATCTCGTAGATCCGCCGCTCGGGCTTGCGCGTCCCGACGAACGCGGAGTCGACGACGACGTCGAAGATCTCGTCCACCGGCAGCTTCGAGCGCCAGCGGGCCTCCCACTCGCGCACGTTGTTGGTGCAGATCGCGAGCTGGTACCCGCGGCCGCGAAGCGAGCGCATGTAGTCGATCATCGGCTCGTTCGGGTGCAGGTGCTCGAAGTACCGCTCGCCGAAGCCATGCAGCTCGACCGGGCGCCCGAGCTGCCGGCCAAGCTCGTCGGCGAGCGACTCGAGGAACCGGGCCTCGGTCATCCTGCCGGTCTCGAGCTCGAACAGGGGGTTGGTGCCGTCGCGCTGCGCCACCGCGGCCATCGCGCTTCCGAGCGTCTCGAGCGAGATGCCCGAGGTGTCCTGGAACGCGGTGAACGAGTCCAGCAGCGGGGATGTCAGCACGCCGCCGAAGTCGCTGATGATCGCCTTGATCGCGCTCACCGCGCGCGCATCAGCAGGTATGCGCCGAGGCCGTCGCGCCCGCGCGCGTGCATGCGAAACGGTGCCGCATCGACCACGACGCCGTCCAGCTCGCGCCGCACCCGAGCTCCCGCGATTTCTCCGGCCACACGTCGCGGGAACTGCTCGTCCTCGCCCTCGCCTTCGATCCAGAGCTCGAGGTTGACGCTCGCCGGCAGGCCGTCCGCCCCGTAGGTCGTCGAGAGGCGCGGGTCCGCGACCTGCAGCGCATGACCCTCCTCCAGGAGCACCGCCGAGACCATGTCGGCGTCGTGCCCGCGCGCCTTCGGCGGGCGGACCGCCACCAGCTCGAGCGCCACGTCTGGCTCGAACCACGCGGACACCTCGCGGACCGACTCGTGCCCGGTGAGCTCGACGCCGTCACGCTCCGCCCGCCTGCCGAAGCACTCCAGGCTCAGCTCCGAGCCTCCGACGGTCGCACGCCCCGAGACCCGGCACGGTTGCTCGAGGCCGTCGGCCAGCGGCGAGGCGACGAGCTCGACGCCGTCGGCGACCAGCTTCCAGGAATCTCCCTCGGTCGTGAGCGTGGGCGACGCGAACTCGCCCGCGAACGTCGCCACGAGCGCGAACGGTCCCCAGGCGGCGCCCCAGATCCCGGCGTCGTAGTCGCCGAAGGCGAGCGACCTCACGGGCGAAGCTCGGGCTGGTCGAGGTCGCGGGCCGTGGAGTCCACGTCGTAGGCGGAGTCGCGCGCCGCCCCACGGGTACGCCTGGTGAAGCGCACAGCCGAGACCAGCGCCCGGTTGCGGATGTTGCGCAGCAGCGCGCCGCGCAGTGCTGCTCGCGTCGGCGGCAGCAGCATCACTATTCCGAGCGCGTCGGTGATGAAGCCGGGGATCATCAGCAGAATCCCCCCGAGCAGCACGAGCGCGCCGTTCAGGACCTCGCGCCCCGGGGTTCGGCCCGCACCGACCGCGTCGGACATGCGCCGCCAGGCCGCGCGGCCTTGAGAGCGCAGCGCCCACGCGCCGGCGGGCCAGCTCGCGATCAGCAGCAGCACGGTCGCGAGCACGCCGATCGCGTCGGCGACCTTGATCGCGACGAACACCTCCGCGATCGGCCACGCGATCAACAGGATCAGCACGAGCATCTGCGACCAAGGCTACTTCGTCGGCCGCGCGGCGCCGGGAGCGCTACGCGAGCGCCCGCGTGACGCCCTCGACGCGCACGCCGGGCAGGCGATGCAGGCCGACCATCTCGATCAGCGTCATGATCTGCGGCTGGGCGCCGCGCAGCCGGATCATCCGTCCGCGCACGCGGAGGCGACGCGCGAGCATCGCCAGATCGAGCATCAACGAGGGATCCGCGAACACCAGCTCCGAGAGGTCGACGATGACATCCGTCTGCGCGCGAATCGCTCGTGCCAAGGCCTGCCGGCGACTTCCTTGCGTCGTACGGTCCTCGTCTCCCCGGCAGCGCAGGACCGCAGGCTGTTCATCAAATGCGACGATTGCTGAAACCTATCCAAAATGCGCTGCTATTCGCAAGCCTGGATGCCTGCTCTCGTAAACTGCCAAGAGATGGTTTCGATTGAAGATGTGACGGACGCGCTGCGCGACGTGATCGATCCCGAGCTCGGCCTCGACTTCGTCGAGCTCGGTCTGATCTACGGCGTCGAGGTCGAGGACGGGATCGTCAGGGTCACCTACACGCTCACAAGCCCGGGATGTCCGATCGGGCCGCAGGTCTCCGAGCAGATCGAGGAGTTCGTCGGAGAGCTCGAGGGCGTTGAGGAGGTCCAGCCGACGATGACCTTCTCCCCGCCCTGGACGCCGGAGCGGATGAGCGAAGACGCGAAGTTCGCGCTCGGCTTCTAGCGTCCCGTTGAACCAGCGAAACGGAGCACTAAGCCCCGCCGCGGCGCTGCCCGCCGTGGAGCTCGCGATCGAGATCGATCGCGCGGATCTCGGGCTCGCCGCTAGCGCCTCCGCGGCTTGCGCGCAGTTTGCGATCCCCGCGCGCGCTTGGCGCGCATGTCCGCGGCGGGGCCGCGGCTCGGCCGCGCGGTCGCGTGGGGAAGCACCGGGGTCGGCCCGCCGTTGGTGACCGCGCTCGCCTTCGCCGCGCGACCGCCGTTGCGCTGCCCCCGTGCGGCCGCGAGCAGCTCTGCGAGCGCGGCATCGATCCCGTCGGCGATCCGGTCGATGTCGGGCAGCGCGTCGTAATCGCCCAGCAGCCCGTAGTCGATCCCGCCGTTGTAGGACATGATCGCGATCGCCAGCGCATGGTTCTCGGGCAGGAACGCGAGCGGGAACAGGTCCTCGAGCTGACGCCCGAGCACATAGAGCGGCAGCTGCGGACCCGGGATGTTCGTGACGATCAGGTTGAACAGCCGCGTGGAGAAGTTCAGCCGCGATGCCTGTGCCAGGACCGTGGGCGGGGCGAGGTTGTTGACGGCCGCGAGCGTCGCCGCGCCGACCGCCTGCTTGGACTCCTTCAGCCCGTCCATCGCCTGACGCACGAAGCGCAGCCGGGCGACCGGATCGCGGATGTAGACGGGCAGCGGGCCACGCATCACCGTGAGCCTGTTGCCGAGCGTGCCGCGGTCGTCCGAGGTGCGCACCGAGACCGGCACCAGCGCGCGCATCTCGAGTCCCTCGGTGCGGACCCCGCGCTCGCGTAGCCAGCCCGCGAGCGCTCCCGAAACGACGCTCAGCACGACGTCGTTGACGGTCCCGCCCAAGGCGTCCTTGACCTCCTTGTAGTCCGCGAGCTCCTGGCGGACGATCGCGAACCGGCGGTGCGGCCCGATCTCGACGTTGAGCGGCGTGGCGGGGGCGGGGTTCAGGCCCGCCCAGATGATCTCGCCGAGCCCCTCGACCGCATCCCGGATGACGTTCAGCGAGGTCGTCGGCTTCGCCGCAGCGTTGATCGCCCTCGCGACCAGCTCGGCCGTCGTAGTGACCATTCCCCTCACGCCCGCGACGATCAGCTCGGCCGCGGTCGGCTCGGACTTGGGCTGCCACGGCTCGAGGTCGGTTGGCGTCGGCGCGGGCTCGGTGCTCAGGTCGAACAGGACGGTGGCGAGATCGACTCCCGACACGCCGTCGACCAGCGAGTGATGGGTCTTGAAGATCAGCGCGAAGCGGTCGTCCTCGAGACCCTCGACCAGCCAGCTCTCCCACAGGGGCTTGGAGCGGTCGAGCTGCTGGGAGGCGATCCGCGCCGCGAGCAGCAGCAGCTGTTCCTCCGTGCCGGGCGACGGGAGCGCCGCGTGGCGAACGTGATACTCGAGGTTGAAGCACGGGTCGTCGACCCACAGAGGGCGCCCGGTCTCGAGCGGCGGCGTGGCCAGCTTCTGCCGGTAGCGGGGGACGAGATGCAGCCGCGAGCGGATGTGGTCCAGGTAATCGCCGAACTCCGGTGGCGGGCCTGCGAAGACGAGCACGCCGCCGATGTGCATGTGCGACGCGCGTCCCTCCTGATGCAGGAACGAGGCGTCAATCGAGGTGAGTCGGTCTAGATGCTGCTGCGGCATGCGCCGTTCCCCCGCAAGTGAGATGGCAACGATGGCTAAGAGTACGCTTCCCCGCGTGACCTGGGATTTCACAACCGAGCCGGAGTTCGAGGCGAAGCTCGAGTGGATGCGCGGCTTCGTCCGCGAACGCATCTGGCCGCTGGAGACGCTGTGGCAGGAGCTCGGCTGGGAGGGGTTGACGCGCGCGATCAAGCCGCTCCAGGAAGAGGTCAAGGCGCAGCAGCTGTGGGCGGCACACCTCGACCCGGAGCTCGGCGGCCAGGGGTACGGCCAGGTGAAGCTCGGGCTGATGCACGAGATCCTCGGGACGAGCCCGATCGCGCCGCTGGCCTTCGGCAACGCCGCGCCGGACTCCGGGAACTCTGAGATCCTGGCGCTCGCCGGGACCCCGGAGCAGAAGGAGCGCTACCTGCATCCGCTCCTGGCCGGCGATCTCAAGTCGGCGTTCAGCATGACCGAGCCGGGCACCGCCGGCTCCGACCCGACGCTACTGGCGACCCGCGCCGAGCGCCAGGGCGAGCACTGGGTGATCAACGGCCACAAGTGGTTCTCCTCCAACGGCTCGATCGCGGACTTCCTGATCGTCATGGCGGTCACCGACCCCGACGCGCGGCCGCACCAGCGCGCGTCGATGTTCATCGTCGACGCGGACACGCCCGGGGTGAACGTCGCGCGCGACGTCGCGACGATGGAGCATCCGCATGACACCTTCGGCCGCTACGGCAACCACGCGGAGATCTTCTACGAGGACGTCCGCGTCCCCGCCGACGCGCTGCTCGGCGCCGAGGGCGCCGGCTTCCTGATCGCCCAGCAGCGGCTCTACCCCGGCCGGATCCACCACTGCATGCGCTGGCTCGGGGTCGCCCGGCGCGCGTTCGACATGCTGTGCGAGCGCTCGCTCTATCGCTACGCGCACGGCTCGGCGCTGTCGGGGCACCAGACCGTGCAGAACTGGATCGCGGACTCCGCCGCGCAGATGCACGCCGCGCGCCTGATGACGCTGCACGCCGCCTGGAAGATGGACACCGAGGGCGTCGCCGCCGCGCGGACCGAGATCGCGATGATCAAGTTCTACGGGGCCGAGGTGCTGCACGACGTGATCGATCGCGCGATTCAGGCGCATGGCGCGCTGGGGTACTCGACCGATCTGCCGCTCGAGGCGATGTACCGCTACGCGCGCGCGGCGCGGATCTACGACGGCCCCGACGAGGTTCATCGCTCCTCGGTCGCGCGCCAGATCCTGCGCGGCTACGAGGCGCCCGCCGACGGTGTGCCCACCCAGCACGTGCCCACCCGGCGCGAGGCGGCCCGGCGCCAGTTCGCCGAGCTCCTCAGCGCGGCCACCGCCAACGACTGACTCACGGCGCCCCTACACTCTCCCAGGGATGCCTGCGGCCCCTGAAAAGCTGCTGCTCGCCGCGCCGCGCGGCTACTGCGCCGGCGTCGACCGTGCCGTGCAGACGGTCGAGCGCGCGCTCGAGCTCTACGGCGCGCCGGTCTACGTGCGCAAGGAGATCGTCCACAACAAGCACGTGGTCGAGCAGCTGCGCAGCCGGGGCGCGGTGTTCGTGGAGTCCGAGAGCGAGGTGCCCTCCGGCGCGACGGTGGTGTTCTCCGCGCACGGGGTAGCGCCCAGCGTGCACGCGAACGCCGCCGGGCGCGGGCTGCGGACGATCGACGCGACCTGCCCGCTCGTCACCAAGGTGCACGTCGAGGCGAAGAAGTTCGCGGCCGAGGGCTACACGATCGTGCTGATCGGCCACGCCGGCCACGAAGAGGTGGAGGGGACGATGGGGGAGGCCCCTGAGCACATCGTGCTGATCGAGTCGGAGGACCAGGTGGACGCGCTCGAGGTGGCCGACCCCGAGAAGGTCGCCTATATCTCGCAGACCACCCTTTCCGTCGACGAGACACGCGCGATCATCAACCGCTTGCGCGAGCGGTTCCCGGCGATCGTCGGTCCCCGCACCGATGACATCTGCTACGCCACCACCAACCGCCAGGCCGCCGTCAAGCAGCTCGCGCGCGAGTGCGATGTGGTGCTCGTGATCGGGTCGCGCAACTCCTCGAACTCCAACCGGCTGGTCGAGGTCGCCCGCGAGCACGGCGCCGACTCCTACCTGATCGACAACGAGGAGCAGGTGCGCGACGAGTGGCTCGACGGCAAGCGCGTGGTCGGGATCACCTCCGGCGCGAGCGCGCCCGAAGAGCTCGTGCAACGGCTGGTCGAGCATTTCCGCTGGCGGGGAACCGACGACGTCCGGGAGCTCGAGGTCGTGCAGGAGGACGTCCGGTTCATGCTTCCAAAGGCGATCCGCCAGGCGCTGGCGGCGAGGGCCTGAGCACACTCGTCATCTCCGATCTGCATCTCGGCGCACGCACGCGCCGCGATGTGCTGCGCGAACGTCCCCCCCGCGCGAAGCTCCGATCGCAGCTCGCGGAGTGCGAGCGGCTCGTGCTGCTCGGCGACGTGATCGAGCTGCGCCATGGCCCGGTGCACGACAGCATGGCGGCCGCGGAGGCGCCGCTGCGTGAGCTCGGCGGCGCGCTGCCGCCCACCGCGGAGGTCGTGATCGTGCCCGGCAACCACGACCACCATTTGCTCCACGGCTGGTCCGAGCGCCGCTCTCGCTGGGGGGGTCCGGCGCCGCTGTCACTCGAGACCGCGATCGACTGGGTGGCCGGCGAGCCGCTCGCGGCGCTGGCCGGCTGGTTCGGACCGCGGCGGGTGCGCGCGTGCTATCCGGGCGTGTGGCTGCGCGACGACGTGTACGCCACGCACGGGCACTACTGCGACCGGCAGACCACGGTGCCGATGCTCGAGCGGCTCGGTGCTGGCGTGATGGCGCGCATCGTCTCCGAGGCGGAGTCGGGCCCGTCCAGCCCCGAGGACTACGAGGCGACACTGGCCCCGCTGTACGCGTGGATCCACGCAGTCGCGCAGCAGGGCGGGCCCGAGCTGGGGCGCAGCTCGCACGGCGCCTCCGCCCAGGCATGGCGGGTGCTGGCCGGCTCGGGGGCGCGCCGAACGGCTCGCCGTCGCGTCCTGGCGGCGGGGTTCCCGCTGCTGATCGCGGTCCTCAACCGATCCGGTCTCGGCCCGCTGCGAGCCGACCTCTCCGGTCCGGAGCTGCGCCGCGCGGGACTGCAGGCCTGCGCGGAGGTCTGCCGTCGGCTCGAGATCGGAGCGCGGTATGTGATCTTCGGCCACACCCATCGCTCGGGCCCGCTGCCCGGGGACGATCGCTCGGAGTGGAGCGCGCCCGGCGGCACTGAGCTCGTGAACGCCGGCTGCTGGGTGAACGAGCCCTCGTTCCTGGGTCCCGACCCCGCCAGCAGCCCGTACCGCCCGGGCTTCGCGGTCACGCTCGACGCGGACGGCCCGCCGGCGCTCAGCTGCCTGCTGGATCCAGGCCCGGCGTGAAGCAGACCGCGTGGCAGCGCACGCCGTCCTCGAGCTCGAGCTGCAGCTCGGCGACCGTGCTGCGCGGGTGCGAGACGAGCTCGTAGCAGCCCGGGTGGTCGACCGCGATCGTGCGGCCGTTGGCGTGCGCCCTTCCGTGGCCGTCGAGCACCGCCCACACGGCGCCGGCCTCGTACGGTCCTGAGTACGGGCCTGGCACGTCCTCGGTCTGCGGCCTCAGCCGAACGCCGGGGACGTCCTCGAGCTTGAGCGGCTCGAGCAGCGGCTCCGAGACGCCGAGCAGCTCCTGGATCGCCAGCTCGGTCCCGTCGTAGCCACCCTCGCCGTAGTGGTAGTGCACGAGCGCGCTCTCCTGGTCGAACAGGTAGCGCGCCGGCCAACCGAGATTGCCGTACAGCCGCCAGATCTCGCGCTCGGAGTCGACCACGACCGGGTACTCGATCCCGAGCCGCCCCACCGCCTCGCGCACGGCCGCAGGATCCTCCGAGCACTCGAACCCCGAGGTGTGGACGCCGATCACCTCGAGCCCCCTCGACCCGTAGCGCTCGTGCCAGGCGCGCATGTAGCCGAGCGTCCGCAGCGAGTTCGCCCGGCAGAAATCCCAGAACTCGATCAGCACCGGCCTGCCGGAGAGCTCCCCCATCGTCAGGGGCGGCGCGTTGAACCACGGCAGCCGGATCGGGAACTCGGGCGCGTGGATGTCGTCGACCGGCGGTCGCATCGCACGGTCGATGCTAGGGCGCTTGCGGGCCCAAACGTGTCTTCATATCCTCCGCACAGCCGCGTGTGGATCTTCATCAGCTACCGCCGAGATGACTCCAGCGGACACGCCGGCCGGCTCTACGACGGGCTCGTCGCACAGTTCGGCGAGGACGCCGTGTTCATGGACGTCGAGGACATTCCCGCCGGCAGCAGCTTCCGCTTCGACGTCGAGCGGGGCAGCGGCGGCAGCGAGGTGGTCCTGGTCGTGATCGGTCGTGGGTGGGCCTCGATCGCCGACGAGCACGGGGTCCGCAGGCTGCTCCGCGACGACGACGTCCTGCGACTCGAGGTCCGGACCGCGCTCGAGGGACCCGCCAGGGTGATCCCGGTGCTCGTGGACGGTGCGGCGATGCCCGCCTCGGATCGGCTGCCGCCGGACCTCCGGCCGCTCTGCGAGCTCAACGCGGTCGAGCTGACGCACCGACGCTGGGCGGCGGACCTGGTGGCGCTGGTCGCCGAGATCCGTGAGGCCAACAGGCCGCCCAAGGTCGGCGACACCGTCGGCGGCTACCGGATCGAAGCGGTGATCCGCGAGGCGAGGCACGGGACGGTGTGCAGGGCGGGTGACCTCGCCGGGGGCCGGGGCGTGATCCTGCGGGTGATCACCGGTGCGATGGCTCGCGACGAGGCCACCAGGGCGCGGTTGCTGGGACTCGAGCGAAGGCTGGCCGGAGTCGATCATCCCTGCCTCGCGAAGCCGCTTGCGACGGGGCTCGACGGGCAGCGGCTGTTCATCGCGACGCCGCTGCTCGACGGCGACACGTTGCGCCGGGTGCTCGCGCGGCGGGGCCGCCTTCCGCTCGCCCACGCCGTGCGAATCGTGCAGGACGCCGCGGAGGGGCTCGCGGCGGCCCATGCGCAGGGCCTTGCCCACGGGAGCGTCAAGTCGAGCAACATCCTGCTGATCGATGGCGCCGGGCGTCAGCGGGCGGCGGTGATCGACTTCCAGCTCAGCGTAGGCGACGAGTCTCCGACCCCGCTGAGAGATGTCGCCGAGCTCGGCCGCGTCCTGGCGGAGGCGATCCCCGGCGCCGAGGGGGCGCAGGGCGAGCTGCCCGCGCCGTGGCGGGGGATCTTCGAGACGGCGGTCGCAGGCGGCTATCAGACGGCCGGCGAGCTCGCCGAGGCGCTGCGCGCCGCCGCCGAGGGCGCCGGGCTGGGCTCGGCGACGCAGCTCGGCGAGCGCTTCACGAGCGCGGTCTCGTACGCGCGCTCGGTGCACGAGGGAGACGTGCGCAAGGCGACGGAGGTTCCGTACATCGCGCACCTGATGGCGGTCTGCGCGCTGGTGCTCGGCGATCTCGGCTCCGAGGAGGAGGCGATCGCGGGGCTGTTGCACGACGCCGCAGAGGACCATGGCGGCGAGGAGCGGCTGGCGGAGATCGAGCAGCTGTTCGGCGCGGAGGTCGCGCGGATCGTGCGAGGGTGCAGCGACACGCTGAGCAGCCCCAAGCCGCCGTGGAAGGAGCGCAAGATCGGCTACATCGAGCACCTCCGGACCGCGACGGACGCGGAGCTGAGAGTCGCGCTGGCGGACAAGCTCGACAACGCGCGCGCGCTCGCCGACGACCTCGGGCGGGACGGGGCCGCGACCTGGGCCCGGTTCAACATGACCGACCCCGCGGAGCAGCTGTGGTACTACCGGACGCTCGCCGAGCTGTTCCTCGAGCGCCGCCCAGGGGCGCACGCCGGCGCGCTGGATCGGGTGGTGCGGAGGATCGAGGCGCTCGCCGCGGAGCTCGCGTCGCGGGGCTGAAAGCGCTCACTACCTGCTCGTCCACCGCTATACTCTCTGAAGTATTGAATCCAGAGTGCCTTTGAGGAGTTTTCGCCGATGAGCCCGTCCGGAGCGGAGGTCGCTGCGTCGGCCTGGAAGGCCTTTACCTCAAGATGCCAATCAAGCGCGGGCATATTATCGTTGAACCCAAAGTGGCAGCATTTATGTCGAGACGGGAAACAAGTATCGTTGAGGTAAAGGAAGAATTTCACATTGAAGTGGCAGTACCAATTGTTGCAGAAGTACCTCTGGCTATGAGGAGGCAGGATGTATTTGCTTCTCGTGATGAGCAGCAACAACTCTCTTCAACAAGAGAAAATCACACCACCAAAGAAACGCGGACGGCCCCGCACGGGGAGAACAAAGGAAAACGTCACGCTCTCTCTCAACAAGTCAGTGATTGAATTTCTCAACAGTCTTTCTAATCAAAGTGAGACCGTCAATGATCTTCTCATGCAATCTGAGGAGTATCAGCACTGGATAAAAGCCAGTGCTGAATTTTAATTATTATAATAATTAACTCATGGTTCGGTCATTTTCAGGTCGGTTTGAGAGATTCAGCCGCAAGCCGCTCATAGAGGGTTGGTGAGACGCCCAGGAGAGCTAAGATGCGCTGCTGCACCTCAGAGAGTGGAGTAATATGCCGATGGATCTGCTGTCCAAGCGTCACGACCGACAAGTGGATCAAACGAAAGGCTTGCAACAAGCCTTCTGCCGTCGGACGGCTGGTGGTGCGCTTGGGATTGCCCGCATACAAGCCAGCCACGCTCTCCTGCTGCTCTGCCAGGCGCTGGCGGCATCGCCACTCCAACAGCGTCAACAGGCGCAAGGCCAGCGAGAGCAAGTGAATAAGCCCGGTGGCGCGTCGGTCGCTTTGCACATACATGGGAGAGAGCGAGAGGGGCTTGCCTTTCAAGCGACCAAAGCCGCGCTCCACCAGGTACTCTTCGCGGTAGGCCAGCACGGTCTGCTCCAACGAGAGCGTCTGCTGCGGATGATCGGTAACGTAGACGCGCCAGCCCAAGCGGCGCGTGGTGTCGCTCACCGCTGCCTCATCGAGCTCACTGTGCAGATGCCAACTGCGTTGGACCCGCGCCTCTGCCTGGCGACTGCCATAGCCGCGTACCGCCCGCTCACTGACTTGTTCCTCGATCCGCAGCCGCAGCAGCCCTTCCACCTGGTGGTGCTTGCAAATCGCCTGGGCCGCGTGCTGCAATGCGGCTGCATCGCGGTACACTTTTTTGCCCTGCTTGTGCTCATTCAGCTGCATCAAGTCCGCCTGAGCTTTGCTCAGATGGGCGTGCAAGGTGGCGGTCGCCGCCTCGGCCAGCTTCACCGACTGCACGATCACCTGCCGCTCGCTCCAGGTCACCACCTGACCCGCCACTTCGCCGCTGCACACCACGCTCTGTTCAAATCCCTGGGCGATCATCTCGTCTTGCTCCTCTGCCTTGACCCGTTGCACGGCCACCAGCGGGTGCTCGCCCCGCCACACCGGCTGCAGATATCTGTCCAACTCCTGTGCTGGCAGCTGCTTCTGCGCCAGGGGGCACAAATAGTAGTCCCCCTGCGCATGCACATAGGCCCGTGTGGCCAAGGCCGCCATCTTGCAGTCCCCGACGTAGAGGAGGCCATGCTCCGGCACACTCTGACTGACTTGCTGGATCGCTGGAATGTACAACGGATCGTCGGCGGCTTTTCCGGCAACTACCTGCGTCACCAGCGGCAGCCCCAGCGGATCCAACGCCGAGAGCATCACCTTGAGTTGTGGCAAATCCGGGCGGTGATCCTTACTGTAGCCCAATTGGAACAACCCATCCTCGCTCACACTCCACTAGGGGGTAGCGCTACGTAAGCTGTCACCAGGGGCAGGGTAGCGGGCAATACGGGCATTCTCTGAGCAATTTAACGAGTTCCGACTTTCCTTTTGGAAACAGAATTGTACCCATTTTGCCTATGTTTTCGCGTTTCTGTTGTGTAGCACTGTGCTCTCCGATATACTCGGCTTTGAGCGGCAAGTTCCGACTCTCCCTGGAGACGGTACTTGTTTGGGGAAAAGAGACAAAAAACAAGGCGATTTTGCTTTGTCAGGGGCTTAAAAAGTGCCCATGTTCCATTTCCATGCCGTAAGTCGGTACTTACGCCTGCTTTACCTTGCGGCTCGTGACACCTTACGTAGCACTGGGCCTGTAAAGCCAGTTCTGAAGCGCTCTCAACTTTTTGCCGTATAAAAGAGAAAAACGAAAAGTATTCTGAGAAACGTCAATGAGAGATCGTCTAAGCTTCTATACGTATAGAATAATGAGGGAAAACAGACTTTTATTTTCCTATGAACGAAAGGACATTATTACAGATGCTAGATCTCAAACGTATGGTGCTGGGTATCAGTATACTCTTGATGGCCCTGGCTGTTGTGGCTTGCGGTAGTTCCAGTTCTACAAGCTCTAGTAGTAGTACAACCCCAACGAAGGCTCCTAGCAGTTCAGTTCTTATTATTAAACCCGCCACAGCGACAGCGAATGGAAAATCCACAACCATCCTCACAAATGCTCAGGGCAGGACTTTATACTACAATAAGTCTGATACGACGACGAAAGTTGCCTGCACAGGGGCATGCGCAAGGATTTGGCCTCCGCTGCTCTTTGCGGGTACCGGCTTACCTACAAGCGCAAAACCTCTACCAGGGAAATTGAGTGTTGTAACGAATGCGAATGGCAAACAGGTCGAGTATAATGGGTACCCTCTCTATACATACTCACTAGATACCGCCCCTGGGCAGACCCATGGCGAAGGGTTTAAGGGGGCATGGTTTGTTGCTACTCCCAATCTAGCGGGACAAAGCGCATCATAAGGGCCTATTAGGCCCGCGACCGAAATTTACACCGTTAGCGCTGGCAAACGCTGACCAGACCTGCCTTGTAAGCAGGGAGGACTTCTGATCTCTACAGCAAGCCCCCACGACGGGGTGTCATTTATCGAATAAAATTTACCGTTTAACAGATAACTTGCCACGCTGCCAAGCGCTTTGAGCAGGTTATCTCTCTCGCATAATGTGGCGTGGCATCATTTTCTTGTTTCGAGGCGCTCATAGCTCATCTATTTGGCTCTCTTTTTGGTTCCTACGTCAAGATATGCGAGAGGAATGCCATATGACCTGATAGAGAATGGAACCGCGAGAGCAGCCGTTTCGGCGACCGCGCAAATCATGAACGCCAGGATATGCGGGAAAATTGACGCGTTTGTGCGAGCGTGGGATACCATTGCCTTTTTCATGAAGCCCTCCAAATAGATGAGCATACTTGCTCACGAGGGGGGTACGTATTGTTGCACTTCTTCATTGCAAAAAAACGCTCCGTGTGAAAGAGACCACCCCTTGCTTTCCTCAGAGCCACTTTTTACACTGAGAAGCAAAGCGCACATTGCGCGCAGCTCATCGAAGTCGAGCGGAATGCGCGCCGCCGAGAACGGAGGCTCTGGCTCAAAACTGCGCCCCGCGAAGAGACATTTTCGATGCTGTACGCTGGTAACGGCGATTATGCCCCTGATGCTATAATCTATGATATGCTGATAGATGAGCCAGCTATTTACATGTTGGGCAGATGCGAGCAGAAGGGGTACTGGGTATGATCCTCCCGAAAGACCGCGACCCTCGTTTCGTGACGATCCGCCGTGGTGGAACCCTCACCGATTCGGATCATCAGCTCCTCGCTCTTTGGGCGGCATCGTGCGCGGAGCACGTTCTTGACCTCTTCGAGTCGGTTCGGCCTCTTGACCCGCGACCGCGCCGGGCAATCGAGCATGCCCGCGCCTGGGCGCGTGGCGAGGTCAGGATGACCCAGGCTCGCTCGGCAGGCGGCCATGCAATGGCCGCGGGAAGACGCCTGCGCGGGGCAGCCCGGCATGCCGCATATGCTGCTGGCCAGGCAGCAGTCGTCGCGCACGTCGCCGCGCACGAGCTGGGTGCGGCCGCCTATGCGATCAAGGCCGCACGTGCTGCCGCGCCGGAAGGAGAGGGCGAGAGCGCAGGGCGGCTCAGTGCCGGTGGCAGCGCGACCAGCTCCCGGAGGCGATTCGCGAGCTCGTACTCGACGACCAGCGGTTGCGGAACGACATCTGCTGGTCAGTGTTCGACTGCTGAGAGCGCGTCGGGTCACTCGTCTCTGCGCGAGTGAGCCGTTGCTCGTGTCCATGCCGATATGTCGAGCAACAAGGGATGGCGATCCGAGCAGCTCTAGTTGTCATCAGAGGGTGAGGGAATGACGTGGAGGGAACTGCGTGGTGATGAAGCCGGGCCGATTTTAGTGGCTCCCACAGCCTTTTCTTCTCGCGGGAAGTCGAACAACAACGGCTGCACGAGGCCCTCAACACGGCGTTTGCGACGGCGACGGGGCACGGCGCTCACCTCACCAAACAGAATGGGTTGCTGGTAGCGTAGCGCGCTGCTCGCCTGTTGGCAAGCAATGAGGTGACAGAAGGCAGGAACACAGCCCCTTTGGGCTATCGACTTCGCTCAATTTTCTGAGTCTATTCTACGCAAACTCCGGTTTTTCCCGCAATGAAGAAGTGCAACAATACGTACCCCCCTCGTGAGCAAGTATGAGGTGCAGTGGGTCCGTTTGTGCAAAGTTGTGAGCTATGATGGCATCGACAACACGGCGGAATTGTCATTCGT
>CAWKGS010000003.1:0-290318 GCA_963849285.1 uncultured Solirubrobacterales bacterium
GGCGCAGCGAGCGCAGCTGCTCGCCGGCCTCGGTGGTGTTACGACAGGGGTCGGTCGAGACCTCGAGCACCGACTCCATCAGCTCTGGCTTTATCTCTCCCGAGGGCGCGGGCTCGAGCAGTCGCTCGACCGCGTTGACGAGCTCGAGCGACTCCGCGTCGAGGATCATCAGCTCCTCTTCGATCCCGATCGTGAACGGCTCCGCATTGAAGTGGTGCTCCACGCGGCGCAGCGTACGGGGTCAGGTGGATATAGGTGGGCCTTACGTCCCGGCCCCCTCCCCTCCCGCCTAGACTGAGGACTGGATTTCAGGCAGCAAGGCGATCAAAGGACGGTTGGCAAATGGCTCCTCTCGGATACGACGGCAAGCTGTACATCCTCGCGTTCGACCATCGTGGGTCGTTCCAGAAGAAGATGTTCGGCATCGAGGGTGACCCGACGCCGGAGCAGACCGAGACGATCTCCGATGCCAAGCGACTGATCTTCGAGGGAATGCTGCTGGCGGTGGAGCGCGGCGCCGAGGCCGGCGCCACCGGCGTCCTCGTCGATGAGCAGTTCGGGTCAGACATCCCAGCGCGCGCCGAGGAGGGCGGCCTGAAGCTCGCGATGCCGGTCGAGAAGTCCGGCCAGAACGAGTTCGACTTCGAGTACGGCGAAGACTTCGCCGCACACATCGAGAAGTTCGGTCCCGACTTCTCGAAGGTGCTCGTCCGCTACAACCCCGACGATCCCGATACGGAGATGAACCAGCGCCAGCTGGAGCGCCTGAAGCGCCTGGCGGATTGGCTTCACTCACACGACCGGCGCTTCCTGTTCGAGCTGCTCGTGCCCGCCACCGACGAGCAACTCGCCTCCGTCGACGGCGACACCGACCGCTATGACGGCGAGCTGCGCCCGGAGCTGATGCGCCGCGCGATCGAGGAGATCCAGAACTTCGGGATCAAGGTCGACATCTGGAAGATCGAGGGCGTCGACGAGCGCTCGGACGCCTCGATGCTCGCCGACCAGACGCGCGCCGGCGAGGGCAACGGGAACGTCAAGTGCGTGCTGCTCGGCCGCGGGGCCTCGACCGAGAAGGTCGACCAGTGGCTCGAGGTCGCGGCGCCGGTCGAAGGCTTCATCGGGTTCGCGATCGGCCGCTCGATCTGGTGGGACGCGCTGAAGGCGTTCCTCGGCGACGAGCTCCAGCGCGAGGAGGCCGCGGCCCAGATCGCCGAGAACTACCTGCGCTTCGTCCAGGTGTACGAGGGCCAGGGTGTGCACTGAGCAGGGATAAGCCTTGATCTCACCCTGAGGCGTTATGTAGCTGGTAGGCTCGCCGCTCGATGGCGATGAAGATGCGTCAGAGCCTCGCGCAGCTCGAGCAGGAGTTTCGCGAAGAGGTGGCGCTCGACCGCAACCGGCGCGAGAACCTGAGACGCCACGCGGTCCTGCGCTCCCGGCAGCGCAACAAGCTGCGCCAGAAGAAGAAGGGCACGATGCGCTTCTGGCTGCTGAGCTTGACGCTGATCGCGACCGCCCTGATCGTCACGGCCGCGATGTTCGAGACCCTGTACCGGCTGCTCGGCTAAGCCCGCGCCCCGCGGGTCAGCCGTTCTCGCCCAGCCCTCGGAGGGCGGCGTCAACCTCTTCTCGGGCGCCCTTGTCACCCGCGGGCCGCTCTTGCTGGATCTCGAGGTAAACCTCTTTGCGGAACACCGGAATGTCCCGCGGAGCCTGGATACCGATGCGCACCTTCTCGCCCATGATCGCGAGCACCGACACCTCGATGTCGTCGCCGATCATGATGCTCTGGTTGGACTTGCGGGTCAGTACCAACATTGGGGATGCCTCCCTGCTTGCCGGGTGCCTAAAGAGGACAAAACCTGTCCACACCGGCCCAGGTGAGCGTCAGGTCCGCCCTCTCGGCCCAGCATAGCGTGTCGCATGAGGCCCGCACAAGGATGGAATTCGGCTATGCAAAGGGCCCCGTGGACGCCGGCCGGGGCCCTCCAACCGTTGCCTGTACTAGTCTCCGGCCTCGATGGCTCGCCGATCCCTACGACCAGAGCTGAACCGGATTCGCGCCTGGGTTCGCCAGGGCCGAACCGACGCCTGGATCGCCCACCAACTCGAGGTCACCGTCCAGCAGATCTCGGCGTTCAAGCGCGAGCAGGGGCTCGAGCCCGGCGCCGAGAGCGACGCGGTCGGCGTGCTCGGCGAGTACGACGACGAGATCGATCTGCGCGCCGAGGACGATGCGCTGATCGCGGCGGAGCTCGACGCGGCCGCGGCCGCGCGCGCGGAGGACGACGAAGAGGACGAAGAGGACGAAGACGAGGAGGCGCGTCCGAGCCGCCGGCGCCGCGGTCGCCGCGGCGGACGAGGCGGCCGCCCCCGCCGCAAGAGCTCGACGACGCTGGAAGCCACCTTCGACCACGGCGAGGAGGGCTACGGCCTGTGGCTCGACCCCGCCGTCCAGGATGACCCGATCTACGCCGAGTACTGGGCCGGGCACCGGCCCGTCGAGGTCGCGATCGAGGAGGACCAGATCGTCATCCGCCGCGCCGGCGCCGAGGGGACGGCGACGGCGACGGCGACGGCGACGATTCGGAATAGCTACTCGTCCCCGGGCACGCGCCGCCCCACGCGGTAGTCGGCGGCCTCGCGCGCGTAGCGCGCGAACGCGGCGCCCGCGGCCGTCGTCATGTCCCACGCCGCGGGCGTCCCCGGGGCCACCCGGGTCGCCACGTCGAAGCACCAATCCGTGCCTTCGCGCTGGAACAGCGCCGCCAGCTCGCGGGTCGTAAAGGCCCCGCCAAGCCGGCGACGCAGCTCGATGACGAGCTCGTCGACGACGTCCTGGAGGACGGGCCGATCGTCCGGGTCGGCCTGCGCGAGCCGGCGCTCGCCCTCCTGCCACAGGCCGATCAGCTCCTCGAAGCGCACGCGCTCAGGAGTTCCCGCTCGCCGCGGGGCGCAACCGCCGGCGCGTTGGCGCCCTCAGTGGCTCTGCATTCCGATGACGACGTACGGCCGCTCGCCCGGGAGCACCATCCCGAGCGCTCGCGCGTCCCGCTGGATCGTGGCCGGGTCGTAGAGCGATTGCTGCTTGGCCTCCAGCGAGCGGTTGGCCCGCTCGAGCTGGTGGACGATCGCCGACTGCTGATTGGCCTCGGCTCGTGTCGAGAGGTAGGCGAGAGTGTGCTGGACGTAGAGGCCGGCCACGACCGCAAGCGTCACCAGCAGCGAGATCCTGCCGACCCGATCCCAGCGAACGCGGTGCAGGGGAAGATGCCGGACGCCCTGGATGTGGCGCAGCGCGCGTGGCGGCCGGACGGATGCGGGGCGGCTGTGGGGCATCCCGTGGGCGCTTCGTTCGACGCTTCGCCAATCCTTCCTCCTGCACCGAATCCTGCGCGGTCAGCAACGCGACCGCTACGCGCGGAACGCGGCGCGGCCGGGATAGGAGGCCTCCCCACCGAGCGCCTCTTCGATCCGCAGCAGCTGGTTGTACTTCGCGACCCGCTCGGAGCGCGACGGGGCGCCGGTCTTGATCTGCCCCACTCCGGTCGCGACCGCCAGGTCGGCGATCGTGACGTCCTCGGTCTCGCCCGAGCGGTGCGACATCACCGCGGTATAGCCGGCCTCGCGCGCCATCCGGATCGCCGCAATCGCCTCCGTGAGGGTGCCGATCTGGTTGACCTTGATCAGGATCGAGTTGGCGACGCCCGCCTCGATCCCGCGCTTGAGCCGGTCGACGTTCGTCACGAACAGGTCGTCCCCGACCAGCTGCAGTCCGTTGCCCACGCGATCGGTCAGCGCCTTCCAGCCGGCCCAGTCCTCCTCGGCCATCCCGTCCTCCAGTGAGATGATCGGGTAGCGGGCGGCGAGCTCGGCCCACATGCCGGCCAGCTCGTCGGCGCTCAGCGACCGGCCTTCGGCCTCCAGAACGTACGCGCCGTCTCGGTAGAACTCCGACGCGGCCGGGTCGAGCGCGATCGCGATCTGATCGCCCGGGACGTAGCCCGCGGCCCGGATCGCGGTCATCAGCACCTCCAGCGCCGCGGCGTTCGAGTCGAGGTCCGGCGCGAACCCACCCTCGTCGCCCACTCCGGTCGACAGCCCCTGAGAGTTCAGCGTCTGCTTCAGATGGTGGAAGACCTCGACCGCCATCCGCAGCGCGTCGCTGAAGCTGCGCCCACCGATCGGGACGATCATGAACTCCTGGAAATCGACGCTGTTGTCCGCGTGGGCGCCGCCGTTGAGCACGTTCATCATCGGCACCGGCAACACGTGCGCGGTCTCGCCCCCGAGGTAGCGCCACAGCGGCAGTCGCTCCTCCGCCGCCGCGGCATGGGCGGCGGCGAGAGAGACCGCCAGTACGGCGTTGGCGCCGAGTCGCGACTTGTTCGGGGTCCCGTCGAGCGTGATCAGCATGCGGTCGAGCGCGGCCTGCGCGGAGGCGTCCTGGCCGCGGACGGCCGTCGCGATCTCGCCGTTGACGTTCTCGACCGCCCGCGTCACTCCCTTGCCGAGCCAGTCCGAGCCGCCGTCGCGCAGCTCGGTCGCCTCGAACTCGCCGGTCGAGGCGCCGGACGGGACCGCCGCCCGGCCCCACGCGCCAGACCGGAGGCTCAGCTCCACCTCGATCGTCGGGTTCCCCCGGCTGTCCAGGATCTGCCTGGCATGGACATGCTCGATCTGGCTCATCGCAAGGGGTCTCCTTCGGTCAGACGGGCACGGGCGTAGTACGCGAGCTGCGAGTCAGGGTCGAGATCGTTCCAAGTTCGCCCTTCGGATGCGGCGAGGTCGACGCCCGCGCCGACCCGCCCGCGGAAGCGGTCGGCCGCGGCGCGCAGCGCGAGCTCGGGATCGACCCGGAGCTTGCGCGCGACGTTGACCGCCGCGAACAGGAGATCGCCCAATTCCGCGAACCGCTCGGCCTCCGAGGCGGCCGCCGCCACCTCGTCCAGCTCCTCGCGCACGGCCGCGAGCGGACCCTCCACACCGGGGAAGTCGAACCCGCTCGACGCCGCCCGGCGCTGCACCTTGCGCGCGTACAGGAGCGAGGGCAGGTTCTCCGGGACCTCCGCAAACACACCTGGCTCCCGCCCCTCTTCCCCCTGCTTGATCTGGTCCCAGTTGCGCAGCACCTCGGCCGACCCGGAGACCTCCACCTCGCCGAACACGTGCGGATGGCGGCGGATCAGCTTCTCGGTGCAATGCGCGGCGACCTGCGCCAGGTCCCCGGCGCCACGCTCCTCGAGCAGCAGCGACAGGAAGTACACCTGGAAGAGCACGTCGCCCAGCTCATCGAGCAGCTTCGCGTCGTCGCCGCGGTGCGCCGCGTCCGCCAGCTCGTATGCCTCCTCGACGGTGTGCGGGACGATCGAGCGCTCGTCCTGCTCGCGGTCCCAGGGGCATTCGCGCCGCAGCCGCCGGGTGATCTCGTCCAGGCGCGCCAGCGCATCCTGCGACCCGGCGCTCACCTGCCTAGCCGGTACCGGTCGGAGCCGGGCCGGTACCGGTCGGAGCCGGGCCGGTACCGCTTGGAGCTGGGGTGGTGCTCGGCGCGGCCGTCGAGGTCGTCTTCGGGGCCTTGTAACCCTTGCACTGGTTCATCATGTAGTAGCGCCGGCAGCTCGTCTGCGCCAGCCAGTGCTTCTTGGTGATGCTGGTGAGCTGCGTCTGCGCGTTCGACTGCGCGGTCTGAGTCAGGCTGCTCTGGATCGTCGAGGTCGCCTGCGCGAGCGTCTGCTGCGTCGCCGGGGTGATCTTCGTCACCTCGAACACGTAGTAGCCGAACTGCCCGTGGACCGGCCCGAGCAGGTGGTTGGCGGGCGCCGCGAACGCGGCCTCGTCCAGCGCCGCGTCCTGCTGGCCCTTGGTGACCCCGGCGAGCAGCCCGCCGCTGTTCTTGGTGCTCGGATCGATCGAGTAGCGCTTTGCAACGGCCTTCCAGCTCTGCCCTCCCGCCAACGCCTTCTTCGCGGCGTCCGCTTGCGAGGAGGTCTTGGCCAGGACGACCCTGATGTCGCGTTTCTCCGGCGTGCCGAACTGGGAGAGATGGCTCTGGTAGTAGGCCGCGATGTCCGCGCTGGTGACCTTCTTCGTGTACTTCGCGAGCAGCTTCTGCTGCACCAGACTGAAGCGCACCTTGAACAGGATGTCCTGGAGCGTCTGGCCGGACTGCTGAAGGAACTGGTTGAACGTCGCGAGGGTCGGATACGCCTGGTTGCGCTCGGTGACGAACTCCTTCTGCACCTGCGTGTTGGTGATGGACACGTGCTGCTTGGCCGCCTCCGCCTGGTACCAGTAGGACGTGATCAGGAAGTTCAGGACCTGGCTCGACAGCGAGTTGAAGTCATTGCTGCAGGCCGTGCGCACCTGCGCGGTGGACTGCTTGGCGTACGACGGGACCTGCTTGCGCACCTGCGCGATGCATCCGGTGAAGCCGGGCGGATCACTCGGCACGATCACCGGCGTCCCGGGGCTCTGCGCGGCGAGCGCCTTGACCTCGAGGTACATCCAGTGATTGAACGCCGGGAGCGTGATCGGGTTGCCGGCCATGTCGACCACCGCGTTGCCCGGAACGCCGCTGCCGCACGCAGACAGTCCGGCCCCGAGCGCAAAAAAGGCGCCCAGCGCCATGAGCCACTTCTTCGTCCTCATCGGCGGCCGATGGTAGCGAGCGGCGTGTTTATTAACGGTCAGGCCGCCTCGCGTGTGACGGCGAGCAGAACGTCCGCCGCCCGCACCACGGCGGGGAATCGCTGGGCCGGGTCCTTCGGCACGCGCACCGAAAGCTGCGACTTGCCCGATTCGTACAGCGCCTCCGGGATCTCGGCGCGGAACTTCTTCGCGCGCACGGAGTCGAGCTCGATCGGCGTCATCGCCAGGCGATCCCCCCGGAAGGTGACCGCGCGTGCGCCCGCCTGCCCGAGCTTGATCCGCGCCTGCTGCAACGAGATCAGGTTGCGCAACGGCTCCGGCAGCTCGCCGAACCGGTCCTCGAGCTCGTCGCGCAGCTCCATCAGGTCGGCCACCTCGCGCGCTCCCGCGATCCGCCGGTGGACCTCGACCTTGGCCTGCTCGTAGGGGATGTAGTCCGCCGGCACATATGCGTCGACGTTGACATCCAGGCGCACCGGCTCCCACTCCTCGTCGCCGCCGGCACCATCCTCCGCGGCGGCGACTGCCTCGTCGAGCATCTGCATGTAGAGCTCGAACCCGAGCGCCGCGACATGTCCGGACTGCTCGTCCCCGAGCAGGTTGCCGGCGCCGCGGATCTCGAGGTCGCGCATCGCGATCTTGAAGCCCGCGCCGAGCTCGGTGTAGTCGGATAGGGCGCTCAGCCTCTGCGCGGCATCCTGCGTGAGCGCCGCCGCGCTCGGATACAGCAGGTACGCGTAGGCGCGCTCGCGCGAGCGCCCCACCCGGCCCCTGATCTGGTAGAGCTGCGCGAGCCCGAAGGTCTCGGCGCGTTCGATGATCAGCGTGTTCGCCTGCGGGATGTCGATGCCCGACTCGATGATGCTCGTGCACACGAGCACGTCCGCGTCGCCCCGCAGGAAGCGCAGCATCCGGCCCTCCAGCATGCGCTCGTCCATCTGCCCGTGCGCGACCTCGAAGCGCATCTCCGGGCACAGCGCGCGCAGCCGCTCCGTCGTCTCGTCGATCGATTCGATCCGGTTGTGCAGGAAGAACGCCTGGCCGCCGCGCGCGTGCTCGCGTTTGAGCGCCTGCTTGACGAGCTCCTCGTCGTACTCGCCGACATAGGTCTTGACCGGTCGCCGGCCCTCCGGCGGGGTCTCGATCACGCTGATGTCGCGCACCCCGGCCAGCGACATCTGGAGCGTCCGTGGGATCGGCGTCGCGCTCATCGCGATCACGTCGACCTTCAGCTTCAGCTGGCGCAGGAGCTCCTTCTGCTTGACGCCGAAGCGCTGCTCCTCATCGACGATCAGAAGGCCGAGGTCGCGCGCCCTGACGTCCCTTGACAGCAGCCGGTGCGTGCCGATCAGGATGTCCACCTTCCCCTCGCTGAACCGCTTGACCGCCTCGCGCTGCTCGGCCGCGGGGCGGAACCGGGACACGTGCTCGATCGTCACCGGGTAGTCCTTGAGGCGCTCGGTGAAGGTGCCGTAGTGCTGCTGCGCGAGGATCGTCGTCGGCACCAGCAGCATCACCTGCTTGCCGTCCTGCACCGCCTTGAACGCAGCGCGCAGCGCGACCTCGGTCTTGCCGTAGCCGACGTCGCCGCAGATCAACCGGTCCATCGGCCGCGGCGCCTCCATGTCGCTCTTCACGAACTCGATCGCGTCGCGCTGGTCGGGCGTCTCGGTGAACGGGAACGCGTCCTCGAACTCGCGCTGCCAGTCCGTGTCCGGCGGGAACACGTGCCCCTCTCTGCGCTTGCGCTCGGCGTAGAGGTTGAGCAGCTCGCCGGCCAGCTCCTGCGCCGCCCGTCGCGCTCGTGCCTTGATCGTGTCCCAGCGCGTCCCGCCGAGCTTCGACAGCGGCGGATGCTCGCCGCCGGCGCCGACGTAGCGGCTGATCTTGGCGAGCTGGTCGACCGGGACGAACACGCGGTCGCTTCCGGCGTACTCGAGGTACAGGTAGTCGCGCGTCACCCCCGCGACCGTCTTGGTGTCGAAGCCGGCGAACCGCGCGATCCCGTGGTCCTCGTGCACCACGATGTCGCCGGTGCGCAGGTCCGCGAAGCTCCGCAGCACCCCGCGCCGGCGCGTCCGCTCTGGTTTCTCGGCGCGCCGGCGGCGGAACAGCCGGTGCTCGGGGATCACCGCGAGGTGGAACTGGGGCGCGATGAACCCCGCCTGTAGCCTCGCGTGAACGAAATTTATGGGGCCGGCGCTCGCCGGCCGTGGTTGCGAACCGTCGCCGTCGATCCACGCGACCTTGAGGCGGCCGAGGTTGTAGGCGGCGCGCTCGCCCTCCCCCCTGCGCGCGAACGCGACCACGGTGTGGTAGCCGGAGCGATTGAGCTTCTCGAGCTCGGGCTCGGCCTCTCTCAGCCCCCGGGCGGCGATCTCGGCCGACTGCGCCCGGAAGCTGTACTGCTGGTCCTGGTCGATGCTCGAGAGCCGGATCCGCGCGCGGCGCTCGAGCTCCGGGGAGAGCTCCTCAGGGCTGCAGTACAGGTGTCTCGCGTCGCGGTCGCGGAAGGCCGCGCTCACGTCCTGCCAGTGGTCCGCGAGCGCGGGCGCGACGTCCTCCTCGCCCGCGATCACGACCGCGGCGTCGGCGGGCGCCAGCTCGAGGAACGGATGAAAGTCCTCGACGGGCAGCAGCTCCGCGATGTCGGGCCGGTCCGCCGCGTCCTCGAGCGCCGCGATCTCCGCGAGCTCCCGATGCTCCTCCGCGAGCTCGGCGGCCGGCGCGACCTCGACCAGCTCGGCGTCCTCGAGCGAGCGCTGCGTGAACGTCGAGAACCACCGCAGCGACTCGATCTCGTCGCCGAACAGATCGACCCGCACGGCGCGGTCCTCCGTCGCCGGGAACACGTCCAGCAACCCGCCGCGGATCGCGAACTGGCCGCGGTCATCGACCTGCTCGACGCGCTCGTAGCCCGCCGCCACGAGATCCCGCGCGGTCTCGTCGAGGTCCAGCAGGTCGCCTTTGCGCAGCAGGAAGCCATGCGGCCGCAGCGACGGGTCCGGCACCTTCTCGGAGAGCGCGACCGCGCTGACGACGACCACGGGTCCGCCCCCGTCCCCAGGCGCCTCCAGCAGCGCATCGAGCGCGGCGACCCGCAGCCCCACCAGGTGCGGCGGTGGGGCCAGGTGTGATTCGTACGTCACACCCCGGCTCGGATAGAACCGCACGGTCCGCGGCGCCAGCCAGCTCTTCAGCGCGGCGGCCAGATCGCGCGCGGCGCGGTCGTCGCCCGCGACCACGATCGCAGGCCGCTCGCCGTCGCGCTCCAGCAGCGCCGCCAGCAGGTACGGCCGCAGCGACTGCGACACGAACGCGCGGCCTCCGCCGGCCGCCAGCGCCGCCGTCTGCGGGTCTTCGTCTGCATGGAAGAGGAGGGTGCGGAGCATCCTCCCTGCAGTCTAGGAAGCCGCCGGAACTCCCACGATCAATCGCTCCGCCGCGTCGGCCGCCTCGCCGATGACGCGCTGCACCTCGTCTCTGGTCTCGCGTGAACCTGCCGAGCACGTACGCGGCAACGCGGTCCGGGTCGGTCGTCGGCGGCCTGCCCACGCCAACCCGCACCCGCGCGAAGTCCGCGGAGCCGAGGCCCTGCTTGAGCGACTTGAGCCCGTTGTGTCCCGCGAGCCCGCCGCCCACTCGCGTGCGGATCTCCCCGAACGGCAGGTCGATCTCATCGTGCAGCACCAGCACGCGGTCGAGCGGAAGCTTGTAGACGCCGCGGGCGGGCCCGACCGACTGCCCGGCGTCGTTCATGTAGGTCTGCGGCTTGAGGATCGCCACTCGCGGTCCGCCGGGACCGGTCCGGCCTTCGCTCAGGAGGCCGCGGTACTTGGCTTTCGCTTTGGGCAGGCCCCACCGCGCCGCGAGCGCGTCCGCGATCTCGAAGCCGATGTTGTGGCGCGTGGCGGCGTACTCGCTGCCGGGATTGCCAAGCCCGACGATCAGCCAGTCGACCGGCGCGCCGGTGCGGCCCGGCAGTCGCATCGGTCCGCCCTGCTACTCGCCGGAGCTCTCGGCTTCGCCGCCGGACTGCTCTTCGGCGGCCTGCTCGGCCTCGTCGGAGGTCGCGCCCTCGGCGACGAGCTCGACCTCTTGCTCGATCTCGGTCTCGTCCTCGGTCTGGAGCCGCGGCGGCGTGAGCGTCGCGATCACGGTCTCCGGATCGTCGATGAGGCTCACGTTCGCCGGCGGGCTGACGGACTCGAGCGTGATCGTGTCGCCGATCTGCATCGCCGAGACGTCAAATGGAATCGTGTCCGGAATATCATTCGGGAGCGCCTCGATCCTCAGCTCGCGCGTGACGTGCTCCAGCACGCCACCCTCCTTCACGCCGGGCGCATCCTCGGCCCCGACCAGCTCGAGCACCACCGTCGCCTGGATCGCCTGGTCGAGCCTCACCCGCAGCAGGTCGATGTGGACCGTCTCACCGTTGACCGGATGGCGGGAGATCTCCTTGACCACCACCGGCGTCTCGCCCGCGCCCTCGACGCTCAGGTTCAGGACCGCGCCCGCGTGCGCGAGCGCCTGCCGCAGTGTGCGGGCGTCGACCGAGAAGGACACCGGGTCCTCGCCGCCGCCGTAGACGACGCCGGGCACCTTGCCCTCGCGGCGCAGCCGCCGGGCCTCGCGCGAGCCGCCCGGCTCGCGTGCGCCGACGGAAAGCTCTGTTGCCTGCGAGGTGGTCATGAGAGCGACGATGGTAGCGAGCGGCAGGAAAAACGCCTTGCCGGATCGGCCCGAGCCGCTACCCTTACACCCATGTCGGGCGATGCTCAGCTGATGCTGATAATCGCCGGGGTTCACATCCTCGCGCTGGCCTGTGTGGCCGTACTGCTGGTGCCGGCGCTGCGCGATCCCCCCGCACCCCCGCCCCGCCGTCCCGACTCGGGTTCCGACGATGGCTGGGGACGCGGACCGGACCGGCCGCCGAAGCGTCCTGACGCTCCACGCGGGGGCATTCCGTTGCTCGACGCGGTCCCGGCACGCGTGCGCCTGCGGGATCACCGGCGACTGGCGGACCTCCTGCCCCGGCCGCAGCGCCGCCCGGCACGCGAGCCCCACCGCCGGCCTGTGCGCACCTGACGCCCGGCGCATCCGCGCCCGCCTAGTACGTCGGCGGGCAGGAGCTGTCGCTGGGGATCCGCAGGCTGATCTCCAGGAGCTCAATGCGCAGACCGGTGATCGCGTTGCCCGCGCGGCGCACGCGCACGCACTGAGTGACCGGCAGCGCGCTCCCGGCCCGCCATGCCACGCGGGCGGTGCCCAGCGTGCTGGCGAGCGAGAAGCTCGTGGAGGTGTTGAGCTCGAGGATCGCGAGGCTGCCGGGCCGCTCGAGCGATCCCGCGTCGGCGGCGACGCGCGCGCGGCAGGCCTCGCTCGCGCCGCAGCGATAGAGCTGGGCGATCATCGCACCCGCGTCGCCGCGCGCCTCCGCGCGCACCAGCGTCGTGATCGCCGCCCGCTCGGCGTCGTCGGCGCTGAACACGCGCGCGAGGATCGCGCTGATCACCAGGAACAGCGCGACTCCCAAGGCAATCGACAGCAACACATAACCGCGGCGCATCGCCGCGGAGGCTAGTGACGCGCGCCTACGCCGCGCAGTCGAAGTCGTCGCCGCTGAGCTCGAGGAAGCGCTCGACCGAGGCCTCCTGACGGTCGAGGCGATCCGCGAGCGAGCGGGCGTGCTCGGCCGCAAGCGACAGGAAGTCATCGACGCACCGCTCGGGATCGTCGGCGAGCGGGTACACGCGCGTGAGGTCCTGCTGCGCGCACGCGATGCCCATCGGGGGCTGTCCCTCCGCGAGCGTGCGGGCGCTGCACACTGGCACGACCACCAGGCTCAGCTCGTGCGCGACGAGGGCCGTCGGCAGGAGCCGGTGCGCCGGCAGGCGGACCGGCAGCTCCACCGAGTGGTCGACCAGCACGCCCGAGCCGATCATCTCGCACAGCGGCTCGCGCCAGACGTCGAGCACGACGTCGGCGCCGACGAGCGCGTCGCGGAGCGTGCTGGCCTGCTCGACGTAGAGGCGCTCGGCCTCCTCGCGGTCCTCGGCCTGAGCGAGATCGAGGTCGCACGGCACCCGCAACAGCTCGCTGGCCGAGACGGTTGCGCCCGCGCCCCGCGTCCCGCACGTCACGTATGTCTGGAGCGTGCCGAGGTCGCGGCGCCCGTGGAAGATGACGGTGACCGCGTCGCTCACCGGGAGCCCGCCGACCCGCAGCGAGACCGCGACGCCGGCTGACTCGTCAAGCAGCGCGCGCCGGAGCAGCTCCTCGGCTGCGTCATCGGGTGGCTGTGGGTCCTCACCAAGCATGCGTGCGGTCCAAAATCGGCGTGTTCACGCTCTATTTACTCACAACGAGCGGCGGTCGCACGCCAGTAGGCCGCGGCGGGCGCCCGGTGAAGGGCAGATTGCGTGCAGCGGGTAGGCTGCACGCTGAGATGCGGATCCTCTACAAGCCCTTCGCCCTGATCGCCGGCCTGATCGGCGCGCAAATCGGCCGCCGCCTGTTCCGGACCATGTGGGCGCGGATCGACGAGCGCACCCCGCCGCCCACCACCTCCGTCGAGACGGCCCTTCCGAAGGTCGTCGCCGCCGCGGCGCTCGAGGCCGCGACGATGGCGGCTACCGGCGCCGCCGTCGACCACGCGAGCGCGAAGGCCTTTCACTACCTGACCGGGATCAGTCCGGCGAAGGAGCCCTCGGAGGAGGAGGCGGAGAAGCAGAAGTGATCGGCGCCCGGGGCCGGCCGGGTTCCGAGGTCTGATCTTCCGGGCGGGGCTCGCTCGTCCGGGACCAGGGCGCGAGGCCGTCGCGCAGCCAGTCGGGCAGCGGCGTCTTTGCCAGAGTCCGCCGGTCGACGAGCACGTGACGCAGCGTGCCGTCCACCAGCAGCTCCCCGTCGCGCAGGACGCGGTGCTCGTTGACGATGCTGGTGCTCCCGAGGTGCGAGATCGCGATCTCGAGCGTGAGCTGGTCGTCGAACCGGGCGGGCCGGCGGAACCGCAGCCGGGCCTCGGCGACGACGACATCGACGTCGCGGTCGAGCATCGCCTGGTAGCTGCCGAACGCTGCGCGCCACAGCTCCGTGAGGCTCGTGTCGAAGTACGCGAGGTAGTGGGCGTTGAACACAACCCCCTGCGCGTCGCACTCCGCGTAGCGCACCCGCAGCGTGTGCGTGAACGCCTCACCCATCGTCGGGACCGCCTCGCAGGACGAATCCCCGCTGCGCCAGCGTCACCAGCGCGTCCTCGAACGCGGCGAAGTCCCGTGCGAGCAGGAGGTCGATCGGCCGTCCCGCGGGTCCGACCGAGCGCGCCCACCGCGGCAGCACACGCTCGCCCACCGATCCCGCCGTCTCGTTCAGCAGCGTCAGCAGGATCGGCAGCTCGGCGCGATGCTCGAGCTGCCCGGACAGCAGCGTCAGGGCGTCGGCGTCGAGTACCTGGCAGAGCTCTTCCTCGCTCAGCCCGAGCAGCTGCATCAGTCGCGCCGCGTCGTCGCTCAGTGAGCCCACGGCCACCTTCGGGGCCGCTCAGAACAGCTGGTTCTCGCCGCCGAACACGCCGCTCACCGATCCGTCGGTGAAGATCTGGCGGATCGAGTTCGTCAGCAGGTCCGCGCACGACAGGACCCGGACGTTCTCGGGGGCGCCCGCCGGCAGCGGGATCGTGTCCGTCACGAGGACCTGCTCGAAATTACCCGCGGCGAGGTTCTCCCACGCGTCGCCGGAGAAGTTCCCGTGCGTGGCGGCCGCGTACACGCGGCGGGCGCCGGCGTCCTGCACGGCCTCGGCGGCGGCCTTCAGCGTGCCCGCGGTCCCGATGATGTCGTCGACCAGGACCGCCGTCTTGTCGCGTACATCGCCGATCACGTAGTTGATCTCCGCCACCTGCTGCGCCGGGCGCTCCTTGTTGAGGATCGCCAGGTCGGCGCCGATCTTGTCGGCGAACTTCTGGTTCAGCTTCACGCGGCCGGCGTCGGGGGCGACGACCACCAGATCCTCGAGTGCGAGATCCGCGAAGTACTGCGTGAGCATGAACAGCGCCGTCATGTGATCGCACGGCTTCTGGAAGAAGCCCTGGATCTGCCCCGAATGCAGGTCCATCGTGAGGATGCGGTCGATCCCAGCAGCCTCCAGCATCCGCGCCACCAGCCGGGCGGTGATCGGCTCCCGCGGCGCCGATTTCTTGTCCTGTCTCGAGTACCCGTACCAGGGGGTGACGGCGATCACCCGGTGCGCGGACCCGCCGACGGCCGCGTCGACCATCTCGAGCAGCTCCATCAGCGCGTCGTTGGGGCTGAGGCCCTCCTCCTCGTTGGCGCAGGTCGGCTGCACGATGAACACGTCGGCGCCGCGCACCGACTCCTCGTAGCGGCAGTAGACCTCGCCGTTCGCGAAGGTCTTGAGTTCGAGGCCACCGAGCTGTACGCCGAGCTTGTCGGCGATCCGCGCCGCCAGCTCGCGGTTCGCACGGCCAGAGACAAGCATCAGCCGCTTGTCGTAGGTCCGCGAAATGTGGGTGGACGTCGGCTGCGTCTCCAGGACGCTCATCGTGGGGTCGAGTCTAGTCTCGGGGGTTGACGTGATCGCCGGGGTCGACGTGATCGCCGGGCTTGACGTGATCGCGGCATTCACTTGGTCTGGTCCTCCCCTTTGGAATCGCGCTGTTGCGACTTGCGCCGCTTCATGTACCCCTCGATGTTGCGTTGTCGCCCACGCGCGATGCCGAGAGCACCGTCCGGCACGTCGTCGGTGATCACCGAGCCGGCGCCCGTATAGGCCTCATCGCCCACGCTGACCGGAGCGACGAGCATCGTATCCACGCCCACGAACGCGTCGTCGCCGATCGTCGTCCGGTGCTTGCGGGCGCCGTCGTAGTTGGCCGTGATCGACCCCGCCCCGACATTGGTGCGCTCGCCGATGTCGGCGTCGCCGATGTAGGAGAGGTGGGGCACCTTGCTCCCCTCGCCGATCTCGGAGTTCTTGATCTCGACGAAGGCACCCGCCTTGGAGGCTCGGTGGAGCACCGTGCCGGGCCGCAGATACGTGAACGGCCCGACGTTGACGGCGTTCCCGATCTGCGCCCCCGTCGCGTAGGAGTGCACCACCCTCGCCTCGTCCCCCACCCGCGTGTCGATCAGCGTGGAGGCCGGGCCGATCGTGGACCGCTCGCCGATGACCGTCTCGCCGTGCAGGCTCGTGAACGGCGCGATCACGGTGTCGGCTCCGATCTCCACGTCCGCGTCGATCACCGTCGCGGCGGGGTTGACGATCGTGACGCCCGCGAGCATGTGCCGCGCGTGGATCCGCTGCTGGGCGACCTCGCGCACCTGCGCCAGATTCACGCGGTCGTTCACGCCGAGCGTTTCGGACGGGTCCTCGATCTCGAAGGCGACGACGCTGCGCTCCCGCTCGCGGATCAGCGGCAGCACGTCTGGCAGGTACAGCTCGCCCTGAACGTTGTCGCCCTGCACCTGCTCCAGTGCGGCGACCAGCGCGTCTCCGTCGAACGCATAGATGCCGACGTTGACCTCGCGGATGTGCAGCTCGAGATCGGTCGCGTCGCCCGGCGCCTTGGTCTCCACGACGCGCTCGACCGTGCCATCCGGCGCCCGCACCACCCGGCCATAGCCGCTCGGGTCCTCGAGCACGGTCGTCCCGAGGGTTGCGCCGGCGCCCTGGCGCTCGTGCGCCTCGGCGAGCGCCCGGATCGTCTCGGGCGTGATCAGCGGCGCGTCCCCGTTGATCACCAAGACCGTGCTGCCGGAGTCGATGTGAGCCACCGCAGCCCTGACCGCGTCCGCGGTGCCGAGCGGCTGTGCCTGCACGGCCACGCTCACCCGCCCGTCGAGGACCGCCGCCAGCGGCCGCTCGGGGCCGTCCACGACCACGACCTCCCCGGCCCCAGCCGCCTTCGCGGCGTCCACGGGCCACGTCACCATCGGCCGCCCGCACAGCGGATGCAGCAGCTTCGGCACTGCGGAGCGCATGCGCGTGCCCTGCCCCGCGGCGAGGATGACGACGACGGGCGCGGCCACGGGCGCATCGTAGGGGATCCGGCCGCTCGCTCGGAAGCTCGGCGGTCACGAACTTTGGCGGATTTTGGGGCCATCTATCGCCATAGATCGCCAAAGTTCGGCTCGCGCGCGCTGGATCAGCTGGGGGGCGAGGACTCGAACCCCGATTCCCGGGACCAAAACCCGGTGTCCTGGCCGGTTGGACGACCCCCCAGGGCGCTCGACTGGGGGCAATCTAGCGCGCGCGAGCCGTCCCCTCCGAGCGCGCGCGAGTCGCCCCTCCGAGCGCGCGCGAGTCGCCCCTCCGAGCGCGCGCGGTTGAAAGACCGAGCGCACCTAGCCGCGCCCTGCCCCGCCGCCCGTCACAATCCGGGAGATCCCGGAGACCCGTCCGGGCAATCACGTCTAGCGCGACGGGGGACGGTCGCTCAGAATCGCCGGCCATGGGCACGGGCTCGTTGAAACCCACTCCAACCGTTCCGCTGGTGCGCCCGCGCGAGGGGCGGTGGCTCGGGGGCGTGTGCGCAGCGCTCGCGGAGGCCCGGGAGCTGCGCCTGGGCTGGGTACGCGCCGGTTTCGTGATCGCCGGGCTGGCCGCCGGGATCGGGGCCGTGGTGTACATCGCCTGCTGGCTGATCATCCCGAGCTCGGGGGAGCCGGAGGAGAGCCCGGGCCGCACTCGCGCGATCGTGGTGCTCGCCCAGGGCGGTGCGGCGTGCGTGGGGCTGGCGATTCTGGCGGCGGGGGCAGCCGTGGCGACGATCTTCGGCTTCGGGTGGGCGGTGGCGGCGGTCGCGGCCGCGGCCCTGGTGGGCGGACTGCTCGTCTGGCCTCGCTCGAGCCCGGCCTGGGCGCTGCTGCCGGTCGCGGCGCTGACGCTCCCGTCGGTCGCGGTGGCCTCGGCCGGGCTGCGGCTCTCGACCGACACGGGCAGTGCGATCGTCGCGCCGCGCACGCTTCAGAGCGCGACGTACCGCAGCGGTCTCGGCACGCTGCTGGTCGATCTGCGCCAGACCTCGCTTCCGGGCACCGGGACGATTCCGTTGACGATCGACGCGGGCGTGCGCCGCACGATCGTGGCGCTCCCCGAGAACCGGTGCGTTCACGTGAACGTCAGCTATCACGTGACGCCCTTCCTTGGCCAGTTCGCGGCGCTGCTCAACGGCCGGGGCGATCGGCCGTTCGCGGGCCTGTTCCTCTTCGGGCGCGCGTCGTTCGCTCATTCGGCGACCGTCTCGCAGGGCGGCAGCGCACCGGGGCCGACGCTTCAGATCCACTTCAGCTCGATGGGCGGGAGCCTCTACGTCCGCAACTACCCGGATGACATCTCGCCGCGGCTCGAGCCCAACTGGCCGGGCTTCCCGGTGTACCTGGAGCCGCGCCCGGACATCCGTGGCACGCCCAAGCGCGCCGCTCAGTACCTGATCCGCAACTGGCGCATCCGCTACCGCCGCGAGCTCGCGTCGCAACGTCTGATCAATGCGCTGATGCCCGGACCCTGCTCCCCCGGTGGAGCGGCCGGATGAGCGCGATCTCCCCGCCCGCGCGCAGTCGGTCCTGGCAGACGACCCTCGCCAGCGGCGTGGCGATGCTCGCGGGGCTTGCGCTCGTGCTCGCGAGCGGGTCGCTCGCGTGGCTCGCGATGGCGCTGGCGATCACCGGCGTCCTGGCCGCGCTGTGCGTGCTCGGACCGCGCGCGCTCGGCGCGATCAGATCGAATCCGGAGCTGCTGGCGATTGCCGTCCTGATCGCGGTCGCGGTCGCGTGGGTGTGGATCGGGATTTCGCGCATCTCGAGCTTTCAGCCCGTGTTCGGATACGCGGCCCCGCCCCCGACCACGATCACCCACTGGCCGCTCGAGCTCGGCCGCGTGTCGCTGCCGCTCCTGCTGCTGACGCTGCTGACCGCCGCCGGCGCGCTGGTGCTGATCGCCGACGCGGTGCGGATCCGGCTCGGGTTCGCGCCCCGCCAGCGCGCCCCCTGGAAGCAGCTGACCGCGACCACGACTCGTCCCGATGCGATCGCTCCCCGCGCGATCGCAGGTGTCCTACTGGTGGCCGCGGCAGTGCTCCTCGGCCTCGGCATCGCGCACGGGTATTCGTCAGGGAGCACGGCTCGCCAGGCCGTGGTGCTCGCGGTCTGCGGCGCGGCCGCCGCATTGATCATCGGCGTGCCCGTCGTAATCGGCTCGCAGCTGCGCCTGGATCGCGACAAGGCCGCCAGCGCCCGCGAGCAGGAGCGCCAGCGATTCGCCGCGCACCTGCACGATTCGGTCCTGCAGACGCTCGCGCTGGTCCAGCGCCAGGCGCACGACCCCGCGGCGGTCGGGCGCTTGGCCCGCCGGCAGGAGTACGCGCTCCGGGCCTGGATGGCCGGCGAGACCGAGCTGCTGTCCGACACGCTGGTCGCGGCGTTGCGGGACGCCGTGGCGGGCGTCGAGGACGAGCAGGGCATCACGGTCGAGCTGACCGCGATCGGCGACCGGCCGCTCGACCCGGCCGGCGAGGCGATGATCGCCGCCGCCCGCGAGGCCCTGCGCAACGCCGCGCGCCACGCGCCGGACGCGAAGGTGTTCGTGTTCGCGGAGATCTCCGACCGCGCGGCCGAGGTGTTCGTGCGCGACGACGGTCCCGGGTTCGACGCGGACGCGATCGCGCCGGAGCGGCGCGGGATCCGCGACGCGATCATCGGCCGGATGGCGTTCGCCGGCGGCCAGGCCCAGATCGAGTCCGGTTCCGGCGAGGGGACCGAGGTCGCGCTGCGGATCGGTATCCCGAGGAACGGCCGGTGACCGATCGCCTGCGGCTCGTGGTCGTCGACGACCACCATCTGTTTCGCGCGGGCGTGCGGGCCGAGCTGGCCGATCACTGCGACGTGGTCGGCGAGGCGGCCGACCCGACGGCGGCGATCGCGGTGATCGCCGCGAGCAATCCCGACGTGGTGTTGCTCGATGTCCATCTGCCCGGCGGTGGCGGCGTCGCGGTGCTCGAGGCGCTCGGGGCAGCCGAGGATCCGCCGGCGGTCCTCGCGCTGTCCGTCTCGGACGCCGCCGAGGACGTGGTGCCGGTGATCCGCGCAGGCGCGATGGGCTACGTCACCAAGACGATCGACACGGCGGAGCTGATCGCGGCGATCGAGCGGGTGGCCGGCGGCGACGCCTACTTCAGCCCGCGCCTCGCGGCGTTCGTGCTGCAGGCGTTCGCGACCCCGCCCCAGCCGAGCGCCGAGGACGCGGAGTTCGAGGCGCTCACGCCCCGCGAGCGGGAGGTCCTGCACCACCTCGCGCGCGGCTATCCATACAAGCTGATCGCCGCACGCCTTGGGATCAGCGCGCGGACGGTCGAGTCACACGTCGGGGCGGTCCTGCGCAAGCTGCAGCTGTCCTCACGCCACGAGGTGACCCACTGGGCCGCGTCCCGCGGGCTGATCGGCGGGCAGGAGTGACGTCGCGGGGGGCGTGCCGGCCCGGCGCAGGATGAGCTCCGGCCCTACTTCGCGCGCTCGAGGATCTTGAGCACCTGGGCGGGCAGCAGTGGGTCGGCGAGCGCCGCGCGCACGTCGGCCGGGCGGTGCAGCCCGCGCTCGGCTCGCAGGATGCCGATCTCGAGCTCGGCGTCGCGCGCCGCGGCGATGCCCATCGTCATCACGTCGGGGTTGCGCCAGGCCTGCTCGGGCAGCGCGAACAGCTTCGGGAGGGGGCGGGCGACGGCGATCATGTAGAGCCCGCCGTCGATCGCCGGTCCGAAGACGACGTCGACGCCGTTTTCGAGGTCGTCCAGCGCGGCGCGTCGCGTGCTCCGGACGCAGCCGCGGCAGGTCGGGCCAGACGATCAGCAGCGGGCCGCTGCTGCGCGCGAACACCCGCGCGGCGGCGTCCGCGAGCCGGCCGGCGATGCCGTCTCCGTTCTGGGGGAACACGGCGACGTCCTCGCCCACGAGCAGGCGCAGCTCCCGGCCGGCGTCCGGAGGGTCGTGCGCGACGTGCACGGCGCCGGGCGCGACCTTGCGCCCCCAAGCGCTCGCTTGGGCGATCAGCGCCGCCTGCAACGCCACGCATCCCTCCGGGCCGAGGATCGACTCGAGCGCGCGGCGGACCTCCCCGCGCCGAGGAGCGCGAGCCATGATCAGCACAGCCGGGCCTGCGCCGCTCATCACTGCCCGAAGCGGTAGACCGTGCCGGCCGGGGGCGCCTGGTCAGACTCGACTGCAGGCAACGCCCGCTGGAGAACCTCGGCGAACACCGCGGGGCTCGAGCCCATCAGCTCGATCAACTGCGTCACCGGCGTGGTCTGCCCCGGCTTGACCTCGTTCGCGTAGTCGGTGACGAACCCGATCAGCGCGAACGGCAACTCGAGCTCGCCGCATAGGACCGTCTCGGGTCCGCCGGTCTGGCTGACCGCACTGACGCCGCAGGCGGCAAGCTGGGCGATCTCGGTCGGCGTGTTGAAGCGAGGGCCGTCGACGTGACCGTAGACGCCACCGTCGCGAACGCCGTGGCCCGACTCCCGGGCAGCCTCGACGAGCGCCGAGCGCAGCCGCTCGGAGTAGGGCCCGCCGTGCAGGATCCAGTGCCCGCGCGGGCCATCGCCGGGCTCGACGAAGAACGTGCACAAGGAGCCGTCCGGAAGCCGATTGGAGATGAAGTGCAGGTCGTCGAACACGATCAGCGATCCGAGCTCGAGCGTTGCGTCGACCGCGCCGCACGCGGTGCAGCCGATCACGCCGGTGGCCCCGAGCTCGTTCAGCGCCCAGATGTTCGCGCGATGCGCGACGTGATTTGAGAGCCGCACGTGCCCGGCGCCGTGCCGCGAGACGTGCAGCGCCTCGACGCCGCCATAGCTGCCGCGCGAAACGTCGACCTGCCCGAACGGCGTCGGGACCTGGACCCCCTCCGCGTCGTCGAATCCGGGCAGCGCGTACGTGCCCGACCCAGTGATGACGCCGATCGGCATTTGGCGCGATGCTACCGGCCGTCGACGGATCTCCCGGGCCGCCCCGCGAGTCGCCAACGAGGAGCGGGAGCCGCCCGGGTTAGCCGAGGGCCGCGACCGGCTCGTGCTCCGCGAGCCAGGCGTCGAGCGCCTCGGTCTTGTGGGTGTCCTCGTAGACCTCGTAGTCGCGAATCCGGCCCCAGGCGATCCTGCCCCAGATCACGTAGCGGTTCTCGTACACGCGCTCGCCGCTCGGCGCGTCCAGGTGGTCGTGACCGCGGATGCAGATCGTCTGGTTCCACGGCCAGCCCTTCAACACGACCTCATCCGCGAAGATCTGCAGGCCGACGCGCGTGAAACGCTCGAGCCACGGGCGCAGCTCGCGCTTTCCGTGGTAGACGCCGCCCCAGGTGCTGTTGCCGGGGAAGCGGAAGACCACATCCTCGGCATCCATTCGCAGGGCGGGGCTCGGATCGCCGGCGTTGAGCCGGTGCAGGTTGTAGCGGAGCACCTGCTTGCTCAGCCATGAGAGCATCTCGCCACCTCACTAGATAGATCGTTCTAGTTAGTACGATACACCAATGGCAACCCACGCCAATCCCCGAGGAGCTCCAGTGCCCGCAACCCGAGAACGGATCGTCGACGCCGGCGCGGAGCTCTTCCGCAGGCGGGGCTACTCCGCGACCGGCATCAAGCAGATCGCGTCCGAGGCGCAGGCGACATTCGGCTCGCTCTACCACTTCTTCCCCGGTGGCAAGGAGGAGCTCGGGGCCGCGGCGATCCGCAGCTCGGGAGCCATGTACGAGCTGCTGATCCCTGCCGTGCTCGATCCCGCCCCCGATCTCCTCGCCGGCATCCGCGCCTTCTTCGATGGCGCCGCGCAGCACCTGGTAGAGACGGATTTCGAGGACGCGTGTCCGATCGCCACCGTCGCGCTCGAGGTCTCGAGCAGCAGCGAGAGGATGCGCGAGGCCTGCGCGGATGTGTTCGAGAGCTGGGTAGCCGCGGGCGCTCAGCGATACGAGCGCGCCGGGATCGAGCCCGAGCAGGCCCGCGAGCTGACGATCGGGTTCATCGCGGCGCTCGAGGGTGCGTTCGTGCTCGCGCGGGCGTCGCGCGACACCGAGCCGCTCGCGGTCGCGGGCGAGCTGGTCGCGCAGGCCGCCGAGCGGGCGCTCAGCGGGGAACCCGGCCGCCCTCGGCGCCGGGCTCGGTAGCCGGGCCGCGAGGGGCCGGGATGCCGAGGACCCGCATCGCCTTCAGCCCAAGCGAGAGCTTCTCGCGCCCGTCGGAGGAGGAGTGGTCGAGCCCCGTGAGCTCGCGCACGCGCTCGAACCGGTAGCGGATCGTGTGCCGGTGGGTGATAAGCCGCGCGGCGGTCGCGTTGACGTTCGCATCGCAGTCGAGGAACGTGGCCAGCGTGCCCAGGAGATCGGTCTCGTACTGCTCGTCGTAGGCCACGAGCGGGAGCACCGTCTCCTCGTAGAAGCGGCGCAGCTCGCCGGGATCTTTCATGTAGGGGAGCAGCAGCTGGTAGGTACCGGTCTGGGCGTAGGCGAGCTCGGAGCGCTCGGGATCCGCCTCGACGACGTTCACCGCGAGCAGTGCCTCGTCACCGGCCCGGTGCAGATCGAGCGGATCAGCCGCGTGGCGGCTGCGGCCGATCGCGAACGCGAAGCCGGAGAGCCCCGACTCGAGCTCGCGCAGAATCGCCGCGGACACGCGCCGGCCTGCCTCGCCGTCGGCGTCAGGGCAAAGCACGACGATCTCGTCCGGATGACCATCGCGGGGCGCCGCGATCGAGCCGGGCGCGACCGAGCGGGCCCCACGCGCTGCGGTCGCGAGCAGGCGGCGGCGCCAGTCGTCCTCAGTGGTCGTGCGGGGGTGCGCGCGAGCGACGATCACGCTGCCGCCGGCGGCCAGATCGGTGCCGAGCTCCTTGCCGCGCGCGACGAGGTCGTCCCGATCGACGATCCGCCGTTCGAGCACCGCGCGCTGGAAGCCGAGCGCCGCCTCCTCGGACGCGCGCTCGGGCGCGCGCACGCGCTCTACCTCCGAGGCGATCAGCGTCGTCACGAGGCGCAGCACGGCGGCGTCCGGCGTGCGGTCCCGGGTCCTCATCCGCAAGCGGCCGACGGTCGCCTCCGCGACCTTCAGCTCGATCGTGCTGACGTCGTCGGCGTCGCGCATCAGCGAGCGCTCGTCGGCGGGAGAGCGGGCGGCGACCGCGAGCACGGTCGCCGAGCGGTCGATCAGGATGAGGCTGGCGTCAAGGGCGCGCGCCGCCGCGCGCAGGATCTCCGGAAGCCCCGCGCCGGCCTCGACCGCGTCGGTTATCGCTGCCAGCGCGGAGAGATCCGGAGCGCCGGCGACTACGGGGTCAACCGGCACCGCTCAGAAGACTCGAGGCCACTCGAAGACGATCGCCGCCCCGGCTAGGATCCCGACCCCGATCAGCGCCGCCAGCACGTACAGCGACAGGACGACGACGGCGACGCGCTCGAGCGGCCGCCTGTAGGCCGTGACCGCAGGGACGACCACGAGCGCGCAGAACGCCGCCACGCCGAACACGCCGGCGCAAGCGCCGACCAGATAGGTGATCGAGTTGTTGCTCATCGATCCTCGCCGGAAATTGTGACGGAATACGGGGATGGCGCACGAGATGCGCTCACGGGCTCACGCAAACAGCGGAAATCCGAAGTCGGCGCCGACGGGCTGTGCGACCGTCGCGCGCGGGTATTCGGGGCGCAAGCGGGTCGCGGCCTCGCGCGCGCGAGCCGTGCCGTCGCGCCCCCAGAACAGTCCTGCGACGGTCGGCCCCGAGCCGCAAACGAGGGCCTGATCGGCGCCCGCCGATCGCGCCGCGTCGAGCGCCCGGCCGATCGGCGGGTACAGCGAGGCAGCGGCCGGCTGCAGGTCGTTGACGATCAAATCCTCGGAGAGCCCGCGGCCGTAGCGCAGCTGGGCGAGGAGATCCAGCAGCTCCTGTTCAGAGCGCCCGAGCCCGAGCCGGTCCGCCTCGGCGTACACGTCCGCGGTCGACAGCAGCGCAGGCTGGGGCACGATCAGGAACCCGTGATCTCTGGGTCGTGCGCTCGACACGACCTCGTCTCCTGCGCCCGTGCCCAGTGCGAACCCCGGGACGAGCTGGCTCGGCACGTCCGTCCCCAGGCTGCGCGCTATGTGCTCGATTACATCCTGCCCGAGCGGGTCCAGGCGCTGCGCAATCCGAAGCAGTGCGGCCGCGTCGGCGGATCCGCCCCCCATCCCCGCGGCGACGGGAATCCGCTTGCGCACGGTCACCGATACGCGCGGCGCGTCCCAGCCGAACGCGCGCAGCAGCTGAAGCGCGCGCAGGACGCTGTTGACGCCCGCGACGCCGGGGCAGGTCACCTCGTCATCGAGCGCGACGCGGGTGACCAGCTCGAGCTCGTCCGCGAGCGACACGGACTCCAGCAGCGTCACCACCTCGTGTCGTCCGTCCTCGCGGAGGCCGCCGAGGAACAGGCACAGGTTGACCTTCCCGGGCGCCCGGGCGCGGAGTCTCACGAGTGCAGCCTGCGTTGGAGCTCGCGGAACTCCTCGGGCGCGAGGCGCTCCGCGCGCTCGTCGGCGGGATGCCCGAGCGCGACCAGCGCGTCGCGCACCCGAGCGCGGATGTCCGGCGCCGGGTCCGGGGCCAGCGCGAGCGAGCCCGCGAGCGCCTTGCGGCGGTGCGCGAAGCTCTCCCGCACCAGCCTGCGCAGCTCCGGGTCCGCCGCGCCGCGGCGACGCCGCAGCCCGATGAGCACCGAGTCGACGTTCGGGACCGGCCGGAACACGCCGCGCCCGACCGCTCTCAGCACGCGCACCTCGCACGCCAGCTGCGCCAGCACCGACGGAATCCCGTATGCCGGGGTCCCCACCGCGGCCGCGAGCCGCTCGCCGACCTCGCGCTGGACCATCACCACCCAGCTGCGCACCTCGCCCAGATCCTCGATCGTGCGCAGGATCGCCGTCGGCGCGATCGAGTACGGCAGGTTGGCGACGACCTTGGTCGGCGCGGGGCGCAGAGCGCCCAGGTCGAGCTCGAGCGCGTCGGCGATGTGCACGCTGACGTTGTCGAAGGGCGCCAGCGTCGCGCGCAGCTCCGGCTCGAGCCGCTCATCGATCTCGAGGACGTGGAGATGTGCCACGCGAGCGGCGAGGCGCTCGGAGAGCACGCCGAGCCCGCCTCCGATCTCGAGGACGCGGTCGCCCGCGTCGAGCTCGGCGAGCCGCTCGATCACATCGAGGATGTTGCGGTCCAGCAGGAAGTTCTGCCCGAGCCTCACCACCCGAACACCGCCGCCGCGTTGCGCTCGATCGCAGACTCGAGCTCCTCGTAGCCGATCCGCCGCTCGCGCGCCAGCGCCGCGGCCGTGTGCACCACGTTCGCCGACTGGTTCGGCTTGCCCCGCACCGGCTGCGGCGAGAGGAACGGTGCGTCGGTCTCGACCAGCAGCCGATCGAGCGGGACGCGCAGGGCAGCCGTCCGCAGGTCCTCCGCGCGCGGATATGTGACGTTGCCGGCGAACGAGATCCACCACCCCGGGTTCGCCAGGCACTCGTCGATGCGGGCGGCCATCGAGAAGCAGTGCAGAATCACCCGAACTCCGGCGGCGCGCTCGCGCAGCATCGCCAGGGTGTCCTCGTCGGCCGCCCGGGTGTGGATCACGAGCGGCTTGCCGGTCTCGCGCGCGAGCTCGATCTGCGCGGCGAACGCCCGCTCCTGGTCGGCGCGGGGAGCGTAGTCGCGGTAGTAGTCGAGGCCCGTCTCGCCGATCGCGACGCATCGGTCGTGCGCCGCGAGCGCCCGCAGCTCGGCCAGATCGGCGTCGTCGAAGCCGGTGGCCTCGTTCGGATGACGGCCGATCGCGGCGTACACCTGCGGGAAGTCCTCCGCGGCCGCGAGCGCTGCCCGGCACGAGGCGCCGGTGGTGCCCACCGTGACGATCCGAGTGACGCCGGCCTGCGCCGCCGCCGCCACCAGCTCGGCGGTGGGCGGCTCGCAGACGTCGAGGTGGGTGTGGGAGTCGATCACTGCCGCTTCGGAAACAGCGGTGCCAGCTCCTGCACGCTGGCCCCGTTTCCGTCGCCCGCGAAGACCGCGCCGTCATAGGAAACGTCGGGTGATCCCAGCGCTGCCAGCAGCGTCGCCGTGCTCGTCGGCATGTAGGGCACGAGCAGCACGCTGAGGACCCGGAGACCCTCCGCGAGCGACGCGAGCGTCTCGTCGAGCGCGGCGACTTCGCCCGCTCGCGCGAGCCGCCAGGGCGCGCGCTCCTCCACGTAGCGATTGAGCCGGCGCACGCGCTCCCAGATCAGCTCGAGCGCCTGGGTCGGTTCGGCGACGTCGAGCAGGTCCGCGACGCTCGCGGACAACCCGCCGAAGTCGCGGGCCAGCTCGGTGTCGGTGTGCACCCGCGGGACGACGCCGTCGCGATAGCGGCGGATCATCGCGATCGTGCGGCTGGCGAGGTTGCCGTACTCGTTGGCCAGCTCGAACTCGTAACGATTCCTGACCGCGTCCATGCCGACGGCGCCGTCGCTGCCGAACGCAACGTCGCGCATCAGGTAGTAGCGAAGCGCCTCGGTGCCGAGCTCGTCCATCACCTCGAACGGGTCGAGCACGTTGCCCAGCGACTTGCTCATCTTGCGACCATCGGAGCCGAGCAGGAAGCCGTGCACGAACACGTGCCGTGGGAGGGCGACCTCCGCCGCCATCAGCATCGCCGGCCAGAACACGGTGTGGAACTTCAGGATGTCCTTGCCGATGATGTGGAAGGTCGCCGGCCAGAAGTGATCGGTGAGGTCCTCGCCGTCGCGCGCGTAACCAAGCGCGGTGTAGTAATTGAGGAGCGCGTCGAACCACACGTAGAAGACGTGCCCCGGATCCCACGGCACCGGCACGCCCCAGGTCAGTCGCGCGCGCGTGAGTGACACATCCTGAAGACCGGAGACGATGAACGAGCGTGCCTCGTTGTAGTGGTGCGGCGGCAGCACGAAGTCCGGGCGCGCGGTGTACAGCTGCTCGAGCTGCTCCTGGAAGGCCGAGAGGCGGAAGAACCAGTTCTCCTCCTGCTCGCGCGTCAGCGGGATCTCGTGAATCGGACAGCGGTTGCCCTCGAGGATCTCGTTCTCGACCTTGAAGTCCGCGCAGCGAGGGCAGTACCAGCCCTCGTACAGGCCCTTGTAGGTGTACCCGTTGTCGTGCACCTTCTGGAGGAACTGCTGCACGCGCTCGACGTGCTGCGGGTCGGTGGTGCGGATGAAGAAGTCGTTGGAGATCTCGAGCTGGGGCATCAGCGCCTTGAAGCGCTCCGCGTTGCGGTCGGCCAGGTCCTTGGGCTCCACCCCCAGCGCGTGCGCCGCGTCCGCGACCGGTTCACCGTGCTCGTCGGTCCCCGTCAGGAAGAACACGTCCTGCCGGCGCTGGCGCATGTGCCGGGCGATCACGTCGGTCGCGATCGCCTCGTAGGCGTGACCGAGATGGGGGGCGCCGTTGACATATGAGATCGCCGTGGTGATGTAGAACGACATCACCGGCAAGGCTATCCCGGCGTCAGTAGTGGAGCGTCGCGCTCTGGGTGCCGCCGTATGCCGCGGCGGCAGTGGAGACGTTTCGGCCCTTTGCACCCGGCAGGCCGATGGAGTAAGTCTGGCATGGCATGAGCTGCCGCTTGAGGGTCACCGTCCGCCTATGTCGCGCGCGGATCTTCACGGTGAGCTTGGCCGCTCCGACCGAGTACAGCGTCAGCATCACGTGCTTGCGGTGGTGGACGATCCGCGCGCGCTCGAACTCGCTGTTCTCCGGCAGCCGCCCCCGGACGGCAACGGGTGAGCGGGCCGGCGCGCACGCGAAGATGTCGGAGCCGAACGACGTCTCCCCCGGCAGCTGAGCGTACCCGAGGTGGCCGAGCCCGAACAGGTCCTCGACGCTGCGCAGCATCGAGTAGTGGTTGTACGGCGTCTGGGACACCGTGCCGGGCTTGATGAACGGGGAGAGCAGCACCGCGCCGACGACCCCGCCGCCGGGCCCCGTGATCCCCGGGTCCGGGCTTCCCGGGCCTGGGATCTCGCCGCAGCATGCGCTCATGTCGCTGGTCGATGCCTCGTCGAAGATGATCATCAGCAGGCCGCCGTCGTACAGGAACGGCCGCGAGTGGGTGATCTGCGGCACCCACCAGCGCAGAAAGGTGTCCGCCTGGGGGAGCCCGCCCGGCCCGCCGTTCGCGCAACTCGCGTCATGGCCGTCGTCGCACAGGTTGGGCGTGATGAACACGTAGTTCGGCGCGGTCGGGAGATCCTGCGGGAGCGTGTCGAGGTTCACCACGTGCGTGTCGCACAGCTCGGTGTCGTCGATGATCGCGTGGAAGTACACGAAGGGGTTGTGCCGCGAGGCGTACTGATCGGTGGCCGTCGCACTCTGCGTGTGGTCCTCGCTGCCCGGCTTGGGATGGCCGCAGACGGAGCTCTCGCGCGAGGGGTCCGCGCCCATCCCGTCGTTGTAGTCGCGCCAGGTGAGGCCGGCGGCGCTCAGCTGCGAGGCGATCGTGGGGATGCTCGCCGGGTAGATGCAGCCGTCGCCGGGTTCCTGTCCGTACGCGCCCGCCGGCAGGGCCGGAACGAAGTCCATGTAGAGCGGGCAGTCGGCCTGAGTGGTCGCGTTGGGGGCCTGGCCCGAGATCATCGCGACGTAGTTGTCGAGGCTGTTGTGCCCGACGCCGTAGTAATGCGCCAGGTAGGCGCCCTGCGCTCGCAGCGTCTTCGACAGGTACGGCGCCGGCGAGCCGGGTCCGAAGGTGGTCGATGCGCTCTCGTTCTCCTCGACGACGATGTACACGTGGTGGATCGGCGGGAGCGCGGCGGTGGCCGCCGCGGCGGCGCCGGCCGACAGCGCATACGCGACGAGGACCGCGGCCAGCACGAGCGGCCGGCGCGTCACAGTGTCACCCCCCGTCCGCACGCGGAGCGCGCGCGTCGCCTGAGCGTCCCGAGGTTGCGCGGCTTGTGCTTGCGCGAGTTGGCGGTGTCATACCGCGCCGCGGCCTGCGTGCACGACTTGGAGACGTTCACCTGGTAGTCGGTGGTGTCAGTCGCGAACTGCTGGAAGTCGTCCTCGAGGTACACGCACAGGGTTTGCACCCCGTATGCCGCGGGCCTGCCGCTGCCGGTGGCGCTGCCCTGGTAGGCCAGACCGGTCGCCGGCTGAGGTGACAGCCGGCGGTCGAGCAAGGTGGTTCCCGATGTGTAGTCGAACGTGCCTCCGCACTCGCCGCGCGTCAGCTTCACGCGCGCGCGCAGGGGACCTTGACGGACATCCAGCACACCCGGATCGGCGCTCACCTTGACGGTCACCTTCAACGGCTTGTGAAGCCGCGCCACGGGCGCAAAGGTCACCTGCATGCGAACCGGCGTGAAGGTGTCGGCGCTGACCGCAGACGGCCCGGCGACGAGCGCGGCCACGGCGAGCAGCGCGGCGGCGCGCTTCACGCGCGCAGCCCCATCTTCGACGGGTGGCGATAGGTCGTGGACGGCGTCGCCGGCCGGTAGCTGAACCCGAGCCGCTCGAGGTAGCCGCTGTAGTACAGGTTGGCGAGGTCATGCGGCTTGGCGCGCTTGAGGCCGAGCGGGAGCGGTTCGCCGAGCAGGCCGCCGTCGAGCCCGGTCCCGCCCGAGTCGATCGGGGGCGATCCGGGGCACGCGGTCGTGATGATGTGCGCGGGCGAGGGAAGGTCGGGAACGTCGTAGCGAGGGTGCTCGAAGTCGAACGAGTAACCGATGTTGTTGGCGTAGAGGTCGCGCGGCGTCAGCGGCGGCAGAGCGAACCGGTAGCGGATCAGCTTGAGGATCGACTCGAAGCCGTAGATGTTGTGATCCACGTGGCCGCGGCGCGCGTACGGTGAGACCACCGTGGCCGGGACCCGGAAGCCCATCTGCCCGTAGTCCTTGTTCAGATCGCGGTTGGAGCGCAGGTCCGGCACCCGCGGCGGCACGACGTGGTCGAAGAAGCCGCCCCACTCGTCGTAGACGATGAACAGCGCGCCGCGCCGCCACTGCGGCGACTCCATGAACGCGTGGACGACGTCGGAGATGAAGGCCTGGCCGGCGCGCACATCGCCGAGTGGATGCTCGTCGCCCGAGGTGCCCTGGTCCTCGCCCTGGAAGGAGGGGTCGACGTAGGAGACGGCCGGCAGCGTGCCCGCGCTGCAGCGCTCGTAGAACTCCTGCACCTGGCCGGAGCGCCCGAGGCCGTTGGCGCCCCACAGCGCGGAGACCGGGATGTCGGTGAAGAAGTAGCGGTTGGAGACGCCGGCCCTGGAGAGGGCGGCGAAGATCGTGGTGTCCGGAAAGCCGGCCTGGCTGACCGGCAGCGAGTTGTCGATCATCCCGTATGACTGCGCGGCGTGCATGTACTCGCGGTTGGGGTACGTCGAGGACAGGATCGAGCAGAAGAACCGGTCGAACGCGGTGAAGTTCTCCGCGAGGTGCGGCGTGAAGCCGAGGTCCTCGCGCGCGTAGTAACCGATCGAGAACACGTCGCTGTCGGCCTTCAGGAAGCCATCCATCCGACCGCCGTCGAGCTGCGTGCGACCGCCCTGCCAGGAGTGGTCGGGGTCGAGGAATCCGCAGCCCTGGAAGGTTCCCGCGAGGCGGTGGGTCGCATGCCGGTGCCCGCCCTTGTCGGTGAAGACGAGCCCCGCCTGGCGCCCGTCGGCGCCCGGCAGCCAACCCAGGTAGTGGTCGAAGCTGCGGTTCTCCATCATCAGCACGACGATCGTGTCGATCGGCAGGTTGCGAGGCGACGGGAGGTCGATCGAGCGCTGGCGACGCGCCGCGTGGGCGATCACCGTGTCGGGATCGAGCGCCAGGCCCATGCCGGCGGCGAGCCCAGCCAAGGACGCCGTGCGCTGCAGGAAATCGCGGCGCGTCTCGAGCGCGTCGGGCGCGACGACCCCCAGCCGCTCTGCCTCGTATGGATCGCGGACGTCAGAGATCGCGCGATCGTAGCCCGGGGCCCGAACGCCCGCGCTGGTTCTGCTGACGAGGTGTTACCCGGCCTCAGCGGCTCGCGGTGTATGACCGGTAGAGCTCGTTCGCGCGCAGGCCGGTCAGCTCCGCGACCACGGCGGCGGCCGTGCGCGGCTTGGCGCCGGCGTCCACCAGCCGCTCGAGCGCCAGCACCGCCGGGGCAAGCTCGCCCTCCTCCGGACGCGCGGCGCCGACGACCAGCACGACCTCGCCGCGGGGCTCGTCGTGCGCGTAGCGCTCCGCGAGCTCGGCTGCGGTGCCCCGGACGACCTCCTCATGCACCTTGGTCAGCTCCCGGCAGACCGCCACCGGGCGTTCCGGGTCGACCGACGAAAGCACGTTGAGCGACGCGGCGAGCCGGCGGGGCGACTCGAACGCGACGACGGTCTCGGGCGCCGCGAACACCTCGAGCAGCGCGCTGCGCTTGCGCGGCAGGAAGCCCTCGAAGCGCCACCGCTCTGCGGGCAGCGCCGAGGCGACGAGCGCCGACAGCGCCGCCGAGGGACCGGGCAGCACCTCGACCGCCAGCCCGACGCCAACGCAGGCCTGCACGAGCACGAAGCCCGGGTCCGACACGAGCGGCATTCCGGCGTCCGAGACGAGCGCCACCACCGCTCCCTGACGCATCCGGCCCACCAGCTCCGCCGCCCGCTCGCGCTCGTTGTGCTCGTGATAGCTCACCAGGTGCGCCGAGACGCCGTAGCGGTCGAGCAGGACCCGCGTTCGCCGCGTGTCCTCGCACGCCACGACGTCGGCGTCGCGCAGCGCCGCGAGCACCCGCAGCGTCACGTCCTCGAGGTTCCCGATCGGCGTCGGGCACACGATCAGCCGGCCGCTCATTCGCCCGTCACCCTGCGCGCCAGGCCATCGAAGGCGAGCGCAGCCGCGCCGATCATCCCGGCCTCAACCCCGAAATGGGCGGCGAGCACCTTCACCCCATCACGCGGCGAGGGCAGCGCCCGCTTGGCGAGCATCCTCCGGGCCGGCTCGAGCAGCAGCTCGCCGGCCGCGATCACGCCCCCGCCCACCACGATCACCTCGGGGTTGAAGATGTTCACGTAATTGGCGAGCGCGACACCGAGGTTGCCGCCGATCAGCTCGATCACCTCGAGCGCCGCTTCGTCGCCGTCATGCGCGAGCTCGGTCACGAGCGGGCCCGCCAGCTCGCGGCCATCCGCGAGCGCGCGGCCGAGGGCCGATCCGGGCCGGTCCACCGCGATCCGGCGCGCCTCGCGCACAAGCGCCGAGCCCGATGCCAGCGCCTCGGCGCAGCCGCGGTTCGGGCAGTCGCCCTGACAGGGCGGGCCATCCAGATCGATGACCATGTGACCGAGCTCGGCCGCGAACCCGTCCGCGCCGCGATACACCTCGCCGCCGAGGACGAGGCCTCCGCCGATGCCCGTGCCGAGCGTGATCATCACGACCTCGCTGGCGCCCTTGGCGGCACCGGCTCGCGTCTCCGCGAGGACCGCCGCGTTGGCGTCGTTGTCGACGAACACGGGCAGCCCGAGGCGCTCGGTCATCACGGCGGCGAACGGAAGGCCCGCGAGCGGCAGATGGGTCGAGAAGGTGGCGGTGCCGCTACGCTGGTCGATCAGACAAGGAATCCCAAAGCCAACGGCCACCACCTCGCCGTCGGCCGCATCGCGCACCTCGTGGACGGCCTGGACGGCGACGTCGAGCAAGGCGGACTGGTCGAGCCCGGCCACCGTCCGCTGGGCGCGGCGATGGACTCCGAGCCCGGCGTCCACCGCACCGGCGAGGAGCTTCGTTCCGCCAATGTCGACGCCGATGGTGCGCCGGCCTGGCATGCCGTCACTATATGCAGTCGAAGATGCCGAGCGACCTCGAAGACCGTCCATATCGTTCCTACCGAGCGGGTGAGGCGGAAGAGCGCCCCTACAGGCTCTATCGCGCCCGGCCGCGCGGCGTGCGCGCGTTGCTGCGCGGCGAGGAGGAGGACCCCTTCCTGCCGGGCGACGATGGCGACGGTGGCCGCGGGGGCCGGCGGCCGCGAACGCGCCGGGGGCTGTGGGATGGGCGCGTCACCTGGAAGCGTGGCCTCGCCGCGCTGGTGATCCTCGTCGTCGGCTGGCTGCTGCTGTCCTTCGTGCTGTTCATGGTGAGCGCCGACACCAAGCAGGGGAAGCTGCCGGCGTCGGCGCTCTCGGAGCTGAGCCCCGGCGGGAACATGCTGTTCTCCGCCAACACGATCCTGATCCTCGGCACCGATCAGCGGCCGAAGACCGGACCTGGATCGAAGGAGCCGGGCTCGAACTACAACGACGCAGGCGCCAATTCGGACACGATCATGCTCTGGCGCGTCGGCGGTGGCGTGTCGCGGCGCCTCTCGATCCCGCGCGACACCGTGGCCGATGTCCCCGGGCACGGACTGGCGAAGATCAACGCGGGCTACGCCATCGGCGGACCGGCGCTGGCGATCAAGACGATCGAGAACTTCACGGGGATCAAGATCAACCACCTGATCGTCGTGAACCTCGGCGCGTTCCCGCCGTTCATCGACGCGATCGGCGGCATCGACGTCAAGACCGGCCGCGTCTGCTCGAGCATCAGCGGCGGGACCAAGAACGGCGGCTTCACACTGAACCTGAGCCCCGGCGTGCATCACCTGACAGGAATCGAGGCGCTCGTCTACGCGCGCACGCGCGAGAACTCGTGCAATCCCACCGAGAACGACCTCACGCGCGAGGCGCATCAACAGGACATCCTCAACGCGATCAAGGCCAAGCTGTCCTCCCCGGGCATCTTCTTCCATCTGCCGTGGGCCTCGTGGGACGCGCCGCAGGTGCTGCGCAGCGACATGGGCGGTCTGACGCTGCTGAGCCTGTTTGCGTCGGCCGAGATGGGCGGGTCGGCCCCGATCCACGTGCTCAAGAACACCGGGGCGGAGGCCCTGCCGGGGTACGGCGACGCGCTGACGGTCACGCATCAGGCGGTCCAGAAGGCCGTCTCGCAGCTCCTGAACGGCTGACCGCGGCGCCGCGCCGGTTGTCGGCCGCCGCGCCGCGCCGGTTGTTGGCCGCGGCGCCGCGCGGTCGTTGGCCGCCGCGCTCTCGGCGCCCTTCAGCCCAGATCGTTCGTCGATAACCCGAACGGGGAGCACGAGGAATCCCCGCCGTCCGCCGATCGACGACCTGATGGCCGTTCTCTGGCACGGACTGCGTCTCACGGCTCTCCGGGTGGGTGTGATCTTGGCGCTGGCGGCGCTGGCGCTGGCCGCTCCGGCGCGCGCGGACACGGGCGATCCGGCGACCTATTGGGGCGGCCCCGTCTCCCACTCGATGACGGGAGTGATCGTCGACTGGGGCCCGAGCATCAACTCGGCCTACACGAATCAGACCACCGGGGATCCCGGCCTGGTCAAGTACCTGGCCGCGTCGAGCGGGAGCACCTCGGACATCGGCGGGGTGCTGGCGCAGTACATGGACAGCACGGGCCACAACGCCGCCAACCACGTGAGCTACGGCGGCCAGTACGTGATCTCCCCGGGCGACCCGAACACCACGGTGCAGGACTCCGACGTGCAGAACGAGCTCGTCTCCCAGATCGGGGCGGGGCATCTGCCGACCCCGTCGGGCGACGGCCTGGACACCGTGTATCTCGTGCTGTTCCCGGCGGGCGATCAGATCTGCCTGCCGGACGGGACCTGCTCGGGCGTGGACTTCTGCGCCTACCACGGCTCGACCACGCTCGCCAACGGCACCAACGTCCTGTACGCGGTCCTGCCGGACAACACCACCGGCGGGATGACCCAGGGCTGCGGCAGCGAGGCGACCTTCCTTCAGGACCAGACCTCGTTCACGAGCCACGAGTGGTCCGAGGTGATCACCGACCCGCTCGTCGCCGACGCCCCGAATCTCGCCCCGCCGCTCGCGTGGTACGACAGCAACTGCCCGACCACGAGCGCTGCCTGCGGCGAGATCGGAGACAAGTGCAACCAGACCGACGGGACCGAGGGCGGCTGGACCGTCCAGCTCGAGTGGAGCGACCTCGACGGGGCGTGCGTCGGCGGCGAGAGCCTCTATGGCTCGCCGACCGCGTCGTTCACCGCTCCTACCGGCGCTCAGGCCGGTCAGGCGCTCGGCTTCAACGGCTCGTCCTCGAGCGATCCGTCGCAGAACAGGACCTCGGCCGCCTACAACGGCTCGACGTACTCGATCGCGCCGGGCATCGCGAGCTATGACTGGAACTGGGGCGACTCGAGCGCCGACGGCAGCGGCGCCACCGCGACCCACTCCTATGCCGCCGCCGGTGACTACCAGGTGTCACTGACCGTCACCGACGACCTCGGTTTCACCAGCACTGTCACCAAGCAGGTCTCGGTCGCCGGGTCCGCACCGCAAACCCCACAGGCCGCTACCACCCACGCCACCGGTGTCGGTGAGCAGACCGCGACGCTCAACGGCACGATCAACGCCGAGGGACGGGCCGTCACCTATCAATTCGCGTACGGCACCTCCCCCACCAGCCTGAACCAGACCACCTCTGCCACCGCCGGCCCGACCGGTGCCACAACCACGCCCGTGAGTGCCAGCCTCACCGGCCTGGCTTCGTCCACCACCTACTACTACCGCCTGCAGGTGAGCGCCGGCGCTCAGACGGTCGACGGCACCACCCAGAGCTTCACCACCGACGCCGCGCCACAAAGCGGCGGCGGGCCCCAGACCCCGGTTGCGGGCACCGGGGCCGCAGCTGCGATCACCGCGAGGTCGGCCGAGCTTGCCGGGACCCTCAACCCGGGGGGCTCGGGGGAGGTGAGCTATCAGTTCGCCTACGGAACCTCGCCGAGCGCGCTCGACCAGCTCACGGCGCTCGTCGCGGGCGTCTCGGGCACCAGCGCGCTTCCGGTCAGCGCCCCCGTGGCGGATCTCCAGCCGGGCACCCGCTACTACTTCAGGCTCGAGGCCGGCCTTGCGGGGACGACCTATCGCGGTTCGATCCAGACGTTCACCACGCTGGTCCCCCTGCCGTCGGTTCTCACGGGCTCGGCCGGGGAAGTGGCCGCTCGCGCCGCGACGCTCGCGGGATCCGTCGACCCCAACGGCTTCGCGACCGTCTACCTGTTCGAGTACGGACGCACGACCGCCTACGGCCAGAGCTCGCCCCTGCTCTCGGCGCGGAACGCCGGCGCCGCGGTCTCCGTGTCCGCGCTGCTGCGCGGTCTTCGGCCCGATTCGCTCTACCACTACCGGCTCGTCGCGACCAATGCCGGCGGCACGGTCGTGGGCGCGGACCGCGTATTCCGCACCGCCCGCCCGGCGCCGCCCCCGCCCAGGTTCAGCTTCTGGCTGGCGCCGGGGCAGTCGCTGACGGGCGCGATCAGCCGCCATCTGATCGTCGACTTCGACTGCAGCCGGGCCTGCGTCGCGCGCTTCGCGGTGACGGTCGCGCTCTCTGGTATCAGCAAGCTGGCCGCGACCCCCTTGACGCTGGCACGCGGCAGCGCCCGCCTGAGGTCCCGCGGGCGGGGACGTGCGCGGCTCTCGTTCACCAGCGGCGCCAGGCTCATGCTGGCGAGGAACCGCTCGGCGAAGCTCGTGCTCGACGGGTATGCCGTCGGCGCCGGCGGGTCGCTCACCTCGCCGGGATCACATCTGTTCAGGCTACGGCGCCGCTGAGGACGCGGTCGAGCTCGACGTGCCGCTCGAGCCTGGGTCGGACTTCTTGGCGTCGCTCTTGCTCTCGCCGGAGCCGCCCTTGCCCTCGCCGGAGCCGCTCTTGCCCTCACCGGAGTCGCTCTTGCCCTCGCCGGAGTCCTTCTGCTCGCGCTGGCGCCGGCGGGTTCCGTAGTCGGTGTTGTAGAAGCCGGATCCCTTGAAGTGCACCGCGACGGGATGGAACACGCGCTCGACCGGAGCAGAACAGGTCTCGCAGCTGGCCACGGGATCGTCGCTCATCCGCTGCATGACCTCGAAGGTATGGCCCTGTTCGCAACGGTATTCGTAGATCGGCATCGCTTCAAGAAGTATAGCTAGCGCCCTTGGCACTCTCAACGGGAGAGTGCCAAGTGGTCGGCCAATCGTCTACTCGGCCGCGTTGCCGCCGGAGCGGGCGATAAGGTCGCGTGCACGTGAGACTGCTTGGGGACAGGAACGCGTTCGACGCGCTCGCGCGCAACCTCGCGGACGGGATGTCGCGGCGCGAGGCGCTGCGCAAGGGCGGGGCGGCGTTCGTCGCGACGATGGCGTTGACGCCCGCCGACGCGTGGGCCAAGGCGACGGGGAAGTGCCCGCACCATCAGGTCAGCTGTGGCGGTAAGTGCTGCCCGACGGGCGAGATCTGCATCCACCCGCCGCACAAGCACGGCAAGCCGGCGCCCAAGCCCAAATGCGGCTGCCCGTCGCACACCACGCGCTGCAGCGGGAAGTGCGTGCACACCGCGAGCGACGTCCACAACTGCGGGCGCTGCGGCCACAAGTGCCTCCCCGGCCAGCATTGCAACAAGGGGCACTGCACCGGCTGCGCGACCGGCCAGAAGCTCTGCCACGGGAAGTGCACGAGCATCAAGCACGATCACCTCAACTGCGGAGCCTGTGGACACAAGTGCGGCGCCGGCCTGGTCTGCGCGCGCGGCGCCTGCGCCAAGACTTGCCCCGCCGGCACGACGGACTGCGGCAGGGATTGCGTCGATGTGCGCAGCGACGCCGAGCACTGCGGCAGCTGCGGCAAGGCCTGCGGCGCCGAGCTGTTCTGCGCGCACGGCGTCTGCCTGAGCCCATGTCCGCCCGGGACCGTCCAGTGCGGGAACAGCTGCGTGAGCACCGCCAGCGATCCCCAGAACTGCGGCAAGTGCGGAGCCGTCTGCGGCGCCGGCCTGCTCTGCGCGCATTCGACCTGCGTCTCCAGCTGCCCGCCGCGAACGACCTCGTGCCAGGGCGGGTGCGTCGACACCACGAGCGACTCCCAGAACTGCGGCGCCTGCGGTCACGCGTGCTCCTCGAACCAGGTGTGCTTCAACGGCGCGTGCGTCGCGGCCTGCCCGCAGGGGATCACCACCTGCAACGGCGCGTGTGTCGACACCCGCAGCGACCCGCAGAACTGCGGTGGCTGTGGCGTGGTCTGCACGTCGGGGACGGTCTGCGCGAACGGCACCTGCGCCACCGCCTGCCCGACCGGGCAGACGAACTGCAGCGGCGTCTGCGTCGACACCAGCACGAGCGCCCAGAACTGCGGCACCTGCGGAAACGTCTGCCCCGGCGGACACGTGTGCTCCTCCAGCAACTGCAGCCTCACTGCGTGCCCGAGCGGGCACGTCGACTGCGGCGGCTCCTGCTGCCAGGGCAACGGCTGCTGTCCTGGCTTCGGATGCCAGACAGCCCACAGCAACGGCCTGGGCCAGAACTACTATGACTGCCGGGCCGTCGGGACGTATGACCTCACGGCCGCTCAGGAGGCTCGCGCTGCATGGGGCGGAACCGGGAGCAACAGTCCCCACGCCTGCGGCGCGAGCGACGGGATCTACGGCTCCACGGCAGCGGGCTACGCGCTCTGGCTCTACAGCGGCCCGCAGAAGGGGCTCGTCACCTTCTACACCGGCGGCCCGGAGTGCCCAGGGGCGGCCGGGGCGACGACCGCCACCTGGAACTAGCTTCCGGGCCGGCGCGGTTAGCATCCGCGGCTCGATGGCCGCCGATGTCGTCACCATGGACAAGATCGTCTCGCTGTGCAAACGGCGCGGCTTCGTGTTCCCCAGCAGCGAGATCTACGGAGGCCTGGCGGCGAGCTACGACTACGGCCACTACGGGGTGCTGCTGAAGAACAATGTCAGGGCCCAGTGGTGGCGCGCGATGTTGCAGGAGCGCGACGACATCGTGGCGCTCGACTCGGCGATCATCCAGCACCCGACGACCTGGCGGGCGAGCGGTCATCTCGAGGGGTTCACCGATCCGCTGGTCGACTGCCGCACGTGCAAGCTGCGCTTTCGCGCCGACCAGCTCGAGCAGTCCCAGTGCGGCCGCAAGCCCTCCAAGCGCGCCGGCGAGACGCCTGACTGCGACCTGACGGAGGCGCGGGATTTCAACCTGATGTTCGAGACGACGATCGGGCCGGTCAAGGACGAGGGCTCGACGGTCTACCTGCGCCCCGAGACGGCGCAGGGGATCTTCCTGAACTTCAAGAACTACCTGCAGTTCTCGCGGAAGAAGCCACCGTTCGGGATCGCGCAGATCGGCAAGAGCTTCCGCAACGAGATCACCACGCACAACTTCATCTTCCGGATGCGCGAGTTCGAGCAGATGGAGATGGAGTACTTCGTGCCGCCCGACCAGGCCGGGCGGTGGTTCGAGCACTGGCTCGCCGCACGGATGCAGTGGTGGACGCGCCTCGGGCTGCGCGAGGACCATCTCCGGCTGCGGCCCCACGATGCCGAGGAGCTCTCGCACTACTCGAGCGCGACGAGCGATGTGGAATACCTCTTCCCGATCGGATGGTCAGAGCTGGAGGGGATCGCCAATCGCGGCGACTTCGACCTCACCCAGCACGCGAAGTCCTCGGGCCAGAAGCTCGAGTACGTCGACACCGCGAACGGCGAGCGCTACGTGCCGCACGTGATCGAGCCCGCGGCGGGCGTCGACCGAGCCCTGCTCGCCTTCCTCGTCGACGCCTACGACGAGGACGAGATTGAGGGCGAGCGACGCACGGTGCTGCGCCTGCACCCGGTGATGGCGCCGGTGAAGGTCGCGGTCCTGCCGCTGGTGCGCAAAGACGGCCAGCCCGAGCTGGCCAGCGAGGTCTACCGGGAGCTCCGCGAACGCGTGCAGGCGGAGTACGACGAAGGCGGAGCGATCGGCCGGCGCTACCGGCGCCAGGACGAGATCGGGACCCCCTGGGCGGTGACGATCGACCACCAGTCGCTCGAGGACCGCACCGTCACGCTGCGCGATCGCGACAGCCTGGCCCAGGAGCGGATCGCGATCGACGCGCTGGGCGAGGAGCTCGAGCGGCGACTGCGGGCGCCGTGGCGCTCGCCCAAGCTCGAGACGTAGGCCGGGTCTAAACTACGGTGGTGAAGCATGTCCCGAGCGATCGCCGCCGACCAGATCTCCTACGAGGACCTCTACTCCCGATGGGAGGCCGGCAACTGGCGCGCCACCGAGATCGACCTCAGCGCCGATCGCCGGCAGTGGCATGAGACGTTCACCGAGTTCGAACGCCGTGCCGCGATGTGGACGTACTCGATGTTCTTCCACGGCGAGGACTCCGTCGCAGACAACCTCTCGCCCTACATCGACGCCGCGCCGCGAGAGGAGCAGAAGTACTTCCTCGCGACCCAGCAGGTCGACGAGGCGCGCCATGCGGTGATGTTCGCGCGCTTCATGCGCGAGGTCGCCGACACCGGCGGCGACACCGCGACGTCGCTCACGGCGACCAGGCCGGAGCTGACCTGGGGTTTCAGGAAGGTGTTTGCGCGGCTTGACCGGATGGCGGACGAGCTGCGGCGGGACCGCTCGAGACCGAAGCTGGCGCAGGCGATCACGCTCTACCACGTCGTGATCGAGGCGTCCCTGGCGCAGCCGGGGCAGCACTTCATCGAGGACTCGCTGACCAAGCGGGACCTGCTGCCGGGGCTGCGCGAGGGGATCGCCAACATCGCCCGCGACGAGCAGCGCCACATCGCGTTCGGCGTGAAGATGATCGCGGACCTGGTTCGCGACGATCCCGAGTGCCTGCCCGCGATCGAGGAGCTGCTGCGCGAGGTGCTCCCGTTCGCGACGGCGGTGTTCGTCCCGCCCGGCTGGGACGAGCGCTACGTGACCGTATTCGGCTCGACGATCGAGGAGATCTTCCGGCATGGGGTCGAGTCGATGGAGGGCCGGCTGCGAGCGGCCGGGCTCGACGTGGACCAGATGCGGCTCGGGCTGCCCTTCGACGTCGCGCCCGAAGAGCGCGTCCGGAGAGGGCTCGTGCTGCTGCGGGCCGGGTACCTCGGCGAACCCAACGGGGGCGTCAAGCCCGAGCCCGAGGCCACGCGGCTGCTGTTCGACGGGATCGCGCGAACGGTCGACACCTCGGCCGCCCCGGGCGCGACGATCCAGTGGGATTTCTCGGACGCCGAGCCGTGGTATGTCCAGATCAACGGCGGCGGCGCCGAGGCGTTCCAGGGGCGCTCCACCGCTGCGGACCTGACCTTCCACTGCCGGTTCCAGGATTGGATCGACCTGTCGGCCGGGCGAATCACCCCCGCGCGGGCGCTGCTGCGGCTGAAGGTCCGGCCGAGCGGCAAGCTGCGGCTGCTGGTCCGGGCGCCGCAGCTGTTCGCGTAGGTGGGTCAGTGGAGGCGGCCCCGCGCCGCGACGGCGAAGCCATCGGGCGCCGGGGACGCGCTGACGCCCTCGACCGCCACATGCGGATCGCTGAAGACCGTCACCGTGGCCAGGCCGCCGAAGGGGACGTCTGGCAGGACGACGAGGGTTCCGTTCTCGGCCGCCACGATCGCGTCGACGCTGGCGGTCACCCCCAGGATCGTGGCCGTGCCGCGCAGGATCAAGCGCCCGTCGCCCGAAGCGATCGGCTGCACCGAGTCGAGGAAGGGGACGGCCGCGCGGATGTCCGCCTCGCTGACGCTCGCCGAGCCGGTCAGCTCGTCTCCGCGCTTGGTGAGCGACGCGTCGCGAAGCCGGAGCAGGCCGGCGCTGAGCTCGCCCACCGAGGCGTCGAGCCTGCCGACATCGGCGGCCTGGTCGAGGTTCGAGCCCAGCCCACCGGCGCTCGAGCGGTAGTCGGCCATGCGCACGACCACGCGGTCGGCCTGGTGCCAGAGCAGCTCGATCGCGGGGAACGCGCTGACGGTCACCTCCAGCACCGTCCCGTGCTGCGCCAGCCGGTCTCGCAGCTGTTGCGCCGCGATCCCCGGCAGCACGAGCTGCGCCACCCCCAGCACGACGACCAGGACCGCGGCGACGGCCAGAGCGATGATCCTCCGCATGCCGCGAGGAACGTTAGGGGGCCCAGGCGCGGTGGCTCGCTACGATGTCGGGCGGCGGGCGCCGGAAACGAAGGCCGTTGCGATGCTGAACCGCAACTTCCGCGTGCGCAGAGGGTCATGAAGATCGCGATGGGGACAGACAAGTGGCAGATCGGCGTCCGGGTGCGCAGCGGCGCGCGCGCGGCGCTCGCGTGCGCGATCGCGTTGGTCGTGCTGGCGATCGGCGCCTCGAGCGCCGCCGCCGCCGGCGGAGCCCTGCCGATGTATCTGCACGATCTCGGCCGCAGCGACTACTTCTCCAGCGAGAGCGCGATCAACACCGGCACGGCGTCGACGCTCAAGCGCAACTGGTCGGTGAAGGCCGGCGGCCCGGTGTCGACCCAGGCGGTCAGCGCCAACGGGTTGCTCTACTACGGCTCCTGGAACGGCGTCGAGCACGCCGCGAACCCGACGACGGGCAGGGATGTGTGGCACACGCAGCTCGGATCCGAGACCAAGGACGACTGCTTCCCAAAGCACATCGGCGTCGCCTCGAGCGCGGCGATCGCGACCGTCAGCATCCACGGCAAAGCGACCTCGGTCGACTTCGTCGGCGGGGGCGCCGGCTCGTACTACGCCTTGAACGCCCGGACCGGGAAGGTGATCTGGTCGCACTTCTTCGGCTCCCCGCAGCAGGGCTGGTTCATGTGGAGCTCGCCGGCGTTCTACAAGGGCAGCGTCTACGTTGGCGTCGCCTCGATCGGCGACTGCCCCCTGGTCCCCGGCGAGCTGGTCAAGTTCAACGCCGCGACGGGAGCGATCCAGTCCTCATTCGCGGTCGTTCCTCGGGGCTGCGTCGGCGGCGGCGTGTGGGGCTCACCGGCGATCGACGAACGGACCGGCGACGTGTTCGACGCCACCGGGAACGACTCGGGTAACTGCAACGGCCAGATCGAGCCGTACGCGCAGGCGGTGGTGCAGCTGTCATCCAACCTGTCCCTGCGCTCCTACTGGCGAATACCGGCCTCGCAGACGATCGGGGACTCCGACTTCGGGGCCGGGCCGACGCTGTTCACCGCGAAGATCGGGGGCGCGACCCGCCAGATGGTCGGCGTGGCGAACAAGAACGGCCTCTACTACGCGTTCATCCGCGGGCACCTGGCGAACGGGCCGGTCTGGGAGACCGGCACGATCACCACCAATCAGGGCGAGGTCGCCTCGAGCGCCTTCGACGGCAAGCGCCTATACGTCGCGGGAAGCGACACCGTGATCGGCGGCAGGCAGTGCCAGGGGAGCTTCCGCGCGGTCAACCCCAGCAACGGCGCGTTCATCTGGTCGAAGTGCCTGCGCGGCGGGCTGAACTACGCCGCGCTCGCGGCGACGCCCGGGACCGTCTGGGGAACCGTAGGCTCGTTCCTCTACGGCCTGCGCTCCTCCGACGGCAAGGTCCTGTTCAGCTACCAGCAGGCGTCCGGCGCGTACTTCTACGCGCCCGCGATGTTCTCGGGAAGCTCGCTGTTCATCGGCAGCCCGGACGGATCGTTCATGAAGTTCACGCCCGCGCCGCGCCGGAAGCACCGCTCGCGGCGATAGCAGCAGCGCGAGCTAGTAGGCCGCGGCGGCTTGCTGGAACGCGTACCACATCGGCCGCGGGTTCCAGTTCGAGTCGACCAGGCCATACACGTTCGGGTCCCAGTAGGTGAACCAGCAGATCGCGCCCGCCCAGCTGTAGGTGCGCCACAGCGCGAGCGCCTCCCTGACGCGGTCCGAGCACTCGGCGTCGCCCAGCGAGTAGCGGTTGCAGCCGACCTCGGTGGCCCAGATACGCTTTGCGCCGTCGCCGTGCGCGACCATCAGCCCGCGGAGCGTGTGCGTGTACTGGGTGTACATCACGTACCAGTTCCCGCCGAGGTTGTCGTGCGCCGACACGGAGTCGACGTAGGGGTGGTAGCCGACCGCGTCGAAGCAGTCCTGGGCGCCCGCCGCGTAGAGGTCCGTCAGCCAGGTCTGGGGCGCGTAGGTGGTCGAGGTGTCGCCGGCGGGGCTGGCGCCGCCCGTCATCACGATCGCCTCGGGGTCGGCGGCGTGGATCGCCTTGTACGCCGAGCACAGGATCGCGGTGTAGTCCGACGGGCTGGGAACCGGCTGCCAGTACTGGATGTTGGGCTCGTTCCAGATCTCGTAGACGTGGACGCCTCGTGGCCCGTAGCGGGCCGCGACCGCGCCCGCGTACTGTCCGAACCGCGCGGCCGAGCTGGGCGCGTAGCGGTGATCGGCATGACCGCCGTTGGCCCACGCCGGCGTGTAGCCGAGCGTCGCGATCACATTGATGTCGCGAGCCCGTGCGGCCGAGACGAGTTGATCGAACCCGGCCCACGCGAACTCCCCTTCCGAGGGCTCGACCGCGTCCCACGCGAAGTCGTGCCGGATCCACGTGGCGTGCATCGCGCCGTACTGGTCCAGCTCGCGAGCGACCTTTGCGGCGCTCCACGTCTGCAGATCGGAGCCCGCGGCGACGCCGGCGGCGGGGAGCCGCAGGCGCGAACGCCGGCCCCTTGGGGTCGACCCCGTTGGGCCGGCGGGCCGCCCCTCGCCGGGAGGATTTATGGGCGGCGTGCGGGCGAGCGGAGCGGCGGCGGTGACGGCGCTTCTGGCGCCCGACGTGCCCGGTGCCATGGAATGAGGCGCCCGACTGCGTGGCCTGCCTGCTCGGAGCATGGCTGGCGACCGCGGGCGCCGCACCGGCGCCGAGCAGCACGACGAGCGCGATCGCGCACAGGCCCGCCCGGCCGGCACGCAGCAGCGAAGCGACGTCGGTCGTCGCCCGCAGGCGCCTCCGAGCTCTTCCAGCCCGACCCATTAGGGAGGGTTAGCGGCAGGCGGGCCCAGCTCCTGATGGCGATGGTCTCCATTTAGACGCATTTCCGAGCCGCGGGCCCGGAAACGCCCGTCAGCTGTAGGTCATGCAGGACGGCTCGCTCACCGTCGGCGGGCGCCAGCTGGAGAGCGGCACGTTGACCCGGGGGTCGACGCGACGGATGTCGACGGCCCAGCTGCCGGTGTCGAAGCGCTTCACGAGCACCGAATGCTGCACGGCCAGCGAGACGACCGGGAACGTCTGCGCCCGCAGGTCGTGAATCACCTGCGGCGTGGTGATCACGTAATCGACGTTGCGCCAGCTGTCGCCGAAGATCTGGCGGCGGATCCGCGGGTCGTAGCCGACGTCCCAGTAGTAGAGGGCGTGCGGGAAGGTCGAGCCGCGGCTGCCCTCGTGGAGGTTGACCCACATGTAGTTGTCGATCACCAGCCGCGTGTTGCGCGGAAGGTTTTGCTCGACCCAGCTCAGTGCCTGGTCCTGGCCTTTGATCGGGTCGGCGCTCCACAGCGCGGTTCCGGAGTGCGCATAGGCAACTCCCGCGCCGACACCGACGCCCGCAAGCCCGATCGCGCCGACGATCGCCGCCGCCGTCCGCGGGAACGCCGTCCAGGTGCGGACGCTGCGGACGATGCCGTCCAGCGTGAACGCCACGCACAGGGCGAGGAGTGGAAGCAGCGGGACGAGATAGAAGGTCTGGACGACGCCGCCACGCCCGAGGAACAGGAACATGCAGATCACCACGACACCGAGCGTCGACGCGAACGTGTGCCGGCGGCGCGCGGTGAGGAGGTAGGCGACGCTGACCAGCCCGCCGATCACGAGCAGCGGCTCCGCGCGCACCCAGCCGTTGAACGCCGTCCAGAAGCTGCTGGTGGACTGGAGGATGCCGCCATCGGAGGCGCGGCCGGCCTGCCACATCACCGTGCAGAGCAGGCTGACATGAGGATGGGAGCCGCCGAGCGCCGTCCCCGCCGGGAACATCTCGCCCTTCAGCAGCGCCATCAGGAGGTACGTGGAGCAGATCGAGAGCGTCAGCGCGAGCCACCCGGCGAGCGCGAACATGCGGTTCTCGGGCGAGGACCGCCGCGCCACGAGCAGCGCGATCGCCGGCAGCGCCGCGACCGCGATCTCCTTGGAGAGGATCGCGATCGACAACGCGATCGCGCTGAACCAGACGCGTCTGAGCGTCAAGCGACCCGACAACGCCAGGATGCTGGCCACGAGCCAGAACGTGCAGACGTTGTCGAGCAGGATCCTGCGCTGGTACTGCATGCCGAACGGCAGCAACGAGGCCAGCGCCGCCGCGAGCAGCCCAACCCACAGCTTGCCCGACGTGCGGTGGCCGATGGCGAAGACCATCATCACGGTGCCGAGCTGGAACAGGAGCATCAGCATCCGCCCGGAGGTCACGCTCGAGCCGAAATGCGCCGCGGAGGTCAGCAGCTGCCAGACGGCGATCTGGATCCAGCCCAGCGGCGGGTGGTCGTAGATGTACGTCGACGGCGCCAGCTTGCCGAGATGGAACACCGCCCAGGCCTGGGACAGGTAGGTCCCCTCGTCGTCCTCGACGTAGGGGTAGTGCAGCATGTTGTAGCCGTGTGCGACGGCGACGGCGAACAGCAGCGCGACGACCGCGATCTCGGCACGGTGCTCCGCGATCCAGCGGGCCGCCCCTCGTAGCGACCACGCCTCGACCCGGGCCCTCCCGGGCCACTCGGGAAGGGACAGGCCGGTCACGCGACAGGCTCTTCTTGCGGCGTGATGCCCGCAGTCGCGGGCATCACCATCACGGGCGCCGGCAGCTGCCGGTGGGCGCCGAGGTGCTCGGTCTTCTCCCATTCGCCGTGGCCGGAGCACTGGCGGTAGAGCGCTCGGAGCGCGCTGAAGGAGATCATCCACTGGTAGGGGAGGTAGACCAGCGGGATCCGCAGCTTGACCCGCAGCGGCACCGGGGTCTCGAAGCGCCGGGCGAACATCACGACGCCGATGTAGTTCGCGATCAGCTGCAGCACCATTCCGTAGAGCGGCAGGAACGTCAGGATCGCGATGAGGTCCGGAAGCCGGAGCCACACGATCGACAGCGGCAGCAGCGCAAAGTAGAAGAGGAGGAGCGCGTCGAGCGTCGGCTCCATCAGCGTGACGAGGGCGAGCAGTCGCGCACGGCGGCTGGGAAGGCGCCGCCAGACCCCGCTGCGAAGGATCTGCAGGAACCCCTGATGCCACCGGGTGCGCTGGCGCACGAACGCGGCGATGCTGTGCGGCGTCTCCTCGCGCGTGACCCTGTTGCTGTCGTAGACGACGCTGATCGGCTCTCCCAGCGCGCTGATGCGCAGGCCGATGTCGGCGTCCTCGGTCAGGCACGTGATGTCCCAGCCGCCGACGCGCTCGACCAGCTCGCGGCGGATGAAGACGGTGTTGCCGCCGAGCGGGACCATGCCGACACGCGCGTTGAAGTGCATACGGCTGCCGAAGTAGAAGAAGTACTCGAGGCAGTTGAGCCCGGAGAACCAGTGGTCGGAGATGTTCATCAGCTGCACCCCGCCCTGCACCACCTTCGCCTCGCGCTCCAGCATCAGGGTGTTGATGACGCGGAAGATCTCACTGTCGACGTCGTCCTCGGCGTCGAACACCGCGACGACGTCGTTGCTCGAGGCGGCCAGCCCCACCATCAGGGCATGCGGCTTGTTGAACGGGGGTTCGGAGTAGATCTCGAGCCGGATCCGGGCGTTGCCGAGCGCGTCGATCTGGCTCCTCGCCGCGGCGATCGTCTCGAGGTCATCCTCCTGGCAGATCACGACGATCTCGAGCAGCGAGCTCGGATAGTCGGCCTCGGCGAGGCGAGCGATCGTCTCCCCGATCACCGCCTGCTCCTCGCGCGCCGGCAGCAGGACCGTGAAGCTGAGCTTGGCCCGGCGAAAGACCGCCGGCCCGGCCGTCGCGCGCAGGCGCTCCGGCACCTCCCAGGCGTAGAGCATCAGCGCGAGCGAGAACAAGCACTGCCCGAGCACCGCCAGCGCCACGCACCCTACCGCTATCGAGACGATGATCATCCGTTGACCGTTGCCTTATCCATGTCCGGTGCGCGCGCGGTCGGGTGTCAGCCCTCGAGTCCGCACTCAACGGATCTACGTCGCCGCCCTACCATTGCTTGTGCCCAAGGGTCAGTTGCCCCTCCGCGACACGCTCGCGATTATGTTCCCCGAATCGGGAGCTTAGCCTAGAACCGCGCGCGTCGCGACGACGCCCTGCTCGATCACCGGTCCGATATCGTACCCCGGCTCGGCGAGCCGCCGAACGGTGAGCCCATCGGCGAGTGCGAACAGGAAAGTCGCGACCGTATCGGGGTCCGCGCGAAGCTCGAGCACGCCCGCGTCGGCCTTCGCCTGCAGGGCGGCGGCCATGTGGGTGCGGATCCGCCGGGCCAGCTCGGAGAGCTCGGCGGCGATCTCCTCGTTGCGCTGCCCGAGCGTGATCAGCTCATAGAACATCACCGCGGCCGTGGGCCCCTCACCCAGGAAATCCTCGAAGGAGCGAACCAGCGCCGCCAGCACGTCCTCGGCGCTTTCGGCGCCCGCGATTGCCTGCTCGATGCGCTCGATCCGCACCTCGCACTCGCGGCGGACGACCTCGACGAGCAGCCGCTCCTTGGTCGCGAAGTAGTAGTGCAGCAAGCCGCGCGAGACTCCCGCCTCGCGCGCGACGTGATCGAACGTCGCGCCGGCGATGCCCCGCGACGCGACGCTGACCCTCATCGCCTCGACGATCCGAGCCGCCTTGGCGCCGGACAGCTCGCGCGCGTGAGAGAGCGTTGCAGCCGCCTCCATCGGCGGCGATTCTATTCCCTACGGCCCTTTAACGGGCGAAGGCGCCGTAGCGGCGCCCTCGCTCGCAAGCGTTGTCAGCTTCGCTAGGCGGCGCTGACGGGTGTCGCGGGAGCGGCGGAGCTGGTGCTCGCCGGTGGCGTGTACTCGAACTCCTCCTCGGCGCCGAAGAGGGTGTCCAGCACCTTGGAGCGAAGCTTCTCCGAGCCGGCGAGCGCGAGGCCCGCGCCGAGGCCCAGGACCATGATCCTGCGGCCGAAGCGGCGAGTCTTGCGGGCCCTCTTCTTGGGGGCCTCGGAGAGCGCGATGGTCGCGTCGCGAACCGCCTCCAGCGCCTCTCGCAAGTCGCCCTGGAGCTTCTTGTCCTCCAGGAGCGCCTTCGCGGGAGCCTTTCCGTTGGTGAGCCGCTCGTATGCGCTCTTGGTCGAGTCGATCGCGGTGCGGACGTTGTCGCGCAGCTTCGAGTCCTCGATCAGGCGCTGGATGTACGGGTTGGCCTTGGCGATGTTCGCGACGTCCGCTGCAGTGAACGGCACCGCCTTGCCCTTCTTACGACGTGATGGCATTGCACTCCCTCGGTACTTGGGGCTCGTGGAGTCCCAGGATACGGGATCGAACTGGGCCTTCGCGGATCTCTCTACCCGTTCCTGGCCCTGGCGATCCGCCGGGCCCCGCGGCCCGCGGGCGCGCGACGCCGGGAAAGCGCCGCCTCGAGCACCTCTCCGATCTCGGAGACGAACACGAACCGGAGGTCCTTGCGCAGGTGCTCGGGGATCTCGTCAATGTCCTGTTCGTTGAGCGCGGGTGCGATCACCGTCTTGATCGCGCCGCGCTGCGCCGCGAGCGCCTTCTCCTTGAGCCCGCCGATCGGTAGCACCTGGCCGGTGAGCGTGATCTCGCCGGTCATCGCGACATCGCTGCGCACCGGCCGCCCGGAGAGCAGGGACGCGAGCGCGGCTGCGATCGCCACGCCGGCGCTGGGCCCATCCTTCGGAGTCGCGCCGGAGGGGACATGGACGTGGAGGTCGTGGGTCGCGAACCAGTCCACGGGGAGCTCCAGTCCGAGCTCGTCGATCGCGGCGCGCACGTAAGAGAGCGCTGCCTGGACGGACTCGCGCATCACGTCGCCGAGCTGGCCGGTGATCGTCAGCTTGCCAGAGCCGGGCGCCGCGGAAGCCTCGATGAACAGGACCTCGCCTCCGACCGGCGTCCACGCGAGACCGGTGGCGACGCCGGGACGCAGCGTCCGGCGGCGGGCCTCGGAGAAGAAGCGGCGCTTGCCGAGCAGCTCGCGGACACGCGGCTCGGTGATCGTCACCTTCCGCGCGACCGTCCCCTCGGCGACCTGCCGGGCGATCTTGCGAATCGCGGCGCCGATCTCGCGCTCGAGCTGGCGCACGCCCGCCTCGCGCGTGTAGTCGGACACGATCACCCGCAGCGCCGCGTCGCTCAGGGCCACCCGCGAGGGACTCAGCCCGTTGCGCTCGATCTGTCGCCCGACCAGGTAGCGCTTGGCGATCTCGAGCTTCTCCGCCTCGGTGTAGCCCGCGAGCTGGATCACCTCCATCCGGTCGCGCAACGGCCCGGGGATCGTGTCGAGCGTGTTCGCGGTGGTCACGAACATCACGTGCGAGAGATCGAACGGGAGATCGAGGTAGTGGTCGCGGAACGAGTGGTTCTGCTCGGGATCCAGCACCTCGAGCATCGCGCTCGACGGATCCCCGCGGAAGTCGGCGCCCATCTTGTCGATCTCGTCGATCATCAGCAGCGGGTTCGAGGCACCCGCGTCGCGCATCGCGCGCAGGATCGTGCCGGGCATCGCGCCGATGTAGGTGCGGCGGTGCCCGCGGATCTCGGCCTCGTCGCGCACGCCGCCGACGCTGATGCGCTCGAAGCGGCGGCCCAGCGAACGGGCGATCGAGCGCCCGAGCGAGGTCTTGCCCACACCGGGAGGGCCCACGAAGCACAGGATCGAGCCGCGCGCGTCCGGCTTGAGCGACCTGACCGCGAGGAACTCGAGGATGCGGTCCTTGACCTGCTCGATGTCGTAGTGGTCCTCGTCGAGAACCTTGCGCGCGTGTGCGAGGTCCAGGTTCTCCTCGGTCATCGCGTCCCAGGGCAGCGCCGCGATCCATTCGAGGTAGCCACGCACGACGCCGTACTCGGCCATCGCCGGCTGGAGGCGCTCGAGTCTCGCGAGCTCCCGGTCGGCCTGCTTGCGAGCCTCCTCCGGCAGCTCGATCGCGGCCAGCTGGTCGCGGAGCTCGTTGACCTCGGCCTGGACTTCGTCCGCCTCGCCGAGTTCCTCCTGGATCGCCTTGAGCTGCTGGCGCAGGAAGTACTCCCGCTGTCCCTTGTCGAGCTCGGACTGCACCTGCGACTGGATCTTGGAGCCGAGCGCGACGACCTCCAGCTCGCGCGCGAGGACCTCCGAGAGGCGCCGCAGCCGCTTGGCCACGTCGAGCTCCTCCAGCAGCGCCTGCTTCTCGTCGGTCTTCAGCCGCAGCGCGCCCGCGATCAGGTTGGCGAGCGTGCCCGGATCCTCGACGTTGGCCACCATGATCTGGAGCTCCTCGGGCAGGTACGGGACGTGCTCGACGATGTTGGTGAACGTCTGCTGGACGTTGCGCATCAGCGCGGTCAGCTCGGGCGAGGGCGTCGACACGTCGGGCGCCTCGGCGATCTCGGCGACGAGGTATGGCTCGGTCGCGACCCAGCTCTCGATGCGGACGCGCTGCCCTCCCTGGATCAGGACGCGCAGCGTCCCGTCGGGAACGCGGATCATGCGCTGCACCGCGCCGAGCACGCCGACCTCGTACAGATGCTCGGGCGAGGGCGTCTCGATCTCGGGGCTGCGGCTCGCCACCATCACCACCGAGCGATCGCCGCGCAGCACGTCGTTGATCAGCTCGACGCTGCGCGGCTGGCCGACGTTCAGCGGGATCAGCATCTCCGGGAAGGTGACGGTGTCGCGCAACGGCAGCACGCCGACGCGCTCGGGCAGTTGGCGCGCGCTGCCGATGCTCACCTCGCGCGGGCCGCTGTCGGGGACGGCGACTTCGATCACGGCCGCTCGGACGTCCGGATCGGCACCGCCCGAACGCGAGGCTGCTCGGGGGCGATCGGGAGCTCGACGCGCAGAATCCCGTCCTCGTAGGACGCCTTGGCCTCCTCGGCGCGCACGTCCGCTCCGAGCTCGACGACGCGACGGAAGCCTCCGCGCTCGATCTCGACCTGCTGGTAGACCTCGCCCTCGGTCGCGGGGTCGCGCCGGCCGGAGAGGACCAGCTTGCGGCCCTCGATCTCGAGCTCGAGCGATCCGAGGTCGACTCCGGCGAGCTCCGCGGTCACGATCGCCCGCGCGGGCTCGGCGGTGTAGGCGACGTCGACGGGAGGCGAGAAGCCGCTGCGGCGGCGGGAGAGCCCGCTTCGCTCCAGGAGCTCGTCCATCTCCCGCCGCATCCGGTCGAAGTTGGCGAACAGGTCTCGCTCGGGCATGCCCGGCAGAGGTTAGTCCAGCTCAGATCGTGAAGACCGAGCCCTCTTGCGCGAGCTCGACCGGGCTGCCGTAGCCCTCGGCCGCCTCGGTCCGCGCCCAGTCGCTGTCGAGCTCGTCCGAGAAGTGGGTGATGGCGACGCGGTGCGCGCCGGCCCGCCGCGCGTGGTCTCCCGCCTCGCGCGGGGTGAGATGGCCGCGAGCGCCATCTCGCTCTGGCCGGGGAAGCGTGGCCTCGATCAGGAAGAAGTCCGTGTCCCGCGCGAACTGGACGAGTTCCTCGTTCGGGCGGCAGTCGCCGCTGAAGGTCAGGCGCCCGCTGCCGTTGCTGGAGAGGTCGACCGCGTGGGAGGTCACGTAGTGCGGGACCTCGCACAGGCGGGCGCGAAACGGGCCGATCGCGAGCTCCTCTGCCGAGCCGTACTCGTGCAGATCGAACGCGCGCTCGATCAGCTCCTCGTCGTGCCAGCAACCGGAGATCCGGCGGAACACCTCGCGCGCGCCCGATGGCGCGAACAGCACCGGCCGGACCGGCGAGTCGGTGCCGGGCCATCCCGCGACGGGGACCGGCTGCTGGCGCGGCGCGTAGCTCAGCGCGTAACTGAACGGGACCAGGTCGAAGAAGTGATCGGCGTGCAAATGGCTGATCACGACCGCCGCGACACTGACGTAGTCGCTCACATGGCGAAGCTTCGAGAAGACGCCGTTGCCGCAGTCGAGCAGCAGCTGGTAGTCGCCCTCCCGGACCAGATACCCACTGCAAGCACCCCCCGCGTCCTGCCAGGCAGGCGACTTTCCAAGCACCGTGATGCGCACGCGCCCGCTCCTCTCGATCTCTCTCGCAGCGAACTCTAGTGCGCGGTCCTACGGCCCGTCCAGATCAGTGGTGCTCGCCGTCGCCGCCGGAGGTGTCCAGCACCCAGCCCAGGAACAGGAGGATCAGGACGAAGGCGATGAAGCCGCCGATCAGAGGCCAGTACACGCGGCGGAATATATAGCTCGGCCCCGTCCGCTACACGCGGTCAGGCATGAAGCGCCATCTGCTCGCTGGGCGAGGGGAACGACCACGCCACCTGCAGGCTCCGTTCCTGGCGAAACACGAATCGCATCTGCCGCGGCGGGCGGAGCCCCTCGGGGCGGTTCGGGCGAAAGGTCGCGCACGCTCCGGCTCCCGCCACCGCGCACAGCTGATGCTGGTGGAAGAAGCAGTTCTCGCAGCTTGCCTTGTTCGCCCCGGTGCGTCCGTTCGCCATCTTGACCTCGACCCCTAGTGGTGTGACTCCGTACCTGCTGTGAACGGCATCTAAACCAATTTCACTCCCCACCCGCAAGGTCGATTCCCGGAAAACGCAAGAACTTCACATATTTCGAATTACCTGGAAATAGCAGCATTTTTGGAAGGCTCGCCGAGAACGGCCTGCATTTTCCGTAGCTTTGTCCACCCATGAGCGAACCGTTGATCTCGCTGTCTGACTACGAGCGCGCAGCTGAGGTGTCGATGACGCCCGCGGCGTTCGCCTACTGCGCCGGTGGGTCCGGCGACGAGCTCACAACGCGCGAGAACGTCGCGGCCTGGCGGCGGCTTGCGATCCGTCCGCGGATGCTCGTCGGCGTCGGTCGGCGAGATGCCGGGGTGACGCTGCTGGGGCGTCCCCGCCCCCATCCGCTGGTGGTCGCGCCGATGGCCTTCCATCGGTTGTTCCATCCCGAGGCCGAGCTCGCCACCGCTCGGGCGGCCGCCGCGACCGGGACGGTCATGACGCTGGCGACGCTGGCGACCGCGACCCCGGCCGAGCTGGCGCAATCCGTCCCCGAGGCGCCGCGCTGGTTTCAGCTCTACGTATTCCGCGACCGTGGGGTGACCCGCGAGCTGATCGCGCGTGCGGTCGAGAATGGCTGTGAAGCGCTCGTGGTGACCGCCGACGTGCCGGTGCGCGGGATCCGCGAGCGCGAGCTGCGCGTGCCAGTGCCCGAGGCCGCGCATCTGGACCCGCCCGCAGCGCAAGCTGCCTCGCTGAGCGGGATCACCCCCGCCGACTTCATCGCGAGCGTCGATCCCGACCTGACCTGGAGCGACGTCGAGGGGTTCGCCTCGGAGTTCCCGGTGCCGGTGATCGTCAAGGGCATCCTCACCCCCGAGGACGCCCTGCTGGCGCACCGCCACGGCGCCCGTGGCGTCGTCGTCTCCAACCACGGCGGCAGGCAGCTCGACTCGGTCCTCTCGGGAGCGGACGCCCTGCCGGCCGTGGTCGACGCGGTCGGCGACGACCTCGAAGTCCTCGTCGACGGCGGGATCAGGCGTGGCACCGACATCCTCAAGGCGCTCGCGCTCGGCGCTCGGGCGGTCCTCGTCGGCCGTCCGGTCCTGTGGGGCCTCTCGGTCGGCGGCGCGGCCGGTGCCCAGCGGGTGCTCGAGATCCTGCTTGCGGAGCTCGACACCGCCCTCGCTCTCGCCGGCGCGCCACGCGCGCGCGACCTCGACCGCGGCTTCGTCACGGCGGCTCCGCGGGTAGCGGAGGCGTGATGAACATCCTGGTCACCGGGATCACCGGCTATGTGGGCTCGCGCCTGACCCCGCGCCTGCAGCGTGACGGCCACGCCGTGCGCGGCTTCAGCAGGCGCGAGCACGAGGCCGCGCTGGGGGTGCCGCTCGCGGTCGGGGATGCGGTGGCCGGAACCGGCCTCGAGGCCGCGCTCGAGGAGATCGACGTCGCGTACTACCTGATCCATTCGATGGAGGCCTCCACCGACGGCGCGCTGATCGAGCGCGAGCGGGCCGCCGCCGAGAACTTCACGCGCGCGGCCCGAGCCGCAGGCGTACAGCGAATCGTGTACTTGGGCGGGCCCGTGCCGGCCAGCGGCACGCCGTCCGCCCATCTGGCGAGCCGCGCCGAGGTCGAGCGGATCGTGCTCGCCGCGGTCCCGGAGTCGGTCGCGTTTCGCGCCTCGATCGTGATCGGCGCGCGCTCGCGCTCCTTCCGGTTCCTGGTGCGACTCGTCGAGCGCCTGCCGATCGTCCCGGTCCCCGCCTGGCGGACCCACCGCTCGAGCCCGGTCGACGAGCGCGACATCGTCGAGCTGCTCGCGCGTGCCGCCACCAGTGACGCGGTGGGCGGCATGTCGCTGGATGCCCGCGGGAGGGAGGTCCTCTCCTACGGCGAGCTGATCGACCGGATCCGCGAGCACATGCTCGTGGGCAGGCTGATGCTCACCTTCAAGCACCTGACGCTCACGCCGATCGCGAGCAGGATCGCCTCGGTCGTGGCCGGCGAGGACCACGGACTGATCGGCCCGCTGATGGACGGCCTGAGCTGGGATCTGCTCCCGCGCGACAATCGCGCCGCGGAGCTACTGGACGTGCGCCTGCACTCGCTGGATCGGGCGATCGAGCACGCGCTCGCGGAGTGGGAGCGGGCCGAGCCGCTCGCGGCGCGCTAGTGACTCGGGGCAGTGGTTCCACGCGCGAGACCTGCGCCCGTTAGTGTCTGAGCGCCCGGATGAGCACCGTCCACGTCACCACCCAGATCGCCGCTCCCCGGGAGCGCGTGTGGGAGACGGTCATGAACCCACACCGGTTGAAGGACTGGGTCACCATCCATCGCTCGGTCAGGGACGTCTCGGACGACCCGCTCGTCGAGGGTTCGACGATGGAACAGGTGTTGCACATCCGCGGTGTCTCGTTCCGTGTCTACTGGAAACTGGTACATCTGGACGCTCCCAACCGCGCGGAGTGGGAAGGCCGCGGCCCAGCACACTCTCGCGCGCGGATCCTTTACAACCTGTCAGGCGAGGACGGCGGCCCAACCAAGTTCGAGTACACCAATGAGTTCACTCCGCCGGGAGGAAGACTCGGCAGCGTTGCCAGCCGGGTAATTGTCGGCGCGGCTTCTGAACGTGAGGCGTCAGGTTCATTGCAAAGGTTGAAGGATCTCGTCGAACGCGTTTGAATCGTTCGCGGTAACCCGCGCAGCCGTTATCCTTCCAACTGCGGGTAAATCACAATCAGGGAGACGCGGTGGCCGAGTTTGTTGACAGTACGGTGAAGGAAATCGACAGTCGCTTGGCTGAGCTCCGGGCGGAGATGTCCAAGCTCGAGTCAGCGCGCTCGGCGCTGGTGGGTGCGCGACGCGGGCCCGGGCGTCCGCGCGGATCGGCGTCCGGTGCCGCCCGGCAGCGGCGCGGCCGTCGTCCTGGCCGTCCTCGCGGACGCCGGAGCGGAGCCACGAGGGCCAACCAGGCGCTCGAGCTGGTTCGCAGCCGGCCTGGCATCACGATCCCGCAGATCGCCGAGGCTCTCAAGATCGAGCCGAATTACCTCTACCGCGTGATGCCGAAGCTGCTCGCCGATGGCAGCATCGAGAAGGACGGGCAGGGCTGGCGCCCCGCGTGAGCGCGACGGTCCAGCCTCGCCGGCGTCGGGGCGCTAGATCAAGCCCAACTCCCGGACCGCGTCCCGCTCCTCCTTCAGCTCGTTCACGGTCGCTTCGATCCGCGATCGTGAGAAGTCGTTGACCTCGAGATCCTGCACGACTTCGTAGGAACCGCCGCGGCAGGTGACGGGGAAGCTCGAGATCACACCCTCTTCGACGCCGTAGGACCCGTCGGAGGGGATCGCCATTGAAACCCAGTCGCCGTCGGGAGTGCCGAGCACCCAATCGTGCACATGATCGATCGCGGCGTTCGCGGCGGAGGCGGCGCTCGACGCACCACGCGCTTCGATGATCGCGGCGCCGCGCTTCTGCACGGTTGGAATGAAATCGTTCTCGAGCCACGCCTGATCGTCGACGAGCTCGGCGGCGTTCTTGCCCGACACGCTCGCGTGAAAGATGTCCGGGTATTGGGTGGCGGAATGGTTCCCCCAGATGGTCATGTTCTTCACCTCACCGACGGACGCCCCAGCCTTCGCCGCGAGCTGCGCGATCGCGCGGTTGTGATCCAGTCGTGTCATCGCGGTGAACCGCTCGCGGGGAATATCGGGGGCATTGCTCTGCGCGATCAGGCAGTTCGTGTTCGCCGGGTTGCCAACGACGAGGATCCGCACGTCGGACGCGGCGCGATCGTTGAGCGCCTTGCCCTGCGGCTTGAAGATGCCGCCGTTGGCCTCGAGCAGATCGCTCCGCTCCATGCCCTTGCTACGCGGCCGAGCGCCGATCAGCAGCGCCACGTTGACGCCATCGAAGGCCTTGTTCGGGTCGTCGTGGATGTCCACGCCCGCGAGCAGCGGGAACGCACAGTCGTCGAGCTCCATCGCGGTCCCCTCGGCCGCCTTGACCGCATCGGGAATCTCCAGTAGCGAGAGGTGAACCGGGGTGTCGGGTCCGAGCAACTGTCCGCTGGCAACGCGGAACAGGATCGCGTAGCCAATTGCACCGGCGGCGCCCGTGACGGCCACTCGTGCTGGATCACTCACTTGCACATCTCCATTTGTCGATTTCTGGACCGGCGCTCGCCGATCCTAATAAAGGCTGTGATTCCCCGTCCTCACAGCGACAATCCGTAAACGCCGCCAACCTTCGCCTTGAGGTAAGAGAGGAACGGGCCCACGGTGATGGGTGCACCGACCACGCGCTGGAGCAGCTCCTGGGTCGGGAACTTGCCTCCGTGCTGATGCACGTTGTGCCGGAGCCAATCGCGCAGCGGCGCGAGCGATCCCTCGGCGATCGTGCTCTCGAGGTCGGGCATGTCCTCATGGGCGCGTGCCCACAGCTGACCGGCGATCAAGTTGCCAAGCGCGTAGGTCGGAAAGTAACCGATCAGGCCCGAGGCCCAGTGAACGTCCTGAAGGACGCCGCGGGCATCGTCGGGGACATCGAGCCCCAGGTACTCCTTGTAGCGCTCGTTCCACGCCTCCCGGATCTCCTCGATCCCGATCCGGCCTTCGATCAGCTCCTGCTCGAGCTCGAAGCGCAGGATGATGTGGAGACTGTAGGTGGCCTCGTCCGCCTCCACACGGATGTATGTCGGCCGCACTCGGTTCACCGCCCGATACAGCACCTCGGGCTCGACCCCCGAGAGCGCTCCGCCGAACAGCTCGCCGACGCGCTGCGCCAGCACTCCGGCGAACGGCCGGCCGCGCCCCACCATGTTCTCCCACAGACGGCTCTGTGACTCGTGCAGTCCGAGCGACTCACCGTACGCCAGTGGCGTACGGGACAGCGACGGGTCGATCCCCGCCTCGTAGAGGCCGTGGCCGCATTCGTGCATCGCCCCGTACAGGCCGGCGGGGAAGTAAGTCTCGTCCCAGCGCGTGGTGATGCGCACATCGCCCGAGCCGATGCCCGTCGCGAATGGGTGGACGGTGTCGTCGATTCGCCAGCCGCTGCGCTCGAACCCCATCATCCCGACGACCTCGGCCACCAGCTGACGCTGACGATCGATGGGGAAGTGGCCATGTACGACCCCGTCGTCGACGCGCTCGGCGTGCTCGGCGACCAGGGCGATCATCGGCACGAGCCCGTCTTTCAGCTCCGCGAACAACCGAGTCACCTCGGCGCTGGACATCCCCGGCTCGTAGTCGTCGAGCAGCACGTCGTACGCGCAGTCGAACCCGTCGAAGCACTCGACGTAGCGGCGAGCGAGCTCGACGTTGCGCCGCAGATGCGGCACGAACGCGGCGAAGTCGTCCTCAGCACGCGCGGCGATCCACGCCTCCTGGCCGATCGACGCCGCAAGCGTCATCTCCGCAGCGAGCTCGGTGGGGACGCGCCTGGCCTTCTCCCAACGCCGGCGAACCACCCGCACCAGGCACGCGTCGTCGGACTGCGGCGAGGCGCCATCGAGCTCCGCGGCGGCGCCGTCCAGCAGGCTCCCCATCTCAGCGGAGACGAACAGGTCATGACTGATCCGCTCGAGTGTCGCCAGCGCCTCCGCTCGGGACTGGGCACCGCGAGGCGGCATCATCGTCTGCTGGTCCCAGTTCAGCAGATGGGCGGCATTGCGCAGGTCGGTCAGCTCCGCCAGACGGTCGCGCAGCAGGTTGATCTTTTCAGGCATCGTCGGTCGCTCTCTCAGTACTGACTGAAGTGCGGAGGCTAACCGTTGCGCCCGGATGACCGCGCCTTCGCCTGTGACACCATTGCGGGATGTTGCGCCGTTCACGCTCGATCAAGCTGCTGGACATCTTCGGGATCCGGATCGGAGTGGATGGCACGTGGTTCCTGATCCTATTCCTGGTGATCTTCTGGCTGTCCGGCCCGTTCCGCAAGACGCTGCACAGCTCCGATGGCGTCGCGTACCTGACCACGGTGGTGACCGCGCTGCTGTTCTTTGGCTCGCTGGTCGTGCACGAACTCGGCCACGCACTCGTGGCTCGGCGGCAGGGAATCGAGGTCCGCAACATCCAGCTCTTCCTGTTCGGTGGATTCACGCAGATGAGCCGCGACACCGCATCGCCGGGCGAGGAGTTCAAGGTCGCCGCCGCCGGGCCTGCGGCCACGCTCGGATTCGTGCTGGTTTGCCTCGCGGTCGACCTCGCGATCGTGGGCCCCCATCGGCTGCGGGACGCGATCGCCCTCTCGAGCACGGTACGCATCACCCCCGTACTGCTGTCCCTCAGCTGGCTGCTGCTGATGAACGTCCTGATCCTCGGCTTCAACCTGGTGCCGGCCTACCCGCTCGACGGTGGCCGGATCGCGCGCTCGCTGGTGTGGCGCGTGACGGGCGACAAGCGCCGCGGGACGCGCGCGGCGGCGCAGCTTGGCCGGGGCTTCGCGGTGATCCTCGCCGGTGCCGGCCTGTTTCTGCTGCTCAACGACTACTCGAGCTCCGGATTCACGGGCGTGTGGCTGATCGCGGTCGCCTTCCTGCTCGGTCAGGCCGCCCGCGGAGCGCTCGTGCAGACCGACCTGACCCAGCGGATCGAGGGCGTTCGCGTCGCCGACATCATGGATCGCCAGCCGGTGGCGATTCCGGCCGGGACGCCCGTCGGCCAGGCCCTCGACGAGTACTTCCTGAGGTACGGCTGGTCGTGGTTCCCGGTCGTCGACGAGCCGGGACGATTCCTCGGAATCGCCCGGCAGGAGCGGCTGCAGGCGACCCTGGACGGCGGGGAGGGCTGGCTGACCGTGGGCGCGGTCGTCGAGTCCGAGGAGGCTGCGAGCTGGCGGATCGGTGAGGATCGCCCGCTCACCGAGCTGCTGTCCTCGGAGCCGCTCGGCCGCCAGGGCGCGCTGATGGCGGTCGATGCCGAAGGTGTCCTGCGCGGTGTGATCACCGCCGAGCAGGTGCGGCGAGCGCTCCAGTCGGCGCTCGGATCGCCCGCGGCGTAGGCGCTACGGGGTCGACGTCGAGGACGTCGCGCCGCCACCTTCGAGCGCCTTCAGCTTGTCGTAGCTGACCGTCTGCGAGGCGGGCGGCGGGCTGACCTGCACGGGCACGTTCACGGCCGAGATGTTCTCGACGTTGACGATCTGGCCGTGCGCCTTGGTCGTGAGGATGACCAGGATCCGCACGGCGCGGCCCGCGGGCGTGACGTACGAGGTCGTGTTCTCGGCGGTCGCGCCCACGCGGTGGATCAGCGCAAGGAGCTGCTGGGTCACCTGCTTGGAGAAGGTCGACGGCAGGTGCGCCACCTGGAAGGACCCCTGGAATCCGTAGACGCGCTCGCCGTTGACGGTTGCGGCGCCGAGCGCACGGAAGTCACCGGCCTGCTCGAGCAGCTTGAGGTTGTGGGCGGGGTCCAGGTTCTCGACCTGGCTCAGCAGCTGCTGAAGGTTGATGCCCGCGGCGGCGCCGGCCTGGGCGAGCGTCATCGACATCCACGGCCGTCCGCCGTCCTGCGAGGCGATCTGCGGCAGGTAGACATACCCCTCGTTGCCGATGAACCGCACGCGGATCACGCGACCGGCGACCGTGATCGCCTCGTCGATCAGCAGCTTCGGCTTCAGCTGCACCGAGGTGGTCTGATCGCTGATGACCTCGGACCCGGTCAGCTCGGAGCAGTTGCGCTGGGTGAAGGTGAGCGAGCGGATCGCCGGCGGATGCGCCTTCAGCAACGTCGCCAGGCTGGGGCCCCCGGGACCGGTGATCGGCGCGGTCGAGGAGGTCTGGAGCGCCGCGCAGGCGCCGGCCGTGGTCTGAGCCGAGCTGGTGCCGCTGCCGGTGGCGCTCGAACTCGTGGCCGAGCCGGAGCTGCTGCTGGAGGTGGCGCTGGAGCTGCTGCTCGAGCCGCACCCGGCCAGGCAGGCCACCAGCGCGACCGGGACCACCAGCGCCGCGAGACCTCCCCTGGTCCGGATGCTCAGGCTCACCGTCCGGGTGATGCTACTCGCGGCGGCCATCTGTGAGGCGGTCTCCCGAGCCCCTCCCATAGAATCGAACTGTGCCCTCTCATGACGTCCTGATCCTCGGCGCCGGGCTCGCGGGCCAGCGGGCCGCGCTCGCGGCGGCGCAGAAGGGCGCGTCGGTGGCGATCGTCTCCAAGGTCCATCCCGTGCGCTCGCACTCGGTCGCGGCGGCCGGCGGGATCAACGCCGCCCTGAACCCTGAGGACACCTGGGAGTCGCACGCATTCGACACTGTCAAGGGGTCGGACTATCTCGGTGACCAGGACGCGATCGAGATCATGTGCCGCGAGGCGCCCGACGAGATCCTCTGGCTCGAGCACGCCGGCGTCACCTTCCATCGCAACGAGACCGGGCATCTCGGCACGCGGGCATTCGGCGGCGCCTCGGCCGCGCGCACCTACTACGTCGCCGACATCACCGGGCACGCCATCCTCCATGTCCTCTATGAGCAGTTGATGAAGCACGGCGAGCTCGTCGACCGCTACGAGGAGTGGTTCGCAACGGACCTGCTCCAGGACGACGAAGGGCGATGCGTCGGCGCGATCTGCCGCAACCTGCGCGACGGCCACCTCGAGCTGTTCAACGCCAAGTCGACGATCCTCGCCTCGGGCGGCGCCGGCCAGGTCTACAAGCCGACCACCAACGGCCTGATCGTGACCGGCGACGGGATCGCCCAGGCCTACCGGATCGGCGCCCGGCTGATGGACATGGAGATGATCCAGTACCACCCGACGACGCTCGCCGGCAACGGGCTGCTGATCACCGAGGGGGCTCGCGGCGAGGGCGCCTGGCTGCTGAACGCCGAGGGCGAGCGCTTCATGGAGCGCTACGCGCCGAACAAGCTCGAGCTCGCCTCGCGCGACGTGGTCTCGCGGGCGGAGCAGACCGAGATCAACGAGGGGCGCGGGTTCCCCGACGGGACCGTCGCGCTCGACGTCACCAAGGTGCCGCGCCGGCGCACGCTCGAGGCGCTCCGGGAGATCGTGAACATCGGCCGCGACTTCGCGGGGACCGACATCACCCGCGAGCCGATCCACATCCGGCCCGGTCAGCACTACATCATGGGCGGGATCAAGACCGACGTGGACGGGCAGACGACGATCATCGGCCTCTATGCCGCGGGCGAGGTCGCATGCGTCTCGGTCCACGGCGGCAACCGGCTCGGAGCGAACTCCCTGCTCGACACCCTGATCTTCGGCCGGCGCTCGGGTGAGCACGCCGCGCGGCGCTCGAACGAGATGCACATGCCCAGGACGCCGACCTCACGCGTGGCCGACACCGAACGCAACATCGGCGCGATCATCGGTCGCGAGCCCGGTGGGCGGCGCATCGCCGCGATCAAGGATGAGCTCGGCGAGACGATGAACGAGTACGTCGCCGTGTTCCGCGACGCGGAGGGCTTGGAGAAGGCGCACGAGGTGATCAGGCGCCTCAAGGAGGAGGCGCCAAAGGCGGCGATCGACGATCGCGGCTCGATCTTCAACCAGGACGTGATTGCCGCGATCGAGCTCGGGTACATGCTCGACGTGGCAGAGGCGATCGTGGTCGCGTCGAAGGAGCGCAAGGAGTCTCGGGGGGCCCAGTTCCGCACCGACTTCCCCGAGCGCAACGACGACGAGTGGCTCAAGCACATCGACATCTCGGTCAACGGCGCCGAGGTCCCCAACGTGAGCTACTCGGAGGTCACGATCACGCGCTGGCAGCCGGAGGAAAGGACGTACTAGTCAATTGCCCGAGTACACGCTGAAGATCCGCCGCTTCGACCCGCAGTCGGGCGAGGCGGCCCACTGGGACGAGCACACGGTCGAGATGCCCGAGACGCAGTCGGTGCTCGATGCGATCCTCCAGGTCAAGGCCGACACCGACGGCTCGATCGGGATCCGCTGCTCATGCCAGCAGGCGATCTGCGGTTCCTGCGGCGTGCGGATGAACGGCAAGCCCGGGCTCGCCTGCAACACGCACCTGGAGGAGGCCGCCAAGCGCGGCCACGGCGTCGGCTGGAACCCTCCCGACGAGGGGCAGCGCAACACCGTGATCACGGTCGAGCCGATGGGCAACATGCCCGTGATTCGCGACCTGATCGTCGACATGGATGAGGTGCACTGGAAGAAGATCCAGCGCGTCACGCCCTGGCTGATCAACAAGGAGCCCGTGCCCGAGCGCGAGTACATCGTGCCCCACGAGAACATGGTCGACGTCACGCAGACGATGGCCTGCATCCAGTGCGGCGCCTGCGTCTCGGACTGCCTGTCGATGGAGATCGATCCGCTGTTCGTCGGGCCGGCCGCGCTGGCGAAGGCCTACCGCTTCGTCGGCGATCCGCGTGACGCGGAGCACCCCGAGCGCCTCAAGGACCTGGCCGAGGACCGGCACGGGATCTACGACTGCACGCACTGCTTCAACTGCATCGACGCATGCCCCAAGGGCGTCGACCCGATGAGCCAGATCATGCGCCTGCGGCGCAAGGCAGGCTCCGACTTCCAGATCAAGGACCGCAACAACGGCTACCGCCACGAGCACGCATTCGTCAACAACATCCGCCGCAACGGCATCCTGCACGAGTCCGACCTGCTCGCGGACTCCTACGGCGGCAAGTTCAACCCGGCGGCCGGCCGAGAGCTGGTGAGCGGCGTGCCGACGGCGGTGCGGGGCTTGCTACGCGGGAAGATGACGCCGCAGAAGCTGCTCCTTCACGGCCACAAGGCACCCAAGGAGGTCGGGCGGATCTTCGAGGAGGTGGACGGTCGCGAGGAGCGCTACGAGCTGAACCTGTACGTGACGGGGTACGAGGACGATCCCGCCGAGCAGGAAGCGCCGCAGGAGGAGCAGGGTGCTGGCACCGGCGACGCCGTCGGCGCGGATGCGCGCGAGGCGCCCCCCGAGCCCTCAGCACCCAACGGGGAGGATCAATCATGAAGGTTGCCTACTGGCCCGGATGCGTCAGCCGCGGGTTCACCCCGGAGCTGCATGGATCGATGGCGAAGGTGGCGCCGCTGCTCGACATCGAGCTGATCGAGCTCGATCGAGCCGCCTGCTGCGGCGCCGGGGTGATCGCGGAGCACAACCAGGAGCTGGCTGACACGCTGAACGCCCGGACCTTTGCCCTGGCCCAGCGGACCGACGGCGCGCTGATGATGAACATCTGCTCCACCTGCCAGGGCGCGCAGTCCGAATGCCAGGAGCGACTGGACGCCAACACGGAGTACCGGGAGCGGATCAACCAGAACCTCCGCGAGGAGGGTCTGAGCTACGAGAAGGGCATCACGAACAAGAACTTCCTCTGGCTGCTGGTCGAGGAGATCGGGCTCGATGCGCTGAAGGCGAAAGTCAAGCGACCGCTCACGGACCTCAAGGTCGGGCCGTTCTACGGCTGCTACATCGTGCGCCCGGTCGACCGGCTCGGAATCGACGACGGACATCCGCGCGACCGCTACCTGCACAGGGTGATCGAGGCGCTCGGCGGGACAGTGATCGACTACGCGGGCGTCTACAAGTGCTGCGGCTTCCCGATCATCACGATGAACAAGAACGCATCGCTGGCCCAGGCTGGGCGGCACGTCGGCGACGCGATCGACGCCGAGGCGGACTGCCTGGTCGTGCCGTGCCCGCTGTGCCACCTGAACCTCGACCTGCAGCAGCCGGTCGCCGCCCGGGTCGTGGGTCGCGACCTCGGACTGCCGATCCTGCACCTGCCGCAGCTCGTCGGGCTGGCGCTCGGCCTCTCCCCGAAGGAGCTCGGCATGAACAAGCACATCGTGCAGCCGACGTCGGTGATCGACTGGTCGACATCGGTCGTGGCGGGCGCCGCGGCGTGATTCTCCGCGCCCGCGCCGGCGGCGGGCCGCGGCTGCGGTGAGCGACGCGGGGCGCCTCAGCGCCCGACGCTGAACGGGATCGTCAGCGTCGTGCCCACGCGACCACGCGCGCTCGGCGTCAGCTGGAGCACGTAGCGGGCCGCGGCGAGCTTGAAGCGGCGCACCTGGGTGAAGCGGAAGCTGTTCTCGCCGATCCGGTCGCGATGGCTGAGTCGCGCGACGGTCAGCACGAGCGTGCAGCGGATCGCGTGCTGGATGCGCGTGCCGCGGCCGATCGCCACGCATCGCTTGCCGCGCCGGACCGCGTTCTGCAGCCGGATGATCACGAAGGTCGTCCTCGCCGCCTGGGTGTCGATGTAGTCGATCGTCGGCGCGGGACCGCGCAGCGTCCACCTCGACATGCTCAAAACGCTCACCGCCGGCGGGTTCGGAGAGTGCTTGACCGGCGGGATGCCGCCGCCCGGGCCCGGCGAGACGCCGCCCGGCCCGGTCTCGCCGCTGGGCCGGCCCAGCGCGGTGACCTCCGCGGTGCTGAGCGCTCGCCCCCAGATCGCCACCTCGCCGATCGAGCCGGCGAAGTTCTTGCTCTGGCAACCGAGGTAGTTGCCGATGAACAGGTCGTTGTAGTTCGGCAGCAGATACTCGAGATGACCCGGGTACTGCGTTCCGTCGCCGACCTCGACGCCGTCGACGTAGAGGCGGATCGTCTGGCCGTCGAAGGTCCCGACGACCTGGTGCCAGTGGCCGTCCCAGACGCCGTTGCCGGCATCGGGTGAGCGGCGGAAGACCGCGCCGCGGTTCTCCGAGACGTAGAACTGAAGGCCGCCGTTGGGCCCCGTGTAGAGCGCGTAGGACGCGGCGGTGCAGCCGTTCGCGCCCTTGCCGACGATGTACCTGAACTCGCCCGGGCTGCCGGCGCTGCGGACCCACGCGCTGACCGTCACGGCCGTGGCCGGCTCGAGCTGCGCCACGTTGGGCACCAGCACCCTTGCCGTGGGCGTGTCGAAGCGCAGCGCGCCGCCCGCCGGGCCGGCGGTCCAGCTCGCGCCGCCGAGGAGCGTGCCGTTGTCGCCGTAGCCGGAGCTGTCGGCCGCAACGGTCCCGTGCCCTTCATCCAGCTTCCAGACGCCGGCCGGTCCGCCGTCGGCGAGCGCGGAATGTGGGATCGCGAAGAGCGCGGCTACGGCAGCCGCAATGGTCAGGGCACGTTTCATCTGGTCTGGAACCGACGCCTTCCCCTGCGTCTGGGGCTGTGCAACCAATCAACGGGGGCATGCGGGGCGCGCTTCTGACGCGCAGATTTCGTGGCGCATTTCGCCCGCAGGTTGCGCGCTTTTCAGGCGATTCTCACCAGGGCTGCCCGTAACGCTCGGCGAAGGCGAACTCGCTCAGCGGCTTCCGGGACAGCCGGCGCGGCCATGGATCGGCGCGGTAGCCGACGGAGATGTGGCCGGCGAGCGCCACGCTCTCGGGCAGCCCGAGCAGCGGCCGCACCTCCGCTTCGGCCGGCGCGAGCAGCGTCGTGAACGCCGCACCCAGCCCCTCGGCCCGGAGCCCGAGGAGGATGTTCTGCACGAACGGGTAGATCGACGCGCCGCCGACGATGCTCGGACGCTCCAGCGATCTGTCGACGATCGCAAGCGACGACAGCTCCACGCAGATCACGAGATGCACCGGGACGCGATCGAAGGTGTGCGCGAACTCGTCCGCCCCACGCAGCATTCGCAGCCGCCCGGCCGGTAGGCCGGCCGCGTCGGCAGCGCCGTCGAGCAGCGCCCTCGCTCCGGTCGCCTCCGTGTAGGCCGCCCAGTGCGGCTCGTACAGCTCGCGCAGCCGGCGGCGAATGTCGGGATCGCTGACGACGATCACCCGCCAGCCCTGGCGGTTGCCGCCGCTGGGCGCGAACCGCGCGTTGTCGAGCACCCGCTCGAGCGCCTCCCGCGGGACCGCCTGGTCGGTGAAGCGCCGGGTCGACGGCGCGCACCGCATTACGTCTACGAGGTTCGCTAACCGCATCCGGCTCTGGGCGTCGCGCGCCTCCACTTCTAGTTAGCGAGAGAACGTTCCGGCGCGCGCCGCGGTGTCCGCGGCCGGGCATCCAGCCCGGCGCCGACCAGCAGCTCCGCGATCTGGACGGCGTTGGTGGCCGCGCCCTTGCGCAGGTTGTCGCTCACGATCCACATGTTCAGCGCCCGCGGGTGGGACGGGTCGCTCCGGATCCGGCCCACGAACACGTCGTCGCGGCCCATCGCGTTCAGCGGCGTCGGCAGCCCGGTCAGCGTCACGCCGGGGGCGCGCGCGAGGAGCTCGGTCGCCTCTTCCGCGGACAGGCTTTCGCGGGTCTGCACGTTGACCGCCTCCGAGTGACAGATCCTCACCGGGACGCGCACGCAGGTGACCGACACGCCGATCGACTCGTCCTCGAGGATCTTGCGCGTCTCGAACATCATCTTGCGCTCCTCGTCGGTGTAGTCATCGCCGTCGGCGAAGTTGCCCGCAGCGCCGATCACGTTGAACCCGATCGGCTCCGGGTACACCTCCGGCGCGGGCATCTCCATCCCGTGCAGCGAGGCGTGCGCCTGCTCGTCGAGCTCCTGCACCGCCTTCTGGCCGGTCCCAGACACCGACTGGTAAGTCGCCACCACCAGCCGCTCGATCCCGACCGCACGGTGGATCGGCGCGAGCGCCACGAGCAGCTGCATCGTCGAGCAGTTGGGGTTGGCGATCAGCCCGTGGTGGTGCTCGAGCGCGTGGGGATTGACCTCGGAGACGACCAGCGGCACGTCGGGATCGCGGCGGAACGCGGAGGAGTTGTCGACGACGATCGCGCCATGCTCGACGAATCGCGGCGCCCACTCGCGCGAGCGCGGCGCGCCGGCTGAGAACAGCGCGATGTCGAAGCCGCTGAGATCGGCCTGCTCGTCGAGCGCCCTGACGACCAGGCCGCCGTCGAGCTCGCGGCCCGCCGAGCGCTCGGAGGCGAACGGAACGATCTCCGTCGCGGGAAAGCCTCGCTCGCGCAGCAGCTCGAGCATCACCGTGCCGACCGCCCCGGTTGCGCCTACGACCGCAAGCTTCATCGCGCCTGCTGCCCGATCGGGCGCTCCTGCTGGACCTCGGAGGCGCCGAGCTCGAAGGCCTGGTGCAGCGCCCGCACGGCCTCCGGCACGTGCTCGGAGCGGATCACGCACGAGATCTTGATCGGCGAGGTCGAGATCATCTCGATGTTGATGTCCTCGTCGGCGAGCGTCTCGAACACCTGCGCGGCGACGCCCGGATGCGAGCGCATGCCGGCGCCGACGATCGAGACCTTGCCGATCTCCGGGTCGGTGTCGATCCCGGCGATGCCCAGCTCCCGCCTGACGGGCTCGAGCGCGCTCTCGGCGGCGGGCAGATCCTCGTGGGAGATCGTGAACGACACCTCCGCGTCCCGGCCCTCCCCCTTCGGCTCGTTCTGGATGATCGTGTCGACGTTGCAGTTGGCGTCGGCGAGCGCGCGGAAGATCGCAGCGGCCGCGCCGGGGCGGTCCGGAACGCCGACCAGCGTGATCCTGGCCTCCTCGGTGGAATGCGTCACGGCGGTGATCAGGGGGTGTTCCATCGTCTGGTCCTCTCCTAGCACAACGGTTCCCGGACGGTCCTCGAAGCTCGAGCGGCAGTGGATCCGGACGTCGTGGGTGCGGGCGTACTCGACCGATCGCAGCTGCAGCACCTTCGCCCCCGATGCCGCCATCTCCAGCATCTCCTCGAAGCTGACGGAGGTCAGCTTGCGCGCGTCCGGCACGAGCCGCGGGTCGGCGGTGAAGACGCCCGCGACGTCGGTATAGATCTGGCACTCGTCGGCGCCGATCGCCGCGGCGAGCGCGACCGCGGTCGTGTCGGAGCCGCCGCGGCCCAGGGTGGTCACGTCGCGGGTGGTCGAGACTCCCTGGAAGCCCGCGACGAGCACGATCTGGTCGGCGTCCAGCGCCTCGCGGATGCGATCGGCGCGGACGTCGATGATCCGCGCCTTGGTGTGCGAGGTATCGGTGACGATCCCGGCCTGAGAGCCCGTGAGGCTGATCGCCCGGTGCCCGAGGTCGTTGATCGCCATCGCGCAGAGCGCGCACGACTGGCGCTCCCCGGTCGAGAGCAGCATGTCGAGCTCCCGCGGATCGGGGCGCGGCGAGATCTCCTCGGCCATCGCGATCAGCTCGTCAGTCGTCTTGCCGCGAGCGGATAGGACCGCGACGACGCGCCTGCCCGCCTCGCGCTGGGCCACGATCCGGCGCGCGGCTCGCTTGATCCGCTCCGCGTCGGCGACGGAGGTCCCGCCGAATTTCATGACGACTGTCTGCACGCTGCCCCGAAAGGCTACGGGGTCACCGCGCGGCGACCCGCAAGGGCCCGCCCGAGCGTCAGCTCATCGGCGTACTCGAGGTCGGCGCCGACTGGCAGCCCGCTCGCCAGCCGGGTGACGCTCACCTCGGGCGCGAGCCGGCGCAGCCCCTCGGCGATGTGCAGCGCGGTCGCCTCGCCGGTGGTCGTGGGGTTGGTCGCGATCACGACCTCGCGCACGTGGCCGGAGCGCTCGCCGGCCACTCGCTCGTACAGCTCCGCGATCTTCAGATCCTCGGGATCGATCCCGTCGATCGGCGAGAGCGCGCCGCCGAGCACGTGGTAGCGGCCGGAGAACTCGTGCGTGCGCTCGATCGAGATCACATCCGAGGGCTCCTCGACCACGCAGATCAGCTCGGGGTCGCGCCGCTCGTCGGCGCAGATCCGGCATCTCGGCCCGTCGGCCAGGTTGAAGCACGTCTCGCACAGTCCGATCCGCAGCTTGACCTCGCGGATCGCGTCGGCGAGTGCGAGCGCCTCCTCCTCCTGCGCGCGCATCAGGTGGAACGCCAGGCGCTGCGCCGTGCGGCCCCCGACGCCGGGCAGGCGCGAGAGCTCGGTGATCAGCCGCTGTACGGGCGGGGCGTACACGCGCCGCCTTCTAGAGCCCGGGCAGAAGGCCGCCGAGCCCGCCCGGCCCGCCGAGCCCGGCGATCCCGCCGAGCTTCGAGGACGCCAGCTCCTGCGCGGCCCGCAGCGCCTCGTTGACGGCGGCGAGCACCATGTCCTGGAGCAGCTCGAGGTCGTCCGGATCGACCGCCTGCGGATCGATCGTGATCGATTTGACGTGCAGATCGCCCGTCACCTGGACGGTCACCATCCCGCCGCCGGCCGAGGCGTCGACGACCTCGTCCTTGAGCGACTCCTGCGCGGCCATCATCTCCTCTTGCATCTTCTGGGCCATCTTCAGCATCTGCTGCATGTTCGGCGGCTGTTGCATGTGGGGTGTCCTGGTTCGGGGGTTTCCGGGTCGGTTGCTGGAGATTTTGGGGCTATCCCATCAACCCCCTGTTTCGTCGAGCAGCTCCTCGGCGTCGAACTCCTCGAGGAAGCGCTGCACCAGCTCCTCCCCGGTGAGCGTCCCCCCTTCCGGCGCCGGCGCCGCGTCTGCGTCGCCGAGCTCGTAGCGGAGCGTCAAGGCGTGGCCGGTGACGGTCTTCAGGGCCTCCGCCGCGGCGCGCCGGTAGTCGTCCTGCTCGGCCTTGCGCTTGAGGAACGCCGCGCCGGCGGGGAACGCGACGACGAGGTCACGCTCGCCGACTTCGACGGGGCGAGCATCCGCGAGCAGCGCGCCGAGCATCAGGTTCTCCTGGCGGACGATGTCGACCACCGCGGGCCACGATGCAACGGCCAGCTCGAGCTCCAGGGCGCCGGGGCGGCGGCCGCCGGAGCGGGGGCCGGGCTCGGAGCGGGGGCCGGGCTCGGAGCGGGGGCAGCGGCTGGAGCCGGGGCCGCGCTCGGGGCCGAGGGGGCCGGGATGGCCGGAGCCGGGACGCTCGGGGGTGCCGGGGCGGGCGGGGCGCCGGCAGCCGCCCCACCGAGCGATGCCTCCAGCCGCTCGATCCGCGCAAGCAGCGCCGTCGTCGCCGGATCGACCTCGGGGGCGGCGGCCTTGATCAGGACCAGCTCGAGCTGGATCCGCGCCTGCGCGCCGTTGGTCGTCGCGTCGAGCGCGGCGGAGACGAGGTCGAGCAGCCGGACCGCGTCGGTCTGCGAGAGCGTGGCCGCTTGCTCGGCCAGGCGGCGGTCGCGCTCGGGCGTGACGCGCAGCTCGGCCGGCAGCTCGCCGAGGATCTGCACGGTGAGGAGCTCGCGCGCGTGTATCTCCAGATCGCGCAGCACCTGACCCGCATCGCGGCCGGACTCCGCCAGCCTCGCCGCGGCCCGCAGCGCCGCCGCCGGATCGCGCTCCGCGACGGCCGCGACCGCGTCGAACAGCTGCTCGGAGTCGGCGATCCCGAGCACGGAGAGCACGTCGGCCGGGGCGATCGTCTCGCCACCGGAGTAGGTCAGCAACTGCTCGAGCGTCCCGAGCGCATCCCGGAAGCTGCCGGTGGCGTGGCGGGCGATCAGCGCGATCGCGCCCTCCTCGATCGCGATCTGCTCGGTGGCGGCGACCCGCGCGAGCACCTCCGCGACCTGCTCGGCCGAGGGTCGGCCGAAGTCGAAGCGATGGCAGCGGTCGACGACCGTCGGCAGCACCTTCTGCGCCTCGGTCGTGGCGAGCACGAAGATCGTGCGCGGCGGGGGCTCCTCGAGCGTCTTCAGGAACGCGTTCCAGGCCTGCGGCGAGAGCATGTGCGCCTCGTCGAGGATGTAGACCTTGTGGCGGCCGGAGACCGGCGCGTAGGCGACCTTCTCGCGCAGGTCGCGGATGTCGTCGACCGAGTTGTTGGACGCGGCGTCCATCTCGATCACGTCGAGCGAGGTCGCGTTCGCGATCGCCACGCACGATTCGCACACCCCGCACGGCTTGACGGTGGGCCCATCGACGCAGTTCAGGCAGGCCGCGAGGATCTTCGCCATGCTCGTCTTGCCGGTCCCGCGGGAGCCGACGAACAGGTACGCGTGGTGGACCTTGCCCTGCTCGACGGCGTTGCGCAGCGTGCGCACGACGTGCTCCTGGCCGACCACGTCGTCGAACGTGCGCGGCCGGTGGCGACGATACAGCGAGGGGCCAGAGGACACTGAAAGCGAGTCTACGGAACGGTCGAGATGTCGGCCGGGAGCATCAAGTTTCGTTAAATCTGGTCAGGGGAAGAAGCCGGCGATGAGGGAGCTGGCGGGCGCGTGTGCGATTGCGGTCCTCGCGATCGCGGCCACGGGCTGTGGCGGCGGATCGGGCTCGAGCGGCGGCGGATCGAGCTCGAGCGGCGGCGGATCGAGCTCGAGCAGCGGGGTCGCGAGCAGCGCCTCGACGGGGTCCGGCGGGTCCTCGGGCTGCAGCGGCGAGTGCGTCATCAGCGACGACGACATGCGCTACCAGATCGTCGACACCCGGCGATTCAAGGACCAGATCGGCGACTCGGTCGTGGCGATCGGCTTCCGGATCACGAATCTCTCCTCGCAGCCGCACAACTTCAACATGTACACGCAGGGCTTCAAGGCCGTGACCTCCGACAACGCCGAGGTGCCGGACACCAGCTACGAAGAGGGCGGCGACCCTCGCTGCTTCGACCAGTCGCAGCTGGAGCTCCACGTCGATGCCGGCCAGTCGCTCACCCCCAAGGAGCAGTGCTTCATGGTCGGGGCCGGCCTGAAGGTGATCGAGGTGGAGTTCGCGGATGAGGACGCCTACAACAACGCCGACATCAAGCTCACCCCGCCGGTCTGAGCAGCGGCAGGCGCTAGGATTCGCCATGACCGTGCTAGGCGGGGACGTAGCGGCGCCCTGAACCCGCAATCCGCTTCAGCGGGGCTGAATTCCCTCTCGAGGGGTGCAGGCCCCGGGTCAGCGCCCGAACTGCGGTGCTGATGGTCCGGTCCCGTGGCGATGGAGGCCCGTGAACCAGGTCAGGTCCGGAAGGAAGCAGCCTTAAGCGGTAACCCCCAGGCGCGGCGGGAGCGCCGGATCGGAGCCGCAGAACGGAGTCGCGATCCGGGAACCGACCTCGACAGGGGGTGCACGGTCATTGAACTGTCCCGGGAACGCCCTCTAGAACCCAAACCGTCGCGAGATCCCGCTCGACTGGTTGAAAGTGCGCGTATAGCGCCCCCGCGAACCCAAAGCTCGGCCCTCGCTCGAGGTTTGGGTTCCTGAGGGCGTTACCCAGAGGTCGGGCACGCACGTGCCCCGACCTCCCAAGCAAATAGCGCGTCCGGCGGCGGCGCGCAGCGACGACGACGACGGTCGCGCTACCCCACGAACCGAGGCTGGAGGCCGAGCGGGCCGTAGTGGGCCCGCCCAGCCGCCAACCCCATCTAGACCGCGGCCGCCAGTCCCTGCTGAGCGACCAGGTGCTCGCTGACGTCGGTCGCGTCGAGCGAGACCTCCTTGCCGCCCGCCTGCAGCGACCAGTCGGCCGCTTCCACGATCCGCACGACGCTGCGCGCCAACGCGGTATGGAACTCCATCCGGTCGTCGGAGCGGACGGCGCCGATGAAGTCGCCGAGCTCGAGGCTCAGCGGCTCGTAGGACTCGATCTTCGGCGAGAGGATGTCCCCGCTGCGGTAGGAGAGGTGGTACTCGCCGAAGGTCTCGGGGTCGCGATACACGACCCCGCGATCGAACAGGCGCACCGGCTCCGCAGCCCCATCGTCGTAGATCACCATCCGCTCCGAGCCGACCAGGACTGTGCGCCGCAACTTGCTCGGCGCCAGCCAGCTCAGCTCGACGTTGGCGACGATGCCCGATGCGAAGGTCATCGTCACGAACGCCACGTCCGCGATCCCCTTCACGATCGAGTCGCGGCCGACCGCGCGGACGGTGGTCGGCAGCTCCGAAAGCCAGTAGAGGAGGATCGAGAAATCGTGTGGCCCCAGGTCCCAGATCACGCTCACGTCGCGCTGGTGCAGCCCGAGGTTCACGCGGCTCGAGGAGATGAAGTAGATGTCGCCGAGCGTCCCGCCCTCGATCAGGCGCTTGACCGCCCGCACCGGCGGGCTATAGACGAATGTGTGGCCGCACATGAGCGTGCGGTTGCGCGCGGCGGCGAGCTGCGCGAGGTCGTCCGCCAGCTCGCTTGACGGCGCCAGGGGCTTCTCGACGAACACGTGCTTGCCGGCCTCGAGCGCCTGGGCGGCGAGCGTGTAGTGCGTGTTCACCGGCGTCGCGACGATCACGGCCTCGACGCCGGGATCCCCCAGCACCCGCTCGATGCGGGTGGTGATCCGCGCGGACGGATGGCGCCGGCGATAGCGCGCCAGTCGCTCGCGATCCAGGTCGCAGATCCACCGCACCTCGGCGTTGGGGTTCTCGGCCAGCACCCTCAGCAGGTTCGGCCCCCAGTACCCAAGTCCAACAACCGCCACGCCGACCGGTTCGGTCGGCTGATCCTGCCCAATAACCGGAAAGGTCGGCTTCAGCATTGGATGCCTCCTGATCGAGAGCTGCGCCCTGAGATCGCGGCGTGGACCGAGTCGGCCACGCGCTCGATCTCCTCCTGACGGAGATCAGGATGCATGGGCAGCGACAGCTCTTCCGCCGCCCAGGCCTCTGCTATCGGCAGCTCACCGTGACGCAGCGGGTAGCCGCTCCAGGCCTTGTGGCCGTGGACCGCCGGTGCGTAGTGGACGCCGGTCTGGATCCCATCCTCCTCGAGCGCCGCGGCGATTGCGTCGCGATCCTCGAAGCGGACCGGGAAGATGTGGTAGATCGTGGTGCTGTCCTCGCGCTCGGGCAGGACGCGCGCCTCGATCGGCAGCAGCCCGCGATAGCTCTCGGCGTGCGCGCGCCGCGCCTCGTTCCAGCGATCGAGGTGCGGCAGCTTGGCCCGGAGCAACGCGGCCTGCAGACCGTCGAGCCGCTCGTTGAAGCCGAGGTCGACGTGCTCGCCCTTCGCCCGCTGCCCGAGGTTGCGCAGCCGGCGGATGCGAGCCGCGAGAACCTCGTCATCGGTGCAAACCGCGCCCCCGTCTCCGAGCGCGCCCAGGTTCTTGCTCGGATAGAAGGAAAACGCCGCGGCCGTCCCGAGCGAGCCGACTCGGCGATCGCGGTAGCGAGCACCGTGGGCCTGGGCCGCGTCCTCGAACACGAACAGCCCGCGCGGTTGCGCGATCGCGTTCAACGCGTGCATGTCGCAGACCTGGCCATAGAGGTGGACCGCGATGATTCCCGCCGTGCGGGGACCGATCTGCGCACGCGCGGCTTCGGGATCGATCAGGCCGCGTTCCTCGTCGACCTCGCACAGCACCGGCGTGGCGCCGACATGCGCCACGGCGAGCGCCGAGGCGATGAATGTGTGACCCGGGACGATCACCTCGTCGCCGGGGCCGATGCCGTGTGCCCTCAGCATCAGGGAGAGCGCGGCCGTGCCGGAGGACACGCCCACGCAGTGGTCGGCCTCGCAGTACTCCGCGAACTCAGCCTCGAATTGCTCGACTTCCGTTCCGAGCGTGTATCCGCTCGACGCCAACACGCGGCTGAACGCCGCATTGAGTTCCTTCTCGATTGGCGCGTGCAATAGGTCAAGCGCCACGAAGCGCACGACCCCCTCGCCCGCGTGCGCGAGAGCTTTTGATGCCTCCACTTACCCCGACCTTCGTCGTTGTCCTTGCGGAGGAAGTTATGCCAGCTGAGGACGGGTTCGGGAATGGGCCCCCACGCCCATGTGCCGTTCAGCCCACTGAACGGTTGACGCTCGGTATACTGGAATCCGGGGAACTCTCGGTTTGGTGATGGAGGCTTTGTTCACCCCTGGGGCGGAAATTGTCGCTGACAACGGAGAAGGAAGTGGCAGACCTGGAGGCGGGCGCCATCCGCGTGGTGGTGGTAGACGATCACGATCTATTCCGGACGGGGCTGGTATCACTGCTCTCCTCGCAACCGGACATCGAAGTGCTGGGCCAGGCCTCCGGCGGGCGGGCGGGCGTGCGGCTGGCCGACGAGCTGAAGCCGGACGTGGTCTTGATGGACCTGCGCATGCCCGATATCGACGGCGCCGAGGCGACGCGCGAGATCCTCGCGCGTAACCCGGCCATCAAGATCGTCGCGCTGACCGTCGTCTCCGACGACGACGCGGTCTCGGAGGTCGTCGAAGCCGGCGCCTGCGGCTATCTCGCGAAGGACACCCCGATCGACAGTGTCGCGGTCGCGGTGCGAGCGGCGGCGCAGGGCGCCGCTTGGCTCTCCCCGCGTGCGGCCGAGGTGATCCTCGGACGGTTGCGACGGGCGGAGGTCGAGACGGCGGACGAGACAAAGCTGACCAAGGAACTGTCAGCGCGCGAGCTCGACGTGCTGCGCCTGATCGCTCGCGGCTTGGAGAACAGCGAGATCGCGGCGGAGCTCAGCATCAGCCGGCGCACCGCGAAGAATCACGTCTCCAACATCCTCGGCAAGCTGGGCCTTCCCAGCCGTGTGCAGGCCGCGATCTACGCGGTGCGCCGCGGGCTCGTGTAGTCGCCCGAGCCCGCCTCGCCGGTTCCCATCACAAAGCCGAGCCCGAGCGCGCTCAGGTCTTGGTCGCGCGCGAGGCGAAGCTCCGAGATCGCCGCTCGCAGCGCCTCGATCGCCTGGGTCAGCTGCACCCTCGAGCTTGCCTCGTCGAGCGTGGCAGGCGGAGTGGAACCGCCATCTCCGGTCAGCCTCGCGTCGAGCGCCTGCAGTGTGATCAGCGCATCGCAGCCGGCTTCGAGGGCGGTCTGGAGGTGATCTGAGGCGGAGGGGGTTTCGGGCACGCGATCGCTATTCGGAGATCAATCGACACATCCTGCCCCGGGGGCAGAGAGCGGACAATGGTCCACCTGGCCCGCCGGGCGTTCAGCGAGCGGTCACCGGCGTTCAAGCATATGTTCAGTGGCCGCTGCCGGTCGCAGTAGAGCGACCGTAGCCCGTGAGGGCGGCGCGATCCTCGACGCCCAGCTTTTGCACAAGCTGGGAGATGTGCCGGCGCACTGTAACTGGAGCAATGCGCAAGCGGTCGGCGATCGCGGCGGTGTTGTGCCCGCGGCGCAGCATCCCGAGCACCTGCGATTCCCGACCGGTCAGCGCGTCGGCGCCGTTGCCTCCGCCGCGCAGCTCCATCAGCAGCTCGAGCACCATCGAGCGCGGCACGACTGCTTCGTTCGCGCGGACGGCGGTGACGATCCGCCGCAGTCGCTCGCCGTCGAGCGTCCCTGGCACATAGCCGACCGCGCCGGCGCGAACGGACTCCAGCAGATCCTCGGCGTCCCTGACCTGGGCCAGCACGACCACGGCGCAGTGCGGCGCGGCGCGGCAGATGCCGCGGATCGCGCCGAGGCCGTTGGGGATCTCGCGCCCGACGAGGCAGATGTCCGGCTGCTCGCGCATCGCGGCGCGAATCGCGCCCTCCGAGTCGCTCGCCTCCGCGCAGATCTCGAACTCCTCGCCGATCGCGATCCGGATCCCCGCGCGCGTCGCGTCGTGGTCGGCGATCAGGACGCGCAGCCGCTCGCTCACGGAAGTACCACCTCGAGCTCCGTCCCGCTGCGCCCGGGCTGGCGAACCGTCATGTAGCCGCCAAGTGACGCCGCCCGCTCCTGCATGCTTCGCAGACCGAAGCCCTCGGGAGCCATCATCCTCCCCGGCCCCGCGATCCCGCGTCCGTCGTCGCGCACCCGCAGCGATACGACGCCGCCGCTGCGCTTGAGGTTGATGACGACGTTCCGCGCGCCACCGTGCCGGGCGGCGTTGGCGATCGCCTCGCGCGCGATCCTCGTCAGCTGCTCGCGCGCGTGCGGGGAGATCTCCCCGTCGAGCTCGGTGTCCACGGCGACGGCGATCCCGAAGCGACCCCCCAGCTCGTGGGCCACGGCCTCGAGCGCCTCCCGCGGCGATGACCTCGCCGGGTCCGAGAGCTGCGAGATCGTCTCGCGCGAAAGGGAGAGCGCCCGCTTGGCCGCGATCACCACGGGATGGTCCGGGCCGAGCTCGGAGGCGATCCGATCGCTGTGCGCCGCGATCAGCGCCAGGTCCTGCGCGAGGCCATCGTGCAGGTCGCGGGCCACCCGCCGGCGCTCGGCGGCTGCGGCAGCGTCCTCGCGCGCGTCGCGCATGCGAAGCTCTTGGCGCACGGCGGCTGCGAGCAGCAGCGCCAACGCGAGCACGCGCATCGGTTCGCGCATCGACAGCCAGCCTGGCCCCAGCGATGGGAGGACCAGGTGCTGTAGCTGCGCGGCGCAGAGCAGCATCGTGGCGGCGCACAGCAGCGATGAGACACAGTCGCGGTCCGTGCGCTCGCGTCGCGCCAGCGTCACCGCCGCGCGAACGAACAAGGTCGAGGCGAGGACCACGAGCGCGATCGCCAGTGGATAGTCGCCGACGGCGTCGATGCCGCCGCGGGGGGTCGTTCCCGGTGCGACGAGCGCACCGTGGAGCGCCAGCCCCAGCAGCGCCGAGATGCCCGCCGACGACGCCGCGGCCACGCTGGCGATCGCGGCCGACCTGCGACCGTCCGCGATCAGCGTGCCGGACGGCACGATCGCGACGGCGACGAATGCCCCGGCGAGGAACACCTCCTGCCACAGCGCGGCGGCGCCGAAGATCCCACCCGAGTGCAAGCCGAGCGCGACCGGGATCACGTAGAGGCCGAGATGCGTCACTCCGAGGATCATCAGCGCGGCGAACAGGCAAAGGTCGCGCAGCCGGCGAGACTGGGCGAACTGGCGCTCGACCAGCAGCGCGGCGGCGAACGCGAAAAGCGTCAAGACGGTCTCGGCGCAAGCGCGCAGCGTGGGCGAGTCGTACGCGACCGGACGCGCCGCCTCGATCGCGAACAGCGCTGCGAGCACGAACGCGAGCGAGAGCGTCCAAGAGATCTTCCAGTGCTCGCCGGCGCGCAGCCGGCGCAGCAGCTCGGCAGGCGACGGGACGTGCAGTTGCGGCAGCGCCGCAGCGTCGGGCGCGACGAGCAGCGCACCTGGACTCGCGCTCAGCTGTATCCGGTCCTCCAATGACCCTAGCTCGGAATCCCCGAGCTCAACCTGCTCAAACCCCATCTCAACCCCCATCAGCCGATCCTGGCTAACGCGAATGTCTGCGGCGTCGAACCATACACGATTAACGTCCGAACATGCAGAGTTTTCCGCGGGTAGGTCGTGCAAAGTTTGTGAACTTCGAAGCTTCCGTGCAAGCTACGTAACGGCAGATCCGTGATTGAGCTTGAGGGGCGAACCCTGAGTTCCTGATCACTCGGCTCGCCCCTGGTGGCGCAACTGCCGGCCGGCATCCGATGCCGGCCGGCAACGCGCCGCGCAGCGCGGTCCCCGTGCCCCGGCGTTCACCCACCGTTCAATCGACTGAACGCGCCAATAGTCGCAACGGTCATTGACGGTACCGGGGGGCGTCTGGATACTCGATTCCACACGAAGGCGAGGGCACGCAGCCCTCGTCGGGGCCAACAAAGGACCGGGAAACACTGGTCTGCCGACGGATCGGCAGATCAGGGCGAAGCTCGCCTGTTTGTCGCCAAACGCCGCCACCGGAACGGGGGAAACCGTTGATCAGGGAAGCATTTGCAGCCACGCCGGGAACGATCGGCTTCAGGAGCCGGACGATGCTCGATGAGTCGCCCGAGACGCTTCAGAAGACGCGACTCGCGGTCGCCCGCGCCAAGGAGGGAGACCAGGAGGCGCTTCGGTACCTCTACGTCAGTTACTCCCACAACATCTACGGCTACGTCCGCTCGATCGTCCGCGACGATCACGACGCCGAGGACGTAACCCAGCATGTGTTCGCCAAGTTGATGACCACGCTCGTCCGCTATGACGACCGTGGCGTCCCGTTCTTCGCGTGGCTCCTGCGCATGGCGCGGAACGTCGCGATCGATCACCTTCGCGCAAACCGGCTCACGCCGACCGAGAACGTGCTCGATCCCGACGCCAGCGCCGTCGGGGATCCGGACCGCACCGAGACGGTCCGCGCCGCGCTCGCCTCACTTCCGGAGGAGCAGCGTCAGGTGGTGCTCCTGCGCCACGTCGTGGGCCTCACTCCGGGGGAGATCGCCGACCGTATGGGTCGGACGGAGGGCTCGATTCACGGCCTGCATCATCGCGGCCGGCGGGCCCTGCAACGTGAGCTGGCGCGACTCGAGTCGACGCCGTCAACTCGGGGCGCGACGCGCCAGCTCGCTGCTGCGTAGGTTGGCGGCCACCGCCGCAGCCGCGGGATGCGGCGGTATAAGACGGTGGCCGCCCCGGCAGCTCCATGACTTTCCGGGGGGTTCGAGGTATGCGCACTGTAAGTAGCGGCGAGTCGATTTCGTTGGTTCGAGCATGACGAGTATTGCCGCGGCACCGAGCATCCCCTGCGAGCGCATCGTCGTCGGGGTCCTCGCCGCGGACAAGCAGGTGCGCGCCCGGATCACACGATCGCTCGCCTCGCACGAGCTCGAGGTCCGCGTGACTACCCAGACCGAGACGGCGGGCTGCGAGCTGGTCGTGTTCAACTGTGAGGAGGTCGGCGCTGAGGAGCTGGCGGCGCTGGCGCAGCTCAAGCGCGCCGCCGCGGAGCCGCTGATCGTGGTGGTTTGCGGGTCCGCGAACGGGCGCAGCGCGCGGCGCGCGGTCGATGCGGGCGTCGATGGCCTGGTGTTTGCCGATCAGCTCGCGAGCGCGCTCGAGCCGACCGTCGCCGCGGTGCTGGCGGGTCAGATCACCGTCCCGCGCGACCTGCGCGCGAGCGTGCGCAAGCCGGCGCTGTCCTTCCGCGAGAAGCAGATCCTCGGCATGGTCGTGATGGGATTCACCAACGGCGAGATCAGCGCACGGCTGTTCCTGGCGGAGAGCACGGTCAAGAGCCACCTGTCCTCCGCGTTCACGAAGCTCGGAGTGCGCTCGCGCAACGAGGCCGCCTCGATGATCCTCGATCCGAACGGCTCGCTCGGGACGGGGATCCTCGCGATCACCTCGCCGCCGGGGGCGCCGTCCGAGGCCTCGGCGGCCTGAGCCTCAGATCTCGACGAGACGAGACTCGTAGAAGCCGAGCGGTGGCAGCACCGGCCGCCCGTCGTGCTCGACCCACGCGTGCGCGGCGAACTCCGGGTCGGAGTGCGCGCCGATCACGACCGTGCTCGTGAGGCCCCGCGACGCGAGCATCGAGGAGAGCACCAGCGACTGCATCAGGCAGCGCGAGTCCGTCGGCAGCGCGCGCAGCGTGCGGTCGACGGCGTTGCCCAGGCGCCTGGCGACGAGGCGGGACTCGAGCGAGCCGTGCTCGAGACCGGTCGCTCGGCGCGGCGGCCGCACGCGAACCGCGGCGGTCAGCTCGCGCACGTCGCGGCGCTCGAGCTGCCGGCGCGTCTCGGCGTAGACGAACAGGATCTCGGCGATCAGGAGAAGCTTCGAGTGCGGCGCGAGCCGCTCGCCCGGGATCACGCGGAGCGATCGCACGGCCGGAGCGTTCAGTCGTCCGAAAGCGCAAGCAGGCCGCGCTCGAGGAGCGCCTGGCAGAACGCGCACAGGTCGTCCTGGACCTCTTCGACGGGAACGTCGTACTCACGCGCAAGGATGGCTGCCGCAGCGGGCACCGTGCCCACCTTGGAGAGCGCGTCGAGCATCTTCCCGCCGGTGGGGTTGACGCCGTGGTAGAGCCCGGTGTCGAGGTTCAACACCACCGTCTCGTGCGCGAACGTGCGGTACACGACGGCCTGCGGGATCACTACCCGCGCCAGGAGCAGCGCGTCGTTCCCGGTCGCAGCGCTCATCCGCTCCTCCGAGACTTCTGCGTGTTGGACCTGCTTCACGCCCAATCAACGCGCTGGATGGCGCGCTTCTTATGTGCGCAGCGAGAAAAGAGCGGCCGGTCCACAGACCGACCGCCCCCTCAAGGTTCGCCCTGCACCAGATCTCTATGAGGGCGGGTAGGCGGTGTTGGCGTTACCGTGCGGAACGTCCGCATTGGTGACGCTCCCCGCCTGGGTGAGCTGCAGCAGAGAGCCGTAGTCGACGATCTTCGGCCGCTCGTACTTTGCCATGAGACTCCCGTCACTCGGGGTTTGCATGGGATGATGCTAAGCCCCTGAAGGCTCCAGGGGTAGTGGGAAAAAAGTGCCACTGCGATCCGGCTGGACCCGGCGGACCAGGGGCCGAGGGATGTCGGGCCGCGCGAGCATCTCGTCGATGAAGGAGGCGTCGGATTGCAGGCGCAGCCAGCACTCCGCGGCGGCCAGGCGCCAGGCGACGGTGCCCCAATGCAGCGAGCCGCTCCGGCCTTGCGCGCGGCCCCGGTGCCAGTGCGCGCGGACCGACTCGAGGTCGACGTAGGCCCCCAGCGCGGCGCCGGCGCCGGTGATCAGATGCTCGATCCCGCCCGCGTCCGCGCCGCTCATCGCGTCCGCGGCGAACGACGAGAACACCGCCTTGCGCGGCTGTATCCGCACCCGTTCCGGGAGGATCCCGCGCATCGCTTCGCGCGCGAGCGGGCGATCCATGCGCCAGTCGAAGGCGTGCTCGGGCGGCAGGCGCAGGCAGAAGTCGATCAGGTCGAAGTCGTAGAGCGGGGATTCGTTGATCACGCCCGCGCCGGCCGCCCGATGCCGCAGGTAGTCGACCCGCAGCTCACGGTGCGGCGCGCGGATCAGGCTGTCTGCCAGGTGCCGCCACCAGCGCGGTCCCGACGCGGCGAGCTTCCATTCCCACCTGTCGTCGAGAGCGGCGAACCGCTTGCGCTGGGCCGGCAGCAGCCATTCCGGGCCGCCGGCGCCGTCGCGCCGAGCGCGCACGCGCTGGCCAAGGCCGTAGGGCGCCGCACCCTTCAGGCCGAGATTGCGCAGGATCCACAACCGCTGCTTGCGCGTCGGCGGCGTGCCCAGCGGCCAGCGGCGAGTGAGCTCGAGCGCGGCCAGGAGCCGGCCCTGGCGCAGGCGGTCGGCGACGAGGTAGGGCGCGAAGCCGAGCGTCTCATCCCCCGTCTGGCCGTCGAGCAGGACCTCGGCGCCGTCGCCCGCGGCCTCGCGCACGATCGCGGCGTCGATCAGCGCGCCCGCGCCGGTCAGCGGCAGCTGCCAGCGCCGGGTGTGCTCGAGCGCGAGCCGCAGAGCGCCTTGCGGCTCGAGCTTGTAGGTCGCGGGGTCGAGTCCGAGGGCGCCGGTGAGCTCGAGGATCTTGTCGCTCTCGTCGAACTCCGCGCCCGGGAAGACCGCGGAGTAGGTCCGCAGGCGAGCGCCGGGGGGCAACGCACGATCCGCGCAGGCGGCCACGATCGAGGAGTCGACGCCGCCGCTCAGGATCACGCCATTTGATTCGGGCGAAAGGCGTCGGCCGACCGAGCGCTGGAGCTCGTCGCGCAGCCCCTCGGCCAGCGCGGGTCGTGTCGCGTTGATCGTCCCGGTGTATCGCGGACGCCAGTACTCGCGGACGTGTGCCTCTCCATCTCGGAGCTCGATCAGCTCGCCGGGGCCGAGCCGGGAGACGCCCTCGTACAGCGTCCGGTCCGCCGGGCACGTCCCGCCGCCCAGCCACATCAGGAAGCCCGTGGGATCGGGCGCCGGCCGCGTCGGAAGGATGTGCAGCAGCTCGTGCAGCTCGCCGGCGAACGCGAGCCAGCCGGCGCCGCGGTAGCTGAACAGCTGCCTGGTGGCGAGCAGATCGCAGGCCAGAATGCCGTACCCGCTGCGCGCATCCCACAGCGCCAACGAGAAGCTCCCGCGCAGGCTTCTCAGCGCTTCGGTCCCGCGGCGCTCGTAGGCGCGGGCGATCAGCTCGGCGTCGTCGTGACTCCCGTCGATCCCGAAGCGACGCGCGAGCATCGCCGGTTCGTACACTCGGCCGTCGATCGCGCAGCTGATTCCGTTCAGCGTCGCGTTCTGGACAGCCGCGTCGCACGCGATCAGGATGGCGTCCTCGGCGCGGAGCTCGGGGTTTAGTCCTCTGATCCGGTCCACCACCGCCAAGTCGGTCGCGTGGGGGTTGTACACGCCGGTGAGCATCTCAGCCGGCGAGCCCGTTGATCGCGTCGAGGACGTCGTCGAAGCGGCGCGTGCGCGGGATCTGAAGGCGGAGCTGGCGCACCCCGCGGCTGAGCGCCCCGGCGACTTCAAGGTGGCGGTGAAGGCGTTCTGGGGTGATCAGGTAGGGCGCGAACGCGGCGCCCAGCAGGCGGGCGGCGTCGCCCTCGAGCGGCGCGAGCTCGAGCTCGGCCCCGGATTCGATGTAGAGGATCGTCTCGAGCGGCAGCGGTCCGTCGATTGGCGCCGGGCAGGCATGCAGTTTGTCGCTCGCTCCCCTGAGCGCGCCGAGCGCCGTCGCTTCGGCGACGATCGACCGGTCGCCGGCGGGGACGGCCATGAACGGCGGGCCCGGATGAGCGATGGGGGCGCCGCCCGTCAGCTCGAGCGCGAGCACGTCGTCGGTCACGAACCGCCACCCGTTCGCGACCAGCCTGCTCGCGAGGCTCGTCTTGCCGGCGCCGGACGGCCCGACGAGCGCGGTGACGCGGCCCGCCCTTGCGACGGCGCCGGCGTGCAGCAGCTCAAACCCGCGCAGCGCTGCCGCCAGCGGCAGCGCCTGCGCGAACACGAACCGCTCGCGCCGGGCTCCAGTCACCTCGCCGCGAGCGCAGCAGATGGTCGCGCCGTCGGCGGAGACCAGGTGGTGGCCGAAGCTCTCGAACCACAGGCGGTAGCCGTCGGCGTCGCGGTCGATCGTGAAGCGAGTGCGGCCATCGGGGTAGCTCGGCTGGAAGATCCGCTCCGCGGGCCGCTCCCAGCGACGCTGCATCTCCTGGCGCTCGATCAGGCGGATTCGGGTCGGGTTGTCGGCTTCGTGCGGCCCAGGCGACGATCCGGGAAGCGGCCACGGCCGACTCGATCGCCATCCCGTACGCGGTCAGGCGATGCACCGCCCGCTTCGTCGCTGTGGCGCTCACAGCGCGTCCTGCACCAGGTCCGCGAGCGCCGCGGGCCCAAGCGATGGGTGGGCACGGAGCTGGAGCACCGGCACGCCGGCGGCGATCGCTCCGCACAGCTCGAAGCGCTGCCGAGCACGATCGCCCATGTGAGGAAACCCGATCGCGTAGGGGAGCAGGGTCATGCTGGTCGCGTCGACCGGGGCGCACGCCGCGCCATCGCCTTGACGGTCGAGCAGGACGACGGCGGCGAGCTCGGTTGGCGGCAGCGGGGCGCTGCGTGACAGCCACACCCAATGCTCTTCCCCGAAGTCCGCGATCACCACCGAGCCTGGCAGCCGGGACGTCGCGGGGAGGTTCAGCAGCGGCGGGCCGGGGTGGGCAAGGAGCCGCCCGTCGCGATCCTCGACCGCGAGGATGTCGTCGCTGAACGGCAGCGCTCCGCGGCGGATCATCTCCGCGGCGAGGCTCGTCTTGCCGCCGCCGCTGGTCGCGGCGAACGCGACCACCCCGGCGCGCGTCAGCACCGCGCTCGCGTGCAACAGCTCGAACCCGCTCAGCAAGCTCGCGCTCCACAGCACGGTGTCGAGCAGCACCCGCTGCCAGGTGCGATCTTCCGCGTCGGTGGGCGCGCAGCGCAATTGACGCCGGTCGGCCGAGAGGTGGAACAGCGCGCGCGGCCCGTAGTGGAACAGGACGTCGCCGCGGGCGCCCTCGAGCATCGCGTATGGGCACTGGTCCAAGACCTGGAGGTAGCGAAGCGTGCGTGGCTCGCTGATCAGCGGGGCGAGCTCGGGGCGCGGGACCCTCCGGAGCTCCACGATCGCGGCGTTCGCGTTCGCCGAGGTCACCCGGAGGCCAGGAAGGGCGAAATCGGACTCGAGCTCGAGGCCGAATGCGCTCAGCCGCCAAGCGCTCGCCGCGCCGCTGGAGCCTCGTGCTGCGGGTGTCGGCTGCGCGCCGGCCACCAGTGCTCAGTACTCCATGATCGTGCCGCGCTTGCGGCTCTGTGTGACGGCGAGCCTCAGCACGGCCAGGGAGGCCGGCATCAGGACGGCCGCGAAGCCGGCGAGCTTGAGCAGCTCGATCCAGACCGGCTGCAACGACGGCGTGCCCACGAGCAGGTGGCGCAGCAGATCGACTGCCGGGGTGAACGGCTGCACCTGCGACACCCATCTGATCCATCCCGGGAACAGCCGCGCCGGGAAGTAGGCGCCGCCGAGCAGGCTGAGCCCGGTGACCACCCACGTCGCGCCGGCGGCGGCCTTGAACGCCAGCAGCGCGGCGACGAACAGGAACCCGATCGACGCGAACGCGAGCGAGCCGATCACGGTTACGAGCAACGCCAGCGGCACGCCGCCGGCCTGCAGTGGGATCCCGAAGATCGCGGCGGCTAGCACCAGCATCAGCGCGGCGAAGCAGACCGCGTACAGGATCGGGAACGCGGCCACCGCGATGACGCCGCCGACCGGTCCCAGCGGCGAGATCAGGATCCGTTCGAAGTTGCCCTGCATCAGCTCCATCCGCACGACCTGTGCGGTCGTCAGCGCCGCCATGAGCACGGCCACGATCACGATCCCGACGACGACGTAGGCGTAATAGTTGTCATGCCCGCCGACGGCATTCGCGCGCACCAGCTTGGCGATGAAGTAAAAGGTGGTGAGCGAGAACAGCATCCCCAGAACCTGGGTGAGCATCCGCAGCCGGTAGCTCATGAAGATCGTCGCGTCGCGGCGCATGGTCGCCCAGATCGCGCCGAAGTAGAGGGATGAGAGCGTCATGCCGGGGACAGCCTTCCGTCCTCGATCACGAGCTGCGACGTAAACGCGTAGCCCTGGTCCTCTCCCGCGGGCCCGCACCAGAGCACCGTGCCACCGCGGGCGACGACGCCGTCCACGGCCGCGCCGAGCAGCGCGAGCCCGTCGGCGTCGAGACTGATCCGCGGCTCGTCGAGCAACAGGACGGCCGGATCGTGGACGAGCGCGAGCGCCAGACGGAGCCGTTGCCGCTGGCCTTGCGAGAGCCGATCGGCGCGGCGGCTCGCGAGCTCGGTCAGCGCGAAGCGCTCAAGCGCGGTGCTGACGGCTGCTGCGCGCTGATCTGGCGCGACGAACGCAAGCCGTGCCCAGTACTCGAGGTGCGCGCGGACGCTGACACGTGCATAGAGGCCGCGATCCCCGGCGGAGAGGAATCCGAGCCGCCGGTGGTACTCGCGCCAGCTGCTGGTCGTATAGCCGTCGAGCGTCACGGTTCCGCGGTCGGCGGCGAGGATCCCGGTCGCGATCCGCAGCAGCGTCGTCTTGCCGACGCCGTTGCGCCCGGTGATCGAGGTCGCGGTTCCCGGGGCGAGCTGCAGGTCAATGCCCTGGAGCACCGCCCAGCGATTCTTGCCGCGGCCCCAATGCCGCCAGACGTCGCTGAACGCGAGCAACGACCGGTCCGCCACGGACTCGAACCGTGGCCGCTGCGCCGGCGCTTCGATGTCGGTGTCGGGCAGCACAGCTGCGGCGCGTTCGGTCATGGCTCGCTCGGGTTCTCGTCCGGCCAAGTGATCGGGGGAAGCGTCTGCTCGTGGCTCGAGGTCGGCATCAGCGCGTGGGCGACCGCGAGCCGGGAGCGGCGGAGCTTGTGGGTCCAATGCTCGTCGTCACGCCGTGCAGCGGTTCCCCGCAGCACTCCCGCCATCGCCGCGGGCACGCGCCGCGCCGGTAGCGCGCACGCCGGGGCGACCACCTGCGCGATGTGGTTCTCGAGCACGGTCCGGTCGCGCACCCGGGAGAGGTGTCGCGCCCAGATATCGAGGGCTAAGGGCCGGCCGCGACCCGCGAGCACCGCATCGGTCGCCTCGAGCGAGATCCGCCAGATCCCCTCCCACCCCCACGTGGTCGCCAGCTTCGAGGTGCGGACACGTCCGGCCCCCTCGAGGATCGCGGCGACGTCCAGAAGGTCCCCGAGACGGCCCAGCGGCCGGTGGGCCCAGCCGTGTCCGACGAGCAGCAGCGTGTGCGCCGCGGGATCCGGGGCGTCGAGGCCGGTGATCCCGGTCATACTCGGGACCGCCTCGGCCAGGATCGCGGATGCGCTGGGCCGCGGCAGCCAGGCCGGAAGGTTGGGATGACGGTGCAGCTCGATGATCAGCGGGATCCCCGGCCAGATCAGCGGGCAAAGATGCTGGGCGCCGGTGTATGCGTCCGCGTTTCCCACCTCCCTGAACCCGGCCGCGAGCAGCGCGCGCTGGGCGGCGGGCGCGTCGTCGGCAAGGAGATCGAGATCGCGGAAGCAGCGATCCGACGGATGGCGGTACCAGGCCGCGGCCTCGGGCCCCTTCATCAGCATCAGCTGTCCGTCATAGGCGGCGCGGCACCGCTCGAGCAGCACCTGCGCGGCGAGCATGAACCCGGCCGCGCGGCGCTCGGCGGCGGCCAGCTGGTCCGGGATCGCTAGTCCACGGGCACGCCAGATGCGCGCGGCGGCCAGGTGCAGACGGTGCGCCCGGAGGACCTCGACGCTCGGAGCGCGGTCGACCAACTCCTCCACTCGTTGCCAGATGGACGCAGCCTGCGACGCTGACCGAGCCCCTTCCACGGCGGGCTCCTGATTGGCTAGCACGTCCTAGCAACGAGCCGGGCGTTCACGTGCTTACGCCCGCGCGAGTTGTCGGCCGGGTGCAGCGTTATTCCGGCGATGAGCGTGTCAGGAACGACCGCAGAGGGGCTCAGCGTAACCGCCTCTCGCACGTCGGCTGTGGTGCCGCGTGCGACGCTGGCGACGAACGCAGCATGCCGCGCCCTGGACGTCATCGTCTCGGCAATGCTGCTGGTGACGCTGATGCCGCTGATGGCCGCGATCGGGCTCGCGGTGCGACTGGACTCGCCCGGACCCTCGCTGTTCCGTCAGCGCCGGCTCGGGCGCAGGCAGCGCCCCTTCACGATCCACAAGTTCCGCACGATGCGCGACGGCGTCGATCACGCCATCCACAAGACGTACGTGCTGCAGCTGATCGCCGGCGAGACGCCGACGTCGGCCGAGGAGGGACCGCGCTTCAAGCTCAACGGAGACGAGCGGGTCACGCGGCTCGGGCGGATCCTGCGCAAGACCAGCGCCGACGAGCTGCCACAGCTGTGGGATGTGCTCCGTGGCCACATGTCGCTCGTCGGCCCGAGGCCGCCGCTCGAGTACGAGGTCGAGCACTACCCCGAGCACTGGTTCGACCGCTTCCATGTCAAGCCCGGCATCTCCGGGCTGTGGCAGGTCAGCGGACGCAGCGAGTTGACGCTCGAGGAGATGATCGAGCTCGACGTCGAATATGTGACGCGCAGGTCGTTCTGGCTCAACGTTGCGATCATCGCTCGCACGATCCCCGTGGTACTCAGCCGCAAGGGGGCCTCGTAGTGAACGTGCTGGTCGACACGATCGACCCGCTGCACGACGAGCGCTGGGAGCGGCTGGTCGCGGCCAGCCCGCACGCGAGCGTCTTTCACCACCGGGAGTGGCTGGCGGTGCTGCATGCGCAGTACCGCTATCCGATCCGCGCTTACTGCGTGTTCGACCAGTCGGGCGCGATCCGCGCGGCGCTCCCGTTCGCGCACGTCAAGAGCAGGTTCACGGGCTCGCGGCTGGTCGCGCTGCCGTTCTCCGACCTGTGCGGGCCGCTGACGCGGGACGGCGACACCGAATGCGTCGAGCGGCTGCTGGCAACGGTGCAGCGGGACCATGAGCGCGACAGCCTGGACGTCGAGATCCGCTGGCCCGTGCAGAGCATCGGTGCCCCGAGCGCGAGCTTCTATTACCACGAGGTGCCGCTCGAACCCGGCGTCGAAGCAGTCCGCAAGTCGTTCGACTCGCAGGTGCGCCGCCGCATCTCCCGATCGGAGCGGGAGGGCGTTCAGGTGGTCCGCGCGACGAGCCGCGAGGCGCTCGATCAGTTCTACGGGCTGCACCTCGCCAACCGCCGCCGCAAGGGTATCCCCACGCAACCAAAGCGTTTCATGCGGCGGCTCGCCGGGATGTTCGATCAGGGGCTCGGCTTCGTGCTGCTGGCGCGCTTCGAGGACCGGACGATCGCCGGCAACGTCTTCCTGACGTTCAACGGGGTGCTCACCGGCAAGTACAACGCGTCCGATCCCGCCTATCTGAAGAAGGGCCCCAACAACGCGATGCTGATGGAGGCGATTCGCTGGGGTTGCGAGCAGGGCTACCACGTATTCGATCTAGGCCGGACCGATCTGGACAACGCCGGGCTGCGCGCGTTCAAGCTCGGTTGGGGCGCCGAGGAGCGGACCCTCACCTACACGCGGCTTTCACGGGCGCCGCAGCCCGAGCCCTCGGCCAGCTCCTCGGGCGAAAGCGTGCCGGCGCTCGCGCGGCTGTTCCTCCAGCGCACGCCGCCGATCACGGGCCGGCTGGTCGGAGCGGCGCTCTACAAGCACTTCGGCTGAACGCCGGCAATCAGGTGCCGAGCAGGCGCAGGCGGGCGATCCGCCCGTGATACACGAGCCGGTGAGCGACGCCGCTGAGGAGAAACGGCGGGAACCGCAGCGAACGGCCGGCGCCGAGCCGCCGGCGCAGCTGAAGGCCGTGCCATTCGCGCAACGTGCGAGCCTCGGGAAAGACCTCGAGGGCGAATCCCACGAGCGCTTCGATCAGCTCGGGATCACCTGCCCGGTCGACCGACCGGCTTGCCTGCCAGAGGGCCTGACGCGCGAGGCGACGGTTCACGGCCGCGCGCAAGCGCTCACCGGTGCGCAGTCGCGGGCCGCACGTCGCGAACAGCGAGTCGAACGCCTTCCGGCGCTGGTCCAGATCGATCAGCGCCGCCTGAAGCTCGTGCGACATGTTGCCCGAGTGCACCCGGGAGATCGCCTGCGGCACACCATGGATGTAGGCGACGTCGGCGTGCGCGGCGATTCGCAGCCACATGTTCAGATCGCAGGTGTGGTAGCAGTCGGGGTCGTAGCCGCCGGCGGCTCGGTGAACGGCGGTCCGTACGACCGCGGTCGGCGAGGCAAGGCTGTTGTGGGCCGTATCGCAGCGGCGTTGCAGCCACCGCTCGCCGGGCCAGACCGTGGTCGCGCGCGAGCGACCTCGTGCCTCGGGCGGCGGCTGGTCCTCGACGGCTACAAGCGACCTTCCGTAGACGAGGCCGACGTTCGGGTGCTTGCGCATCACCGATACCGCGCGCGCCAGCGCGCCGGGGGCCAGCAGGTCGTCGGCGGAGACGACCAACACGAACTCCCCTCGCGCCCACTCGAGGCCCTCGTTGACGGTGCCGATCAGGCCGGCGTTCACGGAATGCCGGCGAAACTCGACGCGCGGATCGCGCGCGGCGAGCGTCGTCGCCACCGCGGCGCTGTCGTCGGTCGAGCAGTCGTCGATCAGCAGCACCTCAACGCTTACGTCCGGCTGAGCGAGGATGCTGCCGAGGCATCCCGGCAGAAAGCGCCCGTAGTTGTAACAGGGCACCACCACGCTGACCGTGTCCAGCAATGCACGAGTACCGGTCAGCGACCCCGCACTTTCCTGCAAAGGCTGTTGAACAGCGGGCGACATGTCGATAACCAATCTGGGCAGCCACCGCAGGGCCTTGGCAGCCTCATGCGAGCAACGCGGGCGGGCCACCGTTTCTTACGAGTGCCCTGTGCCGCAAACGCTCGCGAAGGCTGATAAGACTTGCTGCTGCCCCCCGGCCGCGCGGACCGGAAACCATCGAGCGGGAGGTCGCGGAAGGTGCAGAGAAGCGCCCTTGTGGTGTCGCTGGCGTTCGTAGCGCTACTGCCGTTCTCGCCACCGGCACACAGACGATCAATTCAGGCAGACGCGAGCTCGGCCGGCGCCGTGGCGCTGGTCGGCAACAATCGACTCGAGTCGGGCGCCGGCGCGGCCCGCGCCGGCCAGGCGACGGCCTATCGCTTCGTCGCGCATCGATCCGGCAGGGCGCGCAAGATCCATCTCTTCCTCGGGCGCGGCACGCGCGCGTCGAAGCTTTTCGTGGCGGTCTACTCGAATGCGTCGGGGCACCCGGGCCGGATTTTGAGCAGTGGCGTCCTGCGCCACCCCCACAGCAACGCGTGGAACGCCGTCGGCATCCGGACGGTGTCGCTGAAGGCGGGCAAGACGTACTGGCTGGCGATCCTCGCAACCGGCGGCTCGGTCTCCGTTCGCGGCGCCTCACGAGGCTCGTGCTCCCGCGCGATCGAGCATCAGCACGGCCTCAGTGGACTGCCGAGCCGGTGGAGCGGCGCCAGCAAGGGCCGCGGCTGTCCGACGCTGTACGTGGCCGGGACGCCGTCCGCGCGCCACGGCCACAAGCCGCCGCCGCACCACGTCCCGCCACCGCCGACGCTCAAATGCACGAGCACGATCGGACCGGGCTCGAACGTCGCGGGCGCCGTGGACCGCGCTTCCGCCGGCAGCGTCATCTGCCTGCAGAGCGGCAGCTATCCGGAGCTTGACCTGAGCCGGTCCTTCCACCCAAATTACGTCACGCTGGCGGGCGCGCCGGGCGCGAGCGCCGTCGTGCACGGCGTGATCGCAACCGGCGTCTCGTATCTCAGGTTCGAGCACCTGCTGTTCGACTCGGGGATCCGGCTCGGCGGCGACGGCACGCGGGACATCCAGATCATCGGGGACGACATCGGCAACAGCTGCTTCGGCGTCGGGATCGGCGACAGCTCGCCGGTCAACCAGGTTCTGATCCAGGGGGTCTCGTTTCACAACATCCACGAGAGCAACTGCGGTGGTGGCGGCGCATACGCCGGCCAGGGCGTGACGATCAACTGGGGCTACGGGGTCACGGTGGCGGGCAGCTCGTTCAGGGACATCGGCCAGCACTACATCCAGGGGTGCGGCAACCCCACGACGATCACCGGCAATCTGTTCGGCGGGCCGGGCAACCCCGACCCCGGCGCCCACCTCAACGTGTGGCAGATCTGGTCGGGTGGATCGGGCTGCTCGTTCACCAACAACGTGGTCCAGCCCGGGGCGGCCGACCCGATCGCGCTGATCTTCGAGAACGGACCCGGCGGCGATGGGTCCGCGAGGATGAGCAACATCACGGTCGCCAACAATCTGTTCGACCAGGCTGCGACACAGGAGCCGTGGCAGATCGGATCGATCAACGGGCTGACGGTCACGGGCAACACCGTGGTCGGCTCGCACTACGGCACCGTGATCCAGCCCGAGGGCGGGCTCAGCGGCTCTGGCTACAACATCACGCACAACATCTCCGTCGACGCGACCGACGGGTCGGCGTTCAACGTCGGCGGGTGCTCCTCCAGCTGCACGTTCGATTACAACGTCTCATCCGACGGCTCGGCGGCCCAGATGGGCGCGCGCCATTACGTCACCAATTGGCGAGTTCGGTGGATCAACCCGACCTGGTTCCTGCCGGTCGGGCTGCCGTTCGGCGCGGGATTCATCCATTCCGGGTTCATCCCCGCGAGCTTCCTCCCCTGATCGAGCGCGGGGCCATCTCGCCGAGCCGTGCTGAGCACCGGTTCCGGGATGGCCCCGATTTAGACTGAAGGGCGATGAGTGGAGCAGCAGGCGGGCGCGGGTACGTGCTCTACGCCACGACGTCGTGGGATGGCCCCTGGCAGGTGGAGCACAACCTCGCGCACGCGCTGGCGGCACGTCATCGGGTGCTCTACGTCGACCCGCCGACCAGCCCGCTAACGCCGATCCGCTATGGGTTCACGCCGCAGACGTGGCGGGGGCTGCGCGCCGTCGCCGACCGGCGCACGCACGCGTCGGGGCGACTGCGCGTGTTCACGCCGCTCGGATTCCCGCCGATCGAACACCCGCGCGCACGGGAGCTGTCGCTGCCGCTGCATCGCCGCCAAGTCGCCCGCGCTGTACGCCGGGTGGGATTCGATCGGCCCGTCGTGGTCGCGTGGCGATGGCTGCCGGAGCTCAAGGGAATCGCGCGTGAGGCATTGCGCGTGGCGATCGTGATGGACTACAACCCCGGCGGCGCCGCCCTGATGGGGCGCAGCGCCGAGGAGCTCGAGACAACCACCGCCGCCAACTGTGACGCGGCCGACCTGATCTGCACCACGTCCCCTGCCGTCCGCGATCTGCTTGCAGAGCAGGGCCGTCCCAGCGAGCTGCTGCGCTTCGGCTTCGCCGCCGACCTGGCGCCGGTGTTCGACGCCGCGCAGCCACCGCCGGAATACGCGTCGCTGCCGCGCCCCCTGATCGGCTACGCGGGCGGGATCGACGACCGGCTGGACTTCGAGGCGATCCGCAGCCTAGCCGACCGGTTCGCCGGCGGATCGCTGGTGTTCGTGGGCCCGCTCAGTCCGCGGCTCTCGGAACGGGGCCACGAGGCGCTCCGCTCGCGACCCAACATCCACCTGCTGGGACCGAGACCGCGGCTGGAGCTGCCCGGCTACGTCCGCTACCTCGACGTCGCGCTGATGCCATACGCGGACAGCCCCTGGATCCGGCACGCCGCGCCGCTGAAGCTGTGGGAGTACCTATACGCCGGGCCGCCGCTCGTCGGCACCGCCTGCGAGGACCTGCGCCACTATCCCCCGCCGCTGGTCCACTACTCCGAGACGGGGAAGATGGCGGTGCAGCTCGTGGAGGATGCATTGCGCGATCCATCGAGCGGCGCGCAGCAGCGGCGCGCGTTCGCGCTGGCAAACACCTGGGATGATCGCGCCCGCGAGCTGGACGAGCTGGTCGCTGCGCACCTAGCCGGGGCTGCGGCCGCGTAGCTCTTTGGCTCAGGCGGCGGCCTGGGCAGCGTCTGACAGAACTGCGTGTGGGCGCTCCAAGGAGTCGCCGGAGGCCGGCGCCGCGGCCTCGCGGTGCCACAGCTCGAGCATCAGCAGCGTCCAGATCCGCCGCCCGTGATCGGCGCGGCCGCCGACGTGGTCGTCGAGCAGACGCCCGACCGCGCCCGGGTCCATCGCCTCACGCGTGTAGGAGCCCGCGTCCAGCAGCGCCTCGCGGGAGTAGTCGCGCAGGTCCTCCCGCAGCCAGCGCGAGACCGGGATCTCGAAGCCCTGCTTGGGCCCGTCGAGGATCTCATCGGGAACCCACCCGCGCAGCGCCGAGCGGAAGATCAGCTTTCGGTGGCCGCCGCGGGCCTTGAGCTCGGAGGGGATCGAGGCCGCGAGCTCCATGAACTCGTGGTCCAGCAGCGGCGAGCGGCCTTCGAGCGCGTACGCCATCGTCGCGATGTCGATCTTCGCGAGCAGGTCTCCCGGCAGGTAGCTGTTGACGTCTACCTCCAGCAGCTGATCCAGCAGTTCGCTGCCGGAGGCCGCGCGCCAGGGATCCAGCAAGGCTTCGTCGGCGCGCGCCAGGTCGAGCGCGGCGGCGTGCTCGGGCCGGTAGAGCTCGGCACGCTGCGCTCTCGTGAACATCGACTGCTGCGCGATGTAGCGCGTGCGCTGATCGAGCGCGGAGGCGAGCGCGTGCCGGCGGATTCGGCTCAGGTTGCTGCGATCGTCACCGCCCCGCGGCAGCAGGCCGGCGGCGGCCGCGACCGCGCGCCGCACCGGGGCCGGCAGACGATCCAGCGCGGCCAGCCGAACGTTGCTGGTGTAGCGCTGGTAGCCCGCGAAGCTCTCGTCGCCGCCGTCGCCGTTGAGCGCGACGGTCACGTGCTCGCGCGCGAATCGCGACAGGTAGAAGCACGGGATCGCGGAGTGGTCGGCGAACGGCTCACCGTAGTGACGCACGACCTTCGGCAGGATCTCGATCGCGTCCGGGCGCACCACCAGCTCGTGATGGTCGGTCGCGAACTCGCGGGCGATCAGCCGGGCTCGTGGGAGCTCGTTGAAACGTTCGTCGTCGAATCCGATCGAGAACGTCTTGACCGGGTTCGGGCGAGGCCTCGGCCATCGCTGCGACAACCGCGGAGGAGTCGATCCCGCCCGACAGGAAAGCTCCCATCGGCACGTCGGAGATCATGCGGCGGCGCACCGCGCGGCGGAGTCCGTCGCGGAGCTGCTCCTCGAGCTCCTCCACGGGTGCGTCCGTGCGCTTGCGCGAGTAGTCGAGCTTCCAGTAGCGCTCGATCTCGAGGCCATCCGCGTCGAAGCGCAGCCGGCAGCCGGGCATCAGCTTCCGCACCGCGCCAAAAGCGCTCAGCGGCGCAGGGACGTAGCCGTGCGCGAGGTAGGCGTCGATCGCTTCGTGGTCGAGCTCCCGCGAGATCTCGCGGTCCTGCATCAGCGCCGGAAGCTCCGACGCAAAGCTGATCCGGCGCGTCGCGCTCAGCGTAGAAGAGCGGCTTCTTGCCGACGCGATCGCGCGCGACCAGCAGCCGCCGGCGCCGCTCGTCCCACAGCGCGAACGCGAACATCCCGTGCAGCTCCTCGACGCACCGTTCACCGAGCTCCTCGTAGAGGTGCACGATCGCCTCCGTGTCGCCGTCGGTCGCGAACCGGTGGCCGGAATGGCGCAGACGCCGCCGCAGCTCCGCATAGTTGTAGATCTCGCCGTTGAGCACGACCACGACCGAGCGATCCTCGTTGTAAATCGGCTGATCGCCGGTGGCGAGGTCGATCACCCGCAGCCGCTGGATTCCGAGCCCCACCCCAGCCCCGACGTGGATCCCGCGCGCGTCCGGGCCACGGTGCTCCTGGGCCCGGCACATCGACTCCACCAGCTCGCGCCGCACCGGCAGCCCGTCGAACCGTGCGCTTCCGGCGATCCCGCACATCGCTGATCAGGCCTCTCGCCCGATCACGGCGGGTTGAACGCGGGCGCGGATCTTCTGCTTGATCCGCTGACCGAGCTCACGGCGCATGAACGCCCGGAACTCCGGGTCCTCGACGCGCGGGACACCCTTCAGCGCCGAGCTGCATGTAGCCGCCGACGTAGAACACGCCGGACAGGACCCGGGGGCGGGCGCCCTCGCTCCGGTAGGCGCGCGCCAGCACCCATGCAAGCGGGTAGTGTGCGACCCAAGCACATCGGCCGTGGCGCGCGCGGCCGCGCAGTGACCCGTCGGCGCTCCCCCACGGGCGGTGATGCACGGCGACGAGTTCGTAGAGAGCGCGTGTCTTGAAGCCGCGCATGCGCGCGTAGACCTGATCGATCGTGTCCCACCCGAGTCGCTCCGGTACTCCGCCGATCGCCTCCAGGCACTCGCGCGAGTAGCACTTCAGCGCGCCGGGCACCGAATAGTCGACCGGAACGGTCTCGAGGCTCCAGCCGGAGCCGCTTCGCTCGGTCCGGATTCCGCCGGCGAGCCCAAGTGACGGCTCGCGCTCGAACTCCTTCAGCAGTGCCTCGAAGTAGTTGGGCGGCAGCTCGGTGTCTCCATCGAGCTTTGCGATGTGGGTGAAGCTCATCCACGGCACGCTGTTGAGGCCCCGGTTGAAAGCGCGCGGGGCGGCACCGGTGGCAAGGCGATCCTTGACGCCGGTGGCTTGCGAGCCGCTCGAGGCGTCGATCACCTGCATGAACGGCAGCCGCGGCGCGAGCCGCTCGAGGATCGCGCGGGTGTCGTCGGTGGACGAATCATCTACCACGATCCAGGCATCGGGCGGGCGCGTCTGGGCGGCGAGCGCGAGCGCGACGTGCTCGATGTGCGCGCCCTCGTTTCGCACCGGCGAGATTACGAGCAGGCGCTGGGTCATCGTGCTAGGGACCCAAGCTCGGCGGAGAGGCGACCCGCGAGCGCGTAGCGGTAGGCGGCCAGCAGCTGGACCTGAGCGCACTCCCACGAGAGCTCCCTCTCGACGCGCTCGCGGCCAATCGCCCCCATCGATCCGCGGCGCTCCGGATCGTCGAGCAGCTCCTCGATCTTGGCCGCATACGAGCTGACCTTGTTGGGGATCGCGTAGACCGCCGCGTCCCCGGCGGAGCGACGCGACTCGATCAGGTCGTAGGCGACGACCGGACACGACATCGCGAGGTACTCGGCGATCTTGACCATCGTCGACACGTCGTTGAGTGGGTTGCGCGGCTCCGGGGCGAGGCAGATGTCGGACGTGGAGAGCAACCTCATGATCTCTTCATCGGCCAGCCACCCGGCGAACTCGACGCAGTCCTCGATCCCGAGCTTCGTCACCAGACGCTCGAGGTCCGGCCGCGCCTCGCCCTCGCCGGCGAAAACCGCGTGCCAGTCGCGGCGATGCTCCGCGAGCTCGGCGAGCGCTCGGATCGCGTGATCGACACCGTCCTGCGGGGCCATCACCCCGACGTAGGCGATCAGCGCCTGCTTGCCGCGGCGCAGCGTGGGATCGGGCTGCACCGGGACGAACTCGTCGATATCGGGTCCGTTTCGGACGACGAACACGTCCTCCGGGCGCTTGCCGCCGCGGCGCTGCGCGATCTCGCGGTAGGACTCGTTGGTCGCGATCACCACGTTCGCCGCCCGGAACACGAGCCGCTCGACCAGCAGCGTCAACTTGTGCAGCAGGCGGTGATGATCGCCGAACCGCTCCGCGAACAGCTCCGGGGTGAGGTCGTGGTGATCGAAGATCAGGCGGGCTCCACGTCGCATTGCGGGTCCGCAGGCGAGGAACATGAAGTCGGGCGGGTTGCAGACGTGAACGAGGTCGAACGGCGCCTCGCGCGAGAGCCGCGCGACCAACCGCTGCGTCTTCCACAGCGCCGAGAGGTACTCGCCGACATACCCGAACAGGCTCGAGACCGCGAACTTCAGCTTGAACCGATGGATCTCGATCCCTTCGAGCACCTCGTACGGTTCGCGCTCGCCGGCCGCGCGCTCGCTCTCATCCCCCTGCGGGCATACGACCACCACCTGGCAGCCTGCGGCAACGAGCGTCTTGCCGATCGCCCACACGCGACGGTCAGAGGGGATCGACTCGTTCTCCGAGACGATCAGGACGCGTGGCCGCCGGCTCGGCCCGGGCCAGGCCGGCGCGCGGTCGGCCCCGACGGGCTGCTCGAGAACAGTGGTCGAATCGGTCACGGACATGCCTCCCATTTGATTACTCACCAGTCGAAGACGACGCGCTCGCCGCTGTCGTATGCCCACCACACGCTCGCGCGCCCGGTCGGATCACCGAGGACGTGCGGCGGCTCGCAGCGCATTCCCTCGCGTGCTTTCCACCAGCCGGCCACCTCGCGCGCAAGCGCGTGCCAGGTGTCCATCCGGGCGAGGTGCGAAAGGAGTTCGTCGTATGCGTCCAGGCGCTCTTGGGCGGTGAAGTAGTCCGGGTGGGTGATGATGTTCACGAGCCCGTGGTGCTCGACGATCCACGCGCTCTTCCGGCGCCAAAGATCGATCGAGCGCCGGCGCAGGATCTCCCACATCGTGTGGTCCTGTACCAGCGTGATCGGGAGCTCGACGACCTCGCCGAACATGAACGGCAGGATCGAGCAGCAGCCGCCGGCCTGCGGCTCGAACGGATCGGTGTCCGGGAACGAGCTGTCGTAGAGACAGCCGAGCTCGTGCATCCACTCGGCGCGCCGGTGGGTCGCGGGCGAGCGGAAGCCGACCGCATCCCAGTTGTGCAGGTACTCGCGGATCCGCGGCAGATCCGCCTCGAACCGGGCCCGGCTCTGGAACAGCTTGCCGTCGTGCTTGATCGCGTGGAGGCCGATCTCGCAGCCCGCATCGCGCAGCAGCGCGAAGGTTTCGTCGGGGATGCGGTAGTCCTCGGCCACGAAGTTCCAGGAGGAGCGCAGGCCATGGCGCTGCTCGATCTCGAGCACCCGCGGGATGTTCGCGATCCCACGCGGCCCTTCAACGTCGTGGGTGAGGATGCAGGCGGAGCGGTGGCGGTCCGGCCAGAACCCGATCATCGGCACGCGCTCGGCGCCGAGCTGCTCGAGCCTGGCCCGGATCATCTCCTGCCGGCGCTCGATCAGGATCGGCTCGATCGGCCACGCCGGAAACTCGCAGTCCGCCTGGCGCCGCGCGTAGGCCCGGCGTATCCGCAGCTGAAGGGCCCGCGGGATCAGCGGCTTGAGCGCGTAGTACGCCGTCAGCTTCGCGCTGCGCTTCGCCTCTCCGAGATAGCGCTCATGCAGGTAGTGCTCCAGCTCGGGCGGGTCGTACTCGTGCGCCCCGATCGCCTCGGTGCGCACGCTGTGGAGACTCTGGATCACCGCCGCGCTCCGAGTGGACTGGGGGTGATCCGGCCCAGACGCGCGCCTCCGAAGGGCGGGCTCGAGCGGCCGAGCAGTACGTCCAACGCCCGCTGCTCGGCCTCGGCGCGAGTGCTCCATCCGACCCGGCGCGCGGCCAGCACGCGGGCGCCCGCGGCGCGCATGAGATGACGCAGGACGAGCGCGCCGCGGATCGCGACCTGGCTCGTGCGTCCGTAGTGCTTGCGTGCGAACAGAACCTTGGCGTAGGACAGCTGCGCCATCAGGTCAGGGCCGTAGCTGTCGCTGGTGTGATGTGTCACCACCATCTGCGGCAGGTGGCAGACCTCCCAGCCCGCCTGCTTGATCCGGTAACACCAGTCGATCTCCTCCGAGTAGAGGAAGAAGCGCTCGTCCAGCGGACCGACTCCCCTGACCGCTTCACCTCGTGCGAGCAGGAACGCGCCGACCATCCAGTCGACCGATTGGACGGAGGCATACCGTGACGGGCTCGCCTCCTCCTCGCGCCAGCTGGAGAGCTTTGCCCACCGGGCGGCGCCGAGCGCCTCGCCGAACGCGAGCCACGCTGACGGATACCGCCGGATCGAGTACATCAGGGCCCCGCTCGGCGCCCGCTGGATGACGCTGGCGACCCCGATCCGAGGCCGCTCATCGAGCATCGCCACCAGCGTCTCGAAGCTGCCGGTGTGCACCGTGCAGTCGGGGTTCAGCAGCAGCACATAACGTCCACGCGCGCGCGGGAGAGCTCGGTTATTCGCCGCGGCGAAGCCGACGTTCGGCAGCCGCTCCACGTCCACATCGGGCCAGGCTCGCTCGATCGCCTCGGGCGTCCCATCGGTCGAGCCGCTATCCGAAACAAGCCACTGGACCCGCAGCGAGCCGATCGCGGCGCGCGCGCAGCGCAGGGTCTCGAGCGCGAGGTCCGCGCGGTTGTGCGTAACGACGATGACAGTGAGATCGGGAGCCGGCGCTCCACCGGAAGTGGCTCCCCTGACCGAATCCTCGTGAGCGGAGGTGGCGATCGCCGTCATCACAAGACCAACGCGAGGCGCATGCGTTTTTCACGAGCACCGGCCGTCCCGTGAAGACAACCGAAGAAACATCTATCGGTGTGCGAAAGCAGGGCCTTACGCGCTCGTTGTTTGGGATAGACGATCGATGTCGCCGAGCATGGGATGGTGGATCTGAATGGCATTTGTGCTTGTACTGCGTGAGCTGTGGGGCCGTAAGCTGCTCTTGTCGCTCGGCGTGATCATCGCCGCCGCGGCAGCGATCCTCAGCGTCTACCACGTAAATGGGACGACGCTCAAGTCGCGCGCGCTCCAGTACTCGGCCGCGCAGACGGTGGCGTTCGTCGACACGGTCCCCTCGTCGCTCGGCAACATCAACGAAGACCTGGCGCTGACCGAGGCTCGCGCGACGCTCTACGCGAACCTGATGACCAGTCCGCAGGTCCTCGACTTGATCGGGCAGATCGCGGGGGTCCCCGGTGACGAGATCTATGCCGCCGGTCCGGTCGACCAGCTCCAGCCGCGTTCCGTCCAGGAGCCGACCGCGCTCAAGCGCAACGTCGAGCTCACCGGCGAGACCCTCCCGTACAAGCTGAACTTCAACAACGACCCGAACCTGCCGAATATCAGCATCTACGCGCAGGCGCCGACGACGGCGCAGGCGATCGCGCTGGCGAATGCGTCGGTCACCGGTCTGCAGGAGTACATCGACCAGCTCGAGGTGCAGACCCACGTGCGCCCGAACCAGCAGATCCAGATCCGGCAGCTCGGCCAGGCGTCTGGCGGCGTCGTCAACTCCGGCATCAGCAAGAAGCTGGCGCTGATGGTGTTCCTCGGCGTGTTCCTCCTCTGGTGCGTCCTGGTGCTCGCCGGCGCCAGGGTCCGTGACACGTGGCACGCGAGCGCCTCTGTCTACTCCGGGCGTCGCGGACGGCGGGCGAGGCCGGCGGTCACCCCGAACGGCGACGCGCCGGCGGTTCACGCGGTCGCGACGAACGGCGATCATGCGACGAACGGCCACCATGCCGTCCACAACGGCCACAACGGCGACCGCTCCAAGAAGAAGAGCAGGCAGCGCGAGGGCGATACCCCGGCGTTGACATCGTTCGCCGAGTCGCTCGCCGCCCATGCCCGTTCGGTCCAGCGGACCAGTGAAGGCGGCGACGGCGAAGAGGATTCCGCGAGCAGCGAATCGGCCGCCGTCGGGTCGTGACCGCCTCGCTCGCGCCGGCGGCATCCGCTGGACGCCGCGTAGCGTCGCCGGATCCGCCGGCGACCGGTGCGCCGCTGGACGCCTTCCCCCACACGCGGCGGCCGCTGCCGTGGGTCCTGGCCGGATTCTTCGCGATCCTGTTTCTGATCCCGGTCGGCGCCACCTGGCTGCGGGTGCACCTGCCGTTCGACTCGGGCATCGACCGGTTCGGGATCGTGGCGATGGTGGGCTCGTGGATGTGGTTCGGCGGCGACCAGCGGGCGTTCCTCGCCTCCCGGCGGTCGAAGCTGTTCGTGACGGCCGCCTGCGTGTTCCTGACGCTCGCGGTGGCGAGCCTGCTGTTCGATGCGCCGCGGATCATCAACCTCGGCGACTTCAAGCTCGCCCAGAAGCAGTTTGCGCTTCTGTTCTCGTTCCTCGCGCTCGCCTGGTTCACGTTCGCGGCGCTGCGCTACGAGGACCTTCGCGGCTTCACCAGCTACATGATCGGCCTCGGCACGATCACCGCGATCGGGATGCTGATCGAGCGCCGGACCGGCCTGAACGTCTTCTACGTCTGGGGCGCCAAGATCCTCAGTCCGATCGCCCAGGTCGCTCCCTCGCCCACCGACATCCATCCGGTCTTCGGCAGCGACGGGCGGGTGCAGGTCGTCGGCCCCACCCAGCACGGCTTGGCGGCCGCGACGCTGCTGGTGATGGTGATGCCGTTCGCCCTGATCCGGGTCATGGACACGCACGACCGAGGGACCAGGCTCCGGAACCTCGCGGTGCTTGCACTGCTGCTGGCGGCGGCGATGGCCACGGACAAGAAGACCGCGCTGCTGGTCCCGGTAGCGGCGGTCCTGTTCGTCTCGGTCTACCGCTGGCGCCAGCTGATCCGCTATGCCCCGCTCGCGGTGGTCGTGCTCGGTGGCCTGATTCACTTCGCCTCGCCGGGCGCGCTCGGCGCCGTGCTCGATCCGCAGACCGCTACGGGCAGCGCCTCGACCACCCACCGGCTCGTGGACATCTCCGACCTGATGCCCGATTTCAACGTCCACCCGCTGCTCGGGCGCGGTTACGGCAGCGTCGACCCCGATCAGCCCGATCAGTTCCGGATCAACGACAACCAGTATCTGGACATGATGTGGACGGTTGGTGCACTCGGCCTGCTCGCTTACATCTTCCTGATCGTGGCGCCGATCATCACCGCGCATCGCGCGATCCGGCACGGTCCACCTGACGTGGCCTCCCTGGCCCTGGCCGGCGCGGCGGGCTGCTTTGCGTTTCTCGTCGTCAACGGATTGTTCGATGCGCTCTCGTTCCCGCAGGCGCCGTACATGTTCTTCGCCGTCGCCGCGATCACGACGATCGCCGCCGCCGGGCCCGAGGGAACCGAGGAACCGATGACCGAGCGACCCGGCGTGCCGATCCACAGCCTCAGCCGGATCTCCACGTGGGAGGTCGATCCCGCGATGGTCGGTGCGAGGACCGCGCGGGCTGAGGAGCTCGTTCCGACCGGCGTTGGGGAGCTGTAGCGGTAGCGGTAGCGGCCTATTGGTCGGTGCCGGCGGAGAACGGCAGCCCGATCGGCAGATATTGCGTCGTGTTGTTCCAGCTCGGGCTCCAACGCGTCAAGTAGTGGCTCGAGCCGCCCTGCGCCGCCGAGCTGTCGTCGGAAACGTTGTAGTCGAACGTGCAGCTGCTCGAGCATCCCCCGTAGGAGAAGTCGGATCCATCGGTGGTTCCCACGACGATGTTGTGCTGGATGTCGTAATTGCTACCGGCGAGGCCGCCCTCCGACTGGATCACGCTGCCGTAATGTGACCCGATCACCGTGTTGTTGGTGACGGTCAGCCCGTTGATCGCCCCGATCTGCCAGGGCTCCTGCGTGGCGTCGTGATCGAATAGGTTGTTCGACACGGTGATGTTGCTCATCGTCGCCGAGCCATCGCCGCCCGGCCCGTTCTCGAAGATCAGCGAGATCGGGTCAGCCGCGTCCGGCTGGATGACGTTGTTGGTGAACGAGCAATCCGAGCCACCCGACCAGATCTGCCAGATGTTCAGATGCGCGCCGCTGTCGGGCGTCCCCGGGCCCTTGAACAGGTTGTGGTCGACGGTCGTGGGGCTGCCGCATCCCTGGATGTAGTGCTCGCCGATATCGGCGAACGTGTTGTAGGAGATCGTGACGTTGTTGCCCCAGTTGATCGTCACGCCCTGCGCCGCGGCATACCCTGATCCGCCGCAGTTGGCGGTACTCAGGTTGTGAATCGTGTTGCCCGAGACGAGCACGTTGTTGACGGGACCGGAGTTGCCGGAGATCGCGACGCCGAAGCAGCTGTTCCCGATGTCGTTGTCGAGCACCTGGATGTCGTGGTCGGCGGAGCCGCGCATGTCGACACCGGAGGTGAAGTTCAGGCCCTGGAGGCGCAGGAAAGAGGTGCCGTTGGTCTGAATCCCCGCGACGCTCGCGGTCGCACCGCCGGCCGGTTCGACCGTCACGTATGAGGTGTGCATCGAACTCACGACCTCGTGCGGGTAGGAGCCGTTTTGAAGGCAGATCACGCCGCCGTCAGGGGCTGCCGCGATCGCGCTCGCGATGTTTGCGCCGGCGCCGAGCGTCGTCGTGCATGCCTGTGAGGTGGCGACCGCGGCCGTCGGCAGGCTCGCCTCCGCCGAGGACCCTGCCGGGTTGCTCGCGGTCACGACGACCTCGAGCTCGTGACCCACGTCGCCTGCGCCGATCAGGTAGCTGCTCGCGGTGGCCCCGGAGATGCTCGAGCAGCTGCCGCCCGTGGCGCCACAGTCCTCCCACTGGTAGGCGTAACCGGTCGGGTTGCCTGACCAGGTTCCCCTCGACGCGCTCAGCGTCTGCCCCTGGATCGGGGATCCGCCGATCGCGGGCGGCACCAGGTTGGCCGGGGGCAGGGAGGCAGTCGTGGTCGAGGAGCTCGTCGTGGTCGTCGTGGTCGACGAGCCGGTGGTGGTGGTGGTGGTGGTGGTGCTCGAGCTGCTCGAACTGGTTGTCGTGCTCGTGGTCGTCGTCGGCGTGGTGGTGGTCGTAGTGGTCGTGGTCGTGGTCGGTGGCGTGGAGGGGACCGAGCCGCCCGGGACCGTCCCCGAGGCATAGGCCGAGATCGGACACGTGTCCCACTCGAAGCCGTTCTGCCACGTGCCCGGCAGCGACGTTAGGGTGGTCTGCAGCGAGTTCTCGCTATGGCACGGGCCTCCGAGCCGGTCGCGGAACCGGAGCGTCCCGCCCGTTCCGAGGATCGCCAGCCAGTAGGTGTCGCCTGATGCGATCGACGCGTTGAGCATGATTGTGTCCCAGGCGCCCGCCCTGGGCCTGGAGAGTGTGCCCGCTCCCAGCCGTCGTCCGGGCTGCCCCAGGGCGTCGGAATACAGGCCCGCGACAAGCGTGCGCGCGCGGCTGTTGGAGGCGATGTAGACAGTCACCGACCCGACGTTTCCGCTCTTGCCGGCGGCGAACGGGAACGCTTCCGCGCTTCCCGGATAGTTCATGTCAGGGCTCTGCTCGAGGCTCTGATCGCCGAACAGCGTCGTGTACGCGTTATTGCTGGTTCGCTTCGGCGGGGTCCCCGTCCGGTGCCTGCGCCTCGCCCTGTGGCCTGTTATCCGATGGTTTCCATTGCGTTTGCGGGGCTTCTCCCGCCGCGGCCTGCCTCGCTTGTGCTTGTTGATCCGACGGTGTCCTACCGGCTTGTGCCGGTTGACCCGCTGGTGTGCAGTCGGCGTCCCACTACTGGTTGCCTGCAAGCCGACCAACGTCGCCGCTCCTGCCCCCGCGGCCGACATCGACAGGAATAGAGCGCTCATCATCCAGATTCGTCGCATGTCCGGTCCTCCTGCCTGCGTTATTTGTCTGCGCTGGAAAATCGCGCCGCGGCAGGGGCAACGGGACGATGGCCTTATGTTCTGGCCGAACGTTTGCCCGACGAACGGCTAGGGGTCTAGAACAAACGGCGAGGCGCGCCGGCTACCGCAGGCTGTTGCGGGTTGGTGGATTACGGGCGCATGGCGCCCGTAACGCCCCACGCGGGTGAGTCAGTGCGTTCACGGCGCCTGAACGGGCGCTGCGAGTTTCGGCGATGGGGGGCCGTTGCTGTTGCGAAACCTCAGGAAAGTTCATCGGACATCAGACAAGCGCGGCTACCCAAGCTCTGCCAAAGACTGCGCGTTGCACCGACGCGAGGATCAGACATGGGCCCGAGTCCTACCGACGACACCCCGCGCTTGACACCAGCCGCCGCACCCGTGCGTCCCACGCGGCTGGCACTGCTCGTGCTCGCGTGCCTAGTGACGTGGCTCGCGGGCGCCGCTCCAGCGGCTGCCTCCAGCCCCTGCGGACCGCCCGTCGTCAACCCGGTCGCCTGCGAGAACACGCTGCCGGGCGATGCTCCGAGCGATTGGCAGCCGAACACGCCGGACGATCCGTCGATCGTCGGGTTCGCCACGTCGATGAGCGTGAACGTCGGACAGACCGAGTCCTTCAAGATCAACACCCTCTCCACCAAGTACCACATCGACATCCTGCGGCTCGGCTACTACGGCGGCGACGGGGCTCGCATGATCCAGGCCGGGATCAAGCCCTCGGTTTCGCTGCCGCAGGTCCAGCCCGCCTGCGTCACGAGCTCATCGACCGGCGAGATCGACTGCGGCAACTGGGGCGTGTCCGCGTCGTGGACGGTGCCGAGCAACGCGGTCTCGGGCGTATACGTCGCGCATCTCGTGCGCGATGACGCCTCCGCCCCGCCGGGCGACGCGAGTCACATCGTGTTCGTCGTCCGCAACGACTCGAGCCATTCCGCGATCCTCATGCAGACCTCCGACGCGACCTGGCAGGCGTACAACCAGTACGGCGGGAACAGCCTCTACACGTGCGTGACCAACTGCCCGCCGGGCAACTCGGTCAGCTACAAGAACTCGGCCGCCGTCTCATACAACCGGCCCTTCTTCATACCGAAGAACGCGCAGTTCGGATCGCAGGAGACGGGGGTCTGGTGGGCCGAGTACCAGCTGATCTACTTCCTCGAGGAGAACGGCTACGACCTCAGCTACACGAGCGAATCCCAGCAGGACTCGGCCGGCTCGCTGCTGACTAACCACAAGCTGTTCATCTCGAGCGGTCACGACGAGTACTGGTCCGCGAGCCAGCGCCAGAGCGTCGTCAACGCGCTCAACGCGGGCGTCAACCTCGCGTTCTTCAGCGGCAACGAGATGTTCTGGAAGACGCGCTGGGGCCCCAGCATCGACGGGTCCAACACGCCCGACCGCACGATCATCACCTACAAGGAGACGAACTACAACCAGCCGATGGATCCGAACGATCCGCCGACCTGGACCGGAACCTGGCGTGACCCGCGCTTCAGCCCCCCGGCCGATGGCGGACAGCCCGAGAACGCGGTGACCGGGCAGTTCGGCATGGTCGACACGGGAACGACGGACATCACCGTGCCCTACCAGTACAGCAAGCTGCGGCTCTGGCGAAACACGTCGGTCGCGAGCCTCTCTGCCGGCCAGTCGGCGACGCTCGACCCGGGAGGCAACACGCTCGGCCACGAGTGGGACGTCGACGCCGACAACGGCTTCCGCCCCGCCGGCGAGTTCGATCTGTCCTCGACGACCGTCAGCGGGGTGCACGCGTTCACCAACGACTACGGCAGCGTCGAGAACGACAACGCGACCGCCACCCACCATCTCTCGCTCTACCGCGCGGCCAGCGGTGCGCTCGTGTTCGGCGCGGGCACGATCCAGTGGGCGTGGGGCCTGACGGGGGCGAGCCCGGCCGGCGGCACCGGCCCGGATCCGACGATGCAGCAGGCGACGGTCAACTTGTTCGCGGATATGGGCATCCAGCCTGCAACGCTCATGTCCGGGCTGGCGGCGGCAAGCGCGTCCGCCGACACGACCGCGCCGAAGTCGACGATCACATCTCCGGCCGGCGGCTCGACGATCAACGACAGCACGACCGTCACGATCACGGGGACCGCGACCGACAGCGGCGGCGGTGTCGTCGCCGGCGTCGAAATTTCCACCGACGGGGGCAGCACGTGGCATCCCGCCACGCTGACGACGGCGGACGGCACGACCGTCAACTGGTCCTACACGTGGGGCGCGCACGGGTATCCGAATGCCACGATCGAGACGCGTGCGACCGATGACAGCGGCAACCTCGAGACGCCCTCGGACGCGATCTCCGTCAAGATCAACTGCCCCTGCTCGCTGTGGGGCAGCGCGTTCGCGCCGCTGACCGTCGACGCCGGCGACAGCCATTCAACCGAGCTGGGACTCAAATTCACCGCCGACCTGAGCGGGCAGGTGACCGGCATCAGCTTCTACAAGGCGTCGGGCAACACGGGCACCCACGTCGGGAGCCTGTGGACCGCGGGCGGGGCGCTGCTGGCGCAGGCGACGTTCACCGGCGAGAGCGCGTCGGGGTGGCAGACGGTCAAGTTCTCGAGCCCGGTCAACATCACCGGCGGCTCGACTTACGTCGCCGCCTACTTCGCCCCGAACGGCCACTACTCCTCGACGCCCGGCTACTTCTACCCGGCGCCCTCGCCGCCGGGCCTGGGCGGCGGGGTTGATAACAGCGGCCCGCTGCACGCCGTCCCGAACGCGACCAGCGCGAACGGGCTCTACTCCTACTCGTCGAGCAGCAGCTTCCCGACGGCGACGCTGGATGCCTCGAACTACTGGGTGGACGTGTTGTTCGCGCCGGGTTCCTCGCCGAGCGCGCCGGGCGCGCCGACAGGGGTGTCGGCGGCCGCGGGGAACGCGAGCGCGACCGTTTCCTGGACGGCGCCGGGGAATGGTGGCAGTCCGATCACCAGCTACAGCGTCACGCCGTATATCGGCACCAGCGCGCAGACCCCGACCAGCGTCTCGGGCTCGAGCACCTCGACCCCGATCAGCGGGCTCACGAACGGGACCGCCTACACGTTCACCGTCAGCGCCACCAACGCGATCGGCACCAGCGCCGCGTCGACGGCGTCGAACTCGATCACCCCGACCGCCGGGGCGACCGCGCCGGGCGCGCCGACCGGGGTCAGCGCAAGTCCGGCGAGCTCGCAGGCGCTGGTCAGTTGGACGGCGCCGGCGAATAATGGGGGCAGCGCGATCACGGGCTATGTGGTCACGCCATACATCGGTTCGGCCGCTCAGACCGCGTTGACGGTCAACAACGGATCGGCTGTGTCGGCGGTCGTTTCGGGGCTTTCGAACGGGAGCGCGTATACGTTCACGGTCGCGGCGACCAACGCGGTCGGGACCGGCTCGGCCTCCGCGCAGTCGACGGCCGTCGTCCCCGAGGACACGATCCTCGACTTCAGCGGGACGCCGACGCAGTCAGACTCCGGCGATAGCAACGCGGTCAACTTGGGCGTGAAGTTCACCGCCAGCTCGGGCGGGCAGGTGACCGGCATCCGCTTCCTGAAGGCGGCCGCGAACACCGGCACCCATGTCGGGAGTCTGTGGAGCGCCAGCGGGGCGCTGCTGGCGCAGGCGACGTTCACCGGCGAGAGCGCGTCGGGCTGGCAGACCGTGCTGTTCTCAAGCCCGGTCGCGATCACCGCCGGAACCACCTACGTCGCCTCCTATCTCGCGCCGGCCGGGCATTACTCCTCAAGCCAGAACGGATTCGCCGCCGCGGTCACCAACGGGCCCCTACAAGCGCTCGGCAACGCGACCAGCGCCAACGGCCTCTACGCCTACGGCGCCACCAGCACCTTCCCGACCAACTCCTACAACGCCACCAACTACTGGGTGGACGTGTTGTTCGCGCCGGGTTCCTCGCCGAGCGCGCCGGGCGCGCCGACAGGGGTGTCGGCGGCCGCGGGGAACGCGAGCGCGACCGTTTCCTGGACGGCGCCGGGGAATGGTGGCAGTCCGATCACCAGCTACAGCGTCACGCCGTATATCGGCACCAGCGCGCAGACCCCGACCAGCGTCTCGGGCTCGAGCACCTCGACCCCGATCAGCGGGCTCACGAACGGGACCGCCTACACGTTCACCGTCAGCGCCACCAACGCGATCGGCACCAGCGCCGCGTCGACGGCGTCGAACTCGATCACCCCGACCGCCGGGGCGACCGCGCCGGGCGCGCCGACCGGGGTCAGCGCAAGTCCGGCGAGCTCGCAGGCGCTGGTCAGTTGGACGGCGCCGGCGAATAATGGGGGCAGCGCGATCACGGGCTATGTGGTCACGCCATACATCGGTTCGGCCGCTCAGACCGCGTTGACGGTCAACAACGGATCGGCTGTGTCGGCGGTCGTTTCGGGGCTTTCGAACGGGAGCGCGTATACGTTCACGGTCGCGGCGACCAACGCGGTCGGGACCGGCTCGGCCTCCGCGCAGTCGACGGCCGTCGTCCCCGAGGACACGATCCTCGACTTCAGCGGGACGCCGACGCAGTCAGACTCCGGCGATAGCAACGCGGTCAACTTGGGCGTGAAGTTCACCGCCAGCTCGGGCGGGCAGGTGACCGGCATCCGCTTCCTGAAGGCGGCCGCGAACACCGGCACCCATGTCGGGAGTCTGTGGAGCGCCACCGGGGCGCTGCTGGCGCAGGCGACGTTCACCGGCGAGAGCGCGTCGGGCTGGCAGACCGTGCTGTTCTCAAGCCCGGTCGCGATCACCGCCGGAACCACCTACGTCGCCTCCTATCTCGCGCCGGCCGGGCATTACTCCTCAAGCCAGAACGGATTCGCCGCCGCGGTCACCAACGGGCCCCTACAAGCGCTCGGCAACGCGACCAGCGCCAACGGCCTCTACGCCTACGGCGCCACCAGCACCTTCCCGACCAACTCCTACAACGCCACCAACTACTGGGTGGACGTGTTGTTCGCGCCGGGTTCCTCGCCGAGCGCGCCGGGCGCGCCGACAGGGGTGTCGGCGGCCGCGGGGAACGCGAGCGCGACCGTTTCCTGGACGGCGCCGGGGAATGGTGGCAGTCCGATCACCAGCTACAGCGTCACGCCGTATATCGGCACCAGCGCGCAGACCCCGACCAGCGTCTCGGGCTCGAGCACCTCGACCCCGATCAGCGGGCTCACGAACGGGACCGCCTACACGTTCACCGTCAGCGCCACCAACGCGATCGGCACCAGCGCCGCGTCGACGGCGTCGAACTCGATCACCCCGACCGCCGGGGCGACCGCGCCGGGCGCGCCGACCGGGGTCAGCGCAAGTCCGGCGAGCTCGCAGGCGCTGGTCAGTTGGACGGCGCCGGCGAATAATGGGGGCAGCGCGATCACGGGCTATGTGGTCACGCCATACATCGGTTCGGCCGCTCAGACCGCGTTGACGGTCAACAACGGATCGGCTGTGTCGGCGGTCGTTTCGGGGCTTTCGAACGGGAGCGCGTATACGTTCACGGTCGCGGCGACCAACGCGGTCGGGACCGGCTCGGCCTCCGCGCAGTCGACGGCCGTCGTCCCCGAGGACACGATCCTCGACTTCAGCGGGACGCCGACGCAGTCAGACTCCGGCGATAGCAACGCGGTCAACTTGGGCGTGAAGTTCACCGCCAGCTCGGGCGGGCAGGTGACCGGCATCCGCTTCCTGAAGGCGGCCGCGAACACCGGCACCCATGTCGGGAGTCTGTGGAGCGCCACCGGGGCGCTGCTGGCGCAGGCGACGTTCACCGGCGAGAGCGCGTCGGGCTGGCAGACCGTGCTGTTCTCAAGCCCGGTCGCGATCACCGCCGGAACCACCTACGTCGCCTCCTATCTCGCGCCGGCCGGGCATTACTCCTCAAGCCAGAACGGATTCGCCGCCGCGGTCACCAACGGGCCCCTACAAGCGCTCGGCAACGCGACCAGCGCCAACGGCCTCTACGCCTACGGCGCCACCAGCACCTTCCCGACCAACTCCTACAACGCCACCAACTACTGGGTGGACGTGTTGTTCGCGCCGGGTTCCTCGCCGAGCGCGCCGGGCGCGCCGACAGGGGTGTCGGCGGCCGCGGGGAACGCGAGCGCGACCGTTTCCTGGACGGCGCCGGGGAATGGTGGCAGTCCGATCACCAGCTACAGCGTCACGCCGTATATCGGCACCAGCGCGCAGACCCCGACCAGCGTCTCGGGCTCGAGCACCTCGACCCCGATCAGCGGGCTCACGAACGGGACCGCCTACACGTTCACCGTCAGCGCCACCAACGCGATCGGCACCAGCGCCGCGTCGACGGCGTCGAACTCGATCACCCCGACCGCCGGGGCGACCGCGCCGGGCGCGCCGACCGGGGTGAGCGCAAGTCCGGCCTCGAGCCAGGCGTTGGTCAGTTGGACGGCGCCCAGCAACAACGGCGGTAGCACCATCACTTCCTACACCATCACTCCGTATCTAGCGGGGACGGCGAAGACGCCGGTCCTGGTCAACAGCGGCTCGGCGACGTCGGCGACCGTGACCGGGCTCACCAACGGCAGCTCCTACACGTTCGCCGTCGCGGCGACCAACGGCGTGGGGACCGGCTCGGCCTCCGCCCAGTCGACGGCCGTCGTCCCCGAGGACACGATCCTCGACTTCAGCGGGACGCCGATCCAGAGCGACTCCGGGGACACTACCTCGGTCAACCTGGGGGTGAAGTTCACCTCCACCGTCAACGGCCACGTCACCGGCATCCGCTTCCTCAAGGCCGCGACCAACACCGGCACCCACGTCGCGAGCCTGTGGAGCGCCACCGGCGCGCTGCTGGCGCAGACGCCGTTCACCGGCGAGACCACCTCCGGCTGGCAGACCGCCCTGTTCACGACTCCGGTGGCGATCACCGCCGGAACCACCTACATCGCTTCCTACCTCGCGCCCAACGGGCACTACTCCGCGAGCCAGAATGGATTCGCATCGGCCGTCACCAACGGGCCGCTACAAGCACTTGCGAATGGCACCAGCGCCAACGGCGTCTACGCCTACGGCAGCGGGTCGAGCCTCCCGAACCTTTCTTACAACGCCACCAACTACTGGGTGGATGTTCTGTTCACCACGAACTAACGAGTAGGGGACATGTCCGATCTGAAAGCAAGCCTCACGCGCACCCCGAAAGCACTGGGCATCGTGGTCCTCGCGGGTGCCGCGCTCGCGCTCAGCAGCTGCGGCGGGTCCTCCACGGCCAGCCACTCGACGGCGACGAGCGCCGCGACGGCCACGCCGGTTGCCTCGGCGCCGTCTGAGGCTCCTGCGTCGACGAGCAGCTCCCGGGCCCACAGGGTCGCCGGCGTCGGCGGCAGCTCTCGCGGCGCCGGTGGCGCGACCAAGATCATCGCCGTCAGCTCCGGAAACGCGGTGAAAGTCAAGTCTCCGCCGGACCCCGAGTCGCCGATCGCGGTCCCGAAGGGCCCCAACCCGTGCAGCCTGATCTCGCGGACCGATGCGCAGACGATCATCTCGACGCCGATCAGCTCGATCACCGAGGCCCCGCTCGGACCTACCTGCATCTTCAACTTGCAGGGCAGCAAGCAGAGCATCACGCTCGCGGTCGAGCAGCTGAACGTCGCCGGCCAGGTGCGGCTGATGCGCAATGTCCAGCACTCGACGGTCGGCGGCCATCAGGCATATTGCGGCACCCTCGGCAGGCCGATGCTGTACATCGCCCTGAGCGGCAGCAAGGTGCTGAACGTCACCGCCTCGTGCACCGTCGCGGAAGCGCTGGCGGCGAAGGCATTGCCCCACATCGTTGCGTGAGGGGGATCGCCCGCGGCGTCCGCGCGGTCGGGCGCGCGCGGATCTGGAAATACCAGGCCCTCTCGACCTGCCGCCAGGTGAGCGGGAGGCCGATCCGGCGCCAGCCGCTGCTGCTACTCGGTGAGGGCAGGATCGTGATCGGCCGCGACGTCGAGTTCGGCTGGCCGAACTCAGTGGGCTTCCACAGCGGCTACTGCCATGTCGAGGCGTACGCGCCCGAATCCGTGGTCGAGTTCGGCGACGACGTACAGGTCAACAACAACGCCTACATCAAGAGCGAGGGCCCCGGGATCCGGATCGGCCCGCGGGCTCTGATCGGGTCGTTCGTGCAGATCTTCGACAGCGACTTCCACGAGCTCGATCCATCACGCCGCCGGGGCGGGACGCCGAGAATGGCGCCGGTCGAGCTCGGGGAGAACGTCTTCATCGGGGACCACGCCCTGATCCTCAAGGGCGTGACGATCGGCAGGGACTCGGTGATCGGCGCCGGCAGCGTCGTCACCGCAAGCGTGCCCGAAGGCGTGGTGGCAGCGGGCAATCCGGCCAAGGTCGTCCGCCAGCTCTAGTGCGGCACCGGCTGCGCTCGCGGAAGATCGCGCGACCGCCCACCGTTCAGTCACCATGAGCAGCCTCTCTCTGCGCGGTCAGCGCGTCCTCATAACCGGTGGCGCCGGTGCCATCGGGTCTCACCTCGCTGACCAGGTGGTCAGTGCCGGCGCGGACGAAGTGATCATCCTCGACAACTTCGTTCGGGGACGCCGCGAGAACCTCACCTGGGCGATCAACAACGGTCCGGTGCGGCTGGTAACCGGCGACATCCGCGACCGGGGGCTGGTTGACCGGCTCACCAGGGGAATCGACGTCGTCTTCCATCAGGCGGCGATCCGTATCACGCAGTGCGCCGAGGAACCACGGCTTGCGCTCGAGGTGATGGTCGACGGTACCTACAACGTGCTCGAGTCGGCCGTGCGCCACTCGGTCCGAAAGGTAGTCGCGGCGTCGTCGGCCTCCGTCTACGGCTTGGCCGAGGTGTTTCCGACCACCGAGCGCCACCATCCGTATGGCAACGACACTCTCTACGGTGCCGCCAAGAGCTTCAACGAAGGCCTCATGCGCAGCTTCGCCGCGATGTCCGGCCTCGACTACGTGGCGCTGCGCTACTTCAACGTCTATGGGCCGAGGATGGATATCCATGGCGTCTACACCGAGGTTCTGGTCCGGTGGATGGAGCGGATCGAGTCCGGGACTCCACCGCTCATCAACGGCGACGGGTCGCAGACCATGGACTTCGTGTACATCGAGGACATAGCACGGGCGAACCTGCTCGCAGCCCTGTCCGAGGCGTCCGACGAGGCCTTCAACGTCGCTTGCGGAGTCGAGACGAGCCTGCTCGAGCTGGCGCAGATGCTGCTCGCGACAATGGACTCCGACCTGGCGATCGAGTTCGGTCCCGAGCGCGCGGCAGCCAAGGTCCCGCGGCGGCTGGCTGATACGAGGCTTGCGCGCGAGCGGCTGGGATTCGAGGCCCAGGTCGGGATCGAGGAAGGCCTGCAGCGACTCGTTGCCTGGTGGCGCGCTGAGCGCGCCGACTCCGAGACGATCGCGGTGGCGTCGTGATGGAGGTTCCCTTCGCCCGTCCGTTCTTCAAGGGCAACGAAGCCGAGACCGTCGCAAAGGTGATCGCGACCGGGTGGATCTCCCAGGGGCCGCAGGTCCAGGCGTTCGAAGCCGCATTCGCGGAACGTGTCGGCGCCGCTGCGGCGATCGCGACGACCAACTGCACCACCGCGCTGCAACTCGCGCTCCACGCGACCGGGGTGGGACCGGGCGACGAGGTGATCGTGCCATCGCTGTCGTTCATCGCGACCGCTAACTCGGTGTGGATGTGTGGTGCTCGGCCCGTGTTCGCCGACATCGACCCGCTCACCTACAACCTCGACCCGGCCGCCGCGGAGCGCGCGATCACGCCGCGTACCCGTGCGATCATGCCCGTCCACCAGGTTGGCCTGCCCGCGGACATGGATCCGCTGCTCGAGCTGGCCGAGCGCCATGGGCTGGCGATCGTCGAGGACGCCGCCTGCGCGATCGGCGCCCGCTACAAGGGCACGCCGGTCGGATCGATTGGACCGATCGCGTGCTTCTCGCTGCATCCGCGCAAGGTGATCACGACCGGCGAGGGCGGCATGATCACGGTCAAGGATCCCGAGCTGGCGGAGCGGCTGCGGCGCCTGCGGCAGCACGGGATGAGCGTCTCGGATCTCGCGCGCCACAGCACCGAACGCGTCGTGATCGAGAGCTATCCCGAGCCCGGCTTCAACTACCGCATGACCGACATGCAGGCGGCGCTCGGCCTGTGCCAGCTCGAGGTGCTGGATGAGGTCCTGGAGCGGCGCCGAGCCCTGGCCGAGCGCTACAACGCCGCCATCTCTCTGATCCCGCATCTGACGCCGCCATACGATCCCCCGTACGCGATGCGCACCTGGCAGTCCTATTGCGTGCGGGTCGCGCCGGGATCGCCGGTCGGCCGGACCGAGCTGATGGAGCTGCTGCTCGCCGACGGGATCGTCACGCGTCGTGGCGTGATGGCGATTCACCAGGAGCAGGCCTACAGCGCTCTGCGCGCCGGCCTGCGTCACACCGAGGACGCGGCGGCCGACGTCCTGATGCTGCCGCTGTTCCCGGATCTCGGCTTTGAGCAGCAGGACTACGTGATCGAGCGGCTCGCGTCGCACGTCGTCGCGCTCGCAGCCTGAGCCTTCCGCGGAAGTTCTGAGCGCCCCGGAACGTTGTTTGGGCGGGCATGCTCTGCACCGCCAAACACTCGTTCCTGCGCTTGCTCCTCGGCGTGGTCGTAGCGGTGTTCATCGGCATCGATGCCGCGCCCGCGTTGGCGGCAGGTCCGTCGGCGCCGACCGGCGTCTCGGCGAGCCCGGCCAGCTCGCAGGCCCAGGTCAGCTGGACCGCGCCGTCGAACAACGGCGGCAGCGCGATCAGCAGCTACACGATCACGCCGTACATCGGCACCAGCGCCCAGACCAGCGCCACGGTGAACGACGGCTCGGCGGCCTCTGCGGTCGTCACGGGACTGACCAACGGCACCGCCTACACCTTCACCGTCACCGCCAACAATGCGAGCGGCCCGGGCACCGCGTCGCAGGCATCGAATGCGGTCACCCCCGAGGACACGATCTTCGACTTCGGCGGGACGCCCTCCACCGTCGACTCGGGCGACTCACACTCGATCGAGCTCGGCATCGAGTTCACGGCCTCCACGCCGGGGTCGATCACAGGCGTCCGCTTCTACAAGGCCGCGACCAACACCGGCACCCACACCGGCAGCCTCTGGACCGCGACTGGGCAGCTGCTCGCCACCGGCACCTTCGGCGGTGAGACGTCGTCGGGCTGGCAGACGCTCGTGTTCTCCAGCCCCGTCTCGATCAGCGCGGGCAGCACCTACGTCGCCTCCTACTTCGCCCCCAACGGCCACTACTCCGCGACCGTCGGCGGCTTGAACTCGGCCGTCACCAACGGGCCGCTGACCGCACCGGCGAGCGGGACCACCGCGAATGGCGTCTTCTCCTACAGCGCCACCAGCACGTTCCCGACCGGCACCTACAACGCCAACAACTATTGGGTGGATGTCCTGTTCGCGCCCGCGTCGGGCGGTGGCGGTGGCTCGACCACCCCGGGCGCCCCGACCGGCGTAAGCGCCAGCCCCGCCGGGTCGCAGGCGCAGGTCAGCTGGACGCCGCCGTCGAACAACGGCGGCAGCGCGATCACGAGCTACACGATCACGCCGTACATCGGCTCCAGCGCGCAGTCCACCACTACGGTCAACAACGGCGCGGCGACCTCAGCGGTCGTCACGGGGCTGACAAACGGAACCGCCTACACCTTCACGGTCACGGCCAGCAACACGAACGGCCCGGGGACCGCCTCGAGCGCGTCCGGCGCCGTGACGCCCGAGGACACGATCTTCGACTTCGGGGGGACCCCGGCTACGGTCGATTCCGGCGACAGCCACTCGATCGAGCTCGGAGTTGAGTTCACCCCTTCGACGTCGGGGACGATCACCGGCGTCCGCTTCTACAAGGCCGCGACCAACACCGGCACGCACACCGGCAGCCTCTGGAGCGCCGGCGGCCAGCAGCTCGCGACCGGGACCTTCGGCGGGGAGAGCGCCTCAGGCTGGCAGACGCTCGTCTTCTCGAGCCCCGTCACGATCAGCGCAGGCAGCACCTACGTCGCCTCCTACTTCGCCCCCAACGGTCACTACTCCGCGACCGCCGGCGGCCTCAACTCGGCCGTCACAAATGGACCGCTGACCGCGCCCGCGACCGGGACCTCAGCCAACGGCCTGTACTCGTACAGCTCGAGCAGCGTCTTCCCGACCAGCACGTTCAGCGGAAACAACTACTGGGTGGATGTTCTGTTCGCACCAGGCTCTGGCGGTGGCGGCGGCTCGACCACCCCTGGCGCCCCGACGGGCGTGAGCGCCAGTCCCGCCGGCTCGGAGGCCCAGGTCAGCTGGACGCCGCCGTCAAGCAACGGCGGCAGCGCGATCACGAGCTACACGATCACGCCGTACGTCGGCACGAGCGCACAGGCCACCTCCACCGTGAACAACGGCTCGGCGACGTCGGCGATCGTCACCGGGCTGACCAACGGCACCACCTACACATTCACTGTCATCGCCAACAACAAGAACGGTCCGGGGACCGCCTCAGGCGCGTCCGGGGCCGTGACGCCCGAGGACACCATCTTCGATTTCGGCGGCACGCCCGGCATCGTCGATTCCGGCGACACCCACCCCATCGACCTGGGCGTCGAGTTCACACCGACGAGCAACGGCCTGATCACGGGAGTGCGGTTCTACAAGACGGCGACAAACACCGGCACGCACACCGGCGACCTCTGGACCACCGGCGGCCAGCAGCTGGCGACCGGCACCTTCACCGGAGAGACGACCTCGGGCTGGCAGACGCTCGTCTTCTCGAGCCCGGTCTCGGTCACCGCCGGCACGACCTACGTCGCCTCCTACTTCGCCCCCAACGGGCACTACTCCGCGACCGCCAGCGGCTTCAGCTCCGCGGTCACCAACGGCCCGCTGACCGCGCCGGCGAACAGCACCGTCGCCAACGGCCTGTTCTCCTACAGCGCCGCAAACGCCTTCCCGACGAGCAGCTACAACGCGAACGACTACTGGGTCGACGTGCTGTTCCAACCGGTGACCGGAAGCGGGGCGCCCGGGCAGCCAACAAACGTCAACGCGACGGCCCAGCCGGACGGCGCGACCGTCTCATGGTCCCCCTCCCTCACCGGCGGGCTCGCCACGAGTTACACGGTGACTCCCTACACCGGCACGACCGCATGGCCTCCGACGACCGTCTCGGGCGGCAGCACCGCGAACCTCACCGGCCTGATTCCCGACGAGCAGTACACGTTCATCGTGCAGGGCTCGAACTCGTCCGGCACCGGCCCGGCATCGGCGCCGTCGAATGCGATCACGCCGCTGTCCGCGAGCGTGCCCTCCGCGCCGCAGTCGGTGTCCGCGAGCCCTGCGAGCAACCAAGCGCTGGTGAGCTGGACCGCGCCCAGCAACGACGGCGGCAGCTCGATCACCGGCTACACGATCACGCCCTACATCGGCTCGACCGCCCAGACTCCGCTGACGGTCAACAACGGCTCGGCGACCTCGGCCGTCGTCTCCGGGCTGACGGACGGAACCGCGTACACCTTCAACGTCGCAGCGATCAACGGCGCCGGTACCGGCGCCGCGTCGAATGCGAGCAGTGCGGTCACGCCGGAGTTCACGATCTTCGATTTCGGTGGCACGCCAACGATCATCGACTCGGGTGACTCCCAGTCGGCCGAGTTGGGCGTCAAGTTCACCGCCGACTCCAACGGGACGATCCTCGGCATTCGCTTCTACAAGGCGGCGGCGAATACGGGCACCCACGTCGGCAACCTGTGGACGGCCGGCGGCCAGCAGCTCGCGACTGGAACCTTCACGAACGAGAGTGCCTCCGGCTGGCAGACGCTCGTGTTCACCAGCCCCGTCTCGATCACCGCGGGAACGACCTATATCGCCTCCTACTTCGACCCGCAGGGCCACTACTCGGCCACCTCGGGCGGGCTCACGGCCTCCTACGACAACGCGCCGCTGCACGCGATCTCGAACGGGACCAGCGCGAACGGGGTGTACTCCTACACGACCACCAACTCGTTCCCAACGAGCACGTTCAACGCGAACAACTACTGGGTCGACGTGCTCTACTCGCCGTCCTCGACCAACTCGGCTCCGGGCGCCCCCTCGAACGTCTCGGCCAACGCCGGCTTCGGCACCGCGACGATCAACTGGACCGCGCCCTGGAACGGTGGCAGCCCGATCACGAGCTACACGATCACCCCCTATATCGGCTCGACCGCGCAGACGGCAACGACGATCAACGGGTCGCCGCCCGTCACGGACGCGACGCTCACCAACCTGACAAACGGCACTGCCTACACCTTCACGGTGACCGCCACGAACGCGAACGGAACCAGCGCGCCGTCGACGGCCTCCGCCCCGGTGACGCCTGGCCCGCAGCCCCAGGGGCAGTGGTCGCCGCTCCAGAACTGGCCGCTGGTGGCGATCCACTCCTCGCTTGCGTACACCGGCAAGCTCGTCGTCTGGGACGGCTGGCAGCAGCCGGAGCCGACCCAGGAGTTCGACCCGAGCACGGGCACGTTCACCGACCCGATCAACTCGCCCGACGGCCTGTTCTGCAGCGCGATGGTGCAGATGCCCGACGGTCGCATCCTCGTGGTCGGCGGCTACGGGGAGCTGTCGACCGGCAACCTCGGGATCGTCGACACGAACATCTACGACCCGGCGACCGGCACGTGGTCGCGCGTCGCGAACATGGCTTCCCCACGGTGGTATCCGGGTCTGACCGAGCTGTCTGACGGCACCGACGTGGTGATCAGCGGCAAGACCAGCGACTTCAGCTCGTGGGCCGACACTCCCGAGGTTTACGACCCGGCGACCAACGCGTGGACGCCGCTGTCGAACGTGAACACCTCCCAGATCCACGAGCTCGAGTACCCCAACACCTACCTGCTGCCGAACGGCAACGTGTTCGTCTACGGCCCGGCCGAGGACAAGTCGTTCGAGCTGAACGTCGCCGGCCAGACCTGGACCCAGGTCGGCGGCGCGAGCGGCGTCGTCAACGGCGGCTCGGTGATGTACCGGCCCGGCAAGGTCCTCGCGGCCGGAGGCGCCGCGAGCCTCGCCTCACCCAGTACCGCGCAGTCCAACGCCGCGACGATCGACCTCACCGCCGCCAGCCCGCAGTGGACGACGATCTCGCCGATGCACTTCGCGCGGGCGTTCAACACGGCGACGATGCTCGCCGACGGCAGCGTGCTGATGATCGGCGGCGAGCCGCAGACCGCCGTTTCCGGCGGTCAGGGCGAAGTCCAGGGCGGCGTCCTACCGGCGGAGATCTGGGACCCCAGCACCGGCCAGTGGACGACGGTCGCCTCGATGGCCGCCACGCGCGGATATCACACGAGCACGATGCTGCTGCCGAGCGGCCAGGTGCTCGTGGCCGGCAGCGGCCACGCGGCGCCGGGTGACCCCGGCCAGTACAACGCGCAGATCTACTCGCCCTCGTACCTGTTCAAGGGGGCGCGCCCGACGATCACCTCGATCCCGAGCTCGGCGACCTACAACTCGAACATCACGATCTCGACGCCGGACGCGTCCTCGATCAGCGCCGTCAACCTGGTCGACCTCGGGACGAGCACGCACCAGATGGACTTCAGCCAGCACTTCGTCCCGCTGAGCTTCACGGCCGGTTCGGGCAGCTTGTCGGTCACGACGCCCGCCAACGGCAACTACGCGCCCCCCGGCTACTACATGGTGTTCGTGGTCAATTCGCAGGGCGTCCCGTCGGTCGCCTCGATCATCAAGATCACAGCTCCGGCCGGGGGCGCGAAGGATGCCGGAGCAGGTGGGATTCCGGCGGCGCGGCACGCGAGCGCCGCCACCCACCTGACGCTGACGGTGACTGGATCGAGCACGGCCAAGTCGACCTCATCGCCGCGGCCGGGTACGCGGACGGTCAAGCCGATCAAGCCGGCGACTTCGCCGACCAAGCGGAGCTCGCACCTCGCTCCCGCGTTCGTCCAGAAGACGACCGGTTACCAGGACACGACCGACCGATTGCCGCTGATCCCGAGCGCGCCGCTGCACGCTCGTGACCGGCTGGTCGTGGAGGCTTCGATTTGGGGCTCGACCGCCCAGAGCGTCACCGACTCTGCCGGCGAGCGGTTCACCGAGCTGCTCAGGCACCGCGCCGCGGACGGGACCGAGATCAGCGTCTGGACGGCCCCGGTCACGACCGGCGCCGGCAGCCGGCCGACGATCACGATCTCGCCCACCTCCCCGGCGGATGTCGGGGCGGTCGCACTCGAGTACTCCGGGCTGTCGACCGCCCCCGGCAATGCCGCGGTCGACCAGATCGCGCTCGCCACCGGCGTCAGTCGAGGGCGGACGGTCGTCGGCTCAGGGCATACGCACGCCACCACCGCGCCCGGCGAGCTGGCGGTCGGCCTGTACTCCGACTCGGGCTTTGGCGACATCCTCCGCTCGGGGCACGGCTTCCACCAGCGCGCCAACATTTCGCCGACGACCACGATGATGGAGCAGCTCGTCGAGGATCAGCTGGTCGGGGCCGGCGCGACGCCCAGCGCCACGGTCCGCACCGGCGCCGATACGCCGTGGTCGATCGCCACCGTCGTGTTCAAGCCGGCCGGCGCGACGCTCTCTGGCAGCGGCGCGAGCGTCCACTCCCTGCTCGAGGCCTACTCGGCCCAGCCGGCCACCGCGCCCACGCCCGCGGTCCCGCTCTCGCGCCGGCACCGGCCTCACATCGTCGCCGGCGGGATCGCCGAGTTCGTCGGATGGTTCCACGGCAAGCGGGTGCACTACTACTGCCTCACAGACCCCTCCGGTCATCCTGAGGAAGGCCTCCGGGTGCGAGCCGGCACCGCCGGTGCCTCGTGGATGCCGGCGGGTCTGCCCCAGGTCGACGCCACCTCGACCGTCTGAGCCGTCCGTAGCGTCGCGTTTTGGGCGGCCGGGGCGTTGAACGGCCCGAGCTACGGAACCGCGGGGAGCGCCGGCTACCGGATCGGGACGACGGCGGTGGTGACCACGCGCGTCTTGACCGCATGGTCGGGCGGCACCGATGAGACGATCACGGCGCCGGAGGCGATCTGGACGCCGGCGCCGACGTGCACGTGGGGCTCGATGAAGATCCCGGTGCCCAGCCTGCAGCGGTCTCCGATCTCGACCAGGCCGGAGGTCATGCAGCCGGGCCCGGTCGAGATGTCGTTGCCGAGCCGGGTGTGGTGATCGAAGGAGTTGTACGCCGACAGGAAGTTGTTCTCGCCGATCACGGTCCCGACGCCGAAGTGGCAGAACGCGCAGATCACGTTGCCGGCGCCCATCTGCACGCCAGCGGCGATCCGAGCCGTGGGATCGATCATGTTGGCGAGCGGCAGCCCCGCCTGCTCGCAACGCTGGCGCAGCCGCAGTCCGGGCGGGCACGGAGGTCGAGATCGCGATCACCGCCGCGTCGAAGGCGCCATCCGCGTGCAGCGAGAGCGCCCGGTCGACGCCGCCGATCACCGGTACGCCCTCGACGGTGTCGCCGTAGCGCGAGCGGTCGTCGTCGACCAGCGCGATGGCCTGCATCTCGTCGCGGTGCAGCAGGATGTCGAGCACCTGGGTGGCCCCGAGCCCCGCGCCGATCACGACGATCCGCATCACTCCGGGACGCGCCTCGAGCGGATCCGGAAGCTCGACCCCGGCACCGTTGGTCTGCGCCGCATAGGCATCGACCACCTTGGTCGTGATCAGCTCATCCGTCTGGCGGGCGATCTCGTCGATTGCGAGGCCGAGCTCAGCAGCGCGGCGGCGAGCGGGTTCGGTGATCCGCCCAGCGTGGGAGTCGACGGCGACGGCCTGCCGGGCGCGTTCCTGCTCGTGGCGCTCGAGACTCTCGACGCTGTCGAACAGGTATGCCAGCGGCTGGTCGATCTTGAGCTGCTCGCCGACGTCGCGCACTTGCAGCAGGATCCCGCCGCCCGGCGCGTCCACGTCGAGGATCGCCTTGCTGGTCTCGATCTCCACCAGCGGCTGGCCCTCTGAAACCTCGCTGCGATCCTCGACGTACCAGCGGACGACCGTCGCGGACTCGCTGTTGACGTCGGTGGTCGGAATCGTGACGGCGATCATGCCGCCGCCGCACGAATCGCAGCTTCGATCTGCTGTTCTCCAACCAGCAGGTCGCGCTCGCGATCGCGCGCACTCGGGATCACGTCCTCGCCGCTGGCGACGACCTCGATCGGTCGCCGCAAGCGGCCGAAGAGGCGTTTTCCCGCCTCGGCCGCGATCTCGGTCCCCCACGACCAGCCGGCGGTGCCCTCTTCGAGCGTCACCACCGCACCGGTCACTGCCCCGGAGGAGACGATCGGATCGAGATCGAGCGGCGCCAGCTGGGCGGCCACCAACAACTCGACGAAGATCTCCTCCTCGAGCGCGAGCCGCGCCTGCACCCGGCGCGCGAGCTCCGCTTGATATCCGTAAGCGACGACGGTCGCGGTGCAGTCTTCACGCGATCCGTATCGGAGCGCGATCGTGTGCAGCCCCGACTCGGGCCCGCAGATCTCGACTGTCGCACCCGCCAACTCCCCCGCCTCGATCATGTCAAGCGCGTAGAGTAGCTTGTGCTCGACGTGAATCGCGGGGGCGTCGTCGGCGAGCAGCGCTTTCAGCACCTCGCCGGGGTCGTGCAGCAGGGAGGCGCTCACGACGCGCAGGTGCGGGATTCCCAGCATGTGCTTCTCGATGCTCTGGCTGTGGGTCGGGCCGTAGCCGCGCCCGCCGCCGGACGGAGTCCGGATCACGACCGGACAGCTGGCGTTTCCGTCGTACATCGCCTGGTACTTGGAGATGTGATTGAGGATCTGGTCGAAGCACAGCGCGAGGAAGTCGCCGAACATCACCTCGGCGATCGGCCGGTAGCCCGCAAGCGCGAGCCCGGCCGCGACGCCCGCGATTGCGGCCTCGCTGATCGGAGTCGTGCGTACTCGCGCCGGAAACTCGCTGCTCAGCCCACGCGTGACCTTGAACGCACCGCCGTACGGATCGGCGATGTCCTCGCCGAGCACCACGACCTGCTCATTCTGCTCGAGCGCTCCGTGGAGAGCCTCGCCAAGTGCCTTCGCGTAGATCATGCCTCGGTCAGGTCGGAGACGATCGCCTCAATCCCGGCACTCACTTCGGCATCGATCCGCGCGGCTGCGCCGTCACCGAGACGCTCGCCGTGGATCGTCAGCGGATCGAGCGCCCAGCGCGCGTCGACCTCCTCGTGCGGGCGGTTGTCGTCGTTCTTGGAGTGGTGGCAGAGCCGGTAGGTGTGGATGATCAGCGCGCACGGTGAGCGGCGCCGGCGGACGAACCCAGCCGCGCGCTCGGCGACGGGCGCGATCTCGAGCACGTCGGTCGAATCGATCTCCTCGACAGCGACGCCAAACGCCTCGAAGCGAGCGCGCATGCTACCCGCGAGGTTGACGTGCGAGGGCGTGCTCTGCGACCAGCCGTTGTCCTCGAGCACGATCAACAGCGGCAGCTGCCACAGCGACGCAAGGTTGAGCGTCTCGTACACGATCCCCTCGCCCAGCGTCCCGTCGCCGATGAAGACGACGCTGATTCCGTCCGAGCCGGACAGCTCCTGGGCGAGCGCGATGCCGGCCGCGGCCGGAACGATCCCGCCCTGAACTCCGTTGGACTTGAAGCCGGGAGCGGCCAGGTGCTGGCTGCCGCCGATCCCAGCGCAGACGCCGTCGGGGCGCCCCATGATCTCGGCCATCAGACCGCGCGCATCGCCGGTGCGGGCCAGGTAGTGCCCGTGACAGCGGTGGTTGGAAAAGACATGATCGTCCTCGGCGAGCTGCTCCATGACCGCGACGGAGTCAGCTTCCTGACCGATGCAGGCGTGCGTCGTTCCGTTCAGCACGCCCAGCTCGAACAGCTCGAGCAGGCGCTCCTCGAAGCAGCGGATGAAACGCATGCGGCGGTAGAGGAGCTCATCCCGCGTCTCGTCCGCACGTCCAGTGAGCGCCTCGTGCGTTGGTGCCGCGATCGTGCTCATCACTCAAATTCAACGGAAATTGCAGGCGCGAACTTCTCCGCCCGCGACGGCCGCGCGTGCCCGTGCTCGGGCGGCCACACCACGATCTCGGGCGGCGATGCGGCGGACACCGGCGGCCGCCGGTGACGACGCAGCTTGCCGATCTTCAGAATCCGGTCGAGGCTTGTCCATAGTTCGTCCCACGATGTGGGGAATGCCAGCCGCAGCGTGAGCAGATACGAGGCGCCGGCCGGCGCGACCACTCCGATCAGCTGCAGGACGGCGGGCGCGTGCAGCCGGGAGAGCAGGATCGATTCGGGGACCGCGATCGCCGCCATCGCCAGCGCCGAGACGACCGCGGGCTTGACCTCGGTCACGACCTGGCGCAGCGGTCGCTCGGGCCGCCCCCAGAGCATCACGGCGTAGCTGATGAACAGGAAGGCCGTGTGGACCACCGCCGCTGCGGTCGCGACCGCGGCGATCCCGTACGGCGAGACGAACCAGACGAGAACCGCGTACGCGGCAAAGTGACCAAAGCCGAACCCCATCAGCGCACGCGAGCGGCCGCTCGCCATCAGCACGACCCCGGTCGTGTCCATCATCATCGTCACGGCGCCGCCGAGTGCGAGGATCTGGGTCGGGACCACGGCCGGCGCCCAGGCAGACCCCAAGAGCCAGGGGATCAGCACCGGCGCGACGATCGACAGGACCGTCAGCAGCGGGAACATCACGAGCGCGAGCAGCCGCACCATCTGCCCGCGCAGCTGCTCGAGCTCGGCCGCGGAGGCGGTCCGGGCGAGGACTGGGAACGCCACGGTCGTCATCACCGCGCTGACCTTCTTCTGGTATTCGACCGCGAGGTTGTAGGCGCGAAAGTAGAGACCGGCCTGCAGCGTGCCGAGCCGCGCACCGACGATCACGTAGTCGCAGTTGCGGAAGCAGACCCAGCTGATCGACGCCAGCGACGCGGCCGTGCCGTAGCCGAGGATGTCCTTGAGGGCCCGCCGGCGCAGGATCGGGAGCGGCGACGGGGCACTGATCCACAGCGCGAGGCTGGTCGCGGCACCGGCCGCGATCGAGCCGAGCACGAGCGACTTCGCCTCGAACCCTGCGAGTGCGAGCCCGACGCCCACGACGATGCGAACCGATGAGTTCATCAGGTCGATCAGGCTCAGGCGCCTGAAGGCGAGCCGGCGGCGGAGCTGCGCGGAGGAAACGATTCCGAGCGCGTAGATGATGAACAGCGGCGCGGAGAGCACGATCAGGGACGCGGTCGGCGCGCCGAACACCGGCTTGACCACGACTCTCGCGGAGAGGTAGACGAGCCCGGCCAGCAGCGCCCCGCTGAGCACTGATAGCGCCTGGCCCGCTTGGAGATGCGCGCGATCCACGGTCAGCCGCTGGACGAGCGCGCTGCCGACGCCCTGCTCCTGGATTCCGATCGCCAGCTCCTGCACGATCGCGGCGACGGCGTAGGGTCCGAAGGCCGCGGGGGGGATGATCCTGGCGATCACGACGAGCGAGCCCATCAGCATCAGCTCGACGATCATCCGGGCGATCGACACCCACCGCAGACCGCTGACCGTGGCATCGCGCAGGACCTCGCGCGAGACCGCCGCGCTATCTGTGTCGGATTGCTGCTCTGGCTCTTGCTTCAGCACAACCCGACCACGGTCCCATCGCCAACACGCAAGCGAAGCGCACGGGGGAGCGAGAAATCCCTGAAGATGCGCGAGTCACGGCCTACGACACTCGCGACGAGCCGCCCCCCCACGTGCGTGATGCTCGCGCCGGGAGCGACGATCGAGCGCTCGATCTCCGCTCCCTCGATCCGCGCCCGCGCTCCGACCGACGTATACGGCCCGATGTAGGCGTCCGCGATCTGGGCTCCCAGCCCGATCACGGTCGGTCCGACGATCACGCTCGACCGAACGGAGGCGCCGGCGGCGATCTGCACACGCCCTTCGATCCGGTTTCCATGGTTCCCGGGCAGCGGCAGATCCGGCTGCATGCGGTCCAGCGCGATGCGGTTCAGCTCGAGCAGGTCGAGCGCGTCGCCGGCGTACCTGCGCCATGCCGTCGCTGGGAGCACGTGGAGGTTTCCTCCTGCCGATGTGATCCGCTCCGCGACCATCGTCACGTCGACCTCGCTCCCCGCGCGCCAGGTCTCCTGGCTGGCGTGAGCCAGCGCGCCGGGTCCGAACAGGCACACTCCGGCCATGCTCAGCGGCGCGCGCGCCGGATCGAACTCGGCGATGTTGAGCATGTCTTGTGTCGCGGGGCTCAGATGCTCTCCCTGAACCTGACCCTGGTGAAGAATCAGCACGACGTCGGGCGAGTCGCCGAGCACCCGGTCGATCATCGGCTCGAGCGGCTCGCCGAGCAGCCCGCTGGCCAGATGCACGACGCACGGGGATCCGTCGACGATCGGCGCGGCCAGCCGCAGCGAGGTCGCGATGTCTACGGGCCCTGGATCGGTCACGTAGTGGAGGCTGATCCCGTTCCGCCGCTCGCGCTCGGCGAGGCGTTCGCGGATGTCCGCGGCCCGGTTGATCGAGCAGGCGACGACCACATCGCGGACGCCCGCAGACTCCAGCACGTCGAATACATGGTCTGCGATCGGCCGGTTGGCGACGTGCGCCCACGCGTCGGGCGGACCCGTCCGCGCTGAGCCCGGCTGCGAGGCGATGTCTTCGACGACGACGACGCCTTTCACCTCCATGTAGAAGGAACGGTGAGCTTCGGCACTAACTCGCGCTCTCGAGGACGTTTGTATGGGGGTGGACATAAGGCCGCTCCGAGCGGTCGTTTCCGCGTCGAACCGATAGGGTGCGGAACCATGTCTGTGGGCGTCATCGGACTGGGTTACGTGGGGCTGCCGCTTGCCGTCGCATTCGCCGAGGCGGGCGAAGAGGTGGTCGCGGTCGACATCGACGCGACCCGCGTCGCGGCGATCCGCTCGGGAGAGTCCTACATCGAGGACATCCCCTCCGAGCAGCTTGGCGCCGTACTCGAGTCGATCGACGCCACGGTCCGCTTCGCCCCGCTGGCGCGGACCGACGCAGTCCTGATCTGCGTGCCGACGCCGCTGACCCCGAACCGGGAACCGGATCTCGGACCGCTCCTGTCGGCCGGGCGAGCGCTCGGCAACGTCGTCCAGCGGGGCCAGCTGGTGGTGCTCGAGTCGACGACCTATCCCGGCACCACGCGCGAGCAGCTGCTGCCGCTGCTCGAAGAGGGCGGCCTGCGAGTCGGCGCGGGGCTGAACGTCGCGTTCTCGCCGGAGCGGGTCGACCCCGGCCGGACCGATTACACCCTTCGCAACACTCCGAAGGTCGTGGGCGGGATCACGGAGGAGTGCACCGAGCGGGCGGCCCAGCTCTACGGCCGCATCTGCGACAACGTGATCCGGGTCTCCAGCCCCGAGACGGCCGAGCTGACCAAGCTGCTCGAGAACATCTTCCGCTCGGTCAACATCGCGCTCGTCAACGAGCTCGCGATCCTCGCCGAGCGCATGGGCATCGACATCTGGGAGGTTGTCGACGCGGCCGCCACCAAGCCCTACGGGTTCATGCGCTTCGAGCCGGGGCCCGGCATGGGCGGCCACTGCCTGCCGGTCGATCCCTTCTATCTCGCCTGGCGCGCCCGCGAGTTCCACATGTCGACCGAGTTCATCGAGCTCGCCGGCAAGGTCAACCAGCAGATGCCATACCACTGCGTGGAACGGATCGAGCTCGCGCTCAACGACACCTCCAAGCCGATCCGTGGGTCGAAGATCGCAATCCTTGGCGTCAGCTACAAGGGCGGGGTCGGCGACGTCCGCGAGTCGCCCGCGCTGCGGATCATGGCCGAGCTCGCCGCGCGCGGCGCCGCGCTCGCCTACCACGACGCCTACGTCCCCTCGGTCCAGCAGCTGGAGCTCCAATCCTCATCGCTCGAGGACGCCCTCGAGAACGCCGACGCGGTCGTGCTCATCACCGCCCATCCCGGTATCGATCACATCGCGATCGCCCAGGAGGCGTCGCTGTTCATCGATCTCCGCGGCGTCACCCGCGGCGTCAAGGCCGAGAGCATCATCCGGCTCTGAGCGCCTAAACTCGAACTGCCGGGCGCGTAGCTCAGTGGGAGAGCGCTCGCTTCACACGCGAGAGGTCGCTGGTTCAAGCCCAGCCGTGCCCATCCCGAGAATCCCTGCTACCGCGATGATTTTCATCGCGGTCAGCGGGCCCCGGCACCCGTCGCGAACTGCACTGGAATGACGTTGCTGCCCGTTGCTGCCCAATCAGCGGCGCCGAGTAGCTCGCGCAACGCCTCGCGTGACACCCGGTCGTGGCGCATGCCGTGCCGGTACACGCGCAGCGTGAACGACGCGTTCGTGTGCCCGAGCTGGTCCATCACGTAGCCCGGATCGCACCCGAGCGCGACAAGCAGCGACGCGTACGTGTGCCGCAGTTTGTGCGGCGTCAGATGCTCCGGTAGCGAAACCCCGTCCGCCTTCGTGAGCTTCTCGTTCGCGCGCGTCACAGCCGGCGCGAGCACTCGTCGCCGGAGAGGTTCACCAGTGACGGGGGCAGCGAGATGGAGGAAGGCATCGACCTCGTGCTGCGCATATGTTTCCGTTGCGGCTTCGTGCGGGCCCACGCGGCGCGCATACTCGTCGAACCGCGCGAAGCGCGTGGCGACGCGTGAGCGAGGCCTCGCTTTCGTAGCGAGCAGTCGTTCGCGCTGAAATCGCCCCGCCGGCGGATGGCTGTCGCTCGTAGACGCGCGCCGCTGCCCGACCCACGCGAGTCCGCTACCCGATGGACAAGAATTACCCCGGCGGCTCAATCGGCCCGTACGATCGCACCGGGCCGAACGTAACGAGGGGGATCAATGGGCAGCAGGCTTGCAACCATGGAATCTCGAAAACCTCGTGGGCCACGATCCAACTCGGAGGCACCCGACCCGCGGGAACCTTCCACTCAAGCAAATCGTGCTGGTGCGGCTGGCGCGCAGAGCGGGGTGCGCGCCGCGTTAGACGATGCAACAGTCGTCGCCTATCTCCGTTCGCCGCACATCCCGCACACCATGAGGAACCCCGCGTGACTCGCTGATGTGGGGCGTACGGGAGTTCCGGAGTTCTGTCTCTGCCGTTGGCGTTGCGGGGGTGATGGCGGGGCTCCTGGCTGGGTGCGGAGGCGCAGGCGGCTTCTGTGAAAGGCACACGTGTATCCCCAACTTTGACAATGGAGACGGCTACATCGTCCAGTGCGTCGACGGAGAGTGGTCGCACTCTGGTGGGGAGTCGGGCGCATGCTCGGGGCACGGTGGGGAGACTGGAATCACGGCACCTGACGCGTCGAGTTCATCGAGCGCTAGCGCCACTTCTCCTCCTCCGCCTTCCGGATCTCCATCACCCTCGCCGCCGCCTACAACCCCCCCGCCGCCTACAACCCCCTCGCAGCCGGCATCATCGCCGACAAATTCACCGACGAATCCGATCGTCTCCCCGCCACGTTCCAACCCCGTTCTCATGGGAGCCAACTCGGCTTCGTCCAACGGCTACTCGATGACGATCACCTCGCTCAAAGGAGACCACACGTTGGACTTGGCCGGATACGGCGATTCGCCCCCAGAGTTCGGTCTTTCCATGACCGTGCTATGCCGGGAACGAAACGCCGCTGGCGTGTGGTACTTGTCGGACGGAACCGCACCGACTGATTCGGCCCCAGCCACATGCATCGACAATTCGTTCGGGAGCGTCCCCACGCCGATGGAGGTTCACGGCTGCGGCTCGCACACGCTTACCGTCGTCGTGCGAGCAGCAGGAAGCAATCAGACGCTCGCCGGACCACTGCGGTTCCCGTTCCACGTTTGCTGATCCGCCGAGGCCGATCGCGACCGGATTGGTCGATCGAGGTGCTGTCCAACGGAGGCTGCCGCGATCCTTTTTCAGCGGCCGAGTTGGACGATTGAGCGCATGGAGGCGATGATGCGCCCGATCGTTGCTTCGGATGGGCCGCCGTAGTCCTTGCTCGTGAAGACGTAGTACCCGCCAGGACCAGAGAAAGCCCATTCGGTTGCCGTGCTGCCGAGGCGGAACTCCACGACGTCTCGACTGCCAAGCCGCAGATGGCGTGGGACGAAATTGACACGGGATGCGCGGATCGCGGGCAGCAGCGCTTTCGGACTTGTGCGCGAGAATGCCCCTCCACCGGAAGCTCCCGGCATGACCATGTAGCCGTAATCCACTCGGAATGCCATCCGTCCGCTCGCGGTCGGGTCAGGATATGCCGGGTATTGTTGAACCCCACGGAGATCGGACACCCACCACGTGCCATCTCTGACTTCGGCCGGCAGGTAAGTCGGCCAAAGCGGCGGGACACGGAATCTCTCCCGAACGATGGTTTTCACCGCGTCGTTTGGTGTGTCGGCACAAGGAACGGTGCCCCCTGGCTTGTGACCGCACTCCCACGCTAGCCATTCAGCTTCAGCCCTCGCGCTGCCGTGGTTCCGCGAGGCCGGCAGGGAGCATACGGCGCCCCCCGCCCCGAAGCCGCAACGCCAATCTCCAACCGACGACCACTGTTGGTAGGCGTACGGTCCGCCGTGCTTAACCCCGCCGCCGCCCATGAGGATCGTGAGAACCCGACGAGCACTCGCGCAAGAAACGCTGCCGCGCTCGATCGTGACCGAGAAGAAAGCATGCGCGGAGAGGATGTCGTCACAGCTCCGCCCAGCAGCCGCCGAAGATCCAGCCGCCGAGACAACCAGGATCCACACAGCGCAAGCCGACGCGGTCGCAAACGTGAGAAGTCCGATTAGGAACCTCGATCGTAAGCCTGTCGCCATGAGGCTGGGCCAGCTTAATCGATCGGGCAGCGTTCAGCTGCGGCTGCCCAACCGTTCCAAGCTCTCGAGTTGAATTATGCCGCGGAACAGCAGGCGATTCGGCGCCACGACCGCTCGCTGCGTTCGCAATGAGTCGCTGCGATAGTCAGCAGGAGACGAGGCGGAGTGGACGCATGGAGCCTGGCCCCGTCTGCTGCTCGCGGTCGAAGGCGTTGGCTCAACAGGGCAACGGCTCGGGCCCTTGCGCGTCCAGGAAGATGACTCGGGTACGAGCGTTGTCCGTCGCGACGAGCAGGCCTGCGTTCGCCTCGTGATGCCAGAACCCCCCGCCGATGCACCCTCCGCTTTCTGGAACACCCTCCCGTCGCCGTGCCTGGGTGTAGGACATACCTACGCGAGTCCCTCTTCTCGTCCGGAAACGCTCAAGGGTTGTGTGAAACTCCTCGAAGTACCAGCCCTCGCCGGGATACAGGTAAAACGAGTACTCGACCACCCCGCCGCGCGGGAAGCGATAAATGAACGTTCGCCAGAGCATGCCGTCGTTGAATCCGTCTGTGCTCCATTGGACCTTGTCCGGCCTGCCGGCCCATGCGCGCACATCGACGTCGGTTGAGTTGTCGAAGCTCAACGGTCCGACGCCATTGAGCGTCACGAGGCCGTAGCCGCCCTTCGCGAGAGCCGCCGTCGGGTGCGTTGCCGACAAGAGAAGCAGGACGAAGCTCAAAGCGAGCGCAATTCTCGATCGCGACGGCCACGTGGCCCCCGAGTTGCGTCTCCGGTAGCTCCGCGCGGCGGTTCGATCGACGCCAATCGTCGGAGTGAGCAGATGGCTGCGCGCGCTCCCGCTGACGCTCACGCTCATGACGTGAGTATGTGGGAAAGCCGCATGGTTCGCACTCGGGGACGACCCCAGGGTTTACGGGGAGCTGCGAGACGAGTTCGCTGCCCGCTCTCCAATTTTCATTGGGCGGCGCCGAGCGAGTGCTGCCCGAGTCGCGGGCAGGTTGGTTCTTCTCAGCACCAGCTGGTCCCTGGGCTGTCGGCAGCGTTGGACGCGTCGCTGCGCTCGCGACGAGTCGCTTCGACAGCCAGCAGGAGACGAGGCGGAGTGGACGCACGAACTCTCACGTGGCCGTCTCCTGCTCGCGGTCGAAAGCATCGCGCTGCTCAGTCGTCGGCAGGGTTCTCGTAGCTGACCTCCCCGCTCGCGATGCGCGCAGCGAGCACGTCGGCCGGGAGGATCTCGTTGTGCTTGGCGATCGAGCTACCGATCGCCGTGATGATTGGCGAGGCGCACGCCAACGCGATCAGCCCACCGATCCACGCACGCAACGGTGAGAGACGCAGACCCAACAAGCGCCGCACCGCGAACGCATACACGGGCACCGTCAAGACCACAGCGAGGACGACGAACAGGACCGTCAGGCCGCTCACCCCCGCTTCGCCGCGCTGGTCCCGTGTGCGGCAGCGCCTCGAGTCCGGCGGCGCGCCCCGCCGTCCTGGGCTGGCCGCCCCGGGGGCTCCGTTGCGCTCGTGTCCACGAGCACCCCCAACAGTTCGCCGACGGTCGGCTCTCGACCGATGGGCGCCGGCAGCGGCAGGTGGTTCTGGATGCGGTAGCGGTTGCGCCGGCCGTCCTTTTCCTTGACCACGTAGCCGGCTTCGGTCAGGTCGTTGACGATCCCGAACGCCCGGCGCTCGGTGACGCCGAGCACATCGGCGATCTCGCGCAGGCGGACACCCGGATCGCGCGCGATGCAGACCAGCACTCGGGCGTGGTTCGTCAAAAAGCTCCATTCGCCCATCCGACAAATATAGAAGGAAAGCTTCTAGAAACCACTTGCTAATTTGTTGAGGCGGGAGTAGTGTCGGCTGGACATCTCAAGCCGGGGTGTGGAGGAAGTCAACGGCCTTCTCCGGCCTGAGACCGACAGAGAGGGCAGCCATGACCGCGACGTCCGACATGACCGGCGTGGGCGCGACACCTGTGGCGGACCGCCACGAGACGACGTCTCGGGCGGCGAGAGATTGGCAGCGCTATGCGTGGGCGGCGGGCATCATTTACGTCATCGCGCTCGTCGCGGAATCCGTGGTCGCGATCGGAGTCGGACTGACCCAGAACGACTCTGCCGGGAAGATGGCGACCGCGCTGTACGAGCATCGCACGCGGCTAGTGGTGATCGCATGCCTCTCGGTCATCTACGCCGCCGGTTTTCTGATCTACCTCTGGAGCCTTTACAACCAGCTTCGCGGCACGCCCGGCCGGCCCCGGATCCTCACGCCCGTGGTGCTGACCGGCGGCACGCTCTTCCTGGCCCTGCACGCCGTCAGCGACATCGGCATCACCGGCCTGGTCGGCGCCAAGCTCGCGGCCTACGGCGCACACCACGACCACAGCGTCTCCTACTCGCTGTACCTCACGACGTATGCATTCGACAGTGTCGCCGATGTGTTCGGCAGCCTCTTTGCTCTGGCAACGGGGTTGATCGTGCTAAAGAGCGGGGTGCTGCCACGCTGGCTCGGCCGGATCTCGATCGTTGCCGGGCTCATGTTCTTCCTTCAAGCCTTCGGCCTCGGCGGCGTCATCGCCTCCTTCGGGCTGGTCCTCGACATCATCGGCTTCGTGCTGTTCCTGATCTTCGTTCTCGCGAGCAGCATCATCTTCCTGAGGCGACAAACCGCGGTCTCCAACACCGCGGCGGCTGCGATCAGCTAGTCCTGAGTAGAGGACCCAAACTGGGAGGCCAGGCACTCTGTGCTGTGGCGCAACTCGTGTGCCACAGACCTCGCCGGGAGGTGTGTCGCCGCCGGACGGAGCCGAGGGATCGAGTCGCCTGGCGTACGCGTACTGTGCGCGGTATCACCCAACGCGCCCGTCCCGGAGCAACCGATGACGAGTATCCAGCCTGAGCTTTGGGTTGAACGTGCGGCGGCTGCAGTTGCCTTCTATCGGGCGGCGTTCGGCGCCGTCGTCGTTCACTACGTGGGCGATGGAGACGACATCGTCGCTCAGCTGAGCGTTGGAGATGCAGCGTTCTGGGTGACCGCGGCGAGCTCGCCGATGAGACGGTTCAGCCCGAAGGACATCGGCGGGACAACCAGCCGTACGCTTCTGGTGGTTGAGGATCCGGAGCGCGTCGTGAGGCAGGCGCTGGCAGCCGGGGCCAGCGAGTCCTCGCCCGTGGGTGAGGAGCACGGCTGGCGCCTGGGGCGCATCATCGACCCGTTCGGCCACGAGTGGGAAATCGGCAAACCGCTCGGCGCGTGGCCACCAGCTTGAGCGCGCGGCGGGGGGAACGCGTCAGTGCGTCGGCCCGGTTGCGCCGAGGATCGTCTCGGGCGCGTCGATTCCGGCTCGGGCGGACTCCGCCAGGAACTGTCCGACGGCGGTCCGCGTGGCATCGTCAGAGCTCAGGGCGTCCACGATGTAGTCCGCGGACGCCGTCCACCGGACCGGGGCGATCGACCCGTCGACGACGAACGTACGCCCGTCCACCTCATCGGCCCAGTTGCGCAGTCGACCGAGGGCCTCCGGCGGCGCCCCGGTTGCGTCGTAGGAGGCCGTGACGGTGACCGGGAACGGAGGCATTCAGTCGAACGGGATCGCCTGGTAGATCTGGCGCCTGGTCAGATCCACGTGGCCGCCCTCCCAGATGACGGTGTACCCCACCGTAGTCGCGAAGATCGCACGGACGGTCTCACCCGTGCAGGGGTCACGCTCCCCCACGCGAGTCTCGGAATCGGCTCCCTCACGGCGTGCGTCGACGGCATGGATCCGTGTCGCGCGAATCGGCAGGCCGATGCGCTTCTCGGTGTCCGCGCGCAGCTCGGCGTACGTGCGGTCGGGATCGGCCCCTGGGCGTGCTCCCGGGAGGAAGAAGGAGGTCATCACCGGCGTCGCGGGCGAGGAGGAGCGTCGAGCTTTGGATACTTCGCGCGCTCGGCAGGCGTCATCTCGCGGATCACCAGTGACCCAGCTCTGAGCTGCTCCTTGATCGCGAGGAGCTTCTCCTCGCGAGCCTTCGCGGCACGCTCCTGCTGGGTCGTCATGTCCGGCCCCTTTCATTGGCCGACGGGCCTTGAACCATTCTAGCGGGAGCCATGCCGGTCCTACCCCGCCTCGGCGGCCTGCGCGAACGTCACGAGGCGCCCGTGGCGCTCGTCCCACAGCTTCAGGCGCGTGGTGCGTAGCGCGGTACGCAGATCGAGCACCGGGACGTCCCGGAACAGTTCGATCGCGTGGTGAGCGCGGCGCAGGTTGTAGTTCGGAACGCGCACGCTGAGGTGATGGACATGGTGATAGCCGATGTTGCCCGAGAAGAACCGCAGGATCGCCGGCAGCCGAAGGTACGAGCTCCCGCGGATCGCGGCGTCGGCGAAGCTCCAGGACTCGGCGTCCTCCCAGTAAGCGTCCTCGAACTGGTGTTGAACGTAGAACAGGAAGATGCCCGCGGACCCCGCCAGCCACGCCGCCGGCCACTGAACCAGCAGGTAGTCCACCGGCCCGATCCACACGCAGGCGGCGGCGACGAGCGCGAGTATGGTCACGTTCGTGCAGATCACCGCGCGTCGGAGGCGCGGACGCATCCCCCTTCGGACCAGTCGCGGCAGGACCGCGAACGACAGGATCGGGCCGAGCCCGAACATGACGATCGGGTTGCGGAACAGGCGATAGGCGAGCCGCCCACGGCTCGAGCGTGCCCAGTACTCCTCGACCGTGAGCGTGGGGAGATCGCCGGTGCCTCGTCGATCGAGATTGCCGGCGGTCGCGTGATGGACCGCGTGCGTGTGCGCAAAGGTCGCGTACGGCGTGTAGAGGAGCAGACCGAGCCCGATGCCGACAGCGCGGTTCGCGCCGCGAGAGCGAAACATCGAACCGTGCGCGCAATCGTGAAAGACGATGAACGTGCGCAGCAGGAACCCCGCGGTCAGCGGCGCAAGCGCCAGCGCCAGGAGCACCGAGACATGCAAGGCGAACGCAGTCGCGACCAGCAGGCCGAGATACGGCGCGACGGACGTGGCGAGATCAAGCAGCGTACGTGCCGAACGCGGCCGAGCGTAATCGCTGATCGCGGCGCGCCACGGGGCGGGGGCGGCACTCATAGCTCACCGCCGGCTAGGTTCGACGGGAGCACGACCGATGCCTGCCCACCTCCTCCAGGCCCGCCACCGGCGAGCCCGGGTGACACGATGCCGAGCTCTGACGGTTGGGACGCCGGCTCGGTGACATCATGGGTCGCGAACAATTTGCGGGCAGCCTTGCGCGCCTGCTTCTCGACGCGCTTTTCGCGAAGCTTCCCTTCGCGGTTGAGTTTCGCCCTCGTCGTGCGCTTCTTGCCGCTGGATCCCACGTCGGTCTCCTTCCTTGTTGTGCAGGCCTGTCCGAGACGGCGAGCACGGTCCCCCGCCCGCCGCCTCGCAATCGCACGACGTGGTTGCTATACGAGCTGCACGTTCGCCGCCGCCGGACCCTTGGGGCCCTGCTCGGCGTCATAGCTCACCCGCGCGCCCTCAGCAAGCGACTTGAAGCCGCCGCCGTTGATTGCGCTGTGGTGAACGAACAGATCCTTGCCGTTGTCATCCGGCGTGATGAATCCAAAGCCCTTGTCATCACTGAACCACTTCACGGTTCCTGTAGCCATCTTGATTTCCCTCCGGGGTATGTTCTGCGAAACACGGAGGGTGCCGATGGCACGACTCGAGAAACGCGGACACAATTTCGACCGAGCCAGACGCTCGACCCGTAGATGTGGAGTGTAGCGTCGGCTTCGCCGGCTCGGGGGAAAACCGGTGATGCACGAAACGAGGCCAGGTTCAGGAGCCGACAGGCCTGAGCGTGACGACATGGGCCGGGTTGACGGCGAGCGCCACTCCTGTTTCGGTCTGGACGAGCCACGCAAGCTGCATGATCGAACCCCGAGCGGCGTCGAGGATGGCCCGCTCGACCTCCTTGAGGCTCCCCTCGACGCGATACCGGTCTCCGGTGGCGACCGCGATCTCCGTAACGGCGGACGTGGACCGGACCGGTTCCTGGCTCGAGCTCATGGTCCTGTGGTTTGTTGGATCACGCCAAAATCCTGCGCGGGCGATCAGAAGACGGATGCACCTGGGCGAGGCGCGTGTCCGCTAGGAGCCTCCAGGAGGCTGCTACATTGGCGTAAGCGGTCGGCGCCGTCGGCCGCGACGCAGCTTGCTTGGGTCCCGCTCACAGCGGTTCGGGTCAGCCATCGCGTCCCGAATCGTTCGCGGCCCACGTTGAGCCGCCAAGGAGTTGTGCATGTCAACAGAATCGTTCGCCGATCTCGGTGCCTCGCGCGCCGTGATCAGCTCACTCTCGGCAGCGGGAATCACCCGTCCATTCGCGATCCAGGCCGCCGTGATCGGCGACGCGATCGCCGGCCGGGACGTGATCGCGAAGTCGCCTACCGGCTCGGGCAAGACGCTCGCGTTCGGAATCCCTCTGGTTGAGCGGATCGGCGCCGAGGACCCGCGACCGGCGGCGCTCGTGCTCGCTCCCACCCGCGAGCTCGCGACCCAGATCGTCGATGACATCAGCGCCGTCGCGCACGCTCGCGCGCTGCGCGTCACCGCGGTCTACGGCGGCGTCGGCTTGGTCAAGCAGGCCAAGGATGCCGCCGCCTCGCATGTGCTGGTCGCGACCCCGGGCCGGCTCGAGGATCTGCTCGCGCGCGGTTCGTTCCGGTTGGACCGGATCCAGATGCTGGTCCTCGATGAGGCCGACCGGATGCTCGACATGGGCTTTCGCCCGGCCATCGACCGGATCGTCGCGGCTTGCCCGCAGAGCCGCCAGACGCTGTTCTTCTCCGCCACCCTCGACGGCGAAGCCGGGCGCATCGCCAATCGCTACGCGCGCGACCCGGCGATTCATCAGCATGGACCGCAGGAGCGGCGCGCCGTCGCGGAGATCGAGCATCGTTTCGTGCACGTTTCACACGCGCACCGCGTCGAGGCGCTCGCGCGCGAGCTCCGTCACGACGGCGAGCTGACGCTGGTGTTCGTTCGCACCAAGCGTGGAGCCGATCGGCTGGTCAAGCGCCTCGCGGGGCATGGCATCAAGGCGGTGGCCATGCACGGCAACAAGTCACAGCGCCAGCGCGAGCAGGCACTCGCCAGCTTTGACTCCGGCGCGGTCGACATCCTCGTCGCGACCGACGTCGCAGCGCGCGGGCTCGACGTCGAGCGGATCTCGCACGTCATCAACTTCGATCCGCCCGCCGACAGCGAGACTTACGTGCACCGCATCGGCCGCACCGGCCGTGCCGGCCGGACGGGCATCGGGATCACGCTGCTCTCGCCAGACCAGCACCATGAGGTCATGAGACTGGCCCGCGACCTCGGGCTCGACCACGGTCCGGACAGCACGAACGCCCGCCGCCCGAGGGCGGATCTCTCACCCCACGCGCCTCCTGCGACGGGCGGGCGATCACGGCGTCGGCGGTCAAGCCGGCGACCGACTCCGACTCGGAGTTGAGCCGCGGGTTCTATCGGTCCCTCGGAAAGAGACCGAGCCGCTAAGGTCGGCATGGTGGGGAGCGAGCTATCGGGCTGCGGTGATCCGTTCACGCAAGTGGCTGCGGTCCCGAGGTCGATGATCCTTCCGCGCAAGCGGCTGCGGTCCGGTCTGCGAGTGATCGGCGCGGTCCTCATCACTGTCGTCTCGGTGGGCGTCCTCCTGTGGGTGGCTCCGCCGGCACGGGTGCTCAGCTCGATCACTCATATGGACCCTCTCTGGTTGCTCGCGGCTGTCGCGCTCGAGCTCGGATCTTGTCTGAGCTACGTGCTCGTCTTCCGGCGCTTCTTCCCGGAGCCACCGCGAAAAACCGGCCGCCAGGTGGCCTGGATCGCGATGGGCGCGAGCGCCGTCCTGCCCGGCGGAAACCTCTCCTCCCCCGCGACAATCGGATGGTTGCTGCGCCATCACGGCATCGGCACGCGTAGCCTCGTCGAGCGCTCCGGCGCGCTGCTGTCATTCCTGATCCTGTTCGGGTTCGTCGTCAACGGCCTGGCCGGGGCGTTCCTGCTGTTCGGGATCGGCCACGGTCCACACGATCTGGCGCATGCGGGGATCCCGATCCTGGTCTCGCTGTTCGTCATCGGCGCGGCCGTGGCAGTGATGCTGCTCGGCCGCCGCTACCGCGGACGTGCCGCAACGGTCGCCCGCTCGATCGCGGCGTCGCTCGAGGGTGGGTGGCAGTCGGTGTCAACCCCCCATTGGCGCCTGCTCGGCGCGGCGGGCTTCCTCTGGCTGGACATCGCGGCGCTGTGGGCCGCGTGCTACGCCACCGGCCACCCCGTCGGCGCGCTGGCACTCGCGGTGGCGTACTTCATCGGCTATCTGGCAACGATGATCCCGATGCCTGCCGGCCTCGCGGTGCTCGATTCCGGACTCGCCGGCGCGCTGGTCCTCTACGGGTTCTCCCCGGCCGCGTCGGTCAGCGCCGTGCTCGTCTACCACGCGATCTCCGTCTGGGTGCCCGGGCTCGGTGGGCTGATCGCATGGCTGCCAACCCGCGCTCGCCGGGCAGCCGATCTCGCCAGCCGGACTGCCCTGCCCGAAGTCGCGCTGAAGCCGTAACACCGAGCAGCCGCGGTGTTGCGCGCGAGCGGTCCCCCGTTAGTGGCCGTGCGCCCAGGGTGATCCGGGCCGTGGCAAAGGAGCTAGCTATGAAGGGGCGACTGCAGTACTCGCGATCGCGGCGGCTCTCGGGATTGCGGCGTCGCTCGCGCTGCCGGCGCTGGCCGGCGCGCGTCGCGGAGGGCTCCGAGCTGCCGTCCAACCTGCGTGGCGTGCCGCACAAGATCGCGGCCGACTTGGTCAACGGGCTGGACTGAGCGCTGATCCGGCGAGGTGAGATTCAGCCGCGCGCAAGCAGCTGCTCGCCGACCCGCGGGATCACGTGAGAGCCGAACGCCGCGAGCGTCTCGTCCTGAGCATCGTGCTGTAGATAGAGCCCGTAATGCCCGACGCCGACGGACGCGAGCTGCGTCAGCCGCTCGATCTGCGTCTCGGGCGGGCCGATCAGGCAGAACCGCTCGACGATCTCGTCGGGGACGAATTCGGTGTGCACGTTGCCCGCGCGCCCGTGCTCGTTGTAGTCGTAGCCCTGCCGGCCGGCGATGTAGTCGGTGAGGCTCTTGGGGACCGCGGAGCCGTCGGCGCCGTAGCGGCTGACGATGTCGGCGACGTGGTTTCCGACCATGCCCCCGAACCACCGGCACTGGTCTAGCGCGTGCGCGCGCATCGCGTCGCTGCCGTCGGTCACATACGCCGGCGCGGCGGCGCACATCGTCAGCGCGTCGGGATCGCGGCCCGCGGCCTTGGCGGCGTCCCGCACCGTCTGGATGCTCCAGGCCGCGATGTCGGGGTCGGCGAGCTGGAGGATGAACCCATCGCCGACCTCGCCCGCCAGCTTCAGCGCGTTCGGGCCGTAGCCCGCGACCCAGATCTCGAGGCGGCTCGCGGGGTTCCAGGGGAAGCGCACGGGGCTGCCTCGGTACTCGACCGAGCGGCCGTTGGCCAGCTCCCTGATCACCTCGACGCACTCGCGCAGCTGTGCGAGCTTGACCGGGCTGCCGTTGATCACCCTGACGGCGGAGTCGCCGCGACCGATTCCGCAGACCGTCCGGTTTCCGTACATCTCGTTCAGGGTCGCGAACAACGACGCGGTCACGGTCCAGTCTCGGGTGGCGGGGTTCGTCACCATGGGACCGACCGTCAGCTTGTGCGTGCAGTCGAGGATCCGGCTGTAGATCACGAACGGCTCCTCCCACAGGAGGTGCGAGTCGAACGTCCAGGCGTGGGTGAACCCGTAGGCCTCGGCACGGCGCGCGAGCTCGACCACGCGCGCGGCCGGGGGATTGGTCTGCAGGACGACGCCGAAGTTCATCTCGCGGTCTGCTCCTGTGATTCGAATTCACCGTCGCCGGCCCCCTCCCGGGCGAGCACCGCGTCGACGGCGCGCCCGTAGGCCTCGATTCCCACCTCGAGCGCGCGCTCGGGAGAGTCCTCGATCGAAGCGTGCGAGAGCGGCGGATCGGACTGCACGAAGATCATCGCCGTCGGGACGACGCGACCGACCTCGGTCGCGTCGTGCAGCGGGCCGCTCGGAACGGGCTCGCCCTCCCCGCCGCCCGCCTGAGAGATCGCGTCGCTCGCGATCTGGACCAGCTCCTGGTCGAACCGCGTCGGAGTCGCGCCGAACACCCTGCGCACCGCGACCGTGCAGCCGAACTCCTCCGCCGCGGCCGCGCAGATACGGGTCGCGTCGGCCAGCATCGATGCGAGTGCGTCGGGATCGAGATGCCGCTGATCCAGCTGCATCTCCGTCGCGCCCGCAACCGCGGTGATCACCCCGGGACTCGAGTCCATGCGCCCGACGGTCGCGACGCCTCCGTGCTCGATCGCGCTCTCGCGGATCGCGAGCGCGCTGCGCGCCGCAGCGGCGAGCGAGTCGCGGCGCAGGCGCATCGGTGTCGACCCGGCGTGCGCGGCCTGCCCGGTGAAGGTGATGAGGTGGCGCTCGACGCCAAAGGTGCCGCTGACGGGAGCCGCGAGGCGTCCGGAGTCGAGCAGCACCGGACCCTGCTCGATGTGGAGCTCGAGGTAGGCGAGCGCGCCGTCGAGACGGTCTCGCGCGGAAGGCGCCGCCCCGAGATCGATGCCGCATCCAGATAGTGCGTCCGCGAGTGTGGTGCCGCCGGCGTCCGTGAGCCCGGCGACGTCGCTCGGCACGAGCGTGCCGGCGCAGGCCGAGGAGCCGAGCAGGCTACGGGTGAAGCGTGCGCCCTCCTCGTCGGCCCAGTCGACGAACCGAACCCCGACCGGCGGCTTGGCGCCGCTGCGGGCGAGCTGGCGAACGACCTCCAGCGCCGCGGTGATCCCGAGCGCGCCATCGAGCCATCCGCCCTCCGGAACCGCATCGATGTGCGAGCCGACGATCAGGAACTCCTCCCGGCGGCCCTCGATCGACGCCCAGATGTTGCCGGCCTGGTCCTGGTCGGGACGCAGGCCGATCTCCTCGAGCTTGCCCCGCAACCATCTGCGCGCCTCGAGCCACTGTGGGGTCCAGGCGAGGCGCCTGGCGCCGGCGAAGCGGCCTCCGCTCATCGCGGCCAGCTGATCGAGGTCCGCGATCACCGCCTGCGGATCGACCGCCAACTCGCTCACGGCGCGGTGGCCAGGCTGCGCGGTACGTAACGGCCATGGCCGCGCTCGGTCTTGATCTCACCGCGGTCGTACACGAGCGTTCCGCGGCAGAACGTATGACGGACGCTGGCGGTGGCCGTCTGCCCCTCGTAGAGGTCGTAGTCGACGTTCATCAGCGACGTTTCGAGCCCGTACGGTCGCGGCGTGTCGGGATCGAAGACGACGAGATCGGCATCCTTTCCGGGCGCGACCGCGCCCTTGCCGTGCAGGCCGAAGCGCCGGGCGATCGTGGTGCTCGTCAGGTCGACGAGCTGTGAGCGGGTGATGCGCCCGGTCCTGACACCCTCGTCCCAGAGCTTGGCGAGCCGGTGCTGGATCAGCGCGAGCCCGTTCGGGACGAGGCTGAAGTTTTCGAGCCCACGCGACTTCTGCTCGTTGTTGAACGGGCAGTGGTCGGTCGAGATGCTCTCGAGCACTCCGCGGCCGATGTGTTGCCAAAGGAGGGCGTGGTTACGAGCGTCACGCAGCGGTGGCGAGCAGATGTAGCGGCATCCCTCGACGCCGGGTCGCTCGAGATCGTCGATGGTGTTGATCAGGTACTGGACGCAGGTCTCGCCGCTGACCTCGCCGCCGCGCGCCTGCGCGGCCTCGATCTCTGAGGCCGCCGCATCGCAGGTCACGTGCACGACGAACAGCGGCGCGCCGATGTGCTCCGCGATTCGAGCCGCGCGACCGGTGGCCTCGGCCTCGACGAACTCGGGTCGCGTGAGCGCGTGGTGCAGGGCCGATCTATCTCCGTTGGCCAGCGCGCGCTTGACCAGCAGATCGACGATGTCCCCGTTCTCCGCGTGGACCATCGTCAGCGCGTTCAGGTCCCGCGCGCGCTCCATGCATGCGGCGAGCGCGTCGTCGCGCGCCATCAGCTCGCCCTTGTACGCCATGAACAGCTTGAACGAGCAGATCCCCGAATCGACCATCGCCGCCATCTCGTCGAGCACCGGCTCCGACGCGTTCGTGACCGCCATGTGGAAGCCGTAGTCGACGTGCGCCGCGCCATCCGCGCGCGCGCTCCACTGCTCCAGCGCCGAGTGCAGGTTGTCCGGCTCGCGCTGGATCGCGAAGTCAACCAGACACGTGACCCCGCCGGCTGCGGCGGCCTGCGTGCCCGTGTCGTAGTCGTCCGCGGACATCATCCCCATGAACGGCATCGACAGGTGCGTGTGATTGTCGATCAGCCCCGGCAGAACGAAGCAGCCCGTCGCGTCGACGACCGCCGTCCCGTCCGCTGCCTCGATGCGCCCGACGGCGGCGATCTTCTCGCCTTCGATCAGCACGTTGCCCTCGAACTCGCCCTCCGCGGTGACGACGGTTCCGTTGGCGATGAGCGTCGTCGCAGCCATGTAGGCGCACGATATGCGACTGCCCGCGTCGGCGGCAAATTCTGCGCTCAGAAAGCGCTCAGCCCCGGCGCATCAGCCGGCCGATCGCCGCCATCATCTCCTCGGTCCGCTCGTCCTGCTGTTCGGGCTTGGCCCCGATCACGCAGGTGTGCGCATGCCCGTCAAGCAGACCGAGCGCGACCTTGTCGAGCGCGGCTTGGGCGGCCGAGATCTGCGTGAGGATGTCGATGCAGTAGCGGTCCTCCTGCACCATCCCCTCGATCCCCCGGATCTGGCCCTCGATCCGCCGCAGCCTGGCGAGCAGCTGGTCCTTGGTGGCGGTGTAGCCCCTGGTCGGTGCTTGTGTGACTGGCATGCACGGAACGATACCAGAACACCCCTACCCCCTAGGGGTATACAATCGAAAACGTGGTCGTGATCTGGCACGGGTTCAGGGACGCCTTACTGATGGCGTGGGAGGTGTGGTGGGCGCTCGTGCTCGGGTTCGCGATCTCCGCGATCGTGCAGGCCTGGGCCCCGCGCGAGCGGATCGAGGGCCTGCTCAGCGGCTCGGGCTCGCGCCCGATCGCCTGGGCCACGGGGCTCGGCGCGGCCTCGTCGTCGTGCTCCTACGCGGCGATCGCGATCGCCAAGAGCCTGTTCCAGAAAGGCGCGAGCGCAGCGTCGGCGCTCGCGTTCCAGTTCGCCTCGACCAACCTGGTATGGGAGCTCGGGCTGGTCTTGTGGATCCTGATCGGCTGGCAGTTCACGGTCGCCGAATATCTGGGCGGCATCGTGATGATCGGGTTGATGACCGCGCTGCTGCGCATGTTCGTCAGTCCCAGGCTCGAGCACCTCGCCCGCGAGCACGCGATCGAGGCCGACACCGGCCACCAGCATCACCCCGTCGGAACGGACCTCTCCTGGCGCCGACGCCTGAGCTCGGCCGACGCTTGGTCCGATGTCGCCCACAACTTCCGCGGCGACTGGCAGATGCTGTGGAAGGAGATCACGATCGGATTCTTGCTGGCCGGGTTCATCGCGCAGCTCGGCAACGGCTTCTTCGAGTCGCTGTTCATCCGGCACGCGCCGGCGCCGCTCCCGGCGATCGAGAACGCGCTGATCGGACCCGTGATCGCGGTCATCAGCTTCGTCTGCTCGGTCGGGAACGTGCCCTTGGCGGCGGTTCTCTGGTCCGGTGGAATCAGCTTCGCCGGCGTGCTCGCATTCCTGTTCGCCGATCTGATCGTGCTCCCGATCGTGGCGATCTACCGCAAGTACTACGGAGGTCGGTACGCGATCCGGATCGTCGCGCTGATGTTCCTCACGATGGTGCTCGCGGCACTGATCGTGAACGGCGTCTTCAGCGGTCTGGGCCTGGTCCCGACCGGCCCGCGCCCGAGTCGCGCGGACGTCTTCGGATCGATCCACCTCGACTACAAGCTCGCGCTCAACATCCTCGGCGCGGCGACCTTCGCCGGTCTCTTCTGGCTGACGGCGCGGCGCGGAGCGACGGATCCCTCGTGCGGCATGCGCGTCGACCGCCACAAGGCCCTGGCCCGGGAGCTCGGAGGCGAGACGCTCTACTTCTGCTCGGAGCACTGCCTGCGCGCGTACGTCCACAGGTGAACCGCCGCGGTCGCGCGCCAGGGCGACCATTGTTCGGCCAGCTGCGCGGGCGTCTGATCGGCGCCGAGCGCGCGCACCGCGCGGCGCAGTCCGACGTCCTCCGCGGGAAACGCGTCGTGCGCGCCGAGGCGCAGCGCGATGTAGTGAGCGCTCCAGGGGCCCAGACCGGGGATCGCCGTGATCGACTCGACCAGCCGATCGAGCGGGACGCTGCGGTCCAGCGACACCTCGCCGTCGCTCACCGCCGCCGCGAAGGCGCGGATCGCCGTCGCCCTCGCCCCCGTGAGGCCGAGACCCGAGAGATCGGCGCTTGCCAGCACGACCGGTGGCGGGAAGATGTGCGTGACCCCGAGCGGCTCCAGTTCGGAGGCCCGCGAGCCGTGCCGCTGCGCGAGCCGGCCGGTGATCGTGCTCGCGCCGGCGACGCTGATCTGCTGGCCGATGATCGCCCGGATCGCGGTCTCGAACGGATCCCATGTGCCCGGCACGCGGAGTCCCGGCCGCGCACGGACCAGCCGGCCAATGATGGGGTCGCGCGAGAGAAACGCGACCGCGTCGGCGACGGGAGCGTCGAGCGAGAAGATCCCCCGCGCGCGCGAGGCGATGTCGCTCAGCCCCTCCCAGGGCGCAGGGTGGGCCCGCAGCACGAGATGGTCCTCGCCGCCGCGTGTCAGCTCGAGCACGCCGGGATGTCCGTCGATCACGACAGTCCGGATGTAGCCGCCGGCGCTGACATGCTCCACCCCCGGAATCGCGCGCGCCGCGAAGTACGAGAGGAGCGTCTCCCATTCGAGCGGGCCCTCGAAGGCGAGGCGGAGTCCGAGCCCGCCGTCGGCGGTCAAGCGTTCAGCGCGTGTCCGGATGCGGCGAAGGCTACGCCCGGGCGGCGGCGCGCTCGCAGGCCGGGACGCCGCGGTGGCCGGCGGGCTCGGCCGCGGGACGCTCCTTGTCATCGGCGGGGATCGCGCCCGCGCTTCGCAGCCGTGCCCAGGCGACGGTCGCGGCGGTGAGAGCCGAGGTGGCGCCCAGCAGGAACGCGAGGTGGTAGCCGCCGGTCAGCGCGTCGAGGTGCCCGTGGCCGGCCGCGAGCAGGCTGCCGGTGCGCGACGCGGCGACGCTCGCGAGCACCGCGAGGCCGAGCGCGCCGCCCATCATGAACGAGGTGTTGACGATGCCCGAGGCGAGTCCCGACTCGCTCTGCTCGACATCGCCCATCGCGGCCAGCAGGACCGGGTTGAGCGCCATGCCTGCGCCGAACCCGAGCAGGATCATGCTGGGCAGGATGTCCGCGGCGAAGCTGCCGCCCACCGGCGCGCGGGCCAGCAGCACGAGGCCCACCGCGGCCAGCGTGAGCCCGGCGGCGATCGGGCGCCTGATCCCGAACCGCATCACCAGCTTCGCCGACAGGCCCAGCGAGAAGGCGCCCATGATCAGGTTCGCGGGCAGGAACGCGAGGCCCACCTGCAGCGGGCTGTAGCCGAGTACCAGCTGCATGTACAGCGCCGACAGGAAGAACCACGCGAACATCGCCGCCGCCCACAGCACGCCGACCACGTTCGCCGCCGCCAGGTTGCGCAGGCGGAACAGTCGCAGTGGCATCAGCGGCGCGCGCACTCGCGATTCGACGAGGACGAAGCCGCCCAGCAGCGCGGCCGCGGCCGCCAGCAGCCCGAGCGTTCGCGCCGAGGTCCACCCGGCCTGGTTGCCGTTGACGATCGCGTAGACGGCGAGCATCAACGCCGCGGTGACGGTCAGCGCTCCGGTCAGATCCAGGTGGGTCTCGCCGTTCCCCGGCCGGATCCCGGGAAGCACGCGCAGCGAGGCGATGCAGACGCCGATCCCGATCGGGACGTTGACGAGGAAGATCCAGTGCCAGCTGAGCAGATCGGTGAGGATCCCGCCGAGCAATACACCGAGGGACCCACCGCCGGCGGCTACGAATCCGAACACGCCCATCGCCTTCGCGCGGTCGGCGGGCTCGACGAACAGCGACATCATCAGCGACAGCGAGACGGCGGAGACGACGGCGCCGCCGAGTCCCTGGGCGGCCCGCGCTGCTACCAGCATGCCCTGCGAGGACGCCAGTCCGCACGTCAGCGACGCCAGGGCGAACAGGGTGATGCCGCCCATGAACAGACGGCGGTGCCCGTACAGGTCGCCGAATCGTCCGCCGAGCAGGAGGAAGCCGCCGAACGTCAGCATGTAGCCGTTCACGACCCAGGCAAGCGAGGTCGCGGAGAAGTGCAGGTCGGCGCGAATCGAGGGCAGCGCGACGTTCACGATCGTCGTGTCCAGGACGATCATCAGGCTCCCCATGCAGAGCACGAGCAGCGCGATCCAGCGGCTGCGATTGTCAGCTGTCATCTCGATCTCCCTTCGAGCTCGGTTGCTCATTTGAGGGGTTAGACCGCGCGGACCGGCCAGGCTCATCGGTCGCCGCGCAGCTCCACGCCGAGCGCGTCGAGCTGTGATCCGAGCCCCCGCTCGCGCCAGCTCGGCTGCTCGTGCCCGTCGAGGAACGCGCCGTGCTCGATCAGCTCGAGCTTCGTGCCTGCACCGTCGGCGTGGAACTGCACGCTCGTCAGCGAGATCGTCGCGGTGTGGGCGCCCGCGAACAGCGTGCCCGCGAATACGATCCGCAGGTCGGGGACGATGTCGCGATACACCGCCTCGAAGCGCAGCGCCGGTAGTCCGCCGCCCGCCGGGCGGCGGACGATCTCGAGCCCGCCGACGCGAAAGTCCAGCTCGTGCTCCACCTCCGGCCCGGCGAACCAGCGGGCCTTGGCGGCGGCGTCGGCCCAGGCTGCGAAGACCCTCGCCGGGTCGGCCGGATAGGCGCGCTCGAGCGTGATCGTGTTGTGGATGATCGTCTGATCTGTCATCGAAGTTCTCCTGCTCACTCGTTCTGATCGAGGTACTCGCCCAGGCGGTCGAGGCGGCGCTCCCAGGCTGTGCGTTGCTCGTGCAACCAGTCCTCGGCCGTGCGCAGGCCGCCGGGCACGATCCGGTAGGAGCGCACGCGACCAACCTTGTCGGAGGAGACCAGACCGCCCGCCTCGAGGACGTGGAGGTGCTGGATCACCGCCGCGAGCGTGATCGGCAGCGGGCGCGCGAGCTCGCTGACCGAAAGGGGGCCGCCGCTCAGCCGCTCCAGCATGGCGCGCCGGCCGGGATCGGAGAGCGCATGAAAGGCGCGGTCGGCCGCGGGCGAGGGTTGATTAAGCATCGACTTAACCATACGTCCCTCGGTAGGGTTAGTCAAGCGTTCGCTTAAGTATTTTTATTGGGGCGGGCGAGGGAACGAGCGCGCGTGGACGCTCGTACGGAAACGGGTAGACGCCGGAACGTGAGCGCGGTGGAGCTGAACTGGTCGAACGCCGAGGTCAAGGAGGGAAAGCTGACCGTCGGGCTCGAGGGTGACGTGACGCGCGAATGGCGCGCGAGCTTTGAGACCACGGTCCAGCTCCTGGGCGGACATGGCGACTGGGGCGAGGTCGCGCTGAAGAAGGGGCGCGTGCACGTCGGCGAGGTGTCCGAGGGCGACGAGGAGAGGCTCCGGCACTTCCTCGAGAGCGCGGTCCTCCAGGCGAATACCGCAGCTGGTCAGGACGAAGACGCCGAGGAATCCGAAGAGGCCGACGATTCAGGCGATCGCAAAGACGACGAGCGCGACAGCCCGGACTCCCGCATGGCCGAGCGCTTCCGCTCGTTCGGGTCCTAGCCGGGAATCGTGACGAGCGCCGCGCTCGCGGCCGGGACGCGCAGGACATACGCCCCGCCGGAGCGGCTGAGCGACTCAAGCCGCGGCGCGCCCGGCAGCACGCCGGTCTCCGATCCGGGACCGATGCTCCGGCCCCCCAGTGTGACGCCGGTGCGCGATGCCGCGTCCGGCGCGATCAGCCGCTCGACCGTGGCGCCGCGGGTCGCTCCCGGCAACCGCAGCGCGACTACGCGCGCGCGGATGGTGCCCTTGTTCAGGACCACGATCCGCATCACGCGCCTCGCGTCCCGCGTCGCCCAGACCTTGAGCGTGCCCTCGCCGCCGGAGACCGCGAGCAGCTGCGATCCGGGCGGCGCGGCCTGCGCGAACATCTCGAGGCCGTAGTACTCGGGCGCGACGGTGCCACGCCAGCGACCGCCGGCGCGCGAGAACTTAAACAGGTCATAGCCGGCGCCAGGGAAGGTGTGGACGTTCACGCCGCTGACGCCGACGCGTGCCATCTCGAACAGCGTGTCAAGCGCCCACAGCGCGGACGCGAAAGACTTGCTGATCGCCTGATCGGCGCCGCACGAGACCGTGTTCAGCTCATCGATGCGCAGCGGCAGCCCGTGCTTGCGCGCGAGCGCGATGTACGGGACGAACGTGTCGGCCAGCCCGGTGGAGGAGGCGGACGCCAGCAGGTTCGCGATCGTCGGGTACTGGGGCGAGCCCGGCTGCACGAAGCAGCGCTGCAGGGGGTAGCGATGGATCGTCACCACGCCGAGTCGCGGCGCGTTGTCCAGGAACTGCGGCAGGTCGCTCATCCATCCGGGGCCGCCGACGGTGGGTCCCGCAAGCGGCACGTTCGGAAGCGCGCCGGCGACCTGGGTGAAGTCGTTCAGAAACGCGCTGAAGTCGTAGCTGTGGGGCCGTCCGGGGACGCCGCGCCCGTCCGGCAGCCGGTACCACGGAAACGTCGAGTAGAGCTCGGGCTCGTTGCCCAGCTGGAGTGCCCGGACGTATCCACTGCCCACGCCGCCGATCAGCGCCTGCGCTTCAGCGGAGGCGAGTTGGCTGCTGTCGGCCTCGAGATTGATCCCGAGGATCAGCCGCGCCTTCAGCGACGCCGACAGCGCGTGGGCGACGCTGAGCCAGGCGGGGGTGAGCGTGAAGGTCACCCCCGGTGGCCGCGTGACCCCCGCGACCGGCCACCACGTCCAGTCGGCGCTGTCGCCACCGATCCGCAGGACCGCCGGGCCCCCATTCACGAGATTCCGCACCAGCTGCGTGAAGACGGGGTTGAGCGCCGCGGGATCGGTGCCGGCGTACTGGGTGACCGCGGGGTACTCGAGCGACAGCCCCAGGAATCCCGCCGGGATCGTGCGCGGGGAGTCAGAGCCAACGGTGAAGATCGCGTTCGCCTGGCGGATGCTGAGCGAGGCCGGGCGCGAGCTGGTCAGCCCGAGGACGAGCACGACGAGCGCAACGCACGCCAGGACGGCGAGATCGGTGCGAAGAAATCGACGGTCGCGACGGCGGCGCATCGAAGGGGAGTTTCGCGCCCCGCCCGGAGGCAGGCGGCGCGACTCCCGGCTCAGGCGGCAGCCGGCTGATCGGTGGCGACGATCAGGACGTTGCAGCGGGCGCTGTGGGAGACCTTGTTGGGCACGTTGCCGAGCGCCAGCCGGCGGGCGCCGTGCATGCCCTTGCTGCCGACGACGATCATGCTCGCGCCGACGTTCTCAGCGACAGCAAGCAGTGCGTCGGCCGGATCCCGCTGCTCCGCATGGGTCTCGACCTCGACGCCGGCGATCCGCACGGCGGCCGCCGCTTCGCTCAGCGTCGCCTCGACCTTGGCGTCCGGCAGGGGTGCCCACACCTTGGCAGCGCCCTCCGGCGCGCCGGCGATCCGAGCCCCGCGCAGAGCCTCGAATGCCGCGACCACGTGCAGCTTCGCATCGAGCGCCTTGGCCAGACGCATGGCCTCCTTGACTGCGCGCTGCGCGCTCTCGGACCCGTCGGTTCCAACTACGATCGATTCGCCCATTTTTCATGACCTCCCTCGGGATGCCCGCATGCGGCACACTACCTGGGATCCTGCATTGACGTTGGAGACTGCACCCAGATGAGCGACGTCGAAACGCACCCGACGCAGACACAGGGAAGCATCGCGCCCGTGGCGCGGGCGGCTGACCCGATCGACCCTGGCGTGCGGATCGGCCACGCGCACCTGCGCACCGCCGACATCGACCGGATCCGCGCCTTCTACGTCGACGTGCTGGGGTTCGACGTCGTCGCCGAGGCGCGCGACGTGCCGGGCTGGGGCACGACCGGTGACCTGCTGTTCCTCTCCGCTGGCGGCTATCACCACCATCTCGGCTTCAACACGTGGAAGTCGAAGGGCGGCGCACCGCAGCCGGACGGCGTGGCCGGGCTCCATCACATCGCGCTCGCCTATCCGACGCGCCGCTCGTTCGCCGACGCCTATCGCCGGCTCAAGGCGGTCGACTGGCCGATCCGCCAGACGGCCGACCACGGCACGCACGAGGCGATCTACGTCACCGACCCCGACGGCAACGACGTCGAGCTGATGTGGGACCGCCCGGTGCAGGAGTGGCCCCGCGACGAGCACGGCCACCTCAACGGGCAGTTCGGCGACGAGCTCGATCTCGACGAGCTCCTGCGCGAGCTGGCCTGATCGCCTGCGGGACGCTCAGCGCAGGCGCAGCTGCTCGTCCTCGTAGGTGACGCCGACCGGCTCGAGGATCACCCGCCGCGGTCCCTCCTCGATCCCGCCGGCGTCGATCGCGTCGTAGCCGAGCGCGCGGGCGTGGTCGAGCACTCCCTGCGCTGACCCCGGGCGGCAATAGATCGCGAAGCCGCTGCCCATGTTGAAGGTGGAGTAGGCGCCATCGGGCGGCATCCCCGCAGCGCGCGCGAGGAAGCCGAGCACCGGCGGCACCGGTGGCAGCGCCGCGATCCGGTAGGTCAGCGACTTTGCGGGCCGCATCAGCTTGAGCAGGCCGTGGCCCGTGATATGGCTCAAGTAGGTGATCTCGAGCTCGGACTCCAGCAGCGCCCGGACCAGCGGCGTGTAGATCAGCGACGGAGCGAGGAGCGCCTCTCCCAGCCTGGTTCCATCGTCTCCGATGGGAGTGCGGTAGCGATCGGGCAGCTGGGTGCGGACGAGCATCCGCGCGAGCGAGGCGCCGTTGGCGTGCAGTCCGCTCGAGGCGACGAGCACGATCCGGTCTCCGTCGGCGAGGTTCTCCCCGAAGATCGGAGTCCGCCCGGACGGCACCACGCCGATCGCGCTGCCCGCGAGCTCGATCTCCTCGCCGTCGACCAGCTCCGGCAGCGACGGCGACTCGCCCCCGCCCCACGTGCACTGCGCGAGCTCGCAGGCCCGCCGCCAGCCCTCGAGCAGCGACCGATACCGGTCGGTGTCCTCGTACCAGCTCGAGCGACCAGTCGCGAAATAGGCGTTGACGACCAGCGGCAGCGCGCCGACACAGCACAGGTCGTTGACGATCGCCGCGACGGTGTCGATCGCCACGTCGGCGAACCGGTCGACGCCGAGCTCGTCCATCACCTGGCGAGCGATGATCGACTTCGTGCCCAGCCCCTCGAGCACGAATGCGAATGTGCGCCCCGCCAGCTCGAATACGAACGCCGGCTCGCCACGCGACGCGTCGAGCGCGCGGCCGTCCGAGCGCTCGAGCTGGCCCGATGTCGCGAGCGCGGCGCGGAGCGCCAGTCGCTTGCCGGCGTCGAGGCTCGCGTAGTCGACCCCCGCTCGGTCGTAGGCCCCACGGGGGGGCTGCGGCTCGCTCATCGGCGGAAATCCTGCTGGCGCGTTAGCTCGAGATCGGGGCTCGGGTAGGGTCGGTCGCCGAAGTGCGGCGCCTCGATCCGCCCGAGCTCCGTCGCCGGCTCCTCGTTGAACAGCCACTCGCGCGCCACGTCGAGCCATCTGCCGGTCGCGCGGAGCTGGCCAAGCAGCCCGATCAGCAGCATCACGGCCCGCATCAGCACGAAGTGCTCGGCCGGCAGCGTGAGCGATTTGAACGAGTCCAACGAGCGCATGCGGTTGTAGGAGCGCATCATCGCCCCGGTGACCGAGCCGTCGATGGTGACCGCTTCGTCGATCAGCAGCCACCCGAAGATGGTCCGGTAGCTCTCGAGGAACGGCTCCGCGAGGGCGCGGTCGGCGGGCAGCGCCCCGAGCCCGGCGATCACGTCGAACAGCGCGTCCGCGTCCTCCTCGTAGGTGGCGCGGGTGGAGGCGATCAGCTGCGCCACCTCGGCGTCGGAGAGGTGCTTGAAGAAGCCGAAGTCGAGGAAGGCGACACGACCGTCCTCGAGGAATAGCGAGTTGCCCGGGTGCGGGTCGCCGTTGAGCAGCCGGTGGCGCAGCGGGCCATTGATGTAGAAGCGGATCAGGATCTCGCCGATCCGGTCGCGCTCCGGCGCGGGCGCCTCGCGGATCTCGGCGAAGCGCCGGCCCTCCACCAGCTCCGAGACCAGCACCCGCTCGCGGCACAGCGAAGTGACCACGTCCGGGACGAGGATGAACGGATGGCCGCGATAGGCCCGTGCCATCGCGCGGTGGTTGGCCGCCTCGAGCTCGTAGTCGAGCTCCTGGCCGATCCGTTCGCGAATCTCCTGCGCGATCGCGCCCGTGTCGATCCCGGGGGCGATCACGCTCAGCAGCTTCAGCGACAACCGCAGGTTCTGCATGTCCGCGTGGATCGCCTCGGCGATCCCGGGGTACTGGACCTTGACCGCCACCTCGCGGCCGTCGTGCAGGGCCGCCCGATGCACCTGGCCGATCGAGGCTGCGGCGATCGGCTCCGGGTCGATCTCGGCGAACGCGTCCCGAAGCCGCTCGCCCAGGTCCTCCTCGATCACCTTCGTGATCGCCTTGAACGAGACTGGCTTCGCGTCCTGCTGGAGCGCCGCGAGGATCTCCTGGAACTGCGGCCGCACCTCCTCGGGCACCAGACCGAGATCCACCGCCGACAGCGTCTGCCCCACCTTCATCGCGGCGCCGCGCATGCCGCCGAGCACCTTCACGAGCGCCTGCGCGCTCTTGAGCTGCTGGCGCGTGGCCGCGGCGCGACGGCTGTCCGAATCGCCCGTGGCTCGCAGGGCCCGCGCCGTTGCCTCTCGCGCCGCGACCCCGGCCGCCGCCCCGGTCATCAACGCCGCCCTGCGCACCCTCGAGGGGCGGATATCCTCTTCTTTGGGGCCCATGCTTGCGGGGGCCAAGATAACCGACCGAATTTCGACCGGGAGCCGATTCTGATGACGACTCACGACCAACTCGCATACAGCGGCGCGATCGCGCGCGACCGCGGCCGCACCGTCCTGGGCCAGACGATGGGCCTGGTTGCGGTCACCGTCGGTTTCGCGGCGCTGGGCGCCTACATCGGCCGCCACTTCGCCGGCGGGGCCGGGATCCTGCTGCTGATCGGCGCGTTCGGGTGCGTCTTCGGCCTTCAGATTGCCGCCCGCCGCGGCCACGAGCAGCTTGCGATCGCGCTGCTGTTCGGCATGGGTCTCCTGCTCGGCATCGGTGTCGGCCCGGTCCTCGACGTCTACGCGAAGACCGACCCGGCCGCCGTGTGGCAGGCCGCCGGCGGCACCGGGCTGTTCGTCGCCGCCCTGGGGTCCTACGGCTATGCAACCCGGCGCGATCTCTCCTCGTGGGGCCGGACCCTGTTCTGGGCGCTCCTGGCGCTGATCGCGTTCGGGTTCGTCGCGTTCCTGATCGCGATCCCGCACGCGAACATCATCTACGCGGTCCTCGGGCTGGTGATCTTCGGCGGCTTCACGATCTTCGACTTCAACCGGCTGCGCCGCGCGAACACGGACAGCTCGGTCGTGATCGCGGCGAGCATCTTCCTCGACATCTTCAACGTCTTCCTGCTGCTGCTGCGGCTGTTCGGCAACGTTCGCGGCTAGCGCGAGTCCTCGTCGGGCACATAGTGCCGGCCCCCCGAGGCGTCGAGCCAGACCCGCATCACGCGGCCTGAGCCGGGATCGCGGAAGCGCTCCGAGGTGGGACTCCAGCCTGGCGCGGGCGTGGTCGACTCGCCATGCGGGCGCGCCCAGAGCCACTGCGGGACGCGGCCTGAGCGCGCGTCCCCGGGGTCGGCCGGCAGAGGCGGGAGGTCGCTCATCACCGCGGCGGCCTCCTGGTGCGTCTGAGCCGCGTGGATCAACCCGACCCTCCGTTCGAGCTCATCGAGCTCGATCGACCCCACGGCGGCGTGCTGCTTCAGCCGCTCGAGCAACGCCTCGCGGTCGGCATCGGTGAGGCGCACGCGCTCAGGCGGGCTGGACCTTCACGGCGGTGCCGTAGGCGACGATCTCCGTCAGCTGCTGACCGATCTCCGAGGAGTCGAAGCGCACGGCGATGATCGCGTCCGCTCCCATCAGCCTGCCGTTCTCGGTCATGCGATCGATCGCGTGCCGGCGTGACTCCTCGAGCAGCTGCGTGTACTGCGAGACCTCACCACGGCGGAGCGACTTGAACCCGGCCGCGATCCCGCCGACCATGCCCATGCTGCGGACGACCAGGCCGTAGCAGACGCCGATGTTCTCCGTCACGCGGAGCCCGGGGAGCTCGAACGCGGTCGTCATCGGCAGCTCGGTGGGCGTGCTCGCAGCCATCCACGCCGCACGTTATCAGCGTGGTCGCGAGCCCAGCAGAGCGGCTCGCTACCTTTCTGTGACGATGATCGTCCGCCGTCTGAGTGGGCTTGCCTGCCTCGTCCTCGCCACGCTGGGCGTCGCGGCGTGCGGGAGCAGCGGCTCCTCGAGCTCGGACCCCACCGCGAGCTCGTCGACCTCCACCGCGGCGCCGGCGAGCGGGCGCGGCGTCTCCTCGGCGGTCGGGCCGATCGGCCCGGAGGGGATGCCACTCGAGCAGGGCCAACAGCTCGCGCCCGCCTCGAGCACCCGGCCGGGAACGACCGTTGACGGGATCCAGTGCGCTCCGATCGAGCAGCTCGCGTATCACATCCACGCGCACCTGCAGGTGTTCGTCGACGGCCAGCCGCGCGCGCTGCCCGCGGCGATCGGCCTGCTCGGCCCGGTCGCCCAGCAGACCCAGGTGGGCCTGTTCTACGGCGCGCAGCGTTGTTACTACTGGCTGCACACGCACGCCACCGACGGGGTGATCCACATCGAGTCGCCGACGGCGCGGATCTACTCGCTCGGCGACTTCTTCGACGAGTGGAATCAGCCGTTGAGCGCCGGCCAGGTTGGGCCCGCGACGGGCAAGGTCACGGCGTTCGTCAACGGCAAGCGGTGGACCGCGGACCCGCGCTCGATCCCGCTCGCGGCGCACAACGTGATCCAGCTCGACGTGGGCTCGCCGGTCGCCCGCTTCCAGCCGTATTCGTTCGCCGGCACCGGCCTCTGAGTCGTATCGGGCCGGCCTGAGGCGAAGCCTCAGTCGGGTGCCGGCAGCTCCTGCCCGTGATGATCGCGCCGGCGCCGGCGGCGCACGAGCTCGCCGCCGAGGACGGCGCAGATCAGGAGCGCGATGCCGGCGATGCTGATCCAGCCCAGGTCGCCCAGGAACTCCACGATCGGCGGTCCGGCGAAGTACGCGGCAAGCCCGATCCCCGCGGCCCACACCGCCGCGCTCGCGCAGTTCGTGACCAGGTAGACGCCGGTGCGAACGCGATGGATGCCCGCGAGCATCGGCGGTGTGAGGATGATCGCGATCACCGTGTATCGCGCAAACACGTCGTCTCCGCGCGCGAGCAGTCTCAGCCGTAGCCGCTGAAACGGGCCCGGCGCGGTCAACAGCCGGCGGCCGGCGCGAAGCCCGATCAGCCAGCCGGCAACGCCGCCGATGGAGGCCGCGACGAACGCGACGAAGATGACCGACGCGATGCTCAGGTTGTTCTTGGCCGCGACGATCCCCGCCGCGATCAGCAGCGGCTCCCCCGGCCCCGGGAGTCCCGCCCAGCTCGCCGCGCAGGCGATCGCCAGCCCGACGTAGTCGATCGCGGGACCGTGGAACTGGTGGTGGAGATGGAGGTGTAGATGCAGGGCCAGCCCAAACCCAACCGCCGCCCACCGAAAGCCCACACCAGCGCGATCCATGTGCAACGATCGTGTCACAAGACGCCGTCGGCTCCAGCTGGACAGGGTCGCGTCGCGATCGTTGGCCGCAGGGCCAATGCCGATGCACGCGCGCGCGTGGAGGATGCGCTGGTAATGAGCACGGATCTGATCGTTTCCTATGACGGGACGCCCAACGACGACGACGCGCTGGCGCTCGGGAAGATGCTCTCGCGCGCCGGCGCCTCACTCGCGCTCGCGTACGTGAGGCACTCGCGCGAGTTCTCGCCGCGCCGCGAGGAGCTCGCGCAGCACGACGCGGAGCGCCGGTTGCAGGCCGGCGCGGCGTGGCTCGGCAACGGAGCCGTGCCGCAGCATGTCGTCCTCAGCGCGTCAACGGGCGAGGGGCTCGACAAGCTTGCCGGCGAGGAGCGGGCCGCCGTCATCGTCTTCGGCTCGGACTACCGGACGGCCCCTGGCCACGCGGAGCCCGGCAACACCGCGCAGCATCTGCTCGAAGGCGGTGCCGTCGCGATCGCGGTCGCTGCCGCCGGGCTGCGCACCGAGGGCGATGCGCAGATCCGATCGATCGCGGTGGCCCGGGATACCGCCGACGAGGCCGCGATCCGCACCGCGGATGCGCTGGTGGCGACGCTCGGAGCGGAGCTCGTCTCGCCCGACGCCGAGCGCGTCGATCTGCTCGTGGTCGGCTCGCGACCCGGCGCGGGGCAGGGACGGATCGCGCTCAGCGGCGCCACCCGCGCGGTGCTCAACTCGGCGCGCGGATCGGTGCTGGTCGTGCCGCACGGCCGGCCTGTCGAGCTGTAGTGAAGCGGCTGATCGGGAGCGAGACTGCGGCGTAGACTCGGGCCGTGCTGATCCTTCCGCCCGGGCAGGCCGAGCCGATCGTCGCCGGCCATCGCCTCTCGGTCCGTGAGAAGCGGCTGATCGGCGCGGTCACATTCGCGCTCGCCGCGCTCGCGGTCGTGCTCGTGATCGCGCTCGTGTCCGGCGGTCGGGCCTCGGCCAACGGTTGCGTCAACGCGACGATCGCGGGTCCCGTCGGCGCCGAGGAGATCTCCCAGTGCGGCGCCACCGCGCGAGCCACGTGCGCGACGGCGCGCGCGCCTGGCGCGTTCACGCCCCAGAGCGCGGCGACCGTGGCGGCGGAGTGCCGCAAGGCCGGCCTGCCAGTCGGCCCATAGCCGCGGAAACCCGCTGATTGCGGGATCGCCTTATCCGAATGTCCAAGGGGGCGCGAGGATCGCTGGACGCGCGGCTATGGCCGCGGCGCGTCCCTCCCGTGACGATACGCGGCGACGATGGCCGCCACAGGTCCACACCAACGCGGGCGCGATTGCGCCTGCTCGTACGTCCCCTCCCGGACAAGGAGATCCATTGCCTCTTGAAGCCCCGAGTTGGCTGAACTCAGGAGACACCGCATGGCAGATCACGGCCGCCACCCTCGTCGGCCTGATGAGCGTGCCCGGCCTCGCCGTCCTGTACGGCGGCGTGATGCAGAAGCGCTGGTCGATCAACAGCATGATGTTGACGTTCACGACCTTCGCGATCGTGCTGGTCGTCTGGGTCCTCTGGGGATACAAGATGAGCTTCGGCACCCCGTGGCACGGCCTGTCCTCGTCGGCGAGCAGCTTCTTCGGGAACTTCATCGGGAAGCCCGGGCCCGTGCTGTCACACACGGAGCTCCAGCACCAGGCCAACATCCCCTTGGTCGGGTCGATGTCCTTCCCGAAATCGTCGCTCGTCTACTTCCAGTTCGTGTTCGCGGCGATCACCCCGATACTCGCGCTCGGCTCGGTGCTCGGTCGGGTCAACTTCAAGGCGTGGATCCCGTTCACGATCCTGTGGATCACCTGTGTATATGCCGTTGACGCGTTCCTGATCTGGGGCGGCGGCTACTTCGCACACCACGGCGCCGTGGACTTCTCCGGCGGATACGTGATCCACCTCTCGGCGGGCGTAGCGGGCTTCGTCGCGGCGGCGGTGATCGGCCCGCGGCTCCAGCGCGACCGCGAGATCGACGCGCCCAACAACGTTGCGATGGTCGCGGTCGGGGCCGGTCTGTTGTGGCTGGGATGGAACGGATTCAACGGCGGCGACCCGTATGCGTCGAACATGTCGGCGGGCGCGGCGGTGATGAACACGAACCTGTGCACCGCGGTCGCGATGCTGGTCTGGATCGCCTGGGACTACCTGACCGGTCGCAAGCCTTCGATGCTCGGGACCGTCAACGGCATGATCGTCGGGCTCGTGGCGATCACGCCCGCCGCCGGCTACGTCAACGGCTGGGGCGCGATCGCGCTTGGCGTGATCGCCTCGACGCTCGTCTACTTCGCGCTCAACTACCTGAGCCGGCTGCGCCCATTCCGCCGCGTGGACGACACGCTCGGCGTGATCTACACGCACGGGTTCGCAGGGCTCGCGGGCGGGCTGCTGGTGGGCGTGTTCGCCGATCCGCAGATGGTGCTCGGCTACAAGACCGGCGGCCCGCACGGCGGTCTGATCGGCACCGGCGGCGTGGCCGGCGTCATCCACGGCAACTGGACCCTCCTCAAATGGCAGTTCTTCGCCGCCCTGTTCGTGATCTGCTGGACGGCCCTGGTCACCTTCGCGATCCTCAAGCTCGTCAACGTGTTCATCCCGGTCCGCATGGCGGAGAAGAACATGGAGATCGGCGACGTCGCCGAGCACGGCCACGAGGTGTATCCCTCGGACGTGCCATCGCTCGGGTACCCGGGGGGGATCCCCGGGCTCACGGGGGCACCGGAGTCAGCCCCGACGACGGCCTGAGCCGAGCGCAGCGACCGTCAGCCGAGAACCAGCTCCGCTGCGGTCCGCAGCGTCTCCGGGTCGCCGCCGATCAGCAGCGTGGTGACGATCGACTCGCGCCACGCCTCGAGGTCGTGGCGGATCTTCTCGGCCGGGCCGATCAGCGTCAGCTGCTCGATCAGCTTCGTCGGGACGGCGCCGGCGGCCTCGTCCTTGTGGCCGGAGAGGTAGAGCTCCTGGATCTTGGCGACCTCGGCCTCGTAGCCCATCCGCGCTGGCACGTTGGCGTGGAAGTTCGCGCTGCGAGCGCCCATCCCGCCGAAGTACAGCGCGTACATCGGGCGCAGCGCGTCGGCGGCCGCCTCGACGTCGTCGGTCACGATCAGCGGGACGGTCGCGGCGACCTCGAAGCCTGGTTTGGTCTCGCCTAGCGCCCCGCGGTAGAAGTCGTCCTGGTCGGGTGCGTAGAACAGTGCCAGCCAGCCGTCGCAGAGCTCGCCGGCAAGCCGGATGTTCTTCGGGCCTTCGGCGGCAAGGTAGATCGGGATGTCGTTGCGCAGCGGGCGGATGCTCGACTTCAGCGGCTTGCCGAGGCCGGTGCCGTCCGGAAGCGGCAGCCGGTAGTGCGCGCCGTCGTGCGTGACCGGCCCTTCGCGCGCGAAGATCTTGCGGAGGATCTCGATGTACTCGCGCGTGCGCGCGAGCGGCTTGGCGAATGACTGTCCGTACCACCCCTCGACCACCTGCGGGCCGGACACGCCGAGGCCGAGGATCAGCCTGCCGCCGCTGAGGTGGTCGAGCGTCATCGCCGCCATCGCGGTCGCGGCGGGCGTGCGCGCGGAGATCTGCACGATCGCGGTGCCGAGCCTGATCCGCTCGGTGCGGGAACCCCACCAGGCCAGCGGCATGAGTGCATCCGAGCCGTACGCCTCGGCCGTCCAGACGGAGTCGAACCCGAGCCGCTCGGCCTCCAGCACGGAGTCCTGCGCGCCCGGCGGAGGTCCTCCCGCCCAGTAGCCGACGTTCAGTCCAAGCTTGAGCTCAACCGCCATCGCCGCGAACCCTATTGATCGCGCGCTTGATCAGCCCAGGGGACCGCGGCTGGCTCTTGGACCACTCCTCGCGGGTCGGCAGGCGACCGGCCCTCCGCGCCCTCAGCACGCACTCGGTGTGGGCATGCCGGCGCCGGCTCGAGTCGCCCTCAGGCGTGATCAGCATGTGCTCGCTCATCGACGGCAGATGGTTGCCGCACAACGGGCAGCGGTAGGTCGCGGGCTTGCGGTTCTGGGCCCGGCGGATCGTCCACCACCGTGCCCGCTCAAGCCCAGGCACCGTCTCGCCCGCTATGGTCGCCGCAATGGAGCACCGAGAGACGCGAATCATCGTCGAGACCGAGCGTTACCGCATCACCGGCTCGCTGCTGCTGCCGCGGGATGGCTATCGCAGCCGCATGACCGACTACCTGAACTCCTCTGAGCGCGACTTCCTGCCGTTGACGGACGTCGAGATCGCCCCGCACGACGGGCCGAGCGAGCCCGAGCACCGCGCCTTCCTCGCGCTCGCGCTCCGGCACATCGTCCTGGCGATGCCCGCGGACGCTGAAACCGTCGAGCAATAGCGTCGTATCCTTGTAGGTATGGCCACCCGGAACGCCCAGGAGCTCGAGGGCCTGAGCCGCAGCGAGGTGCTGCGCGCCTCGCCGCGCATGTTCGACAACGACCTGCTCGACAAGCTCTCGCGCGTGCATCCGGCGATCCCCCCAGTCCTGTTTGGGCCGGCGATCACCGCCCTGATCGTGCTCGGCTTCGTCCATGGCGTCGGCTGGCTGGCGCCCGCATGGCTGGTCGGCGGCTACCTGTTCTGGACGCTGACGGAATACTGGCTGCATCGGCTGGTCTTCCACTTCGAGCCAGAGAAGGGGATCGGTGCGCGGCTGCACTGGATCATCCACGGGGTCCACCACGATCATCCGAACGATCCCATGCGCCTGGTGATGCCCCCGTCGGTGAGCATCCCCCTCGCCGCATTGTTCGTCTGGGTCTTCTTCCTGGTGCTCGGCAGCCCGGCGTTCCTGCCGTTCGGCGCGGGCTTCCTTGCCGGTTACCTCTTCTACGACATGTTGCACTACCACGTGCACCATCACCGACCGCGCTCGGCGCTCGGCCGGCGGCTGCGCGAGCTGCACATGCGCCACCACTTCCAGAACCATGAGCGCGGCTACGGCGTCAGCGCGCCGTTCTGGGACCACATCTTCGGCACCGCCAACAAGCTCCGCTGAGCGTCAGAGCTCGTCGCGGAGCCGGCGCTTGAACGCCCGGATCGCGCGCTCGTCGCGCTTGTAGAACGTCCACTGCCCGACGCGCTTGGAGGTGACCAGGCCGGCGCGGGCGAGTGCTTGCAGGTGGACGGTTGCGGTCGGCTGCGCGACGCCGAGCTTCTCGGCGATGAACAGCACGCAGACCCCGTCCTCGACGAGATCGCCGTCGCGTTGCGGCGGAAAGTTCCTGACGGGGTCCCGCAGCCACTCGAGGATGCGCAGCCGCCTGGGGCTGGCGAGCGCCCTCAGCACGGTGGTCGTCTCGATGCTGCTCGTGGTGGCGGGCATCCGACGAGAGCAAAGCACAGATATAGTCGCCTAGCAATATTGCTCAGTGTCTAAAGGAGGCTCCTGCGATGGCGATGGCTACCGTGATCCCGGAGGCGGTCGACTGGCTCGAGGGATCCGCGGCGCATCGCTATGTCGTGGTCGACGTCTTCACCTCACGGCCGCTGGAGGGGAACCAGCTGGCGGTCTACCTCGATGGCCGGCCATTCAGTGCGGACGAGATGCTCCGGCTGGCCCGCGAGATGAACTTCGCCGAGACGGTCTTCCTCGCGCCGCCATCGTCCGGCGGAGACGTCGCGATGCGGATCTTCACGCCCGGCGGTGAGCTCCCGTTCGCGGGGCACCCCGTTCTCGGGACCGCCTTCGTCGTCGGGACCGCGATCGCCGCGGAGGCGGTGGTGCTGGAGACCGGGGCCGGGCCCGTCCCGGTGACGCTGGAGCGCGAGGGGGAGCGGGTCGCCTTCGGCCGGATGCAGCAGCCGATCCCGACCTGGGAGCGCTACGAGCGCGATGCCGAGCTGCTCGATGCCCTCGGCGTGGAGGCATCAGGGATGCCGGTCGAGATCTACCGCAACGGGCCCGCGCACGTGTACGTGAACCTGGCCGGGGAGGAGGCGGTCGCGCAGCTGCGCCCCGATATCAACCGTCTGACCGATCTCGGCGTCGCCGCCAACTGCTTCGCGGGACGGGAGAGCCGGTGGAAGACCCGGATGTTCTATCCCGCCGCCGGCGTGAACGAGGACGCTGCGACCGGCTCGGCGGCAGGGCCGCTGGCGGCGCACCTCGCCCGCCACGGACGGATCGCGTTCGGACAGGAGATCGAGATCCGGCAGGGAGAGGAGATCAATCGTCCCTCGGTGCTGTACGCGACGGTCACCGGGTCAGCGGACCGACTCGAGTCGATCGAGGTCGGCGGCAGTGCGCAGATTGTCGGCGCGGGTCGCTATCGCGTGGCCGCAGGGTAGGAGGCGGACCATGGATCTCGGACTCGAAGGACGAAGCGCGCTCGTCCTCGGCGCCTCATCGGGCCTGGGGCTGGCGAGCGCGCAGGCGTTGCGCGAAGAGGGCGCGAATGTCGTGATGCTCGCTCGCCGCGCGGAGCTGCTGCGCGAGGAGGCGGCGAAGATCGGAGCCACGCCCCTCGTCGGCGATGTGCAGAGCAGCACCGACCTGGCGGCCGCGGTGCAAACGGCCGTGGATGCGCACGGCGGACTCGATGTCCTCGTCCTCAACGGCGGTGGCCCGCCACCGGGAAGCGCCGAGGCCGTCGACGAGAAGTCGATCGAGGAGGCGGTGCGGCTACTGCTGAGCCCCGTGATCGCGGTCGTCGGCGCCGCGTTGCCACACCTGCGAGCCAGCGGACAGGGGCGGATCATCTCGATCTCGTCCGTGTCAGTACGTGAGCCGATCTCGAATCTCGCGCTGTCGAACGCGGTGAGACCGGGCGTGTGGGGTTACCTGAAGACCCTCGCGCGCGAGCTCGGGGAGGACGGGATCACCGTCAACTCGGTCGCTCCCGGGCGGATCGCCACGGCGCGGCTCACACAGCTCTACGGCGGGCAGCCGCCGGAAGCCGAGCTGCAGGCGATCCCGCTCGGACGGCTCGGGACCCCGCGGGAAGTTGGCGACGTCGTGTGCTTCCTGGCCTCCAGGCAGGCCTCTTACCTGACCGGGACATTGATCCCGGTCGACGGCGGCACGCTGAGGGCATCCTGAGCGCGCCGCAGCGCCCGCGGGCCGGGTGCGCCCGCGGGCGGTCCCAACGGCACGCGCTCAGGTGAGCGAGCGACGACGTCCCCCGAAGAACGCCAGGACGGCGAGCACGGCGATCAGGAACAGCAGCGGGTGGATCGCGATTCCGCCGACCACCGCGAGAACCAACAGAATGACTACCAACGCAAGAAGCATTCGCTCCTCCCTCGATTGTTCGTCGCAAGGCTTCCCGGCGTGAGCGGATCCATGCAACAGGCGCGCTGAGGCGGACGAAATGTTGCGACGGCCTGGGTGCTGTCGCCGAGGCCGGCCGGCGAGCGGAGAGGGAGGGATTCGAACCCTCGATGGAGTCTTTGACCCCATACCCGCTTATCGCACCTCGGCTGTGGCGATCCGCGGCCTGCGGTGCGCGAGCCCGCATATCAAGGGATCTCGTTCGCGAAAGCTGACGCGCTGTTGCAATCGACTGCGGTTTGCTGCTTCCACATCGCTTCCACCGCGAGGCTCAGCGCCAGCCGCATCCCTGACTTCGTCTAAGCGGACGCGAGGATCAACCCGCTCGCGCTGGCGTTCGACTCTTGGCCCGCAGCACGGCCCGCGGTCCCCACGAACGCGACCTGGCGGAGCGGGCCGGTTCTTTTCGGCTCTCGATCGAGTCTCCAGTGACTGCCACCGTCGACGGTCGAGACCATGATGGGGCCATTCTCATCGAGGTTCTCTCCGGCCGCGAAGCAGCGGTCGGCACGAGCAGCGCGCAGGCAGCGCAGGTCGTTGAAAGAGCCACGAAAGCGAGGCAGGCTCTGGCGGCTCCAAGTTGCGCCGCCGTCGGCGGTCCCGTACATCGTGCCCGTGAGAGACGCGTAGGGTCCGGGCGTCGATGCCGCCGCCCAGCAGTGACTCGGATCCACGCATGAGATCGCCAGAACGCTGGTGGCGCCGAGGGTGACCATCGTCCAGTGCGCTCCGCCGTCGATCGTCCGCCAGACAAGCCCTTCGAAGGAGCTCTGGGCAAGCCCCGAGCCGCCCGCACTTCCGGTCGCATAACCGTCCGAGGCGTTCACGAACGTGACGTTGGCGACGCTGGTTTGCACGCAGCACGTCGCCTGCGGCAGAAGTTGTGTCGAGAAGCTCTTTCCTCCGTCACGCGTGAAAAGTAGCCTGTGGGACTCCCCTTCGATCCAGCACTTCTCCGCGACACATGAGATCGGGCCGGCGAGCAGGTATTGCCGTACGTTCGACGGGAGGTGATCGCGGACCCACGAGACGCCGCCATTCGTGCTCGAAATCAGGACGCTCTGTACGCCGCCCAAGGCTTGGCCGTCGGCCATGCAGAAGGAAGACCCCGAGCACGCGACGTACGCGAGTGCACCGACACCCGTAGGTGCACCGCGGCGCCGCCAGCTCTCGCCTCCATTTTGACTGCGAATGATTGCTCCGTGCTCGGGCTGGCCGTTGGCCACCGCTAGAGCGCCCACGGCAACGCACTCCGTGCGCTTCGCGGCGGGCACGCATGAGATGCCTGACATTGGCCCCAGCTCCGCCGGCAACGCCTCCGACTTCCAGGTAAAGCCCCCGCTGCCAACAGCGCTGTGGGCCCTGGCGCCCGCGGCGGGCGCACCAAGGCACGCAGTCAGCACCGCCAGCGCGACGAGACAGATGATCCCTTTAGCTTGCCCCACGTGTGTGGGCCGCCGGGGAACGCAAGCCTGACGCTCGTCAGGCGAGGGTCAGTCCCCCGCTCCACCGCTTGGTTTTGATCGTCTTCCCCTTATGGTTGACAAGCCTGGCAACCCCGTGACCCGTGGCCTTGCCCTTGTTCAGCTTTCCGTGGCGGACGACGGTGGCGGTTATGTGCCATTGGATTGGCTGCCCGGTGCACGTGTGCTTGCTCCATGCCCCGGTCGCCTTGTGCTTGCCCTGAGTGATCGTGATCCCGAGGAAGATCTTCTGACCCTTGCTACAGGCGGGCGCTGTACCGCTCGACTGGACCTTGTGTCCGCCTGAGGCCAGCGTGCCGGTCGAGTCAAACCCCGTTGCGAGCGAGAGAGCATCGGCGAACAGCGATCGCGGGTGCCTCCCGTACGTGAACAGGAAGAACGGAGTCGCGACCGCTCCGCCCTGGCAGGTGGATCCGTCGGCGTTGAACGGGTTCGCCGTGCACGAAGATGAGATCGGTTCACGGACGTCGGCCTGGCTCGTGGGCGTGAGCGGCACGTTGTTCGCATCCAGCACGAAGGTCGGATTCGCCGCGTTGACGAAGTGCCCGGCGAACCCCCAGGTCGCTCCTCCGACCGCCTCGCGCCACGTTACGTAAGGCGTGTGGCCGGAGAAGGTGATGTCCGGGCGGATGGAAGCGTTCCGTCCGCTCGACACGGGCGCACCGCCGTTTGCCAGCTGGAATCGGGCCGCAGCGCCGGTGCCCACCAGACGCGCCACAAAGACCTGATGAACGCTGCCGACGACCTCGTCCCACGCGACCCACGGCACCGTCGGATTGCCGGCGGTCATCGTGCCGGCCGCGACCTGTGGATCCTCCGCGTCAGCGCTCGCGTTCTTGTTCAGCGAGCACTGCTGCTCCGTGCTCGCGAATGAGGCGCATCCGCCGAATCCGTGCGTGCTGGTTCGGTCCAGCGTCGCGGTCGCCTGGCTGCCCACGACGACCCAGTGAAAGCCACCGTTCGCCCCGACTCCGTCTGCGATCCCCTTCGCCGCGAACACGAGCTCGTTGTTCTGCAAGCCCAGGCTCGACGGACCGGTCTCGTACCACACGACCCACGGCACGCTGTCGGCGGCGCCGGTGAACGCGATGTCGGGTTCGATGCCGTCGCGGGTGGGATCGACGTTGAGACTGGGGTCAGCCAAGCCGGGACCCACTCGCGGAATGCCGGCCTGCTGCCAGCAGAAGCCGCCGATCGCGGGCACGTGTCCGGCGACGCTCACGCCCGCCGGCGTGACCCCATCGCAGTTGGTCGCTCCTGGCCCGATCGGGCGCACCACGAAGATCTGATCCTTGCCGCTGACCGGCGAGGTGGTCGTCTCCTGCCATGCCACCCACGGGCCGGGCTTCGTCGGATCCACAGCAGAACCGCCCGCCACCGAAGGGTTCTCTGCGTCCTGGTTGGTGTGGATGTTCAAGGACGGAACGGGGACGCTGCCGCCGCCGGCCCCGCGGTCCTGCCCGGCGAAGATCCACTTGCCCTGGCCGGCGTCGCCGGTGTTGTCGAATCTGCTGGCGAAGATGTTGTTGTTGGTGAACCCGGCGCCAACCGTGTCCTCGTACCAGGTGGCCCACGGCACCACTCGTCCTCCGCCGGCGAAGTCGATCGACGGCGCCTCACCGTTCTGTCCCTGATCGAAGTTGAGCGAGCCGCTAAAGGTGGGGCTCGAGCTCGACCTGCCGCCAACGGTGCCGTTCCCGCGTGTGGTCCACGCGCCATGGGCGAACGAGCGCACGAACACCTGGTCCGCGTGTGAGCTCTCGGTCTGACGGAAGATCGCCCACGGTACGGCAGCGCCGCCGGCGGCGAGCGAGCCACCGGCGAGATCCGCGTTGGTCGGGTCTTCGCCGCTGACGCTAAGTGCCTTGTTGATCCCGGCCGCGAGATCGTCGTTCACCTGGCCCCCGGGGGGCAGCGCCTCCAGAGTCGCGAGCGCTGACCCGGCGCCGGCAAGCAGCATGGCGCTCGCCAAAGCGCCAACTGGCATACGGTGACGCCGCAGCCGCTTCAACATCATCTTCCGCATTGATCGTCCTCCGTCCCCGTAGCGGGATAGGCGCATCAACTGCGACACATGGCCCGGTCCGCCCGATGTCTCCAACGATGCCCCGGTCGATCCTCCCACAGCTGCGCGAGCGAAGTCAAGCGCACATTGCAGCTCGGTACCGACACTCCAACCGCGTGGGCAACCGGACACGACAGACGTAGGCGATGCTTCATCGGGGCAAGTCCTCGCCGACCCAGCTTTCTGGTCTCCCGAGTTCAGTGCTGCCGAAACGCGCCACGACCCGAACAACGGCCGTCCGGAACGCGCCCGCTAGCGGCAGAAAGCAGCTCAGCGAAAATCTGCTGTGTGCAGGAGGACCGCCGAAGCGCCGTAGTTGTAAATTGGCCGACCACGGGCGCTCGCGGACCCCAATATAGGCGCCTTGCACACGGGTGTCGCGGGTTCTTGCACACGCTGCGCGGGCCGGCCCTGTCGCGGCAAGGCTGGCGTCAGGTAGTGCTGGGCCCCGCGTCGGTTGGGTCCTCCTGCGAGGACGCGTCTTCGTCGTCTTCCCTGTCGTAGTCGATGTAGGCGTCGTACGACAGCGAGGCCCCCAGGGCGGCAATCCTGCCGAACGTGGTCGCCGAGAGGTCCCACGCAGAGTTCCACCGCCGCTGCCAGTAGCCGCAGAAGAAGTCCGTGCGGAGGTCGAGTTCCCTGGATAGGCGGACGATTTCTGCGACGTGGGGTTCGAGGGCGTCCAGTAGCCAACACAGGTGGTCTTCGAGTGTGGGGCCGACTTGCTCGACAGCCCCATCGGTCTGGATGTTCCACATGCCTGTGCGGTATGGCGAGAGCGGACTCCCAGGACGAACGACTCTGAGGTCGCCTCGCCGGTAAGCAAGGCTCGGCTGAATCCCCGTGGCAGTAGTTACCACCGTGGGGTCCAGCGCCTCGCCGGTGACCCTGAAGCTTGCGCGCTTCCCATCGTGCTGTCCGCCAGCCTCGACCAGGACGAACCTCTCGGGGTCGCTGAAGTCGGGGGGCGGGAAGGTCGGGACGGTGCCGAGGCCCCCGAAGTTGGCGAGACGTGCCGCGTAAACGTGTATCGCTGTACGGGCTAGGAGCTGGTCGGCCTCCTGTTCGCCTAATGGCACCACTCCGCTAGCGCCAGCGCCTGGAGGACCGAGCCACGCCCTGGCGAGCCGCCGACCGGTTCGCTCGACGAACGTCTCGTCTTCGTCGAGTTCCTGGAGCGATTGTCCGGCTTCAACGGCCTCGACCACCGCCGAAGCAGCATCACTGGCAGCTTGGATGAACCTTGCGCGCCAGTCACTGGGAAGCTCCTCCCAGGCGGTGTTGGCGAGGTCGACCGATGCTGCCCCACGTGCAGCCCACGACGCGTCGTCCGTCTGCTCCACCCAAGGGGCAAGCTCCGCCGGACCGGGTCGCTTCCATCCGGTGCCGCCAGCCGCATCGACGTAGCGCCAGTTGCGAGTCAATGTATGGAATGCCGCCGCCACATATTCGACAAGCTCATCCGCGGCGGGGCTTGGATTGGGGGATGTCATCGCACCGGAGCTTAGGTCGGTGGGGACACCTTCCGCTGATTTCGCTCCTCAGTCGGTCGGCGTTGAGATGAAGAAGACCGCGAGGTCGGCATGGCGGCGGTCATCGCCTTTCCAGCTGACCAGCGCCCGCAGCTCAGTCTCGCTGGGCGCCTTTCGCCACTCGATGAACTGCGGATGGTCCTGGAGCGCCTTTCGCGCCCGCTCGATGATGGCCGTGAGGTCCCGCTCGCGGACGAACATGAGGATTGCCAGCTTGGTGTCCCGCCATGACTGATAGCCGAACAGCTGGTCAACGGTCTCGCCGAAGCCCTTCGCGCCTGACCAGATTTTGCATTCGGCGATGAAGAGGTTCCGTCCTTCGTGCTGGACCCGGATGTCCGTCTTTCCACCGAAGTTGAAAGCCTCGGCTGTCCCAGCACCGGCATAGTGGGTGTTCAGCGCATCGAGGATGACGTGGCGACGGGCTTCTTCGCCCATCCCCGCGTAGGTGCCCGGGTTCTGCTCCATCGAGAGGGCGTGCTGGCGGATGACGGAGAGGATGTGCTCGTAGACCTCATCAGCGAGCACGGGTTCGAGGTCCATCGGCTGGTCTGGCCGGGTTGCTGGTAAGACGGGAGCAGGCCGGCGCACGATGACGTCGGCGATGTGGGTCTTGCCGCGTTCGCCAGGAGGCCCAATCGGTAGCCCGGTCGAGGCCACATGGTCGCGGTGCTTCTCCACGCGCTCACGCCGGGCCCGTATCGCCATCTGAGCTTGGTTGAGCAACCCGCTGTTGAAGTACTCGATGTCGCCGCGAGCGGCCGTGACGTGCTGCTGGACCTTCTTGATGAAGTCATCGGTCTGCGCCCGAATGTCCGCCGGCGTGTTGTCCGGGTACTCGATTACGAGGCGAAGCTCGCCGTCGCCGACCGCGCCCCGCGGAGGATTCAGCGTGTATTGACTCGGCCGCAGATGGAGGGCGTCCTTCTCGCCCGTGAATGGAACATGCACCACGGTCCGGTGACCTGGGACGTATGCCGGGCGGCTGGGGTCGGAGATGACGCGCCCGAAGTGGTCCCAGGAGACATCGACCTGGACGGGCTCCGGCTCATCCATCCAAACGTCATCTTCCTTCAGCGACGGCGGCTCGACCTGGTATCGGTCGGCGAGGGCCTCCGCCCATCCCACTTCGTCCACTTTCAGTACATGCTCTTCCTGAGCGGCCTCTATCTCGCGCAGGAGGCCCTGCGCGTGGTGTTCGAGGCTCGCGCGGAGGTCGCCTTGCTGAAAGAGGAGTTCCTGAGGGCTCATGCCCTCGACCGTAGCGCCCGCGGCTGACAACTCGACGGCCTCTGCGGCGGGACGAAATTCGGGGACAAGTGAATCCTGAATTTGTCGCGACACGTGCCTGCTGGCGTCAGGGCTAGCGCCTCAAGCGCTGGCGCTTGGCTTCCTCACGCCACTGAGCTGCCGTGGCTCCGTATTGCTTCGCGTTGCTGTCAACTCGGGATGGCCCGGGAATCTCGGCCGGAAACTCCGCGGCCAGTCGGCGCTGGACCTTCTGGGTTAGGCGCAGCCGCCTTTTGCTGGCGATGTCGTAGGCCCGAACCAGGCCCTCGATGCAGCGCTCCGGGTTCCAGAACTCGTTGTCCCGCCCTCCTCGTGGCGGCTGGGCGGTCTCAGGGGGGACCGACTCGACGTTCAACTCGGGGCGCTTGCCTCGTGCGGGCAGTTCGCTCGGCCAAGGCAGTCCGCACTCAAGGCGCTTCTGGCGTGCGTGCTCGACCGACTCCTGATGCTTCTGCGTTGCGCGGCTGAGTGGGAAGCCCTTGAGCTTTGCGTAGCGCTTGAGCTCCGGGTGGTTGGGGACGTAGCTGAGCTCCTCGACGAACATCTCGATTGCGTCTTCGCGACAGACTCCTCGTCGCGGTGTCGTATGCGCCCGAGGCTCCAAGCCGGCGAGTCGCAGGCCCCTTTCCCAGCCCATCTCGTCCTCGGTGTTGAGCACCGCCTCGATGCGCTCCTCGGTGGGCAACCCAGTTGGACCGGTCTGCTTCTCCAGTGCGTCAAGCTCGGCCTGATACTCGTGCGGACGAAGGGAGTTGGCTTTGAGCCGCGCCGCGATGATGCGTAGCGCTGCTACGGCCTCCTGCTCGCTGACCGGGCGCCCATCGCGCCGGTCGGCGACACCCAGGTTGTGCTCCAGTGAGCGCTCGTCGTGGAAGGCCAGGTGGAGAAGCTGGTACCAGGAGAGGTTCCCGAGCGCGCGCCTGGTTGCGCGAGCGCCAGGGGCATCGGGGAATCCCGCAGGCCCTCGGGCAGCTTCGTAGGCGCCGGGGGTGGCGGCCTCCGGGTCGGCCGGGTTCGCCTCCCGGGCCACGATGCGCACGACCTCAGTCAGCCGGTGGGTGTCGTATCCGGTCTCGAAGCGCTGGGAGCCTGGGTCGCGTTGGGTGATTGCCACGCGGTCGACGATAGGTGTCGTTCCGGACTTGGCAGCTTGGATTTGGCCTTGGGCTGAGTGCTTAGAGCCGGAGCGACGTACCGTCGGGCCGGTACTCAGTCAGCTGGCCGTCGTCGTTCAGTGCGACCGTCGCGATGCCCCGGGCAGCACGCATGGCCCCGAGGTTCGTCGCCCGCAGCCGGGCGTCTAGCCGAGCCTGTCCGTCGCTGGCCTCCTCGCGGACGTAGCTGACCCGGTGGTATTCCTCGTCCGGGGGCGTGGTCTCACAGCGGTGGCACCAACCGCTGGGCACCTCAATCCGGGCACCACAGGTGTGGAAGACGAGCGTCACACGGTCGGGGAACTCAGGCATTCCCGAGACCGTAGCTCACGGGTAAAGCGGCGCCGGTCGGCACCCCTACGACGCCTCGGGGTTTCGCCGCCAGAACTTCTTCGGGTCCGGCGGCTCGGGTTGGCCGCCGTAGTGGTCGTACCACTGCCGCCACTCGGGCTCGATGAGCGCTTCGACTTGCACCCCGAGAGCAAGGGCGCAGTTGTTGAGCAGCCAGAACGGAGCAGTCGGGACCTCGGCCTTCTCCAACCGCCCGTAGGTGGAGGTCGAGGCGCCGCAGACTCGGGCCATGTCCTCCTGGGTCAGGCCGCAGGCGACCCGGCGTCGGGCGAGCGCCGTGGTCCTAGTCGTGGAGGGGTTCTGGCCCTTCTTGCGCGGCACCTTGCGGGCACAGGCTAGGGCCGGGCCCGGTCAACGCCACCGGTGTCGTTCCGTCCGAGGCAGACGCGAACATAGGTTCGATAGTCACACAGGACAGGTAATAGGAGACCGGTCTTGATTGACGGCCGAAATGTTTGGGTCCGGCGGAACGGCGAAGGCATTTTCGCCGCTGTTCCCGCCCCCGAAGAAGGACAGAGAGATGGACGCATTCGCAGACGTATTTGGAGAAACCCGCGGCGCGACGGCCGCCCAGCCTGCAGCGCCGACCGACGGTCGCCCGGAGCCGATGAGCACCGAGCAGGTCCTGGCGACCGTTAAGTTCCTCGCGCCCGAGGTGGCAGCGCGCGCTGAGGCTCACACCAAGGCTTGGCGGGAAGGGCCGGCGGCGGCCTGGGTCATCGCCTACCTGGTCTACCGTGGCGGCCGCGAGCCGATGGTGGAGCGCTGGTGGCGCTCGGTGGGGGCCTCGTTCTGGACCGGGTGCGGGCTGCGCTCGCGACCGAGCCTCGACGAGGCGCGTCGGTTCTTCGCCAGCGTGCATGAGCAGATGGCAGGCGCCCCGACCACGGTCTGCTGCCTGGCCGAGCTCATCGCCGACCTGGCCGCTTGCGGCGTCGCCCCCGTCACGCGCATCGACCCGGTCACACTGAGCACCCAGCGCGCTCCGAAGCTCATTCGGGGATAGGAAGGGCTGGGCAGCGCTGATGGTCGATTACCGCTCGCAGATGCCGACGGTCCTGGAGGGCATCGGCGCGTTCGACAAGGACGCACGCCACCTGGACCAGGCATCACTCATCCGGCTCTGGAAGGCGTGCCCGCTGTTTGACCAACTGCGGGCGAACACCAAGTACGAGTACGACGGCGTCCGAGACCGGATGGGCGGCGAGTGGATACTCGCTTACCTCGCGTTCACGAACTCGATGGTCAATGACATCCGGCCGTGGTGGAAGGACTCAAACGCCGAGGTCTGGTGGGAGGCAGGCTTCACCGTCCGCCCCGACTACGAAATCGTCTACAAGCGTTTCCGTGAGCTTGATGAGATGGGCGCCGACGCGGAAATCTTCGAGGCCACGGCCAAGCTCATCCGCCTAGCGCACGTTTGCTCGGGCGGGCTCATCGGGCTCGACGTCATCGTCGACTTCACTGAGGCGGAGGCCCACGCCGCAATCAAGCACGACTGCCAGAAAGGTGAGTGCCCCGGCTGGCCCAAGCGCCAGAAGGCCCGGCGACGGGGCAACGCTCATTTTGCCCGCGCGTCAACCGAGACCGCGCGCGAGGACCGCCAAGAGAAAGCGAAGAGCGAACCCGAGGACGAGGACGCGCCGAACATCGGCGACGCCGACGAGCTGATGTACGACAGCCAACGCGACGTGCTCCGGGTCAAGGTAGGCGGACACTGGTACCGGCTCTCAGACAAGACCGCCGGCGTGCGCGCCTACACCGGAGCGCGCAAAGGCGCCAAGTTCTGGATTGGCTTCTACAACGGGAAGGCCTCAGACCGTTGCTCGGGGCTGCCGCTGACCATCATCGCCCGCTCAGCCTCAGAGCAGGAGTACAACCTCTACCCCGAGCTCATCAAACGAGTGCTGTACATCCTTGGCCGCATCCGGTCCGTGCGCGGCGACATGGGCCTTGGCATCAAGAAGGTCTACCTTGCCAACAGCGAACAGGGCATCTTCAGCGTCATCCCACCGAAGGGCGGCAAGCACGAGCCCGAACCCGGCGACCGCGAGTTTGTGGACCGCCACGGTATCGAGCGCTGCGAGAACTGCGGCGGACCCACCAAGCGCATCTCCTCCTCCACAGCCCCCAAGCCGCGCGTGTTCTTCGAGTGTCTCTACAAGCCCTTCGCGGAGTGCCACGGCAAGCAGTCGATGCTCTGCGAGGAGGAGCCACGCTACGTCCTGCCCCTCAGGCAGGACACCGAGCTCTACCAGGCCCTTGAAACGCAGACCTTTCAGTACGAGCGAACGCACCGCTTCGCCCGCCAGCGCAACGGCTCCGGAGCTGACAGCCCGACCACCCGACCCAAGCGCAAGGGCGTTGGCTGGCAGCAACTCCGAGCCGACGCCACCGTCCTCTCCGACTGGACCAAGGCGTGTTTCCGGCAGGGCTGGCTGCCCATCCCCGGCATGACGCAGCGCAACACGAACGAGCCGGTCGAGGTCTCAGGCGCGGATGGGCTCGCCGGTCTGCGGACTCGCCGATTGAGCCTGAACCTGCACCGCCCCTACGGCTACCGCGCGCGCCGGCTTGGCCTCGGTCCCGTCCGGCTTCCGCAGCCCGACGGCGTCACGCTGGCGGTCCCGGACATCACCAAACCGCCGCTGACCGATGGCCAGCGGCATGGAAAGGGCGGACGCCCACGCCGCTCACCCCGCTGCCAGATGAGCTACCCGAGTTGCCTCTCTGGGCGGAGATGGTCGAGCCGAGCAGCTCCCAGAAGAACGCGAACGACGCCAAACCGGAGAGCTCGGCGACTGAAGACCCCGACGGGCCAGCGCCCGAGCCTGAGAAGCCCCTGAGCGTTGAGGAACGCAGGCAACAGCGAGCCCGAGCCAACTGGGGAAAGCGTTCAAGTGGGACACCGCTGACCGGAGCGGCCCCAGAAGCCCGCCGCACTCGGGCCCAGGGCCACCACCGGACCCGGACGACGTGCCCTTTTAGCGACCGGAGGTCGCCGGGGGCCTCCACCCAACACCGAGCAGACAGACCACCGCCCAGGGCGCCGAGAGCCCCTGGGCGGTTCTCGTCGTTAAACGGCGCCGGGCGAGCGGTCGGCGGCTTCGCCGGCGTCAAGCCAGGCCTGAACCCTCGTGACAGGGCGCCGCGGCCGCTGGCGGGGTGCACAGCTCCAATTTCCAACAGGTCTTACAACTACAGAAGCGGAGAGGGAGGGATTCGAACCCTCGATGGAGTCTTTAACCCCATACTCGCTTAGCAGGCGAGTGCCTTCAGCCACTCGGCCACCTCTCCTGGGGAGACGGCCAGTGTAACGCCGGGAGGCCCGTGCACCGGGGCGCCGGCCGCGGTGCAGAGTGTCCGGCGCACGGAGCCCGCGGGCCCAGGCCGCCATGGCTAGGATCATCGCGTGCGAGCCACGGAGGGGTGGCAGAGCGGTCGAATGCGCCAGTCTTGAAAACTGGAGTCCGGCGACCCCGGACCGCGGGTTCGAATCCCGCCCCCTCCGTCCCACAGGACGGCGCGGCTTACCCCCGCCTCGGGGGGGCGGGCCGGCGTGGCCTACTCCGGGGTCGGGGGCGGCGGACCGTGACGGACCATGCCGAGCTCGCGCTCGACGGCGGCGAGCCGCTCGGCCGCCACGCGGGGTCCGTCGAGCGGCGGTTGAAGCCACGGCCACTTCGCGGGCTCCCCGAGCGCGTGCACGTAGTCCTCGATGCCGGCGGGGGTGGACAGGAACAGCATCCGCGCGGTGTCGGATTCGACCCGGAAGGTGTGGGGCGCGCCCCGTGGAGCGAAGACGACCCCGCCGGAACCGCATCGCCGGCCTCGGGTTGTGACCCACGCCGGTGTGCGCGCCCGATCGTCGGCGAGTTCGGGCTCGACCAACCAGGCAGTGATCTCGCCCTCGAGCACATAGAAGGTCTCGTCCTGTGGGTGCGAGTGCAGCGGCGGCGCCGCCGCGTGTGGGAGCACACCCTCCCACAGGGCGAACCGTCCTCCGGTCTGGTGGCCGTCCAGCTTCATCCGCGCGAGCGTGCCCAGGAACCACAACAGCTGGCCGTCGCTCACTACTCGCGGCGCCGCGCCGTCCGCGCGATCGTGGACGGTGCCCGCGGTCATGCCCGCACCTCGATCCGGAACTGCTCGGGCCGCTCGTAGGAAGCGTTGGCGACAGCGCCGACGGCGAGGATCCGTGCCCCCTCAGAGCCCGTGACGAGTTTCCGTCTCGCCTCGGGAGCGACCCGGATCATCTGCCCTGTCCTGACGGGTACCGACTCACCGTCGATCACCGCCTCGGCGGAGCCGTTCAGTATCACGTAGACCTCCTCTTGCCCGTCGGCCGAGTGGTCGTGCTCGGGATAGTCGGAGAACCCGGCCGGGAAGTCGAGTACTTGCATCCCGAACGACTGCAAGTCCAGCTCAGCGCCCGCGAGCCTGACTGCGCCGTGGTGGATCGCGGTCAGCTCATCGATCGACTTGAGTGTGTAGGTGCTCGACGCGCCGGGGGACACATCGCTTTCCACGGCTTGACCCATCGCTGCCTCCTCGGGTTGAACTGCTGGAAGAGTCACAGCGTCCGAGGCGCGTCGCATCGGACGCGGTGCCCATCTTTGCCGTTCGTCGTGCCTATCTTGCGCCGCGGGGCAGCAGCCCCCGCTTCCGCGCCTGCTCGAGAGCGGCGTGCCGGTGGCGCGCCTCAAGCTTGCCGAGGATCGCGGAGACGTGGTGGGCGACGGTCCGCTCGGACAGGTGAAGCCTCGAGGCGATCTCGGCGTTCGATGCGCCAGTCGCGAGGATCTCCAACACCTGCTGCTCGCGGCGTGTCAGACCGCCTGGGTTGGCGAGCGTCGAGCGCCTCGGCCCGCGCGCGGCCCGCGCGCCCTGCGCGGCGCGCTCGCGGCTGAACGCCTTCGCCGAGGCGGTGGCGCCCAGCCTTTGCAGCGCCGCCATCGCCTCGCGCGCGGCACGCGCGTCGCCTCGGATCGCTGCCAGCGCGGCCTCGTAGGGAGCTTGGCGCTCCCTCCATGCGTCGATCGCGCCCCTCCAGTCACCCCCCAGCTCGAGCCGGATCGGCTCAATTGCCCCGGCCGGTGCCTCCAGCTCCACCCCCAGGCGGGCTCCCCACAACGCAAGCTCTCCCCCGGAGCGGGCGAAACGTGCGGTTGCCGGGGAGTCACGCGCTGCCTGCAGCACACGCGTCGCGGTCGCGCGATCGTCCCGTAGCCAGGCGCCCTCCACCAATGCCAGGCGGATCATGCCGTGTCGCGCACTCTCGGCCGCCACGAGCTCCAAGATCGCCGCCCATGCCTGGTCGAGCAGATCCTGGGCGCAGCGGTCACCGCGTCGGGCCCTGATCAGCCCCTCGATCGCGCACGCCACCGGATATTCGCCCATCCACCAGCGCGCGCGCGTCACGGCCAGCGCGAGCGCCTCGTCCCAGCGCCCGCGGTCGAGGAGGCTTCGCGCCCGGGCGAACCGGATCGCGGTGATCGGCAACCTAGAGACGGACAGCTCCTCCAGTAGCGGGATCGCCTCGGCCGCAACCTGATCCACGGTCGCGTGCTCCCGCATGGCTACGGCGACGGTTATCAGGTTGACGTAGGTGCGCACGATACGAATCGTGAGGCCCCCCTGCGTCGCGGTCCGCAGCGCGTCGCCGAGCATCGTGAGCGCCTCGGGTTCGCCACGATGCCCGCGGGCGAGCCCCACGCTGATCATCACATCGAGTCGTGCCTCTTCGAGCCGCGCCTCCTCGGCCAGCTCAAGCGCGCCTGCCGCGTCCCGGATCGCCACGGCGGGATCGAATGCCGTCGACTCCATCCTGATCGACGTCGCGTGCGCCCACGCCAGGGCGGCGAGGTCACCGGCCGGTTCGAACGCGGCAATCGCGTCCTGCGCGGCGGCGCGCGCCTCCTCCATCCGCTCCAAGGACCACAGCGCGTTCGACAGCACGATCAGGGCCCGGCCGCGCAGGCGGTCATCGCGAAGCTCTCGCGCTAGCGCGACTGCACGCTCTGCCCCGTCAACTCCGTCCTGGAGACGCGGGTTGGCAAAGTTCGCCGCGCGCGAATACTGCACCAACAGGTCGAACCGTTCCCGCACCGTGAGGGTGCGGCCGAGTCGCAGGGCCCGCTCGGCCTGCAGATAGGTCTCATGTACCGCGCCCACGCGCTCGGCCTCGCCCGCGGCGCGCGCCGCGTAGGCGGTGGCCTCGTCCACCAACCCGCCGAGCTCGGCGTGGTGCGCCAGCAACGCGCTGTCGGCTTCCGGGCGTTGGTCTGAGAGCACCCGGAACACCAGCGCGTGAAGCTCAGCCAGCCGCGGTGGGGAGATGGACCGCTCGAGCGCCTCGCGGATCAGCTCGTGCCTGAATCCGAGCGCGGTCCCCTCGGCCAGGAGAACGCCCCGGGCTAGCGCCTCCTCGACCGCTTCGGAGCACTCGCCGGCGAGTGCGCGGAGCAGTCCCGCGTCGAACCGCTGCCCGATCACAGCGGCAATGTCCACCACTTGACGCGCATCGGGCGTCAACCTGCCTGCGCGTCCGAGAGCCGCATCCCGCACCGAAGCGGGTAGCTGACCGCCGGCCGCGATCGCCTCCACGACGAGGAACGGGTTCCCCGCCGTGGCGCCCGCCAGCCGCACGGCGTCGAGCCCGCTGCCCGCCGCGAGCTCGCCGACCGCAGCGGCCGAGAGGCGGTCCAACGCGACCCTCGTCACGGCGGGACGGGTCGCGAGGTCCCCGAGCAGGAGCTCGAGTTCATGGTTGGCGCGGACCTCGTCGTCACGGTAGGTCACGACGACGACCATCCCCAACGACTCGACTCTCCGCGCCACGATCCGCAGCACGTCCAGCGTCAATGGGTCCGCCCAATGAGCGTCCTCGACCACGGCGACGAGAGGTGCCCGAGCGAGCAGGGTGTCCAGCAGCGAGCGTGCGAGCGCGACCCGGTCCTCGCTGCCGTCCACGGTGAGGTCACTGCCGCCCGCGGCCTCGACGAGCTCGCGCAGCGGAGCCAGCGGGACCGGAACCGACAACGGCTCGCACGCGCCGATGGCGAAAGTGACGCGCTCCTCGAGGAGCGAGCGCGCTGCGCGCACCAACGACGTCTTCCCGATTCCCGCCTCGCCCGCGACCAGCACGAGACGTCCCCTGCCGCCGATGGCTTCCTCTACCGCCCCGGCTAGCACTTCGAGCTCATCCTCGCGCTCGAGCAGTCGCACCACCGGCCGATCGTAACCCGTGACGGTCTCCTGGCGTGTCCGATGAGAAAACGCTTCAAAACGCGACCGGGCGACCATCGTACGAGCGCCGGCGGTAGGATCGCCCGCGAGCGATTCACGGCCATGTGAGTCGCGGCCGATAACACGGTCGGGCCGGCGCAAGGCAATAGACGCGTATGTCCAGACCTGTTCATTTCATCTCGCTGGCGCTCATCACGCTTCTCGCCTGTCTCTCGGGCGAGGCCTTCGCAGCACCCGTTACGCAGGCCGTGCGCTATCGCGGCTTGAACATCACGGTGCCCGCCGGTTGGCCTGTGATCAACCTCGCATCCGACCCCTCCGCGTGCGTGCGCTTCAACCGGCATGCGCTGTATCTGGGGAGGCCTGGGGCGAACCAGGCCTGTCCTCCCCACGCCGCCGGACGCACTGAGGCGATCCTCGTCGAGCCGATGCTCGCCGGTGCCGCTGATGGCACCACCGGGCTCGCGCTCAGGGAGGCGACCACTGCCGCGGCGGGCTCCGGCGTGACGCACTTCCTCGTGCGAGCCCGAGGGGTCATGGTCACGGCTACCTGGCGCAACGATGCGTCTCTGGTCGCCCGCGCCCTCGGCTTGCGCTCGCTGCCCCGGTCTGAACCGACCGCCCTTGGCGCCGCCGCAGCGACCGGGCCGGTGGCGCACACCGCGAGCGCGGCGCTCCCCGGCCAGGTCTTCACGGGCCGTGGTTTCGATCCCTGCTCGACGCCCTCGCTCGCCACGATGTCGGCCTGGCGAGTCTCGCCCTACCACGCCGTCGGCGTGTATATCGGGGGCGTCAACGAGGCCTGCTCTCAGCCCAATCTGACGACCGCATGGGTGAACGCCGAGTCGGCCGCCGGCTGGCACCTGATCCCGACCTACGTCGGGCTCCAAGCTCCGAGCAACAGTTGTGGCTGCGGCGCAATGTCCTCGACGCCCTCGAAGGCCTACAGCGAGGGCCAAGCCGCCGCCGCCGACGCGATGAGCCAAGCCGCAGCGGTGGGCATCGGCCGCGGCAACCCGATCTACGACGACATGGAGGCATACGGCCGCGGCGGTTCCAACACGACGGCCGTGCTCTCGTTCCTCAGCGGCTGGACCGCGGCGCTCCACGCCCGCCACTACCTGTCGGGCGTGTACTCGAGCGGGGCATCCGGGATCGCCGACCTCGTATCCCGGTGGGGGACCACGTACCTCGAGCCTGACGAGCTCTGGATCGCCGACTGGAACAACGCGCGCACCACGAGCGACCCGTACGTCCCGGCCGCCGATTGGGCCAACCATCAGCGGCTGCACCAGTACGACGGCGGCGCGGATGTCACCTACGGCGGGGTGACCCTGAACATCGACGGCGACTACCTCGATGGAGCAACCGCTGCAGGCGGCTCGGGCTCGGGATCAATCCCGTCGTTCCCGGACAGCACGTTCCTGGAGCTCGCGGGGACCTATAAGACCTACCGGGTCGCCGGCGGTGCGCCGCTCTACGTCAGCGACTGGGCTGCGGTCGGCGGACAGCAGGCGGTGACCGCAGTCACCCAACAGCAGCTGAACGCCCTCAACCCGGTCCCCAGGAACGGGACGTTCCTCACGACCTCCACCGGAGAGATCTATCGCGTGGCCGGCGGCGCGCCGCTGTGGGTCAGCTCATGGAGCGTGTTCGGCGGCACCCAGCCCTCCGTCGCCGTCGACGAGTGGGACCTCGACAACATCGCCAACCCCGCCGCTCATCTGCGTCCGGTTCCGGCGAACGGGACGTTCCTAACCACCCCGCAGGGGCTGGTGTACCGGGTGGCCGGGGGCGCGCCGCTGCTGGTGAGCAGCTGGTCGATCTTCGGAGGCGCGCAGCCATCCGTGACGGTCGATCCGTGGGACATCGCCAACGCCGGCAACCCGTCGAGCCATCTGAACAGCGTCCCGGTCAACGGGACCGTGGTCGAGGGTCTGCCGTCGCACAGCTACTACGTCTTCGTCTCCGGTCCGTTTATCGGCACCTCGTTGCGCCCGGTCAATCCGACCTCGTCGGCGACGGCGGTCGACGATGCCTCCCTGAGCTCGTTCCCGCGCCTGCCGGTGTGCGTGGTGCCCTCGCTGCGTCACCGGACGCTTTCACAGGCCCGCCGGGCGCTTCATCACGCTCGTTGCACCGTCGGGAAGGTGCATCGCCCGGCTCACTGGCCCCGCCACCACGTCCTGCGCGTGGTGAGACAGTCCTCCTCGGCGACGAGCATCCACCCTGCGCAGTACGCGGTCTCGCTCAACCTCGCCTGAGTCGGAGTTCGCCGCCGTCGCTCGAGCGCCGGCGGGCTCGGCGTGGCACGCGTCTTGCGCCCACGCTAGGATCCGCGATGCATGACTGACGTGGGGGTTCCCGTCGCAACACTGGGGGTTGAGCCGCACCCGGCCGCCCCTGCCATTGAGCGCCCGGACTTCGAGATCGTGCCGCGCGTCGGGCTGATCATCGGGGCCGTTCCGATCGCCTTCCTGATCGTCGCGATCGCGATCGACAAGCTTTGGCCGCTGATGTTCCTCCACGTCGTGGGCGGCGCCTCCTGGACGATCATCGATCTGTTCCTCGGGCTGATCCTCGGCCCGATCATGGGACGCCTGTCGGTGCCGGCGCGGGTCGAGTTCACGACCAAGCTGATGCCGAAGATGGTGATCATCATGCCTGTCGTCGTGACGATGACCCTCGCCGCCGGCTGGCAGCTCGGGGCGAAGCTGGGAACCGTGCAGTCGAGCTACCACAACCATGCGTGGGTCGTGGCAAGCTTCATCGTCGTCGGCGTGATGTCCGTGATCGCGCTGGGACTGCTCGAGCCGGCCAACATCGCCGTGCTCGTCGAGCTCAAGAAACGCCGCCCCAACCCGGAGGTGATCGAGCGGCTGATGAAGCGATTCATCTACTCCGCCGGGGTCCTCGGGGCGATGCAGGTCGCGACGTTCGTGATCATGACCAAGCTGGCGGCGGGTTGATGGAGCGGAGGCTTCCGCCCGTCACGCCCGTCGCGATGGCGTCACTCGCGCTGATCGTCGCGGGCGGGATCTACCTCTCCTCCCACCTGCCCCGGCACGTTCCGCTCGCGCCGGCGGTGGCGCTTCTAGCGGCCTCATCGGTGCTGCTCGTCGGAAACGTAGTCTCGCTGGCGCGCGTGCAGGAGTTCGCGTGGCCGCGCTTCTTCCAGGTAGCGAAGTGGTCGCTGCTGGCGTATGTCGGGATCGCCGGCATGATCGAGTACGCGTTCCTACAGGACCACATCCGGGGCGGCTCGCTCGTCGTCTTGACGCTCTCGCTGGTCGTATTCGCGGTGCATGTGCCGATGCTGGTGGGCTTCACCGTCGCGCGCTTCTACGAGCCCGACGAGGCCGGGCTTGCCGGCGCGGCAACGCTCGTCCGGTCCTAGTCTCTCCCCCATGTGGCCTCCGGCGGCGCTCGAGTTTCTGCGCGAGCTCGAGTCGAACAACGATCGCGAATGGTTCCGCGCGAACCGGTCGCGCTACGACGAGTACCTGCTGGCGCCGACCCGCGAGCTCGCCGGGAAGCTCAGCGCGTTCGGCAAGCCGCGGTTCTTCCGGCCGTATCGCGACACCCGCTTCCGCCCGGGGCCGCCGATCAGGGAGGAGATCTCTCTGGGTTTCGGGCTTGACACCGTCGGCGGCTACTACGTCTCCCTCTCGCTCGACGGCCTCCTCGTCGGGGCCGGCCTGCACCACCCCACACCCGATCAGCTCGCACGATTCCGGGCAGCAGTCGACGATCTCCGCCTGGGCACCGCCCTGGAGCGCGCCATCACCGCCGCGCAAGCCGCCGGCATGAGGCCGATCGCGCCGTCGCTCAAGCGCGCCCCGAAGGGCTACGCCGTCGATCACCCCCGCATCGATCGCCTTCGCATGAAGCGCCTGACGGTGTTCCGGCGCTACGAGCTGGGTCGCTGGCTGCACACCGACGAGTGCGACAAGCGGATCCACTCGGCGTTCGTCGCGAGCCGTCCGTTGGTCAACTGGCTCTCCCAGACGGTGGGCCCGCCGCTCCCCGCGCCCCAGAAGGCACGCGTCTAGAATCGAGTGACCAGCGCCCGTAGCTCAGCTGGATAGAGCGTCGGTCTACGGAACCGAAGGTCGGGAGTTCGAATCTCTCCGGGCGCGCTTCGGAAGCCCCGCACATCGGGGCTTTTTGCTTGGCCCGGATGTGCGCCAGCTCTGGAACATGTCGCGTCCCCAAGCTCCCAAGGCAGGCATACGACTTGCGTGTGCGATCGCCGTTCGGGCATGTGTTTCGGGCCGAGCGGACCAGAGGGCCGGTCTGGTACGCGAAGTACCGGCCGCGAGATGGCAGGCAGGTGCAGAAGAAGTTGGGGGCGGCGGGGACCCGCCGCGCGCACCCGGGTTCGTTCCGAGTCGGGTGACGGCTTTGCCGGATCCGGACGATCGCTGCGTCGCCGACGCGATCGCGCTGCGAAAGCGCGGCTCGGGACGAAAGCGATCGTCAGCCGCAGACGTGCTTTCCGCGCAATCCGAGACTGTGGGCGCCCACGGGTTGCGTCTCTTAACCGCTGTAAATTCGCTGCGGCGTTGAGGTTCCCGGGGTGAGTCTAGGCGGCGGTGACCTCCTGGTCGAGGGTGTCTGGGTCGGCTTGTCGATATTTGATTCGGTAGAGGTGTTGGCGGTCGAGCTCGGTGAACGTCGCGCCGTTTGAGGCGTGCGCGATGAACAGGTCGAGGACGGCGAAGACGAGTGAGAGGCAGCTGCTCTCGCCGGGGAAGCGGCCCATCACTTTGGTGCGCCGGCGGACCTCACCGAGCGAGCGCTCCAGCAGGTTGGTTGACCGCCACCGCTCGCGGTGCCTGAGCGGGTAGCGCAGGTGCACGACCAAGGCGTCGAGGTCCTCGGCCAGGCACCGGGCGGCAGCCTCGTAGCCGCGGTGCTCGAGCTCGGAGATCAGGACCTGCAGACGCAGCTTGCCGTCTTTGACTGATGTGGCGTCGGTGAGCGCCGACCAGTAGTTAAAGCGGACCCGGTCATGCTCGGCCTTGGGAAGCTTCGCGACCAGGTTGCGCAGGCGATGAACGCAGCAGTGTTGACGGTCAGCACGTGGCCAGAGCTCACCGACGGCGCTGATCAGCCCCGGGGCGCCGTCGGCGATAACCAGGCGTGGTGCGCCAAGCCCGCGGGCCGTGAGATCACGCCCGAGCTCGAACCAGTCCTCCTTTGACTCGCGTGATCCCAACTGCACGGAAACCAGTTGCCTGCGGCCGTTCTCATCGATTCCCCAGGCGCAGATCACGCCCTCCTTCGGGCCGCTGGGGCGGACCGAGAGATAGATCGCGTCGAGGAACAGCACGACGAGATCGGTGTCATAGAGCGAGCGGCGTTTGAACGCTTCGAAGCGCTCGTGCAGCTCCGCGCAGATCCTCGCGACGGTTGAGCGCGACAGCTTCCCAACCCCGGCCTCCTCGCACAACGACTCGATATCACGCATCGACAGGCCCCTGACGAACCCGCCGATCACCAACATCTTCAAAGGATCGGTCCGGAACAGCCGTTTGCAATGCCACTTCGGGAACAGCTTGGACACGAACGGCACGGTGGTGTGGCGCGCCTGCGGGATCTGGATCTCAAGCTCGCCCTCGCCGGTCTGCAGATGCCGGGGACGGAACCCGTTGCGCAGCCCCGCCTCGTAGTTCTTCAGGCCGCGCTCGCGCCCGGGGCGACGCTCGTAGCGAGCGCGACCCAGCCAGCCATCGAACTCCTCCTCGACCGCCCGCTGAATGATCAACCGGGCCCCGAGCCTCGCGAGGTCCCCCAGCATCTGCTGCGGGTCATCAACCATGCCCTTCCCAAGCAGCTTGTCGATCTCGGCTTGTATCTCCGCTGATGGCGGTACGGTGCGTCTCACGGCGTAGGCCTCCTTCATCGTCTGGCAGGACTTGAGGGAACCTACGCCGTCGCTCTGACAGCACCCCGCGCGTATCTACAGCAGTTGTGGGACGCAACCCGCCCACGCCATGATGCCTGTGCGGCAACGGATGCAGGGGCCGGCGGCTGGGCGCGTGGTGCCTCAGGCCGGGACCGGTCGCGTTGCTCGCGTTTCTACGCGTTCGGTGCGAAAGGGGAAGTCTTATCGATCTTCTCAGGTGGGCGATAAGCAATCGTGTTCTCTGCAGCCGCAGCGCCACTTGGCGCTGAGATGTCCTCCTGCAATGATCGCGAGAATGAACTCCGCGAGCCGAACGGCATTGAGTGCGGCGCTCATGCGGGCGACTCACACCCGTTTGGACGAGCCCATCTTGGTCGATGACCCGTGGGGCGATCGACTGGTGCTCGCCGACGAGCGCCAAGCGATGCGTGCGCGCCTGGGAGACGACCTCGACACGGCGCTGCGCACCCACCCCGCGTACGGCGCGGTGATCCTGCGTACCCGTTACGCCGAAGACGCGCTCGCTGACGCGGTCACACGACGAGTCAGCCAGTATGTTCTCGTCGGCGCAGGCATGGACAGCTTCGCGCTGCGCCGGCCCTCCTTTGCTCGTGATCTAGAAATCTTCGAGGTCGACCATCCCGCTACGCAACGGTTGAAGACTGATCGGCTCAAGGCCTGCGGTATCCCCGCGCCGCGAGGCGTGCATCTCGTCCCGGCCGACCTCACCCAGATCGGAATTGACGCTGCCTTAGAAGGCTCGACGTTTCGCTCAGACAGACCGAGCTTCTTCTCGTGGCTCGGGGTCACGATCTACCTCACGCGGACAGCGAACCTCGCCACCCTCGGCGCGATCGCGGGCTGCGCCTCCCCAGGCAGCGAGCTCGTGTTCGACTACGTCGATCAGAGCCTGCTGGAGACGGAGCCGCGGGATGACCCGCCCGGGCGAGCGCGCGCGCAGGTCGCCGCCGTAGGCGAGCCCTGGGTCTCGGGATTTGACCCCCCTCGGCTACGCACCGAACTACGCGACCGGGGGCTGGAACTCATCGCAAACCTCGGACCGGACGACCTCCACGCCCGCTACTGCGCGCATCGCTCAGATGGTCTGGTGCCAAGTCCCGGGGCATATATCGCCCACGCACGAATTGTCTCCTGACGAGTAACGGGGCCGACCTCGCAAGGAGGGAACCGCGCCGCGCCGAGACCGACGCTCGAGAGCGCGCGACAAACCTGCCTCGTGAGAGCTTGGTCCTGACGGGTCACGCCGCGTCTGAGCCTTCCATGCAAAGCACCGGTCAGCTGTGCCACCGCGAGGAAGCCGCTCTCGCGCACCAACCCTCGGAGGCCGGATTTCGCGCGCTCGCACACTGCCGCTCCAGGACGCCCGCGATATCGGCTGGCCGCGTCGACGCCAGGGCCAGCGCCAGTCGCTGCCGGGCAACGCCTACACGGGTCAGGCGCAGACGGGCTCAGCCTATCGAGGACATGCCGCTCGCCCCGGGGCAATGCGATCGTGCGCCCCGCTCCGGCCACGTAGTTGCGTTGTAGCGGACGAGCCATGTCAGCAGCAACAGGCCTGGCGCGAGAGCTGCCGCAACCGGACACGATCGGACACGACGATCTCGGCGACGCTCGCAGTGGGTCGCCACGCCGCAGGTTGGCCCCACGGCGCTACCGGTCGACGCCTATTCGGGTCACGCCGGCGGCGCAGCTGCTTTCACGCGAAAGCAGTGGCGGCCGACCTCGGCCGCGAGACGGCTCCGTTTCGATCTGAGCGGCAGCAGCTAAGGGAGTGTCCCTTTCACCTGGAAGGGCGGGCTGTCCGCGTCCACTCGCGTCCATCGAGCCATGAGCAGGCTGGATGAGACCGGCGACAGGCGCCTGATGGTCGGCGCTTCCGCTTCGCGATCTCGGAGCAGCAGCGTCGCGCCTGTGGCCGTCCTTTGAATCTCGATCAACAGAGCGATTAGACTTGGCGGTTGGCGGCGCCGCACAACTTCGGGGTGGTACTGGATGTCTGAGTCGGTTGAGCTGGCGACGATCCTGCTGACGGATCTGGTGGGTTCGACGCGCTTGGCCACGGCGGTCGGGCCGGTGCGGGCGGATCAGTTGCGCGATGAGCATTTCGGGGTGCTGCGCGAGGCGATCCGGGGCGCTGGTGGGCGGGAGGTCAAGAACACGGGTGACGGGTTGATGGTGGCGTTTGGGTCGGCGTCGGCGGCGGTGCGGTGTGCGGTGTCGATGCAGCAGTTGTTCGAACGGCGATATCGGAAGACCGAGCAGCAGTTGCACATTCGGATTGGGATGGGGGCAGGGGAGTCGACGGTGCAAGATGGGGATTACTTTGGGATGCCGTCGATCGAGGCGGCGCGGTTGTGTGACCAGGCGCCATCGGATGGGATCCTGGCGTCGCCGGCTGTGCGGATGCTCGCGGGCCGGGTGGATGGGGTGACGTTCGAGTCGGTCGGTGAGCTTGAGCTGAAGGGCTTCACCGAGCCGGTGGAGGCGTTTGCGGTGCCGTGGTTGCTGCTGGGAGATCAGGGCGAGTCGCCCGGCGCCTGGCCGTTGCCGGCGGTGCTGCGCTCGGTGCCGAGGTTGTCCTATGTCGGTCGTGAGCTCGAGCGGGCGCTGCTCGAGAATGCGCGGCGCCGGGCCCGCGAGGGCGCACGGCAGGTCGTGCTGCTATCAGGCGAGCCGGGGATCGGGAAGAGCCGGCTGGCGGCGTATGAGGCGCTAGGGGCTCACGGTGACGGGTTCGCTGTGGGTTGGGGGGCGTGCAGCGAGGACGTGGCGGCGCCCTATGAGCCGTGGATCGAGGTGTGCTTCCAGCTCGTGGAGCACGCGCCAGCGGAGCTGCTGTCCGCGTACGTGGAGCGTCATGGTGGGGAGCTCTCGCGGCTCGCTCGGAACCTCCCGGCGCGCGTGCCCGGCGCACCGTCGCCACAGACATCCGATCCGGAGACAGAGCGGTACCTGCTGTTCTCGGCTGTAGCCGGGTTGCTCGAGGACGTGGCGGCGTCGGTGCCGCTGTTCGTTGCGCTGGATGATTTCCAGTGGGCGGACGGGCAGTCGGTCGCGCTGCTCAAGCATGTGGCGCGGACAGTGGAGCGTTCCGTGCTGCTGCTGGCGGTCGCATACCGGGATTCTGATCTTGATAAGGACCACCCGCTCACGCGCGCGCTGGTCGACGTGCGCCAGCTCGAGGGGGTCGAGCGGGTCGCGCTCCAGGGTCTTGGCGCGGACGAGGTTGCCCAGATGCTGGCGGCGGCCGCGGGGCATGAGCTCGACGAGCACGGGCTTGCCCTGGCGGGCGAGATCGCGACCGAGACCGGTGGCAATCCTTTCTTCGTCGGTGAGGTGCTGCGCAGTCTGGTCGAGTCAGGGGGCCTGCTGTATGACGAGAGCGCCGGGCGCTGGAGCATCGATCGCTCGAGCGCGCGCGGCCTGCCGGAGAGCGTGCGCGATGTGGTCGGCCGGCGCGTCGAGCGGTTGGGAGAAGAGACCCGCGAGGTGCTGACGCTGGCGGCGGTGATCGGCCGATCGTTCGAGCTCGGGCTGCTGGCCGGGCTGGTCGAGATGGACGAGAGTCAGCTGCTCGATCACCTCGAGGCGGCCGTCGCGGCCTCATTGCTAGACGAGTCCACCGAGCACGTGGGCCGGTTCCGGTTCGCGCACCAGCTGATCAACCAGACGCTGTACGCGACGCTCGGGGTCACGCGGCGGGCGCGGCTTCACCACCGGGTCGGGTTGGCGCTGGAGGAGCTGTACGGCGCTGACCCCGGCGAGCATGTGGGCGAGCTGGCGCTGCACTGGCGGCTGGCCACCGGCGCGGTCGATCGTCGTAAGGCGGCTGAGTACGCCTGCCTTGCCGGGCAGCGCGCGCTGGACAGCCTGGCGCCGAGCGAGGCGGCGAAGCTGTTCGCCGACGCCGTGGAGCTGCTCGGGACCGCCGAGGATGCTGAGCGCTGCCGGGCACTAATCGGGCTGGGGGAAGCGCAGCGGCTGATCGGCGACGCGGAATATCGCGAGACGCTGCTGGAGGCATCTCGGATCGCGTCTCGGTTGCGCGACGGCAGTCTCGGTGTGAGCGCCGCGCTGGCCAACACACGGGGATGGATGAGCAACGTCATGCACGTGGACGACGACCGGATAAATGCGATCGAGCGCGTGCTCGAGCTGATCGACCCGGCCGATTCAGTGAGGCGGGCCCAGCTGCTTGCGCTCGAGGCCCAGGAGCTGACCTATCACCCCGACCATACGCGGCGCAACGCTCTGGCATCAGAAGCCGTGTCGCTGGCGCGGGACGCCGGCGACCCAAGGATAAGCGTGCAGATCATGCGCCACGCGTATTGGGGGCTCTGGGGCTCCGACACCTTCGAGCTGAGGGCGAGCCTGCCCGGTGAGATGCTGGCCAGCGCACAGGCGGCAAAGGATCCTGCGCTCGAGTTCTGGGCCTACGAGATGAGGGTCCACGCGTGTTTCGAGGCTGGCGATTTCGCAGAGGCGCGCGCCGCGGCCTCTCGGAGAGAGGCGCTGGCTGCCGCCCTCGCCCAGCCGTTGCTGAGCTGGTTGACAGCTATCGAGGCCGCTGCCTTGACTTTGACCGAAGGTGATTTGGCGACCGGTGAACGCATGGCCAACGAGGCCTTCGAGATCGGCCGCGCAACGAACCAGCCCGACGCTCTGATGATCTGGGGAATCCAGACTGCCTTTGCCCGGAGATACGGCGGCGACGTGGACGAGAAGCTGATCGAGCTGACGCGCCGAACGCGGGTGAGATATCCGCAGATGCTGCTTTGGCAGGCATCGGTGGCGCAGTTCGAGGCGGAATTCGGAAGCCAGGAGGCGGCCGGGGCGATCCTCGACGAGGCGGTCGATAGCCGGCTGGAGCATCTGGACTGGGACGCGAGTCGCCTCATAGCCCTCGCCTTCTATGCCGACGCCGCCGGCCGGCTGGCCAGAAACGATGCCGCGCAGCTCGTTTACGACCTGCTAGAGCCGTGGCGAAAGCAGTTCATCTGGGGTGCCGGCGCGTGCGGCTACGGCCACGTCCGCCTGTGGCTGGGCCTGCTGGCGGCGACTCTCGGTCGGCCTGACGAGGCCGATGAGCACCTGGCGTTCTCGATCCGGTTCTCCGAGCAGAACGGCCTACCGCTGTGGGCCGCGCGATCGCACCTTGGCCGGGCGGAGCTGATGGCCGACCGCGGCGACCGCGAGTTCGCCCGCGAGCACGCCGGCCGGGCGTTGGCGCTTGCCCAGGAGCATGGCTACCGCAATATCGGACGCGTCGCGGCGGCACTCGTCGCGACGGAGTCACCAGCCGAGACCTGACGCGGCTCTTCCATAGCAACAAGTCGCCCGCTTGCGCTTTGCGCGAGAAGCAGCCACAGTTTCACGATCGCCAGGCGCACCTGGCGCGACCCCTCCCGGACACAACCAGGCACGACTGTCGTGGGCCTGATGCCCGCGCAAGAACGAAAGCGAGTCCCGACCCACTCGTGGCCGCGCACCTCCTGTTCGCCAGAAGGAGGTCTCGGGCGTGCGCCATCGCCCCTTGCCGACTCGATAGGACACCCGGACCGATGGTTTGGCAAGAGCGATCCGCACGGGCCGATCTTCGCGTGCCCGTGATCGCTGGTGCGCGATGACAGGTAAGTCTGCTTGCGATGGAGCCACACCGACTGCCTGACGCGGATCCGTCGTCCGGATATGGTTCGTAGATGTTCCGACGCCAGCGTGGCGTCTCCGCGGCGCCCGTCACGATGCTCGACGAGAGCGAACGCGAGCTGGTCGGCGAGTGGTGGCATCAAGCCGCCGAACGAATCGATGCTGGTCCGCGAGAGACGAGCTGGCTCAGCGCGACGCTGATGGTGCAGATGACGCTTGGCTACGCAGAAAACGCGAGCAACCGTGTCCCGCCGCTTGCCTACGCATTCGCTACTCGATCTGGGTACGCATTGCGCATGTTCGTCGACGGGCTTGCGTCCCCACGCAAGCTGGACGTGTCGGGCATTGATCCGGACTCGATCGGTGCGCTCGCGACATTCCCAGTAGACGACGAGATCGGGACCGCCGACATTCCAGACGACGTAGCCGCCGAACTCTTAATGCCAATCGTGATGCTTGTCTCGGACACGGCGAATCAGCCGGACCGGTTCACGGAGGTGGTGTCAGTCAAGCCGCCGATCTGGAACGCAGCCGTCGAGGTTGCAACGCATAGGCTGCAATCCGAGCTGGCTGCCAGCAGGGTCATCCGGCGGCCACGCGACCTCAGCCGCGACGTCGTCGAGAGCTTCCTGCGCATCGGCTTCGTCCTCCGCTGCGCTGATGAAGCGTTTGGACTGACCTAGCGCGGTTCGGTGCGGACGTTCGACAGTGCCGTCCGCGCTCTCGATCGATCCCTATGGATCGTCGCCATTGGGATCGTCTGCCTGGAGGCGAGCCAGATGACGGAAGCACTCTTCGGCGACGCTTTCCGCGCAAAGGGAGGCACCCCGCCAGAGGCGACGAGATGCTCGTCGGAGCAGCAAACGAGGTTTCCGGAATCGCGCGTCACCGGCGCTCCCGCTCGTCATGGCAGTCCGGCAGCGACGGATCTGCTGGATGCCACTTGTGGGTTTCGTCCTGAGCGAGCGTGAACGCGGTCGTTGCTCGGACGCTCGCTCGCGCATGAGACCAGCAGTCGACGGCTGTCGCCTACGGTGGCCAGCGTGCACCCACGTGCCCTCAGGAACCCCGGGCTTACGCCAAATTGGTAGCCTCGCTGCACGGTTGAGCCTTGTCCCTGGGGGACCTTGTGGCGGAGTCGGTTGAGCTTGCGACGATCCTGCTGACCGATCTGGTCGGCTCGACTCGGCTGGCTACCTCCGTGGGCCCGGTACGCGCCGATGAGCTGCGCGAGGAGCACTTCGCCCTGTTGCGCGACGCGATCGCAGGCGGTGGCGGCAGAGAGGTAAAGAACACCGGCGATGGGCTGATGGTCGCCTTCAGCTCGGCCTCTGCGGCGATCAAGTGCGCCGTGGCGATGCAGCAGCTCTTTGAGCGCCGCTATCGGATCGCCGAGCAGGGTCTGCACGTGCGCATTGGCCTCGGAGCGGGGGAGTCCACGGTCACAGACGGTGACTACTTCGGGATGCCCTCGATCGAGGCGGCTCGCCTGTGCGCCCAGGCACCCTCTGATGGCATCCTCATCTCAGGGCTCGCCAAGACGCTCGCGGGGCGCTGTGAGGGCATCGACTTTGCCTCGGCGGGTGAGCTCGAGCTCAAGGGCTTTCCAGAGCCTGTTGAGGCATTCGCAGTCTCCTGGGCGCCGATAGCCGAAGAGACCTCCGGTGCGAGCCGCTGGCCGTTGCCGGCGCTGCTTCGGTCGGTGCCGCCGGTCTCCTACGTTGGACGTGTCGAGGAGCGCGCTCGGATCGAGCAGGCGCTGGTGCTCGCGCGCGACGGCGCACGTCAAGTGGTCCTGCTTTCGGGTGAACCGGGGATCGGCAAGACGAGACTCGCGAGCTTCGCAGCGCACCGCGCGCACGCCGAGGGCTTCGTGGTGTGTTGGGGCTCGTGCTCCGAGGAGCTCGCGGTGCCGTATGAGCCGTGGATCGAGGTCTGTTCGCAGATAGTCGAGCACGCCCCGCAGGAACTGCTTGAGCGTCATTGCAATCGTCATGGCGGAGAGCTCAGTCGGTTCGTTCGCACGCTGGGCGAGCGCGTGGAGGGGCTGCCATCGCCGCAGACCTCTGACCCGGAGACCGAGCGCTATTTACTGTTCTCGGCGGTGGCGGGACTGCTCGAGCAGGTCGCGCAGAGCATGCCGGTGTGCGTGGTGCTCGACGATTTGCACTGGGCCGACGGGCAGTCGGTTGCCCTCCTCAAGCACGTGGTTCGCACCGCTGAGCAGGAGGCGCTGCAGATGATCGCAACCTACCGCGACTCTGACCTCGGCAAGGATCACCCGCTCGGAGCCGTGCTCGCGGACCTGCGATCGGTCGAGGGCGTGCGACGGATCGCCCTGCATGGCCTCGGCTCAGACGAGGTGGCCCAGATCATGACGTCGGCCGCCGGGCACGAGCTCGACGAAGACATCCTTCAGCTGGCGCAGGAGATCGCGACCGAGACCGATGGCAACCCGTTCTTCGTGGGGGAGATCCTGCGCGGGCTTTGGGAGTCCGGGGCGCTCATCTTCGACGAGAACAGCGGGCGCTGGAGCGTCGCCCGCTCGGGTGCGATCGCGCTGCCCGAGAGCGTGCGGGAGGTGATCGAGCGGCGTGTGGAGCGCCTCGGCAACGAGACGCTCGAGCTCCTGAGGCTCGCGGCGGTGATCGGCCGCGTGTTCGACGTGGGGCTGCTCGAGTCGATGCTGGAGATCGACGAAAGCCAGCTGCTCGACCAGCTGGAGGCTGCGGTTGCCGCCTCGCTGCTGGCCGAGTCCGACGAGCGGGTGGGCCAGTTTCGCTTCGCCCACGCGCTCATCAACCAGACGCTGTATGAGGGCCTGGGCGCCACTCGCCGCGCGCGCATGCACCAGCGGGTTGCCCAAGCGCTCGAGGACGTCTACGGCGAGGACCCGGGCGATCGCCTGTCGGAACTCGCGCTTCACTGGCGCCTGGCTGCCGTGTCGGTCGACAAAGCCAAGGCGGCCGACTACGCCCTCCGGGCTGGTCAGCGCGCTCTCGACAGCCTAGCGCCGGCCGAGGCCGTGAAACTGTTCACCGACGCTGTCGAGCTGATCGGCGATGTCGATGGCGCCGAGCGTTGTCAGGCGCTGATCGGACTCGGCGAGGCGCAACTCCAGACCGGCGATGGCGCGTACCGCGAGACGCTGCTCGACGCGGCGCGGATCGCCTCAACGATGGCCGACGCCGAGCTCGCCGCGCGGGCGACGCTGGCGAACAACCGCGGAAACGGGGTCTCAAGCACGATGGGTGAGATCGACACCAAACGGCTTGCGGCGATCGAGCGGGCGATCGAGCTCGATGACCCACCGAATCGCGCGCGCCGCGCGCGACTGCTCGCGATAAAGGCGCTGGAACTCGAGTGGGACCCGGACTTTGGCATGCGTCGCTCGCTCGCCGAGGAGGCGATCTCGCTGGCTCGTGCCACGGAGGACAGGAGGACACTTGCCGAAGTCCTCCGGAACGTAGCCGAGGCGATCCGGGTACCGGATACGTTGGCCTGGCGAATCGGTCTTGGCGAGGAGCTCGTTGACTGCGCCGCCGAGGTGGATGATCCTGCCCTTGCAATCTCCGCGCACACCTTCCAGTTCAACACCTGCATCGAGTGGGGGGACCTCGAGCGCGCAAAGCTCGCGCTAGAGCGGGTGCAGCTGCTCGTGCACGAGCTCGACCAGCCCACGTTGAACTGGTTCGCCACGTTCAACGCGGCCGGTTGGGAGCTCCTGCACGGCGATCTGGTCGCCGGCGAGCGCCTATTCGAGAGCGCGTTGCAGATCGGGCAGGAGGCCGGACAACCCGACGCCGTCTTTGTCTACGCCGCCGCGATGCAGCAAGCGCGTACCTATCAGGGCCGCGCACAAGAGGTCATTGCGATGATGGAGCAGAGCGTGAGCGCCTATCCGGCGATCGCGGCGTGGCGAGCCGGACTGGCATCGATGCTTTGCTATCTCGATCGAGGAGCCGAGGCCGCAAAGATCCTCGAGCAGGCTGCGAGTGACCGCTTCGAGCACATCGCGCCCGACTCGGCCATGATGACGGCGCTGGCGCTGTATGCCGAGGCAGCCGCGCTGACCGGCAGCTCAGGCCCCGCTTCGATCCTGTACGAGCTCATCGAGCCGTGGGCCGACCAGGTAGTCTGGAACGGCGTCATCGGCTACGGACACGCCCGCATGTGGCTGGGCCTCCTCGCTGCGTGCATAGGAGACCACGAGCAGGCCGACGAGCACTTGGCGTTCGCGTGCGATTTCCAGGAGACCCACGGCCTGCTTCTATGGGCAGCCCGCGCCCATTTGGGCTGGGCGCAGGCGCTCGCCGGGCGACGCGATGCTGCTCGAGCACGGGAGCATGCCGCCCGAGCGCTCGAGCTCTCGCGCGAGCACGGCTTCGGCGCCTTCGAGGGGCGCTCGGCGGCTCTCGTCGAAGCGCAATCAACCGCCCAGATGTGACCCGGCGATGCGGCGTGTGCTGTCGCCAGGCTGATGCGTACGTAGCATTGAGAGCGTACGGCTAACCGGGCGGATCGCTGTCGGACGAGACGCAGCAGTTCGGCGCGCACCGGGTCCGACTGCTCCTCCGCGCTGCAGCGGAAGTACTGCGCCTGCATGAGAGCAGGTCTCGTTCAGTCGCTTGCGCCGCACCCCCGTGTTCGCCACCAGCAGGGCGCACCGTCCTCGACGAAACGCGATCGCGGGCTCCCCAGCGACCCGCCGGACACTGGCAGGCGGTCCTCGCCAAGGCGGTCGCGCGACGCTAGCTGCAGCAGCGTGAAAGCGATCATGCCGACCGCAGCAACCGTCACATGGGCCTGGAGGCGCACACGAGGAGGCTTAGCCTCGGAGCGTCTCCAGTCCCATCGCGCGCCCGAGATCGCTTGCCATTGATTCGCGAGTGCGTGGGCCTCAGAGAGGTCGGCCGCGAGAGGCAACGAGAGCTCGCCGCCGAGCGGGAGGTCCTGGGGGAAGCCCACCTGATCGCCGTCTCCGGAGTCGTACGTCAGGGCGTGCGACAGGTCGCCGATCCTCAATTCGAGGATGCTCCGCCCGTACAGCTCTGCTCGATCCAGAATGGTGACAACAGCCTGGAGCAGTGCAGCGATAATTCCTTCGCCGAACTGGTCGAGTGTGAGCGCGGGAACTCGCAGCTGTGGGCTCTGAATGTGAAAACGGAATGCGGCTGCAACAACCCCGGCCGCGTCGGCCACGGCGATAGCCGTCCGCGGGATCGGTAGAACGCCGTCGACAAGATGTGATGGTGGCTGCATCTCGCAGACAAGGCCGGAAGCCGCGGGCCGTAGCGTCGTGTGCGAGCCCGGGCCGACCCCTGCGAGGTCGCATAGCGCCGCATCGAGAAGTTCGCGCCCCGTCGTGGATACGGCAAGGTCTCCAAGCGAATCCCCGACCAGCGGAACGCCGCGAACCGCCACGTGGTTGCTTATGAGGCTCGTGTACCCGCCGGGCGCCGTCATGCCGATTGCGGTCTGGATGAGGAAGGTCGTAACGAGCTTGTGCTGAGCGCCTCGGAATGCCTGGCGCCCGCGGTCTGCAAGTTGCCGAAGGACGACCTGGGTATCGACGCCACCAGGCCGGTAGGCCTGGGTCTGGTTGCGGACCTGCGCGACCGACCGGACGACGACTTTTCCGTTCCGCAGAACGTGCGGCGTATCCGTCGACTCGTAGACGCGAATGAGCCCGATCAGAACGCCCCCGTGCTCCCGAAGCGTGGCGGCGAATGCCGGGAGCGGATCGAGCCATAGGTCGAGGATTTGCCGGACGCGGTCCGTCACGCTCGGCGGGGGCGTCCAGTTGCTCGGCGTCCCGTCATCATTGAGCCCGATCAGGACCCAGCCGCCGAGCGTGTTCGCGAATGACGCAACGGCCTCGGCGACTTTGTAGCCCTCACCGTCGAGGCTCGACTTGAACTCGACAAAGAGCGTCTCGTTCTCAGCCCGCATCTGCCGGATGTCGTCAGGCGTGACATCGCCAAGCGCAAGGTTCCTCATGCCCAGCCAGGTTATGACCGGGTTCGGCGGCAAAGAGGTCTGCGCCGCTTTGATCCCCATACCCGCCGGCGCCGCCACGGAGCCTGCTCTGCTTGCACGACGAGCATCTCGGGCGGCACGCCCACACTTCTCCGCCTTGCGGGGAAGCCGCGCATCTCGCCGACAACTGCTTTCGCCCCTGGGCTGTCTCAAACGAGACGACTCCCTTGGCGACGATCGGATGGCCGGAGCCGGCCCGCTCGCCCTAGGTTGCATTGGCGCCGCGAGTCTCGAGATTGGCGAACAGCAGGACCGTGCATTAGGGCGACGAGAGCCCTGCTCCCCGGTTGAGGCGCAACTTCCGCAATCACGGATTGGAGTAACCGCCGTCCGCGTGTGCGCCAGCTGGAGCTGATCGTCCGGAGCATTTGCGTGAGCGGCCGGGGAGCGGGGAGCAGCCGGCGCAGGGGGTGAGGTCGGCTCGTGGGGCTGCGGGAGAACGAACGCATTCATACGTGACCCGCAGATGCCTGCGGTTGTAGCGACCGAGCGCGTACAGGTCAGCGGTGCCGCGTCGTTTGCGTGGTTTGGGCGGCTGGCTGGGAGTGATCTAAGGCAGAGTGGACAAGCTCGTGGGCCATCCACGCGAGCAGGTCCGGGATCCGGGCTGCAGGGATGTCGCTGTTGTCGCGGAGCGAGACGATCGGATCGATCCCGAAGAGCAGCGTGAGCGAGCCCGTGAGCCGTTCGTATGCTTCGTGGGACATCTCGGCTTCGACGTCCTTGAGCAGTTGCGCAATGTAGTGCCGGCGTCGAGCGGGGCGCTCGATGTTCGCATGCTCTAGCGACATGCGGAGGATCGTGCGTAGGCGCGCCTCGCGGCCGAGCGTCCATGTTGCTCCGCGTCTGACGGCCTCGGCGACACGCTCGGACGGGTCCGGTATCTCGTTGATCAGCTCCGGCAGGGACCGTAGGGGGCCGCTGTCGCCGAGGAACGCCGTTTCGAGGAGCAGCGCCTCCTGGGTGGGGAAGTAGCGGTAGGCCGTCGCGCGCGCGACGTCCGCCCGCTCGGCCACGTCGCCGACGGTCGGCACGCCGCCCTCGGCAAAGATCTCGTCGGCTGCTGCCACCAGCGCGCGCTTGGTTCGCCTCGTTTGCCGATCTCGAGTCTTCGGCGGCGCAGAGTCCGGACCGGTCGCGCTTCGCTGGCCCCCGGGGATTGACACGACGTTCATGATACCGTATTCTCGTAATGAGACATAAATCCTATTACGGACAGCATGTCTCACAACTCGGAAGCAGCCGGAGGACGACACGATGCAAGGATCGACCGCAGGGATCTCAGGCGCGCAGGAGACTGATGCTCGGAACCGACTAAGCGCAGACCGCCGGGGCCGAGCTGTCCCCGCGGGGCAGGGTGAGACGATCTGGTTCACGAACAACCTGATGACCCTCAAGGCCACGGCGCAGAGCACCGGCGGTGCTTACGGATTGGTCGAGTCGCTCGCACCGGCGGGCTCCGGGCCTCCCCTCCACGTGCATCACCGCGAGGACGAGGCATTTTGGATCCTCGAAGGGACCCTGACGGTGCGCTGCGGCGATCAGACGTTCACCGCCGGCCCTGGGTCATACGCGTTCCTCCCGCGCGATATCCCACACACCTTCGTCGTAGAGGGAGACTCGCCGGCGCGGATTCTCTCAATCTGCTCACCTGGAGGCCTCGAGCAGTACTTCGTCGCCTCCGGCAGGCCTGCTGAGAGCCTCGGTCTGCCGCCCCCAAGCCCCATTGATGTGGGCCTGCTCGTTCGCGTCGGTCAGGACTTCGGCGTCGAGATCCTGGGGCCACCGATGGCACCGGCTGGCGCGCGCCCGGCGTAAGCAGTGCCGGCCGAGCAGCACGCCGGACGCCGGGCGTCTGGATGATCCACGGCTACTGGACCGTCGTCCAGTTAAGCCCGGGAAGCCGACATTGCGGGGCGGTTCGGCTGAGAGCTTCCGGCCGACGCCGCCGGAGCTAACCGGTCCGAAGACTCAGACACATCGACCAACAGGGAGATTGAAGTGAGACTGACCGAGATGGGCGCGGGCTGGCTGGCGGCGCTGTGCGCCAGTCTGGTTGGGCTTGGGGCGTTCGTGCCCGCTGCGAGCGGCGACTCGCTGGTGTACGTGAAGGGGGGCCACGTGTACGTGGCAAATGCCGACGGGTCACAGGCCCGCTCGGTGACTCCGCAGTCGGGCAGCTGGGCGTGGCCTTCGGAGAGCGATAACGGCAAGATCGCGGTCGCCGGCGGCGCGGAGGGTACGAACGGCACGATCGAGACGTCCGGCAGCTCGAATGTGTACCTGTTCAATCAGCAAGGTCGCTCGCTGCTGTCTTCTCCGGTGCAGACTCCCGGGAGCGTCTCGGGCCCAACAGCGCCGACCTACGTCGACCACTTCCGCATCTCTCCCGACGGCACCACGGTCGCCTACAACTACCTCGATTACATCGGTGCCGCGTCCGGCGTGGCGACGTTTACGAGCCCCATGAGCCCGGCGGGCAACAGCAGCTGGAGCGATTTTTTCGACGACTTCATCGATCCGCAGTGGGTCGATGCCAGCGGCGCTCGCGGGTCCGGCTGGAGCAACTCGATCGGCCTCACGCACTCTTCGACCAACTTCGGGCACGACTATGCAGTCTTTCCCGTAAGCAATCCTGCGGGCAACGTCGTGTGGAACGGTGATACTGCGATCCCTGACGGCTGGGCATTCGAGGCCTCGTTCACCCACGACGCCAAGGAGCTGGCGTTGGTCATCGATAATGCCCCGGATAACGGCGGCACCGCGAGCCAGGCCAGGATCCACCTGGAAACGCTCGCCTATGCGGGAACGAACGTCGTCGGCTGCACGATCACCCTCGACCCGGGCAAGTACAGCGGTAATCGGACGAGCCTCACCTTCTCGCGGGACGGCAACACAATCGCTTGGGGGCAGACGGACGGCATCTACGAGGCCGACGTCTCCAACCCGAGCTCGTGCGGAACGCCGCACCTGGTCGTACCCGGCGGCTCGATGCCGTTCCTGGGCGCCGCGACGCTATCGCCTGCATCCAATAACAGCCGTGGCGGCGGAAGCGGCGGCGGCAGCGCACCGAACACGAAGATCAAGAGCCCGCACATCAACACGCACGAGCGCACCGCGACGTTCAAGTTCGGCGCGTCCGGCGCGGCGTCGTTCATGTGCAAGCTCGACCGCGGCAAGTGGGCGAAGTGCCGATCGCCGAAGACCTACAAGCACCTGAGGAAGGGCAAGCACACCTTCGAGGTCGAAGCTGTCGGTAGCGGTGGTGAAGCAGACCCGACTCCGGCCAAGAAGATGTTCCGGATCTAATGACCCGCGAGCCAACCATGCGGCGTGTGCGGCCAACGCTCTGCGCGTTCGTGCTCGGCGGCCCCGCGCATGCGAGTCTGCGCTTAGGAGACGATCGCTCGCGTAGGCATTCCGCAAGCCAACGGCCTGGCCGCCCGGGCGACACTGGCTTGCGCGTTCTCCCGAACCCGAGCGCGTCGCCCGGCCGTCGCGGGATACACGAAATCGACGAGCAGCAGCAGCGTGGGGATCGACATCGCCGATAGCCGCCGCGCCACGGCGATGCGGAAGCTATGGACCCGCCTTTCCCGCAGCACCCTACTTTTGGCCGCTTCTGATAGCAGCCTCCCAGTGCGCGGAAAGCACGTCTGCGGCTGACGATCGCTTTCGTCCCGAGCCGCGCTTCGCAGCGCGATCGCGTTGGCGACTAGCCGATGACCGGCGGCGGGATCAACACCTCTCTGCGGGGGTATCTACGGGTCAGGTGCGCCAACCGCGGTACTCGTCATGAAGTCGATCGGCAAGTTGCTCTCCTCGTTGGGGATGATCGTGCTGGGCTTGCTTCGCGGTCTGGCGAGTATCCGCGTGACCCGTCGCAGCAAACGGCGCGGCTGAGTGAATCCGCACCGGACTTAACCGCCGGGTGACCGCGCTTCGCCGCGCCGAGAGTCGTCCGCCATCGTGCCGGCGGACGACTCCTTTCATTGCGCGAAATGCCGCTGCTGACGAGTCGAGTTGGCGACGCGTCGATGGCACGGACCGCCAGCGTCGGCGCGGCCGCTCGTGTGGCGGGAGCGCTCGTGCGGCTGGTGGGGCGGTGGACGCCCAATCAGAGCCTGGAGGTGAGCGGGTACCGCTCGGGGTGCTCGATTGAGTCAAGCGCGAGATCGACATCGATCTCAGGCCAGTGCAGATGTCCTGGTGTGGGGCGCTCCAGCCGCAGAATCGCTTCAACGGTGGCCTGCTTGAACCACGGGAACTCGTCGAACGAGACGAAGAACTCGCGGCCGTCGATGAGCATCCAGAAGCCGTGCTTGGAAATGTTGATGACTTCAGCGGTCGAAGTGGCGGCGCCAAGCATCCCTGATTTCCTGTTCGGGTCGACTACTAACTGTAGGACGCGGCTCAAGTCCTGGGCGCTCAGCTGGTAGTTACCTGCGAGCTCGATGTTGGGCTCGATCCAGAACTTCGCCTCGCCGTCGGGCGACTGGACATGGATGTGGAGCGGCTCCTCCTCGCGCAAAAGAAGAAGAACCGAAAGGGGCCGTCGCGAAAGACCGTCGGGCTCATGCCCAGACGACGATGTCAGACCTCGCGGTCATGCGTCGGTGCTCAAGCACGCCTCAGGCCCGGCACAGCTCGCTGTGGCCGAAGCGGTGGCGGCGCGAGGATCGGTTGGTCACTAGTCGTCTAAAGGAGGACGTCATGCAAGCCATACCCCTCGATCGCGCCGGCAGGCGCCGGTCTCCAGCGACCACGTCCAGTTTTCATCAGGGCGTGCCGCCCCACAACAAGGGCCTCCTTGGGCCTGGTCGCACCTCGAACCGTGGCTCGAGCTCCGCAGGACCCTGCCGGTCGGCCGACTGTTCTGCGTCCTGCGAGGCCCGACACAAGGTCGGCCGTGCGCACCAGCCGGAATTCGAGCGCAACTGCACCAGAGTGCGCTGACAGCCGGCGTCCGGCGCCGATTCGCGCCGCATCAGCTCCGGCACGCGCACGCGATCGAAATGTCGCGAGAAGAGATCTCGCCGATCGTGATCCAACGCCAGCTCGGCCACGCCGATCTCGCGATCACCTCCAGGTACCTCCGCGGTATCGACAACCGAGATCATCCAGCCTGTGTATCAGCGTCCCGAGCCGATGATCCCTGCCAGCAGACAGCTCGTGCTCGGCCGCTGACGCCAAGCCGGTCGCCCCACCCTTGGCGTGAGGTCGCGGCTCGCTCGCTGCCTCACGCGTTCCCCTCCACAACGAGCGACCTGGCCGAGGAACACCGAGCGAGCACCGATGGTCGCCGGAGGGATCGCCGGCGACGCGCCGGCACTTGTGACGAAAAGACTCGTCAGCTGATGCCCGTGCGGGAGACTGCGGGGGATGAACCGGTCCTGGTGCCGCTGCGGCGACCCGGCGGCGTCGCGTGGCGCGGCGCCGGCAGCTTCGGCTGTCATTCGTCGCGGGAGCTGCAGGGCGGGAAGCCGGCCGGTTCGCGCGTCCGTCCGGAGGTTGGCAGCGGCCGCTTCGGCGAATGTCGCTTTGTCCGACGCCGTCTGACGAAGGCCTGCTCCAGCGCTGTCAACATGGACCGGGCGGTGTTTGCTCGTAGGATGCTCGGTCGTGGCAGCGCTACTACCATGCGCTCGGCGAGCTGGCCGATGACGTCGGTCGACCGATCCCTCAGGGGGGTGTAATGGGCGACCATCTCATCGTCCTTCACTCTGCGGTGCGAGCCTTGCCGGGGTACAGCCGCCACGACGCCCCCTCGATCCTGTTGGACGGCTCTTCGATGGCGCGCGATACCGAACACGGTCGCGCGGTCAGCGCGCAGCTGACCCGCCGGCACGGAACGCTTGAGGAAGCGATCGCCGCGGCGGTCTTTGGGCTCGGCGCCGCGGGGTTGCCCAAGGGCATCGGCCGCCAAGCGCGCGCGGCATGCGAGGACTATTTCTACAGCCGCCTCGACGGGACGCCGGGGTACGAGTTGGGGGGACGGGGAGAGACAGTCGAACCGCTTGAGCTGATGCCCGAGCCGATGTACCGGGCGCTTGAGGACGTCGTGGGCCTCGTCGTGGACGGCGAGTACGACGAGCTCCGAGACCTGTCTGGCGATCGACTCAGAGTTGAGGACCTGCGCCGTCGCGTGGAGGAGGACTGCCCGGAGGCGCTGGTTCTGCCACCGCGCGAGATCTACGCGGTCGAGGCGATCACCAAGTCCGAGGAACCGGACCAGCCGGGCTGGGCCTACTTCCTCGATCTGTGGACCGAGACCGGACCGGCGCGCCTGCACATCGAAGGCGAACTCGAGGAGTCGAGCGACCGGTTCACGGCAACGCTAAACGACATCCTGCCCTGATCGCGGATGCGCGCCCTCGCGGCCGCCCGCTTAACGCGGAAAGCCCACCCTTAGGTGGACTCTCGGCCATCAGAAGATCAGGCTGCTCTCGCGGGAAGGGGACATTCAGAAGAAGGTCTCGCCCTCTGGTTGCCATCGCTATCTGACGCTTTCAGCGTAGCGCACCCGCCCGACCATCACAAACAAGTTCCGGACATCCGCCCCGCCGCTGGGCCGCTATGGCATTCGCCGGATCCACGCCGTCGAGAGGCAAAATGCAACCCTCAGTCCGCATCTGTGCCGTTCGTGAACGAGGTGTGCTGTGTCCAAGGTGATGGTGATATCGCCGAGGCGATCGTGAGCGTTCGGAACGTCAGAACGCAAAAGCGGTCGCCCTCGTTAGGCACGCTTCCCGCGCATTTCGAAACCGTCGGCCGTAAGTGTCTGCCATTCCAGCCAGCTATCAAGGGCGTGCTCCAGCTGGTGGGTGCCTGGTTTCCGCTGTAAGCGGTCGCGGCCGTGAAGCACTCGGAACTCGATTGGCAGGACACGCCGGTCATAGCGCCCAACCCTCCACATCACCCCATGTCCGCCACCAGCAATTCCGCCGCAGCCACCATCCAGAAGGCCCATCAACACGATCATCGGCGTCGCCCCATCCTTCATCCCATGCGCCAGATAACGCAAATTGCGACCAACCCTTGACACAGGAGAGGCTTTACCGGTCACAGAGGCGTCGCGACCGCTTCGTTCCACGAGCAGCCAGCTGATCGCCCGGGTTGGGGCTGACGATCACGGAGAGGGCGCTCATCAGCGCTCCTTCCTGCAAGCCCCCGACTAAGCTGGTCCCAGGCTTGGCCATTTGTCGGCGCCGGGTGAAGTTTCACCCGGCCTTGACAGCCATTTCGGTTTCTTCGACGAAACAGCCTTAGCCCGGAGCAATAGTTTGTGCTGACGGTACGCCCCGGGCGCAGTGCTGTCTATGGCCTATTCGGGCCTGATTGGGGGGCGCGCAACGGGCCGGCGGGAGCGGTCGAACGGACTGTCCCGCCGATCGATTCGGCGCGACCGACGAAGTTGACGAACCTCCGGTAAGCCGTCACCACATCAGTTCCGCGTGAGAAATAACAGCTCGGGCGATCTACCTGCCGGTGCCGCTCTGACTCGCGACAACGGGATGAATGGTCAGGTGGGCCAACGGGTAGGGCGCGCGCAACCGGACGCTATGTGAGGCATTTGGCGGAGTGACGCGAAGCCTGCGAGAGGAGGGAGGTGGAGGGGCGAAAAAGGCCGCGTCGACGCCTTCCAGCAATGCTGAAGCAGTCTGCCCATTCTTGAGCGTAATCGTCGCGATCCTCCAGGAGCCGAAATACCCAGTGAGAGCGGGCTTGGCGCTGACGACGACTCGGCCGCTTGTCGACAGGCCATCGACGCGAGGATAGCCGCGCAGACTGCACCTGGCCCCTATGTCGTGGAAACGAATCGGTAAGGCCAAGCGCCCGCTCGCGGCACTCTCCGGCCCCAGCGAGATCAGGAGCTGTCGGGACGCGCACTTTGGTGTCGTGCTCTGCTGACCGCCCCGGGTGGCCCGGTATACCGTGACGCTGGCCGTCGGTCGGCCTCCTATTTGGCACACAGCGAAGCGGTGCGACGCCGAAATAGGGAAAGATGGGGGTGGCGAGGAGCAGTCCCAGCCGCCCGGATATTCGAAGATGCAGGTGGTTCCGCGTCCTCGACACGTCTTAGCGGCTATGTCGTGGAAATAGGTTTGGATCAGGCGATGCCCTGTGTCACACGAAACGCCGTGAAGGACGAAGCGCAGGGTAACCCGCTTCCCGGAGACCGCCACGGTTTCGTTGGAGCAGACAGAGGAGATCTTGCCGCCGCCGGTCGCCCGCGCGCCCGTGCTGGTGAGCGCGAACACCACAATAACGCCTACGGCTGCAAGCGCGAGCACTTTCCACACTTGCTGCGGAGTCCGCCGAGGATGAGGCGGTCGCGTCAAAACCGACTCACCTTCCTCCCCAAGCACGGCAACGGCTGCTCGCTGGCAAGCGTGCGCGACCGGCTCGGATGCGAAGACGATTTCAAACCCCTACACCCCAAGAACCATCACCGCCACGGGCCAGAGCAGATTGGCCAAGGTTGCGACCACTGCAGAGTCCCGCGCCGCAAGCGCAGTCCCCGGCCCGTCAATGACTGCGCCCAGAAACCGCTCACAGCAAGACTACTCCATTTCGACGCGATCGACGCGACGCCGCGCCAATCAGGGGCTGAGCTGATCAACTTCGACCGGTTCAGCATCAGCACGGTGATGTCATTATCAACAAGACGTGGAGGTCGAAGAGTGGTAGTCAATAGCGCCGGAATTCACCACATCGGATTCAACGTACCGGACCTGCCGGCCGCGATCGACACGTGGGTGACGGCTTACGGGGCCGGGCCGTTCTACGTGAACGAGCACGTCGCTTACGACGAGTCCACGTCCGGCGGAACGCCGTTGGCGTGGGACCACAGCGCCGCGTTCGGCCAGTGGGGAGCGGTTCCGGTCGAGCTGCAGCAGACGCATGACCTGCGCCCGGCGGAGCTGGTCGATCCGTTCACGGCCGGCGGCCGCAACGCGGTCAATCACGTCGGGGTCACGGCCAACCATCCCGCGGCGGAGAGCGCGCGGCTCGAAGGCCTCGGCTTCAGGCTTTGCATGCACGCCCGCCTCGGCGCGGTCGAGTTCTTCTGGCACGACGCCACCGAGGCATTCGGCTACTGCATCGAGGTCATCACCGCGGGACCAGGCCTCGATGCCTTCTTCGGCACCGTGGCGGACGGTGCCCGCGGTTGGGACGGACGCGACCCGATCCGCAGCCTCGGGTGAACGCGGTCTCGTTCAGAGCGCGACGCGCGCCGTGCTCCTGCTAAGCGACCCGTGATGGCAAGCGCCGAGTCGGACAGACGATGGCTTGAGCGGGTGCTGGGCGAGGCGGTCGCCGAGGCGACCACCGCCGCCTGGGGATTCCAGAACCGGACCGACATTGATCACCCTGGCCGGCGGAGATCGGATCGTGCTGCAGCGATATCGCCAGCGTGAGGATGCCGAGTATCGGTTGCAGGTGATAAGCGCGCTACGGGACTCGGCCGCCGCGGCTGGTATCGCCATCTCGAAGGCGCGTGCATTCGATCTCGATGCTGACCCGCCGTGGATCATTTTCGATGCCCTGCCGGGCGTTCCCATTCCCGAAGTCGAGGGTGGTCTCCAAGGACCTTCGTTTCCCGCACTCGCCCGCGCGATGGGTCAGATGCTCGCCGCGTTCCGCTGGACGATTCCGCGCGTGCCGCCCTGACCGGCGAGCTTACGCGGATCCCAGAGCTGTTCCGGGGTCGCCCGGTGGTACTCGCGCGTGGCGACTTTCTCACCCGTCAACGTCCTCAGCGACGGCAGATCGCTCACGGGTCTGGTTGATTTTGAATCCGTCAGGCTCGCCGACCCGCTGTTCGACGTGGCCTGGTGGGAGTGGTCGGTGAGCTTCTCCCCGCCAGCCGTGTGCGAGGCGGGCTGGCGGGAGTTCCTGGACGGCGCAGGGATCGACGCGCACGAGCCCGAGCTCTCCTCGCGCATCCACTCGCTGCAACTGCTGCGCATGCTCGAGCTGCTCACCGGCGATTCTCTCGGTCCCGGGGTGCGGCGCATCGTGGCCGAGCGTCTCCGCACCTCACTCCGCCGCTAGGGTGCGGCGGCGGTATGCGGAGACGTTGGCGCGATTTCCGCAGGTGGCGTATGAGCACCAGCGGCGAGTGTGGCTGCGGGTGTTGTCGTAGAACACGCGCCGACATCGTGCGCATGCCCCCAGCCGAGCCCAGCGGCCGGTCGCGATTGCGGTGACGAGCTGGTCGAGGACGCGCGCGATTACAGCGTCGGCTGGGTTAGCGCGCGTCGCTTGCAGACTGACGGCCGGTCCGGCCGCAGTTTGCAGACGAAGAGGCACGGTAGCGCTGAGCCTGTTGATGGCGTCCCAGGCGTGGGTGTCGCTCGCGTCTGTAAGGGCGCTCATGACGGCGTCGCGCAGGCGCCGCAGACGGGTCGTATCCGTCGCTGTGAGGGCCTGGCTGTCGTAGCCGAGCTCGCAGTGGGCAAGGAACGCGGCCGCGTTGTGAGGCGTGTCGAAACGCTCGGGCCGGCGGGCGCTGGCCCGTGAGTTGAGGAAGTTGATCAGCCCTCGCAGCTCGACCGGCGTGTCGTCGTCAAGCCGGGGCGGGGCGTCCGTGACAGGCGTGCTCACAACGCCATCATACAACATGGTCTTTTCTCGATAGACCTTTACATGACGCTTCAATGGTGCTATCAAGGTGTAAGGGTCTATTTTCGCTAGCGCACTACATCATGAGGTGATCAGCATGTTCGTTCCCCTAAGCGCTGAACTGGCGCGCGCTCGTCAGCAAGAGCTCTTGGAAGCTGCGGCACGACATCGTCACGGTACGGAGCACGACGGAAGCCGACCGGCAAGGCGCGACACCACGACGACTTTGCGCCGGATAATCGCCCCCCTGCATCGGCACCTCACTGACGCGCGGGTGATCGATGCGGATGCTTGATGCTGCGTCCCGCTGATCCAGACAACAAGCATGATCGCTGCCGTCGAGTCTCCGATGATCTAGGCGGTTCGGTGTCTGATCCACCAGACCGATAGCCCTAGGCACGCAACCGAGAGGGCGAGGAAGATGCCGGCCTCGGCCGCCTGCAGGGGCCAGAATCGGCTTGCGGGCTCGTAGATCCAGCTGCTGAAGATATGGTGGCCCGCGAGGCAGTGGCTGTCGAGTTCGCCGTCGGGATTGATGCAGCTGCGGAGGACCACGTAGGCGGCGGTTGATCCGCGCGGGCCGGTGTATCCCTGGCTGATCACCCAGGCGTGGCGGATCCCGGGGGGACCGAGCGGCGGACGCGTGAGGGAATGCAGCGGCGGAATGAGGTGCTCGCGGGCGCTGCGGAGCAGCAGCCTGACCAGGAGCCAGAGGCCGAAGCCGCCCGCCACGGCCAGTCCGGTCCGACGCGTGACGGTCCCGATCGCGAGCACGGCGCTCGCCGCGAACAGCGTGTAGGCGATCGGTACGACGCCCTCGAGGTCAAACTCGTTGGGGCCGACGTGGCCGCCGAGCGAGTCGAGCGGGTCCCGCCAATAGGTGGCAAGGACGATCATGACCAGCCCGGTGAGGACCACGCCGAGCAGCATCAGCCCGACGCGTGTCGTGAGCCACCGACGCGGCGTGATGCTCTGCGTCCAGGCCAGCCGGTAGGTCCCCTGGTCGAGCTCGAGCACGAGCGGCGTGGCCAATAGGACGCCGATCAGCCCTGGTACCAACCCAAGCCAGGGACCGAGCTGATTGAGCCCGTCGAAGCGCTGGAGAAAGCTCTGGGCCTGCAGCGCGCAGCTCGTCGGGAGGCTCTGGGCATCGGTGGTACACGGCGAGAGCCCCATCGCGTTGAACACCGAGTGCATGTGCGCACCTGTCAGCAACATCAGCGCGGCAAGCGCCACCAGCAACCCGCCAAGCAGCGTGCTCTCCGAGCGCCCCTGTCGCCACATCACCCAGGTCATGCAGCCACCGCCCGGGGCTCGGCCTCGGCGATTCGGTCAAGCGCGAGGTACGCGAGGACAATCTGCTCCAGGCCCACGCTCGAGACGCGCCAGTGTGAGTCGTACACGTGGCCGTTCGCGCGGACCAGCACGGTCGTCTGGCGCTCGGTGCTATTGGACTGCACGACGGAGTGCAGACGCTCGAGCTCGTCGAGCTCACGGCGTGCGCCGGTCAGCAGCCGATGCGAGCTCACGATCTCGTCGGTGCTCCCGGCCAGCACCACGCGCGCGCGGGAGAGAATCACGAGGTGGTCACACACCCGCTCGAGCTCGGCCAGGATGTGCGAGGAGAGCACCACCGTCACGCCCTCCTCGGCAACAGCCTCCATCAGCGCCGACAGGAAGTCCCTGCGCGCGAGCGGATCGAGGGACGCCGCCGGCTCGTCCAGCAGCAAAAGCTCGGGACGTTTAGCCAACGCCAACGTCAACGCGACCTGCGCCTGCTGGCCGCCCGACAGCTTCCCCACCCGCTGTGAGAGCTGCAGGCCGAGCCCCTCGAGCCGTCCGCGCGCCAGATCATCGTCCCAGCGACTGTTCATCTTTCGGCCGAACTTGAGCAACTCCGCGAGCGTGAACCCGCGATACAGGGGATGATCCTGGGCCACGAAGCCGACCCGCGGCAGCACCATCAGCGGATCCCGACGGGGCGACCAGCCAAGTGTCTGGATCTCGCCCGCGGTGGGCGCGCTCATCCCGACCGCCAGCTGTAGCAGCGTGGTTTTGCCCGCCCCGTTGGGCCCGACCAACGCTGTCACCGAGCCGGCTGGGATCCGCAGCGTGCAATCTCGCAGCGCCCATGTGGCGCCGTAGCGCTTACCGACCCCATCACAGCTCAGCGCCGGCCCAGGATTCACGCCACTGCCCTCACCGTGAGCTGCGAGTGCAGCGTCGAGGCCACGAGCGCCCGGATCGCATCATCATCCAGCCCGGCCGCTCGAGCGCGCGCCAGCCACTCGACCAGGTCGGCACGAAGCGGTCCATAGTCCCGCTCCGAGGATCCTTCGACGGTCTGGGCGACGAACGTGCCCTGCCCCCGGCGCCCATCGACCACGCCCGCCAGGTCCAACTCGCGATAGGCCTTCATCACGGTGTTCGGATTGATCGCGAGGCTCGCGACCACCTCCTTGATCGTCGGCAGCTGATCGCCCGGGCGCAATACACCGAGGCTGATCGCCTGGCGCACCTGCTGAACGATCTGCAGATACGCCGGCACGCCCGAGCTGGGATCAAGGTGAAATTCGATCATCAACATTATCCTATAGCACTAGTGAAAGCGATAATCCCACCCCTGGTGGAAGCTGTCAAGCCCGCTGGCCAGGGCTCGGGGGTGTGCGTCATCACTCACCGGCGCGCCGTCGATGAGTTTCGCCGCGGACCGCGGTCTACTAGGTATGCGGCCCGGCCCCGCATGACGACAATCGACTGGGAGGAAACGATTTGCACCACGAGAACGATTCCGGCTTCCCCACGCTTTCGGCGCCCGCACGGCGGGCGCTCGCGGGCGCTGGCTATACCCACCTGAGAGCGTTAGAGCTGACATGACGAAGCTGATCTATATGGCGATCACCTCGCTCGACGGTTACATCGAGGACACCGACGGCAGGTTCGAGTGGGCGGCACCCGATGAGGAGGTGCACGCGTTCGTCAATGACCTCGAGCGGCCGGTCGCCACCTACCTCTACGGCCGCCGGATGTACGAGACGATGGTCTCCTGGGAGACCGCGGGCGGACGCGAAGCGTCGGCGGTGTCTCGCGACTACGCCGAGATCTGGAGGGCGGCGGAGAAGATCGTTTACTCACGGACGCTCCATGCCGCGTCGAGCTCGCGAACGCGAATCGACCGTGACTTCAGCCCCGATGTGATCCGCGCGCTGAAATCGGCTTCGGGATCCGACATCGCGATCGGTGGGTCCGAGCTAGCCGGCCACGCAATCGCGGCAGGCCTCGTCGACGAGTACCAGCTGTTCCTCAACCCGGTCGTGGTGGGTGGCGGCAAGCGCGCCCTGCCCGACAGCGTGCGCGCAGAGCTCGAGCTCCTGAACGAGCGTCGCTTCAAGAGCGGCGTCGTCTACCTTCAATACCGCATCAGCCCCTGAACCGGATGACCACCGTTCAGGTTGGAGGCTCGAGCCCGAGGCGCGCGAACTCCTCTGCCATCCGCGCCGCGACTATCCGCAGCGCCGACGTGGGGCGGAGCATCACCGTGAGCTCGGCGATGCGTCCATCCTCGCCGAACGTGAGCTTGTCGATGCCCTCGACCTGCCGCCCATCCACCTCGGTGGCGAACTCCAGGATGGCCACCCGCGCCCCGCTGTCCTCGAGCTGGTGGACGTAGCGGAAGCGGCCACTTCCGGTCAGCACCCGCTCCGCAGCCCCAAGAACCTGGAGGACCGTCTCACGTCCCGCATACGGCCGGAAGACGACCGGGCTGCGGAATACGGCATCGTCGCGAAACTGCTCAGACGCGCCGAGGATCTCGCCGGCCTCGACCGCAGCTCGGAAGCGGTCGGAGAGCATCGAACCGGAGCCTGCGGGCGGCGCGAGCGCTGCGACTTTGTGCGGGTCTCGCGACGAGGATCGCCCGGAGGCGAAAGTGGTCGAGGACCACGTGCTCCCGGGGTGGTCAGACGATGCCCGATCCGGGAACAGCTCACGGGCTCGTGCCGCAGCGTCCAGCAGCACCTGGGCGTCTACCTCGGTGCGCGTCAGCGCGATCCCGGCGGCGGGCCATTCACACACGAAGGCGAGAGGACCGGCGGGCGGCAACGGCCACACCCAGAAGTCCTGGTGCCAGCGGCCGCCGCCCCCTCCCCCGCCCATGCTCCAGAGCACCGGCCCCTCCGGCTCGTCGCCGCCATACCCGCGCCCGCCGACGTTGGTCGCTCTGCGCCCGTCGGAGAACTCGATCCCGAATTTCAACATCTCCGCAAAGTTGTCGCCGCGCCCGCGGTGATAGATGCCGTTGAGCGACGGGTCGAGCTCACCCGCCCCAGGTGCGACGAGCACGCGTACCTCCAGCTCAAACCCGGTGGCATACGCCGAGCAACGCCCTACGGAGACCGCTGCGCGAGCGTTGGCGGCGAGCACCAGCTCCAGCGGCGCCGCCCCGGGAAGCACGCCATACGGTGGACCCGTCCACGGCGGCGAGGGCGGCGGCGGCCCTGGATCCTCGACGGGCCGCGGTCGCTCGAAGAACTCATCCGGCACAGCCCGGAGGGTACAGCGGGAGGCCGTCCGATCAGGGTCGCAGAAGTGGGCTCTGCGAAAAGGTGTGGAAAGCGCGCAAGGCCCGATCGCGGCCGCCCGGGCACGCTCCGCACGCCCACGCAGCCATGCAATCAAGCGCAGAGTAGGATCGGGCCGTGAGGCGAGAGGTTCTCATCCTGGGCGCAGGCTTCGCGGGGCTCGAACTGGCCACACGCTTGTCGGAGACCGTCTCCGACGCTGTCAACGTCACGTTGCTCGACCGCAACGACTCGTACTATTTCGGCTTCTCCAAGCTCGAGGTGATGCTCGGCCGCCAGTCGGCCCAGGAGGCGCTCCTGCCATATGGGGAGATCGCCAAGGACGGTGTCACGTTCGCCCAGGAGACCGTCGTCGGGATCGATCCCGTCGCGCGCCGGGTGGCCACCGACGTCGGCACTCACGACGCCGACTTCCTGGTCGTGGCGATGGGCGCGGACTACGACTTGGCGGCCACGCCGGGCTTTGCGGAGGGCGGTCACGAGTACTACTCGCTGACTGGTGCGGAGCGCCTGCGCGATGTGCTCGGCGAGTTCAGCGGCGGGCGCGTTCTTGTCTCGGTCCTCGGCCAGCCGTTCAAGTGTCCGCCGGCGCCGTTCGAGGGGTCGTTTCTCCTGCACGAGCACTTCACGCAACGAGGCATCCGCGACGCCGTGCAAATGACCACGACGTTCCCGATGGCGCGCCCGGTCCCGGTGACCAGCGACGTCTCGCAGATGTTCCGCGACGCGTTGGCTGCGCGCGGGATCGAGGAGCTTCCCCAGCATCTGGTGAGCAGCCTCGACCCGGGCGAGCGCGTGGCGCATGTGGCCACGGGCGAAACCCTGCCCTACGACCTGTTCATCGGTATCCCGGTCCACCGCGCGCCCGATCCGCTCCACGCCTCGGGCCTAGCGGTCAACGGCTGGGTTCCCGTGGACCAGACCAACCTCAGGACCCGGTTCCCCGGCGTGTACGCGCTCGGTGACGTCTGCACGGGCCCCAGAACCGTTCCCAAGGCCGGGATCTTCGCCGAATCCGCCGCGCGCGTCGTGGCCGACGACATCGCGGCCGCGATCACGGGCGGAGACGCGCCGGCGCCATATGAGGGATCAGGCGTCTGCTACGCCGAGTTCGGCGGCGGGCTCGTCAGCAAGGTCGAAGTCAGCTTCCTTCGTGGCGAGTCCCCGGCCGCTGCGCGTCACGATCCCTCGCGGGAGTACGCCGCCGAGAAGGATGAGTTCGGCGCCGTACGGCGTCAGCGGTGGTTCGGGTCCTGAAGCCGACTAGCGCGAAGCGCGGCCCCTCCGCGATCAGGACAACTCGTCGAGCCCTTGGGCGACCCACGCCTTCAGGGGCTGGGCCTGCGTGAACGGAGCGCCGTCGATCTCCGCGCGCGCCAGCACCTCCTCAGCCGAAGCGCGCGATCGCAGCCCCGCATAGAGATAGATCAGGGCCGAGGACCGAGGTCCGGTACGACACGTGACAAGCGTCGGCCGCGGCAGCTCGTCCAGAGCAGCCACCCCGCGCCGTGCGACGTCCATGTCGAATGGTCGGGGCGGGTCGGCGATCAGGTTGGCCGACTCCTGGACGGCGGACTGGACGTCCGCGAACGACATCCCACCCTCCGTTTCCGCAAACTCTTCGCCGCACAGGTACAGCCACGACGCGGCACCGGCGTCCTTGGCGAAGGCTGCCGGATCGCTGATCAACCCTCGGTTGTGTGTCAGATCCGTGGGAACCTGGAACTCCGTCACCGCGCGCCTCCTCAGGTCAGGTCACGAGCCTGCCGCTGCGCGGAAGGCGATTTCGAAAGACGACGCGCCGGTCACGATCGGGTGAACACCGCCTCGGGCAGCAGCGCGCTGACGATGTACTGGCCCGCGTCGACGATCTCGGAGATCTTGAGGTCGACGACGAGGCTGCAGAGAAGGTAGGCGTCCTCGGGGCTGAGGTCGTACGTGGTAGCGATGTGGTCCACCATCGCACGCACCGCATCCTGAGCGGCGACGTATAAGTCTTCGCCCACGCCGGTGGTCCCGTAGAACGGAGCGGAGTCGACCCGGCGCGTCAGCGGCGCGGGGGTGCGGTACTGAGGCGCCGGTATGGACCGGCCCTCCTCCAGCGTGAAACGGAGGGCCGCGAACATCGGCGCCTCGATCCCGGTCACGCACACCTCGCCGTCACCCTGCGCCCCGTGGGCGTCGCCGCACGAGAACAGAGCGCGCTCCACCTGTACCGGCACATAGAGCGTGGAGCCTCGGACCAACTGGCGAGTGTCCATGTTGCCGCCGAAGATCCCGGGCGGCATGACCGGCTGCGCGCTCGCGCCGGCGGGACAGACGCCCATCGTCCCGAAGAAGGGCTCGAGTGGGATCGCGATGTCCTCCCGCAGGTAGGCGACATCGCCACGTGAGAGGTCGAAGACGCGCAGATAAGGATCGGGGAAGTCGTCCGGCAGGAGACCCAGCCCGGGCAGGATGGCGGTCCACCCCCACCCCTGCGTGTGGATGTCGACGATCTCCACCGCCAGCGTGTCGCCGGGCTGAGCGCCGGCGACCGCGATCGGCCCGTTGAGCGGATACAGGCGCTCCCAATCCAGTCCGGCGAGAGCGCTCGGCTCCGAGCTCGGGCCGAGCTGGTTGTCGCTGACGTCCCGCGTCCAGACGAGGACCGTGTCGCCCGACTCCACCTCGAGCACCGGGTCGTTGCCGACATCCCACTTGTAGTGGACTCGCTCGTCCGGCAGATAATGCGTGCGCGGCATCGCCGATGACCTCCAAGCTCGGGTACCGGCGCAACCTACGCGATCCAGGCCCCGAGTATCGTCAGGCTCGGTGGTCCAGCAGCTTCGCAAGCGGCCGATCGAGCTCTCGGTGCTGGCCACGCTGATCGCCACGCTCGCGGTGCTGATCATCGCGAAGGTGACCAAGGCCGACGCGGTGGGTCGCGCGTTCGAACGGTTCGACCCCGGCTGGATCGCCCTGATCGCCGGCGCGGAGCTGCTCGCGTACCCGGCGTACATGCTCGCTTATCGATCGATCGCCGGCGCGCACGGACACGCTCCGCTCGCGCTGCCGCTCGTGGCTCGCATCGTGGTGGCCGGCTTCGGGCCGTTCTCGATCGCCGGCGGCTTCGGCATCGACCGCCAGGCGCTCCAAGCGTTGCACGAGGACGAGCGCAGCGCTCGCGTCCGCGTGCTCGCGCTCGGCGTGCTCGAGTGGGCCGTGCTCGCACCCACGACGTGCGTGGTGTCGATCGTGTTCCTGGTCCAGGACGCCAACATCCTGCCGTCTCTGCTGTGGCCGTGGGCGATCTCGGTGCCGGTGGGCTTTGCACTCGGCCTTCGTGCAAGCGCCTCGCTGCGCGTCCAGCGGTGGCTGCGCGGCGAGGGCAGGATTCGCACATGGGCTGCTCAGGCCGTGGAGGCGATGGGCCTGCTCCGTTCGCTTCTGCGCAGCCCGCGCAGCCACGCCGCAGCATGGATCGGGACCGCCCTGTACTGGGCCGCCGACATCGCCGCCTTCTACGGCGGGCTGCGCACGTTCGGACTGGATCCCGGTGCGGGCAAGGTGATCCTCGCGTACGCGACCGGCTATGCGGCGACGCGAAGGTCGCTGCCGCTCGGGGGCGCGGGACTGACCGAGGTGCTGATGACCTACGCGCTCTACTGGGTCCGGCAGCCGCTCGCGCCGGCGCTCTGCGCGGTGGTGGCCTATCGCCTGTTCAACTTCGTGCTCGCGGCGTTGCCCGCGATCATCGCCCACCGCCAGCTCGAGCCCGTTCTGGCGGGCCTCGGCAAACCGCCCGAGTAGGGCAGCCCGATCAGCGCGAGCGAACGGCCCGCTTCACGAGCGCCGCCAGCTTCTTCTCGACATCGGGAGTCAGCTCAGAGAGCGCGTAGGCGATCGGCCAGAAGCCGCCGTTATCGAGGTTGGCCTTGTCGCTGAAACCGAACGTCGCGTATCTCGTCTTGAATTTCCCGGCGTCCTGAAAGAAGCAGACGACGTCGCCGGCGTCGGCGTAAGCCGGCATCCCGTACCAGGTTCGCGGGACGAGGTCGGGCGCGGCCGCCGTGACGAGCGCATGTACCCGCTCGGCCATCGCCCGATCCGCTTCTCCCATCTCGGCGATCTTCGCCAGCAGCGCGCGCTCCCCGTCCGCGCGCGACTGACCCGCCTTGGCCTCTCTGGCCCGCTCCCTCATCGCGGCCCGTTCCTCCTGCGTGAATGCCTTCTTGCCGGCCGTCCGCTTGGCGGCCTGACGGGGGTTCCGCTTGGCTGTCTGGCTCTCAGCCACTGCACAGCACCTCCTCGATCGTCGTGGGGTTGGACCTGTCTTGCGGCGTGCTCTCGGCGAGCGCTCCGGAGGTGATCTCCTGCATCGCGTCGCGGGTGACGCCCTGGCCGAGCGTGTCGCGATCCTCGGTAACCGGCAGCTCGAGCCCGTGGCTCACCAGGAAGGTCATGTAACCGCTGATGCACATGGGGTGACGGTAATCCTGTGGCGTTGCGGGCGCTTCTCGAAAACTGATCACTTCTGCCCTTCCGAGCAATTGACGGCTTTCGCGCACGAAGCTGTGCAATCGTCCGTTTCCAGGGCGATTCGCTGCTGAAGAGGCCACCGCATGCCGATCTGGGCCGAGTCGGGCAGCGACCGCAAATGTCACTGCGCCACCTCGATTCTTCTCGGACCGGATGGCCGGCTCTCGATCCACCGCACTGCTGGGTAAAGATCACGCCGCACACGGGGGATTGATCGCCCCGGCATTCGGCAGGCGGGCGAGGACCCTGTATGCCGCCGTCGTGCGCTGGCTGCCGCGGGGCCAGACCCTGCCGGATGACGAGTGGGCGGGCCGGCACCGGGCAATGCTGTGGATCCTGTGGGCGCACGTCGCCGGGCTGCCGGTGTTCCTGTACTGCCAGGGCTTCGGTCTGTGGGGATCGATTGCGCCGGTGCTGCCGGTCGCAGCCGCCGCGATCGCGGGGATGCTCCGAGACGCCGGACGCCGTGCGCGGTCGGTGGCCGTCGGGCTCGGACTGCTGACGGCGTCGGCGGTTCTGGTCTACGGCTGGCACGGTCAGATCGAGGCCCACTTCCACTTCTTCGTGATGATCGCGTTGCTCGCGCTCTACGAGGACTGGCTGCCGTTCGGGCTGGCCGTGGCCTACGTGATCGTGGAGCACGGACTCCTGGGGGTGATCGCGCCGCACGACGTCTACAGCCATGGCGGAAGCCCATGGGGATGGGCCGCGATTCACGGCGCGTTCGTGCTCGCGGCGGCCGCGGCGGGAGTGGCGACGTGGGGTCTGAACGAGGACACCCGCGGGCGCCTGATGGAGGCCGATCACCTCGCCCGCGAGACGGCCGAGCGTTTCCGCATCTCGTTCCAGAGCGGCATCTCCGGGATGTCGATCGTCAATCCGAACGGGATGTTCCTCCGGGTCAATCGCGCGCTCTGCGAGATGGTCGGCTACAGCGAGGCGGAATTGCTGCAGCGCGGGTTCCGCGACATCACGCATCCCGACGATCGGGACCGCGACGCCGAGCACCTGCGGGGCCTGCTGGACGGCACGCGCGAGCTCTACGAGACGGAGAAGCGCTACCAGCATCGCGACGGCACACCCGTATGGGTGCAGCTCGGCGTGAAGGCCGTCCGCGACGAGCACGGAGCCGTCGAGTACTTCATCTCCCAGACCAACGACATCACCGATCGCAAAAGGATCGAGGAAGAGCTCGCGCACCGCGCGCTGCACGATCCGCTGACGGGCATGCCCAACCGCGCGCTGTTCCAGGACCGGCTCAGCCAGGCCCTCGTGCGGCTCAAGCGCCAGCCGCGCCATCAGCTCGCAGTCCTGTTCGTCGACGTCGATCGGTTCAAGCTCGTCAACGACGCGATGGGCCACGCCGCAGGTGACGGCGTCCTGTTCGAGGCGGCAGCGCGGCTGCGGGAGTCCGTGCGGGCGGGCGACACGGTGGCCCGCATCGGTGGTGACGAGTTCACGATCGTCTGCGAGAACGCGGATGGCGAGGAAGCGGCGCGCGTGGCGCAGCGCGTCCTCGACGCGCTGGCCGAGCCCTTCAGGCATGACGGGCGCGAATTCCAGCTCAGCGCAAGCGTCGGCATCCGTGTCACCGACGTGGCGGAGGTCTCTCCCGACGTCCTTCTGCGTGACGCCGACGTTGCGCTGTACACCGCCAAGCAGCTCGGAGGCGCCCGCTACCACGCGTTCGACGCCGCCTCACGACCTGGCTCGGTCGACCGGCTGGCCACAGAGCACGGGCTGCGCCAGGCGATCGGCGAAGGGCAGCTGCGCCTGCATTACCAGCCGGAGATCGAGCTCGCGACGGGCCGGCTCGTGGCCGTCGAGGCGCTCGTGCGCTGGGAGCATCCCGACGGTGGCCTGATTCCACCGGGCGACTTCATCCCGGTCGCCGAGGAGAGCGGTCTGATCGTCGACATGGGCAACTGGGTCCTGAACGAGGCCTGCCGCCAGCTGGCGTCGTGGCGCGAGCAGGGCCTCGTCGATGGCACGTTCAGGGTCGCGGTCAACGTCTCGGGCCGTCAGCTCTCCGACCCGGGCCTGCCGCAGGCAGTCGTTCAGGCGCTCGACGCTGCCGGCCTGCCGCCGGCCCGGCTCTGCCTCGAGATCACCGAGAGCGCGCTCGTGCAGGACACGGACATCGCGCTGAGCAATCTCGAGGCGATCAAACTGCTCGGCGTGGTCGTCGCGCTCGACGACTTCGGCGTCGGATTCTCCTCGCTTAGCCGCATCCGCGAACTGCCGTCGATCGACGTGATCAAGATCGACCGCTCGTTCATCGCCGGATTCGGACACAGCTCCTCGGACCGTGCTGTCGTCACCGCGGTGCTGAGCCTCGCCAGCTACCTGAACGTGATCGTCGTGGCCGAGGGAATCGAGGAGGAGGAGCAGCGGGCCCAGCTGCACGAGCTGGGATGCGAGGTCGGGCAGGGCTTCCTGTTCGCGCGCCCGCAGCCGCCCGAGCAGATCGTCACGCTCTTGCGCTCCTCGGTGGACGCAGGCCATCCCTCGCCGCCGCTGACGCGCGGCCGCGCGCATGTCTGAGCGGATCGGGCTGCCCGCCGTAGGCCTCGCCACCGTCGCGGAGCCGGTCGCACGGATCCGGTCGAACAACGTGCTGCTCGCGGCCGGCCTCGCGTGGTGCACCGCGCTGATCCATGTGCAGGCGTCGGTCGACCATTTCGACGAGTCCCGGCTTTATGCGCTGCTGTTCATCGCGCTCGCGGTAGCCCAGGCGCTGTGGGGATTTGCGATCTACCGCGCCCCCCGGCGACGGCTGCTGATCCTAGGCGCGCTCGGAAGCCTCGTCGTGATCGGCGTATGGATCGCCTCGCGTACCAGCGGACTTCCGCTCGGCCCGACGCCGGGAGTGGCCGAACAGGTCGGCGCGCTGGATGCGATCGCGACTGCCAACGAGCTCGCGCTGGCGATCCTGGTTGCTGTCGAGCTCGGCCGAGGCGAGGCGCCGCGAGCGCTCATCACCCGCTCGTTCCAGGTGGTCGCGATCCTGCTGATCGTGGTGAGCACGCTCGTGCTCGGCGGCGGCTTCCACGCCCACTGAGGACGGTCACCCGAGTCGCAGGCGGATGACACGCCCGAGCTTGCCGAGCCCGGCGGGAACCCGCGGCTGCAGGCCGGAGTCGCTGATGCCCTCGCCGGGAACCCAGATGTCGTACGCGAAGATCCCGCGCGGCGGCTTGGCGCCGGGGGGAAACGTGCATGTCATGCACACAAACCGCCCGCGCACGGCGATCAGGAACGCACGCGGGCTGTGGCGCACAGACGGCTCGGAACCGGGATAGGTCGCCTGCTCGGCCGCATACTTCGTGGTCGCGATCGCCCAGCCACTGCGCACGCTGCGGTCGCCCAGTGCCCGGGCCGTCCCGCGCGCGATCGACTCGAGCCGGCCGATCGGGAGCGACACGATCGCCGGCGATGATCGCTCGGCGCCGCCGACCGAGCCGCCCGTCGCCGCTGCCGCGGCGATCGCCACGGTCAGCGTCCCGACGAGAGCCAGAGTGCGCGCGCGCATCACGTCGAGAGCACTACGCCGCTGCACCACGATCGTCACAACCCGATGCCGAGCGCCGAGCGGGAGCTGGGCGGTCGAGGGGCCGCTCAGGCCAAGGGCTCATCCGGGGGTCCGAGGCGCGGGCCGGCTCGCTCGATCTCGAACCAGACGTGGGTGGTTCCTTCGTGGATGCCCCACCGGCTGGCCTCGGTATCGACGATCGAGAGCCCGTGACCCCCCACGTCCGAGAAGCCGCGTTGCCGGACCTCGTACTCGAACCCCCCGCCCTCGTCGATCACGTCGAAGAGCACCCGATCCTCGTCGAGGCGCCCGCGCAGCGTGATCGTTCCATCGCCGTGAACGACTGCGTTGGTGACGAGCTCCGAGACCAGCAGCTTTGCGCGCTCCAGCTCATCCTCGCCGAGTGCGCCCGACAACCATTCGGCCACCGCCCCTCGCGCGAGAAACGGAGAATCCGCGACTCGCGGAAGCTGTTTATGGAACTCAGTAGACATCAGCGCACGGCCACACCCCCTTCCGCGACCAGCTACAAAGCTAGCGCGCGAACCGGCCCACCACGCGCTCGGGGCCGAAAGCTCAGATTTCGCGGAGCGCTTCGTCGAGCGTCTCGGCGGACTTCACGTAGCGGGTGATGCCCGCCAGCCGCAGCGCCTCGCTTGCCGGACAGCCGGACGGGATCACCAGCGCGAGGCCCTGCTGGCGAGCCCGTAGGCTCTCCCGGAGCTGGTAGATCAGCTGGATTCCGGCGCTGTCGACATAGTCGACCTCGCTGAGATCCATGATCAAGCTGAGGACGTCGTTGGGCATCGCCTCGACGATCGCCGTGCCGATCCCGTCGGCATTGGAGAGGTCGACCTCACCCCTCAGCTTGGCGATGACCGTCCGGTCGCGGCTGGAGAACTGAACGTCGGCAAGCCTCACGGGCGAAGCCGCCTTCGCATCACGATCGTCGTGCCCTCCTCGCCGGAGCTGACCTCGACGTGATCCATCGCGCTGTTCATGATCCTCAGCCCTCTACCCCGGTTGCTGCCTCTCGGAGCGCGCCAGCGCCCCTGATCGCGGACCACGATCGTCACCTCGTCCCCCGCGGCGCTCGCGCTCAGCTCGAACTCGGCCGGCGCGGGAGAGTAGGCGTGCTCGATCGCATTGGTACAGGCTTCCCCCACCGCCATCGTGATCTCGAGCACGTCCTTCTCGCCGGCGCCGCGCTCGCGCAGCCAGCGGCGAAGCGTCCGGCGGACCTGAGCGAGCACCTGCGGATCCGCGGCCTGCCGCAGGTGCAGCTCGTCCGGCAGGGGGCCCTGGTGCAGGGCGACGATCGCGACGTCGTCGCGCAGGCCGCCCAGTGGCACGAGCTGGCCGATCGCGAGACGGCAGACCTCCTCCGCCGAGCCGGCGTGCCGGACCACATCGAGCATCTCCGCGATGCTGTCCGTGAGGGCCTCCTCCGGTCGCTCCACCAGGCCATCGGTGTAGAACACGAGCATCTCGCCGAGGGCCAGCGGGAACGCCTGCTCCTGCACGCTCCCGTACGGGAAGGCTCCGAGCGGCGCCGCCGGCGCCAGGTCGACCGGCCTTGCCTGCCCGCCGCCGACGATGATCGGAGGCAGGTGGCCGGCGCTCGCAACCGTCACCGCCCCGCGCTCGGGATCGAGCACGGCGTAGGCGGCGGTGGCCATCGCGAATTCAGGCATCGCATGCACGAAGCGATCGACCAGCTCCAGAGTCCGTCCAGGTCCGTGACCCTCGATCGCGTAGGCGTGAAGCGCCGTGCGGAGCTGTCCCATCAGCGACGCCGCCTTGAGCCCGTGACCGACGACGTCGCCGATCGCGACCCCGATGCATCCACTCTGCAAGCCGAACACGTCATACCAATCTCCGCCCACGACATCGCTCGCCGGGAGGTATCGCGCGGCCACCGAGACGCCGGCGAACTCGGACAGGCGCTTGGGGAGCAGGCTGCGCTGCAGCATGACGGCGGCGTCCCGCTCGTGCTCCAGCTCCGAGGTCAGCCGCGCCCGCTCGATGCCGGGCGCTGCCCGAGCCGCGGCGAGCTGCAGCACCGCGAGATCGCGGCGGTCGAAGGTCCGCGGCGTCAGCGAGCCGACGTGAAGCACGCCGATCAAGTGGCCCTCGACGACCAGCGGTACGCCCAACAACGAGCTGATCCCCTTCTCGCGGAGGATCGGATTGAGCACGTCCGCGTGGTCGACGTCGGCGATGAAGATGGCAACGCGCTCGGCGGCGATGCGGCCCGCGAATCCCTGCCCGAGGGGAAGCCGGACTCCGCGCTCGACCTCCTCCTCGATTCCCTTGGCCGCCCGCGCGACGAGCTGCTGGGCCGCCTCGTCGAACAGCAGCAGGGCGACGGTGTCGACCCCCAGCGCGTCGCGGACGCGATTCAGGAGCTCGTCGAGGAAAGCGTCAAACGCCAGCTCGCTGAGCGCGGGATCGCTGAGACGCACAAGCGCCTGCACCTGCTCGGTGGGCGGTATGTCCGCGACCGGCGGGAACACCACCTGACCGAGACGGGGCTCGCGTCGCTGAGGCTGGATCGGACGGCGGGACGCGGGCATCGGGTGAGCATTTTGCTCACTCGGCCAGCCCGACGACCCCAGCCGCCACCGCCTCGATCACCAGCACGGCGGTGTCGTCGACCTGCGGCCCGCGCGCGAAGCTCGCGAGCGCGTCCTCGATCAGCTGCACGCTGTCCGGGGCGCTCGTGCTGCCGGTGAGAGCTCGTGCCAGCCGTTCCTCGCCGAACCGCTCCTGATCCCCGGCGGCGTCGATCACCCCATCGGTGTACAGCACGAGCTGGTCCCCGGCATCGAGCGTGACGAGCTCGGCCCGCCACGTTGCATCGTCGTAGATTCCCAGCACCGGGGCGAGGACGCCGACGGCGTGCGGCTCGCCGCGGCGCAGATGCAGAGGCGGCGGGTGCCCGGCGAGGACGACCTGGGCCTGAACCGCTCCGTCGAGCTCATGAATCAGCGCGCAGCAGACGCTGACCATGGACAGCACCGGTCGCTCGCGCAAGCTGCGGTTCAACTGCTGTACCGCGGCCACCGGATCGTCCAGCAGCTTGCTCGCTGTCCGCAGGGTGTACCGCGACATCGAGGTCAGCGCCGCCGCCTCGGCGCCGCGGCCGGCGACGTCCCCCACCACCACGATCCAGCCGCTCGGGACCGGGAAGGCGTCGTAGAAGTCGCCACCCACCTCGGTCTGCTCGCCCGCCGCCCGGTAGAGGCTGGCCAGCCGGAAGCGGGGTATCTCCGGGAGGACCGGCGGTAGCAGGCTCCGCTGCAGGGTCTCAGCGATCCGCGAACGCTCGGTGTAGAGGCGAGCGTTCTCGACCGCGATCGTGGCGCGCCGGGCGAGCTCCTCGGCGAGCGCCAGATCGTCGTCGTCGAAGGTCCGTCCGGATTCCGCCATCACCAGCGACATCGCCCCGAGGGGCCGCTGTCCCGCGATCGCCAGCGGCACGATCATCACCGAGCGCACCCCGAGCGAGCGCACACGCGAGAGTTGGTCCGGCTCCATGCCGGCAGCTCCGAGCAGCTCGTCCGTCATCTCGCTGATCATCCGTGGGGCGCCCGTGCGGATCACCTCGGCGCTCCCGCCCGGGTCGCTCAGGCGCAAGGGATGGCGCTCCCCGAGCTCCCTCGCCAGCGCGACCTTCCCCGGGTCCACGTGGGCGACCGCGACCTGCTCGAGCACGTCCCGCTGCCCTCGCATCACGACGCCGCAGAAGTCGGCCAGGCCGGGCACCGCGAGCTGCGCGACGCGCTGCAACGTCTGCTCGTAGTCCAGCGAGGAGGAGAGCACTTCGCCCGCCTGCGCCAGGAGCCGCTGTGTGAGCTCGGCGCGCTTGACCTCGGTCACGTCCTCGACCACGTTCACCACGATCGACAGCTGCCCGTCGGGATCGAACACGGGGGTCGCCTTGTGCAGCAGCCATCGCTCTCGTCCGGTGGCGCGGATCACGTTGCGAACGAGCATCGGCGCGGGTTGCTCTCCTCGGAGAGCCACGGAGGACGGCAGATCTGAAAGGGAGAGCCGATTGCCCCGTTCGTCGAACGCCTCGAACTGATCCATCAGCTCCTGGGAGCTCGAGGCGGTCACAAGCTCGAGCGGGCCGATCTCGAGCAGGTCCGCCGCGGCGGCGTTCGCGAACACCATGGCTCCGTCGGCGTCGCGAACGATGACGGCCTCGGCGAGGTTGGCGAGCGTGGCCTCGAGCCGGCGCTCCAGACCCGTGATCCGCTCGGACAGGCCGGCGTTGTCGAGCGCCAGAGCGATCCGACCGGAGAGCACCTGAGCGAAATGCAGATCCTCCTCGTCATAGCCGCGCCCCGAGGCGCCAACGGCGCAAGCCAGCGCGCCGATCGTCGCGCCGCGAGCTTGCAGCGGGATGAACATCGCGCACCGAAGCCCCAGCGACGCGAGCAGCCGGTAGTCCTCCTCGCCCGCCGCGAGCCCGCGCAGGTGCTCTTCTCCGACCGGCGCCATCAGGATCGCCTGGTCGGTCGCGTTTGCACGGGGGACGCCGCTCGATTCCGCGGAGGATCGCCGGCGCTCGAGCAGCGTGCGTCCGAGCCCTTCGTCCGTGGGGTCCGCGACACGCGCGCCGAGCGGCCTGATCTCGCCACGGGATCCGAGCGCGTCCAGCAGGGCGACATCCGCGAACGCCGGTACCACGATGTCGAGCAGCCGATGCACAGTCTCATCGAGCGAGCGCGTCCCATCCGCGACCGTTCCGATTGCGGCCAGCAGGTCGAAACGGTCGGCCGCGCTCATCGACTACTCGGCGCTGCCCGGAGCGTGCTTGCCCGCACCACAGCCGTAGGGGCCCGCCCGGACCTGGGCCGGGGATGGCGGATCGATCGCGAGCAGCTCCGGGACGCTTACCGAGCGGAGATGCCGGCGGCGCAGCTCCGGGAGCAGCGTCGTCAGCGCGCGAATCGTCTGGCCGTGGTTCTCGTGCATTTCGATGATCGCGCCGGGGCGCAGGCCGGCCTCGACGTTCGCGGTGATCTGCGTCCAGTTGGCGCCCAACGAATCCCGCGAATCGACATCCCAGAGGATCTCGAGCAAGCCGAGTCGCCGCGCGATGCCATCGACGACCGGATTGTGCAGCTCGTACGGCGGGCGGAACATGTCGACCCGCTCGCCCGACTGGGCTTCGATCATCCGCTGTGTGGTCAGCAGCTGCCAGGTGACCTGCGAGGGCGGGAGCGCCGTCAGCTCCGGATGGGTATACGTGTGATCCTCGATCGCGGCGACTCTCAGCTCGCGCGGCAGGTAGCCCGGCCAGGCGTTCATGCTGCGCCCCACATCGAAGAACGTGGCTTGCTCGTGGGCTTGCGTGAGCTTCTTGAGCGCCAGGTTGGTGTAGACGCCAGGGCCGTCGTCGAAGGTGAATGCGACGGCGTTTCCGCGCGGTCCACCGCAATAGATGGGAAGCCCCAGCCTCAGCAGCCGCCGTATCGTCGCGGCCGCGCGAGGCGACGCCGAAAGGTGATGCGGACCGCCGCGCGCCGGGGCCGGAGTGGCGCCGCGCAGCTGGGTTCGGGAGGGAGCGGACGTCGCTCGCGTGGCTGCGCTCGGGCTCGAACCGCCCCCCGAGATGACGACGACCGCGATCGCGCCTACCAGCGCCGCCAGCAGGACGGTCAGCGCCGTTTGACGGCGGCGCAGCTTGCGCGCGCGCGCTCGCGCGCGACGCGTCGCGAGGTACGGAGGTGGCCCGTGGCCCACGCTCGCAGGGTAGTCGACGGACTCCCGCCGGTCGCTTCAGTGATGGCCGTGGCCCTGCCCGTTCCCGCCGCCGCCGTGGCCGTTCCCGTTTCCGTTTCCGTTCCCGTTCCCGTTGCCATTGCCATGCGTTGCCGTTGCCGTTGCCGTCGCCGTTCCCGTTCCCATTGCCATTCCCGTTCCCGTTCCCGCTGGCGTTGCCCTGGCCCGACGCGACGCCCCCCTGGCTGCTTGCGGTCCCACCGCCGTTTCCGCCGCCATTGCCGTTCCCGTTCCCGTTCCCGTTGCCGCCCCCACCGCCGTTGCCATTGCCCTGCCCGTTTCCGTGTCCGCCGCCGTTGCCGTGGCCGTGGCCAGCGCCGCCGGAAGGTTGACCGGTCCCGCCGGTGGTCGTGGTGCCACCGGCGGTGCTGCTGCCGGAGGAGGTGCTGCTGGGCGAGGAGGTGCTGCTGGGCGAGGAGGTGCTGCTGCTCGAGGAGTTTGTGCTGCCAACCACCTGTCCGCCGGCGGTCGTGGTGGTGGTCGTGGTCGTGCTCGTCGTGCTCGACGTGGGGCTCGGGCTGTGCCCGCTCGAAAGCGTGCTGCCGACGATCGAGTTGGAGCCCGCGCCGCCCGCTCCTGCGCCACCCCCAGCGCGACCAGGTTGCGTATTGGACGCGAGCCCTACGGTCGCCTTGGCCCCTGGGGTCGAGCCGCCAGAAGCCGAGGATCGCTGCGCGACCTTCGCGGATCCCGAGCCGGCGGCGGCTGAGGGCGCGAGTTGCGCATTCGTCTTGACCATCGTCGCCGCCACCACCACGGGCGGCTTGACGCGCTTGACGCTCAGCAGCGGCGATGCGACGGCGGCACCCGCCGCGACGCCGGTGACCGCTGAGACCGCCATCACGCGTGCAGTGGAAGTGGCCGCGGCCGTGAAGCCACCGCCGAGCCACGATGCGAGCCGGTCGGGAACGTTCGTGAGACCTGCCCAGAGCGCAATCGCGCGACGGCCGGAGTAGTAGCGCTGGAATGCGTGGACGGCGTCGGGATCGAGCTGGGTCCCGGCTTCCCGAACCATGATCGCGATCGCGGCGCGATGCGAGAGGGCCGGTCTGTATGGCCGGTTCGATGTGATCGCGTCGAACGTGTCCGCGACCGCGATGATCCGAGCTCCGACCGGGATCGCGTCGCCCGTGAGCCCGTCCGGATAGCCGGTGCCGTCGAGCCGCTCGTGGTGGTGACGGACGATCGCCGTCAGCTCTGGATCCCTGAGCTGCGAGACCAGCGTCGCGCCATCAACCGGATGCAGCTTGACGAGCTCGAACTCGGCATCGGTCAACCGGCCGGGCTTGTGCAGCACCTCGATCGGGGTGTTGATCTTCCCGAGATCGTGAAGCGCCGCCGCGGTGCGGACCTGCGCGACGGCCCGGCGCGACAGACCCATCCTCCGCGCGATTTCGCCCACGTGCGTCGCCACCCGCCGGGAATGGCCGTGGGTATATGGATCGCGCGCCTCCAGAGCTGCGGCCAGGCGCCTCAGCAGCTGCTCCCGCGCCTCGGGTGAAAGATCGTCGGTCGCGGCCAGGCCACCGAGGAGATTCCGCGTCCCGGTCACCCGGCGCTCGGTCCAGCAGCGGTGAATCCAGCCCCACAGCATCAGCTCGCTGAACAGCAGGTCCCCGGACGCCGGGCGCGATTTCCAGATCGTGCCGGCGATGTATGACGTCGCGAGCGACGCGCCCACGGCGATCGCAATCGTCAATGGGAGGGAGTTCAAGCCCCGATCGCGCAGTACCCACACGACCGCGAGCGGAGTGCCGGCGACAAACGCCGTCGCGAGCAGTACGTGCGGGAGGTAGCGGCGAAGACGCGGGGGCTGAGCCGGCTCGGTCCGCGGTGCTGAGAACGCCGATCGAAGTCGCAACGGTGGCCAATCCCATCCTTGGGTTTTTGACCGGCAACCGAGCTATCTCGGCTTCAGATCCCGAGACCCCTGGCTTTGCGTCCCCGCCTCGCGACGGGTTTGCCCTTTACAGTCGCTTCCTGCTCCTGCGTCGATAATCGGCGCCGGCGACGCAAAGTTGAGAGCTGCTGGACGCTTGTACGAGACCGGCCGACCTCGGGTACCGGACCCGGGACCCGGTCCGCCGCGATCCCTAGGAGGGCTTCTCCTGGTGTCCGCCGAACTGCTTGCGCATCGCCGAGAGGATCTTGTCGCCGAACTCATCCAGTCCGCGCGAGGCAAATCGCGAATACAGCGCGGTCGTGAGGACGGGAGCCGGCACGCCGACGTCGATCGCGGCGATGGAGGTCCAGCGGCCCTCGCCGGAGTCGGATACCCGCCCGGCGAACTCCTCGAGGTTCGGTGAATCGTGCAACGCGTGCGCGGTCAGGTCGAGCAGCCATGACCCGATCACGCTGCCGCGGCGCCAGACCTCCGCGACCTCGGTCGTGTCGATCTCGTACTGGTAGTACTGCGGCTCCTCCAGCGGGGCCGTCTCGGCGTCGCCCTCCTGCTGCTGCAATCCGGCGTTGGCGTGCTTGATGATGTTCAGCCCCTCGGCGTACGCGGCCATCAGCCCGTACTCGATGCCGTTGTGGACCATCTTCACGAAGTGGCCCGCACCGTTGGGCCCGCAGTGGTAGTAGCCATGCTCGGCCATCGAGGGCTCCCCTGTACGGCCGGGCGTGCGGGGAGCGGCATCGACCCCGGGGGCGATCGACTCGAAGATCGGCTCGAGCCGATGGACCGGCTCGTCCTCGCCGCCGATCATCAGGCAGAAGCCACGCTCCAGCCCGAACACGCCGCCGCTGGTGCCGACGTCGATGTGGTGGATGCCCTTTTCCCGCAGCTCCGCCGAGTGGCGCAGATCGTCGTGGTAGAACGTGTTGCCGCCGTCGATGATGGTGTCGCCCTCCTCGAGCACCTCGGCGAGCCCGGCGATCGTCTTGTCGGTGATCGATCCGGCCGGGACCATCACCCATGCCGCGCGTGGCCGTTCAAGCTTGGCGGCGAACTCCTCGAGCGAGGCGGCGCCGGTCGCGCCATCGGACTCGAGCGCCTTGACCGCGTCGGGCGCGACGTCATAGACGACGCATCGGTGACCGTCGCGCATCAGCCGCCGCACCAGGCCGGCGCCCATCCGGCCGAGCCCCACCATCCCGAGTTGCATCGGCCTGTTCGTCGCCATGCTCAGCTCCCTTTCCGCGGTTTCACTGTCAGCGCATCGCCCGGTAGCGCCGAATCAACGCATTGGTCGAGCTGTCGTGGCGCAGCTCCGGCTCCTGTTCGGACTCGAGCTCCGGGATGATCCGCTTCGCGAGCATCTTCCCGAGCTCGACGCCCCACTGGTCGAAGGAGTTGATCGACCAGATCGTTCCCTGCGTGAACACGCTGTGCTCGTAGAGGGCGACGAGAGCTCCCAGCGTTCGCGGCGTCAGCTGCTCGGCGAGGATCACGTTGCTCGGCCTGTTGCCCTCGAACACGCGGTGCGGGACGACCGCCTCGGGCGTGCCTTCGGCCCGCACCTCCTCGGCCGTCTTGCCGAAGGCCAGCGCCTCCGCCTGCGCGAACACGTTGGACATCAACAGGTCGTGGTGGTCGCGCAGCGGGTTCAGGGCCTTGCCGAAGCCGATCAGGTCGACGGGGATCAGCTCGGTCCCCTGATGGATCAGCTGGTAGAAGCTGTGCTGTCCGTTGGTCCCCGGCTCGCCCCAGTACACCGCGCCGGTCTGGTAGTCGACCGCCTGTCCTTCGAGCGTGACGTGCTTGCCGTTGGACTCCATCGTCAGCTGCTGCAGGTAAGCGGGAAACCGCTTCAGGTACTGGCTGTAGGGCAGCACCGCGACGGTCTGGGCTCCAAAGAAGTCGCCGTACCAGACGGCGAGGAGGCCGAGCAGCACCGGCAGGTTGCGATCGAGCGGCGCCGTGGCGAAGTGGAGGTCCATCTCGTGGAACCCGGACAGCATTTCGCCGAACGCCTCCGGGCCGATCGCGAGCATCGTCGAGAGACCGATCGCGGAGTCCATCGAGTAGCGGCCGCCGACCCACTCCCAGAAGCCGAACATGTTGTCGGTGTCGATCCCGAACTTCGCGACCTCCTCGGCATTGGTCGAGACCGCGACGAAATGCCTTGCGATCGCCCGCTCGTCCCCCACCGCGGACAGGACCCAGTCGCGCGCGGACCGGGCGTTGGTCATCGTCTCCAGCGTGGTGAACGTCTTCGAGGAGACGATGAACAGCGTCTCCTCCGGCGCGAGGTCACGGGTGGCTTCGACGAAGTCGGTCGAGTCGACGTTCGAGACGAAGCGGAAGACGAGGTCGCGGCGGGCGTAGTGGCGAAGCGCTTCGTAGGCCATCACCGGGCCCAGGTCCGATCCGCCGATTCCGATGTTGACGACGTTGCGGATGCGCTCGCCGGTGTGACCCCTCCAGTCGCCCGATCGGACTCGCTCTGAGAACGCCGACATTCGGTCGAGGACCGCGTGCACCTCCGCGATGACATCGGTGCCGTCGACGATCAGCGACTCGTTCCTCGGCATTCGCAGTGCCACGTGCAGCACCGAGCGATCCTCAGTGGTGTTGATCCGCTCGCCGCGGAACATGGCCTCGGTCCGCGCCCGCAGCCCCGACTCCTCGGCCAGCCCCACCAGCAGCGAGATCGTCTCGTCGGTGATGCGGTTCTTGGAGTAGTCGAGGTAGAGCCCGGCCGCCGCGGCGGTGAGGCGCTCACCACGGTCGGGGTCCCGCTCGAACAGCTCGCGAAGGTGGCGCCCCTCGATCTCCGCATGGTGGCGCTCGAGCGTTCCCCAGGCGGGCCGCCGTCGCAGCGGCGTCGTGGCAGCGATGGTCATGCGCAGCGCTGGAGCTTAGTGATCCGGACGCTCAGGTCCTGTAGAGGAGATCGATCGTGTCGGTGTGACGCGCCCAGCGCAGGGTCGCACGCCAGCATCCAGCAGCGGGCACGTTCACATACGAGGGGTAGATCTCGCCCGGCTCGGCGTCGTCGGGGGCGACGACCCGGACGTGTGGGCGGCTGGCGCCGAGCGGCGTGAGGTCGATCACCAGCGATGACCCGTTGCGCGGCAGGCGCATGATCCACAGGACCTTGTTGGCCGGGTTGCTGGGGTTACCCGGGCGCAGCGGAAACGCGAACAGCACGGCTGCCGCGTTCCGGCCGTCGCTGAGCGAGTAGTTCGAGATGAACCCCGGGCTGCTGTCGGAGAACGCCGACGCGGTCCAGGCCGGCGGGTGTCCGCGGTGCACGTCGGTGCGGCCGCAGCCGCCCGCGATGACGTCGGAGGCGCGCGCGGCGTGATGCGAGGATCCGCACGCCGCGATCGACAGCGCGGTCGATGCCAGTACCGCCCATCGCCACACGCCGAACAGATTAGCTCCGGAAATAGCTGACTGCGCGAGCACCCTGGGCCCGGCGGCCTCATAATCAACGGCCGATGCTCCAGCCGACCGCGGAGCCCAGACCGCCCAGCGCTCGCTCGCTGGTGTGGCGCTGCGTGTGGCTCGTGGGCTTGGCCGTGCTCGTCGTAGTGGCGATCTCCAAGCTCCCAGCCCTCGGCTCGCTGCGCTCGCGGATCGGTCATGCGCGGGCCGGATGGATCGCAGGGATGGTCTTGCTCGAACTCGGGTCGGCCGCGTGCTTCGTGGTGGCGCTGCACCGCGCGTTCACGGGAAGGTTGCGCCGGCGCACCTCGATCGCGGTCGGCCTGACCGCCCAGGCGGTCAACGTCGTCGTGCCGGCGGGCGGGACCGGCGGCCTCGCGGTGGCCGCGGTGATCCTCAACGGCGCGGGGGTGCCGGCAGCGATCGCGGGCAGCCGGATGGTCGCGCTGTTCCTGCTGACCAGCGTCGCGACCAATGTGCTGTTGATCGTGAGCGGTGGCATCGGCGTCGCCACCGGCCTGCTGTCGGCGGACGCATCGCTGGCGCTGGCCCTCGTCCCCGTGCTGATCACGATCGCGGTGGTGCTCGTGCTGGCGTGGCTCGACCGGCGCCTCGCAGGCGTGGATACGCGCCGCTGGCACGCGGTCCCGCGCGCGGCCACCGGCTACCTGCGCGACGGCCTGCGCTCGAGCTGGGAGCTCGTGCACCGCGGGGACACGCTGCTCGTGCTCGGCTCGCTCGGCTTCGTGCTGTGCGACCTGGGCGTGCTTTCCTGCGCATTCGCCGCGGTCGGCTCCTCGGGTCTGCCACTCGGGACGATGCTGCTGGCCTATCCGCTCGGTCAGATCGGCTCGGTCGTCTCGCTGCCCGGCGCGACCGAGGGCGGGCTCGTGGGCGTGTTCGTCCTGTACGGAGTCTCGCTGCCGCTGGCAGTCTCGGCGGTGCTCGTATACCGAGCCGCCGACACGGTCGTTCCGCTCCTGCTCGGGATGATCGGTGTAACCTCGCTGCGGCGCGCGCAGGCGGAGCCCCTCGACGCCACAGCTGGTCGCTGACGCCCGCGTCGTGCTCGAGCCCGAGCGCCGACGAGATCTCCTGCTGATCCTGCTCGGCTTCACCACGGGCGCGACCGATGCGACCGCGTTCGAGCGGCTGGGACATGTGTTCGCGAGCGTGATCACCGGGAACGTGGTGCTGTTGGGAGTCGCAGCGGCGAAGCCGGACGGCAAGCTCGCGCTATTCGCGGGCTGTGCGCTGGCGGGATACGCCTGCGGCGTGTTCGCGGCCGCGCCGCGCTCTGCCCCGCCTGCCGAGGAGACGCCGCTCTGGCCGGCGGGGACGACCGTCGCGCTGCTTGGCGAGCTGGCGCTGCTGATCGCGTTCGCCGTGGGCTGGGAGCTCGCGGGCAATCACCCCGCCGAGGCCGCACAGGCGCTGTTGCTGGCCGCGGCCGCGGCGGCGATGGGCGTGCAGAGCACCGCCGTGCGCCGGCTCGGACAGATGTCCACCACCTATCTCACGAGCACCCTGACCGGGCTGGTGGAGGCGCTCGCGGTTATGCGCTGGTCTGAGGATCATCTCCGGAGCGTCGGGATCCTCCTGATGCTCGTCGCCGGGGCGGTCGCCGCCGTGCTGCTCGTCGATCACGCGCGGGCGGCGGTGCCGGCGCTCCAGCTGATCCCGCTGGGAATCGTCGTCGCTGCGGCCCCCGCGGGCGTTTTGGGAGACAACTCGTGAGTCATCCACGACGACCCGGTGGACCAGGAACATCGCGCAGCAGGTCCGCGACCCGATCGAGCTCGCCGACCAGCTCGGGCAGCGAAGCGCGCAGCCGGTCGTACGTCTGGACCAGCTCGGCGGGCGCGATCACCGCTGGCGGCGGCGCAGTCCCCGGCGGCGCGAGCAGCTCCAGCGATTCGGGAAGCGTCTTCGTCCGGCCGAGCGCGAGCAGGCCGAGCGCGGCCGCGCCGAGCGCGCTCCCCTCGGCGTCGCCGACGAACTCGATCTCCCGCGCGAGCATCCCGGCGAGCGCCTCCCGCCACAGGGGCGAGCGGAACACGCCGCCCGTCGCCCGGATGGTCCGGACGGGCGCGACGTCGTCGAGCCGATCGACGATCAGGCGCAGCTGCAGGCAGACGCCCTCGACCGCCGCGCGCACCAGATGCGCCCGGGTGTGCTCGCGGCGCAGCCCCAGATAGGCGCCGGGGAGATCCGGATCCCAGAGCGGCGCCCGCTCCGCCAGCAGGTAGGGCAACATCACCAGACCGTCGCTGCCGGCGGGCGCGGTCGCGGCCAGGTCCAGCAGCGCCTGGTCGCGCGATCCAGGCGCGGCGACCGGCGGCCCGAGCGCCTCCTCGGCCCATCGCACGACCACGCCCCCGTTGCTGATCGCCCCGCCGGCGATCCACAGCGTGTCGGTGAGCGCGTAGCAGAACAGCGTCCGCTCCGGGTCGACGTACGGTGTGGCGAGGGCCATCCGCGCCGCGCCGCTGGTGCCGATCGAAAGACCCGCGAGCCCCGGGGTGATCGCCCCGGTTCCGACGTTCGCGAGCGGTCCGTCCCCGGCCCCGGCGACAACGGGAGTTCCGGATGGCAGGCTGGTCTGCCTCGCGGCCGCCGCGCTCAGCTCGAGCGTGGCGGTCGTTGGCAGGATCGGCGGCAGCCGGTCCGCCGAGATGCCGGCCACGCCCAGCGCGGCCTCGCTCCAGGTCCGCGTCGCCATGTCGAGCAGACCTGTGCCAGAGGCGGAGGACAGCTCTGTCACGAGACGGCCGGTCAGCCACAACAGAACCCAGTCCTTGAGCCCGGCCCACCAGCGCGCCGCGGCGAGCATCGCGGGGTCGTGGCCGGCGAACCAGACGAGCTTCGCCAGCGGCGTCATCGGGTGAAGCGGCGCACCGGTGCTCGGGTGCAGGTCCGGGTAAGAGCTCCGCAGCGCGCACGCCTCGGCCCGGGCGCGCGAATCCGCCCAGGTGATCAGCTGCGTGAGCGGACGGAGATCATCGTCGAGCGCGATCAGACCGTGCATCGCGGTGCTCACCGAGATCGCGAGCACCTCGGCGCCGGCCGTCGTGCGCGCGCATTCGGCGAGCGCCTGCGCGACGGCGGCCAGCAGCGCCGCCGGGTCCTGGACCTCCTGGTCGGGCGCCGGGTGCAGCAGCGGATATTCCCGGATCGCCACGCGGCGCCACGAGCTGCGCAGGCCGAACGCGACCGCCTTCACGCCCGTGGTGCCGACGTCGAGGCCGATGACGACCTCCGCCGGTCGCTCTGAGCTCATCGGTTCCGCCGGCACCCCAGCTCCTCGCACTCACCCACGACCGCCGCGACGAGGACGGGATCGTCGGCAAGCGCGGGATCGAGCGCCCCCAGGACGCGGCGCACCGCTTCGCCGAGCTCGCCGTCTGCCGCGGCAGCGAGCTCCGCGGCCCGGGGATCGCTGACCGGCGCACCGTAGCCCCGCAGATGGCATATCCAGGCCGAGAGGACGAACGCGGCGCCCCGTGCCGGGCGCCCGCAAGCGCGCTCCGCGTGCAACACCGGCAGGATCCGGATCGGGAGCTTCTCCGATCCGTCCGCCGCGATCTGCGCGAGCAGGTGTCGGATGCGCCGGTTGGTGAACCGTTCGAGCAGCGCGCGGCGGTAGGCCTCGAGCTCCGGCCCGGGGCTGGGCCAGGTGGGATGCAGCCTCCTCCCACCACCGCTCGAGCCACTCGCGGCAGCGTTCGTCGGCCACGGCCTCCGCCACGGTCGCGTGACCGGCGATCGAGCCCGCGTAGGCGAGCAGCGAGTGCGCGCCGTTCAGGAGCCACAGCTTGCGGTCCTCGTGCGGACCGATCTCGTCGGTGAAGGTCGCGCCTGCGGTCTCCCACCGCGGCCTGCCTGCGGGAAAGGATCCGCTCAGCACCCATTCGCGGAACGGCTCGGTGACGACCGGGCAGCAGTCGCTGCGGCCGGTCGCCGCCTTCACCGCGGCGACGTCCTCGGGGGTCGCCCGCGGCGTGATCCGGTCGACCATCGTGGTGACCACGGAGACCGACTCCGCAAACCAAGCCGCGAGCCGGGGATCGACGAGCTCGCACGCGCGCCCGAGGACCCGCTCGGCCATCTCGCCGTTGGCCGCGACGTTGTCGCACGGCACCAGCGCGAGCGGCGCTCCTCCGGCGCGGCGGCGCTCGAGCAGTCCGGCCGCGAGTCGAGCGGGGGCCGTGCGCACGTGCGCACGCGGGTCGGAGCGCAGTGCCTCGATGTCGCGCTGAAGCGCCGGAGCGGTGGTCTCGGCGCTGCCGTCCACGCCGCGCAGATAACCGGCCTCGGTGATCGTGATCGTGACCGCGGCCGTCTCCGCGGACGCGAACGCCGCCAGCCACGCCTCGTGATCGGTGCCCGGGCGGACGCTCGAAAGATTGCGGATGACCTCGTAGCGGTCGCGCTCGGGGCCTCGCTCGATCAGCGTGTAGACCCCATCCTGGTCGCTCAGCCCGCTCGCGATCGCTCCCGGACCGCGGCCGGTGAAGGCCGCGATCCCCCACTGCGCGCCGTCGGCCGCGTGCGCGGTGTACCAGCATTGATGGGCCCTGAAGAAGTTGCCCAGGCCGAGGTGCACGAGGCGCACCTGCACGCGCGTATAGTGGCAACCCCGATGCAGACGGCTCGGATCGGCGGCCCAGCGGAGGTGCTCACCGAGGAGGAGATCCGGGGATTCGTCGCCGAGCAGCTCGGCTCCTTGGCGCTGGACGGCCGCAGCGTCTGCGTGCTCGTGCCCGACGCAACTCGCAGCGTCCCGCTGCCGCTGCTGCTCTCGGCGGTGCACGGATCGCTGCACGGCCGGGCGAGTCGGCTGACCGTGCTGATCGCGCTCGGGACGCACGCGGCGATGAGCGAAGAGTCGATCGCTGAGCATCTCGGCTTTCCGGTTGGAGGCCTCGAGGACCACTATCCAGGGACCACCGTCGTCAATCACGCGTGGTGGGATCCGCTCGCGTTCGCCGACGTCGGCGTGATCAGCGCCGAGCGGACGGCGGCGCTGTCGGAGGGCATGCTGCGGGAATCGGTGCCGGTGCGGATCAACCGCGCCGTCGTCGAGCACGACCTCACGCTGATCCTCGGACCGGTCTTCCCCCACGAGGTGGTCGGTTTCTCGGGAGGCAACAAGTACCTGTTCCCCGGCGTCTCGGGCCGGGAGCTGATCGACCTCTCGCACTGGCTCGGGGCGCTGATCACCAGCGCGGAGATCATCGGGACGCTCGGCGTCACGCCCACCCGCGCGATGATCGACGAGGCCGCGGCGATGGTGCCCGGCGAGCGGCTCGCCCTGTGCGCGGTCACGAAGTCGCTCACGCGCGACCTGCACGCGCTCGCCTTCGGCGATCCGGTCTCCGCCTGGCAGGCCGCGGCTGCGGTCTCCGCGGAGGCGCACATCCGCTATCTCGAGGCGCCCGTCGACCGGGTGCTGTCACTGATCCCGCACAAGTACGCGGACATGTGGACGGCCGCGAAAGGCTTCTACAAGGTCGAGCCGATCGTCGCGGATGGAGGCGAGGTCGTCCTCTACGCGCCGCACATCCGCGAGATCGCGCCCACGCACCCGCAGGTCGCGGAGCTCGGGTATCACTGCCGCGACTACTACGTCAAGCAGTGGGAGCGCTTCAGGCACTACCACTGGAGCGATCTCGCCCACAGCACGCATCTGCGGGGCGCCGGCACCTGGGACGAAGTCGACGGCGAGCGGGATCGCGTGACGGTCACGTTGGCGACCGGGATCAGCGAGGAGCTGACGCGAGCCGTCAACCTCGGTTACCTCGATCCCGCCCGCGTGGACCCGGCGGCGTGGGCCGCCGACCCGCACGCTCTGGTGGTGCCCGACGCCGGCGAGGACCTCTACCGTCTGCGCGGGTAGCCCCAGCCGATGGCCGAGCCACGGTTCGTGATCCAGAAGCATCGCGCGACGACGCTGCACTACGACTTCCGGCTCGAGGTCGACGGGGTGATGCGCTCGTGGGCCGTTCCCAAGGGCCTCTCGACCGATCCGCGCGAGAAGCGCCTGGCGGTCGAGGTCGAGGACCACTCGATCGCCTACGCGGACTTCGAGGGCGTGATCGGCCGCGGGAGCTACGGCGCGGGCGCGGTGATCGTGTGGGATGCCGGGACCTACCGGAACCTGGACGCGGCGCGCTCGATGGCGGCCGCGCTCGACGCGGGCCACGCGAAGTTCTGGCTGGAGGGCGAGAAGCTTCGCGGCGGCTGGACGCTTCAGCGCACGGGTGGCGGCAGCAAGCCGCAGTGGCTGCTGATCAAGCGTCGCGACGAGGGCGCGGACGCGCGGCGGCGACCGCAGAGCACGCAGCCCGCGTCCGTCAAGAGCGGCCGCACGATCGAGGACGTGCAGCGAGAGGGCGAGTGACAGCGGCCGCAGGCCCTCCTTTCAGGGCACCCACGTGTCGCCCGCCGGCGTGACCACCAGCTCATGGGTCATCGCCCGCGACCGCTGACTGACGAGGAACGCGACCGCCTCGGCGACCTGCGACTGCTCGGCGAGCGCCTCCTGCGGCTGGCCGCTCGTGAAGCCGGCGGTCTTTGGCGACTCGATCGTCGCGTCCACCGCCAGCAGCGCGACGTGGATGCCCTTGGTGCGCAGCTCCTGCGCTGCGGCCTGAACGAGCGCACGGGTCGCAAACGCGCCGGCCGCCCACAGGCCCCTGTCGGGCATGGCGCGGCGCGATGAGCCACCGGTGATCTGCACGAGCGCGCCGCCGCCCTGCTCGAGTGCGGCCGCACCCGCGGAGAGGAACACGAATGCCTGCTGGGCGACCGCGACCGTCCAGCCCTGGAAGGCCTCCAGATCGGCCTGCGCGAGCGGGCCGCCGCCGAACGCGCCGGTGCCCCCGGCGGGCGGTCGCGCGGCGCTGACCGCATTGACGACTGCGTCGAGCGCGCCGAATTGGCCGCGGGCCTCCTCGAGCGCCCCGGAGAGCGAAGCCGGGTCGGACGCGTCGGCCTTGAGCGCGAGCCCTCCACGGTCGCGCACGCTCGCGAGCGTGTCCTGCGAGCGCGCCACCCCCGCGGCGTTCCATCCCTGCGCGAGAAAGTGATCGATGATCGCGCCACCGAGGTTGCGCGCTCCCAGCACCACGATCGTCTTGGACATCACACGCTCCTCTCGAGTTTTGGCGGACCGATCCGAATGATCGCCGAGGACCGGCGGGGGCGACCGTGAGGCGCTCCGACGATGACGCCGGCGAGGTCCTGGGGCCGTCGGGGATCTGAGCGATCACCGAGCCTGCAGCTGCAGCGGGATCACGCCGAAGCGCAGCAGGATCGCGAGGTCGTGGGCGGTCTGCGCGGTGAAGCCGTTGCTGACGTCGACCCCGAAACCCCCCGGGACGCCATCTGGATAGACCTTGAAGTCGATCGACGGCACGCTGATCAACTCGCCGTCGAGCGCGACGGCGAAGTGCTGCTCGAGCGTCTGGCCCGGCCGGCTGAGCAGCTGACCGCGGCGGGCGATAGCCCGCGTGGCGGACTGAAATCGCGCGGCACCGCTGTGGGTGAGCGCGAACTGAACATCCGGAGCGCCCGAAGCATCGCGACCGACGCGGGGCCGGAGGATTGCCGGAGCGCGGACGAACGGAGCGCGTCTGAGCACGAAGAACCGGGCCGATGGGTCGGCGAGGTTCGCCCCCAGCGGCGCGCCGTTGGCGAGCGCTTCCTCGAGCGCCATCCCATCCGACACAGCGAGTTCCTCACCGTCCGAAAGGTGGACTCCAGCCGGAAGCTCGGCCGCCAGCGTCGCGCGGCTGTCCGCGGGGCCCGCGAGCAGGCATTGCGCTCCGGGCGAGACGGCGACGCCGAACTCGCGCGCGGCGGCGCGGCATGCCGCGCTCCCCGGCCGCCCGAACAGGTAGTACTGCGTCAGAAACGGTCTGCCTGCTCGCTGGCGGGCCGCCAGGCTCACGGCCTCGAACAGAGGCAGCCCGCCCGTCGCGCCGGGCCCGTCATTCTGGCCCTGACTGATCTGGATCGCGGTGGGATCCTGCCGGCGCAGCGCGCTCGCGACCGTCGCCCCACTCGGCATGAGCGCGTCGGCTTCCCAGTCGTAGAACGCCAGGTACCCGGGCGCGGCCAGGGTCAGGATCCGCGCACGGGCCCCGCTCGGCGCCCCCGGGAGCGACACGTCGATCGCGCGCCCGGACTGGACCACCTGGACCTGCGGAAACGCCGCCTTCAGGCGTGCCGCGAGGATCTCGCCGGCTCGCGCGAGCAGCGGGTCGCCCGCTCCGTGTCCGGGCGCGACGAAGGCGATGTCAACCTCCCCGCGCCCTGCGGACCTCGCCGCCGGCCGCCGGCCGCTGCTGAGCACGGCCGCCGCCACCGCCACGACGACGAGCACGGATGCCGCGAGCACGATCCAGGCGCGCGCCGGGGGCGCGGCCCGGAGGGACCGTCTCCCGGCCTGCTCCTGGACCCGGGCGAACTCCTCGCCGAGCTCGTCGATGAACCTCATGCCGATAGCCCTCCCCGCGCGTGATCGCCCTCGAGCGCCGCGGCGAGCGTCCGCAGCCCACGCGAGACCCGGGCGCGGGCGGTCTGCTCGGACACACCCAGCGCTCGCGCCACCTCCGGATAGGGACGCTCCTCGACGACGCGCAGCCGCAACGCGTCGCGCTGCCCGGCGCTCAGGCGCTCGAGCTCCGCTCCGAGCGCGGCGCGCAGCTCGCCGAGACCCGCCTTTGCTTCGATCTCCGCGATGTCGTCCTCGTGCAGCCGAGGGACACGGATGCCCAGCCTTCGCAGCGCGCGGTCCTCGATCCGAGCTCGACGCAGGTAGCGCGACACCTGTCGACGGGCAACCGTGAACAGCCAGCCTCGCTGCTCCTCCGTCGAGCGACCCGCCAACTTCGGCCAGGAGCGCAGCGCGAGCGCGAAGGTCTCCGCCATCAGGTCGGCCGCGACGGCCGCGTCGAGCGTGCGCCGTGCCAGGAACACCAGCAGGGTCTCGCTCTCCCGGGAGTACATGCGGGAGAACTCGTCATCGTCCATCACAGAGGGAATGCCTCCAGCGGCTGCTGCTGTGACATCCCGCGCCCGCCGCGGAGGACCCCGAGCGTCATGAAGCGCGTTGTGCGACCCGGATGGCCCGCGCCTGGCCGGCGTCTGACCACATCTCCCAGCGACCGGACGCGGACTGCCGTGGCGCCTGGAAGCGGTACGGCCGTCGGCCCCCGAACTCCATCTGCCGAAGCCGCGACACGCCGCCGAGCACGGAGGCGATCCGCCGGTGCGGCCAGCCGATCGAGTCCTCGATCTCGGGGAACGGCCGGGGACGGTCGGGCGCCGTCGCGAGGCCGTCGAGCAGCTCGCGCATCAGATCGCTGCAGCGGTCGTAGAAGCGCGCGATCTCATCCGGATCGGCCATCGCGTTGTGCGCAGCGTGCTGCGCGAGTGTGGTCAGGCGCACGAAGATAGGGTTGCAGGCTTCGGTTAGGCGTCGACGCGCTCGCACACCACGGAGGCTGCGATCTCGCTCGCGCGGGCCGGATCGAGCAGCGCGGCGCCGGGGACCTCCGCGTTGGCGGCGGCCGCACCGAGCGCGACGCGCAGTGCCTCCGGCCAGGCGTCGCCACGCTCGAGCCCGACCAGCAACCCGGCGAGAAACGCGTCACCGCTGCCCACCGGGTAGGCGCCACTAACGTCCACTCGGGCGATCCGGGCAACACCATCGGAGTCGATCGAACCGACTCCCTCACGGACCGTGATCGCGACCGCGTGGCTTGGTCCACCGAGCTGGTCCCAAATCTCTCGGGCGGCGTCGACGGTCCCGCCAAGCCCGTTGACGGAGCGACCCAGCAGCTCCTCGGCCTCGCGGCTGTTGATCTTGACCAGCTCCGGCCGAGCGGACAGGGCGGTGGCCAGGCCGGGACCGCGGGCATCCAGCGCGGTCGGGACGCCTCCCGCGCGCGCGCGCGTGACCAGCCGCGCGTACCCGTCCTCCGGGGCCCCCGGAGGCATCGAGCCGGCCGCCGCGAGCCAGCTTGCGCCGGAAAGGAGCTCCTCGGCGATGGCCTCGACCTCCTCCCAACACTGCGCCGAGACCTTCTCGCCCTCCTCGTAGAACTCAGTCAGCTCCCCCGTTAGCCTCGAGGCCACCGATAGGCTCGACCGGGTTTCGGCCTCGGTCCAGACGAACCTGCCCTCGACCCCCCACTGCTCCAGGCGCTCGGCGATCCATTGGCCGGAATGACCACCCAGGATCCCGGTGATCGCCACCTGGGCGCCTAGTCGCGCAGCGACCTGGGCGACATGAATCCCCTTGCCGCCGGGCAACGCAATGAACTTTTCCGGACGGTGGATCTCCCCGACGACCACCTCCTCGACCTCAAACAGCTTGTCGATGGAGGGGTTGCCCGCGACGCAGACGATCACTTCCTGGCCTCCCTTTACGCCTCGGGGCGGGATCGTTTGCGGTCAGGGCTCGGTTGGCCTAAATTGCGTGTTGTGAGCACAGAACAAGCAGAGACGAGCGTATTTGAAAGCGAGATGCGCAGTCAGCCCCGGACCTGGGCTCAGGCCGCCGACCTCTCTCGCGAGGTGGCGCTGCCGGCCACCGGGAAGCGCGTGCTCATCCTAGGGTGTGGAACCTCGCTGTTTGCGGGGCAGGCGATCGCGGCCTGGCGGGAGGCCGCCGGAGCAGGGAGAAACGGATGCGTTCGCGGCCTCGGAGGCTCCCACCGGCCGCCGATACGAAGAGGTGGTTCTGATCTCGCGATCGGGAACAACGAGCGAGCTTCTCCTGGCGCTCGAAACGCTCGAACACCCTGGACGCGTCATCTCCATCACCGCCACCGAGTCGAGCCCGGTCGCCGATGCCGCCGACCGGCTGATCTTGCTGCCGTTCGCAGATGAGTCAGCGATCCCTCAAACCCGCTTTCCCACCACCGTGATCGCCCTCTGGCGCGCGCAGCTTGGCCACGACATCAGAGGCCTGGCCGGACGGGCTGAGGTTCAGCTCACGACGGCAACCCTTCCGGACAGGCTGACCACGGTCGAGCAGTTCGTGTTCCTTGGCGCCGGACCGGGAGCAGCCCTCGCCAGCGAGGCTGCGCTCAAGTTCCGAGAGACCGATCTGGCCTGGACGGAGGCCTACCCCGCGATGGAGTTGCGTCACGGCCCGATCAGCCTGCTGGGCGAGCGCTCGCTCGTGTGGGCGCTCGGCGAGCTCCCCGACGGGCTCGCGTCCGAGATCTTGGAAACCGGCGCCGCGCTGGAGTCATCGCAGGAGGACCCGCTCGTCGAGCTGGTACGGGTCCACCGAGCGGCACTCGCGTTGGCCAAGCATCGCGGACTTGACCCCGATAGCCCGCCGCGACTGAACCGCTCGGTAGTACTGAAGTAGGGACCGCGATACTGCGGCGGTCATGCGTAACGATCCCGTCCTCGCGATCGACATCGGAGGCACGAAACTTGCGGCGGCCCTGGTCACACCGAGGGGCGAGCTCGTGGGGCAGCGCAGGATCGAGACCAACGCCGAGTCTGGGGCAGAGCGTGTGCTGGGCGCGGCCTTGGAGCTCGGTCGGGATGTCGCCGAGGCAAACGGCGCCGGCAAACCCAGTGCAGTCGGGTTATCGACGAATGGCCTCACCGAGGAGGACGGGGTCGCGCTGGCTCCTGCCGTGCCCGGCTGGGAACGGCTGCGAATTCCCGCCGCCCTCCGGCGAGCGTTCCCCGACGCGCAAAGCGCGATTCTCAACGATGTCAAGGCCGCGACCTTGGCCGAACTGCGATGGGGCGGTCTGCGGGGCGTCGAGCACGGCCTCTACGTCAACCTGGGAACCGGCGTGGCCGCTGGGATCGTGAGCGGTGGACAGCTGATCCATGGCGCCCACGGGGCTGCAGGTGAGATCGGATACATCGCTCCCTCGCCTGAGGCGCTGATCGGACGGAAGCCCGACGAGGCGCTCCTCGAGGAGCGGATCGGCGGGCGCGGGGTGGCAACCTGGGCAAGCGCCGAGCTCGGCCAACCGACCACGATGCAAGATCTACTGACGGCCGATCAGAACACTCCCGAGCACGCCGTCGCCAAGCGGTTACTGGATGAGATCTGCTTCTGGATCGCGAACGTCGCGATCGTGGTCGACCCGGAGGTTGTCGTGCTCGGCGGGGGGATCATGCGCGCCAGGTCGGGGATCGCGGAGCGGGCACAAGCGGCGATAGCCAGGGTCTGGCCGGTCCCGATCCAGGTCAGGTCGGCCACCTTTGGGCCCGAGTCCTCGCTGCTGGGCGCCGGCGCGATTGCGCTCGAATTAGGCGAGCCGGACCTCGACCCCGGCGGCGCGTAGCTCCGCCAGCTGTGCGTCGTCGGCCGCGGCGTCGGTAATCAGGAGGTCGACGTCTCCCACCTCGCAGATGCGAGCGAACTTGACCTGGCCGAGCTTGCTGCTGTCAGCTACGACCACCACGAAGGCGGCCGCTCGCACCAGCGCGCCGTTGGCCAGCGCCTCCCAGTCATTGTGGGTCGTGAACCCCGATCGCGCACTGACGCCGTCGACACCGACAAACGCGATGTCGATGTTGAACTCCGCGATCGTCCGCTCGGCGACCGGCCCGGACAACTCAAACGAGGCCGGCCGGGCGATGCCGCCCGTGACCACGAGTCGGATGTTCTGCCGGAGGGCCAGCTCGGCACCGATGTTGAGCGCGTTGGTGACAACGGTCAGGCCACGACTCCCGGCCAGGGCGCGGGCGACTGCCATCGCCGTAGTGCCACCGGTGACCCCGACGACAGCTCCGTCCTGCACCAACGTGGCGGCCACGGCCCCGATGCGCCTCTTCTCGGTCGCCATCGTGGTTTCGCGGTAGCGGATCGGCATCTCGAACCCGCGGTCCACTCGCATTGCGCCTCCGTGCGAGCGAACCACCTGACCCTGACTGTCCAGGGTCGCCAGATCACGCCGGACGGTCGCGCTCGAGACTGCGAGCTCGCGGGCGAGCTCCTCGACCGACGCGGTGGAATCGGTGTCGATCAGCTGCAGGATTCGCCGAAGCCGGTCGGCGCGACGCAGCGGACGCTCGGCGGCAGGGGCCTTCGCTCCATCGCTCATACAAGCTCGAGCCGATCAGATCTGACCCACGCTCGTATCAAGCGCGCGCAGATCGCGCATCCCTGAGCAAGCGTGAACTCTCGCATGACGGAAGCGAACTCTAGCTCCAACGGCAGCATCAAATCCAACTCGCCGGCTGGGTTTCGGTGGCCTGCTCGCCGCGTTGACAGGCTGAACACCCGAGCATATAGTGGCGCGAAGTGCGCACAATCTATGCACATTTGCGTGCGTAATTGCCCAGATATGCCTAGCTCAGGCAGCTTGTCGAGTTCAGCGCGGCGCGCCTCGTCTGCCGGACGCTGGACAAAACGCCGCCTAGGAGGAGGAAGCCTCGTGTCCGCTCGGGTCAAGCAACTATTCGCGACGTGTCTGATCGGGGGCGCGCTGCTCGTGCTTGCTGCCTGCGGCTCGAGCGCGCCTGCGGGCAGCGGGGTCTCTGGCGGCGGCGGAAGCGGTGGCGCGACCAGCACAACCCCAGTGAAGGGCAGCTCGATCACGGTCGCGGTCGCCTACCCCAGCCCGCCCGCTGCGGCATTGGCCGCGTTCACGAAGCAGACCGGGGTCAGCGTCAAGTGGGTCAACGTCGGCTGGGACGACCTTCAGACGAAGATCGTGGCCGCCTCGACAGCGCACAGCTACTTCGCCGACGTCACGGACGTGGACTGGTCGAAGGTGGGCGAGTACTACAAGCTCGGCTGGTTCTATCCACTGCAGCAGTACTTCCCGTTGTCGTCCCTCGCTCCGGATGTCCCGCAGCTGAATTCGTTTGTGGACAACGGCGAACTGATGGGGATGCCGATGGATTCCTCGTTCATGGTCTCGACGATGAACGTGCCCGAGTTCAAGAAGGCGGGGATCACCACCGCGCCGACCACGATCGCGCAGTACACGGCCGACCTCCAGAAGATCAAGTCCTCGGGCGTCAACCCACATCCGCTCAACATTCCACTCCAGGCGCAGGAGGGCCTATCGACCTACTGGTATGAGACGACCGCCGCGTTTGGGGGCCAGGTGCTCACCGCCAGCGACAAGCCCGCCTTCACGTCCCCGAGCTCACCCGGATACAAGGCACTTCAGTGGATCGTCAACGCCTACAAGTCGGGGCTGGTGCCGCCCGGCAATCTCAACATCGCTGACGTGTCGTCGCTCGAGACGAACATGGCACACGGCACCACCGCCTCCTCGCTCTCTGAATATTCGGGCGACGTGGCGACGATCTATGACGTACCGAGCCAGTCGAGCGTGGTCAAGAAGGTCGACTACATCCCGACGCCCGGGGTGAGCGGCATCGGCCCGAACCTGAGCAACCCGGACGGGATCGGAATCCCGAAAACCAGCAAGAACTTCGCGGGAGCGCTCGCCTTCGTCCGCTGGTTCGACGAGCCCCAACAGCAGGCCAACTGGGCCGGCGCCGAGGGCGGCAAGGGCGCGATCGTGAGCTTCCCGCTGCCGATGCGCACGCAATCGATGAACACGCTCGCCACCGACCTCAAGGGACAGGGCGGCATCAACGAACTGAGCGTGCTGCTCCAGCACTCAAAGCCCGTCTTCCCCAACGGTGCACCGCCCTGGTACTCGCGGTTCTCGAACGCCGTCTACACCAACATCCACTCCGCGGCCGCGGGGCAGGAGAGCGTGGCGTCGGCCATCAACGCGATCGCGCAAGTGGTCAATTCGCAGTGACACGGTGCCAGCGGCCGGAGGGGCACCCGTCGAGATGAGCGCCGGGGCCCCGGCCGCACAGCCGGGTGTGGTCGACCGTCCGGTTGCACGGAACAAGTCCGGCTGGGGTCCACGCCTGAAAGGACGCACCGTGAGCCAGCAGCGCCAGCGTCTGGCCTACGTGTTGCTGGCTCCGCTTGCGCTGTTCATCGGCGTACTGACGCTCTATCCGACGGCCGTTACGACCGTCGAGGCATTCTTCAGAGTTGACTCGCTGGCCTCGAACCATGCCTTCGTCGGCCTGCAGAACTTCAAGGACGCATGGAACTCCCCGGCGGTCAGGGAGAGCATGGTCAACACGCTCGTCTACATGGTGGTCGGCACGCTCCTGTCGACCCTGCTGGGGCTCTGGTTCGCGCTCCTGCTGCGCTACAGGTCGCGCTGGCGGGCGGTACTGCTAGCGATCGTGATCCTGCCCTGGGCGCTACCGCCCGTCGTCGAGGCGCTGTTCTGGGCGCGGATCTACGACCCGTCGTTCGGATCTCTCAACTGGCTCCTGCGCGAGCTGCACATCATCTCCACCAACCAAGTCTGGATCGGGAGCAACCGGTGGCTCGCTCTGACGCTGACCGAGCTCGTCCAGGTGTGGCAGATGACTCCGCTCTCCGTGCTGCTCATCCTCGCCTCGCTGCAGCTGATCCCGAACGAGCTCTACGAGGCGGCGTCGGTGGACGGCGCAAGCCCCTGGTACCAGTTCCGCTACATCACCCTTCCGCTGCTGCGCCCCGGGATCACGGTGGCGATGGTTGCGGCGATCACCGCGACGCTGAACATCTTCGATCAGCCCTACATCCTGAGCGGTGACGCCACCGCCACCGCGTCGGTAGGTGTTCAGACCTACGCGGTCAGCTTTCAGAACCTGAACTTCGGCCAGGGCTACGCGCTGTCGCTGCTGGTCACGATCGCCACCGCAGCCGCCTCACTGGTGATCATGCGGCTCGTCTACCGGAGAGTCGAGTTTTGAACCCCGCGACCCGGCGCCGCTTTCACGGGCTGAGCCGCCGCTGGACGCGGAGGACCTCGCTGCTGCTGGTGGTCTTGTGGTCGCTGTTCCCGCTCTACTGGGGGCTCAACGCGAGCCTGCTCTCAAACGGCAACGCCGACTCCACGCCGTTGCGCCTCTACCCGCATCCGCTCTACCTCACCAACTACGGCCAGCTGCTGGGAATCCACGGCTCAGACCTGACCGGCCTGGCGAGCCAGCTCCAGAAGTCGCTGTTGAACTCGACGATCGAGTCGGTTGGGACGACGATCGTGACCGTGGTGGTGGCGATCTTCACCGCATACGCGTTCGCGCGGCTCGAGTTCCGTTTCAAGCGCACGATTCTCGTGACCACGATCGCCACCCTGCTCCTGCCGGCGTATGCCACGCTGCTGCCCCTCTACAAGATCATGAGCAGCTGGGGCCTCGTCAACACCTATACGGGGATCATCCTGGTCAACGCCTCGGGCTTCATCCCCCTCGCAGTGTGGGTGCTCTACAACTACTTCGTGGGGCTCCCGCGCGAGCTCGAGGAGGCCGCTCTGGTCGACGGCGCCAGCCCGCTCGGAGCGTTGTTCCGGATCATCCTGCCCCTCTCGATTCCCGGGGTTGCGGCGGCGGCGGCGATCACGTTCCTCTTCAGCTGGGCGCAATTCTTGTTCCCGCTGATCATGACCACAGACTTGAACTCGCAGCCCGCCACCGTGACGATCGCCGCGCTGTACGGACCGCGATTGGTCGCCTTCAGCGTGATGGCGGCAGCCGGGATGCTCGCCATCGCAATTCCCGGTCTGCTCTCGCTTCTGCTCAACCGCTACATCGTCACCGGGCTCACGGCGGGCAGCAACCGCTGAACACAAAAGAAAGGCACGCATCCAGATGAGCAACGGAAACCTCGCCGATCGCGTCGTAATCGTCACCGGCGCCAGCTCGGGCGTCGGCGCCGCAACCGCGAAGGCGCTGGCCGAGCAAGGAGCCCTGGTGACGGCTGTCGCCCGCTCGGCCGACCGGCTGACCGAGCTTTTCAATGGCCTGAATGTCGCCGTCGAGCCCGGCGACGTTCGCCGGCTCGCGGACATGGAGCGGATCGCGAAGAGCACCATCGACAGGCACGGCCGGATCGACGCGGTCATCGCCAACGCCGGTGTGGGCGAGTACGCCGACTTCCTCGACATGTCCCCCGAGACGGTTCAGGAGATCGTCGAGATCAACCTCACCGGCACCATCTGGACGATCCGTGCCGCGCTCCCGAAGATGCTCGAAGCCGAGCGCGGCGACGTGGTCGTCGTCAGCTCAGTTGTGGCGCTGATGGACGCCGCCGGCGAGGCGGTCTACGCCGCGACCAAGGCGGCCCAGCTTCGGCTCGCGGGCTGTCTCGATCAGGAGTTGCGCGAACGGGGCATCAGGGTCACGACCCTCTGCCCGGGCGGGATCCGGACCGGGTTCGCGATGGGCCGCGGACGCGAGGAGGGGATGCCCGACCTCGACACGATGATGGGAGCCGACGACGTCGCGGATGCGATTCTGGCCGTCCTCTCACAGCCCCCCGGAGTGCGGACCACGCTGTGGGGCTTCTCCAGCATGCTGGAGGAGTGAACGCCCGGTTAGATCGCCTCCCGAGAGTCGCGATCGAAGAAGTGGAGCCGGTCGGTCATGACGCCGAAGCGCCTCGTCTCCCCCTCCTTCATCGCCGAGCGGGAATCGACGCGGGCGACGCCGTCGGCATAAGAGGAGACCTCAGCGGCCGGTACCGAGGCCTCGAGCTCCTGATCCTCGCTGGCGGCGGCGGTGTCGTCGGTGTGCACGCGAGCCGCGTCGAGCCTGAAGTGGACCATCAGCTCAGATCCGAGCGCCTCGATCAACCGCACGTCGGCCGTCAGTGACGCTTCGCGACCATCTTCCTGATCGAGCGCGGCATCGGTGAGATGCTCGGGACGGATGCCCGTCAAGAGCTCGCGGCCGCGGTAGGCGCGCAGCTCGGGATGCCGCTCATGCACATCCGCCGTGATCGGGATTTCCTGCGAGCCCAATCTCAGCCGATCGCCATCCTCCGAGAATGTCGCCTCGTACAGATTCATTGCCGGTGAGCCGATGAAGGCGGCTACGAATACGTTCGCCGGACGGTCGTACAGGACCTGTGGTCGATCGCACTGCTGCAGGCGCCCTGAGCGCAGGACGGCCACCCGGTCGCCCATCGTCATCGCCTCCGTCTGATCGTGCGTCACATAGAACGCGGCCACTCCGAGCTTGCGCTGCAAGTGTGAGATCTCCGCGCGCATCTGGACGCGCAGCTTGGCGTCGAGGTTCGAGAGCGGTTCGTCCATCAGGAACACCGATGGCTCGCGGACGATCGCCCGACCCATCGCCACCCGCTGCCGCTGGCCGCCAGAAAGCTGCCCTGGCTTTCGCTCGAGCTGCTCGAGCAGACCGAGGATCCGGGCCGCTCCCCCCACCTCCTGCGCGATCTTCGGCTTCGGGGTCTTGCGGAGCTTGAGCGCGAAGCCGATGTTCGAGGCCACCGTCATGTGCGGATAGAGCGCGTAGTTCTGGAAGATCATCGCGATATCCCGCTCCTTGGGCGAAAGATCATTCACCACCACATCGCCCATGCGCACGGTCCCGCTGGTGATCTGCTCGAGGCCCGCGATCATCCGCAGCGCTGTCGTCTTCCCGCACCCCGACGGCCCGACCAGGACCATGAACTCCCCGTTGGGCACTTCGAGATCCAGCTCGCTGAGCGCCGTCGTGCCGTTCGGATAGACCTTGGTGAGCTTCTCCAGTTGGACGGTGGTCAAGGCCGGTTACTGGTCTTCGAGGCTGATGTAGGTCATCTTGGTCTGCGTGTAGTTCTGGAGGGCGTGCAACCCCAGGTCACGCCCGCCGCCGGTCTGTTTGTAACCGCCGAAGGGCAGCGAGAGCTCGCCCGCGTCGTAGCAATTGACGTACACCGTGCCCGCCCGCAATCGCCGCGCAAGGCGATGCGCCTTCGTGACATCGCGGGTCCAGACGGCGGCACTCAATCCATAGATCGTGTCGTTCGCGATGGCCAGCCCCTCCTCATCGCTCCCGAAAGGAAGGACGCTGACCACCGGTCCGAAGATCTCCTCGCGGGCGATCCTCATCTCGTTGCGGACGCCCGAGAACACCGTCGGCTCGATGAAGAACCCGCCACTGTCCGCTCGGGCCGGATGGCCACCGTAGCTCAGCTGCGCCCCCTCCTCCTGACCGATCCTGATGTAGTCGAGGATGCGTTTGAACTGCGCCTCGTCCACAATCGCTCCCATCCGAGTATCCGGATCGAGCGGATCACCCGGCTGCCACTCCGCTGCGCGCGACGCCAGCAGCTCCAGCACATCGTCGAGCAGTGATCGATGCACGAGCAGACGCGAGCCCGCGTTGCACATCTGACCGGCGTTCACGAACGCGCCCTCTGCCGACTGCCGGATGGCCTGATCGAGGTCGGGCACGTCGGCCAGGATTATGTTCGGCGATTTGCCCCCGCACTCGAGCTGGATCCCCTTCATGTTCGAGGCTCCGGCGTAGCCGAGAAACAGCTTCCCGACCTCGCTCGACCCCGTGAACGCGACCTTGTCGACGTCCATATGGAGACCGATGGCGCGGCCCGCTGTCTCACCGAATCCGGGCAGGACATTGATGACGCCCGCCGGCACGCCCGCCTCCACGCTGAGCTCGGCGAATCGGAGCATGCACAGCGGCGACTGCTCGGCGGGCTTGACCACGACAGAGTTGCCGGTGGCGAGTGCCGGCGCGACCTTCCACATCGGCACGTCCAGCGGGTAGTTCCATGGCACCACCACGCCGATCACCCCGAGCGGCTCCTGCGTCATCAGCGCGAGCCCCTCCGGGCCGGTCGGCCCCACTTCGCCGTAAACCTTGTCCACCGCCTCGGCGTAGTAACGAAGGCACTCGGCGGCGTCGGGCGCATCCTCGAGGGCATCGCTGATCGGCTTGCCCATGTCGTGGGTGATCAGCGTCGCCAGCTGCTCGGCGTTCGCCTCCAGCAGCTCGGCCAGCCTGAGGAGCACCTCACGCCGCTCGCGCGGCGCGAGCTCTGACCAGCTGCCCTCCTCAAACGCACGGCGCGCCGCCGCCACCGCCAAGTCGACATCGGGGGCGTCGCACGACGCCACCTCGCCGAGCGAACGCCCGGTGAGCGGGCTGACGCAAGGGAATGTCTGCCCCGACTGCGCGTCGACGAACTGCCCGTCGATAAACGCCTGCAGCCGGATTTCCAGTTCGCTTGGCGCAGCCGGAGGCGGCGTGGGATCGGTCAGCACGCGGTTTGCCTCATGCGCATTTTGAGATGTTACGTGCGCAGATGCGCACTTACAAGCGATGATTTATCTGCAATCATGCCAACTTCCCCGCCATAACGCCGTAAATCACGCAGTTACGCTCAAGGTCTTGCATATATGACCACGATTCGCACATTTCATCCTCTTGATCCGCTGACCGAATCAGAGATCAGCGAAGCATCGGAGGCGGTCCGTAGCTCCGAGCATTTCCGGGCGCTGGGAGATGACGTCCGCTTCGTGACCATCGATCTCCGCGAACCCCCGAAACGCGACGTGCTGTCTTTGAGAGAGGCAGCAGAGCGGCCCGTCCCCCGCCGGGCCGATGTGGTGCTGCTCGACCGGCGCGGCGAGACGACGATCGAGGCGACCGTCGGGCTCGATCAGGGGAGTCCGGCGGCTGTGATCACGTGGGAGCCCAGGCGTGACGCGCAGGCCATGGCCGTCGTCAGCGAGCTGATCGAGGCCGAGGAGCTGGTCAAGAACGACGCTCAGTTCCAGGCTGCATTGGCCAAGCGAGGCGTTGAGAACTTCGACCAGATCCAGATCGACGCCTGGCCGGCCGGGAACTTCGGCTATCCCGAAGAGATCGGCCGGCGTCTGGCCCGGTGCGTCGCCTTCCTCAAGCCGACCGCGAGTGACAACGAGTGGGCGCACCCGGTCGACGGACTGATCGCGCTGGTCGACCTGAACAAGCTCGAGATCTTGCGGATCGACGACCACGGAGTGGTCCCGATCCCATCCGAGCCGGGAAACTTCGACCCCGAGTCCGCGGCCCCGATGCGCGATGACATCGCCCCGCTCGAGATCAGCCAGCCCGAAGGCCCGGGGTTCCAGGTCGACGGGCACGTGGTCAGTTGGCAGCGGTGGAGCCTCCATGTTGGGTTCAACTCGCGAGAGGGGCTGGTCCTCAGCCAGATCAGCTACGAGGATCAGGGGCGCAGACGGCCGATTCTCTACCGGGCCTCGCTGTCGGAGATGATCGTTCCCTATGGCGACCCAAGTCCGACCCATTACTTCAAGAATGCGATCGACGCGGGAGAGAACGGTGTCGGGCTGTCGGCCTCGCCGCTGACGCTGGGCTGCGACTGCCTCGGCGAGATCTTCTACTTCGACGCCGCGGTCGCCGACTCCGACGGCCGTCCGATCCGGATCCCAAACGCCATCTGCATGCACGAGGAGGACTACGGTGTGCTCTGGCGGCACATCGAGTGGCGCAACGGCCAAGGCGAGGTGCGCCGCTCCCGTCGACTCGTCATCTCCTCGTTCTCGGCGATCGGGAATTACGACTACGGCTTCTTCTGGTACCTGTACCAGGACGGCACGATCGAGTATGAGATCAAGCTGACCGGCGTTCTTTCGACCGGCGCCGTCGCGCCCGACACCGATCCGACCCATGGCACCCTCGTCGCCCCGGGGCTGAATGCCATGGTCCACCAGCACTTCTTCAACGTGCGGCTGGACCTGGACATCGACGGCCTCTCGAACGCCGTGGAGGAGGTGTGGACCGAGGCTGATCCACTCGGCCCCGACAATCCGCACGGGAACGCGTTCCGCGCCCATCGCCGGCGCTTCAAGACCGAGCTCGAGGCGCAGCGGCGTACCGACGCGAGCCAGGCCCGCTTCTGGGAGATCATCAATCCGAGCGTCAAGCACCGGCTCGGCAAGCCGGTGGCCTACCGGCTCGTCCCGGGCGAGAATACGGTCCCGTTCGCGGCCGACGACGCCGCGGTGAGCAAGCGCGCCGGCTTCATCCGGCAGCACCTGTGGGTGACGCCCCAAAACGATTCCGAGCGGTACGCGGCCGGCGATTACCCGAACCAGCATGCGGGCGGCGACGGCCTGCCGGCGTGGACCAGCGCTGACCGGGGCATCGACGACGAGGACATCGTGGTCTGGTACACGTTCGGCCACCACCACGTCCCGCGGCCCGAGGACTGGCCGGTGATGCCGGTGACGGCAATCGGGTTCATGCTCAAGCCGATCGGGTTCTTCGAACGAAACCCCGCCCTCGACGTGCCTCCTCCCAGGCCCCAGGGCGAGAGCTGTCACTGATGCCCGCGGTGCAGATCGCGATCATCGGCGGCGGCAGCTCGAGCTTCGTGCCGCCGCTGATCCGCCGGCTCATCAACTCGAACGTGCTCGACGGGGCGACAGTGACCCTGATGGACATCAACCGTGGCCGGCTCGAGGTGATGGACAGCCTGGCTCGCAAGCTGGTGGAGGCCGAACACAGCCGGCTGACGATCCGCAGCACCGAGGACCAGCGAGAGGCGCTGGCCGGCGCCGACTTTGTGATCGCGGCGATCTCGGTCGGCGGCATGGATGCCTGGGCCAACGACCTCGAGATCCCCGGGCGCTACGGCCTCGTCATGCACGTGGCGGACTCGGTCGGTCCGGGTGGGATCATGCGGACCCTGCGCAACGCGCCGGTCCTCGTATCCGTCGCTCGCGATGTGTCCGAGGTCGCCCCGGGCGCTTTTGTCTTCAACTACACCAACCCGGCCCCGACCGAGGCGATGGCGATGCGCACGATCGAGGACGTGGATGTCTTCGCGCTCTGCAGCTGCACGTCGGCGCCTTCGAGCCGGAAACGGATTGCGGACGCGATCGGCGTCCAAACGGCGGACGTCCTGATGCCGCCGGTGGTCGGAGGGATCAACCACTGCGCTTCGATCGTCGAGCTTCGCCTGGCCGACGGCCGCGACGGTCTGTCCGTGGCCAGGGAGAACGTCCGCGACCCCGTCGCGAGCTGGGCGCTCGCCACCTACGGCGTTCTCCCCTATTGCTGGAGGCACTGGGTAGAGCACTTCCCGCAGATGCAATGGCTGGAGGAGCCCTATTCGGGTACCGCGCAGGGCGTGGCCATGCGCTACGGCATCACCACGCACGACATGGAGCGCGAGCGTGCTCGCGTCTCCGAGCTCGAGGAGCTCGCTGCCAAATGGACCGCCCCGAGCGCGCCGCCGGTCACGCTGGCAGACCTGCCCTACGGCCACGAGGAGGAGGGCATCGAGGTCGTCGACATCATCGAGGCGATCGTCGACAACCGCGACGAGGTACACATCGTCAACACGGTCAACCACGGGACGATCCCGAACCTGCCACCGGATGCCATCGTCGAGGTGAACACCCAGGTCAGTGCCTACGGGATCCGACCGATCCACGTCGGTCCGCTGCCCGAGGCGCTGGCTGCCCACCTGAGCAAGTTCGTCGCGCTGGAGCGTCAGATGGTCCGGGCCGCACTCAGCGGGAGCCGGCGGGAAGCGCTGAACGCGTTCATCATGGAGCCGACGATCGCGGCTCGCCTCGATCTCGAGCAGACCGAAGCGATGCTCGACGAGATGCTCGCCGCCAACGAGCGGTACCTTCCCCAGTTCGAGCAACGCTAGCGCCGAATGTAGGGTTGCAGGATGGCGCTGTCGGACATCGAGCGCACTGTCTGCAACGCGATCGCCGAGCGACAGGACGAGCTGGTCGAGCTCGCCGGCGCGCTGATCGGGTTCGACACGACCGCACGCGAGCCCGGCGATCCACCGCGAGCGGAGCGCGCGCTCCAGGAACTGCTCGCATCGCGACTAGAGCGCTGCGGCTTCGAGATCGACCTGTGGGAGCCGGACGCCGACGAGATGCGGGGCGCCCCGCTGGTACCGCCGGGACTCGACTTCGCCGGGCGGCCGCAGCTGATCGCGCGGCGGCGCGGACGCAGCGGCGGACGGTCACTGGTGCTCAACGGCCACATCGACGTCGTCTCGCCAGAGCCCCGGAATGAATGGACGAGCGATCCGTTCAAGGCCGAGGTGCGCGCCGGCAACCTCTACGGACGCGGGGCGTGCGACATGAAGGGCGGAATCGCGGCGATGGTGTTCGCGGCGGAGACCCTCGTCGGGACCGGGATCGAGCTGGCCGGCGATGTCCAGATCGCCACCAACACCGACGAGGAGTCCTCCGGCGCGGGCGGCACGGCGCTGGTGCGCCGCGGCCTGCAGGCGGACGCCGGGATCGTCACGGAGCCGACCGGCTTTCAGGTGTGGGTGGCGTGCCGCGGCTCCGAGTACGGCGTGGTCCGCGTACCCGGACGTCCGGGCCATGCCGAGGTCAGGCAGCCGCAGTGGCGCGAGGGCGGCGCCGTCAACGCGATCGAGAAGGCGGTCGTCGTACTAGAGGCGATCAACTCGCTGCGCGGGGAGTGGGCGCGCCGCGACGGCCTCGACCATCCGTTCCTCTCGCGTCCCTCGCTGCTGGCCACGATGGTGCGGGCCGGGGAGTGGCCGGTGACCTACCCGGCGTGGTGCGAGCTGACGATCGCGGTCATGTACCTGCCGGCGCAGGCCGACTCACGGGGGTGGGGCTCTGACGTCAAGCGCGAGGTCGAGGAGTGGATCGCGCGCGAGACCGCCCGCGCCGATGACTGGCTCGCCGAGCACCCTCCCGCGATCGAGTGGTGGCCCAACCCCGTGATGCCGCTCGAGATCGCCGAGTCGGAGCCGATCGTCGAGACGATGGTCGGAGCCCGGACGGACCTCGCGAGGGCGCCGCGGCTCGGAGGGCTCGACTCCTGGTACGACGGCGCGACGCTCACGCATCTGGCAGGGATCCCGTCGATCGGCTTCGGCCCGCCCGGATTCGATGCCGAGGGCCTCAGCGTCGCGCACATGGTCGACGAGTACGTTCCCGTCGATGGCCTCGTCGCGAGCTCGCAGGCGCTCGCCGTGGCGGCGATGCGCTTCTGCGGCGTCGTCTAACCCTCGACCCGCTGCGCGAGCTCGATGCCGTTCTTGCCGATGTCGACGAGGTATCCCCGGAGCACGCCGTGGTTGGCCTCGCTGCCGGGATTGATGCAGAGCGTGTCGCCGATCTTGCGCTCACCGCCGGACTCGTGAATGTGGCCGTGCACCGCCAGCACCGGCTGGTAGTGCTCGATCAGCCGGCGGACCGCGCTGGAACCCACCGGTCCGCGCAGCACGTCGCCGGCGGAGACCGTCGGGCGGAGGTTCTGATCGAGGATCGGGGCGGTGTCGAGCCCGGAGTCGTGCGGCGGCACGTGGATCATGAAGATCGCCCGGCGGGGGTCGCGCACCTGTTGCGCGAGTGCGTCGAGCCGGTCGTAGAGCTGCTCCTCGGTCTCCTCGCGCGGGGTGTGCCAGGGCGTGTGATTGGCCCAGCCGCACGCGAGCAGCTGGAGGTCTCCAGGCACGTCGAGGACCCTCCCGTCGGCATTTACCGGCGCGTACTCTCCCCGCTCGAGGATTGGGTCGATCACGAAGTCGTCGTCGTTGCCGGGGATCAGGTAGAGCGGGACGTTGCCGTCGCTCAGGCGCTCCGTGGCCAGCTCCATCCACGCCTGCACGCGCTCGCTCATCAGCCGCTCGAGCAGCTTGTCGCGCTCGGCCTCCTCCGTCGAGAGACGCTTTGCCTCCTCACCGGTGGTCACGAACGAGTAGTAGCCGACATCGGCGATGTCGCGCTCGAGCTGCGCCAGCTCCTCCCCCTCGCGCGCGTGGCGGTGTACCCCGAACAACTCGGTCTCGTAGCGTCCGTCGTCGCGGATGATCGGCACGATCGCCTTGCCGGTCAGGTCGCCCGCGAGGAGCGCGAGGTCGGCCTTGTAGACGTTCAGCTTGATCGCGTTGATGAACTTCCGCCACGCCTTCTCCGCAGCGTGGAAGTCCGACGCGATGTAGATCCGGGTGGCGATCGCGCTAATCCGGTGGGAGCTCGGTGAACAGCATCTTCGCGTCGACGCCCGAGGCGCGCGCCCGGTAGCGCATCACGAAGAAGATCACGAGGCCGATCAGGTAGAAGATCCCGGCATCGATGATCCCGTTGGTCTCCAGGTAGGTCAGGGCGCCGCCGGTCTTGAGCGCATTCACGATCGGTTTGACCACCGCGAAGATGTAGATCCAGATCGGGAAGATCAGCCACAGGGCGCCGATCCACCACAGATGCTTGGCGAAGGGCGCGTTCCGGATCAGGTCGGGTCGCCGGAAGCGCACGAGGATCGCGTTGAAGCCCGGTAACGACCAGGTGAGAATCGCCATCACGATCGAGAACCACGCGGTACCCGCGAGGTTGAGCTTGTGCCCGGTCGTCGCGAGGAACGTGGGCAGCGCCTTGTAGCTCTGGAAGAACAGGAACACGAGCGTGAGCCCGAGCGTCGCGAGGATCGCGTTGAGCGGCGCGTGGAGGCGCTCGCTGACCTCGCCGAACCAGCTCGGCATCTGCCGGTCCAGGCTCCACGCCAGCTGCATGCGGCTGATGAAGTTGATGTACACCGGGCACAGCAGGAAGGGGAACACCGTGCCGCCCAGGCTGATCAGCGCCCACAGGGGCCACAGTGACTTGTTCGCGACGACGGCCAGCAGCGGCATCGCGTTTGGCTGGCCCATCGGCAGGTGCGTCAGCCCGCCGGGGAAGCCCCAGTAGCTGAGCCCCCACGCCACGTTCGTCTTGTAGCCGAAGTGGCTCGAGATCGCGTCCACGTAGACGGAGTTCGCGAACACGCCGATCACGAGTGCGCCGAGCAGCGCGATCAGCACGCCGCGACGTACGTTGCCGCGGACCTCGCCGGCGATGTACGCCGAGTACTGGAAGCCGATGTACTGGAACAGCAGCACGGATAGGAACAGCGGGAAAACCGTCGTCGAGAAGATGTTCCCGAGGAAGCTGTGGCTGGGCCCGCCGAGCACGCCTCCCTTTACGCCGGAGGCGGCGATCTGCGCCGCGGTGACGCCGCCGGTGTAGTGCGGCAGGTTGTGGTCGAAGCTGCCCTTGTGCGTCGCGAGCAGCCCGAACACGAACATCAGCACGAAGCAGGCCACGCCGAACGCAGCCAAGGCGGTGACGACGCGGTGGAAGGTGCGGGTCGGCAGCACGCAGATCGAGCCGATCAGCAGCAGGACGACGATCGCGCCGAGAAAGCCTGGGGTGCCGGTGATCGTGCCGGTGGAGTCGGTGAACCAGGTGTTCGCGTTGTTGAAGAAGTGCCCGCCGGCGCCGATCCCGATGATCCTCGCGGTGATCTGGAGGTTGCGCAGGACGAGAGGCACCTCGAAGGCGATGATCAGCACCGAGGCGATCACCAACGTCCACGACTCCATCCAGCCGAGACCGGGGTGCAGGATCCGGCTGGTGAACACGTAGTCGCCGCCCGAACGCGGCATCACCGACGTCAGTGAGGAGAAGATCAGCGCCAGCAGGACGCAGAACCCCCCGGTGATGATCGCCGCCCAGCCGTACGCGGAGAACGGCCCCAGCTTCCACGCCTCGACGTCGGCGAGCGAGTAGAAGATCGGGTAGAGCGTCAGCCCGACGCCGACGAACGCGGCGACGTTGAAGAACAGCGCGTTGGTGACGCTGACGTTGCGCACGAGCCCCGACGACTGGCGCACGAACAGCTTCGATGTCGTGCTCGACGCGGCGGCGGACGGTCCCGAAGTCGCTTCCACAGTCTCCTCCAGCTGTTGGCGCTTACCGACGACCCGGGGCGACAGTACCACCGCCGCCGCTCGCCGGGGAGGTGTTTACGCGCGGGACCTGTTCGCCTCGGAGTACAGGGGCGCTTGGTCCAGGAGCGCCGCGCTGTAGGACGCGGGACGCCGGTCGGCGAACGCGTCGCTGCGCCCGCTCCCGCGCTTGTCGCGCGCCGCGCCCAGCGTGCAGTCGGCCGCGAGCGTCGCCACCCCGCGCCCGGACACAGGGCCCGCGAGCAGCTCGCCGTCGGGACCGGCGATCGCGCTGCCACCCTCGAACTCGGCGCCGCGCTCCGAGCCGCAGCGATCGCACGCCGCGACGAACACCTTGTTCAGGTAGGCGGTGACCGAGGCCAGCTCGGCGAGGATCGGCAGCCCTCGTGCGGGCGAGTCCTCGTGCGGCCAGTTGGTCGGGAACGCGAGCAGCTCCGCGCCCTGGAGCGCGAGTCCGCGGGTCAGCTCGGGGAACTCGATGTCGTAACAGATCCCGAGCCCGATCCGGCCGTGGCGAGTGTCGACGACGGGCGCCGGCTCCTCGCCGGGCGTGAACCACAGGACTTCGCGGTCCCACAGGTGGATCTTGCGATACACCGCGAGCACGCCGCTCGAGTCGACCAGCGCGAGGCTGTTGAACACCCGCCCGTCCGAGCCCAGCTCGCAGAAGCCTCCGATCACGATCGCATCGCCGCGTGCGGCCTCGGCAGCCCAGCCCTGCAGCAGCTCGCCGTCAGCCGGCGTCGCGGCCGCGGTCGCCTCGTCCACCGACTCGAACACGTAACCGCTGTTGACCAGCTCCGGCACCACCACGATCTGCGCCCCGTTGGCGATCGCGCGGGCGATCGCCTCGCGCACGAGCGCCACGTTGTCCGCCGGGCGCGTCACGTCAGGCGAGAGCTGACAGCAGGCGATGCGGACACTCGAATCCATCCGCTGCGAAGTCAACCACGATTTGTAGAGTGCGGGCGTCCAGTGAGCCGCGCAGCGATCACCAAGCCGGCGTTCGATGCCGTCCGCGCCCGTGCTCCCGCCGGCGTGGAGGTCGTGCCGATCGAGGACGCCGAGCTCGAGCTCGTCGATTTCCTCGTGCCCTCCGCGGGCGACCCGCGGGTGCTCGAGGCGCTGCCGGGCTTGGACCGGCTGTCCGTCGTGCAGGTGCTCTCGGCCGGCACCGACTGGATCGAGGAGCGCGTGCCTGCCGGCGCCGTGCTGTGCAGCGCGCGTGGCGCGCGCGACGCGCCGGTGGCCGAGTGGGTCCTGGGCGCCCTGCTCGGAGCCTCGACCGGTCTGCTCCAGTCCGCGCGCGAGCGCGAGTGGCGCTCACGAGAGTTGGAGGACCTCGCTGCGTGGACGGTACTGATCGTCGGGATGGGCTCGATCGGACACGCCGTCGCGAAGCGGTTGGAGCCCTTCGGCACGGCGGTCGTCGGCGTCGCCTCGCGCGCCCGCGATGGCGTGCACGGCGTCGATGAGCTTCTCGAGCTGCTGCCCGACGCCGATGCCGTGGTCGTCCTCGCGCCGTTGAGCGAAGCGACCCGCGGGCTGATCGGCGCCCGCGAACTCGCCGCGATGCACGACGGCGCCGTCCTCGTCAACGCCGCTCGCGGCCCGGTGATCGACACCGACGCGCTGCTGGAGGAGGTCGGTACGGGCCGTTTGCGCGCGGTGCTGGACGTCACCGATCCCGAGCCACTGCCCGAGGGACACGAGCTGTGGTCGGCGCCGGGCGTGCTCTCGATCACGCCTCACCTCGCGGGCGACTCGCCGCTGGGCCACGCCCACGCGGCCGAGCTCGCCGGCGAGCAGCTGGCGCGCTGGTGCGCCGGCGAGGAGCTTCTGAACGTGGTGCGCCCCGGCGGGCGCTGAGCTCGGCGGTCGGGCTCAGCCCTTGGCCGGAAGCGTGCGCGCGTAGGCGACGCTGCGCGAGACCCAGCGCTCGAGCTGGCGCTTGGTCTTGACCCCGTCGGCGTCGACGCGCAGCCAGCCGTCCATCGCCCGCCCTCGCATCACCGCCTGGCTGGCGTGCTCCCGAGCCGCCAGCTTGTCGGTCTCCTGCGGATCGCAGCGAAGCAGCAGGCCGCCCTGGCCGCTGGCGCTGACGGACATGTGGCCCCCGATCAGAAACGCCAGGCCGCCGAACATGCGCTTCTCGGTGACGCCCCGCTCGCCGGCGAGGAGCTCGCGGATGCGGTTCGCCAGATCTTCGTCGTATGCCATGGCGGGATTATCCGCGTACCGGCCGCGCGCCGTTTCCTTCCCGAGCGCGGCCCGGATAATCTGCGGACCGTCTTGCGCACGCAGGTCGGCATCATCGGGGCGGGCCCCGCGGGGCTGACGCTGTCGCTGCTGCTCGAGCGGGAGGGCATCGAGTCGGTCGTGCTGGAGCTTCGCGACCGCGAGTACGTGGAGCGCCGCGTGCGTGCGGGCCTGCTGGAGCAGAACACCGTCGATCTGATGCACGAGCTCGACGTGGGCGAGCGGCTCGACCGGGAGGGGCTCGTCCACCGCGGGATCCACCTCCGCGCGCGCGGCGAGACGCAGTACATCGCGATCACCGACCTCACCGGCAGGCACATCACGATCTACGGCCAGCAGGAGATGGTCAAGGACATGATCGCCGCGACGGGGGCGCGCGGAGTGCCGGTGCACTTCGAGGTCCCCGACGTGGCCGTCCACGACCTCGAGTGCGAGCGGCCGCGACTTACGTACAGCTTGGACGGTGGACAGGAGGAGCTCGAGTGCGACTTCGTCGCGGGCTGCGACGGATTTCACGGCATCTCCCGGCCACTGCTTCCCGACGGCGTCGCTCGGCACTTCGAGTTCGAGTATCCGTTCAGCTGGCTCGGGATCCTCGCGGAGGCACAGCCGGCAACCGACGAGCTGATCTACGCCTGGCATGACCGGGGCTTCGCGCTGTACACGATGCGCTCCAACCGGATCAGCCGGCTGTACCTCCAGGTTCCCAACGACGAGTCGCTCGAGGAGTGGCCCGATCAGCGCATCTGGGAGGAGCTCCAGGTGCGCCTCGCGTCCGAGGGATGGCAGGTGAACGAGGGTCCGATCCTCGAGAAGGGGATCACGCCGATGCGAACGTTCGTCTGCGAGCCGATGCAGTACGGCCGCCTGTACCTGGCCGGCGACGCCGCGCACATCGTCCCCCCGACCGGCGCGAAGGGCCTGAACCTGGCCGTCAACGACGCCCGGCTGCTCGCGGCCGCGCTGACCAGGTGGTACCGCGGCGGCGAGGACGCCCAGCTCGAGGCCTACACCGAGACCGCGCTGCGCCGCGTGTGGCGGGCGCAGGACTTCTCCAATTACATGACCCAGCTCCTGCACGACCTCGGCGCCGGCCCGTTCGACCGGATGCTCCAGCTCTCGCGGCTGGAGTACCTCCGCCGTTCGAAGGCCGCCGCCACCAGCCTGGCCGAGAACTATGCGGGGCTTCCCGCGACGTCCGACTTCTGAGATGCGCGTCGCGTATGAGAAGGGGTTGCACGAGCTCGGCGACGGCCTCTACGCCTACCTCCAGCCGGATGGCGGCTGGGGATGGAGCAATGCCGGCCTGATCGCGGCTGATGGAACGTCGCTGCTCGTCGACACGCTCTACGACCTGCGCCTGACGCGGGAGATGCTGAGCGCGATGGCCCCGATCACGGCCCGCAGCCCGATCGACGCGGCGCTGAACACGCACTCCAATCCCGACCACTGCTTCGGCAACGAGCTGCTGCCAAGCGCCACCGAGATCTATGCGTCGCGAGCCGCGGCGCAGGAGATGGGCGAGCTCTCACCGCAGCTACTTCAGGCGCTGAAGGCCGCGCCCGACCTGCCGGCGGAGATCCGCGACTTCGTCGAGCACGCGTTCGGCTCCTTCGACTTCGAGGGCATCACCGTCCGGCCGCCGTCGAAAACCTTCGACGGCACGCTCGACGTCGTCGTCGGGGATCGAGCGGTCTCGTTCATCGAGCTCGGCCCGGCGCACACGGGCGGGGACACGGTGGTCCACGTCCCGGACGCCGGGGTGCTGTTCACCGGCGACCTGCTGTTCATCGGCGGCACGCCGCTCGTCTGGGCGAACCTGACGAACTGGATCGCCGCCTGCGACCGCATCCTCGAGCTCGGCGCAAACGTGCTCGTGCCCGGACACGGTCCTGTCACCGACAGCGCGGGCGTGCGGGACGTGCAGCGCTACCTCCGCTATGTCCGCGACGAGTCCCGCATGCGCTTCGACGCAGGCCTGGATCCGGAGGCCGCCGCCGATGACATCGATATCTCTCAGTTCTCGGGCTGGAGCGACCCGGAGCGCCTGGCCGCCAACGTGCTCGCCGCCTACCGCGAGCTCGATCCGCAGCTGCCCGCGGAGGCTCCGGCGCAACTGCTGATGCGGATGGCGCGCTGGCGCGCCCGCCACCGGCGCGGGCCTGGATTAGCAATATAGCTATATCACTGCTCCGCGGGACGGAGGCGCGAACTTTGGCAATTTGGTCCCGACAGGTGGGTTCGATTTGCCAAAGTTCGCCCTCGGCCCCAGCGGGCGGGGCGAGCGCGACCGGTTACATCGCGGCGGCGCCGGCCTTGATCGCCTCGCGGATGCGGAAGTAGGTGCCGCAGCGACAGACGTTTCGCAGCTCGTCGAGATCGGCGTCGCTGACCTGGCGGCCCTGCGCCTGGGCCTCCTTGACCAGCGCGACGGCGGCCATGATCTGGCCGGGCTGGCAGTAGCCGCATTGGGCGACGTCGTAGTCGAGCCAGGCCTGCTGCATCGGATGCAGGTCCTTGCCGACGGTGGCCGGCAGTCCCTCGATCGTGGTGATCTCGTCGGTCGGCTTGATTGCCGACACCGGCACCGAGCACGGATTGAAGGCGCTGCCGTTGATGTGGCTGGTGCACGCCTTGCAGACGTCGAGGCCGCAGCCGTACTTCGGTCCGTGCACGCCGAGGAGGTCGCGCAGCACCCACAGGACCCGCACGTCGTCGGCGCAGTCGACGCTGACCGGCTTGCCGTTGAGGATGAAGCTGTGGGTCGACACGGCTAGGACTCCAATCCGTTCGTCGGCGACTGCGGGATCGGGGGCACGGTCGGAAGCGGCGTGAACCCGAGCGGGTCGTCGTGATTGATCGGGAAGCTCGTGGGCAGCTTGCCCGTCGCCCGCGCGTAGGCGCACGCGACGGCGGCCATCGCCGGCGCGACCGCCAGCTCGCCGGCGCCACCGGGGACGCCGGTGGTCGGACCCATCACGATCACGTCGAGCTCGGGCGGCGTGTTCCACTGGCGCGTGTAGTAGGCGTTGTCCCAGCTGCCCTCCAGGAAGTAGCCGTCCTTCAGGTGCAGGCTGTAGGTGAGAACCTGCGCGATGGCGTCCATCAGCCCGCCCATCATCTGCGCCTGGAGGCCGAGCGGGTTGATCGGCAACCCAGCGTCGACCGCGATCACCGCCTTCGTCACGCGCGGCCCGGTGACCGCGTTCGGGATCTGCCTGTTGACCGTTGCCGGCGTGCAGTCGATCTCCACCAGGCACGCGGCGCGGCTCTTGTACTCACCGTGCACGCCGAGCCCCTGGGCGGTGCCGGCGGGCATCGGCCTTCCCCAGTTGCCGGCGCTCGCCACCGAGTTCAGCGCCGCCAGCAGCCGGCTGTCCCTGATGAAGCTCTTGCGGAACTGGTAGGGGTCCTGCCCCATCGCCTTGGCCGCCTGGTCGACCATCAGCTCGATCGCGGTCGTGACGTTGGGGCTGTAGATGTTGCGCACGCTGCCGGTGTTGAACGTGTCATAGGAGTAGATCTCGTTCAGCAGCTGCGTGACGGCGCCGAAGTTGTACGGGACCTGCTGGGTCAGGTTGAACACCGTCTGGGAATAGCCGAGCGAATTCGCCGCGGGCAGCGTCGCGAACGTCGCGCTCAAGAGCTCCCCGAAGCCCATGCTGAAATCGGTCGCGACGCTCGTGTGACGCTGATCGAAGGCGAGCACGTTCGCGCCCGAATAGGTCACCCGCACGCGCGAGGTGGACATCGGGTGCACCCTCCCCTGGCGGAAGTTGTCGGTGCGGTGCCACATGAGCTTCACCGGCTTCCCGAGCTGCTGGGAGATCGCCGCCGCCTCGAACGCCGCATCGGCGAACAGGTGCCGCCCGAACGAGCCGCCGCCCTGGGTGACGTGCACCTTGACGCTCGTCGGCGCCAGCCCGAGGTTCTGCGCGATCTGCTCCTGCGCCCAGATCGGGGACTTCAGGCTGGACCAGATCTCGGCGCTGCCTGAGCGCACGTCCGCGATCGCGCAGTTCGTCTCGAGCGCATCCCCCGGCCTGAAGTGGAAGGTGAACAGCTGCTCCAGCGTCTTGCCGGGGAGCGCCGGCGTCAGCGGCAGCTCGGCCTTGCCGAGGTCGCTGAGAACGTCGGACTCGGACTTCCCGTCGGCGCTGCCGGGTCCCCAGGTGACCTGCAGCGCCCGGATCGCGTCGATGCACTGCCCGAACGTCTGCGCCCGCACCGCCACGCCACCGGCGACGAACGGCGTGTGCCGGATGATCGCGACGTCGGTCACGCCCGGCATCGCGGCGACCTGCGCTCGGTTCGCCACGACCCCGGCGCTGCCGTTGATCGTCGGGGGCCTGCAGACCATCGTCGGCAGCGCACCGGGGACGTCGAGGTCGAGCGCGAACTGCTTGCGCCCGGTGACGATGTCGCGCGCGTCGACGCGCGGCTGCGGGCTACCCACGAGCGTCATCGCCGATTGCGCCTTGAGCTGTACCCGCACCGCCTGCGTGCTGGGCACCGCCGCGCGTTTGGCGAGCGAGCCGATCGTGACGCTCGGGCCGCCCGGCGAGCTGACGTTGCCGCCGTTGATCGAGAGCTGCGAGGCGAGTCCGCCCAGCTGGTCGGCGGCCGCCTGCAGCAGCGCTCCACGCGCTATCGCCGCCGCCACCCGGACGGGGGTGTACATCGAGTGCATCGAGTTGGAGCCACCGGTCAGCTGGTTCCACACCAGCTCCGGGCGAGCGTCGGCGAGCGTCACCGCGACCTTGTCGAGCGCCACGCCCATCTCGTCGGCGATCGTCATCGCGATCGCGGTGGTGATTCCCTGGCCGACCTCGGCGCGCGGCAGCGCGAATGACACGATCCCGTCGCTGCCGACGGTGACCGTGATCAGGTTCGAGGTCGGCATCGCCGCCTCGGTCAGGATGTCCGTGAGGTCGATGTTGTCGACGGGTTGATGTGTCGGGAGCGCTGCGTCTGCGGCCTCCGGCAGGACGAGCCGCGCGCCCGCGATCAGCGTCGGTCCGGCGATCAGATACCCGAGGAACCGCCGGCGCGACAGCTCGAAGCGCGCTGCATCCACGGTCGTCGTCGTGTCTCCCTGCCGACTCATGGCTCCCTCCCGCAAGGGTCCAATGGTGGGCGCGCCGCACGGCGCAGGGCGGCAGTCTACTCGCCCGTCAGCGTCCTGACACCGATTCCTCGCGACGGTGCACCATGCACAGCTGCGTGACGTAGCTCAGCTCGAGCACGCCGCCATGACGGTCGAGGACCGCGGCAACCGCATCGAGCAGCGCCTCGCGACGGTCGGGCGCGAGCATGATGTGATCGGAGTGCGTGCTGAGCAGCTGCAGATAGCGCTCGGTGGGATAGCTCATCGGCCACTCGTAGGTCCGGACCTGCGGTTGCACGAACTGCTCGGCCCGCGCGATCGAGCGCTCCCAGTGGCGCCAGAGCGCGGGGGCCGACTCGGTCCGCGGGTGCATCGGCCCGGGGTCGTCGCCGAACTCGGGCGCCGCGCGCTGATAGGCCCGCCGCAGCGCGTCGCGCAGCTCGCACTCCTCCCACCGGGGCCGGTTCCAGAAGACCGCGAGCAGGCCGCCGGGAACCAGCGCCGCCGCGGCGCGGGCGTAACCGAGGTCCGGCTGGACCCAGTGCCACGCCTGGGCGGAGAACAGCAGCGGGAACCGCTCGCCGCGAGGGTCCCAGCGCTCGAAGTCGCTCTCGATGACCTGCACCTGCGCGAGCTCCGAGGCGTTGCGCCGGGCCAGCGCCGCCATCTCGGCGCTCGGTTCGAGCGCGGTGATCGAAAGCCCGCGCGCCGCGAACAGGACGGTGGCCTTGCCGGTGCCCGCGCCAACCTCGAGCGCCCGGGGCTCCGAGGGAGCCGGCATCGCGTCGAGCACGTCGTCGACCAGCGCGGACGGGTACGAGGGGCGCGCGGCGTCGTAGGTCTCGGCCACCGCGCCGAACGTGAGCCGGCGCTCAGGCGGCATCGGGCCCCGTCACCGGCCGCTCGGTGAAGCTGCGCGCCGCATCCGCGAGCTCGCGGATCATCGTCCTGGCCGCGGGCACCACGCCCGGTCCGGGCATCGTCGACGCGATCACCTTGCGGGCCGGGCTGCGCGGGGCGAGCTCCCGCACGACCACCCCGGGGTGCACGCGCGTGAGCGCGAGCCGGGGGATCAGCGCCACGCCGACGCCGGCGGCCACGAGCCCCTGCACGGTCTCGTAGTCGTCGGACTCGAAGGTCACGCTCGGCTCGAAGCCCGCCGCCAGGCACGAGCGCACAACATGCCGAGCGCACGGGCTGGCGGCGGAGGTCTGCACCCAGTCCTCCTCGCGCAGGTCGGCGAGCGACAGCGCCGGCTTGCCCGCGAGCTCGTGCGACGCCGGCAGGGCCACGTGCATGGGATCCTCGAGCAGCGTCACGTTGCGCAGGCCGGTGCCGGCGCGCTCGGGCATTCCCGGGAACTCGAACAGCAGGGCCAGGTCGAGCTCTCCGGCTCGCAGACGTGGCGCGATCTCCTCCGGCTCGCCCTCGGCGAGCGTCAGCGCCACCCCTGGATGGCGCGCGCGGAACGTCGCAACGGCGCGCGGGATCAGCGTGGCCCCGGCGGACGGAAACGAGGCCACGCGCAGGCGGCCGCCCCGGGCTCCGAGCACGGCTGCGAGCTCGGCTTCCGCGGCCCCGACCTGGGCCAGGATCAGCTCGGCATGCTCGACCAGCGTCGCGCCGGCGGCGGTGGCGCGGATCCCCCGGCGGTCCCTGATCACGAGCGTCGTCCCGGTCTCGGCCTCCAGCCTCGCGATCGCCTGCGAGACGGCGGACTGGGTGTACGAGAGCGCCTCGGCGGCGGCCGAGAACGAGCCGCGCGTCACCACCTCGCGGAGGACTTGCATCCGCCGAAGGTTGAGCATTAGCAAATCTTATCCTGATGATGACCAACTTGACTCGTACTGATGGGAGGTAGCTGGGATCCTCGCCGCGAAAGCCGCAGCATCCACCCGACGGACGAGAAAGACGGAATGGCCCTTCACGCGATCGTCTCCTACGACGACACCGACAACGATCACGACGCCCTGGCGCTCGCACGCATCCTGGCCGCCGCCGGGGCGCAGCTGACGCTCGCCTACGTCCGTCACACCACGCAATCCGAGCGCGCCCGCGAGGAGCTCGAGGAGCACGAGGCCGAGGCGCTGCTGGAGCGCGGCGCGCGCTGGCTCGAGCCCGCCGAGGTCGAGCGCCGCGTGGTGGTGAGCGCGTCGACCGGCGAGGGCCTGAAGTGGCTCGCCGAGCACGAGCAGAGCGACGTCGTGGTGTTCGGCTCGGACTACCGGACCGCGCCCGGCCGCGTCGCTCCGCAGCGCTCCGCCCAGATGCTGCTGGAGGGTGGGCCGGCGGCGGTCGCGATCGCGCCCGGTAACTATCGCGCAGACCGCGATCGGGACATCCAGACGATCGGGGTCCTCTCCGCGCCCGGCGACGGTGCGGCGATCGAGACCGCGCGCGATCTCGCCGATGCGCTCGGCGCGCACGTGATCGGTGACCAGCGCCGCGTCGACCTGCTGGTGGTCGGCTCGCGCGAGGAGGCGTCGCAGGGACGCGTGCTGATCACCTCGCACGCGCAGCACGAGCTCGAGAACGCGACCTGCCCGGTGCTGGTCCTCGCGCGCGGCGTTCCGCTCGGCTTCCGCGCACCGATCTTCATCAGCTGACGATCGCCATCGCGCGAGGAGGGGCCGCGGCGCACGGCGCGGGTATCGTGGCGGCGCGTGCGCACCCTGGTCATCTCGGACCTCCATCTCGGCGCACGCCGCGGCAACGACGTGCTCACGCGCCCCCGGCCGCTCGAGCGGCTGCTCGCGGCGCTCGAGGACGTCGAGCGGCTCGTGCTGCTCGGTGACGTGATCGAGCTGATGGAGGGCCGCCCGCGCCAGGCCTTCGCGCTGGCGGAGCCGGTGTTGCGCGCGCTCGGCGGAGCGGTGGGCGCCGATCGGGAGATCGTGATCGTCCCGGGCAACCACGACCGCCCACTGGCGGCGCGCTGGGCGCGTGGGCAGGGGCGGGCGCTGCGCCCTGAAAGCGCGGTACCGCTGGACGCCTCACCGGCGCTCGCGCGGCTGTCCTCGCTGTTGGCGCCGGCGCGGATCACGGCGAGATACCCGGGGGTCTGGCTGAGCGAGCGAACGTGGGCCACGCACGGCCACTACCTGGACCGTCACCTGCTGCCGGCTTCGCCTGTCGGGATCATCGGCCGGCGGCCGCGCCTGCCCGCGGAGCCGCTGCCGATCGACTACGAGCAGGCCCGCCGCCCGTCGCTCACGCGCTCGACGCGGTGGCTGCCGGGGCCGCTCGCCACGCTGCTCGACGACGCAGCCGAGCTCGCTCGCGCGGCAACGATGCCCGCTCCGGGGCGCCTGCTGCACCGCCGGTTCGCGCCGTTCAACGCGATGCTGCTCGGCATGCAGGTCCGGCGCGCCAGCCTGCCCGCGCTGATGCGGGTGCTGGCGGCGCTGCGGATCGACGCCGAGCACGTCGTGTTCGGCCACGTGCACCGACTGGGGCCGCTGGCGGGCGATGACCCGCTCGCGTGGCAGGCGCCGGGCGGGCGGCCCCGGCTGATCAGCAGCGGCTCGTGGCTGTACGAACCGGTGCTCGTCCATCGTGCACAGCCGCCCCACCCCTATTGGCCGGGCGGCGCCGTGCTGCTGGAGGACGACGGGGAGCCACGCGCGGTCGGTCTGCTGGACGACGTGCCCGAACGGGAGCTAGTCGATGATCAGGTGGCTGTCGCCGAACTCGTGCCATAGGTAGCGGGCGCGCAGCGCCTCCTCGTAGGAGCGCGCGAGCAGCTCGCGGCCGGCCAGCGCCTCGAGGAGCATCAGATGCGAGGCTTCCGGTTCGTGCCAGCCGGTGATCAGGCCGTCGACCGCGCGCGGTGGCCGCTCCGGGCTGATCACGACCCCGGTCCAGCCGCTGCCCGGGGCGGTCGCGCCGTCGCGGTCGGTCGCGCTCTCGAGCGCGCGCGCCACGGTCGTCCCGACGGCGATCACCCGGCCGCCGCGGCGACGGACGGCGCGAACGGCGTCGGCGGTCGGTGCGGGCACCTCGAACCACTCCGGGAAAGGCGGCTCGTGGCGCTCGGGCGAGGAGACCCCGGCGTGGAGCGTGATCGGAGCGACGAGGATGCCGCGTGCGATCAGCTCGGTCAGCAGCCGCGGCGTGAACGGCCTGCCGGCGCTCGCCATCTCGGCGCTCCCGGGGGTCGTCGCGTACACGTTCTGGTAGGAGTCCAGCGGCCACGGGTGAGTCGCGTAGCCGTAGCGGATCGGCTCGCCGTGCTCCGCCAGGTATTCCTCCGGCGCCTGCGCCCCACGGAAGCGCGCGAGGATCAGCCGGGCGCCCGACGCATACGGCGCGACGAGCTCGAGCGTGGCGCCACCGGGCAGTGCGAGCGTCTCGCCGAGGTGACCGCGTACCGGCTGCGACCGGTCCGGGGTTCGCAGCTCGACCACCCGCCAGCTCTCGTCGAGCTGCGGCACGCGGGTGGAGAAGTGCACGCGCAGGCGCTGTCCCCCGCCACGGGCATCGACCGCGGCGGGCAGCGTCGCGGAGATGTTGATCACGAGCAGGTCGCCTGCGCTGAGGAGCTCCGGGAGGTCCGCGAAACGAGCATGCTCGAGTCTGAGACCGCGCCGATGCGCGACCAGCAGTCGCACCTGATCGCGCTCCAGGCCCCGCTGCTCCGGGGGCTCGCGCGCCTCCAGCGCGGAGGGTAGCTCGAACGCGAGCGCGTTCACGACACGACCTCGCGCTTGGCCAGCTCGCGCGCGCGGTAGCGCCCGCTCGGCAGATGTCCCTCGACCAGCTCGAGCAACCCGGGCACGCTTTCCTCGGGGAGCGGCCGGTCGGAGATGTCCTCTCCGGGAAAGGCATCTTGGTGCATGCGCGTGCGCATATCGCCGGGATCAACCGTGTAGATCCGTAGCGCCGGATGCTCGGCGGCCATGATCGCCGAGAGCTGCTCGAGCGCCGCCTTCGAGGAGCCGTAGCCGCCCCAGCCCTGGTAGGGCTCGGCGGCGGCGTCGGAGGTGACGTTGATCACGCGCCCGCCGTCGGGAAGACGCGGCAGCACCAGTTGCGTGAGCGCGAGCGGCGCCAGCACGTTGACGCGGTAGACCTGCTCGAGCTCGTCGAGCGGATACTGCGCGAGTGCGGGCTGGGGGCTCGGCCCCAGAACGCTCGCGTTGTTGACGAGCAGGTCGATGCGCTCGCCGCCGGCGTCCGTCAGCAGCCGGCGATGCTCAGGATCGCCGACGTCGCCCGCGACCGCCGTGACCTCGGTGAGCGCGCCGAGGCGCGCGGCGGCGCGCTCGAGCTCCTCGCGACCGCGCGCGTCGACGACGAGGGTCCAGCGCCGGTCCGCCAGGGCGGTGGCGAGCGCGAGCCCGAGCCCCCGCGACGCGCCGGTGATGATCGCTGTGGGCATGGCTCCACGGTAGGCGCGAAGCGGTCCCGGTCGCCAGGGGCAATTGGTCCTAGGACTTCACGAGCCCCGATTGCACGGCCAGCAGCGCGGCCTGCGTGCGGTCGGTGACGCCGAACTTCGCGAGCACGTGACCGACGTGGGTCTTGACGGTCTTCTCGGCGATGCCGAGCTCGAACGCGATGCGCTTGTTGGAGCGTCCGCGGACGATCAGCTCGAGCACCTCCCGCTCTCGGGGCGTCAGCTGTTCCTCCGGCGGCGAGGCGGCGCCACCGTCTGCGAGCGCCCGGACCAGTCGCGTCGCCACCGTCGGGTCGAGGATCGTCTCGCCCGCGTGGGCGGCCCGGATCGCGCGCGCGAGCTCCGAGGGCGCGGCGTTCTTCAGCAGGTAGCCGGCGGCACCCGCCCGGATGGCCGGCAGCAGCCGGTCGTCGTCGAGGAAGCTGGTGAGGACGATCACGCGGCACCCGGGGAGCGCCTCGCGGAGCTCGCGCATCGCGCTGACCCCATCGAGCTTGGGCATCACCAGGTCCATCAGGATCACGTCGGGTTCCAGCCGCCGCGCCTCGGTGAGGGCCTCTCGGCCGTCGGCCGCCTCGCCGACGATCTCGAGTCCGTCCTGGAGCTCGAGAAACGCGCGCAGGCCCTCACGCACGACGGCGTGATCGTCGACGATCAGGAGCCTGATCACGGCGCCAGATCGAGCCGGATGGTGGTTCCGCGCCCCGGCTCTGAGCTGATCTCGAGCCGCCCGCCGGCCTCGCGCGCGCGCTCCTCCATCGAGGTCAGCCCGAGATGGCGAGCGCGCAGCTCCGGGCTGTGCGGGTCGAAGCCGACCCCATCGTCGCTGATCTCGACGCCGCTTCGGCCGATCCTCACGGCGATGCGACCCGCGCCGGCGTGGCGCAGGGCGTTCTGCAGCGCTTCGTGCACGATCCGCAGCACGGCAAGCTCGCGGTCGCCGTCACCCTCGCCGGGCACGTGCGGGGCGTCGCTCACGATCTCGACGTCGACGCCGTGGACGCGCCCGAGCATCTCGACCTCCTTGCGCAGGGTCTGCTCGAGCCCGTCGCGCTCGAGCTCGGGAGGCCGCAGGCCGAGGATCAGCGAGCGCAGCTCCTCGAGGGACTCGCGGCCGAGACCGCGCACCCGCTCGAGCTGCGCGCGCGCCGCGGACGGGTCGCTGTCGAACTGCGTCACCGCGGCCTCGGCGCTGAGCACGAGGCTGAACAGCTTCTGGCTGACGACGTCGTGCAGCTCGAGCGCCAGCCGGTTGCGCTCGGAGACGATCGAGAGCGCGCGGCTCTGCTCGTAGAGCCGCGCATTGGTAATCGCGATCGAGGCGTGCGAGGCGAGCAGCGCGATCAGCTCCTGGTCGATCTCGTCGAACGCCGGACCGTCCTCCTTCTCGGTCAGGTAGAAGGCGCCGATGACTTGCCTGCGCGCGACGATCGGCACGCCGAGGAAGGAGCGCATGTCGGGATGGCGCCGTGGCCACCAGCCATGGAAGCGTGAGTCCTCGTGGATGTCGTCGGTGCGGTACGGCTCGGTCGACTCGAGCATCGCCCCGAGCATGCCGTGCGTGCGCGGCAGCGGTCCCATCGCGGCGATCAGCTCGTCGCTCATCCCCGAGACGAGGAAGCGCTCGAAGCCGCCTTCGCCGTCGGGGATGCCGAGCGCCGCGTAGCGCGCGCCCACCAGCTCACGCGCGTTGTGGACGAGTCGTTGCAGGACTTCGTCGACCGACAGCTGCGAGGCCACCGCCAGCACCGCGTCGCTGACCGCCTTCAGCGCGGGGCTCAGCTGCTCGTTCACGCGCTGGACGATAGTGCGGGCGCTACTTTTGTCTCCATGCCGAGGTTCTGGTTCTGGACGCAGCTGCTCGTGGTCGTATTCGTGCTCGCCGGGATGGTGATCGCGATCACGAAGCTGATCTAGGCTGCCCTCGTGACGTTCTCGTCGATCCTGGTCGGCACCGATGGATCGGACACCGCCGCCACCGCGGTGCGCCACGCGATCGCGCTGGCCGGCGAGCTGGGCGCGCGCCTGCAGATCGTCAGCGTCTACGAGCCGGTGTCCGATCGGCACCACGACAGCGAATCGGTCGAGGTGCCGCAGGACGCGCAGTGGGCGCTGAACCCGCGCGAGGAGGTGCTCGCGCTGCTCGAGCAGGCGGCGGCGCTCGCGCGAGGAGGCGGGGTGCGCGAGGTCGAGACCTACGCTCGACAGGGCGACGCCGCCGACGCAATCATCGACGTCGCCGAGGAGCAGCGCTCGGATCTGATCGTCGTCGGTCATCGTGGCATGACCGGCGCCAAGCGGTTCCTGCTCGGGTCGGTGCCGAACAAGGTCTCACACCACGCGCCCTGCTCGGTGCTGATCGTCCGGACGGTCTAGCCCGTCTTGAACGCCTTGGGCGGCGTGGTGGTCACGGTCCCGCGGTCGTCGGCGGCCACGACCTCGAAGTAGTACCTGGTGTGGTGGGCGAGGCCGGTCAGCTTTGCGGTGAGCGCCTTCGGCGTCAAGCCGTTGCCCTGCGTGCGGACGACCGTCATCGTGCCGAGGGCCTTCGTCGTTCCGTACAGGAACCACGCGCTCGTCAGGCCGCCCTTCGGGGTCACGAGCCCTCTCAGCGTGGCGCGGTGGGGGCCGATCGCCGTGGCGGGGAGCGCCTTCACGACCGGTAGCGGCACGAATTCGTAAGCGCCGATGTCAGTGCGGGCCCCGACCAGCCGCAGGTTCCCATCGAAGTCGGTCAATCCGTTGGCGGGCGAGTTGACGCCGCCGTTGATGGTGGGAGAGCCCGCCAGCTCGCGCAGGTCGCCTCCCGCCGGGTTCACGAGCAGCGGCGGCGCGGACCTGTTGCCCGCGGTCCCGGGCGCCGTGATCGTCGCGGCGCCGGTGCTCGGATGGATCGCGTCGATCGTCGCGTAATCGCAGCGGCTGAGAGTGACCTTTGCGTTCCCCTTTCCGTCCGCCGTCGCTTCCACGTCGACGCCGGTCCCGGTGGGGCCACTGTCGCCGTGGATGATGTCGTCGACGGCGGTGAGCCTGAAGGACTGGAACTCGTCGTCGGACTCGGAGGAAACGCCCATCCCGACGTCGCCCGCGCCGGTCGCCCAGATCGTGCTGTTGCGAACAGTGCCCGAGCCCTGAAGCGCGGTGCTGTCCGGCGCGGTGATCCGAACCGTGCTGTCGCGGATGGTTCCGCCCGACAGGTACACCCCGGTGCTCACCCAGACGGGGTTGCTCTGACCGGGAAGGCCGCCGACCAGGTCGGCGGGTCCTGCCGAGACGTCGATGTCCTGGACGATCGTGAAGTCGAGGCCGAGCACGCTCTGGTCATAGCCCGAGCCCACGAAGTCGATCCCCTGCAGCGTGCCGCCCCCAGGAGCCAGGTCGCACGCGAAGTTCTGCGCCGCGGGGCAGATGATCGTCGGGCGCGCCGCTCCGGGCTTGCCGTGCATCGTGATCGGAGTGAAGAGCTGCAGCGGCCCGGGAACGTTCTTGACGCTTCCCGGGGGAAGCTGGTAGGAGACGCCAGGGATGTAGTTGCCCGGGTCGACGGTGAGGTCGTCGCCCGGTTGCACCACCGCGACGGCGTGAACGAGGTCGCACGGGTGCGCGGAGCTCTTGCAGCTGCCGCTCTTGGTCCCGTTCGGGGCCGCGTAGCGCTTCGCGAAGTGCCTGCGCGCGGGATGCCCCACGGCGAGCGCGCTCGGTGCGATCGCGCTCGCCCCCAGCAGCATGCATCCCGCGGCGATGATCGCTCTGAAGCTCATTGCCGTCGGGACGCTATCCGCTGTCGTTGGGTCTGCGGGCGATTCTCAGCGCTTGCCCGACGTCGCGGTGACCGGCGCGGTCGCCGCGCCGGCGTCGATCAGGCCGTAGCCGTAGTTCTGGTTCGGGGCGGCGCCATCCAGCGGCCGCGCGGTGTGCTCGAGTCGCGCGAGGACCTCGGCCGGCGTCGGGTGCTGCCCGATGTTGCCGCTCGCGATCACGAGCGCTGCGACCGCCGCCGCCTCGGGCGCCGACATCGAGGTTCCCATCAGCGAGATGTACTGGAACCTGCCCCAGTGAGGCGGGTTGAACGACAGCTGGACGATGCTCGGAAGGTTGCGGGCGGGGTGGCAGGCCGGGTCAGAGAGCAGGTTCGTGTCGTCGCCGCCGCCAGGGGCGACGAGGTCCAGGCCGCGTCCGTAGTTGGAGTAGTAGGCGAGGCATCGGTCGCTGGTGCTGGCGCCCACCGAGATCGTCAGCGGATCCGCGGCCGGGTAGTCGAGCTGAGTGATCCCCTCGTTGCCGGAGGAGGCCGTGACCACCACCCCGTGGCGGTGGGCGTAGGCGATCGCGGACAGTACGTCCGGGATGTCTGACGCGGTGGTTGTCGGCGGAAACTCGAGACTCAGGTTGATCACCTGCGCGTGATGCGAGACCGCGTAGCGGATGCCGCGCGCGATTGTCGCCGCGTCGCCGTCGCCGTTGGCGTCGAGCACGCGCACCGGCATGATCGTCGCGCCGTAGGCGATGCCGGTGAGGTCCTTGTGGTTGTTGGTCGCCTCGGCGATCAGCCCCGCGATGAATGTCCCGTGGTCGTTACGGTCGAGCGGGTAGCGGTTGTTGGCGATGAAGTCGTACGGCGCGACGAACCTCGTGCCGCTGAAGTCCGGCGACTTTCGGAACTGGTGCCAGTTGCGGTAGGCGATGCCCGTGTCGAGTACCGCGATCACGACGCCCCTTCCGCCCGGGCGGTGCGCCGCGATCAGGTTCGACCAGGCCTGCGGCGCGTCGACGCCGGCGGCCTGCAGGAAGTTCCACTGGGTCGCGCGCCATCCGCCGGCGGTGTGTGCGCGGCCGGGATCGTTGGGGATGTACCGGCCGTCGCTGTGCGCGATGTAGTCCGGAACCGCGTACGCGATCCCGCGCTGGCCGCGAACGCGGGCGAGCGCCTCGCTCACCGTCTCGCCCTTCGGCACCCGCACGATCTGCGCGTCCGGAGGCGAGGTGGTGGTCGTACGCAGGCCGCTGCGCTGCATGACGTCTCGCGCGACGCCGGCGGCGGGACCGGGCGCATAGCCGACCACGATCTCGCCCGGCACGTACGTCGGGCCCTGGTTCGCGACGCCCGCGCTGTCGCTCGCGCGGGCGTGATCCGCCGGGCCCGTCGCGGCGAGCAGGACGGTCGCGAGCGCGGCGAGCGCCCCAAGGGCAAGACGGCGTGGGCGGACCTTCTGGATCATGTAGGGACAGGCGCGCTAACGAGCCGGCGACTACTAAGACATCATCGGCTGCCCGAAAGTTGCCCTCGGAACGGTATCGACCGTCTTCTTTCAACAATGAGCTCGCACTTCTTTCCTCGCGACGAGTACTTCATGAGGCTGGCGCTGCGCGAGGCCGAGCGCGCGCTCGAGCACGACGATGTGCCGATCGGCGCCGTCCTGGTCCACGAGGGCGAAGTCATCGGCGCCGGCCACAACGAGCGCGAGCTGCGCGGCGATCCCACCGCCCACGCCGAGATGATCGCCCTGCGCGAGGCCGCCCGCGCGCTGGGCGGCTGGCGCGTGCTCGACGCGATGATGTACGTGACGCTCGAGCCGTGCGCGATGTGCGCCGGCGCGATCGTGCTCGCGCGCGTGCCCCGCGTCGTCTTCGGCGCGGCCGATCCCAAGGCCGGTGCCGCCGGCGGCGTGCTCGACGTGCTGGACGTGCCGCAGCTCAACCACCGCCCGCAGGTCCAGTCGGGCCTGATGGCCGAGGAATCTGCCGAGCTGCTGCGTGCGTTCTTCGCGTCACGGCGCTGAGCGCGTCGTCTAACCTCGTGACTCGCCTGTCGGAGAGGTGGCAGAGCGGTTGAATGCGCCGGTCTCGAAAACCGGTATGGGCGGTTTCGTCCATCGAGGGTTCGAATCCCTCCCTCTCCGCTGACTGAATCACAGGGAGAGCCGTTGCCCGTGTCCCGAGTCCCGCGCAACTCAGCACTCAGCCCCCTGGTGCCTCAAATGTCCCGTCGTATCGCCAAAGCGGGATTGACGAGCCTACGGCGTCCTCGGCCGTGGTCTGTACGGTCCCGGACGCGGCCGGCGTTACGCTGCTAGGAGGCGACGGCGAGGCGAGCTCCGCATCTGCCTTCGAGAGATCACCTAGCCCCGATGCCGGAGAACGAGGAGGGCGAGATGAGCGGTGCAACAGATAGTCGGGTCGGATTGCTCGGGACCGGCTTGATGGGAACTGCGATGGCGCATCGGTTGCTGAACCAAGGCGTCGCCATTGTTGCCTGGGACCGGCAGCGCGATCACGCGCAGCCGCTCGCAGAGCGCGGGGCGGATGTCGCGAGCACCGCCGCTGAGGTTGTGAGCAGCGCTCAGTTGGTGATCACGATGCTGCCGACGGCTGAGGTCGTCCTCTCAGTCGTCGAGCCGTTGCTCGATAAGTGGCCCAAGGAGACGATCTGGCTGCAGATGAGCAGCGTCGGGGCCGCCGAAGCAGACCGACTCGCCGACGTCGCCAACGCCCATGGCGTGACGCTTTTCGATGCGCCGGTCTCGGGAAGCACCCACCCCGCGGAGGAGGGGCAACTGACGATCCTCGCCTCGGGACCTGACGCTGCTCGCGGGCAGGTCGAGCCGGTGTTAGAAGCACTCGGCTCGAGAGTCCAGTGGGTGGGGGAGGTCGGCATGGGCTCGCGTCTGAAGCTGGCCGCCAACCATTGGATGATCGCGATGGTGGTCGCGCTCGCCGAGACAATGCACCTATGCGAATCGATGGGGCTCGATCAGCAACAGCTCATCATGCTTCTCGATGGCGGCCCGCTGGGCTCGTCCTATGGCGTCGAAAAGCTCGGCGAGATGCAGCGCCACGAGTATCCGGCGGGCTTTCCCGTGCGGCTCGCCCTCAAAGACCTCAAGCTCGTCAGGGAGGTCGCGGCCAACTCGGGCGTCGAGCTGCCACTGCTCGACGCCGTCCTCGAGCGGATCGGCGATGTCGAGAACAGCCACGCCAATGATGATCTCGCCGCCGTTTACGAACTGAAGCTCCCGAGCCGCGCCGGACGCTGAATCGTCCCTTGCTCGAGGTGCGGTACTGGGGCGAGGCACGCCTTCCGGGACACGACCAGGTCACCGATTCGGCAAAGTCGGGGTCGACTGCTCGCCGGTGGCGCCGTCAGGCGGCTTCTGAGGTTGCTTGTGGCCGTCGTCGCCTACGGCGTGACCCCGGCGAACGCGGGGCATGCTCGTGACCGCCACGTCGGCGGCAGCTGGGAGGCCGATGCCGTAGCGCAGGCCGGCCATGCGCATCAGGAAGCAGGCTGCGGCGCCGACGATTGGGAACGTGACCGTGTGATCGCCGGCGTGGTAGGCGACAACGACGATCCCGGCTCCGATCAGTGCCGGGATCGCGTAGAGGCCGCCGCGCAAGACGGTGGGGATCTCGCGCACGAGAATGTCGCGCAGCATGCCTCCGCCGATGCCGGTGATCGCGCCGAGGATCACGCAGTCGACGACACCGAGGCGATGGGCCAGCGCGGTGGCCGCTCCGGTGACGCAGAACAGCGCCAGGCCAGCCGCGTCGAGCACGTCGATGGGACGTTGGAGGCGGTTGATCGCCGGGTGCGCGAGGGTCGTCAGTAGCCCGGCGCCGCCGGCCACGGCTAGGTAGCGCCAGTCACGGAAGGTCTGCGGCGGGGTGCCGATCAGCAAGTCGCGGATGGTGCCGCCGGCGATTCCGACCACCACCGCCAGCACGACCGCTCCGAACAGATCGAGCTGCTTACGCACGCCGGCCATGCCGCCGCTGAGGCCGAACACGAACGTTCCCACCAGGTTGAGGACGAGCAGTAGGGTCGGATCGAATCCGGGCAGCAGCAACGGGGAAGCCATCGGCGTGTGCGCGGGCTACGGGGCGAGCCAGGCGCAGCTGGCCGTGACAAGCGTCTCGACGCCGGTCTCGAGCGTCGGGTGGATGACCGGCGCGAACTTCGGGTTGTGGTTGGTCGGCAGCTCGCTCAGCCGCCCCTCGCGTTCGGCTTTCGCGTAGGTGTCGGGGTCGACCCCGCCGATGAACCAGAACACCGACGGGACGTGCCATTCGACTCCGAAGGAGCCGAAGTCCTCGCTGGCGGACGCCGGACCGGTATGTGTCACCCGGTCATCGCCGAAGTGGGCACGCAGTGCGTCACGCACCCGTTCGGTGGCCTGCTCGTCGTTGCGCACGAGGTCGTAGCGATCGAGCGGAGTGATCTCGGGTGGCTTGGGCGCGCCGGAGGCCTCTGACTCAGCGTTGACGATTCGCTTGATTGCATCGAGGACGTGCGTGCGGACGTTCTCGTCGAAAGTGCGTACGTTGAGTTTGATCACGGCGTCGTCGGGGATCACGTTCTCCTTCGTGCCGGCCTGCAGCGCTCCGACCGTGACGACGGCCGCGTCTGACGGCCCGACCTCGCGCGAGACGATCGTCTGCAACCGCAGGACGGTCGAGGCAGCCATCACCACCGGATCGATGCTGGCCTGCGGCATCGAGCCATGCGCGCCGCGGCCGAACAACCGGATCTCGAAGCTGTCGCCGGCGGAGGTCACAACCCCGGATTTGCTGGCAATGTGCCCCGCGGACATCGGCATCACGTGCTGTCCGAGGATCACGTCAGGCTTCGGAAAGCGGTTGAAGAGGCCGTCGTCGATCATCGCCTGAGCGCCCGCCGCGACCTCCTCGGCAGGCTGAAAGACCGCCATCAGGGTCCCGTGCCAGGCGTCCTTGGCTCCTGCGAGCAATGCGATCGCGCCGGCCAGCCAGGTCACGTGCATGTCGTGGCCGCAGGCATGCATCACAGGAGTCTCATTGCCGTCGGCGTCGGTCGCCGTCACCGTGCTGGCATAGGGCAGCCCCGTGTCCTCTTTGACCGGCAGCGCGTCCATATCCGCACGCAACATCACCGTCGGCCCATCGCCGTTCTTCAGCAGCCCGACTACTCCCGTCCCGCCGACGCCCTCGGTTACCTCGAAGTCCGCTGCCTTGAGCCGCTCGGCCGCCAAGCGGGCCGTGCGCTTCTCCTGCAGCGAGAGCTCGGGGTGGCTGTGGATGTCCTTGTAGAGCGCCTCGAGGTCGCCGAGCATCGTGTTTAGTCCCTGGAGAACCGAGTCGCTCGCCGTTCCACCGCTCATGGCCGCTCCTTCGTCTAGAGAAGTCACCGGGGCTCGGTCATCTGGAGTCGCCAGCGCCCTGACGCTACCACCGCTGAAGGCCGGCAAGCCAGACAACGCAAGAACGGTGTGCTCGTGACGAATCGGATCTGCGGGCACGAGAAGCCGTGTCACCGGGCACCGGCGCGCCCAGCCGCAGTTCCGGTAACCGGGTCAGCGTCGCTGTCGCGCTTGCCGGCTCGCGATCGTGGTCGCGTCCCTACGACCAGATGTATTCCTCAGCGATCGCTCCGTCGCGCCACCTCGCCACCGTCACCATGCGGCCTCCGCCCTCGAACTCACCAACGACGCAGGTCCATTCCCCGGACCCGAACTTGATCGGGTGGGAGACGATCTGCGGCGGCGTGCCACCCGCTGAATCGACATACGCCTTCATGGCCTCGATGTGCTGCGCGATGCCGCGCGTAGGTTCTTGACCTTCCACTCGACGTACACATCCTCGGTGTGGTGGTGGGCGAAGACGCCATGCCAGTCGGCCTCGTTCCAGCCCGTGAAGTCGAGGTCATCCATGCCCTGGATGTTGTCTGCAACCTGATCCTGTGGCACGAGTCGCTCCCTTTGTTCGAGGCGATTGTCAGTGGGATCTTCGCACGGTCTGGGTGCTCGCGTACAGACCCTCAGACGCCCGGCAGCGGGCGGAAGATGGGGTTCTGGCGCAGGGTGATGGCTCCCGACGATGCTCTCGCCGCCGACCCGTAAAGAGTCGATCGGGCAAGCAAAGGGTGCGTAGAGTTCGTGTGGCGATGAGCGATTCGACGCCACGGGATCCGGAGGAGCTCGAAGCCGCCGGCGCTCCCGCACGTGCCGAGGTGCCCGCTGCGACCACGATGGGCGCCGTCCACCTGACGGTCTCAGACCTCGAGCGCTCACTTGAGTACTACGGTCGCGCAGTCGGGCTGACGATCCTCGCACGCGACGCAGAGTCGGCCTCGCTCGGGGCCAGCCAGCGCGAGCTGCTCGTTCTCGTCGAGGAAGCCGGAGCACGACCGGCTCGCGGGCACACCGGCCTCTACCACTTCGCCCTGCTCCTGCCCGAGCGCGTCGACCTCGCCCGGTGGCTTGCACATGCTGCCCGCGGCCGAGTTCCGCTGACCGGGCTCTCCGATCACTTTGTGAGCGAGGCGCTATATCTGAGCGATCCCGACGAGCACGGAATCGAGATCTACTGGGATCGTCCGCGGGAGGTCTGGGAGGGCCATGTGTCCGAGCGGATGACGACGCTACCGCTGGACGTCGACAATCTCCTGGGAGAACTCAAGGAGCCGGAACCGGCACCGTTCGACGGTTTACCGACGGGGACCGTCATGGGACACGTGCACCTCAAGGTGGCGCGGATCCCGGAGACGATCGCCTTCTACCGTGACGTCCTCGGCTTCGCGCTGATGGCGCAGCTCGGCCCCTACGCCGCGTTTCTGAGCGCCGGCGGCTATCACCATCACCTCGGCGCAAACACGTGGGAGAGCGCGGGAGCATCGCCGCCACCACCTGGTGCTGCTGCGCTGCGTCACGCATCGATCGTCCTGCCAGACGCGGTCGCGCGAGACGCGGTGATCGAGCGTCTCGAAACCGCCGGCACTCCCGTGCGAGCGGAAGAGGCCGGACCGGTAATCGACGACCCATCGGGAAACGCGCTGCTGCTCACACTCGCCTAGCTGCCGCTATCTCTGCCGGCTGTGAGGCTGCCGACCGGAATCCGTCATCAAGCAGCCGCGCGAAGCCCTCCTCGAAGGCGTGCTTCCGCCCGATGTGGAGGATCTCCCCGTGGCCGGGCAATACTCGTCGAAGTCCCATTCGAGGATCCGCTCGAGCGAGCGCCGCAGGGCCTCGTCGCGAACCAGCCCGAGGATCCGGCACTCAGTCGTAGTGCCAAGGATCGCCGGAGGCGACCCTGCGCCGCGAGACGGGTGATAGGGGGCCAAGTCACACAAATCGCCGGTGATCAGTGTGCGCGTCCGGGGTGAAAGAACTCGATCTCGTTCAGCCGGCGCCACCCCTCGATGGGATCTGATCGAGATCGTCCGCCATTCGGGTCCGGCCCGCCTGAGAGCTGACCTCGAACTGTAGGTCCTTGGGCTTGCTCGAGGCCGGGGGCGGCGAACAGCTGACCTGCGGGTAGGCATCCGGTATTGCTCCATGTAGAGGTGGCCATGGAGCCGGCTGGCGGCAACGACAACGCACCTCGCCAAGCTGCTCAAGCGCCGCGCGCAGCTCGCTGCTCAGACTCGCCGGCGAGTAGATCAGCAATCCGCCTCCCGTGAGCCGAATGACGGCCATCCGCCGGCCCACCTGGAAGCCGAGATAGTGAAGCGGCTGCTCGGCGATCCACAGCTCGGGCGCGATCTCAGAAAGGGTCGTCGTCCTCACGAGGCCTATGCGAATACTTGCAGTCGCCGGAGCCGCGCGACGCGGGAGCGGTGCGCTTCGAAGTGGACCGATGCGACCACGAGAAAGCGGGAGTCGCGGCCGCGGCCGAGCAGACGAGCGCCCCTGCTGACCGCGCAAGGCAGGTCGCTCGTTCACTCGGACGGCGTTCGCGTCGCGGCGCGAAAGCGGGTGCGCGCCGGAGGCGGAAAGCAGCCCTTCCGCATCCGTCCGGCAATGCCGGCGTGCGCCGACGTGCACGTCGCTCGTGCTGCTCGTCCAAGGGGCGAGCGGCTGACTGCGAGAACCGGGGGTCGAGCCGACGGCGGCCGGTTGTACAAATCGCAAACTTGGCAGCCAGCGCGATCAGGTCCCTCGCCCCTAGAGCGGCTCCCGCAACCGCGGCGATGCAGAAGTGAACGGTTGTAGGCCCGCGCGTCGCGCGCTCTGCATGCCTGCGCGGGAGAGATCCCGTCGAGTGCGGGGCGCGAGCACCTTTGCTCGTTAGGCGGGGAGCCCCTCGGTGGCGACGGGTCGGCTCCCGTCCGGCAGGCACAGGAGAGTGACGAGGATCAGCCAGCGCCGTGCTCTCTGGGTCTCAGCCAAAGCTGGAGAGGAATCGGTCCGCGGCTCGGCGATTGGCGGTGAGCTGCTTGTTCGCGATGCCGATCTCCTCGATCACGCCGTGGCGGACCTTGAGCACCCCTCGGCTGGATCCGTTGCGGGTCAGATACCACCAGTTCAGCCCGATATGGAATCCCATGCCGACGCGCCAGCCTGTGTCGGACGGCGGCAAGCCGCGCTCCCGGACGCACGCCGCGCAGCGCGTAGTGGGGGTTGGCGGTGAGCGCGAGTATGACCCGGCCGCGCACGCGCCGGCGCTCGCTGCTGGAGAGCGTGCGCAGCAGCTTGGGTGAGGGGTAGCCGGCGCGGATGCTGTGGCGGCCGAGCAGAAGAAGTCCATGTAGTGCCGCCCCCGCGTCGAGGTGCTGAGGAACAGGCTTCGGGCACGGGCGCGCGTCATGCCGAGACTGACCGGCCCGAGCGAGCGGCCGGCGAGCCGCCCGATGGGCGCGCACACGAGAAGGACGCGGGCCGGGTCGTGCCCGGGATCTCGGCCGTCTTCGCGAGCTGTGAGGCGGGTAGCGGCTGCCCGTCGCGATCTAGGAAAGGCAGCGGAGACTGGACCTGACCGCCGGGCCTCTCCTGCACCGGTAGGCGGAGCTGAAGCTGTGAGATCGTGGCGCTGAAAGACTGGTTGGAGTTGCGCACATAGGGAGAGTCCTCGCCGACCAGCTCGAGTTTCACGATGTGCCCGGCGGCGATGTGCCAGCCGTTGGGGTGCAGCTGGAACACCTGGTTTCCCGAGTCGTTCAGCTGCGGTCGATAGGCGACGCGAGTGATGAACGACTGAGTTCCGTTGGGCGAGACGTCCCACAGCCGCGCGTCTACCTGCGTGCTCGTCGCGGTGGCGGCGATCTTGGCGATCACCGTGGGTGAGCCCATCAGCGTGTACCCCTTCCCGGTGGCGGGCGGGAGCCGATAGGTGGCGGCCAGCGGACTATCTGTGGCTGGCACCGTGATGCACCCGCCGCTGCCCGTGTTGGCGATCGGATCATCAGCCGCCTCGGTGCTCGGATCGCTCGTCTGAGTGATCATCTGCGAGGGGCCATTCGAGACAAGCGCACCTCGCCGGGGTGCTGCTCCCCCCAGGTCTGGGTGATGAACGGCCCGGTGACCGTGGTTCCGCCGCAGCCCCCCTGCGTGTAGGTCTCGATTCCGAGCGGCTTGCCCGGCTCGCCCTTGAGCAGCCGGTTCCAGAACGCGTCCTGCAGCGCTGTGAGCCCCATCGTCGTGCCCTCGATGTTGGCGCGGGGATGTCCGGCGCCGTTGGAGAAGAGCAGGTCATACTCCGCGTGGGGCCATTGCGCCAGCACCTTGTTGCGGTACACCAGCTGCTGGGTCGGGGGCAGCAGGTCGTCGGTCCAGGAGGTGTTATCGAAGATCGGCGCCGGCTGCTCGCGCTGGGATGGCCGGCAGGGAGTCCTGAAGGTAGTAGGGCGAGTGATGGGCGGTGATCTCGTTGATCACGTCCTGGTCGTAGGTGCCGTAAGGATCGCCGAGGGAGAAGTGCGCGACCCATCCAAGAGCGTCGGCGTCGAAGTCGGTGCCCGGCGGGCGCGAAATAGCCGGCCCCTCCGCCCGCTCCCGTGAGCAGGGCGACGTAGGAGGTCTTCGGCAGGCCGATCGTCGGGTCCGTAGTCGTTGGAGGTGGAGTAGTCGAGCGAGCGGCCGTTGGGGACCAGCATCTCCGCCAGGTCTGACCACGCCCAGTTGGGCGCCGCGGCAGCGATCTGCATCGGCTTGCCGCCCGGGCTGCGCCAGGGAACGAGCTTGTAGTCGGCGGTCACGATCCGGTTCTTCAGCGTGGCCAGCATCAGCGACTGCCCGGCCCCGTAGGAGGTTCCGCTCACCCCGACTCGCATCCCGTTGACTAGCCCCGTGTCGGCCAGCAGCCCGGCCAGGTATTGCGTGTCTCGTGGCTCGTAACGGATGTCGGCCAGGTGCTCGTAGCCCTTGAGACAGGCGGGCACCGTGCGGGAGATCGGCAGGCCGCACGACATCCCGAAGCCGCGCGCCGAGTAAGCCACGATCACATAGCCCTGACGGGCAAGTGAGAGGTCAGCGCCGGAGGAGTTCTTGTCCTCACCGAAGCCGTGCAGGTAGAAGATCACCGGGAACGGAGGGTGCTGGGGGGCCGGCGGCAGCCACACGTTGACGTCGAGTGGCACCCCATCAAAGGACGGGACGCGTTCGCTGGCCCCGTTACCGATACAAGCCTGCGTGCCGTCGGACTGGGTCGTGCACGGAATGCCGAGCACGCTCGTCTGGGCATCGGCGGACGCAGGCGACAGCGCGGCGAGCAGGATGGCGAGGACGAACAGGCTCAGGAGCCGTCGCATGCTCGCTCTCTCAGCAGGATTCCGTCCAGCAGCGCATCGCAGGTGCGATCGAACAGGGCCGTGATCTCGAAGCTGACGAAACGATTCGGATCGCCGGCGCTGACGGCGAGCTGCAGGATCCCGTGGCAGGCGCCCCAGAGCACGTGCGTCAACTCCCATGGGTCGCCCGGACGAAATGCGCCAGCCTCCACCCCCCGCACGATCTGATCGTGAAGCAGGGCCAGGCAGCCTCCAGCGCGGCGATCGTACTCAGCGACGAGCTCGGGAGCGGCGTTCTCCCGGGTGCTGCGGGCGACGCCCGCCACCAGCATCTGAAACCCGTGTGGTCGCTCGCGGCAGAACTCGAGATAGGCTCCCATCATCCGTCGCAGCGCCACCACGGGCAGCTCGGGCTCGGCCAGGACGCGCCGCATCCGCCGCTCGAGGTCGTCGATCTCGTGCACGACCGTTGCGAACAGCAGCTCGTCACGACTACCGAAGTACAGGTAGATCGTCCCCGGAGTGATCCCGGCCGCTTCGGCCACCTCGGCCACGGTGGCCCTGTCGAAGCCCTTCCGGGCGAACACGACAGCCGCCGCCTGCTCGATCAGCATGCGCTTCTGACGACGATGCTCATCCTTGAGGCTCGCGAACGTCCTCGTCGATCGCCGAACCTCATCCAGATAGTGCTTCTGCTTGCTGAATGGCGTTTAGTGTAGCTGTTCGGATCGGCAGGCCAGATTTGCGCTCCTCCGCTCGGCGCGGACGCATTCGTGTGGGCTCGCTCTCGCCGCCCCGCGTCGCCGGGCGGCTCGTCCTCGCGCTGATCGCGAAGCCCACTAACGCTGCGCGGGTCCGCCCTGACGACGGTCGACGGCAGTGTCCGCCCGCGCAGGCATGCGAGAGCGCGCGACGCGCGGGCCTGCACAAGCGTTCACTTCTGCATCGCCGCGGTTGCGGGAGCCGCTCTAGTCGGGGCGAGGTCCTGATCGCCGCTGGCTGCCAAGTTTGCGATTCGTACAACCGGCGGCCGTCGGCTCGACCCCCGGGATCTCGCAGTCAGCCGCTCTCCCCTTGGACGAGGAGCAGCAGCAGGACCACGACGCCGAGCGGCTGCTGCTCCTGCGGAACGCGGAACAGTTCGGGCAGCACCGGAGTACCCGCGGCGAGATGAAGGCAGGGCCGGCTACGCGTCGGGACGAAAGACACGCGTGTCGCCAAAACCGGGGTGACGATCCTTCTCCGGGAAAATTTCCCCAAGTTCTTCCCCACAGCGACTGAACCAATCAAGAACCACCTGCAAATCCACATGTTCTGCCATCGAAAGTCGCCGTCTCGAAAATCGGTATGGGCCATCAGGTCCATCGAGGGTTCGAATCCC
>CAWKGS010000004.1:0-573928 GCA_963849285.1 uncultured Solirubrobacterales bacterium
CTGCTTGTAAGGCAGGTGCTCTACCAGCTGAGCTAACCGCCCCGTCGGGACGATGGTATCGGCGGCCGGGGGCCGACCACAGGCGCTCGCCCACCCCCCATGGCGGGCTTCGGCTCGGACCAAACGCTGCACGAAGCCGCCCAATCGCACCGCCACGGCCTGGACATCTATTCCAGTGGGAGCGGTCCGGGGTAACGAATCGCCGTGAGCGGCCGACGCAGATCGTGTCTGCGAAGAAGGGAACGCCCATGTTCAGTGAAGCCGAGTCGTCCACCGGCTCCGACGTCCGACCCGACGTACTACGGGTCCAACACCACGAGGCGGGCGAGAACGTCTGCGTCGTCGAAATCAGCGGCGAAATCGACCTCGGCTGCGCGGCGGAGCTGAAGGGCGCGCTCGTCGAGTTGGTCGAGGCGGGCCACACCCGGCTCGTCCTCGACCTTGCCGGGGTTGCGCACATGGACTCCACCGGGTTGGGGGTGCTGATCGGCGTGCGCAAACGGCTCGCCGAGGACGGCGTCCTGACGCTGGCCCGCGCGCCCAAGAACGTCGTCACGGTGATGAGCCTCACCGGTCTCGACCGGTCGTTTGCGATGTTCTCGAGCCTGGCGGAGGCGGTCGACCACGCCCAGCGGCCGCTAACGCCGGCGCTGAGCGAGGACGCAGCGATGGTCGTTGGCCTTGCATCGACCGCGCTGCCGTTCGCGGAGTCTCCCGAGGCGGAGGTCGAGCGGTGGCTGCGAGTGCTGCGGCTTCATGGAGAGGCCGGACACGTGCTCACCGCCCTCGGGGTTAGTGAGGCCCCGCTGACGTCGATCGGCCACGCCGAGCAACACGCTCCGATCGAGGCCGATGCTGCGCACGCCGTCACCGACCATGCCGCCAGACATGCCCGCCTTCGGGCCTCAGCGACCGTGGGAACTGCGGATCTGCTCGCCGGGGTGATGGAGGTCTACGGTGAGGACTTCGACCGCGTCATCACCGCCTATGGGAGCGATCGGGCGGAGCTGGCCGAGCGACTGGCCCTGCCCGTTGAGTCGTAGCTGAACTCGAGCGCTCGCGGGCGGCTCGCCCAGGAGCCGCGCGACTATGCTGGCGGCGGTGGTGGCCCGCGTGCAGCTCGGCGACGGCAGCGTGGAGATCCAGTCGTGGGGCGAGCGGAGGCCTGGCACGCCAATCCTGTTGCTGCACGAAGCCCTCGGGTCGGTCGGTCTGTGGCGCGATTTCCCGGTCCGTCTACAGCGCGCGACTGACCGTCAGGTGATCGCGTTCTCGCGGTTTGGGCACGGCGCGTCTGACCCGCCTCCGCATCCGCGGACGCGAAGCTTTTTCGAGGAGGAGGCGCTGCAGACGCTGCCCGAGCTGCTCGAGCATCTCGATCTGCACGACCCGATCCTGCTCGGGCACAGCGACGGTGCCTCGATCGCGCTGATCCACGCCGCCCACCATCCCGTGGCTGCGCTAATCCTGCTGGCGCCGCACGTGTTCGTCGAGGAGATCACGGTCGCGGGAATCCGCCGGACGCGGACGAGCTATCTCGACGGGAACCTCAGAGAACGGATGCGCCGCCACCACGCCGATCCCGATGCGGTGTTCTGGGGCTGGTGCGGCGTGTGGCTCGATCCTGCGTTCAGGACGTGGAGCCTCGAGGAGGAGGCAGCACGGGTGAGCGCGCCGACGCTGCTGATCCAGGGCGCTGAGGACCCCTACGCGTCGCTCGCCCAGCTCGACCGGATCGAGCGAAACGTGCGTGGCCCGATCGAGCGGTTCGTCCCGCCGGGCGGCCATAGCCCTCACCTCGAGCAGATGGAGGCCGTGATCGAGAGCGTCGGCAGCTTCCTCGACCGTGATCGATTCCGCAAGCAGCCGTGAGGCTGCCGGCGGTCGTTGCGACGTTCGCTGACGGGCAGCGCTGGGCGAGCCGCACCCAGCGAGCGCAACCATGATGACCGCCGCCACACTACCCAGCAACCGCGCATTAGCTGCGCCCCCGCCCCCGAATTGCATATCCGATTTCTACGCCGGATCCGATGCCCCGCAACGTAAACCCAGGACTCGGTTGGTAAGTCGGAAGAATGCCAAGGCGTGAGCGCCGCCCACACGAGCTGATCGTTATTGCCTGCTCGGTAGGCTCGTACCTTCCGTGTGACCAGTAACGGTGTTGCCTCGTTCCGGTCGTTAATAGTGAAGAACCGATGAGGGCAGCCGGGCAGATCTTCGCTCGGGCTCCGGAGGGGTGGTCCGCTCCGGCGACGCCGAGATCACGAAGGAGTCGCGGCAGCGATGCGCGATTCCGCGCGAGCCAGGGGTTGGGGGTTGGCGGTTCGCGCGGGAGCGCCGTCACACTCATGTAACAAATTACAAGGTGATATCGCTGAGCTGAAATCCGTTGACCGCGGTCACCTCCTATGGTCCAATGAGTGACAAGCCGCGGACCTGAGAGAACGAGTCGCGGTTGCCCTGAATTCTCTACGAGGTCGGGTTCAGGGCGGACACCTGAACCCAAACCACGGGAGGAAGCAATGCCCTCTTTCCTTAGGGCAGGATTTGGCGTGCTCGGAGTCGCGGCTGCCCTCACGTTTGCCGCGCCGCCATTGGCGTCAGCCGACGAGATCACCGGGCACGTCTATGTGAACGACAACACCGCTCCTGCGAACACGATCAGCGGTTATGACCGCCATGCTGACGGGAGGCTGACCCCGATTCCGGGTTCGCCGTTTGTGGCCGGTGGCGCCGGGACGGGAAGCGGTCTCGCCTCCCAGGGCGCGATCCAGGTCTCGAGCAACGGCCGCTACGTGCTCGCCGTCGACCCTGGCAGCAATCAGGTATCCGTGCTGCGCATCCACCGTGACGGCAGGCTGAAGCTCGTGCGCGGCGGACCGGTGCCCTCCAATGGCTCCGAGCCCGTCAGCGTGGCCGAGCACGACGGTCTCGTGTATGTGGCCAACGCCGGAAGCGCCGACTCCGACTACACCGGCTTTGTCCTGGGCCGGCACGGACAGCTGGAGCCGCTCCCCGGCTCGAGCTTCCCGCTGCCACCAGGCGCGCAGCCGGGAGACATCCTGTTCAACTCGAACGGCAGGAGCCTCGTGGGCACCCGGGTCGGAGCCAGCAAGGGAGACCCGGGGATCGACAGCTTCCGGGTCGACCGCGACGGAACGCTGGATGCCGCGCCCGGCTCACCGTTCCCCGCCCAGGGGGCCGGCCCGTTCGGGAGCGAGTTCCGCCCGAACGATCCCGATCAGCTGTTTGTGTCGAACGCCCATGACGGGGCCGGGGCCGGGACGGTGTCGGCGTTCGACGTACGCCATGACGGGAGGCTGCTCTCAATCGGCGGCTCCCCGTTCGCGGACGGCCAGACGGCGCCGTGCTGGGTCGAGATCACACATGACGGACACTTCCTGTTCACAGTGAACACGGCCTCGGGCAGCATCTCCAGCTATCGGATCGCGCGCAATGGCACGCTGCACCTTCTCGGCAGCACGCTCGTCAGCGGCGGAAAAGGCGCGAGTGCCGTCGACGCGCGCCTCAGCACCGACGGCCACACCCTGTACGTGAACGAGACGAAGTTCGCTCAGATCGGGGAGTTCGCCGTACACGGCGGCACTCTCACCGAGATCGGCTCGGTCCCCGTCTCCACGGGGGCAGGAGCCGCGGGCATCGCAGTCAACTAGACGCCGCAGCGCACATCCGCCCACGTGAGCCGGGAGCCAAAGCTCCCGGCTCACCGGTCTGCTCAGCCAAGATCCGCCGTCGCGGACGACTTGCACTCGCCTCCAGCCCGCCGGACGGCCTGCGAGCGCTTCGGCGGGTGGATGGCTTGGTGACTTATAGCCAGTTATGAGAGGTTATGACAGGACTCGTCATACGCGGGCATAACTCCACCCAGCTCAGGCTCGGGCGACCGGCCCCTTCGTCACGGAAAGGCGACGAGCGTCAATGACAGTGATCCGGAAGTAGTAGTAGTAGTACCCCCAGCCGGATTCGAACCGGCGATCTCCTGCGTGAAAGGCAGGCGTCCTAGGCCACTAGACCATGGGGGCGGGCGGGAAGGATTGTAGGTCGCTTCCCGCCGCCCTCATGTCAGCTTGCGATACCGGTTACGCGCTTACGCGGTCACCGGATAGCCGGTGCGACGCTCGGTGCGGCGGCGCTCGGCGTGAGCCGGCACCGGCCGCGGCTGGCGCCGGCGCTCGCGACCGCGACGACGCTCCCGGACCTCCGCGGTGAGGAGCTGCGCCTGACCGCGGGAAGCGAAGCCGAGATGCGAGACGATCGCGACGACGATCCCGATATCGAGAACGACGTTGATGATGATTGCTGTTGTGGCGCTCATGGCGTTTCGCATACCCGGCCCCGAGGGGTATCGACATGAGACCATTCTCAAGGTGGGTCAGGCTTCTGGCCGTCATGGCGTAACGCGGTCAGCCTGCTGCCACACCTTCGTAACGCGCCTCACGAGCGGGTCGCGCATCCCGCATGACGCGGGTACTGAGGGGCCTTGGGGCGCCACGAACCCCATGCGCCCGTATTCCCCCAAACGCCTCCGCCGCGCTAGTGCAGCAGCTCGACCTCGAGCGAGGAGGGGGCGGCCGCCGAGCGGCCGATCGTGTAGAGACCTCCGGCCAGCTGCAGGAGCTCGGCGGGCAGCGGCGTGAGATGCGGAGTGTCCGCGGTCGACAGGGTCAGCCGCAGGCTGTCGCCGGCCGGGACCGTCGCCAGGGTGGGGAAGATCTGAATCTGGTACTCGGTTACCGCACCCGGTACGACCGGCCGGGCGGAGGACCGCGTGTAGGGGTGGAAGGGCAGCACGGTCATGCCGCCGGCCGTCCAGGAGCGACTCGTGTCGACCGCTCGGAGCGACCCGAGCAGGGCGCCCTCGGTCAGCGGGTATGACGCTCCGCTGGGCGTAACCTCCTCGAGCTCGGCGACGAGCTCCGTCTGCGGCGTGGTCGAGGCGGCGTAGATCGTGGCGGCGATCGGTCCGGCCACGGCCTCGGGCCGCGTGAAGGGCGCGGAGGTATAGCTGACCGTCCACGGACCTACGTGCCAGGGGGAATCGTCATCGGCGCATGGCGCCAGCAGTCCCGCGGAGTGCGCGGGGATCGAGATGCCCCCCATCCCCCATTGGTCGATCGGCCGGCCACAGGGGCTTCCGACGGGGCTCCAGGTCAGCGTGTCACCCGTTGCCAGGAGCGAAGGTGCCCTCTGGGTCAGCGTGCTGCCGGCGCCGAGGTAGAACCTGGTCGGCGTCGCGCCGGCGAACGGATATGCCCCGGTCTCGTCGAACTGGCCGTTGCCGAGGTCGTAGTAGTGCAGCGGCGTCGGGGTACCGGCCATGCCCGTGCGCTCGTGCTTGAGCCAGGTGTCGAACCACTCGAGCTCGAGCGGGTCGACGTCGACGCTCGAGCCGTTGAGGTGCTCCCACGGTCCATCGATCAGCTGGTAGCGCCCGGTCGTGCGCTGGCCGGGCAGCATCGGCGCCGTGACGCTGCGGTGATCCCAAGCGTTTTGCAGCTCGGCGTAATTGAGCGGCTCCCCGTTCTGGAAGATGTCGAACTCGCCGCCGACGAGGTAGGCCGGGATGTCGTTCGTGACGATCCGCTGGAGCACGTTCTGCGGGTTGCGCGCCTGCCAGTACGAGCCGTCGTATGCCTCGCTGCCGCCGGCCAGGATGTCCAGCGTCTGGGCCGCGTGGTAGCTGGCGAGCCCGTTGGCGTGGTCGGCTTCGATCCCGGCGAGGTCCGAGAGCAGCGCGGGATCGCTCGTCGCGTCGCCGAGCGGATTGACCGTGTTGGTTCCGGCGGTGAGGCCGAGATAGATCTCGTCGAACTCGAAGTCGAGCAGCCCGCCCATGAACGACGTGTCGCGATAGATGTCGTTCGCGCTGACCATCGGGAAGATCGCCTTCAGCGGCGAATGCCGGCCGACCGCGCCGGCGAGCAGCAGCTGGTCGATCCCCAGGTAGGACGGGCCATAGGTCCCGACGAGCCCGTTGGAGTGAGGCAGGTGCGCCGCCCAATTGAGGACCTTGAGCGCGTCCTGTTGCTGGATCGGATCGAAGATCCCCCAGCTTCCGTTGGAGTCCCCGGTCCCGCGCACATCCTCCACGACCTCGATGTAGCCACGTTGCGCGAGGTAGTTGTCGGCGCCGCCGGTGGCGGCTCCCCCGCCCGGCGAAGACGCCGAGCCCGGGGCGCTCGAGCCGCCCTGACCCTTCCCGTAGGGCGTCATCGTCAGCAGCACGGGAAAGCGACCCGGCGCCGGCTTGCCCGATGCGAGCGTGGGATAGATCTCGTTGACCCGGATCGTCGTCGCGCCGGCGCCCGAGATCGCGATGTCGTTGATCGACGCCGTTCCATAAAGCGCCTTCTCCGGAGTCCAGCGACTACCCGGGGCCGCGCTTGCCGCGATCACGCTCGGTGGTAGCTCGGGACTGAGCCCGACGAGGCTCGAGGGCGCGGACTCCACCGCGGGAGCGCCGGGCGGCGGCGAGGGCGTCACGGCGGCTGCCGGGCCGGCGAGCACGAGGCCACTGGCCAGCAGTCCGGACACCGCGAGCGCACGGCCGACCCCGATGAGCGTTATGAGTCGTCCCGCTCGTCTCATCACTCTTGCGCGGCAGGGTAGGACAGTCCCGCCGATGCGTGCGCCGGTTCGCGGCGGCCCGGCCTGTACCTTGGCGCAATGCGGCGCGTCCTCATCACCGGGATGTCCGCCACCGGGAAGTCCAGCGCCCTGGCCGAGCTGGAGCGGCTCGGCTTCCAGGTTGTCGATACCGATGAGCCGGGATGGACGGAGTGGTCAGCGCGCGAGGACGGCTACCTGTGGCGCGAGGACCGGATCGCAGAGCTCTTGGCCGGCGACGCCGGCCCTTCGCTCTACGTCTCTGGGACGGTGTCCAACCAGGGCAAGTTCTACCCTCGGTTCGACGCGATCGTGCTCCTGAGCGCCCCCGCCGAGGTGCTGCTCGAGCGCCTCGCGAGTCGCTCGACGAACCCCTACGGCAAGAGTCCCGACGAGCGGGCGCTCGTGCTGCGGCATCTGGCCGAAGTCGAGCCGCTGCTGCGCCGAACCTGCACGCACGAGATCGACGCCGCCCAGCCGCTCGCCACCGTCGTCAGGCAGCTTGCGGAGCTTGGTCGCGAGCCCTCGGCCTAGCGGCGCGGCGCTCGAAACTCGCTCGACACCGGCGGATTCCCCATCGGTTCGCCGCCGTAGATCACGCCTCCCCTCGCGTTCTGGTAGGTCAGCCACGCGACGGTCCGCTGCTGGTCCACACCGGGCTTCGAGAAGTTGCAGACGCCCGTCGGGAACACCTTCTGCAGCTCGGTCCACTCGGACTGCGTGAACGTGATGCCGGGGTAATCGCTGCGGCTCAGCGGCTTCAGCTGACATTTGTTGGCATCGGTCGTGATCGAGTCGCCCGCGACGGTGCGCGGCGTGCCCTCGACGTTCACGACGCCGGCGGGACATAGGCTGTTGGAGAGCTTGTTACCGACTCCGTCCCAGCACTCGTCGCTGAGGCCCGAGGGCTTGTCGTGAATGATCTTGTGCGACAGGGAGGCGCGGCTGTGGTCGCGCTCGACCGCGGTCAGCCAGCGATCCATCGCGATGAAGCTGTTCAGCTCGCAGTCCTTGTCGGCCAATAGCGGAACCGGGCCCTCCCAGATCAGCTGGTTGGCGTGGGTGCCGTGCTCGCGGTCGAGGCGAGCCCTGACCGCGAATGCCCGGTACGCGTCGTGGAAGAGTCCGGGGTTCGGGCCGCGGCAGTCGATCATCGCGGTCTGGTTGAGGTTGTTGGTCTCGTTGATCATCCCGCTGCGATACGCCCGAGCCAGCGCCGGCGACTCGCCGTTGCTGCGGGCCGCGGTCGGGTTGGCGTCGATGTCGAGCCCGCCGATCTTGACATTGAGGTCGACGAACGCGGCCGGGGTGATCTCGCCCTTCTTCAGCGCGCCCAGGCCGTACTGCACGCCGACGTTGTCGATCGGCGGTCGCACGAAGCCGTGGCCGAGCTTCTTCTCGACGGCGGACCACAGCGCCTTCGGCTCGGGGCCGAAGACATTGATCGCGGCGTCTTGGATCGAGCAGCGGATGCCGCCCGGGTTGGTCGTCGCGTTGTATCGCTCGGCCGCCGTCGTGCCCTTGCACGCGTCGGTTGGGACGGCGACGTGGAACTGCGCGGCGTCGGACACCTCGGCGTTCTGGACGCCGTCGGGTCCGCCGAGGACGTCTCCCATCTGAAGCGGAGTCCACACCACGCCGAGCGCCCACTTCGTGGGGTGCACGAAGTACGCGAGCAGCAGGTGGTAGTCCAGGAACTGCGAGGCGGTGCTCCATGCATCCGGGAACGAGCAAGTCGGCAGGATCCCCTGGTAGATGCCCGGATAGGCGTTTGCGATCCATTGCTGCGCGAGCGATCCACCCGAGCAGCCGGTCCCGATCGTGTAGCGAATCGTTCCGTATGACTTGATCACGTGCTCCTTGGCCATCACCAGCGACTCGGCCTGAAGCGGGAGGTCGCAGTTGTGGCCGCTGTTGTCGAGCGCGGTCGACATCGTGATGAAGCCCTTCCCGAGGGCGTAATTGCCCGCAGCATCGCCCGTGGTCCCCGGGGCGCTGCCGGTCTGGTGATCAACCCCGCACGAGGCGCCGTGCAGGATCAACAGCTTGTGATCGAACTGGGACTGGGGCGCGACCGCGCTCCACGGCTTGCCGGGCCGGAACAGCGCGGAGATCTGGTACTGGTCGCGATCCATGTAGCCGGTCTCGGTCCGCACGATGAACGGCACGGTGACCCCCTGGTCGGTGTTGGTCTGCGCGACATCCGACGGCGGGCTGGAGGGGTCATAGGGCTGGAATCCGTGCTTCGCCGGATTGGTCGACATGTATTCGTAGCTGAAGCTTGGGGCTTGGTCGCACTTCTTGTCGACCGCGCCGGGTTCGCAGAGCCACGGCTCGAGCTGCGGTCCTGAGAAGACAGGTCCGCCGAGCGGATGGTTGACGAGCGTGATCCGCGTTGCCCAACCACTCCGGAGGGTCGCCTGGAGCACGTCTCGCCCTAGCGCGAGCCCGGTCACGAGCCCCTCGAAACGACCGTCTCGGCGCAACGCGAAATCCTTGGTCACGTTCCTGCGACCGAGCGTCACCTTGACGTGCCGGATCTGGGAGCGGGGCAGGTTGATCGCCACGAGCGCGGAGCCGCCGCTGACGAGGTCGGCGCGGCCCGAGAGGATGGTGATCGACAGCGCCGGCCGGCTGTGCTTCGCGGCGTCCGCGGGGACAGCGGCCAGGCACAGGAGCAGCACCCCCGCCAGACCGAGCCAGAACCTCGCCTTCGCTGACCTGCCGCCGCCGTTCCTCATGCTCGCCCTCGCTCCTTGGGTTGACCCGCCATCCGGCACCGCAAGCTTTCCAGATCCCGGGGCTGCCCGCGGTCCCGCCGTCTCACGCGCTCTCGGCGACGAGCGAGTCGACGAGCACGGCGTACACATTGATCGCTTCGGTCTTCCCCTTCATCAGCACCTCCCCCTGCGGCTCGACGGCGATAGCGTCGTCGAGCCCGCGCCGGGTTTGCTCGTCGATGAGGATCGGCCGCTTGAGGACCTTCGTATGCGACTCGAGCCGGCTGGCCACGTTGACGGTGTCGCCGACGCACGTGTAGGCGGCACGTTGTTGCGTGCCGGTGTAGCCAGCGACGACCCGTCCCGACGCGATCCCGATACCGATCTGGATCTGCACTTTCCCCCGCGCCGCCTGCTCGTCGTCGAACAGGCGTATCAGGTCGATCATCTGCCGCGCCGCGAGCACCGCCGCGCGGCGATGGTCCTCGCGCGGCAGGGGCGCGCCGAAGATGGCCATCAGGCCGTCGCCCTGCATCTGGTTCACGATCCCGCGCTCGGCGTGGATCGCGTCCATCATCAGCGTGTAATAGTCGTTCAGCAGCTCGATCGTCTCCGCGGGGTCTTGGCCCTCCGCGATCGTCGTGAACGAGCGGATGTCGCAGAACATCGCCGTGGCGTCGACGTGCTTGCCGCCGAGTGAGAACCCCGACATGAGCAGATCCTCGGCAACCTCCTTGGTTGTGAACTTGCTCATGAGCTCGCGCTGCTGGTCGCGCAGGCGCTTCTTCTCGAGGCTCGCGTTGATTCGCGCGTTGAGCAGCACCGCGTTGACGGGCTTCGTGAGGTAGTCCTCGGCGCCCATCTCGAGGCACCTAACGACGCTGTCCAGCTCGTCCAGCGACGAGGTGACGATCACCGGGATGTCGCGAAGATGGGGGTCACGTCCCAGCTCCTCGAGAACCCCGTAGCCGTCGAGCTCCGGCATCAGGACGTCGAGCAGCAGCAGCTCGAACCGCCCCCCTCTCAGCTGCTCGAGCGCTTCCCCACCGTGCTCGGCGAAGACGACGGTGTGCCCTTCTTGCTCCAGGCCGCGCCCGAGCAGGAGCCGGTTGACCCTGTTGTCATCCGCGATCAGGATCCTGCCGGACACGGACGGGGGGCCGCTCATGTGACCGGTTCCGAGACGAGAGCGGGCAGGGCTTGCTGGAGGATCCCGTACTCCTGCTCGACCAGATCCACGAGCTGTGGGAGGCCCTCGAGACGGCCGTCCCTCGCGCTCTGTTCGACGGTGCGGCAGAGCTCCGTAAACCCTGCCGCTCCCAGCGTCGCCCCGTTGGACTTCAGCGTGTGCGCGGCTCGGCGCAGCTCTTCCAGGTCCTGCCGCTCCAGCGAGCTGCGAAGGCTCGCGAGCAATGCGGGCGCATCCGCGAGGAACACCTCGATCACCTCGGCGATGAACTCGGCGCCGCCGAGATCGCGGAGGTTCTGGAGCGCGGCCGGCTCGAGCCTGATCTCGGCCGCGCCCGCGCCGGCATCGCGGTTCTGGACCGGCCGCACCCGCTTCAGCGCCGCTGCGAGCTCCTCCGAGCGGATCGGCTTGGCGACGTAATCGTTCATCCCCGCCGCGAAGCATGCCTCGCGATCCTCGGGCAGCGCGTTCGCGGTCATCGCGACGATGTGAGGACGGCTCTCCGGCGGCCACTGCTCGCAGATCCGGCGCGAAGCGTCCAGACCGTCCAGCTCCGGCATCTGCACATCCATCAGGACGACGTCGTAGGGCTGCCGCTCCAGCGCCGCCAGCGCCTCGAGACCATTCGACGCGACATCCGCGCTGTAGCCGAGTCGCTCGAGCAGTCGCAGGGCGACCTTCTGATTCATCGCATTGTCCTCTGCGAGCAAGATGCGCAGGGACGAAGTCCGATGCTTGCCATCGATCGCGACCGTCGCCAAACGCTCTTCCGCAACCCCATCGGTCAGCGCTTGAAGCAGCGCGTTGTAGAGCTGAGATGCCTTGAGGGGTTTCGCGAGCTGACCCGAGAAGACGCCGGACCACTGCTGCTCCGGCATGCGGCCGAGCGACGTCAGAAGCAGGAGCGGGAGGTCCTGCTCGCTCCGCCGGCGGCGGATCTCTTGGCCCAGCGCAAGCCCATCGATCCCCGGCATCATCATGTCCAGCACGGCAACGTCGAACGGCTCACCGGCCTCGACCAGCGCCAGCGCCTCGGCCGGAAGCTCGACCGCGACGGGCTCCATCCCCCACGAGCGGGCGTGCCGGGTCACGATTTCCCGGTTCGTCGCGTTATCGTCGACGATCAGCACCCGCTTGCCCGCGAGCGGCGACCGGCCCTCCACGATCGGAATCTGGCTGGGCACCTCGGCCGGCGTGACCGGTAGCGCGATGCTGAAGGTCGTGCCGATGCCCTGCTGGCTCTCGACCGAGATCGAGCCGCCCATCAGATCCACCAGGCGCTTGGAGATCGCCAGGCCGAGCCCCGTCCCGCCGAAACGCCGCGTCGTCGAGGCGTCGACCTGGCTGAACGACGTGAACAGCCGGTCCATCCGATCCCGCGGGATTCCAATCCCGGTGTCGCGCACGACGAGCTCGAGCCGGTGGGAGCCCGACCCGGCCGGATCGGCGTGGACGAGAACGACGACCTCGCCCGCCTCGGTGAACTTGACTCCGTTGGAGAGCAAGTTCAACAGCACCTGGCGAAGGCGAGCCTCGTCGCCGAGGATCCCGGCGGGGACGGCCTCGTCGATCAGGCAGCCGAGCTCGATCCCCTTCTCCCACGCGCGTGGCGCGACGATGTCCAGCGCTCCCTCCACGCACTGGCGAAGGCCGAACGGCGCCCGTTCGAGGTCGAGCTTGCCGGCCTCGATCTTCGAGTAGTCGAGGATGTCGTCGATCACGTGCAGCAGCGCGTCGCCGCTCGCGCGCACGACCTCCGCGAACTCGCGCTGCTCGCCCGTCAGTTCCGTGCCGAGCAGGAGATCGGTCATCCCGATCACCGCGTTCATCGGCGTCCGGATCTCGTGGCTCATCGTCGCGAGGAACGCGCTCTTCGCCTGCGTCGCCGTCTCCGCCTCCTGGCGAGCGCGCTGGAGCTCGGTGACGTCGTGGTAGACGCCGAGGAAGCCGACGTGGGAGCCGTCGACGGTGAGCGGGACGAGCATCAACTCGACGTCGATCTGGCTTCCGTCCCTGCGCCGGCGGCTCGTGATCCGCTGCGCCCGGCCCCGTCGCATCGCCTCGCCCGTGATCTCGCGGCCCTCCTCCCGATGATCGTCTTCACCGAAGACGAGGTCGTCTACTGGTCGGCCGAGAGCCTCCTCCGCCGAGTAGCCGAACAGCTCAGCCGCGGCGGGGTTCCAGTCGGTCACCCGCTCATCGGCGTCCAGGACGACAACTGCGGCGGGGCTGATCGAGACGAGCGACTCGAGATGGCCGCGTTGCCGTTCCACCTCGGTGAACAGGCGAGCGTTCTGGATCGCGACTCCAACGTTGGCCGCGATCGTCGCGAGCAGTCGCGATTCGGCTTCGCCGAACCGGCCCTCCTGTTCGATGCTCTGGACGCTGATCACGCCGATCGCGGAGTCGCCGAGCAGGATCGGCACCCCGAGGAACGAGCGCACGTGGGTACCGACGATCGATCCTCCCCGTTCCTCAAACTGCTGCGATCGGTTCAGCAGGAGCGGCTCGCGTGACTCGAGGATCCGGGATGTGAGCCCTTCACCGTAAGTGAGTGCTTCCGGCTTGCTTCGCTGGCCGCTCTCATAGTTGTAGACGAACTCGATCCGTCCCGACGGCTCGTCGTGGAGGGCGACGTAGGCGATGTCGGCGTCGAACGTCTCACGCACCTGCTCGCCCACGAGCTCGATCAGCGCGTCGAGGTCGAGCTGCGAGGAGAGCGCCTGGCCCACGCTGTTCACGGTTGCCAGCTCGGCCACGCGCTGGCGCGTTTCGTGGACGAGGCGAGCGTTGTCGAGTGCGACGCTGAGGCTGCCGGCGAGCGTCGTCAGGAGCCGCTGGTCGTTCTCCCCGAACGCGTGCGTCCGGTCGACGTTCTGGAGCGAGATCACGCCGGTGGCGCGTCCACCGAGCACCAAGGGGACGAAGAGCCCAGACTTCGAAGCATCCCCGCTGAGGACGGGGGGGTTGCCGTAGCTCGCGAGCAGCTCCGGCGTGACCGCCTCGATCATCAGCGGCTCGCGGGTTGCCATCACGTGCTTGCGGAAGCCGATCAGCTCGATCGGCTCTTCCGGGGAGCGCACGCCGCGTTCGATGGTGTACGGGAAGTGCAGCAGGCCGGAGGTCTCGTCGTAGATGCCGATGTCGACGACCTGGGCGTCGAAGACGTCCTGAAGCTTGTCGCCGACGAGGTCGTAGATCGCCTGCGGATCGAGCTCGCCGGCGATCGCTTCCTGGACACTGTTGATCAGCGCGAGCTCCGCGTTGCGCTGCCGGATCTCGTCGACGAGCTGGGCGTTGTCGAGCGCTACCCCCAGGCTGCCGGCGATCGTCGCGAGCAGCCGGTGATCGGACTCGTCGAACGCATGCTCCCGGTCGAGGTTGTGGATCGAGATCACGCCCGTCGCCTCGCCGCCCACGACGAGCGGCTGGAACATCGCAGAGCCGCGCGAAGGCTCACCGGTGACCGTCTCCGGATTGTCGAATTCGACGAGGGCGGCGTCCATGTTCTCGAGGATCGCCAGCGGTTGCCGCGTCTCCATTACGTGCTTGCGGAAGCCGACCACCGGCAGCGTCACGTTCGGGAAGTGGACGCCGCGCTCGATCTGGTAGACGAAGCGCAGGATCTGCGCCGTTTCATCCAACACCGCGATGTCGACGGCCTGCGCGTCGAACACCTCCCGCAGCTTTTCGCCGACGACGTCGTAGATCGCCTGGAGGTCGAGCTCGCCCGCGAGCGCTTCCTGGACGCTGTTGATCAGCGCGAGCTCGGCATTGCGCTGCCGAGTCTCGTGGACGAGCCGGGCATTCTCGAGCGCGACGCTGAGACTGGCCGCGAGCGTCTCCAGGAGCTGCTGGTCGGATTCGGTGAACGCGTGGTAGCGATCGAGGTTTTGGAGCGAGATCACACCCGTCGCGCGCCCAGCAACGACGAGCGGGACGTAGAGCATCGACTTCGACACCTCTCCGCTCAGCACGCGGGGGTTGCCGTACCGGTCTGACAACTCGGGCGTGCTCTCCGCGACCATCAGCGGCTCGCGCGTCGCCATCACGTGCTTGCGGAAGCCGATCAGCTCCATCGGCTCGTCCGGGAAGCGCGCGCGCCGCTCGATCGCGTAGGGGAAGTGGAGCAGGCCGGAGGCCTCGTCGTAGATCGCGATGTCAAGGACCTGTGCGTCGAACACGTCGCGGATCCTGTCGCCGACGGCGTCGTAGATCGCCTGCAGATCGAGCTCGCCGGCGAGCGCTTCCTGGACGCTGTTGATCAGCGCGAGCTCGGCGTTGCGCTGGCGCGTCTCTTCGATCGCACGTGCTCGCGAGAGCGCGACGCCGACGTGCTGGCCGACGAACGCGAGCAGCTCCTCGTCCTGGTCTGTGAACCGAACGTCGGTCAGATACGACTGCACGACGAGGACGCCGACCGTACGGCCGTCGTCGGACTTGAGCGGGACCCCTAGCCAGTCCGCGGCGGGTTCGCCGATCGGCTTGAACTCGCCGAGTTCGGTGAGCTTCTCGATCCGCTCGTGGGAAAGGTGCTGGGGCTGCCCCGTCCGGAGCACATAGGCGGTCACGCCCCCCGAATGGTCGTCGCCGAACTGCTCCCATCGGTTCGGATCGGGGACGTCGGTATCGACCTCATCGACGAAATACGGCCAGCTGATCAGCTGGCGTTCCTCGTCGTGGAGCGCGATGTACAGGTTCTTCGCGTACATGAGCTCGGCGACGACACCGTGAATCGCCCGATAGAACGCGCCCAGGTCTTGGGCCGCGCTCGCCAGCTCCGCGATCCGGTAGAGCGCCTCCTGCACCCTCTCGGACTGTGCGCGCTCGGCTTCGACGGCCTCGAGCTCTGCCAGCCGGCGCCGCGCCTTGGCAAGCTCGGACGAAGCGTCGGCAGACGGACTCATCGCCCGCCGATTCCGAGGATCGGCATGCCACGGAGTATCTCGCCGGTCGGCGACGGCGTCTAGGGGCGCATAGTCTTCCCGCGCTAGCGCCGTGGACGCCGACTCACAGACCGGTTCGATTTCCGATCCACTCGGCATCGTTGCCGACGCTCTGGGGCGGGCCGAGGAGACACTGGCGCTGGCGGCACGGCACCTCGATCCGTCGCTCGTCGACGTGCTGCGGATCCTGGGCTTCGACAAGGCGTACCGGTCGGCACGGGGGTCCTACCTCTACGACGGGGCGGGGCGCGCGTATCTCGACTTCCACACCGGTGAAGGGTTCGCGAGCCTCGGCCACTGCCATCCCGACGTGCGGGCGGCGCTGCAGGCCACCCTCGAGGCGGACCTGGTCGATGGCGTGCAGATCCACTATTCGGCGCTGGCCGGGATCCTCGCCGAGGAGCTGTCCGCGCGTCTGCCCGACGGACTGGACGCAGTGTTCTTCGCCAGCACAGGCGCCGAGGCCGTGGACAGCGCGATGAAGTTCGCGCGCGCGGCCACCCGCCGTCCCCGGCTGCTGTCGTGCGAGAGCAGCTTCCACGGCGTCACCCTCGGACCGCTCTCGATCGTCGGCGACGAGTTCTTCAAAGAGGGCTTCGGCCCTCTCCTGCCCGGATGCGCCCGCGTACCGTTCGGCGATCTCTCGCGCCTCGAGTCCGAGCTGCGCACGCGGGACGTCGCGGCATTCGTCGTCGAGCCGATCCAGGGGCGGACGGTCGCGATGCCTCCGGTCGGGTACCTGGAGGGCGCCCAGGCGCTTTGCCGCCGCTACGGGACCCTGTTCGTGCTCGACGAGATCCAGACCGGCCTCGGACGGACCGGAGCGTGGTTCGCGCTCGAGCACTGGGGGCTCGAGCCGGACGTGGTGCTCGTCGGCAAAGCGCTCAGCGGTGGCTACATGCCGGTCGCGGCGATGGTCACGAGCCGCGCGACCTACCAGCACGCAGTGGGGACGCTCGAGCGCTCCTACATCCATCAGTCGACCTTTGGCCGCAACCGGCTCTCGATGGCGGCCGGTCTGGCGACGCTACGAGTAATCGAGCGCGATCGGCTGGTCTCGCACGCGGCTTCGGTCGGCGGGTTGCTGCTGGAGGGGATCGCCGAGCTGCAGCGGCGCCACGAGCTGATCGGTGAGGTGCGCGGCGCGGGGCTGATGATCGGAGTCGAGCTGCAAGCACCGCGCGCGCGCGCGGCCCAGCTCGGCGTTCGCCTGCTCCGGCTCGCCAGCGAAGGCCTGTTCCCGCAGCTGATCGTGATCCCGCTACACCGCGACCACGGCGTGATCACGATGGCGGCCGGGAAGAACGACGTGATCAAGCTGTTGCCGCCGCTGACGCTCTCCGAGCCCGAGGCGCAGCGCTTCCTCGAGGCGCTCGACGCCGTGCTCACCGACTGCGAGGGGGCGGCGGGCCGCAACTGGAAGGTGGTCCGCGATATCGCCTCCGCGACGCTCCGCGGCCGCGACAGCGCCGGTGCCCGCGACGCGCGCGACGCGGTGGCCTGGCGCGGGCGGGCCGTTGACCAATCGCGCGACGACGTTTGCCTGGTCACCGGCGCGAGCGGGTTCATCGGCGGTCACCTCACCCAACGGCTCGTGGACGAGGGCTACCAGGTGCGCTGCCTTGTGCGCCCGACCAGCGACACCTCGATGCTCGAGGGGCTTGATGTCGAAATCGCTGTCGGGGATCTCACGCGTGCGTCCACGCTCGCCCGCGCCGCCGAGGGCTGCCGCTACGTGCTCCACTGCGGCGCGCTCGTGTCCGACTGGGCGACGGCGCAGGAGGTAACGCGCGTCAACGTCGAAGGCACTCGCAACCTGCTCGAGGCGTCGGTCGCGGCATCCGTGTCACGGTTCGTGCACATCAGCAGCACTGACGTCTACGGGTATCCAGGCGGCAAGGGGATCGACGAGACCTATCCCGCGGCGCGGTTTCGCAACTGGTACGCGCACACGAAGCTCGTCGCCGAGCGCGAGGTCCATCGGGCGCAGGACGAGCACGAGCTCGAAACCGTGATCCTGCGACCGTCGACCGTGTACGGCCCGCGCTCGGTCGAGGTCGTCGGCGAGATCGCGCGCGCGATCCGGAGCGGCAACATGTTCCTCGTCGGTGGCGGGCGCGCGATCGCCGGCCTGTGCTTCATCGAGAATCTGGCCGACGCGGCGGTGCTCGCGTTGCGCCACGAGGCTGCGCCCGGTCATGCCTTCAACGCCACCGATGGGCTCGACGTCACCTGGAGGGAGTTCACCGACGGCCTCGCGGATGGCCTTGGCTGTGCGCGGGTTCGGTGGAGCATGCCGTACTGGCTGGCCGAACGCATCGGCTTCTCGCTCGAGCAGGGCTACCGCGCGCTGCGCCGGGCGACGCACCTCCAGACGCGGCCCCTGCTCTCGCGCCAAGCGGTCCACGTGATGGGCATCGATCAGAGCTTCAGCAACCGCAAGGCGCGCGAGTTGCTCGGCTGGGAGCCGCGCGTCGGCTACGCCGCCGGCCTGGAGGCGACCCTCGCATGGCTGCACTCGACGATCCGCTGATGCACGCTCACTGGCTGAAGGCCGTCGGACACGCGCGCGGTCCGCTTCCCGCGCGCTGGATCGAAGCGGGCCGGACGAGCGTTCTGCGCGAGGGTGGCTTCCCGCGCCGCCCACGCGTGAGAGCGGACGATCGCCTCGTGCTCTACGCGAGCGTGTGGCGGCGGGTTTTCGGCGTGGTGGTGGCGGTGGGGGAGACCTACCGAGTGGAGCACCCGCGTTGGCCGTGGAGGATTGCCGTCGAGCCGCTGCTGGTCGTGCCCGATCTCGATCTGGCGCCGCCCGTCGAGACGATCGGCGTTGCAGCGCGCTCCATGTCGCAGCAATCCCACATCCGGCTCGAGCCGATCCACTACACGCGCGCGGTCGAGGCGCTCTGCTCGATCGCGCTGTGAGACGACCGTGCACGGTTGAATCTCGAGCGCGTGACGACCGCCCCTCGCCGCCGTAGTGTGCGTGAGTGAAGACTTGGTGTGTCGCTCTCGTGGCTGCGGTCCTGGCCCTCACCGGCTGCGGCTCAGGAGCGAGTTCGACGGCTACATCGGCGAGGCACCAGCGGCCCGCCGTCCGCCCCTACCGGCTCTACACGCACTGTGGCATCGACTGGGCGAAGATCAACGGGACGTTCTGGCGCGCGGACCATCCCCTATCCGACGGCCGCCGAAATCCGCCTCGCGGTTGGGGCGATCCCTTTCAGGCCGGCAGGATCGTGTTCACCGGCCCGGCGACGGCGAGATTTGCCTCACCGGCCGGCAGCGTGACATTCGAGCGCACCTCGCGTCAGCGGCCGCCGGTGGTCTGTTCATAGAGCTCACGCGACTGGGAGGCAGGCCTCTACGCCCCGGCGCAGCGCCGGAGGCGGTGAGCGCCACCACAGGATCGTCACGGCACCGTGACGCTCAACCTGGGCATGTATGCGTTGAGCATTCCTCAGAACCGGCTGCTCCAGCCGCCTCGCCTTCTCCACGTCTCGATAGAACGCGATCATCGCTCCGCTGGGCAGATACCCCGCGATCAGCTCGCCGTCGGGACTGCTCGGATCCGTCAGCGCCGGCAGCGCCGCGTTGCCGATTGCGCGCAAGCGGCGCTCCGTCAGGCAGGCTTGCATCCGCTCGATCGTCGCGGTCACTCTTCGCACGGACGCGCTCAGGTGCAGCGGCGCGATCATCCGGCACGCGTTCGAACCCTCGAGCGAGCGAGCGGTTTGGACCGACTGCGCAAATCGCAGCGGACAGCTGAACCGTCGACCGTCCGCCAGCACGAACACGCACGAAGCCTCGGTCGATCTGCCATCGGCCTCGCCCGTCATGCAACTGGCTTCAGCGACCTGGGCGTAGGCGGCAATCCCTACCGCGTCCGGTGCCGCGATCGGGTTCGAACCATGGGCGGCAGCGCCGCAGCCCGCGAGCAGGATCGAGGCCAGCCCCGGGAGCCAACACTGGCTAGGACGCATGCCGGGATGTTCCCAGCGGGAGCGATCGCTCGCCCGCTCACGGCGCGTGGTCTCGCGACGGAACTGGCGCGCGTTACAGGCAGCCGGCCAGGCGCGACAGCCGATAGATCGAGTTGCGCGACTGATCGGCGATCACCAGCGAATCGGCGTCATCGGCCACCATCCCCTGCGGGTCGCTGGCCGGGGGCGTGAACGCCGACGAAAGCATTCGCAAATGCGGCGCGGCCTCCCAGATCTTGCCGAGCAGGCTCGATGCGATGAGATGGTGGGAGATCACCGCGAGATCGTCGGGCAACAGGACGCGCGCGAGCTTCGTGCGCGGACTCCCGATCCGCCAGACCGCGCTCGCGTACTCATCGGCGACGACCGGTGCGTGTTCCCAATTGATCGCCGCCACGGGCCGCACCATCCCGCTCGCGACGAGGGTCAGCTTGCGCGAGCGGAGATTGAGAACGTACAGACGTCCTCGCGCGCTGTCGGGGATGTACACAGCTCCGGTGCCAGCGGCGCTGATGCCGTCGATGCCGGCCTGGCCCTTGGGAAGCGGCAGTTTCGCGAGCGTCGTCCGGGTCCCGCTGGGGAGCTTGATCTCGAGCACGCTGTTGGTCGCCTGCTGAGCCACGATCAGAGAATTGCCCGGCCCGGGCACGATCCCCTCCGGCTCGCGGATGTGTGACGCCACGGTCCGCACATGCCCGTTCGCGACGACACCGATCGTTCCGTGGTTGATATCGCTCACCAACAGCATCCGCCCGTCCCACGCGAGGTCGTCCGGCGACCCTTGGCCGCGAGCGATCAGCTTCAGGCTCGGATGGCAGGCGAGCGCCTGCGAGTGCGCGGTCCGCGGCGCGGCCATCGCGCCGGCAAGGACTGTGAGCGCCGTGGCACCGGCGGCGAGCACGGCGGCAATCAGGGCGAGCGAGCGACGCGCGGGCAAGAGCGGGGCCATCCTACATCCGGGTGCTAGCGAGCGATCAGCTCGGCGAAGCGTTCGGCCGAGACGTTGGACCCAGAGAGCACGACGGCGATCGGGTCGCCGTGCACCCGGCCCGCGAGGACGGCGGCGAACGCACTCGCTCCGCTTGGCTCGACTACGAGCTTGGCGCGCTCGAACAGGAGTCGCATCCCATCGAGGATCTCGTCGTCGGTGACCGTGACGATCTCGTCGACGAGGGAGGCGATCACGCCAAAGGTGATCTCGCCCGGGGTGGAGAGCAGCTGACCGTCGGCGATCGATGCATGAATCGGGACCGTGACTCGCCGGCCGGCGAGGAGTGACTCTCGCACGTCAGGCGATGCCTCGGGCTCGACGCCGATGATGCGCGTCGCCGGTGACACAGCCCGCAGCGCGATCGCCGTACCCGAGATCAGCCCGCCTCCGCCGACGGGCACGACGGCCGTGCCGATTGGTCCAGCGTCCTGCGACATCTCCAGGGCGCACGTGGCCGCTCCCGCGATGATCCGCGGGTCGTCGTAGGGGTGAACGATCGACGCGCCCAACTGGCGAGCGAGATCGCTCAGTAAGCGCTCGCGGTCCTCGTCATACCGGTCGTAATCGATCACCTCCCCGCCGTAGCCCTCAGTGGCGGCACGCTTGGAGATGGGCGCATCGGCGGGCATCAGGATCGTCGCGCTGGTCCCTAGCAGCGAAGCGGCCAGGGCCACGGCCTGCGCGTGGTTGCCCGATGACGCCGTGACGACACCGCGCTGTCGCTGCTCGGCGGATAACTGAGAGATCGCGTTGTACGCGCCACGGAACTTGAACGCCCCCATCCGCTGGAACCCTTCCGCCTTGAGCAGCACGCGCGCACCGATCCGTTCGTCGAGCTGCCGGGACGTCACGATCGGAGTGCGGTGCGCCACACCAGCAAGGCGCAGAGCCGCGGCCTCCACATCAGCGAACGAGGGCGCTCGTCGCATCTCCACCGTGCCGCCCGGCGCTCAGCTGGCGCCGAATGCGCTGGCGATCGCGGCGAGGCCTTGCGCATCGGAGCGGATCCGGAGGATCACCTGCTCCTGGTCCTGCGAAACCTCCCATGCCGCGAACGGGCAGCATTCGCGCTCGGCCTCGGCCAGCGTCTCCAGCTCATGCTGTACGCCCGCTCCCGACCGGTACCGAACGACCAGGTGATCCGGCGTGCGTTCCACGCTCACCTGGGCCTTCTCGGCGAGCGCTCGCCACCGCGCCAGCCGCGCGGCGCCGCTCGCCGCGTCGAGCGAGCAAGCCACGGGCAAGTCAACGAGCTGCGCCCGCCTCATCCGGTGATGCGAATACGAATCGCCCATGCCGCCGATCCTAACCGCGACATCTTTCTCCCGGTGAGAGCCCGTCTATGAACGCTCGATCAGCGTCGTCGTCGCCTGACCGTGTGGCTGCGAGCCCACCGCCACGCAGGCTCCGTGAGGGACGCAGGCAATCGCGCTCAGCGCACCGTGCTGGAGCGGGTCGTTGGTCTGCGCGGGCGTGCGCGGTGTGGACGCGCTTGTCCAGCGAGACCCATTCCAGCGGGTGATCAGCGGGAGGGCGCGCGACCGCGGGCCGCTCACGTTGCTGTAGGCCTGTCCTACGGCGAAGCAGCTGCGGGCGTCCACGCACGACACGCCGTTGAGCTGCGCGAAGCGGGGAAGCCCGTTGCGCGAGGGCGACCAGCTGCGCCCGTTCCAGCGAACGGCGAACGGAGTCGGCGACTCGTCGCCCTGCGTGATCGGTATGTAGCCGGTCCCGATGCACGAGCTCCGCGAGGTGCAGGCGACGTGGGTGACGAAGTTCCACGGGTCTGGTCCCAAACTCGGCTGATTGTTGATCGCCGCCGGGTGCTGGACGGTCCACCTCGTTCCGTTCCAGATCTCGGCTACCCACTGGTCTCTGGGTATGTCCGGGTACGGCCCGAGGTGTCCCTTGTAGTACTCACCGAGCACCATGCACCAGCTGGCCGTGAGGCAGGTGACGGCCGCCAACTGCCCGCCGCGCCCGCCGAGCGACGGCGGCTTGACGATGCTCCAGGCGCTGCCGTTCCACACCTCCGTCAGCGGCTGCGTCCAGACGCTTTGCGGATATGTGCTCTTGCCGTGATCGCCCACGGCAACGCAAAAGTCGGTGGAGACGCACGCCACGCCGTTCAGCACGCTGTTGCCCGACAGCTTTGGCAGGCTGGACTGTGTCCATGCGGTCCCGTTCCACGTCGAGGCGACGGCGGAACGCGTCGTGCTGCTGGTCGACGTGGTGCTACCCACGACGACACAGAACGTCTGGGAAGCGCAGGAGACATCGGTGAGGGCCTGATCGGTGGCGATGGTCCCGGCGGACCAGGAAGCGCCGCCCCACGTCTCGCTGAACGCGGTGGATGTCCCCGACGGCGCGTAGGAGTTCGCGTTCGAACCGACCGCTGAACAGAAGCTCGCGGAGTTGCACGACACCGCGTTCAGGCCCGGATCCTGGACGCCGGCGGGGGCGGAACTCGCTTGAATCGTCCATCGCGAAGCCGGTGGTGGTTGACCGCCGTGCGTCGTGCCGGGCGGCTTGGCATTGGTGGACAGGTAGATCCAGCCATGGCTGTTTTTCAGGCAGACGACCATGGTGTTCGGATGCTTCGGCAGGGTCAGCGCAAAGCAGCGGTAGACCAAGTGACCCAGGACCTTTCCGGGATTCCAGAGAGTCACCTCTGCCTTCTTCTTGATGCGCTTGCCCTGCGCCTGGTTGGGAATGCCGTCGCTGGCGCTGCTGATGCCGCTGGCGTGGGCGACGTTCGTACCCCAGCCGGTCCAAGTCAGCTTCTCGAGCGCCCAGGAGCCGTCGGCGAACATCAGCCACGTCGACGGCTTGACCTGAGGATTGCCGTGCCAAACATTCCCGACTCCCGAGAGTGGAAAGGGAATCTCGGGATAGGCCGAGATCTGATGCGCGGCAGCGGCGGCGGTGGCCGCCTGAACCACCGCGCTGACGGCGATCACCGCGAGGACGCGCAATATGCGCACGCGCGCATGATACTTGCGCAACTTGGCGCAACCGGACAACTCCTGGAAGGGACTACCTGACGATCCGGATCGTTCGCTCCATGCCGAGCTGAGTCTGTTCGCGGCCGTCCTGGGTGCGCAGGATCGAGGCGAGGACATAGATGCCGGGGCGCTCGTTGATCAGCTCCTGCTGGACGCCTCCTGGTGAGAGGGGTCCCGCGAACTCAGGGAAGCTGATGCCGAGCTTCGGGGCGTCCTTGTCGTCGGCAGCACGGAGCAGGGCCGTCAGCCGTCTGGCGGCGCTGGCGTTCTTGACGCCGATCCCCTGGACCGGGTGCACGAGGAAGCCGTCGTTCTGGAATCGGACGAGCTCGCCGTCGTGAAGCGTGCCCGGCCCGCGGAACGCGAAGTCGATCGCGTTGATCGTCGCGCCCGGGCGGGGAAGCGATGTTGGGTGCGCTGCTTGACGGATCACGAAAGTCGCGTGCGGGGGATCGGGATTGGTGCTGCTCAGGTCGACTGCCAGGTAGTTGCCAGGCTGTAGGGTCGTCTGGGCGCTGGTAGTTCCCTTGTCGGCGCTGACATCGAACACGATCGAGCCGTATGGGCCGAGGTAGTTGAGATCTCCGTGATGCGCGTTGATTGCCGCACCGGCCTGCGCGAAGGCTGAGAACGGCACTCCCGGGTTGAGGCGGATCAGCACCGGTTCGGTGTGGCTGACGCTCACCGCTGAGACGACGTTCACCGCGCCGGACTGGAGCGGACCGCTGACAGCGACCGACTGTCCGTTCAGAGCAAGCCTCAGAGTGGGCAGACCCGAGCTGGCGGCGCTGCTAACGGACGTGATGCCGACGGCAACGATCGACGCGACCGTTCCGAGGACTGCCGCGGCCCTGGCAGTGGCTCTCATCGCGATGCCCGCCCGCGTGTCCTGATCACGGTCGCGATTGCCAGGGTGATCAGCAGCACGGCGCCGATCACGAACGCGATGAAGAACACGTTGCTTACGGTGCCGGGATGGCTGCTGCTGTTGGCCGTGAGGTTGGCGAGGACAAAGCTCACCACGTCGGCCGCGACCAGGCCGATCCAATTCCGGCGAGTGAGAGTTGTCAGTGCATCTGCGGTGTTCGACATGCTGGCCTCCTGATTGATTGGCGCAAGCGTGTCACCGGTTTGCGCTGCTGTCGTCGGCCGGCGGTAGGACTTGGTGTGGACTGGGGGTTGATCTGGCCGCGCGCGGGTCCTACTCCGGTAGGACCCGAGTCGTCGCCTGGTGGGATGCGCAGACCTGATCGCGGCGCTAGCGTCCGCGTGTGGGCATTGGACGCAGCCTGACCGCGCGGGTACGAGCGGTCGATCCGTGGGCGGTTGACGCGGTACTGGCAGTGCTGCTCACTGCCGGCGCACTTGTGGACGCGTCCTCGCAGCTTCATCGAGGGCCCCGCGAGCTTGCGCTCGGGCTGCTCGTCCTGCTCACGGGCAGCGTTGCCTGGCGGCGACTGAACCCCTGGCTGACGACGGTGCTCGCGGTCAGCGCCTTCACGGCGTTCCAAGCTGCCAGCGGTTACGCGGGCGGCGGAGCATTCGAGGTGGCCGCGACCGCCTTGAACTTCTACCTGCTCGGCCGCCGCACGCGCGGGCGCGAACGCGTGCTCGGTGCGACGCTGGTGTTCGCCTACTGGCTGGCGGGGGTCGTGGTGATCACCTACACCCAACCTGGCGGTTCGGTCGGTGGGGTGCTGGGGTCCTGGGCGTTGGTCGGAGGCTTGCCGTTCGCGCTCGGGCGGACACTCGAGACGCGCAGCGCGCTCACGCAGAAGCTGGAGGAGAGCACGGCACGGCTGGCGGACGCCCAGGAAGCCCGCGCCGGACGCGCCGCGGCCGAGGAGCGAACCCGGATGGCCCGCGAGCTGCACGACGTGATCGCGCACGACGTCAGCGTGATGGTGCTTCAGAGCAGCGGCGCCCGCGGCATCGCCGCCATCGACTTGGGAAAGGCGCGAGCAGCGTTGCAGGTTGTCGAGAGCGCCGGGCGCGATGCGCTGGTCGAGCTGCGGCGGATCGTCGGCGTGCTGCATTTGGACAGCGGCGCGCTGGCGAGCTCGGCGGCACCTGGGCTCTCACAGCTGGACTCGCTCATCGATCGCGCGCGCGCCGCAGGCCTGCCGGTGGACGTACACGTCGAGGGTCGGCTGGGGGCGCTGTCGCCAGGCCTGGATCTGGTCGCCTACCGCGTCTTGCAGGAGGCGCTGACGAACGCGATGAAGCACGCGGGCCGTGCGCGAGCACGCGTGAGCGTGAATGTAGCGGCCGGGTATCTCGAGCTGGAGGTATCCGACGACGGGCACGGCGCAACGCCCGACAACAACAACCATCGAGAAGCCGGGCATGGGCTTGTCGGTATGAGCGAGCGGGTCAGGCTGTATGGCGGCGAGCTGTACGCCGGACGGCGTACAGACACCCACGGCTTCGAGGTCCGCGCGCGCATTCCGCTTGACGGCAGCGGATTCGTGCCCAGCCCGACCATCTCACCGGCCAGCGACGCTCGCCCGCCGGTCGCGCACCATCGCGGCGTGCGCTGGCGGTGGCTTGACCCGACCTGCGCCGGGGTCTTGCTGGCGGTACTCGAGATCGGCGTGCTCACCAATGGCCACCGCCACGGTCCGCTCGCCCTGAACATGCTGGCCGTGGCGGGCGTGGCGCTGGCAGCGCTGTGGCGCCGGCGCTCGCCGCTGTGGTTCCTCCTCGTCATCGCGGCGCTCGCCACGGTCACGAACGCGCTGCTCACCACGCTTGATCACTCGCCGCTGCTGGCAGCGTATGTCTTGCTTGTCACCGGATACACGGCCGCGGCTTGGCTCGCGCGCCGCGAGGCCGTGCTCGCGCTTGCGGTCTTGCTCGCAAGCGCAGCGATCAGCGACCTGATCGTGCACCATCAGCCGCTGGGCAACCTGGCCGGCGCGGCCTTCACAATCAGCGCCGCGTGGGCTGCCGGCCGGGCGATCCGCGCGCGCCGAGCGCTGACGTCGGAGCTGCAGCGCACCTCGTCTCGGCTGATGGCTGAACGGGAGGACCGCGCGCAACTGGCGGTCGCCGGCGAGCGTTCGCGAATCGCGAGCGAGCTGCACGCGATCGTGGCGCGGAGCGTCGCGGGCATGGTCGTCCATGCCGAGGGCGCCCGCAGCTTGCTCGGCGGCGACCCGGAACGAGCTGACCTCGCGATGGGCGCGATCGAGGACACCGGCCGCCAGACGCTCGCGGAGATGCGGCGCCTGCTCGGAGTCCTGCGCCACGGCGACGATCGAGGTGGGCGCGAGCCGCAACCCGGGGTCGCTCAGGTCTTCTCCTTGATCCAACGCGCCCGCGAGCGCGGTCAGCCGGTCGAGCTGCGGGTGGAGGGCGAGCCGGGAACGTTGGCGGCCGGAGTTGACCTCGGCGTCTACCGGATCCTCGAGGACGCCCTGGACAGCGCTCGCGGTCAGCCTGTACCCAGCGTGGCTGTCACGGTGCGCTTCCGCGAGCAAGATCTCGAGCTGCGGCTCACCGCCCGCTGCCCCGGACCGAACGCCTGGCCCACCAGCGCGATGCGCGAGCGGATCGCGCTGTGCGACGGCGAAGTCGAAGCGGGGCCGCTCGACGAGGATGGCTGGCAGCTGGTAGCCCGGATGCCGCGCGGCCTGCAAGGAGCGCTCACTTGAGCGTGCGCATCCTGATCGCCGACGATCAGCAGCTGATCCGCGACGGCTTTCGGATGATCCTCGCGACCGCGCCAGACATCGAGATCGTGGGCGAGGCAAGCAACGGCGCCGAAGCCGTCGCCCTGGCCCGCGAGCTCCGGCCAGACGTCGTGCTGATGGACATCCGCATGCCAGAACTCGACGGGATCGAAGCGACCCGCCGGATCCTCAACCAGAACCACGATCCCATGACGCGCGTCCTGATCCTCACCACCTTCGATCTCGACGAGTACGTCTACGATGCCCTGCGTGCCGGCGCCAGCGGCTTCCTCCTCAAGGACGTCCCGGCTCGCCAGCTTGTCGGCGCCATCCGCACGGTCGGGGAGGGCGACGCGCTGCTCTCGCCCAGCATCACGCGCCGCCTGATCGAGGAATTCTCCACCTCCCGCGCCCCCGCACCCCCTGCGCCCGAACTCGATGAACTCACCCCACGAGAGCTTGAAGTGTTCCGGCTGCTCGCGACCGGCAAGACAAACGCCGAGATCGCCGATGAGCTGATCATCGGCGAGACGACCGTCAAAACGCACGTCACCCGCATCCTCATGAAGCTCGGCGTTCGCGACCGCGTCCAAGCGGTCGTCCTCGCCTACGAGACCCGCCTCGTCAGCCCGGGCGCCCCGACAAAGCCCGCACGCGAGCGTTGAATGGCAAACGATCTCCCGATGCCGCCGCTGGGACTCGAACCCAGGACCCACGGATTAAAGTTCCTCCTTTGCAGGGCAATTACTGCAACTATCGGGATCTTGAAGCGCTTCAGTGCAGTTAGAGCAGTTCAGAATTGCTGCTCGAGCCGAGCAGCAAACCGTCAACCGGCACACGCGAGGAAAAATGCACCAAGCGTGCTGCCGAGTCGGACGCCCACCGTGTCAGCTGGCCCGATGCAGATTTAGCAAGCACCAATGGCCGAGGAAGCAAGAGCCTCGCCCCCGCGACGGAGACAATCGCAACGATCGACCAGCAGCGCTGATGGTTTGCTCTTCCTTTTCCGCCGAGGAGCAGTCTCCCCTCAGCGACGCTGGTAAGCCCAAACCAGAAGCGAAGGGTGGTTCGTCCCTTGTCAGGCGTCAGATCATCCCGGGTCGGCGCTGCCGGCGATCTGGCGGTCGTATTCAGCCTGATCGTAGTGTCCTAACGACTTGGCGATGAGCCCGTCCTCACCGATCGCCCATTCCTCAAATCCGCTTATGCGGACGGCATTACCAGTTCCTCCGGACCCTGTGTTCGTGCCGATGAGCGTCCAGTGGTACTCGACACCATGACCGTCGGTGTGAAGGTCATCCATCAGCACCTGGAGATCCGGGAACGCGCTCATGAAAGACCGTGCCGCATCGGCAATCGCCGCTCGCCCGATCGCCGGCTCCCCGTCATTGATGGTGAGCGAGCCCATGGGCGAATAGTGCTCTGCAACCTGCTCGGGCTCGCCGCTACACCATGCGGCGGTGTAGCGCCGGGCGAAATCGACCAACTGATCCCGGTCTACCACGGTGACCTACTCCTTCCTCGGGGGAGTCCCCCTCCGAGCGACCCGCTTGCCAAGTCGCGAGGACGTTCGTCGTCGCCGACGTCTGGCGTCAACCGATTTCGCGAAGACATCGAATCACGACCTGAACATCATTCGACAGGAGTGCGGGATGGATCGGTAGGCAGTGGCCCCGGGCAGCACGCCCGCGAGGCGCGACCTCGGCCTACTAGGTGACGGTGGCGGCCTCCGCTGGCACGACCTCACCGAACGTGACCGTATCGATGAACTGGCGAAAGCGTACAAGCTTGCCATCCCGCACATCCCAAACATGCACCACCTCAACGTCCAGAGCCTTCCCGCTCACCTTCCCGGTGCCCGAGTAGCGCACGACCGCCGCCACCGTGTCGCCTGAGGCGATGAGCTGCTGCGGGGTAACTGCAAACCCCTCGACGTCGGTTGTAATCGGGCCGAACACATTCGCGGCGACCTCCTCCGGGCCGTGATAAACGCCCCCATACGGCATCCCTTCATATCCGAGCTCATGGCCCCAAGAGCCGCTGGCACGTCCCCGCGGCCGAAGGCCTCGTAAAGGCCTTCCACGATCTCTACGCTTCCGCCCGCCATCGTTACCTCCTTCGATCCCTCGGACTCCCCTGCGACCATAACCAAGCACGAGCACGCCGACAAGGGAGCTCAGGAACCGATTCGGCGACTCCCGATTTCATCGAACAGGAACGGTCTCGTCCAGACGGCCGGGCTGCGGGGTCCGCCCGGCGGCACAACCAGGTCCTATATGGTCACCCCGGTTTCTGCTGGCCTATGCTGAGCGGTATTCAGCGGCGGAGGAGGTCGGCGACTGCGGTGATCGGGTCGAGTTGGGCAGCCTCCGCGACGCCGGCGCGGTACTCGCCTTCCTCGCGCAGCGCAGGGGTGAGGGTCCGCTCGTAGCGGACACGTTCGGCGTGCAGCATCCTGAAGCCGATCTGCTGCTCGATCCGCTCGGCGAGTGTCCACAGCCGGCCCGCTGTGGTCGCGTCGTCATTCTTTGCCGCCGCGCAGGCGAGGCCGGCCAGGCAGTAGGCCTGCAGCCGCACGTCGTCCTCTTCTGGCGCGAGTGCGAGTGCCTCGTAGTAGTAGCGCTCCGCCGATGGCAGATCCCCCTTGTCGAGGTAGAGGTCACCGAGACTGTGGAGCAGGGCGGAGACACTGCCGAGACCGTGCTCGCGCCGGCTCTCGATGGAACGTTGATACAGCTCGGCCGATCGCTCGAACTCGCCGGTGTCTCGGAGTCCCTCGGCGAGGTAGAAGACCGCACGGGCGATCCCGTCCACGTCGTCTAGGCGCTCGTAGATCTCCATTGCCTGTTCTGACCACTTGAGGCTCTCCTCGGGCGAGCCGGCGACAAACTCAACGCCGCCGAGGCGAGTGAGCACGAGCGCCTCGTTGCGCTCGTCGCCGACTTCCCGATAGAGCGTCAGCGCCTCGGTCAATGCCCTCCGCGCCGGGTCGGGTGTGTCGGTGTAAACGAGCGTATGGCCGAAGCCGGCGAGCGCGTCGGCTCGCTGGCTGGATGAGAACACGCTCGGATCCGCCAGTGCACGCTCGTACCAGCGCCTGAGCTCGCTGTTCCGGCCGGCTCCCAACCAGGTGTAGAACACCGAGTCCGCGAGCGCCAAGCCCGCCGCGACGTCGTGGTCGAGCGCCCAGGCGAGAGCGAGGCTGACGTTGCCAGCGTCCTGTCGCAGGCGGGTCAGAGCGTCCGCCCGCCCCACGCCTTGGCGGCGGGCGGCGAGGCCAAGCGCGAAATACCAGCGGGCGTGCCGAGCCCGGACGTCGTCCTGGTCTTCGCTCGCGTCGAGTTGCTCGAGCGCGTATTCGCGTGTTGTCTCCAAGAGGAAGAAGCGGCCGCTGTCGCCCTCGCGGAGCAGGCTCTTATCGACAAGGGACTGCAGGTCGTCAACCGTTGCCTCACAGATCTGTTCGGCAGCCTCGAGCTCAAAACTTCCGGCGAAGATCCCCAGCCTGGCGAACAACCGCTGCTCGCGCTCGCTCAAGAGGTCGTAGCTCCAAGCGATCGTGGCGCGCATCGTCGCCTGACGCGCGGGAAGGTCGCGCCCGCCGCCCGCCAGCAGCGGCAGCCGCTGCTCCAGCCTGGTCAGGAGCTGGCTCTCGGGGAGAACCTTGACGCGCGTCGCGGCGAGCTCGAGCGCCAGCGGCAGACGATCGAGGCGAGCACAGATCGCATCGACCTCCGCGCCCGGCTCAAAGCCCGGCTTGACCTGCCGCGCGCGGGCGGTGAACAACTCGACGGCGCCCGCAGGTGATAGCGGCGGAACGGGGTACTCTTGCTCACCCGAGATCGCAAGCCTCTCGCGGCTGGTGGCGATCGCCGCACACCCGGGCGCGGACGCGAGCAACTCGCCGACCAGGGGAGCGGCATCGATCACCTGCTCCAGGTTGTCAAGGACCAGCAGCAGCGACCGATGGCCTAGATAACTCGCGAGATCCTCACCCGCACCCACCGCAGTTGCGATCGTCGGCACCACGACCGCTGGGTCGGTTGCCACCGCCAGAGAGACCCACCACACCCCGTCCGCATAACGCTCCGCGAGCTCCGCTGCGAGCGCGAGCGCCAGCCGCGTCTTCCCCGTACCGCCCGTCCCGGTCAACGTCACGAGGCGGTGACTGTCGGCCAGCTCGAGCAGCTCCGCGAGTTCTTGCTCACGACCGAGCAGTGGAGTTGCCTGCACCGGCAGATGAACATGGCGAAGCGTCCGCAGCGGCGGGAACGTCGCCTCACCCAGCTGAAACAAGCGCTCCGGCGCCGCCAGATCCTTGAGCCGATGCTCCCCGAGATCCCGCAGCGCCACGTCCGCAAGCGCCCGCGTCTGCGCCGAGACGACGACCTGCCCGCCGTGCGCAGCCGAGGAGATCCGCGCCGCCTTGTGCACGGCCATCCCGAAATAGTCGCCTCCGGCAACCAGAACCTCGCCCGAATGGACCCCCATGCGAACGCGCAACGGCCCATCCGCGAGCGCCGACTGCATCTCGCCGGCAGCCCCCAGACCTTCACCTGCGCTCTGGAACACGAAGAAGAACGCATCGCCCTCCGTCCCCATCTCCACCCCGCCGTGGGCATCCGCGACAGAACGAAGCCGTTCACGATGCGCCATCAAGACGCTGGCGTACCGCTCGGGACCGAGCTCGTCCAACAAGCGCGTCGACCCCTCCACGTCGGTGAACAGCATCGTGACCGTGCCACTCGGAAGATGTCGCGCCCCGGACTCCACGACCCAGACGCTATCCCACCCCCGCCCGCAGGCTCAGCATCGATCCTCCAACGCCAGTCCACCTCCAGGGGACCAGCACTCCCCCGCCCCATGAGCCGCGACCCCGCGGGCCGGGTGAACCCGGGTCTCGGGGCAACACGGGAAAGAACCCCGAATTTCGCCACCTGCGGGGCCACAAGCGTGACCTCCGCTCGCCGGTCACCGACGACGATCGGCGAGAACTACCGCGATTCCTCCAAAGCAGGGCGCGCCACACCGGAGCCCCGAAATTTCTAAAGCAGGTCTGTGGCCCGTTTGTGGCTCAGACCTGAGATGCGCGGATCTCGGGGCCCGGCGCCGCTTCGATGGCGCGGAAGGCGATCGGAGCGACGGCTGAGGCGCGCTTGCCGCGCGGAGCGGGTTCGTCGACGCCGGCGACGAGATACCCGTGGGAAACGGGAAGCAGGGCCCCGGTCTGTCCACCTTCCCGCCTGTCGCGTGCTGCTGCTCCACGCCTGCTGCCGTCACGTCGGCGGGCCTCGCTCCTCTCGATGGGGAGCGGTAGCGCTGTCTCGGATGCCTTCGTCGCTTTCTGTTTCAGGCATAGGACGCGCCCGCGCTGGTCGAGAGCCGCGCTCTCCCCGCCTGGCCCATCTCAGCAGCGTCCGATTGTTTGGCAGGCGTCCCGTTGCCACGAACGCCCGGCGCGGCACCGATATATGCGTGCTCGAGAAAAGCGAGCGTGTCGGCGCAGGCGCCGACTGTCGAGGCTTGTCCAACCGGGCCCAGATCCGAGCGCCCGAACTGATGCCGGCCACGTCACGGGAGCTACGGCGCCTGCAGCCCTTGCCGGGCGACAGTACACATGGTGATCCATGTCGTGGTCATTCAGGTCTAGTCAAAGCGGTCGAACGAGCAGCAGTTCCCTGTCATCGCTTTTCACAGGGATCTAGAGTGATCTCGAGCATCTCATGGCAAAGGTCTATATCTCGCACTGGCGGCGGGACAGGGCGGCGGCTGAGGCGGGCTCGCATCTCTATTTCGTGCTTGCCGCCACGTTTGGCCCGGATTGCGTGTTCCGCCAGCCCGACGCGTCGCTTCCGCCGGAGGCGAACCAAGGTTTACTCGATGCGGAAGTCGTTGTGATGTTGATGGGCGCCGACACGGTTCGGGCGCTCGCCCGTTCACGACGGCTGCTCGGTGCCGTGTCGTCACGTCCGCACAGGCTGCCTGATGATCTAGAGGCGGAGCTGCGGGTCTATCTCGCTCTCGATGCCAGCTTCATGGTGTTACTGGTTGACGCACCAGCCTGGCCATCCGACCGGAGGTTGCCCGAGCAATTTGTTGGGTTCGGCCGGCCGCCAGACTTACACCTCGATGTCACGGACCTGCTTGCCGAGATCGCTCACCGCGCGGACGCGGTACGCGGACAGCGCGGTAGCGTCTTGGCGGCGGCTCCGTGGGGACGCCGAGGCTCGTTCGCAGCGGTCCAGCCGGAGTCGTGGGAGCCTAAGACGACGAGCGTCCTCCTCCACGCGGATGCGGCTGCGTATAAGAAAGCGATCGGTGAAGCGGCGGCAGTCGCGAGCTCGATCGGCTCCGAGGCGCGGGTTCTCGTGGAGGACGTGGCCGATTGCACAGTGTTCGCGCCCCCGGCGATCGCGCCCGGGCGAGGCTGGGCCCTCGTGCAGGTGTTCATCCATACGCCCGAACAGGCGGCCGATGCGGCCGCATTGGCCAGTGAATTTGACGACGCTACCGTGCGGCGGGCGCGCGCCGGTCTTGAGGTCTCCCTTGGTGCGGGGGCCGTCATCGACCTCGAATTGACGATGCCCGCCTTTTCAGTCATCGAACCGGTCCGCCGTCTCGTCTGGCGCGGACGCGCGGAAGGCGTTAGCTTCGCTGTCAGGCCTGAGTCGGTCGATCACCCACCCGGTCCCGCTCCTGGGATTGTCATCGTTCGCCGCGATGGCATTCCCGTGGGGCGCGTCGCGTTCCAGGTGACCGTCGCACGGGAACCGACCTCGCGTACTCACACTTCGTTGGTCGAGCAACATGCCATGCGGTTCAGCTCTGCGTTTCTGTCCTACGCGAGCCAGGACCGGCACGATGTCCTTTCAGCAACGAAGGTGTTACAGGCCGCCAACATCAGCTACTTCCAAGACGTCCTCAGTCTCGATCCTGGAGCTCGATGGGAACAAGAGATCTACCGCCACATCGACGAATGTGACCTGTTCCTTCTCTTTTGGTCAAAGGCCGCCAAAGCGTCGCAGTGGGTCCGGCGCGAAGCCGGACACGCTCTCAAGCGCCAAATGAGCGACGGCTCGGAACTACCGGAAATCCGGCCGATAATCCTGCCACCCCCACCAATCGAGCTTCCGTGGCCGGAGCTCGAGCACGTTCATTTCGACGACAAACTCGTGCATCTAGCCACGAGTTACCACCTGCCCACGTAGCCCGTGGGAACATCGGACGGCTCCGCAAGTCGACGATGTCGCGGATCGTCGGACACGCACTTCCGGAAAGGACGAGTTGGACCAGCGCGCTCTCGACCAGCACGGGCGCCCGCTCCGCCTGGCGAAGCAGCGCCGCCGATCGATTTGACGCTATCGCCGTTTGATCCAAGCAGCCACGATTTCGTGGTTGTCGGCGCCGGCGCCGGCCGCTGGAACCGGACAAAAACAGCCACCGCGCACCACCTGCATGATGCCTGTGCGATGGCAAAGGCAGGGCGCGATGCGGCCGACCGTGTCCGTCCTGCCGCTCGCCACCTGCGGGGCTCGCTCCGTCGTCCGGGCGGTCGTCGTCGAGACCGCCGACTCGGGAGTAGCGCGTTTTCATGAATGCGGGGCTCGCGCTCCCGAGACCTGCAAAATTCGGAAGAACGTCTCCGCTCCTAACGGCGCTCAGACCCGCAACGCGCGGAAAGCTCGCATCACGCGGGCGATCGCTTTCGACTCTGAGCGGCCCGACAGCTGACTAGAGCTTTGGCGACACAGCACTCGTAACCTTCTTAGGGGTCGAACGGGAGGGGCATCGAGGGGCAAGGTGAGCCCTGCACCGGGCGGCGACCGTCGCGCGCTGAGGACGTGCCGGGCGTCCGTGCCCGGGCGGAGCAACGCGCGCCGATGACTGGTTCGGGCGGGCGCGGCCCGGATGATGAACGACTAAGAGTGACGCGCGCGGAAACGGACGCTGTGATCGAGCATCCATGCTCGATGCTAGTTCCTCGCGCGCGTCTCAGCATCCCACGACTCGTTGCGCCGCTGGACACTCCCAATCCCATCCGCCCCGACCTAGTGGCTCGACTCGCAGGCGCACCGCCGATCGCACCGTGGATCGTGCCCTCAGGTCGTAAATGTCCCAAGACGTCCCAACAGCAGTCCCACACTGTACGCACCGCTGGTGCTGAAAACGTCCCAAAACGTCCCAGCCGCCTAAAAGCCGCGATTTACAGGGACTTCTAGGCGGCGCGAACGACGGGCGCCCCACCGGCCAGGACTTCTTGAGGCATCCTCGGACATTTCGGGACGTCTTGGGACGTTTCCCTGCAAATCCGCATAATCCGAGATGCCGAGAGTACGTCAGGCCCGGACCGGTTTAGCCGGTGCCTCCGGCAGGGAAAACGCCTCGGCCACGAGGCGGGCGTCCTCTTCACGTGGCGCGTAGTGCAGGTACTTCATCGTCGTCTGCACGTCCGCGTGGCCCATCCACTCCTGCACGCGGCGGATGTCCGCTTTGGCGATCATCCTCGTCCCGAACGTGTGGCGCAGGTCATGGAAGCGCAGCGGGCGCAGCCCGGCGCGTCCGAGCGCAGCCTTGTACCTGCGACGCAGCGCGGAACCATCTACGTAGCTCCCCGCCTCGCCGACGAACACCAGGTCGTCGTCGCCCAGCCAATGCTCTCGCCGGCTCAATTGCGCCAGCGCCGAGGCCACATCGGGTGCCATCGGGACCGCGCGGACCTTGCCCGACTTTGGCGTCGTCAGCTGACCGCCGGCGTAGCTCGAGCGCACCCTGATCGTCGCGCCGGTGAAGTCGACATCGCGCCAGTGGAGCGCGAGAAGTTCCCCGAGGCGAAGCCCCGTGAACGCCGCCGTCTGGAAGATCGCCCCGTCCTGCTCCGAGGCCGCCGCACGCACCAACGCCCAGACCTCCTCCGGCGAGAACACCTCGATGTCCCCGCTTCGCCTTTGAGGGTGCTTCTCGACGCGCGAGAGGGGGTTGACCGCCAGCCCGTAGACCGTCTGCGCTCGGCGGAAGATCCCGTGCATCACGATCAGTAGCTTGTTCTTGCTGCGGTTGGAGAGCCCGCCAAGGGAGGCGCGCCAGCGCTCGATCACGGGCACCGTGATCTCCTCGAGCGGCATCGCCCCGAAAGCCGGCAGGAGCCGCGACTCGAGCACAGATCGATAGTCGCTGATCGTTGACGGCTTGCGCTCGCGGTCGTGCTCGATGAAGCGCAGCCACTCCGCGGCTGCATCCGCGAACGTGGCACCGCTAGCCACCCTCCCGGACAATGTCCCGCGCCGGGCCTCATCGAGCACGGCACGTAGCCAGTCCTCAGCCAGCCGCTTCGTGTAGTAGCCGGCCGGCGGTCGCCCACGACCCGACCAGGCAGGCCCGATCTTCTTCTGCACTTGGCGTCCGTCGGGCAACCGGTACTTCGCATACCAGACGGTGCCGCGGTGGCGTTCGACCCGGAAGACATGGCCACTCGGCGGCTGCAGCTCTCCCATTGCGCCACAAGCCTAGCCGATATTCGGGACACATTGGGGACATATTCCCAAGCCGGACACGACACGCTAAGACCAAATCAGTCCGATTTCCAGCCACTTTCCAGTGCCGCCGCTGGGACTCGAACCCAGGACCCACGGATTAAAAGTCCGCGGCTCTACCAACTGAGCTACGGCGGCCTGCAGCCCATCATCGCGCACGCGCGACACGGACGGAACGCCCTCGCGAGCCCAAACCAGGCACGCGCGCGCTGGCGTGGGGCGAACTGCACGTGGAGCGCCCCCGGCAGCCCAAGCGTCGCCTCGACGGAGATGATTGGGGGCGTGAGGGCGCTGGTCGACGGGTGTGACCGGCGCGCAACCGCCTCAGGACCCGACGCCGGATTCGGCGGGCGCCCGGCCTTACCCCACGAACGCGACGGCCTCGATCTCGACCAGCATCCGCGGGTCGACCAGCGCCGCGACTCCGACCATCGTCGCCATCGGGCGCACGCTGCCGAATGTCTCGCCGTGCGCGCGGCCGACCTCCTCGGAGCGGGAGATGTCGGTCACGTACATGCGGGTCTGGATCACGTCCTGGATCGATGCGCCGGCGCGCTCCAGCTCGTGCTCGATCTTGCGGAAGATCTCGACCGCCTGCTCGTAGGGGGTCGAGCCGACCACGACGCCGGAGGAATCGACCGAGGTCGTGCCACTCACCATCACAAAGCCGCCCACGCCGACCACGCGCGAGAACCCGAACGGCTCCTCGAACGGCGAGGGCGGATCGCCGCCGAGCCGTGTCACGGAGGACGAGCTCAATGCCGGAAGTGCCGGCGCGCCGTGAACACCATCGCGGCGCCGGCCTGATCGACCGCCTCGACCACCTCCGGGTCGCGGACCGAGCCGCCCGGCTGGATGATCGCGGTGATGCCCGAGTCCAGCGCGAGCTGCGGCCCATCCGCGAACGGGAAGAACGCGTCGGACGCCATCACCGCGCCGCGTACGTCGGCGCCTGACTTCTCCATCGCGAGTCGCACCGAGTCCACCCGGCTCATCTGCCCGGCGCCGATCCCGAGCGTCATCAGATCACGCGCGAGCACGATCGCGTTCGAGCGCACGTGCTTGCACACCCGCCACGCGAACGACAGCTCGCCCCACTCCGCCTCGGTCGGGTGGCGCTCGGAGACGACCTGCATCTCGGCTCGCTCCTCGAGATCGAAGTCGCGATCCTGCACGAGCATCCCGCCGACGACCTGGCGCAGGTGCGGCTCGATCATGTTCGCGGTGCGCCGCTCGCGATCGTCGAGGATCCGCAGGTTCGGCTTCGACGCGAGCAGCTCCAGCGCGTCCTCGTCATACCCGCGCGCGAACAGCACCTCGACGAACTGCTTGACGACCTCCTCCGCGAGCTGGAGATCCACGCGCTTGTTCAGGCAGATCACGCCGCCGAACGCCGACATCGGATCGCACGCGAACGCCCGCCGGTAGGCCTCGAGCGGCGTCTCTCCCACAGCCACGCCGCAGGGGTTGTTGTGCTTGATGATCACGCACGCGGGGATCAGGAACTCCGACAGCAGCAGCCGGCCGGCGTCGAGGTCGAGCAGGTTGTTGAACGACAGCTCCTTGCCGCCGAGCTGCGAGACCATCGAGAGCACGTGCGTTCGCGTCCCGACCTGCGCGTAGTACGCCGCGCGCTGGTGCGGGTTCTCGCCGTAGGGCAGCTCGAGCACCTTCTCGAACGCGCGCACCATCAGCGGCGGGAAGTCTTCGCGCTTCTCCTGGAACCAGCGCGCGATCGCGGTGTCGTACCGGGCGGTGTAGGCGAACGCCTCGGCGGCCAGCCACTCGCGCGTCCCCGGCGACAGCCGCCGATCGGACTCGCGCAGCTCGTCGAGCACCGCGTCGTAGGCCTCGGGGCTCACCACCGGCGCGACGAAGGCGTAGTTCTTCGCCGCGGCGCGGATCATCGTCGGGCCGCCGATGTCGATGTTCTCGATCACCTCCTCGTCGGCGACGCCGCGCCGAGCGGCCGTCCGTTCGAACGGGTAGAGGTTCACGCAGAGCAGATCGACGAACTCGACGTCCTGCTCCTCGGCCGCCTGCATGTGGGCGTGGTCGTCGCGCAGCGCGAGCACGCCGGCGTACAGCTTCGGGTGCAGCGTCTTGACGCGGCCGTCCATGATCTCGGGAAAGCCCGTCAGGTCGGTGATCGACCGGACGGCGATCCCCGCGTCCGACAGCGCCTGCGCGGTCCCGCCAGTCGAGACGATCTCGATCCCCAGCTCCGCCAGCCCGCGCGCCAACTCGACGATCCCGGTCTTGTCGGAGACCGACAGCAGCGCCCGCCCCACCTTCACCTCGCCGCGCGGCACCAGCGAGTACCGGCTCGCGGATTGGGTTCCCTGCTCCATTTGCACCTCCGACTCTACCGATCGACGAGCACTCGCCGCGGATTCTCGGGGTCGAATCGGACGGCCCCGCGAGCGATCAGGCGCACGGCCTCGGGCAACAGCTCATGCTCGATCGCGTGCAGTCGCTCGAGCACGTCGTCGGGCCCGCGAGCGCCCGGCACCTCGATCGCCCGCTGCAGGATCACGGGCCCCGAGTCGACGCCCTCGTCGACGAAGTGCACGGTCACCCCGAACACCTTGACCCCGTAGGCGAGCGCCTGTCCGACCGCATCGAGCCCGGGGAACGCAGGCAGCAGCGCCGGGTGCACATTGATCACCCGGTTGCGGAACCGCGCCAGGAACGCACCGCTCAAGAGCTGCATGTAGCCGGCCAGGACCACCAGCCCGACGTCGAGTCCCAGCAGCCAGTCGGCGATCGCCACGTCTCGCGCGACCCGGTCGCCGTAGGACTCCGCGGGGAACTCGTCGCCCGCGATCCCGGCCGAAGCGGCACGCTCGAGCGCGCGCGCCTGCGGCTTGTCGGACGCAACCGCGACGATCTGCACGCCCTCGCGGCCGTGCACCCGATCGATCATGGCCTGGAGGTTGGTCCCCTCGCCCGAGGCGAGCACCGCGACGCGCAATGACCCGCCGGGATCCATGGGCGCGCGACCATAGCGCCGCGCGCGGCGATCTGTGCGCAGCGTCACATCCCGCGCGGCCGGTCACGCCCATCCTGAAGCCATGTTCGCCTCGATCACATTCGGCGTGGCCGCCGCGGCCTACGTGCTCCTGATCGCGTGGGCCCGCCGCGACGGCCGTCTCAGCGGCATCGGCCATCACCCCTACGGCAACCCGTACGACGACGCCCCCGGCGCCCGCGCCCTGACGAAGCGCTGAGCCTACGCGCGCGTGGCGAGCGGCAACTCGAGCGCGAACTTCCCGTTCGCCTCCTCGGTGCCCTCGAGCGGGTAGCTGCCGCTGAAGCAGGCGTCGCAGTGGCTCGCGCGCGTGGTGCCGACCGCCTCGTACACGCCCTCGAGCGACAGATAGTGCAGCGAGTCCGCGCCGAGCTCCTCGGCGATCTCCTGGACCGTGCGGTCGTGGGCGATCATCTCCTCGCGCGTGGACATGTCGATCCCGTAGTGGCAGGGATGCTTGATCGGTGGCGCCGAGATCCGCAGGTGGATCTCAGCCGCGCCGGCGTCGCGCAGCATCTGCACGATCTGGCGAGTGGTGTTGCCGCGGACGATCGAGTCGTCGACGACCACGAGCCGCTTGCCGGAGACGACCTCGGGCAGCGGATTGAACTTCAGCCTCAGCCCGTGGCGGCGCAGCTCCTGACCGGGCTGGATGAACGTGCGCGCGACGTAGCGGTTCTTGATGAACCCGTCGTCCTGCGGCAGGCCCGCGGCGCGGGCGACACCGCGCGCCGCCGCGTTGCCGGAGTCCGGCACGGGGATCACGAGATCGGCGTCGACGGGCGACTCGCGCCACAGGATCTCGCCCATCCGCGCCCGCGCGACCTGCAGCACCGTGCCGGCCATCCTCGAGTCCGGCCGCGCGAAGTAGATGTACTCGAACACGCAGAACGCATGCCGCTCCGAGCCGGAGACGACACGCGTGCGGATCCCGCCCTCCGTCAGCGTCAGCACCTCGCCCGGCTGCACCTCGCGCAGGAACTGGGCGCCGATCAGGTCAAAGGCACACGACTCGCTGGCGACGCAGTAGGCGGTCTCGCCCTCGGGACCCTCGATCATCCCCAGCGCCAGGGGGCGGATCCCGTTCGGATCGCGGAACGCGACGACCGCGTCCTCGGTCATCACGACCGTCGAGAACGCGCCCCGCAGCCTCGGAAGGACGTCGGCGACGGCGTCCTCGATCCGCTCCGCCGGATGCGTCGCCAGCAGCGCCGCGATGATCTCCGAGTCCGAGGTCGACCGGAAGGGGACGTCGCGGCCGCGCAGCTCGGCGTGCAGCTCGACCGCGTTGATCAGATTGCCGTTGTGCGCGAGCGCGAGCGTACGGGTGTCGTCACGCACGATGGGCTGGGTGTTCTCCCATGCCGAGGAACCCGTCGTCGAGTAGCGGACGTGCCCGATCGCCATGTCCCCGACCAGTGATCGCAGGATGTGATCGTCCTTGAACACCTGCGTGACGAGACCCTGGTCGCGGATCGCCATGATGTTGCCGCCGTGCGGGGCAGTCGCGATCCCCGCGGATTCCTGGCCGCGATGCTGGAGCGCGAACAGCGCAAAGTAGGCGAGACGCGCGACGTCGTGTCCCGGGGCGTAGATCCCGAAGACACCGCACTCGTCGCGTGGCCCGTCGCGATGATCGTTAGGAAGAGGCATCCCGAAGGCCTCCGGCCAAGGCTAGCAACGCAGGCCCCCGCCCCAAACCGCCTGCATCTCGGAAACTGCGAGCTTCAGCTGCCCCACGATCTCGAGCGAGTCGCCGCCGACGCGCCCGATTACATCGAACTCGCTCAGGTCCGGCCCGGACACGATGAACGCCCGCCCCGGAGCCTCCGCGAACAGGTCGACGTCGACCTCCACGCGCGCGCCGATCCCGCCCGCCAGGCAGCACTCGGCGAGCGCCACCGCGAGGCCTCCCTCTGCGATGTCATGGGCACTGTGCAGCGCGCCCGCGCGGACAGCATCATGCACGCTCGCATGCGCGTCGCGGACCGCTTGCATGTCCATGGGCGGAAGCGGACCGGCGGGCGCCTCGCCCCGGAGCTTGGCGAGCTCCGAGCCGGCCGGCGACGGGTCGTAGCGGCCGACCAGCGCGATCTCGTCGCCCTCGCGCAGGAACCCCAGACGACCGGGATTGCGCTTGTCGGGCAGGTGGCCGACGATGCCGACCACTGGCGTCGGGAAGATCGGACCGGTCGGGGCCTCGTTGTAGAGCGAGACGTTGCCGCCGACCACCGGGATCCCGAGCGCCTCGCACGCCTGGGCCAGGCCCTCCACCGCCTCGGTGAGCTGCCAGGCGACGTGCGGCTTCTCGGGGTTGCCGAAGTTCAGGCAGTTCGTCAGGCCCAGCGGCGTCGCGCCGACGCAGGCCAGGTTCGCGGCGCATTCGAGCACGGCCTCGATCGCGCCGGCGCGTGGGTCGCAGGCCACGCGCCTGCCGTTGCCGTCGATCGAGACCGCGATCGCCGACCCGTCCGGCAGCGCCAGGACCGCCGCGTCCGCGGCCTCCGGCCGCCGGACCGTGCGCGACTGCACGACGCAGTCGTACTGCTCGAACACCGGCCTGCGCGAGGCGATGTTGTGCGAGCCCAGCAGCGCGAGCAGGGTCTCGCCCGCGGACTCCGCGCCGGTCAGCTGTGCCACCGGCGCCGGATAGAGGTCGCGGTCGGGCGCCGAGGGCTCGAGGTCGTAGAGCGGGCAGTCGTCGACGAGCACCTCGACCGGCAGATCGCCAACCAGGTTGCCGGCATCGATCACGCGGATACGCCCAGACTCGGTCACCGCCCCGATCGGAGTCGCGAGGGTCTCCCAGCGCTCGCACACGCCGAGCACGTCCCCGACGCGCTCCGGCTCGACGACGCAGAGCATCCGCTCCTGCGACTCGGAGACCATGATCTCGAACGGCTCCATCCCGGGCTCGCGCAGCGGCACGCTCGAGACGCAGATGTCGAGGCCGACCCCGCCCTTGCCGGCCATCTCCGATGCGCTCGAGGTCAGTCCGGCCGCGCCGAGATCCTGGAGGGAGACCAGCAGGTCGCGATCGAGCAGCTCCAGGCAGCACTCCATCAGCTTCTTCTCCGCGAACGGATCGCCGATCTGAACGGAGGGCCGCTTGGCCTCGTCACCGTCGCCGAGCTCCGCGCTCGCCAGCACCGACGCGCCGCCGATCCCGTCGCGGCCGGTGAGCGCCCCGAGCAGGATCAGCACGTTGCCCGGGCCGACGGCGGCGCTTCGGATCAGCCGCTCGTGCGGCGCGAGACCTAGGCACATCGCGTTGATCAGGCAGTTCTGCTCGTAGCTGGCCTCGAAGTACAGCTCGCCCCCGACCGTCGGCACGCCGATCGAGTTGCCGTAGTGGCCGATCCCGGCGACCGCGTGCTCGAGCAGGTATCGCGAGCGCGCGGAGGCCGCGATCTCGCCGAACCGCAGCGAGTCGAGCACCGCGATCGGCCGCGCGCCGACCGCGAACACGTCGCGCAGAATCCCGCCGACTCCGGTGGCGGCGCCCTGGAAGGGCTCCACCGCGCTCGGATGGTTGTGCGACTCCACCTTGAACGCGACCGCCAGCCCCCCGCCGACGTCGACGGCGCCGGCGTTCTCGCCCGGCCCCATCAGCAGCGCAGGGCCCTCGGTCGGCAACCGGCGCAGCAGCTTCTTCGAGTGCTTATAGGCGCAGTGCTCAGACCACATCAGCGAGAGCATCGCCAGCTCGACGTCGTTCGGCTCGCGATCGAGCCGCTCGACGATGCGCTCGTACTCGTCGTCGGTGAGCCCGAGCTCTCGGTGTCTGCTGCTAGGCGTAGACGCGGTCGGCGACATGCGCTCGCATCGACTCGAAGATCTTCAGGCCGTCGGCCGAGCCGGTGAGCGGATCGACGGCGTGCTCGGGATGCGGCATCAGCCCGAACACGTTGCCCTCCTCGTTGCAGACCCCCGCGATGTCGTCCTGGGAGCCGTTCGGGTTCTCCCTGGGCGCGTAGCGCAGCACGACGTGGACGGGATCGGGCGAGTAGTAGCGCCCGGTCGTGTGCTTGACCGGGATCGAGAGGCGCGGCGTGGGCGGGTCCTGATCACACGCGCGCGTGAAGGCCGTGTCCGGGTCGGCGACCTGGAGCGTCACCTGCCGGCAGACGAACTTCAGCGACGTGTTGGGCAGCAGCGCCCCGGGAAGCAGCCCCGCCTCGCACAGCACCTGAAAGCCGTTGCAGATCCCGAGCACGAGCCCACCCTCGCGCGCGAACTGGGCGACCTCATCCATCACCGGCGCGAACCGCGCGATCGCCCCCGCGCGCAGGTAGTCGCCGTAGGAGAACCCGCCGGGGACGACGACCGCATCGACGCCCTGCAGATCGCGATCGGCATGCCACAGCAGCGTGGCCTCGCCGACACGCTGCGCCGCCTCGAGCGCATCGATGTCGTCACACGAGCCGGGGAAGCGGACGACGCCGAGCTTCACGACTCCTCGACCACCTCATAGTCCTCGATCAGCGGGTTGGTCAGCAGCCGCTCGCACATCGCCCGCAGCTGCGCGGGATCGTCGACGTCGAGCTCGATCAGCCGCCCGACGTGCACGTTTCGCACGCCCTGGAAGCCCAGTGCGGGAAGCGCTCGCTCCACCGCCTGACCCTGTGGGTCGAGGATCCCTGCCTTGGGCCGGACCAGCACCCGGGCGCGCATCAGGACGCCGTCACCCGCCCGAGGAGCGTCGGTGAGCGCATCACGCGCCCGCGCGCGCCAGCCACTCCGAGAACGGCTGCCCGCTGATCCGCTCGTAGGCCTCCAAGTACTTCTCGCGCGTCTTGGCGACGACGTCGTCGGGGATCGCGGGAGCGGGCGGGTCTCGGTCCCAACCGGTCGACGATGCCCAGTCGCGGACGAACTGCTTGTCGAAGCTGGGCTGCGTGCGGCCGGGCTCATACAGGTCGGCCGGCCAGAAGCGCGAGGAGTCGGGGGTGCACACCTCGTCTGCGAGCGTCAGCTCGCCGTCTGAGTCCAGCCCGAACTCGAACTTGGTGTCCGCGAGGATGATCCCCCGCGAGCGGGCGTGGTCGGCGGCGCGCCGGTAGACCGCGATCGAGACCTCACGCAGGCGCTCGGCCAGCTCGCGGTCCTCGATCAGCTCCACCGCACCCTCGAAGTCGATGTTCTCGTCGTGGCCCTCCTGGGCCTTGGTGGCCGGCGTGAAGATCGGCTCGGGCAGCTGATCGGACTCGCGCAGGCCGCCAGGCAGCTCGATCCCGCAGACCGCGCCGGTGCGCTGGTAGTCCTTCCAGCCGGAACCGCTCAGGTAGCCGCGCACGACGCACTCGACGGGCAGCATCTCGAGCTTGCGGACGATCATCCCGCGCCCGCGAGCCTCGTCGGGGACCCCGTCCGTGGCACTGATCAGATGGTTCGCGACGATGTCCCCGATCTGGTGCTCGAACCAGTACACGGTCAGGCCGGTCAGGACCTTGCCCTTGTCCGGGATCGGCGTCGGGTGCACCGCGTCGTAGGTGGACACGCGGTCGGAGGCGACCATCAGCAGCGTGTCGCCGAGGTCGTAGATCTCGCGAACTTTGCCCGAAGCGAGGAGGGGAAGGTCGGCGAGAGCGGTCACGCGGCGATCCTAGCAACGGCCCCGGCGGGTTCGGGGGCCCGGTCGCGGCCCCCGAACGCGGCTTGATCAGCGGCTTCCGGTCCAGTACGTCCAACAGTCGGTGCCGAGGCCGTTGACTCCGCTCGCGCCCTCGAGCACGGCGCCCGCGCCGCTGGGAGCTTCGAAGTCGATGTTGACGTTGTCGGTGACCTTGTTGGCGAGAGTTGTCGCGCTGATGTCGGGACCGGTGTCGGTCGAGGTGTTCGCGGTCGCAACCGCCGTCCCGTTGAGCAAGGAATTCGCCTCGGACGAGGCCGCGAACATCTTCAGCGCGGTTCCCGACACCGTCTTCGTGCAGGTCATCGTCACCGTGAACGGCCCGGCCGTGAACACCGGAACGGTATTGCCCGTTGCCGTCCCCGATGCCTTGACGACACCGTTGGTCCCGATGTGGTTGGCGGTCGTCAGGTAGTTCGCGGCCGGCTGACCGCCGAGCTCGAGCGCGTTGCCGGCAGTGGTCGCGCTGCTTGCCTTCTTCGCGCTGTCGGCGCTCTTCGCGCTGTCGGCCCGCTTGGCGCTCGGCACCTTGCCGAGCTTGCCCATACTGATCTGGGTGCCGCTGACGGAGTGGTTCCGCAGGCGATTGCCGGACAGGGAGTTCTTCTTGATCAAGCTGTCGCCCGATACCAGCGACGCGGCGAGCGCCGTGCCGGAGAGCGCGACGATCAGGGCAATCACGGCTACAACCATGGAAGCCGACGGCTTCCGTGCAAGGACAGACCTCACGAATTACCTCCGTTGTTGTGAGTCGACGGTCCCCGGCCCCCGAAGCAGCATATGCGCTCGGGTCGCGCCGGCGCTGTGACGCCGCGTCGGCTCACGCGTAGATGACGTGATGCGCCGCGGCTTCGCCATGCTCTCTGCGGCGGCCCTGCTCGCCGGCTGCGGAACCGCGCTGCATTCCTCGCAGCCGTCCCCGGCGCCGGGGACGACACCGCCGAATGGCCCGCCGGCGCCCACCAACGCGAGCTCGCTCCGCGGTGCCGGCAACCTCTTCGCCGGGCGGCTCCTCGCCCAGGTCGCGCGCACGCAGCCAACGGTCGCGCTCTCCCCGCTCAGCATCTCGCAGGCGGTGTCGATGCTGCTGGCCGGCGCGCGGGGAGACACCGCCGGCCAGATCGCCGCCGCGCTGGCCGTTCGGATCCCCGAGCCGCGGCTGGCGCAGGATTGGGCGTCGCTGAACCGCTCGCTGGCCGCGGCGAACGGGCCCGGAACGAAGCTCGACATCGCGGACGCGCTCTACGGGCAGGAGGGCATGGCGTTCCGCCAGGCGTTCCTGCGGATGCTCGCCGACGAGTACGGTGCGCCGCTTCACACCGCGGATTTCCGGCAGGCCGCGACGGCCGCCCGCGCCGCCATCAACGCCTGGGTCTCGACCCACACCAACGGCAGGATCCCCCAACTGGTGGGGCCGGGCGACGTGACGGACCTCACGCGGCTCGTGCTCGTCAACGCGGTGTACCTGAACGCGAAGTGGGCGATCCCTTTCCAGGCGGCGAATACGGCGCCCGCGCCGTTCTACGCCCCCGGCGGGACGATCCAGGCGGCCTTCATGCACGAGAACGGCCCGTTCCGGTATCTGGCGGCCCACGGCTACCAGGCGCTCGAGCTGCCCTACCAGGGAGGACGGCTCGCGTTCGACGTGCTGCTGCCCAGCGGCCGGCTGGGCGAGCTGATGCGACGCATCGGCGCCGGCGGTCCGCTGCCGCTGCTCGCGGGCCTGCGTCCCCGATACCTGGCTGTCGCGATGCCGAAGCTGCTGCTGCACAGCCATTTCGAGCTCGGCGCCACGCTGCGCGTGCTCGGGATGCCGCTGGCGTTCGAGCCGGGGCGGGCGGACCTGTCGGGGATCGCCGGGCCGCCGGGCGACCTCTACGTCCAAGCCGCCGTCCACGAGGCCTACGTCGCCGTCGACGAGGCGGGCACCGAGGCCGCGGCGGCGACCGGGATCTCGGTCGCGCCCACCGCGATCGAGAAGCCGCCCTCGCTGGTGGTCGACGTCGACCGTCCGTTCGTGTTCCTGGTGCGAGACAGGACGACCGGCGCGATCCTGTTCATCGGCGCCGTCTCGCAGCCCTGATCGCGCTCGGGCTTCACTCGCCCCAGCGCTCGAACCGCGCCCGGCGCTGCAGGACGAACGCGCCGGCGAGCGCCAGCAGCGTCAGCGCCAGCAGCTCGGGGTAGTACGGGAACCCGACGTATTGGAACGTCACCCGGTGCGTGCCGCGTGACAGCTGCACCGCGACCAGCGCCGGGGCGATCATCAGCGTGCGGGCGTCGTGACCGTCCACGGTCACCTTCCAACCGGGGTCGAACGAAGCGCTCAGGACCACCACCGCGCGGCGCGTCAACCGGACCTTCGCGCTCACCCTGCCCTGCAAAAGCGCGTCGTGCTCGCCCGCGACCGCACCCGGCGAGGGACCGCGGGAGGGAGCGAGGAGAACCCGCGCGGGCGGTCGCGCCGGCGCGTGCGCGCCATACAAGAGGCGCAGGTAATTCCCGTTGGCGGCGAGCCTCGAGCGCAGCAGCGGCAAGCTGCGCACACCCAGGTTGGTGCGGTCGGCCGCATATGACCCGACGACCCTGCCAAGGTGCAGATAGCCGCCGTCCGCGACGGTCCAGAGGCAGAACGGGCCGGCGCAGCGCATGCGGCGCGCCGGCACCGCCGGCCGGGAGCGCGCCGGCAAGATCACGTAGCGAACGCCGAACAGGATGTAGTCGCTGAGGTTGCGAGCGTCGAAGTAGAACTCTGGATTGGTCATCAGCGACGCGGTGCGGAGCGTGTAGCCCACCTGCTCCACGTCGCGGCTCGCGAGGTACTCGTTCACGGGGACCTCGCCGACCGCGAAGCTGAGCCCGTGACTGGGCGGCGCGTATATCCGCCCGCCGCCGGCGCGGTCGGCGACCGCGGCGAGCCGGTCGAGCGCCACGCCTTCGCGCGCGTCCGCGCGCCGCTGCGCGTCGACCTGGACGGTGTTGGCGTGATCGAATCGGCGGAACTGCACCCATGCCGGCGCGAGCACTCCGATCCCCACCGCGGCGGCCAGCGCTCCCACGATGAGGGGATGGCGGGCCCGGCGCAGGACGCGGCCGCCACCCGCCGGTCGGCCCCGCGCAAGACGGTCGAACCCGAGCCCGGCGAGTTGCATGATCGCCGCCGCGCCGGCACCCGCGAGCAGGATCGCCGCCAGGTCGGCCCCCATGCTCAGCCGGCGGAAGAAGATGTCGCCGCTGCCTGGCAGCAGGACTACCAGCGATCCGAACGTGGTCCGCCCGAACGACAGCACCAGCGAGACCACGAACGCCACGACGAGCGGCGGTCCGGCCCGATCCGATCGCCATCGGACGCACGCGGCCAGGAAGCCCACCGCGGCGAGCAGGCTGATCACCGGGAAGCGCCCGAAGTCGAGCAGCTTGCCGGTGAACAGCCAGCCCAGCGTGCGAGTGGCGCCGTAGCCGTCGACGAATGGCGTGTGCTGGAAGATCTCCGGGGTCGCGGCCCAGTTGCGCTGGGCGATCAGCGGCACGATCACCCACGCGCTCGCCAGCAGCGCCGCGACGAGGATCGTGAGCATCCGGCGCGCGCGGATGCCGATCGAGCGACCGGTCAAGAACGGCCAGAGGATCGGCGGGATCAGCGCCAGATATCCCGTCTCGAAATGCAGGGCGACCGTCAGCGCGGTCAGCAGGACCGCCCAGAAGACGCCCCTGCCCTCACGGATCGCGCGCCAGCTGAAGCCCCACGCGAGCGGGAGCGTGAACGCCGCCCACAGCTGGGCCCAGACGCCGTAACCGATCCAGACATAGGCCTTCTGCTCGTAGCCCACGCCCGTGATGCTGGAGAGGAAGGGCGAAACCGCCGCGGCGCTCGCGGCGCCCGCCCGGCCGAGCCCGAACAGCCGGCCCGCGCAGTAGATGCTGATCGGCCACAGCGAGACGAGCAGGTACAGCGACCACCTGAAGGCGGTGTTGGGATCGATCGCCAGGCCGATCGCGCCGGTGATCATCGCGCCGAGGCTCTGGTAGTGCAGGAAGTGCGGCGAGCCGAGCCCGAGGTACGGGTACCAGCTGGTGAGCGGCAGCTCTCCCGCGCGGAACTGGAGCGTCGCAAACCGCACCATCTGCTCGTGCAGCGTGCTGTCGTTGGCGTACGGCGCCGCCAGCGTCAGCGCCCTCAGGTTGACCAGGTTCCAGGCGACGGCCGCGGCGACGACCAGCCACGGCGCGACTCCGAACCGCCTTTCAGGCGATGGCGTCGAGGCGCCCGACGATGTCATCCGCGTGACGCACGAACGGCGCGTAGTCGAAGATCGCCTCGAGGTCGAGCCCATCGCCGGCCGGGTCGCCGGAGAGCAGGTCGCGTAGCGGCGTCCGCTCGTCGAGTGCCTGCTGGGCGAGCCGCTGCGCGACGCGGTACGCATCGTCGCGCGTCATCCCCCGCTCCACGAGCGCGAGTAGGACGCGCTGCGAGAACAGCGCGCCGTAGGTGAGGTCCAGGTTGGAGCGCATTCGCTCGGGGTCGACGACCATCCCGCGCACGAGGCCGATCGTGCGGCGCTGCATGTGGTCAAGCAGGGTGGTCGAGTCGGGGAGGATGATCCGCTCGACGCTCGAGTGGGAGATGTCGCGCTCGTGCCACAGCGCGACGTCCTCGACGCCGGCGATGGCGTTGCCGCGAAGCACCCTGGCCAGCCCGGCGACCTGCTCGGACTTGATCGGGTTCCGCTTGTGTGGCATCGCGCTGGAGCCCTTCTGGCCGGCGGCGAACGGCTCGCGGACCTCGCCGACCTCGGTCCGGGCGAGATGGCGCAGCTCGGTCGCGAACCGCTCGAGGCCGGCGCCGGCCAGCGCGATCGCCTGCAGCAGCTCGGCGTGACGGTCGCGCGGGACGACCTGGGTCGAGACCGGCTCGCGCTCCAGCCCCAGCCGCCCGAGCACGCGGCGCTCGAACTCGGGCGACGTGGCCGAGTAGGTCCCGACCGCCCCGGAGATCGCGCCATAGCAGGCATGATCGAACGCCCGCTCGAGGCGCTTGGTGTTTCGATGCGCCTCGAACGCGAACCCGGCGAGCTTGATGCCGAACGTGGTCGGCTCCGCATGGATCCCGTGGGTGCGCCCGGCGCACAGCGTATGCACGTGCTCGCGCGCCTTCTCGGCGAACGCGTCCACGAGCGCCCGCGCGTCGGGCAGCAGCAGCTCGCTAACAGCTCGCAGCTGGATCGCCAGACCCGTGTCGAGCACGTCGCTCGAGGTGAGCCCGTAATGGATCCAGCGCCCCGCCGGGCCGGCCGACTCGCCCAGCACGTCGACGAACGCGGCGACATCGTGGTCGGTGGTCTTCTCGCGCTCGGCGATCGCCTCCACGGTGAAGGTGGCGCCGCGGATCGCCTCGAGCTCCTCGGGGGCCGGGCCGTCCATCTCCTCGCATGCCGCGACCTCGACCTGGCGCATCGCCTCGAAGCGCGCATGGTCAGACCAGGCTTCGGCCAGCTCGGGACGTGTGTAGCGCGCGATCACGCGCCGATTATCGCCGGGATCGCTGGACGGTCAGCGTCAGGTCTGCAGGCGCCGCTGCGCGGAGATCCGCGAGGCCCCGCTCCATCTGAGCGTGACGCGGACCTCCAGCGGCGACTTGCGCCTGAGCATCCTCACGACGAATCCCGGGACCGGGCGCCGAAGCGTCTCGGTCGTGCCGCCGGCGAGATCGACGTAGGCGAACAGCACCCGCACCGCTCCCTTCGGCCCGCCGGCGACGGGCTGGTAGTGGCGGACCGTCAGCACCAGCACGGTGCCGGCGCACGTCTGTCCGGGCGCGGCGGTGCAGGTGAGCTGGAGCGATGCGATTCCCGTCCGGCTCAGGCCGACGCTCTGTCCGATCGGGCCGGGAACGATCCTGAAGGTGTCGGGTGCGCTCATCCCGGTGTGTCCGGCGTCGTCGGTCTGCGTCGCGCGGGCCGTATAGGTGCCGGGCGACAGCGTGTGCGGCCAGCGCGCGGACCAATCGGCACCGCTCGGGGTGGCGGTGGCCGTCCCGAGCGGCTTGCCCGCGGCAGCCGAGCCTTTGTAGAGCGTGATCGTGACCTTGCGGGAGTCGCCGAACACGGTGCCCGCCCCGCCCGAGAACGTGGGCCGAGTGTTGGTCGTCGCCGTACCCGCGGTCGGCTGCGACAGCGTGACGACGGGGGCGTGGGTCTTGATCGAGAAGGTCACCGCCGGGCCCGAGCCGTGGTCGCCGAGGTTGTTCGACTGCGTCGCCTGGACCGTGTACTGCCCGTCGGCCAGCGCGGGACTCGGGCTGGCGCTGAAGCTGCCGTCGCCCGCGACCGATGCGGTCAGGCTCTCCAGCGGCGAGCCGGTGGCGGAGGCGCCGCGGTAGACGTCCACCGTCACCGATTTGGACTGGCCGAAGTCCGTGCCGCCCGTGCCGGTGAACGTCGGCTGGCCGGCCTTCACGATCGCGCCGGGTGCAGGGGCCGTGAGCGTTGGACGCAATGTCGGCGCGCCGGCGCTGATCTGGAGGCCGATCGAGAACGTGCAGCCGGATTCGAGAAGCTGGGGCTTCGCCAACACCACGTAGATGCCACCGTGAGCGGGGACCGTCGGCGTGGCGCTGCCGATCGGACTGCCGTTCTGATCCTCGAGCCTTGGGGCTGCGGGCGTCGGGCAGGTGAGGCTGTGGCCGGTGAACGTCGGGGTGAAACTGACGCTCACGCTCCTGCTCGTGCTGAACGGGGAGGTCCAGGCGAGCGCGACCGCGGTGCTCGAGTCGGACTGCATCTCCACGACGCTCCCGGCCGTTCCGGCGACAAATGCGTTCCCGCTTCCGTCGAACCATCCGGTCCGCCCACCGTTGGTGGCCGGGCCCGGCAACGGCGTGAAGCTCCCCGGCGCGCCCTGCAGATATGACCACGGTGTTCCACCATATGCGTCCGGATCGGGGTTGTGGGCGCCCGTGAAGTCGGTCGGCATGCTCCACGTGTAGCTGGCCGCGGCCGCGCTCGCGGGAGCCGCCAGCATCGCCGCTGCGATCAAAGCTGAGATCGTGGCCCTGCGCACCGGGGCTCAGGGTAACGACGAGCGGCCAGAGGAGGAGGCAGTCAGCCGCCCGCCAGCTGCACGGCTTTGACGATCAGCAGCGCCACCGCCACCAGCAGGTACCCCTCCATCGCAAACATCGCGACGCGTCGGCCAAGCGACTGCGGGGGACGCTCGAGCAGCGCCAGCGGAGGCATCGTCCACTGCTCCTTGGGGACCGCGGGCGCGCTCTCGATCACCGTGACCGCCGCCGCTCCCCGCCCGGCCCTCAGCTGCGCGGCGCCGAGCGCCAGCAGCGCGACGGCGAGCACCGCGCCGCCGATCAGCGCGAGCTCGGTCACGTTCACGCTGGAGAACAGCGTCGTCGCCATCAAGATCATCGACAACAGCACCAGCACCGACACGATCAGGCTCGCGAGCGCGTTGACCCACGGCCCGTTGCGCCACGGGCCGAGCACGGCGCGGTCGTTGCACAGCAGCAACAGGAACATGCTCGCGCTCGGCAGCAGCACGCCGGCGAGCGCCTGGACGGCCTCGGTGATCACGCCGAGCGGAGCGCCCGGGATCAGCACGATCGCCGCCGCGCCGATGATCAGCAGCGAGAAGATCGCATAGAAGCCCTTCGCGTCCTTGAAGCTGCGGTGCAGCGAGCTCTTGGTCCCGAACACGTCGCCGAACGCGTAGCTGGTCGAGAGCGTCAGCGCGCCGGCGCCGATCAGCGAGGCGTTCAGCAGCACGATCGCGAAGAACGCCGCGGCTGTGCCGCCGAGCGTGTGGTCGAGCCCGGTGGCGGTGGCGCCGGCGTCGGTGAAGTGGCCGAAGTAGTGCGTGTGCGCGAACGAGAACGCCGACACACACATCAGCGCGCCGGCGCCGACGACCACCACCACGGCGCCGATATAGGTGTCGAGCCGCTCGTAGTTGATCCATCGCGGCGTGATCCGCTTGTCGATGATGTTCGACTGCTGGAAGAAGAGTTGCCACGGCGCGACCGTGGTGCCGACGATCGCGATGATCAGCAGCACCGAGGTCGAGTTCGCGCCGCCCTGGATCCCGGGCACGAAGAAGTCTCGGGCGATCGGCGAGGCGTGCGGGTGCGCCATGAAGAACAGCGGAATCACCAGCAGGTTCGCGAACACGAACACGAACATCGAGCGCTCCCAGTTGCGGAAGCTGCCGGACGCGGTGATCGTGAGGAGTGCGAGCGCGGCCACCGGCACGGCGATGTACTGCGAGACGCCAAGGTACCCGAGGGAGAGGCTCACGCCGATGAACTCGGTGACCACCGTCAGGAAGTTCAGGACGAACAGGTCGATCACGGAGAACCACGCCCAGAAGCGGCCGAAGCGCTCCTTGATCAGGCGGGCGTGGCCGACCCCTGTCACCGCGCCGAGGCGCACCACCATCTCTTGGTTGACGATCAGCACCGGAACGAGCAGCAGCAGCACCCAGAGCAGGCTCGTGCCGTAGTTCTGTCCCGCCTGCGAGTAGGTGGCGACGCCGCCCGCGTCGTTGTCGCCGACCATCACGATCAGGCCCGGGCCCATGATCGCGAGCAGCGCCATCGTGCGCGAGCGCAGGCCCCGGTGCGCGTGCTCGTCCTCGCGGAGGGTGCCGAACGCGCCGCGGATGTCGCCGACGTGCGCGGCGTCGAGTACGAAGCGCTCGCGCCCGCTCTCGGACGAGGCGGAGGTGTTGGCAGCGGCGCTCCCCGGTCCCTGGGCCTGCTCCGGAGCGGTCACGCTGGGCGTCGAGATGCCCGTGCCGGTCGGGTCGGTCGCCATCTGCTTCACCTCCTTTCTCACGCGCGCGCCTACCCGCGGCGGGGCCGGAGGTCTCTCAGGAGCCGGAAGTCAGATCCCGGCGCAAGAGCTGACCACGCGACACCGGCCGCGAGTAGCTACTTCGCGGTAGCTCGCTGTCCTGATATTCGCCTAGGTCGCTCATGATGTGAAAGCACTGTAAATCGCCGCGGAACGGCTGATTCGGAGCGTACCAGTGGCGGTCAGCTTCTGGCGATGCCGGCGCGGCGGCGCCATTCTTCGGGTAGGAGCAGCTCGAGCACGTCGTCGACGGCGATGATCCCGACGAGCTTCCCATCGGCCTCGAGCACCGGCAGCGCGATCAGGTTGTAGTCGGTCATCAGCCGCGCGACCTCGGGAAGATCGGCTTCGGCCGCGACCGTCGGCGCCGGCGACTCGACGAGCTCGGCGACCCTCGCATCGGTCTTCGCGCGCACCAACTGGGCGAGGGAGACGGTCCCCGCGAACTGGCCGGCTTCGTCGACCACGCATACGATCGACGCCTGCTGGGGCCCGAGCTCGCTCGCGCGCACCTGGCGCAGCGCCTCGTCGGCGTTGGCCTCGACGCCGACCGAGAGGAAGTCCGGGTTCATGATCCCGCCCGCGGTCGAGGGGTTGTGCCCGAGCAGGCTCCGGATCTTGCGCTGCTTGGCGGCCGGCAGGAGGTTGAGGATCGGCAGCCGCCGATCCTGGTCGAGCTCGAGCAGCAGGTCGGCGGCGTCGTCGCTCGCCATCCGCGCGAGCACGGCGGCCGCCTGCTGATCGGAGCGCTCGCGCAGGAACTCCACCTGGTGCTCGTCGTCGAGCTCCTCGAACACGTCGGCCTCGAGCTCCTTGTCGGAGCCGACCGCCTCGAGGATCTCCTCGCCCTCCTCGTGCGAAGCGGCCTCGACCAGATCGGCGATCTGCGCGGGATGCAGCCGCCCGAGCCGCCGCGCGCGGAGCTTCAACCGCGACGTCGGCACGTGGCCGACGAACGGCTCCAGGTCGCTCCACGCGACGAACCGCGTGTGGTCGCTGTCGTGGCCGCGGAAGCGCCGGGGCAGGACCCGCCACAGGCGCGGGCGCAGGCTGGCGTCGATCCCGGCGACCCGCCAGGTGCCGTTCTCGCGTACCAGCTCCACCTCGTGCGCGCCGACGAGGCGGGCGGTGTTGACGTTGATCAGGCTCCGGTCGAGCACGTCGGAGCGCAGCAGGACCTCGCCGGGGCGCCGCTCGAACTGCGCCAGGTTCAGCTTCGTCGTGGAGGTCTTGACGTCGTAGGGGCCGAGCTGCTCGATCCGATCGATCGGCACGAACGCGTCGCGCCCGCCGATGCTCGCCTTGAGGCCCACGACCGGCGGCAGGCTGTCGGCGAGGTCGAGTCGCGCGATCACATCCTCGACGCGGCCGAGGCGCTCACCCGCGGAGTCCAGCAGCGAGCTCCCCGCCAGCGAGGACACGTGGACTATGGCGTCAGGCATCTGTCGCTGGCGCGTAAGCGTAGCGCCGGTCGCACGCGGACGGTTAGGAGCTGATGATCCGCGCGGCGAGGACGGCGGCGTTGCGGGCGTTGTCGACGCCCACGCACGCGACGGGGACGCCCGGGGGCATCTGCGCGATCGAGAGCAGCGCGTCGAGACCGCCGGCGACCGAGGTCCGGCTCGTGAGCGGCACGCCGATCACGGGCAGGTCGCTGTGCGCCGCGACCACCCCGGGCAGCGCGGCCGAAAGGCCGGCGCCGGCGATGATCACGCGCACGCCGCGCATCCTCGCGCTGCGCGCGTACTCCGCGACCGTCTCGGGCTCGCGGTGCGCGGACATCACGCGCGTCTCGCTGGTGATGCCGCGCTCCGTGAGCTCCTTCTCGGCCGCCTCCATGGCCTGCATGTCGCTCTTGGAGCCCATCACGATCCCCACCATCGGGGCATCGACCTCGACGTTCTCGAACTCGACCGCAGGTTCCGTGTAGGTCTGGGGCTCGGTCATCCCAGCGCCCTCAGCGCGATGTCTCGCCGCAGCTGCATGCCCTCGAACTCGATCATGTCGGCGGCAGCATATGCGGCCGCGCGGGCGGCCGCGGCGTCGCGACCAAGCGCGGTTACGTTCAGGACCCGCCCCCCGGCGGTCACCAGCCGGCCCGCGGAATCGCGCGCGGTCGCGGCGTGAGTGACGAAGACCCCGTCCGGAACCGACTCCAGACCGGCGATCACGTCGCCCGCGGAGGAGCTCGCCGGATAGCCCGCACTGGCCAGGACGATCGTGACCGCCGTCTCGGGCGCCCACTGAAGGGACGCAATCGTGCTGAGGCCCCCCGCGCTCGTCGCCGCCTCGAGCAGCCCGAGCAGATCGGAGCGCAGTCGCGGCAGGATCGCCTGGGTCTCAGGATCGCCGAAGCGGACGTTGAACTCGAGCACCTTGGGACCGCCGGAGGTCATCATCAGTCCCGCGTAGAGAACCCCGTGAAACGGCGTCCCGCGGCGGGCCAGCTCGTCGAGCACGGGCTGGTGGACCAGCTGCGCGATCTCATCCGCGCGCTGCGCGTCGACCGCGGGGACCGGCGAGTAGGACCCCATCCCGCCGGTGTTGGGGCCGCGATCGCCGTCGAAGATGCGCTTGTAGTCCTGGGCGGAGGCGAGCGGCAGCGCGCTCCGGCCGTCGCAGATCGCCAGCAGCGAGAGCTCCTCGCCCTCGAGATGCTCCTCGATCACGACCCGCTCCGTTCCGAAGCGGTGGCCGACCAGCAGGTCGTCGAGCGCCTCGCGGGCCTCGCCCTCGCCGCTCGCGATGATCACCCCCTTGCCGGCGGCGAGCCCGTCCGCCTTGATCACCGCGGGGAAGCGGCCGCCGATCGCCTCCATTCCGGCGGCGGGATCGGTCACCACCGCGTGCGCGGCGGTGGGAACGCCGGCGCTGGCCATGACCTCCTTGCAGAACGACTTGGAGCCCTCGAGCCGGGCCGCCGCCATGCTCGGGCCGAAGCAGGGAATCCCCGCCGCGCCGAGGGCATCGCTCAGGCCCGCGACCAGCGGGGCCTCCGGCCCGGCGACGACGAGGTCCACGCGCCGGTCGAGCGCGGACCGGGTGATCCCGTCGACGTCCTCCGCGGATACCTCGACGATCGTCGCGTCCTGCGCGATGCCAGCGTTGCCGGGCGCAGCGAGCACCTCCGGGCGCCGCGGCGAGCGGTGGAGCGCCTGGATGATCGCGTGCTCGCGCGCGCCGGCGCCGACGACGAGCACCCGCGGGCGCGTGGTCGCTCGAGCGCCGGCGCCGCCGCGGTCGCCCTGCTCAGATGGCGCCAATGAAGTCGTCGATCGGGATCGCGCTCAGCGTCTCGTACTTGCCGGTGCCGCGCGAGCCGAGCTCGAGCGAGACCCGCGCGATCGTCTTCTCGTCCGGCGCCTCGACCACATTGACGAAGTCGAACTGGCCGAGCGTCGCCCACTGCGCCTTGACGGTCGCGCCGAGCTGCTCGATCTCGCGGTTGACCTCGCGGATGCGGCCGGGATTGTTCTTGATCGTCTGCACCCCGTCCGGGGTGAGGGTCGTCAGCATGATGTAAGTCGGCACGGCAGCCTCCTTCTCCGGTCGTCAAGCGACACCAACGGTGAAGCGGCACTTGTACCATGGCGCGCCTTGCCTGGTCCGCGTCCCTCGACACGGCAGCTCGCCGGCGCTCTGGCGCTCTGCGCCGCGGCCGCGGTGCCCGCGGCCTCCTCGGCGCTCGCCGCCGCCGCGGTGAAGCCGAGCGTCCGCACGGACCACCCCTGCTATCTGGTCGGCCAGGACGTGCGGGTGATCGGCTCGGGGTTTGCGCCCGCGCGCTCGTACGACCTCGCGATCGACGGCGTCGACTTCGGCCAGGGCACCACCGACGGCACCGGTGCCTTCACCAGCCCCGCGCTCGTCCCGGGCGGGCTCTCCGCCGGCGTGGTCCAGCACTCGTTCGGGCTGAACGCGACCGATGGGACGAGCGCCGCCAACGTCACCTTCACCGTGACCCGCTCGCCCGGGCGCGCGCCTGTACGGCCCCACCGGCAACACCGTCAAGACGCTGCGCTCCCCGTTCCAGGTATGGGGCTTCGCGCTGCACGCGCCGTTCAACGGGCCCGTGTACGCGCATTACGTCCGGCCCAGCGGCGGCGTGCGCAAGACGGAGTCCCTCGGGCGCGCCAGCGGCCAGTGCGGCTACCTGCTCACCCGGCGCCTGCGGATCTTCCCCTTCTCGCCGGCCGCGGGCCGCTGGGTGCTTCAGGTGGACACGCAGCGCGCATACGCCCGGCACCCGGTCGGGCCCGTCGGTCGCATCTACATCACGGTCAGCTGAGACCCGCGCCTACGCGGTCGCCGCGGCCGCAGCGGCGCGCTCCAGGACGAGCTCGCCGTCGGCTGCCGAGACGCGCACGATGTCTCCGTCGGCGAATCGCCCCTCGAGGATCGCCAGCGCCAGCGGATCCACCAGCCGCTTCTGGATCACGCGCTTGAGCGGCCGGGCGCCGTAGGTCGGGTCGTAGCCGAGGTTCGCGATCAGCGTCCGCGCGTCGTCGGTGAGCTCGATCTCGATGCCCCGCTCTCGCACTCGCGCCATCAGACGTGCCACCTGGAGGTCGACGATCTCGCCGATCTGCTCGCGCGTCAGCGGCTCGAACTCGACGATGTCATCCAGCCGGTTGATGAACTCGGGCTTGAACTGCGCCTCGACGCCCGCGCGGCCGCCCGGAATGTTCGAGGTCATGATCAGCACGACGTTCTTGAAGGACACCGTTCGGCCCTGACCATCGGTGAGCCGGCCGTCATCCATCACCTGGAGCAGCGTGTTGAAGACGTCGGGATGTGCCTTCTCGATCTCGTCGAGCAGGACCACGGAATACGGTCGCCTGCGAACGGCCTCGGTCAGCTGGCCGCCCTCCTCGTAGCCGACGTAGCCAGGCGGCGCGCCCACCAGGCGCGAGACCGCGTGCTTCTCCATGTACTCCGACATGTCAATCCGCACCATCGCGTCGGATGAGTCGAACATGAACTCCGCCAGCGCGCGCGCAAGCTCGGTCTTGCCGACTCCGGTCGGTCCGAGGAACAGGAACGTGCCGATCGGGCGGTTGGGGTCCTGGAGGCCCGCGCGCGAGCGGCGCAGCGCGGAGGAAACGGCCGAGACGGCCTCGTCCTGCCCGATCACGCGCTCGTGCAGGCGCTCCTCCATGTGCACCAGCTTCTCGATCTCGCCCTCCATCAGGCGCGAGACCGGAATGCCGGTCCACTTCGCCACGACCTCCGCGACGTCCTCGGCGTCGACCACGTCCTTGAGGAAGCGGTGCGCCATCGCGCCCTCCGCGGCCTGGGCCTCCTCCGCCTGGGCGAGTTGCTTCTCGAGCTCGGGGATCGTCCCGTACTGGAGCTCCGCGGCCCGGCCCAGATCGGCTTCGCGCTGCGCGCGCTCGAGCTCGATCCTCGCCCCCTCCAGGCGCTCCTGGAGCTCGGCGACGGCGCCGACGGTCTGCTTCTCGCGCTGCCACTCGGCGTGCATCCCGGACGAGCGCTCCTGCTCCTCGGCGAGCGCGCGCTCGAGCTGCTCGCGCCGCGCCACCGTGCCGGGATCGTCGTCCTCGCCCAGCGACTGCAGCTCGATCTCGAGCTGCATGATGTGCCGGTCGACCTCGTCGATCTCGGTCGGCTTGGAGTCGATCTCCATCCGGATCCGCGACGCCGCCTCGTCGACCAGGTCGATCGCCTTGTCGGGCAGGAAGCGGTCGGCGATGTAGCGATGGCTGAGCGTCGCCGCCGCGACCAGCGCGGAGTCCTGGATGCGCACCTTGTGATGCACCTGGTAGCGCTCCTTCAGCCCGCGCAGGATCGCGATCGTGTCCTCGACGGTCGGCTCGCCGACGTACACCGGCTGGAAGCGCCGCTCCAGCGCCGGATCCTTCTCGATGTGCTTGCGGTACTCGTCGAGCGTCGTTGCGCCGACGGCGCGCAGCTCACCGCGCGCCAGCATCGGCTTGAGCATGTTGCCCGCATCGACCGACCCCTCGGCCGCGCCGGCGCCGACGATCGTGTGCAGCTCGTCGATGAAGACGACGATCTGGCCCTTGGCGTCGGTGATCTCCTTGAGCACGGCCTTCATGCGGTCCTCGAACTCGCCGCGGTACTTCGAGCCCGCGACCATCGCGCCGATGTCGAGCGCCACCAGCCTGCGGTCGCGCAGCCCGTCGGGCACGTCGCCGGCGACGATCCGCTGCGCCAGCCCCTCGACGATCGCAGTCTTACCGACCCCCGGCTCGCCGATCAGGACCGGGTTGTTCTTGGTCCGCCGGCTGAGCACCTGGATCACGCGGCGGATCTCGTCGTCGCGCCCGATCACCGGGTCGAGCTTGCCCTGTGTCGCGGCCTCGGTGAGGTCGCGCCCGTACTTCTCGAGCGCCCGGATCTTGTCCTCGGGGCTCTGATCGGTGACGCGGTGCGAGCCGCGCACCTCCGTGAGCGCCTTCATCAGCTCGTCGCGGGTGGCGCCCGTCGAGCGCAGCGCGTCGCCTGCCTTGCCCGGATGCTGCGCGAGCGCGAGCATCAGGTGCTCGGTCGATACGTACTCGTCCTCGAGATCGCGCATCTCGTTCTCGGCCGCGCGCAGGATCTGGACGAACTCGCTCGAGCCTCCCGCCGGCTCCTCGCGCCCCCCGGTAGTGGTCAGCTTCGGCAGCCCATCGAGCGCCGGACCGAGCGCCTGGCGCACCGTGGCGGGATCGACGCCCAGCTTGCGCAGCACCGGAGCGACCACGCCCCCGTCCTGCTCGAGCAGCACCGCGAGCAGATGCTCGGGCGTCGTCTGGGGGTTGCGGCGGTCGTCCGCCAGCCGCTGGGCGGCCTGCAGCGCCTCTTGGGACTTGATCGTGAATCTGTCTGGTTGCATGTGTCGCTCTCTAAATCTAAGTCTTGGTGACTTAGATTATGACACGGTTTCGGCCCATTTCAAGGCTTCCGGACGCGGGCCGAGGGTTCGGATCTGCCTAATCGAGAGCAGGCAGACGAGCGTCACGAGCTTCACCGCCACGGTCAGGTACAGAGCCTCGGAGATTCCGACCGCTGCCGCCAATGGTCCCATCAGCGCCAAACCGATCGGCTGCAGCGCCAGCGATCCGAACCAGTCGTAGGAGCTGACGCGCGAACGTGCACGCGGTGGAACGTGCCGCTGGAGCATCGTCTCGAACAGCGTGTTGAACAGCATGTTGGTGATTCCGGCCCCCAGGCTCGCAATCACGATCAGCGCGAGCGGGGCCGGGAACGCCAGTAGCAGCGTCGGGATCACCGCGAGCCCGCTCGCTACCGTCGCCACGACGAGCGGGCGCCGTGGCTCGAATCGCAGCAGCGTCATTCCGCCCGCGAGCCAGCCGACTCCCTCCGCGACGAGGATCGCCGACCACGCCCCGGGTCCGCCCAGCGAGTGCTTGGCGACGACGGGCCCAAGCACGGTGAACGCCGCGAGCAGGTTCCAGACCGCTGCGGAGGCGATCGTCGCCCAGACCCAGGTGCGGCTTCGCACCTCGGCGAACCCCGCGCGTGCTTCCGCGAGGAACCCGCCGCCGCTCTCGCGGATGTGCGGCACCACCCGAGCGCGCGCGAGCAGCACCGCGCTGACGCCATAGCTGGCGGCGTCGATCAGCAGCGCCTCGCCGGGCCCGGTCGCGACGACGAGCGCACCCGAGACCGCCGGCCCGAGGATGCCGCCGCCGGCCATCGCCATCCCCTTCAGCGAGTTGGCCTGTTGCAGCTGGTCGCCCGCGACGAGCGGGATCAACCCGCTCGAGGCGGGGTTGAAGAATCCGCTTCCGGCCCCGAGCAGCAGCTGCGAGACGATCAGCTCCGGAAGCGTCGCGCTTCCGCTGATCAGGAGGATCGCGATCGCGGCCTGGCCGGCGAGGCGGACCAGGTCCGACGCGATCATCACCGACCTGGGGCCGATGCGGTCGGCCACCACCCCGCCGGCCAGCAGCGACGCCACGAGCGCGACGCCCCTGGCCGCGAGCACGATCCCAAGATCGGTCGCCGAGTTGGTCAGGTCGAGCACCGCGAACGACAGCGCGACCGGAACCACCCCATCCCCCAGCAGCGATACCGCGGCGGCGCCGAACACGAAGCGGAAGTCGCGCCGCCTCAGCACCTCGAGCTCGCGTGGCAACCGCATCGCCCCATTGTCTTCGGATGGGGCGCGCGCCGGGTCGGAGCGCCCGAGGCGAACCGGCGCCCGAGCTCGAACGCCTCCCTAGACTCGCTTCGCGATGGCGGGACGCGGGACGAAAGCCGGGGGGCTGTCGGCGGCGCTGGGGCCGGCGCTGCTCGCGATCGTGCTGACGGCGCTCGGGATCCTCTTGACGCTCGCGGTGCTCCACGTCTCATCCGCCGACGCGGTTTCCGCGCCCACGCCCTGGAACGGCGCCAACCCGTGTCACCGCACGCTGCGGTTCGGCGTTCCCCCGCAGCACATCGGCGAGCGCGTGATCCCCGGCTAGCGGAGCGTGAGGCGCAGGATCCGGTCGGTGCCGGCGTCCGCGACCCAGATCGAGCCGTCAGGCGCGGCGGCGATCCCGTCGGGCTCGCTGCCGGCGGGCTCGAGCGCCAGCTCCTGGATGCTCCCCGTGAGGGTGATCCGCCCGATCAGTCCGGTCTGCTCGGTGAACCACATCGCGTCGCCCGGGCCCGCCACGATGTCGTTCAGCCCGCCGTATCGGGTGGGGTCCTCGTACCGGTGCAGCGTCCCGGACGCGCTCAGCTCGTCGATCTGACCGGCCCCGTAATCGGCGGCCCAGACGCTGCCGCCCGGTCCGTCGCTCAGCGCGTCCACGTCACTGGCCGGATTCGCCAGCGTGAGCGTCCGGCCCGGAAGGCGCCCGCCGAGCCTGAGCAGCGCGTGCGTGTGCTCGAAGTAACCGGTGACCGGGCTCACCCAGACCGAGCCCTCGGGGCCGGGAGCGACCGCGAACGGGACGCCCAGCGAGGCGGGCGCGGGCAGCTGCTGGACTCGCCCGCCACTCGCGATCCGGTCGATCACCCCCTCCGGATCGGCGACCCAAACTGTCGCCCCGGCGTGGGCCAGTCCGAGGCCGCCGGCGCTGTGGGGCGCGATCGCGGTCTCGGAGATCCGCCCTGCCGCGGAGATCTCCCCGAGCTTCTGGGTGTTGTACTCGGTGAAGTAGACCGACCCGTCGGGGCGGGCGATCAGCTGGTAGGGCTCGGCGCCCGGGGTCGGCACCGCATACTCGTGCACGCGGCCCGCCGGATCGATGCGCCCGATCTTGTCGGCATCGAACTCCGTGAACCAGGCGCTCCCATCCGAGCCGATCGCGACGTCGAGCGGCTTGGCTTCCGGTGTCGGAACCCGATAGGCCTCGATCGATCGCGGCGCGAGGCGCGATCCGCGCACGGCGGCAACAGCGACGGCCGGGCGGACCGTCCACGCCGCCGGCGTCGCCCGCAGCGGGTGGCCGAGGATGAAGCTCGCGATCACCTCGCTTCCGGGCCGGCCGCCGAGCGCGATCGGCCAGCTATGCCCGCCGCGGGCCCGGAGCTCGCCGGCGACGAGCGCCCCGCCCTCGCATCCCGACCATTGCCGGCCGCCGGCACCGACCGGAGCGCTCCTCGTGCAGCCATCGCGGGCGGCCCACTGCTCGAGCCAGATCGGCGCCGCCGGCGCGTAGTAATCCGGAGATCCCCGGGCGGGGGCGCCCGCATACGGCGCCACGTAGTCGTCGCGCGCGTGTATGTCCAGGATCGACGCCGGGTGCGCGGGGCGGCAGCCGGCGGGGACCATGTAGAACTCGCCCTCGACCGGCACGAACGCGCTGATCCGATCCGCCAGCACGCATGCCAGGTAGTTCATGAGCCCCGCGCCGTTGGAGAACCCGACCGCGCCGACGCGATGGGGATCCACGCAGTAGCGCGCCTGCACGGCGCTGATCAGGTCGCTCGTGTACAGCCCGTCGTCGATCCCATGGGCGTCCGGGTCGCTGGGCCCGCTCGTGTACCAGTAGTAGTGCCGGGTGCCCTTCGGCTCCGGCAGGCCCTGCGCATAGGCGACCAGGAATCCGCGCCGGTCGGCGAGCGCGGAGAGTCCGCTGCCCGCCTGCATGCCCAGAGCGGTGCCGCCCGCGCCGTGGAACGCGAGGATCAGCGGGATCGGTCGCCCCGCGCGATAGCCGCGCGGCACGTGCAGCCAGTAGACGCGGGTCGTGAGGCCCTCGGCCTGCGCGGGCGGCACGGCGACCGTCACTCGCACGGTGTGCCCGGGGGCGATCGGCGGCGAGCGGCCACAGCCCCCGGACGGCAGCGGGCGGTCGACCAGGAGCCCCGTGGACGCCGTTGGCGGTCGCGGACGGCGCGCCGACCGATGCTTTGCGCCCCCGCCGCATCCAGCAGCCGTCAGGACCAGCGCGAGCGCTGCGATCACGACCAGGGCGCGGGGGGCGGGGCTCGCCGTTCGACCGAGCTCCGCTAGCCCTTGATCGTCATGCGCTGACCGCCGGTCTCGCTGATCACATTCCCCGAGCCGTTCAGCAGGAGCCCGAACAGCTGCGCGCTGACCCGCTTGTGTGCCTTCAGGCCCGCGCGCAGCCTGCGGAGCGCGCTCCCGCCGAGGTGGATCTGCACCTTCTTGGACCCGGCCGCCGCCAGCCTGTAGGTGGTGGAGTCGACCTCGAACGGCTTGGCGCGGCCGATCGTGACGAGCGCGGCGGCTGCCAGCCGGCAGGCGGCCTGGCATGAGACCGTCACGGTGATCTCGCGCCGCTTGACCGGGCTCTGCCGTCCCGGCACCGAGAGCTCGAAGATCGGCGGCTGCAGCGCGAGCGCGGCGTCCGCGAACGGCGCCAGGTTGACGCTCCCCCAGCCCGAGGCGTAGTCGAACCCGGGATGCGCCGAGCAGCACCCGAGTGGCCTATTGCCGATGAATGCCCCGACGTCATTGCCGTATCTGGTGACGTCGTCGAAGACCCGCGGTCGGGCGGACGCCGAGCGCCCGAGCGCGTAGAGCAGCGGGTTGGCCAGCCCCAGGTCCTGGCGGTGGTTCATCCGCAGCGCTTGGTCGACGAGCGCGAAGCCGCCCGCCAGCAGCGGCGTGGCGGCGCTGGTCCCGCCCTCCGCGCGCCACTCCGGGGCCTCCTGCAGGCAGCTCGAGTTCGAGCAGAAGATCGCGTAGCCGGGACTGATGTCGGCGAGCAGCGAGACGTCGGGCAGGGCCCGGAACCTCGCCCTCACGACTCCGTTCTGGTAGGCTCGGGCGCGAGAACGCCTGGCTGAGCCCGCCGCCGGCCGCGGACCCAGGCTGATCGCCCGCGTCGTTCCAGACGAGCTGGCTTTGGATCGCGTTCGCGACGCTCAGCACGAAGTTGGTGCCGCCGACCGCGAGCGCGAACGGCGAGGAGGACGGATAGTTGACCGCGAGCGCGTCGACCGGCTGGCCGCCCGACATGCAGTCCGCCGAACCCGAGTCCCCCGTCGACGCCATGAACGTGGTGCCGCTCGCCGCCACCATCGCCAGCGCATCCTCGTCGGCGGTGATCGCCTGCGGACCGCCGGGCTCATTGACCGCGAACAGCTCGCAGAGCCCGAGCGACGCGGAGATCACCTGCGGTCGCCGCCCCGGGTTGTGCAGAGGCGCGGTCAGCGCCTGGAGCGTCGAGACCGCGTCGGCGAGGGTCTCGTACACGTCGATCGCCTTCAGGTCCGGCGCCGCGGCGTCGAGGATCTCGAGATCGAGCGTGGTCTCCGGGCCGGGGGCCAGCTCCTTGTGCACGGTGCCCACTCCGTAGACGTTGATCGCCGGGATGTCGAGCGTGAAGCACTTCGCGAACGTCTGCACGTCGGAGTAGTCGAAGCCGTCGATCTCGATCAACGCGACGCGCTCGCCCTGGCCCTTCAGACCGGCGAGCTGTAGTGGCGCATATCCGTAGGCCGTGAGGTACTCGTTCGGCGTGAAGCCCCCGGTCGCCTGGCCGACCGCGCATCCGTTCGGCGTACCCGAGGGCGCCGCAGCGGAGGACGGCTGCGCAGCGTCGTGCGCGAGCCTCCGCCCCCCGGTGGCGGGCGGCCCGGGCCGCGCGAGGCTCATCGTGTCGAGCCCCACCACGCCGGTGACGAGCGAGCTCAGCGCCGAAGGGAGGCGCACCGGATCGACAGGCGACACGTACCGCCGGGCGTGAACGTCTCGGAACACGTCGAGGGTCGCGCCGAACAGCCGCGTGGCTGCCTGCACGTTCATCGTGACCTTCACGAACAGGCCCGTCGGATCGACCACGACGCCGCTGCCGCCGGCCGCCCGCAGGTACCGCGCGACCCGCGACGCCGAGCCGGCGGGCGCCCCGAACCGCCGCGCCAGCGCCGCGACGGACATGTACTGCCGGTAGTGACCGGACCCCGGCGTCGAGACCTCCATCGCCCAGCGCTGCAGCGCCGCCGATTGCACCCGCAGCGGCAGCGCCAGCCGCAGGGTCTGGGATGGCGGCGCCGGACCGACTCGCGTCGCCTGGGCGACGGGTTCCGCCGCGATCGCGGGCGCCACCCCCACGATCAACGCGGCGACGAGCCCCGCTGCGAGCGCCGAGCGTCTCACTCCGCGGATCCTAGGGCAGACGCGGCGATCAGCTCTGGTTCAGGTATGAGGCCCGTTGCGAGGGGGTCAGTGGCGCGGTCGTCTGGCTCTTGGCGAGCGCCAGCAACTGGCTCTCGCCGCCGCATACCCCGCAGCTGTACAGACCGAGCCCCCCGCCACCCACGACCGCGAGCTGGTCGCTCTCCGAGCTCATCGCCCCCTTCACGGCCGGGAACGCGTGGAACAGCTGCAGGTGGGAGGCGAGGTCCCACGCCTCGACCGTGAGGTCGCCCGAGGTCACGAGATAGCTGGAGTTGTCCGTGAAGCCGACCGTCACGCCGGCTACGCCCGCGCCCACGATCGACGAGGCATCGCCGGCCGGAACGTGCTCGAACACGGGGAGCGCCGTGAACACGCCACCCCTCACCGGCACCCGCAACACCGCGGCGCCGGTCCCCAATCCGACCGCCAGGTACCGCCCGTTGGGGCTGAACAACAGCGAGTCCGCATACTGGCCGGCGGAAGAGCCGCCCACCCCCAGCGGCTTGGTGATCTGCTGCCCGGTGCGCGGATCGAACACCTGCACCGCCGGCTGCGCGCCACTCACCGCGAGCATCCTCCCGTTCGGCGAGAACGCGGCCGTCAGCGGCGCGTACTCCTTGGTGCCGGGCACCTGCGGCGCGAGTTGCAACCCGGTGAGCGTCCGCTCGAGCCGTCCGCTCGATACGTCGAACAGATCGACGACGACGTTCCCGAAGGTGGTGTTGAAGTTCACTACTGCAGGGAGTGGCGGGTAGTGCGCGATCGCCAGCAGCGAACCGTCCTTGGAGAACGCCGCGGCCCCCGCCACGCCGGTGCCGGGCAGGTGGCGGATCAGCCGACCGGTGCGCGTGTCCCAGACATCGGCGGCTCCGTTGACGCCGAGCGTCGCCAGCTTGTCGCCCGCGTAGTCGATCGCGGCGTTGAAGAGCGGGCCGGGCGCCACCGGCGTCGCGGACCTGAGCAGAGCCCCGCTCGCCGGGTTGTAGACGTCCACCGTCGAGAGGCCGAGGAGCGCTCCGTATGGCTTTACCCGCGGGTCGAACGGGCCCGAGACCGCCACGAGCGCCCCGCCGTCGCGGCTCTCGGCCGCACCGCCGAACCCCTGTCCCGCGGGCGCCTGGAAGCGCGCGAGCAACTGCAGGTTGCGAGCATCCAGCACCCTGCCGGCGCCATCGGAGCTGGCCTCGAGGAGCCGCTTTCCGTCCGGGCTGAAGGCGACGCCTTGGGCCAACAGGTCCGCACGCGCCGGTTGCGCCGGCAGCGACAGCGACGGGATCGATGCCGGCCCCGTCCACAGCCTGGTGGTGCCGTCGTCGGAGCTCGTCGCGACCCACCGATCGCCGTCGCCGAACCCCGCCTGCAGGATCCGATCGCCGTCCCCGAACAGGGTCTCGAGCGGCTGGCCGCCCTCGATCGCGTAGTACACGCGCGCGGTGTTGTCGCGACCGGCCGAGACGATGTACCCGCCGTCCGGCGAGAAGGCGAGCTTGTCGATCGAGTCGGTGGCGCCGGCCAGCGAGATCGTCCTGCCCGAGAAGAACTGGTAGATGTGACCCTCGTCGTCGCCGGTCGTCGCGTAAGCGACCTCGGGCGTCGCCACGCTGGGGCTGAACGCGACCGCCGATGCCGCGCCCGTGAAGCTCATCAACCTGCGCCCGGTCGCGGTCTCGTACACGAACGTCGCGGGTCCCTTGGCCGCGAGCGTGCCGAACACGTAGCGCGTGCCTCCGGGCCCGAAGGCGACGCTGCTGATGAGCGCGCTCGGCGTCGAGCGGATCAGCTTCCCGGTGCGGATGTTCCAGAGGTCGAGCGCTGATCCCGCGGTGAGGCTGCTGAGGTTCTGGGTATCGCACTGCGCCGCCACGGCGTCGTCCGGTGAGAGCGCGAAGCAGGTGAGACCGCCGGTGAAGCGGGGATGGAACGCGGCGAGCTGCCGGCCGGTGGCGACATCGAACACGCGGCCGATCGATTGGGTGTCGACGGTCACGGCCAGGGCGCCGTCGGTTGTCAGCGCTGCGTCCAGCGATCTAACGGGAAGCCGCCGGATCAGCGCCCCGCTGTGCCCGTCGTAGACGGCGGTATCGGCGCCGCCGATGATGACCCGGTCGCCGCGCCCGTCCCAGCCGCTCTGGTCCTGGCTCGACGGCGCCGCGCCGCCGGCCAGCGCCACCGACGGCGTGGCCGAGCCGGCGGGGTAGATCCTGGCCCAGCCACCCAGCCCCGGGCTGGTCACGAGCAGGCGCGTCCCGTCGGGGCTCCAGACCGCGTCGCCCGCGCGCGGCGGTGCCGTGTTGAGCTGGTAGCGGATCCGCTCGCGCGACTGCTCGAGCGCCTGGCGCAGCGCGTTCGTGGTGGCGTCGCTCGGAGCGACCTTGACCGCTTGGAGCGCCACCTGAAGGCCGACCTCCGGCGCGCTGGTGGTCAGCTGCTGTGCCTCGACGTCGTACTGGCGCGCCTGCGCGACGTTGCGCTCGTGGATCGCGGTCGACCGCTGGATCAGCGCCACGATCGCGAGCGCCACGGCAACCGCCAGCGCGACCGAGGTCGCGCCGATGACCGCGCGCTGACGGCGCGTCGCCGCCTGGCGCGAGGCGAGCAGGTATGCGCGCTGCAGCTCGGTCGCGGGCGGCTGCTTGTTCGCGGCGGCGACCAGCCAGGCCTCGCCGTCGGAGAGGTCAGACCCGCGGAGCAGCTGGCTGCGCTCGCGGCCGCTCGCCTCCCAGCGGTTCGCCGCCACGCCGAGCCGGGTGTGCGTGCGGACGTGGTCGAGATCGGTCTCGATCGCCGACACGAGCTGGGCGACGCCGGCGTTGAAGTCGTCGGAGTCGCGCAGATAGACCCAGTTCAGCGTGGCCGCAGCGTCGGGCACCTTCGCGTTGCCGTCGGGCTCGCGGTGGAGAATCGGGAGGATCCGCTTGCGCTGCTCGACGGCGCGGTCGAGCTCGCGCGTGCAGACCTCCGAGGAGACGCTGTGGGGCGAGATCACGTAGATGAACCCGTCCGCGGCGCTGAGCCCGGTGCGGATCTCCTCAAACCACTCCGCGCTCGGCGGGATGTCCTCCCAATCGACCCAGACGTCGTACTCGCGCGCCTTCAGCGCGTCGTGCAAGCGCTCGACGAACTCCTTATCGCGGCGCGAATAGGAAATGAAGACCGACGTCACCCCGGCGCGGCAGTGTAAGGCACCGCCTCTCGGTCGGCCGGCCGCGGGTCAGGCGACGGGGTCCGTCGGCTCGCCGCCGTCGCGCGGGGGCCGGCGTCCAAAGCGCAGCGCCTTGGCGATGTCCCCGTGCCGGATCAGCTCGCCGCCGCGCACGTACGGGACGATCTCGGCGCGCAGCTCGCGCCGCAGCGCCTCCAGACGCTCGACCTCGGCCTTCAGCTCGCTCGCCCGTTTCTCGAGCGACGCGACCTTGCGGGCCATCGACTCGAGCTGCCCCTCGAGCTCGAACACGCGCTCCACCCCGGCCAGGTTCATCCCGAGCTGCGCGGTCATCGCCTGGATCCGGCGCAGCCGCTCGACGTCCTGGTGGGAGTACAGGCGCGTGCCCTTCGGCGAGCGCTTGGGCTCGATCAACCCGCGCGCCTCGTACATCCGCAGCGTCTGCGGATGCATCTCCGCGAGCTCCGCTGCGACCGAGATCATGAACACGCCTCGATCGGAGGAGACCTCCACCCGGGTGCGACTGACCCGCCGCGTGGCCATCACGCCGCGTCCTGCGCGTCGCGCGGTTCGGTCCCGGTGAACAGCTTCGCGCGAGGATCGCCGTTCATCGCCTGCGAAAGCCTGTCGATCGCGTCGGACTGCTCCGGTGAGAGGGACGCCGGGACGTCGATCACGAAGCGGTAGTGGATGTCGCCGCGACCCTTGCCACCGAGTCGCGGGGGACCCTCGCCGCGCAGCCTCTGGACGGTCCCGTGCTTGGTGCCGCGCGGGACGCGCAGGCGCTTGGAGCCGCCCAGCGTGGGCACCTCGATCACCGCGCCGCGCACCGCCTCGGGGATCGTCAGCGGCACTTCCACCTCGAGGTGCTCGCCGGCGCGCTTGAACACCGGCGACTCGTTCACGCGCGTGATCACGTACAGGTCGCCCGCGTCCGCGCCCCGCATCCCGGGCTCGCCCTTCCCGGCGAGCCGGATCCGGCTGCCGTCGCGCACTCCGGCGGGGATGTTGACGCGCAGCCGCTTCACCGTCCGCTGCGCGCCGGACCCCCCGCACGTCGGACACGGATCCTCGATGATCGTCCCCGAGCCATGGCAGTTGGAGCAGGGCTGTGAGATCGAGAAGATGCCCTGGCTCTGGGCCTCGATCCCGCGGCCCTCGCAGACCGGACAGATCTTCGGCGTGGTGCCGGGCTTGGCGCCCGTCCCGCGACAGGTCGGGCACGGCGCCGAGGTCGGCACCGCGAGCGGCACCTGCGCGCCGTTCACGGCCTGGTCGAAGCTGAGCGTGACCTCGGTCTCCAGATCACGCCCGCGCGCAGTCGCCGGCCGGCCGCCGCGCACGCCGCCGGCGCGCCCGCCCGCGCCACCACGCCCGCCCGCGCCGCCGCCGGGGCGCTTCCGGTGCCGCCGAACAGGTTCGAGAGAATGTCGCCGAAGCTGCCGCCGAACGCGCTCGGGTCGAAGTTGCCGGTGAATCCGCCGAACGGGCTCGAGCCGCGGTCATAAGCCTTGCGCTTCTCGGGATCGGACAGGACGTCGTACGCCTGCGAGATCTCCTTGAAGCGCTCCTCCGACTGCTTGTTGCCCTGATTGCGATCGGGGTGGTGCTGGCGCGCGAGCTTCCGGTAGGACTTCTTGATCTCCTCGTCCGAGGCGTTCTTGCCGACCCCGAGGATCCGGTAGTAGTCGGGTCGCGCGGCCATCTCCGGCTACCCCGCCACGACGACTCGCGCGGGCCGCAGCACGCTGTCACCGATGCGGTACCCGCACTGGTAGACCTCCACCACGGTGCCTGGCTCGGCGCCCTCGACCGGCTGCTGTGCGACCGCCTCGGCGATCTGCGGGTCGAACTGCTCACCCTCCGGAGAGAACTGCTCGATTCCGACCCGCGCCAGCGCCGCGATCACGCCCGCATGGACGAGCTTGACCCCCGACACCAGCTCGTCGCCGTTGGCGTGCGCCTCGGCCGCGGTCAACGCCCGGTCGAGGCTGTCCACGGCCGGCAGCAGCTCCAGCGCCAGCTTCGCCATCCCCCGCTCCTGCGCGGACGCGGCCTCGCGCACCGCGCGCTTGCGGTAGTTCTCGAAGTCCGCCTTGGTCCGCTGCGCCAGCTCGAGGTACTCGTCCGCCTTCGACGCCTTCGCCGTCAGCTCGTCGAGATCGCGCTCGAGCTGCCGCTCGTGATCGGGCTCCGCTTCGGGCTCATGCTCTTGCTCGTCTCGCGACGGAGAGACCGGCTCCGAGGCCGGGTCCGGCTCCGAGACCTTTCGAGTGGTCTCGGAGTCGTGATCCGGATCGGGGCCGCCAGGAGCCACCGGCGCGACGGGCGCCTCCGGCTCGCCGGGCGCAATGGTTGGTTCAGGGCGCTTGGGGTCCATGGGTTACTTGCCCTCGTCCACGACCTCGGCGTCGACTACGTCCTCCTCGGCAGCGCCCGCGCCGTTGGTCTCGGCCGCGGCGCCATCCGTCGTGGCGCCCGCCGTGGCCTGCTCCTGCGCGCGCTGATACATCGCCTCGGAGACCTTGTGGAAGGCCTCGTTGAGGGCATTGGTCTTCGCGTTGATCTCGGCGGCATCCTCGGAGGCGAGCACCTCGCGCACTTCCTTGATCGCCGCCTCGATCTCCTCGCGCGAGGACTGGTCGACCGTCTCACCGAGCTCCTTCAGCTGGCGCTCGGCCTGATACGCGGCGTTCTCGCCGTTGTTGCGGGCCTCCGCCAGCTCGCGCAGGCGGCGGTCATCCTCGGCGTGCGACTCGGCGTCGGACACCATCCGCTTGATCTCGTCGTCTGAGAGCCCGGACCCGGCGCGGATCTCGATCTTCTGCTCCTTGCCCGTGCCGAGGTCCTTGGCGGAGACGTTGAGGATGCCGTTGGCGTCGATGTCGAACGCGACCTCGATCTGCGGGATGCCGCGCGGCGCCGGCGGGATGCCGGTCAGCTGGAACTTGCCCAGCGACTTGTTGTACGCGGCCATCTCGCGCTCGCCCTGCAGCACGTGGATCTCCACCGACGGCTGGTTGTCCTCGGCCGTCGAGAAGATCTCCGACTTGCGGGTGGGGATCGTCGTGTTGCGCTCGATCAGCTTGGTCATCACTCCGCCCTTGGTCTCGATCCCGAGCGTCAGCGGGGTGACGTCCAGCAGCAGCACGTCCTTGACGTCGCCGGCCAGCACGCCGGCCTGGATCGCGGCGCCCACGGCGACGACCTCATCCGGGTTCACGCCCCGGTGCGGGTCCTTGCCGGTCAGCTCCTTGACCTTCTCCTGCACCGCCGGCATCCGGGTCATGCCGCCGACGAGCACGACGTGGTCGATCTTCGACACGCCCTTGTCCTTCGCGTCGTCCATCGCCTGGCGGACCGGCGCGACCGTGCGATCGAGCAGGTCGGCGGTCAGCTCGTTCAGCTTGGCGCGCGTGAGGCGCGTATCGAGGTGCTTGGGCCCGGACGCATCGGCCGTGATGAACGGCAGGTTGATCTGGGTCTCCTGCGTGGTCGAGAGCTCGATCTTGGCTTTCTCGGCCGCCTCGTAGAGCCGCTGCAGCGCCATCGGATCCTGGCTCAGGTCGATGCCCTGCGACTTCTTGAACTCGGCCACCAGCCAGTCCACCAGTGCCTTGTCGAAGTTGTCGCCGCCGAGATGGTTGTCACCGGCGGTCGCCTTGACCTCGAACACGCCGTCGCCGATCTCGAGCACCGACACGTCGAACGTGCCGCCGCCGAGGTCGAAGATCAGGATCGTCTGGTCTGACTCCTTGTCGAGCCCGTACGCCAGCGAAGCGGCCGTCGGCTCGTTGATGATCCGCTTGACGTCGAGTCCGGCGACCCGGCCGGCGTCCTTGGTCGCCTGACGCTGGTCGTCGTTGAAGTAAGCGGGGACCGTGATCACGGCTGCGTCGACGGTCTCGCCGAGGTACGCCTCCGCGTCGGCCTTCAGCTTGCCGAGGATCATCGCCGAGATCTCCGGCGGCGAGTACTGCTTGCCGCCGGCCTCGACCCGCGCGTCGCCGTTCGGGCCCGAGACGACCTTGTACGGCACGATCGACTCCTCGGTCTTGACCTCGGCCTCCTTGCGCCCCATGAAGCGCTTGATCGAGAAGACCGTGTTCTGCGGATTGGTGACGGCCTGCCGCTTGGCGACAGTGCCGACGAGACGCTCGCCCGATTGCGTGAACGCGACGACGGACGGCGTCGTGCGGCCGCCCTCGGCGTTCTCGATCACGGTCGGCTCACCGCCCTCGAGCACGGCCATACAGCTGTTGGTCGTCCCGAGATCGATTCCGATCGTTTTTCCCATTGTTCGTTCTACTCCTCTGCGGTCGTGAAAATCTAAGCGGGAGCGTAGCAGATTTGTCATGTATCTGGGAGTGGGCAGGCGCCTCACTCCCGCTTGAACCACGAGCACTCAAGAACGCCCTCTTGAACCCAAAGGGCTCCGCAACACGGCGGTTTGGTTGTAGATGCGCGTATAGCGCCCCCGGGAACCCAACGCTCGGCGCTCGATCGGGGTTTGGGTTCCAGAGGGCGTTGAAAGGCGGTCGCGGCGCGGACGCGCTACCCGACCCCAACCTTCGGGCACATCCGGTTGAGCGCGCAGTCCGCGCAGTCGGGCCGCCGCGCGTGGCAGGTGCGCCGGCCGTGCCGCAGCAGATTGAGATGGAGCTCGAGCTCCTCGCCGGGCGGGGTGATCTCGAGCATCACGTCGTGCAGCACCTCGAACGGCGCCTTCGGCGGGAACAGCGCGAGGCGCGTCCCCACCCGCGACACGTGCGTGTCGACCGGGACGTCGCGCATCCCGAGCGCAAACAGCAGCACGCAGGCCGCGGTCTTGCGCCCCACGCCCGGCAGGGAGGTCAGATACGCCTGTGCCTCCGGGACGGGCAGGTCCGCCACCCAGTCCAGAGCGAGAGGGTTGCCACGAGCCGCGCCGCGCTCCGGCGCGGTCTCCGTGATCGCCCGCAGGATCGACTTGATCCGCGCCGACTTGACGCGCGAGATCCCGCCCGGGCGGATCGCCAGCTCGAGCTCGTCGACCGGGGCGTCCCGCACCTGCTCCCAGGTTGGGAATCGCTCCCGCAGCGCCAGATACGCCACGTCGCGGTTGCGGTCGTTGGTCGATTGCGAGAGCACGGTCAGGATCAGCTCGGCGATCGGATGACCATGCGGCTCCGCGCGGGGGATTCCGTACACCAGGCGCAGACGGTCGCGGATCGCGCGCACGCGACGAGGCGCGGGCCGCCTCCACGCCGGGCTAGTCAAGGGCTCCCCAGCGCTCGCACGCCCGCGCCGATGCCTCCACCGCTTCGCGCAGCGCCGCAGCGGCCGCGGGCGGATAGAAGCCCGCCGCCGCGAGCTTCGCGAGCAGGACGCCGGTCAGCGCGTCGCCCGCGCCGATCGTGCTGAGGACGTCGGCACGCACACCGGGGACATCCGCGCGCAGCTCGCCGCGCAGCATCGCGCCGTCCGGACCGAGCGTGATCACGACCATCCGGGCGCCCGCCTTGACGAGCGCAACCGCGGCGCGCTCCGGGTCGGCCTCGCCCGTCATCACTTCGGCCTCCGCCAGGTTGCAGCGCACGAGCAGCGCTCCCCGGACACAGGCGTTGGCGCTGGCGGCCGCCTGCGCGCGCGACGGCCAGCGATGCAGGCGGAGCTTGGCGTCGAACAGGATCGGCAGGTCCTGCTCGAGCGCGAGCGCGCGGGCTCGCATCGTCAGCTCGCGCTGCTCCGCCCCGATCAGCGCGTTGGTGCTGAAGAACAGCGCAGCCGCGCCCGGGACCGCCGCGGCGACGCGGTCGCCGGGCAGAGCTCCATCCGCGCCGCCGTAGCGCCGGTAGCGCGCCTCCCCGTCATCGCCGACGTGCACCAACGCGACCGGGGTCTGGTGGCCCGGCCGCAGCTCGAACAGGTCCGTCGCGACGCCCTCGCGCTCCAGGCGATCGCGGAGCCAGTGCCCGAACTCGTCATCGCCGGCGCTGCCCGCAAACATGACCGCGGCGCCTGCGCGCGCGGCGAACACCGCGACGTTCGCCTCCGCCCCACCGAAGTGAGCGACGAACGTGTCGGCCCGCTCGCGGATCAGATCGACCAGCGCCTCGCCCAGGCACAGGATCTGCTCGCTCATGGGCGCGGACGTTATCCTCGCCCGGTCGTGGGCGTCGATGAGCACACGATCGAGCTGGCCGGCGCGCCCGTCTTCTATCGCAGCGCCGCGCACGCCGGCCCGACGCCCCTGTACCTGCACGGCGTTCCGACGAGCTCGGACGACTGGACGCCGTTCCTGGAGCGCGCCGGCGGCGTCGCGCCCGACCTGCTCGGCTTCGGGCGCTCGGGCAAGGGCACGAACCTCGACTTGTCCTTCCAGGGGCTGGCGGAGTTCGTCGAGGACTTCGTCGCCGCACTCGGGCTCGAGCGGATCGCGCTCGTGACCCACGACTGGGGCAGCGCGATCGGGCTGGTGTTCGCACAGCGCCGTCCGGAGCTGATCGAACGCGTCGTCGTGATCAACGGCGTGCCGCTGTGGCGATTTCGCTGGCATCGGTACGCGCGGCTCTGGCGGGTGCGGGCACTCGGCGAGCTGGCGATGGGCTTCACCAACCGATGGGCGCTCAGGCGCGCGCTGCGAGAGGGCTCACGCTCCTTCGCGGATCCGCGTGCTCGCGAGGTCTGGAGCCAGTTCGACCAGGGAACCCAGCGCGCGATCCTGCGGCTGTACCGTTCGGCCGACGGGGAGGCGCTCGAGCTCGCGGGGGCCGGGCTTCCCGCGCTCGATCGGCCCGCGCTCGTGCTGTGGGGCGATGCGGATCCGTGGCTGGCGGTCGAGCTCGGCGCGCAGTACGCCCAGCGCCTCCCGGACGCGGCGTTCGAGCTCGTCGCCGGCGCCGGTCACTGGCCCTGGCTCGAGCAGCCGGCCGTGATCGACCGCGTCGCTGATTTCCTGACTGCATGAAGGCGGACCTGAAGCGGTGGGCGCCGACGCTGATCGCCGGCGCGCTCGCGGCGGCCTACGTGATCATGGCCCCCGAGAGCGGGGATCTGTCGGCGCACCTGTTCCGCGCGAAGCTGTTCTCGATCGAGGGCTTCGGCATCTGGAACAACTGGTGGTACGCCGGTCACCACACGCCGGGCTACAGCGTGCTGTTCCCCGCGGTCTCCGACGCGCTCTCGCCGCAGCTCGCCGCAGCGGTCGCGACGACGGTCACGGCGGCGCTGTTCGAGCCGCTGGCGCGACGCCACTTCGGTCCCGAGGCGTGGGTCGGCGCCGCCTGGTTCGGCGCGGCCACGGCCATCAACCTGTACACCGGCCGTCTCGCGTTCGCGTTCGGGCTGATGCCCGCGATGGCGACCGCGCTCGCGCTGCAGCGGGGCCGCCACGGGTCGGCGTGCGCGCTGGCGTTCCTCGCCGCGCTGTGCAGCCCGGTGGCGGCGCTGTTCGCGGCGCTCGCCGGCGGCGCCTACGGGCTCGGGGCAGTCCTCGTCAGGGGGCGAGGCTCTCCCCGCCGCGTCCGGGCCGGAGCCGGGGTGCTGCTCGCCGCGCTGATCCCCGTCGCGGTCCTGGTGACGGCATTCCCCGAGGGCGGCTCGGAGCCGTTCGCGTTCTCCGCGTTCTGGCCGATCCCGGTGGTCGCGGCCGTGGCGCTGCTGGCGCCGCCGCGGCAGGACTGGACGCTGCGCGCCGGAGTCGCGCTGTACACGCTCGGATGCATCGCCGCCTACCTGGTTCCGACCGCCGTCGGCTCGAACGCATCGCGGCTGATGCCGCTGCTCGCGGGCCCGCTCGCCGCGCTGATGTGGTGGCGCAAGCGGATCGTGTGGCTCGCGATCGCGGCGCTGCCGCTGCTCTACCTCCAGTGGCAGGCGCCGGTGCGCGAGCTGAACGGCTCCTCCGGCGATCCCACCGCCTCGGCGGCGTACTGGCGGCCGCTGCTGAGCTTCCTGGAGCGGCAGCCCGGGGGGCCGTTCCGGATCGAGATCCCGTTCACCGAGCTGCACGCCGAGGCGTACAGGGTGGCGCCATCCGTGCCGCTGGCGCGCGGATGGGAGCGCCAGCTCGACATCAAGTACAACCACCTGTTCTACGGCGGAGCGCTCACGCAGGCGAGCTACGAGGCTTGGCTGCACCGGCTCGCGATCCGCTTCGTCGCCGTCACCGACGCCCGCCTGGACTACTCGGCGGTGGCCGAGCAGCGCCTGATCGAGCGGGGGCTGCCGTACCTGCGGCCCGTGCTGCGGACGGCCCACTTCCGCGTCTACGCGGTCGCCAATCCAACCTCGCTGGTGTCGGGCGTCGCGAGGCTTCGCTCGATCGGGCCCGACTCGCTGACCATGTACGCGTCCGGGCCGGGGACGGTGCTCGTGCGCGTGCGCTTCACGCCCTACTGGGCGCTCGGCGAGGGGGCAGGCTGCGTCGCGCCGGACGGCGACTTCACGAGGCTCGCGCTGCGGCGCGCGGGAGTTGTGCGGCTCGTGATCAGCTTCGCGCTGGACCGGATCGCGGCAAGCTCTCCGCGGTGCTCGGCGATAGGATGAGCCCCTCGCCGTCATGCGCGCCCGACTGAGAGAGATCGAAGCGCGGGTTCTCCCGCGCGGTTGGAAGGACGTCGTTCGACAGCTCGGATTGTTCGTCGGCGCGTACGTCCTCTACCAGCTCGTCCGCGGGGTTGTTGCCCTGTCGGGCGGCGACGTCTACAAGCCGTTCGGCGACGCGATGAAGATCATCAACCTCGAGCGGACGCTGCACGTGTTCATCGAGCCGAGCATCCAGTCCTGGGCGTTGGGCAAGCACTGGCTGATGAACGCCGCCGACTGGGCATATCTGTACTCGCACTACGCGATCACCGGCTCGGTCCTGATCTTCATCTACCTGCGCCGCAACGACGCGTTCTACTTCGTGCGCAACATGTTCATGATCGCGATGGCGATCGCGCTTGTGGGCTACGCGCTGTTCCCGACGGCACCGCCGGCACTGATGCCCGAATGGGGCTTCACCGACGCGATCTCGCAGTTCATGGGCGTGCCGCACGTGGACGGCGGCGCCGCGACCGCGTTCGTCAACATCTACGCGGCGGTCCCATCGATGCACGTCTGCTTCGCCGCGATGATCGGCGGCTCGATGTACAGGCTCGTTCGCCGCCGTCCGGCGAGGATCGCCTGGGCGCTGTACCCGTTGTGGATCACGTTCGTGGTCGTCGCCACCGGCAACCACTACCTGACCGACGTGTTCCTCGGCGCGCTGACCGCCGGCATCTCGGCGCTGCTGGCAAAGCAGCTCCTCGCCCGCGCCAGGCCCGACGCCTGGGCGTTCGGGCAGGTTCCGGCCTGACGATGGCCGAGCCGGGCAATCCCGTCCGGGCGCGGCCGCCGCGCCGGCCCGGTCAACGCCCGAGGCTTCCCTCGCAGAAGACTCAGGAGCTGATGCGCGAGCGACTGATCGAGTCGCGCCTGACGCCCAACGCGATCTCGCTGACCGGCTTCGCGCTGAACCTCGCCGCCGCCGCGCTCGTCGTCGAGCGGCTGTTCTTCCTCGCGGGCGTGGCGTTCATCGTCGGCTCGATCATGGACACGCTCGACGGCCGCTACTCGCGGATGTCAGGGAAGGGCACCGCGTTCGGCGCGTTTCTCGACTCGACGCTCGACCGGCTGGAGGAGGGCGTGGTGCTCGCCGCCGTCGGCGCGTACTTCGCCTCGCGTCACAACCAGGTGGCGGTCGCGGCGGTCGTCGTCGCGGTGCTGTTCTCGCTGATGGTGTCCTACACGCGGGCGCGTGCCGAGGCGCTCGGCGTCGCCTGCAAGGTCGGGCTCGCCACGCGCCCGGTACGCGTCGTGATCCTCTCAGCGGGACTGGTGTTCGCGAAGGGCGCCTCGCTCGGGCACTTCGAGCTGCTGGCGCCAGCGGTGTACGTGCTTGCCGTGCTGGCGGTGTTCACGACGATCCAGCGGATCGTCCACGTTCGCGGCGAGCTGCGCGCGATGACGCAGGTGTAACTAACCTCGCTTCGAGGGATAACTACAGATGGCCTGCGCCGTTCGCGCGGCCTCCCTCTCCACAAGGACTCTTCAACACCGTGAGCACCACCAACGCCTCCACCAACGGCGCCTCCGGCAACAACGGCGCCGGCCGCTATCAGGCGGACAAAGTGCGCGTCGCGATCATCGGCGTGGGCAACTGCGCGAGCTCGTTCGTGCAGGGCATCCAGTACTACCGCGATGCCGATCCGCGCGAGTCCGTCCCCGGCCTGATGCACGTCGACCTCGGCGGCTACCACGTCCGCGACGTCGAGTTCTCCGCGGCCTTCGACATCGACGCCGACAAGGTCGGCAAGGATCTCTCGGACGCGATCTTCTCCGGCCAGAACAACACGATCCGCTTCACCGAGAAGGTGCCGCAGCTGGGCGTCGAGGTGCATCGCGGCATGACCCACGACGGGCTCGGCAAGTACCTCTCACAGAAGATCAAGAAGGCTCCGGGACCGACCGCAGACATCGTCGAGATCCTGCGCGAGACCCGCACCGACGTGGTCGTCTCCTACCTGCCCGTCGGCTCAGAGCAGGCGACCAAGTGGTACGTCGAGCAGGTGCTCGAGGCCGGCTGCGCGTTCGTCAACTGCATCCCTGTGTTCATCGCGCGCGAGGCGTACTGGGACAAGCGCTTCAAGAAGGCCGGGCTGCCGATCGTCGGCGACGACATCAAGTCACAGGTGGGCGCGACGATCGTGCACCGCGCGCTGGCGCGGCTGTTCCACGACCGCGGCGTGAAGCTGATGCGCACCTCGCAGCTGAACGTCGGCGGCAACATGGACTTCTACAACATGCTCGAGCGCGAGCGGCTGGAGTCCAAGAAGATCTCCAAGACCAACGCCGTCACGTCGATCATGGGCCACGAGCTGCCCGCCGACGACGTGCATGTCGGCCCCTCGGACTACGTGCCGTGGCTGACGGACCGCAAGTGGGCGCACATCCGGCTCGAGGGCCAAGCGTTCGGCGACGTGCCGCTGACCGCGGAGCTCAAGCTCGAGGTGTGGGACTCCCCCAACTCGGCCGGGATCGTGATCGACGCCGTGCGCTGTTGCAAGCTCGCGCTCAACAACGGCCTCTCGGGACAGCTGGACGGTCCGAGCTCCTACCTGATGAAGTCACCGATGCACCAGCGGCCGGATTCCGAGGCGCGCGAGCTGACCGACAAGTTCATCGCGAAGTACTCGCGCAAGGCCGCCAAGCCCGCGAAGGCCAAGCACAAGACGACCGTCTAGGGGTCCGCGGGCCTGGGAGCCTCTAACCTCCGGCCTGTGCCGGAGAGCCTCGCGATCGCGCAGGTCACCCCGTTCGCATGGGAGGCGGCGGCCGAGGTCAACGCATACGTGGCGCGGGTCTCGGATGAGCTCGCAGGCCGCGGCCATCGCGTCCTGATCATCGCGCCGTCGCAGTCGGCGGAGCTCGTGCGCGACAGCCGCCGCGCGATCCGCAGCCGGCCCGACACGCTGCTCGAGCGCGCCGACGGCAACCCGCTCGTCCTCGGCGTGGGCGAGGTGCTGCCGTTCGCTCCCACTCGCCGCCGGGCCGCGTCGCTGCCGGTCGACGTCGCGCGCACGATCGAGGAGGCGCTGACCACACTGCCCCTGGACGTCGTCCACGTCCACGAGCCGTTCGCGCCGAGCGCCTCGAGCGTGGCGCTGCGCCACTCGCACGCGCTCAACGTCGGCAGCTTCCACGCGCCCACGGAGCGCGTGCTCTCGACGCAGCTCGCGCGGCCGCTTTCGCGCCTGCTCTTCAGCCGCCTCGACGCGAGGATCGCCAGCTACCGGGCGACGCGAGACCTGATCCAGCATTACTTCCCGGGGGAGTACGAGATCGTCCTGCCCGGAGCCGACGCGCCGGCGCGCGCGCCGCGCGAGGAGGTTCCACAGCTCCTGTTCAGCGCCGGCGAGGAGCGCTCCGCGTTGCGGATCTTCCTGCGCGCGCTGCGCGCCCTCCCGCGTGAGCTCGAGTGGCAGGCGACCGTCTGGTCCCCGCGGCCGTCGGTTCCGCCGGCCAGCCTCAGCCGCGTGCTGCGCGACCGGGTCGAGTTCCTCGACGCCTCCGCGCTGTCCGAGGATGAGGCCCTGGCACGCGCGGACGTCCTGGTGCTCGCCTCCGACGGGCTCCGGCCCGCGCCGGGGCTCCTCGTGCGCGCGCTGGCCGCCGGGGTTGTGCCGGTCGCCTCCCGCCTGCGGGTATACGAGGAGCTGCTCTCGGACGGCGAGGCCGGGTTCGCGTTTGAGCCGCTCGACGTCGAGACGCTCGTGGCGCAGCTCGAGCGGCTCGTCGCCGATCGCGAGCTGCTGGCGCGCTCGCGCGCGCAGCAGGCGCAGCTCGCCGGCGCGTTCTCGTGGACGCGCGTAGCCGACGAGCTCGAGCGGATCTACGCAGGGCTCACGGCCCGCCGCCACGATCGGCGCGGGAACCGGACGGTGCGCTCCCGGCTGGCCTCGCGGCCGGTGATCGAGGTCGACCTGCACATGCACACCGACCATTCCTATGACTGCGCCACGCCGGTCGAGGTGCTGCTCGCGGAGGCGCGCCAGCGCGGGCTCGGGGCGATCGCGATCACCGATCACAACGAGGTCTCCGGCGCGCTCGAGGCGCGGGCGAAGGCGAACGGGATCAAGGTGATCGTCGCCGAGGAGGTCAAGACGGCCGAGCAGGGTGAGGTGATCGGGCTGTTCCTCGAGGAGAAGATCCCGCGCGGGTTGACACTCGAGCGGACGATCGCCGAGATCAAGCGCCAGGGCGGCCTCGTGTACGTGCCGCATCCGTTCGACCGCCTGCACTCGGTGCCCGACTATGAGCACCTGCTGACGGTGCTCGATCAGATCGACGCCGTCGAGGTGTTCAACCCGCGGGTGGCGATCGCGGAGTTCAACGAAGAGGCGGTGCGGTTCGCGGCCAAGTACCGGATCCCGGCCGGCGCCGGCTCGGACGCCCACGTCCCCCAGGGCCTCGGCTCGGTCCGGATCCGGATGCACGACTTCAACGGCCCGGAGGAGTTCCTCGAGTCCCTCCGTGACGCCGACATCGTCCGCAATCCGGCAAGCCTGCTGTACGTCCAAGCGCTCAAGTTCCTGCAGACGAAGGCGCTTCCCGCGCCCGCCCGGAGGGCCGCGCGCGACCGCCGGGTGCGTCGCGTCACGCGCAAGTCCTGATGCACTCGCAAGGACAAGCTCGCCTCCCGTCCAATCGAAGGGGGATGCCGGCGACCGACGACGAGATCAGGGAGAAGTACTTGGAGCGGGCGATCCGCGAGCTGAACGCGTTCGCGCGCGATCTGCAGACGTGCCCGCACTGCCCGCGGGGCCAGCTGATGCCCGTCCTCGGCTCCGGTCATCCGCAGGCCGAGATCTTCCTGGTCAAGCACTCCGCGCGCCCCTCGGAGGTCGAGGAGGGCGTGGCCTTCTACGGCCGGACGGGCAACGCGCTGATGAAATCGCTCAAGCGCCTGCAGATCGATCCGCTGGCGGTATACGGGACGCTGTGCGTCAAGTGCCCGGTCGCGGACCCCGCGATGGCCGATCCGTCCTGCATCGCGCGGCTGGCCGAGGAGATCGCGATCGTCCAGCCCAAGATCGTGGTGGTGATGGGAACCGATGCTCTCAGCGTCGTCAACGATCTGGATCTGCCGCTGTCGCATGAGCTCGTCGCCGCCCCCGGGGAGCTGCAGCGCTTCACGGCGACGATCGAGGCCCTGTACGTGCCGAACATCGACGACTCGCTCGACGAGGAGACCGCCAAACGGGAGTTCTGGGCCGCATTCCGCGTGCTCGGGCAGTGGTGGGCGGACCTCCCGCCGTACTGAGCCGGGCCCGCGGCGACCGAGGGCCGGTGCGGAAGGTTTAGACTCGCGGCCGTGGACCTCGAGGAAAAGTCGATCGAAGATCTCCCGGATCACTGCGAGGAGTGCGGGGCGAAGCTGACCCGCCAGGAGCTGCAGGCCGCGCTCGAGTCAGGCGGCCCGGCGCTCTGCACGATTCACGCGGACGAGATCGTCCCGCTGGACGAAGAGCTCGAATTCGAGGACGAGTAGTCCTCAGTCCATCAGCAGGATGATCTTCCCGAGCTTGCCGCCCGCGGCGAAGCGCTCGTAGGCCTGCTCGGCCTCGGCGAGCGCGAACGTCTGCGCGACGAGAACCTTGACCGCCCCGCCCGCGATCAGCGGCAGCACGTGCTTCTCCATCGCGCGCGCCGTCAGCGCCTTCTCCTCCAGCGGCCGCGGCCGCAGCGTCGAGGCCAGGATGCGGCCGCGCGCGCCCATCAGGCCCCGCAGGTCGACCTCGCTCTTGGCGCCGGCGCCGATCCCGATCACGCAGATCCGTCCCAGCGAGGCCAGCGCGGCGACATCCTCGGCGATGTTGGGGCCGCCGACCAGCTCCAGGATCACGTCGTAGGGGCCGTGCTCGGCGAATCCCTCGGGCTCGATCACGCTCGCGCCGAGCGCTGCGACCCCGTCGCGCAGGTCGGGATTCCGCACGGACGCCGTCACCTGAGCACCGGCGGCATGCCCGAGCTGGATCGCGGCGGTCCCGACGCCGCCCGCGCCCCCGTGGACCAGCAGGCGCTCGCCGCTGCGCAGGCCGGCCTGGGTGAAGATCGCGTCGTGGGCGGTCGTGAACACCTCGGGGACGCCGCCGGCCTGCTCCCAGGACAGGTTCTCCGGCACGGGCATCAGCAGCCGCTCGTGCACGACCGCGAGCTCCGCCTGCCCGCCGCCCGCGACGATCGACATCACGCGGTCGCCCTCGCCGAAGCGGTTCGCGCCGTCGCCGAGCCCGATCACCTCGCCGGCCAGCTCGAGCCCGGGGATGTCCTGCGGCGCGCCCGGCGGCGCCGGGTAGAACCCGCGCCGCTGCATCATGTCGGCGCCGTTCAGGCCTGCCGCGCGCACGCGCACCAGCACCTCGCCGGCGCCGGGCTCGGGGTCGGGATGCTCCTCGACGCTGAGCTGCGTGTCGCGGATCGTGACGGCGCGCATGCGGGCGGAACCCTAGCTGCCCGAGCCCGGCTCTGGCCCCTGCGTCACTGCGGATAGCTCGGCCGGCGCGCTCACCGATCCCGGCGGACCAGCTGCGCCACGCACTCGATGTGCGGCGTGTGCGGGAACATGTCCACCGGCCGGACCTTGGTCAGCTCGTAGCCGGCCGCGACCAGCTGCGCGGCGTTCGGCGCGAGCGTGGTCGGGTTGCAGGAGACGTAGACGATGCGCCGCGGCGATGACTCGATGATCCGCCTGACGACCTTCTGCGAGAGGCCCGCCCGCGGCGGGTCGACCACCACCACGTCGGGCGAGCCCGCGGTGGCGAGCAGCTCGCGCAGCGCCAGACGCACGTCGCCGGCAAAGAAGCGCGCGTTGTCGACCTCGTTGGCCTCGGCATTCGCGATCGCGTCGGCGACCGCCTCCTCCACGAGCTCCAGGCCCCACAGTTGCGCCACGCGCGGGGCCATCAGCAGCCCGATCGTGCCGATCCCGCAGTAGAGGTCGTAGAGGCGCTGGGAGCCGCTGAGCTCGGCGTACTCGACCGCGAACCCGTAGAGCCGCTCGGCCATCTCCGTGTTGGTCTGGAAGAACGCCTCCGGCGAGATCCGGAAGCGCATGCCGCCGAGCTCCTCCGCGAGGCGGTCAGAGCCGGCGAGCAGCTCGGTCTCGCCGCCCTGGGTGATCTCCGCGACGCTGTCCACGCGCGTCCACAGCAGGCCGCCGATTTCCTGGGCCGCCTCCACCAGGCCGGCGCGGTCGAGCTCGCCGGGGCTCGTCACGAGCCGCGCCTGGACCTCGCCGGTGCGCCGGCCCTCGCGGATCACGAGGTTGCGCAGCAAGCCCGTTCCGGTGCGCCGGTCGTACGCCGTGGCGCCGGTCTCGCGGCACCAGGCGACGATCCGCGCGCGGGCCGCGTTGACCTCCTCGGACGCCAGCAGGCAGTCCTCGACGTCGACGATCTCGTCCCAGCGGCCGGGCGTGTGGAACCCGCACACGAGCCGACCGCCTGGCCCGTGACCGAACGAGTACTCGAGCTTGTTGCGGTAGCGCCACTGCCGCACCGCCGGCACGATCGGCTCGAGCGCGTAGCCGTCGAGGCGTCCGATCCGCCGCAGCGCGTCGTCGACCTGCGCCTGCTTGACCTCGAGCTGCCGCTCGTAGGGAAGCACCTGCCAGGGCGCTCCCGGATGCCGCGCGGCCGGCTCCACGCGCTCCGGGCTCGGCGCGATGATCTCGACCGCGCGTGCCTCCGCGTAGGCGCGTTTGCTCTTGCCGACGACGGCGCGCACGCGGTCGCCGGGCATCCCGTCCTGCACGAACACGACGTACCCGTCGTGACGCGCGACGCCGGCGCCGCCGAACGCGAGCGAGTCGATCGTCAGCTCCAGCTCGTCTCCGCGCCGGGGCCGCTGAGAGGTCTCCGTGGTCACGTCGTCCCTAGGATGGCAGCCGCATGGATCTGGAGGCCTACCGGGTTCGCGCCCAGAGCTTCGTGGCGGAGTTGACGCTCGCGTACTACCGGCACTACGCGGGCCTGGACGAGAGCTACGAGATCGAGCCGATCTATGCCCGCCACGCCGAGTTGTTCCAGCGAGCGTCGGTCGAAGCGCTGCGCGACGCGGTGCAGGCGGCGACCCCAGAGAGCGAGTCCTGGCGGCGCCTGTCGATGTTGCTCGAGTTCGCCTCCGAAGGACTGGTCGGCCAGCGCTCCAAGTCGATCGAGTCGGAGCTCGCGCTGCGCGAGACGCGGCTCTCGATCGAGGTCGAGGGTGAGCGGATGGGCTTTCGGCAGTCAACCGTGATCCAGGCCAATGAGCCCGACGCCGATCGCCGCGGCGCGATCGAGCGGGCCCGGCTCGCGGTCACCGCCGCGGAGCTCAACCCCCTCTACCTCGAGTTGCTGGAGCACCAACACGCGATCGCGCGCGAACTCGGCTACCAGAGCTACAAGACGATGTACGCCGAGCTGAAGCGAATCGACCTCGACGCCCTGCACGAGCAGACGGCAGCGTTCGCGGCCGCGACCGAGCTGCGCTATCCCGAGCTGGTCGACCCGGAGCTGCGGCGCGCGCTCGGGTACGGCTTTGACTCGTTGCGGCACGCCGACCTGCCGAGGTTCTTCAGATCGCCGCATGAGGACGCTTGGTTCCGGGCGGAGCGGTCGCTGCCGAGCCTGCTCGCGACGTTGCGCGAGCTCGGACTGGACCCCGAGGGGCAGCCGGGCGTCGTGTTCGACACCGCGCGCCGGCCGAACAAGTCTCCGCGCGCGTTCTGCGCGCCCGTTCGGGTCCCGGCGGAGGTCTATCTGGTGATCGCGCCGATCGGCGGGAGGGAGGACTACTCGGCCCTGTTTCACGAAGGCGGCCACACCGAGCACTACGCCCACGTCGATCCAGCGCTCCCGTTCGAGTTCCGCCACTTCGGCGACAACTCGGTCACCGAGGCCTACGCCTTCCTGTTCATGCACCTGATCGACGACCCGGGCTGGCTCGAGCGCCATCTGGGCATCGACGAGCCGGGGCCGCTGATCAGCGACGGGCGCGCGCAGCGGCTCTCCTACCTGCGCCGCTACTGCGGCAAGCTCGCCTACGAGCGGGAGCTCCACGGCGGTGCTGCCGGCGCTTCCGAGCGCCTCCCGGCCCGCTACGCGCAGCACCTCGGCGCCGCCCTGCAGGTGGCCTGGCCGACGGAGACCTACCTCGCCGACGTCGACGCCGGCTTCTACTGCGCCTGCTACCTGCGGGCCTGGGCGCTCGAGACCTACCTGCGCGCGCACCTGCGCCAGCGCTTCGGCCCCGCCTGGTTCGCCGAGCCCGAGGCGGGCGGGGCCCTCCGCGACCTTTGGGCGCTTGGCCAGCGCCTCGGTCCCGAGGAGCTCCTCGCGCAGCTGACCGGCGAGCAGCTGCGGTTCGACGCCCCGCTGCTCGCGGACCTGGGCCTCGGGTAGCGGCTACTGATCCAGCGTGCGCTCGACGCTCGCCAGGACCGACTTGCGGTTGGCATGCCGGCGCTCGTACTCGCGGATCCTGCGCAGCTCGGCGGGGGTGAGGCCCTTCAGGCGCTCCTGGACCTGGCGAGCGGTCAGCTCGTCGTAGCCGAGGATCGGGAACGAGGGACCGACGCCCGCGGTGCGGCGGGCGCGGTCGGCCGTGCGCACGATGCGGTCGACGGGGTCGCGAGCGCGCCGGGTGGCGGTCTCGATGCCGTGGCGGCCGCGATCGACGAGCCGCTCGAGGTCGCCCAGCAGGTCGTCGGTCTGCTGGCGACCGCGCCGGAACAGCTCGGCGGCGAGGTCGTGCGCGTCGGAGCGCGTGACGCGGCCGTTCTCGGCCGCCTCGTCGAGGGTCTCCTCGATCCGGTCGCGGCTGAGGATGACCACATCGAGCGGCTTGATGACGCGGTTCACGAGCTGCTCGGCGAACGACGTGAGCCCGTCGGCCACGGACTGGCGCTTGCTCGCCGCGCCGGCACTCGGGCTTGATGGCGACGACGACTTGGATGCGGGCATTCCTCGGCCGAGCGTACTCGACTGCTCAGGCGGGCGTGGCAATCAGCAGCTCGAGCAGGGCTTTCTGCGCGTGGCGGCGGTTCTCGGCCTGGTTCCAGATCCGCTCGCGCTCCCCGTACAGGAGCTCCGCGGTGATCTCCTCCCCCGGATGGGCCGGCAGGCAATGCAGGACGATCGCCCGCGGGGACGCGAGCGACAGCAACTCCGCGTCGAGCCGGTAGGGCGCCAGCGCGTGGCGGCGCGCGTCCGCAGTCTGCGCGTCGTCGTTCATGCTCACCCACACGTCGGTGTAGAGCGCGTCCGCGTCGCGCACGGCCTCGCGCGGATCCTCCAGCAGCTCCGCGCCGGCGACGTCATCGGTGAGCGCGTAACCCGCCGGGGAGGCGATCCGGACCCTCACGCCGGCGAGCGCGCCGACGATCGCCAGCGACCGCGCGACGTTGTTGCCATCCCCGACGTACGCCACGGTCAGGCCCTCCAGGGTCCCGAACGACTCCCCGAGCGTCATCAGATCGGCCAGCGCCTGACAAGGGTGATGGCGCGTCGTGAGCATGTTGATGACCGGCACGCTCGCGTGTGCCGCGAGCTCCTCCACGAGCTCGTCGGGGCCCGTGCGGATCCCGATCGCGGCGGCGTGGCGCGAGAGGACGTAGGCGGTGTCCCGCACCGACTCGCCGCGGGTGAGCTGGAGATCGTCGGTGCGCAGCACCATCGGGTGACCGCCAAGCTCGACGATGCCCGCCTCGAAGGACACCCGCGTGCGGGTGGAGGGCCGCTGGAACAGGAGGGCGACCGTTCGGCGCTCGAGCGCACGCGAGCTGAGCGGCTCGGCCTTGAGCGCACGAGCGCGCTCCAGCAGGCCCTGCAGCTCGCCCGCGGTCAGCTCGGCACCGGTGAGAAAGTGGCGAGGCAAGCGCGGAAGTGTACGTTGACGCCCATCGAGCTCAGCGTCGTTACCTGGAACCTGTACCACGGCCGCGCGGTGCCGCCGGCGCATCGCGAGCTGCTGCACGAGTTCGGCGACGCGCTCGGCTCGTGGAGCTGGGATGTCGCCCTGCTCCAGGAGGTGCCGCCGTGGTGGCCTGCGCCACTCGCGGCGCGGCTGCGCGCGGAGTCACGGCGGGTACTCACCTCGCGCAACTCGCTGTTGGCGGCGCGGCGAGCGGTGGCCCGGCGCTGGCCGGACCTGATCAAGTCTGGTGGCGGCGGCTGCAACGCGATCCTCGTCAGGGGCCGCGTGGTCGTCGAGCACCGCGCGCACAGGCTGCGCCGGCTGCCCGAGCGGCGGATGCTGCACGGCGTGAGGCTCGCGAGCGGGGTCTGGCTGGCGAATCTGCATGCGGGCGGGTCCGTGCACGAAGCCGAGCTTGGCGCCGCCGTGGCGTTGCGGTGGGCGGCCGGCGCGCCGCTCGTGCTCGGCGGCGACTTCAACATCCACCGGCTCGCGCTTCGCGAGCTCTTCCACGCCGCCGGTCACGGACCGGATCACGTGTTCGTGCGCGGCCTGACCCCGAGCGAACGAGGGCGCCCGCTGGAGCGTGGCACGCTCTCGGATCACGCGCCGGTGCTCGCGGTCGTGACTGGTTAGGCCAGCTGCGAAGCCCGGTCGCGGACCAGCTGCACGATCTCCGGGGGCGCCTTCTCGACCGAGCCGCCGACGAACGGGGGATCCGGGTCGTACTCGATCCCGAGCTGGATCCCCTGGGCGAGCTCCGGCCCGGCGATCCGCGCCGCGAGCGTCAGAGCCATGTCGATCCCCGCGGAGACCCCGGCGGCGGTGATCACCTTGCCCTGCTGCACCACGCGCCGCGACACTGGAATCGCGCCGAGCTCGCCGAGCGTGTCGAGCAGCAGCCAGTGGGTGGTCGCCTCCAATCCATCGAGGATCCCCGCCGCGGCGAGCAGCAGCGAGCCGGTGCAGACCGAGGTGGTCCATTCCGACGTCCGGTGCGCGCGTTGGAGCCAGCCCAGCATCTGCTGGTCGTGCATCAGCGCCCGGGTGCCGAACCCGCCGGGGACGACGATCACCTCCGGCTCGGGCAGCTCATCGAGTGAGCGGTCGGCCACGAGCGCCAGCATCTCGGTCTCGGTGCGCTTGGGACCGGGCTCCGCCGCGATGAAGTGCACGCGCGCGCCGGGCAGCCGGGAGAGCACCTCGTAGGGCCCAACGGCGTCGAGCGCGGTGAGGTTCTCGAAGATCGGGATGGCGATGTTCACGACGCGGACCTCCTCGCTTCGATTGGGATCACCTCCGCGCCGGCGAACCGGTCGCGATACTCGCTCGGGCTGACGTGCAGCCGCCGGCCGAACACCCGCCTCAGCGTCTCCGGCGTGCCGAACCCGCAGCGCGCGGCGATCTGATCGAGCTGCAGATCTGTGGTCTCGAGCAGCGTGCGGGCGCGCTCGAGTCGCAGGGACTCGACGAACGCCGCCGGCGTCAGCCCGACGTCGCGCTTGAACGCGCGTGCGAAGTTGCGGTGGCTCATGAACGCGCGCTCGGCGAGCGCCTCGACGCGCAGATCGCCGGCGAGGTTCTCCACGATCCAGCCCTGGAGCTCACGGATGCCCGGCGTCCCGGCCTCCTGGCTGCTCAGGCCGGTGCTGAACTGCGCCTGCCCGCCCGGGCGGCGGATGAACAGCACGAGATTGCGCGCGACGCGGAGCGCCTCCTGGCGGCCGAGATCTTCCTCCACCAGGGCGAGCGCGAGGTCGATGCCGGCCGTCACCCCCGCCGAGGTGTAGACGTTGCCGTCGCGCACGAAGATCGGGTCGGGGTCGACCTCGACCGACGGGTACTCGCGCGCCAGCGCGCTGCACGACGCCCAGTGCGTAGTCGCCCGCCGGCCGTCGAGCAGACCGGCGCGGGCGAGCAGGAACGCTCCGGTGCACACCGAGCAGACGCGGCGACAACGACGCGCGGCGAGCCGCAGCCACGACATCAGCCGCTCGTCGTCCGCGGCGGCGCGCGAGCCCTGACCGCCGGCGACGAGCAGGGTGTCGATTTGGCCGCGGGTCTCCTCGAGCGAGCGGTCCGGCGTCAGCGCGATCCCGTTCGATGCCCTCACCGCCGCGCCACCGGGCGCCACCAGCTCGAGCCGATATTCGGGGTCGCACTGGGCGAACACCTCGGCCGGACCGGTGACGTCGAGCACCTGCACGCGGTCGAAGGCGACGATGACGACCCGTCTCATGCGCCCATGATCCCGGCGGGGGCGCTTGGCCGCAATGCCACGCACCGGACAATTCCGGCCATCCCTTTGCCGGCCCGCGCCGGACGGGCTACCCGCCGCGGAGGCGGCCGACGCTCCCGGTGGTCCGCAGGCCGAACCCTCGCAACACCAGCAGGGCCTTCTGGCCCAGCGTTCCCCGCGCCGGCAGCACTCCCAGCTGCGTGGCGGCGTCGTAGAGGTCGAAGAAGCCCCGGACCCGCAGCAGGCGCTCGTGGCGCAGCTCGCAGTAGAAGACGCAGTGCACGACGAGGAACCTGTTGGTCGCCGGGAGGCCCTCGAGTGGCGCTCGATGGGTACCGAGGAGCTTGCAGGGCGCCGCCACGAAGCGGCCGTCGCTGAGCCGAGCGCCGGTGGGCTCGACCCGCGCGTCGGGGAAGCCGACCCACAGCCGGGCGGCGTGCTCGCCGAGCTGGCGCGCTCCCTCGAGCGGCTCGTCGGTGAGCGGGTCCTCGTAGTGGAGGTCGGGCTCGCAGAGCTCCGCGAACGCGTCGGGATCTTTGCCCGACCAGGCCGCCTCGAACCGGTCGAACAGCTCGTCGACGCTCACGCTTCGGGGGCGTCGAACACGGGCAGACCCTCGACCGGCGTCGACGCCTCCGCGTAGCGCCGGCGCGGGATTCTGCCGGCGCCGCGGGCGAGCGCACCGGCCTCCACGGCGAGCGCGATCGCGCGGGCCATCGCGATCGGGTCGTGCGCACGGGAGATCGCGCTGGCGCACAGCACGGCCTCGCACCCGAGCTCGATCGCCAGCGCCGCGTCCGAGGCGGTCCCGACGCCCGCGTCGAGCACGACCGGGACCTCCGCGCGCTCGACCATGATCGAGATGTTGTATGGGTTGCGGATCCCCATGCCACTGCCGATCGGAGAGCCCAGTGGCATCACGGCGGCACAGCCGATGTCCTCGAGCCGGCGCGCCAGCACCGGGTCGTCGGTCGTGTAGGGCAGCACGACGAACCCGTCGTCGACGAGCTCCTCCGCCGCGGCGACCAGCTCGACCGCGTCCGGCAGCAGCGTGCGGTCATCGCCGATCACCTCGAGCTTCACCCAATCGGTCTCGAACGCCTCGCGCGCGAGCTGGGCGGTCATGATCGCGTCGCGCGCGGTGAAGCAGCCGGCCGTGTTCGGGAGGATCTCGACGCCCGCGCCGTGCAGCACGTCGAGGATGGAGCCGCGCGCCGCCGGATCGAGCCGGCGCAGCGCAACCGTACACAGCTCGGCGCCCGATGCCGTCAGGGCCTCCGCGAGCACGTCGTGGTTGTCGAAGCCTCCGGTCCCGAGCAGCAGGCGCGAGCGGAACTCCCGGCCGGCGATCACGAGTGGCTCAGCGGACACCGACCGTCATCCTCCCTGAACCGCGCCGAGGACCTCCACCTGGACGCCGTCGCGCAGGAGCGTGCGCGCCCATGCGGTTCGGGGCACGACCTCGCCCGCCACGGCGACCGCGACGCCGCGCCCCTCAGGAATGGCGCAGAAGCGCTCGACGACGCTCGCCACCGTCGCGCCCGCCGGCAGCTCGCGGAGCTCCCCGTTGACGGTGACGCGCATGCTCATACCGCGGCGCCCGTCGTGGCGAAGCGCGCCGGCGCGAACGCCTCGGCGAGCGCCGGAGCCTCCTCGCCGGCCAGCATCGTCGCCACCAGCGAGGCCGTGATCGGCGTCAGCAGCACGCCATGGCGGAAGTGCCCGGTCGCCCACCACAGCCCGTCGATCGCGCCAGGCCCGATGATCGGCGCGTTGTCGGGCGTGCCCGGCCGCAGCCCCGCGCTGAGCTCGTCGATCACCAGCTCCGACAGGCCCGGAAGCAGCTCGATCGCGTCGCGCAGCAGCTCGAACAGCGGGCCTGCCGTCACGGTCGTGTCGAAGCCCCGCTCCTCCATCGTCGCGCCGAGCACGTAGCGCCCGTCACCGCGCGGCACGACGTATCCCACGCCGTACATCCGCAGCGCGCGCGTGACCAGGCCGGGACCCGCCGGATCGCGCAGCCGGATGATCTGCCCCTTGACCGGGCGGACCGGAACGCGCGCCTCCTCGGGCAGACCGCGGAGGGCCGCCGACCACACTCCCGCGGCAACGACGACCGCACCGACCGCCATGCGCTCGCCACCCGCCAGCATCACGCCGCAGGCCCGGTCGTCCTCGATCACGATCGACTCGACCTCGACGCCCGCGCGCACCGTCGCGCCGGCGCGCTCCGCGGCGACCACAAGCGCCGCTGCGAGCTTGCGCGGATCGATCGCGTGATCGTCTGGCACGTCGAGCGCCAGCCGCAGCGCCGGCGCCAGCGCCGGCTCGAGCCGGCGCGCCTCGCTCGCGCGAATCCGCCGGACCGGCAGGCCGAGGCTCTCGCGCAGCGCCAGCTCGCGCTCCAGCCCGGCGGCCTCGTCTCGGTCCCGGGCGGCGGCCAGCGTGCCGCAGGCAAGGTATCCGGGGTCGCGCCCGGAGCACTCGATCAGCTCCTCCACGAACGCGGGGTAGGCGCGAGCACTGGCGAGCCCCAGCTCCAGCAGCGGTTGCTCGCGCGAGCGCGCCTCGCTGATCGGCGCGATCATGCCGGCCGCGACGCGCGAGGTCCCGTGTCCAGGCTCGCCGCGCTCGAGCACGACCACGCGCAGGCCGCGCTGCGCGGCGCGCCACGCGACCGCGAGGCCGATCACGCCGCCGCCGACAACAGCTACATCGAATGATCTGGTGGTGGCTTGCACATTCACTCCCTGCGCCGGCATTACCCGGGTCAGGTTCAGACGGTCGGCGGAAGGCTTGATCTGCTCCGCCCTCTCAGCCCGAGGGGCTCCCGTTCACCTGCAATGCTAGCGCCGCGCTCCTGCCAGACTTGGAGCGTGGACGATCGCCGAGAACGGCTCCGGCAGGCGCGCCTGTACCTGGTCAGCGGCGCGCGCGGGGACGAGTTCCTGCGGGCCGCGCTACGCGGCGGCGTCGACATCGTTCAGCTGCGCTGCAAGGACGCCGCCGACGAGGAGATCCTCGCCGCCGCGCGCCGCTTCGGCGCGCTCTGCGCCGAGCACGGCGCCCTGTTCATCCTCAACGACCGTCCCGACCTGGCCCTCGAAGCGGGCGCGGACGGCGTCCACGTCGGGCAGGACGACGCGTCCGTCGCACAAGCGCGGAAGGCCGTCGGGGCGGACCGGCTGGTGGGTCTATCCACCCACACCCCGGCGCAGATCGACGCCGCGCGCGGCGTCGACTACATCGGCGTCGGACCCGTGCACGCGACGCCCACCAAGCCGGGGCGGGCCGCGGTCGGGACCGAGCTGGTGCGCTACGCCGCCGCGCACGCCCGGGTCCCGTTCTTCGCGATCGGCGGCATCACCGCGGCGAACGCGGTAGACGTTCGCGAGGCCGGCGCGCAGCGGGTGGCGGTGGTTCGCGCACTGACCGACGCCGACGATCCCGAGCGCGCGGCGTCGGCGCTCAAGTCGGCGCTGGGAGAGCCAGTTGGCGCAACGTAGCCGCAAGCGCGGGCACCGCGGCAAGCAGCCGAGACCGAGGCCGGCCGCGCCTCCCCAACGAAGCGCCGAGCCGCCGCGCGGCACGCCACCGGCGACGAAGGCCTATGCACGCGCCGAGCAGCGCAACGCCGCGGTGCGCGCCACGCTCGAGCCGCTGACTCCCGGCGAGCGTCCGTGGCCCTTGACCGTGAGCGCGGCGCTCGCTGCGCTGGCGGGCGTCGGCAATCTGATCGCGTTCGCCACGGGCGCCACGATCGCGGGCAAGCACCCCGCCGCCGGCGGAATCATCATCTTCTCGTTGCTGATGATCGCGTGCGCGGCGGGCCTGTGGCGGCTGCGCTACTGGGCGGTGCTGGGGTTCATGGCACTGCTCGCGATCATCGCGACGCTGTTCGCGCTGCTGATGACCGAGGCGAGCAACGTCCTCGGCTTCGTCGTGCCGCCGGTGATCATCCTCGGCGCGGGCTTCCTGTTCTGGAAGCTGGTCCGCGTGCTCAGCCGGATCCAGATGCCGCAGTACCCCGGGCGCTGAGCAACCCCGGGCCGTGAGGGTCTTATAGGCTCCGAGCCGATGGCTGAATCGTCGTATGACTGCGTCGTGATCGGCTCGGGCCCGGGCGGTTATGTGGCGGCGATCCGTGCGGCGCAGCTCGGGATGAAGACGGCGGTGGTCGAGAAGGACCGCGTCGGCGGTCGCTGCCTGAACTACGCGTGCATACCCGCGAAGGCCGTGCTGCGCAGCGCGGACGTGCTCAGCGAAGTCCGCGAGGCGGGCGAGTTCGGCATCACCGTGGCCGAGCCGTCGATCGACTACCCGGGGATCATGGCCCGGCGCGAGAAGGTGATCTCGACGCTCACGGGTGGCGTGTCGGGCCTGTTCAAGAAGAACGGGATCGAGCTGATCGAAGGCGAGGGGCGGCTGCTCGGCAAGGGCGCGGTCAGCGTCGGCACGCACGAGATCGCCGCCAAGGCGATCGTGCTGGCCACCGGATCGGTCAAGAAGCCGATTCCCGGGACCGAGTTCGGTGGGCGCGTGATCGGCACCGAGGAGGCGTGGGCGCTCGAGGAGCTGCCCAGCTCGATGGCGGTCATCGGCGCCGGCGCGTCGGGCGCGGAGATCGCTTCCGCCTACGCGCGGCTGGGCGTGCAGGTGCTTCTGTTCGAGGCGCTCGATCGCGTCCTGCCGACCGAGGACGCGGACATCTCGAAGGTCGCCGAGCGGGGCCTGAAACGCCAGGGCATGGAAATCCACACCAACACGCTCGTCGAGAACGTCCAACCGGGCAAGACCAGCGTGAAGTGCTCCTACGGCGAGCGGAGCGGCGAGTTCGACTGGTTGGTGATCGCCGCGGGGCGATCGCCCGACGTCCAAGCGCTCGGGCTCGAGCAGGCCGGCGTCAAGCTCGGCGAGGGCGGGCTGATCGAAGTCGACGGCGCGATGCGGACGAGCGCCGACGGCGTCTACGCGATCGGGGATCTCGTGCACGGGCCCGCGCTCGCGCACAAGGCATCGGACGAGGGCATCATCGCGGTGGAAGACGCGGCGGGCAAGGAGACCCATCCGATCGAGTACCTAGACATCCCGCGGGCTACGTTCTGCACGCCCAACGTCGGGAGCTTCGGGCTGACCGAGGCGCAAGCCCGCGAGCAGGGCCACGACGTCGTCGTCGGCAAGGTGCAGTACGGCGCCGTCGGCGCCGGCACGGTCTATGGCGACCGCAACGGCATGATCAAGATCGTCGGCGAGAAGAAGTACGGAGAGATGCTCGGCGGCCACATCGTCGGCATGCGGGCTACGGAGCTGATCCAGGAGCTCGTCAACGTCCGCTTCCTGGAAGGTGGCTATCCCGAGGTTGCCCGCGCGATCCATGGCCATCCCACGCTCTCCGAGGCGGTGATGGAGGCGGCCCGCGCCGCGGACGGCTGGCTGATCCACGGTTGACGAGCGCCGACGGTCAACCGCTCTTCTACTACGACCTCGGCGACCCCATCTGCTACCTGGTGGCGGAACGGATCATGACCGCGCTCCCGATCGTGCCCGAGTGGGAGCCCGTGGACGGCGGATGCTTCGAGAGCCGCGGCGCGCTGGACCGCGGGCAGGTGGAGCGGCTCGCGAGCGAGCGCGGGCTTCAGCCCGTTCGATGGCCGCAGCGATGGCCTCCCGAGACGACGACTGCGATGCTCGCGGCGACCTATGCCAAGCGCGTGGGACGGGGCGTGGCGTTCTCGCTCGCCGCCTTCCGCCAGGTGTTCGCGGGTGGACGCGATCTGGGCGAGGAGGACACGGTGCTGATCGCGGCCGCGGCGTGCGAGATGCATCCGACCGCGCTGCTGAAGGGCATCGCGCTGCGCTCGGTCCGCGATGCCCTGCTCGATGCCACCGATCGCGCTCTGCGCACCGGCGTGCGCTCGCTGCCCGCGATCGGATGGGCGGGCGAGGTGTTCGAGGGAGACGCCGGCGTGGAGCTAGCGGCGCGCGCGCTGGGGCCGGCGGCGTGAAGGCCAATCGCGCGTTTCACCTGATCGTCTCGCGCGAGGGGCTCGAGCCCGCGTTCCTGGCCGACCCGCATCGGGTCGATCGAATCGAGATCGTCTCGGTCGACGACGGCGAGGTCGTGTTCTTCTGGAACATGCACCCGCGGGATGGCGCAAGGCTGCTGCGCGAGCTTCGCGCGGACCTCGCCGGCCTCAGCGCCGAGGAGTTCGTCGACAAGTGGGCGGGCAGCGACGACCTGGACTAGTGCCGGGGATGAGGCGGGAGGATCAGGGGCGGCAGCGGCCGCTGGGAGAAGTCGAAGTCCCGCAGGAGGTCGCCGAGCGCGCGCGCGTTCTCGCGGACGTCGGGTCGCGGGTCCGGCCGCCCGTCGGTGCGCGGGTCCAGGCGCCGGCCGCCGAGGAAGTCGTCCTCGATGAACTTCACGTAGGCGTCGTGGCTGAGGATCTGGTGGTCGATGTGGCCGCGCCGGGCGTACGGGCTGATCAGCAGCCCGGGGACGCGGATCCCGTATCCGCTCGCGTCCACGCGGGGCGGAGGAACGTGGTCGTAGAACCCGCCCCAGTCATCCCAGGAGAGGAAGATCGCCGTGCTGTCCCAGTCGGGGCTGCGCATGATCGCGTCGATCAGGCCGGTGACGTACGCCTGGCCGGCGCTGACTCGCGCCGGCGGATGCTCGGAGACGGTCTGGCTCGGGACGATCCAGGTCACCGCCGGCAGATCGCCGCGCTTGACGGTCTCGAAGAACCGCGCGATCGGCTGGATGTTCCCCAGCTGATGGTCCTGATGGACGGTTTCGAAGTACGGCAGCGGGTTCCAGATTCCCGGCGTCTTCGGCGTCTGCGCGACCGGGTTGCACGTCAGCGCGACATCGCTGAAGCAGTCCGGCTCCGTTCCCGGCGTGACGTAGTAGCGCCAGCTGACGTGATGGTGGTAGAGCAGGTAGGTGAGATCGGTCCACGCGTAGTCGGGATGACCGCCGGCGGGCCGGTAGCTCGGCGGTGAGGTGAAATCGGGCGGCAGCGCGGGCAGCTCGATGCTGGTGGTGCAGCTGGAGGGCTTGGCGCTCGCGCAACGAGCCGACCACTCCGAGACCATGTAGAGGTGCGCGGGGAGGCTCCACGAGTTGACGCTGGCGAACATGTGGTCCTGGAGCACGAAGTGCTTCGCGTAAGACCAGTAGTTGGGGATCTCGTGCGCCGTGTGGTAACCCATCGCGTCGGGCTTGGCGCTCCCGCGGCAGATGGGGTTCCTCGTGTCCAGGCACCCCTTGTCACCGACTCGGGCCTCGCGGATGAACCCGTCCATGCGGCCGCCGTCGATGTCGGCCTGGGCCGCGACGAACTCGTGCAGGCCGCCTGCATTGACGTCGCTCGAGTCGTGATACGGGCGGACGCAGACCCCGGTCTGCGGGTCGACGTTGCAAACGGTCGGCACTCCGTGCCGCATCGGGATCCCATCGGCTCCGGGATAGGTCCCGAAGTAGGAGTCGAACGAGCGGTTCTCCTGCATGATGATCACGACGTGGCGGATCTTGTGGATCCCCCCGAGCCGACCCGCCGGATCGGGCGAGGACGCGGCCGACGCGGACGAGGCCGGCGCGCCGCGCGCGCTCGAGCCGGCGCCGACGATGCCCGCCAGCCCAGCCCCCGCCACGGCGAGCGCCGCGGTCGCGCCCAGCGCCGCGATGCGTGTCGACCGAAGAGCCAAGGCGGGTGCGGAGACTACTCGCCGCAACGAGACGGCAACGGCGGCTGGGTCGCTCGCCGTCGGCCAGCCGCTATTTTCAGCGCAATGTGCGAATCAGCACCCACTGCCGCGCCGCTGCGGGACCTTCCCCGGGCCAATGACTCATACGTCGACGGGCGCTACCAGCTGCTGAGAGCTGCGGATATCGTGCCCGGCCAGCTGATGTCATGACGACGATCGAGGAGACAGCTCGCCGTATCGCCAGCCGGGGACGCGAGGCGCTGGTGGCGCGACTGCGTCCCGCGTTCGAGGAGGCGGCAAGCGCCCAGGCGGATGTGCTCCAGCTCGAGCCCGCCCAGCTCGACGCGCTCATCCAGGAGGCCGCGGACCGCGCGGACGGGCTGCAGTGGCGCCGGGCGCTTGCGGCCGTCGCCGCCGAGGACCTGGGGATCGGTCTCGGCGAGGCGATCAACCACCCCGCGGTCGAGCGCGCGCAGATTCTGCTCGGGGCGCCGTCCTACGAGGAGGCGCTCGCGAAGCTCGGCCCGATCCAGGAGCCGGACGCCCCGCCCGAGCCCGAAGCGGAGGAGACGCTGGCGCCCGCCGTCGCGGTCGCGGAGCCGTTCGCCGAGCCGCTCGACGAGGTTCGGCTGGCGGCCGTGCACCTGCACGGGATCGCCAATCTGGAGGCATCGGCCGCCGACATCGAGCTGATGTTCACACCCCAGGGCCTGGACATCATCCGCGAAGAGAAGAGCATCGGCCGATTGCCCTGGGATGAGGTGCGAATGCTCGAGGTCCCCGACACTCGCACCCGGCTGCGCCGCGGGAACGAGACGCGGCTGGTGGTCCGGACCGACGAGGGCGAGGCGAGCTTCCGGGTCCCGTCGCTGAACCGCGACGAGCTTCGCGCTTACATCGACGCACTGAACAGGTTCATCCCGACCGCCGAGTGAGGCAGCCCGGGCGGCGATGACCGAGGCTTCGGCGCTGGCGCAGGGACTGCGGGGGGCGATCCTCAACGAGCGGGTGCTGGCGGCGATCGCGTCGATTCCGCGCGAGCGCTTCGTGCCCGAGCAAGAGCGCCGACGCGCCTACGAGAACATCGCCCTGCCGATCGATTGCGGCCAGACGATCTCGCAGCCGCTGGTCGTGGCGCGCATGCTCGAACTGCTCGAGTTGCGCCCGTCCGATCGCGTGCTCGACATCGGCACCGGCTCCGGTTACCACGCGGCGCTGCTCAGCCTGCTCGCGGCCGAGGTGTGGAGCATCGAGCGCTACCCAGAGCTGAGCGAGCGCGCCGACGGGGCGTTGTCGCGCCTGGGCATCGACAACGTCACCTGCATCGTCGCCGACGGCTGGGCGGGCCTGCCCGAGCACGGCCCCTACGACGCGATCAACGTCGCGGCGGCGCTTCGGGAACTGCCGCCCGCGGCGCTCCTGGAGCAGCTGGTGACCGGCGGCCGGCTGGTCGCGCCGGTCGGCGATGCCAACCAGCACCTGACGCTGGTTCGCCGCACGGATGCGGGCTTCGAGCGGGAGACGCTCGAAGCGGTGCGGTTCGTGCCGCTCGTACGCGAGAACTAGTCGGACTGGCTGGTCTTGCGGCCGGCGAGGAAGCCGGCGGTGAGTCCGACCACGCCGCCCGCTGTGAGCAGGCTCGCGCTGCGCATTGGCTGGCGCTGCGCCTTGGACCTGACGCCGCGCACCGAGTGGCGGGCGGTCGCCTTCACAGCCTTCTTTCCGAGAACCGTCGAGATTGCCGACATCGATTCCTCCTGGGATCGTGGCTTCGAGGAATCTCTACCCAGCTACGCGGCGCTCGATGCCGTCGGGCTGCGGTCGTCCAGCCGGCGGCGCATCACCTCGACCGCCACCGGGTTCTCGTCGATCAGCACGAAGCGCCGGTCGAGCGCCCGGCAGACGGCTCCGAGCGTGCCCGATCCCGCGAACGGATCGAGGCACCACGCACCCGGGCGCGAGGACGCGGAGACGATCCGGCGCAGCACGCCCTCGGGCTTCTGGGTCGGATAGCCGGTCTTCTCGCGGCCATTCGTCGGCACGATCGTGTGGAACCAGACATCGGTCGGCCGCTTGCCGCGCGCGGCCTTCTCGGCCGACACCAGCCCCGGCGCCATGTACGGCTCGCGCTCGACCGCGTCGGCGTCGTAGTGATGCCCGCCCGGCGTACGCACGTAGACGAGGATCGTGTCGTGCTTGGCGGGCCAGCGACGCCGCGGCTTGGCGCCGTAGTCGTAGGCCCAGATCAGCTCGTTGAGGAACGCATCGCGGCCGAAGATCTCGTCGAGCAGCAGCTTGCAGTAGTGAGCCTCGCGGTAGTCGATGTGGAAGTACAGGGTGCCGTGCGGCGCGAGCAGCTCGCGTGCGCGCGCCAACCGCGGCTCGAGGAACGAGAGGTAGTCGCCATAGGCGTCCTCGTAGGCGAGGCTCCGCAGCAGCCGCGATCGGTATCGCCGCCCTCCGAAGCCGATCCGCTCCCCGCCCTCGTCGGCGGTCATCGCGAGCGTGCGGCGCGCCTGCGCCCGCCCGGTGTTGAACGGTGGATCCATGTAGACCAGGTCGAAACAGCCCGACGGCAGGCGCTCCAGCACCGACGCGTTGTCGCCCTCGACGATCAGATCGTCGTCGAGCTGGACCGGCATCGATGCGGTCTGGACGCGCACGCTCAGAACCTACTCGGCACGTCGGCGGGACCCACCGAGTAACATCTCCGACGATGCTCGTTCGGAGCTACGACTTCGCGCGTCGTTTTGTGACCGAGCGGCGTATCGCTCGGTTCGCGATCTCCTCACTCGTCGCGGCCGGGACGAGCGCCGTCGTCTTCCCGATCCTGTACGTGCTCGGCGCCTCCACGACGGCGTGCTCGATCTGCGCGTTCTTCGCCGGAGCGATCCCGAACTGGACGATGAACCGCCGCTGGACCTGGAAGGTCGAGGGACAGGTCGCGTTCGGCCGGGAGATCTTCGCCTACGTCGTGGTCTCGGCCTCGACCCTGGTGCTGCTCTCGCTGGCGACGGCATGGACGCACCGGCACGTGCAGAGCATTCCCGCCGGGCACGGGATCCGCGTGCTGCTGGTGACGGGCACCTACTTCGGGGTGCTCGCGCTGCTCTACGCGGCGCGCTTCTTCCTCTACGAGCGCTGGATCTTCTCCGGCCGCAGCCGGATCCGGGCAGCCCTGCGGTCCCGCCACCAGGTGTGGACCGCGGCGCGCGCGAACCGCACGCCGTAGCGCAGGTTGCCGTCCTTCTTGGTGTGACCGGCGGGCCGGTCGCGCATCGTGGTCGGGACCTCGGCCAGGCGGAAGCCGTGCTTCGCGGCGCTGATCATCAGCTCTGAAGCCTGGTACTGCGGCTGCTCGAGGATCACCGCCTCGGTCAGCTCCGGGGTCATCGCGCGCAGGCCGCAGGCGGGGTCGGTCACCTTGGAGCGGACCATCGCGCTGAAGATCAGCCCGAACACGATCACGCCGAGATGCCGCACGCGGTCGGTCGTCAGCTCCGCGCCGAGGCGCCGCGAGCCCGAGACGAAGTCGGCGCGTCCGTCGAGGATCGGCTGGATGACCCGGGCGATCTCCTCGGGCTCGTACTGACCGTCGGCGTCGATCGTCGCGATCACCTGCGCGCCGCGCGCTCGCGCCAGCCAGTAGCCGAGCCGCAGGGCCGCACCCTGTCCGCGGTTGACCTGCACGTCGCACACGAGGGCGCCGGCACCCGCGGCCTGCTCAGCGGTCGCGTCCTTGGCGCCGTCGACGACGACGATCACCTCGGCGGGCATCCCCGCCACCTCGCGCGGGATCTCCCTGATCACCTCGGCGACCGTCGGCTCCTCGTTGTAGGCCGGAATCACGATCGCGAGCGGCGCGCCCGTGCGGGGCGGATGGGCCGCGAGGAACGCGGCCGCCGCGTCACGCTCGAGCGGATCGAGCGCCGACAGCTCCGCATCGATTGCGAACGGCTTGGGCGGCGCGAGGTTCACCGGGGGCTCCCGACCGCGCCGACCGCGCCGACGCCGGCGCTGACGGCATCCAGATCGATCCGCGACCATTCCTCCCAGACCCCCGCCAGGCCCTCCTCGAAGCCATATCGCGGCGACCAGCCGGCGGCGTGAGCGCGGCTTGGGTCGACGACCACCGCCGGCATCTCGCCGGGGCGCGCCGCTCCGTGGGTCACCGACAGCTCCGCCCCGGTCACGGCACGGACGGCGTCGACCACCTCGAGCACCGAGAGCGAGCGGCCGGCGCCGATCACGACCGGGCCCGTCCAGCCATCGTCGGTGAGCGCGAGGCGCACCGCTGCGACGACGTCGAGGGCGTGGACGTAGTCGCGGACCTGGCGGCCGTCGCCGTAGATCTCGAACGTGTTGCCGAGCCTGATCGCGCGCATCAGGCGCGCGACGATGCTGTCTTTCGCCTGCATGCCGGGGCCATAGACGTTCGTCAGCCGCAGGCAGGCGCAGCGCACGCCGTAGGAGGCGGTATAGGCGGACATCAGCATCTCGCCGGCGGCCTTGGTGGCGCCGTACGGGGTCAGCGGCTTGAGCGTCGCGGCCTCCGTGATCGCCGGAGCGTCCATCGGGCCGGTCACGGCGTTCGTCGACGTGAATGCGAGGGACCGCACCCCGGCCTCGCGGGCGGCCTCGAGCAAGAGCGCGGTGCCCTCGACGTTGGTGCGGAAGGTCTGCTTCGGCTGCTCGACCGACCGGAGCACCGAGGTCACGGCGGCGAGGTGCACGACCGACTGAAAGCCGCCGTCGAACGCCTCCAGCAGCGCTGCCGGATCGGCGATGTCGCCGATCACGACCTCGACGCTCGGGTCCGGGTGGGGCTGCAGGTCGATCACGCGGACGTCGGCGCCGTCGCGCGTGAGCTCCGAGACCACGTGGCGGCCGATGAAGCCCGAGCCGCCGGTCACGAGGATCCGGCGGCCCGCGAGGTTCTCGGGTACGGCCGCGCTCACGTCTGCGCGAGCGCGCTCGCGGTCCGCGGAAGCTCGCTGCTGGTCGTGTCCCAGCGGACGGTCGGCATGATCGCCGAGAGATCGACGCGATCCCGGTGGCGATCGACGACGTCGAAGAGATGATCGATCAGCGTCGTCGAGAGCAGCGTCGGCTTCAGCCCCAGACCCTCGAGCGCGGTGTGGACGACCTTGTAGTAGTGGTCGTAGGACTCCACGCGCGGATTCTCGACGTGCTCGACCGAGACGCCGGTCCCGTTGGAGGCGGACCACCGCGGATACTCGCTGGCGATCGTCTGCGCGATCTCGTTGATCGACATCGTCTCGGTCATCTGGTTGAACACCCGGAACTCACCGCGGTCAGCGGGCGTCTCAGAGGCCAGCCGGATGCACTCGACGGTGTCGACGATGTTGATCAGCCCCCGCGTCTGGGAGCCGGCGCCGTAGACCGTCAGCGGATGCCCGAGCACGGCCTGGATCACCATCCGGTTCAGCACCGTGCCGAACACGCCGTCGTAGTCGAAGCGCGTCCACAGCCGCGGGTCGAGCTTGGTCTGCTCGGTGTCCGCACCGTAGACGACGCCCTGGTTGAGATCGGTCGCGCGCAATCCCCAGATGCGACACCCGAACTCGATGTTGTGGCTGTCGTGGACCTTCGAGAGGTGGTAGAACGAACCGGGGCGCTTCGGGTAGATCATCCGGTCCTTGCGGCCTTTGTGCTCGATCTCGATCCAGCCCTCTTCGATGTCGATGTTGGGCTGCCCGTATTCGCCCATCGTCCCCAGCTTGACGAGGTGAATGTCGCGATCGATGTCGGCGATCGCGTACATCACGTTGAGGTTGCCGACGACGTTGTTGGTCTGCGTGTAGACAGCGTGCGCCTGGTCGATCATCGAGTAGGGCGCGGCGCGCTGCTCGCCGAAGTGCACGATCGTCTCGGGCCGGAAGTCGGCGACCATCTGGTGCACGAAGGCCGCGTCGCACAGGTCGCCCACGTAGGACTTGATCGTCTTGCCGCTGACCTCGGTCCAGGCGGCGAGGCGCTCCTCGAGCGTCGCGATCGGCACCAGGCTCTCGACACCCATCTCCACGTCGTAGCCGCGGCGGGCGAAGTTGTCGTTGACCGCGACTTCGTGGCCGAGCGCGGACAGGTGCAGCGCAGTCGGCCAGCCGAGGTAGCCGTCGCCTCCTAGAACCAAGATCTGCATACGGGATGCTCCAGTGCCTTCAATAGGTGGGGGTAGTTCAGCGGTCGCGGCCTACGAGCGGCCCGGCAGCGGCTGACAGTGGGCCAAGCTCGCCTCGAAGCGCACGAGGATAGCCGACAGGCCCTACGGAAGTAGGCCGTCCGCGCCCCGAGGTTACGCGAACCTTAGGTCGCGCGGCTACATTGCGGCGCTGTCTCCGCGTCGGCTGCTACTTTCCGGGCGGCCTGCGCGGCTGCCGCGAGCCGTGTCGCGGTCATCCTACCGCCCGCGTTCAAGTGTCCCAGCAAACCATCGAAGCACCGCCTCTCGAGGTTCCCGAGACGACGTCGCGCTCACCCGTCGAGCGCCGTCCCTCGCCGCTCGAGCTCGCCACCCGCTACCCGTGGGTCACCGGCGCGATCGCGCTGCTGCTGATCGCCTTGGTGGTGGTGCTGTGGGCCCGCGCCCGCCCCGGCTATGACCCTTACGGCTGGTTGGTGTGGGGCAAGCTGACGATCCATCTCGGCCTGGACACCAACGGCGCGCCCTCGTGGAAGCCGCTGCCCTTCCTGTTCACGGTGCCGTTCGCGGTCGTCGGCCACTACGCGCTCTGGCTGTGGATGGTGACCTCGGTCGCGATCTCGCTGAGCGCGCCGGTGTTCGCGTGGCGGATCGCGTTCCGCCTGACCGGGGCCGATCCGGCGCGGCGGTATGCCGCCTACGCCGCCGGCCTGTGCGCCGCGCTCCTGGTCTTCCTGATGCACGATCCGCTGGGCTACACGTACACGCACTACCTGCTCAGCGCCGAGTCCGACACGATGATCGTGGCGATCTGCCTGGCGGCGATCGACCTCCACCTGAGCGGCAGGCACCGGCTGGCCTTCTGGCTGTGGTGGCTCGGGTCGCTCGGGCGCCCCGAGGTGTGGCCGTTCTACGGGCTCGCCGGCATCTGGCTGTGGCGCGCCCAGCCCGAGTACCGGCGATGGCTCTATGCCTCGCTCTTCCTGCTCGCGTTCCTCTGGTTCGGGATTCCGGGGATCACCTCCAAGAGCCTGTTGACGGCCGGCAACATCGCCGAGAACTCCCCGCGCGCGATCCACGGCAACAAGGTGACCGGCACGATCAGCCGCTTCCACCAGCTCGTCGCAAACCCCGTGTGGATCGCCGCCCTGATCACCGTCGCGCTCTCGATCTACAGGCACCGCCGGGCCATCCTCGTGCTCACCGCGGGCGCGCTGCTGTGGCTGCTGATCGAGATCGGCTTCGCGCTGCACGGCTTCCCGGCGGTCCCGCGCTACATGTTCGAGTCGGCCGCCGTCATCTGCGTGCTCGCCGGGGTGTTCATCGGCACCGTGATCCTCGAGCTCCCGCCGCTGCTCTCGGCACTCGCCGGCCGCTTGCAGGCCCTGCGCGTCGGACCCGCGCTGGCCGGGAAGATCGGCGCGTGGGGAGCGGTGGTCGTGGTCGCCGTTTTCGCCGGCTCGATGGCTCCCACGGCCCGCAATCAGCTGCACCTCGAGAAGCGCGACCTCACGGCCGAGCGCGCGCGCACGCGCCAGATCGGCCGTCTGTCGGTCGTCGTCCAGAGGCTCGGCGCGCATCGCATGCTCGCCTGCGGCCAGCCGAACATCCCGATCGAGTACCAGAGCGTCCTCGCCTGGTACATGGGCGTGAAGACCGGAATCCTGTACGTGTTCCCGCCCTCGTTCCACAAGCACCCGCACCCGCTGATCAACATCTACCCGCTCTCGAACGGATGGGTCGTGTTCACGAGTCACGTCGACTCGGCGAAGACCGCGGCGCAGCGGGCCGCGTGTAGCGGACTACGTCTCGTCTACCGGTCCTGACCGCCCGGCGGCCTCGCCGGCCGGGGCGCCTCGCGGTGCTGGTCGGCGCCCTGATCCTCGCCGTCGCCGTGATCGTGGCCGTGTCGCGGGGCGGCTCGCCACCACCGCCGCCGCTGCCGCTGCCCGGGATCGGGCGCGTCCCCAGCACGGCCGACCCGTTCGCCTACCGGGCCGATCGGGCGAGCGCCTTCGTCGCGCGCGCGACGGCCGGCGAAGCCCACGTGCTGTTCAGCAAGAGCCCGGGCGGCGCGATCGCGACGGCCGCACGCGTTGCGGCCTTCCGGCCGCTGATCGACCGTGCCGCCGCGGGAACCTCGGTTGACCCGGACGTGCTCGAGGGGATCGTGTTCGTGGAGAGCGCAGGGGACCCGAACGCGATCGTGGGCGGCGATCCGGTCAACGCCTCGGGGCTGACGCAGATCGTCGCGTCAACGGGCCAGTCGCTGCTCGGGATGCATATCGACCTCGCGCGCAGCCGCGCGCTGACCGGGCAGATCGACATCGCGCAGGCGCACGGGCAGAACGCGCGCGCCGCGCGGCTCGAGGCGCAGCGGGCCCGCGTCGATGACCGCTTCGACCCGCGCAAGGCGCTGGCGGGGACCGTGCGCTACCTGGAGCTGGCGCGCGGGCGCCTGGGCCGCTCCGATCTGGCGGTCGTCTCCTACCACATGGGGATCGGCAACCTGCAGCAGGTCCTCGCCGCCTACGACGGCGGGAGCGCGGTCCCGTACGTGCAGCTGTTCTTCGACAGCGCGCCCGACCATCACCCCGCCGCCTACCAGCTGCTGTCGGGCTTCGGTGATGACTCGTGGCTGTACTACTGGCGGGTTCTCGGCGCGGTCGCGGTGATGCGGCTCTACCGAGGCGATCGCCCCGCGCTGGAGCACCTCAACGCAATTCAGACCGCGGTCGATTCCAATGCGGAGGTGCTGCACCCGCCCTCGAGCACGCCCGCCTTCGCCGATCCGGGCGCGCTCGATCGCGCATACGCCGCGGGCGTCGTGGTGCCGCTGCCGTCGAACCCCTCCTCGCTCGGGCTGCGCTACGACCCGGGGATCGGCTCGCTGGCGCGGTTCGTGGGCGCGAAGCCGGCGCTGTACAGAGGGCTGCGGGCGCCCGCGCTCGACCTGCTCCTCGAGCTCGCGGCGCGCGTGCGCGCGCTGTCGGGCGGCGTCGTCCCGCTGACGCTCAGCAGCGCCGTCGACGACGTGCGCTACCAGCAGCAGCTCGGCGTCAGCGACCCGCCGGCCGCGGCCGGGTGGTCGTTCACGATCGCGCGTCGTTACGTCCGGCGCTCGCAGGCCGCGGCCTTTCAGGCGATGCTCGACCGCCTCCAGGCGCTGGGCGTGATCGCGTGGCAGCGCTATTCCTCGGAGATCGAGGTCACCGTGGCGTCGGACGCGGCGCAGGTGATCGCAAACGGGCCGTGAGGTCCTGGGCACGGCCGGCGGCGTGCTTTCAATAGGTTTTCGCCATGACCGACGCGATCCGCACCCCCGACGAGCTGCTCTCAGGCCTTCCAGACTTCCCGTTCCAGTCGCGCTTCCGCGAGTTCGACGGGCTCCGGCTCGCCCACCTCGACGAAGGCGACGGTCCGCCGGTGGTGTTCTTCCATGGCGAGCCGACCTGGTCGTTCTTGTGGCGCAAGGTGATCCCACCGGTGCGCGACGCCGGCTACCGCTGCATCGCGCCCGACCTGCCGGGATTCGGGCGCTCGGACAAGCCGATCGAGCTCGACTGGTACACCTACGACCGGCACGTCGAGGCGATCGCGCCACTGCTGGAGGAGCTGGACGTGCGCGACGCGACGATCGTGGTGCACGACTGGGGCGGCCCGATCGGGTTGCGGCTGGCGGCCGAGCATCCGGAGCGGATCTCGCGGATCGTGGTGCTCGACACGGGGCTGTTCACCGGGCATCAGCCGATGACCGAGGCCTGGATCGCGTTCCGCGACTTCGTGGCGCGCACCGAGGATCTGCCGGTGGGGATGCTCGTGCGGGGGGCGTGCAAGCGGGATCCCGGGCAGGAGGTGATCGCGGCCTACGACGCGCCGTTCCCGAGCGCGGAGTCGAAGGCCGGCGCGCGCGCCTTCCCGCTGCTCGTGCCGACCTCGCCGGAGATGCCGGGGGCGCAGGCCGGCGCGCGGGTCCTGGAGGCGCTGCGCGGGGACACGCGGCCGAAGCTGGTGCTGTGGGCTGACTCCGACCCCGTGCTGCCGCTCGAGGTGGGCCGGCGGTTTGCGGAGGCGCTCGGCACGGAGGTCGCGCAGGTCATCGGCGACGCCAGCCACTTCCTCCAGGAGGACGCCGGCGAGGAGATCGGCCGGGTGATCGCGGACTGGCTCGCCGCCGGCTGACTAGTTGGCCGGCCGCCGTCGGCGCAAGCGAAACGTCACACTAGACGGGGCGGCGCGAGCGAAACGTCACACTGGATCGGCCGGCGCGGTCGAGTGTGCGTTTGGTCTCGCCCACCGAGATCAACGTGGACCTCGAGGAATTCGATCGGTCGAGTGTCACGTTGATCGCAGGAGCCCGGCTCAGACGGTCTCCCGGTCCGGCTGAGCCTGGCTCAGACGGTCTCCCGGTCGGGCTGAGCCTGGCGCGCCGGCTCGCCGTTCGCGCCCGCCGCGCCGCCGTTGGGGGTGCCGACGGTCGTCGCCTCGCCCGCGGCCGCGACGACCTGGTCGCGACGTGACGTTCGTATCGCAGCCGTCACGCTCCCGTCCGCAACCGTGACGCCCGTGTCCGCGTTCCCGCCGATGGTCTTCGCCATCCGCGCCTCGTAGGCGGCGCGCGCCGCGTGGTCGGGATTGGCGAGCACCTGGTCGCCCTTCAACCTGCGGGCGATGAACTCCATCGCGCGGCGCGGGACCAGCGCCTGCGCCCGGAACAGGGCGCCGATCGACTTCGGCACGAACACGTCGAAACGGCCGGTCTGCAGCGCCTCGATGATCGCGTTGGCGACGTCCTCGGGCTCCACCGCCTTGAAGCCTCGCGTCTCGGGCAGTCCCGAGCCCAGCTCGGTCTTGACGACCACGGGCATCACCACGCTCACGTCGATGCCGCTGTCGCGGACCTCGGCGCGGACCGCCTCACTCAGGCCGACGACCGCGTGCTTGGTCGCGCAGTAGGTGGCGCCCCCGGGGAAGCCCGCCTTGCCGGCGGAGGAGGCGATGTTCACCAGATGACCGCGGCCACGGGGCAGGAAGCGCTCGAGTGCGAGCTTGGAGCCGAAGATCACGCCGTGCAGGTTGATGTCGATCATCCGCTGCGCCGTCGCGTCGCTCTCCTCGACGAACGGGCCGATGGGCATGATCCCGGCGTTGTTGATCAGCACGTCGACCGGGCCGAGCTGGCGCTCGACCTCATCGAGGAAGGACGCGAAGCTCGAACGGTCCGTGACGTCGAGTGGCAGCCCGATCGTGCCGCCGCGCAGCTCCGTGGCCGCGCTCTGCGCGAGCTCGGCGTCGATGTCGCCGATCGCCACGCGAGCGCCCTGAGTGATCAGCGCCGCCGCGGTCGCGCGACCGATCCCGCGCGCGCCGCCGGTGATTGCGACGACGTGGCCGGCGAGCGACCGAAGGGGTTTTGCCATTAGCGAGTCCTCCTGGAGTAGTGCAGTGGCCGACAGACGGTACCGTGCCGGCGCGCGGCGGTGTCGCTCGCTAGCGCGGCGGCGGCGGCCCCGGCGGCTCGATGATGTCCCGGCCCGTGGGCTGCATCGCGGGGTCGAGCTCGAGCTGCCAGTAGTAGCGAGTGAACGTCAGGCCGTCGCGGAACTCGCCTACGTGCGGCTCCACCGGCTCGCCGCGCGCCATCCGCACGATCAGCTCCGGATAGGTGCGGCCCGGAAGCGCGGCGTACATCGGCGCCGGGAACGCGCCCCCGAAGCGCGTGTTGACGTCGGTGATGCCCAGCCCGACCTGCCGGTCGCGGAACACCTGGATCGTGCAGGGCCCCCGGACCCCGAGCGCCTCGACCACACGACGACCGAGCTCGACGTACTCCGGATCCGCGATCACGGTGCCCTTGATCGACTCCCCCCCGCGCGACTCGATCATGGTCCGAGGGATCGCGTTCAAACAGCGGCCGTCGAGGTCCGCGAGCGCGTCGATCGAGATCTCCGGGCCGTCCATGCACCACTGGACCATCGTCGGCTCCTTGACGTACTCGACGAAGAACTGCGCCGCGCGCTCGTCGTCGGCCCGGTGGATCGAGCGGGCGCCCGATCCCTGACGCGGCTTGACCATCACCGGGTAGCCGGCGACCGGCTCGCCCGGCAGGACGGTGGGCGGCGACGGCAGCCCCAGGCGCTCCAGCAGCAGGTGGGCCTCGTACTTGTCATACGTCGCGCGGGCAATGTGCGGATCGGGGACGAGCGCGGGCAGCTCGCCCGCTGCCCGGGCCAGAGCGAGCACCTCGATGTCGAGGTCGGTGAGCGGAACCACGGCGCCGACGCCGTGCTGCTCGCACAGCTCCTTTAGCGCCGGCACGTACTCGGGATCGTCGATCCGCGGCACCGCCACGCGCACATCCGCCGCGTACTGCGCCGGCGCGAGCGGATTGGGATCGGCCGCGATCACCCGCGCGTGCTGGGCGAAGGCGGAGACGATGTCGTAGCGCTTGCCGACGCCTGTCAAGAGGACGGCTACGTCGCGCTCGGAGGATGCCATCCGCCGCGTTCTCCCTTGTAGAGGCCCTGGCCGGTGAGCACCATCGTGACCGTGCGCGCCAGGATCCGCAGGTCGAGCCCCACCGACCGGTGCTCGACGTACCAGATGTCGAGCTCGATCCGCTCCGCCCACGGCAGCGAGGCCCGGCCATTGACCTGCGCCCACCCGGTGATGCCGGGCTTGACAGCGAGCCGCCCGCGCTGGCGCTCGGTGTAGGTCTGCACCTGCACCGGGATCGTGGGCCGAGGGCCGACGATCGACATCTCGCCGCGCAGCACGTTCCAGAGGTTGGGCAGCTCGTCGAGCGAGTAGCGGCGCAGGGAGGCGCCGATGCGCGTGATCCGGTCATCGCCCTCCTGGATCGCCAGTCCGGCGCCGGTGAACTCGGCGCCCCGCACCATCGTGCGCAGCTTGTAGATCGAGAAGATGGCGCCGTTCCGGCCGACGCGGGTCTGGCGGTAGATCGGGTGGCCCGGCGACTCGAGGCGGATCAGGAGCGCCAGCAGCGCGATCAGCGGGGCGGTGGCAATCGACCCGATCGAGGCGATCGCCAGATCGATGGCGCGCTTGATCACCGCGTGCCCTCGGCCGGCTCCCAGCCGGGTGGCGTGCCCCGCGTCAGCCAATCCCACAGGCCCGCGGCGAGCGAGGCCGTGGTCAGCACGTAGTAGCGCGCGATCAGGAACGGGCGCGCCGGGACGACGCGGGCGGCCAGCGCCGCGACCAGGACCAGGACCTGCAGGGCGAGCGCCGCGACGTAGATCCAGCCCGAGGAGACGAGCGCGATGCTGGTCGCGAGCAGCAACACGTGCAGGAACGGCGAGAGGTAGCGGATGATCCGGTGCGAGACGATCATCAGCGCGTACATCGGGTCATAGCCACGCGGCGAGAGCATCCCGCCGCGCACGACGATCGGCCACGTGTGGCTCATCATCCGCCGCTTGCGCGCGAACTCCCCCTCGATCGTCGGCACCATCTTCTCGCTGGCGCGCGCCTCGGGCACGTACACCGCGAGCCAGCCGCCCTTGACCATCTTGAACGGGAACGACAGATCGTGTCCCATGATCGGGTCGACGACGAGATAGGCCTCACGGCGAGTCGCGTAGATCGCGCCGTTGCCGCCGGTGACCGAGCGCACCCGCGACTCGAGCGCCCGCAGGGCCATCTCGTAGCGCCAGTAGAGGCCCTCCTGGTTGGTGCCGCGGGCGTTCACCAGGCGGACATCGCCGCACACGTATCCGACGCGGGGATCGGCGAATGGCGCCACCAGCAGCCGGAGCGCGTCGCGCTCCCAAGTGACGTTCGCGTCCGAGAAGGCGACGATCTCTCCGCTCGCGCGGTGGACGCCCGCGTCCTGAGCACGGATCTTGCCGCCGCGGGGAAGCTCCAGCACCGCGTCGGCTCCAGCCTCGCGAGCGCGGACCGGCGTCGCGTCGGGGGAGGCGTCGCACGCGACGATCACCTCCAGCAGCTCGGCCGGGTAGTCGAGCGCGCGCAGGTTGGCGATCCGCTCGGCGATCACGTTCTCCTCCGCGTACGCCGGAACGATGACGCTGACCCGCGGCGACTCCGAGGATGACGTGAACGCCTGGCCCCGTGGCCGCACCCGCGCGAGCAGCGCGAGCAGCAGCGCATAGGCGCCGTGCGTGTACAGCAAGAGGCCGGCGCAGACCCAGAAGATGATCGCGAGCGCGGTCACGGCCGGGGATTGTGCAGCAACGAATCCCCACACAGTCCGCAGGACCTGATCGAATAGCGCTCGCGGGCACTTCCGCTCGCGCACATTCAACGGAGGAGGGACCGGACATGAAATGGATCCGACGGATCCAGCCGGCGACCGTGCTCGCGACGATCGCGCTGTTCGCCGCACTCGGTGGCGGCGCGTACGCCGCCACAACGCAGATCGACGGCTCGACTATCAAGAACCGCTCGATCCCCGGCAACAAGCTGAAGAAGCACACCGTTACCGGAACCGAGATCAAGGCCTCATCGCTGCCGACGGTCCCGTCGGCGAAGTCGCTGACAGGCACGATCCACGGCAGCCAGGTGTCGGGAGCGGTGGCCAGCGCGACCAACGCCACCAACGCCACCAACGCGACCAACGCGACCAACGCGACTAACGCCACCAACGCGACTAACGCCACCAACGCCACCAACGCGACTAATGCTCAGAACGTCGGTGGTCACTCATTCGGGAACATCGACAGCTCCTGTACGACCAGCTCGTGTCCGACCGGGACGCCGTCGACGATCCTGAGCAACTTCAACGGCCTGACGCTGACGCTGACGTGCCCGAACGGCACGGGAGTCGTGATCTCTGCGACCTCAGCCACCACCGGTGCGAGCTTCACGATGGGCTCGACCGAGTTCGGTGGCGGAGGCCACACATTCGGCGCTGACGGCAATATGTCGACGGTCAGTGAGAGCCTGACGGCGACCCCAGCCAGCGTGAACTTCTCGTACCTGGCGCCGACGGGGACACTCTTCTTCCGCACGACCCACTACACGACGGGCGTCCTCGGCGTGTTCAACAACGGCACGACCTGCCACGTCTGGGGTCAGGTCCAGCAGAACACGACGTCCAGCGTCTTCATCATCAAGCACAAGAAGCGCTGACCGCTTGATACACCGCCAGCGTCCGCCGGGCCGCCTCGTCCCACGAGTACGGTCCGGCGGCCGCGGCGGCCGCGGCCGCCGCCATCCGCTCGCGCAGCGGCTGGTCGCCGAGCAGATCGACCAGGGCCATGTGCAGGGCGTCGCGGTGCCCGGGAGGCACGAGCACGCCGGCGCCGGTGGCCGCGACCTCCCCGAAGCTGCCCACATCGGAGAGGACGACCGGCTTGCCGAACGCCAAGGCGGTCGCCAGCACGCCCGAGAAATCCAGTCGCTCGGTCCGCACATACGGCAGCGCGACCACGTCGGCGCGGCGGAAGTAGGCCGGCAGCTCCTCGTCGGAGACGAAGCGCGGCACGAAGCGGACGCCGGCAGGCGACTGAGGCAGCGCCTCGATCGGCATCCGCGGCCGGCCGACGACCCACAGCTCTGCGTCGGCGATGCCGCGCCACGCGGACAGCAGCGTCTCGAGGCCCTTGTAAGGGCGCAGCAGGCCGAAGAACAGCACCACCGGCGCTGACACCTGCGCCAGCTCCGGAGGCAGCGGCCGCTCGGAAGGCTGCTCGAGCAGGTGCGTGAACGCGCCGTGGTGGACGACGTGAACCTTCGCCGGGTCGAGTCCCAGCACGTCCGTCAGCTGCCCGCGGCCGTACTCGGAGTGGGCGATCACCGCGTCGACGCGCTCGTATAGGCGCCGCTGGGCGAGCGCCTGCCCCGGGCGAGGCTCGCGGGGCAGCAGGTCGTGGGCGGTCAACACGAGCGGCCGATCGGGCATGAGCATCCAATCGACCCACTGGACCGCTAGCCACTGGAAGTGCACGACCGATGCATCGAGCGCCGCGCTCCGGTAGCGGAGCATGTCCGGGATGTGCTCGGCCAGCTTGCTCGCCCGCCGCAGTCGCGACCCCGCGGGACCGATCGCGCGACGGTAGAAGAGCTCCCGCACCGCGTACCCGCTGGCGGGCGGCGCCGGCCCGTACGGGAAGCGGCTCGTGAACAGCGATACATCGGCCCCGGCGCGGCCGAGCGCGGCGCACAGGGCGTGGTCGTAGGGCCGCGTGTAGGCCGAGGGATCGACGACGTGGACGCGCAACCGCTCAGGACCGTCGCAGGAGCTGCGCTCGCCGCCGCGTGGAGCGCGGCGGCTGCTCGAGCGGCCGTCCGGCCAGCGCGGCGAGGCGGACCGCGGTGCGCCGCGCGCCGTCGCCGCCGAGGGGCTGGACGCGAGCATCGCGGGTCCGCGCGATGCGCGAGACGGCCGGCGCCAGCGCCGAGAGGCCCGGATCGGATGGGCCCCGGCGGATGAAATCGAGCAGGCAGCGGAACGGATGCCGGATCAGCAGTCGCAGGAACGCCAGCAGGCGCGCGGCGGCGCCGTCATCCTCGCGGTACTCGACGTCGAGCTCGCGCGCGACCGCGGGGTCGGCCGCATCCGGCCGCGCGACGGCCTCGACGCGGGCGCCGTGGAGCATCCGCGCGAAATCGACGAGCGGGTCCCCGGCCGCCGGGAACCGATCGGCGACGAGCACGACCCGAGCGGCCCCGTCGACGCGGGCGCGCCCGCCCGAGGGGCGATTGGAGAGCGCGAACCCGGCCAGCTCCTCGGCCGCCAGCAATGCGTCGAGCGCCGCGAAGCGGCCACGCTCGAGCCGTCCCACATCCTGGCGGGCCGCATGCGGGGAACCGCGGACCGCGCCGTCTCGGCCTCGCAGCGACGCTCGCCGGGTGGTGCGCGTCAGCGCACGCCGCAGCGCCGGCTCGGGCTCGAAGCCGGCGTAACGGCGCGCGAGCCAGGCCCTCCCGGCCGCGTATCCGCGCCACTGGCGGCGCAGCTCGCGGATCGTGGCCCTGTAGCGATGCTCGACGTGCGCGCCGGCGCGCAGCTCGAGCTGCCAGCCCGCCTCCTGCAGACGCCAGGTGAAATCGGTGTCCTCGGCCGCCCGCACGCCCTCGTAGAAGCCGCCGATCTGCTCGAACGCCTCGCGGCGCACGAGCAGGTTCGCGGCGACCGCGCGCGGGCGGTAGGGGTGCGCGAGGTGCGCCTGCTGGCTGAGGAAGCTCCGACTGGTGCCGTAGCGCTCGGCGAGCGTGTCCCCCGCGGTCGATGCGACCACCTCGCCGGCGAGCGCGCCAACGCGATCGGACACCGGCTCGGAGAAGTAGGCGTCGAGCAGCGCGCTCGGCGCGTGGCAGTCGGCGTCGAGGAACAGGATCCATTCGTTGCGCGCGCGCGCCGCGCCCTGATTGCGGGCGTGCGCGGGCGAGCGCTCGCCCGAGGCGCGGATGATCGTGACGCGCTCGTCGGCGGGCGCGGAGCCGGAGTTGTCGGCGAGGATCAGCTGGTCGCCCTCGCGCGTGTCGAGCTCGCGCAGCGCCGCAATCGCCTCTCGCGCCTCCGCGACGCCGCCCGCGAACGGCATCACGACGCTGACCGGCGGGCGGTTCATCCGATCGTCCCGGCGGGCGAGGCGGGCGCGCGCCGGATCCGGGCGTACAGCCGGCGGACCTGGTCGAGCTCCTGGCGGTGGGCGAAGCCGGTGCCGAGCAGCGCCGGGACCAGCGCCGCGAACACCGCCGCGCGCGTGAGGAACCCGACCAGGCCGTGCGCGGGCAGCACCAGCTCGCCAGCCACCGCGAGCCCGCCGAAGACGAGCACGAGCTGCGCCAGCCGGCGCCACTCGAAGGCGACCGGGAACGCGCGGCGCGTCAGCAGGTACATCACGCCGATCATCACGACGTAGGCTCCGCAGAGCGCGATCCCGGCGCCCGCGATCCCCAGCGGCGGGACCAGCGCCACCAGCAGGACCACGTTCGCGACCAGGCCCGCCAGCGCCGCCGGGAAGTTCCGCGTGGTCACCTTCGCGCGGCCGGCGATCACCAGGAACACGACCCACAGCCCGTACAGCGCCCACCCGAGCGCGACCCAGGGGAGTGCCTTGTACGCGCCGAAGAATGCGTGCGTGGCGAGTATCCGCAGCACCCAGCGACCGAGCAGCGCGAGCCCGGCCACGACCCAACCGCTGACCATCAGGTAGTACGTGGTCACGAGACCGTACAGGCGGGCGGCCTCGGCGTCATCGCCGACCGAGTACGCCAGCGGCGGCCACGCGTACTGGAACGCACGCACGATGAACGCGACCGAGCCGGCGAGCTTGACCGCGATCGAGTAGAGGCCGGCCAGCCCGGGGCTGCGCTGGTGGTAGATGTAGTAGCGGTCGACGATGCTGAGCGCGTACACCGACGCCTCCGCCGGCACCGTCGGCAGCCCGAAGCGCAGCAGCACCCCCAGGCGCTCGCCGGGCACGCCGGTGCCGCGGCGGGGGCGCAACCGCGCCCGCATCGTCCACCACAGGCCGAACAGGACCAGCGTCGATGTCGCGTAATTGCCGAGCAGGAGACCGCGCCCGCCCTGCCCGAGCACGACGACGAGCAGCACCGAGGCGCCGATCGTGACGAGCACGTTGATCAGAGAGGCCGTGGCGTACGCCCGCAGGCGCTCGTCGACTCGCAGCAGGCCGTAGGCGAGCTCGAGATTGGTGAACGCCCACAGCCCGAGCACGGCGACCAGGAAAGTGCCGGCATCGCGGTGGCTGAGCACCACCTTCGACAGCGGACCCGCGAACGCGGCCAGCAGCGCCGCGGCCAGCGTCGTGGCGATCAACAGGAACCCCACGGCACGACGCGCGAGCGCATCCCGCCGGGCCTGGTCGGCATCGGCGAAGTGGTAGCGCAGGAACGCCTCGATCATCCCGAGCCGCACCAGGATGCTGATCAGGATCACGCCGTTGCCGAGCAATTCGACGACGCCGTACCCGGCGGGATCGATGTAGCGCGTGTACACCGGCAGCAGCAGCACGGCGATGAACTTCGAGACCACGTCCGCGACCTGGTAGGCCGCGATCGAGGAGATCAATCGCTTGAGGTAGGCGGTCACCGCGGCAAACGGTACGGGTGGCCGGCGCGACGGCCTATGCGACGGGAGCGGACGGCGCCTCGTCCCCCCGGCAGGTCGCGCGATGCACCTCGGCGGTCAGCTTCTGCAGCTGTTCGGCGAGCGTGTGGATCTGCTCGGTGAGATCGGTGTTCCGCTGCAGCAGGTCCGTCTGGTACTGGTTGAGCTCCTCGCGGTGCTTGGCCGCCGCCACCTCGTTGGCCTTGTCGGTCCGGGTCTGGGCCTTCTGGGCGATGATCACCAGGGCGCCGGTGTAGAACGCCACGGCGCTGAAGACGAGGTTCAGCAGGATGAACGGTGCGGGATCGAATCCCGATCCGTTGAGCAGCCCGTGCCACGAGTTCGAGAGGAAGTGGATGACGTGGTTGGCGAGGACCCAGGCGACGATGAGCCCGGAGCTGACGATCAGGAAGCCGACCGTGCCCATCCCGCTGGCGACGGCCTCCGACACGCGTTCCATGAAGCTCGAGCCACCGGCGAAGTCCGAATCGGGCTGTTGATAGTGCTTGTGATGGCGGAGCGGGTCCGGGACGTCCATTGCGTCTCTCCTCGTGTAGCTGACGGTGCGCCGGAACACGATGTTGCATCCTGCGGACGGGATCACCCCGTGAGCGTCGTCCAGATCCGGCGCAGGAGCGCTTGGGCGCCGGCATCGGACGCGAGCGCGGATCCGAACCCCGGGAGGCCCACGTCGAGGACGATCCCCTTCCCGAGGCGGTAGGCGACGATGCTCGGAGCGCCGCCGGTGGCTCCCGCCGCCGACAGAACCGGAGCGGACGGACGGATCGCCTGCGCGGAGGCAAAGCCGCGCAGTCTGGCCGCGGCGCCCTTGAAGATCCGCAGCTGGTCGCGAAGCACCTTGAGCGAGAGCAGCGGTGACTGAGCGCTGAGGGGCCCGAGCGTCGCGCCGAGCGCGTCGGCCGGAGCGGGCGGAGATGGGTCGAGCGCGCGGCCGCCCTGCACCGTGACCGAACGGCGCAGCGAGTCGATCCCCAACGACAGGAGGTGCCCGCCCGCGCGCACGTACGCCCGGAGCCCGGCGGTCACGCTCGACGGGAGCCATCGCTCGCTGCCCGCGAGCACCACCGCGTTGTAGCTCGACGGGTTCGGGGCGGTGCCGTCGATCAGCGCGATATCGGTCGTCAGGTCGTAACGCACGCCCGAGCGGTCGAGGAAGGCCAGCAGCGCCGCCTCGTCGGCGAATCCCGCGGGCAGGCCCTGTGCGAGCGGGCGTGCGAGCTCGATCGCGTCGCCGGCGGCCAGGGTCTGCGGCAGGCCGTCGCCGGTGTCGTCGACCGGGTTGAGCCCCTGCCAGGTCAGGGCCGGCAGGACGACGAGCGCGTTGGCAGTCGGAGGGGAGGGGGCGCTCGCGACCACAGGGACCGAGGTGGTGTGGGATCCCGCGCTGAGCGCAAGCGTGTACAGGCGCGCGCGGCGCGGCGGAAGGCGCAGCCGGAGTGAGCCGCCGAGCTCGAGGCCGGTGGTCGCGGCGGCGCTCGCACGCGGGGCCGTGCCGCCGCCGCTCGCCACGGTCTTTCCGCCCGCCTCGCGCAACGCCCATCGGAACGGGCCCTGCGCCGCGAACCGGATCAGCGCCCGCGATCCGGCGGGCACCGGATCGAGCGGGGGCTCGGCCGCCGCGTAGCGGACTGAGATGCCCGCTCCCCGAGTGGTGCCGGGCGCGGGCGGGATCGTGGCCGGGAAGCTGCCCGAGTTGCAGGCCGCGTCGGTCGCCGACAGCCCGACCAGGTAGGTGCCGGCCGGCGCCGGCCGGCCGCCGATGCGGCCGTCCCAGAGCGCCGTCCCGGAGCCGTTCTGAGGGCTGAAGAAGCTCTTGGCGAGGTGCGGGGCGCCCCCCAGATCGGTGCGGTAGATGTGGACGGTGACGCCGAGCTTGCCGGTGCCCGTGTAACTGATCCTCACCGGCGACGCGCCCTTGACGGACGGCTGGGGGGAGACGCCCGTGACGACCGGGTGCGGGCCGGCGGTGATCACCGTGATCGGCTCCGGTCCGGCCGAGTCCGAGATCACCACCGTGCGACCCTGGTGGACGAGGTCGACGCGGATGTAATAGGTGCCGTCGGGAGCGGTCCGCCCGTCGTCCTCACGTCCGTTCCAGACGAACACGCCATCGGGCTTGCGCACGCCGCGCCGCATGTGCCGGCCAGAGGCGAGCGTCGCGACGATCGTGCCGCCCTGGTCGGTGATGTACACGTCGACGTCGTCGGAGCGCTGGAGCAAGTAGAAGGAGACGCTCATCACCCGGTGGTTGACGCCGTTGCAGGTGACGCCGTCGACGGGGTTGATCGCGGCCGGATATGGAGCGGGGAACCCGTCCAGGAGCGGCGTCGTCACCTTCACAGCCTGTGTTATGAAGAAGGCCGCGATCGTCGCGACGACCAGGGCCGCGAACGTCGGAGCGGCCAGCCGGTTCACAGCTCGAACACCGACACGTTCGCCACCTCGAAGTCATGAAAGGCGTCGAGTCCGCGGGGGTCACGCAGGCAGAGCATCACCCTGATCGAGCCGCCATGGCAGACGACCAGCGCCGGATGCGGCCCGCGCTCGCGGATGTCCTGCAGTGAAGCGGCGACGCGGTCCTGCTGGTCCTGCAGCGACTCGCCGCCGGGGAAGCGGAAGCCGGCCCCGGCCCGGCGCCAGGCCCGGTAGCCGTCCGGATCCTCGCGCTCGATGTCGATGAACCGCCGGCCCTCCCAGTCCCCTCGCCAGGCCTCGCGCAGCCGCCAGTCCAGGAAGGGCGCCAGCCCGACGCGCTCGCCGACGATCCGCGCGGTCTCGGCGGCGCGACTGAGGTCCGAGGCCCACAGCGAGCGGAGCCCCTCGCCGGCCATCCGCTCGCCGAGCTCCGCCGCCTGGGCGCGACCGGTGTCGTTGAGCGGCGTGTCCGTGAAGCCCTGGACACGGATCGGCTCGCGGTTGTCGTCGGTCTCGCCGTGGCGAGCGACCAGGAGCGGGACGCTCACTCTGCGGGCAGCGCCGTGTCCGAGCGCAGCCCCAGGCGGATCGTCTCCAGGGAGAGGACGTCGTCGGGCGCGATGTTCCCCAGGTTGACGTTGGCGCCGAAGCGGCGGACGAACCACACCTGCTGGTCCTTGCGAGGTGCCTCGAACAGGACCTTGCTCGGGTCGACGGCGTGCGCGATCTCGTCGATCAGGCCCATGCGGACCTCGCCGTCGTGGCGCGCGATGCCGACGTTCCCGCTCTCGCGCGCCTCCGCGATCACCTTCCATGCCCCGGCGGCCAGCTCGGTCTGGATCAGCTCGACCCACCGGTAGGGCGCCATGATCTTCGTGTTGTCCTTGGAGCCGACCTCGGACAAGACCACGAACTCCTTGGCGAGGCGCTCGATCAGCTCGAGCTTGTCGTCGTGGTGAAGCGTGATCGTCCCGTCGGAGATCTCGATGTGGGTCAGCTCGAGCTCGTGCAGCCACGCGATCAGCTGCTCGAGCCGGTCCTGGGCGAGCGCCAGCTCTGTCAGCGTGCCGCCGAGCATCACCGGGATCTCGTGATCGCGATAGCGCTTGAGCTTCGCCATCAGGTTCCCAGTGGCCAGCGCGGTTCCCCAGCCGAGCTTGACGAGGTCCACCGCGGCCCCGGCGACCTCGATCAGGCTGTCGAGCTGAGCGACCGAGAGGCCCCGGTCGAGCACGTGCGTGATGCCCTCCTCACGAGGCTTCGCGCTCCGGCGCGGGAGATCCAGCAACTCCTCCACGTGACCAGATGACACTCTAGGAGTTCTGGAGGTCGGTCCCGACCGTCACGACGACGGTCGAGGAGCAGGCGCCGGGCGGCGGGCAGGCGACGGCCTGCGTGCTCTGATCGAGCGACTGCACGGCGCCGGAGCCGAGGTGCAGCGAGGATGCGACGTGCGTCGCGTCGCCGCGGTGCCCCGGCATGAACTCGACGATCGTGCTGGTGTGCGTCTGGTCGGAGGCGGTGGCAACCGTTCCCTGTCTGTAGCCGAGCGAGCCGAGACGGACCGCAACGCGGTGCGCCAGCCCGGTGATCGAGGTGCCATTCAGCACCGACACGGTGACCCCCGCGGGATTGAACGCGGCCCCTGACTTGTGCTTGGACTTGTGGCTGGTGAGCGCATTGGTCGTGGAGGTGTGGTTGACCGGCACCTGGTTGCCCCCGCCGGAGGTCGCGATCAGCAGGACCGCGACGACCGCTCCGATCGCGATCACGCCGAGCAGGGCCAGGAGCGCCCGAGGAACGCCGCGCCGCTCGGGCTCGAAGCCGCGGGGCGGCGGCATCGGCCGCCGCGGAGGCCCACCGGAGGGCTGGCGCAGCTGGAGGCGCCCAGCCGGCTGGGCGCCGCCGCCCGGGGCGCGGCGGTATCCCCGGCCCGGGCCGGCGGGCACGGGGCCGGCTGGACCGGCGTAGTCGCGCGCGCCTCCGTTGCCGGCGCCGTTGGTGCCGGTGCGCGGGGCAGCGGCGGCGGCGGAAGCGGCCGCCGTCGACGGCGGCGGGGTGGCCACGGCGGTGGCGTCGACCGCCGGCCACGACTCGGAGATCCCCGGCGCGGAGGCGGGCGCGGCTGCCGGGGCTGGAACCCCTTCGGCGGCGGGGGCCAGTGCCGGCTCGGCCTCGGGCTCGGTCTCGGGCGCCGAGGTCGGAATCAGCTTGGTCGCCGCGGCCAGGGCGGGCGCTCCCACCCCTGCGGGGGCCGCCGGCGAGCCGGTGTACGCCATCGCGGGCGCGGGCGTGGACGGGGCAACGCCGACGCCGGCGGGGACACCGGGGAGCCTCGAAGCGACCCGCGCCGCCGTCGGTGCGCCCGCGGCTGCCGTCTGACGCGCGAAGGGAGGGGCTCCGACCTGCGCGGGCTGAGCGGCCGCCTGCACGCCTGGCTGCGCGCCGGGCGGCGGGGAGCGGGTCAGCGAGAGCAGCCGCCCCTCGAGCTGCTGGATCCGCTGCGAGGCCTCCTGCGCGTAGTCGCGCAGCGTCGCGGTCTCGCGCGCCTGCGCGAAGTACAGCAGGACGAGGATCGCCAGCCCGATGATCGACGCGAAGCCCGCATCGGCGCCCACCGAGTTGATGAAGTGGTGAACCGAGAGGGCGAAGGGAACGGATCCCATCGAGGGCAGTCTACGTCGGGACCCGGGCGGCAGGGCTCTCGGGAGAGGGCTCGCGGGCGGCGGACAGCTTCGACACGCGCTCGGCCAGCGCCGCGGCGTCCCCCTCCAGCACCAGCAGGTTGATGTCCGCGAAGGTGCGCTCGACCCACGCGGGATCGAGCGGCTCGCGCTCGGCGCGCAGGATCTTCTGCGCGGGCGTGGGCTGAGGACGCTCGTATGGATTGAACAGGTCCTCGTGGAACTTCTCGCCGGGGCGGGCGCCGACCACCTCGATCGCGATGTCGCGCTCGGGCTCGAGTCCGGACAGGTGGATCATCGTCTCCGCCAGGTCCATGATCCTGACCGGGTCGCCCATCTCGAGCACGAACACCTCGCCGCTGCGCTCGCTCAACGAGCCGGCGCGGATGATCAGCTGGACGGCCTCGGGGATCGTCATGAAGTACCGGCTCATCCGCTCGTCGGTGACCGTGACGGGGCCACCCGCGGCGATCTGGCGGCGGAAGATCGAGACGACCGAGCCCGAGGAGGCAAGCACGTTGCCGAAGCGGACGGTTGCGTACCGGGTGTCCGGGTACTTGGCGGCATTCGCCTCGACCGCCCACTCGGCGAGCGCCTTGGAGGCGCCCATCACGTTGGCGGGCTTGACCGCCTTGTCGGTCGACACCAGCACGAACCGCGCGACGTGCGTCTCGCCGGCGATCCGGCTCACGACGCGTGTGGCGAGAGCGTTGTTGCGGACCGCCTCGACCGGATTGAGCTCCATCATCGAGACGTGCTTGTAGGCAGCGGCGTGGAAGACCAGGTTCGGCCGGTGCTCGTTCATGACCTCGCGGATCCGCTCCTCCTCCTTGCAGTCGGCGAGGACCGGGACCGCGGTGCGCACGTGACGCTCCTCCTCGAGCTCGCGCAGGATCTCGAACAGGTTGTCCTCCGCGTGGTCGACGAGCACGAGCTTGCGTGGCGCGACGCGCGCGATCTGCCGGCAGAGCTCGGATCCGATCGAGCCGCCGGCGCCGGTCACGAGCACGACCTGGCCGGCGAGGTAGGAGCCCACCCGCTCGAGCTCCATCCGCACCGGCTCGCGGCCGAGCATGTCCTCGACTCGAACCTCGCGCAGCTGGCGGGCGACACGGGTGACGTGGCCCGAGCCGTCGCGCAGCAGCTCGAACACGGTCGGCGTCGTGCGAACCGGGATGCCGCGCTGCCGGCAGGCCATCACGACGCGCGCCCGCAGCGTTCCGGGCGCCGAGGGGATCGCGATCACGACCTCCTCGGGCTCGACCTCGTCGAGCACCCGGGCCAGATCCTCCAGTGAGGTGGTGCCGAGCACCTTCAGCCCGTACTCGTCCTTGATCCCCTGCTTGCGCGGGTCGTCGTCGAGGAACCCGACCGGGCGCAGGCGCAACTGCGGGTTGCGGACCAGCTCGCGCGCGACGAGCGAGCCACCGCCGCCGCCGCCGACGATCAGGACGTCGCGGGCGCCGTGCTCGGAGTGGAAGCGGAAGCTGCGAACGCGGCCCTCGACGATCAGGTGCAGGACGAAGCGCAGCCCGCCGAGCAGGGCGAGCGTGAGCAGCAGGAACAGCGAGATCACGCTCGCCGGCAGGTTGACCGGACTCGACTGGAAGACGTACTGGTGGTGCTCGAAATTGATCGTCGGCGCCGTCTTGACCGGATGCAGCAGCGTGATGGCGCCCACGATCACGACCGTGGCGACGACGACCGCCTTGATAACCGCCTCGTACTCGCGCTGCCCGATGAACGACCAGACGCGCTGGTAGACCCCGAACAGCGCCAGCGCGACCAAGCTCGCCAGCACGACCCATACGATCGTCGTGTTCAGCAGGTTCTCGTACTGGGCCGGGACGCGGTCCTCGAACCTCAGCCTGAAGGCGAGGAAGTAAGCGAGCGCGACCAGCACGCCGTCCGCCAAGAGCTGGGGCAGGGAATGGCGGTGAACGGGGAGGGCCGCGGATCTGATCCGCCGGCGCATGCGGGCGGGAATTGTAGTGCGGGCAGCGTAAGTAACAGCTAAGCGGCGGCGGGCGCTGCGGCCTGGCCCAGCCTGTTGCCGTTCGGTTACGGATCGCCGGCGGCCGGCGGCTCGCGGCTACCATGGCGCCGGGGCACGGCACGAAGGCCGGCCGGGGGCGCGCTCAAGCGTTCTGCCGGAAAGCCGATGATGCCAAGACGGACTACGCACCTCAGGGGTCAGATGCGGACAGCGACATGGAACGAGACCTACGAGTACGGGCGCGCACGCGACGCGCGCCGGCTCCTTCGCGTCTCACGCTGGATCCAGGTGCTGGTGATCGGGATCGCGATCGGCGGCGTCGGCGCCTTCATCGGCGCGCGGGTATCGGGAGGTGTCGCGCACGCCTCGCATCACCATGGGGTCACCGGGGCGCCGACGGTGAGCCAACCGGGCGCGTGCTTCGACGGCGCCTGCCAGCTGAGCGGGATCCACAAGATCCGCCACGTCGTGATCATCATGCAGGAGAACCGCTCGTTCGACTCGTACTTCGGGACCTACCCCGGCGCGGATGGGATCCCGATGCGCAACGGCGTGCCGATCGTATGCGTGCCCGATCCGGCCGCACACGCCTGCATCACCCCATACCACGATCACAGGGATCGCAACATCGGCGGCCCCCACGGGCTGATCAACTCGACGGCCGACATCAACGGCGGTGAGATGAACGGGTACGTCGACCAGGCCGAGCACGGTGGCGTCTGCGCGCCGAACGATCCGAGCTGCGGAGCGATGTGCCACGTGGGCCAGGTCGGCTGCACCGACGTGATGGGCTACCACGACGCCGCCGAGATCCCCAACTACTGGACCTATGCGAAGGACTTCGTGCTCCAGGACCACATGTTCGCGTCGGTCGACTCCTGGAGCCTGCCGGAGCACCTCTACGAGGTCTCGGGCTGGTCGGCCTACTGCCCGGTGCCCGACAAGCCGTTCCGATGTCGCAACGACGCCGCCGGCTCGGGGCTGCCGAAGGACTTCGGGCCGCCCGCGCTGCGCCGGCGAGACGCTCACAAGCCGGGCCCGTTCTACGGCTGGACCGACATCACCTGGCTGCTGCACGCCGCCGGCGTCAGCTGGCGCTACTACGTCCTGCAGGGCAGCGAGCCGGACTGCGAGAACGCGATGGCGATCACCTGCACGGCGAAGCCGCAGTCCTACCACACGCCCGGGATCTGGAATCCACTGCCGCATTTCTCGGACGTGCACGAGGACGGCCAGGTGGGGAACATCGCACCACTGCAGAACTTCTTCCAGGCCGCCCAGGCCGGGACGCTTCCGGCGGTGAGCTGGATCGCCCCCAACGACAAGGTCTCCGAGCATCCGCCGGCGCTGGTCTCGACGGGCCAGACGTACACGACCAGCCTGATCAACGCGATCATGCAGAGCCCCGACTGGAACAGCACCGCGATCTTCCTCAGCTGGGACGACTGGGGCGGGTTCTACGACCACGTCGTGCCGCCTCGGGTCGATCAGAACGGCTACGGGCTGCGCGTGCCCGGGCTCGTGATCAGTCCCTACGCCCGCCAGGGCTACATCGACCACCAGACGCTGAGCCACGACGCGTACCTGAAGTTCATCGAGGATGACTTCCTGGGGAGCCGGCGCCTGAACCCGTGGTACGACGGGCGCCCCGACCCGCGCCCCGACGTGCGCGAGAGCTCTCCCCTCCTCGGTGACCTGCGCAGCGACTTCGACTTCAGCCAGCCGCCCCGCGCGCCGGTCCTACTGCCGCTGCACCCGCCGTTCTCTTAGCGCCCGCGCGACGGCGATTCGCCTCCGAGCTGCCGGAGGCGAATCGCCAAGGTTCGTCGGTCAGCCCGCGATCGGCTTGGTGAAGGACATCACCTGGTTCCGCGAGCCCAGCGCCTGGACCGCCACGTATTTGGCCGCGCCGATCGTCGCCGCGGTCTCGAACCCGTTCTTGCGGACGGTGGCCACCGGCGAGAGCGACGACGGCGAGCTGCCGGCCAGGATCCGCCAGGACGAGACGCCGGTGGCCCCGTTCCAGCTCGCCCAGACCGTCGTCTTGCCGCTCCTCGTGCTCGCCGCGACCGCAGGCGTCGTCTGCGGCGTGCCGGTCCACGGGAAGCGGTACGCACGGTAGTTCGCCGTTCCGTCGACGAAATGGGCGTCGAACTCGAGCTGACCGCGTGAGTTGTACTCGCTGAAGTACGGCTGCTGGCCCCATCCGACCATCACGTCCCCGCCCGGCAACTGCTGGTAGTTGCCCTCGAAGCCGGCCAGCAGCGGTGGCGAGTGATCGAACTCCTGCACGCGCACCGCGCGGTGGTGCTTGAGGTCCAGGAAGAGCTTCAGTGCCCGCGAGCTCTTGTGGGCAACCGGCGGCCCCGCGCCGTCGTCGAACGCCGTCACGAACCAGTCGTCGGCGGAGCGGACCTGCACGTCGTGCTGGAATGCGAACTGCGCGCCGTTGCCCATCTTGAAGCTCGAGTGGCGCCCGCCGAGCGTCCAGATGACGGCGCCGGTCTTGTGATCGAGCTTGTAGGCGGCCCAGGTGTTGCGGGAGGAGACGATCAGGTTGCCGTCGGAGTCTGAGGAGACCGCGTTGACGTGGAAGTAGTCATAGGGGATCGCCTTGGTGTTCTTCGGCATCAGCTGGTAGCTGGAGCTGACGGGAACGTGATCGAGGCTGTCCCACTGGTAGAGCACGAGGCCCGTGGGGATGTCGATCTCCTGGACCACCGAGTCGAACACGACGCCCTGCTTGGACCCGTGGACGCTCGAGAGGTCCCAGCGAACCGGCTGCGTGGAGGTGATCAATGCAGTGTTGGCCGAGGTGAGGCGGAACTCGTGCAGGTCGGCCGCCAGCCCGTTGCCGGCCTGGACGGTCGCGATCTGCTCGTAGGCGCTGTTGTCGATCACGTCCTCCCCGACGCCCTGCCCGCCGGTGACGTATCCCTGCCACCAGGTCAGGACCGGCTGGCCGCGATAGCTCTGTACGCGGAAGTCGGTCGCCGAGTCGTCGCCCGGAAGGGACTTGAACCAGATCAGGTTGCCGCTGGAATCGAGCAGCATCGGTCCGACCTGCAGCGGTCCGAACTGCGGGGCGACGAAGATGTCGCCGGCGGCGGTCTTCCCGCGCTTGGTGACGCGCACGGCGACCGGGCGAAGGTCCGGCCGCGAGTGGAACGACATCACGTCGTTGCGATTGCGCGGGGTGCGCATCCAGTGCGACGCCGGGATCCCTCCCGCGGGCGTGGCAACGGTGAACTGCCACCTGCCCCCGCTCCCACCGACGATGTTCAGGCCGGTCTGGACCGTGACCTGCTCCCCGGGCGTGAACGGCGTGCTCGGGATGAAGCTCCCGCCCTGGCCGTCCGAGTCGGCCTCGACCGTGCCGGCGTGGGTGCCGCTGCGAGAGCCGACCACCACGATCGAACCGAGCTCTCCGGCGGGAAGCCCGCGGAAGGTGATCTGCGACTTCGGCGGCGCCACCCGCGAGCCCGGGATCGGGAACACGTTGACGGGCGTCGCCGCGGCACGCGCGACGCCGTGAGAGTCCACGAGCAGCGGGACGGCGCACAGCACCGCGAACAGCGCGGTGAGCACGGCGGCTCGGACAGAGGGCTTTCTGATCAAGGTCTACCTCCGGGAAACTGGGCGTGACCGGTCATACCGGCCACGCGCCGCTACGTCAGGTGCGGAACGGCATTTAGGGTTCGTTTACGCGTGACTAACAGGACGCTAACACTGCGCGTGGCCGGGAGTTTCGCCGCTGCCACGTAAGGTCCTTGTCAGCGGTTCATGTGCGAACACATGCCCGGCGGTGGCGGACGGGCGCCGTCAGCCGATCAGCAGATCGACCAGCACGCCCGGATCGCGCCGGACCAGTTCCGTAGTCCCGCTGTCGCGCTTGCGGAGGATCACCTCGTCGGGGCGCTCGAGCCGCTTCAGGCGGCCTTCGGCGATCAAGCGCTCGTCGACGGCGCCCAGCCGGCCCTCGAACACGGTGAACACGGGCGTGCCGAGCGCCACGGCCTCGCGATTCATCGTCCCGCCCGCTGAGACCACCAGGTCGGCGAAGGCGATCAGCGACTGCGCGTCGACGGCGTGCTCGGGGAGGATGAAGCCGCCGGCCTGGTGCAGCTGGCGGCGCTGCTCCTCGGTTCGCGGCAGGACCACGGCCTGGGAGCCGCGCAGGCGCGCCAGCACGCCGGCGAACAGGTCGTTCTCGAATCGGTGGTAGAGCGACACCTCGGGAGGAGTCCGAACGACCGCGAGCGGCGCCGAGCGATCGATCTCAAGCTCTTCCAGCACAGCCGCCGAAGGCTCGAAGTCCGCCAGGTAGTACTCCTCCTTGAGGCCCGCGTAGGCGTGGATCTTGCCGCGCGCGCCGTAGCGGTACAGACGCTCCGGCGGGATCGCGTCCGGGACCACCACTCGCCGCGCCAGGCGGCAGTTCACGCCGTGCTGGACGGTCGCCCACTCGTAGTCGAACATCGTCGAGCTGGGGACGCGCAGCAGCCTGGCGGCGACGGTGACGTCATTCGAGCCGTGGCCGATGGCCCAGTCGAAGCGCCGGCCGCGCGCCCAGCGGACGAGCGCCGCCGAGCGTGAGAGCAGGCCGCCCGCCTTGGCGAGCACGCCGCTGCCCTGGTGGCGCCCGATCGCGGTGTGAGCGATCCCGAGCCGTTCGCACAGCCCGAGCGTCTGGGCGAAATCGCGCGCGGTCACCTCGACCTCGTGCCCGCGTCCGCGCAGCTCGTCGATCACCGGGCGCATCACGAGGACGTGCGGCGAGTTCGTGAGGTCGATCCAGATCCTCACGCCGCGGCCGCCACCGCCGCGACGACCTCATGCACCTGCTTGGGCTCGAGCGCGGCGTGCATCGGCAGCGCCAGGTTGCTCGCAGCCAGCTCCTCGGTGGCGGGCAGCGGGGAGCCGTTCCAGTAGGGCGCCATCGCCGCCTGGCGGTGCACCGGCGTGCGGTAGTAGCCGCGCGACTCCACGCCGCGCTCATTCAGCGCCGCCACCAGGCGGTCGGCGTCCGGATGGCGCACCACGTACAGATGCCAGGCCGGAACTCCCCCGTCCGGCACCGAGGGCAGCGACACGAACCGCTCGAGGCCGGCATCCCGATAGCCGGCCGCGGCGGCCCGCCGACGCTCGCACCACTCGTCCAGGGAGGGCAGCAGCACGCGCACGATCGCCGCCTGGATCTCGTCGAGCCGCGAGTTGTAGCCGGCGTACTGGAACGTCTGCTTGTCCCTCGAGCCGTGGAAGCGAAGCGCGCGGGCCATCTCGGCGACATCGTCGTCATCGGTCGCGATCGCCCCCCCGTCGCCGAAGCAGAAGAGGTTCTTCGAGGGATAGAACGAGAACGTGGCGGCGCTCCCGAGCGCGCCGGCGCGCCGGCCCGCCAGCGACGCGCCCGCCGCCTGCGCCGCGTCCTCGAGCACCGGCAGTCCCAGCGATCGCAGCTCCTCGCACGGCGCCGGGCTGCCGAACAGGTCGACCGCGACGATCGCGCGAGTGGCCGGGGTCAGCGCGGCCCGCACGGTCTCCACCGTGACGTTGCGGGTGTCCGGGTCCACGTCACAGAACACCGGCCGGGCGCCGGCGCTGACGATCGCCTCTGCCGAGGCGTAGAACGTGAACGAGGGGACCACCACCTCGTCCCCCGGGGTCACGCCGAGCGCGCGCAGCGCGATCGTGATCGCGTCGGTGCCGTTGGCGACGCCGATCACGTGCCTGACGCCGAGGTAGGCGGACAGTTCTTGCTCGAGCCCCTGTACCTCGGGACCGAGGATGTATCTGCCGCGGTCGACCACGGCGCCGATCCGCTCGTGGAGCGTCGCGCGCAGTGGAGCGAGCTGAGTGTCGTTGTCGAAGAGAGCGATGGTCATAGGCGTGAGGAAACCCTAATTGCGGCTGCGGTGTCGATTGGGCCCGGATCGCTACGCTTGCCGCCGTGCTCGCCTTCGCCTCCCTCACCGGAGGGCTGGTCACGTTCGCCACTCACGCGATCCGCAGCCTCGGCTACGCCGGGGTCGCGGTGATGTGCCTGACGACCGGCGTGATCGGGATCCCCGGAACCGAGCCGACGATGCTGTTCGCAGGGTTCGACGTCTACGACCACCACCTGACCCTGCTGGGGATCGCGGTCTTCGGCGTCATCGGCGACGTCCTCGGCGCGTGCATCGCCTACGCGATCGGATACTTCGCGGGCCGCGAGCTGATCGAGCGACAGGGCGGCAAGCTGCACGTCAGCCACCGCGGCCAGGAACGAGCTCACGGGTGGTTCGACCGCTACGGCGCGCCGGTGATGGCGGTCTCGCGTCTGGTCCCGTTCGCGCGCGCCGCCTTCCCGTACGCGGCCGGCGTGGCGCGGATGCGATTCGTCCCGTTCGTGGCGTTCACCACGCTCGGCTCGATCCCGTGGATCGTAGGTCTCGGCGTCCTGGGCAGGGAGGTGGGCAGCAACTGGTCGACCTGGCGCAACCACCTCGAGTACGCCGACTATGTGGGGCTCGCGCTGCTCGTGCTCGCGATCGCCTACCTGGTGCTCAGGCGCGTCCGGACCGGTCGGCGCCGCGCCATGGTGGATGCCGTCCCGAAGTAGGCTGCCGCTCTCCCAGGCGGCGGCGCTCGGGGCGCTGCACGGACCGGCCGAGCTGCTCCCCATCTCTTCCTCGGGGCACGTCGCGCTGGTCCCGTGGCTGCTCTCCTGGGACTACCTCGAGCTCGACGACGAGCTGCGCAAGTCCTTCGAGGTCGCGCTGCACGCCGGCACCGCCGCCGCGCTGCTGATCACACTCCGAAGCGAGGTGCAGAGCGCTGTGCGCGACCTCGACGCGCGCACGATCGAGCTGATCGTCCTGTCCTTCATCCCCCCGGCGCTCGTCGGCTACACGCTGGAGCGCCCGATCGAGCGGCGGCTCGGGACGCCCGGCACGATCGCCGTCGGCCTGATCGCCGGCGCGGCGCTGATGGCTCACGCGGACCGCAGCCCGCCGACGCGCCACCATCAGGACGCCGGGGCGCTCGACGCGATCTGCCTTGGACTGGCCCAGGCCGCGGCGCTGTTCCCGGGCGTCTCGCGTAACGGCGCGACGCTTGCGGCGGCGCGGCTGCGCGGGTTCGGCCGCGAGGACGCCAACCGCCTCTCGCGCCACGTCGCGCTGCCCGTGATCGCCGGGGCGACGCTGCTGAAGGGCGTCCGCCTGCATCGCAGGGGCCTGCCGCCGAACGCGCTCGCGCCGCTGGCCGCGGGCGCCGGCGCCGCGTTCGCCTCGACGCTGGGGTCGACCTGGTTGATCCGGCAGGTCGAGCGCGACCGCTCGCTGCTGCCCTATGCGGTCTACCGCCTCGCGCTCGGCGGAGCCGTGCTGGCCAAGCTCAGGCGGCGCTCCAGAGCTCGCCGCCGCCGAGCCGCTCGAACGTGAGGAGCCACTCGCCCGCAAGCCGCCACAGCTCCGCCGGCGCGCGCGGCCCGGGCAGCTCACACAGCGCGGCCACCTCCGGGGTCGCGAGCGGGCCGTAGCGCCGAACTGCCTCGAGCACACTCGGTGGAGCCGCGGCCGACGGCTGCGCCCCGGCGGCCAGCGCCGCCGCTCGCAGCTGATCGTGATCAGCCGGGCCAGATACGACGTGCACGCCGCCGTCGCTTCCTCTGAGGGCCAGTGTTGGCAGCACAACACGATCGGCATCGGGCCCCGCCGCGCGCTGGCACTGCTCGAGGTCGGCCGCGAACGCCTCCAGCACGGCGTGCGAGCCCAGGCCGATGCGCAGCCGCTCGCGATCGAGGCCTTCGGCCTCGTCGAGGAGGGCCTCGACCGTGTCGAGCTTGCGCCGGCGGCACATGAGGCCCTCGCGCAGACGGCGCAGGTATCGCGCCGGGTCGCCCTGCTCGGCGGCGGCCTTGACCGCGATGCAGGCTGGGTGCGAGCTTCGCGGCGGGCTGTCCAGCCACAGCCGCGGATCGACCGGCATGCCGCTGGCCGCCGCGGCCTCGAGCTGCTCGCCCACCAGCTTCAAGGGATCCCCGAATTCGCGGGCCATGCCGCACATCACATAGGTGATCTGCAGGTTTCCGTCAAACTCGTATGCGAGCTTCCGCAGCGCAGGTTCGAGCGCCCAGGACCACGGGCAAGCAGGGTCGGTGTAGTAGGTGACCTCCACGACGGGCATGTAGCGCAAAATAGAGGGATTGATGAGCACCCTGCTGGGCACCACGCTGAACGGCCGCTATCGCCTCGAAGCCAGAATCGGTGCCGGCGGGATGTCCACGGTCTACCGAGCGCTCGACGAGACCCTCCAGCGGCGGGTCGCGATCAAGCTCATGAGCCGGGAGGTGGACGCCGACAGCGACGAGTTCGAGCGCTTCCGCCGGGAGGCTCGCGCCGTCGCGCAGCTCTCGCATCCGAACATCGTCGGGGTCATCGACGCCGGCGATGACCAGGATCCCAGCCACCCCCGGCCGTACATCGTGTTCGAGTACGTCGAGGGCGAGACGCTCAAGGACCGGATCCGCCGGCTCGGCCGGCTGCCGATCGCCGAGGCGGTCGCGTACGCGATCGAGATCGCCCGGGCGCTCGGCGCCGCTCACGCCCGCCACATCGTCCATCGCGACGTCAAGCCGCAAAACGTGCTGCTCGACGAGGAGGGCTCGGCCAAGGTCACGGACTTCGGCATCGCCCGGACGCTCGACGAGGAGGGGCTGACCGCCGACGGGCGCGTGCTCGGCACGACGGACTACGTCTCCCCCGAGCAGGCGCTGGGACAGCGGGTGACCGGCCAGTCGGATCTCTATTCCCTCGGCGTGGTGCTGTACGAGATGCTCACCGGCGAGGTCCCCTTCCGCGGTGACAACCAGGTGGCGGTGGCGATGAAGCATGTCCGCGAGGAGATGCCCGACCTCCAGCGCAAGCGCCCGGAGGTGTCGGCCGCGCTGGCCGCGGTCGTCGAGACCGCGACCGCCAAGCGCCCCGAGGATCGCTATGCGAACGACGCCGAGCTGATCGCGGACCTCGAGGACGTGCTCGCGATCGAGACCGCGCGAGCGGGGAGCGTGACCGGCGAGGTCACGAGCGTGCTGCGGACGATCCCCTCGCGCAAGCAGCGGCGGGTCCCCTTCCAGGTTCGCCATCGCGTCGTCGCGCTGTCGCTGGTGGTGATCGCGTTCGCCGTGGTCGGCGGCGGCGCGGTGTGGCTGGCGAGCCGCACGCACCGGGGCACCGGCAAGCTGCAGCAGAAGGCGCCGACGGCGAGCGGGCCGCGTCCGCTGCAGCAGGTCTCGCTGTGCCAGTCGTGCGCGCACGGCTTCAACCCGCTGGGCAGCCCCACCGACGAGCACCCGGACGCCGGCCTCGCGATCGATAACAACACCAGCACGTACTGGAGCACGCAGACCTACTACAGCGGCACGCTCCAGAAGGCGGGCGTGGGGCTGTACGTCGACGCCTATCCCGGCACTCCGGTCCGGGTGCTGCGGATCTACAGTGGCAGCCCCGGGTTCAGCGTCACGATCTACGCCCGCAAAAGCGCCCCACCGCTGACCTGGCCGGACGCTGGCTGGGTCAAGCTGTCGGCGCCGACCACGATCTCGGCGCGGACCGACATCTCCCTGTCGGGCGGCGGCGTGTCGTACCGCTACTACCTGGTCTGGATCACGAGCCTGGGCGGCCACCAGAGCCTCGAGCTCAACGAGGTCACCCTTTATCGCTAGTGGCGGTGGCGGCGCTCCTGCTCGTGCCGCTCGAGCGCGAGCTCAACGAGCCGGTGTAACAGCTGCGGGTAGGGGATGCCGCTCGCGGCGAACAGGGAGCCGTAGACGCTGGTCTCGGTGAAGCCCGGCATCGTGTTGAGCTCGTTGAGCAGGACGGTCTCGCCGACCACGAAGAAATCGACCCGCGCGAGGCCGGCGCAGCCGGTGATGACGAAGGCCCGTAGCGCCAGCTCGCGGATGCGCTCGGCGACGTGGCCGGGGACCCGCGCCGGCACGATCAGCCGCATCGCGCCGGGCGTGTACTTCGTCTCGTAGTCGTACCAGCCGCTCTCGCCGGCCGCGAGCAGGATCTCGCCCGGTTGCGAGGCGATCGGCTCGCGGTTGCCGAGGACCGAGCACTCGACCTCGAGCCCGCTCGCGGCGGCTTCGACGATCACCAGCGGATCGTGCTCGAAGGCCCGCTCGAGCGCGGGCGGCAATTGTCGCGCGGCGTCGACGCGCGCGATCCCGACCGAGGAACCGAGGCGCGCCGGCTTGACGAACACGACCGCGCCGAGCTGCCCGATCTCGGCGAGCACGTCGTCGCGGGCGCGGCGGAACCGATCGACCGTGACCGCCCGGTAGTCCACCTGCGGCACCCCGGCGTTGGCCATCACCCCCTTGAACATCACCTTGTCCATGCACAGCGCAGAGGCGAGGACGCCCGCGCCGACGTAGGGCAGATCGAGACACTCGAGCAGCCCCTGAACCGTCCCGTCCTCGCCGAACGGGCCGTGCAGCGCAGGGAACACAACGTCGGCCTTCTCGAGCCCGCGGCCGGGCGTGAGCGCCACGGGCTCGCCGTCGCGCCGCCAGACGCCGTCGCGGCCGACGTCGATCGCAACCGCGTCGTGCCCCGCCTCGCGCAGCCCCTCGCACACCGACTGCGCGGAGGCCAGCGAGACTTCGTGCTCGGAGGAGCGTCCGCCGCCGAGCACGGCTACCCGGAGCGATGTCACGTATGCGAGCTGGTGGGCGTGTTGGAGGTGGAGCTCGTCGACGGGGTGCTGGAGGTCGAGCTCGACGTGGTGGTGAACTTGCCGACCGTGATCGTCACCGACGTGCCCTGCTTGGCGCTCGAGCCGCCGGTGGGGCTCTGGGTCTGCACGAGGCCGTCCTCGCTCTTCTTGCTGACGCTGACGGTCTGCTCGACGACCGTGAAGCCCGCCGCGGTCAGCTGGCTCGAGGCGGTCCCGGCCTTCTTGCCGGTGACGCTGGGGACGGTCACCGACGGCGGTCCGCTGGAGATCACGATCGCGACGCTCGAGCCGCTCGGCGCCTGCGAGTTCCCCGCGGGGGTCTGGCTGATCACGTCTGTGCTCTTGACGGTGGTCGAGCCCTGGTTGCTCGTGGTGACCTTGAAGCCGGCCGCCTCGAGCGTCGACTTCGCGGCGGACTCCGACTGGCCGGTGACGTCCGGGACCGTGACGAGCGGCTTGCCGGAGGACACGTACAGCGTCACCGCCGTGCCCACGACCGGATTCTGGCCGGCCGCGGGGTCAGTGGCGACGACATCGCCGTTGGGCACCTGCGTGTTGGACTGGCGGATCACCCGCCCCGGTTTGAGCCCGCTGCTCTCGAGCGCCTTCTCCGCCTGGGCGAGGGGCAACCCCGCGACCGACGGGACGGTGGCGTTGCCTGGGCCCGAGGACACGGTCAGGTTCACCGTCGAGCCGTCGTCGGCCCTGCTGCCGCTCGGTGGGTTCTCGCCGATCACGGTGCCCGCCGGCTTGGTGTTGGTGACGTTGATGGCGTTGACCGAGAAGTTCTCGTTCTCGAGCACCGTCCGAGCGGTGTTGAGCGTCAGCCCGACGACGTCGGGGACGAGCTTCTTCGCCGGGCGCGTCAGCAGGTAGGCGGCGACACCGCCGCCGGCCAGGAGCGCCAGCACGAGGACCAGCACGATCCACGGCCAGGCCCGCCGCCGGCGCGGGGGCGGCGCCCCGGGTGGCGCCGTGGCGTACTCGCCGGTGCCGTCGGTGAAGCCGTCGGCCGGCGCTTCGGGGGCCGGCGCGACGGGTGGCGGCGCCAGCGCGGCAGGACCCGCGGCGGCGAGCGCCGCAGGGGCTACTCCGGCTCCGGCGATCCCGGCGGCGCCGAGAGCCGCCGCCGCGCCCCCCACCCCGGCGAGCGCCGGCATGCTGATCGTGTGCTCGCCCCGCGCGCCGGACAGCAGCGAGGCCTTGGCGTGCTCGAGCGCCGCGATGAACTGGTCGGCGTCTTGGGGGCGATCCGCGGGGTTCTTGTTGAGCACCCAGAGGACGATGTGCTCGAGCTCCGGCGGGACCTGCGGGTTGACCGCGGTGAGCGCGGTGGGCGCCTCGGAGACGTGCTTGAGCGCGATCGTCACCGCCGCCTCCGCGTCGAACGGCACGCGTCCGGTCAGCAGCTCGTAGAGAACGACGCCCACCGAGTACAGGTCCGAGCCGGCGCTGACCGCGTGACCCTGCGCCTGCTCGGGCGAGAGGTACTGGGCGGTGCCCATGATCGAGCCGGTCTCGGTCATGTCGGAGGCGCCGGCGCGGGCGATCCCGAAGTCCGTGACCTTGGCGTGATCGGAGTCGTCGACGATCACGTTGTGGGGCTTCAGGTCGCGGTGGATCACGCCGCGGCGGTGAGCGAAGCGCGCCGCCTTGAGGATCTGGATCGTGATGTCGATCGCGCGAATCGGATCCAGCGGCGCCTCCTGCCGGATCAGCTGCTTGAGCGAGCGCCCCGGCAGGTACTCCATCGCGATGTAGTAGGTGCCGTCGTATTCGCCGCGGTCGTAGACGGAGACGACGTTCGGGTGCTGCAGCCCGGCGGCCGCCTGGGCCTCGCGGCGGAAGCGCTCGACGAACCCGGGATCCTCAGCGAAGCGCCGATGCAGGAGCTTCAGCGCAACCTTGCGGCCGAGCTGCTGGTCCTCCGCCAGGTAGACGTCGGCCATGCCTCCCGCCCCCAGGCGCGAGACGATCTTGTAGCGCCCGTCGACGATTGTGCCCGCGTTGATCTCAGCCACCGCTCACTGCCCTTCCGAGAGTAGCGTCTGCAGAACCTGCCGCGCGATCGGCGCGGCGACACTGCCACCGAAGCCGCCCTGGCTCTGGTCGATCGTCACGTCGATCGCGACCTTCGGGTCCTGGACCGGCGCGAACGCCACGAACGACGGCTGCGTGAGGTTCGAGCCGTTCGGACCAATCTGCGCGGTGCCGGTCTTGCCCGCGATCGAGATCCCGCCGAACTGCACGGCCGTGCCGGTGCCCTCCTCGACGACCTTCTGCATCATCCGCGTCACCGCCGCCGCGGTCGACGGCTTCATCACCTGGTCGTAGACGGTCGGCTTGATCGTCTCGACCGTCTGGCCGGACTGGTTTACGACCTTCGTCGCGAGGTGCGGGACCATCTCGGCCCCGCCGTTCGCGACCGCCCCCGCGACCATCGCCATCTGGAGCGGGGTCACCTCGACGCCGCCCTCGCCGATGCCGATCCGCCCGATGTCCTCGTTCGGGCTGGCGGGCGGGAACGGGTGGCCGGGACGCGAGAACGGCGCGCTGATGTTGATCTCGTTCGGCGGGTAGTCCAGCGGCGGCTTCGAGTAGAAGCCGAAGCGCTTCATGTAGTCCGTCATCGTCGCGCGGCCCACGTGCTCGGCGATCTGGGCGAAGATCGTGTTGATCGAGTACGTCATCGCGGTCGTCAGCGTCTGCGGGCCCCAGCTCTTGTTGCCGTCGTTGGAGAGCGGCACGCCCGACACCGTGACCGGCGAGTTGCCGTTGATCATCGAGTTCTCGGTGTAGTCGCCGCTGTCGATCGCGGCCGTGGCGGTGATGATCTTGAAGGTCGAGCCCGGCGCGTAGGAGGCCTGCGTGGCGCGGTTGAAGGTCGAGAGGTTCGCGCCCGTCGCGTCGGGCTTGTTGCTGTCGTAGCTCGGGTTCGAGTACATCACCAGCACCGCGCCGGTCCGGGGATTGAGCGCGACCACCGAACCTGCCTGGCCGGCCAGTCCTTGAATCGCGGCCTGCTGCGCCTTCGGGTCCAGCGAGGTGTCGACGTCATCGCCCACCTGTTGCCCGCTCAGCTGGCCGAAAATCGAAAAGAGCCCGGTCTGGACGCCGCGCAGCTCCGACTCGCGGGAGAGCTCGAGACCGGCGGCGCGACCCTGGGCGGCGAACGAGTAGCCCACGGCCTGGGCGAACTCCGAGCGCGTGGGGTAGAACCGGTTCCACGTCTTGCTGGGTCCGGGGACGGACTCGGCCAGGACCTGCCCGTTGTCGGCGAGGATCCGCCCGCGCTTGATCCGGAGATCATCGATCAGCGTGCGTGCGTTGAGCACGTTGTTGTTGAGCGAGCTCGCCTCGAACACCGTCCAGCGCGAGGTCCACACCACCAGCAGCGTGAACAGGACCACGAGCAGTGTGAAGACGCGGATGATCGGGACGTTCACGTCCGCGCCTCCCGGCGCGCGCGGTCGGAGACCAGCATCAGCAGCGCGAGCAGGACGAAGTTGGCGACGACGGAGGACCCGCCGTAGGAGATGAACGGCAGCGTCACGCCCGTCAGCGGGATCACGCGCGTGACCCCGCCGACGATCACGAACACCTGCAAGCCGAGCATCGTCGTCAGACCGGCGACCATCAGCGTGGAGAACGAGTCGCGCGCCAGCAGCGCCGTCTTGAAGCCCCTCGCGAGGAACATGAGGTAGGCGATCAGCACCGCGCACGCCCCGAACAGGCCGAGCTCGTCGGCGACGACGGCGTAGATCATGTCGGTCTGGGGAACCGGGAGCAGCGCTCCGCCTCCGGGCAGCGTCAGCACCGCCTGGCCGAAGCCCTGGCCGAACAATCCGCCCGCCGCCATCGCGAACTGCGCGTTGGCGATCTGGTAGCTGCCGAGGGTGGCGTGGTACAGGCGCGGGTCGAACGGGTGCAGCCAGTCCTCGACCCGCGCGTGCACGTGGGAGATGTGCGTGCCGAGGTACCAGGCGCCGATCGCGAACGCGACCAGGCCGACGACCACGAACGACACCCGGTTGGTGGCCACGTAGAGCACCGCGACCAGGCCGCCGTAGAACATCAGCGAGGAGCCGATGTCCCGCAGCACGATCAGGATCAGCATCGCGATCCCCCAGATCACGACGACCGGGCCGAAGTGCTTGAGCGGCGGAATCGTCACGCCGAGGATCCGGCGCGCGCCCATCACCATCACCTGGCGCGTGTCGCGCAGGTAGCTGGCGAGGAAGACGACCAGCCCGATCTTCGCGAACTCCGCCGGCTGGAACACGAACAGGCCGGGCACGTGGACGCCGAGATAGGCGCCGTTGGCCGCATAGCCGATCCCCGGCAGGCGCGGCAGCAGCATCAGCCCCAGCGATGCCACCACGATCGTGTAGCGGTAGCGCTCGAGCTTGCGGTAGTCACGGAACAAGATCACGGTCGCCGCGAACAGGACCAGCCCGAGCACGAACCACTGCGCCTGCTGGCGCGCGAGCGTCGGGTCGATCCGATAGACCATCACGATCCCGAAGCTCGCGAGCACCGCGACCAGCGGGAACATGTAGGGGTCGGCGTGCGGCAGCGTCATGCGGATGAAGATGTGGCACGCCAGGCACAGGCCGAGGAACAGCGCGCCGTAGGTCAGGGAGACGTTCGAGAGGACGTTCGAGCGCTGGATGAACACGCCGGCGAAGCCCGCCGTGACGAGCAGCGAGGCGGGGATCAGGCCGAGCAGCTCGCGATTGCGAGCGCTCACGAGGAGATCTTCCCCAGCTCCAGGTCGTGCACGAGCGTCTCGGCGCTGGACTCGGAGCGGATCTGGTTGTTCAGGATCGTGCCGCGCCGATCGGGTGGGATCAGCGTCGCGGGCACGCCCGAGACGTAGAACGTCTCGTACAGGTTGATCCCGAGTGGAAGCTCGTACGGGAAGCCCCGGTAGATCGTCACGATCCCCTGCGAGTTCGTGCCGACGAAGTACAGCTGGCGGGAGGCGAGGTATCCGCCGCCGATCACGAGGAACAGCACGATCGCCGTCGCAATCAGCGCGGCGATCGGCTTGATGTACCGGCGCTCACGCGGCGCGTCGCTCGTGGGGCGGCGGTGGACGGGGGTGACCCGGCGTTGCCCGAGGGCCCGGGCGCGCGCCGCGGGCTTTGGGCGCGCATCCGTCGCGGGGCGTTCGCTCACTGTGGGCCTCGGGTGCGATGCGCGTCGAACCTCAGCGGCGGGAGCGCCAATCATCGTCGGCTGGTCGACCGCGCCGTCCTCGCCGCCGACCGCCTCCAGCCGGAACAGCACCACGGTGATGTTGTCCCGGCCGCCCGCCTCGTTGGCCTTGGCGATCAGCTGCGCGGCGGCATTGTCGAGGTCGTCGGTCGACCCGAGGATCTCGGCCACCTGCTCCTCGGAGATCATCGAGGTGAGCCCGTCGCTGCACAGCAGCAGCACATCGCCGGCGCGAACGGGATAGGTCCAGGTGTCGACGTCCACCTCCGGCTCGGGCCCGAGCGCGCGGGTGATGATCGAGCGCTGCGGATGCTCCGCCGCCTGCTCGGCCGTGAGCTTGCCGCGGCGCACCAGCTCCTCGACGAGCGAGTGGTCCTGCGTGAGGCGCTCGAGCTCGCCGTCGCGGAACAGGTAGGCGCGGCTGTCGCCGACGTGCGCGACGGACAGATGCGTGTCGTCGAGGTATGCCGCCGTCAGCGTGGTGCCCATCCCACGGCGCTCGTGCTCGCGGGCGGAGACGTCGTGGATGCGCTGGTTGGCCTCCTGCACGCGCTGCGCCAGACGCTCCTCCGGACTGCCCTCCTCCGGAAGGCCCTGCTCGAAGGTCTCGATCGCGATCCGCGACGCGACCTCGCCTGCCTGCGCGCCACCCATCCCGTCCGCGACCACGAACACGGGGGCGCGGGCGAGCATCGAGTCCTCGTTGTCGCGGCGCTGCAGGCCGGGGTGCGTCTTTGCGACGGTGTCGACGGCGCGGAGTGTGGTCACCGGCTGCATTCGATCATTGGAGGTAGGAGAACTCGGAGTCGCCGATCCTGATCCGATCGCCGGGATGCAGCGGCTGCGGCCCGGTGAGCGGTTCCTCGTTCAGATAGGTGCCGTTCGTGGACCCGAGATCCTCGATGACGACGACGTGACCCTCTCGCGTGATCCGGGCGTGACGCGAGGAAGCGTACGGATCGTCGAGCCGGATCTCGACGTCGCCGCGGCCGAGAGTAGCGCCATGGATGAGGTCGTAGGCCATTCCGGACTCGTGGCCGGGGGCGCGCTCGACCATCAGCCGCGGCTCGAAGCCGTCGACCTCGTCGGCGATCGCGGCCTCGTACATGCTGGTCGCATCCGCGGGGGTCGGCGGTGCCGCGGCGGCGCGACCCGCGATCCGCCCTCTGCGCAGGTCGCGCGTTGCGCTCCACGCCACCCACACCAGGAACAGGTAGAGGACGATCAGGAAGCCGAACTTGAGGCCGACCGAAACGGGCTGGAGCATTCGCGGGTTCCCGTGCTACTCGATCTCGAACTTGATCGAGGAGGTGCCGAGCTCGATCTCGTCCCCGGGCCTGATCACCTCCGGACCCTCGATCCGCCGGCCGTTCAGGCAGGAGCCGTTCGTGGAGCCGAGATCGTTGAGCACCCAGGAGCCACCGCGGGGGCGGATCTCGGCGTGCTCGCGCGAGACGTTCGGATCCTCGATCACGATGTCGCAGCCGCGGCTGCGGCCGAGCGTGACGCCCGCCGGCCCGACCACCAGGCGCTTGCCGTCGTACAGGAGCAGGGCGGTCGCCACGTGCGTCCTGGCCCGCTCCTCGAGTGGCTCCGCGACGCGGCCGGCGTTCGAGTAGACCATCGTCCGCCCGGCGCCCCCCTCGGGCGCCTCCTCGGGCAGCTCGTCCTGCGGTGGCTGCACCACGCGCGTCTGGATCCCGAACTCTCCGAGGCCGAGGCGCGGGTCGGTCTCGAACTCGATCACCGGGCGGGAGAGCAGCGAGAGATGCTCGCGCCGGGCGTGCTCGAGCAGGTAGCCGGCGAGCTCCGCGGTCAGAGCGTCTTCGTAGTCGGCGAACCGCTCGCGGTCGCGGGGCGAGAGGAACACGCGGTACTCGTTGGGAACGTATGTCCGCGAGACCGACAGCTGCCGGTGCTCCTCCATCTCGCGGGCGAGCCGGCGGGCGATCTCGACCGGCCGCACCTCCGTTCTGAAGGCACGGCTGAAGGTGCCCTCGATCAGGGCGGAGATCTTGCGTTCGAGGCTCTGGAGCACGCTCATCGGTTTACCCTGCCCGCGCCGGATGGGTTCGGCGGCGCCGCGGTCCTCAGGGCATTTCCATGCTACGCAAGTCGCGTGCGAGCGTCGCCAAACGACGACGGCGAAGCGCGCCCGGGGCGGTCGGCGCGAGCGCCACGAGCGCGCTCACGATCCCGCCGAGGATCACGGCCCTGGCGTCGATCAGGTGGCTTGCGCCATGGGCTGCCTCGAGCGCGATCACGGTCATCAGGGTGAGCGCGGTGGCCCAGACGGCGACGCGCGCGAAATCGAGCCCCGGCGCCCTGCCGCGCACGGCCCAGGGCAGGGTGAGCGCGGCGGCCGCCCAGACGGGCGCGGGGGCGAGGGCGCCCTGGTGCGCGAGCGGGGCGAGGATGTCGTGGAACGCGTGGCTGAAGGACTTCGTCCAGGTGCCCGCGGCGTGGGCCTGGGTGGCCTTGATGTAGAGGGTGGAGTTCGCCAGCGGCGTCGCCAGCACCAGCCAGACCCAGCCACAGCACCCGAGCGCCGCGCGGCGCCAGGCGTTCGCGGCCCTGCCGGCGAGCGCGGGCCAGGCGCCGCCGAGCGACAGCACGCCCATCGCTGGAGCGACCGCGGACAGCGGCCAGCAGGTGGGGGACTGGGGCAGGAGCGCGACCGGCAGGAATGCGGCGAGGAGCACGACGAGACCCGCGCCGGGGCGCTGCTGGGCGGCGGCCGCCGCGGCGAAGGCGACGGTTGTGCCTACGTAGCCCGCGCGCGGGAGCACGAACATCGCGCCGCCGGCGATCAGTCCGGCCAGGGCCGGCGGGATCGTGCCGGGCGCGAGCAGATGGCTGACGAGCCAGGCGGTCAGGAGCGCCGCGATGGCGGCGGCGGTGGCGCGGGCGGGCCAGGGCTCGGGGGGGCGCGGGGCCGGCGCGGGCGGGGGGATCCGCGCGGCCTCCGCCTCCCGCTCCCGCTCCGGCTCTGGCCGGACGCTCGTCCTGCCCCGGCGTCGCGGCTCGTGGTCCGCCCGGTCCCCTGTTCGAACTTTGGCAAATCGGGCCCACCCCCCGGGACCAAATTGCCAAAGTTCCTGGTGGGGGGTCTCTCGGGGGCGAGTTCCGGCGTGTCGTCCACACGGTGCCGTGCCTCCGTCAGCGCTTGGCGTAGGTCCTCGATGGACCCGCGCTCACGTGGACGGGGGCGCAGGGCCATGTCGATCGCCTGGCCGAGCTCGAGCGGGAGGTCGCGGCGCTGGCGGCGAACCGGCGGCAGCCGCGCCCCGAGGCGCCTGGCCCGCTGCGCGCCCGTGCCCGCCTTGATCGGATTGATGCCGGTTAGACCCTCGTAGAGCACGAGCGCGAGCGAGTAGAGGTCGGCCGTTTCTCCCGCCTCGAGACCCTCGGCCTGCTCGGGCGCCATGTACGCCGCGGTCCCGAGCACGTCGCCGGTGCGCGTGAGCGAGTCGCCGCCGAGGACGCGGGCGACGCCGAAGTCCGTCAGCTTCGCGACCTGGGAGCTCGGAGCGCGGCTGCGTCGGGAACGAGCACGTTCGACGGCTTCACGTCGCGGTGGATCACGCCCTGCTCGTGGGCGTGGCCGAGCGCGTCGCACAGCACGATCCCGATCGTGATCAGGTCGCGGTCCGACAGCCGCCCCGCCTCGAGCAGCTTCTCGAGCGTGGTCCCGCCGACCAGCTCGGAGACGAGGTAGGCGTTGTGATCGTCCGCTGCCGCCTCGTAGAGCAGCACGATCGCCGGGTGGACCAGCCGCGCCGCGGCCCGTGCCTCGCGCTCGAAGCGCCCCCCGATCACGCGCTCGCGCGGGACGATCTTGATCGCGACCGCGCGCTCCAGCCGCTCGTCGCGCGCCTCCCAGACGACGCCGTAGGCGCCGGCGCCGAGCCGCCGGTGCAGGCGGTAGCGGTCGAGGATCAGAGAGGGTTCGGCGCTACGGGTGAGGCGGCGTGCGGTGAGCGCCCCTCCGTCGGCGGCGGCCGGCGCCTGGCGGCGCACCGTGATGCTGCGATCGGCCGGGACCGGGGCGGGGGGAAAGCGGCGAGCGGTCACCTCCCGGTCGCCCGAAATGACGGTCTCCTCGTCGCCCGAGGCCACCGTCTCCTCGGCTTGCGTTGGCGGACGGGCGACCCGCGCGCGCCCACCCGCCGTGTGCGGGCGCGTCGGCAGCTCGCTGGGGCTCATGGGCGGGCTTTTCCACGCCGCTCGCCGAGTCCCTGCGGCTGGAGCTTCGCGCCCATCCGCCTTGCTCCCGCCGACCGGATGGTCATACTGCCGTTTTCCCAGCTTCCGATAGGAGCGAGAAGGCTTTGTCTTTCTTCGACGAGGTGGACGAGCCGGAGCCCGCGCCGCGAAGGCCACCGCGCAGACGCCCGCCTTCGGGTGGGGGGCGCCGTCCGCCCTCGCGCGGCGGAGGCGGCCGTCCGCCGGTCGAGCGCCAGGCGATCCAGGTCCGTCGCGCGATCGCGATCGTCGTCGGGCTGGTCCTGCTCGTGCTGATCATCGTCGGAGTGCATGCCTGCGATGTCAGCCAGCGAAACAACTCGCTGAAGAACTACAACAACAACGTCGCCTCACTGATCCAGCAGTCCGAGCAGATGTCGAGCACGCTGTTCAAGGAGATGACCAGCGGGGCCACCAGCGCGACCAGCCTCTACAACGAGATCAACCTCACGCGCGCGAGCGCCGATCATCTCCTCTCCCAGGCCCAGGCCCTGAGCGTGCCGAGCGAGATGAACTCGGCGCAGACGAACCTGCTGCTCACGCTGCGGATGCGCCGCGACGGCATCGCGCAGATCGCGCAGAACATCGAGCCCGCGCTCGGCAACACCGCCAGCCAGGCCGCGCTCAGCCAGATCGCCGCGGCGACTGCCAACTTCTATGCCTCCGACGTCGTCTACGTCAACTACACGACGCCGCTGATCGCCTCCGCGCTGCACGCCGCCGACATCGCGGTCGGGGGCGTGAACGGAGAGACGATCCAGGGCGGCCAGTTCCTGCCGGACCTGCAGTGGCTGCAACCGAGCTACATCGCGAGCCAGCTACACGTCTCCCCGCCGAGCTCGGGCGGCGGCGGCAAGCCGGCGCCGGGACTGCACGGCCATACGCTCAACTCCGTCAGCTGGAACGGCAACCAGCTCTCCAGCAGCGGCAACACCGTGACGGCCCGCCCGGCGCCGACGTTCGAGCTGAACATCACCAACGGCGGCCACTTCACCGAGAACAACGTGACCTGCAAGGTGAGCGTCACGGGGACCAACGTCTCGGGCCAGAAGGTCCTCCCCCAGACCAGCGCGGGTCAGACCACGAACTGCCCCGTGACGCTGAGCTCGGCGCCGCCGACCGGCAACTACACCGTGACGTTCGAGGTCCTGCCCGTACCGGGCGAGAAGAACACCGCGAACAACACGCTCTCGTTCCCGGTGACGTTCCAGTAGGGCGCCGCCCCGCGCGGGCCCGGATGCCTATGCTTCCGCTCCGTGCATGACCTGACCAGCACGGCGGGGATCGTCGCGATCGCCGCTGGAGCGGTCGCGGTTGTGTCGCTTGCCTTCTGCGTCGGGCTGGCGCTGAAGCTGCGCCGCATCCGCGCCGACCAGCGAACGGTGCTCGGGGACCGCCAGGAGGACCTCGTCGCCCACGCCGCCGGCCTGGAGGAGCACTTCCGGGCGCTCGGCGAGTACGTCGAGGACGCCGCCCAGCGGCTGAACGACCGCATGACCGCCGCGGAGGGCCGCCTCGACGGGGCGCTCGCGTACCGCGCGCTGGTCCGCTACGACGCATACGGCGAGATGTCGGGGCGGCAGTCCACTTCGATCGCGCTACTCGACGCGCGCCGGTCGGGCATCGTCCTCTCCTCGATCCACCATCGCGACACCGCGCGGCTGTACGCCAAGCAGGTGCGTGAGGGGCAGGCCGAGATCGAGCTCTCGCCCGAGGAGGACGAGGCGATGCGGCTGGCGCTCGAGGGTGATCGCGCCACCCCGAGCGGCTGAGCGGCGTCCGTGCGGGTCGGCTACTTCGGGCCGGAGGGCACGTTCACGCACGAGGCCCTGATCGACGCGACCGCGGGCGCCGGTCCGGACGGAGGCGACGCGACCGCGGGCCCTGAAGCGTCGGCGCGCCTCGAGCTGGTCCCGCTTCCGACGATCTACGACACGGTGATGGCCGTGCACGACGGGAGCGTCGAGCGCGCGCTGGTGCCGATCGAGAATTCGCTCGAGGGCTCGGTCAACGCCACGCTCGACGCGCTCGCGATGGAGACCGAGGACGTCGCGATCGTGGGCGAGGTCGTGCATCCAATCCGCCACTGCCTGATCGCGCGCCGCGCGCTCGAGCTCGACGAGATCGAGGCGGTCGTCTCCCATCCACAGGCCACTGCGCAGTGTGCACGCTTCATCCGCTCGCGCCTCCCGCGCGCGCGGGTCCTCGTGGGCAGCTCGACCGCGGACGCGGTCCGGCTTGTGGCCGAGCACGACGGACCGTGGGCCGCCCTCGGCAACCGGCTCGCGGCCGAGCGCTACGGATGTCAGGTGCTGCGCTCAGGGGTGGAGGACGTGGCCGACAACGAGACCCGGTTCGTGTGGCTCGCGCGTACGGGCGCGCCTCCGGGCGGGCCAGGGACGGAGCGCCCGCTCGGGCCATGGAAGACCGCCCTAGTGTTCTGGGGCGTCGGGTCAGAAGCGCCTGGGTGGCTCGTGCGCTGCCTCGCCGAGTTCGCCACCCGCGAGGTGAACCTGACGCGGATCGAGTCGCGCCCGCGCAAGCAGGGGCTCGGTCGCTACATGTTCTTCCTCGACCTCGAGGGCCGCGACTCCGAGCCGCGAGTGGCCGCCGCGCTCGACGCGCTGCGTACCCATGTCGAGGTGCTGCGGGTTCTCGGCTCGTTCCCCGCGGCGTAGTCGGCGCAACCCGTCGGCGTAGTCGGGCGCGACCACCCCGCGTTCTCGGGTCGCCCGGCACCCCTGAGATCGCCCTTGCCTGCGGCGGATCCCGGCCTTCGCCCCGCTAAACTGGCGCCAGCCATGGCCACCTCCGTACCTGCGCCAGTGTGGTCCGCGTCGCCTCCCGAGCACCGGCGACGCGGGCGTGAGGTTGGCCGGGTGCTCGTCTTGAACGCGACCTACGAGCCGATCAATGTGTGCACGGTTCGGCGCGCCGTCGTGCTGTTGCTCAAGGAGAAGGCCGAGGTGATCGAGCACGCCGAGTGGCAGCTGCACTCCGCTACGCAGACGCTCCCTCGCCCGATGGTGATCCGCCTGGTCTCCTACGTGCGGATCCCGCGCGACACGCACCGGCGCAAGATCACCCGCCGCGCCGTGTTCGCCCGCGACAACTGGACCTGCCAGTACTGCGGCGCCCGCTCCAACTTGACGGTCGACCACGTCGTGCCGCGATCCAAGGGCGGCGCATCGAGCTGGGACAACATCGTCGCGTCATGCGCTCCGTGCAACCGCCGCAAGGGGAACTCGCTGCCGCGACAGGTGGGGATGCGGCTGCTGCGCCAGCCGCGCACTCCGAGCCCCCACGTGTTCATTCACGTCGCGAGCCCGACGATCCCGGCGGCGTGGCAGCAGTACCTGGCCGCCTGACCCGCCTGCCGCTCGACCGCGTAAGCCGCCTCTATGCCGCGAAGCGCTGGGCCGCCCGCGCGCGGGCCTTCGCCGCCTCCACCTCGCGGTTGCGTGGCGTGGCCGTCGTGCGCAACTCGGCCAGGAGCTCCGCCGAGACGGCGGTGACGGCGTCGATCGCGTGCAGGAAGGCTTCCTCGTTGGCCTTGGATGGCTTGTTGAAGCCGCTGATCTTGCGGACGTACTGGATCGCGGCGGCGCGTACCTCTTCCTCGGACGCCGGCGGATCGAAGTTGTAGAGCGTTCGGATGTTTCGGCACATGCGCCAAGAGTAGACCGCGCACGATGCCGGCGCGCGTCCGAACGCACGAAGGGCGCCCTCGACTCGGGCGCCCTTCGCGTACGGCTTTTTCGCGGCTCTGGGCCGGGGTGGGACCGAACTGCTGCCGGTGGGACTACTTCCGGCGCCCACCACGGCGGTGTCTCGGTGTGGACTCCGCTAAGCGGGGCCAGCCTCCGACCTAGCGGCCGGACACCTCCAGGGTCCCGCAATGACTTTCAGACAGGCGGACCACCTCCTTTCTCTGGTACGCCTCAGATTAGCGAATGCGTACGACATCCACGAGCCGGCGGGAGGGCCCGGCCATGGACCTCCGGCGGGCCCCGCTAGCTCGCGTCCGTGTCGCTCTCGCCCGCCGGCTCGTCGCCGTTCTCATCCGCCCGCTCGTCGCCGTTCTCGTCCGCCGGCTCGTCGTCGGGCGCGTCCTCGTCGACGCCGTCCTCGCCCAGCTCATCAGCGTCGATCGCCTCGGCCCCGATCGCGTCGATCCCCTCGGCCCCGATCGCGTCGGCGTCGACGCCGGCCGACACTTCCGAGGCTAGCTCGTCGTCCGCGACCTGCGCCGCGGTCTGTGCTTCGGACTCGACCACCAGCGCCACGGCGCTGACCTGGTCGTCCTCGCGGATGTTCATCACGCGCACGCCCTGCGAGGCGCGCCCGTAACGGCTGATGCCGCGCACCGACGTGCGCTGGACCATCCCGTTCTGCGAGATGAACACGAGCTCCTGGTGCTCGCGCACCACGAGCGCCCCGGCGAGCCGGCCCTTGTTCTCGGTCTGCGTGATCGTCTTGACGCCCATCGTGCCGCGGCCCTTGACGGGGTAGTCGGAGATCGAGGTGCGCTTGCCGTAGCCGTTCTCGGTGACGACGAGCAGCTCCTGGTCGTCGAGGGCCACGTCCATCGCCAGCACCGAGTTGCCCTTCTGCGAGACGTTCATCCCGCGCACCCCGCTCGTGTCGCGTCCCATCGCGCGGACCTGATGCTCGCTGAACCGCGCCGCCTGTCCCGAGCGCGAGACCATGATGATGTCGTCGTTGCCGCTGGTCCGCCGGACCGCGATCAGCTCGTCGTCGTCGCGGATGTTGATCGCGATGATCCCGTCGGCCCGGATCGGGGTGTTGTACGCGCCGAAGTCGGTCTTCTTGACCATGCCCTTGCGAGTGGCGAACACGAGGTACTTGCCCTCGCCGAAGTCTCGAGTGGCCAGGACCGACTGCACCCGCTCGCCCTCGCGCAGCGGCAGCAGATTGACGAGTGCACGGCCGCGCGCGGTCCGGGAGGCCTCCGGCAGCTCGTAGACCTTCAGCCGGTAGACCTTCCCGCGGTTGGTGAAGAACAGCAGGTAGTCGTGCGTGGAGGAGACGAAGAGGTGCTCGATGTAGTCGTCGTCCTTCATCTCCATGCCGGTCACGCCGACTCCGCCACGTCGCTGCTGGCGGTAGGTGGAGAGGGGCAGCGACTTGACGTAGCCCGAGTGCGTGATCGAGATGACCATCTGCTGGTCGGCGATCAGGTCCTCGATGTTGATCTCGCCCTCGGCGTGGACGATCTCCGTCCGCCGGTCGTCGCCGTAGGCCTGCGCGATCTCGTTCAGCTCGTCCTTGATGAGGCCGAAGATCTTGCTCTCGTCGCCGAGGATGTCGCGGAGCTCCTTGATCCGCTCGACGAGGTCGCCGTGCTCCTTCTGGATCTTGTCGGCCTCGAGCGCCGTCAGCCGGCTCAGGGTCAGCTGAAGGATCGCCTGCGCCTGGATCACGGTCAACTCGAAGCGCTCGAGCAGGCCGTTGCGGGCGGTCTCCGGATCGCGTGAGCCGCGGATCAGCGCGATCACCTCGTCGAGGTTCGCGAGCGCGATCAGCAGGCCCTCGAGGACGTGCGCGCGTTCCTCGGCTCGGCGCAGCTCGTACTTGGTGCGGCGGACCACGACCTCGCGCTGGTGGTCGACGTAGTGTCCGATCACCTCGCGCAGCGAGAGTGTCTTCGGCACGTTGTCGACGAGCGCGACCATGTTCACGCCGAAGGTCGTCTGCAGCGGCGTGTGCTTGTAGAGCTTGTTGAGCACGACCTTCGGGATCGCGTCGCGCTTGAGCTCGATCACGATCCGCATCCCGTGCCGGTCGGACTCGTTGCGCAGATCGGTGATCTCGGGGAGCTTCTTCTGGTCGTGCAGCTCCTTGATCTTGAGGATCAGGCCACCCTCGCCGTCCCGCCGTACCTGGTAGGGCAGCTCGGTGATGATGATCGCCTCCTTGCCCTGTCCGATGGGCTCGATGTGAGCCTTGCCCTGCAGGCGCACGCGGCCGCGACCGGTCTCGTAGGCCTCCCTGATGCCGTCGCGGCCGAGGATCAGGCCCGAGGTCGGGAAGTCAGGGCCCTTGATGTGCTTCATCAGGCCCTCGACGGTGATGTTGGGGTTCTCGATGTAGGCGATCACCCCGCGGATCACCTCGCGCAGGTTGTGCGGCGGGATGTTCGTGGCCATCCCGACCGCGATCCCCGAGCCGCCGTTGACCAGGAGGTTCGGGAAGCGCGCGGGAAGCACCACCGGCTCCCGCTTGCCGCCGTCGAAGTTCGGGGCGAAGTCGACCGTGTCGGCGTCGAGATCGCGCAGCATCTCGGTCGCGAGCCGGTCCAGACGCGCTTCCGTGTAGCGCATCGCGGCTGCCCCGTAGCCGTCGATGTTGCCGAAGTTCCCGTGACCGTCGACGAGCGGGTAGCGCATCGAGAAGTCCTGGGCGAGGCGCACGAGCGTGTCGTAGATGGGGCCGTCGCCGTGAGGGTGGTACTTGCCCATCACCTCGCCGACGATCGTGGCGCACTTGACGTGCTTGCGGCCGGGCTGCAGGCCGAGCTCGTTCATCGCGTACAGGACGCGGCGGTGGACGGGCTTCAGGCCGTCGCGGACGTCGGGCAGCGCACGCCCGACGATGACGGACATCGCGTAGTCGAGATACGCAGACCGCATCTCCTCCTCGAGCCCACGCGGCTCGATGTTCCCGCCACCGATTACGTCAGTCGCAGACACTGATCACCTCACACGTCGAGGTTGCTCACGAGCCGTGCGTTCTCCTCGATGAACGCCCGGCGCGGCTCGACCTGGTCTCCCATCAACATCGAGAAGACGAGATCGGCGGATGCGGCGTCCTCCATCGTCACCTGGACGAGCGTCCGCGTCGCGGGATCCATCGTCGTCTCGCGCAGCTCGTCGGAGTCCATCTCGCCGAGGCCCTTGAAGCGGTAGTACTCGATCCCCTTCTGCGAGATCTCGAGGATCCGCTCGCGGAGCTCCTCGAACGTGGCGGCGTCGGTGGCGTTGTCGCCGAGCCTGATCGTGAACGGGGGCGTGCCCGCGAGCTCCGCGAGCTCGCGATGGACGTCGCTCAGCCGGTGATACTCATCGGCGTCCAGTGCCGCGCGCTGGATCCGGTGCGTGGTCGCGAGTCCGGTCTTGGCCTCGATCGTCTTGATCACGACGGCGTCGGGCTCCTCGCCCACGACCTCCGCCGAGTAGGCACCGCCGTTCTTGCCGTCCTTGGCGATATGGCGCAGCAGCCCCGCCACGTCGGTGATCCCGTTCTCCAGCATGCCGGTCTCCTGCAGGAAGGCGACGACGCCCTGCCCCTGTGCCGCGCGCAGCGCCGCGGACCAGCCCTCGTACTGCTTGAGCAGCCTCGAGAAGCGCTTCCACCGCGTGTCGGTGACCCGGAACGCCTTGTTGTATCGATCGAACACGTCGATCTTCTCGAACTTGTCGCCGAGCAGAATGTCCTCGAGCTCGGACTCGCGCTCGAGGTAGCGGTGCTTCTGGCCGCGAGTCAAGCGGTACAGGGGCGGCTTGGCGATGTAGACGTAGCCGGCCTCGATCAGCGGCTGCATCTCTCGGAACAGGAGGGTCAGCGCGAGCGTGCGGATGTGGGCGCCGTCGACGTCCGCGTCCGTCAGCAGCACGACCTTGTGATAGCGCGCCCGCTCGATGTCGAACTCGTCGCGGACGCCGGTGCCGATCGCGGTGATCAGCGCCTGGACCTCCTGATTCTGGAGGACCTTGTCGATCCGGCTCTTCTCGACGTTGAGGATCTTGCCGCGCAGCGGGAGGACGGCCTGCGTGTTGCGATCGCGCGCGTCGACGGCCGAGCCGCCAGCCGAGTCGCCCTCGACGATGAACAGCTCCGCGAGGGAAGGGTCCTTGACCGAGCAGTCGGCGAGCTTGCCCGGGAGGGTCGAGTTCTCGAGCGCCGACTTGCGGCGGGTGAGGTCGCGGGCCTTGCGCGCGGCGGCGCGGGCGCGCGCCGCATCGACGCTCTTGCGGATCACCCGGCGCGCGTCCTGCGGGTTCTCCTCCAGGAACTCCGACAAGCGCGCATAGACGACCGACTGGACGAACCCCTGCATTCCGGGGTTGCCGAGCTTGGCCTTGGTCTGGCCCTCGAACTGCGGATCGGTGAGCTTCGCGCTGATCACCGCGGTCAGACCCTCGCGGACGTCCTCGCCGGTGAGGCTCTCGTCCTTCTCCTTGAGCTCGCCGTGCGCGCGGGCGTAGGTGTTGAGCGCGCTCGTCAGCGCCGAGCGGAAGCCCGACAGATGCGAGCCGCCCTCGATCGTGTGGATGTTGTTGGCGAACGAGAACACCGACTCGTGGTAGGAGGAGTTCCACTGCATCGCGACCTCGACCGCGCCCTCCTCGCTCTCCCCCTCGAACGAGATCACCTTGTTCGTGAGCGGGTCCTTGTCGCGGTTCAGGTACTTGACGAAGTCGACGATTCCGCCCTCGTAGCGGAACTCGGCCTGGTGGCCCTCCCCGCGTTTGTCGAGCAGCCTGATCCGCAGTCCGGCCGTCAGGAACGCGGTGTCGCGCATCCGCTCCTCGAGCGTCGTGAAGTCGTATTCGAGGGTCTCGAAGATATCGGCGTCGGCGAGGAAGGTGATCGTTGTCCCCGTCTCCTTGGTCGGCTCCCCCTTTTGCAGGTCGCCGAGCGGGATACCGCGCTCGTAGCTCTGGGTCCAGCGGTAGCCGTCGCGCTTGATGTCGACGTCGAGCCGTTCGGAAAGGGCGTTGACGACGGATACGCCCACGCCATGCAGGCCGCCGGAGACCTTGTAGCCGCCGCCCTGGCCGAACTTGCCGCCGGCATGGAGGACGGTCAGCACGACCTCGACCGCGGGGCGCTTCTCCTTCTCCATGACCGCCACCGGGATCCCGCGGCCGTCGTCCGCGACCGTGACGCGGTTGTCCGGATGGATCGTGATCGTTACCGCGTCGCAGTGACCGGCGAGCGCCTCGTCAACAGAGTTGTCAACAACCTCGTAGACGAGGTGGTGCAAGCCGCGCGGTCCGGTCGAGCCGATGTACATCCCGGGCCGGCGGCGCACCGCCTCGAGACCCTCGAGCACGGTGATGTCCTGCGCGTCATAACTGCCTTCTGTGGGGCGCCGTGCGGCGCCATCGTCATTCGCCAACGATCCTCCGATGACATCGAGACGCCCCGGATCCGCGCAACGTGCGGCGCGCCGGGGCGTCGAGAAGCTGGTGTACAGAAGAATAGCACAGCGACCCCCGGAATCCGGCTTTGCGAAAGCAGATTTTGCCTGCAAATTGAGGCAAATGTGTAACAAACCGAACGCCGGCGGAGGCGAACGCGAGGAGGGCTGGATCGGGCCATGCACTCCGCTTGGGAAGGCCCGCTCGCCGCGGGCTCGGCGCTAGCCCGCCGTGAGGTCGACAGCGACGCAGCGAAGTCGCTCGATCCGGCCTCGCGTGATGCTCGAGTTGACCCGTTCGACGATCGTCGCGCCCATCAGATCGAGCTCCTGCGCCCAGACCGAAGCGCTGCACGAAACCGTCAGCACGCCACCACGCTCGCGGGTCGGGCGGGCTTCGGCGGCGATCGCGGCGCCGACGACGCGTGACCACACCCGCTGGATCTCGGCCAGCAGCGTCTCGGGCGCCAGCTCGTCGCGGAGACGCTCGATCGCGGGCGAGAACGGCTGCAGACCGCGGCGATACGGCGTCATGCCGCGACGGCCTCCTGGAGCACCGTCCCGTCCCTCACCGCGATCCGCGCGACGTCTGCCTCGCCTGCGCCGGGGACGTGCTCGAGGTCGGTCGTGGTGATCACCGTCTGGCCGCCGGCAAAGCGAACGAGCTCGACGAGCGCGCGGCGCCTGGCGCCGTCGAGCTCACTCATAACGTCGTCCAACAGCAACAGTGGTGGCGCGTCGCGCACGGAGGTGATCGCCTCGCGCTCGGCCAGCAGCAGCGCGAGAAGCCCTAGGCGTTGCTGTCCCTGGGACCCGTAGACCCGAAGGTCGCGTCCCTCGCGGGTCAGCACGAACTCGTCGCGGTGCGGGCCGTGGCCGGTGAAGCCCCGCTCCAGATCGCTCGCAACCCGCTCCGACAGCTCCGCTGCCAGCTGGTCCGCTGTGCTCGCGCGCGAGCGGGGCCGGTAGGTGATCGTCGGCTCCCCCCCCAGACCGAGGCGCTCGCCGATCGTGCGCACCGCGGGCGAGATCGCCGAGATCGCCTCGTTGCGGTCGGACATCAGCGCGATCCCGTGGCCTGCCAGCTGCGCGTCCCAGGAGGCGAGCGACTCCGCAGAGGCCGACCCGGCGCGGATTCGCGCGATCAGCGCGTTGCGCTGCGCCAGCGTCTGCGCGTACGCGCGACGGGTGCCGGACCGGGCGGGCCAGAGCGCGGCCACGAACTGGTCGAGATGGGCGCGGCGGAGCGCCGGCGGGCCCTTGACCAGCTCGAGCCGATCCGGCAGGAACACGCTTACCAGCGGCCGCTGCGAGCTGTCGAGTAGTCGTTCCACCCGCGCGCCATCCACCTGCATCCGCTTGGGCTCCCCCGGCGCGAAGCCGACTGCGAGCTCGTGCAGGCCGTCCTCAGCCTCGGCGCTCACCACCACGCGCGCGGCGGACGCGCCGAACCTCACGACCTCGCGCTCGTTGGAGGTCCGGCACGAGCGACCCGTGCAGCCGAAGTACAGGCCCTCCAGGAGGTTCGTCTTGCCGGCTCCGTTCGGGCCGGAGACGACGGTCAGGCCGGCACCGAGATCCACCCGGGTCTCCCGATAGCCGCGGAAGTCGCGCAACCGGACGCCGAGAACCCTCATCGCATCAGCCGGGCGGCGCTCACTCGATCGGGGTGGGCCGCGGGAGACGGCCGACCACTAGACGTTGAGGCGGATCGGCATGATCAGGTACTTAAAGCGGCTGTCGTCCCCCGACTCGATCAGCCCCGGCCGCAGCGGGCTGATCAGCTTCAGCAGCACGTCGCCCTCCTCGATCGCCTCGAGCCCGTCCCGGAGGTACTCCGGGTTGAAGCCGATCTCGAGCAACTCGCCCTGGAACGCCACCGGCAGCGACTCGCGGGCCTCGCCGACGTCGGGGGTCTGCGCGGAGACCGTGAGCTCTCCCGAGGAGAAGGCCAGCCGTAGCGGCGCGTTCTTCTGCGCCAGCAGGCTGATCCGCCTGACGACATCCGTGAGCTCGTGGCCGGACACGCGCAACTCGTGCTCGAAGCTCTCGGGGAGCAGCTGCCGGTAGTTGGGGAACTGGCCGTCGATCAGGCGCGAGGAGAGGATCACCCGCCCCAACACGAACAGCACCTGGTTCTGGCGGACGCTGATGCTCAGCTCCTCCTCCTCGCCATGACTGGCGATTCGAGCGAGCTCCTGGAGCGCGCGGGCGGGAACGTTGACCTCGAAGGCGGCGCTGAGCGGCGATTCGAGCGCAGTCTCCTTGACACTCAGGCGGTAGGAGTCGGTCGCGACCATCCGGAGCTCGCGGTCCGAAGCCGACACGAGGATCCCGGTCAGCACCGGTCGCGTCTCGTCGCGCGAGGCCGAGCCTGCGACCTTGAGCGCCGTCGACACGAACGGCGCCGTGGGGACGGTGACGGCCGTGTCGGGCTCCGGCTCGGGGAACGGCGGGAAGTCCTCGCTGCGCAGCGTCCTGATGTGGAAGGTCGCATTGCCAGAGGTCAGCTCGACATCCTGCTCAGCGGAGCGCAGCTCGAGTGAGACGTTCGGGGCCGGCAGTGAGCGCACGACGTCGAGGATCAGTCGCGCGGGAAGGACGATCACGCCGTCGCGGGCGATCTCCGCCTCGAGCGGAACGCGCAGACCTACATCCATGTCGGTGGCGCGCAGCTCGCAGAGGCCCTCGGCGGCGGAGATCTGGACACCGGAGAGCGCTTGGATCGCGCTCCTCGTCGAGGCGACGCGGCTGACCGTCTGGAGCTGTGCGAACAGGACGTCTCGCTCGAGGGAGATCTTCACGATGAATACCTCAGGAGGAAGATAGAAGTCATAGGGCGAATAAAAGCTGTGGATAAGTGCGGAATCTGCCGCAGCGAGCGGGGAAGTGGTCGGTGGAGAAAGGCAGGAAAGTTTGTCAGGAGGCGCGGTCGGCTCACCGCTCGCGCACGGAAGCCCGCAGTACCGACACCTCACGGTCAGCGTCGGCATCAACGGAGACGCGCTCGGAGACGCGCTTACAGGCGTGCATCACGGTGGCGTGATTGCGCCTGAACGCATCGCCGATCGTCTGGAGTGAAGCGCCGGTGAGCTCGCGCGCCAGGTAGATGGCGACCTGTCGCGGCCACGCGACGCGCACGGCGCGGGCGTCGGAGACCAGCTCTGTGGCGGATAGGTCGTAGTGGGCGGCGACAGCGCTCTGGATCCCCTCGATCGAGACAGGGCGCGGGCGGGACTCCGGGTACATCGTGTCGAGGACCGTGCGGGCGAGCTCGAGATCGATCGGCCGGCTCGACAGCGAGTGGTAGGCGACGACGCGGATCAGTGCACCCTCGAGGGCCCGGACGTTGTCGGTCACCCGCTCGGCGATCAGCTCCAGCACGGCCGGATCTTCGAGGACGACGCCGTCGAGCGCCGCACGCTTGCGGAGGATCGCAACGCGAGTGTTGAAGTCGGGCGCGTCGATGTTCGCCACCAGGCCGGCGTCGAAGCGCTCGCGCAGCCGCTTCTCGACACCGGCGAGCTCGCGCGGGACCCGGTCGCAGGTCAGCACCAACTGCCGGCCCGTCTCATAAAGGGCGTTGAAGGTGTGAAAGAACTCCTCTTCGGTCTTCGCCTTGCTCGCCAGGAACTGGACATCGTCGATCAGCAGGACGTCGACGTCGCGGTAGGCGCGCTTGAAACGCCCCACCGACCGGCTGCCCAGCGCGGAGATGAACTCGTTGGTGAAGGCTTCGACGGTCGTGTACCGGACCGTGGCACCGCCGCCGTAGGCGAGGACGTAGTTGCCGATCGCGTGCAGGAGGTGCGTCTTGCCGAGCCCGGGCGGGGCGTGGAGGAAGAGAGGGTTGTAGGCCTGCCCCGGAAGCTCGGCGACCGCAAGCGCGGCACCGTGCGCCAGCCGGTTGCCCTCGCCGATGATGAACTGATCGAAGATGTAGCGCGGATTCAGAGCCCGCGGAACGTCGGGGTCGGCCGCCTCCGCGGGAGCCGCGGCGCCCTGGCTGCCGGCGATCGTGACTTTGATCGCCGAGCCGACCACAGCTCGAACGCAGGCCTCGAGCACGTGGGCGTAGCGCTTCGCGACCCACGTCCGCGTCGCCGGCGGCGCCTGGAGCAGGAGCAACGTTCCGTCCCAGGCCGTGACCTCGAGTGAGGCGAGCCAGATGTCGTAGGTCGATTCCCCGACCACCCGGCGAAGCTCGGCGCGGATCTCGGCCCATGGCAGCGAGGCGTCGGGGTTCGCGGGCAGGTCCAAGCGGCTCCTTTCGGGAGCGTTCGGAGGAACGTTCGTGAGGGCCGGGGCGCAGTGCCCGGGCGGGCGAATATATCAGCGCGTAACGGACCGGAAACATGCTCCGGAAGGGGCCTTGGCGCAAAGCGCGAAAAAAAGCGAACGGCACCTCGGAGGCCCTCTCCAAGGCTGCCTGCCGGTACGTGCGGCAACCGATTCGCCCCAGGGCCGTGCGTATACTGGAGCTTCGCCCCAGGGGTTTTGAGTCATGAAACGCACCTACCAGCCGAAGAAGCGCAAGCGCGCGAGGACGCACGGGTTCAGGGCTCGGATGCGCACGCGCGCCGGTCGCCTGACGCTGAAGCGACGTCGCGACAAGGGCCGCAAGCGGCTGACCGTCTGATGCTCGGTACACCCGGCTCGCGGACGCGATCGCGGCCAGGGCGAGGGAGGTTGTCTCGCAGCGCCGAGTTCGACCGCGTGTTCCGGTCCGGGCGCTCTCAGGCCGCCCGCGAGCTCGTTCTCTACGTGTTCCCGCGCGGCGACGGCACCTCGCCACGGCTCGGCCTGTCGGTGTCCCGCAAGGTCGGCGGCGCCGTCCAGCGCAATCACGTCAAGCGGCTGCTGCGCGAGGCGTTCGCGCTCGAGTCGGGTCGCCTCGCGCCCGGCAGCGACGTCGTCATCGTCGCGCGCAGTGAGGCACGCGGCCTGGCCGAGCGGGAGGGCCTCGAGGGGGTCCGGCGGGTCCTCGCGGGCCTGATCGAGCGGTTCGCGGGCGCTGTCGAGCCCGCGGAGGATGCGGCGGCCGAGCGATGAAGGCGCTTCGCGCGTTCGCGATCCTCCCGATCCGCCTCTACCAACTGGTTGTCTCTCCGTTCACCGGCCAGCGGTGCAGGTACTACCCGTCCTGCTCCGAATACGCCGCACAGTCGATCGATCGTTTCGGCATACTCCGCGGACTGATCCTGGCCGGCTGGCGGCTGTTGCGTTGCAACCCCTGGAGCCGCGGAGGCTTCGATCCGGTCGAGGATCAGCGCCTGTTCAAACCCCCCGTCTCGGCCCATAGCGCCTGAACGTGCTCGCCCTCGCCAACATCTTCGCGCCGCTGATCTCGATCTTCGAGGCGATCCTCAAGTTCATCCACAACGACGTCGGCATCGCGTCGTGGGGCTTGTCGATCGTCCTGCTCACGATCTTCATCCGCGCGCTGCTGCTCCCGCTGACGGTCAAGCAGTTCCACTCGATGCAGCGGATGCAGGCGCACATGCCCGAGCTGAAGGTGATCCAGAACAAGTACAAGGAGGACAAGCAGCGCCAGCAGCAGGAGATGATGAAGTTCTACAAGGAGAACAACATCAACCCCTTCGGCTCGTGCCTCCCGCTGGTTGCGCAGCTGCCGGTCTTCATCTCCCTGTACTACATGCTGCGCACGACCCTGCGTGCGGACATTTGCCCGCATCTTCAGCCGCATCACCTCGTCAACGGGAAGAGCGTGATCGATACGGCAAAGGCCACGGTCGCGTGCGGCCCTCATGGCGGCGCGAGCTTCCTGTTCATCCCGGACCTCACGAACCACGCGACCGGCGTGGTGCTGGTCGTGCTGATCGTGCTCTACGTCGGGACGCAGCTGTTCTCGAGCCTGATGATGTCAACGCCCACGATGGACCGCACTCAACGCAACATCATGCTGCTGATGCCACTGTTCTTCGTGGTCGTCATCATCGGCTTCCCCGCTGGCGTGATCCTGTACTGGATCACGACCAACACATGGACGATCGGCCAGCAATACGTGGTCAAGAAGCGCATCGGACCGATCGTCCCGGCTGTCGCGACCGCCACCGGCGACGGTGGTGACGGACGCGCCCGCGGCTCTGGCGGCGGAGGTGGCGGCGCCGACGGCGGCGGGCCGAATGGAACATCGGGCGGGGGAGGCCTCGGCGCGCTGCTTCGCGGCGGACGTCCCAAGCCGCAGCCGGAGACCGCCGGGGTTGGGGCGCGGTCGGCTGCGCGGACGGGTCCCCCCCCACCGTCGCCGCGCAAGAAGAAGAAGCGCTCAGGGCGCCGGAGGTAGCCGATGGAGGGTGAGCGGAGCGACGCGGCGAGCCGCGTCCGGGAGCTGATGGAGCGCGTCGCGGCGCAGGCGGGGATCGATGCGCGCGTGGAGGTCCATGAGGACGCCGAGGGGGTCACAGGCGAGTTCGTCGGCGAGGACTTAGGGCTTTTGATCGGTCATCACGGCCAGACGATCGACGCGATCCAGCATCTCGCGTACCGGATCGCCTACCGCGGCACACAGCCGCGCAAGGGCGTGACGGTCGATGCCGCCGGCTACCGGGACCGCCGCGCGGTCGCGCTGCGCGCCGCCGCCGACCAGGCGGCCGAGACCGCGGTGCACGACGGACGGCCCGTCTCGCTCGAGGCGATGAACGCGCTCGAGCGCAAGGTCGTACACGAGCATCTCAAGGATCGCCACGACGTCGAGACGTACAGCGAGGGCCAGGAGCCCGACAGGCGTCTGGTCGTGGCTCCGCTCGTGCAGTAGGCGCGCCGGCTGGCGCTTCGGGCCACGCGTTGCTGGTCGCATCAGCCGGCAGCGCTCACTCCCCGCGGACGCGCCCAGCGGCCGGCCGACCGGCGATGTTTCACGTTTTTCTTGACGGTGAAACAACTTCTCGGGTAGAACCGTGCCGTGAACAGGGCCCTTTCGGACTTTGAGCGCGGGGTTGTCGTCGGCCTCCTGATCGGGGAGGGCTCCTTCGGCGGCGACGGGAAGCAGCCGCAGGTGACTCTGCGGATGCACATCCGTCACGAGCGTCTGTTCCGATGGCTGCTCGAGCTGTTCCCGACCAGCCGGCTGTACGGGCCATACCACCACGGCGGGCGGTCCTACTACCAATGGATGGCCCGCGGACCAGCGCTCGTCCACGAGCTCCTGCCGCTGCTCGAGGGGAAGTTGCACGAGGAGCTCGACGGGTACGCCGCAGAGCGCTTTCAGCGTATGTGCGAGCGATATGCCTCTTTCATCGCCCGGGAGCGGGCCTCCGGTGGGTGACGGGCGCACCCCTGCGGTGAGCGAGCCGGAATTGGCGGAGCTCGCCCGCCGCCACCACCTGCCCGGCGCTGCCACCGCTTCGCTCGCTCACCTCGTCGAGCTGCTCGTATCCGATCCGGAAGCTCCCACGACGCTTCGCTCGGCCCGGCGCGTGCTCGAAGACCACCTGGCCGACTCGCTCGTGGCGCTGGAGCTTCGAGCCCGTCCGCCGGGCACGGCGGATCGCCGATCTGGGATCGGGCGCGGGCATCCCGGGGCTACCGCTCGCGATCGCGCTCACGCGCGCGGAGGTGTTCCTGGTGGAGAGCAACAGCCACAAGTGCGAGTTCATCGAACGGGCCGTGGCGGCGTGCGATATCCGCAACGCACGCGTCGTGCGCGCTCGCGCCGAGGCCTGGCCGGACGGGCTCGGCTCCTTCGATCTGGTGACCGCCAGGGCTCTCGCGCCGCTTGCCGTCGTCGCCGAGTATGCGGCTCCGCTGCTCTGCACCGGTGGGACGCTCGTCGCCTGGCGCGGGCGTCGTGACCCGGCCGCGGAGGCGTCGGCGTCGCGCGCAGCCGAGGAGCTCGGTCTGCGGGTGCTGGAGCCGATCCGGGTATCGCCCTACGAAGGCGCCGAGCACCGTCACCTACACCTGATGACCAAGGTCCGCCAGACCCCAGCCCGGTTCCCGAGGCGCGTCGGCGTCGCCGGAAAGAGGCCGCTGGGCGGCGCCGTCCGCGATGCCCCAGCGTCCCGCGCCCAAGCCTCACCTGCGGCCCAGCCGAGCCGCGCGTCTGACCGCGAGGAGCGCTAGCGTGACCCAGTTCATGGGCACCGTCTACGCGATCGCCAATCAGAAGGGCGGCGTCGGCAAGACCACGACGGCCGTGAATCTCGCCGCGTGCGTCGCGGAGGCCGGCTACGAGTCCTTGCTGGTCGACATCGACCCACAGGCCAACGCGACGATCGGCCTCGGGATCCCCAAGGATTGCGAGACCACGGTCTACGACGTCCTCCTCGGCGAAGCGACGCTCGGCCAGGCCATCCTCCCGACCGGAATCGAGCATCTCTGGATTGCTCCGTCGGGCCCGGATCTCGCGGGCGCGACCGTGGAGCTGCCGCAGATGCCGGGGTCCGAGGTCCGGCTCCGGGAAGCACTCGCGACGGTCCGCGAACGGTTCGCGTTCACGCTGCTCGACTGCCCTCCCTCGCTCGGCCCACTGACGGTCAACGCACTGGTCGCCGCCGACCGCGTGATCGTCCCAGTCCAGTCGGAGTACTTCGCGCTCGAGGGGCTCGCGGGCCTGCTCGACACCCTGTCGCTGATTCAGCGCGAGCTGAACCCGTCGCTGACGGTGGCCGGGATGTTGCTGACCATGCACGACGCTCGCACGCGCCTCGCGCAGGACGTGGAGCGGGAGGTCCGCACGCACTTTCCCGATCTCGTCTTCGAGACCGTGATCCCGCGCAACGTGCGCGTCGGGGAGGCGCCGAGCTTCGGCAAGCCCGTAATCCATCACGATCCGCACTGCGCCGGGTCCGACGCCTATTTCGAACTCGCAAAGGAGGTGGCAGCCCGTGGCTGAGCGACCGAAGGGAATGGGGCGCGGTCTCGCCGCGATCCTGTCCGTCGCACCGAAGGACGACACCGAGGAGCTGCGCCGGGTTCCCGTAGAGCTGATCGATCCGAACCCGAATCAGCCGCGTCAGGCGTTCGACGACGAGGGGCTGCTCTCCCTGGCGGAGTCGATCCGGCAGCGGGGCGTGCTGCAGCCCGTGCTCGTACGCCCGCTCCCGAGCGGCCGGTACGAGCTGATCGCCGGCGAGCGGCGCTGGCGTGCGGCGAAGCTCGCCGAGCACGCGATGATCCCCGCGATCGTGCGGCGGCATGACGACGCCGCCTCGCTTGAGGTCGCTCTGGTCGAGAACATGGCGCGAGAGGACCTCAACCCGATCGAGGAGGCGCGAGCCTGCGCCGCCCTCGTGGAAGAGCTCGGGCTGACCCGCGAGGAGGTCGGGTTGCGCGTCGGGCGCAGCCGCGTCGCGGTCTCCAACCTGATCCGGCTGCTCGAGCTGCCCGACGCGGCGCTCGAGCTGATCGAACGAGGCGAGCTCACCGAGGGCCATGGCCGGGCACTGCTGCTGACCGAGGATCACGCCCAGCGACGGAGCCTCGCTCGCGCCGCGGTCACCGAGCGGTGGTCAGTGCGCGAGCTCGAGGGCCGTGCGCGTTCGTCCGCGTCGGAAGGCGGCGCAGGCGGACGTAAGCGCTCCAAGCGGCACTCGGGCGTGCATCCGGACCAGGCCGCGGCGATGGAGCAGATCGCGGACGCGCTCGCTCCGGCGCTCGGCGCGGAGGTCGAGGTCAAGGCCGGCCCCGGCGAGGGCTACCGCGTCCAGCTGAGCTTCGATTCCCTCGACGCGGCGCTGGAGCTCGCCCGCCGGCTGCGGGTGCGCGCCGCTGCTTGACATACCGCGCGGTATCTGATGTAAATACCGGTCGGTATGCGAGATTTCCCGCCGGGCCCGAGGATGCCGGTCGCACTCCAGACGATGATCTGGTTCCGGCAGGCGCAATGGATGCTCCGGCAGTGCCACGCCCGCTTCGGCGAGACCTTCAGTCTCCGCATCTTCCACGAGGGGACATGGGTGATGCTCTCCAATCCGGAGCACGTCAAGCAGGTCTTCACCGGAGATCCCGACGTGTATCGCGCCGGTGAGGCGAACCGGATCCTGCTGCCGGTGCTGGGTGAGCATTCCGTGCTGCTGCTGGACGGCTCTGAGCACATGCGCCAGCGCAAGCTGCTGCTGCCGCCGTTTCACGGGCAGCGGATGCAGCGCTACCAGGAGCTGATGGAGGAGATCGCTGCCCGGGAGATCGAGCGCTGGCCGCGCAACGAGCCCTACCGCCTGCGGCCGCGGATGCAGGCGCTCACGCTCGAGATCATCCTCCGGGTCGTGTTCGGCCTGCGCGAGGGCGAGCAGCTCGACCACCTGCGCGTCGAGCTTCGGCACCTGCTCGACGTTCTGACAAATCCGAGCATGATGCTGTTCCCGGCGCTGCTCGGACCCGAGCGCCTCAGCCGCTTGCGGCTGTTCCAGCGCGAGGTCGCGCGCGTCGACCGCCCGATCTACGAACTGATCGCCGAGCGCCGCGCGGCGGGCGACCTCGAGCAACGCGAGGACATCCTCTCGCTCCTGCTCCAGGCGCGCCACGAGGATGGGTCGCCGATGAGCGACCGGGAGCTCCGCGACGAGCTGATCACGCTGCTCGTGGCGGGCCACGAGACCACGGCCACGGCGCTGGCTTGGGCCGTCGAGCGGTTGGCGCGCCACCCCGACAAGCTCGAGCGCCTCACCGAGGAGGTCCAGGCCGGCGACGCCGAATACCTGGAGGCCGTGATCATCGAGACGCTGCGCCTGCGGCCGGTGATCTCGCTCGTGGCGCGGCGGGTGAGCGAGCCGGTCCAGATCGGGGAGTGGTCGATTCCCGCCGGGACCACGATCACGCCGTCGATCTATCTCGTTCACCGCCGGCCCGACATCTACCCGGAGCCTGACCGCTTCCTCCCGGAGCGGTTCCTCGGGAATCCTCCAGGCACGTACACGTGGATCCCGTTCGGGGGTGGTGTCCGCCGTTGCCTCGGGGGCTCGTTCGCGCAATTCGAGATGCGCGCGGTGCTGAGCCAGCTGGTCGCCCGCCGCCGCCTCGAGCCATCTCGGCCCGAGTCCGAGCGCGTATACCGGCGCGCGATCACCGAGACCCCCCGCCACGATGCGGAGGTCGTACTGACGTGACCGCGACGGCGCCGAAGCGTCGCGAGAAGCAGGAGCGCACCCGCAGGTCCCTGCTCGAGGCCGCGGAGAAGCTCTTCTGCGAGCGCGGGCTCCAGGGCGCCTCGATCGACCTGATCGCCGAGGAGGCCGGATTCACCAAGGGCGCGTTCTACGCCAACTTCAAGAGCAAGGAGGAGCTCTTCCTGGTGATGCTCGACGAGCGTTTCGCTCGCGAGCTCGAGCGCCTCGACCGCGCTCTCGCCGGCGGCGCGGATCCGCACGAGCAGGCGCGCTCCGCCGCGGCGACCTTCATCCACGACGCCGGGGATGCCGACTGGCCCCGGCTCTACTTCCAGTTCGCCGCCCACGCCGCTCGCAACGAGGACTTCCGCCGCGCGCTGGCCGACCGTCAGGCAGCGATGCGCGCCCGGATCACCTCCCTGTACGCCCGCTGGATCGGGTCCTTCTCGATCGAGCCGCCCCTCCCGATCGAGGACATCGCGGCCATGACCTACTTCATGGCCGACGGCTTCCTCGTCGACCGCCTGATCGAGCCGAGCATCTCCGAAGACCTCTACCCGACGATGCTCGGCGTGTTCCTGAAGGGCCTCGAAGCCCTCGCCGCCGAGCGCCTGAGCGAGCCCGATACGCCCCGCTAAGATGGTCGCGCTGCCCGCGCAGCGGACGGGCGATTAGCTCAGTCGGTTAGAGCGCTTCTCTGATAAGGAAGAGGTCCCAGGTTCGAGTCCTGGATCGCCCATCCTGGAATCCCCTTGCAAACAGGCGCCTTTTGTGGTGGTCGGTTGACTCGCCCGAGGCGCTCGACGTGCCGCGAGGGTGCATCTGGGTGCAGTCGCGACCTCTTACACGGCGGGCATCCGCGGCACTGGGTCCGCCTGCTGCGGTGCCTCAGCGCCCCGGCAGGCGCACCGCGACCGGACCGCCCCAGCTTGACCATGGTTGACCGACCAGAGTCTGGCTGCCGCGGCGACAAGCAGTCCAACACGGCGTCGCGAGGGGGCCAGCCGGGATGCGCTCGCGACGCGCTCACACCGGGCTGGGGGCGCGACGCCGGCGGTTCCGCGCGTGAGATCGCATTGGACGGGAGCTCGCCATTGCAGGTCTCGTGCCCTCAAGCCGGTCCCCCCGTATTCGCCAGCAGCGCCGGCACCGCCGCGACGTCCGCCCGCTAGTCATCGCGGCCGACCGCGGCGAACACCCGCGATTCACGAGAGCAGGCGCCGCCACCCTCAGATTCGCATCGTTGCGCGCCCTGCCTCGCTGGCTTACCAGGGCGCGCACCCCTGTTCGCCGGTTTGCGCGGGAAGCGCGCACGCGGTCGTCGAGGCGTTAGCTGAATCTCAGCTAACCCTTGGCTCCGCCTAGCTGTTGACGCCAATTCCGCCCGACGGCTCGCAGCGGGTAAGAGCATCCAGTCAGCTACTTGGATATCTAAACCTGGATCGGATATACTGTCCGAACGGCGAAAGCGAACCGAGGTCCGAATGAGAAACGGCAAGCGGAAGCATTTGTTGTCCCAGCTCGCGCACGTCGAGTTGCTCACGCCGGATCTCAAGGCGAGCGTCTCGTTCTTTGAGAACTTCCTGGGCATGTCGCTAACGGACGGGACGGAGACCTCTGCTTATTTGCGTTGTTGGGGGGAATTCCAGCACCACAGCCTCAAGCTGACCGAGTCTCCCGAACCTGGGCTAGGACATGTCGGGTGGCGGGCCGAGAGCGCCGAGGACCTCGAACGGACGGTCGCTGAGCTCGACGCCAGCGGACTCGGAACAGGTTGGAATGAGGGAGACGTCGGTCACGGTCCGGCCTATCAATTCGTCGATCCCGACGATCACGCCGGCGAAGTCTTCTGGGAGGTCGAGCGTTTCAGGACGAAGGGTATCGAGGCACCCACGATGAGGACGCGCTCGGCGCGGCTCCCGATCAACGGTGCATCTGTTCGGCGCCTTGACCATGTCACCTTGGGATGCAGCACGGTCGAGCCCAGTAGCGAGTTCTACATGGGCACGCTGGGTTTCCTCCAGACCGAATTGACGCGCATCGAGGGAAGTGACGACCTTTTGATCTCGACCCTTACGACCAACTGTCGCGACCATGACCTCAACCTGATCCGGGATTGGTATGGCGCGCCGGGGCGCCTCGCGCACCTTGCTTTTTGGAGCGACACCAGAGACAGCATTAACCATCTGGCCGACCTGGGCGTGGACTACGAGATCGACCTCGCGTTTGGCCCTTCACGCCACCGCGGAACCGAGTTGTATTTCCTGTACGTCAAGGAGCCCGGCGGAAACATGATCGAGGTCTGCACGGGCGGTTACCTCGTCTTCGAACCCGACTGGGAGGTGGTGGAGTGGTCCACGGCCGAGAATCAGGCGGTGATGTGGGCAACGGAGTTTCCTGAGAGCTTCTACAAGTTCGGAACTCCGCCGGTCCCGGAGCTTGTGGCCGACGAGGGCTGATGTCACCGGGCCATTCAACGTCCCACGTTCACGGCGACCGTAAGCGAGGACCACGTCGTCCTCGGGGCCGATGATCCACCGAGAAGCGCGAAACCCAGGATCCTGATCGTCGGCGGGGGCATCGGCGGGCTGAGTGCAGCAATCGCACTATGGCGGGCAGACTTCCGCGTGGACATGGTGGAGATCGACCCGGAATGGTCGGTTTACGGCGTGGGGATCCTCCAGCCCGCAGACGTTCTGCGCGCGCTCGATGTGCTCGGACTAGCCGACACTTGTGTGCGGCAGGGCTTTGGCTTCGGCGGGGTCCGGATCTTAACGAGGACGGATCTCAGCTCCTCGACGAGTCGTTTTACGACCGCCTCGTCACCAGGCTGCCGGCGATGAACGGCATTACACGGCCGAGGCTGCACCAGATCCTCACGACCGCCGTTCTGGCCGCCGGGACCGACGTCCGTCTAGGAGTCACGGTGCAGTCGATCAGCCAGAGCGACTCCTCTGTGGAGGTTGTCTTCAGCGACGGACGCTCAGGCCGCTACGACCTGATGCTCGGTGCCGACGGAATCTATTCACAGGTTCGCCGGATGGTGTTCGGAAGCGAACTGGTGCCCGGCTATACGGGTCAGATCGTGTGGCGCGTCAACGTCCCCCGGCCGCCCGAGGTCGATGAGCTCACGCTGTTCTTGCTCGAGGGGGGCGCCGCCGGTAACGCGGGCCTGGCGCCGACCGCTCCTGACCTGGCCTACCTGTTCACCGCCGATGCCTGGCCCGAGGAACGATTGCCGCTACCACGAGAAGGGCTGGATGCCGTGCTGCGCGAGCGACTGAAGGCCTACGGCGGAATAGTTGGCCAGCTGCGCGATCGATGTCACTGACTCCGATGAGATGATCGTGCGTCCGCAGGAGTCGATCTTGGTTCCTTCGCCGTGGTACCGGGGTCGCGTCCTGCTGATCGGAGACGCCCACGGGCCGACATCCAAGCTCGGGCAAGGAGCGGCACAGGCGATCGAGGACGCTATCGTCATCGCACAGGAGCTCGTCGCCAAAGCCACCATCGACGAGGCTCTTAGCGCGTTCATGCAGCGGCGTTTTGAGCGATGTCGGTTCGTGGTCGAAGGATCACTCCAGATAGGGCGCTGGGAGCTGGGACTGGACTGCGACTCCATCGATCACGCCGGCATGACCCGCCGTTCGATGGCGGTCACCGCGGCGCCGATCTGACTCGCACAAGTGTGCTACTGGATTCCTGGGATGCGTGCGAACCAAGGAGAAATATGAGTGTTCAAGTAGTCAGAAGCGACTCGACCGTCCGCCGCATCATCACCGGCCACGACAGCGACGGCAAGGCCGTCTTTGTCAGCGACGGATCGGTCGAGAGCGCGGCGCTCGCCGAAGACGACGGGCGCATGGGAGCCGCGTTCTTTCACGTATGGAAAACGGCTGAGATGCCCGTCGACCTCAGTGAGGGCGCAATGGTCACCCAGCGGCAGGGCAGCCAGAGCACGGTCGCCGGGACCGGCGGCGGCTCGGTCCTTCGCATCGGCGTGCTCCCGCCCGGAATGCGCTCGCCCATGCACCGCACCCAGAGCCTTGACTACGGCATCTGCCTGGAGGGGAAGTGCGACCTGGAGCTTGACAGTGGACAGTCCGTCACTCTGCAGGCCGGCGATGTGGTGATCCAACGCGGCACCCACCACGCGTGGCACAACCGCAGCGACGCGCCGTGCCGGTTCGCGTGGATTCTCCTCGATGCCGACCCTCCAATCGTTCGTGGGCGCTCGCTCGGGTCAAGCTGGGAGAGTCAAGTCTCCTAGCTAACTCCCGGCCTCAGGCTCGCCGGCGATCTTCACAAACAGCGCTGCGGTCGCATCAGGTCGGCTTACGAACGGAGAGTGGGAGGCGTCCAGGACGTATGCCTGCTCCAACCGTAGGCGCTCGAGGTAGGACTCCGCTCCGTCATTGACGCCGCTGTTATCAAGGGTGCAGAGGATGAGGCTGCGGGGCGTGGGGATGTCGGGAAATCGCTCGAGCGAGATCGGCGTGATCAGCGGTATGAGCTGTTGCGGAGCGTGCTGCGGGAATAGGCGCTCGACGTCTTCCGGGGCGCAGTCGTTGTAGAAGAGATGGCTTGCGCCTTCGAACGTGTAGGCGATGGCGGGCCCATGACGGGTCTCCACCTCCTCGACGTAGGCCGAGTGGTCGATGCGGCCGCTCTCGCTGAAAGGCTTGCCATCGATCGCCGGGGGGCCGGCGAGGAAGATCACATGGCGCAGCTCCACCTCCGCCGCATCGGCCGCGACCGTGACGACGCAACCACCGAGGGAGTTGCCGACGAGGACGTCACCGTCCTGGAGCACCTCGAGCACAGCGTCGCGGTAACCCTCCACCGTCGAGGCCTCATCGCGCCGCTCGCCGTGGCCCGGCAGATCGATCGCGACGCCCTCGTGACCCAGAGCCGCGAGCTCGGGCAAGAGCTTGTCCCACACGAACGCTCCCGCCGTCCCCCCGTGTACCAGGACGAACCGCATCTGCCTACCGGGCGACTGGCGCGGTTGTCGGTTTGGCGCCGGGGATGCGTGACCGCGCCTCCGGGGAACCGCACACGACATCAATTACGGCACCCGGGTCCTTCGGAGACCCGGATCCCCGCCACGCGATATGCCCATCCGGGCGAATCAGCGTCAGTGCTTCTCCGTACGCCGCAAGATACTGATCGCCGCTGCGGTCAAGGACCGTCAGCGGAACACCCCGGCGCTCGGCCTCGCGAATCAGCCCAGAACCGGCATCGGACGCCCCATCGAGGCGCAGCAGAGTGAACTCCGGTCCGAACGCATCGTGGATCGAGCCGTTAGGAGTCTCATACACATGGGGAGCACGGTGACCGGAAGCGATGGCCGGGGACAGGATCCGCGGGTCCCAGGCGGGCACGACAGCGCCGTCGGGCACGACGACGGGAGACTCGTCGTAGCGCTGATCCAACGACACGCCGGTCGCCTGCCAGGTCAGGTCGGCGTGGGCGACGAGCTTTTCGTGCAGTGACTCCCGGGCCAGCCTGTCCGCAGGCTCGTCTCCGTCCGGGACCCCTCCGCGCGTGGCGTCGAGCATCGCCTTTCCGGACTGCTGCATGCTCGCCATCGCGGCGTCGCGCGTCCTCAGCGCCGCGGGGCGTCGCTCCGGCTCGTAGCTCTCGAGCAGTCCCGGCGCACCCCATCCTCGGATGGTCGCCGCCAGCTTCCAGCCGAGGTTGACTCCGTCTGCGATTCCGGTGTTCCCGTTGTGCCCGCCGTAGTGGACGATCAGGTGCGCCGCGTCGCCGATCAGGATCACGCGGCCACTCTTGAAGCGCTCGGCAATCAGGTCGTGCAGGGCGATCACGGCCGGGGTTCCGACCTCAAACTCGATCTCGTCGGACCCGATTGCCGCCCGTGCGATCGCCTCCAGATCCATGGAGCCGATGTCCGTGCTCGGATCGAAGCCGGCGAGCTGGATATCCCAGCGCTCGGCGTTGATCGGCCGGGTAACCATCGTCCCCTGTCGCGTGAAGAGGAAATACAACACCGAGTGACCGACCGTGACAGCGTCGGCCAGACGCGGCGCGCGAAACGGGATGTAGAGCCAGTGGGCGAGATCCGGGACGCCCTGGTACGCGATGCCCACGTCGCTGCGAACGGTGCCCTGACCACCATCCGCGGCGACGAGGTACGCCGCCGTGATCGTGCGGGTGCCCGTTCCATCCGTCTGCTGCACGTTCGCGGTGACGCCGCCGTCGTGCTCGGAGAGGCCGACGTAACGCCAGCCACGGAGGATCTCGACGCACTCATACGAGCGGGCGAGCTCCTCCATCAGCCGGGTGAAGTAGAACTGCGGCGCCCATCCGCCCTCCTCAGCAGAGATCGTTCCGCGCGGGCCGCCGGTGCTCGCGAAGAAAGGAACCGTGGCGATGTCGGCGCCGGTCAGGCTCGTCGCGAAGCCGACCGTGGGGCCGAACTGGGGCGGGAGCAACAACTCGATCCCGAGCCGATCGACAACACCCCAGCGGCGGAAGAACTCCATCGTTCGCGCCTGGAGCTGCGCGGCGCGCGGATGTCCCTCGCTGATCTCGCGATGCTGCTCCACGAGCACGGTTCTGATGCCGCGGCGCCCCAACTCGATCGCCGTCGCCATTCCGGCGGGGCCGCCGCCGATGATGACGACGTCTGTTTCTGTCTCGATCGAGGTCACAACGCCCCGGCGGGACTGGCCTGAAGACCCGCGCTCGCGGAGGCGTCAAGCGACAGCAGACTCCTGGCCTGGTGCACGTCCGCCGGCCGGCGTTCGAGCGCCAACGCGACGCCCGCCAGGCGCTCCACGAGCACTCCGTTGCCGTTCGCCGGGACACCGCGTCGCAGCAGCAATGTGTCCTCCATCCCGGTGCGCGCGTTGCCGCCCATTGCGAGGCCGATCGCCGTCATCGACAGGTTTGCCCTTCCGATTCCGATCACCTGCCACGCGGAGCCCGCGGGGATCCGGTGGACAAGGTGGACGAGGTTCTCCGGCGTCGCGGCCATCCCGCCGCGGACCCCGAGCACGAGCGAGAACTGCAGGGGTTCGGCGAGGAGTCCCTCCGCGTGCAGGGCAAGGGCGGCGTCGAGATGACCGGTGTCGTAGATCTCGAGCTCTGGCTTGACCCCGAGCTCCCGCATCCGGATCGCCAGGCGGCGCACCCCGTCGGGCGGGTTGAGGAATTCCCCCGGACCGAACGACATCGAACACACGTTGAGGGTGGCCACCGTGGGGCGGAGCTCGACCAGGCGGGTTCGCTCCTCGAACGGCACGCCGAGACCGACTCCCGTCGAGAGCTGAATTAGGACGGGGCACGACTCGGAGATCAGCCCGATGACCCGCTCGGCGACCTTCAGATTGGCGGTCGGCAGGCCGTCGGCGTCACGCAGGTGGACGTGGACAACGGCGGCTCCGGCCTCCCAAGCCGCGCGGGCGTCGGAGGCGATCTCCTCGGGGCTCGTCGGCAGCGCCGGGTTGTCACGCTTGGTCGCGATCGGCCCGGTGAGCGCAGCGGTCAGGATCGCGACGTCGGCAGCGGGCGCTTGGTCAGGCATCGAGGATCGCGACTACGCGGGCCGGAGCGGCGCTGGCCCCGGCGATCGGCAGCGGTAGACAGGAGACCGTGAACCCGGTCGACGGGAGCTGGGCGAGGTTGACCAGGCGCTCGATCTGCGAGTAGGGGAGATTGGCCTGATGCGCCTGCCAGAAGATGCCCTTTTCGTGGCGCGCCAGCGCATCCTCGGCCTCGAGGTTCAGCGGGCGATCCCAGCCCCAGGCGTCGATCCCCATCACCCGGATGCCCTGGTCGTAGAGCCACTGGGTTGCAGCGCCGCTGACTCCCGGACCGTGGTTGATGTAGTCGGGCTGGCCATAGAACCGGTCACATCCCGTGTGCATGAGGACGATCTCGCCGGCTGCGAGCTCATGATCGATGTCCGAGAGAGCGCTTCTTGAGGTCGGACTCCTCGATCACCTGGCCGTCCTCGCGGCCGGTCATATCGAAGACGACGCCGGGGCCGATGAACATCTCGAGCGGTAGCTCGTCGATCGTCTGGGCGGGTTGCCCCTGAATCGTCGAGTTGTAGTGGTAGGGGGCGTCGACGTGGGTGGAGTTGTGCGTGCCGAGGGTCACGACCTCCCGGGTCCAGCCCTCGCCATCGCGAAGAAGCTCCCCCGGGACACCGAACAGCGCCTTGATCTCGGCCGCCCCGCCTGCGTGGTCGAGGTACTCGATCGCGTTGCGCTGATACTCGGGGGTCCCCTCGGGGCTCGGCTCGATCCGCGCGCTCAAATCGACGACCCTCATCGGCTTACCTCTTCAATCCACAAGCTCAATTCAGCGGTTCTCACAGGTGCGCTCCTTCCCCCGCGGTAGTGACGGGCGAGAGCTCCGCCGCGGCCTCGGCGACGCAGTGGTTGCGCTGCATGCCCAGCCCATCGATCCGTCCTTCGATCACATCTCCCGGCGCCAGGAAGACTCCGTGGTGGGCGCCGTTGCCCGCCGGCGAGCCGGTGAGGAGCAGGTCACCCGGGTATAGCTGCCCGATCGTCGAGACGTACTCGATCAGGGCGGCGACGTCGAACAGCATGTCCGCGGTGGAGGCAGCCTGCATCGTCCGGCCGTTGACCGTCAGCTCGATCTGGAGCGCCATCGGATCGGACACGTGGACCGCGGGCACGAGGAGCGGCCCGAGGGGGAGGAAGGTGGGCGGGTTCTTGGCCGCGAGCCAGTCGAGCCCGCCGGGGACGTCGGGACGGTTGAGGCGATCGCGCAGGGTCAGATCGTTGGCGATCATGTAACCCGCTACATGCTCCAGCGCGCGCTCGCGCGGGACCCGGCGTGCATGCCGGCCGATCACCGCGACGAGCTCAAGCTCCCAGTCCGGCTGGGCACTGTCGGCAGGCAGGACGACCTCGTCCTCTGCGCCGATCACCGCGTTCGCGCTCCCCTGGAAGACGAATGGCGCTCCGTTGCGAGCGCGCTCGTCGAGCGCCCGGCGTGCGGCCTCTCGGCGCTCCTCGTCGATGCCGTCGGAATTGTCGCCGCGACGCTCGGCACCGGCGAGGAGCTCGAGGACGTGCTGGCGGTAGTTGGCGCCTGCTTGGAAGATCTGGCCCGGCGGCGTTACCGGCGGGAGCGGTCGTAAGTCGCGCAATCGGTACGGCGCTCTGTTATCCCGGCATAGGTCCGCCTCCTGCTGGAGGCCCGCGCACTCCTCGTCCCAACGCTCGAGCAGGCTCCTCACCGACCGTGGCGGGTCCAACGGAAACACGGCATCGTCGACCACGATCGCGCTGAAGATCCGACCGCCCTCGGAGCTGAACGTACCGAGCGCAAAGGGACGACCGAACGGGCCTCGCATTGGCTCCACCTTATCCGATTGACTCCAATCAGATCAACTGGATACAGTGGCTTGGCAACTACATCAGAGGAGTTAGGGATGCAAGATCGCCTCATCGCCCACCTGGCCCACGTCGAGGTTTTCTCACCCAAGCCGGAGGAGTCGCTCGCCTTCTACACCGACGTGCTCGGGCTCGAGCGCACGGAGGAGCAAGGACCGTCGGCTTATCTGCGCGGCTGGGGTGAATGGGATCACCACAGCCTCGTGTTGACCGAGGGCGAGAGACCGGGACTCGGGCACATCGGCTGGAGGATGCTGAGCAGTGAGCATCTCGAGACGGGCTGTGGCCAGGCGTGAAGGAGGCCGGGGCTGAGGGCGAGTGGATCGATGCCTCAGTCGGTCACGGTCCAGGCCTTCAGCTACCAGGGTCCAGGCGGCCACAGGCACGAGCTCTTCTGGGAGACCGAACGCTACGTGGCACCGCAAGAGCTGCGTTCGCCGTATCCAAACCGGCCGCAGGCATATCGACCGCGGGGGATCGCGCCCCGCCAGATCGATCACGTGACGGTCATGAGCGCCGATCCTCTGGCTGACGCCTACTGGTTCCGGGACGCCCTCGGCTTCACGTTCACCGAGTACACCGTCCTCGACGAAGCCGACATCCCGGTCTTCTCGATGTTGACCAACAACGAGAAATCCCACGATCTGGGGATGGTGATCGACCAGTCCGGGGTCGCGGGACGGCTTCACCATCTGGCCTACTGGGTCGATTCTCGCGACGAGCTGCTGCGTGCCGCGGACATTCTCATGAACGCCGATGTCGGGGTCGAGTTCGGACCGGGCCGGCACGGGATGGGCGAGCAGGACTACCTGTACACGCGCGAGCCGGGTGGCGTCAGGGTCGAGGTCGTTACAGGCGGCTACCGGCTCTACCAGCCCGACTGGGAGACGCTCAAGTGGATGCCCTCCCAGGGCTCCAACGTCTTCTACCGCAACCTCCCGATGCCCGACTCGATGATGCAGGCGACTCCGGACGTCGATGTCGCGCCCACCGATGATCCGGTCGCCAACCCGTGGCACGCGGCGAGCGTCCGGTAGTCCCAACGATCATCGCGAGATGCGCATCGATGCGCACACTCATCTAATTCCCGACGCTTATCGCCAGACACTGGAGCGTCGAGGGCTGCTCCAGTTCCCACTTCCGGCTGCCGATCTGGACGGACTCGCCGCGATGATGGAGCGCCACGAGATCGACGCCGCCGTGATCTCGCCGTCTCCGCCGGGAGTCGCGTTCGGCGATCAGGGGCTCGCCAACGAGCTGGCGCGTCTCCTCAACGAGGAGCTCGGTGCCATTGCCCGCGGATCCTCGCGCTTCGCCGCCCTTGCCATTCTCCCGTTACCCGACGTGGACAGCGCCCTGGCCGAGCTCGAATACGCGCTCGATCAGCTCGGACTCGACGGAGTCATGCTGCTCTCAAACGTCCTCGGCACCTACCTCGGGGAGTCGGTCTGGGAACCGCTGTTCGAGGAACTCGACCGCCGCCGCGCGCACGTCTTCGTCCATCCCCAGCAGCCGCCATATCCACTGCCGCTCTCCGAGCACCCGGTCTGGCTCTACGAGTACCCGTTTGACACGACTCGCGCCGTCACGAATCTGATCTATTCCGGGACGCTCGAGCGCCACCGCGATCTGACGATCCAGCTGGCGCACCTCGGCGGCGCCGCTCCGTATCTGGGACACCGCATCGCCTCGCTCGTGGCACGTAACCCGGAGGGCGGGCCGCCACGCACCCGCGGGTGCACTCGAGTACCTGGCGCGCATGTACTACGACACGGGACTGGCCGACAACGATGTGGAGCTCGCGGCGATGGCGCTGGTCGCGCCGGTCGAGAAGATCGTCTTCGGGACCGATTGGCCGTACGCGCCGTTACCCGAGCGCGGAGACCCGCAGCCGGCGCTGGCCGGCCTCGGAGAGGACCGCGCCGGCGTGGATGCGCTCAACCTGATCCGGCTCCTGCCGCGCTTCGCCCAATCGTTCAACCCAGCGTGCGCCGCGCCCCTGGGGCCGTGAATTCGAGCACCGCTCGCAGCCGTGCCGGTTCGTATTCGGGCCCCAGCCCGCTGAATATGAGCTGCGCGGTGTGCGCGTAATGCTCGGCCAGCCTGCGTGCGCTCAGCTGCGCGTCGCCGGCTTCGGCGGCGTCGAGAATCGCTCGGTGCTCGGCGGAGCGGACGTCCCAGTCGTGGTCGCTCGACGCGCCGTAGGCGAGCCGGTAGCGCTCGGCGTGGTCCGAGAGCGCTGCGATCTCGCTCAGCCCCCGCTCGCCGGCGGCCGCCACGAGGCGCAGGTGAAAGGCGCGGTGCGGGTCCCGTAGCCCCGCCCGGTCGCGGCGTTCCATGAAGTACTCCATCTGGGCGATGTATCCGTCGAGCTCGGCGAAATCGATCGACGTCAACCTGGGGACCGTGAGTGCGATCGCGACGGTCTCGAGCGCGATTCGCATGATGTAGAGCTCCTCCGCGTCGGCGCCGGTCAGATCGGCGATCCGGACCCGCCGATTGGGGGCGTTGACGATCAGTCCCTCGCGCTCGAGCAGGCGCAGGGCTTCGCGAAGTGGCGTACGCCCGATTTCAAAGCGCTCACTCAAGGCCGCCTGGGAGGTGACGGTGCCCGCGGGAATCGCGCCGGTGAGGATCTCCTCCCGCAGGCGCCGCTCGACGTTGGCGACGTTCTGGCCGTCGCGGGAGATCACCCGTTCACCCGGCATCGGGGAAAGCTTAGGTGCGGACGGGGAGCGCCCTGGGTGAGCGGCCCACGCGGCGCCACTCGGATCGCGCGGCTGCCTCAGAATGGCTCGGCGAGTGCAGCCCAGCTCGTCCCCGAGAGCCCGCCCGGATCCGCCGCGGGATCTTCGGGATGCTGCTCCCAGATCCCCAGCTGCACGGAGTTATCGACGACCATCTTGCAGCGCTCAAAGCGGCGCTGGCCGAAGTTCGTCAGAGCTTCCTCGAGCGTTTGCGAGGAGGCGAGCTCTTCGGCCAGGACGACCGAGTCCTCGATCGCTAGCCCGGCACCCATCGCGAGCTGGGGCGTGGAGGCATGGACCGCATCGCCGATCAGCGTGACCCGCCCCGGTGCCAAGGAAGCGGCATGAGGAATGCCTGAAGCGGCCGGCAGTCAACCGTGTCGGGTTCCGTGATCTGTTCGCGGATCTGCGCGACTGGCCCGTCGAATTCGGTCAGGAGCTCGCGCAGGAACTGCGGCCATTCCTCACGGGGGGGACGCGTGGTGCGTGGGGTTGTTGTCGGCGAGGAACAGGTAGGCGTGGGACGCGGAGACCGCGTTGATGCCCGCCTTGTTTTTCGGGCCATAGAACATCGCGAGCTCGGTGTAGTCCGCCGGCCGTGGGACGACTGCCCGCCACACCAGCTGACCGGTGAAGTGGGGCTCGACCCGTCGGATGAGATCAGCTCGCGAACGTGCGAGTGAATCCCGTCGGCGCCGATGACAAGGTCATACTCCCCCTGCTCGCCGTCGTCGAACATCGCCTCGACGGTGTCGCCGGTGTCGGAGAGCGAGGAAACGGTGAGGCCGAGCCGGACCGGCGTCTGCTCGCGCTCCGCCGCCGCGACGAGCATCTCGTGCAGTGAAGGTCTCATGATCCCGCTCATCGAGGGCAGCTCCGGGCCGGCGATTCGCGGAACCGGTACACCCTCCAGCTTGACGCCGACGGCGTCGTAGATCCCGACCTCGTCACCGCCGGCTCCGCGGCTTACGCACTCCTCGGCGAGGTCGAGCGACTTGAGCGCGCGGAGCGTCGCGCCCATCATCGTCACGCCCGAGCCGAGGACGGTCCAGTCCTGTTTCACCTCCACGATCTCGGCGTCGATCCCGGCTCGACGCAGAGCGATGGCAGCGGTGAGTCCCGCTGTTCCGCCACCCACGATAAGGGCGTTACCGATCACGGTCATAAGCCTCTCCCAAGTCCGCGGCCTCACGGTTTAGCCCGAGCCCGGAGACTGCGGGCCCTTCGCCAGCGCTGGAACGCGGTTGCGACCATACCAGCTTTTGGACATACTTTACGTTTAGGATATAGATGCAGATAAGCCTCGGATCGCCGTATTGGATTGGAAACGCGCAATTGTCGACATCGAGCATCTTGTCTGAACCCATCCCTAGGATCGACTGAATCGACGACGAATCCATGTCCGAAGTCCCACGCTCAAGAGACGGCCAGGACGTCGCCGTCGCGTACCAGAGCTTTCGCGAAGCGATCCTGCAGGGTGAGCTTCGCCCCGGCGACGTGATGACCCAGCAGCAGGTTTCTGAGCGCCTGGGCATCAGCCGCACGCCGCTGCGCGAGGCGATCCGCATCCTCCAGCACGAAGGGCTCCTCAACGCCGAGCCACACCGACGGCTACAGGTCGCGGAGTTCTCGATCGAGGACGTCGAGGCGCTCTACGTGATGCGAGTGCTCCTCGAATGTGCGGCGGCCCGCATCACCGTGCCCGAGCTGCGGCCCAGGGACGTCGCTGAGATGAAGGGGTTCATGGCGCAGATGGAGCACTACGCCGAGCAACCGGAGAGCGTCCGAGAGTGGGAGATACCGCACCGGGCTTTCCACGCGACGCTCGTGGCGGGTGCCGGGGGGCGGATGCCGGCCACAATCCGTCAGCTCTCCGATCACGCCGAGCGCTATCGACGGGTCTATATGACCTCGACTCCCTCCGCGTTTGAGATCTCGGCCGGAGAGCACGACCGGATTCTCCAGGTGGCCAGTGACCACGATCCCGACCGGACTGCCTCGCTGCTGGCGGCCCACTACCTGCGGACCGCGACGAGCGTCATCGCCAAGATCGATCCATCCCATGAGCCGCGCAGCTGAAGCTCGCGGTCCGGCTAGTCGGCGACTCCACGCTCGGCTGAGCCACCGCTTCAGGCCGGGTGAGATACCGCACGAGGCCGGGAAGCCGCCCGCTACGCCGCTTCCCAGCGGAATGCTCAGGAAACGTCGTCTGATCCAAAATCGATGCGCTGCGAGCAGACGCAAGCGCATCCTATTCAGGGTTGACAGCCAGATCTTGTTTTGGATACAGTCTGCCTTGTTGGAGGCAACACCAGCAGAGGGTCACGGCGGCCGCCAGAGAGGACAGTGGATGAGGGTAGTTACGTACAAGCTCGACGGAGGGCCGTCCCGTGCCGGACTGCTGGTCGGGGACGATCGCCTCCTTGACCTCGCGGAGGCCGCTCGGCAGGCCGGGCTATCCGAGGCCGAGCAACATGCCGCGCGGGATACGCGTGGCTTCCTCGCTCTCGGCCAGAAGGCGTGGGAAGGCGTGGGGGCGGCGAGCGAGTCGCCCGCCGGCGACGGCGTGATCGACCTGGTCGCGCCGAGCTCGGTCCCCCGGTGGAGAACCCGGAGAAGATCATCTGCCTCGGGCTCAACTATCGAGATCACGCCGAAGAGACCGGGATGGCCATCCCATCCTCGCCGATCGTGTTCGCCAAGTTTCCCAACTCACTGGTGGGACCATGCGACGAGATCGTCCTTCCCGACGCGCTTGGTGACGAGGTCGACTACGAGGCGGAGCTTGCAGTCGTGTTTGGTCGCTCGTGCCGAGACATCGAGGCCTCGGAGGCGCTCGACTACCTCGCCGGGGTGATGGCCTTCAACGACGTCAGCGCCCGCGAGCATCAGATGCGAAGCAGCCAGTGGATGCTCGGAAAGGCGATCGACACCTTCGCGCCGTGCGGACCGGCGCTCGTCTCGCTCGACGAGATCGACGACGTCCAGGATCTCGACGTGATCGCGCGCGTCAATGGCGAGACGCTGCAGTCAGGCAACACGGGATCGATGATCTTCGGGGTCGCCGAGACGATCGCGTTCCTCTCGCAGCTGATGACGTTCGTCCCCGGAGACGTGATCGCGACCGGAACCCCCGCTGGTGTCGGAATGGGCCGCACCCCGCCGCTCACGCTGCATCCGGGGGACACGGTCGAGGTCGAGATCGGAGGCGTCGGGACGTTGCAAAACCGCGTCACGGCGCAGGCCGACGCGCGGCTCCGGTCAGTGGGGAAGGGCATGAGCCTAAAAGCCCAGGCGGAGTCTGCCGGGATCCCGGCCCCCGCCGCAGAGACGCCCGAGCGCTCGCGGCGCAACCTCGCCGCCCGCCTGCGCTCCCCCGAGTTCCTGGTCGTGATCTTCCTGATCCTGCTGTGCGTCGGGATGGGGATCGCGAACTCCAACTTCGCCACCGAGATCAACTTCCAGAACATAGGCCGGCAGAGCAGCGTGCTGATCGTGCTCACCGTCGGGGTCCTGTTCGTGCTCCTGGTGGGAGGGATCGATCTCTCCCTCGCCGGGTCGATCGCACTGGTCACAGTCGTCTCGGCGCACCTCGCCAACTCGATTAGCCCCGGCGAGGCATTTCTCATTGCCGTTTTGATGGCCACGGCAGTCGGGATCATCAACGGCGTACTGATCGCGGTCTTCGGTCTCACGCCGATCGTGGTCACGCTCGCGGGGGGTCAGGTCCTCTTGGGGATCGCCCTGTTGCTCACCCCCAACGGGCCGATCCAGCCCGCAAACCCGGATTACCTGAGCCTCGCCGCTTCCAGCGCCGGACCGGTGCCGACGATCTTCATCGCGGCGCTGGTCGCCCTCGGCGTGGGCTGGGTGATCCTCAAGCGCTTCAGCCTCGGGCGATATATCTACGCCGTCGGAGGAAACGAGACCGCCGCGTGGCTAGCCGGCGTGCCGACTAAGCGAGTCAAGCTGACCTCCTACGCGCTGGCCGGGATGTTCGCGGGGGTGGCGGGGATCCTGCTCTCCTCGCGCGTGGGCTCGGGGGATCCCTCGCTCGGGCAGGCCGAGATGCTCGAGGCGTATGCCGCCGCATTCATCGGTGGCGTTGGCTTTGCGACCGGCCGCGGCACCGTCTTCGGCGTCGGAGTCGGGGCCCTGACGCTCGGCGTGATTGCGAACGGGATCGATCTGCTCAGCCTCAACACCGACTGGGAGTACATCGTCAGCGGCCTTTTGATCGTCGGCGCGATCGCCTTCCAGAAGGGCGCGGGCAACATGCGCTGGAGGCGCAGGTGAACGGCCAAGAGCTCGACCGGACACCGACCTCCGTCGCTGAAGCCCCGGTTCGGCGGAGATCGAGGGCCTCGAGATCGAGAAGAGCTTTGACAGCGTGCGGGCGCTGCGCGGAGTCACGTTCGCGGTCGGCAGGGGCGAGGCGCTCGGCCTGGTCGGCGAGAACGGCGCGGGGAAGTCGACGCTGATCAACATCTTCACGGGCGCCCTGCAGCCGGACAGCGGCACTGTCCTCCTGAAGGTGAGCCGACCGTGCTGAAGAACCCGCGCGTCGCGCTCGGCCTCGGTATTGCCACGGTCCATCAGCAGAACCGCGTGGTGCCATCCATGTCGGTGATGGAGAACCTCGAGCTTGGTGACGAGCCAACTCGAACGCCGTTGCGATGGCTCTCGCGCACGGCACGCCCCGACGCTGTGGACGCGCTCGAGTTCGTGGGGATGGCAGATCGGGCCTCGGCGACGGTCGGTTCGCTCTCGCTCGCCGACCGGCAGCTCGTCTCGATCGCCCGCGCCGTCTCACGCGGCAGCCGCCTCCTGGTCTTCGACGAGCCCACCGCGGCGCTCTCGCCGCTCGAGGCCAGATACCTGTTCGGAGTCGTCGAGCGGCTCCGCGCCGCGGGAACCGCGCTGCTGTACGTAACCCATCGCCTGCAGGAATTGCCGGAGGTCGTCGATCGAGTGATGGTCATGCGCGACGGCCGGGTCGTCGCCACTCGTGCCACCGACGTGAGCGAGCGTGAGCTCGTGGAGCTGATGGCTGGAGCGGAGACGATCGAGCACGACAAGGAGTTGGTCACCGAGCGACGGCAGGTGACAGCCCACCAGCGTCAGGATGAGTCCGCGCTGCTGAGCGTCTCCCGCCTCAGTGACCGTGAGGGGAGCTTCGAGGACATCACCTTTGACGTGCGGAGCGGTGAGATTCTCGGAATTCTCGGGCTCCCGGACTCGGGGGCGATCCAGGTCGCGCAGGCCATCGCCGGCGCCAGGCGCTATGCCCGGGGCGCGATCCGGATCAACGGATCGGATGTCCGCTATTCCTCACCGCGCGGCGCCATTCGCGTCGGCGTCGGGTATCTCGCGGGCGATCGAGCCCAGAAGGGAGTGCTCCCGAACTTCTCGGTGCGCGACACGATCACGCTGTCGGCGCTGCCGCGGACCAGCCGCGGGGGTCTGCTGCGGTTCGGGACAGAGAGCGAGTTGACCAGAGGACTGGTCGCCGACTGCCAGGTGCGCGCCGCTAGCACCGCCCTGCCGATGACTGCTCTGAGCGGTGGCAATCAGCAGAAGGCCCTGTTTGCTCGGCTGCTCGGCGCCGATCCGCGCCTGATCGTCTGCGAGGACGCGACCTCGGGCGTCGATGTGGCGGGCCGCGAGTCCATCTACGACCTGATCACGACGTGGTGCGAGCGCGGTAACGGCGCGCTTTGGCAAACGAGCGACCTGCGGGAGCTCGCCACGATCTGTGACCGGGTGCTCGTCCTGCGTGAAGGAACGCTGGTGAGGACCCTGACCAAGAACGAGCTGAGCGTTGATCGCCTGATGGCGGCCCAGTTCGCACAGCCGGGCTCTGGCAAAGGCGCGAATCCTGCGCCGTCGCCCGCCTCGCCGGCCCACGTCGAGGCATCGGGCACAGAAGCATCGCGAAAAGCGAAATCGAGAGGAGAGAAGTAACTCATGCCCACCCTTGCCGGTCGCGGACGTCACGCGATCATCATCACCTCGGCGCTTTTTGCGTCGCTGGCGGTCGGAGCCTGCGGAAGCAGCTCCTCATCCAGCAGCACCACGAGCAGCACCAGCACGCCGGCGGCCACGAGCTCAGCATCGACGTCGGCGCCCGCGACGGCGGCTGCATTTCCGGACTACACCAAACTCGGGCCGCCCAACTTCACGCCTCCAAAGACGCAGAAGACAGTCGCCGTCCTATTCCCCGCCGAGGAGATCCCGGCCCAGAAGAGCGCCTTAATCGGCTTCGAGCAGGCAGCTGCGAAGGACAACGTCAAGCTCACGGTGTTCAACGCCGGCGGATTCGGCGATGTCACTCAGCAGGTCGCGCAGCTGGAGACCGCCATCGGGGAACACCCCGACGCGATCATCGTTGTCCCGACGTCGCCGACTGGTCTAAACGCAGGCATCGCCGGGGCGACCAGCAAGGGAATCCTCGTCACCGCTGCCCTGATCCCGCCCAGCTCTCCGGATATCAAGTTCTCGACCGTGGACCCGCTCCCGATCGACGGCGCGACAGCGGCGATCGGTCTGGCCAAGGCAATCGGTGGCAAGGGCGACATCTACGGCATTTTCGGCGGCGAGGGAGGCGCACCGAACACGCTGTTCGTCCAGGGCGCGCTGGCTGCGCTGAAGAGGTATCCGAACATCCACCTCGTCTACCGACAGGACTTCGTCAGCTACAGCCCCTCCGAATCTCTGAGCGCGGTCGAGAACGGCCTCACAGGGCACCCGAACGTCGCGGGCATCCTGACCAACGACACCGGCCTGGCCGAAGGTGCATACCGGGCCCTGGCCGCCCACGGCAAGTCGACAGTCCCGGTGGTTGGCCTCGGGCCGAGCACAGCGACAGACATCAATTACCTCAAGGAGGGGAAGGTCGCGGTGGCCGACAGTCCTCCGTTCTACGCCGACTCGACGCTGAGCCTGGAGTGGACGCTCGCGATCCTCGCCGGTCAGAAGCCGCCCAAGTCGAAGCTGCTTGTGCTGCCGCCCACGGTCATCACAAAGGGCAACATCGATCAGGCCATCTCCAGCGGGGCGCTCTTCCAGCTGCTTGCCCCGTCGACGATCGGTTGCGGCCCCGGCCAAGCGAAACAATGCTGACCCGAACATCGCGTCGTAACAGTCGATAGCGCAGGGCGGGGTGCTTGACGGCCCGAGCGCCCCGCCAACGCATCCCGACCCTCGTAGACCCATCAGACAGGAATGAGATCGTGCCCCCAGTCATCAACGTCCACACGCATTACCAGCCAGGGTCGGTGCTGCCGATCATCGAGCCCTACGGGATCGAGATGGTCACAGCGCCGGACGGCAGCTGGCACTTTCGCTCGGGCGACGTCGAATACAACATCCCGGGAACCCCCGACAAGTTCTGGGGCAGCGGCCTTGGCGGCCAGATCCCGGAGATGGACGCCGCCGGCATCGACATCAACGTCCTACAGCCGAGCCCGATGATCTTCAGCTATCACCTCGACCCGGAGGTGAATCAGGAGTTCTCGCGGGCCTTCAACAACGAGACGGCGAAGCACATCGCCGAGCACCCCACCCGCTTCTGGGGCTCCGCGCAGCTACCGATGCAGGATCTGGAGATGGCGGCGGCCGAGCTCGAGCGCTCGATCAACGAACTCGGTCTGAAATCGTGCTCGGTCGGTTTCATCCTCGGCCCCGACAAGACGCTCGCCGACCCCGAGTGTGACGAGTTCCTCTCTACGGTCGAGCGGCTCGACGTACCACTCCTGCTGCATCCGGTCGCGCTGGGCCAGGACATGGACGTCGTCGCGGGTCGCGCGAGCTGGCTGCTCAAGTACCAGATGGACTGGGCGTGGGGGTACCTGTTTACAGAGACCGTCGCGGTCGTCGGCTTCATCTTCAGCGGCGCGCTTGACCGCCACCCCGACCTGCGGGTCATGATTCCCCACGGCGGCGGGATGATCCCCTACCAGCTCGGGCGCATGGAATATCAGGCGAAGGTGTTCGGCGCCGGTCACCGCGGCGCGGGCGAGCAGCTGCAGCGGCCTCCGGTGGAGTACCTCGGGCGCTTCTACTTCGACACGGTCGTCCACGAGCCGCGCTCGCTGGAGCTCCTGATCGACGTGATGGGCGAGGACAACGTCGTGCTTGGCTCCAATTACCCCGGATGGGACAACGCGCCGATCTGGGAGACGATCCGGGCACTGCCCAATCTCAGCGATCGAGCCAAAGAGAAGATCCTCGGAGAGAACGCGGCTGACCGCCTGTTCCGGGTCGACGTCCCCGTGCCCGCCTAGAGCTGATGCGCTATCTCGTATCCATCGCTCCAGAGACCCAGGCCAACAACGAGATCGATCGCTCCGGCGAGGTCATGCCCCTGCTGAATTGGCTCAAGGACACGTTCAAGCCGGAGGCCTTCTATCTGGAGGCCGCGCAGCGCAAGATCTGGATGGTCGCCGAGTTCGAGACGGCGGGAGATCTGAACAAGCTGACGTGCATCGGGATCTTCAAGTTCGGTGCCTATCCCGAGTTCCGGCCGCTGTTCACCGAGGATGAGAACACGACCGCGATCCCGGCCTCTCTGGCGCTGATGGAGTCGATCTCGTGAAGCTCGGTCGTGTCCTTGCGAGCAGTGCCGAGGATCAGGAACCGCGGATTGTCGTCCTCGGCGAGGGCGGTGCCGCGAACGACGTCCGCACCGCCGAGCGGCTGCGCCTGCAGCGCACGGGGATGGGGCGAGCCGCCGCGGCCCGGCTCGCCGCCGCGGTCGTGCCGGGCAGCATGACGGCCGCGCTCGAGGCCGGATCCGTATTCGTCGAGGCCGCGTCGCAGGCCGCGGCCGATACGAGCGGGGACTCAGCGTTGGGCGGGGAGCTGGAGTTGATCGCTCCGCTTGACCCGCCCTCGTTCCGTGACTTCATGGCCTTCGCCGAGCACTTCGAGACGGCAAACCGGAAGGCCGGCCGCGAACCTCCGGCCGTGCTCTACGAGCTGCCCGTGTCCTACCTGGGCAACCACCACGCGATCATCGGGCCCGAGCAGGAGATGCCCTGGCCGGCCTATAGCCGCCAAATGGACTACGAGCTCGAGATCGGGATCGTGATCGGCAAGCCCGGCCAGAATCTCACGCCCGAGCAGGCGATGGGTCACGTCTTCGGCTTCACCATCCTCAACGACTTCAGCGCTCGCGATATCCAGCTGCGTGAGATGGCGGGCGGACTGGGGCCGTCCAAGGGCAAGCACTTCGCTTCGGCGGTGGGACCGTGGATAACGACCGCCGACAGCCTCGACGCCGGGCACCTCGAGATGAGCGCACGGGTCAACGGAGAGACGTGGTCGCACGCCTCGAGCGACTCGATCACGTGGACGATCCCGGAACTGGTCGCGTGGGCATCGGCTGGAGAGCAGCTTGTAACCGGGGCGCTGCTCGGGACCGGAACCGTGGGCGGAGGTTGCGGCCACGAGCTCGGGCGGCAGCTCGAGCCCGGCGACATCGTCGAGCTGGAGATAGAGGGGATCGGCGTCCTTCGCAACAGGCTCGGTTCGCCGCCGCCGATGGCATGGACGCCCACCGCCAAGCAACGACCCGAGATCCCGACATCAGCGAGGGCCTGAATGCGCAAGCACCTGATCTCGCAACTCGGCCACGTCGAGCTGATGACACCGAGAGTCGAAGAGAGCGCCGCGTTCTTTCACGACGTCCTCGGTCTCGAGGTGTCGGCGCGTGCGGGGCAGTCGATCTACATGAGGTGCTGGGGCGAGTTTCACCATCACAGTCTGAAGCTCACCGAGGGCCCGCAGAGCGAGCGTCCCGAGCTCGGTCACTTCGCGTATCGGGCGGAGGGCCCTGAGGAGCTGCAGGCCCTGGTCGAGGTAATAGAGGGCACGGGACTCGGGATCGGGTGGAGCGACGGGGACGTCGGGCACGGTCCGGCGTATCGCTTCCGGAGCCCCGACGATCACCCGGTCGAGGTCTTCTGGGAGGTCGAGCGATGGCAGGCGCCTAGCGGCCAGAGGGGCCCGGTTCACAGCCGCCCGCAGAAGTACCCAACACGGGGCGCCGCGGCTCGCCGCCTTGACCACATCAACATCACCTGCAAGACGGTCACTCCGGTGCGCGAGTTCTTCTGCAACGACCTCGGTCTGACCCACTCGGAGATGGCTCGCATCGACGGGACCCTCGAGGAGCTCATCTCCCTCGCCCCCTCGAACAACATCAACCACGACCTCTCGATCACCAAGCACTTCACCGGTTTGAGCGGCGGGGTCAGCCACACGGCGTTCTGGTACGACACCCCCGACGAGATCATGCGACTCGCCGACATCTGCCGTGACTACGACGTGCCGATGGAATGGGGACCCGCTCGACACCTCGGGAGCGAGCTCTTCTTCCTCTACATCCGCGAGCCCGGGGGACATCGGATCGAGCTCTGCACCGGGGGTTATCTCGTGTTGGCCCCGGACTGGAAGACGGTCGAATACCTGGCATCCGAGAACCAGGCGGTCTACTGGACCGGAGAGCTTCCGGAATCAATGTACGGCGACTGAAGGAGAACGACGATGGCGGTAATCCGAGCTGGTGATCGGCAGGTCGTGTGGCGGGCGGGCGAGAGCGAGGCTCACGAGCTCAGGCCCGGTCGCTTCGGCGAGCTGATGCTCGGCGACCACATCTCGGTGGTCAAGTGGACCTTTCCTCCCGGCACCCCGCAGGGAAAGCTCCACTCGCACTCAGACCACGAGCAGTGGACGTACATCATCTCCGGGCGCTTCGAGGTGCAGATCGGCGACGAGGTCACGGTGCTCGGACCGGGTGATGTCTCCTACTCGCCGAAGAACGTCCTGCACGGCAACACGCTCGTCGTTGGCGATGAGCCAGTGGTCGTGCTCGACATCTTCTCGCCGCCTCGGGATGAGTTCGTCAACGCCGCGGCGGGCGGTCCACCGGTCGAGGTGCGCGGTCCCAATGACTGACCTGTCCTCGGCGCCACTGTTCACCGAGGCCGAGCTCGCCGACCTCTGCCGAAGCGGCACCGACCGCTTCACGGAGGCGATCCAGTCAGCGACTGCGGCCGAGGCTCTCGCCACCTACGAGCAGCTCGAGGGGGCGATGCGGGGCTTCTGCACCGTCTATCTGGACTGGCTCGCGCTCACCGACGAGTACGTGTTCGAGACCCACGGCCATCAGGGTCATGCGCTCGCCTTCCGGCCGGAGCGAACCGCCGAGCTCGCCGTCCGTACCGGCATGTCGCTCGAGGACCTCGTCGCCGCGCAGCCGCTCGTGGCTGGCCCCGATAACCCGCTGACCGCAAAGATGACCGCGGCAATCGAGGCCGGCAACCAGCCCCTCGCAGTTGACACCTGGCACGAGGTCGAGCGGCTCCTGCGCAACGTTCACGATCTCCGCCGCGATCTGATCTCAGACCTCCTCGGGTGGATCTATCGAGAGCACGGCGCGGAGGGGCTTCAGGCGGCGCAGGAGTACTGCGCCCCGCGCGGATGGTGGCGCGAATCGATGCCGCGGGATTTCGCAATCGACCCCAAGCAGCGCCTCTCCGAGGTCGTGTTCATGCTCACAGTCGGCGCCTTCTCCGAGCAGCGGGTCACCGAGGAGGACGACCGCTGGGTGGTCCACCAGATCGTCTGCGGCAACTGCGGTCGCCAGGTCCGTGACCGCTACCACGACTCCTCCTGGGGGCTCGAGACGGTCACAGAACAGGGGCCGCTGACGTTCGGGCAGCCCGCGTTGACGATCTACCAGACGCACCTCGCCGTGATCCACCACATGTACGCGATCGACATCGTCGGCGCGCCGTGGCCGTCGTTTGACTGCGCCGGGCTCGCCGCCGGCGAGCGCCCCTGTCGCCTGATCGTCTACAAGGACCCATCGCGCACGGCCGCCGAGTTCTACGAGATCGTCGGCAGGACGGCGCCCACTGGCGCCCGCGGGTAACGGAGGGTGCTCTCCTCCGACGCGCTCGCTCGCCTCTGTGCCACCGGCCAGGAGCGGTTCGTCGAGGCGCTGGGATCCGGCCGCGAGGAGGCGTGGAGCACTTACAGCGAGCTCGAGGGGGCACGGCGGGCGACGAGCAATCGCTACCTGGCGTGGATCGCGTTGACCGACGAATACGTGCTCGAGCAGCACGGCCACGCCGCGCATCGAGAGCTGAGCGAGCCCGAGCGGATCGCCGAGCTCGCGCGCCGCTCCGGGCTGGGACTCGATGACCTCGTCGGGATCCAGGCGCTCTGCGGGTCGGCCGATAGCCCCGTGAGTGAGCGGATGCGGTCCGCTCTGGCGGCGGGCGACGCCGGCGGGGCGCTCGCCGCGTGGGGTGAGAGCGAGCGCCTGCTCAGGGCGGCCCACGATCTGCGCCGGGACCTGATCTCCGACCGGCTCGGGCGGATCTACCGGCGCTTCGGCTTGACGGGGCTCAACGAGGCGATGCTCTATGCCGCGGGACGCGGATGGTGGAGCATCTCGATGCCCGCTGACTTCGCGCTGGAGCCCGGAGAGCGGCTTCGTAACGTCGCTTTCTTCCTCTCCGTGTGTGCCTACTTCCAGCTGCGGATCGTCGAGGAGCCCGAGCGGTGGATCCTGCACGCGGACGTTTGTGGCCGCTGCGGGACTCAATGCCGCGATCGGTACTACGAGGGTGACTGGGGCCTTGAGGTCGTCACCGAGCGAAGTCCGACCACGTTCGGGCGCGGCACGATGACCGTCTACCAGTCACACGCCGCGGTGATCCACCACATCTTCGCGATCGACACCATCGGCGCCCCGTGGCCGGTGTTCGAATGCCGTGGCCTGCGGGAGGACCCGGGCGGCTGTCGCCTCTACGTCTACAAGGACCCCGCGCGGACGCCGCGCGAGTTCTACGAGCAGGTCGGCCGCCGGCGTCCCATCCCCACCGCAGCGGGATGACGCCGGCGCTCACCCAGCTCGGGGACCAGGGGCTCGTCGTTCCGCAGATCGGCTTCGGTGCCTTTGCTTTGAGCGGGGTCTACGGCCCGGTGGGCGACGCCGACGCGATCGCCGTCATCCAGCGCGCGATCGAGCTGGGGATGGGCTTCATCGACACCGCGGACATATACGGACGCAATGCCAACGAGCGCCTCGTCGGAAGAGCGATCAGGGACCGGCGTGACTCGGTCGTGCTCGCGACCAAGTTCGGCAACACCATCCTCGCCGACGGCTCGCGCGTGGTCAACGGAGCGCCCGAATACGCACGCCAGGCGTGCGAGGGATCGCTCCAGCGTCTGGGTGTCGACCACATCGATCTCTACTACCTGCATCGAGTCGACAAGACGATCCCGATCGAGGAGACCGTCGGGGGGATGTCGGATCTGGTGCGCGCGGGCAAGGTCCGCTATCTGGGGCTCTCGGAGGCCTCGGCCGCGACGATCAGGCGAGCCCACGATGACCCATCCGATCACGGCGCTGCAGAGCGAGTACTCGCTCTGGGAGCGGGGCCTCGAAGAGCAGATCGTCCCGACGATCCGCGAGCTCGGGATCGGTCTGGTCGCGTTCAGCCCGCTCGGCCGCGGCTTTCTGGCGGGCGCGATCAGGGAAGCGGCCGACTTCGAGGAGCAGGATGCACGGCGGGACTTACCGCGCTTTGAGCCCGCGAATCTCGCGGCCAACCTCCGGATTCTCGAAGCGGTCGAGCAGCTCGCTCACGCCAGATCCGCGACCGCTGCTCAGATCGCGCTAGCGTGGCTGTTGAGCAGGGGTTCCGACATCGTCGCGATCCCGGGAACTCGGCGGATCGAACACCTCGAAGAAAATGAAGGCGCCAGCACGATCGAGCTGACGGAGGAGGAGCTCGCGGCTCTGGACGCCGCGGCCCCGATCGGGAGCGCCGCCGGCGAGCGATACCCGCCCGACTTTCTCGCGCGGTTGGACACCTCGACGGATCCCGAGGTTCAGGAGGCCAACGCCGATGGCCCTCGCTGATCGCTCGCTATCGGTTCCCTCGCCAGGGCGTCTGCTCGTCGTCGGAGCCGGATACATGGGGGCGCAGATCACGCTGCAGGCGGCGTCGTGCGGTTGGGCGGTCTCGGCCGTTGACCCCGATTCTGCGGCGCTGGCGCGCGTTCAGGCAAATCACGATCAGCTCGTGCGCGCCGAACTACGCTCAGCCCCCGAGGAGCAGCCAGGGAGCGTGCGGTGCGCGACGGAGCTGGAGCCGGTCGCGGGTGGGGTCGACATCGCTATCGAGGCGGTCTCCGAGCGGCTGGAGGTAAAGCGCGAGGTCTTTGCCGCGCTCGACCGGCTCACGCCCCCGGACGCGCTGCTGGCGACCAACAGCTCCGTAATCAGGATCGGCGCGATCGAGGACGTGGCGTCCCACCCCCAGAGACTGCTCAACATGCACTTTTCCCGCCCGTCGCAAAGCGGCCTCTGGTCGAGTTGATGCGTGGCACGCATACCTCGAGCGATGCGCTGGAGCGCGCCCGGAGCTTTGCAACGAGCATCGGCATGACGCCGGTGTTGGTGCGACGCCCCAGCACCGACTTTCTGTTCAACCGTGTCTGGCGGGCGATCAAGAAGGAGTGCCTACGCGTCGTCGAGGAGCGCGTCGGCACGCCCGAGGACCTCGACCGCGCGTGGATGATCATCTACGGCACTGACGAGAGGCCATTTGGAGGCATGGACTCGATTGGCCTCGACGTGGTGCTGGAGATCGAGCGGGTCTACCACGCCGAGTCGGGCCTCGACGCGGATCGCCCGCCGCAGTTCCTGATCGACATGGTCGCCCAGGGGCGGCTCGGCGTGAAGTCGGGAGCCGGCTTCTACAGCTACCCGGACCCCGCATTCCCCTCCGCTGGCTTTATCAACCGACCCATTGCGGTGAGCCCGGTTAGGAGTCAGACGCCCCGTGAGTCGCTGATCGGTACCTGGCGGCTGGCCTCCTTTGACCACTTCGGCGCCGACGGCGAGCTGCTGGCGCACCTCTATGGCGAGGAGCCGCGCGGCTACATGACCTACACGGATGCCGGTCGCTTCCATCTCAACGTGATGCGGACCGACCGCGAGCGCTTCCGCGGCCGGATCCCAAAGGACGGGAGCGTGCAGGAGCAGGCCGCGGCCTTCTCGAGCTCGCTGTCCTACGCCGGCACATGGGACATCACCGCGGCCGCCGGCGCTCCGGTGATGACACACCGAGTCGAGATCAGCTCGTTTCCGAACTGGTCGGGAGCCGAGCTGCGGCGCACGCTGCGAGTCAGCGCGCGGGAGCTGGTCATCACTGCGACCGGCGGGCTGCCACCGGGTCAGAAGGTCGTGGTCACCTGGGAGCGTGAGGACGGCGGCCGTGGCTAGAGGCCATGGCCGGCGCGTCCTCGTCATCGGGGGCGGCATCGCCGGGTCGACCCTGACGGTGGCATTGCACCAGCGCGGCATCGATGTCGAGCTCGCCGAGGTTCAGGACGAGTGGAAACCTGTCGGGGCCGGTCTGACGTTGATGGGCCCAGCGCTGAGGGCGCTGAAAACGATCGATCTCATCGACGCCGCGGTCGGAGCGGGAGCGAGTCTCTACCGCTTCGCGGTCGGAAACGAGCGCACCGAGGTGACTTCGATGAGCGAGCTGCCGCGGCTGAACGGGCCGGACTATCCCCCGATCGTCCAACTGAGCCGTCCGGCGTTTCACGGACTGCTCGCCGACGCGGTGCGAGCGGCCGGCGTGCCGGTGACGCTCGGCGTGACGGCAGAGTCGGTCGAGCACGCAGATGGCCGCGTCGATGTCACGCTCACCAATGGTGAAAGTCGGACATACGACCTCGTCGTCGGCGCGGACGGCGCGCACTCACTCGTTCGGGCCCTGACCTTCCCGGAGATCGGAAAACCTCGCCTGACCGGGCAGGCCGTGTGGCGCGCAATGATCGATCGACCATCCGGGCTCGGTTCGACCTTCGCGGACGGCAACCTGTACATGTTCTATGGCCCGCGCAACAAGACGCTCGCGATTCCCACCTCCGAGCACCAGATCTACATCGCCCTGGTGGAGAATTTCGATGACCCCGTCCGGCCAGAAGCGGATCGACTACCGGAGCTGCTCCGTGATCAGTTGGTCGACTACAGCGGCTTTCTCGCGGTGTTGCGGGAGCGGATCACCAGCCCCTCCCAGGTCCTCTGGCGGGCACTCGAGGTGCTGTTCGTTCCCTCGCCGTGGTATCGCGGAAATGTCGTCCTGATCGGAGACGCGGCCCACACCACGACCGCGCATCTAGCAAGCGGAGCTGGGATCGCGATCGAGGACGCGATCGTGCTCGCCGAGGAGCTGGCGGCGGAGGGGCCCGTGCAGGGCGCACTCGATCGATTCATGCGCCGTCGCTACGAACGCTGCCGGATGGTGGTCGAGAACTCCATCCAGCTTGGAGAGTGGGAGCAGAGGCCCACCGCTGACGCCGATCCGGTGGCACTGACCAACGAGAGCTGGAAGCAGCTCGCCGAGCCGATCTAAACAGAGGTCGTGACCGCCAGTGGGGATGGGAGCGCCCGGCTCTGGGACCCGGCTACCGGCGAGCAGCTTGCGGCGCTCGGCGGGTTCACCGGCACTGTCTTCGCGGCATCGTTCTCGGCTAACGGGACGCGCGTGATGGCGGTCAGCGGAGACGGGTCGACCCGGGTGTTCGCCTGCGACGTGTGTGGGACCGTGGCGCGTGTGACCGGGGCCGCGAGGCGCCTGGTGCCCTGGAGCCTGACGGCGACCGAGCGGCAGAAGTACCTATCGGGCACCTGACGCGGACGCCCCAGCCCGGTCGAGGCCTAACTGGCTAGCCCACCGCCGCTGGCCGTTGCGCCTGCTGGACGACCGGATGCGCGCTCGACGACGACGGCGATCCGAGGTGAGCGTCGAGCGCCGTGACCTTCTCGGTGTCGAGGTAGACACGAAGCTCGTGGATCAGTCCCCAGCGGACGAGGATCCACTCGGCGCCGGCGTTCTCGTAGACGTGGCCGTCGGGCGCAACCATGCGATCGGTGAAGCGCATGAAGATGCGCGTGTTCCACGGGGGGCCGGCGACGGCCGCGTCGTGCACGTGGAACTCGGGTCGCAGCGAGGCGAAGCGGCGCATCCAAGCGGCGACCGCGGGCTTGCCCCGGTGCTCGCCGCCGAACGAGCTCTCGCCCGCGAACACGAGGCGTACGTCGGCGGCCAGCGCCAGCAGGGGCAGCCGTAGCTGGCCCTTCACGAGCTTCTGCTCGTAGATGAAGGCCAGCAGTCGCTTCACGATCCACGAATACATCTCGTCTCCCGTCTTCCCGAAGGCGCCTACGATTATCCCTCCGCCCAGCGCGAGGACCGCGGCTAGCGTCCGCCCAGCTCCAGGACCGCGTCGAGCACCGCGAGCGAGGCGCGGGCTGTGCCGTCGACGAGCGCCTCGATGTCGCGGCCCTCGACGGCGGTGACGAACACCACGCCGTCACGGCTGATGTTCCATCCGGGCGCCCTGACCAGCCGCTCGGCGAGCTCCCGCCAGCCTCGTGGTCGCCCGGCGATCTCGATCGCGCCGCCCATGTCGTCGATGTCGTAGCGGTGCTCGCGGCGGCGGACGCGAACCCGTATCGGCCTGCCGGGCATGTAGGACAGCCCGGTCGTCCGGACGTCCTCCGAGCGGTCATCCGCGTCTCGAGCGGATCGGGCGAGCGCCGGCCACGACCGGTAGCCCAGCTCCGCGGCAATCGCTCGCTGAGCGTCCGTCAGCCGTGGCGTGCGGTCCTCGCGCAGTCGAGCGACCGCGTCGGGGTCGCCGGCGCGTGCGTCACGAAGCAGCTCCTTCGCGCGCCGCCGCGCCTGCTGGATGTCGATCTCCATCACGATCTCCTCCGACGGCGCCCGGTGCTCGCATCCCGCGCGCCGGAGTGGATCGCGAGGAACGCTCCTCAACACGAGGTGATGGGCCTCGGGCCCTGTCCGCGAGCCGGACGCGCTCACCTGGGCGCGCAGCCGGAATTCTACCGCCTCACAAGCCGCGTCTTTGACATACGTACAGCCTGTATGTATGATGCGTACACCCTGTACGTGTCATCCGCGAGGAGGTCAACAATGTCGATCCATGTGCTGACACTTGCCGCCACCCTCAGCAACGACGGGCTCAAGTCCCTGGCGATCGGCGTCGCCGGTGGCCTCGGCGCGATCGGCGCCGGCGTCGGGATCGGACCGATCTTCGCCAAGTCGATGGAGTGCATCACCCGTCAGCCGGAGATGCGTGAGGAGATCACGAGCATCCAGTGGCTCGGGTTCGCCCTCACCGAGGCGTGCTTCTTCTACGGGCTCGTGGCCGGTCTGATCGCATACGTGCTCTGAGGGCAGCGATACTGACGCGGATGGTCCGGATCGCGGTCCTCGACGACTACCAGCGGCGGGCTCACGAGTTCGCCGATTGGAGCTGGCTCGGGCCCGAGGCGCAGGTCAGCTACTTCCACGAGCCGATCGAGCGCTCGGAACTGCCGGCGACGCTGGCGCAGTTCGAGGTGCTGGTTCTGATGCGAGAGCGCACCGCGTTCCCGCGCGAGGTGCTCGAGCAGCTCCCGGACCTCCGGCTGCTGGTCACCACCGGGATGCGCAATGCGTCGGTGGACGTCCCCTACCTGTCCGAGCGCGGCGTGGTGGTCTCCGGGACGAGCGTCGGCGGAGCCCAGGGCGCCGGCGTGCCGAGCACGGCCGAGGTTGCGTGGGCCCTGATCCTCGCGATGTTCAAGCGCGTGACCACCGAGGATCGCGCGCTCAGGCAGGGACGCTGGCAGGTCGGCCTGCCGCGCAACCTCGCCGGCGCCACGCTGGGGCTTGCCGGGCTCGGGCGCCTCGGCGGCGCGATGGTGGCGCCCGCCCACGCGTTCGGCATGGACGTGATCGCCTGGAGCCAGAACCTCACGGACGAGCAAGCCGCAGAGCACGGGGTCGAGAAGGTGTCCAAGGACGAGCTGCTCGAGCGATCGGACGTGCTCTCGATCCATCTCGTGCTGAGCGACCGCACGAAGGGTCTGATCGGCCAGCGGGAGCTGGCGCTGATGAAGCGCACCTCGGTCCTGATCAACACCTCCCGCGGACCGATCGTCGATGAAGGGGCGCTGATCGACGCGCTGCGCGACGGCCGGCTCGCCGCCGCCGGACTCGACGTCTACGACCGCGAGCCGCTACCGGCCGACCACGAGCTGCTGCGCCTCGAGAACACGGTCCTGCTTCCCCATCTGGGATACGTGAGCGAGTCAGGGCTGCGCGCGATGTACGGCGAGGTGGTCGAGGACATCGCGGCATTCCTGGTGGGTGCGCCGATCCGGACGCTCCCGTGAGAGGCGGGCGGCCTCACCAGAGATCCCCTTCCCGCCAGTCGCAGGTCAGCTCGCCGTCGAGATCCAGCGCCGCGCTGACCGGGAGCACGTAGATCGAGCCGTCGTCCTCCTCGGTGCGGACGATCCCCTCCGGTGTCAGGCCGAAGATCGGGCCGCGCCAGAGCCTCCAGCCGCATGCCTCGTAGAGCGCCGCGCCGTCGTCGGTCGCTCCGAGGGCGCCAAGCTCGTATGCGCCGCGAATGACCGGCTCGAGCGCGCGCAGCAACGTCGCCCCATGGCCGCGCCTGCGATGCGCGGCATCCACAGCGACCCCCTCGACGTAGCCCGTGCGGAGCGCTCGACCGGCGTGCATGATCCGGCGCTGCACGAGCGAGGCGTGGCCGATCAGCTCGCCTCCCTCCCAAACGAGGGCGTGCATGCCGCCGAGGGTGTGCTCGTAGGCGAGCTCTGTCATCTCCTCGCCGAAGACCCGATCGAGCAGGGCGCGGATCGCCCGCGGCACCTCGGATCCGAGCGCAGCGGTGTGAACCAGCTGAAGCACGCCGAAATCCTCCCATCGGGTCGCCGCGAGCGTATTCTCTGACAGAGGTCAGAGGATGCCGGAAAGCGACGCGATGATCACGCAGGTCCGCCGGTTCAACCGGACCGTGACACAGCGCGCCGGCGCGCTGGGCGACCGGTTCCTCGATCTGCCACGGCCGCTGGTCGCGTCCCGGGTCCTGTGGGAGATCGGGACCGAGGGCTGCGAGGTGCGCACGCTGCGTTCGCGATTGGCGCTGGACTCCGCACAGCTCAGCCGCCTGTTGCGAGGGCTCGAAGCACAGCGGCTGATCAACCTTGAACCGAGCCCGCTGGACCGCCGGATCCGCGTGGCTCGTCTGACCGCGGCGGGCTTCCAGGAGCGCGAGGAGCTCGACCGGCGAAGCGACGAGCTGGCGGGGTCGATCCTGGAGCCGCTGGGCGAAGCCGAGCGCGGGCAGCTGGTCGCGGCGATGCGCACCGTTGAGCGGCTGATCACCGCCTCTCTGATCCAGATCCGCGTCGTGGACCCCGCGGGCGCCGACGCACGCCGGTGCCTGCGCGCCTACTTCGCCGAGCTGAACCGCCGCTCGAGCAGGGGCTACGACCCTTCCCGGGGCATCTCAGCGGAGCCGCACGAGATGCGCGAGCCGGCCGGGGCTTTCCTCGTGGCCTACCTGCGCGACGAGCCGATCGGCTGTGGCGGCGTCAAGCACCATCCCGGCGAGCCCACCGAGATCAAACGGATGTGGGTCGCGGAGTCCGCGCGCGGGCTCGGCCTGGGGCGGAGGCTACTCACCGAGCTCGAGGAGCTGGCTCGAGCAGCGGGAGCCCCGGCCGCTCACATCGAGACGAGCGACGTGCTGCACGAGGCGATCTCGTTGTACCTGTCATCCGGCTATCGAGAGGTCCCGCCGTTCAACGACGAGCCGTTCGCCAATCACTGGTTCGAGAAGCCGCTGCGCTCCTCCGATGACAGGTCCTCGGGCAGCGGAACGTCCTGAGGTGACGCGCCCGCCTCCTGATCCCACGATGTGAACGCCTCGCCGTCGCGCCCCTGGTGCTCCCCGCTGGCGCCGAGCGCGATCAGCACCAGGCGCTCCTCACCCGCGTTGACCAGCTGGCGTCGAGCGCGCGGCGCGACCCGGATCAGCTCGCCCTCGTCAAGCTGGACGGCCTCGCCCTCGACCAGCAGCGTCAGCCGTCCACGGATCACGAGGTAGACCTCCTCCTGATGGCGATGGCGGTGGATCCGGCCGCGCTGCCCGGGCTCCAGCACGATCTGGTTGACCCCGAACGAGGACACGCCGAGCTGCCGGCGCAGCGGCAGGAAGCGCTCGCCGCAATCGGGATCCAGCCTGGTGCGGGCGGTGCCCTCCTCCATCGCGCAATAGTCTCCCAGGTCCCCGGGGGCGCGTCGCCTCCTCTATGCCCGAGCGGGCTCGTGCGTCAGGCGCGGAAGCCGATGCAGCGGCCGCGGCAGATACCAGTTCGCCTCGCCGAGCAGCTTCATCGTCGCCGGCAGCAGCACCGCCCGCACGATCGTGGCGTCGAGCAGGATCGCGACGGCGAGGCCGACGCCCATCTGCTTGAACTCGAGCGCGCCGAGGGAGCCGAAGATCGCGAAGACCGCGACCATCACGATCGCCGCGCTGGTCACCGGCCCGGCGGTCGACTTGATCCCGTAGGCGACCGCGTCCGCCGTGCTCATGCCGCGGTCGTGACCCTCGCGGATCCGGCTGATGATGAACACGTGGTAGTCCATCGATAGCCCGAACAGGATCACGAACAGGAACAGGGGGAGCCAGGCGGCGATCGCGCCGGTCGAGGTGAAGCCGAGCAGCGGTTGCGCCCAGGTGTGCTGGAACACCAGCACCAGCACTCCGTAGGCCGCGCCCACCGACAGCAGGTTCAGGACGATCGCGGTGATTGCCATCACCATCGAGCGGAACGTGACCAGCAGCAGCAGGAACGCCATACTGAGCACGAACGCGAGCACGATCGGGGCATGGGCCCTCATCGAGTTGTTGAAGTCCAGCGCGCCCGGCGGTCGGCCCCGTGACGAACACGGTCACCCCCGGGAGGTGTCCGAGCGTGGCCGGGATCAGCTGCCCCCGAAGCACCGTCAGCGCGGCGTTGGAGGCCGGGTCCGTGCCGGTACCGGAGAGCGGCATCGAGACCGCCGCGACGTTTCGCTGGGAGTTGACCATCAGCTCGAACGGCTGGTGAATCCGGCCGCTCGCGAGCGCTCGGCGCTCGAGCGCGGCGATCGCGTTGCGGACCGGCGGCGCGGTCACGTTCGGCGCCTGGATCACTACCGTCGCGGGCTGCGCCCCGCCCGGGAAGGCGGCCTCGATCCGCTTGATCGTCTTGACGATCGGCAATCCCTGCGGGAGGCCCTGGAGCCCCGGCTGCGCGGTGTGCAGCCCGGCGGCGGGGACGAGCAACGCGACGAGCAGGCCGCCGGCGACCAGGACCGACGCGACCGGCCGCGCCAGCACCCGGTCCACGACCGCGCCCCAGATCCGTGGCTCGCCGCCGCGCTCGCGCCGGCGGGCGAGGAACGGAACCCGGCCGCGCATGACCCGGTCGCCCAGCTTCGAGAGCAGTGCGGGCAGCACCGTCAGCGATCCGAGCACGGCGACCGCGACGACCAGAATCGTGCCGGTCGCCATCGAGGCGAACGTCTTGTTGCCGGCGAGATACATCCCCGCCATCGCGGTGATCACCGTCAGGCCCGAGACGAGCACGGAGCGGCCCGAGGTCGCCGCGGCCGCGGCCAGCGCGGCCTGCTCGTCACGACCGGCGGCTCGCTCCTCGCGCTCGCGCCGCATGTAGAACAGCGAGTAGTCGACGCCGACGGCCATGCCGATCAGCAGCACGGTCTCCGAGACGACCGGGTCCACGGGGAACAGCTGGCTGATCAGCGCGACGATCCCGAGCGTCGCCCCGACGCCGGTGATCGCCAGCAGCACGGGGATCCCGGCGGCGACGAGCGCACCGAACGCCAGTACGAGAATCGTGAGCGTGATCGGCAGCGACAGCGTCCGGGACTTGGCGAAGTCGTCGTTGAAGCTCTGGCTCAGCGCCTGATCGGCGCTTGCGTCGCCGGCCTGCGCGATCTCCAGCTGGGGATGGTCGCGCTGGGTTGCCGCGCTCGCCGTCAGGGACGCACCGACGCGATCACTCGCGGTGTTCGCGTTCCCCGTGATCTCGAAGCCCACTAGGACGGCGTGCCCGCCACGCGCGATCTCGCCCGCGTTCCCGCCCTGGAGCGGGGAGCGCACGTTGCGCACCGAGCGCAATCCGCTCAATCGCCCCACGAGGTCGTCGACCGCCGACCGGAAGGCTGGGTCGCGGACCGTCAGCGTCGCGCTCTGGATCAGCACCTGCTCGTTCGCGTGAGGCGGGAGCCGCGCGTGGAGGATCCGATCGGCGCGCCCCGAGTCGCCGACGCCGGTGTCCTGCGAGGGGATGTGCCTGGTCCCCACGGCGCCGCCGATGAGCACGGCGAGCAGCACGAAGACCAACCAGCCGATGATCGCTGTCCGGCGGTGTGCCGCGCTCCATCGACCTGCGCGCGCCGCCACGTTGCCTCTGTGCACCTCGTCCTCCAATCGGTCGTTTTCCGAGCGAAGGCAGCGTCTCAGCGCACCACCGCGCCGACCATGCGGCGGCCTGGCGTTCATGCAGCGGCGTGCACCCGAGCGCTGTCGGGTTATCCCCAGGTCGCGCAGCGAGTATCTTCCAGCGCGCGAATGGCTGAGGGCACGTTCTACACGGCCGCAGCGTCTACTTCGTTCGCGCTGCTCGGCTTCTGGTGGGTGGTGGTGTCGCAGCGGTTCCGGGACTGGATCCGGTATCCCTCCCGGCGCCGCCAGGCCTATTCCATCTCTATGTACTTCATGCTGCCGGCGCTGATGAGCCTCGCGGCGCTGGTTGGGCCCAAGAGCGTTTGGCGGATCGCATTCGCGGCCTCGGCAGCGCTCGGTCTGTTCGAGGTCCTGGCCGCGCTCTCGCGGGCCGACCGCGATCGCCTCGGCATGCGCGTGCGGGCCTTCCTCGGCATCGCGGTCCCCCTGTTCCTGGTGGTCATCGCGGTCGCCATCCACCCGACCTTGCCGACGGACCTCGGCATCTCACTGACCGCGCTGGAGACCGAGGCGGTGATGGTGGTGATCCTGCTGCTGCTCGGCGTCAACTTCGCGTGGTGGCTGCTGTTCGAGGAGTTCCTGACCGAGGAGTCGGCAGACCTGGAAATCCCGAGCGAGACATCGCCCTGAGGGATGGCTCGAGCACCGGTTCGCATCGGCGTCCTCACCGGTCTCCTCGCCGCGGCCGCGATCGTGGTTTACGGCGGCTACGGTCATCACTGGTCGTGGACCGGGATCAACGGCCATACCGCGACGCTCTGGGACTGGCTGCACCTGCTGATGCTGCCGGTCGCCGTCGCGGTCCTGCCGGTGTGGCTCAGCCGCCACACGCGACTGGGGCGGCCGCACAAGCTCACGGCGCTGGTGATCGCCGGCGCGTTCGGGGCGCTCGTGCTCGCGGGCTACATGATCCCGTGGGCGTGGACCGGATTTCGCGGCAACAGGTTGTGGGACTGGCTCGAGCTGCTCGCGCTCCCGCTCGCCGTCGCGCTCGCCCCGGTGTACTCGGAGCTGCGCGAGACGTGGACGCGCCGTCACACGCTGCTGGTGTTGGCCGGCCTGGCGCTGTTCGCGGTGGTCGTGCTGGCGGGCTATCTGGTCCCGTGGCTGTGGACCGGGTTTCGCGGCAACACGCTCTGGGATTGGCTGCACCTGCTGCTGCTGCCCCTGTTGATCCCGCTGATCGCCGTGCCCCTGGTCAAGCCGATGGCGACCACCGGCATCTACGTCGACGACGGTCTCGAGGACCAAGCCACCACGGCGGCCCCCGAAGCGGCGGCCCCCGAAGCGGCGGCCGCCCCCGAAGCGGCCGCCTCCTCGGATGCTCCTAACGGGCCGCGGGCGCGGGCTCCTGGGTCGCCGGCGCGGGCTGAGTAGCTTCGCCAGCGGGCTCGGCAGCGGGGGCCGGCGGCGCGGGCTGGGACTCGGCCGCGACGTGCGCGCCGACCGCGCCGAGCACGCCGGCGAGGAACGCCGCGACGGCCCAGCCCGGGCCCGACCGCTCCTGCCCGAGCGCGGCGTCGAGCGACAGCTTCCCGGGACCCAGCTCGGCCACCGTCAGCGCCGCCGCGATCAGCACGACGTTGTACTCAAAGCCGCCCTTGGCTACCCACACGCCGTTCTTGAAGTGCACGCGCTTGATCGCCGTGAGCATCACGGAGGTCAACGCGGCCGCGCTCAGCGGCGTTGCGAACCCGAGCGCCAGCGCGGCGCCGCCGCCCGCTTCGCCGACCCCGGCGGCGATCGCGTTCACCCGCCCGGGGCGTATGCCCATCTTCTCGAAGCCCTGTGCCGTCGCGTCGAGGCCGCTGCCACCGAACCATCCGAACAGCTTCTGCGTGCCGTGTCCGATGAAAAGGCCGCCGACGACCAGCCTGAGCAGAAGACGACTGATCTTCATTCCCATACCTCCTCTATCGAGCTTGAGACTTGCAACGGTTACCCTAGCAGATGCTTGCTTACACAACTATTGCTGGCGCAACGTTATCTGACCGGCGGATCCAGGACCAGCAGGCCGCGGTCGTAATCGATCGCGATCTTGCCGTAGCGGCTGAGCACGTCCGAGCCCAGCAGGCCGACTGGACCGACGACATGCCCGCCGGGCGCGGGCGGGCTCTGTGGCACGGCGCTCGAGGCGAGCATCGCCGCGATCGTCGATGGGGGCAGTGCCACGCCCCCGGCGCGCCAGTCGCGGACCTGAACATCCTCCGCGCGCGCCGGTCCGCCGACCCCTTGGAGCATGCTGAGCGACCCGGTCACCTTGAGGTGAAGACTCCGCGCGAGCTGGGCTGAGATGAGCGAGCGGCTGGCGCCCGTGTCGACCGCGAACGGGAGCGGCCCACGGCCATTGATATAGACGGGCACGAGTGCGAGCGCCTGCCGGTTCGCGTGCGCGGATGTCGCCACCACCTGGATGCGAACGGTCTGCTCGCCCTTCGGCGTCCCGGGCGTGCTGAGCCGTCCAATCGGGGCCCCGGTCGGGCTTACGATGGCGGCGCGGTCGGTCGCGGTCGTGTGGTTGGAGGCGCCGCAGCCGACGGCCGCCAGTGCAGCCACCGCGGCCAATCCCGATCTGACCGAGGAGCCGCGCATCCTTGCGCGACTCTTCCCGATTCTGCTGAGGCTAAGCGGCGTCGCGCAGCTGCTCGAGCTCGGCCACGCCCGCCAGGCGGCGCAGTCCACGCTGCTCGAGCTCGCGAGCCCGCTCGACGGGAATCCCCAGCTCCGAGCCGGCCTCCTTGAGCGAACGCGGCTCCTCGCCCCCGAGACCGAAGCGCAGGCGAATCACGCTGCGCTCGTCGTCGGGAAGCTGGGCGACGACGTCGTTGACGCGCCGGTCGCGATCGGCTCCGGCCACCAGCTCGGTGGGCCCGGGCCGGTCGCTCGCCAGCAGCTCGCCCATCGTGGTCTCGCCGTCCTCGCCGACCGTTTGGTCGAGGCTCGCCAGTCCGCGACCGAGCTCCCGAAGCTCGGCGACCTCCTCGACCGGGAGCTCGGCGACGGCCGCGATCTCCTCGTCGGTGGGCTCGCGCGAGAGGCGCGTGCTCAGGTCGCTCTCGATCTTGCGGACCTTGACCTGCCGTTGCGCGACGTGCACCGGGACGCGAATCGTGCGGCCGTGGTTCTGAAGCCCGCGCTGGATCGACTGGCGGATCCACAGCGTGCCGTAGGTCGAGAACTTGAATCCGCGGCGCCAGTCGAACTTCTCGACGGCCCGGATCAGGCCGAGCATTCCCTCCTGAACGAGGTCCTCCATCGGCAGGCCGTGGCCCTGATAGCGACGCGCCTGCGAGACGACCAGCCGCAGGTTCGAATTGATCATGCGCTCCTTGGCTTCGAGATCGCCACGCTCGATCCGCTTGGCCAGCTCGATCTCCTCCTCCGCGCTCAGCAGCGGATGGAGCCGAGCCCGGCGCAGGAACAGCTCGAGCGAGTCCAGACCCGCCGAAGTGAGCGCGGCGACGCCGGCGTCGTTGCGGGCATGGCTCCCGCGCCGCCGGCTCTGCCGGCGGTTGGCGGTCGCCGATCCACCGCCGCGAGCGCGCTTCTTGGTGTCAAAGTGGTCGCCGTGCGCGTGGCCCGCGCTCTCGCGACCCTGTGCTTCAAAGGGATTCAGTGTGTGCTCCAAAGTCATGGGATGTTCGATGAGTGTCGAATTATAACATTGTTCGACGTGCATCGAAGTATGCTCGGAGGCAGCCGCAACTGCCCCGGACGCACCTTCTTCGTGCCCTCTAGCGGCTTTCCTGCATGCGCCCCGGCGAAACAGGGTGCCCCGCGCGTAGGCTATGCCGCCTGCCTGCAGCGGATCCATCGCAGGGCCTGTTCTCGGGCCTCTTCGCCCGCGGCGATGCCGCCGCCGCGACCACCGATGCAGCGCTGCTACAGGCGATGCTCGATTTCGAGCTCGCGCTGATGCGCGCGCTGGCGAACGCCGGACTCGCGCCGCAGGAGGCCGTCGAGGAGCTGGTGAAGGCATGCCGTGAGCCTCCCCTCGACATCGCCGCGATCGGGCGCTCGGCGGCCGAGAAGGGCACCCCGGTCCCGGGCGTGTTGAGCGCTCTGCGCGAACGGCTCGGAGCGGCGGGCGCCGCGCACCTGCACCAGGGGGCCACGAGCCAGGACGTCCTCGACACGGCCGTGATGCTCGTGGCTCAGCGATCGCTCGCCCCGATCCTCGACGATCTGGCGGCGACCGCCGGCGCTTGCGCGACGCTGACACGCGCCAATCGAGCCACGCTGGAACCCGGGCGCACGCTGCTCCAGCAGGCCCTGCCGTCGACCTTCGGGCTGAAGGCCGCCGGGTGGCTGAACGCGCTCGACGGCGCCCGCGCGCAGCTGATGCTCGCCCGCGAGCATGTGCCCGCGCTGCAGCTCGGCGGCGCGGTCGGCACGCTTGCGGCGCTCGGCGGGCGCGGACTCGAGATCGCCGCGGACCTCGGCGCGCAGCTCGGCCTGATCGTGCCGGAGCTGCCGTGGCATACCAACCGTCAGCGCCCCGCGCAGCTGGCGAGTGCGCTCGCGATCGCACTCGGGTCGCTGGGGAAGATCGCGCGCGACGTGGTCCTGCTCGCGCAGACCGAGGTGGCGGAGGTGACCGAGGGCGGCGGCGACGGTCGCGGCGGCTCCTCGACGATGCCGCACAAGCGCAATCCAGTCTCCGCGATCGCGGTGCTGGCGTGCGCGCATCGCGCCCCCGGACTCGCCGCGAGCGTGCTCGCGGGTATGGCTCAGGAGCACGAACGCGCCGCCGGCGCCTGGCAGGCCGAGTGGGAGCCGCTGCGCGAGCTGCTGCGACTCACCGGCTCGGCCGCCGTGTCGGCGCGCGAGATGCTCGAGGGGCTGAGCGTCGACGCCGAGCGGATGCGCGCCAACCTGGAGATCGCGGGGTCGCTGCTGATGAGTGAGAGCGTCGTCGTCGCGCTCGGCGAGTCGATCGGCCGCGCCCGGGCGGGGGAGCTGGTCGAACAGGCGGTGCGCGAGTCCGCTCAGCGTGGCCGCGACCTGCGCGAGGTGCTGATCGAGAGCCCGGAGGTGTCCGCGCACCTGGGACCGGAGCGGCTCGAGCAGGCGCTCGACCCCGAGCTCTACCTCGGCGTGAGCACCGAGCTGATCGATCGAGCGCTCGCCGCCCACGAAAGCGGTGCGTGACCCCCGTCGAGCTTCATCACGAGGTCAGCGGGCCGCCCGGCGCTCCCGTCGTGGTGCTCTCGGGCTCGCTTGGCACGGACCTCTCGATGTGGGAGCCGCAGCTGCCGGTCCTGAGCGAGCACATGCGCGTCGTCCGCTGCGACCTTCGCGGCCACGGGGCCTCCCCCACGCCGACCGGCCCCTATTCGATCGCCGATCTCGGCGGCGACCTGCTCGCCCTGCTCGACCGGCTCTCGATCGAGCGAGCATCGCTGTGTGGGTTGTCGATCGGCGGGATGCTCAGCATCTGGACGGCGGCCCACGCGCCGGCCCGCGTCGAGCGCCTCGCGCTGCTCTGCACCACCGCCCGCTTCGAGCCGGAGATCGCTCAGGTGTATCTCGAGCGGGCGCGAGCCGTGCGCGAGCATGGCCTGGAGCCGCTCGCCGACACCATCGCCGCTCGCTGGCTGACCCCGGACTATGCCGCCGCCCACCCGGCTACGGCGCAGCGTCTGCGCGAGCGCCTGATCGCCACCCCTGCCGAGGGCTATGCGGCGTGCTGTGAGGCGCTTGCCGCGATGGACCTGCTCGAGGACCTCGCCGCGATCCGCGCGCCGACGCTGATGATCTCCGCGTCCGAGGACGCCGCGACTCCGCCCGAGCACGGGCGGCGTATCGCCGAGGGCATCGAGGGCGCGCGGTTCGAGCTCGTCGCTGACGCCGCTCACCTCGCCTCGGTCCAGCAGCCCGCTTCCGTCAACGACCTGATCATGGAGTTCTTCGCATGAGCGACTACGACGCCGGAATGAACACGCGCCGGGAGGTCCTCGGCGAAGCTCACATCGACCGCGCGGCCGCCGCGGCGGGGGAGTTCGGCGCGCCGTTCCAGGACTTCATCACCAGCTACGCCTGGGGGGCGATCTGGTCGCGCCCGGGACTGGATCGCCGGACGCGCAGCGCGATCACGCTGGCGGCGCTGGTCTCGCTCAAAGCCGAGAACGAGCTGGGGATGCACGTTCGCGCCGCCCTCCGGAACGGCCTGACGCCGGAGGAGATCCGCGAGGTCCTGCTGCACACGGCGATCTACGCCGGCGTGCCGGCCGCGAACGCCGCTTTCGCGATCGCCAAGCGAGTGCTCGAGGAGGAGGGCGCGATCTAGCGCGGCGGCGGCGCTACGTCAGCTCGACGACCTGGCCAGAGCGCTCGATCACCTCGGGGTCGTGCGTCGCGCAGATGACCGTCTGCCCATCCTCGGCGGCCGCCGCGACGAGCAGCTCGGCGACCGCCCCGGCGCCCGCCTGGTCGACCCGCGAGGTCGGCTCGTCGACGATCAGCAGCCCGCGCGCGCTCGCGAGCGCCCGCGCCAGGGCGACACGCTGTACCTCTCCGGCTGACAGGCGCGCGACGCGCTGGCGCGCGCGATCCGCGAGGCCGACGTTCGCGAGGACGATCGATGCGCGCTCGCCGGCATCGGCCTCGCTCCACCCGCGCATGCGCAGCGCGAGCACCACGTTCTCCGCGGCGCTGAGGAACGGCACCGGCGCCGGCTCCTGCGGCAGGTAGCCGATCCGGGCGCGCCGCACGCTCGCCAGCCGTTCGGCGCTCGCGCCGCTGAGTGGCTCGTCGTCGAGGAGCACCTCGCCGGCGTCGGGCCGGTCGAGGCCGCTCAGCAATCGCAGCAGCGTGGTCTTGCCGACCCCCGAGCGGCCGGTGATCGCGGTCACGGCGCCCGGCTCGAAGGGAACCGTAAGCCCGTCGAGCACGCGTCGCAGCGCTGCTCCCCGGCCGCGGTTGCGCCGGAGGCCGCGAACCGCCACTCGCGCGGGCTGCCACTGGCCCCGCGCGAGCGAGGTGCGGTGCTCTGAGGCGGCCTTCAGCGGGTCGCCGCCGTTCACCGCTGTCACGATCACGCCGCCCGACACGAGTCGCACGCGCGCGCGCTCCGCGATCCCCGCGCGCGCCAGCATCGCAGGCGGCAGATGCAGCAGCCCGCCGCGGCCGACCACGAATGAGTCCTCGCCCTCGCGCCGGTCCTCGACAATCCGTCCGTCGCGGATGCGCACCGTGCGGTCCGCGATCTCGGCGGTCGCAGGATCGTGTGAGACGAGAATCACGGTCGCCTCGTCGGCGCGCGCGAGCGCGCTGATCAGACCGCGGACGGCGCCGGCGCTGGCCGCGTCGAGCTCGCCCGTCGGCTCGTCGGCGAGCAGCAGGGCGGGCCGGTGTGCCAGCGCGCAGCAGAGCGCGACCCGCTGGCGCTCGCCTCCTGACAGCTCGCCCGGGAGGGCTCGCGCGCGCTCGGCCAGTCCGGCGGCCCGCAGCAACTCCGCGACCCGCGCGCGCCGCACCGCCCGCTCGGCGCCCCGCACCCGCAGCGGCAGGGAGACCGCATCCTCGACGGGCAGATCGGGCGGCAGCGCGGTCTCCGCGTGCTGGCCGAGAAACCCGATCTGCTCGTGACGGAGCCGCGCGCGCACGCTCGGCCGCAGGCGTCCGACGTCATGCCCCAGGAACCGCACCACGCCGGCCGCCGGCGTCTCGAGCCCGGCGACCACGCGCAGCATGGTGCTCTTTCCCGCCCCGCTGGGGCCGAGGACGCACACCACCTCCTGCGCGGCGAACCGGCAGGTCAGGCCCCGTAGCGCGGCGGCATCCCCCTGCGCGCTTCGATGCACGCAGAACACGTCGTGCAGCTCGACCAGGGAGCCACTCATCGCGCGAGCCTCCCACGTACCAGCGAGCGCGTCGCGCCCAGGCTAATCGCGGCCAACGCCGCGATCGCGACCACCGCCCAGAGAGCCAAGGCCGCCCACGGCGTGACCGTGACGACGGGCGGCTGCGGCGCTGCGACCGCGCCCGCCGCTTGCACCACCGCGATGGCCAGCCTCGTCAGCAGGATCCCGATCGCGACCCCGACCAGAACGCCGGTCGTGCCGACGACCGCCAGCCGCATGCGGAGCTCGCGGCGCACCGCCCGCGGGCCAAGGCCCTGCGCGAGCAGGTCTGCCTCCACGCGCTCGTCGCGTGCCGCCCCGAGCAGCGCGACCAGCACGCCGATCACCGACAGCAGGCCGCCGAGCGCGGTGGCGGCGATCAGCGTTCCGAGCACCCCGCGCGCGATCGGGGCGGACCCCAGCGACCGCTCGATGTCGACCCGGAACGCGGAGTCGAGCTGCGCCAGCGGCCGGCGCGTCAGCGCCCCGCGAAGGCGGGCCTGATCGGGGGTGGAGATCCACAGCTCGTTGGCCTCACCCTGACCTGGGATCGCCGCGTCGAGCGCCGAGGCCAGAGCCGGCTCGTCGGCGACGACGAAGCCCGCGGAGCCGGACTGCACGGTCGGGAAGCGGCGGAGCACGGCGGTGACCCGAGCCACCAGCGGGACCTCGTCGACGGTCATCGCGAGCAGGCCGCCGCGGCCCGCCGCGGCCGCGGTGCCCGGGTCGACCAGGACCGGGAGCGGCCGGTAGTCGATCGGCTGCGCCGGCCGCAGCAGTCCCGAGTCCTCGCCGGTGTCGAACAGGACCAGCCGGCCGCCGCGCCCGGCTGCGCGAAGCGGCCGCACGGCGCCGACGCCGTGCCAGTCCGCGATGCTCGCGCGGAGCAGCCGCCGCCCTTTGCCGTCCAGCGCGCTCACCGCCGAGAGCGTCAGGGCCTGGCTGCCCTGGGTGGTCGGCGCGGGGTTCTCGGCGTTCTGATGGCCGTTGGTCGCGGCGAGCCCGGGTGGCGCGTCGAGCTCGAGCGCCTCGAGCTCCCAGCTGCCCGCCGGGATCCGCCCGCGCAGCACGGTCGGGCCACGCTCGGCGCTGCCGAGCTGCACCTGGTCGACGCCGCCGTCGGGATCGCGCAGGTCCGCGGTCAAGCCGACGGCCAGTGACGCGGACTCCACCGTCACCTGCAGCCGGCGCGCGGCCCTCGGAAGTGCCGGCCCGGGTACGCGCGCAGGCCCATCGGCCTCGAGTCGTCGGGCGAGCGCTCCGATCCGCGTGGCGGCGTCGCCGGCGCGCCAACCGTGGAGCTGAGCCAGGCCGCCGGCTGGCACGCCGAGCGCAGAAACCGTCACCGATGCGCCGCCACTGACGAAGCTGGCCTGCGTACGCCGGACCGGGAGCAGCTCCCCACCGGAGAGCGCGCGCCATCGGGCCAGCGGCGCGACCTGAAGCGGAGTCGCGAAGTCACCACCCGCGGTTACCGTCGCGTCGAGCGGCACCTGGGCGGCAGCCTGGTCGGCGGCGCTGCGGTCGAGCGTCGCACGGTAGGCAAGCGCGAATGCGCCCAGTCCGGTGCTGACCGCGACGAACGCGATCGCCAGCGACGCCGCCGCCGGTGCCCGCGCCAGATCGACCACCGCAAGGCGCAACAGCAGCGGACCGCGGCGCGCGAACCGCTCGCTCGCGCGGAGCGCGGCCGCGCTCGCGCGAAACACGAGCACGCCCAGGGCGACGCAGGCCAGCGGCGCGAGCAACACCGCCAGTGGATCAGTCCGCCCGGCTCGTGTCAGCGCGAGCGCCAGCGTCGCGACCGCGGCGACCGCGGCCACGTCCGCGACCCGTGCGCTCCTCACGGACACCGTCAGCACCAGCAGGATGCACGTGCACATCAGCGCGCCGACGAGCGCCAGCGCCGCCGGAACCGTCAGCAGGCTGTGTGCGAGCACGCCGCCGACCGGCTCGCCGGCGAGGCCGCTCATCAACGCCGCGACCCCGAGCGCCAGCAGCGCGCCCGTGCCGAGCGCGGCCGCAGCCAGCCACGCGCTCTCCAGCACCGCGAACAGCGCGCACTGCGCCTCGGTGGCGCCGGCGATCCGCAGCCGGCCTTGCTCCTCGCGCACGTCCCGCCGCAGGCTCGCCGCGGTGAGGATCACGAACAGCGCCAGGGCCGTGAGCGCGCCGCCGCCGGCGAGCAGCAGGCGGTTGGGCGCCGCGCTCGCCTGGGCCCTCGCCGCGTCCAGCGCATCGAACGGAGCGGCGATCGTGAACTGGCCGCCGGTGGCGAGCAGCGACGCCTGCGCGCTCTGCAGCCGCTGCTCGGTCTGCGCGAGCTGCCAGCTGTGCAGGTGGGACGTGTCGAGCTCGGCGACCCAGTCGTGGGTCCGGTAGACGCCGCTCAGCCCAGGCAGCGTCTCGAGTCCGCTCAGATCGCCGGTCAGGAGCAGGACGCCCTCGTCGGGCGAACCCGACGGCGAGAACCCGAGGGGCACGGGCGAGGCGAGCGTGGTGCGCGCGAGCAGCGGGATCCGGACGCCGAACGCGCCCAGGACGCGGCGGTTGACCGACCCGGCCACGAGCATCGGACAGGAGCTCGGCCGGCAGGGTCCGGGCGCCGGCCCGGACGCCCATCGCGGCAGCGGCGAGATCGCGGCCGGGCGGACCAGGATGCCGTCGAGCCGGACCGGGTTCAGGAGCACGACCTGGGTCTGGGGTCCGAGCCCGAGCTCGCTCAGCAGCGCGGGCGCCTGGCGCCGGACGGCGGGCGTGAGCGCGCCCTGCCAGGTGAGGCGCACCGATCGATCAAGCGCTCGCAGGGAGCTGAGGACGCCGCGCGCGGCTTGGTCGCCGGCGATCGTGCCCTCGGTGGCGACCGCGCCCGCGAAGGCCGCGGCGAGCGCGATCCCGAGCAGCGGCGCCAGCCACCTCCCCGGCCGCCGGCGCGCCCTGGCCGCCACGAGCATCGCCACGCCGCGCATCTCAGACCGCCCTGCGGATGCCGCTCGGACCCCGCATCCTCAGACCGCCCCGCGCCGCCGGCGGTAGTGCGCCCTGGCCTTCGCCCGTCCGCCGCACACGCGCATCGAGCACCACCGCCCCGTCTGGTTGCGCGAATGGTCGAAGAACGCCCAGCCGCAGTCCTCGCCGGGGCAGACCTTCAACCGCGACCAGCTCCCGTCGATCGTCGCGGCAGCCACGGTCGCGAGGAGCGCGCCGAGCGCCTCGTCGAGGCCCGCGCGCTCTCCCGGGATGAACGACGCGCCGCCGGTGAACCGGACCTCGGCCCGCGCCCCGGCAGCGGCCGTGTCGAGCCGCTCGAGCACCGCGCGCGGCGGCTGGTCGCCCGGGTTCGCGGCAGCGAGGGCCCGCAGCGACTCGCGGATCGTCAGGGCTCGCTCGAGCCCCTTTGCATCGACGCGGGCCCCCGGATCGATCAGCTCCCGTTCGGCGAGCCAGCGGACGAGCGCCGCCGGGCTGTCGAAGAGCTCCGCGCCATGGTCGTGCTCGAGATCGTAGTGCGAGTTGATGAATGCCTGGACGAGTGCCAGCCGCCCGGGCGCCGGCGGACGACCGCCCGGTTGGACTGGATCCCTCTCACCACCCATGCGCGCTTCACCGGTTAGCCTACACCTTCCCAGGGGTGGCGACGTTCCTATGAATGATTCGTACTTTCATCCCAGGGGAGGCGCGGGCGTGGGCCGGTGCCAGACGCGGACGTCGCCCTTCGGTCGGGCCCAGCGCCGGCCGCCGGTGAGGCCGATCCCCGCGCTTATACTTGGCGTTCCCATCAGGTCAGGAGTGGCACGTGCAGGAAATGGTGATCTATGGCGTGAGCTTCGACATGGTCGGAAAGCAGCCGATCGTCCTGCTGAAGACCGTGGAGAGCAACAAGTTCCTGCCGATCTGGATCGGCCACCCCGAGGCCGCGGCGATCTTGATGAAGCTGCAGGGCGCGTCGACGCCGCGCCCGATGACCCATGACCTGCTGTCGGACATGCTCGGCGAGCTCGACGTCGAGTGCACCCGTGTGGCCGTGACCGAGCTGCGCGAGAACACCTTCTACGCGTCGATCAACCTCCGCGTCAACGGCCGGGAGCTCGAGATCGACTCGCGTCCCAGCGATGCGCTGGCCCTCGCGGTCCGCTCGGGGGCGCCGATCTACGCCGCCGACGACGTCATCGCGGAATCCGCGATCGAGTTCGAGCACGAGGTCGAGGACACCGAGGAAGTCGTCGAGAAGTTCAAGGACTTCCTCGACCAGGTGACGCCCGAGGACTTCGCTGCGGGCGACTCGTAACCGCTACTTGCAGCGGTTCACCTTCGGTGCCGACAGCTTCGACGGGTAGGTGAATTTGGTGGTGAAGGTGAAGGCGCTGACGTTGCCACCGCTGTGAACGTGCACGCGCGCGACGCTGACCAGGTCGGTCGACTTCGACACGGTGTCGGTTTCGCTCGCCGTCGACTTCTTCGTCCACGGATAGACGTATGTCAGCAGCAAGCTGTTCCCCGAAGGCTGGGGAGCACTCACCTTTCCGCTGATCACGTAGCCGGGACCGCCAAAGGTGCTCGGGAGCGGGCCATGAAGCTTGCCGAAGCAGGTGTGGTGATTGCCGCTGACGAACGCGTAGAACTCGCCGGAGTGGTTCATCACGACTTCCACCGGGAACTGGGAGTTGCCGACGGGAGTCAGCTGATCGCGCCACCAGACGACCTTTCCGTTCTTGAGACCCACGGTAGCGGTCTCCTTGGCTCGGCTGAAGCCGGCAGGACCCTTGGCGGTCGCGTATTCGTAGCTGAAATAGGAGAACCTTCCGAGCCCGGAGCTGATCCAGAAGTAGCCAGACTCGGTGTAGGCGAAGCCGTGCAGCTTGTTGTAGGCCCCCAGGACGCTGCGCGCGAGTGAATCGCCCGACGGATTGCCGCTGAGCGCGCCGACCGCGCTTGCCGCGCCGGCCAGCACCACGGCGATCGTGACGAGTACAGCTGCGAGCTTCCGCATTACCGCCCCCCTTCGATTGATCGCCGGCCAGCCTCCGGCGACGAACTTGAACCTCCGACCGGACGTTAATCGGCGAGCGCGACCGCGTCAAGCGCGCGCTCCACCTGCTGGTGGTGATGGATCAGCGCCGGCTCGTTGCGGCCGTAGATGATCTCGGGCATCAGCCCCGTGCGCAGCGAGCGATGGATGTCCTGCTGCTGGCCGAAGTCCTCCTCGAACACGACCTTGTGCGTGAAGCGCACGTTTGCGTCCCAGAACGCCCGGTCCTCCTCCGACTGGACGGGCTTCGGCGTGTAGAAGCGCACGCTCACCCGACTGCGGTGCGGGTCGCCGGGCTCGGGATAGATCTCCCACAGCTCGGCGTGGCCACTCATCGGCAGGTTGATCACCGCGCTCGGGAACAGCAGGTAGACGATCGAGGCGAACTGCCGCAGCTCCCACTCCTCGACCGGGCGCTCGAGCAGCGAGACGACCTCCCTGCGCATCACCGCGCCGCGCGTGTGGGGGCCGAAGCTCTCGCCGACGAACGGCGTCGAGAGCATGTCCGGCGCGAGCGTGTCGTGATGCAGCGAGAACACGTGGTAGCTCTCGGTGAAGGTGTCGTGAACGAGCTTCCAATTGGCGTCGAACACGCCCTCGCGCTGGGCGTAGAAGGACCAGCGCTCGAGCCCGTAGTCGGCCAGCTCCGGCCCCAGCCCGGCGAGCTCGGCCGCCACGTCGATCGGCTCCTCCCCGGCGATTCGCGCGAAGATCAGGCCGAAGCGCTCGGCGACGGCCACCGGGACCAGGCCGAGCTGCGCGCGATCGAGCCCGTCGAAGGCATCGCGCGCGAGCGGCTGCCCCAGCAGCGCGCCATCCAGGTCGTAGGCCCACGAGTGGTACGGACACTTGATCGCTCTGCCCGGCCGGCCGCGCCCCGCGAACACGCGCCCGCCGCGATGGCGGCAGATGTTGAGGAACGCGCGCACGGTCGCGTCCTCGCCACGAGCGAGCAGCAGCGGCACGCCGGCCGCCTCGGTGGCCATGCAGTCGCCCGTCGCGGGCAGGTCCGCGCTGAACGCGACCAGGAGCGGCCGGCCCCTGAACAGCACCCGCTCCTCCATCGCCAGTCGTTCGGGATCGGTGTAGACCGAGGCCCGCTGGCGGTACGGCTGCGCCGCCATGGTCGTGGTGTGTGCGTCGCGCAGCGCGAAGAACGTCCTGAGGATGTCCCTCTGCGTCTCGATTCTCATCGCTTGACCGCCGCCGCCAGGATACGCCCGATCAGCTCGTCGAACTCGATTCCGGCCGCATCCGCCGCCTGCGGCAGGAGGCTCGTCTCGGTCAGGCCGGGGATCGGGTCGACCTCGAGCACGTACAGCTCGCCCGTCTCCGCCTCGAGCATCAGGTCGACCCGCGCGAACCCCGCGCATCCGAGCAGCGCGAAGGCCTCGAGCGCGATCTCGCTCGCCCGCGCCGCGAGCGCGCCGTCGAGCGCGGCCGGGCAGACGAAGCGGGTCCGCCCGATCTCATAGCGCGCCTCGAAGTCGTAGAAGTCCTCCTGCTCGGGCACGGCCTCGACGATCGGAAGCGCCTGCGGCATCCCGCCGTCCTCGAGGATCGAGACCGCGAGGTCGCGACCGGGCACGTGTCGCTCGAGCAGCACCTTGCGGTCGTAGGAGAAGGCCGCGACCAGGGCGGCCGGCACGTCGGCCGCGGTCCGGGCGAACTTGATCCCGAGCGCCGACCCCTGTCCCGCCGGCTTCACAACGATCGGGAACTGCAGCCGCTCCTCGATCGCGGGCAGCGCCTGCGCGGCGCCGAGCTCGCGAAACGCCGTCTCGTTGAACGCGAAGAAGTCCGGAGTGGGAATCCCGCGATCGAGCATCGCGTGCTTGGCGAGGACCTTGTCGGCGGCGCGGATGCATGCCGAGACGCCGGATCCCGTGTACGCGATCCCCATCACCTCGAGCAGCTCCTGGATCGTCCCGTCCTCGCCGTCACGGCCGTGGAGCGCGACGAAGGCGACCTCCGGCGCCGCGGACCCGAGCCGGTCGACGAGATCGCCGCCGACATCGATCGCGATCACCTCGTGGCCGAGGCGCTCGAGCGCGTCCTGTACCCGCGCGCCAGACTTCAGCGACACCTGACGCTCGAGCGAACGGCCGCCCTTGAGCACCGCGACGCGACTCAACCCCGGCCCCCGATGCGATTCATCCAGCTTGCGAGCGCTGCGCGGGAAGCCGCAGCACCTTGGCCAGCTCCGTGGACTCGGGCTCGTGCGCGGGTGCGCCGCGCGTCGCGGTCCCGCCGCGCGATCGCGGCACGGTCCCCGTCAGGGTGCCGTACAGCTCGACCTGCTCGCGCACGATCTCGCCGATGCGGCGAATTCCCTCGCGGATGTCGTCCTCGCCGACGCCGGAGAAGTTCAGGCGCATCGCCGAACCGCCGCGTCCGTCGATGTAGGCGGCCCTGCCGGGGACGAAGGCGACGTGCTCCTCGAGCGCCCGCGCCAGCAGGTCGGTGGTGTCGATGTAGTCGGGCAGCGTCGCCCAGATGAACAGTCCCCCGCGAGGGTGGGTCCACTCGGCCTCGCGCGGGAAGTGCTCCGCCAGCGCGTCGAGCATCACATCGCGCCTGCGGCGGTAGATCTCGATCAGCGACCGCACGTAGTTCTGCCACGGTCCCGAGTCGAAGTACGCGGCCACGAAGTACTGCGAGATCGAGGAAGAGCACAGGTCGGCGGCCTGCTTGCCGATGTTCATCTTCTGCAGCACGGGCGCCGGCGCCGTGGTCCAGCCGAGCCGCACGCCGGGGGAGAGGATCTTCGAGAACGTGCTCGCGTAGATGACGAACTCGCCGCCGTCGAGCGCGCGCAGCGTCGGCAACGGCGCGCCCTCGTAGCGCAGCAGGCCATAGGGGTTGTCCTCGAGCACGAGCAGCTCGCGCTCGTTCGCGATCCGCACCAGCTCGTGCCGGCGCTCGAGTGACATGGTCACCCCGGCGGGGTTGTGGAAGTTGGGCACGGTGTAGATGAACTTCGGTCGCCGCCCGCTGCGCTCGAGCTGCTCGAGCGTCTGCTCGAGCTCGCCGGTGCGCATTCCGTCGCGATCCATCGTGATCTGCACGACGTCAGCCTGGTAGCAGGAGAACGTGGGCACCGCACCCGGATAGGTCGGGCCCTCCGTCACGACCACATCGCCCGGATCGAGCAGCGTCTTGCAGACCAGGTCGATCACCTGCTGGCCGCCCGTGGTGACGAGGATCTCGTCGGCGTCGGCCTCGATCCCCTCGCTCGCCATCACCTCGACGATGCAGCCCTTGACGAGCGCGAGGCCCTCGGTCGGGGCGTACTGAAGCGCTCGAGCGCACGAGTCGGCGGCCACGCTGTTCATCAGCGCGGCGTACGAGTCCGGCGGGAAGGTGGAGGTGTCCGGCAGCCCGCCGGCCAGCGAGATCACGTCCTCGCGTTCGGTCAGCGCCATCAGATCGCGCATCGCCGAGGACTTCATGACCTTCGTGCGATCGGCGAACAGTGAGGCGTAGCGTTCGATGTCCCGGGCGGTCGAGCGCGGGCGGCGCGCGCCGGGGTCACCGCCCGGGCTCATCGCGCCATCTCGTCTATCGTCACGCTCCATCACGGTACAGCACGGTGCATCTCGCCTTCGACATATTCCAGGGCCTCGGAATCGCGGCGGCGGTCGGAGTCCGGCCATTTGCGCCGGCGCTCGCGGTGTGCGCGCTGGCGGCTGGAAACGTCGAGATCCACTTCAACCACACGGACTACTCTTTTCTTCAGAGCGGCCCTTTCCTGCTCGCGCTCGCGGTCCTGGCGATCCTGCTGTTGCTCGCCGAGCGGCAGACCACCCTTGACCGGGGGCCGAGCGCGGTGGTGCTCGGGCTCGCGGGGCTGGCGCTGGGGGCGCTGCTGTTCGCGGGCTCGCTCGCGCGCGGCCACTATGCCGTCTGGCCGGGCTTCGTCGCCGGCGTGCTCTGCGCTGCGGTGGGGTTCGCGGCGAGCGGACCGCTCCTGCGCAGGGTCCGCGCGCGCCTCGACGAGTCCGGGGCGGCGACGCTCCCGCTCTACGTGGAGGCGGCCGCGCTCCTGTTCGCGGCGCTATCGGTGGTGGCCCCGCCCGTCGGCATCATCGTGATCGCCTCGCTGGCTTGGTTGCTGTGGGCCGGCCGCCGGCGCGATCAGCAGAAGTACGCCGGGCTGCGAATCCTGCGGTGAGTTCGATCCTTCGAACCGCCCGGTGAGCAGTCCGCCCAAGAAGCTGGTGCTCGTCGTGATCGACGCGCTCAAGCCGTCGATGCTCGACCGCGCGATCGCGACCGGGCGGGCGCCGGCGCTGGAGCGATTGCGCGACGACGGCGTCTACGTCGACGAGTGTGTCGCCGCGTTCCCGTCGGTGACCCCTGTCTGCGCGGCCACGATCACTACCGGCGTCGGTCCCGACCGGCATCTGATTCCGAGCATGAACTGGTACCACCGCGAGGAGGAGCGCTACGTCGAGTACGGCTCGAGCTTCTCGGCCTCGCGGCAGTTCGGCGTGCTGCGCTCGCTGACGGACACCGTGTACCGGATGAACGCCGAGCATCTTTCGCGCGACGTGGAGACGGTCTTCGAGAGCCTCGACGACGCGGACATCCGCACCGCCGGTACGACCTATCTGATCTACCGCGGCCGCCATCACCACGAGGTCGCCAACGAGACCGCGCTCGCGACGATCGTCACCTCGACCCTGTTCCGCCGCACGATCGACGGTCCGCTCGAGCTGTTCTACGCCGATCTGTACGCGAGCCGCAAGACCGGCTGTCGCGGGCAGCTCGGGATGCCCGGCATCCGCGACCAGCACACCGGCTGCGTCGGCGCCTACCTGGTCGAGAACGACCTGTTCGACTTCATGCTGTTCTCGCTGCCCGACAACGACGCGTGGTCGCACAAGAATGGACCGCACTCGCAGGTGACCTCGATCGCCGCCGCCGATCGCCAGCTCGAGCGGCTGATGCACTCCGCCGGCGGCCCCGAGACGTTCCTCGAGGAATATGCGGTGATCGTCGCCTCCGACCACTCCCAGGCCGCGGTCGAGGAGCGGATCAGGCTCGATCGCGCGTTCGCCGACGTGGAGGTGGCGACGCCGCGCTCGCCGCGCTCGCAGGCCCAGGCGGAGGTGGCGCTGAGCCCAGCGCAGCGGGCGGCGATGGTCTACGTCCTCGATGAGGACCGGCGCGAGGAGCTGCGCTCGAAGTCGATCGAGGCGGTGCGCGAGCTCGACGGCGTCGATCTCATCCTGTGGAAGTCCGGGGAGGAGGGCGTCGTGCTCAGTCGCCGCGGCGAGCTGCGGTTCGCCCCAGGCCGCGATCTCGTCGACGCGCGCGGCGGGCGCTGGAGCGTCGAGGGCGAGCTGGGGGCGCTGCGCGCCGAGGTGCAGGACGGCCAGTTCCTCTGTACCGAGTATCCGGACGCGCTGGCACGGATGTGGTCGGCGCTCAACTGCCCGACCGCGGGAGACCTGCTGCTCTCGGCCTCGCCCGGCTACGAGTTCGTCGACTGGGGCGGCGCGGACCACCTCGGCGGCGGCAGCCACGGCTCCCTGCACCGCTCCGACTCGCTCGGGGCGCTACTGTGGTGCGGGACAGGACCGGACTCGGCCGGCGCGCAGCGGCAGTGGTCGTTGCGCGACATCGCTCCGATGGTCCGGGCACACTTCGGCCTGCGTTCGGTCGAGACTGGCAACTAGCAACCGCACGTCTTACGGTGCTCGAATCTTGCGCCGATACATTTCCCGGATGCCCGAAGAGCTGACCACCACCGTCGAGCTGCCATTTCACGTTCGTGTGCGCCTCGGCGTGCGTCGCGGGCACAACTGGAAGCAGCTGGTGCGCTTCATCACCGTGGGCGCGAGCGGCTACGTCGTCAACCTCGGCGTGTTCGCGTTCTGCGTGCATCTGCTCGGGATCGACTACCGGATCGCCTCGGTGATCGCCTGGATCGTGTCGGTGGTCAACAACTTCTGGCTGAACCGCCACTGGACCTTCGACGCGCGCCACGCGCACCCGATGTTCCAGGGGGTGCGCTTCTGCGCCGTCTCGCTGGTCGCGTTCGGTTTCACCGAGGCGGTGCTGATCGGGCTCGTCGAAGGCGCGGGCGTCGCAAAGGTGGTTGCCCAGGCGATCGCGGTCGCCGCCGCGACGCCGCTGTCGTTCCTCGGGCAGAAGCTTTGGAGCTTCAGGGCCTGAGCAGCCGGGTCGCCGTCCGCCTCGCGCTCATATCCGCGTTGGCGCTGGTGCTCACCGGCGGGCTCGCCGCAGCCGCTCGCGCGAGCTCGGGCCTGAGCGCCGGGATCCCTCGCGGGACGAGGGCCGCGGCGCGCGTCCAGACCAACCCGAGCGCGCCGGTCCTCGTGACCGATCTGACGGTCCCGCCCGTGGGCTACCGGCTGACGGCGCTTCAGGTGCGCCGGATCGCCCGACGCGACGCGCGCGTGATCGCGGAGCTGCGCCGGCACCCGTCGCTGCGGCCCTACGAGTACACGAAGGGGTACTCCACCTGGCAGGTGAGCTGGTTCACGCGCGGCAATCCCGAGCGTGAGCTGCTGCAGGTGTACGTGTCGGACGCGACCGGGCGGGTCACGCAGGTGTGGACCGGGTTCCAGGTCGCCTGGACGATGGCGCGGGGGTACGCGGGCGCGTTCGGCCGGCGCGTGAACGCCTGGTACGTGTGGATCCCGCTCTGCATCCTGTTCGTCGCGCCGTTCCTCCGGCGCCGGCCGACGCTGCTTCACCTCGACCTGTTGATGCTGCTCGGCTTCTCGATCTCGCTGGCGTTCTTCAACCACGCCGCGATCGGGCTGTCGGTACCGCTCGCTTACCCGTTCCTGCTGTACCTGCTGGTGCGGATGCTGTTGCTGGCGTTCGGACGCGGCCTGCCGCGCGAGCCGCTGCGGCTGGTGGTCCCCGTGTCGTGGCTGGCGATCGGCGCGGTCTTCCTGGTGGGCTTCAGGATCGGGCTCAACGTCGTCAACTCGAACGTGATCGACGTCGGCTACGCGGGCGTGATCGGCGCCGAGAAGGTGATCCACGGCGAGAAGCTGTACGGCGGCTGGCCCCCCGACAACGCCTTTGGCGACACCTACGGGCCGGTCAACTACTACGCGTACGTCCCGTCCACCGCGGCGTTCGGCTGGAGCGGCACCTGGGACAATCTGCCCGCCGCACACGCCGCCGCGATCGCGTTCGACCTGCTGACGCTGATCGGGCTGTTCTTCCTCGGGCGGATGATCCGGGGCCCCACGCTGGGCACGGTGCTCGCCTACATGTGGGCTGCGTATCCGTTCACGCTGTACACGCTCAGCTCCAACAGCAACGACTCCCTGGTGGCCCTGTTGATCGTCGTGGCGCTACTGGTCGCGCGGTCCGCGCCCGCGCGGGGCGTGGCCGGGGCGTTGGCGGGGCTGACGAAGTTCGCGCCGTTCGCGCTCGGGCCGCTGCTGTTGCGCGGAACCGGCGTGTATTGGCCACGTCGCCGATCGCTCGGCTCGTTCGTGGGCGCGTACGTCCTGGCCGCGGTCGTCGTGATGCTGCCGGTCTTGCTCGCGAACAACCTCCACGCCTTCTGGCACGACACGGTCGCCTACCAGTCCGGCCGGGGCTCGCCGTTCTCGGTCTGGGGCCTGTGGGGCGGGCTGGGCTTCGAGCAGCACGTGGTCCAGGGCGCGGCGGCCGCGCTCGCCGTGCTGGTCGCCTTCTATCCGGGCGGGTCCCGGACCCTCACCCAGGTCGCGGCGTTGGGCGCCGCCGTCCTGATCGCGCTCCAATTGGGGATCACCCACTGGTTCTACCTGTACATCCCGTGGTTCTTCCCGTTGGTGATCGTGGCGCTGCTCGCCTCGCATCCGGCGCGGCGGGGGATGGCCCTGCCGGAAGCGGAAGAGCGCGGAGGGCGGGCGGGTGACGTGCTCGCCCACACGGCCTGAGGCGGGCGGCCGCAGCGAATCGCAACGGCCCCCGGATCGCATCGCCGCTGCGACGGGGGGCGCGATACAAACGTGCCACTCGAACCCGCCGCCGCGGCCGAGAGTGACGTTGATCTCGGTGGGCGACATCAACGTGACTTTCGAGGGGCCGGGCAGATCGAATGTGACGTTGATCTCGGGCGGTTCGCCTGGGGCGGTCGGCCGCCGCCGGCCGGCCTCGCGCGCTACCGCGCCGACGCCGACGCCGGCACGAGCACCTGCTCGATCCCGGTCGCCCGCATCGGCCCGGCCTCCGCCCGGATCAGAACCCCGTTGAGCCACGGATCCTCGTCGGCGGTCTCGAACCGGACCGGCATCTTGGTGATCATCGCCTCCAGCGCCTGCTCGCGCTTGACGCCGATCACCCCGCCGCGCGCCCCCGTCATCCCGACGTCGGTGATGTACGCCGTCCCCCCCGGGAGGATCCGGGCGTCCGCCGTCGGGACGTGCGTGTGGGTCCCGACCACCGCCGTCACCCGCCCGTCCAGGTGCCAGCCCATCCCCACCTTCTCGCTCGTCGCCTCCGCGTGCATGTCCACGAGCACGTGATCGGCGGTGCCCTCGAGGGCGTGCAGCGCCGCATCTGCCTCCGGGAACGCGGGCCGGCCGGCGTTCATGTACAGGTTGCCCGACAACGAGACGACGCCCAGCCGCGCCCCGTCCCCGCCGGACACCACGCACCAGCCATGCCCGGGCTGGCTGCGCAGGAAGTTCGCGGGTCGCAGGATCCGCTCCTCCGTATCCAGGTATGGGTAGATCTCGCGGTGTCGGTAGGTGTGGTTGCCGAGCGTGATCACGTCGACTCCGGCGCCGAACATCGCGTTCGCGATCTTTGGCGTGATCCCCAGGCCCCCCGCTGCGTTCTCGCCGTTGACGACGACGAACGTCGGCTCGTAGCGCTCTCGCAGCCAAGGCAATAGCGCCAGCAAGATGCGACGGCCGGCGCCGCCCACGACGTCGCCGATGAAGAGGATGCTGACAGCGGGCTCGTTCACGTCTACTCGGCGCTCATACTTCCAGTTGCATGCGTTTCAGGCGTCCATGGGGCACACCGGCGACGGCCGAGTCTGGCGTGGCGCCGGATCGTCCCGGCGATCCCGCGCCGCCAACGGAACCCATCCGCGCCGACGTCCCCACCCCCCGGCGCCGAGGATCTCGGCGCTCCGGGAACGCCGGTGGCCCCGGTGGTGTTCCCGCGCTGGATGCAGCTCGTGCTGCTCCCCCTCGCTCTTTTGGCGCTGTGGGCGCTCGCCCGCGCTGCGCACACGGTCCTGCTGATCCTCGTCGCGGCGAGCATGGCCGCGCTGATCCTCAACCCGCTGGTCAAGCGGGTCGAGCGCTACCTCCCGCGTGGGCTTGCGATCGCGCTCGTGTACCTGATGTTCCTCGCGCTCATCGCCGGCGTGGGCGTTCTGCTCTCGGACCCGATCAGCACGCAGGTCAGTCGCCTCGCCAACGATGTCCCGCACCTCGTCAACAAGGCCAACAAGGAGCTCGCGAGCTTCCAGACCTTCCTGAACACCCACGGGATCAAGATCCAGATCCAGCAGCAGGGGCAGACCGCGCTGCAGACCCTCGAGCGCAACGTGCTCAAGGGCTCGGGCAACGTCGTCTCCTTCTCGCGCGACCTCCTCTCGCAGGTCGTGACCACCTCGTTCGACCTCGTGCTGGTGCTCGTGCTGTCGATTTACCTGCTCGTCTACGGCCGGGAGATCGGCGCGCTGGTGCGGCGACTGATGCCGCCGGGCGACGGGACGCCCGAGGACGACTACCCGGTGCTGGTGCAGCGGGCCGTGTTCGGCTACGTGCGCGGGCAGATCCTGTTCAGCCTGGTGATGGGCTCGAGCGCCGCGGTCGCGCTCTGGGTCTTCGGGATCCTCGGGATCTTCCCGGCGGGCGAGCACTACGCCGTCTTCTTCGGAGGCTTCTACGGCCTGATGGAGTTCGTCCCCTACGTCGGCCCGATCATCGGTCCCGCCCCCGCGGTGCTGGTCGCGCTCTTCAACGACCCGATCAGCGCATTGTGGGTGGTCCTGCTGTTCGTCGCGCTGCAGCAGCTCGAGGGGCACCTGGTCGCCCCGCAGGTGTTCCGGATCTCGCTGCGGATCAACCCGATCCTGGTCATCCTCTCGCTGCTGCTCGGCTTCGAGCTCTACGGCGTCGCGGGCGCGCTGCTCGCGCTGCCGCTTGCCGCCGTGATCCGCACGACCGTGGTCTACCTGCGCCGGCACATGGTGTTCGAGCCGTGGACCGTGGCCGGTGCTCGGACCGCCATGCTGCCGCTCGGGCCCGACCGATGTCCGGAGTGCGGCGCCGTCGCGGCGGCCAATGCCGTCTTCTGCAGCGCCTGTGGGTCATCGCTCGAACCACGGATCCGCACCCCGAGTTAGAACCGCGCTTCATGGGTAAGCACGAAGGTGATGAGTTACGGCAGAGGGGTGCTCGAGAAGTCGCCGATCGAGGATCGGACGTTGGAGCGCCAGGGGCGGCGAATGGCTCACCTCGCCGTCCGGCTCGTGCTGATCGGCCTCGTGATCGCGATCCCCGGAATCGTGCTGATCGCAATCGACGCGGGTACGCTCGGAATCGGCGTCGGCGTCGTTCTGCTGGCCAGCATTCCGGCCGCGTTCGGCGTCGCCCTGCTGTTCTCCTCGGCCGTCGCCCGCTGGGCCGCTCGTCACAAGCTCTTCGCGTAGCGACCATCTGCGCGCAACAGCCCAGGCGCTAGCCTGCGGCCGGTGTCCGCCAGCATCGCATCGGGCGACCGCGCCGCCACGCTGGTGGCGCGCGGGCTGAGCAAGCGGTTCGGCACGCGCGTCGCGCTGCAATCGATCAGCTTCGAGCTCAACCCGGGCGAGCTGGTATCGATCATCGGACCGAATGGCGCCGGCAAGACCACGCTCCTGTCGATCCTCGCCGGCGTGCTCGCGCCGACCGAGGGCGAGGTCACCCGCACCCCGCAGGAGATCGGCTGGGTCCCGCAGCAACCCGCGCTCTACTCCAAGCTCTCCGTCGCCGAGAACCTGCGCCTGTTTGCGCGGCTGGAGAAGGTCGCCGACCCCGAGGGCGCAGTGCGCGAGATGCTCGAGCAGACCGGGCTCGAGGACCGGGCCGACGAGGAGGTGGGGCGTCTCTCGGGCGGCAACCAGCAGCGCGTGAACATCGCGATCGGACTGCTGTCGGAACCGTCGGTGCTGCTGCTCGACGAGCCCTCGGCATCGCTCGACCCCCGCCAGCGCGAGCGGCTGTGGGAGTTCATCGGCGGTCTCGCCGGGCGCGGCACCACCGTCGTCTACTCGAGCCACAACGTCGCTGAGGCCGAGCGGTACGCGGACCGGGTGCTCGTTCTGGTCGACGGCGAGCTGCTGTTCACGGGCACGCCGGGCGAGCTCGAGCGGACCGTGGGTGGGGACCCGCGCGACTTCGAGTCCGCGTTCGTCAGCTTCCTGCGCGCGCGCGGGCACTGAGCCGCGCGATGCGTTGGCTGCTGATCAAGGACCTCCAGATCCTCCGGCGCTCGCCGCTGCTCGTCGGGCTGCTGATCGTCTATCCGGTGGTGATCGCGCTGATGATCGGGTTCGCGCTCTCGAGCCCGCCCGGCAAGCCGAAGGTCGCCTTCCTCAACGAGGTCCCGCGCGGTCAGGGCCGCCTCAACTTCGGCAGCCAGCGGATCAACATCTCCAGCTATGCGCGCGAGCTGTTCCAGTCGATTGATCCGGTCAAGGTCGGCTCGGAGGCCGAGGCAATCGCGAAGGTCCGCAACGGCCAGGCGCTCGCCGCGCTGATCATCCCCCCGGACATCGCCACCCAGATCCAGAACCTGGTCGAGAACGGGACCGGCACCCCGACGGTCGATGTGATCCTGAACTCGAGTGATCCGGTCGAGCGGCAGTTCGTGGATCAGGCGATCACCTCGCGCGTGAACCAGGTCGAGCAGCTCGTCTCAAAGCAGGTCCTCAAGGTCGCGGTCGGTGATCTGCAGGTGGTGCTCGACGGCGGCGCGATCAACTTCGCCGGCCAGAACGTCCAGCTGCTCGGTCTGCGCAGCTCGCACGCGATCGTGCAGGGCGCCGCGGCCGGCCTTCCCGCGCACTCTCCCTACAAGGCCGCGCTCGGGCAGGTCGCCAACTTCGCCAGCCTCGCGATCCTGGGGCTCGGCTTCGCCAATCCGGTGCTCGGCTCGATCGGGAATCCGCTCTCGGTCAACGTCACCGAGCTCGCCGGCAGGACCACACCCACGAACTCCTACGCGGTCGCGATCGCGGTGATCGTCTCGCTGATGTTCGTGACGCTGCTGCTGGCCGCGGGGATGCTCGCGATCGAGCGCTCCGAGAACGCCTACTCGCGACTCGTCCGCGGGCTCGTGTCGCCCGAGCGGCTGCTGTCGGAGAAGATCGTGCTCGCGGCCGGCTGCGCGGCGGCCGTGACGCTCGTGATGTCGGCGTGCGTGTCGGCGTTCGTCCACCTCGACTGGGCCCGCCTCGAGCTGTGGGTGGTCGCGCTCGCGCTCGGCGGACTCGCCTTCGGCGCGCTCGGCGTCGCCATCGGCGGGCTCGCGCGCGAGGTCAGCGCGGCCTCGCTGATGGCTTTCCTGCTGTCGCTGCCGATCGCGTTCGTCGCGCTCGTTCCCTCCACCGCGGTCTCCGGCGGCCTGCACACGGTCCTCGACGTGATCGCGTTCCTGTTCCCGTTCAAGCCGGCTCTTCAGGCGATCAACAACGCGTTCAGCGCGACCTCGCCCGGCATCGGCCTGCCGCTTCTGCACCTCGCGGTGCTGACCGTGGTCTTCGCGGTGCTGGCGCGCCTGTCCCTCAGGCGCTTCGCCTGAGCGCTCGCCTCAGCGGTTGCCGACCGTGCGCAGGAAGCCGAAGACGCACAGGGCGCAGATGATCAGCGCGATGACCGGCAGGCCGGCGCCGACGATGCCGACGATCGAGAGCGCAAGCCCGACGACGCCGATGGTGCCCGAGACGGCGCTTGCGACGACCAGCTGGTAGGCGCGCCGTTCGCGAACCCGTCGAGGCGTGTAGCTGCCACGCTTCTGGATATCGGCCACGTCTGGAGGGTACCGCGTCATGCCAGAGCATCATCTTTTGATCTACGAGTACGTCGAGGATGTCGTCGAGCGGCGCCGCCCGCACCGCGAGGCTCACCTCGCGCACATCCGCGCGGGTAAGGAGGCCGGGCGGATCTTGATGGCGGGCGCGCTTGGCGACCCTGCACATGGCGCGGCGCTCGTGTTCGAGGGCGTCGACCCCGAGCTGATCGAGGCGTTCGTCGAGGCCGACCCCTACGTGACCGCGGGCCTGGTGGTGGCGCATCGCGTCGAGCCCTGGACTCTCGTCTGAGCGCGCGACCGAGCCTGGAAACTGGTCGCGCGCCGGTATCCTCAACCGCGATGGCCTTTCCCCAGACCCGCTTGCGGCGCCTGCGCGCGACGCACGCCCTGCGCGGGTTGGTGCGCGAGACCGACCTTCAGGCGAGCGACTTCGTCTACCCGATGTTCGTCGCGCATGGCCTCGACCGGCGCGAGTCGATCGTGGCGATGCCGGGGATCGATCGCCTCTCGATCGCGCATGCGGTGGCGGAGGCCGGGCAGGCCGCCGCGCTCGGGATCCCGGCGGTGCTCCTGTTCGGGCTGCCCGCGAGCAAGGACGAGACCGGCTCGGGCGCATGGGACGACGAGGGGATCGTCCAGCTCGCCACGCGCGCGATCAAGGAGGAGCACCCCGAGATGATCGTGATCACCGACCTGTGCCTGTGTGAATACACGAGCCACGGCCACTGCGGCGTTGTCCGCCCCGACGGATCGGTCGACAACGACGCGACGCTCGAGCTGCTCACGCGCACTGCCGTCTCTCAGGCGAGCGCCGGCGCGGACATCATCGCCCCGAGCGACATGATGGACGGCAGGGTCGGAGCGATCAGGGCGGCGCTGGACGAGGACGGCTTCACCGAGACCCCGATCCTCGCCTACTCCGCGAAGTTCGCCTCCGCCTTCTACGGCCCGTTTCGCGAGGCAGCCGACTCGACGCCGGCGTTCGGGGATCGCCGCAGCTACCAGATGGATCCGGCCAACGGCGACGAGGCCGTCCGCGAGACGCTGCTCGACGTGCAGGAGGGAGCCGACATCGTGATGGTCAAGCCCGCCCTCCCGTATCTGGACCTGATCCGCCGGGTCAAGGAGCAGACCGCGATGCCGGTCGCCGCGTACAACGTCAGCGGCGAGTACGCGATGATCAAGGCCGCCGCGGATGCGGGCTACCTCGACGAGCGCTCGGCCGTGCTCGAGGCGCTCACGGGGATCCGCCGCGCCGGCGCGGACATCGTCATCACCTACCACGCGAAGGACGCCGCACGATGGCTTCAGTGAGCACCAGACACGGACTCAAGCTGCGCTCCCGCAAGGACGGGGCCGCGATCCCGCTGACCGAGCAGGACAAGCAGCTGCTGAACCTGATGCAGGGCCGCTTCCCGATCGCGCCCCGCCCTTACCAGCACGTCGCCGCCGAAGCCGGGATCACCGAGGAGGAGGCGCTCGCGCGGGTCCAGCACCTGCTCGACGAGCGGATCATCCGCCAGGTCACGCCGATCTTCGACACGCGCGCCCTCGGCTACTCGTCGATGCTGGTCGCCGCCAAGGTCGATCCCGGGAACCCCTGGCGCGCCGCGAACATCATCAACGCGCATCCCGGCGTCTCGCACAACTACCTGCGCAACCACGAGTTCAACATCTGGTTCACGATCGCGACGGAGCCGGACTCGCCGCTCGGGCTCGACCGGACCCTCGAGGTGCTCGCGGCGGAGGCCGGGGCCGACTCGATCCGCCAGCTCCCCACCCTGAAGCTGTTCAAGATCCGGATGGACCTCGAGATGCAGGGCGACACCGACGCGCTCTCCAAGGCGGTCGAGGTGGCGCCGCCCGCCGAGACCGAGCGCCAGCCCTACGACGAGTTCGACAAGGCGGTGATCCGCGCGACCCAGGGTGACCTGCCCGTGGTCCCCGAGCCCTACGCGCCCGCCGCGGCGAGGCTGGGTATCGCTCAGGAGCAGTTGCTGACGCACCTCGCCGGCATGCAGGAGCGGCGGCTACTACGCCGCGTAGCAGCAATCCTGTACCATCGGCGCGCTGGATTCAGCGCGAACGGAATGGGCGTGTGGAAGGTCCCCGAGGAGCAGGTCATGCAGTTGGGGCCGCGAATGGCCGCGTTCCGCGGGATCTCGCATTGCTATCAGCGACCGACGTACGCGGACTGGCCCTATTCGATCTTCACGATGGCGCACGGCCGCTCCAAGGAGGAGTGCGACGCGATCCTCGAGTCGATCGCGCAGCAGACCGGCGTCACCGGCCGTGCCACGCTCTACTCCTCGACCGAGTTCAAGAAGATCCGGCTGCTGTATTTCACGGAGGACTACCGAGCCTGGGAACGCGAGCACGCCGGAGTGTGAGCCGCTCCGAGGAGCTCTATCACCGGGCGCTCGGTCTCCTTCCCGGAGGGGTCAACTCGCCCGTCCGCGCGATGCGCGCGATCGGCCGTGACCCGCTGTTCATCGCCCGCGGCGAGGGCGCGACGATCGTGGACGTGGACGGCAACGAGTACATCGACTGGGTGTGCTCGTGGGGCCCGCTGATCGCCGGCCACGCCCACCCTGCCGTGATCGACGCGGTCTGCTCGACCGCCACCGACGGCACCACCTTCGGCGCGCCCACCAAGGGCGAGGTGGTCCTCGCCGCCGAGATCACGGCGCGGATCCCCTCGGTCGAGATGGTCAGGTTGACCTCGTCGGGCACCGAGGCGACGATGAGCGCGATTCGGCTGGCGCGCGCGGTCACCGAGCGGGAGCTCGTGCTGAAGTTCGCGGGCGCCTACCACGGGCACGTGGACGGACTGCTCGCGCAGGCAGGCTCGGGGCTCGCCACGCAGGGCATCCCCTCCAGCCCCGGCGTCCTGGCGGCGGCGGCGGCCGCCACCGTGATCGTGCCGTGGAACGACCGCCGCGCGCTGATCGAGGCGACGGAGCGCTACGAGCTCGCGGCGATCCTGGCCGAGCCGGTTCCGGCGAACATGGGCGTGGTGCCGCCGGCCGACGGCTTCCTCGAGCTGCTCCGCGAGCGCGCCGATGCCAACGGCGCGCTGCTCGTCTTCGACGAGGTGATCTCGGGCTTCCGGGTCGCGCGTGGCGGAGCGCAGGAGCGCTACGGCGTGATGCCGGACCTGACGATCCTCGGCAAGGTCGTCGGCGGCGGGCTGCCGGCGGCCGCGTACGGCGGCACCGCGAGCCTGATGGAGCGAATCGCTCCGGCCGGCGACGTCTACCAAGCGGGAACCCTCTCCGGCAATCCGCTGGCCGTCGCGGCGGCGCTGGCGACGCTCGAGCTGCTCGACGGGCGCGCGTACCGCCGCCTGGAGCGCATCACCGAGAAGCTTGCGAACGGGTTGCGCGACGCCGGGCTACACGTCGAGAGCGTGCCTGGGCTGCTGACGCCGTTCTTCTGCGACGGGCCGGTCCGCGACTACGACGACGTCGCCGGGTCCGGCCTCGAGTCATACGGGGCGTTCTGCCGCGCCCTGCTCGATCGCGGCATCTACCCGCCGGCGTCGCAGTTCGAGGCGTGGTTTCCGTCGCTCGCGCACACCGAGGAGCACGTCCAGGCGACCGTCCGGGCCGCACGTGATGCGCTCGGAGAGATGCGATGAGCGATTCGTTGACGCGGGCCTTGCGCGACCAGGGCGGGCTTCTCGCCGAGCTCGCGGAGGAGATCGTAGCCGTCCGCCCCTCGGCGTCCGGCCCCGCGCAGCTCGCGGCATCCGGCCCGCGCGCGTCTGGGCATGAGCACGAGTACGAGCTCCTGCTCGAGCTGATCCTGGCCGGCTCCCGGTTGCACTACGCCGCGACCAAGGTGGAGCCGGACGTCGCACTGCTCCTGGGCGACCAGCTCTACGCGCTCGGGCTGCGGCGCCTGGCCGTGCTGGGGGACCTCGAGGCGGTCGCCGAGCTGGGCGATGTGATCTCCCTCGTCGCCCGGGCGCAGGCCGGCGGCGACGCGGATCTCGCGGACGCCGTCTGGCGGGCGGGGGCGGCGGCGATCGGGTGGGGAGCCCGGGCCTGCCACGAGCACGCCAAAGCGCTTGCGCGCCGGGGCGATCCGTCCGCGCGCGAGGCGTTGCTGCGGGCCGCCGCGGGGCCGAGATCGTGACGGACGTCTCGTTCTTGACGATAAGGTTCTCGGCCCGTTCAATTCAGGTCGCCGCCGTAGGCAGAGGCCCCCTTGCCAGACCGACGTAGAGCCGCAAAATCCAAGTACACGCTCGACCGGGACATGCCGGGAGCGTTCGAAGGCGAGACCATCACTCGTCGCGCACTGATGAACGTCGGCGCGCAGACGGCCGGTGCGGTTGCGGTCGCCGCCTTCACGCTGCCCGCGCTCGGGTTCGCGCTCGCGCCGGTGTTCCACGAGGACTCCTTCCCCTGGCAGCCGGTCGGGCGTCCCGGAGACTTCCCACTCGACACCTACGTCGTGAAGGTGATCACGCTCGTCGGCGGGATCGGCGAGGCCGGTAAGTCGATCGCGTACATGCGCAAGCGCAATCCGGCGATCGATACCGAGCCCGCGGACAAGTACAACCAGTACGTCGCGCTGTCCTCGCGCTGCATGCACCTGGGTTGTCCCGTCCGCTTCGTGGCCGCCGCGGAGCGCTTCATCTGCCCGTGTCACGGCGGTGTCTACGACTTCCGGGGCGAGGTCGTTGGCGGCCCGCCCGTCCGCCCGCTCGACCGCTTCTACACGCGGCTGAACTCGACGACCGGCCTGGTCGAGGTCGGCCCTCGGTATTCGGTCAACGACCAGCTTCGGCGCTTCTCGCCGCGGGATCCCGGAGAGCCGCTCGACGGCATCGGCCAATATCTCTACCCGGCGCGGTTCTCCACGCCGGCGCCCCCGCCAGGCGGATAGCGATGCCCAAGCTCCCAGCCCCGCCCCTCCCGAAGTTCCTGCTTCCGCGGCCCAAGCGCCCTGGCGAGAACAACGGAACCGCCGGGGCGCTCGACCCGATCGAAGCCGGGGTCACCGTCGTTGACTGGATTGACGAGCGCACCTCGCTCTCGCCCGGCATTCGCTGGCTGATGTTCCGCAAGGTGCCTCGCGGGATCAACTGGGCCTACACGCTCGGCTCGGCCACGCTGTTCGCGTTCCTGAACCAGGCCGTCACAGGCGTGTTCCTGGCGATGTACTACCGCCCGGACGCGTCCGGGGGGGCCTACGAGTCCGTCCGCTACATCAACGACGACGTGTTCCTCGGGCAGCTCGTGCACGCCATGCACAAGTGGGGAGCGTCGGTGATGATCATCTTGATCTTCCTGCACATGGCGCGGGTGTTCTTCTACGGCGGCTACAAGTACCCCAGGGAGCTGACCTGGGTGATCGGCGTCGTGCTGCTGATCCTGACCCTCGCGATGGGCTTCACCGGCTACCTGCTGCCGTTCGACCAGCGCTCCTACTGGGCGACGATCGTCGGCGTCAACATCAACGCGACCGGGCCGTTCATCGGGCCGTTCCTGTCGGACTTCCTGCGCGCCGGGCCGGAGTTCGGCGCGACGACCCTGTCGCGGTTCTACTCCATCCACATGCTGCTGATCCCGGGGGCGATGGCCGCGCTGATCGGCGCGCACCTGTACCTCGTCACGAAGCTCGGGATCAGTGCGCCGCCGTGGATCAGGGCGGAGTCCGAGACGGACGCGGCGGTCGAGGCCGAACTGACGCGCGCGGAGGTCTGAGGCCGTGATCGAGCCCGGACGCCGCGGAGGACCCAGGCCATGAATCAGGCCGAGAAGGAGGCCTACCTCCGCGAGTACTCGATCCTGAAGAACCAGGGCAAGCCGTTCTTCCCCTACGCGGTCGCGAAGGACTCGATCATGGCCGTGATCGTGATGATCGTGATCATCTTCCTCGCCGCGATGTTCGGCGCCGAGCTCGGGCCCAAGGCGGACCCGACGACGACCACCTACGTGCCTCGTCCGGACTGGTACTTCTTCTTCCTGTTCGAGGTCCTGAGGGTGATGAAGAACGTCCCCAAGTTCACCCCGATGGCGACGATCGGGGTGCCGACGATCTGCATGATCCTGTTGTTCCTGCTGCCGTTCTACGACCGCAGTCCGGAGCGCCGGATCGAGCGCCGGCCGGTCGCGCTGGCGGCCGCGATCGCGACGATCGTCGCGATCGCGTACCTCACCTACTCGGGCGCGAATACCGGCTCGCCCAACACGGTGTCGCTCGCGCCGCCCGCCACGCTCAGCGCCTCCGAGGCGGCGACGTTCCGCGCGGGGGAGGCCGTCGTCGGCCAGTCCGGCTGCCTCGCATGCCACGTCATCGGCTCGAATGGCAACAACGGCCCCGGACCGCCGCTGACGCACATCGGCTCGAAGCTGCCGATGGACGCGATCGCCTCGACCCTGCGCAACCCGACGGCGCCGATGCCGTCCTTCAGAAGCCTCGCGAGTCAGTCCCCGCAGAAGTTCCAGGCGCTGATCGGCTTCCTCTCGCTTCTCCAGTAGCCTCGCGCTCGGCACCATGGCCACCAGCGCACCATTGGCGCCGGACGCTGGTCGGGGCACGCTCGAAGAGGTGCAGGTCCGAGCGATGTTCGACCGGATCGCCGGCTTCTATGACCGGATGAACACGGTGATGACCGCAGGGCTCCATCACCAGTGGCGGCGCCGGGCGGCCGACCTGGCGGCGCTGCGCCCGGGGGGCCACGCCCTCGACGTGGCGACCGGCACCGGCGATCTGGCGGTCGAGCTCGCCCGCCGGGTGGGACCATCGGGCGCGGTCGTCGGACTGGACTTCTCCGAGCGGATGCTCGCGCTCGCCCGGGCCAAGTCCTCCGCGGTTTCCTTCCTCGCGGGCAACGCGCTTGCGCTGCCGTTCGAGGACGGCGCGTTCGATGCCTCGACGGTCGGATTCGGCGCCCGCAACTTCTCGGACCTGGCGGGCGGTCTGCGCGAGATGGCGCGCGTCGTCCGCCCCGGCGGCCGGGTGGTCGTGCTCGAGATCACGACGCCGAAGCGACCGCCGCTGTCTACCTTCTTCTCGTTGTGGTTCGACCGCATCGTTCCCGCGCTTGGCCGGATCGCCGGCGACCCCCAGGCTTACTCGTATCTGCCCAGCTCGGTCAAGCGCTTCCCGGGGCCGGATGAGCTGGCGGCGCTGATGTGGGATCTCGGCTTGCGGCGCGTCCGGTACGTCCTCACGGCCGGCGGGATCATCGCCCTCCACGTCGGCGAGGTCGCGCCGCCATGACTGCGGCCCGGGCAGTCGTCGATGCAGGCGGTGAGACGACCGCGCGCGTGATGGAGCGCGTCGAGCGACGGATGGAGGAGCTCGCCGCCGGGCACGGTCCCCAGCTCGGGCGTTACGCGAGCGACACGATCTCGGCGGGCGGGAAGCGCCTGCGACCGCTGCTCGTGTGCCTCGCGGCAGGCGTGCCGGCGCCCGAGAGCGACGGGCTCGTGCGCGCCGCCGTCGCCGTCGAGCTGGTGCACGCCGCGACGCTCGTGCACGACGACGTCCTCGACGCGTCCGACCTGCGTCGCGGCCGTCCCACCGTCGTTGCGACCGGCGGCCGGCTCGCCGCGACCGCGACCGGCGACCTGCTCTTCTCGCGCGCGTTCAACGAGCTCGCCGGCTCTGGGTGCGCCGATGCCGTTCGGGCGCTGGCGCGCGCCAGCGCCGAACTGGCGGCCGGTGAGCTGATGCAGCGCGCCGACGCGTTCGACGTCGATGTTCCGCTCGAGCGATATCTCGAGCGCTGTCGGCTGAAGACCGCCGTCCTGTTCCGGGCGGCGTGCGAGCTCGGGGCCCTCTTCGGAGGCGGCGCTTCCGCGGTGCTCGCCCCGTTCGGGGAGCGGATCGGCGTCGCCTTCCAGATCCTCGACGACGTGCTCGACGTCGCCGGGCCACCCGCGCGCACGGGCAAGCCGCGCGGCACCGACCTGCTCGACGGCACCGTGACGCTGCCGCTGATCGTCGCGCGCTCGCGCGACCCGGCGCTGGCGTCCCTGTCAGTGCGCGAGATCAAGTCCCCGGCGCAGGCCGCCGAGGTTTGCGACCGGATCGCCGCCACAGGCGCCCTCGAGGTGGCCCGGGCCCGCGCGCTGGAGCTCGTCGCGGACGCGAAGGCGGGGCTGCCCGCGCTCCCGGCGAGGCAGCGCCGAGCGCTCGACCTTGTCGCCGAAGGCGTCGTCGAGCGCTACGCCTGAGCCGGGCTCAGAAGTCCTCGGGCAGGATCTGGTCGGCGCGCAGCGCCGTCACGAACCGGTCGACCTGCTCGGCCATGTTGGCCTGAGTGAGGCGCTGGAGGTCGCGAAGCATGTCGGTAAGCCCCTCGTCGAGCTTGTCCTCCAGCCGGTCGACCTCTTCCCGGTCGTAGAGCCCGTCGATGATCCAGCCGCAGTTGGGGCATTCGAGCGTCAGCTCCCAGCGATCCGCCGGGGCCTCGGCCCAAGCGACCGGCTGGACGAGGTCGGAGTTGCAGTGCGCGCACATGTGCAGGCCCTGCTCGCTCGCTCGCTCCTCGGTCTCCTCGAAGCGGACGACCTCGATTGCTCTGCCGCTGGGCAGGATGATGCGCCGGGTCGTATGGTGCTGATTCTGATTGGGATTCATCGGTGCCTCCGCGGTACAAGCCCTTATCGGTCCTGTGTGATGAGAGCTTGAGGAGGTTCTAGACGCAAAACGCGTCTCTTTCCCGGGTGTTGCGCCGTTCGACGGATGGTCTAGCCCACGGCCTTCGCAACGAGCGCCGTGCCAGCCTCAGCACGGACGTTTCCGGCAGGCATCCGCCGATCTAGACGTCCGTGCGTTGCGACATCCCGTTGTGCTCCCGCTACCCTTGGTGATCCCCATCTGGAGGACTGCGCATGTTCCGTAACCCCTACGCCGACGGACTGATCATTCTGATCGTCATCCTCCTGTTCTTCGGGCCGAAGCGCCTCCCGATGCTCGGCCGGTCGCTGGGACAGGGGATGCGCGAGTTCAAGGACTCGATCACCGGCAACTCAAAGGACGAAGCCGAGGAGCCGCCGGAGATCAGTCAGGCCAGCGCCGTGCCCGTCGCGCCGTCTGCGGCGCGGGAGCCGGCGGAGCGCTCGTCGGTCACCACCGAGCCGCGCTCTTAGTCAGTGCCCCGCCGCGGACGATCCGTCTGGTAACGATCCGTGCCGAAGATCCTGCGGCCGATCGGGCATGAGGATCGGCTGAGCATCGTCGACCATCTCGATGAGCTGCGTACGCGGCTGATCGTCTGCGGGATAGCGCTCGTCGTGGCGTTCGGGTTGTGCTTCTGGCAGAACCATCCGCTGCTCATCTGCTCAACCGTGCGCTGCCGGCGACGACGCAGACGGCGTCCAATCACCTCTCCGGGCTCACAGGTGACAACGTCCGCGCGGCGCACGATGACGCCGCGATCGGCCCGCACCTTCGGGCAGCTCGCGGTCTCCCCGACGCAGTCCGCGCACGATCGCCAGCTCTTCGCGCCGCTGGCAGCCGATGCGACTGCGCGCGCCCGAGCGCTGCCGCAGAAGGAGCCGCCGACCCTCCCGATCACGATCGGCGTCGGCGAGCCGTTCACGACCACGATCACGATCTGCGCGTACTTCGCGCTGCTGTTCGCGCTGCCGGTGCTGCTGTACGAGGGCTACGCGTTCGTGCTGCCCGCGCTCAATCCCAACGAGCGCCGGCTGGTGACGCCGCTGATGGTCGTCGCGCCGGTGCTGTTCCTCGCCGGCGTCGTGTTCACGTACGTGCTCGTGCTGCCGGCCGCGGTTCACTTCCTGCAGGGCTACAACAGCACGAGCTTCAACAACCTCGTGCAGGCGAAGAGTTATTACACGTTCGAGATCTTCACGATGCTCGGGATCGGGCTGGCCTTCCAGCTGCCCCTCGGTCTGCTGGCGCTCCAGCAGATGGGCGCGATCAACTCCAGGACCCTGACCAGGCACTGGCGCTACGCTGTTGTCATCATTGCCGTGATCGCAGCGGCGATGCCGGGGGCGGATCCGGTTACGACCGCGCTCGAGATGCTCCCGTTGGTTGTCCTATATCTGGCCAGTATCGTGATGTTGAAGATCGCCGACCGTCGTGCCGCCGCCCGCGCGGTTGCCGAGATCCATCTCGACAACGGGCTCGATCCCACCTAGAGAAGAAGCATGCTTTTCGACCTTCGCGGCCGCGGCCGCCGCCGGACCGTGCAGGGCGTCTACCTCGGCCTCGCCCTCCTGATGGGCGGTGGCCTCGTGCTGTTCGGCGTCGGCGCCGGCAACGGCCTCGGCGGCCTGCTGAACGCTTTCACCAACTCCGGCTCGGGCGGCGCGCAGCAGCAGGTGGTCTCCCAGCAGGAGAAGAACGCGATCCGCGAGACCCAGCAGCAGCCGAACAATCCTTCCGCGTGGCGCGACCTGGTCGAGGCGCGCTGGACCACCGCCAGCCAGGCGCCCGATTACAACGACACGACGGGCACCTTCACGGCTGCCGGCAAGAAGGAGCTGGGGCTGGCCGTCCAGGCCTGGCAGCGCTATCTGGCGCTGACCAAGACGCCCGACCCGAACGTCGCGGTCCTCGCGGCTCGCGCCTACGCCGGCCTCGGCCAGTACGCGAACGCGGCCAACGCCTGGGAGATCGAGACGCTCGCGCAGCCGAGCGACGCCCACGGTTTCGAATGCCTCGCGGTCTCCTCGTACGCCGCCAGCGAGACCCGCAAGGGCGACCTGGCAACCGCCAAAGCGCTCAGCCTCCTGGCCAAGACCGCCCAGGCAAGCATCAAGCAGACCCTCCAAGCGGCCAAGAGTTCCGTGACCACCGCGGAGCAGCTCGCCGCGTCCTGCTGAGCCCCACGCGGCGGGTAACATCGCCCGAAAGGGCCGTTAGCTCAACTGGTAGAGCAGGGGACTCTTAATCCCAAGGTTGGAGGTTCGAGTCCTCCACGGCCCACTCTCAAAGCCCCGCAAGGGGTTTTCGTTGGGGTGTTGCTTACTGTGGAGCTTAGGCACGGTCCCGCCGGTTTCGCATTGAGGGGCGTATCCGTGAAGCGACGCCGCGTCCTTTCGGCGGAGCCTGGCCGAGAAACCGGCCATATGTTCCGGTTTCTCGGCCAGCCTCCCTTCGGGGCCCCGCCGGCGGCGCGAAGCCAAAGCTCCACAGTAAGCGACACCCCGGTTTTCGTTTAGGCCGATTGTTCGACGCTTACCGCAGTCGTCCTCGATATCGCCCGAGCTCTTCTAGCTGGCGTGCAGTTCGGCGCGGATGAGCTCGCGGTGGGCGCCCCACGACTCCCAGACGGATCTCGCCCACTCGAGCGCTCGTCGCTCATAGTCGTCGAGATCGTCTGCCCCGATCAGGTGAAGCACGGTGAGCGACCCCGGGCCCTCGGTGCGCGCGAGGATTGGAAAGTCGCCCTGGCGCCGGCGAATCACTTGCCCGAGCAGCTTCGTCGCGTAGGGGTCCCGTATGTCGTGCTCGAGCATGGCGCAGAGACCGACCAGGTGGACGAACACCGATTGACGGTCGCGGCGGTCACTGCCGTCACCCGGGTGCTGCGCCATGTAGGCGTCGACCACCAGTCGGTGCGCTTGCGGATATCGGAAGCGGCGCGCCTCCTCGGCCTGCACCTCGCCAAAGATCCGCCAGCAGCCCGGCGCGCTCGGCACGTACTTGTGCACCGGTCCGTCGACGTCCGGTACCAAGGCTCCGCAACGCGGACAGGCGATGATGTCCTCGATCACCACGAGCGAATCACCAATACGCGGAGGCTGATCTGAGCCATCCTGTACATGAGATCACTGCGCTGTATGAGCTAGGCGCGTGCTGGCTCGGGCTCGGGGCCGCTCGCGGTGGCCGCCAGCGGCCGCCGGTTGGGGTGCAGCGGTGACGGTTTGACGCGGAGCAGGCGTGCGGCCCAGCCGGGGAGCCACCAGTTGTACGCGCCGAACAGGCTGACGAAGGCGGGCACGAGCAGGCAGCGGATCAGGGTGGCGTCGACGAGGATGCCGGCGCCCAGACCGGTGGCCAGGATCTTGATGTCGGTCTCGGGTGTGGCGGACATGGCGAGGAAGGAGAGGACGAGGATCAGCGCCGCGCTGGTGACGAGCCGGCCTGTGCGGCCGATGCCCTCGATCACGGCTTGGCGAGTGTCGCCGGTGCGGTCGTAGCTCTCGCGCATCCGGGCGAGGATGAACACCTCGTAGTCCATTGACAGTCCGAACAGGAATGCGAAGACCATGACGGGCACCCACATCGTGATCGCGCCTGTGGCGGGGATTCCCCAGATGGCGTGGCTCCCGTGACCGTGCTGCCAGATCCAGGTCATCACGCCGTACGCGGCGGCGAGCGAGGCGAGGTTCATCACCACTGCCTTGAGCGGCAGGAGCAGCGAACGAAACGCCCGAGCGAGCAGCACGAACGTCGCCAGCGCGATCAGCGCGAGCATCAGCGGGAAGCTGCCATAGACATCGTGGCTGAAGTCGATCATCGAGGCGCCCGAGCCGGCCACCCCGAGAACGCCCGGGGCGTGCGCGAGCGCGTGGCGGACGGTGTTGACGGTGCTCTGCCCCGCCGGGACATCGGTCTCGGCGGTTGGCAGCACCGTGATCAGCGCGGTGTCGTGCCGGCGGAACTGCGGGGTGTTGGGTGAGACCACCGCGTGCACGCCGGGCAGCTCAGCGAGCTGGTGGGTGATTGCCGGGGCGGCGCTCTGGCGGGCGAGCACGTCGATCGGCGTGAGCGTGCCGGCCGGCACTCCCCCGGCCTCCAGGGTGCGAAGCGCGGCGTGCGCGGGGCCCCTCTGGGCGAGGGCCGCCGTGCTGGGCTCGCCCACGTGCATCGAGAGCGAGGGCAGCATCAGCGCGACCAGCGTCGTGGTCCCAGCGATTGCGGCGAGGCCGCGGTGGCGGACCGTGAAGCGAGCCCAGGCGCTCCACCCGCGACTGGCGGTGTTGTCGGTGCGGATCCGCGGCCAGTCGAGCCGCGGCCCGATGCTGGCGAGGATGACCGGGAGGAGGGTCACGGCCACCGCGACCGAGATCACCGGGATCAGCACGCCGCCGAAGCCTGCGCTCCGCAGGAACGGCACGGGGAGGACGACCAGCGCGAGCAGGCCGATTCCGACGGTCAAGCCGGAGAACAGCACGGCGCGCCCGGCTGAGGTCATTGCCGCAAGGACGGCCTGCTCGTTGTCGCGCCCGTGGGCGCGCTCCTCGCGCCAGCGGGTGACCACGAGCAGCGAGTAGTCGATCGCGACCCCCAATCCGATCAGCGCGATCAGGAACTCGACGATCTGGCTGACCGTGGTGATTCGGGCGAGTCCGTCCAGGGCGAGGAAGGTGGTAAGGATCGAGATGGCGGCCGTGACCAGCGGCACGAACGCCAGGAAGCTCGCGAACACGAAGGCCAGTACGACCAGTGCGCCGAGGGCGCCGAGCATCGACTCCAGCAGTACGCCGACGCCTTTGGAAGCCTGCGTGCTGGTCGTCAGTGCCTGAATGCCGCTGATCCGGACCTGCCACGACGAGGGCACCGCAGAGGCGATCGCCTGCTGGATCCGGGCGGTGGTTGTGTCCGGAGAGACGGGGTCCTGCTGGGGCCCGAAGACGAGGGCGTAAGTAGCGCGCCCGTCGCTGGTGGCGAAGGCGGCGTCATGGGTGGTCGCGTAATCGGTCACCCGCGCGGTTGGTATGACCTGATGAGCGGTGGCGAAGGCGCGATCGAGCTGGGCGGAGACTCCGGGCGTGTGCACGGTGGTTCCCGCCGGCAGCGTTATCACGGGCACGATGGGGTCATCCGCTCCGTTGTGGCGGTAAAGCGACTGGATCCGTGCATCGGTGCGGAAGGCAGCGCCCGGCATCGCAAAGCTGTTGGTGAGGCGCTTGATGGTTCCGGCCGCGGTCAGCCCGCCTGCCGCCGCCAAGAGAATCCAGACGGCGACGACCAGAAGCTTGTGCTTGAGAACGAATCGTGTGAGAGCCGACATTGCAGAGCCTCCTGGGAGCGGAATTGACTCCCGGAAGCATCGGCCGCAAACGCCGCTGTGTCGTCGGCCAGACGGAGTGATCGACCTACGAGATCTGCGGCATTCGCAGGCCGGGTGTACTCAAGTTGGAGTAGCTACTGGGACTCCGTTGGGATGACGACAGCGAGCGCCGCGGCGACTACCCTCGCTTGGCGATGAGCATCCCGCCCGCCGCCGTGCATCCCGGTGCCCGCCGCCGCTGGTCGGGGCTCGCGGACGCGTGGGGGCGAGTCCGCGACCCGTCGCGTGTCTTCGACGTCGCCCTGGCGCTGGCGCTGGCGCTGGTCACGGTGGGGGGGTCGGTGGGTGAGAGTCACCCCGCGCAGCCCGCCGACAAGCCGCCGGCGGGCGTTCACATCGCCGCGCCGGCGGCCGCTTACCTTCTGGTTGCCCTGAGCGCACTGGCCCTGATCTGGCGGCGTCGCCACCCGGTCCTGGTGCTCGCGGTTTCGCTGAGTGCGGCGCTCATCTACACATGCCTGGGCTATTTCGGCGGCGCGGTCATGCTCAGCCCGATGTTCGCTCTGTACGCCGTCGCCGTGGCCCTCCCGGCCGCTCGCGCGATCGGCCTGTCGATGGTGACGATGCTCTTGCTGATGGCGGCCACCGCGGCTTTCGGTCCCTTTGGCACCGGCGGCGGGTTTGTCCTGATCCCGGGCGAGGTTGCGGCGGCCCTGTTTCTCGGACTGTGGGCGGCCAGTCGCCGCGCCGCACTCAGGGAGAGCGCCGAGCAGGCTCGGCGCGCGGTCGATGCGGAGCGGCTGCGGATCGCCCGCGAACTCCATGACGTCGTGGCGCATACGATGGCGACGATCAATGTCCAGGCTGGTGTCGCGGCGCATGTCATCGACCAGCAGCCTGACCAGGCGGCCCAGGCGCTCGAGGCGATCAAGCGGGCGAGCAAGGAAGGCCTCAGGGAGTTGCGCGGCATCCTCAACGTCCTACGCCAAGCCGATGAGCAGGACGAGCGCTCACCCGCTCCCCGCCTGGCGCAGCTCGATGCGCTCGTCGAGAACGTGACTCGAGCCGGGCTGCCGACGTCGGTGACCGTCCATGGCGAGGAACGGATGCTGGCCCCCACCGTGGACCTCACTGCCTACCGGATCGTGCAGGAGTCCCTCACCAACGCCCTGCGCCATGCCGGTCCAACCAGCGCCAGCGTGACGCTCTCGTACACCGACGACCAGCTTCACGTCGAGGTTCTGGATCGTGGACGCGGCCGTGTCGATGGGACGCCGCCCGGCGCCGGGCACGGCATTGCAGGAATGCGCGAGCGCGCCGAGGCCGTGGGCGGCACGCTGATCGCCGGCCCAGGCCCCGAGCGCGGCTTCCGCGTGCAGGCCCGGCTACCGCTGAGCGCGCCGTGATCCGCGTTCTGCTGGCCGACGACCAGGCGCTGATCCGCGCCGGCTTTCGCGTCCTCCTGGATTCCGCGGAGGACATCGAGGTGGTGGGTGAGGCCGACAATGGCGCCCAAGCGGTCGCGATCGCCCGCGACCGCCTCGCGGACGTCGTGCTGATGGACATCCGCATGCCGACGGTGGATGGACTCGAGGCTACGCGCCGGATGGCAGCCGACGAGAACCTGGCCGGGGTCAAGGTCCTGATCCTCACAACCTTCGAGAGCGACGAGTATGTCTATGAAGCCCTCCAAGCCGGCGCCAGCGGCTTTCTGGTCAAGGACACCGAACCGGCGGAGCTGCTGCACGCGATCCGAGTGGTCGCTCGTGGGGATGCGCTGCTCTCTCCGGGGATCACCCGCCGCCTGATCGCCGACATCGCCGCGCGCGGTCCATCCCGCCCGAGCGCCCATCCGGCGCTGTCGGAGCTGACCGACCGCGAGCGGGAGATGATGACGCTGGTCGCGCACGGCCTATCGAACGACCAGATCGCCGGTCAGCTGTTTCTCAGCCCGCTGACCGTGAAAACTCACGTCAGCCGCGCGATGCTCAAGCTCGGCGCGCGCGACCGGGCCCAGCTCGTCGTGATCGCCTACCAAAGCGGGTTGGTGGCGCCGGGCGAGACCCCGAAGGTTTGACACCCCAACTACTCGCCTCTCGCCGAAGCGATGGTCTCCGGATTCCCGCCGCGGCCTAGACGCGTTTGAGCGTGAGCGCCAGGCTTGGCACGGCGAACGAGATCAGATAGATCGGCCAGATCCTCGCTCCGCTGCAGCGGAAGTTCACAGCGTCACCGGATGCGACGTCGAATGATTCGGCTCGACTCTGATAGCGGCCGGCGCGAACCTGGAGCGTGTGGCGCCCAGGCTCGATCGACGCTTCGAAGGTATCCCGGTGGTTGATCGAGCCGACGCTCGTGCCGTCCAGTGCAACCTCGAACGGCATACGCCGGAGCTCCATGAGGACGCTTTCCCGCTTCAGGTTGAGCGTTGCTGACATCGATGCCCTCCTTCCATCGGGCTGTTCTGCCGGTCCGCCGAGTGGCTGGTGCGCGCGTCGGCGCCTGCGAGGCGCCTCAACGTCGTGCTCCGGTGATCAGGCGCTCGCGGTCGAACATCGCTGCCACCGCCCGCCATCCGAGCGCGTCGACGGCCAGTAGCACTGCCGCGAGGCCGAGCACGAGGCCGGTCGACGGCGTGATCACGTTGAACCCCAGCAACGCGACGATCGCGATCGGGGGCACGTTCGCGAGCACGCTGAGCTGTTGGGCGGCGCGGACATCGGAAGATCGCGCGGAGATTGCGATCCCGACCCAGATCGACCAGCCGGCGAGCAGCGGCGTGAAAGCCACCTGAATCGGGATATGCGAGCCCGCGAAGATCGCGGACCTGATCCCCGAATGGGCGAACAGGGCCGCCACGGCGAGGAAGATCCCGAACATCGTGTAGGCGATCACGAGCGTCGGGAGGACTACCGCGAGTGCTTTGCCGATCAGGAACTCCTCGCGGCTGACCGGGGTGATCAGAATCGGCTCGAGCGTGCCCTGGTCGCGCTCGCCGATGACCGAGTACGCCGAGACCGTGGACGGCACGATCGCCGGGATGAACAGCAGGTACAGCAGCGAGATCCCGATCCGTGAATCGAGCGTCGAGCTGGACGCCACGGCCGGCGCGTTCAGCAGCTGGACCGTCGGAATGACGATGAAGATCAGCGGCAGCAGGGTCATCGTGAACACCATCACGAAGCGGTTGCGTCGGTAATCGCTGAGCTCCTTGACGAGGATCGCTCTGACTCGAGTCCAACTGACGCTCACCGCTTCGCCTCCACGTCCTCGTCGATCAGCTGCAGATAGACGTCCTCGAGCGAGTGGCGGGCCTCCGCGAGGGACAGGATGTCGGCGCCCCTCGCGACCAGCGCACGAGCGACCGCGGGCGCGGCGACCAGCGCATCAGAGACCGCCAGCTCGTAGTCGCCCGAGGCTGACTCCCTCCATCCGTCGACTCCTGGGAGCTCCCCGAACACCGACGCGGGGTTCTCGAGCCGGTCCCGGACGCGCACTTCGAGAGCCTGGTTGAACAACTGCTCGCGCAACTCGTCGGGCCGGCCGACGAGCCGAAGGGTGGTGTTCAGGATCGCGACGCGGTGACACAGCCGCTCGGCCTCCTCCAGCCGATGTGTCGTGAGGAAGATCGTCACTCCACGCTCACGCAGCGAGGCGATCAGCTCGTGCACGTCGTGCGCGGCGACGGGGTCGAGCCCGGCGGTTGGCTCATCCAGGAACAGCACCGCCGGATCGTTGAGGACCGCGCGGGCGAGCGCGACTCGCTGACGCAGGCCCTTCGAGAGCGACCCGCACGGATCGCTCGCGCGCTCCAGCAGGTTGACGGCCCGGAGCGCCCGTTCGATCCGCCCCGGAATGTCGTCGAGCTCATAGAGCCCGGCGAAACAGCGCAGGTTCTCCGCCACCGTCAAACGCAGATACAAGCCTGGAGACTCGGGCATGATCGAAATCCGCGTCCTGATCGCCGCGCCGTTCTCGGCGCTCAGCGGGATCCCCGCCACGATCGCCGACCCCGAGCTCGGCGCGATCAGCGTGCCGAGAGTCCTCACGGTCGTCGTCTTGCCCGCACCGTTCGGACCCAGGAACCCGAACACCTCCCCGTAGCCGACCTCGAACGACACGTCGTCGAAGGCCACACGGTCGCCGAAGCGCTTGGCCAACTGACGCACCACCAGCGCGGGCGCATCCGTCGAGTCGGTGCCGGCCGACCCTACCCCTGCCTCGTGGCGCATATCCGAACCCTAGCAGACCGATTGGCCGGTCTGCTAGTTTCCTGGCTATGCAGCCAGGACCGGGCGCGCAGCGAACATTCATCGAGGCTGCGCGGCGGGCGCAGATCGTGGCCGCCGCGATTGAGACGATCGCCGAGGTCGGCTATGCGCGCGCGTCCCTCGGCCGCATCGCTGCGCGGGTCGGAATCAGCAGGGGTCTGATCAGCTACCACTTCGCGGGCAAGGACGAGTTGATGGAGGAGGTCGTGCGCGAGGTCCTCGAGCAGGGCCAGCGCTACATGAGCCGCCGAATCCTGGCTCACGCCACCGGCCCGGAGATGCTGCGCGCGTACATCGAGTCGAACCTCGCGTTCATCCGCGAGCATCCCGCCGAGTTGATCGCCGTCGTCGAGATCGCGCGCAACCGCGCCGCGGCGGAGGGGCAGTCGCGCGTCTACAGCTACGACATCGACGAAGCGGTCCGCGCACTTGCGCACCTGCTCTCCGGCTTCCAGAGCGCCGGCGAGCTCCGTGCCGACTTCGATCCCCGCGCGATGGCGATCGCGATCAGGGGCGCGATCGATGCGGTTCCAGCCCGGCTGCGCTTCGATCCACAGTTCGACATCGACCGCTACACCAGGCAGATCGCTGATGTGTTCGACGTGGCCACGCGCGCCGGCCGCTGAGGTCAGGAGGTGCCGCTGATGCCCACGCCGCGGCGCGACGGGATCGGTCGCGATCTCCCGCGCTTCGAGTCAGGCCGGCGGGAACGCGCGGCCGAGGTGATCGCGGATCAGCTCGATCTGCGCCGGCTCGAGGAGCCCGGGGCGGCAGGCGAGCCTGGCGACCGGCTTGGGCCCATCGATCAGCACATCGCGCACCCGGCGCCGGCCCGGCAGCAAGGGCAGCCCGCCGACACGCGGGAAGCACAGCGCGGCGCGGACGTCGACATCGAGGCCGAGAGACGCGATCGCGCTTCGCACCTTCTCGACCTGCTGTTCGACGCCCTGCACCAACCGCGTCCGATCGCGGCCGTTGATCATCAGCGCCGAGCGCCGCGGTGAGAACAGCCCGCCGACGCGCTCGACGCGGACCGCCCCCTTGTAGGTCTTCGTGTCGATGACGGTCACGCCGCCCGGCCCGATCGCGAGATGGTCGATGTTGCTGCGGCGCCTGCCTGGAATGAGCCGGTCGTGCAGGACACGAACCGAGGTGTCGTGCAGGTGCCTCGCAAGCCGCGACGCCGTAAGGGCTTCGCCGTGAGCGCCCTGCCGCCAGGCCCTGACCGTCTGGGGCTCGGGCACGACCCGTACGAGCAATCCGCCAACGGCACCGAGACGCGCCCGCGCGCGTGACTCGCGACCCGCGCGCAGCCGCTGGTATTGACGGAGCGCGCTGGCTCCGGCCACGCCCTCCGCGACGCGAACGTGGTCGGCGATGCACTCCAGACAGGTCAACTCGCGCGCCGACGCCTCCCAGAGCGCCTCGGAGCCAACGGGGAGCGCTCGCCCACAGGCGGCGCACATACCGGGATACCGGATGCAGAGGCGCTTCGTCATCCCCACCGTGCCCATGCGGATCCATCGGCACGCCGCGTCCGAGAGGTTAGGCGCGTCGCGGGATAGCCGTGAGATATCCGGTTTCCGACGCCGACCCGCCGGGAAAACGTGGTGTGTCCTGAGGTCGTAGCGGGAGGTGGGTGCTGTGAGTCGTGGACGAATTGCAACCGTCGTCGCGGTGCTCTGCGCCGCAGAGGCCGCCGCGATGCCGGCGGGCGCGCTCTCCGGGGCGGCTGCCGCCCGGCACCGGACGCGCTACCCGAACGAACCGCTCGCCGTCGGTAGCGGGGGCGCCGTCGCCTCAATGGACGTGGGCGCGAGCCGCGCCGGGATCGATGTGCTCCGCCGGGGCGGTAATGCGGTCGACGCCGCGGTGGCCACGGCCAGTGCCCTGGGGGTCACGGTTCCGTTCGTCGCCGGTCCCGGCGGCGGCGGCTTCATGGTCATCTACAACGCGCGGACGCACACGGTCACGACGATCGACGGTCGCGAGACGTGCCCGGCGGCCTGCACGGCGAACCTGTTCATCGATCCGGCCACGCACAAGCCGATGGGCTACACGGCCGCCTCCGATCAGCCACTCGCGACCGGCGTGCCCTCGAACGTCGCGACCTGGGCGAGAGCCGTGCGCGACTTCGGCCGCCTCACGCTCGGCGCCGACCTGCAACCGGCGATCTCCCTCGCCAATCGCGGCTTTGCCGTCAACTTCGACTTCAACCAGCTCGAGCAGTCCAGCCTCTCGACGTTGCAGGCGTACCCGGCGAGCCGGTCGCTGCTGCTGACCGCGTCCGGTGCGCCGCTGCCGATCGGAACGTGGCTGCGGGACCCGGATCTTGCGCGAACGTACGAGCTGATCGCGCGCCGAGGGGCGGGCGCGCTCTATCGAGGAGCGATTGGGCGGGCGATCGTCCAGGCTGACGATCACCCCGTGCTCACCCCCGGGCAGACGATCGTCACGAACCCGGGGATCATGACCATGCAGGATCTACGGTCCTACCGCACCCGGATCCTCGCGCCGACCCACGTGAACTACCGGGGCCTTGACGTCTATGGGATGGCGCCGCCGTCGAGCGGCGGCTCGACCGAGGGCGAGATCCTCAACATCCTCGACGGCTATCCGCTCGGGTCAGAGTCGCGCGTGAACGCGCTGTTCCATTATCTGGAGGCTTCGCGGCTCGCGTACGCCGACCGCAACGCCTACGTCGGCGACCCGCACTATGTCCATGTGCCCCTTGGCGGCCTGCTCAGCCCGGCGTTCGCGGCGACGCGACGCTGCCTGATCGGCACCACCGCCCTCACCTCCCCGGTCGCCCCGGGTAACCCGTTCCCGCCATTCCCCGCGTGCAAGACCACCGCCGCGTCGACCACGCCGTCGCCGGCGTCGGCCGAGGCCCATCACACCAACAACATCGTCACCGAGGACAAGTGGGGCGACATCGTCGCCTACACGAACACGATCAACTTCTTCGGCGGCAGCGGGCAGGTCGTGCCGGGCTACGGCTTCCTGCTCAACAACGAGATGACCGACTTCGACTTCGCCCCGCCCTCGCCTGGCGCATATGACCCGAACCTGCCGGCGCCCGGCAAGGAGCCGCGCTCGAGCATGGGTCCGGTCATCGTGTTCCGCAACGGCGAGCCGCGGTTCGCGATCGGCGCCGCCGGCGGGTCCACGATCATCACCACCGTCGTCCAGATCCTGATCGATCACGTCGACTTCGGGATGAGCCTGCCCGCCGCACTCGCGGCGCCGCGAGTGAGCCAGACGAACTCCTCGTCCAACACCTCGCTTGCCGAGCCGGCCTTCTACAACAGCGCGCTCGCGCAGAAGCTCACGAGCCGGTACGGCGAGAAGTTCGCGCTCGCCACCGGACCGATCCTTCCGCTCGACAACTATCCCGGGGACGCGACCGCGCTGCAGATGCTCGGGCGCCACCGAGCCGAGGCGATCGCCGAGCCCGTTCGCCTCGGGGGCGGAAGCGCGCTGGTGGTCTCGCCGGATTCCCCATAGTGCCCATCGCGATCGTCACCGGTGGCAACAGCGGCATCGGCCGCGCCACGGCGGTAGCGCTGGCGGATGGCGGATTCGACGTCGGCATCACCTGGCACAGCGAGCGGGAGCGCGCCGAGAGCGCCGTCGCCGAGATCGAGGCTCTCGGGCGTCGATGTCACGCGACCCACGCCGATCTGCGAGAGGTTGAGCGCGGCCCGCGCGCGATCGAGGAGCTCGCGGAAGCGCTCGGCGGGATCGACGCCCTCGTCAACAACGCCGGCCACGGGACGACGACGCCGTTTCTGGAGATGCCGCTCGCCGACTGGCGCGCGGTGCTCGACGTCGATCTCACGGCCGCCTTTCTCTGCGCGCAGGCGGCCGCTCGCCGGATGGTCGAGCAGGGGCGCGGGGGAGCGATCGTCAACGTCACCTCTGTGCACGAGCACATCCCGCTCTCGGGCTCGGCCCCGTACACCGCCGCCAAGCACGGGCTCGGCGGTCTCACGAAGGTGATGGCACTCGAGCTCGGTCCACACGGGATTCGCGTGAACGCCGTCGCCCCCGGGCAGATCGCGACGCGCATGACGGGGCAGGAGGACGAGGAGCCGGATGAGATCTCCGTTCCACTCGGCCGGGCGGGCCGCGCGCGGGAGGTCGGCGAGCTGATCGCATGGGTCGCGTCCGAGCGAGCCGCCTACGTCACCGGCGCCTCGTTCGTCGTCGACGGCGGCCTCTCGCTGATCGCCGCCGAACACCAGTAGGCGGCGCGGCGAGCGATATCGGCATCAATCAGAGGTGGTCGATCGCCTCAGCGCCCGCGAACGTGACCCGCGGCCATCCGCCCCAGCTCGAACGCCGCGGTTCCCGTGGTCACCACCGGATCCTGCGCCGCGAACTCGCGTAGCGCCTGCTCGTCGTCCGTCTCGACGACCGCGAGCCCGTAAGAGTCCTCGTCGGTGAGGATCGGGCCGAACACGACCATGTCTCCGCGTTCCAGGTAAGGGCGCCAGTGGGCCGCGTGGCGGCTCATGATCTCCCGCTCGGCGTCGGTCATGGTCTGGGCGAACTGCGGGCGCGGCGCGATCAGGCGCAGGACGAATGTGGGCATTCCGCGGACTGTACGCCAGCCGCGCAGGCCGCCTCGCGTCGGCCTAGAAGATGCTGTTGATCAGATCCTCGCCGAGGCCGATCCCGGCGCCCATCTCCATCGCCCGGCCGAACCCGCCGCCGAGGAACCCGCCGAAGAGCCCTCCCCCGCGGCCGCCGCCGAACATCCCGCCGGCCATCGGCTGGGGCATCTGCTGAGCCTGCTGTTGTAGCTGCTGGTTGGAGCTGTCGACGAACGCGTGAATCGCCTGGAGCAGCGTGTTCACCTGGATCTGCTCGTCCTTGACGTCCAGCGCGACTTGCTTGAGGTCCAGCAGCCACTCCCGGGCGTTCGCGTCGCCGCTCTGCGCGGCGGCCTGGAGCTTTTCGGCGAGCGCCTGAATCGACTTCGCGACATCCTGGAACTCGGCTTGGAGCTGTCCGTAGGCCTGGTCGATCGTTGATGTATCCATGCCTCGCATCCTCGCAGGTGTGTGAAGGTCCCGCCGCCCGCCAACCGGTGTTCGCGGTCGGCGATGACGGGTATCAGATAGCGCGTATCGGCTCGAGTAGAGACGAGGGAGGGTTAGATGGCTTCGCATCCCGGTTCGGCCGCCGCGCGGAGGGCGGGTGGCGGCGTCACCGCGCTCAGGGTGGTGGCGTACGCGCTGCTGGTCGGCGAATGTCTGGTGATCCTGATCCCGAGCATCTATGGCCGCGCGACGCCCAAGCTGTTCGGCCTTCCCTTCTTCTATTGGTTCCAGCTGCTGTGGATCATCGTCGGGATGTTCGTGACCGGCATCGCGTACCTGCTGATCGAGCGCGCCGACAGAGTGTCCAGGCGTGCAGCGCCGGGCGTGAGCGGGGCGGCGCACACCGGTGAGGGAGCGGCGGGGCGATGAAGCACGATCCGCACGTCATCGGGCTGGAGCTCGGAATCTTCATCGCGCTGTTCCTGTTCGTGGCCGGCCTGGGTTTTGCCGCCGTCCGGTGGCGGCGGGTGGAGCGCCTTGCGAGCATCGACGAGTGGGGGCTCGGGGGACGGAGCTTCGGCACGTTCATCAGCTGGTTCCTGCTCGGCGGCGACCTGTACACGGCCTACACGTTCATCGCGATTCCGGCGTTGCTGTACGGCGCGGGCGAGCTCGGGTTCTTCGCCGTCCCCTACACGATCGTTGTCTATCCGCTGGTGTTCGTGATCATGCCGCGGCTCTGGTCGGTCGCGCACCGGCACGGCGCGGCGACCCCGGCCGACTTCATTCGCGTGCGTTTCGGCTCGCCGACGCTGGCGCTCGCGATCGCGCTCACCGGGATCGTCGCGACGATGCCGTACATCGCGCTGCAGCTGGTGGGCATTCAGGCCGTGCTGCAGAGCATGGGCCTGGCCGGCACCGGTTGGCAGAAGGACCTGCCGCTGATCATCGCATTCGCGATTCTGGCCGCCTACACGTATACGTCGGGACTGCGGGCGCCGGCGCTGATCGCGTTCATCAAGGACGGGCTGATCTACATCGTGATCATCGTTGCGGTGATCTACATCCCGTCGCGGCTCGGCGGCTACGGACACATCTTCCGTGTCGCCGAGGCCCACTTCGCGACTCCCAAGGCCAAGGCCGCGAAGGCGTCCTTCCTGATCCCGTCGGGCGGCGGGATGGCCTACTGGACGCTCGCCCTGGGGTCTGCGTTCGCGCTCTTCATGTACCCGCACTCGATCACCGCGGTGCTCTCGACCCGTGACCGGGGCGTGATCCGCCGCAATTCCGTGCTGCTGTTCCCGTACAGCTTCCTGTTGGGGATGATCGCGCTGCTCGGCTACATGGCGATCGCCGCGCACGTCAAGGTGACCAACACCAACCTCGCCGTGCCCGAGCTGTTCCAGCGGATGTTCCCGCATTGGTTCGTCGGGGTCGCCTTCGCGGCGATCGCGATCGGGGCGCTCGTGCCCGCGGCGATCATGTCGATCGCGGCCGCGAACCTGTTCACCCGCAACGTCTGGGTCGAGTTCCTCGATCGGAACGCGACGCCCGAACGCGAGGCGGCGGTCGCCAAGATCGTGTCCCTCCTGGTGAAGGTCGGCGCGGTCGTGTTCGTGCTGACGCTGAGCGGCCAGTTCTCGGTGAACCTCCAGCTGCTGGGCGGAGTGTGGATCCTGCAGACGTTCCCGGCGATCGTCTCCGGCCTCTACACCCGCTTCTTCCATCGCTGGGCGCTCCTCGCCGGGTGGGCCGCCGGCATGGTCACCGGCACGCTGATGGCCTATGCGGTGCCCAACCCCGCCAAGCACCAGCATCACTTCGGCGGCTCGGTCTACACCTGGCACTACTTCGGACTGCACTTCAAGGCGTATCACGGGCTGATCGCGTTCGTCATCAACCTCATCGTCGTGGTCCTCGGCAGCCTGATCCTGAACGCGATCAGGGCGCCGAAGGGTGAGGACGTAACGCGGCCGGAGGACTTCGAGGCGCTCACCGGACCGCCGCTGCCACCGGTCGACGTCGGCGAGCCTCAGCCTGCCTGATGGCCACCACCGCACACATCCGACCGCGCCCAGCCGCGTGGCCGCCATGAGCTAGGACTGCGCCGAGGTGTCCGCCCAGGAGGTCGACGAGTATCTGCGCGCGCTCGAGGAGCCCAAGCGCAGCACCCTCGAGGCGCTCCGCCGCACGATCCTGAAGGTCGTCCCCGACGCGGAGCAGGTGATCTCCTACCGCGTGCCGGCATTCCGGGTGCGCGGAGCGATCGTCGCGGGCTTCGCCGCGTTCAAAGATCACCTCAGCTACGTGCCGTTCAGCGGATCGGTCCTCGGTCAGCTCGGCGAGGAGCTCGAGGGTTACGAGATGACCAAGAGCTCGCTGCACTTCCCGGTCGACCAGTCGTTGCCCGAGCCGCTCGTGAGAAAGCTGATCGCGACTCGCATGGCCGAGATCGAACGTCGCTCGCGCTGACCGCCGGCTGCTGAACGGCCTTTAGGCCCTCGTAGGATGCCCGGATGGCCGGCAACGCGCAGGAGCGCCCCCATTCCGCGGCTTTCTTCGGCCCGGCGCGCAACTACTGGTGGAATCAGGATCATCTGCAGCTGATCGCGTCCAGGCTGCACCTCGGCGCCGCTCGCAGGGTCCTGGACGTCGGATGCGGCCAAGGCCTGTGGGGGCGAACGCTCGAGCCGATCCTGTCCCCGCAGGCGACGCTGGTCGGCGTCGATCGCGAGCCGGACTGGATCTCGTTCGCGACCCGGGTGGCCGGCGAGCTCGGCCTGTCATCGCGCTTTCGCTATCAGCAGGGCACGGCCGAGGCACTGCCGTTCGCGGATGCGAGCTTCGACCTGGTCACCTGCCAGACGGTCCTGATGCACCTCGCCGATCCCGGGGCGGGGATCAAGGAGATGCTGCGAGTGCTCGAGCCAGGTGGCGTGCTGCTCGCGGCCGAGCCGAGCAACCGGGCCTCGACGATGGTGCAGAGCAGCGTCACCGCCGATGCTCCCGTGGAGGAGATCACCGACCTGGTGCGCTTCGTCGTCACATGCGAGCGCGGCAAGCTCGCGCTCGGTGAAGGCGACAACTCGATCGGCGACCTGCTCCCAGGCCTCTTCGCGCACCACGCGATCACCGACATCGAGGTCTTCCTCTCCGACAAGGCGGCCACCCTGTTCCCGCCGTACCGCTCCAGCGAGCAGCGCGTGCTCCGAGACCACCTGCTCGAGCAAGCGGAGCGGCGGGACTGGGGCTGGACCCGGACCGAAGCGGAGCGCTTCTATCTCGCCGGCGGCGGAACGGTCGATGCCTTCGACGCCTCCTGGAAGCGGCGGCTGGCCGAGAACGATGCGGTCGCGGCAGCCCTGCTCGACGGCACCTTTCACAGCGCCGGCGCGACCATTCTGTACGCGGTCGCGGGCCGTTGCCCCCGCTGAGGACCGGCCGGATTGCCATAGTCCCCGCATGGCGGCGCGCGTGATAGCGGTCTGCTCCAGCCGGGAGCATGGGTTGGGCAAGCGCCCGCAAGCGCAGATCAGATTGCTGGCCGGGCTCGGCGTGCAGGGCGATGTGCACGCGGGCGCCACGGTGCAGCATCGCTCGCGCGTGGCGCGCGACCCCAGTCAGCCCAACCTGCGGCAGGTCCACCTGCTCCACGCGGAGCTGCTGGAGGAGCTGGGCGCGCGCGGATTCGCGGTTGCACCGGGCGACGTAGGTGAGAACATCATCACCCGCGGCCTCGATCTTCTCGCGCTCCCCGCAAGGTCGGTGCTTCACCTCGGCGCCGCGGCCGTGGTGCAGATCACAGGGCTGCGCAATCCGTGCGTCCAGCTCGATGCCTTCCAGCCGGGGCTGATGGCAGCGGTTCTGGACCGGGACTCGGACGGAGCCTTGATCCGGAGGGCCGGCGTGATGGGGATCGTGCTGGCCGGCGGTGACGTACGGCCGGACGATCCGGTGCGCGTCGAGCTTCCGCCGCGCCCGCACCGACCCCTCGCCCCGGTCTGACGACGGTGAAGGTCTTCATCTCAGCGGATATCGAGGGCGTCGCAGGGGTCGTCGATCCGGACCAGGTGCGAGGACCCGGCGCCGAGTACGAGATCGGCCGGCGGCTGCTCACCGGCGAGGTGAACGCGGCGATCGACGGCGCGCTCGAGGCCGGCGCTGAAGAGGTGCTCGTCAACGACGCGCATTCGTCGATGCACAACATCGATCCCGCCGCGCTCCGGCCGCAGGCGTCTTACCTGTCGGGAAGGCACAAGCCGCTGTACATGATGGAAGGGCTCGAGGGCGGCTTCGACGCGGTGTTCATGGTCGGCTACCACGGCTCGATCGGCGCGGAGCACGCGATCCTCTCGCACACCTACAACCCGCTCGCGGTGTGGGAGGCGCGGCTGAACGGCGTCAGCGTGGGCGAGAGCGGGCTGAACGCGCTCGTCGCTTTGCACCATCGCGTCCCGGTAGTGCTGATCACCGGCGATGCGGCGACGGCCGACGAGGCGCGACCGTTCATGCCGGAGGCCGAGGCGGTGGTCGTCAAGCGCTCGATCACGAGGTTCGCGGCCGAGAGCCTCCATCCGCAGCGCGCCTGTGAGCTGATCCGCGCGGGCGCTGCGCGGGCGCTGCCCCGGGTCGGGACGGCCTCACTGCCGGCGATCGATCTGCCCGCGACGCTCGAGCTCACCTTCCTCACCGCCGACATGGCCGAGATGTCGACATGGATCCGAGGCGTGGAGCGGACGGCGGCGCGAACGGTCCGGGTGACCGAACAGGATCCTCTGATCCTGTACCGGACGTTCGTCACCGTCCTCGGCCTCACCCGCTCGATCGTCGAACGGTGATCTCCGGAGCATCGCGCTGCGGTGGCAAACTGACGCGATGCTCGTCCTCGCCGCCGACTGGGCGACGATTTCCTCGCTCGCGACGGCGGGCGGCACGCTCGTGCTCGCTCTCGCCACGTTCGCATCCATCCGCTCGGCGAACCGCTCGGCGCGGATCGCCGAGGCCGCTCTGCAGGAGCAGCGCCGGCCGCTGCTTGCGCCGTCACGGCTCGAGGACCCGTTGCAGAAGCTGATGTTCGGCGACGGGCATTGGATCAGCGTCGGCGGCGGGCACGCGACCGTCGAACACGACGACGGCATCGTCTACCTGGCAATCAGCCTCAGGAACGTCGGATCAGGCATCGGCGTATGCCAGGGGTGGGCGGTGAGACCGAGGCTGTCCCTGGCGAGCGAGGTGCCCTCGCACGCGCCGCTCGACGAGTTCCGGCTGCAGACGCGCGACCTCTACGTCCCGGCCGGAGACATCGGGATGTGGCAGGGGGCGTTGCGCAACCCGGAAGATCCGGTCAGAGCGACGATCGCGGAAGCCGTGCAGGCGGGCAACCCCATCACCGTCGAGCTGCTGTATTCGGACCAGGTCGGGCGCCAGCGGACGATCACGCGCTTCGGTCTGCTGCCGGCCAACGACACGTGGTACACGAGCATGAGCAGGCACTGGTACCTCGACTGGGATGGTCCGCGCCCCGAAACGGACGTGATGCGGGCCATACAGGCGAACCTCCGCGATCAGGGAGCGGCGGCGGCGCGGGCATCTGCCGCGGAGGCCGATGAACCTGATCGATGACGACGACGGTGGTGGTCGATGAACCTGATCGATGACGACGACGGTGGCGGCCGATGAACCGTTTCGATGACGACGACGATTGGATCGGGACCCCGCCCGAGGGCCGCTACACGAAAGATCGCGCTGACCCCGATTTCTGGCGCCGCCAGCGGCCGGTGAGCATTGCAGCGGCGGGACTGGTGGTGGTCATCGTGATCGTGGTCATCCTCCTCGTCGTGCGGTGACCGACCGCCCGATCGAGCGGTCCGTGCGGCCAGCGATGAGTTTGCGTGCACCAGCCGGTCTCTGATGCCGACCCCTGCACCCGCGGCCACTGAAGACCAGGACCAGGAGAGAGATCATGGGCAACATCGCGGTACACGAGTTCATTTCGCTGGATGGCGTGATCGAGAATCCGGCGTGGACGTTCGAGTTCGGCTTCGACCCGAAGATGGGCGAGGCGATCGGCGCGATCATGGGCTCGAGCAACGCGATCCTGCTCGGGCGGACCACCTACGAGCAGTTTGCGCCGGCGTGGTCGGGCCGGTCCGGTGAGGACGATCCCGGAGCGCCGTTCATGAACGAGTCGCCCAAGTACGTGGTGTCCTCGACGTTGCAGAGCGCCGACTGGCAGAACACGACGATCCTCGGCGCCTACAGCGCGGACTCGATCCGCTCGCTGAAGACCTCGACCGACGGCGGTATCTACGTCAGCGGCAGCGGCACGCTTGTGCGCGCGCTGCTCGCCGATGGACTCGTCGACGAGCTGCACCTGTTCCTGTTCCCGTTGACGCTCGGCGCGGGCGGCCGGCTGTTCGATCCCGCCGGCCCGCGCGTCAGGCTGTCCATGGAGAGCTCACAGGCCTACGACAACGGCGTGGTCCACCTCGCGTACCGACTCGCGGACTAGGTGTCCTGACCAGGGACGTTGTGAACGCGGCTGATGGGTGGTCGGTCTCCGAGGCTGCTGTGTGGTCGCCTGCGGTTGTAGTAGCGGACGAATGATCTCAGGGCGCGAGCGCGCTGCTGGGAGCTGTCCCAGGAGTGTGCGTAGGCCCATTCGTCTTGGAGGGTGCGGATGACTCGCTCGGCTTTGCCGTTCCAGCGCGGCGTGTAGGGCGGTGGGGTGATATGCCGGGCTTCGATCTGGTCTAAGAGCTGCCGGAAGCGAGCCGAGCGTGTGTAGACCAGCGCGTTGTCGGTCATCACGGCCTGCGGGATGCCTAGCCCGAGCTCGGTGAAGTGCGCGATCGCGCGCGTCAGCGTGTCGGCGTTGGTGTCGGCATCCTCGTGATCGTGCTGCTCGACGTAGAGGTAGCGGCTGTGATCGTCGATGACGACGTGCAGATAGACCCAGCCCGCTCCACGGGTTCGCTGCTCAGAGCGGCCCGTCGCCCAATGACCAGGCGCGTCAAAGCGCGCTAGGCGCTTGACGTCCATGTGCAGCAGCGCTCCAGGTTCAGCCCATTCAAAGCGCTTGAACGTCTGGCGCTGCGAGCGCCGCCGGCGGGAGATCCCGTGACGCACCAGCACCGCGTGCACCGTCGAGCGCGGAGAACCGACGATCCCCGCCAGGCGCCCGGGCCCAAGATTCGTGCGCCGACGAGCCTCGCAGATCCGCTGCTCGTGCTCGGCCGAGGTGCGCGCCGGGCAGCGCAGCGGCCGTGAGCTGTGGTCCTGGGACCACTCGCCCGAACAACGCTCCGCCTCGGTGGCCTTCCGCCAGCGCCACCACCACCTCGGCGTTTATAACTGAGACCAACTGAGCACGACCAGCCGGTCCGAGCTTCGCCCTATGGTGCTGTCTCATCCGGGCCCTCCTGTTCTGGCGTCTTGGCGGACACCAGAAGCCTCAGGAGAGGCCCGGACGTCTCCTCAACCGTTCACAAGGTCCCTGGACTGCTCAACTAGGCCCGCGCGCGCAAGGAAAAAATCCGTTGCCTGATCCTGCCTGCGGGGGTAGGATGCCGCGGCAGGAGGATAGGAAAGGCTATGGCGGTGCAGGGCCGCCCGCGTCGCGAGATCCAGGCTTGCGGGACTGGTCGCTGGCAGCTGCCTGCCGAGATCAGAAAGGACGGTGCAGTGAAGCAACTTCGTCCATTCGCGATTAGCGTGGCCGCGATCTTGGGGCTGGTCGCGTACATGGCTTGTGCGGGCGCGGCGCAGGCGGCGGGTTCCAACCCGCTGATCAAGAACACCTGGTGGGGCAAGCCCGCCCCCCTGTGTCAGAGCGTGGGGACGCTCTGCACCGACACCTACAACGATCCCAGTGGCTACTACATCGGACACGATGAGCCGTCGGTCGAGTTCAAGTCGCACGTCCCTGGCTCGGGCTACGACATGACCTACACGTTGACGCTGCCACGGGATCCGAAGCGCTTCCCGACCGCGAGCGGTGCGGGCGGGACGACCTGGAACTTCGAGCTTCGCGCAGCGTTGTGGTTCGGCCTGACGCTGTGCGACAGTCAATCCGCGCCCGAGTACACGCACACCTGCAACCCCGACACGGACGCGAACAACCTCACCGGCTCCAATCCTTCATCGCCGGACTACATCGGCCGGCATCCCGGTAACGCCTACATGGAGCTCCAGTTCTACGAGCCGGGCTGGGTGCCGCAGTTCGAGGGATTCGGCTGCACCGCCACGCAATATTGCGCGGCCCTGAACATCGACAGCTACGTCGAGAACCAGAACACGGGGGTCGCGAACACCGCGGCCTGCGACAACTACATCCTCGGTGGCGCGGAGCCGATCAACTGGGCGTACGTGACCAGGAGCGGCCAGTCCCAGGCGCCGGCCAACCCGCTGTACACGGGCACGTTCACGAGCCCGAACCTCACAGCGGTCACGCCGGACCCCAGCAAGGACCTGATGATGAACCCGGGTGACCGGATCCGCGTTCATATCCACGACACCGCCGCCGGCCTGAGGACGGATCTATTCGATCTGACCACCGGTCAGGGCGGATCGATGACCGCATCGGTCGCGAATGGATTCGGTCACATCCTGTACACCCCGGGCTCGAGCACCTGCCAGGAGGAGCCGTACGCATTCCATCCCGAGTATTCGACGGCAGCGCCGCGCGGCAACACCTGGTCCGCGCACAGCTACAACGTCGCCTACTCGGATGAGATCGGTCACTTCGAGAACTGCCTGGCAATCGACGCGAACGGCAACTGCACGACGCCCGGCAGCCAGGACGTGTCATCCGGGCTGGACGCCGATGACACCGCCTGTCTCCCGGGGACCGACTCGGCGCTCGTTCCGATCGACGGCTGTACCGCGCCGGAGGAAGACTGGGACGCGCAGTCCTACCGCAACGACTGGCCAGGGAGCAGCCCCGACCCATATGTGGACGCGAAGCTGCATCCGACGCCGGTCTTGTTCACCAGCCCGGTCACGCGTGACAGGATCAATTACTCGACGGTCGCGTTCGAGACCGACCTGCCGCGCATCGAGGCGTCCGACTCCCAGCAGAATCCTCCGTTCTGCGATCGGACGACCGGTGCGCACTGCGTGGACCCGCCCTACGGCGCGCAGTTCTATCCGATCTACACGACCGGCTACCACAACGACACGTGCACCTGGCAGGAGGGCGGCAACCACATCCCCGGCACGATCGACCACTTCGGTGGCAGCTCGACCACCGAGTATGGCCCCCTCTATCCGCAGGTGTATCCGGAGCCAGGGTTCACCACGGAGGTCCTCATCGATGACTTCAACAGCGGTGATATGAGAAACCCGTGTCGCGTCTCGGAGGAGCATCACCACCACCATCGCTGACGCGTCCTGACGATCGCCCGAAAGTGGAGCCCGCCTCGTGCGGGCTCCACGCTTTCAGGGCGCGAGCCGCTCGATCGTCCACGCCCCCGTTCCGGCCGGGAGGTAGCGCAGCCTGTCGTGCAGCCGGTCCTCCCGGTGCTGCCAGAACTCATACGCCTGCGGAACGAGCCGGAAGCCGCCCCACGTGTCGGGGACCGGCAGCTCGCGATCGCCGTGCTCGAGCGCCAGCTCCTCGACGCGACGTTCGAGCCACTCGCGGCTTTCGACCTTGCGGCTCTGCGGCGACGCGAGCGCGCTCAGCCGGCTGCCGCGCGGACGGGTGCGAACGTAGGCGGCGGACTCGCCGGTGTCCGTACGCGCCACGCTCCCCTCGATCCGGACCTGCCGGCCGAGCAGGTCCCAGTGGAACAGCAGCGCCCCGCGGGGATTGGCGGCGAGCTCGCGACCCTTGCGGCTCTCGTAGTTGGTGTAGAAGACGAACCCGCGCTGGTCGAACTCCTTGAGGAGGAGCATCCGCACCGATGGTGAGCCGTCAGCGGTTGCGGTCGCCAGTGCCGCGGCCTCCGGCGCCCGCACCCCCGCCGCGGAGGCCTCGTCGAACCACGAGGCGAACTGGGCGAGCGGATCGGCGGCGACGTCCTCCTCCCGCAGCGGCTGGGCGAACTCGGGCACGAGCGGAATTATCCGACCGTGCCCGAGCGAAGCCGAGAGTGGGACTAGCCGCGCTGCGGGATCTGCTGGACCGACCAGCGATTCCCGTCCGGATCGCTGAAGAACACGAACCGGCCCCAGTCGAAGTCCTGGACCTCGCTGGTCTCGATGCCCCGTTCGGTCAGGTGGTCGTGCGCCGCCTCGATGTCGTCCACCACCATCTGCAGGCCGGCGGCCGAGCCCGGCTCGCTGTCGACGATGCCCACGCCGATCGCGATCGAGCACGCGGATCCGGGCGGCGTCAGCTGAACGAAGCGCAGATCGTCCCGGACGGTGAAGTCGTGGTCCAGGTTGAAGCCGGCCTGCTCGTAGAACGACTTTGCGCGATCGACATCTGAAACCGGCACGGCGATCAGCTCGATCTTCCAGTCCATGTTCTTGCCTCCGGGACGTAGTGACTTTGGTGCGACGACTCTAGATTGGATTCAGGTCAGGACCGGTCCGCAATACCTGGAAGACTGAACAGCGTGCTCGAAACCTCCGCTCGGCTGCTGGAGCTGCTCTCGTTGCTCCAGTCGCGCGCCGAATGGTCCGGCGAGCAGCTGGCCGAACGGCTCGAGGTCGGCGTCCGAACGATCCGCCGCGACATGGAGCGGCTGCGCACGCTCGGCTACCCGGTCGACTCGACGCCGGGCGTGGCCGGTGGCTACCGCCTGGGCGCCGGCGGTTCGCTGCCGCCGCTGCTGCTCGACGACGAGGAGGCGGTCGCGGTCGCCGTGGGCCTGCGGACCGCGGCCAGCGTGGCCGTCGCGGGGATCGAGGAGACGTCCGTCCGCGCGCTCGCGAAGCTCGAGCACGTGCTGCCCTCCCGCCTGCGCCGGCGAGTGGGCGCCATCGGCGCCGCGACCGTCCCGTATCCCGGCTCTGGATCGGCGGCGGTCGATCCAGAGGTGCTGGCGACGATCGCGGGCGCCTGGCGCGATCAGCTGCGCCTGCGCTTTCGCTACACCGGCCGCGAGGGCGCAGCGACCCGCCGCCTGGTCGAGCCCTGTCGGCTGGTCCACACCGGGTGGCGGTGGTACCTCCTGGCCTGGGACCTGGACCGCTCCGACTGGCGCACCTTTCGCGTGGATCGGATCGACGGCAGGCTCGCCACCGACCGGCGCTTCCATCCGCGCGAGCCGCCGGCGAAGGACATCGCCGCCTACGTCGCGCGGCGCGTCGCCTTGGCGCGGGACCGCCATCAGGTGCGAGTGATCCTGGACGGGCCCGCCGCGCAGATGCGCCGTCGCGTGCCCCTGCAGCACGGAACCATCACCGCGCTCGACGACGAGCGCTGCGTGCTCGAGCTGGGCGCAGATTGGCTGCCCGGGGTGGCCGTGCACATCGCGAACATCGGGGTGGACTTCGAGGTGCTGGAGCCGCCCGAGCTGCGCGACGAGGTGGCGCGCCTCGCCGAGCGGTTCCTCAGCGCAGCTCAGCGCTCGACGAAGTAGGAGCCGCTCCCCTGGCCGCTGGAGAACCAGCGGCTCGTGATCGTCTTCTTGCGCGTGAAGAACTCGACCGCATCGGTCCCGTGCGCGTGCAGGTCGCCAAGGAAGCTGTCCTTCCAGCCCGAGAACGGGAAGAACGCGACCGGGGCTGCCACGCCGATGTTCACTCCGACCATCCCCGCCTGCACGTCGTGGCGATAGTGCCGCAGCGACGCACCTGATTCGGTGAAGATCGAGGTGCCGTTGCCGAAGCGGCTCGAGTTGACGATCGAGATCGCCTCGTCGAGCGTGCCCGCGCGGATCACGCACAGCACCGGACCGAACACCTCCTCTTTGGCGATGTCCATGTCGGGGCCGACGTCGTCGAGGATGGTCGGCCCGACGTAGGAGCCATTCTGGTCGCCTCCCTGCGGCTCGCGGCCGTCGACGACGAGCTTGGCGCCGTCCTCGACGCCCCGCTCGATCCACTCGCGAATCCGGTCGCGCGAGGCGCACGAGATCACCGGGCCGACGTCGTTGGACTCCTCGAGCCCGTCGCCGACGCGCAGCCGCCGCGTCGCCTCGGCGAGCGGGGGCAGCAGCTGCTCGTGCGCGTCCCCGACCGTGACGACCACCGAGCCGGCCATGCATCGCTGCCCCGCCGCGCCGAACGCGGAACCGAGGATCCCCTCGACCGTCTTGTCGATCACGGCGTCCGGCATCACCACCATGTGGTTCTTGGCGCCCCCGAGCGCCTGGACGCGCTTGCCCGCTTTCGCCGCACGCTCGTAGACGAGCTTCGCGACCGGGGCCGAGCCGACGAACGAGACCGCGTCGATCCCGGGATGCTCGAGGATGCCCTCCACCACCTCGCGCCCGCCGTTGACGAGGTTGACGACACCGTCGGGCAGTCCGAGCGCGTCGAGCTCGGCGAACGCCAGCTGCTGGGTCAGCGGTACCTGCTCGGATGGCTTCAGCACGAAGGTGTTGCCGCACGCGATCGCGAACGGCAGGAACCAGAACGGCACCAGCGCCGGGAAGTTGAAGGGCACGATCGCCGCGCACACACCGACCGGCTGGCGCACCGTTTCGGCGTCGATTCCCCTCGAGACGTCCTCGAGGATCGTCCCCTGCATCGTGGTCGGGATCGCGCAGGCGGCCTCGACCATCTCGATCATCCGGGCGACCTCCGCGCGCGCGTCGACCAGGGTCTTGCCCATCTCGGTCGTGACCGAGCGCGCCAGCTCGTCGCTGCGTGCCAGCAGGCGCTCATGCAGTTCGAACAGCTTGCGCGCGCGGGCGAGCGTGGAGACCGCGCGCCACTCGGGCAGCGCCTCGCGCGCTGCCTTGACCGCGGCGTCGAGATCCCCCCGGCTCGAGAGTGGGACCCGCGCCAGCGTCTCCCCGTTTGCCGGATTGGTGACGTCGAGGATCTCGGTGGGGTCGGTCGCGGCGGTCCAGGCTCCGCCGATGTAGTTGTCGAGCACTCGAGTTGCGGTTGCGGTCATGGCGTCAGCGTCCATTCGTGATCGGGATCGTTCGCGACGGCCCACTGCCGCGTTGGGCCGGCCATCACGTTGAGGTAATAGAGGTCGTAGCCCGGCGGCGCGGAGACCGTGTGGTAGCCGCGCGGGACCAGCACGCAATCGCGGTCGCCGAACGCGACCGACTCGTCGAGCGTGCGGTCATCGCTGTACACCCGTTGCAGGCCGAAGCCGCCGGGCCGAGCAAACCGGTGGTAGTAGGTCTCCTCGAGCAGCGTCTCCTGCGGCGGATCGTCGCGGTCGTGCTTGTGGGGCGGATAGCTCGACCAGTTGCCCGCCGGCGTCAGCACCTCGCACACCAGCAGCGACTCGGCGTCGCCGTCGGCCATCAGGATCGGCCGGATGAACCGCTCGAGGTGTCCGTAGCCGCGCGTCTCGACCTCGATCTCGCTTCCCGGCAGCATACGCGCGGTGGCGCCTCCGTTCGGGGCCGGCGCCCAGCAGAGCGCCACCTCGCCGATGCCGTCGATCTCCACGACCGCGCCGGGAGGTAGATAGACGGCGTCCGGGAGCCCCGCCCAGGGGTCCGAGCGCCCGCTCAGCTCGCGCCACTCGCCGTGCGCGTCGGAGCGAACCCCGACCGTGCCGGAGATGACGACGAGGCAGAGCTCGCGCGGGCCACACTCTCTGCGAGTCGCGCTTCCGCCTTCCAGTACGAGCACCTCGAAACCGACGTGTCCCCACCCCGCCGACTCGGGCGTGACCCGGAGAATCGTGCCGTCGTCCTCGGCTGGCCGCGGGTGGACCAGGAGCTCGGGCATCGTGGCGCTCCGGGACATTGATTTCATCCTAGTGTCGCGCCCGCTAATCCGGCAGTAGCGGCACCGACAGGCCGGCGTCACGGCCGACCAGAACCCCACGCGTGATCGCCTCGGTTCCGAACCGCGCGCGGATCGTGTCGATCGCGCGATCGAGATCCCGCCCGCGCTGAAAGGGCAGGGTGAGCTGGATCCAGCCCTCGTCCAGCAGGTTCGCGAGCGCGATCCCCAGCAGGGTCAGACCGCGCAGCCGGATCATCGGCAGCGAGGCCTTCAAGAGGTCGTTCGCGGTCTTCAGGATCACCTCGGTCTCGGCCGTTGGCTCCACCATCGTGTGCGATCGGGTGGCTCGCGAGAAGTCGCCGAACCGCATCCGCAGCACGACCGTCCGGCACACTCGTTTCGCCGTGCGTAATCGTCTCGCCACCCGATCCACCAGCCCGATCAACGTCGCCACGATCTCCTCCGGCGGACGCGGCCGGCGCCCCAGTGCCCGCTGCGAGCCGATCGACCTCCGCCGGCGCCGGATCTGCACCGGCCGCGGGTCCCTGTTGTGAGCGAGCGCGTGCAGGTGGCGGCCCGGCGCCCTCCCCAGCATCGCCACCAGCGCCGACTCCTCGACATCCGCCACCTGCCCGACCGTGGTGATCCCGCGGTCTCGCAGCTTCGCCGCGGTGACCCGCCCCACCCCCCACAGGCGCTCCACCGGCAGCGGATGCAGGAACGCGAGCTCGCCCGAGGGTGGCACGACCAGCAGCCCGTCAGGCTTCGCCACGCCGCTGGCTACCTTCGCGAGGAACTTGGTTCGCGCGACGCCGACCGTGATCGGCAGCCCCACCTGCGCCCGCACTTCGGCGCGCAGCCCCGCCGCGATCTCCGCGGGCGTCCCGGCGATCCGGTGCATCCCCCGGACATCGAGGAACGCTTCGTCGATCGACAGCGCCTCGACCACGGGCGCCGTTCGCTCGAACACCCCGAAGACGGCCTTGCTCGCCTCCGTATAGGCGCTGAACCGCGGCGGTACGACCACGGCTCGAGGGCAGAGTCGCTTGGCCTGCCGCCCGCCCATCGCGGTGCGCACGCCGCAGGCCTTCGCCTCGTAGCTCGCCGCGAGCACCACGCCGGCGCCGACGATCACCGGCCGGCCGCGCAGGCGCGGGTCATCGCGTTGCTCGACCGACGCGTAGAACGCGTCGAGATCGGCATGCAGGATGTTGGGGTGGACGGCGACCTCGGGCACGAACATATGTTCGCATCTGCGCCGGACGGAACCAAAAAGCGCGCTGCTCAGCGAGTGGTCGGTGGGGCGCCAGCCAGGCTGCTCAGCGAGTGATCGTGGGGAGTCAGCCGACAGGCTCGCCGGCCACGATCCTCGGGCGGCCGTCCACCTCGCGCCAGCGCGAGCGAATCGTGACCTCTCCGCCCTCGCCCGTGTAGTGGATGTGGGCGACCGCCTCCTCGTCGTCGACCTCGACGCTGCGCACCTCGGCGCTCGTCACCGGGCGTGGTAGAGCCTCCGCGATCTGCGGGATCTGCGGGCGCAGCTCCTCGGCGAAGTCCTCGGTGATCGCGTCGGTGTCCCATCGCACGACCGCGTCCGCGTGCTGTTGGATGAGCTCTCGTGTCCCTGCCTCGTCCATCATGCCTCCTCGTTTGCGCAGAACAACTTCCGGCAATGCTCATCCTTGCAGAGCAGATTGGGAGGAGCTGCTGCCACGGGAATTGCCGCTGAGTGCAGGGTTATTCCGAGCAGCACGACACGTCACAAACAGCATCAAGTCAGAATTACGACTAATTGTACGTCTGTCCCCTGACACGGGACAGCCTTCTCGATTGATTTCAGCGTCGTCCGGGTAGAACTCAGCGGCATGACGTCCGCGACGATTTCCAAGGTCGACTCCCGCGAGCTGTTCATTCGCTGGCAGCAGCACCAGGACCAGCGCGCGCGTGACGAGCTGGTGGAGCGATTCCTGCCTCTTGCACGCAAGTTGGCCCGGCGCTACACCGGCGCCCGCGAGCCGTTCGAGGACCTTCTGCAGGTGGCGAGCCTTGGCTTGGTCAAGGCTGTCGACCGTTTCGACACGGAGCGCGGCACGGCGTTCTCGTCGTTCGCCGTGCCCACGATCCTCGGCGAGTTGAAGCGCTACTTCCGTGATCTTGGGTGGTCCGTGCACGTTCCGCGCGGCGCACAGGAGCACGCGCTCGCCGTCGAGGAGGCGCAGCAGAAGCTCACCGCGCGCACCGGGCGACCGCCGAGCGTCCAGGAGCTCGCCGAGTTCATGGAGATCAGCATCGACGACGTCGTCGACGGCCTCGAGACCGCCGCTGCCCACCACTCGACTTCGCTGGACGTTCCTCGCGATGATGGCGAGGGCGAGTCGGGCACGCTCGGAGATACGTTCGGCCGCGAAGACGTGCGATTCGAACTGGTCGACGCGACCGTCACGATCGCCACCGCAGCGCGTCATCTATCCGCGCGCGAACGTCGCGTCCTGGTGCTGCGCTTCGTCGAGGACATGACGCAGACGCAGATCGCCGAGGTCATTGGTGTCTCGCAGATGCAGGTCTCGCGAATCCTTCGCCGTGCGCTGGCGCGCCTCAATGAGCTGACCGCGCAGCCGGCGGAGGTGAGCTGACCGCGCAGTCGGCGGAGGTGAGCTGACCGGCGCGCGACGCCGATCGCAGACACTCCAGCACGCGCCTGACCGTCTAACGCCGGCGAGCCTGAGACGGGTTCGCCGACGGCGAGCGCCTGTCAGCGGAAAGCACGCGTCGCGGATCTGTGGTTGCGTTCCGTGACGAGTAGGTATCTAGAGCTGTGGACGTGAGCACAGATCGACCAACGGTGCACCTCGAGCTCGATTCGAGCGCCGAGGTGCTGACGCTGGTGCGCGGCGCGCTCAGCGGCATCGGCGAGCAGCTGACGCTCGACCCTGAGCTCATGGACGACCTCAAGACCGCGGTCAGCGAGGCGTGCAACAACGTGGTTATGCACGCCTACGAGGGCACAGGACCGCTGGACGTCGATCTGTTCGCCGCGCCCGAGTCGCTGACCGTCGTGGTGCGCGACGAGGGGTCTGGAATCCCATCGCCGGCCACTGCCGAGGACAACTTGGTCGGCGTTGGCCTGCCAGTGATCAGAGCGCTTACGCGCCACTCCGAGTTCCGGTCCCGGCCCGACGGGGGCACCGAGGTCCTGATGGAGTTCCCCGGCACGAGGTCCGGCAAGCCGCTGTTCATGGTGCCGGAGGCCGCCATCCCCAGCGACGGATGGACCGCGCGACTCGCGGGAGACGCGGTGGTATCGGTTTCTCCCGTGTCGATCGTAGGCTCCGTCCTGGGGCGCCTCGCCCGCGCGCTGGCGGCGCGCGCGAGGTTCTCGCTCGATCGTTTCTCCGACGTCTATCTGGTCACCGACGGCATCGCGGCTCACGCCGTCCGCGCCGCGCAGGGCAAGAGGATCAGCTTCGGCATCTCGACGCAATCGCGCCGTCTCGATCTGACGATCGGCCCGCTGCGCCCAGGAAGCAGCGCCCCGCTGCGCGAGGAGTCGGCGATTCGCTCGATCGCGTCGGGGCTGTCCGTGCTGAGCGATCAGCTCGATATCCAGAGCGCGGACGGCGGCGAGCTCCTACACGTGGTGATGATCGATCACCGCGATTCGATCCCCCGCGCCTCGGCTAGGGGAGCGGACTAGGCGTCGCCCAGAAGTTCCTCGGGCCGATCGACGAGCGTCAGCCGTTCCGCGACCCCCGTCAGGCTCAGGAGCCGCTGCACCTGCGCCGGCCCACGGACCAGCGCAAAGCTCTGACCCTTTTCCTCGGCCTTCTGATGCGCGCGCACGAGCACGCTCAGGCCCGTGGAGTCCATGAACTCGAGCGACCGGAGATCGACGATCACAAGGGAGGTGTCCGATGCGGCGATGCGCTCCAGCTCTTCCTCGAGGGCAGGGCTCGACGCCAGATCTAGCTCTCCGGCGACGCTGATCACCGCCGCGTGATCCTCGTTGCGTACGTCTACACGGAAGTGGGTCTGCACGTTCACACGAGCCTACTGATGTTGCGCGATCGATGCGACGAACCGATCGCCCCAAGGGGGCGATTACGGGCGGGTTCGCCGGGTAGCTCATGTTCATGCCCGGACCTGATCCCGCACGTGAACAAGCCGAGCAGGCGGCGGCCGAAGCCGCCGCAATCGGCGGCAGCCCAACCTCGGACCCGACGGAGGCTGAGCGCGAACCCGCGCGACGGCCCCTCGTCGAAGCCGGGGAGGGCGAGGCCGAGGGTTTCGAGCTGGCGGAGGACGAGCTGGTCGAGAAAGCCAGTCATGGGGACCAGCATGCCGCGCGCCGGGCGATCGAGGATTCCTCCGATCAACAGGATGCGCGTGCCGCCGAGAGTGGCGAAGCGGACTTCGAGCGTTCCAGCGAGCGCAGCGAAGACACCCCCTGACAGTGTGCGCACGCCCGATCCCGGGTAGCCCGATCTAGCACACGGCGCGAGGGAGGCGCCGCATTGGAAAGGAGGGAAATATGGTCGCGCTAATCATTCTGCTGTTGATCCTGGCGATCTTCGGTGGGCTTGGATTCGCCGCGCACGTGCTCTGGATCGTGCTGATCGCAGCTCTGATCCTGTGGGTGCTCGGCTTCTTCATCGGCGGCGTGGAGTCAGGCCTCGGTGGCCGCCGTCGATGGTACGGACGCTGGTAGCTGTTCGCGCAGCTGACCGGCGGTCGCCGAGCCGTTACGGCCGGCGATCGTCGGTCAGTTCGCGCAGGCGCTGAAGCGAGCGGCGCAACAGCCGCGACACCTGCATCTGCGAGACGCCGATCCGCTCGGCGATCTCGGTCTGAGTCAGATCCTCGCTGAAGCGCAGATACAGGATCTGGCGCTCCCGCTTGGGGAGATGCTTCGCGGCCCCGAAGATCGTCGCATGGTCATCGACGAGCTCGAGTCGCTCGTCGTCGGCGCCGATCGCGTCCAGGCGGCTCGAGACGCCGTCGTCGTCCCCAACCAGGGGCGCATCGAGCGAGATCGCGTCGTAGGCCTCCGCTGTCTGGAGGCCGTCGATGACCTCTTCCTGGCTGATCTCGAGGTACTGAGCCAGCTCATCGACCGTCGGTTGGCGTCCGGTGCGAGCGTTGATCTCGTTGCGGGCATCGCCGATCTTGCGGGCACGCTCCTGAGCGCTGCGGTCGACGTGCACCGTCCAGCCCGCGTCGCGGAAGTAGCGCTTGATCTCTCCGACGATCGTCGGCACCGCGAACGAGGTGAACGCGAAGCCGCGATCGGGATCGAAGCGCTCCACGGCCTTGACGAGGCCAAGGCTGGCCACCTGAACCAGGTCCTCATAGGGCTCGCTCGACGGGACGTAACGGCGGGCAAGCTTGCGCGCGAGCGGCAGGAACCGCTCGATCAACATGTCACGCGCGCGACGGTCCCGGCGATGCCGCCATCCGTCGAAGAGCGCAGCGGAACTCGGGGTGCCCGACGCACGAACTGTGGGCGAGACGACCGTCATCGAGGTCCTCCTTGTCGCAGACCCCTCGGTTTTAGCACAATTACGCGCGGCGTTCAGCCCTTCCGCGACCCGGGGTGAGCGGCGCCCCCCCGCAGACGCGGCCGGCGCGACCCGCGGCCTGCGTCAGGCAGCGGCGGTGAGTGGCTCCAGGGCGGGGGACGCTTCCTTGTCCGCGAGCAGGTCCAGCACGGCGAGCTCGATCTGGTGCCGGTCTCGGTCGTCGGACAGGTCTGCCGAGTGAAGGCTCCGCAAAGCCCCTGCAATCGTCCACCCTGAGAGATAACGATCGGGCACGCGCGGATCGATGTATGCGCGCCGCGCGACCGCCGGGGTATTGCCGAGCAGTTCGGACACGGCGCGGACCGCGCGACCCACCGCGCGCTTGCGCGCCGTCATCGTGCTCGCGCCGGCTCCGTCGATCGCGAGCGTGACGGCGGCGAGCACGGTTGCATTCCAACTGCGGAAGTCCTTGGCGCTGAAGTCCTCCCCCATCTGCCGCTTGAGGTAGTCGTTGATGTCGTCGGAGCGCAGCCTCGCCCAGCGACGGCCTTCGCGATACGCGAGCAGCTCCTCGCCGCCGCCTCTGCGCCTGCGGAGCGCACGAAGCAACTCATACGAGCGCGGGTCGGTGATCTCCTGGACCCGGCGCAGCCCTCCCTTCGCCGGGTAGTCGAACGTCACGGAGGCCTCGTGCACCGTCACGTGCTCCTTCCGGACCGTGGCCAGACCGATCCCGCTCTCCTCGTCCGCGTACTGCTCACTGCCGATCCGGAACAGACCGACATCGAGCAGACGCGCGGCCAGCGCCAGCACCCGCTCGCGCGTCAGCTCATCGCCGCGCAGATCGCGAGCCACCCGTCGCCGCAAGCGGGGCAGCGCCTCCGCGAAGCGGGTCATGCGCGCGAACTTCTGGCGATCCCGGTGCTCACGCCAGCGCGGGTGATAGAGATACTGCTTGCGTCCGGCCGCATCGACGCCCGTCGCCTGTAGGTGGCCAAACGGGTCAGGGCAGATCCAGACGTCCGTCCAAGCCGGTGGGATCGCGAGCGCGCTCAGGCGATCGATCACCTCGGGGTCGCGGATCCGCTCAGCGTTCTCGTCGAAGTAGGCGAAGCCGCGCCCGACCCGGCGGCGACGAAGCCCCGGGCCCGAGCAGTCCGATCGACGCAGCCGGTTGGCTCGCCGCCGCGCGGGCGGCCTTGGCACGGGGGTTCGGCCGCCGCGCACCACGGACTAGGCCGTAGAGCACGCGAGAGGCCCGCCGGGAGCGGGCCTCTGAGCCGCGACGATCGACCTTCTCACTAGGCGAGCCGCTTGACGCGTTCGACGACGTCGTCGGCATCGGCGCGTAGCCCATTGGCCTGACGCTGCAGGTCGCGCCCGACGCTCGACATCTCGTGCTCGAGCGCGCTCCGGCGACGGGTCAGCGTGCGGCGCTGCCCTTTGACGACGCGCTCCCCGCGCCGCTCGAAGTTGTTGAGCTCGCGCACCACGCGGTCGAGGTTCGAGTACGTCTGAGCGGTGCTGACCACGGCATCGCGGAGCGCCGTCGCCGCGCCGATCTGGATCATCAGAGCGCGCTCGGCCTGGCGGCCCAGAGCCTCGAGCCGCGTCGTCGCGGCGTCCAGTCCCGCGGCGCCCGTCCGGGCCGCCTGCGTGGTAGTGCGCTTGGACTGGCGTGCGGTGCTCTTCGCGGCGCGTCCGGTCGAGCGGGCCGAGCTGCCTGTCCGGCGCGCCGAGGACTTGGTGGCCGACGCGCTGCGCCGCGTTGCGTTCTCCTTGCGCGTCGCGGCAGCTTTCTTAGCGCTGGCCTGCCGGCGCGTACGAGTGTTGGTAGCCATCAGTCTTCCTCCACGAGATCGCTTTCAGATTCAGTTGGCAACCCCTCTCTAAAACCCCCCGAACTGGGGTTCTTACCGTCGCGGGCGCCGGCCAAACACGCGGGCGCGTGCTGCATACTCGGGAGCATGGCCAGCTCTCCCTACACCTCCGATCTCGCTCGCGACGTCGCCCTCAGCCTGCCCGACCGGTTCCTGCGATACGTGCGCATCGACACGCAATCGCGCCGGGACCGCGCGAGCTCGCCGAGCACCCCCGGCCAGCTGGAGCTCGGCCGCGTACTCGTCGGCGAGCTGCGCGAAGCCGGACTCGGGGATGCCCTGCTGGACGACAACGGCTATGTCACCGCCTCGCTCCCCCCAAGCGGCGAGGACGGCGAGCAACCTGTGATCGGCCTGATCGCGCACATGGATACATCACCGGAGGCTCCCGGCGGCGCGGTCGAGCCGATCGTCCACCCCGACTACGACGGCGAGGCGATCGACCTGCCGCGCGGCTCCACTCGCCTGGATCCCGAGACGATCCCCGAGTTGCGGGCCAAGCGCGGGCATGACCTCGTCACGGCCAGCGGCGACACGCTGCTCGGCGCCGATGACAAGGCCGGAGTTGCGGCGATCATGGCGGCCGTCTCGCACCTGGCGGCTCACCCCGAGCTTCCCAGGCCGACGCTGAAGGTCTGCTTCACGCCAGACGAGGAGATCGGGGAGGGCGCGACGCTGTTCGACGTCGAGCGCTTCGGCGCCCTGTGCGCGTACACGATCGACGGCGCGGACATAGGCGAGCTCCAGGACGAGACCTTTTCGGCCTACGAGGTGACGCTCACGATCCAGGGAGTCGATGTGCATCCGGGCCAGGCCACGGGAAAGCTCGTCAATGCACTGCGCCTGGCGGGACGCATCGTCAACGCGCTCCCGTCCGAGCGCCTGACTCCCGAGACCACCGCAGACCGCGAGGGCTTCATCCACCCGTACACGTTGCATGCCTCGCCGGCGCGCGCGCTGCTGCGAATGATCGTGCGGGACTTCGATGACCAGCGGCTCGAGCAGCACGTCGAGCTGGTACGTGCCACGGCGGCCGAAGTGGTGTCCCGCGAGCCGAGAGCCCGGCTTGATGTGAGCATCCGCCAGCAGTACCGCAATATGCGGCGCTATCTCGACGCGGTTCCGTATGTGGTGGCCGCGGCCGACGCCGCGATGCGCGCCGAGGGCATCGAGCCCGTCCGCGCTCCGATTCGCGGCGGGACCGACGGATCGCGGCTGTGCGAGATGGGCCTGCCGACACCGAACATCTTCACGGGCGGGCACGAGTATCACTCGGTCAGGGAATGGGCCTCCTTGCAGGACATGGCCGCGTCGGCGGCGACGATCGTCCACCTCGCCGAGGTCTGGACACGCCCGGAGTTCGCCAGCCGCGCCCGATAGTCTCCGGCGCGTGTTCGCAGCGTTCAGCGCCTCGCTCGCATCGGTCGACGGAGCGATCACGCTCGCCTCGCAGGCGACGATCCCCGCCGCCGACGAGGGACTGCTCAGAGGCGATGGCGTGTTCGAGGTCATCCGGATCTACGACGGGCGGCCCTTTGCGTTCGAGCAGCATCTCCGGCGCCTCGAGCGATCCGCCTCGAACCTGAGGCTGCCACTCGATCTCGAGGCGGTCCGCTCGGACGCCCACCGGCTGCTCGCGCACGCCGGCGGCGGACCCGACCACGAGCAACTGCGAATCGTGATCACGCGTGGGGGGCGGCGCCTGCTGCTGACCGAGCCCCGCCCGCGCAGCCCCGAGCGCGTCCGGCTGGGAGTCGTCACCTACTCGCCCACGCGCGTGCTGGACGGCGTCAAGTCGCTCTCCTACGCAGCCAACATGCTCGCCTCTCGGCTGGCCAGGGAGCGCGGCTTCGACGAGGCGCTGCTGGTCACTCCACATGGTCGCGTGCTCGAGGCCCCGACCTCCTCGATCTTCTGGATCAAGGACGGGGCCGTGCTGACGCCGCCGCTGGGCGAGCACATCCTCGCCTCGATCACGCGCGCGGCGGTCATCGAGGTCACCCACGCGGAGGAGCGTTCGTGCCCGATGGACGAGCTGCTCGCCGCGGACGAGGCGTTTCTCGCATCGACCACGCGAGAGGTGCAACCGGTCGCGGCCGTCGAGGAGCACTCCTTCGGATCCTCCTCGCCGCTCACCGACGACATCGCGACGCGAGTCGGCGCGCATATCCGCGCGGAGCTCGACGCCGTTCACGCACGCTGAGCACGGGACCGAGCGCCACTTGAGAGTGCTCACGGTGATCGGCAACCGGCCGCAGTTCATCAAGGCGGCCGCGGTCTCCCCGCGCCTGCGCGAATCGCACGAGGAGCTCCTGGTTCACACCGGGCAGCACTTCGACGACAGCCTCTCCTCGGTGTTCTTCGCGGAGCTCGGGATTCCCGCACCGGAGCGCGAGCTCGGCGTCGCGCTTGGTTCGAACAGCTCGCAAACCGCCCGCATGCTCGCCGCCCTCGAGCCCGTTCTTGCGGACGTCCGGCCGGACGCGGTGCTCGTCTACGGCGACACCAACTCGACCCTGGCCGGCGCGCTGGCAGGGGCGCAGGCGCAGCTGCCGGTCGCTCACGTGGAGGCTGGGATGCGCTCGTTCGACCGGACCATGCCGGAGGAGCTGAACCGGGTGCTGACCGACCACGCGAGCTCTTTGCTGCTCTGCTCCTCCGCGACGGCGGTCGAGAACCTCCATGCCGAGCGCGCACACGGCGAGGTCGAGCTGATCGGAGACGTGATGGTCGATGTGGCGCTCGCGATCCAGCCGCGGGCACGCCAGCGCACCGAGCTCGTCGGCGCCTATGGGCTGGCGCCGGAGGGCTACTTGCTGGCGACCGCACATCGTGCCGGCAACGTCGACGACCCCGCGCGACTGCGGATGCTGGTCGAGGTGCTGCTCGACCTGCCGCTTCCGGTGCTCGTCGCCCTGCACCCGCGCACGCGCGCCAGACTGACCGATGCCGGATTGCTCGACCGGCTGCTCGACGCCGAGCAGGTGCTCGTCACCGAGCCGCTCGGGTATGTCGAACTGACCGCGCTGCTGTGCAACGCACGGGCGGTCCTCACCGATTCCGGCGGCCTCCAGAAGGAGGCGTACCTCGCCGGCGTGCGCTGCCTGACGCTGCGCGCGACGACGGAATGGACCGAGACCGTCGAGCATGGCTGGAACGCGCTGGTGGATCTCGACCGCGACGCGGTGCGGGCAGCGCTCGAGTCGCCGCTGCCGACCGAGCGACCCGCGCTCTACGGCGACGGTCAGGCGGGGGCTCGCGTCGTCGCCGCGCTCGCGATGCGGTTCGGATCGGGGCAGTAGGCTGCAACTCGTGAGCGGGATTGGGGACTGAGGCCGTGCACGCGTTCGTCGGGCCGGGCGCGCACGTCGCGGGCACCGCCGAGCTCGCGCCCGGGGCCGTGATCCACGACGGCGCGCGGATCGGCGAGGGCACGCGGATCGGATCCTGCACGGTCGTTCATCCCGGAACGCACGTCGGAGACGGATGCGTCGTCGAGGACGGCGCCGTGCTCGGCAAGCGGCCGCGCTTGCGCCGCGGCTCCAGTGCCGCCGACGGCGGCGAGCTCGGGGCGCTCGTGATCGAGGACGGCGCGACGATCTGCTGTGGCGCGGTCGTGTACGCCGGAGCACGGATCGGTCCCGGCGCGATCATCGGCGACCACGCACAGGTGCGCGAGCGCGCGGCGGTCGGCGCCGGCTCGGTCGTCGGCTGCGGCTCGACGGTCGACTTCGGCGCCACGGTCGGAACCCGCGTGCTGATCCAGACCGGCGTCTATGTGACCGGCAACGCGGTCGTCGAGGACGCGGCGTTCCTGGGACCCGGCGTGGTGATGACCAACGACAACACGATGGGGCGCCACCCTCGCGGTCAGGAGCTTCGTGCCCCCGTCTGCAAGCGTGCATGCCGGGTCGGCGGCGGTGTCGTGCTGCTGCCCGGAGTGGTGATCGGCGAGGAGGCGTTCGTCGCGGCCGGCGCCGTGGTGACGCGCGACGTCCGTCCGCGCCGGCTCGTGATCGGCTCTCCGGCGCGTGAGGTGCGCGATGTCTCCGACGAGGAGCTGATCGAGCGCTGGACCTGAGATCATGTGAGCGGCGATGGAGACCTGGGACATCAGCTCGCTCCGGATCGAGCCCCATCAGCCCCAGGTTCTGCGCTCGGACGCGGAGACTCGAGCGATCGCGCTGCTGCTCCCCGCAGGCGAGCAGCTCCAGGAGCACCAGGTCCACGAGCGTACGTACATGCTCGTCGCGGGAGGCGAGGTCGAGATCGAGCAGGACGGCCGCAGGATGACCGGTGGCCCCGGCTTCCTGTCGCACTTCGAGCCCGGTGAGCGGCGCAGCGTGCGCGCCGTCAGCGACGCGAGGCTGCTGCTCGTGCTGGCGCCGTGGCCTGGCGCGGGACATCCGTCGCTGCGCGTCGCGTAGCGCCGCCGCCCACCATCGTCCGGCTGGCCTCGGTCCAGATCACCTGCTCGCGTCCCGGCCCGACCCCGATCAGCGCGATCGGGACGCGGACGTGCTCGGACATGAATTGGAGGTACTCGCGCGCCGCCGCGGGCAGGTCCGATTCGCTGCGGCATTCGCTCAGATCCTCGGTCCAGCCGCGCAGCTCCTCGTACTCGCAGCCCGCGTGGTGCAGAACGCTCTGGTGATAGGGGAAGTGATCGAGCTCAGCGCCCTCGGCGCTGCGGTAGCGGGTACAGACCCGCAACCGATCGTGGCCGGTGAGCACATCGAGCTTGGTGATGGCGAGCGCCGTAAGCGAGTTGATCCGCGCGGCGTAGCGCAGCGCGATCAGGTCGAGCCAGCCGACGCGCCGTGCGCGGCCGGTGGTGGTTCCGTACTCCCCGCCGCGGCCGCGGATCTCGTCCGCCAACTCGCCGTCGAGCTCGGTCGGAAACGGCCCCGCGCCGACCCGTGTGGAATACGCCTTGGCGATCCCCCACACCTCGTCGATGTCGCGCGGGCCCACGCCGGCGCCGATGCACGCCGCGCCGGCGACCGGGTTGGAGGAGGTGACGAACGGATAGGTGCCGTGGTCCAAATCGAGCAACGCGCCCTGTGCGCCCTCGAACACCACGAGCTCCCCCGCGTCCAGGCGCTCGAGCACGAGCCGGCTGGTGTCCGCGATGTAGCGCTGCAGCCGGTGGCCGTAGGTCAGGTACTCCTCGGTCATCGTCTGCAGGTCGAGCCGCGCGTCCTTCGCGAACGGCCGCAGCGAGAGGCGCTTGGGCTCGAGCGCGGTGATGATCTTCTTCTTCAGGATCTTCTCGTCGAGCAGGTCCTGCACGCGGATCCCGAGGCGGGCGGCCTTGTCCTCGTAGCACGGGCCGATGCCGCGGCGGGTCGTCCCGATCTGCAGCTTGCCGAGCCGCTGCTCGCCGGCGTGGTCGAGCATCAGGTGGTAGGGCATGATCAGGTGTGCGTTCGCCGAGATCTTCAGTGCGGAGGTATCGACACGCCGGCGACGGAGCTCTTCGAGCTCGTCGGAGAGCACCTTCGGGTCGATCACGACGCCGTTGCCGATCACGCACAGCGTCCCGCGCTGGAGGATCCCGGAGGGAATCAGGTGGAGCTTCCACGTCTCGCCGTCGCGCACGATCGTGTGACCGGCGTTGTTGCCGCCCTGGAAGCGGACCACGACATCCGCCCGCTCCGCGAGCAGGTCCGTCACCTTTCCCTTGCCTTCATCGCCCCATTGGGCGCCGACGACGACGAGTCCCGGCATCGCGGACCAGTGTACGTGCCTCCTCGGGCGGCGCAGGGACTTGACACCTAGCATTGCTAGGTATACAGTCGTGCGGCGATGAGACCAGAAGCATTGAAGGGGCATCTCGACGCGCTGATCCTCGCGGTGCTCGAGAGCGAGCCCCTGCATGGCTACGCGGTGATCGAGTCGTTGAAGGCTCGCAGCGGCGGTGAGCTCGCGCTGCCCGAGGGAACGGTTTACCCGGCGCTGCACCGCTTGGAGGCGGGGGGTTTGCTCGCCAGCGAGTGGTCGGACGGCAGCCGGCGCCGGCGCGTCTACCGGCTGACCCGCAAGGGCCGGCGCGAGCTCACCACCCGCCGCGGTGAATGGCGCTCGTTCGCGACCACGATCGAGGCGGTTCTGGCATGACCTACGTCGAGTCTCTGGAGCGGGAGCTGTCCGCGGTGGGGATCTCAGGCCGGCTGCGCGCGCGCATCGTTGCGGAGATCGCCGACCACCTCCAGCTGGATCCCAAGGCCTCGCTCGGAGACCCGGCACAGCTCGCGCGGGAGTTCGCCGACGAGCACGGCACCGCCCGCGCTCGCCGGGCGGTCCTGGTGACCTTCGGGTCGCTCGCACTTGCCGCCGTCGTCCTCGGGGTCGGCGTGCTCGTGGGCCACTCGCTCGGGTTTCCGGTCAACAAGCATCCGGCTTCCCGCACGCTCGCGGCGATCGGCGCGGGACTGACCGTGATCGGAGGCCAGGTCGCGTTCGCGGCCGGCATGTCCGCGGTGCTGCGAGCGCTCAATCGCCGCCGAAGCTCCCTGGCTCGTTCGGAGGCGGTCGTCCTCGGGCGGCGCATGACCGTCGCCCTGGCGAGCGCTCTGCTCGCGATGGTCGGCCTGGCGATCGTCGGGGTCGAGTACAACGGCGTGGTCTCGGGGTCGTGGCCGACCGTCGCGCTGGTGGGCGCGGGCGTCGGCGCCGCCGGGCTCTTCGCCGCGACCCCGTGGGTGTCGGCCGCGTTCAGGCTCAGGCCGGTGCGGGAGGGGCCGCCCGGGGACATGTTCGACGATCTCGGCCCGCTCGTACCGTCGTGGCTGGTCGACCGGCCATGGGTGATCGCGCTGTTACTCGCGGCGGCGCTCGCGATCGCGGTCGCCGTGGCCGGCGTGATCCAGGACGATCCCTATGACGGCGCGCTGCGCGCGATCGTCGAGGGCGCCGCGTGCCTGATCGGCTTCGGGCTGCTCGGGCGCTACCTGGGTCTGCGGTCGCCAGAGCCGCGGCCCGGTCCAGCGGTCGAGTAGCGCGATCCGGGACTCGCGGCTCGTCGATCGCTCCGGTCGAGCCGCTAGCGTTGCCGGCGGTGGACGAGAATCCCGATACCGAGGAGCTGCGGGCGATCCAGGGCCAGCGCGAGGCCGTCGAGGCCGAGCGCGCCAGCTCGGCGCCCGACGAGGCGGAGTCCGCGCAGCATCGCCGGCGCGCCGAGAAAGCCCGCTACCTGCGACACAAGCTCGACGAGCGGGCCGAGTCCGAGCGCGAGCAGGACTGAGCCGCGCGCGCGGTCGCGCTAGCTCGAGCTGAGATCCATCCGGTGATCGTGGTCCACGAGCGGCAGCTCCTCGCACATCTCCGTGAGGCGTGAGACGGTCCGCTCGCTGATCTGCTCGCACAGGGCCTCGCGATCGAGGATGTTCGTCGTGATCAGCATCGAGCGCTGATCCTCATAGCGCGCGTTGACGATCGAGTAGAGCTCCTCCAGGACCCAGTCGGTGGTGCGCTCCGCGCCCACGTCGTCGAGGTGCAGCAGATCGACCGCGGCCAGCCGGTCCAGCAGGTCGACGTGCGAGCGCTCGGCGCGGTGCGTGTCGCGAATCTCGTTGAGCAGCCGCGGCAGCGAGTAGATCGCGACCGACCGCCCCGCTTTCAGCGCCGCCTTCGACACGAGCATCGCGAGCGTCGTCTTGCCGGTCCCCACCGACCCCATCAGCCACAAGCCCCGGCCGGCGTCGAGATGCTCGTCGATCCGGTTGGTATAGCGCTTGATCGCCGACACGATCGCGTGGTCGATCGTGGTGACCGGGGCCCGGTCGAAGGCGACGTCGCGATAGCGCTTGGGAATCACCGCGGAGAGGCTGCGCGCCTTCGACATGGCCACCCGCTGCGCCCGGCACCCGCAGTCGTAGGCGGTGTTGGTCTGGGCGTCATAGAGGAAGCCCGACCCGTCGCACTTCCCGAGCGGGCAGTCCCCCTCCGATCGCCTCGGCGCGCTGATCCGGATCTCCTGATCCACGCTGGAGCGGCAGGCGCACGCCACTCCTCGATCCCGGTCGGGCGCTCACGCCGCGAACTTCTGGCCGGCGTAGTTCATGAACTTCGGGAACTCCTTGCGGAACGTCAGCACCACATCGCCGACGGGACCATTGCGGTGCTTGGCGATGATCAGGTCCGCCTCACCCGGGCGCTCGGAATCCTTCTCGTAGTAGTCCTCGCGGTAGATGAACATCACGAGGTCGCTGTCCTGCTCGATCTGACCGGATTCGCGTAGATCGGACAGAATCGGGCGTTTCTCGCCGCCCCGCTGTTCGACCGCCCGGCTCAGCTGCGAGAGCGCGATGACCGGGACGTCCAGCTCGCGAGCGAGGCTCTTGAGGCCGCGGGAGATCTGGCCCACCTGCTCGACGCGGCTCTCCACCCGGCCCTCGTGGCGCATCAGCTGCAGGTAGTCGATGATGATCAGACCGAGCCCGTCCTTCAGCTGGTGGTGCAGGCGGCGGGCCTTGGCGCGGACCTCGAGCACGCCGGTGTCGCTGGAGTCGTCGATGTACAGGGGCGCCTGCGAGAGGGTCTGGCACGCCTCGAGGATCTTCGGCCAGCGGTTCTCAGCCACGCGGCCGCGGCGCAGCTCCTCGCCTTTGATGTGGGCCTGCGAGGCGACGAAGCGCTGGGCCAGCTCGGACTCGGACATCTCGAGCGAGAACAGCGCGACCGCGTGGCCGGCCAGCACGGCGTTCTCCGCGATGTTGGCGACCAGAGCCGACTTCCCCATCGACGGGCGGGCGGCGATCACGACCAGGTTGCCGGGCTGGAACCCGCCGGTCTTCTCGTCGAGGTCCTTGAACCCCGACGGCGTGCCGGTCAGGGCGGTCTTCGCCATCGACAGCCGGTGCAGCTTGTCGGTCTCCTCGTGCAGGATGTCCGCGATCGAGCGGATCTTCTTCTGGCGATCGTCGTGGGCGACCTCCAGCATCGAGCGCTCCGCGCGCTCGACCAGGTCCCGGGCCGGCGCCTCACGGGAGAGGACGCTGGCCTGGATCTCGTAGGAGGCGCTCAGCAGCGCCCGCATCTGCGCGTTGTCGCGCACGATCTGGCCGTACTCGCGCGCATGGCCCGCCGCCGGCACCCACCCGGCGAGCTCGTCGATCGCCTCCGGGCCGCCCACCTCGTCGAGCTTCCCGCGCTGGCGCAGCGTCTCCGCCACCGTGAGGTGGTCGATCTTGCGGTCGCTCTCGTACAGCTCGAGCATCGCCGCGAACACCGCCCCGTGCTGCTCCCGATAGAAGTGCTCGGGCCGCACCTGCTCCTCGACCAACAGCGCGTGCAGGTGGCGGTCGTCCAGCAGCACCGCCCCCAGGACCGACTTCTCGGCCTCCAGGTTGTGGGGGGGAACGGCGATGTTCTGCACGGTGCTCATCGGGCGGCTCGAGTCTAGGTCTGCGTCAGGCGGACGGGCTGTGGTGAATCCCGCACTTTCCGCTCGCGGTGTGCGCGTGGGTCAGACGCGCCTTCCCGCGCGTACCGGGATTTGCCGGCCCAGTTTGCATCAGGGCGCCAAGCGGGCGGTCGGGGCGCCGCTCCGGCCATGCTCGCGGCCGTTCGAACCCAGTGGTCGAACCGGACCCGACCGAGCGCGGCATGGCTGGAGTGGATGCCTCGACCGCTAGGTGGCTACGACCATCGTCTTGATGGTCGCGGTGACCTCGTCAGCGACCTCGACGACGACCATGTACGTGCCGGTGTGCCGGATCGGCTCGTCGAGGTGGATCTTGCGGCGGTCCACGCGGATCCCGCGGGCATCGCGGATCGCATCCGCGATGTCCTGGGGCGTGACCGATCCGAACAGCCGGCCGTCGTCGCCGGCCTGCTGGGGGATCGTCAGGACGGTGCGGCTCAGCAGCGCGGCGTTCTCCTGCGCGCGCTCCTCGGCGTCGCGCTTGGCCTGCTCCGCACGCTCCTGTCGGTGGCGGGCCGCGTCGATCGAGCCGGTGGTCGCGGGCTCGGCAAGCTTGCGCGGAAGCAAGAAGTTGCGCAGGTAGCCGGACGAGACGTCGACGATCGCGCCGCGCTCGCCGAGCGACTCAACGTCCTGTAGCAAGATCGCCCGCGGCACCGGATCGGCCCTTCAATCAGCGGTCGCCGCGGTCACCGCGCGGCGGTCACCGCGAGAGCCACGCTCAGGACCGCTGCCCTCGGCGACGTACGGCAGCAGCGCCAGCTCTCGCGCGCGCTTGACCGCGCGCGCGACCTGACTCTGGTGCCGCCGGCAGGCGCCAGTGATCCGACGGGAGCGAATCTTGCCGCGCTCCGAGATGAACCGCCGCAGCGCAGACACGTCCTTGTAGTCGACCTGGTCGATCTTCTCCCGGCAATACGGGCAGGGCTTGCGCCGGCCGGAGGTCGGCCCGCCCTTCCTGTCTCGCCGGCGAACCGGTCGTCTGCGCTGCTTAGCCACGGTCGATCACTCTAGCTCAGTTGTCGGGAATTCCTCAGAACGGGATGTCGTCGTCTGCGGCTCCTGCGGCAACCGGGGTCCGCTCGAAATCGCTGCTGTCGACCGGAATGTCGCTCTCGGGTGCGCGAGCGCTGCTCGAGAAGCCATTTCCGTTGGCAGCGTCGTCACGGCCGGGGAGGAACTGCACAGACTCGGCGATGATATCGACGGCCGAGCGCTTCTGCCCCTCGTTGGTGGTCCACTCGCGCCAGCGCAAGCGCCCGTCGACCGCGACGCCGCGCCCCTTCTTGAGGTAGCGGCCGCAGTTCTCGGCCTGGGCGCCCCAGACGGTGACGTCGAAGTAGTTGGGCGCGTCCTCCCACTCGCCGCCCGCGTTGCGCCGCCGCCCGTTGACGGCGACTCGCAGCGTGCAGACCGCCGTGCCGCTGTTGGGCACGGAGCCCGTCTCGGGATCCTTTGTGAGGTTCCCGGTGATGATCACTCGATTGATGTTGCCAGCCATGGAATGGCTCCTTTCGGGGATGCGTCAAAGCTCTCTGCCGAGTCTATGCCTGGCTCAGGCGGCAACTCGTGTCCTTCGCGGAAAATGGACAGAAACGTTCCAGAGCCGCGAGAAAGGCGTGACGCGCCGTGACGAACTCGTTGCAAACCCGGGATGTCGGCTGCCCGCAGCGACGCGGACCGTGGCCGGAACCGACTACAGTGCCGCCGGCGCCGCGTTACTGCTCGTCTTCAGGCGCCGGAGCGGGCGGCGCCGGGGCGTGCGTCGCGGCCATCACCGGCGGCGGCGAGGAGGGCGCGGCGGGAGTCCCCGGAAGCACCTTGATGATCCGGTGGCGCACGACGCCGTCGGTGATCCCGAGGTTGTGCGAGAGCGGCTCGAGCAACGTGGGCGGAGAGGTGAACTGCAGCAGGTGGTACTCGGCGTCCGGCTGGTGCGAGATCTGATAGGCCATGACGCGCGTGCCCCAGTCGTCGTTGCGCTCGATCGAGCCGCCGGCCGCGGTGATTTCGCGCTCGACATCGGCCAGGATCTTCGCCCGCTGCTCCTCCGGAGCGCCCGTCGAGAGCAGCAGCATCAGGTCGTATAGCGGTGCTTGAGTGGGCATCAGAAAACGCCCCTTGGGGGCGCGCAGCGACTATAGCAACGGCTCAGTGGTGGCTCAGCTCCTTCCGGCGGATGTCCTCGAGTTGCTCGTCGATCCAATCGCCCGGCCCGCGCCGGTTGATGATCGAGCGCAGGCCCTCGTGTCGGCGGCGGCGCTCCTCCTCGGCCATCGTCAGCGCGGCGTGGATCGAGTCGGCCAGCTCCTGGATGTCGAACGGGTTCACCGACAGCGCGTACTCGCCCAGTTCCTCGTGGGCGCCCGTGTTCTCCGACAGGATCGAGACGCCGGCCCTTTGATTCACCGTCGGGCCCTCCTTGGCGACGAGGTTCATGCCGTCGAACATCGCGTTGACGATCAGGACGTCGTAGTGCTTGTAGGCGGCGACCGCCTCCTCGAGGTCGTCGCGCAGCTTCAGCTGGATCGGCATCCAGTCCGGGGAGCCGTGCCGGTGGTTGACGACTGCCACCACCGCCTCGATCCGCTCTAGGTACTCGGCGTACTCGGGCACGTCGGTCCGCGAGGGCATCAGTTGGGCGATGAAGGTGACCTTCTCCCGGAACTCGGGGTGTTGCTCGAGGAACACGTCGAACGCGCCGAACCCGCGCAGGACGTTCTTGGACAGATCGGCCCGGTCGACCCGCAGGATCAGGTACTCGCGGCGGCGCCGCAGAAGCTCCTCCTCGAACTCGTGCACCTGGTCGCGACGGGCGACTGCCTGGATCGCGGCGGGATCGATCGGCAACGGGTAGGCCCGCACCCAGACCTCGCGCTCGCGGCAGCGCACCACGCCGTTCTCGTGATCGACGTTGTACCCGAGCAGGTCCTCGCAGCACTGCAGGAAGTTGCGCCGGTAGGAGCGGGTGTGGAAGCCGATGATGTCGTTGGCGAGAATCCCCTCGTAGAGGTCCTCGCGCATCATCGTGGGAAGCACGCGCCAGGAGTCCGACTGGCTCCAGGGGATGTGCACGAAGTGGTGCAGGAACACATCGGGGCGGGCGCGGCGGATCAGGCCCGGAAGCGTGTAGAGGTGATAGTCGTGGACCATCACGATCGGGTTCTCAATGGCCTCGATCTCGTCGAGCACCGCCCTCGCGAGGTCCTCGTTGACCGCGTTGTAGCCGAACTCGAAGGCCTCTGTCTCGTTGCGGCGGATGTCCGGCGCGTTGGACAGATCCCACAGGTAATGCTGAATGAACCACAGCATCGGGTTGGCGATGATGTTGTAGAAGCGGTCATACGCGTCGGGGTCGGAGGCGACGAACTTGACCATGTACTCGCCACCGTCGGGCGTGCTCACCGGAAACGGCTTGCCTTGGTGGCGCTCGGACATTTCGAGGTCCTCATCGCTCATCGCCGAGGCCACCCATGTGACCTCGCGGTGGGTCGCGAGGCCGATCAGCGCGGTGACGAGGCCGCCGGTGCCGCGGCGGATCTCACCGCCGGGCCCGAACGTCACCGGCCCGCGGTTCGAGACCAGGACGAGCGGCGGCTTTGAATCCGACATCAGAGCTCCACCTACCCGGATAGCTCTGGCGAATCCGACATCAGATCTCCAGGTGCTCGAACAGCTCGAGCCAGTCGCGCAACAGACGCGGCGTCAGGAAGCGCGTTCGGGCGGCTTCCTTGCCGGCGCGCCCGAGGCGCTTGCCGAGGCCCGGGTCCTGCAGGATCTCCAGCGCGCGGGCGGCGCAGTCCTCGACCGTGGAGACCAGGAACCCCGTCTCGCCGTCGGTCACCTGCAAGGGGATGCCGCCGACGTCGCCGCCGATGAACGGCCGCGCCTTCCAGATCGCCTCGGTGACCGTCAGGCCGAAGCCCTCGCGCGTCGACTTCTGGATCACCACGTCGCAGTGCGACTGGAACGCGTTGACCTCGATCGCGCCCACGTTGTTGAGGTTGTTGAGGATGTGGATGTCGGGGTCGCCATCGGCATGGCCGACGGTCGCGTTGAAGTAGTCCCATCCCTCGGGATCGTCGGTGGCCATCGAGCCCACGAGCGCGAGCTGCACCTCCGGCATCTCCGCCTTGACGATCCGGTACGCGTCGATCACTCCGAGCGGGTCCTTCCACGGATCGAAGCGCGACACCTGGCAAAGGAGCGGGCGGTCGACGTCGATGCCGAACTGGTCACAGATGTAGACCGCGTCCTCCGGTGAGAACGCCATGTTCTTCGGCGCGAGCGGATCGATCGCCGGCGGGAAGATCCGGGCGTGCCCATTCATCGGCGCCGGCACGTACTGCTGCATGTGGAACACGGCGGCCGGATACGGCTCGAGGTACGGGAGCAGTCGCTCGAGCGTCGCGGGGTTTGGAGTCGAGAGATCGATGTGGCAGCGCCACGCCCAGCGTTTCGCCTTCTCGGCCACCAGCGAGGCGAGCGCCGCGGGCTGCGGGTCGTGCACGATGCACAGGTCCCAGCCCTCCGAGAGCTCGCGCGCGTTGATCTCGTTGTAGCGCCGCCAGGTATCCCACTGCTCGTCGGTCAGATCCTGCGGATTGCCCTGGAGGGCATTGTGCATGACCTTGGTCGCGTTGAAGAACTCTTCGCGTCCGTAGATGATCTGCCACTCGGCGGCCAGCCCGACGTCGACCATCAGCGGCACGAGCGTGTAGAGGATCTCCGAGACGCCGCCGCCGAACGCGGTCGCTGAGACGTGGAGGATCCGCTTTCCCTTGAGCCGGTCCGCCCGCTCGCGGATCTCATCGACCAGCTGGCGGCCGACGATGCTCGCGTAGTCGGAAAGATGCTTGTGGGCTACGGAGACAGGCTGGAGCATGGGCGCGCGGCGGAGCACGATACACGTCGCACCCCTGGCATCGCCCTCGCCGCCGAAGGCGGCTCCGGATCAGCGCGTGAGGGCGCGATGCCGGCGGCCGCGTCAAGCGCGCAGCGTCCGCAGCCGTGCCACGCCGGCGTCGATCTCGGAGACCAGCCGGGCGTGGAGCGAGCGGTTTGCCGCCGAGATCGAGGACATCTGGAAATCGTGCCCCGAGCCGAGCAGGCGGTGGCGATCAAGCGGCGCGCCCCAGCCGTCGCTGACGACCCCGCCGGCCTCGCGCAGGCACAGCCACGGCGCCGCGAGATCGTAGGGCGAGTTGTTCAGGACCTCGCCGCCGCCGACGCGCTCGAACTCCGCTCGCATCCCGGGCACCTCGTCGATCAGGCGTGAGCCGACCTCGACCACCGCATCGAGCTGGCCGGTGACGATCCTCGTCATCGCGAACGCCTGCGATCCGAGCTCGAAGGTGCCACCCCCGACCGACGAGGCGTCGATCAGGTCACCGAGCACCTCCACCGTCGGCCGCACCGGGCGCCCCCGGAACCCGTACGCCCAGAACATCCGGCCGATCTCCGAGCCGGGCGAGAGCGCCACCGGGCGCGCGCAACGCACCCCCTCCCCGCGTACGGCGAGGAACGACTCGCCGGACTTGATCTCGACGACGCAGCCGATCTCCACGTCCGCCATCGTCGGCTCGCCGTCGCCGAGCGGCGCCATCGCGACCGCTGCGCAGGCCGACTCCAGCCCCGCCATCGCCGGCCTGGTCCCATCGATCGGATCGACGACCAGGACGTGGGTGGCATCGCCGGGCGCCACGAGGCCACGGTCCTCGGAGTAGAACGCGACTTGCGGCGCCCGCTCGGCCACAAAGTCCGCGAGCGCGAGCTCGGCCCCCTGATCGATCGCGAAGGTGAGATCCCCGCCGGCTCCCGGCCGGGTGGGATCGAACTCCCGGCCCGCGTGGGCGCCCAGGGAGGGCAGCACGGCCTCGCGCAGGCGCGTCGCGAGCTCCAGCACGAGTTCAGGGCTTGGAACGGATGGCTGCATCGGCGAGGATTTTGCACGCACCGGTCGCGACCTGAGCAGAACCGATGCACGTCAGGCCCCGAAGCGGTAAAAAGAAACATATGTGGTGGGGTGTCCCAATCGAGCGCAGCCGCCGTCTGGGCGGCGTCGCCGCAATCGCGACCGCCATCACCGCCACGATCACGATCGCGACCGCGCCCGCAGCGAACGCGACCAGCTCCCTGCCGAGCACCGGCGCCGGGCCGGCGATCCTGTACGAGCCGCCCGCGCAGGCGCCGCAGCTCAGCAACGCCGGACCGTGGAAGGCGCCGCCGATCCTCGTGTCGGGGGCGAGTGCATATCGCGAAGGCGAGTTCCTGTACCAGGGGTTCCTCTACGACGATCACGGCGCCCGCGAGCTGCCGGACCCGACCGACCCGCGCGCGAGCTCCGAGGGCGATCTGTTCTCCAAGCCCAACGGCACCTACACCTATCCGACCGGCCCCGGCTACGCGGAGAACGCGGCGAACCTGGTCGAGTTCCGCGTCAAGCCGCTGAAGAGCGCAACGGCCTTCCGGATCACCCTCAACACGCTCGAGAACCCACGCCTGATCGCGTTCACGATCGCGATCGGCGGCACTGCCAACCAGACGCACGAGCTTCCCTTCGGCGCCAACGTGACTGCTCCCGCGAGCCTGTTCCTCACGGTTCACCCGAACGGCGGCCACGAGACCGCGACCCTCGCCCGCGCCGGCACGAACGCGCGCGTGAAGGGAACGGCGCCCGCGGTGAGCGTGAGCGTCCCCCGCCGCCAGATTCAGGTCACCATCCCGCACGGCGACTGGAATCCCGGAACGCGCACGATCCGCTTCGCGATCGGCGTGGGTCTATGGGACGCCGCCAAGGACGCCTATCTCCTCCCCGGCGCGATCGCCAGCGCAACGAAGCCGGGCGGCGCCGGCACGGCCGCACACCCGGCGGCCTTCTTCGACGTCGGCTTCCGCGCGCACGAGCCGTTCCCCTCGGTGTCCGCCGGCACCAACGCCGTGCTCGACGCCGCGTGGTGGCGCGATCAGGCTCAGGGCCACGCGCTCGCCCAGAACACGATCACGCCGTTCTACGCGAACGTCAGCTTCCGCAAGCTCGCCCGCGGCGTCACCGACAACTCGCAGATCCCGACCACAGGCCCGATCGACCGGATCCTCGCGAGCCACTTCGAACCCGCTCAGGGAGCCGACTTCGCGCACGAGTGCGGCTTCGGCGGGGCGGCCAATCCCGCCTCGTGCGTGCCCGAGTACGACGGCCGGCTCGAGCCATACGCGATCTACGTGCCGCCGGCGAAGGCGCCCGCCGCCGGTTACGGGCTGACCCTCCTGCTGCACTCTCTGAGCGCGAACTACAACCAGTTCCTGGGAAGCCGCAACCAGTCGGAGTTCTCGGGTCGCGCGATCCCATCGATCGTGATCACGCCGGAGGCGCGCGGGCCGGATCAGTTCTACGAGGGCCTCGGCGCCGCCGACGTGTTCGAGGTCTGGGCGGACGTCGCTCGCCGCTACCACCTGAATCCCGCCTACACCGACATCGCCGGCTACTCGATGGGCGGCATCGGGACCTTCAAGCTCGCCGCCCAGTTCCCGGACCTGTTCGCGCGCGCGCAGCCGACCGTCGGCGACGAGTCCAACAACGACGTGCTCGCCTCGCTCAGAAACGTGCCGGTACTGATGTGGAACAACACGGCCGACGAGCTCGTCAACCCGGCGCTGTACGGGCTGACGGCGAGCAAGCTCTCGAGTCTCGGCTACCGCTATGAGCTCGACGCGTTCGAGCCCTGCCTGGCGGCGCCCCAGCCGGCCAAGTGCTCACCGCTCTTCACCAACCACCTCGAGCTGGCGATCAACGACCAGTTCGCGCCCGCCGCCGCCTTCCTCGGAAGCGCCGTGGTCGATCCGAATCCGGCGCACGTCACCTACGTGCTCGACGGCGAACGCGACCGGCCGGGCTTCGGCATCGTCGCCGACCACGCCTACTGGCTCTCGAAGCTGACGCTGCGGAGCACGAGCCACACCGCGTCCAACGGCGACCCCGAAGGCGAGATCGACGCGATCAGCCACGGTTTCGGCACGGGCGATCCGACGCCGTCGGGAGTCACGCCTGGCGTCGGCACGCTCGCCGGCGGCAACCTCGGCACGCTGACCTACGTCTCCCTCAAGCAGACCTGGGGGCTCGCTCTGCCGACGCTGAAGTCGGACTCGATCGACCTCACCGCCACCAACATCGCGACCGCCGCAATCGATCCGGGGCGCGCGCGCGTGGACTGCAACGCCAAGCTCAACATCACCACCGACGGACCGATCAAGGTCACACTGATCGGCTGCCACCGCACCGTCAGCGCGAGCTAGACCGGGATCTCCAGCGTGAAGACCGTGTCTCCGGAGGCGGAGCGCACCGAGAGGTGCCCTTCCATGCGCTCTGCGAGCTCGCTCGCGATCGCGAGCCCCAGCCCCGACCCCTGCGCGTCGTCAGCGGTGTAGAACGGCTCGAAGATCCGCGTCATCGTCGGCGGATCGATCCCCTCGCCGTTGTCGCGGACGGCGAGGCGCACCGAACCGTCCTCGCGCGCGGCGGTGACGACGATCCGCGTGCCGGGCGGCGTGTGCGTGAGCGCGTTGTCGATCAGGATGCGCATGATCTGCGCGACCCGCACCGGGTCGCAGACCGCCTCGACCCGCCGCGCGGGCAGCCGCAGCTCCAGGTGCGAGTCGTGCTGCGCGAGCGTCGGCTCGAACTCGCCCGAGACCGACCTGGTCAGCTCGCGCAGGTCGACCTGCTCGGGGCGCAGCTCGAGTGAGCCCGCCTCGAGCCGGGAGAGGTCGAGCAGGTCGACCGACAGCTTGCGCAAGCGCTCCACCTGGTCCTTGACCTGCTCGAGGAAGCGCTGGCGCGTCTCGCTGTCGAGCTCCTCGTCCTCCAGGAGCTCGACGAATCCACCGAGCGAGAAGATCGGCGTGCGCAGCTCGTGGGAGGCGGTGGCGATGAACTTCTTACGAGCGGAGTCGAGCTGTGCGAGCTGGCGCTGCATGTCGTTGAACGCGACCGCGAGCTGTCCGAGCTCGTCGCCGGAGTCGACCTCGATCGGATGCTCGAAGTTCCCCGCTGCGACCGCCTCCACCGCGAGCTCGAGGCGTTTGACCCGCTGCGACAGCGCGCGCGCGACGAGATACCCACCGAACAGCGCCAGCAGCAGCGCGATCCCGCCCGCCTCGAGGATCTCGTCGCGCACGATCGCGACCGAGGAGACGATGTCCGCGACGCCCGCGGAGTAGATGATCACCTTCGCCACCTGGCCGTCGAACAGCACCGGGTAGGCGGCCTGGGCGACGGGGAACGCCGCGTTCAGCACGGTTCCCGTGGTGAGCGTCGCGGTCCGAACGGCGCGCTGTGCCACCGTCATCGAGAGCGGGGCGGCCGACGAATTGCTCGAGTCCGCCTCCTCGAACAGCTGCGCGCCGCCGGGGACGCGCTCCACCGCCAGCAGCGTGACGCGGTCCCCCGAAGCGGCGGCGGCATTGTCGACCCGCGCCCGGACCTGCGGCTCGGAGATCGAGCGCCCGACGGTGGCCGCGATCGCGTGCGAGCGCGTCTGCGCCGCGCTGACCAGCTCCTTGACTCGCTCGTTCAAGAGCCGGGTCTGCAGCCCCGGCGCGACGTACAGGTAGAGGGTCGCGATCGCGAGCAGCGTGATCGCGAAGAACAGCAGCACCAGCCGGTTACGCAGCGAGCGCCGGAAGGGGATCACGACGGGGCTACACGCCGTTGTCGTCGCGGAATCGGTAGCCGACTCCGCGCACCGTCAACAGGTACTCCGGGTCTTTCGGGTCGCGCTCGAGCTTCTCTCGGAGATGGCGGATGTGGACGTCGATCGTGCGCGGGTCGCGGTAGGCGGAGTCGCCCCAGATCCGCGCCAGCAGCATGTCGCGGGTGAACACGCGCCCGGGCGCGCGCGCGAGCGCGGAGAGGATCTCGAACTCGACGTAGGTGAGCTGCGCCTCGCTTCCGCGCGCCCGCACCGAGCGCTTCGGGAAGTCGATCCGCAGCTCGCCGAGCACGAGCGGCGCCTCGTCGGGCGAGGTCTCGGCCGGACGGCTCATCTCCGCCCTGCGCAGCGCGGCCTTGATCCGGCTGGAGAACTCGCGCAGCGAGAAGGGCTTGGTGATGTAGTCGTCGGCGCCCAGCTCGAGGCCCACGACCTTGTCGATCTCCTCGGACTTGGCGGTCAGCATGATGATCGGCACCGAGCTGCGGCTGCGCAGCCGCCGGCAGATCTCGAGGCCGTCGACCTTCGGCAGCATCAGATCGAGCACGACCAGGTCGAACGGCTGCTCCTCGAAGCGCGCGAGCGCCTGCTGCCCATCGGTGGCCTGGACCACGTCGTACCCGTCGCGGCGCAGCGGATAGGACAACAGCGTCTGAATCGACTGTTCGTCATCCACCAGCAGAATCCGGGCTGAGCGATCTGGCACGGGTTAGGAACCCTCGGCCGCAAAGAGTAGTGCCGGAATCCAGTTAACCTAGGGGACGATGCTCGATCCGCGTATCTACCGGACGGGACTGATGGTGGTCGTGCTGGCGGTGTTCGTGCTCGCGTTCTCGCTGGAGGATCAGCAGGGGGCGCTGTCGACGAACCTCGCGCCCCAGGCTTACAACGCCGGGTACGTCTCGACGACGCTGCGAAGCCTCGACTCGCAATACCCCGACCGCCGTCCAGGCTCGGCCGGCGATCTGGCGCTGGCCGACTACGTCGGGCAGCAGTTCTCCTCCTCCGGACTGGCGGTGTCGACCTCGCTGTTCCGCGGGCGCACGATCGATGGCACGCAGACGCTCGAGACGGTCACGGGGACGCTCGGCGGCTCCTCCAGCGGCAGCATCGTGATCGTCGCCCACCGTGACGCGGCGGGCACCGCGGACCTCTCAGGAACCGCCGTGCTGCTCGAGCTGGCGCAGGTCCTCGCAGGCGAGACCCACAACCACCCGATCGTCCTCGCCTCGACCAGCGGCTCGAGTGGGGCCGCCGGCGCCGCTGAGCTCGCGCGCAACCTGCCCGCGCCCGTCGACGCCGTGATCGTCCTGGGCGACCTGGCCGGCGGACAGGTGCGCGAGCCGATCGTGATCCCATGGTCCGATGGCCAGAAGGTGGCGCCGCCGGTGCTCCGCAACACAGTCGCTGCCGCGGTCGCCGGTCAGGCCGGGATCCACGCGGCCGGGACCAGCCTCGCCGGCGAGCTCTCGCATCTGGCCTTCCCGATGACGACCTCCGAGCAGGGACCGTTCGCGACGCAGGGCGAGCCCGCCGTGCTGCTCTCGCTCGCGAGCGAGCGCGGTCCCGAGCCCGGCGAGCCCGTCGATGAGGCGCACCTCGCCGCGCTCGGGACCTCGGTGCTCCAGGCCGTCAACGCGCTGGATGCGGGCCCGCCGGTGCCGGCGCCCTCGACCTACATGCTGTTCGACGGCAAGGTCGTGCCGCTGTGGGCGGTCCAGGTGTTCGTGCTCGCGCTGATCGTGCCGGTGCTGCTCGTCGCGATCGACGGCCTGGCACGAGCGCGCCGTCGCGGTCACGCGATCTCGCGCTGGCTCATGTGGGTGCTCGCGAGCGCCGTCCCGTTCGCGCTCGCGGTCGGGGTCGTGCTCGGGGCACGGCTGGTCGGCCTGGTCGACACCGCGCCACCGGGCGCCGTCGGCGCGGGCGCGGTGCCGATGCACGCGTCCGGGACTGTCGTGCTCCTGGCGGTGGCGCTCGTGCTCGTGCTCGGCCTGTTCGGGCTGCGCCGGATCCTGATCGGCCTGATCGGCGGCGAGCCGCGGGCGCGCCGGCGGCCGGGCGACCCGCCGAGCGCGGGAGCCGGCGCGGCGGTGCTGCTCTCGCTCTGCGCGATCGCGATCGTGATCTGGCTGACCAACCCGTTCGCGGCGCTATTGCTCGTGCTCGCGCTGCATCTGTGGATGTGGGTGCTCGATCCGGAGGCGGGCGTCGCTCGGCCCGCGCTGCCGATCCTGATCGCGATCGGCCTGGCGCCGGTCGCGCTGGTCGTCCTCTACTACACCCTGTCGCTCGGACTCAGCCCGGTCCAGGTCGCGTGGAACGGGGTGCTGCTGCTCGCCGGAGGTCAGGTCAGCGCGCTCGTCGCGCTCGAGTGGAGCGTGGTGCTCGGCTGCGTGGTCAGCGTGCTCGTGATCGCGTCGCAGGCTCAGCGCCAGACTCGCCCGGAGGAGCGGCCGATCACCGTGCGCGGTCCGGCCGGCTACGCCGGCCCCGGCTCGCTCGGCGCCGTGCAGTCGGCGCTGCGGACCCGCACGCGGGAGACTTCGCGCCGATGAGCGTCCAGTCCGAGACGGTCGCGCCAAGTCGCCTCACGACGGCGCCGGTCAGCCGCCGGCGCGTGATCCGCAGGCTGATCCGCGACATCTCCTCGGTGCTGATCATCTCGGGGCTGCTGCTGGTGATCGATGCGGCGGTCACGCTCATCTGGCAGGAACCGGTCACGGCCGTAATCGCGCTGATCAAGCAGACGCAGATCGACCGGACGTTCCTGAGCTACCACGCCGCACCCCTGTCCCTGCTGGACCGGCACGCGCTCTCGAACATCCAGACGATGGAGCAGCGGATCGCGTTCCTGGCTCGCCGGGAGGCGCGCGACGTGAAGACCGGCGACGCGATCGGGCGCATCACGATCCCCAAGATCGGCGCCGGCTACGACGTCGTCCAGGGGACCGACACCGCGAGCCTCGAGCTCGGGCCGGGCCACTACCCGGCGACCGCCTTCCCGGGGCTCGGCCAGACGGTCGCGATCGCGGGGCACCGGACCACCTACCTCGCGCCCTTCCGCCACATCGACGCGCTGCGCCCGGGCGACCGGATCGTCCTGAAGATGCCCTACGCGCGCTTCACCTACCTCGTCCAGTACACGAAGATCGTGGTGCCGACGGCGCTCTGGGTGACCAACAATATGGGCTACGAGCGGCTGGTTCTGTCCGCCTGCAACCCGCTCTACAGCGCGGCGCAGCGAATCATCGTTTTCGCTCGTTTGCAGGAGGTTCAGCCGCTCGGAGCAGCCAGCTCCGCGGCCTGAGGCGCCCCCGCACGCGCGGGGCCATTACGTCGAGTTGGCTGAGGCAGGGATCGAGGGTATACATCGAGGTGTCGATGCCTTCCACGAATCCCATGGACGAGGATCGCGAGACGATCGTGGCTGATATCAAGGACAGAGTTCAGAAGGGCGAGTACCGGGTCGACCCGCAGGCCGTCGCTGATGCGATCATCCGCCGGCTGCGCTACCTGGCGCTCTACAGGGATCCACGGGCGGTGGGCTTCCCCCCTCATCTGAGGACACAGAACTAGGCCCCTGGCGGGGCCTCTAGACCTCGTGCTCGAAGCCGGCGAGCGACCCGGTGCCATCCGTGAACACGACAGCCGCGGGCCCGTCCGCGACATGGCCGATCCAGGTCAGCTCGACGCCCGCGGGGATCGCCTCCCTGGCACCCGGCGCCAGGCAGACGCATAGCTCGTAGTCCTCGCCGGCCGTGGCCGCGAACTCCCGCGCTTCGGCACCGAGCTCGCGCGCGACCTCCTCGACGCCGGGGAGCAGCGGCAGCTCCGCCAGCGAGAGCTCGAGCCGGACGCCGCTGCGGCGCGCGATGTGTCCCGCGTCTGTGGCCAGCCCGTCGGAGAGGTCAATCATCGCGTGCGCGCCCGCGGCCGCCAGCGCGCGACCCTGCGCCAGACGCGGGACCGGCGTCGCGTAGCGCTCAACGAGCGAATCGGCATCGGCGCGGACGCGCCCGTCGAGGATCGCCAGACCTGCGCCGGCCCCGCCGAGCCCGCCCGTCACCCCGACGAGATCGCCGGGCCGCGCGCCGTCGCGCCCGACCAGCTCCCCGGGATCGGGGCTCCAACCGACGACGGTGAACGACACGGTCAGGACCGGTGCCGCGGTCACGTCGCCGCCGGCGATCGTGACCCCGGTGCGCGCGGCGAGCGCCTGCGCCCCGGCCGCGATCGAGCGCGCGTACTGGACGCCGGTGCCCGACGGCACACCCAGCAGCATGTAGGCCTCGCCGGCGCATGCACCCATCGCGGCGAGGTCGGAGAGCGCGCCGGCCAGAGCCCGGTGGCCGATCTGCTCGGGCGAGAGCTGGGATCGGCGGAAGTGGACCTCGTCGACCATCGCGTCGAGCGAGGTGACCGCGTAGCCGCGGCCCCGCACGACCGCCGCGTCATCGCCGAGCCCGCGCGCCACGCCCGGACCGGGAGGCCCGAGGACCTCCGCGATCGCCTCGATCAGCGCAAGCTCACCGGTGCCGGTAGACGATCCGGGCACGATCCAGATCGTAGGGCGAGAGCTCGACCCGCACGCGATCGCCCGGAAGGATCCGGATCCGGAAGCGGCGCATCTTGCCGGCGACGTGGCCGAGCACGACGCGATCCATGTTGTCGAGCTTGACGCGGAACATCGCGTTCGGCAGGGCCTCGACGACCTCTCCTTCGAGCTCGACCTTTTCTTCCTTGGGCATCTTCAGCGCAACCTCGTCCGGGGACACCGTAACAGCAGTGGCTATCCTTCGCGCGTTGCCCGGTCCCGCTGGGCGCTGACCGCAGTCCGGAACTCAGGAGGCCAATTGCCCACGCTCACCGACGCCCTGAAGAACGAGTACACGAAGCAGATCCTCCGTGCCACCGGCATCAGGAAGGGTGGGCTGCAGCAGCGCAAGACGCCCCACTACCGGATGCCGATCCTGGAGCAGGCCGGTGGCTGGATGAAGCTCAAGAAGTACGACGGTCCGGAGATTCCGGCGTCGGAGTGGGAGGACCTGACCTACACCACCTACTCGAGCGATCCGACCACCTTCTTCGCGCCGATCAGCTCGGCGACCGGCGAGATCGAGCTGAAGGGCTTCTGGGAGTACGGCAAGGCCGACCTCGACGGCGTCTGGACCGAGAACGCCAAGAAGTGCCCGACGCTCGTGCAGTGGATCGAAGGGATGGGCGTGCGCTTCGGCCGGGTGCAGCTGCTGCGGATGTCGCCGAACACGATGCGTGAGTGCCGCTGGGGCCTGCACCTGGACAACAACAACCAGGGCAACCCCGAGACCAACGGCTGGGTGGTGCGCATCTGGCTCGAGCTGACCGACGACGCCTCCAGCGCGCTGGTCGTGCGTCCCAGCGAGTTCGACCGCAAGGGCGAGGTCAAGATCCAGCTTCCCAAGTACCAGCAGGCGGTCGTCGACTCCGAGTTCCTTTGGCACGGCGGCTTCCACAACTCAGACCACACCCGCTACGCGGTGATCGTCTCCGCCGAGAGCGGCCCCGCGCTCGAGCGCTGGATCCAAAGCCAGCTCCCCGCATAAGCCGCGTAAGCCGCGGCGCTTGGTGAGTTACGGGCGCATGCCGCCCGTAATTCCCCAACCGGCACTTGGTGAGCTACGGGCGCATACCGCCCGTAACGCCCCAACCAACCAACCAACCGGCCAACCCGGCCGCGCGCTGCTAGTGCTTGTGGCTGCCGTTGCCCGAGCCGTTGTGCCCGTTGCCGAACCCGGGCGGCTTGCCGCCACCGTTGCCGCCCGTCGTCGTCCCGCCGGGCGGCTGGGGCGGATGCGCGAACAGCGTCGGGTTGGTGTACTGGTTCACGGGCGCGCCACCGGTGCCGTTGGTGTTGCCGTTGCCGCTCTGCTTGCCGTTCTGGCCGTTGTTGCTGCTGCTGGGGGGCGGCGTGTTGGTGGTCGAGTGCGGGCCGAAGAACGCGGTTCCGGTCCACGGCACGGCCGGGGGGTTCCAGTCCCCGCAGTAGCCGTCGCTTGCGACCTGCATGTAGTCGTGCCAGATCGGCGCCGCGAGCGAGCCTCCGAATCCGTTGGCCATCGGGAGGTTGCCCTGCGGATAGCCGACCCAGACCGCGGTGGAGATCTGCGGGTTGAAGCCGACGAACCACGCGTTGTCGAGATTGTTGGCGGTACCGGTCTTGCCGGCGGCCGGGCAGCCGTAGTCGGCGGCGGTGCCGGTGCCGCTCTGGATCACGGTCTTCATCACCTGGATCGCCTTGTAGGTCTCGGCGTAGCTGAACACCTTCTGGCGCGGCGGGTCGCTCAGGTTCATCACGCTGCCGTCCGGGAACACCACCTTGCTGATGATCGTCGGCGGGACGTGCCAGCCGCCGTTGGCGATCGTCGCGTACGCGTCGGCCATCTCGAGCGGCGTGACCCCAATCGTCAGACCGCCGATCACCTCCGAGGGGTTTCCGTACAGCTTGGTGGTGATCCCCATCGCGTGGGCCATCTCGTCGAGCTTGTCGTAGCCGAGGTCGGCCGCCAGCTGCGCGAACACCGTGTTGTCGGAGACCGTCGTCGCCTTGGTGATGTTGATCGTGCCCTGATAGGTCTCCTCGGCGGTGTGCACGGACCAGTTCGGATCGGCGGGTAGCCAGCCCGCCGGCAGGAACTTCGAGACGTAGTAGGTCTGATCCGGGTCGCCGTCGTAGTCGTGGATCAGCGTCATCAGGGCGAAGATCTTGAACGCCGAGCCCGGCTGGCGGTGCGCGTTGGCCGCGAAGTCGAAGTTGGTCTGCTGGTAGGTCGAGGAGTTCGCGAGCGCGAGGATGTGCCCGGTGGCGGCATCGACCGAAGCGAGCGCTGCCCCCGGTTGCGCGTAGAGGTTGGCGCCGCCCTCGTGGCTGAGGATCGCCTGCTCGGCCTGGGCCTGCTTGGCCAGGTCGATCGTCGTGTACACCTTGAGCCCGCCGTTCTCGACCTGGTTGACCCCGAACTTCTTGATCAGCTGCTGCTCGACGTAGTCGTACACGTAGGGCTGCTGGCGGACCGTGTAGAGCGTGTTGTGCTCGATCTGGAGCGGCTCCGAGGCGGCGGAGTCCGCCTGGTCCTGGGTGATGTAGTGCGACTTCGCCATCGCCTGGAGCACCTGCTGGCGCCGCTGGCGGGCGAAGTCCGGATAGATGAACGGGTTGTACTCGGACGGTGCCTGCGGGAGGCCGGCGAGCAGCGCCTCCTGGGCGAGGTCGAGCTTCCACACGGGCTTGTCGAAGAACATCTCGGACGCGGCCCCGACGCCGATCGCCTCGGCGCCGTTGACGTTGCCGTACGGAACGTCGTTCAGGTACGTGTTGAGGATCCAGCTCTTGGAGTGCTTGCTCTCGAGCTGCTGCGCGAGCTTCGCCTGGATGATCTTGTAGCGCAGGTTGTGGTGGCCCTTGATGTTCGCCGGCATGTACTTGTTGTCGACCAGCTGCATCGTCAGGGTCGATGCGCCCTGGAGCCCGTTGCCCTGGCCGAAGAGGTCCTTGATCCCAGCGCGGAGGATGCCCTGGTAGTCCAGCGCGCCGTGCTGCCAGAAGCGGCGGTCCTCGATCGCGACCGTGGCCCGCTTGAGCCTGTTCGGGATCTGGCGCGGCGCGACGTAGGTGTAGAGCTGGTCGGAGTGGATGTAGCCGAGCAGGGAGCCGTTGGCCGCGAAGATCTCCGACGGCGGGTTGGGGTCCTTCGGGGTCAGCTGCGTGAGGTTCGGCGCCGAATCGGCAACCGCCACGACCCAGCCGACGACCGCCATCGCCGCGAGCGCCGCTCCGCACACCGCGAGCATGCCCGACATCAGGACCACCCGCTTGACCGGGTGCCCGCGGTGGCGCTGTCGGCGCCGCTGTCGATCGCGTCGGCTCATCTGTGAATTGCGTGATGCGCGGGCGTCCACCCGGGCGGATTCCGGCCCACAAGTGTACCCAGCAGGGGGTTTCGGCTCCCCCGGTCACGGTCCTGCGAGACTCGCCGAGCATGCAAGACGCTGCCCGGCCCGCGGCGGTGCTGTTCGACGCGCTCGGAACCCTGGTCGAGCTCGAGCCCCCCGCGCCGCACCTGCGCGAGGAGCTGGCGCGGCGCTTCGGGATCGAGGTCAGCCGCGAGCAGGCCGACGACGCGCTCCGCGCCGAGATCGCCTATTACCGGGCGCATCTCGACGAGGGCCGCGGCGCCGCCAGCCTGGCGCGTCTGCGCGGCCGCTGCGCCGAGGCGATGCGCGCGGCGCTGCCGGCCTCGGATCGCCTGAGCGCGCTGGACGCCGACTCCCTGACCGAGGCGCTGCTCGCGGCGCTTCGCTTCCGCGCGTTCCCCGACGCGCAGCCGGCCCTCAGCTGCGCGCGCGAGCGCGGGCAGCGCGTCGTGGTGGTCAGCAACTGGGACGTCTCGCTGGCCGACGTGCTGGCGCGGCTCGAGCTCGCCCCGCTGCTCGACGGCGTGATCACCTCCGCGCAGGCCGGCGCGCGCAAGCCGGCGCGCGCGATCTTCGAGCGGGGACTCGAGCTGGCCCGAGCGTCGGCGAGCGACGCGATCCACGTCGGCGACAGCCTCGAGGAGGACGTGGCGGGCGCGCGGGCCGCCGGGATCGAGCCCGTGCTGGTCAGGCGCGACGGATCGCCGGGGCCAGCCGGAGTGCGGACGATCGCGGACCTCTCCCAGCTCTAAAGTCAGCTGGCGATGCACACCGTCCCGTCCACCGAGCTGCCCGAGGCGCCGGTGCGGCGCGAGCGAGACGAGCCGCCGTGGCCCGCGTGGACTGCGCCGGCCGCGCTCGTCGGGGGCTTCGTGATCGCGCAGCTGGTGGCGGTCGTGCCGGCCGTCATCAGCCACGCGAACGGCGCCAGCCTCAGCAGCCCTCCGGCCAGCGTGAACATCATCAACAACTACCTGTTCGACCTCTCGTTCGTCGCGGCCGCGGTCACGTTCGCGCGGGTGTTCGGCGCGCGCGGTCCCGGCGTGTTCGGGTTCAGGCGGCTGACCGCGAAGACGGCGATCGGCGCCGTCGTCCTCTCGGGCGTCGGCTACTACGTGTTCTCGTTCGTGTACGGCGCGCTGATCCCCAAGCACCCGCCGGACAAGCTCCCCTCCGACCTCGGGGTGCACGCGAGCACGAGCGCCGCGATCGCGGTGACGATCTTCGTCTGCGTGGTCGCGCCAATCTGCGAGGAGCTGTTCTTCCGCGGCTTCATCTTCGGCGCGCTGCGCAAGCTGCGGATCACCGTCGGCTCGCGCGAGCTCGGCGTCTGGGTCGCCGCGGTGCTGACGGGGATCCTGTTCGGGCTCGCCCACGCCGGCTCGGCCCCCGCCGAGTACCTGGTCCCGCTGGCGTTCCTCGGGTTCGTCCTGTGCATCGTGCGCTGGCGCACCGGATCGCTGTATCCGTGCATCGCCCTGCACTCGATCAACAACGTGCTCGCGCTCGGCATCACCGAGTTCCACTGGACCCTCGGCCAGATCCTCGCCCTGATGGCGGGCTGCGGGCTGGCGATCGCCGCGGTCACTGGCCCCCTCGCACCGCGCTCACGGCAACCTGCCTGAGTCAGCCGCCCACCATCCCATTCATGTCGCCCACGCGCGTGGCCGATACGTTCGCGGGACGATGCCTCGCCTCAGACGAACCGCCGCGCGGCCGCGCAGACTGATTTACTTCCCGCTAATGGTCCACGGTCGGGTCTCGTTGGCGGGCGCGCTGGTCTCTTCGCTGCTGGCAATCGCGGCGTTCACCCCTGCCGCGATGGCGAGCTCGGACACGGCGACGGCCACGATCGCCAAGGTCACGACGACCACGGCCACCACCACGACGAGCACCACCTCGACCAGCACGACGCCGCCCAAGCCGGCGCCCGCGGCGAAGGGCTCGATGAAGCTCTATCTCGATCACGCCTTCTACCTCGGCGGCAACGCGGTCACCGTCCCCAACCGCTGGGTGCATGTCGGCGGCGTCGTCACGCCCTACGTGCCCGGCCAGTGGGTGAACGTCAAGGTGTACCTCGGCAGCAGGGTGATCAAGACCGATCGCCTGCGGGTCAAGCGCTCGCGCTCGGGCTGGTACGGCAAGTTCACCGAGGGACTGTGGGCGCCCTCCAGCGGGCTCGTCACCGTCGAGATCCAGCATGCGCGCAACAGCAAGATGCTGTTCTTCCAGGCGCACCGGCGCTTCGCCGCGCTCGACGCCAACGCCGGCAACGGCGAGTTCGTGCAGCTGATCCAGCAGCGGCTCGCGGCGCTGCACATCTACATCCCGCAGACAGGCGTGTTCGACCAGGGCACGCAGCTCGCGTTGAACGCCTACCACCGCCTGCTCGGCTGGGGCGAGGGCAACACCAACCTCGACGCCGGGACGATCACGCGGCTGCTCGATGGCGTCGGCGCCTTCCACGTCCGCTTCCCCAGCCACGGCTCGCACGCCGAGGGCAACCTCTCGCTCCAGGTCCTCGCGCTGATCAACGGCTCCAAGGTCCGGGAGATCTACCCGATCAGCTCCGGCAAGCCTTCGACCCCGACGATCCTGGGCGATTTCCAGGTCTACTACCGGGTGCCCGGCTACCTGCCCGACGGGATGTACTACTCGAGCTTCTTCATCGGCGGCTACGCGATCCACGGATACAACCCGGCCCCCGACTATCCGGCCAGCCACGGATGCATGCGCGTCCCGATCGTGGACGCGATCTCGATCTTCAACTGGCTGACCTACGGCGACTGGGTCGACACCTATTACTGAGCCGCGGGAGCGGCTGCTCTCAGAGCTGCGCGAGCACGCGCTCGTGATCGGCGAGGTCGTGCTCTCGAGCGGGCGCACCGCCCAGTACCTCATCGACGCCAAGCGCGCGATCCTCATGCGCGAGGGCTTCACCGCGCTCGCGGAGCTCGTCGCGGCCCAGGCGCGCGACTGGGAGGCGACCGCCGTCGGCGGGATGACGATGGGCGCCGACCCGATCGCGTGCGCGGCGCTCGCCGGCGGCGCCGACGTCAAGGCGTTCTTCGTGCGCAAGGAGGCCAAGCAGCACGGCCTCGGCCGGCGGATCGAGGGGCCGGAGCTGGGCCCCGGGGACCGCTGCATGCTGGTCGAGGACGTGGTCACCACCGGCGGCTCGACGATCCGCGCGCTCGAGGCGCTTCGCGGCGAGGGGCTGAGCATCTGCGGCGTGCTCGCGATCTGCGACCGGCTCGCCGGCGGTGGCGAGGCGATCGAGCGGGCCGCGCAGGCGCCATACCTGACGCTGACCACGATCGACGAGGTCTACCCCGACAGGCCGGATAGGTAGGGAAGGCCGGCGCACATGTGCGCCGGCCCCGGCCCGCACATGTGCGGGCCGGCGGGTGCGTGCATGCACGCACCCGAACAGCTAGTGAGGCAGCGTCTGGCAGGACGCCGCGCGCTGGTGCACCGCCTTGACGATCCAGCCGGCGCCGGCGTGGGGGATCGGGGTGAACAGCACGATCGGGCGGTCTGAGCGGATCGCCTCGCCGTACTTGTAGCCGACCTTGGCCACGTTGAAGTGCAGGTTCCAGGCGAGGATCGTCTGGTACTCGAGCCTGGTCAGCGGCTCCCCGCAGGCGGAGAAGCGACCGGCGCCGCCGAGCCGGTCGATCGTGCCCGTCAGCAGGTTGATCGTCTTCGTGCGCAGTCGCTGGACGCGAAGGTCCTTGTGCTCGGTGTGGGCGCGCGAGATCGCCGCCGGCAGGAGGCTCAGCACGAGCACGGCGACGATCAGCTCGCCGGCCCATCCCGCCGCGATCTTGGTGCGCGGCAGCTCGGCCAGGAGCCGTCCGACGAGCACTCCCGCGAGCACCACCAGTACGCCGCCGGCCGCGAACATGTAGCGCTGGAGCCCTGGCCAGCCGTGCAGCGAGAACGCCACCTCGATCACGACCCAGATGACCACGATCGCCGCGAGCCCGAGCATCGTCCGGTCCCGGCGCCAGATGGCCAGGGCGATCGCCAGCCCGCCCGCGACATCGAGCGGCGCCGCGTTCATGTCGAGGAATCGGCCGATCGTCCCGAACACCTGGTTTGACTGCAGGCGCCGGCCCGAGCCGAGCGCGTTGGAGCCGGCGACGAACGGGCTGCGCGAGGTGATCGCGGGGATCCCGAACCACAGGGCGACCATCACCACCCAGCCGCCCGCGATCAGCGCGCGCATCGAGGGGATCGCGCGCCAGGCCCAGATCGAGTAGAGCGCGAGGAACAGCCAGACCTCGGGGCGCCCGAGGCCCGCCAGGGCCCCGAGCACGAACGCCCAGCGCGGCCGGCCCGACAGGTGGCAGTCGATCGCCCCGAGCGTCAGCGAGACGATCATCGGGTCCGACTGGAAGCTCAGGATGTAGTGCGAGTAGTCGGTGATCCCGAGCACCGCGAGCCCCGCGAACGCGCCCGCGATCAGCGCGGCGTACCGGCGCTCGGGCTCGACCGGGGTCAGCCGGTAGGCGATCCGGGCGGCGAACACGACGCCGCTCAGCGCGATCGCCGTCGCGGTGATCATCCACAGCCACAGCTCGTAGTGGCCGGCCAGCGCGTAGGGCGCGGTGAACAGGTACGGGAGCGGCTTCCACGACGGCGCGGCGTTCGTGTTGAGGTTGCCGGCGACCGTCTGGTGGCCCCAGACCAGCCAGCCGTAGGGATCGAACCCCGGCCGCGTGCGCGCCCACAGCACGAGCGCCGTCGCCAGCGCCAGCAGCACGACCGCGACGATCGCCGCCGGATAGCGGCGCGCGAGCTCGAGCGCCCGCGGTCCGGGCGCCTGGGCGTCCCTGCGATCGGGCGTGGCGACCGGTTGCTCGCCGACCGTGGCCACTGTCTACAGGCGCTTGAGCACGCCGTTCGGGTGCGACGGCGTCTGGATCAGCGCGGCGTGCACGTTGTGGCAGGCGCCCACCTGGCTTGCCCGGGTGTGCCACGGCAGCACGCTCCACCCGCCGCGCGCCAGCGGCCTGAACAGCACCTTCGGCAGCGACTTGTTGCGCAGCTCGGCCCCCTCGACGTGCTGCTGGAAGCCGCCCACGTAGCCGACGTCGAGGTGATACAGCCAGGCCAGCGAGCTCACGTACGCGACGTCGGTCACCGGCTGTCCGCAGTCGAGCACGTGATGCGTGCCACCGATCAGGGTCGTGGTCGTCGCCAGCAGCGTGATCTGGTGGGTGCGGTTGCGCTCGTGCTGAAGGTCTTTGTGCTCGGTTCGCAAGCGCGAGACCACGCCGGGGATGAACGCCACGACCAGGATCCCCGCGACGACCGCGCCGGCCCACTGCGGCAGGCGCAAGCGCCCGCCGCGCAGCTCGAGCAGCGCCCAGCCCAGGCCGACGCCGGCGACGACGCTGGCGATCCCGGCGGCCTCGAACATGTAGCGCGGCAGCGCGGGCCAGCCGTGGTAGGCGAACGCGACCTCGACGATCGCCCAGATCACGAGCATCGCCGCAAGGGCCAGGACGGCGTAGCGGCGCCGGTAGGCGGCCCAGGCGGCGGCGCCGACCGCGGCGATCCAGACGGGGAGGTACTCGTTCCCGGTGAATCGCCCGAGCGTCCCGGAGAGCCGGTTGTGCTTGAGCGCGCGCGGGGATGCCTGCGCGAGCTGCCCGGCGATGTCAGGGCGGCCGTTGGTGATCCACGGGATCCCGAACCACATGAACGCGATCGCGAACACGCCCGCGGCGAGCCACCAGCGGATGCCGGGGACGCGGAACCAGGCCCAGATCATGAACAGCCCCAGGAACGGCCACACCTCCGGCCGGCCCAGCGCGCTCAGCACGCCGAGGAAGAGCGTCCAGCGATAGCGCCCGATCATGCACATGTCGATCGCCGCCAGCACGAAGGTGACGATCATCGGATCCGACTGCGCGCTGAGGATGTAGTGCGCGTAGTCCTGGATCGCGAGCACGGCCACACCCGCGAACACCGCCGCCACCCAGGGGGCATACCGTGCGATCGCGGCGGCTTCGTCTCGCGGCGCATCGGCGGCGGTGAGGCGGAAGGCGATCCGGCCGGCGAACACCGGTCCCGCGAGCGCGACGGCCGCGGCGGTGAGCATCCAAATCCACAGCTGGTAGTGACCGAACACCGCGTAGGGGACGGTGAACAGGAACGGCACCGGCTTCCACGAGGGGGCGCCGCCGAGGTCGAGCGTGCCGTGCAGCGTCTGATAGCCCCACACCATCCAGCCATACGCGTCGTAGCTGGGGCGTGTGCCGGCGTACAGGATCAAGAGGCCCGAGATCACGATCAGCACGGCCGTGACCGACCACCACGGGTGCTCGCGCATGAACTGGCGAAGCGTCCAGGGGACGGGCTCGGATGCGGGCGCGCGGTCCGGGGCGGCGGGCTCCGCGATCGGCGGTGCTTCTAGCGTGCTCTCAGACACGAGGAGGCGCGGACGGTAGCAGGGGCGAGCTAAACGGCGCATTAGCGGGGAAGCGCCCAATCTCGGGGCCGCGCGAGTCCCCACGGGATGCCCCCGGCAGGAATCGAACCTGCATCCCGCGCTTAGGAGGCGCGTGCTCTATCCATTGAGCTACGAGGGCCACGGCCCGGAGGTTATCCGCCGCCTCGGAGTTCATTGGGAGCGGGTTAGGGCGGCGTGACAGCGCGTTGCGGTTGTGGTATGCAGCGTCCTCATGGAGGAGGAGGGATCCAGCGCTGGGTGCGGAATTCTGGGTCGCTAATGAGAATGGGCTCCACTGAGCCATGAGCGTCGGCGCACCTGAGATCCTGCTGGCCGCGGAAGCCGCGGCCGAGGCGGGCTTCGAAGAACCCGTCGCCGAGATCGCCGCGCGCTCGCCGCTGGAGCTGTTCTGGCGCCGCTTCCGCCAGGACCGCGTCGCGCTGGTGTCGCTCGGCGTGATCGTCGCGATGATCCTGGTCGCGCTCCTCGCGCCGGTGATCGACAGCCTCGTCGGCGCACCGGGACCGGACCTCCAGAACCTGCAGTCCGCGCCCCAGGGGCCGATGAACCAGTTCGGCGGCCCGACCGGGCCCTCGCACAACGCGCTGTGGCCGTTCATCGTGCTGCTGGTCGGGGTCTTGCTCGCCCTGGCCGCTTCGGCGCTGCCGTCCGGGCGGGTGCGCCGGCGCGCCCCGCTCGTGATCGGCGGCCTCTCGATCGTGGTCGCGATCGTGCTCGCGGCCAGCTTCTGGCCGTCGGCTCAGCACCTGTTCGGTGTTGACCCGCTCGGCCGCGACGTGTTCGCGCGCGTTCTCTACGGAGCGCGGATCTCGCTGCTGGTCGCCTTTGTCGCGACCGGCCTGTCGATGATCGTCGGCGTGACCCTGGGGATGGTCGCCGGCTTCTACCGGGGCTGGGTGGACATGGCGATCTCGCGCCTGATCGACCTGCTGCTGGCGTTCCCGATCCTGCTGCTCGCGCTCGGCATCGCGGCGGCGTGCTCGCTCGGTCACGGCTGCCTCGGTGGCCTGCTGAAGCCCGGACTCGTCGTCGTGATCTTCGTGATCGCGTTCGTCAACTGGACCTATATCGCCCGGATCGTCCGCGGGCAGGTGCTGTCATTGCGCGAGAAGGAGTTCGTCGAGGCGGCGCGCTCGCTGGGAGCGTCGAACACCCGCATCATCTTCAGGGAGATCCTTCCGAACCTGGTCGCCCCGATCATCGTCTACTCGACGCTGATCATCCCTCAGAACATCTTGTTCGAGGCGGCCCTGTCGTTCCTCGGCGCCGGGATCCAGCCACCGACCGCGAGCTGGGGCGCGATGCTCGCGGACGCGACCTCGATCTACAACACCGCGTGGTGGTACATGGTCTTCCCCGGGGCCGCACTGTTGATCACGGTGCTCGCGTTCAACCTCGTTGGCGACGGGCTCCAGGACGCGCTGCATCCCAAGGCAGCGACCAATTAGGCATTACGGAGGAGTAGGAGGTAACGGATGACGTCGACCACTGAAAGGGTGGGTATGAGCAGATTGAGGAGGTACGCGCTGCTGATCGCCGTGCTCGGTCTCGCGTCGATCGCGGCGGCGGCATGCGGCTTCGAGCTCGAGCTCGAGCAGCGCCAGCAGCACCGGGTCGAGCAGCACGAGCGGCCCGAGCGGCACGCCGAAGATGGGCGGGACAGCGACGATCCTGTGGACCGCGGGCGGGATCGACAGCCTGGATCCGGGCTACTGGTACTACCAGGATGACTACTCGGACATCACGCAGCCGACCCAGCGCCAGCTGTACTCGTTCAGCGACACCGGCACCAATCCGGTCCCGGACCTGGCGAGCGCGATGCCGGTGATCTCCAACGGCGGCAAGAAGCTGACGATCACGATCAAGAGCGGCATCAAGTACAGCCCGCCGCTTCAGAACCAGACGGTCACCTCCAAGGACTTCAAGTACGCGATGGAGCGCTGCTTCCTGGCGGGGGTCGGCAACGGCTACGCCGAGGCCTACTACTCGAAGATCGTCGGCGCTCCCGCCGCTCCGACGACGAAGCTGCCGAACATGGACGCCGGCCTGCAGACGCCCAATGACACCACGCTGGTGATCAACACGAGCGTGCCGGTGGGCGTGCTGGCGGACGCGAACGCGCTGTCGCTGCCGTGCACCACACCGGTGCCGCAGAGCTACGCGGCCAAGTACGACAGCGGCGCGACCTCGAGCTACGGACAGCACGAGGTGTTCACCGGGCCGTACATGATCCAGGGTGCCGGAACGGGCACGATCCCGGCGTCCGGCTACTCGCCGGGCAAGAACCTGGTCCTGGTGCGTAACCCGAGCTGGCAGGCGTCCACGGATTCGCTGCGGCACGCCTACCTGGACTCGATCGTGTTCAAGGGCGAGTACGACATCACCGTCGCCGCTCGCGAGACGCTGGCCGGAAGCAGCATGTTCAGCGGCGACTACGCCGCGCCGCCGACCTCGATCCTGCAGCAGGGGCTGACCTCTTCGCAGAAGAGCCAGTTCCTGATCGCGCCGAGCGACGGCAACCGCTACATCTCGCTGAACACGACGATCCCGCCGCTGAACAACGTCGACGTCCGGCGGGCGATCGCGGCGGTTATCGACAAGACCGCGCTGCGGCTCACCCGCGGTGGCCCGACGCTCGGAACGATCGCCACCCACTTCATCCCGCCGGGCATGCCCGGCTTCGCGCAGGCGGGCGGTGTTGCGGGTCCGGGTTACGACTTCGAGTCCAACCCGAACGGCAACCTGGCGCTGGCCGAGTCGTACATGAAGAAGGCCGGCTACCCGAGCGGCAAGTACACCGGACCGGCGATCCTCACGATCGCCGACAACGAGCCGCCGGCGGCCAACACGGCGCTGGCGTTCCAGAGCGAGATCGCGCAGCTCGGCTTCAAGCTGAACTTCCGCGAAATCCCGCATGCGACCGTGCTGTCGAAGTTCTGTCTCGTGCCCAAGGCGAAGGTGGCGATCTGCCCGACCCTCGGCTGGGGCAAGGACTTCTACGACTCCCAGTCGATGATCGACCCGGTCTTCAACGGGAAGAACATCGTGCCGGTCGGCAACACCAACACGGCGCAGGCCAACGACCCGACGCTCAACGCACAGATGAACGCCGCCGAGGAGATCATCGATCCCACTCAGCGCGCGGCCGCCTGGGGCAAGCTCGACGACGAGGTCACCGACCAGGCGTTCTACATCCCGTGGCTGTGGGACAACGAGGTCAACTTCGCCTCGAAGAACGTCCACGGAGTGCTGTGGGCGTTCAACGCCAACAGCTGGGACTTCACCAACAGCTGGGTGAGCTAGCGGCGAAGGAGACGACGGTAGTCAGACACTGACGCGCGAAGGCCCGCCGCCACCGGGGCGGCGGGCCTCAGCGCTGTGGACTCCGGGCCATGACCAAGTACATAATCCGACGGCTGTTGTGGGTGATCCTGCTCCTCTTCGGGGTGAGCTTCGTCACCTTCGTGATCTTCTATCTGCTGCCGTCCGCGAACCCGGCGCTGCTGCGCGCCGGCCACCAGCCGACGGCGGCGCTGATCAAGTCGATCGAGCACCGCCTCGGGCTCGACCGCCCGTGGTACGTGCAGTACTACGACTACATGAAGGCGCTGGTGCTGCACTTCGACTTCGGCTACAGCTACCAGTACCAGAGCTCGGTCAAGGGAATGATCTTCAGCCGCCTGCCGGCCACGATCTCGCTCGCGATCGGCGCGGCCGTGATCTGGCTGGCGACCGGGATCATGATCGGGACGATCTCGGCGGTCAGGCGCAGGTCGCGGTTCGACCGCGCGACGATGGGCGCGGCGCTCGTCGCGATCTCGGCGCCGCCGTACTGGCTCGGGCTGCTGGTGCTCTTCCTGTTCGCCTCGGACATCGGCAGGTTCCATGTGTTCCCGGGCGCAGGCGCCTATGTGCCGATCAGCCAGGACGCGGCGAAGTGGTTCACCGCGCTGATCATGCCCTGGCTGGTGCTCGCGGCCTCGTTTGCCGCGATCTACGCGCGGCTGCTGCGCGGGAACCTGATCGAGGTGATGTCGGAGGACTACATCCGGACCGCGCGCGCGAAGGGCGTGCCCGAGCGCAAGGTGATCGTGCGCCACGGCATCCGCGCCGCGATCACGCCGCTGGTGTCCGCGGCGGGCGTCGACATCGGCGTGCTGCTCGGCGGGGTGATCCTCGTCGAGACTGTGTTCAGCATCCCCGGGATCGGCCGGCTCTCCTACGACGCGATTCTCAACGGCGACCTGCCGATGATCCAAGGTACCGTTCTGATCGGGGCGTTCTTCATCGTCATCATGAACCTGATCGTCGACATCGCTTACGCGTTCATCGATCCGCGGGTGCGCTACTCGTGAGCCGGCTGCTCGAGGTCGAGGACCTGCGGGTCGAGTTCGTCACCGATGACGGGATCGTGCACGCCGTCGACGGCATCTCCTACGGTGTCGACTCCGGCAGGACGCTGGGGATCGTCGGCGAGTCGGGCTCCGGCAAGACCGTCTCCTCGCTGACCACGATGGGGCTGACGCGGCTTCGCAACGCGCGCATCTCCGGCCGGATCGTGTTCGAGGGCAAGGACCTGCTGACGACCTCGGGCGAGGAGCTGCGCCGGATCCGCGGCAACGACATCGCGATGATCTTCCAGGATCCGCTCTCGTCGCTGCATCCGTTCTACAAGGTCGGCACGCAGCTGATCGAGGCGGTGCGCACTCATCAGGACGTCTCCAAGGCGACCGCCCGCGACCGCGCCGTGGAGCTGCTGGAGCTGGTCGGGATCCCCGACCCCTCGCGCCGCGTGAACCAGTATCCGCACGAGTTCTCAGGCGGCATGCGCCAGCGCGCGATGATCGCGATGGCGCTCGCCAACGAGCCCAAGCTGCTGATCGCCGACGAGCCGACGACGGCGCTCGACGTCACCGTCCAGGCCCAGATCCTGGCGCTGATCGAGGAACTCCAGAGCCGCCTGAAGATGGCGGTGATCATCATCACCCACGACCTCGGGGTGGTCGCCGAGATCGCCGACGAGATCGGGGTCATGTACGCCGGCCGGATCGTCGAGCGCGGGACCACCGAGCAGATCTTCGGCGCCCCGCAGCACCCCTACACCTGGGGCCTGTTGAAGTCGATCCCGCGCCTGGACACCGATCGCCACGAGGAGCTCGTCCCGATCTCCGGCCGCCCGCCGAGCCTGATCAACCGGCCCTCCGGTTGCCACTTCCACCCGCGCTGCCCGTACGTCCAGGAAGCGCACCGCAGGGCCGATCCGCGGCTGGTCGCGGTCGAGGAGCAGACCGGGCACGAGGTCGCCTGCCTGCTGCCGAGCTCGGTCCGAGCGCGGATCTGGCGCGGACTGCAGGAGGGCAAGGAGCCCGGCGAGCTGCGCGAGCTGGCCGGGGCCGCGCCGGTCGCGCAGGCGGCGGTTCCCGAGGTGGGAGCGTGACCACGGCCGTGAACGGCCAGCCGCTGATCCAGGTGCGCAGCCTGGTCAAGTACTTCCCGATCACCACCGGGATCATCTTCCAGCGCCAGATCGGCGCCGTGAAGGCGGTCGATGACGTGTCCTTCGAGGTCAACCACGGCGAGACGCTCGGGATCGTCGGGGAGACCGGCTGCGGCAAGAGCACGACCGCGCGACTGCTGGTCCGCCTGCTCGAGCCCACGGGCGGCGAGGTCCTGTTCGACGGCGAGGACATCACGCGCGTCAGCGGCGGGCGGCTGAAGACGCTGCGCCGCGAGATGCAGATGATCTTCCAGGATCCGTACTCGTCGCTCAATCCGCGCAAGACGGTCGGCACGATCATCGCCGAGCCGTTCGCGATCCACAATCTCCTCACCGAGCAGGGCGATCGCAAGAAGCGCGTCCAGGAGCTGATGGACCGTGTCGGCCTGAACCCCGAGCACTACAACCGCTACCCGCACGAGTTCTCCGGTGGCCAGCGGCAGCGGATCGGCGTGGCGCGCGCGATCGCGCTCGAACCGAAGCTGCTCGTGGCCGACGAGCCCGTCTCCGCGCTCGACGTCTCGATCCAGGCCCAGGTCCTGAACCTGCTGCGCGGCCTGCAGCGCGACATGGGCCTGACGCTGATCTTCATCGCCCACGACCTGAGCGTCGTACGCCACATGTGCGACCGGGTCGCGGTGATGTACCTGGGGAAGATCGTGGAGCTCGCCCCGAGCGACTCGCTCTACAGCTTCCCGCGCCACCCATACACCGGCGCGCTGCTCTCGGCGGTGCCGGTGCCCGATCCGCTCGGCGGTCGCCGCGAGCGCCAGCTGCTCACCGGCGACGTCCCCAGTCCGGCCAACCCGCCGCGGGCCTGCCGCTTCCACACGCGCTGCCCCAAGGCGCAGGCCCGCTGCTCGGAGGAGGAGCCCGCGTTCGAGGACAAGGGCAACCACACGATCGCTGCCTGCCACTACCCGCTGACGGAGGAGGAGGTGAGGCTCCGCCTGCCGGTGGCGCTCACCGCGGGGCGCAACGGCGCGCCCGGCTACTCCTCCTCGCCGCCGTCCTCGCCCTCCTCTTCCTCTCCGTCTTCGACGTAGAGCGATTCGCGCGCCAGCTCCTGGCCGCGAGCGCTCCAGAGCTTGATCTCGAGGTAGTCGGAGCGGTAGTTGTCGGGCGCGACCAGCGTGAAGCGGTCGTCGATCAGCTCGCACTGATCGACCGCGAGGTTGGCGAGCTCGGCGGTGACGACCGCGCCGCCCGGGATCAGCGGGACGCCCCAGACGAGCGTCATGTCGGCGACGTTTCCCTGCTCTCCGCGCCAGGTCCCGATCACGTCGTCGTTGAGGTCGAGCTTCCACTCCGGGTTGCTCTCCGCGAGCTCGGAGGTGAAGTCCGCGCGTGCGTCGAAGTCACTGGGGCCGCCCGAGTGCTCGGTGAAAGAGACGAATCCGAACAGCTCAAACCCGCCGGCGGTGCGAGCGATCGCCGGCACGAACGTCCGCCCGCCGTAGGAGCGATCCGGGAACCAGCGGATCTCGCCGGCCTCGCCGATCTCCTCGCCCTCGGTGTCCATCTCGCGGACGGCCGCGAGGAAGTGGTTGCTGAGGGTGTCCGACCAGCGCCCATACGGCAGCGCCTCCTGCGGCGGCTCCGCCGCGAAGCTGATCACGAATCGGTCGGTCGGTGGCATCCCGGCGAGAGCATATTTAGAGTCACACCTGGATGGGTCGGCCATTCATGCCGTGCGATCTGTGCGGAAGCTCAGAGCCGCTGCTGCTGTTCGAGTCCCCGCGGCTCGACGGGCCGCTCGTGCGCTGCCGGGCATGCTCGCTCCTCTACGTCGGGCGCCGGCGGGTCGACTACACGTTCACGGGGGTCGACGCCGCGCGCTCCGCGGCCCTGGCGGACCGCGTCCGCCAGCTCGATCTGGTGCGCGAGGAGGTCGAGCGAGCCGAGCAGCTGCTGCGCGCCGGGGTCGAGCGCGAGCGCCTGGAGCGGCTGCGCGCTCACCTCGCCGGCGGCAGGCTGCTCGACGTCGGCTGCTCCACGGGCGCGTTCCTCGAGACCGCTCGGCGGTGCTTCGACGTTACGGGGATCGAGATCGAGCCGACCGCTGCGGCGCTGGCCCGGTCCCGGGGACAGCGCGTCGTGACCGGGACCCTCACGGACCTGAGACCTCCTGCGGGCGGCTTCGACGCGGTCACCATGTTCCACGTGATCGAGCATCTCGCCTCGCCGCACGCGGATCTCGAGCGCGTCTCGGCGATGCTCCGGCCGGGGGGCGTGCTGATGATCGAGACTCCGACGATCGACTGCCTCTGGTTTCGCGTCGGCGCCAGGCGCTGGCGCCAGCTCCTGCCCGAGCACTACTACTTCTTCTCGCGGGCCACCCTGTCGGAGCTGCTGTCGCGCTGCGGGTTCGAGCTGATCCACTGCGCGAAGGTTGGGCGGCGGGTGAGCCTGCGGTTCGCGGCTGATCGGTTCAGGCGCAGCGGCGTTCCCGGGGCCGGCGCGCTGCCGCGTCTGGTCGACGCGCTGGGCGTCGGAGACCGCAGCGTCTACCTCAACCCCGGCGACATCATGACCGCGGTGGCGCGGCGGTCCGGCGCGAGCCGATCCTCAGAACGCGCCGCGGCGTGAGAGCACCGCGGGAATGGTCTTGAGCAGGATCGAGAGGTCGAGCAGGATCGACCAGCGCTCGAGGTAGAGGAAGTCGAGCCGCACGAGGTCGTCGAAGTCGAGCTCGGCGCGGCCGGAGACCTGCCATAGGCCGGTGATCCCCGGCAGCACGAGATAGCGCTTCTTGTGCCACTCCTCGAGCCGCTCGAAGTCGCGCATCGGCAGCGGGCGCGGGCCCACCAGCGACATCTCGCCGCGGATCACGTTGACCAGCTGAGGCAGCTCGTCGAGCGAGAAGCGGCGCAGGAACTGGCCGACCCGGGTCAGCCGCGGATCGTCGCGGATCTTGAACAGGGCGCCCGACTGCTCGTTCAGCGGCTCGAGGTCGGCCTGGATCTGCTCGGCGTGCGCGCGCATCGTGCGGAACTTGAAGCACGCGAACGGCTTGCCGGCGATCCCGGGGCGGACCGAGCGGTAGATCACCGGCCCGCGCGAGCTGAGCTTGACCGCGGCCGCGATCACGAGCAGCACCGGCGCCAGCAGCACCAGGGTGACCGACGCGATCACCAGGTCGAAGCTCCGCTTGAGCGCGTAGTCGATTCCGGCGAAGACGGGCGGGCGCAGCTTGAACAGCGGCACGGTCTGCCCCGGCACGAACTCAGCGCGGTCGATCAGCACCTCCATCGTGGTCGGCGCCACGTGGACCGTCACGCCCCGCTGGTGGCACAGCGACACGAGCTCCACGGCCCGCTCCTGCGGGAAGTCGGGGTCGGCGATGATCACCTCCTGCACGCGCTCGCGTCCGAGCGCGCGAGGCAGATCCTCGAGGCGCCCGAGCGATCGCAGCCCGTTCTGGGGCCGCGGCGACAGCGAGATGTAGCCGACCACCTCTACTCGTGTGCGGGACACGCCGGCGAGCGCGTGCGCCACCTCCTCGATGTGCTTGCCCGAGCCGACCAGCAGCGCGCGGCGCCGGTACCCGGCTCGCTCCAGCAGCCAGCCCGTGACGCGCAGGTGCAGCTCGCGCAGGACCGTGATGTAGACCGTGGCGAAGAACAGCGAGCCGTAGAACACGTAGTAGCTCGAGAAGTGGTCGCCGTTGGCGAGCGCGAACACCAGCGAGATCACCGTCCCCTGGAACAGCGCGACCGTGATCCGCGCGAGCCCTGGTCGGCGTGGCCGATCGGCGTACAGGTCCACCCGCGCGAACATCAGCACCGTGATCAGGTAGGCGAACGGGATCCACTGCTTCGCCTCGCGCCAGGGAGCGGCGGCTGTGAGCTCGCCGCGCACCGCCAGCTTCAGCACGAGCGCCGTGAACAGGGCCGCAGTGATGCCGAACAGGTCGAGGACCAGCAGCGACGCGACTCGGGCGACCTTGCGCATCGTCTCCAGCTGGAGCAGGAACGACAGCAGCGGCGGGCGCCGGCGGCGCACGTCGCGGGCGGTTGTGGGCAGCACGAACGGCGCCGGTGCGCCGAGCCGCTGCGACTCGCCGGTTGCCGGCCCGGCGTGCTGTCTCTCGGTTGTCTGCGGCCGGTCCGCCTCCCCTGGAAGCGGGCCCGCCACCTGTCTGTGCCCAGTCGTCACGTTGTTCTCGCGAACGTCATGGAATCCCCTACGCGGTTGTTCTCGCGAACGTCATGGAATCCCCTACGCGGTTGAAACGGTAATGGGAGGTCGAAGTTCCGGGCCACCGCGCTAGGCGAAATGCGTATTTGCACGATCTCGCTATCGGAATCCGCCCACCAGCACCTCCACACCCGATTCCTCGATCGTCCGCCGCAAGCCTTCTCGCAGGTCGATGGCCGGCTCCCAGCCGAGAATCTCCCGCGCCAGGCTGATGTCCGGCTGGCGCACCTGCGGATCGTCGGTCGGCAGCGCCTCGAAGATGATCTCCGACTTCGACCCGGTCACATCGATCACCGCCTGCGCCAGCTCCAGCAGCGTGAACTCGTCGGGATTGCCGATGTTCACCGGGTTGTGGTACCCCGACTCGGAGAGCGCGATCAGCCCGCGGATCTCGTCCGCCACATAGCAGAAGGACCGGGTCTGCGACCCGTCTCCGAATACCGTGATCGGCCGGTCCTGCAGCGCCTGGCGCAGGAACGTCGGGATCGCGCGCCCGTCGTGGGGGCGCATCCGCGGGCCGTAGGTGTTGAAGATCCGCACGATCGCGGTGTCGACGCCCTGCTGGCGGTGGTAGGCCATCGTCAGCGCCTCCGCGTAGCGCTTGGCCTCGTCGTAGACGCCGCGCGGACCGATCGGGTTGACGTGGCCCCAGTAGGACTCGCGCTGTGGGTGCTCCTGGGGGTCGCCGTAGACCTCGCTGGTGGATGCGATCAGGAACCGCGCGCGGTGCTTCTTGGCCAGCCCGAGCGTGTGGTGGGTTCCGTATGAGCCCACCTTCAGGGTGTGCAGCGGCAGGCGCAGGTAGTCGATCGGCGACGCCGGCGAGGCGAGGTGGTAGACGAAGTCGACAGGCTCATCGACGAAGTACGGGTCGATGATGTCGAGGTTCAGGTGCACGAAGTCGTTGCTGCGGATGTGCTCGATGTTCGCCAGCGAGCCGGTCTCGAGGTTGTCCACGCAGATGACTCGGTTGCCGCGCTGGAGCAGCTCCTCGCAGAGGTGCGAGCCGAGGAACCCGGCTCCGCCGGTGACCAGACAGGTGGCCATGGACCGCAATCTACATATGTAAACGGCCGTAAGGCCGTCCGCTCGTGCTGCGCCTGCCTACGAGATGCTCCCGCGCCGCAGGAAATGCTCGTCGCCCCGGCGGATCGTCAGCTTCTCGGCGTCGAAGTGCTCCAGCAGGGCCTGTGCGAACTTTCGGGAGGTCGCCAGCTCGTCGCGGAGTTGGGCGATCGTGATCGCCCCGCCGCTGGAGCTCGAGATCGCGACCACGCGGCGGCGGATGTCCTCGAGCACGTCCGGGTGGTAGTGGAGCGTCTTGGAGACCCGCACCGCGCGGCCGGCGGAGCGCAGGGCGGCCAGCTCCGCGGCGTCGAGATCGGCGTCCGACGGCGGCTCGAAGCCGGCGTTCCGCAGCCGCTCCTCCAGGCGCATCGCCGCTTCGGACAGCGGTTTCCCGGGATCCTCCGGCGTGAGCACGGGACGCGGCTTGCGCTGAGGGACGAGACCGGCGGATCCCGCAGGCTCCGATCGGATCGGCTCGCCGCGTTTCAGCGCTTCCAGGCGGGTCAGCAGCTCACGTGAAGGCCCATGCTTACGCGGATGTGGGTCGAGCACGCGCCCGCCCCCGAGCGTGTCCGGGGGCGCGATCTGCCGGATCACCAGGCGATCGTCGCGGGCCGGCACCAGCGGCGCCTCGAGCCGTAGCTGCCAGAAGGGACCGCCGAGCCAGGCCGCGCGCGCCGCGGTCTCGCGGGTGCCGTGGTGGACCTGGACGCGGTCCCCGGGGCCGGGCTCGCGCTCCTCGAACCCGAGCTCGGCGTCGATCAAGTAGGTGGAGCGGGGGCCGCCTTCGGTGCTCGTCAAGAGGTCCCCGCGCTGCACCTCCGCGACCGCCACGCCGCTCAGGTTCACGGCGACCCGCTGGCCGGCGAGCGCGACCTCGACGGGCTCGTCGTGCACCTGCACGCCCCGCACGCGCGCCCGGCGCCCGCTCGGCAGCAGCTCGAGCTCGTCCCCGCGAGCGATCCGGCCCGACCACAGCGTTCCCGTCAGGACGGTGCCGGCGCCGCGGATCGTGAACACGCGGTCGACGTGCAGCCGGGGCGCGCCGGGCAGATCCGCGCGCGAGGGCAGCGCCTCGACGGCGCGCTCCAGCGCCGTGCGCAGCTCCTCGAGGCCGTGGCCGGTCCGCGCACTCACGGCGACCGCCTCGGCGCCCGGGAGCAGCTCCGCCGCTTCCAGCAGCGCGGGCTCCGGATCGGCAAGGTCGGACTTCGTGATCGCGACCACGCCGGTCCGCACCGCGAGCGCCCGCAGCACCGCGGCATGCTCGCGGGTCTGGGGCATCACGCCGTCGTCGGCCGCGATCGTCATCAGGTAGAGGTCGATCCCGCTGGCGCCGGCGACCATCGTTCGCACAAAGCGTTCGTGCCCCGGGACATCCACGATCGAAACCCGGCGGCCAGACCGCAACACGAGCGAGGCGTAGCCGAGCTCGATCGATATTCCCCGCGCCCGCTCCTCCGGCAGGCGATCGGTGTCCACGCCGCTGAGCGCGCGGATCAGGGCCGTCTTGCCGTGGTCGATGTGGCCCGCGGTGCCGAGCGTCAGCGGGGCGTTCAGGCCCGCGGTGCCGAGCGTGAGCGGGGCGTTCATCGAGTCGCTGCGCGCCCCACCGCCTCGATCAGCGGCTCGAGCCCCTCGTCGCCGACCGTGCGTGGATCGAGCAGCAGGCGACCATCGTGGATCCGGCAGATCACGGGCGGGTCACCACCGCGCAGCGCCGCGGCGAGCGCCACCGGATCCCCGGACAGCGCCACGACTGGGCCCTCGAGCTCGAGCAGCGGCAGCGCCCCGCCCCCGACCTTGGCCACGCCGCGGATCACCTCGGCGTCCTCGATCCCGGCGCAGAGGCGCTCGGCCCGCGCGCGCAGCTCGTCCTCTCCGGCCTCGAGCATCGCCAGCACCGGGATCTCGCGCCGTGAGCGCTCGGGATCCCGGTAGAGGGCGAGCGTCGCCGCCAGCGCGGCCAGCGAGAGCTTGTCGATTCGCAGCGCCCTCGCGAGCGGGTGGGCGCGCGCCGCCGACACGGCGCGCTCGACGCCCACGAGCAGCCCGGCCTGAGGCCCACCGAGCAGCTTGTCGCCCGAGCAGCAGACGAGCGCGGCGCCGGCGGACACCGAGCGCCTGACCGGAGGCTCGTCGGCGAGCGCCGGGATGCCGCTCGCGAGCACGCCCGAGCCGACGTCGTCGATCACCGGCACGTCGAGCGCGCACAGCTCCTCGATCGACACGTCGTGCACGAATCCCACCGTGCGGAAGTTGGAAGGGTGTACGCGCAGGATCGCGGCGACATCCGCCGAGGCGAGCGCGCGCTGGTAGTCGCCCAGACGCGTGCGGTTGGTGGTTCCGACCTCGATCAGCCGGGCGCCCGATTGGTCGACCACCTCCGGGATCCGGAAGCCGCCGCCGATCTCGACCAACTGCCCGCGCGATACCGCGATTCCCCCACCGCGCCCGGCGAGCGCCGCCGCCGCCAGCAGCACCGCCGCGGCGCCGTTGTTGACGACCATCGCCGCCTCCGCTCCGGTCAGCTCGCACAGCAGCGCCTCGACGTGGGCCTGCCGGCTGCCGCGCGCGCCGTCATCCAGATCCAGCTCCAGATTGGAGTACCCGAGCGCGATCTCGCTGAGAGCGTCGCGCGCGCTCGCCGGCAGCGGCGCCCGCCCCAGGTTGGTGTGGACGATCACGCCCGTGGCGTTGATCACCCGTCGCAGCGACGGACGGTCCGCCGCCTCGAGCAGCTCCCTGGCGCGCCCGGCCAGATCCCCGGACGGGGCCTCGCCGCGACGCAGCGCCTCCCGCCGCTCCTCGATCGCGCGCCGTGCGGCCGCGACCGCGAGCGCGTGCGGCGCGTCGAGCTCGGCGGCGAGCTCGTGCACGGCGGGTAGGGCTCTCAGCGCTGCTGGTCCGGGGTCACGCCGCTCACCCACTCGCCCTCCTCCCTCTTCCAGATCGGCGCTTGCGCCTTGATCTGATCGATGATCTCCCGCGCGCCCGCGAATGCCTCCTCACGATGGGGCGCGGACGCGGCGACCAGCACCGACGGCTCGGACAGCGCCACCCGCCCGACCCGGTGCTCCGCGGCCGCGGCGCACAGGCCGTGGCGCTCGATCGCCTCCGCCACGATCTCGGCGATCTTCCGCTCGGCCATCTCGGCGTAGGCCTCGTACTCGAGCTCGGCGACCTCACGGGTGACGCCGGCGAAGCTCACGACCGCGCCGGCGCGGGGGTCGCGCACGCGCTCGAGAAGCGGATCGAGCGCCAGCGGCTGGTCGCTCACGCGCACGTGCATCGCGCCGAGCGACCCGCCCGAGACCGGCGGGATCAGCGCGAGCTCGTCGCCGGCGTGCAGCGCTTCGTCGCCGCGCGCATATTCCCGGTTGACGGCCATCACCACCGGGACGTCGCCCGTCAGCCGCTCGAGCTGGGCGAGCGCGTCGCGCACGCGGGCCCCCTCGGGCAGCTCCAGCTCGATCTCGCCGGCGCCGGCCCGCTCCCGCAGTCCCGCGAACAGCCGCACGCGCACTTGCATGAATGAAAGGCTAGTGTCAGCGCCGGTGCCGCTGCTCGCCCGGACGTGGATCCTCGCCGCACGCCTGCGCGGCCGGCTGCGGCGCACGCCGCGCCCGCGCGCCCAGCTGGTCCGCAGATACGCGCCTGGGCACAGCTTCGCGGACATCGGCTGCATGTGGAGCGTCGACGGCGAGATCGCGTTCCTGGCCGAGGAGGCAGGCGCGACGGCCGTCACCGGGCTCGACCTGATGGCGCCCTCGCCGGCATACCTCGCCGAGCACTCACGGCGGCGCTCGGCGGTCAGGTTCGTGCAGGGCGACATCCACGACCCGTCGGTCGCTGCCGAGGTGGCCGTGCACGACGTCGTCTGGTGCTCGGGCGTGCTCTACCACGCGCCCAACCCGCTCTTGACGCTCCAGCGCCTGCGGGCGATCACGGGCGAGCTGCTGATCCTCGCCACCGAGACGATCCCCGAGGTGCCCGGCCTCTCGCAGGCCTGCGTGTTCTTCCCTGGGCTCGCCGCGGCCGACCGCGAAGCGCACGCGTCCGCCCGCCCCGGCGCGACCGCCGTTGGGATCACCACCGAGTTCGATCCCTCGCAGCACTACGGCGCGTGGTGGTGGGGCATCACCCGCAGCGCGCTGGCTGGCATGCTCCACGCGAGCGGGTTCGAGGTCGTCGAGCAGTACGGCGGCTCGCTGCACGCGACGGTGGTCGCGCGGCCTGTGTTTGCGGGTCGTTAACGAGACCGCGAGGGCGCGCCGGTTTGCCTATGCTCCTCCCGCCAGTCCGGGGTCAACTGAGAAGGAGTTACATGCTCATGAGGAAATGGATCGCCGCCACGCTGGCGCTCGCCTGCGTCGTCGCGCTCGCGGCCTGCGGTAGCAGCAGCAACTCGTCTTCGTCGTCGTCGAGCTCGAGCTCCGCGCCCGCGTCGAGCTCCGCCACCAGCTCCGCGGCATCGTCGTCGGCCGCGGCGCCCGCCGCGAACGCGGCGGTGGAGGCGCTGGTGCCCGCCTCGATCAAGTCGAAGGGCACGCTCACCGTCGCCGCCGACGCGAGCTACGCGCCCAACGAGTTCGTCGGGCCCGACGGTCACACCGTGATCGGGATGGACGCGGACCTGTCCAACGCGCTCGCCGGCGTCATGGGGCTCAAGGCGAACATCGTCAACGCCACGTTCGACACGATCATCCCCGGGTTGACCGGCGGCAAGTACGACATGGGCGCCTCGTCGTTCACCGACACCAAGGCGCGCGAGAAGGTCGTGGACTTCGTCGACTACTTCCTCGCCGGCACGTCGTTCTTCACCAAGGCCTCCGGCGGCACCGAGGTATCGGGCCTGGCGGATCTCTGCGGCAAGACCGTCTCCGTCGAGAGTGGGACCACCGAGCAGACTGATGCCACCGCCCAGAGCGGCAAGTGCACCAAGGCGGGCAAGCCGAAGGTGAGCGTGCTCGTCTTCCCGACGCAGACGGCAGCCAACCTCGCACTGTCCAGCGGCCGGGCGGAGGTGTCGATGGCCGACTCGCCGGTCGCGGCCTACCAGGTCAAGCAGTCAAACGGCGCGTTCAAGATCACCGGGCAGACGTACGGCACCGCTCCGTACGGGCTTGCGCTGCCGAAGGGTCCCGGTCTCGCCAAGGCCGTCGAGGCCGCGCTGAAGGTGCTGATGAGCGACGGGACGTACATGTCGATCCTCCAGAAGTGGGGGATCCAGGCCGGCGCGCTGCCGGCCGCCCAGGTGAAGATCGACGGCGCGACCAGCTAGCTCGCAAGAGCGCTGCGGGATAAGGTGCGTGCTCAGGGATGAGCACCACCTTGCCCGAGCAGCACACGGCACGGCCTGAAGACATCAAGGCCGTGCCGGTCCGCCACCCGGGGCGGTGGGTGGCGGCCCTGATCGTGCTGCTGATCGCGGCGTCGGTCATCCGCTCGTTCGCGAGCAACAAGGCGTTCGAGTGGCACACCTTCGGCCAGTATCTGTTCGACTCGCGGGTGCTGCACGGGATGCTGACGACGATCGAGCTGACGGTGGCGTCGATGGTGATCGGGGTGCTGCTCGGGATCGCGCTCGCGATCATGCGGCTCTCGCCCAACCCGATCATCTCCGGCGCGTCGTGGCTCTACATCTGGTTCTTCCGCGGGACCCCGCTGCTCGTCCAGATCTTCTTCTGGTACGACATCAGCGACCTGTTCCCACCGCCGAAGGGGATCTCGCTCGGCGTGCCGTTTGGGCCCAGCATCATCCACTACACCCACATCAATCAGGTGATCACGGCGTTCGTCGCCGCGTTGCTGGCGCTGGCGATCAACGAGGGGGCCTACATGGCGGAGATCGTCCGCGCGGGCTTCCTCGCGGTGCCGGAGGGTCAGACCGAGGCGGCGCAGTCGCTGGGGATGAGCCGCCTGCAGACCCTGCGCCTGATCGTGCTGCCACAGGCGATGCGGGTGATCATCCCGCCGACGGGGAACGAGACGATCTCGATGTTGAAGAACACCTCGCTGATCAGCGTCACCGCGTACGCGGAGCTGTTCTTCGCCACCGAGAACATCGCCAACAACAACTTCCAGCCGATCCCGCTGCTGATGGTCGCGAGCTTCTGGTATCTGATCATGACCAGCGTGCTCTACGTCGGGCAGTACTTCATCGAGCGGCGCTACTCGCGGGGCTTCACTCGCGCTGAGAAGGCGCGGCTGATGGCGGGATGGGTCGGCGGCGGGGGTGTCTCGGTTGAATGAGGTGATGGTCAAGGCCGAAGCCGTGCACAAGCGCTTCGGGCGCCTGGAAGTGCTGAAGGGCATCGACCTGGAGGTCAAGCGCCGGGAGGTGATGTGCCTGCTTGGCCCATCGGGCTCGGGCAAGTCGACGTTCCTGCGCTGCATCAACCACCTGGAGAAGATCAACTCCGGGCGTCTGTCCGTCGACGGCGAGCTGGTCGGCTACCGCGACGAGGGCGACAAGCTGCATGAGCTGCGCGAGACCGACGTGTGCCGCAAGCGCGCGGAGATCGGGATGGTGTTCCAGAACTTCAACCTGTTCCCGCACATGACTGCGCTCGAGAACGTCACGCTCGCGCCGCTCCGGGTGCTGAGGACCCCGCGCGGGGAGGCGCGCGAGCGAGCCGCCACGCTGCTGTCGCGTGTGGGTCTCGGGGACAAGCTCGACACCTACCCCAACGCCTTGAGCGGCGGCCAGCAGCAGCGGGTCGCGATCGCCCGGGCGCTGGCGATGCAGCCGAAGCTGATGCTGTTCGACGAGCCGACCTCGGCGCTCGATCCCGAGCTCGTAGGCGACGTGCTCGACGCGATGCGCCAGCTCGCGCACGACGGCATGACGATGATCGTGGTGACTCACGAGATGGGCTTCGCCCGCGAGGTCGCCGACAACGTCGTGTTCATGGACGCCGGCGTGGTCGTCGAGAAGGGACCCGCCAAGCAGGTGCTCGACAACCCCCGTGAGAAGCGGACGCAGGAGTTCCTCTGGAAGGTCCTGTAGCGGGTCCCGGGGAGCGGTCCCAGGGGTAACCTGCCGCCTATGGCCACAACTGACGAGCACCGGACGATCGCGCCGATCGTCGGCCCCGACGACCCTCGCCGGTTCACCGACTCCGGCATCGAGATCCAGCCGCTCTACACCGAGGCCGATCTCCCGGCCGACCTGTCGGCGCGGCTCGGGGGGCCGGGCGAGTACCCCTACACCCGCGGGATCCATCCCGACATGTACCGCCGTCAGCTGTGGACGATGCGCCAGTACGCCGGCTACGCGAGCGCGAAGGAGTCCAACGAGCGCTACCACTATCTGCTCCAGCACGGCTCGACCGGCCTCTCGATGGCCTTCGATCTGCCCACGCAGCTCGGCCTCGACTCCGACGACCCGCGCTGCCTGGGGGAGGTCGGCCGCACCGGCGTCGCGATCGACACGATCGACGACATGCGGGTGGCGTTCGACGGGATCCCGCTGGACCAGGTCTCGACCTCGATGACGATCAACGCGCCCGCCTCGGTGCTGCTCCTGCTCTACGAGCTCGTGGGCGAGGAGCAGGGCGTGCCCGCCGAGCAGCTGCGCGGCACCACCCAGAACGACATCCTCAAGGAGTACATCGCTCGCGGCAACTTCATCTATCCGCCCGAGGGCGCGATCAGGCTGACCACCGACCTGTTCGCGTACTGCAACGAGCGGGTCCCGAAGTGGAACACGATCTCGATCAGTGGCTACCACTTCCGTGAGAAGGGCTGCTCCGCCGTGCAGGAGGTCGCGTTCACGCTCTCCAACGGGATCGCCTACGTGCAGGCGGCGCTCGAGGCCGGCCTCGAGATTGACACCTTCGCGCCCCGACTGGCGTTCTTCTTCAACGGGCACAACAACGTCTTCCAGGAGGTCGCGAAGTTCCGCGCGGCCCGGAGGATGTGGGCGCAGATCATGCGCGAGCGCTTCGGCGCCGCCGATGAGCGCTCGTGGCGGCTGCGCTTCCACACCCAGACCGGCGGCGTGACGCTGACCGCACAGCAGCCGGAGAACAACATCGTGCGCGTCGCGCTGCAGGGATTCGCGGCGGTCTGCGGCGGCACCCAGTCGCTGCACACCAACGGCTTCGACGAGGCACTCGCTCTCCCCACCGAACGCGCTGCACGGATCGCGCTTCGCACGCAGCAGATCATCGGCGCCGAGTCGGGCGCTGCCGACACGGTCGATCCGTTCGCGGGCTCGTACTTCGTGGAGGCGCTCACCGACGAGATCGAGCAGAGCGCGAACGGGCTGATCGAGAAGATCGACCAGCTCGGCGGCTCGATCCAGGCGATCGACTTCATGAAGAACGAGATCGAGGAGTCGGCGTTCGGCTACCACGAGCGCTACCGGACCGGTCAGGACGTCGTCGTCGGGGTCAACAAGTTCGTCGAGGAGGGGGCGCCCGAGGTGCCCGACATCCTGCGCGTCGATCCCGAGTCCGAGCGCCAGCAGCTGGAACGGCTGCGTCGCTTCAAGGAGGACCGCGAGGCGGCGGTCGTGGAGCAGCGCCTCGAGGAGATCCGTGCGTGCGCTCGCGGCAGCGACAACCTCTTGCCCGTGCTGCGGAGCGCATTGAAGGACCGCTGCTCGATCGGCGAGGTGTGCGGCGCGATGCGCGACGTGTTCGGGGAATACCAGCCGACGTTCTGATGCGCGTCTTTCTCGCAGGGGCCACCGGCGTGATCGGCTCCGGCCTGCTTCCGCTGCTGCTCGCCGACGGTCACGAGGTCGCCGGGATGACGCGCTCGCCCGAGAAGGCGGACGCGCTGCGCTCGCAGGGCGCGGAACCCGTCGTCTGCGACGTCTACGACGCGGCGAAGCTGGACGCCGCCGTGGCCGCGTTCGCGCCCGAGATGGTCATGCACCAGCTCACCGACCTCCCTGACGACCTCAAGCGGCTCGCGCTCTACATGCGCCGCAACAACCGGATCCGCACGGAGGGCACGCGCAACCTGATCGCGGCCGCGCGCGCCGCAGGCGCCGAGCGCTTCCTCGCCCAGAGCCTCGCGTTCAAGCCGCCCGGCGTCGGCCGCGCCGTCGCCGAGCACGAGCGCATGGTGCTCGACTTCCCCGGCGTCGTGCTGCGCTACGGCTGGCTGTACGGCCCGGGGACCTACTCCGGCGAGGCGCGGCGGGTTCCGAACCCTCGGATACACGTCGAGGAGGCAGCCCGGGAGACGATGAAGCTGCTAGACGCCAAGCCGGACGTGTACGTGATCGCGGAAAACCGCGCTTGAGCGCACGGGCGGCTGCGGCTGCCGCTGCGGCGCTTCTCGCCGCGGGCATCGCCGCGGTCCTCCCGGGCCGCGCGCTCGCGCTGCGGCCGATCCCCGATACGAGCGGCGCGGTCCACGTCTTCGACGACCAGCTGCCCGACGGGATGACCGACGCGCAGATCCGGTTCGTCGCCGCCCACGTCGACGGCACGCAGAAGGTGTCGCTGCAGACTGCCCGCCGCCTGCGCGCGGTCAATCCCCGCTTCCTGGTCCTCTATTACCGGCTCGGGATCGGCGACGGCCCGGTGCCGTTTCGGCTCGGGGACCGCTGGGCGTCGGACTACTCGTCGGTGACCACGCACGAGCCCTGGTTCTGGCACCTCGGCGGCCGGCGCGTGCTGAACGTGCCATCCGACTGGTATCTCATGAACCCCGACAGCGGGTGGAGCTCCTACTGGGCTTCGAGCGTGCTTCGCAACGCCGCGCTGCTGGGCGACGACGGCGTGTTCGCGGACTCGCTGAGCGTCCCCCAGTACCTCGGCGCTTCGAATTTCAATCCGCCGCTTCAGTACTTCGCGGGCGAGGGCGCCTGGACCGCGCGAATCGATCGCTTCATGCGCTACGAGCGCCGCCGCCTGCACCACCGCCTGTGGTTCATCCCCAACGCCGGCTCGTGGATCACCACGCGCGACCGCACCGATTACTCGATCGCCGACGGCGTGATGATCGAAGACTTCGCGGAGTCCGGCCCGTCGGGCTTCTACGCCCTCGGCGACTGGCAGCTCGAGATGAACCGCGTGCTCGGCCTGGTTCGCCGCGGCAAGGTGATCCTCGCGCAGTCGTACCTGTCGCCCGCGGACATGCGCGCGCGTGGATTCGTGCTCGGGTCATACCTGCTCGTGAAGGGCTCGAGGACGTTCCTGAACATGGACATCGGCCCGGAGCCCCAGTGGTTCCCCGAGTACGGCGTCGACCTCGGGCCGGCCCTGGCGCCACCGCCGGCGCGGATCGAGGCGCTGCGGAGCGCCGGCGGCCTGTACCTCAGGCGCTTCAAGCGCGGCCTCGTCGCGGTCAACCCGACCCAGGGCGGGCTGCGGCTGGCACTGGCATCGCCCGCGTCGCTCGTGCGCCCGGCGGGGGGCGGGGCGGTTCCCGCCGACGGCTCGACCCGCGGCTGGTCGTTGCGGCTGCGACCTGCGAGCGGGAGCGTCGAGGTGCCCGCCCACGGCGGCGTCGTGCTGCTGACCCGCTGAGAGCCTGCAAACGGACGTGCGCGGAAGGAGTCGGGCGGGGACGGGCGAACCACGAGCCATGACAGAGCAAGAGGTCAGCCGAACCCTGGTCAAGTCCCCCCCGGAGCTTTGGGCCGAGTGCAGCGACGCCTCGTCGCTCGCCCGGCACCTGGATCAGTTCGGTGAGCTGCGGATCACGCGGCTCGAGCCCGAGAGCACCGTCGCCTGGGAGGGCGAGCACGCCAGCGGCACGGTCAGGCTCGAGCCGGCAGGGTGGGGGACGCGGGTCGTGCTGAACGCCACCTCGGTGCAGGACGGCGATGAGCTGGACGCCACCTCGGCGCAGGACGGCGAGGATCTCAACGCTACCTGGGCGCAGGACGGCGAGGATGAGGAGCCCGCTCCCCAGGAGCCGGAGCCGCTGCCGCCACCTCCGCCGCGTCCGAGCACGCTGCCCCCGGCGGCCGAGGCCGACCTGCAACTGGAGCTCGAGCGGGCGCCCGGATTCTTCAGGCGGCTGGTGAGCAGGTTCAGGTCGGGGCCGGTGGAGCCAGTCGCCGACAGACCGCCGATCGAGCTGCGACCGGCCGAAGACGAGCTCGTTGCGACGCGCGCGACGATCGACGAGGGCTCGGCTGTGGCTGTGCTCGCGCCGCCGGGGGCGGCGACCGCGACCGCGCGTGGGACCGCGATCGCGTCGCCCGAGGCGCAGCGGCTCGGGGCCGCGCTGACCGCTGCGCTCGACAGTCTCGGGCAGGCGCACCACCGTCCGTTCTCGCGGGGCTGATCGCAGGCGCCGCGTCCGGCGGCTGGGTTCGCGCTCCAGATGCGCGAAGTAGACTCGCGGCCCCCATGCGCGCGAAAGCACCCGAGACATACGAGGAGAAGCTCGCTCAGCTCCAGGAGCTGCGCGAGGAGGCGGTTCACGCCGGCAGCCAGGCGGCCGTCGAGAAGCAGCACGAGCGCGGCAAGTACACCGCGCGCGAGCGGGTCGAGAAGCTGCTCGATCCGGGTTCCTTCCAGGAGCTCGACACGTTCGTCCGCCAGCGGACGTCCGAGTTCGAGATGATGAAGAACCGGCCGTGGGGGGACGCGGTCGTGACCGGACACGGGACGATCGATGGCCGGCGCGTGTGCGTGTTCAGCCAGGACTTCACGGTGTTCGGCGGCTCGCTCGGCGAGGTGATGGGCGAGAAGATGGTGAAGATCATGGACCTGGCGGCGCGGATCGGCTGCCCCGTGATCGGGATCAACGACTCCGGCGGCGCGCGCATCCAGGAGGGCGTCGTGTCGCTCGGCGCCTACGGCGACGTGTTCGTGCGCAACGTGATGTGCAGCGGGGTGATCCCGCAGATCAGCCTGGTCATGGGGCCCTGCGCGGGGGGCGCCGTCTACTCGCCGGCGATGACCGACTTCATCTTCATGGTGAAGGAGACCTCGCACATGTTCATCACGGGGCCCGACGTGATCAAGACCGTCACGGGCGAGGAGGTGGACTTCGAGTCGCTGGGCGGCGCGATGTCGCACAACTCGAAGTCGGGCGTCGCCCACTTCGCCTCCGAAGACGAGGACGCCTGCCTCGAGGACACCCGCTACCTGCTGAGCTTCCTCCCGCAGAACAACCTGGAGGCGCCGCCACGCGTGCAGCCGACCGACGATCCGCTGCGCCAGGACCCCGAGCTCGACCACGTCGTCCCCGACAACCCGAACAAGCCCTACGACATGCGCGACGTCATCCGGTTGGTCGTCGACGACGGCGAGTTCTTCGAGGTCCACGAGCACTACGCGCGCAACATCGTCTGCGGGTTCGCGCGGCTGAACGGCTACTCGGTCGGGGTCGTCGGCAACCAGCCCAACCAGCTCGCGGGCGTGCTCGACATCGACTCCTCGTGCAAGGCCGGCAGGTTCGTCCGGACGTGCGACGCCTTCAACGTCCCCCTGATCACCTTCTGCGACGTTCCGGGCTTTCTGCCGGGCACGGCGCAGGAGTGGGGCGGGATCATCCGCCACGGCGCCAAGCTGCTGTACGCCTACACCGAGGCGACCGTCCCCAAGATCACGATCATCACGCGCAAGGCCTACGGCGGCGCCTACGACGTCATGGCCTCAAAGCACATGCTCGCCGACTTCAACTTCGCCTGGCCGACCGCGGAGGTGGCGGTGATGGGGCCCGAGGGCGCGGTCAACATCATCTACCGCCGCGACATCGCCGCCTCGCCGACGCCCGACACCCGCCGCCAGAAGCTGATCACCGACTACAAGGCGCACTTCGCCAACCCGTACGCGGCGGCGGAGCGCGGCTACATCGACGACGTGATCGCGCCGCACGAGACCCGGCCGAAGATCATCACCGCGCTCGAGACGCTGCAGACCAAGCGCCAGGCCGGGCCCAAGCGCAAGCACGGGAACATCCCGCTCTGACGACGGTGCGTCAGGACGATCACCGGACCGTCGGGACCCGAGGCGAACTTTGGCAATCTGGTCCCACCTGTCGGGACCAAATCGCCATCGTTCGCTTCAAGCCGGGACTCAGAGACGGACGGACTGCGCGTTCACGCGTCCCTCGCGCCAGGCGGTGAGCGCAGCGCGCGCGATCGCGAGATCCTGGATCGCGAGGCCGGTCGAGTCGAACAGCGTGACTTCTCGCTCGTCCTGACGTCCGGGCGCTTCGTGGGAGAGCACCGCGCCGAGCTCGGTCACCCGCTCCCGGCTGATGAGCCCCGCCGTCACCGCGCCGGTCAGCTCCCCGCCGTGGGAGGCCTGGGCCCACTCGTCGCAGAACAGCGCGCAGGCCGCGACCGCGTCGACCGTCGCCTCGGCCTTGCCCGAGCCGTCGGCGCCGAGCATGTTGAGGTGCAGGCCGGGCCGCAGGTCGGGCTTGGTCACGACCGGTTCGGCGCCCGGCGTGATGCAGCAGACGATCTCCTGTGCGAGCGCCTCCTCGCGCGAGCCGCTCCTCCAGCCGAGCTCGTTCGCGAGCTCTCCGGCTGCGTCGGCTCGCGGGTCGTAGCAGACCCCCGGACCGTAGCCGGCCGCAGCCAGGCACCGCGCCGTCCACGCGCCGTGCAGCCCGCTCCCGATGATCCCGACGGTGCGTGCGCCGGGCGCTGCCAGCGCGTGGGTCGCGACGGCGGCAACCGCACCGGTCCGCAGCGCCGTAACCGACCGCGCGTCGAGCAGCATCAGCGGCTCGCCCGTGGTCGCGTCCGACAGCGCGATCACGCCTGTGACGGTCGGCAGCCCGCGCTGCGGATTGGAAGGGAACGACGTGACCCACTTCAGCAGCGCGAGCCCGTCGCCGCGCGCCGGCATCGCCCGGAAGTCCCCGTACGGCGGGCTCTGGAGGTAGATCTTCGACGGCATCACCCACTCACCGGCCTGGAACCGCAGCAATGCCTCTCGCACGTGCTCGATCGCGGCGGCCGGCGCCACGGCCGCGAGCACCGCATCGTGGTCGAGCACAGGGATGGCTGCCATCGGCCGGGCACGATACCCTCGGGCGCGCGTTGAACCGCCGGCCCAAGCTCACGATCGTCGCGCCGGACGCTTCCCCCGAGGAGGCCGCCGCGGTCGTCGCCGCGCTCGAGCGGTTCATGCGCGAGACCGCGCCCCCGCCGGTCCCCCCGGCGCCGGCGCCGAACCCATGGCAACAGGCCGCGCTGCACGAAGGGGTCGCTCGTCAGCCGCAGGTCCCAGTGCCCTGGGAATAAACAAAGCCGAAGGGGTGTAGCAACGTGAGGTGGGGGCAAGCCACGGCCGTCGTGCGAGGCGTCTTGATCGCGGTGCTGGTGGCGCTCGCGCTGGCGCCCGCCGCCGGCGCGGTGCTGGTTCATGGCCCGAACGGGCGGCTGTACGGCGTTCTCCCACGTGCGGGCGTGAATCCGGCCGCGATTCGCGGATCCCTGGCCCACAAATCAAAGCTGCACGCGGCCGCCGACTTCGGCGCCGTGACCTATCAAGGTGGTCCGGTTCTCCACTCCAGCGATCCGTACCTGGTCTTCTGGGTCCCTGGCGGCTTCACGATCAGTCCCACATCTGAGCAGCTAATTGAGCGCTACCTGGCCGATCTGACCGCCGCCGCGGCGAACCCCACCAACACGACGGGCGTCATCCGGCAGTACTACGACACGACCGGCTACGCGGATGAGGAGGGACAGTCCTTCACCCCAGCCTCCCAGGTTCGCCCCGATTCCGACGCTTACCCGCCGCTCGACGCAACGCGTTGCGAGCCGCTCGCCGGGCCTGCCACCCGGTGCCTGACCGATGCGCAGATCGAGACCGAGTTGACGACGTTCATCGCCGTCCACCACCTGCCCACCGGCGCGGGCGCGCAAGCGCCGATCTACTTCGTGGTGACACCGGCGAACGTCGATGTCTGCCTCGATCAGACCGACTGCGCTAACTCACCTCTGAGCACATCTTTGCCGGGAGGCCCCTTCTGCGCCTACCACTCGTCGTTGCCCGACAGCGGTCAAGCGGTGCTCTATGCGGCGATTCCAATGCTTGCGGCAAACGTCGGCTGCCAGAGCGACCAGTATTCGCCGGAGTACTTCGAGAGTCCGAACCGCGACGTTGCGGACAACGCCATCGACAACTTGAGCCACGAAAACGAGGAGACGATCACGGACCCGCTTCCGATCGATCCCTTGAACGGTTTTCAGCTGATCTCCTGGCAGGACCCCGTCAGCCGCAACGAGGTGGCTGACAACTGCACGACGACCAGTTCAACGCCCGACCCCGCGAAAGGCCTCAGTCCGACCGCATACTTGCCGACGCTCGGCGGCAGCGCGATTGGCGGGCCTGCGATCGGCGGTGCAACAACTGGTTCAGGAACCCTCTACGACCAGCTGATCAACACCGACCCGTACTACATCCAGACGGTCTGGAGCGACGGCGAGCTGGCGTGTGAAGCCCAACCCGTGCCGGGTGCTCCGGCGTTCAGCGCGGGTCCTGCCACTCCGGGATCGCTGGTGACGTTCACGCCGTCGGGGATCAGCAGCGGAACCTGGAGCTTCGGCGACGGCTCGCCGACCGAGTTCGTGTTCGGCGCCCAGGCCCCGACACACACGTATGCCCAGGTCGGGACTTATACGGCGAGCGTCAGCTACGTCGACACCGATGGCAACCTTGGGACGCTGACCCGCCAGGTCGTCATCGCCCTCCTTCCGAAAGCGTCATTTACGGTCTCGGCGAAGTCCGTCACGGCGGGCACGCCGTTGCACTTCAACGGATCGCACTCGTCGGACCCCAACGCGGGGGGCGCGATCACGGCGTTCCTGTGGAACTTCGGCGACCGGTTCCTCGGCTTCGGCAAGGCCACATCGCACGCATTCAGGTCGCTCGGTCACCGCACCGTGGTCTTGACGGTCGCCGGCCGTAGCGGCCTACACGCGACGAGCTCGTTCGTCATCGACGTCCTGGCGGACAAGGTCACGGGCATCCGGGCCAAGCGCAAGCAGCTGCTCGTGACGGTCAACGGGCCGGGCACGATCGCGATCGGGTCGCGCCACTACAAAGCCAGGGCGAGGGGAACGGTCAAGCTCACGCCCGTCCTCAGTAAGGCCCAGTCCAAGCAGCTCGCCAACGCGCACAGGCTGGCGTTGACAGTGACGATCAAGTTCGTGCCGCTTGCCGGGCCCGCGCAACGCGTGTCCAAGCACGTGACGCTTCGCAGCTGACGCCGGCCGTCCCGACGATAAGTGCACACTCGACCGGCTCGAGAGGTCGGGTGTGCAGTTGATCTCGCTATGCGCACTTAACTGCACTCTCGGCCATCGGGGGGAGGCGAGAGTGCAGTTAAAAGCGGGCATTTGCGGGCTCCCAAGGGCGAGAAGATCAAAAGGCTCGAATCCCGATCCCCTTTGCTACATTTTCTGAAGCCCCGACCCCGCAGCGGAAGGAACCCTGATGGAGCCCGCCTCGCTCGACAGGACGCAGACTGGCCACGGACCCCGCACCGGCTCGCTCGAGAACCCGGAAGTGCTGCAGAACGTCCCCGGGCACGTGATCCCGATCCTGGAGCGCGAGTTCGACGACTTCGACACGGAGTCCACGCGCTTCCTCAAGGGCGAGCTGGAGGGTGACGAGTTCATCAAGTTCCGCCTGAAGCAGGGCGTCTACGGCCAGCGTCAGCCGAACGTGCAGATGGTCCGGGTCAAGCTCCCGTTGGGCGGGGTCACGCCCGACCAGCTGGACGCGTTCGCGGATGGGATCGAGAAGTACGTGCCGCTGCGCAAGGGCCACATCACCACCCGTCAGAACATCCAGATGCACCACGTCCCGCTGCCCGACGCCGCCAAGCTGATCCGCGATCTCGGTGACGCGGGCCTCTCGAGCCGAGAGGGCTGCGGGAACACGATGCGCAATGTCACCGGCGACCCGCGCGCGGGCACGCTGCAGGGCGAGCTGTTCGACATCACGCCGTACGCCGGCGCGTATGTGCGCTACTTCGTCCGCCATCCCACGACGCAGTCGATGCCGCGCAAGTTCAAGACGGCGTTCGCCGCCACCGACGAGGACAACGCGATCACGCGCATCCACGACATGGCCTTCATCCCCCGCGTCAATGACGACGGGGTGAGGGGCGTGGAGGTCCGCGTCGGCGGCGGGACCTCGATCATGCCGCGGCTCGCCCCGACGCTGTACGAGTTCGTGGAGCTCGACAACGGCGACTACCTGAAGGTCACCGAGGCGGTCGTGCGAATCTTTGACCGCCAGGACTGGCTGCGCCCGAACCGCGCCCGCGCTCGGATCAAGGTGATGATCGACAAGATCGGGATCGACGCCTTCCGCGAGCTGGTCGAGGAGGAGCTCGAGGGCGACTGGGTCGGCGAGCGCGACTTCTCGCTCGACCGGATCCTGTTCGAGCACGACGAGGAGGCGAACGCGCCCGCCAGACGCGCGACCACGGCCAGCCCAAACGGCGACAGCCACGAGTTCGACCGCTTCGTCGCGACCAATGTCCAGCGCCAGCGCCAGCACGGCTTCAGCACCGTCGAGGTCAAGGTGCAGCGAGGGGACCTCACTCCCGACCAGCTTCGAGGGCTCGCCGACATCATGCGGACCTACAGCGGCGGCTACGCCAGAACCACCGTCCACCAGAACATCGTCCTCAGGTGGGTGCGCGACGAATCCCTCTACGACGTGTGGCGAGAGCTTCACGAGCTCCAGCTCGCGCAGGCCGGCGCGGACGAGATCACCGATGTGGTCTCCTGCCCCGGCACGGATTCGTGCAAGCTTGGAATCACGAGCTCGATGGGACTCAATGAGGCGATCAGCGAGCGCGTGACCCAGATGCAGATCGACGACGAGCTGACCCGCCGGATCCACATCAAGATGAGCGGCTGCCCCAACGGCTGCGGCCAGCACCACATCGCCAACATCGGCTTCTACGGAGCCTCGATCAAGGTGGGCGAGCACACGATTCCGGCCTACATCCCGCACATCGGCGGTGCCTACGAGGGAGGCGAGGTCACCTACGGCCATCGGCTGAAGGCGCGGTTGCCGGCCAAGCGCGTACCGGAGGCGGTCGAGCGCTGGGTACGCTTCTATGAGGCCGAGCGCAACGACGGCGAGGCGTTCAACGACTTCGTCGAGCGCGTCGGCACGCCGGAGTTCGAAGCAAGGGTCAAAGACCTGACGATGCCGATCGAGTTCAACCTGGAGAACATGAGCTACTTCGTCGACTGGACCAAGAACGCACCGTTCGAGGTCGTCCGCGGCGAAGGCGAGTGCGCCGTCTGACGCACGCGGATCGACGAAACCCGATGACGACCGCCGTACCCGATCTCGAGCAGGCCTCCGCGCATGACGTGCTGGCCTACGCCGTGGAGCGTTTCCACCCGCGGCTGACGATGGCGTGCTCCTTCCAGAAGGAGGAGTCCGTCCTGGTGCACATGCTCAGCCAGATCGAGCCCGCCGCGCGGATCTTCACGATCGACACCGGCGTCCTGTTCCCCGAGACGCTCCAGACCTGGAAGCGCTTCGAGGACAGCTACGGCGTCCGCATCGAGGTGATCGACGCCCACAGCCCGGCCGCGCCATGGAGCGCGCAGAACTGCTGTGGCGCTGCCAAGGTCGACGCATTGGAGCGAGCGCTTGCCGACGTCGACGCGTGGGTCACCGGGATCCGGCGCGAGCAGGCCTCCACGCGCGCCGCCGCGCCCAAGCTCGATTACGACGCGCGCCGTGGCGTCTGGAAGGTCAATCCGCTCGCGGACTGGACGAGCAAGCAGCTGTGGACCTACATCGTCGACCACGATCTTCCTTACCATCCGCTGCACGATCAGGGCTACGACTCGATCGGGTGCGTCCCCTGCACACAGCCTGGCGAGGGGCGCGAGGGACGCTGGACCGGACAGGACAAGACCGAGTGCGGCATCCACGAGTGAGCTTGGCATGAACCCCTTCCACTACGAGCTATCGCATCTGGAGGCGCTCGAGGCCGAATCGATCTTCATCTTCCGCGAGGTCGCCGCTCAGCGCGAGCGGCCCGTGCTGCTGTTCAGCGGTGGCAAGGATTCGCTGGTCCTGCTGAGGCTCGCGGAGAAGGCGTTCAGGCCGGGACGCTTCCCGTTTCCGATCATGCACGTGGACACCGGGCACAACTTCCCGGAGGTGATCGAGTTCCGCGACCGGATCATCTCCCAGCTCGGCGAGCGGCTGATCGTCGCGAGCGTCCAGGACTCGATCGACGCGGGCCGCGTGAAGGAGGAGAGCGGGCCGCGGGCCTCTCGCAACCGTCTCCAGACCACCACGCTGCTCGACGCGATCGAGGAGCACGGCTTCGACGCCGCGTTCGGCGGCGCCCGTCGCGACGAGGAGCGCGCCCGCGCCAAGGAGCGGGTGTTCTCGTTCCGCGACGACTTCGGCCAGTGGGATCCGAAGAGCCAGCGGCCGGAGCTGTGGGCGCTTTACAACGGTCGCATCCGCAGGGGCGAGCACGTCCGCGTGTTCCCGATCTCGAACTGGACGGAGCTCGACGTCTGGCAGTACATCGCGCAGGAGCGGCTCGAGGTGCCCTCGATCTATTACGGGCACCAGCGCCAGGTGTTCAAGCGCGACGGGATGCTCTACGCCTACAGCCCGTTCGTCGAGCTGATCGACGGCGAGGAGCCGTTCGAGGAGTCCGTCCGCTACCGGACCGTCGGCGACATGACCTGCACCGGCGCCGTCGTCTCCCGCGCCACCACGCTCGAGCAGGTAGTCGCGGAGATCGTGGCAACGCGGATCACGGAGCGCGGCGAGACCCGCGCCGACGACCGGGTGAGCGAGGCGGCGATGGAGGACCGCAAGCGCGAGGGCTACTTCTAACGCGACCGATGACCGTCACCACCGCCACCACCAACGGCCACGGCCACATGACCCGCACACGCACCCGCGAGCTGCTGCGGATCGCGACCGCGGGCTCGGTGGACGACGGCAAGTCCACGCTGATCGGCCGCCTGCTGCACGACTCCAAGACGCTGATGGAGGACCAGCTCGCGCACGTGGTCGAGACATCCGAGCGACGGGGCGATGGCTACCTGAACCTCGCGTTGCTGACCGATGGCCTACGCGCGGAGCGCGAGCAGGGGATCACGATCGACGTCGCCTACCGCTACTTCCACACGCCGCGGCGGAAGTTCATCATCGCCGACACTCCCGGGCACGAGCAGTACACGCGAAACATGGTCACCGGCGCCTCGACGGCGGACCTCTCGATCGTGCTTGTCGACGCGCGCAACGGCGTCTCGGAGCAGACCCGACGCCACGCGTATATCGCCTCGCTGCTCCGGATTCCGCACCTCGTCGTGTGCGTGAACAAGATGGACCTCGTCGAGTACGACGAGGACGTGTTCTACGAGATCCTCGAGGAGCTCACCGACTGGGCTGCGCGCCTGCAGATCCCGGACATCACCTTCATCCCGATTTCGGCGCTCCACGGCGACAACGTCGTCACCCGCTCGCCGGCGATGCAGTGGTACGGCGGCGCGCCGCTGCTCTACCACCTCGAGCACGTCGTGATCGCGATCGACCGCAATCTCTCGGACGTGCGCTTCCCCGTGCAGTGGGTGATCCGGCCGATGAGCGAGGAGCACCACGACTATCGCGGTTACGCCGGGCAGGTCGCCGGAGGCGTGCTGCGTCCCGGCATGCCCGTATCCGTGCTGCCGGGCGGTCACCGCACGACGCTGTCGGGGATCGACACCTACAACGGCGAGATCGATGCGGCGTTCCCCACGATGTCGGTGGCGCTGCGCTTCGCCGATGACATCGACGTCTCGCGCGGCGACATGATCGTCGAGCCCGAGGACCAGCCGGTCGCGGCGCGGGAGCTCTCGGCGATGGTCTGCTGGATGAGCGATGAGCCGCTGCGTCCGCGCGGCAAGTATGCGATCAAGCACACCACGCGCGACGCGCGCGCGATCGTCGAGCAGCTCGAGTACCGCGTCGACGTGAACGCGCTCACGCACGAGGACTCCGCGGAGCTGGGATTGAACGAGATCGGGCGGGTGCAGCTGCGGCTGAGCGCGCCCGTGATGGTCGACCCCTATTCGCGCAACCGGACGACGGGCAGCTTCATCCTGATCGATGAGGTCACCAACGAGACCGTCGGCGCCGGGATGATCCTCGCCGCCGCTTAGGGGCGCGTAGGCCCACGCGCTAGCGTCTCTGACCGTGCGGTCGGTTCGGAGTCATTTCGGCTGGTATTGGCCGACGCTCGGGCTGGCCGGCTCGGTCCTGATCGCGCTCGCCGGCGCGGACGTCCTCCGGCAGGATCCGATCAACTGGTGGTTCGCGCCGCATTTCGCCGGTGCGCGCCCACTGGTGTACGTCGGGATGGGCGCGCTGGCCGTGGCCTGGCTGGCGCTCGGACGGAGGCTGCCCGGCGCCGGCGCGCCCCCTACGGGGGCTCTACTCGTGATCGGCGCGATCTGGAGCCTGCCGCTGCTGGCGGGACCGGTGCTCTTCAGCCGCGACATGTTCAGCTACCTCGCGCAGGGCACGATCGTCCATCACGGCCTGGACCCCTACAGCCACGGCCCGATCGTGCTGGCGCGGCTGCATGACTACCGCGTGCTGAGCGCGGTCTCGCCGTTCTGGCGGCACACCACCGCCCCGTACGGTCCTGCGTTTCTCGCGCTCGCGAGCCTGATCGCCGCGATCTCGGGATCGCACCTGATCCTCGGCACGCTGCTGCTGCGCGCGCTCGAGCTGCCGGGCTTGGTGCTGCTCGCCGTCTTCACACCCCGGCTCGCGCGCCGGCTCGGGACCGACCCCGCCCGCGCGATCTGGCTCGTGCTGCTCAGCCCGCTGGTGCTGCTCGAGCTCGTCGCCGCCGGGCACAACGATGCGCTGATGGTCGGCCTGCTCCTGGCTGGCGTCACGCTCGCGCTCGAGCGTCGGCCGTTGCTCGGGATCGCGGTCTGCGCGGCGGCCGCGACGATCAAGCTGCCGGCTGCGGGGGGAGCGCTGTTCATCGCGATCTGCTGGGCGCGCGCCGACCGTGAGAACGCCGCCCGGCACCTCGCGGCCGCGGCGCTGGTCGCGGCGGCCGTGCTCGCCCTGATCACCGCGATCAGCGGTCTGGGCTTCGGGTGGATCTCCGGCGGCGTGCTCTCGACTCCGGGCCGGGTGCGCCTCGCGATCACTCCGGGGACCGCGATCGGATACACGCTCTACTCGCTGGTGCACGCGTTCCCGAGCACGATGCACGGGAAGGCGTTCGAGTTCGCGGCGACGCGTGTCACGCTTGCGCTCGCGGCGGCGTTCGCGCTGTTCCTGGCCTGGCGCGTTCGCTTCGAGACGCTCGCGTGGTGTCTCGGGCTGGCGCTCGTCGCCGTCGCGATCGGCGGTCCCGCCGCGTGGCCCTGGTACGCGACCTGGGGCCTTGTACTGCTCGCGGCGTGCGCGCCTGCCCAGCGCTCGCCGTGGCTGCCGATCGTGATCGCGATCTCGGTGTTCGTCGTCAAGCCGAACGGCCAGCTCGCGCTGACGCTGTCGAGCGCGCCGTACGTCCTGCTGGTCTATATCGCCGCCGGCCTGATCTGGTGGCGCCGGCGCAGCCGCGGCCCGCGCGAGGTGCGTACCGCGACGCTTGCCGCCGGAGCGGCGCGCTCTTGAGGCTTGGGCGATGAGCATCGCGACCATCGACCAGCCCGCGCTCGCTCGGCGCGATCCGGCGGGTGCGCGCAGCTCCCGGCGAGCGGCCGCCCTGGTGATCGCGGTCCCGTCCGCGGTCGCGGCGGTGCTCGCGCTCTACCAGCTCGACGTGCGCAGCCTGTGGCTGGATGAGGCGGCGAGCGTCGCCATCGCCTCGCAGCACGGGCACGCGCTGTGGCACGCGATTGCGCATGACGGCGGCAACATGCTGGGCTACTACCTGGTCCTGCACGTCGTGATCGCGCTGTTCGGTCACGGCGAGGTCGCGATCCGGCTGCCCTCCGTCATCGGTGCCGTCGCGACGGTCGCGCTGACGACCCAGCTGGCTCGCCGCCTGTTCGACGATCGCATCGCGTTCGCGGCCGGACTGTTGACCGCGGTCAGCCTGCCGCTGGTCTTCTGGGGCCAGGACGCGCGCGGCTACGCGCTGATGATCGCCTTGATCGTCGCGTCGTTCTGGCCGTTCGCCGAGCTGGTCGACGGGGGACCGTCGAGATGGCCGTGGGTCGCGTATGTCGTGTGCATCGTCCTCGCGACCTACATGAGCTTCGTCGCCGCGCTGGTCGTGCCCGCGCAGCTGGTCGTGCTGGGCTTGCGCGGCCGACGAGACCGCGCCGTGATCGTCGCGGCAGCTGGCGCGGTGGGCGTCGCGGCGATCTGCTGTGTCCCGATCATGGTGCTCGCAGCGCGGCGCGGATCGGCGCAGCTGTTCTGGGTGCCGGCGCCGAGCTTCACGACGATCACCGACATGCTCCGGTGGCTCACCTCCGCTGGGATGCCGCCGAACTTCCACCGCACCGCGATCGGGACGCCGCTCTTGATCCTCTCGCTGCTGCTTGCCGGCGGTGGGGTAGCGGCGGCCGTACGGGCCGGCTGGCGCTCCGCCATGGTCGCCGCGTGGCTGCTCGTGCCGGTCATCCTGATCGTGGCTGAATCGATCGCGTCCCACCCGGTCGACCTTGCGCGCACGGCCATCGTGTCGCTGCCCGCCGCGAGCATCCTGACCGCGTGGGCGCTGCTGCATCCTCGGGCCCCGGCGCGCCTCGGCGCCGCCGTGATCGGCATCGTGCTCGTCCTGCGGCTGCTGGTGCTCGCGCCGAGCTACGGCTCCTCGCCCGAGAACTGGAAGGCGGCGGTGGGCCGCGTGCTCGCGGGCGTCCGGCCAGGGGACTGCGCCGTGTTCTATCCGGCGGACGGCTGGATGGCGTTCAACTATTACGCGCCGGGCGGTGACCACGCGCCGGCGGCGATCCTGCCCGCGGCGCGGTGGGGCCCGATGCGCGCCTACGTCGAGGACTACTCCTCGACGCTCCCGCGCGGATCGGCAAGCTGCACGCGCACCTGGCTGATCGCGAGCCACCAGGGCTTCCCGAACGGGCCCTCGACCTCGCGTGCCAACTACGCCGGGTTCGTGTCCCTGCGCGGCAGGCTCGAACGTGCGTACCCCTTGCACCGGATCACCGAGTACGGCTGGGCCGACCCGGTGCGCGTCGAGTTGCTCTCGCGCTAGTGCTCACGAACTTCTGACTCGCGACGCTATGGGCGCAGACCGGTGCCCACGTACGACGCGAGGCTCATCGCGACCAGCAGGGCCACGTTGATCCCCAGCACCCACCCGAACGCCCTGCCCTTGAACCGGTAGGCGAGGACCGCCACCAACGGGAAAGCGGTCAGGAGCATCCGCGGATTGGGCGGCACGTTGGCCGAGGTGACGGTCAGCAGCGAGATCCCCACGGTCCACACGATCGCCGGCGCCGAGATCCTCGGCCGGCACCGCACGAGCAGCACCAGCGCGTAGGCCAGGAACACCGCTCCGACGATGCCCACGACGTAGTTGAGGTTGATCCCGGGGTGGTGCGTCGAGTGGAAGCGCTCGACCTGGTGAATCAGCTTGCGCGCGGTGTCGACCAGCGCCCAGGGACTGGATCGCTCCTCCCAGCCGTAGCGCTGGGCGATGTAGGAAGCGAACGGGCTGCCGGTGTGCGCCCACAGGTATCCGGCGAACGCGAGCAGGCCGACCGGGGCCAGCGCCGGCGCGAGCAGCGACCGCCGCGCGCCCGGATCGCGCCAGCCGCAGCGGCGCAACTCCAGCGCAGAGGCGACAAGGCACGTCGGGATCAGCATCACCGCCGTCGGCCCGACCGCCGTCGCGATCCCGGCGAGCGCGCCGGCGAGCAGCCAGCGCCGGCGCTCGAGCGCCAGGATGCAGCCGACGGCCAGCGGGATCAGCAGCCCCTCGCTGTAGACCATCGTGAACACGATCGAGCCGGGGAACACGCAGAAGAGCAGGACCGCGCGGCGCGCCGCCTCCTCGCCCCACCACCCGGCCGCGAGCCGCTGGACGAGCACGGTGGCGACGAGCCCTCCCAGCGTCGCGATCACGATCCCGGTGCTCACCGGCGAGTGCGCCAGCGCGTGCTGCAGCGGCGCGATCAGCAGCGGGTACAGGGGGAAGAATCCGAGCCTGGTCTGCAGGTGCGAGACGTGATCGGGATAGCCGTGCGCGGCGAGCTTCAGATACCAGAAGCCGTCCCAGTTCGAGAGCACGCGATCGAGCGACCACCGGCCGAACCGAAACGTGTCGATCACCGCGATCGCGAAATACAGGATCCGTGTGATCGCGTAGACCGCCAGCGGGAAGCGCAGCTGCCGCCACAGGCGCGAGAGGACAGTGCCGGGCGGGGGGCCGTCTTGTTGGCGCTCGCGGACGCCCGGATGTGTCTCCACCCCCGGGCGCGCCCCGAGCGCCTCCGGGAGCGAGTTCACGCCCACGATTGTAAAGTCACGCGCCAATGTTCTCGAAGGTATTGATCGCCAACCGGGGGGAGATCGCCGTACGGATCATCCGCGCCTGCGAGGAGCTCGGGATCGCGACGGTTGCGGTCTATTCGGAGCTCGATCGCGACGCCCTGCACGTCAGGCGTGCCGATGAGGCCTACCTGCTGGGCCCCGGCCCCGCTTCCGAGAGCTATCTCGTGATCGAGAAGCTGCTCGAGGTGATCGAGCGCTCGGGCGCCGAGGCCGTCCATCCCGGCTACGGGTTCCTCGCCGAGAACGCGGCGTTCGCGCGCGCACTCGAGGAGCGGGAGATCACCTTCATCGGGCCGCCCGCCAGTGCGATCGAGGCGATGGGGTCAAAGACGCGGGCACGCGAGCTGATGGCGAAGGCCGGTGTCCCGATCGTGCCCGGAACGACCGAGCCCGTGGCCTCCCTCAAGGACGCCCAGAAGGTGATCGACAAGACCATCGGCTACCCGGTCGCCGTCAAGGCCGCGGGTGGTGGCGGCGGCAAGGGATTCCGCGTCGCGCTGTCCGCGGACAAGCTGCAGGACGCGTTCGAGGGCGCCGCCCGCGAGGGCGAGAAGTTCTTCGGCGATCCGACCGTGTACCTCGAGCGCTACCTGCCCGATCCGCGGCACGTGGAGGTGCAGGTGATGGCCGACAAGCACGGGAGCGTGATCCACCTGGGCGAGCGCGACTGCTCGATCCAGCGCCGGCACCAGAAGCTGATCGAGGAGGCACCCGCGCCCGCCGTCGACGAGGAGCTGCGCGCCAAGATCGGGAAGATCGCCACCGAAGCCGCCGCCGCGGTCAGCTATACGGGCGCCGGCACGATCGAGGGGCTGCTCCAGGAGGGCGAGTACTTCTTCCTCGAGATGAACACCCGCGTCCAGGTGGAGCATCCCGTGACCGAGCTGGTGACGGGGATCGACATCGTCAAGGAGGGGATCCGCGTCGCCGCCGGCGAGCCGCTGTCGATCTCCCAGGACGACCTGGAGCTCCGCGGCCACGCGATCGAGTGCCGGATCAACGCCGAGGACGCTTCCAAGAACTTCGCGCCCGCGCCCGGCACGATCGGCGGCTATCGCGAGCCGGCCGGACCCGGCGTCCGCGTCGACTCCGGGGTCGGCCCGGGCTCCGAGATCACCCCGATGTACGACCCGATGGTCGCCAAGCTGGTGGTCTGGGACGTCGACCGCGCGGCGGCCACGGCGCGGATGCTGCGAGCGCTCGGCGAGTACGAGATCGAAGGCGTCAAGACGCTGCTGCCGTTTCACCAGGCGATCCTCGCCACCGAGCAGTGGGCGAACGCCGAGACCTGCCGCGACCTGATCGAGGACCGCGAATGGCTGAAGTCGCTCGCCTTCCAGCCGGCGGAGCCTGGGCAGGCCGAGGGCGAGGAGCCGAAGGTCGAGCAGAGCTACATGGTCGAGGTCTCGGGCAAGCGCTTCGACGTCAAGGTGATCGGGCCACCAGCGGCCGGCGCGATGAACGGCGCCGGACCTGCGCTCGCCCCGGGCGCCGGCGCGGGCGCTGCGCGCAAGCCTCCTCGCCGTGAGCGCGCGGCCGGAGGTGGGGGTGGGGGCGGCGGCGACACGCTCACCTCGCCGCTTCAGGGCACGGTGCTGAAGGTGGCGGTCGAACAGGGCGCCGCGGTGGAGGAGGGGGCGCTGATCGCGGTGATCGAGGCGATGAAGATGGAGAACGAGATCACCGCGCACAAGGCCGGCACGGTCGCCGAGCTGCCGATCGCGGTCGGGGCGTCGGTCGCGAGCGGGGATACGCTCGCTGTGATCAGCAGCGAGTGACGTTGGCGGCGTGGATGCGCTTCTGCGCGGCGGTCCGCCGTCCGGGCGGTAGCGCCGCATCCGGCAGCGCGGCCAGGTAGGCGAGATCCTCCTCGAGCAGGCTCATCGCGGACTCGCGCCGCAGCGGCTCGCCGTGGCCGGGCACGACGGTGTCCGCGCGCTGCACCAGCTCGCGCAGCCGGCCGAGGCTCTCCAGATACCCCGAGACCGAGCCACCAGGCGAGATCATCGGGATCTCAACGGGCGAGAGGTAGTCGCCGCAGACGAGCAGCTCGAGCCACCCGAACCAGTACGCGACGCCGTCGTCGGTGTGACCGCCGGCGGGGTGCAGCTCCAGCTCGCGATCGGCTCCGAGCTCGAGCCGGCCCGGAACCGGCAGCCCCTGGATGCCCGCCAGCGCCAGCGGGGCGCGCCCGGTGACGTAATGCTCCTCGTCGAACGCCCTGAGCTCGCGCTGGGCGGCGCCGGGCTCGGCGGCGAGCCGCGCGGCGGTCGCCTCCGCGCACCCCAGCGAGCGGTCGGGGAATGCCAGCCGGCCGAGCAGATGGTCCCAGTCGCCGTGCGTGACGAGCAGGCCCGAGACCGGAAACCCCGCCTGCTCGAGCACGGCCGGCAGCGCCTCGAGCTCGTCGGGGTAGACCGGCGAGTCGAGCACGAACCCCTCCTCGCCGGCGCGCACCGCCGTGCACGTGGTCTGCCAGACGCGACTGATGAAGACGATCACATCGGCGTGGATCGCCAGGACCCGCATCTAGGACCGCACCCGGCGCGGCCGCTTTAGGCGATGCCGAGCAGTTTCGCCGCCTCGCGCAGGTTCGCGACCTCGGCGTCGGGCTTCTTCTGGCCCTGCTCGAGTTGCTGCTTGGTGCGGTTGACCCAGATCACCGGGACCTTCCGCTTCAGGCAGGGCTCGACGTCGTGGTAGTAGCTGGCGGCTACGTGCACCCAGCCGCGCTTGCTGCCGATCCGCCGCTCGCACTCGACGAAGTGAGCCGGATCGGGCTTGTAGGAGCGCACCTGCTGGGCGGTCACGACCAAGTCGAAGTCCAGCGGTAGGTGGCGGCGTGTCTGCCCGAGCAGCTTGTCGTCGATGTTCGAGATCAGGCCGATCTTGTGCTTCTTGGCGATCTTCTGCAGGACCGTGTTGGTCTCCTTGAACGGCTTCCAGCGCTGAACCGAGTCCGGCAGGAAACCCGCGCGCGAGGGCTCGAGCGGCCATCCGAGCCGCTTGGCGATCTGTATCGCGGTACGCCGCAGCACCTCCGCGTAGAGCTCGTAGGAACCCGCCTGGATCTGCTGCTGGATCTCGTGGAACAGCGGCACCAGCTCGTCGCGCTCGATCGTGAAGCCATCCCGCTCGGCCTCCGCTGTGAACGCGTCGAACGCGCCCGTATCCCAATCGATCAGCGTGCCGTAGACGTCGAACGTGACGAACGAGATCTGCTTTGGTATCGCCATGGCGCGGGGATGATGCCATTGTTCTGCCCGGTCGTGTCGTCGGGGTCGGGGCCGGCGGGCGCGGCCCCGGCGGGCGCCAGACGGTAGATCTCGAGCCCAACGGCGGCAAGCGTGCGCGGGAGGTCGCGCATCGATTCGCGGTTGGACTGGCGGTCTGTCTCGCTCAGCTCCGACCACTGAACCATGCTCGGATGGGTCTTGCGCACCGGGTCCTTGGTGGGCCCGTAGCGCCAGCCGGCCCGGGCCAGGTCGGCGCGCCATCGCTCGTGCTCACCCTGAGCGAGCACTTCGATCTCGGCGTCGGAGAACTCGAAGAGCTGCGAGCTCGGATCCAGCAAGGGGGCCGGCGCGAGGGCGCAGCCCGCGATCGCCAGCGCCTTGCCGATGCCGTCCGCGAACCGGCGGTTGGAGTCTTTGTAACGCTCGTCCAGCTGCTCCCAGGGCACCGCCGCGTCGCTGTGCTTGCCCTCGGCTTCGCATTCGCGCACGTACTCGGCCTGTTGCTGGCGCGCGATCAGCTCGTTCATGCCCTGGAGCGTGATCGCAGGCGTCAACGCCGCGCTGAGGACCCCGAAGGCATCGACCGCATGGGCGAACGCGGGTCCCTCGTTGCCGCGCATCGCCCTGGCGGTGCCGCTTGCGGCGTCGTCGAGCGCGACCGTGACCGGAACCGCGGCGGTTGCCGCCGACCCGTGTAATCCCAGCGCCGCCGCCAGCGACGCGGACTGGCTCTCGAGCGCGACATATGCCCTGGTGATGTCGCAATTGCCGTGCTCGTCGAGCAGCGCGCCCCCGCGCTGGAAGCGGGCGGAGCCGGTCTCCGCTGGCCTGCAGTCGAGCTCGCAGATCGAGCTCAGCTCCGGATAGCGGTCGAGCAGCGTCGCCAGCGCTCCGTCCGCGCCGGGACCGGCGAGCGTCAGCTTCAGCTTCTGCTGCGGATGGCGCGAGCGCCACAGGGTCGCGATTCGCAGCACGAGCCCCTCGCCGATGCCCTCCAGGCCGACGACGCACACGTGCGGATCCTCGAGCTCATTGCCGGCGGAGTCCTCGAATGGGGAGAACTGGTCCACCATCAGATGCGCGGCGGTGAAGTGCACGTTGAACAGCTCGAGCCGGAACGCGTCGGGGTTGATCGCGGCGGCGGCCTGCGCCTTGAGCCCCCGCCACAGCCGCAGGTCGGCGATGTGGACGAATGCGGTCAGCACGCCGAGGCTCCGGGAGGCGACGCGGTCGGCTGCCGCCATCGCGACATCGAAGTTGAGCCCGTCGTCGCCGCACGCGACGAGCAGGTAACGGGCGCGCGTGAGGCGGGCCTTGCGCAGGACGGCGGGATCGGTCGCGTCGCCGACGAGGACGGGAACCGCGCGCTCCTCGGCAGCCGCGATGTGCGGGTTGCCGGGGTCGCGCTCGATCACCACGACCGGCCAGCCCTCCGCGTAGAACGAGCGAACGAGCCGCAGGCCGGAGCTGCCCAAGCCGACGACGACGACATGGTCGTGCATGAACAGCCGGATGCGGATCACCTCGAACTCGGCCCGGAACAGGCTGAAGATGCCGCGCACCGCGGCGAAGCCGAGCGCGAGCGGGGCCAGGAAGCGGGCGATCTGGAGCAGGAGCGGGACCTTGTACGCAACCGCGCCTCCGAGCACGAACAACAGCAACGCCCGGTACAGCGCATCGAGGAAGGTGAAATGCTGGCCCGCGGCCTGCAGGAAGCCGATCGTCCCGAACACCAGCGCCACGAGCGCGACCGCGGCCAGGATCGGCTCCCGCGCGTCGAGCCAGCGCGGCCGCAGCGTCTCGCGCATGCGCCGCCGCTGCGCGCGGACGACCTTCATCGCCCTGTTGCGTTGATGCTCGCCCCGATACACCCCGCGCCCATTCTACGCGGCCCGACCGGGGCCGTGGGCGGTGACGTGGCAGGGTCCTGACATCCGGCGATTCTCTAAAGTGGCGGGCTGGATGGATCTGCTCGAGTACCAGGGCAAGCAGCTGTTCGCCCGCCACGATGTGCCCGTCCCCAACGGCCGCCCGGCAACGACGGTCGAGGAGGCCGTGGCCGCCGCGGACGACATCGGGTACCCGTGCGTGGTCAAGGCTCAGGTCCAGATCGGTGGAAGGGGCAAGGCGGGGGGGATCAAGATCGCCCGCGACGGTCACGAGGCACGCGAGCACGCCGAGGCGATCCTGGGTATGGACATCCGGGGCCTGACCGTCCACGAGCTCTGGATCGAGGAGGCCTCGGAGATCGCCTCGGAGTACTACGCCTCGGTGATCTTCGACCGCTCGGCGAAGGCGCCGCTGCTGATGCTCTCGACCAAGGGCGGCATGGACATCGAGGAGGTCGCCGATAGCGACCCCGACGCGATCGCCCGGCTGCACGTCGATCCGCTGCTCGGCTTTCAGGACTTCCATGGGCGCCGCCTCGCCTACGAGGCCGGCGTCGACGCCGACGTGGTCCGCGGCGTGGGCGCGATGCTCGTGAAGCTCTACGAGGTGTTCACCGAGGAGGAAGCGACGCTCGTCGAGGTCAACCCGATGATCATCACCCCGGAGCGCGATGTACGGGCCCTGGACGCGAAGGTGACACTCGACGACAACGCCCTCTACCGCCACCCGGAGAGCGCCGCGCTGCGCGACATCTCCGCCGAGGATCCGCAGGAGCGGATGGCCAAGGAGCGCGGTCTGACCTACGTCAAGCTCGACGGCAACATCGGGATCCTCGCCAACGGCGCCGGCCTGTCGATGTCGACGCTGGACGTGGTCGCCGAGGCCGGCGGCGCGCCGGCGAACTTCCTCGATGCCGGCGGGGGGTCGAAGGCGGACGCGATCACGAGCGCCGTCGAGGTGATCCTGTCCGATGACAAGGTCAAGGCCGTGCTGTTCAACATCTTCGGGGGGATCACCCGCTGCGACGAGGTCGCCAAGGGATTGATCGAGGCGTTCGCGCAGATCAGCCCCTCGGTGCCGTTCGTCGTGCGCCTCGACGGCACCAACGGCGAGGAGGGGCGCGCGATGCTCGCCGAGGCCAGTCTCCCCAACGTTCACACCGAGTCGACCATGGACGGCGCTGCCGCCAAGGTCGTCGAGCTCGCCGGAGCCGCTGCATGAGCATCCTCGTCGACAAGAACACCCGCCTGTGCACGTCGGGGATCACCGGCCGCGAGGGCACCTTCCACTCACTGCGCAACCGCGACTACGGCACCAAGGTCGTGTCGGGCGTCACCCCCGGCAAGGGCGGCCAGGACGTCGACGGGATCCCGGTCTTCAACACGTTCCACGAGGCCGTCGCGGAGACCGCCGCCAACACCGCGATGATCTTCGTCCCGCCCCGGTTCGCCGCCGACTCGATCCTCGAGGCCGAGGACGCCGGGATCGAGCTGATCATCGCGATCACGGAGGGCATCCCCGCCCATGACGAGCTGCGCGTCTACAACATCCTTCAGAAGAACGGCCGCTCCCGGCTGATCGGGCCCAACTGCCCGGGGATCCTCTCGCCGGGCAAGGCGAGCGTGGGGATCATCCCCGCGTCGTTCTTCAAGGAGGGCAACGTCGGCGTGGTCTCGCGCTCGGGCACGCTCACCTACCAGATCGGCAACGAGCTGGCGCAGAGCGGCTTTGGCAACTCCTCGATCGTCGGGATCGGCGGCGATCCGGTCCCGGGCACGGATTTCATCGATGTCCTGAAGCTGTTCGAGGAGGACCCGGAGACCGAGCTGATCGTGATGTGCGGGGAGATCGGCGGCGACGCCGAGGAGCGCGCGGCCGAGTTCATCGCGGCCAACGTCTCCAAGCCGGTCGTGGCCTACATCGCCGGGTTCACCGCGCCGCCCGGGAAGACGATGGGCCATGCCGGCGCGATCGTCTCGGGCTCGCACGGCACCGCCGCCGCCAAGGCGCAGGCGCTCGAGGCCAAGGGCGTGCGCGTCGGGCGCACCCCGACCGAGGTGGCCGAGGTCGCGGTTTCGCTGCTCGGCGCCGCCGCCGCGTAGCAGCGCCGGTTTTACGCAGCGTTGAGGAGGATTGCGCCGCTGCGCGCAGTACTCTCGCCGTAGTGCGATGCAGCAGCTGAGCCAAGGAACGGCGGCCCTCGACGCCTATCTCGCCGACATCGATCGCCGGTTGCGTGACATCCAGGCGGAGCTCACGCCGGAGGCCGAGCCAGAGTCCATGAGCGAGCACGACGACGTCGTGCCGGATCCGCCGAGCCCGCCTCCGCCGCCGGAACGCCCACCCGCGCCGCCAGAACCGCCGCCGAAACCCCCACCCGCCGCCGCCCGGACCGCCGTCTCCGCCGCCCGAGCCTCCGCCTCCGCCCCCGCCACCAGAGCCACCGCCCCCGCGCGAGCCGCCCCATGGGCGAGGCCGCGAGGGCCCGCTCGCGGAGATCCTCCAGCGACAGGCGCCGAGCCGTGACCCTCAGGGACGGCCGCTGCGCGAGCTCCGCGCCCGCCTGCTCGAGTCGATCAACGAGCTGCTCGCGGGCTACGAGGAGACGCTCGAGCACATGTCCGCCCGCACCGGCGGCCCCGCCGACGTGACGATCAGCGCCGGGCCATTCACGACCGTCTCGGCGGTCCGCGAGTTCGAGCGCGAGCTCGCCGCCCTGCCCGGCGTCGCAGATGTCGCTCTACGCGGATATGAGGGCACCGACCGCGCGATCATCGACGTTCGCATCGCGTAGTCTTCGGCGGGTGCCCAAGTCGATCTCGTTCGCCCGCGGCGCACCATCGCTGGACATCGTCGACGTCGAGGGCCTGGCAACCGCGGCGCAGCAGGCACTACGCAAGGACCCGGGCGGCACCACCGCCTACGGCACCTCCGTTGGCTATCCGCCACTGCGCGAGTGGATCGCGGAGCGCCACCAGGTCGAGCTCGCCAACGTGCTGCTCACCAACGGGTCGATGCAGGCCGACGCGTTCCTGTTCGATGCGCTCGTGCGGCCGGGTGACGCCGTCATCGTCGAGCGCCCGACCTACGACCGGACGCTGCTGGCACTGCGCAATCGGGGCGCCGATGTGCGACCGGTCGAGCTCGAGCCCGACGGGATCGACGTCGCGGCCGTCGAGCGGGTGCTGGCGACGGGCGCCAAGCCGAAGCTCGCCCACATCATCCCGAACTTCCAGAATCCGGCCGGCTACACGCTTTCGGCCGCCAAGCGCGAGCGGCTGCTGGAACTGGCGCGAGAGCACTCCTTCACCGTGTTCGAGGACGATCCGTACGTGGCGCTGCGCTTCCGCGGCGCGGCGCTGCCGACGATGCTTGCGATGGACCCCGAGAACGTCGTCTACGCCTCCTCGTTCTCGAAGACCGTCTGCCCCGGCATCCGCGTCGGCTACCTGGTCGGTCCCGCCGAGCTGATCGCGCGGATCGCGAAGCTGGCCACCAGCACATACATCTCGCCGAACATGGTCGCGCAGTCGATCGTCAACGAGTTCTGCCGCTCGGGCGCGATCGACCGCTCGATCGAGACCGTCAAGGCGGCGCTCCAGGAGCGCGCGGAGCTGCTGTGCGAGCTGCTGGGCCGCGAGCTTCCCGACGCCCGCTTCGTGGCGCCGGAGGGCGGATACTTCCTGTGGGTGGACCTTCCGCGCGGCACCAGCGTCGACGCCCTGTTCGAGGCCGCGGCGCAGCGCGACGTCCACTTCGTCAAGGGCGCCGACTTCCTGCTCGAGGGAGGAGAGTCGAGCCTGCGCCTCGCCTATTCGGGCGTGACCACCGCCGAGATCGAGGAGGGCATCCGCCGCCTCGCCGAGGCGTATGAGGAGATCAGAATCGACGGCGTCAAGGCGGATGCGGCGTAAGCGCCGGGTAGGCCGATGAACTCCGCCGAGATCGAGGCGGTCGGCGAGCTCGCCGGCGAAGCCGCTGCCGGTCTGGCCAGTCAGATCCAGGAGCTCCACAGAGGCATCGCGCGGCGCACCTTCGGCGCGGTCGGTCCAGGTGCCGCCGTGGTCAAGTCCGCGCACGACGCGATCGCGGGCGCGGCGTACGCCGGCGCGAAGACGCTCACGAGGAGCCTCGTCAAGGCGGGCGCCAGCGCGGTGCGCGCGGCTCAGCCACCCGACGCTCCCTCGCTCGAGCGAGCGACCGTCGGCCGGTTCGCGATCGGGGCGCTGAACGGCGCCTTCGGCGACACCCTGGAGCGCCGCCGCAACGCACTGGCGATCGAGATGACGGTGCGCGCCGAGGCTCGCGACCTCGAGCTCACGAGGCCCGCGCTGGCGGCTGCGTTCCCGTTCGCCGCGCCGCGCGTGGCGGTGTTCGTGCACGGCCTGTGCGAGACCGACGAGTCGTGGGAGCTAGGCGCCGCTCGGCACATCCCGTATGGCTACAGGCTCCAGGCCGAGCTCGGATACACGCCGGTGTACATCCGCTACAACACCGGCCGCCACATCTCCGACAACGGCCACGAGCTCGCGCGCATCCTCGACCGGCTGAACGCTTCGTGGCCGGTGGAGCTGCACGAGATCGCGCTGATCGGCCACTCGATGGGCGGGCTCGTGTCGCGCAGCGCCTGCCACTACGGCGCCGACAGCCCGTGGGCGCCGAAGGTGCGCCACGTGTTCACGCTCGGCGCTCCCCACCTCGGCGCCCCGCTCGAGCAGGTGGTCAACCGTGCTACCGCGACGCTCGCGCGGCTGCCGGAGACGCGGATGCTCGCCGAGGCGCTGAACCTGCGCAGCGTCGGGATCAAGGATCTGCGCTACGGCTACCTGGTCGAGGAGGACTGGCTCGGGGTCGACTGCGACGCGTACCTGCGCAAGGCCGCGCGCGAGATCCCGTTCCTACCCGCCGCCAGCCACTACTTCGTCTGCGCGACGATCACCCGCAGCCCCGACGCGCCGCTGGGGCGAGTGATCGGCGACCTGCTGGTCCTGAAGGCGAGCGCGTGGAGCCACACCCGCGGCCAGAGGATGCGCTTCCCGATCGAGCACTACCAGCACGTCGGCGGCGCCAATCATTTTGAGCTGCTCAACCATCCCGCGATCTACGCGCAGATCCGCAAGTGGATGGCGCCGCGCACGGCGCTCCCCGCGCCCGGCGAGACGAGCTGACCGCCGCCGTTCAGCGCCCGTAGCGCTCGCGCCCGAGCACCAGCTGCTCGGGCAGCGCGATTCGCGGCGGCGGCGAGGGATCGGCCTTGACCGACACCGTCTCCGCGACGCTGACGGTCACCGTCGCATTCCCCTCATCCGTGCCGACGGTCACCTCCTCGCCGTCGTTGAGGAGCACCTCTCCGGACATTCCCGGCTCGATCCCGGCGCCCTTGAGGTAGTGCAGGAGGTCCTCGGCCTCGTTCTCCAGACGCAGGATCGTGACCGTCGCTCCGACCTCGCAGTCCGCCAGCGGCACGCCGTCGATCCGCTCGCCGACGCGGATCGGATGGCCGTGGGGGCAGGTCTTCGCGTCGCCGACCGTCGAGCGCACGTATGCCTCGAACCGCGGCGTCATCGCGTGCTCGAGCCGCTCGGCCTCTTCGTGCACCTCATCCCACGGCACGCCGACGACATCGGTCAGGAACCGCTCGATCATCCGGTGGCGGCTGACGATGCGCTCGGCGTGCTCGCGCCCGGCGTCGGTGAACGAGATCGCCCGTTCCACGTCGCGCATCGACGTAGCCGTCGCGCTCGAGCCGGCCGATCATCTCATGCACGGTCGGCGCCGAGAGCTGCATCGCCCGCGCGACGTTGGCGCCGGTCATCGGCAGGCCCGCCTCGAACAGCCAGAAGATCGTCTCGAGATACTCCTCCTCCGCGACGGTGGCGTGCTCGGCGGCCATGAGGCTGATCGTATCGTTAGCATCGCCAGCGTCTTGGCGCTGCCCCTGAAGCCACCGATCCAGCCGCAGCTCGCGCGCTCGAAGCCCGAATTGCCGGTCGGCGATCAGTGGTCGTATGAGCCGAAGTACGACGGGTTCCGCGCGATCGCGTTCGTCGAGGACGGCTCGTGCATGATCCAGTCGCGCGGCGGCAAGCCCCTCTCGCGCTACTTCCCCGAGCTGAGCTTCCCGCCAGGCCGCTACATCCTCGACGGCGAGATCGTGATCGACGACCCCGACGGCGGCCAGGACTTCGACGGGCTCTCGCAGCGGATCCACCCGGCCGAGTCGCGGATCAAGATGCTCGCCGAGTCCACGCCGGCGCGCTACGTCGCATTCGACCTGCTGGCGCTCGGGGACGAGAGCATCCTGGCGCGCCCGTTCGGAGAGCGCCGCGCGGAGCTCGAGCAGATGTCGCTACAGGGCGTCGACCTGACGCCGGTCAGCCGCGACCTCTCCGACACCGAGCCGTGGCTGCGCTCGGGCGAGGGCGTCGTCGCCAAGGATGTCGATGCCCCCTACCGTCCCGGCGAGCGCGTGGGGATGGTCAAGGTCAAGCGCCAGCGCACGATCGACGCTGTCGTCGCCGGCTACCGGCCCGGCAAGGAGCCCGACACCGTCGGCTCGCTGATCCTCGGCCTCTACGACGAGGCCGGCGAGCTGCACATCGTCGGGCACTCCTCGGGTCTGAAGAGCGCGGAGAAGCGCGCGCTGATCGCCAAGCTCGCCGAGTACGCGACGGGCAAGCGCGGCCACGGCGACCCCAGTCGCTGGAAGAGCGAGAAGGAGCTCGAATGGATCGAGCTCCGGCCCGAGCTGGTGGTCGAGGTCACCTTCGATCACGTCAGCGGCGGCCGCATCCGGCACGGGACCAGGATCCTCCGCTGGCGCGAGGACAAGGCGCCGCGCGAGTGCCGGCTCGAGCAGATGTCGCTCTGAGCCGGTCGCGATGAGCCTCGACGCGGACGTGATCATCGTCGGCGCCGGCCTGGCAGCGCTCGTCGCCGCCGCCGAGCTGGCGGACGCCGGCCGGCGCGTGATCGTCCTCGAGCAGGAGCCCGAAGCCTCGCTCGGCGGTCAGGCGCACTGGTCCTTCGGCGGGCTCTTCCTCGTCGACACGCCCGAGCAGCGGCGGATGCGGATCCGCGACTCGGCCGAGCTCGCCTGGCAGGACTGGCTCGGGACCGCCGCCTTCGACCGCCCCGAGGACACCTGGCCGCGACGCTGGGCGCAGGCGTACGTCGAGTTCGCAGCCGGCGAGAAGCGAGCCTGGCTGCGCGAGCAGGGCGTGCGCCTGCTGCCGACCCCCGGATGGGCGGAGCGCGGCGGTTATGACGCGTCCGGGCACGGCAACTCGGTGCCCCGCTTCCACATCGTCTGGGGGACCGGCCCGGGGCTGCTCGAGCCGTTCGTCCGCCGCGTCCGCGCCGGCGTGCGGCGCGGCGACGTGGAGCTTCGATTCCGCCACTGCGTCGACGCGCTGAGCGCGACCGACGGCGCGGTCGACGGGGTTGCGGGACGGATCCTGGCCCCGAGCGTCGCCAGCCGCGGGCGGCCCAGCGACCGCACCACGATCGGGGAGTTCGAGCTCCGGGCGCAGGCGGTCCTCGTCGCCTCCGGCGGGATCGGCGCCAATCACGAGCTGGTCCGCGCGAACTGGCCGGCGCGCCTGGGCACGCCCCCCAAGCGGATGCTCTCGGGCGTGCCCGATCACGTCGACGGACGGATGCTCGAGATCGCGCAGCGCGCCGGCTCGAGCCTGATCAACCCAGACCGGATGTGGCACTACACCGAGGGGATCCACAACTGGAGCCCGCTGTGGACCAACCACGGCATCCGGATCCTGCCGGGACCGTCCTCGCTGTGGCTCGACGCCGGCGGCCGCCGGCTGCCGGTCCCGCTGTTCCCGGGGTTCGACACGCTCGGGACGCTCGAGCACATCATGCGGACCGGCTACGAGCACACCTGGTTCGTGCTCACGCAGAAGATCATCGAGCGTGAGTTCGCGCTGTCGGGGTCAGAGCAGAACCCCGACCTGACGAGGCGCAGCATCGCGCGGATGATGTCCGCACGGCTGCTCCCCGGAGCGCCCCGGCCGGTCGAGCGCTTCAAGCGCCATGGCGTCGATTTCCTCGCCGAGCGGGGCCTGGGGGACCTCGTCCGGCGCATGAACGCGCTGGTCGGCGAGCCCCTGCTCGATGCCGGCGACCTCGAGCGCACGATCAAGGCTCGCGATCACGAGCTTGCCAACCCGTTCACCAAGGACTCCCAGATCACGGCGATCCACGGCGCGCGCCGCTACCTCGCCGACCGCTACAGCCGGATCGCCGTTCCCCATCGGCTGCTCGACGAACGCAAGGGCCCGCTGATCGCGGTCCGGCTCTCGATCCTCACCCGCAAGACGCTCGGCGGCCTCGAGACCGACCTCCGGAGCCGCGTGCTGAAGCCGGGCGGCGAGCCACTAAAGGGCCTCTACGCCGCCGGTGAGGTCTGCGGCTTCGGCGGCGGCGGGCTCCACGGCTACCGCTCGCTCGAAGGGACGTTCCTCGGCGGCTGCCTGTTCTCGGGCCGGATCGCCGGGCGAGAGCTCGTAGCATCCACGGCGTGAGCGAGACCGACCGCGCCGCCGGGCTTGCGTATCGCGCCGCCGGCGAACGCGGCGAGCGCGTGGCCGTGTTCGTGCACGGCTACCCGGAGTCGTCCTACATGTGGCGCCACGCCCTCGACGCCGCGGCCGGCGCGGGCTGGTTCGCGCTGGCTCCGGACCTGCCCGGCTACGGAGACTCCGAGCCCGAGCCCCCCGGGACGTGGGAGCGGCACGTCGAGGCGCTCGATCGCTTCGTCAACGCGCTCGAGCTGCCCCCGGTCGCGCTGGTGACGCACGACTGGGGTGTCCCGATCGGGTTGCGATGGGCGTGCGATCGGGCTGGCGCGGCGCGGGCGCTGGTGATCTCCGACGGCGGCTTCTTCGCCGATCGGCGCTGGCACGACCTCGCGAACGTGATGCGCACGCCCGGGGAGGGAGAGCGACTGGTGCGCTCTTACACGCGCGAAGGCTTCGCGGAGCTGATGCGGAGCGTCTCGACGGGCATCGACGAGCGCGCGGTCGAGGAGTACTGGAAGGGATTCGACGGGGACACGCGGCGCATGGGCCATCTCGAGCTCTACCGCTCCGGCGAGTTCTCGAAGCTCGTCCCCTACGAGGGAAGGCTCGCGGCACTCAAGCTTCCGGCGCTGATCGTGTGGGGCGCGCAGGATCGCTTTGCCGGGGTCAAGATGGCGCACCGCTTCCACCAGGAGCTCGCCGGCTCCGAGCTCGAGATCATCGACGACGCGGGCCATTTCGTCTGGGAGGACGAGCCCGAGCGGACGACGCGGGCGCTCGTGCAGTTCCTCGAGCGCCTCGGCGGGTAAGAGCAGCGGATGACCGAAACGAGAACGCTGGCGGACGGCAGCGAGATGCCGGTCCTGGGCCTCGGCGTCTGGCAGGTGCCCAACGGGCCCGACTGCGAGAACGCGGTGCGCTGGGCGCTCGAGCTCGGCTACCGCCACATCGACACCGCGCAGGCCTACGGCAACGAGGAGAGCGTCGGCAAGGCGCTACGCGAGAGCGGGGTCCCGCGCGAGGACGTGTTCATCACGACCAAGTTCTATCCGGGCAACGACGACCCCGCGCGCGAGGCGCAGCGAAGCCTGCGCCGGCTCGGAGTCGATCAGGTCGACCTGTACATCATCCACTGGCCGGAGGGCGGACCGACCTGGGCATGGGCCGGGATGGAGCAGGCGCTCGAGCGCGGGTACGCGCGCTCGATCGGGATCTCGAACTTCAGCGTGGCCGAGATGGACGAGCTGTTCGCTCTCGCCGGCACCAGGCCGGTCGTCAACCAGGTGCAGCTCAGCGCGTTCGAGTACCGGCGAGCGCTGCTCGAGGCGTGCGCCGAGCACCAGGTCACGGTCGTGGCCTACAGCTCGCTCGGGACAGGCCGTCATCTGAAAGACCGCACGGTGGCGCAGATCGCCACGCGCCTCGAGCGCACCCCGGCCCAGGTGCTGTTGCGCTGGTGCGTACAGCGCGGGGCGCAGGTGATCCCGAAGTCGACCCATCGCGAGCGGATCGAGGAGAACGCTCGACTGTTCGACTTCGAGCTCTCCGAGGAGGACATGACCGCCCTCGACGCGCTCGACCGCACCGACGGCACCGACCGCGCGCGCGAGCAGAAGTGGTGGCGGTAGGCATCCGGGGGGTCCCCACCACGGTCCTGGTGGCGCCGGATTCGTTCAAGGGGACGCTCAGCGCTGCGCAGGTGACCGAAGGCGTGGCGCGCGGACTGGAGGACGCCGGGTGGGCGGTCGACCGCTGCCCGGTCGCCGACGGTGGGGAGGGGACCCTCGCCTCGCTCACCCACGCGCTCGAGGCCGAGCGCCTGACCGCGACCGTGCCGGACCCGCTCGGGCGACCGGTGCGGGCGGAGTTCGCGCTGCTCCGCAACGGGCGGACCGCGATCGTCGAGATGGCTGCCGCCAGCGGCCTCGCGCTGGTCGCCGAGGAGGAGCGCGATCCCGTCAAGGCCAGCACGAGCGGGACGGGCGAGCTGATCGTCGCGGCGCTCGAGGCGGGCGCCCGGACCGTCTACATCGGCGTCGGCGGCAGCGCCACCACCGACGGCGGCGCCGGCGCGATCGAGGCGATCGAGTCCCGGGGCGGGCTCCGCGACGCGCGGCTGATCGTGCTGTGCGACGTGCGCACGCCGTTCGAGCACGCCGCGCGCGTGTTCGGCCCGCAGAAGGGAGCAACCCCGGATCAGGTGGCGCGGCTGACCAAGCGCCTGCACGCGCTCGCCCGCCGCTTCGAGCGCGACCCACGGGGCGTCCCGATGACCGGCGCCGCGGGCGGGCTCGCGGGCGGTCTCTGGGCCGCGCTGGGGGCGGAGCTGATTCCCGGCGCCGGCTTCGTGCTCGACGCGATCGACTTCGACCGCCGGATGCGCGCGGCCCGTGCCGTCGTCACCGGCGAGGGCCGGCTGGACCGGCAGAGCCTCGCCGGCAAGCTCGTGTCCGAGGTCTCCACCCGCGCCCGCCAGAGCGGCGTTCCCTGCCACGCGATCGTCGGCGGGCGCGCCCTGGACGATTTCGGCGCGCGCATCCTCGACCTGGGCGTGGTGCTCGAGGCGGGCACCAGGCAGCAGCTCGAGCGAGCCGGCCGCAAGCTCGCCGAGCTGCTCTAGGGCACTAGTGCGAGCTTTCCAATCGGGGGTGCTGGCGCATCCGCAGCGCGACGAAGGCGAGCGACAGCGCCACCGCGCACAGAGCGAGCGTGGTGTGGTCGAGGCTCCGCACCGCGAGCGCGATCAGCGGCAGCCCCGCGAGCAGCGTCAGGCCGTCGCCGAACGCGAGCCGCGTGATTGTCGCGGCGATCGCGACGATCGCCACCACCAGGACCAGCTGTCCCCAGATGTGCCCGTGCGCGAGATCGCTGGCGAGCAGCGCCGGCCCCGCGCGCGAGATCGCAAACCAGCTGCCGAGCGCGACGATGGCGATCTCGATGTCCTCGCGCCTGACGCGCCGCTTCGGCGTCGCAATCACCGCGATCGCGAGCGCGACCAGCGCAAAGATCGCGAACACCCAGATCGTCGGCACCGGCGTCCTGAAGTGCCCGATCTCGAGGCGCTTCCACCAGGTGCTGGTCGGCAGCGCCGTGCTCAGGATCGGGCCCGCGATCGTGGCCACGATCATGATCACGGCGGATGCGAGTCCCAGCGCGAGCGTTGCGACGGGGGCCTTGCGGTAGGCCGCCGCCAGCGGGACCGCGAGGAACGGCAGCAGCGTCACCAGGAATCGCGGCCCTGGGACGCCGCCGCCGAACGGGAGGTAGTAGCAGATGTTGTATCCGAAGTAGGTGAGCACCACGGCCGCGGGAATCACGGCGTCGGCTTTCCTGCCCTCACGCCAGAGGATCACGATCCCGGCGATCCCGGCGGCGACCACCGGCGAGACGACGAACAGGCCACGATCGGAGACGAGCAGCCTGACCGCGTTGTGCAGACTCGGCGCCCCGAGGCCGAGCACCCCGCTCGAGTTCGCGGCCACGTGCGAATAGGAGAGGCTGAACGGGGAGCCGAACGCCCACCAGTCATACAGCAGCAGCGGGACCAAGCCCACCAGCCCGCTGAAGCCGTATACGAGCACCGGCTTGACCGGCTTCTCGCGCCACGCGACGTAGACAGCGAGGATGACCGCGAGCAGTGCCAGCGGATACTCGGTGCTGACCGCATAGCCCATCAGCAGTCCGGCCCCGGCGATCAGGCCGAGGCCATCGCCTCGTTCGCGTTCTCGCCACAGCAGGCAGAAGGCCGCGAACCCCAGACAGGCCGACAGCACGTGCGAGAACAGCACCGTCGCGAACGGCAGGAGCATCGTCCCAAAGCCCAGCGTGATCGCGACCGCGGGCCCGTGTCCGGGATCGCGGCGCCCGACCAGCCAGAGCGCGAGCAGCATGATGATCGCCGCGGGTAGCGTGCAGGCGAAGATCACCAGCAGGTGCACCGACGCGGTGCTGCTCGGCTTCTCGATGTGCGTGCTCGTCGCGACGTGATAGACCGGGAGCACCAACAGCGCCAGACCCGGCGCCTTGTCGGAGTACCAGTGCCGGTGGTAGTAGGCACGGTCGCCGGTCAGCTTGTGGTAGGGATCGATGATCGGCGTGCCGCGATCGAACGCTCGCACCTGTGAGAAGTGCGACGTCTCGTTCCAGCCGATCTGCTGCTGCTCGATTGCGCCGGCAGCGATCGCGAAGCACAGCACGGCGATCACTCCCAGCGAAACGCGCCATTTCCGGCCAAACGGACGTCGCGGTGCGTCCACCGGACGTTCGCCCATAACGTTGCAAAAAATACCTGAATCGGCGGCCGGACAACCCAATGGAGCGAGCACCAGGGGGTCGGCGAGCATGTTTATGAAAGGACTCCTAAAATCGCGGCAGGGGACCTTCGCGCCGTCGGGGCGGAGTTCTGGGACGTCTCGATCCACTTGCCTAGGGGGTGCCGGCCGCATGAGCCGACCAGCTGCCATCGTGAGACTCCTGCGGCCGCAATTCGCGGCTCTCTTAGCGCTGAGCGCGCTTGCGTGCACGGCCGCATCGGCGCGCGCCGTGGACCTGACGACGTACGGCTATGACAACTCCAGGACCAGCGCCACCGACGGACACGTCGGGATCTCGCCGACGAGCGCGCCGAACTTGCACACCGCCTGGATCACGACGATCCACGGTGCGATCGACGGGGAGCCGCTGATCGTCAGCGGTGTCCGCATCGCCCGCCGCAAGGTGCGGACGCTGGTGCTCGTCGGGACCGGGAGCGGACGCGTCGCGGCGATCCTCGCGAGCTCCGGGCGGGTGTTGTGGGAGCGTCATGTCGGCGTCGCGTACTACAACCCGTCCTGTCAGGCCAGCCCCGACGGCGAGTTCGGCGTTACGGGCACGATGGTCGCCGACCCCGCCGCCGGCCGCGTGTACGCGGTTGACGCGCTCGGGCGGGCGTGGGCGTTCAACCTCGCCAACGGCCGCACCGTCAGGGGGTGGCCGGTGCACGCGTTCCCGTCGGGAGCCGACTTCGACTGGGGCGCGCTCGCACTGTCGCGAGGATGGCTGTATGTGCCGGTCGCCTCGCTCTGCGACCGCGGTTACTACTACGGTGGGATCAGGGCCGTCGATCTCGCTCATCCGCACCGTGTGATCCACTGGCTGACGACCGCCGGTACCGGGTCCTACGCGGGCGGTGTGTGGGGCTGGGGCGGGGAATCGATCGACGCCGCTACCGGAAACGTTTTCACGGCGACCGGGAACGCGATCGGCCCGGGCCCGGAGAACGCGGGCAACGCGGAGCGCGTCGTCAAGCTGAGCTCGACGCTGCGGCTGCTGGCCAGCAACTATCCGCTCGCGCCGCCGTTCCCGATCAGCGACCGGGACTTCGGCACCTCGCCCACGTTGATCGACGCCCGCGGCTGTCAGCAGAAGGCGTTCGCGATGAACAAGGACGGGGTCGCCTATCTCTACGACTCCCATCACATCGGTCGCGGACCGGTGCAGGCGTTCCAGGTCTCCACCAGCGGGCACGGGCTGATCCCGCTCTACGGCATGGCCGCCTACGACCCCGCCTCGCGGAAGCTGGTGTTCACCACTCCGACCGCGGGAGGCGGGTACCGGCCCGGGCTCCAGGGCCTCTACCTGGACCACCGCTGCTCGCTGGTCTCGAGCTGGCAGTCGTCCTTTGACGCGCCCGACGCCGGCAGCTCGCCGCTGATCGCGGAGGGCGTGGTCTACATCGGCTCGGGACGCAACGGCGTCGTACGCGCCTACCGGCTCAGCGATGGGGCGCAGCTGTGGTCGCACGGCGGCCTGGCGACGGTGTTCGCGACTCCGGCGGCCGCCGACGGCCTGTTGGTCGTGGGGGACTGGAACGGCAGCGTCTGGGCCTTCCGCCCATGAGCTGACGAGTCGGCACGTCCAGTACCCTGATCTGACCCATGGCGCGCCTGATCGCGCTACTGCTCGCGGCGCTCGGGGTCGGTCACCCGTTCGCGGCCTCTAACCACACGGACGTCACGCAGCCGCAGCGCCCCACGTTCACCGCCGCCGGCGGCGCCGCGCTGGCGACGCTGCTCGACGCCTACTACGCCGGTGGCGGCGAGTGGCATGCGTGCGACTCCATCAATTGCGCGATCGGCGACGCCGACTGGGGCTACGACTCGCTGACCTACTCGCTCGCGCTGCGGGAGCAGGCGACGGGCGATCGGACGCTGAGTCCGATCCTCGACGCGCTCGCGCAGAGCGCCCGGACCTATCCGAGCGCTTGCACCACCACGGCGGGCTGCCCGTATTGGAGCGACACGCCGGAGTGGGACAGCATCGCGCTGACGGACGAGTACCTCGTGACGCATGATCCGATCGCGCTCAGCAAGGCGCAGCTCGCGTTCGGCTACGTCGCGGGATCGACGGTGTTCGCGTCCGGAGCGTGTCCGGCCGTGCCCTACCAGGAGCCCGGCGGGGGCCGGACCGAGCTGAAGACGCTCGAGACGGAGGCCAACGCCGTCAAGGCGGCGCTGCTCCTGTACGGCGTCACCAAGAATCCGTCCTACTTGGCGTTCGCGGAGTCGGGCTACCAGACGGCGCGAACCTACTTCCTCGATCGCCACGCCGCGCTTTACACCGTCTACGTGTTCGACGACGGCCGTCGCTGCGCGCAGCTGCCGCACCGGTTCTTCGCGTCGGTCAACGGCGACATGATCTGGTCGGGCGTGCAGCTGTACGCGGACCTGGGCAATCCGTCCTATCTCGCGCAGGCGCTCGCGACCGCGGCCGCGGTTCAGCAGCACCTGTCCGACGGGCGCGGCATCTTCGCCGATCTCCAGGCCGAGAACGATGTGGCCGAGCCGCTGGTGGAGGGGATGTACGCGCTCGCCGCGGGCGGCCAGTCGATCGGTCGCCAATGGCTGCTGCGAAACGCTGCCGCGGCGCTCTCGGCTCGCACCGCCGCTGGGGCCTTCGGTCGCTTCTTCGACGGCCCGCCGCCGGCGAGCACCGTGACCGCCTGGCAGACGAACGGCGGGCTCGCGCTCGAGATCGCCGCCGCCGCGCTCGCGCCCGATCAGGTCGCGAGCCCGGCGGGTCGCTGGAGGAGCGCGTCGTACGTCCGGCACGACATCTCCGTGCTCCCGGCGAAGCTACGGGTGCACGGGTCCGCGGTCGCGGTCCTCGGCACGCTGGGCGAACGCGCCGGCGGTCTCGGACATGCACGCGTGCTCGTCGACGGCCACGAGACCTTCGACCAGTCAGGCATCTGGCAGAACAAGTCGAGCTCGCTGCTGAGCATTCCCGGGACCGTCCTGTTCGCGTGGAGCTGGCCGCGCGCGGGTACTCACACGCTCACCTTCCTTCCCGGGCTCTGGAACGCCAAGGAGGGCGGGTCGTTCCTACACGTCGTCGGCTACGACGTCCTTCGACACTAGGCGATCGGCGGCGTGCTCGAGATCTCGGTCGGCGCGGAGTGCGGCGGCAACTCGGCCTGCGGGTCGGTGTCGGTGCACAGCGCCACGCGGCAGAGGTCCTCGCCGAACGGAGTGAGGTGGATGCTGCGCCTCACGACCTTCGCCTGGCGCACCGAGCCGATCGCCTCGAGCACATCGGGCTGTGCCTCGAGCACCTGGTAGCGCAGCGGGTCGCGGAGCGTCTCGCGCGAGAACCAGATCAGCCCGAGCCGGAACAGATTGTTGAGGTAGGACGGGACGCGCTCGACGTAGCGGCAGCCCGCCTGCGCCCCGATCATCGACAGACCGGGCGCGATCAGCCGCGAGCGCACCACCCCGACCGGGCCGCCGGTACGGATGTCGACGGCCGGCTGCGGCCCCTCGAGCAGCAGCAGCCGCAGGATCCGCGCCTCGTCCGGCGCGAGCTCTGAGAGGATCCGCTCGTAGGCCGGGTGCGAGCGCTCCTGGTAGTGGACGTCGCGCGAGCGCCGCAGGAGCTCCTCGCCCTCCTCGCGCAGCGTCGACGGCGACACCTCTACACGGCCGTTCTGACTCGAATGTCCGTCGTCGTGCTCGTCACTGGAGTCGACCACCTCGCGCGCCTCGCGCAGCAACGCCCGGGCGGCGTGCTCGACCTGCTGGGCGAGCTCGATCGCGCTGGCCGGCGACGCCGCTGCTTCCATCAGCCGGCGCGAAACGCGCAGCGAGGTCTGCAGCGCCCAGCCGCTGGTGTGCCACCACGCCGTGGCCGCGACGCGAACCAGTCCGGGCACCGAGCCGCCAGGCCCATCCGGTTCATCGTCGATCGCCATCAGACTCCGAAGATGCCGAGATGGATGAAACCGCCTGCCAGTCCCATCACGGCGCCATGAAGGTACAGCATCCATTCGTCCTGTTTGATCGCGGAGCGCAGCATCTCGACGAAGTCGTGCGGCGGCAGCTCGCGCGTGCGCGCCGCGAACAGCTTGCGGATCTTCTCGCTCTGGCGCCGGCTCAGCTCCGGATCGCGCAGCGGGGTCAGAGTGAACTCCGCGGCCTGCTGCGCGACCGACTCGCGGATCTGGTCGTACTCGCGCGTCCCGACCGCGACCCGCACGGCGGCGCGGGCGGGACCGGCGGCGCGATCGATGGCGGGCTCCATCGCCTCCTCGAGCATCTGCCGGGTGCGATCGCCGCGCGGCCCGTCGAGCAGGAAGTTGCCGATGTTCTCGAGCGTCACCACGTCGTCGGCGATGATCCCGGCGTACACGTCGGCGACCTCGTCCTGGCGACGGAGGAACAGGCCCTGGAGGGTGAACGGTCCGAGCGTGCGCCGCTCCACCGGCTCGAAGATCACGTACATCCCGAGCAGGTTGGTGGTCCAGCCGACGATCACGCCGAGTACCGGCAGCAGCCACCACTGGTGCACGAAGTGGTCGAGCACCGCGACGGGGATCCCGAACAGGAATCCGAACAGGAAGCCGAAGTTGACCATCAGCCGCAGCTCCTTCTTTCCGATCGCGCGGAAGATCCGGTTGACCAGCGCGGGGTTGCGGTTGAAGTGCTCGATCACCATCAGCTTCGGATCGAGCAGCTGATCGATGTGCTCCCCGATCTCGTCGGTGATGTCGCGGACGATCTCCGGAAGCTGCTCCTGGACGCGCGAGTACACGGCCTGCTTGAGCCGGTCGGGCAAGTTGAGCCACAGGCCGGGCTGCTCGCGGCGCATCGTCTGATCGACGATCTCCGGGACCTCCGGGGTGAACATCACGACGATGTGCTCGGCGATCTCGTCGGGCTCGAGCTGTTGGTAGAACTCCGACGGGGTCCCCAGCTTGGCGATCGCCTTATCGACGGAGATGCTGCCCATCTTCGCCGCGCGCGCGGGCACGATCCCCTGCCAGCCGACCCCGCCCTGCATGATCCCCGGGATCTCCTGCAGCCGGCGCGGCAAGAGCGTCGAGAGATCCGACAGCCCCGGGATCCGGAAGCCGTGGAAGCGGACCGGGTTGAACAGCATCAGCAGCCCCGTCCAGTTGATCAGCCACCCGATCGCACCGGTGAAGAACGGGATCGTGATCAGCCGGACCCAGTCGCTTGTGCTCACCGCGCGGGGGACTTTATGGGGACGGGGCGGCGCATGCGCCGCCCCGGGTCGGGCCGCATGCGGCCCGACCTACCGGTGGCCGCATGCGGCCACCGGGCCACCCGCGCATGCGCGGGTGGCTAACAGAGCTTGCCGCTGGGCTGGCTCGACCCGCGCCCGGGCGCGTCGTACGTGGTCGCCCCGAGCGACTCCATGAACCGCGCCATCTCCTTGCCCGAGTTGGTCTGCTGGCCCTCGTGGTAGCACGGGCCGGCGCGCGGCTCGCCGTACTGGTCCGCCCAGCCCCATTCGGTCCAGGGATAGGACGGCATCGCCGTGGCGATCTTCTGCCCGGCCCGGACGGTCGTGCCGGCGGGGACCAGGTTTCGCAGGTTCTCGGCGACGTAGACGATGTCGCCGGCGTGGCTGCCCTCGAGCAGCTGATACCAGATGATGTGGCCACCGGGCCAGCCGTCGTTGTGCCACAGGGACCCGAGGATCACGGCCTTGCCGATCGCCAGCACCGGCAGCGGCTTCGTGGGGATCCAGTCGACGCCCATGTCGGTCCGCGCGGGCTGCCAGTCCGGGTTGGTGAAGGGATTGATGTAGGTCGGTTGTCTGGCGCTACGCGTGTGTGCCGACGCGGCGGCGGGACCGATCGCCCCCAGCGCAGCCGTCAGCGCGAGCAGGATGAGCCGTTTGCGCATTCCCGGGCTATCGGAGCCCGAGCGCGGCGGCTTGAGTTATGTCCACTGCTCTGGTCAGATCTTCAGTGCGCGAACGCCTTGCGCTTGTCCTGGTCGGGTGCTGGTAGCGGGGAGTCCAGCGATTCCAGGAACTCGGTGTGCTCGCGCAGCGCCTCGAGCAGCAGATCAGCCATCTCGATCGTCATCCCGGCCCGCACCACGACCCGCAGCACGTTGAGGTCCTGGCGGTTCTCCGGGAACGTGTACGCCGGCACGAGCCAGCCGTTCTGGCGCAGGCGGTCGGAGACGTCGAACACCGTGTAGTTCTTCACCTCCGGCTTGAGCGCGAAAGCGAACACCGGCAGGTCCCGTCCCTCGGAGATCAGCTGGTAGGGGCCGAGCTTGGCGACGCCGCTGGAGATGCGCAGCGCCACGTCCTGGGACCCCTGCATCACCCGCGTGTAGCCCTCGTGTCCGAGCGCGGAGAACATGTAGTACTGCGCGACCACCTCGCTGCCGGGTCGCGAGAAGTTCAGCGCGAACGTCGGCATGTGCCCCCCGAGGTAGTTGACGTCGAAGATCAGATCCTTCGGCAGCGCCTGGGGGTTGCGCCAGATCGCCCAGCCGACGCCCGGGTAGACCAGGCCGTACTTGTGCCCGGAGGCGTTGATCGACTGCACCCGATCGAGCCGGAAATCCCACTCGACCTCCGGCTGTAGGAACGGCGCGACGAACCCGCCCGAGGCCGCGTCGACGTGCAGCGGCACGTCCAGTCCCTTGTCGTGCGCGAGCAGATCGAGCGCGTGCGCGATGTCCCTGACCGGCTCGTAGCTGCCGTCGAAGGTCGAGCCGAGGATCGCGACGACGCCGATCGTGTTCTCGTCGCAGTGCGGGATCGCGCTCTCGGCGTCGAGGTGATACCGCTCTCCCTCCATCGGCACCAGCCGCGGCTCCACGTCCCAGTAGCGGCAGAACTTCTCCCAGCACACCTGCACGTTGACGCCCATCACCAGGTTCGGGCGATCGGTCGGCTTGCCGGCATCGCGCATTCGCTCGCGCCAGCGCCACTTCAGCGCGAGCCCGGCGAGCATCGCGGCTTCGCTCGAGCCGGTCGTCGAGCAGCCGGTCGCGTCCTCGTTGGCGGGCGCGTTCCAGAGGTCCGAGAGGATCCGCACGCAGCGCGACTCGATCTCCGCGGTCTGCGGGTACTCGTCCTTGTCGATCATGTTCTTCTCGGCCGTGTCGGCCATCAGCCGCGCCGCGGGGGACGGCATCCACGTCGTCACGAACGTCGCCAGGTTCAGGCGCGCCTGTCCGTCGAGCAGCAGCTCGCTCGTGATCTTCTCGTAGGCGAGGGTCTCGCCGATGCCGTGGCGCGGCAGCCGGTGCACCGGGCAATGGAGGTGGATGTTCGAGAGCTGGCTGTCGGGCTCCTCCCGCTCGTGCTGCGGGGCGTTGTGCTTGCGCGTCAGCGCCATCTGGCATCTCCTTGATCGGTGCGGTCCGGGCGCATCATCGCCTACCCGGATAAGGTCATGACCCGTGATCGGTGAGGAGCTGCGGTCAGGGCCTGTGGCGGTGGACCGTGTTCCACGAGGAGTGGCGCGAGGAAGTGGGCTGCGTCGCGCTGGTGTCGGACGACGGCACGGTGCTGATCGATCCGCTGGTCGAGTCAGAGGCCGTGCTCGCCGAGCTCCCCCGGCCGCTCGACGTCCTGATCACGGTGTATTACCACGTGCGCAGCGCGTCGCTGCTCGCGCAGCGCGTGGGCGCGCGGGTGTGGACCCCTGCGGGAGGCGCCCCCGCCGTGCGACGGCGCGGCGTGTCCGTCACGGACGCGTTCCACGCCGGCGATCCGCTGCCGGGCGGCGTCGTCGCCTACCCCACGGTCCGCCGCTCCGAGGTGGTGCTGTGGCTTGCGCCTCACCGCGCGCTCGTGACCGGCGACATCCTGATTGCCGACGCCGGCGGTCTGCGCATCTGCCCGCCGACCTGGATGACGCACTGGAGCGTCGCGGACCGCGCCAAGTCCCTGCAACCGCTGCTTGAGCTCCCGGTCGAGCTGGTCCTCCCCTCACACGGACCGCCCGCGCTCACCGACGCCCGCGACCAGCTCGCCCGCGCGGTTGCGGTTTGACGGTTGGGGCGCTGCGGACCGTATGCGCCCGTAACTCACCAACCGCTTCGTCCTACTCGAGGTAGGCAGCGAGGTGCTCGCCGGTCAACGTCGAGCGCGCGGCGACCAGCTCGGCCGGCGTTCCCTCGAACACGATCCGGCCGCCGTCGTGGCCGGCGCCGGGACCGAGGTCGATGAGCCAGTCTGCGTGCACCATCACCGCCTGGTTGTGCTCGATCACGATCACGGACTTGCCCGAGTCGACGAGGCGGTCGAGCAGGCCGAGCAGCTGCTCCACGTCGGCGAGGTGCAGGCCGGTGGTCGGCTCGTCGAGGATGTAGACGCCGCCTTTCTCGCCCATGCGGGTTGCCAGCTTGAGCCGCTGGCGCTCGCCGCCGGACAGCGTCGTGAGCGGCTGGCCGAGGCTCAGGTAGCCGAGTCCGACATCGGCGAGCCGCTCGAGGATCGCCTGCGCCGCGGGCGTGCGCGCCCTGCCGGCCCCGAAGAACTCCAGGGCGTCGGTGACCGACATCGCGAGCACCTCGCTGATGTCGCGGCCGGCCAGGTGGTACTTCAGAACCGACGGCTCGAACCGCTTCCCCTCGCACTCCTCGCAGGTCGTCGCGACGCCGCGCATCATCGCCAGATCGGTGTAGATCACGCCCGCGCCGTTGCAGTTCGGACAGGCGCCCTCGGAGTTCGCGCTGAACAGCGCCGGCTTGACGGCGTTGGCGCTCGCGAACGCCTTGCGGATCGGGTCGAGCAGCCCGGTGTAGGTCGCCGGGTTGCTCCGTCGCGAGCCGCGGATCGGGGCCTGGTCGATCGAGACCACGCCCTCCTCGCGGGGGATCGACCCGTGCACGAGCGAGCTCTTGCCCGACCCGGCGACGCCGGTGATCACGACGAGCACCCCGAGCGGGATGTCGACGTCGACGTCGCGGAGGTTGTTGGTGCTCGCGCCGCGGATCTCGATCGCGCCCGACGGGGTGCGGACCGTCTCCTTGAGCCCGGCGCGATCGTCGAGGTGGCGTCCGGTGAGCGTCCCGCTGGCGCGCAGCCCCTCGACCGTGCCCTCGAAGCAGACCGTGCCGCCCGCGGCGCCGGCGCCCGGGCCGAGGTCAACGACGTGGTCGGCGACCTGAATCGTGTCCGGCTCGTGCTCGACGACGAGCACCGTGTTTCCCTTGTCGCGCAGCTGCAGCAGCAGATCGTTCATGCGCTGGACGTCGTGCGGGTGCAGCCCGACCGTCGGCTCATCGAACACGTACGTGACGTCGGTGAGCGAGGACCCGAGCTGGCGGATCATCTTCACGCGCTGCGCCTCGCCGCCCGAGAGTGTGCCCGCGGGTCGCTCGAGCGAGAGGTACCCCAGGCCGATCTCGGCGAACGAGTCGAGGGTCTGCCCCAGCGACTCGAGCAGCGGTCCCACCGTCGGCTCGTCGAGGTCGCGGACCCACTGCGCCAGATCGCTGACCTGCATCGCGCACGCCTCGGCGATGTTGATCCCTTTGATCTTCGACGCTCGGGCCGCCTCGCTGAGCCGGGTGCCGCCGCAGTCCGGACAGGTGGTGAACTTGACCGCGCGGTCCACGAACGCGCGGATGTGCGGCTGCATCGCCTCCTTGTCCTTGGCGAGCATCGACTTCTGGATCCGCGGGATCAGGCCCTCGTAGGTCATGTTGATGCCGGCGATCTTCATCCTCGTCGGCTCGCGGTGGAGAAAGTCGTGCAGCTCCTTCTTCGTGTACTTGCTGATCGGCTTGTCGGGGTCGTAGAACCCCGACGCGCTGTAGAGCCGGTAGTTCCACCCGCCCGCCTTGTAGCCGGGCACGGTGATCGCGCCTTCGTTGAGCGACTTGGACTGGTCGAAGATCTGGGCGAGATCGAGCTCGGAGACCGTGCCGAGCCCCTCGCAGCGCGGACACATGCCGCCGGTGCGGCTGAAGCTCGCCGCCACCGTCTTGCTGTTGGCACCGCGCTCGACGGTGATCGCGCCCTTCGCTCGAACCGACGGGACGTTGAAGGAGAACGCGCCCGGCGAGCCGACGTGCGGCTTCCCCAGCCGGCTGAAGAGGATGCGCAGCATCGCGCCGGTGTCGGTGGCGGTCCCCACGGTGGAGCGAGGGTCGGCGCCCATCCGCTGCTGGTCGACGCTGATCGCGGTCGTCAGCCCTTCGAGCACGTCCACATCCGGCCGCGCCAGCGTCGGCATGAAGCCCTGCACGAACGCGCTATAGGTCTCGTTGATCAGCCGCTGCGACTCCGCCGCGATCGTGTCGAACACCAGCGAGCTCTTGCCCGAGCCTGAGACGCCGGTGAAGACGGTCAGCCGGCGCTTCGGGAGCTCGACGCTGACGTCCTTGAGGTTGTTCTCCCGCGCGCCGTGCACGCGGATCATGTCGTGGCCCGCGGCCGGCGCGGCCCGCTTCGACCGCCCGGCCTGCTTCGTCGCGGCGCTCATCTGACTACGGTAACTCGATCGAGGATGGGAGCGCCGGTCCCGGCGATCAGGGGTCCTGAACCAGCCCCAGGACGTTGCCGTCGGGGTCGGTCACGCTGGCAACGAGGCGGCCGCCGCCGACGTCGTGTGCCGGCTCGCTGACGGTGGCTCCGGCGGAGGTCAGCTCCGCAAGCTTTGCCTCGATGTCGCTCACCTCCCAGAAAGCCACGGGTGAGGTGTAGCCCTGGGGCCCGCCGCCGGGCACCAGGCCGATGTGCTGGCCCTCGGCCTCGAAGCCGACGTAGTACGGCGAGTCGGCCATCGGCTGTGCGCCGAGCAGGGCCGCGTACAGCGGCTTGGCCCGTTCCAGGTCGGACACGGGGTGCAGCACGATCTTGATCCCCGCGGTGGAAGTGTTGGTCATGGTCGCTCCTGTGGATCGGTGACTGCTGACGTTCCCGCGGTCAATCTAGACCCGGCCCACGAGGTGCGCTTCTCGATTCCTGATCGGTTTGGAGGCTAATCGGCGGGCGGGTGGCAGCCAAGGTCGAGCAGGTGCCGGGCGAAGGCGAGCCGGTCGCGATCGGGATGGAACGGCTCGACCCCGTCGCGCAGCAGTTGGGCGACGCGCTCGAGGTCGTAGAGCAGCGCCAGCTTCCCGGGCGGGTCGTCCCACTCGCCGGAGTCGTAGCGATGCACCCACGCCGCCAGCGCCGCGAGGGCCTCGAGCTGGACCTGGTCCTCCCACCAGCCGGAGCGCAGCGGCAGGCGATAGCGCTCGCGCAGCATGCAGACATCGGTCCACAGCTGCTCGAACCAGCGCCAGCGCTCCCGCGGATACAGCCCCCGCCAGTCGAGCGGCCAGCGCGGCGTCTCGGGGTCGTCCCAGGGGCCGAAGGGCTCCTCGCCCGGTCCGTCGTCAGGCTCCAGCCAGTTCACGCAGCCTCCTGTCCTTGAACCACATCCGCAGCCGCAGCTGCACCGGCGCGATTCGCCCGTAGAGCAGCAGGGCGTCTCCGTCCGGCAGCTGGCGCAGCGCCTCGGCGGCGATCAGCGGCCGGCGCCGGCGCGCGGTCGAGCGCGAGCTGCCGCCCTCGCCGGTCGTGCGCGTGAGATCGCGGGCCTCCTCCTCGCCGACGAGGCCCGAGAAGTAGCGCAGCGTCTCCAGATCGGCCACGCCAGGCAGCAGCATCCGCGCGCGATGGCTGTTGACGACGGCCAATTGCCACTTTCGAAGGCTGTGGCGATCCCACCGCTCGAAGTAGCGTTTGATGACGCGCTAGGGCGGGGGATCGCGTCGGGCAATGCCCGTAAGCTGACGCAGCGTGCGACCCCGAGCGCCGCTCCCGACGCCGGAGGACACCTAGAGCTTCGGAAAGCGCGAGGCGCATTCTTCACGCCTCCAGAGGTAGCGAGGTACATCTGCGCCTGGGCGATTCGATCGCCGGGCGACGGGTGTACGAGCCGTCGTGTGGCGAGGCGGATTTCCTTTTGGCCGCTGGTACGCGCCTCCGCGGCCTCGGAGCCCTACCATCGACGACCACCTCCTCCAGGGCGCCGAGCTTCACCAGGCGTCAGCCGATGGGGCGCTGCTGAGCTTGCCGCAGCCGGAATGACGGCGGGCATCCGAGTCTCCGACTTTTTTGACGTCGATCTGGACCGGGTTCCTTCGACGCGATCGTCGGCAACGCGCCTTATGTCCGGTACCAGGCCTTCCACGGCGAAGCTCGACGCAAGTCCCAAGAGGCGGCCCTGCGCGCCGGGGTGCGTCTCTCCGGGCTCGCTAGCTCGTGGGGCGGCCTTCACCGTGCGCTGCGCGCGGCTCGTACGGCCAGAAGGCCGACTTGGTTTCGTACTCCCAGCAGAGCTTCTCTCCACCAACTACGCCGGGCCTGTGCGCCGGTTCTTAACCGAACGGTTGGCTCGGTCAGGCTCATCATGTTCGATGAGCGCGTCTTCCCTGGGGTACTCGCGGAGGTGGTTCTGCTTTTGGCCGAGGGCGACGGGCCAACCGACTCCATCGAGGTTTCGCAGGCGCGCAACCTGAACGACCTCGCCGCCCACCGGTCACCCGCTGGCGTCCCACCGAGCGGAAGCGAAATGGACGCCCGCTCTTCTGCCCACCGAGGCCGCGGACCTATTCGCGCTGCTCGTGCGGGATGGCTTCGCGCAGCTCGACACCTGGGGGCGAACGGACCTCGGGATGGTCACGGGGAACAACCGCTACTTCTGCTTGAGCCCTCGCGAGGCGGATGGGCTCGGACTGACAACGGACGAGCTACTGCCTATCTCCCCACCGGGATCACGGCACCTACGCGGACTCACGTTCACGAAGCGGGCTTGGCGCGAGCTGGCGCAGGCGGGGCGCCCGGTGTACCTTTTTGCACCCCGCGACGACCTGGAGCAGAGCATGTCCACCGGCGCGGCGGCGTACGTGGCAGAGGGCCAGGCTGAGAACGTCCACGCCGCGTACAAATGTCGTGTCAGAGCCCCGTGGTGGCGGGTGCCTGGGGCATCGGTGCCTGACCTCTTCCTCACGTACATGAACCACGACACCCCGAGGCTCGTAACGAATGAGGCGGCCGTCGCCTACCTCAATTCCGTGCATGGTGTGACGCTCACTCAGGAGCATCGAAAGCTAGGGCGTGACCTCCTGCCTATCGGCGTCCTCAATGCCTTGACGCTCCTCGGCGCAGAGCTCGTCGGGCGCTCCTACGGTGGCGGGATCTTGAAGGTCGAGCCGAAGGAGGCCGACCTCCTGCCGGTGCCATCGCCGTCGGTCCTCGCAGGCGCCGGAGACGCACTCCGGGCGCTCCGTCCCCAACTCGCCAAGTATCTCCGCAGCGGACGGCTGCCCGAAGCGGTCGCGCTCGTCGACCGGGTACTTCTCGTCGAGCACCTGGGCCTGAAGCGGGCCGACGTTGCCCAGCTCCGCCAGGCTCATGAGATGCTGTTCGCACGGCGGGTGGCGAGAGGAGGTCATTAGGTCGTGGCGCGGATCGACGGTCTGCTTGCAACTGGGTTGAAGACGCTCGGCGCCAAGCCCGTCGATACCGACTCGCGCGAGAAAAAGCAGAACGATTAGCAGCGCGTCTCGGAGGTTTTCGCGCAGGCGATGGCGGAGGAATTGCGACAGCGTGGCCTCGAAGGCGCCAGACCAGCGCCCCCGGGTGTGCTCGGCGCCTCTGGCGCGGAGCGCCGGATGGCGGGTGGGCTCGGCCCGAAACGGGTGGACGTGAGCGCGGCGACAGAAGAGTCCGGTCTACTCGTTGCTATATCCGTGAAGACGATCAACTTCCGGGACAACCGCTCGGGCAACTATCAGAAGAACCTCACCAATCGGAGGACCGACATGCTGTTCGAGTCGGTCACGCTTCACCGGAGGTTCCCGTTCGCCGTGTTGGCTGGATTTCTGGTCTTTGATCAGGGCGCGGCCCAGGACCACACGAACACGCGCCGCTCGACATTCGAAAACGCGCACCAGCGCCTCCGCCTCTTTTCTGGTCGAGACGACCCGGTTGGCCGCGACGAGCAGTACGAGAGCATCTACATCGTCCTGCTGGATCCCAACCAGTTTCAGCCCGGGGTTAAGACGTACCGCGTGGGCGATCACTCGAAGCCGGTACCACTGGCGCACGCCTTCGATGAGCTGATGGAGCTAGTGGTGACGCGGAATCCTGACTTCTATGAGGTCGACACCAACGGGTGTCTTGTGCGCGTGCGCTCCTAGCCTTCTGGGTGCTGTGGGGACGGTATCTCGCCGTCCCAGATGCTCGGGCTGTTTGGGGCAGTCCGCGTAGTGCGCCGATAGCCGGACTCCACCAGGCTCTCGAAGTCCGAGCGCCTGATCCGCACACGCCGACCGACGTGGAGAGCCGGCAAGATTCCGGCATCGATCCAGTTGCGGACCGTCTGTTGGTTCAGCTTCAAGATCGCGGCGACTTCGGCCACGGTCAGGTATTCGTCAGACGGGCTCAGCAACGCGCTAACGGTACCAAATTCGTACCCGGAACTTCGCGGCAGGGCGATGTCCTGTTGAGGACGATCCGTTCTAGCTCAGTGGTACGATGCATGTCGAACTAACGTCCGCCGCAGTTGGCATCCTTGGTAGGCATGCCGACGAAAAGCGTTGCCCCGGTCATAGCCGAGCACCTTGCGCGCAGCCGAGTGCGCCAGGAGGGCTTGTTTGGGGCGATTGCAGGAGTTCGGTTGCGGCAGGTCGAGCGGGAACGCCTAAGCGCGGCCCTGGTGGCCGCTGAGCGCGCTTGTAAGCGGGGCGATCCAGAGGCGCGCGAGAAGGCCGAGGCTAGGATAGACGCGCTGCTAGATCAGGCCGGGCGGGAGAGAGAGTATGAGAGGGATGAACTAGCTCATCTTGCTCAGCTAGGGAGACGGCGCAGGGTGTAAGACGTTGAACTGCGAGAATAGGCGACAGAGGTAGCACCGAGGTACGACGGCGGGGCTAGAGCTCAATCGCGCCAAGAGGGGGATATAGGGACAAGAGATATGAAGACCTCAGCGAGGGTCAGTTGCTAGAGGCGGCGCTACGACAGTAGGACACTGATCAGCGTGGATGAGTGTACGGCGACGGCGCTATGCGCGGCGACGAGCGCGGCTAGAACAAGACCACAACGACGACTAGCGCAGGAGGCGATGCGTGATGAGGCTACACCTGCAACGCACCGCACTAGGCGCGTCACGAGGCTGCCGATTAGCTCGGGAGACATCGAGGCGGACATCGAGAGCGCCGTGCCGGTCCGCGAGGCGGTCGAGCGGTACGAGCGCGCCGTCGCCGCCGAGCGCGAGGCGTATCACTCGATCGGTCGGCTGGAGCAACAGCTCGACCAGGCTAAGGCTGCCGACAACACGGCGCTGGCCGACGCGATCGAGTCGGGCTCAAAGGACACGGCGCGAAACACGAGGCCAAGATCGAGCGAGAACTGGAGCAGGCTCGCCGCAACTGGCAGGCTGCGGTAGTCGTGCTGGACTGCGCTCGTCAGACGGCTGTGGCGGCGTTCGACGAGCACGGTGAGGAGCTGGAGCGCGATCTCCGAGAGCGCCTGGCGAAGCTGAGCGACTCGGCTGACGAGCTGCTGGACGGCTGGATGCGAATCAACGGCGAGCGGGCGAGGATCGCTCGCGTGCTAGCGATCGAGGACTCGTATGGCGTGAGCGCTCAGGACGCGTGAGCGGGGTCAAGCAGTGGCAGCTGAACGTGTCGATGATCAAGCCGCTCAGGTTCATCGACACCAGCATGGTCGAGGTTGGGGCTGTGATCGAGGAGCTGCGCAAGCTGGGACGCGAGCCGGAGCTCGAGGTCACGAACTCGCGCTAGCAGCATCGACGCCGCACGTCTCGCTCGTGCCTGAGAACGAGCGGCCTACGCCGATGGCGACGCTCTACGCGCCAGGCTATAAGGTCGTGGACGGCGCTCTCGTCGTCGTGCTCAGCGGCGCGAGCGACTGAGCGGCAAACCTAGGGGCGATCTCTGGGGCGGAAGCCTCTAGAGGGCCTTACGCTTGGCGCGACAGATCGAGGATTGGGGTTTACGTGAATCGAGGAGCTGCACTTGCTCTGTTGGTCGCCGCTGCGATCGGGCTACTGAGTGCCTCGGCGGCGTTCGCATCGCCTTACAACCGCAACTGCGGCAAGTCGACGTATGGCTTCCTCTTCGGGCCAGGCGATGCCTACGAGATGCACGGGCCGTGGCACATCAAGATGTCTGCCAAGGAGGCGCGATTCCTCACACCGAGATTCCCGCCCGGCGAGTTCGGGACGCACATAACGCAGGGGCAGGTCCCCTGCATCGTCGCTGAAGCGATCGCATTTTCCGCCTCCCTTAGCTGGCTGAACTGGCCTGGGAATAACGGCTGGAGCAACGTGAAGGCTGACACCTACGGCGGCACCACCTTCATCGGGACCTTCTACTGCGCGGGCACGCCGCTTGCCGGCAATGGCGTGGTGAAGCTCCGCTGCGCGTACCACAAGACGGTGATCGTCGGCTCATTCTCGATCTACAACTATCCCTAGCGGCAATGAAGCCATTGCGCGCCGTCAGCCCGCCTCGTCAAGCGCATCCGCTGCCCCATTGCAGCGGATGAAGCACTTGGTATCCGTGCTGGGAGAGGATGCCGTCAACGACGGTGATCGGCTCGGTCGGGTCGGCTGCCGTTGTGTAGACGCTCGCTGCGCCGGTGGTGCCGTCTGCAGCCATACACGCCTGAGCCGCCCACCAAGCCGGGCATGAGCACCGGCTGCCCGTTCAGCCCTGAGGTCGACCCGACGCGCGAGATCTCTGAGCAGATGGGCTGAGGGTCCGCTCCGGCCACCATGAACACCAGGCCCTGCGTCCCGACGACGCACCCGCTACTGCCAGGCCCAAGTAGCGCCACGAGATCCGATGCAGGGGTGAGGTTCCGATGCCGTTACTGGGTCGTGCCCTCGATCACCGTCACGGTGTTCCTGACGTACGGGTTCCGTCAGGGGCGACGCGCGGTCATCATCGCAGCTTCGGCGTTCGTGGTCGTCGGGTGCAGTGGGCACTCTGGTCGCCGCCACAAACTGTGTTCATCGGCCGGTCGCGACCGCTTAGGAGGGCCGTAGGGCTAGATGGGCTTCTTGAGCTTCCCGAAGAAGTCGTAAGGGCCTGCCCCGCCCTTGAAGTAGGAGGGGTACACGAAGTTGGGAATCCACGAGCCGTCCGCGGCATCATATTTCGAGACCGTGTGTACTGGATCGCAGACCTCTGCGAGATGTCCGTTGACTCGTCTCTTGTGTACTGGTTGTTTCGGGTCTACGAGAGTCTCCAGTACCTCGTGAACAAGGGTCACCTCGTTCTGCTTTGCCGATAGCTTCAAGTATTTGCCGTTGTTGACCTTGCAGTGGCGGGTGCGCGTCCATTTGCCTGCCGTCAGGACCCAGATCCTGTAGGGGTCACTGGTGTTCGGCAGGTACTCGTGAGCGCCATACGCGCACACCTGCTTCTGTAGCACTTGCTCATACGCCTTCTGGCCCATCTCGTCGAGTTGTTTGGGTGTGCCGATGTAGACGGACACCCCGTCTACATCCCAGTACGCAGCGTTTGTGTTGGACCAGCGGTTGGCCAGTGCGGATGACTCGCTCATGCTCGCCCGCATCGCTGGAATGACCCATCCCGGCTCGGACCCTTCAAAGTCGGGGCTGAATGTTGTTGTGTTTACCGCCTCAGCCGTCCCGGCCAGAGCGCCATCGCGACCGCGGGGACAGCCGCGGCCGCGAGTCCGGTCCGGAGTCGTCGCCAAGGTGTGTCGCGCATCATGCCGACGCTATCTCTTTCCGCTCGGCCTCGCCCCAGGGACGTACCCCAGAGCTTGGAGAAGCCGGTCACGGCCTACGACATGTTGGGCCACCCGCCTAGCGGCGGTCTGAACGATCCGGGACAGTGCCGGACGGTTCAAAGCGTCCAGCGCTGGACGCGGGGACCGATGAGGCGGCCCCGAGAGGAACGCATCCCGACGACTGTTTGGGGGCAAGCTCCTGGCCGACGAGGTACGCCACAACCTCGTTCCCAGAACCTCCAAGGCCAAGCACCCCCGGGGCCACCGAACCAAGACTCCCCGCCGCACCACCACACACCGCCTCACCAGGCACCACACCAGACGGCACCGCCGGTAGGGCGGAAGGGAGACTGTCCCCGCCACACCGCACACGCCAACCCAGGGCACAACGGCAACGGCACGCACACCCTTCGCGGCATCACCACAGACCCACCCAGGACCCATCCCGAGGCCAAGCCGTGCGACACCCCTTGCTTCCCTTTCCGACGACGCCGCGAAATTGCGGAAAAGTGATCGGCTGCGCCTCCGAGGGGTTGCGCTGCCCGTTGCCCCGAGCGCAGCTCAGCGGCCATTCGCCCGCGGCTACAGCTGCTTGAGCAGCTCGGCTTTCTTGGCTTCGAACTCTTCAGGGGTCAAGATTCCGGCGTCGTGCAGCTCCGCAATTTGCCGAAGGCGCTGTGCCGCATCGCCTGACGTGGACGACACTGGCTCCGCTGCTGGCGTACCGCGCAGAGCTGGGACGTCTCGCCCTTGGCGGGCGGCGGCAGCGAGCTGACCAGCAATCGGCTGTCCGACGCTTCGAACCTGGACGCTAACACCGGCACCCCGCAACTGGATCGTCCCCACTGCTCCGCTCACCGAAAATCCTGTCACGGCTTGGAGCGGAACCTCGATCGTCTTCCCCAGCGGTCCGATCTTTTCGACGATCACCCGGCGGTTGGTGACAACGATGAAGGCGCGCTTCCCGTCGGTCGTGCCGATGCCTAGACCACGAGGAGCCTCGCCAGGTCCCATCGTCCCGTCAATCCTCTGCGCAGTCATCCGAGCGGTGAACCCACCGCCAAGCTTGACCGCGCGGCTCAAGCCGTTGTACATCTCCTCCACCGAGCTCAAGTGAGTCCTCCTGCCGAGGTTCGAAGACGCAAAAGGCTACCCCGAAGCACGGCCAGGTGTCGGCCGGCCGGGTGTGGTCGGCGTCGGACGGAGGGCCGCTGGGTCTGCGATGAACACGCCGCTACGTATTGGTTGCTGGCGCGCGAGCTTGAGGTCGAGCTGCGCACCAAGACTCGGTACAAGCGTGGGCCTGATGCGGGGGGTCGTGACGACGCGGACGATCAATCCGACCTAAAGCCGCAACATGCGATGGTGCTCGGCTAACGGCCGGGCGTCGCCCTTCGCCTGGCACGCGCCCCGGTCTAGCGAGTCTTGACTTTCGCGCGCCGCTTCGGGATCGTCGCCGATCATGTGGGGGGCCCCACGCAGGTTGCGCCATTACCGGCTGCTTGCCGCCGCGGGGCTCTTGACGGCTTTCCTCGCAGGGTGCGGGGGGACGTGTTCCTTCTGCGACAGCCACACCTGCATCTCCAGCTTCGATAACGGCGACGGCTACATCGTGCAGTGCGCCGATGGGGAGTGGTCGCATTCTGGTGGGGAGGGGGGTGCTTGCTCGGACCACGGCGGTGAGACCAACGTCACGGCAACGGACTCGTGCGCGTCCACGAGTGGCGCAGCCGTTTCCACGTCGTCCCGGCCCGCCGTATCCCCGACGCCCTTCCCGGGTGTCCAGTCGTCGCCAGCGCCAACCTCGTCTGTCCCGCAACCCGCCCCCACCGGGGCGCCGGCCGGACCGCAGACGACTCCAGTTGCGCCGCTGCCCGAGTCTCGCCCGGTTCTCACCGGGTCAGCTTCCGCTTCGTCCAACGGCTATTCGATGACGATCACGTCGTTCAAGGCCAACCAAACGCCGGGTGTAGCCGGATACGGCGGCTCCCCGCCGGAGTTTCTCCTTGACATCAGCGCGCAGTGTCAAGACCAAAGCCTGTCCGCCGTGTGGTACTTGGCGGACGGACCCGCGCCGGCGGACTCGTCGGTAGCCACATGCCTCGATGGATCTTTCGGGAGCCTCCCGACCCCGATCACCGTCGCAGGCTGTGGCTCGCACACGCTTGCTGTCGTGGTGCGGGAGGCGGGAACCAATCAGCCCCTCGCCGGACCGATGCAGTTCCCGTTCCACCTCTGCTGACGGATCGGTCCCGATGGGGGATCAGATCGTCCGCGACCATTCGTAACCTGTCGGGTGCCTGTTGACAGACCATTTCGGCTCCTTCGTGATCATCAAGCTTTGGAGACTCAAGAGAGCCCCGGGTTCGTGGTTGACCTGGGGCTCTCGCCGTTTCGACCGCGACTGGCCGTAAATTTTCTGGCGATGATCACGAGCCTTACAACCACATGCAGTGTGCGGCGCGGAAAGGGACTGTTGAGCGCAGCGTAGGCGAGCCGTCCTCGGAGGGGGGGCCGTTCGACTTCGAGCGCTACTACTACGGCTATCACCTCCCGTCCGACCAACGCCGGGCGCCAACCGTTCGGGCTGACCGTCACTGTCAGAAGCGAACCGCGCAACGGCGCAGACGCATCGGGAAGCTCCTTCATCGTCACGCGCAAGAACGCCTGCGCGCAGGGGTGCCGTGGGAGCTGGTGCTTGACAACTTCGCAGCAGGGACCAGCCATCTCCAGGCGGCCTATGAACAGAGGTATGGCGAGCGCCCGAGTCGCAACACGCTCCAGCACGACCTCGACGCGCTGCTCGGCGGCAGGACGGGTGCTATGCCCGTCGTCTACAACCACAAGGCCGAGCGCGCGGTCCAAGCCAACACGTACTCACTTCGCGCCCTCGCCGTCACCCTTGGAACGCTGGGAGCCCAGTACCTCCGCAAGCTCGTAGACCTCGCCGTCCGCGTGGAGTTCGAGCGCCCCCGCTCCTACGGTGAAAGAGCTATTGGTCCGATTTCACTGGACCGCGAGCTGCGGCGGGCGGTGGAGAAGGCGGTCGCGGGCAATCGACACTCCACCGGCGTCCGACTGGCGTGGCGATTAGCCAAACTGGGAGTGTCAGAACAAGCTGCACACAGAGTGTTGGGCCGCTACCGGGAGGCGGTGTGCCCGCTCGGCGATCGTCGGTATGAACGCCGCGAGGCGAGGCGGGCTGTCGAGAGCGCATACCGGAAGGTGACGCGGTGAACCTGCCCAGAAGTGAGCAACTTGGCCAAGTGTTCAACGCTGGACCATCGCTCAGGTCTGAGGTCACGACCCTCAGCTCTGATAGAGTCACCTCCATGGCTAATGAACAGTCCTTGGCCCAGATGCTGGCAGGGCGATCCCGGCGACACCAGTTGCGGAAGGTGACTGAGGCGGAGCGGAGGCAGTGGGCCGAGCAGCGGGCGGAATGGACCAAGCAACAGGGGGAACATGCCCGAGAGGCACGGGAGGCACTGGTCGATGCGCTCGACGCTCGGGACGAGGCCGAGCGAGTGGTCCAGGAGGCGCTCTTGCTCGCGCTCTCGGTGAATAAGGCCGAGGCGGTTCGCAAGGTGCTTGGCGGCAGTCAGGCGACGTTCTGGCGTCGTGTCAAGGCAGCGCGGGAGGCGGTCGGCGAATGAGCATCGTGGACTTCGAACCTGCCCAATACTCCCAGCGAGGTTTCTTGGCCAAGTTCTGGGCAATGACCGGTCAGGGATCGGGGACGGCGGTCTGGATGCCACGCAGGCCTGGCATGGGGGTCCCCGCCCGACTGTTCTGTTCAAACGCACCCATACGAGAGGAGGAGCGTGCCGCATGATGGACGACGAGCGCACCTACTACGACAAGATCGTCGAGCTACTGCGCCAAGAGGGTCCCGAAGGCTGGAGGATCGAGAAGCGCCTCACACCCAACGGCGAGCACATCAAGCAGATCCGGTTCCACAAGCGGGAGCATGAGACGGCGACCCACTTTGACGTGACTGCCGAGAACATCATCCCAGCCGGTGCCCACCGCGTCTTTGGGGAGCCGAGGCGATGAGGGCGGCTTCCGCTGAGGGTGCGGATCGAGCTAAGAGCATTCCAATCGTCATCTACGGGGTGAAGTCCAGCCCCGACGAAAAGGAGTCTGTTGCTGACCAGCACCGGATCGTCCGGGAGGCGGTCGGGAACGACCAGAGCATCATCGGCACGTTCGGTGAGGCGAATCAATCCGGCTACCGGAAGGAGCGCGGCCCGCAGCTGGAAGCTGCGATACGCGCTGCCATCAACGCCGCAGCCGAGCACGGTGAAGCCGAGCTGTGGGTGTGGCACTCGTCCCGACTGGCGCGCGGCGACGGCCGCAAGGGCAACCGATCGATCCAGAAGATCGTGGCCGACTTGCTTTACGAGAACGTGGTTGTTCGCAGCGCCACTGACCCGGAGATGGTCACGCCGATGCTGGCCGGGATCGCGAGCACCGTGTCGAATAGGTACAGCGAGGATTTGAGCGCATGGACGAAGGCTGGTCTGGAACGCCGCCGCCGACGAGGCGACCCTGTCGGGGCTCTTCCGTTCGGCTACGCGGTCGAGCACCAGATCATCGACGGTCGCGTGTTTACCCGTCGGGTGGTCGATGTAGCTCTCAGGCCGACCGTCGAGGAAATCTTCGAGAGGGTTGCTAATGGGGCGACTCTCGGCAGTGTGGCTCGGTGGCTGAACGCGCAGGGCATCAGGACCCGACGCGGCACGGCGTTCGTGGCGCGAAGCATCCGCAAGATCGTCGAGAACACCGCATACGTCGGCGAGAAGGGCTATCCGCCCATCGTGGATGCTGACCTGACTCAGAGGGCACGTCACGGCCTCTGGCGTCTCGACCCGGCTGCACTCCAGCGTCGTCGCGGCGGTAGGCCGCCGAAGTCTCCGTACATGCTCCGCGGGATCGGATTCTGCGCCCGGTGCGGCGCGCCGCTCTACACGAGCCACAAGTACGCGACCAGATCGTACGTATGCGCAAATAGGCTCGGGGCTACCGGGACGTGCGACAGCGGGCCAATCATCGCTGAACTGCTTGAGAGCCATGTCCTGAATCACCTCGGCTCGTTCATCGGTTCTGTAGAGGCTTGGATTGCTGACCGACTTCGCGAGCGCGACGGCGAAGCCCAGGTACGCCGGACGCAACTCGACGCCGAGAAGGCGCAGCTTGCCGCCTTAGACCGACAGCGGGATCAGCGGATGGCCGAGCTGACCGAGATCGGAATCACGTCGATCGGCCTGGAGCTAATCGAGCGGATCGACCGCGAGCGCGACGTCCAGGCCGCACGCATCGCGGCGGCCGAAGCTGTGCTCAGTGAGTGGTCCGGATCGCCCGACCTCGACGCAGCCCTCGACTTCTACAACCAGCTCGTGGACGTCATCCGTGGCCGGATTGAGGAGGCGCCGGGTGTGCGCGAGCTGAACGAGACGCTGAGCAGCGTCCTCGCCGGGCTGTGGTCCGAGATTGACGAGGGTCGCCTGCTAGTCCAGTTCGCGCTTCGTGTGCCGACTGAGGTCAGGCTGCCGGATGGCTCGCCGTGCCGCTTCGCGACGGACCGGCTGTGGCTCCCGCCTGCTCGCGCTGATCGCCCTGCGCTATTCGAGCCGCCCGACTGGTCCCAAACTGGGCACTTGACGACGGTCTCGGCCTGCCTGCCGTAGCGGCTGCGCGCCTGGGCGAGGTCGTGGAAGATCGAGACGAGCTGGATGTTGTGGCTCGGCGCCGTCGAGGCGATCTCCGCGAGATTGGGCAGCGGGGCGACGTTGCCCGCCTCGTCGAGGCACAGCAGCAGCGGCAGCTCGAGCCGGCCGCCCGCGAGGGTCGCGCGCTCGTAGGCGCGGTCGACGATCTCCGAGAGCAGCGCCAGGAAGATCGGCCGCAGCAGCTTGGACGCCTTCGCGTCTCCGACCAGGTAGACCGTCGCCGCCTCATCGAGCAGGCGGTCGGCTGTGATCTCGCACGACCGCGCCGAGCGGGCCACGCGCGAGAACCGGTACGCGCGCAGCAGCGCCTGCGCCGTCGCTTCGATCGAGGACCGGGTCCGGTCCGCCTGCGCCTCGAACGCGCGCACGGCGTCGTAGGCCGCCAGCGCGTCGGCGCTCTCCTGCTCGTCGCGCGCCTCGCCGGCCAGCTGCGCCAGCGACTCGTACAGCTCGCGCGTCCCCTGTCCGTATGCCCACCGCACGACGGCGTCGATCCCTGCGCCGGTGCCGGCGGCGGTGTACAGCAGCGGCGCCAGTCGCTGCTCGGCTGCGATCGCCCAGAAGTCGCCGCCCTCGACGCCTCGCTGGTCGACCTCGCCGGCCGCCGCCAGCCTCCACGCGACCTCCAGCGCGCCGTCCCAGGTGCGCGCGCCGTGCAGGGGCGACCAGGTGTGCGTGTCGCGTCCGGCCAGGGAGAACGGGTCGAACACGAACACGCTGCCGAGCCGCTCCCGGCGCGCCCGCGTCGCCGAGAGCAGGTCGGTCTTGATCGAGGACGCGACCGCGGGCCCCTCCCACTCGAGCAGGGCCGGCACCGCCAGGCCGGCCGACTTGCCCGACTGCGGCGGCCCGAACGCGACAAGCGCATGGCGCTCCTCGGCGTGCAGGAGGCGGCCGCGGTGGCGCCCGAGCGTCAGGCGCGCGCCCGTCGCGCGCGAGCGGCGCAGCGCCCGGAGCTCACCGGCCCCCGCCCAACGCGCTCCCGGGGCCGCCCGCAGGATCCCCGCGCGGCCGCCCGCGACCGCGCCCGCCCAGATCACTGCCGCGAGCAGCCCGAGCGCTCCATAGAACCCGCCGGCGCCCGGGAGTCCCGCTCGGGTCCGCGCCGGCCAGGCGCCGGCCGGATCGCCCAGATGGCCGGGCAGCCGGACCAGTACGCCGAGCAGCTGCCCGGCGCCGAGGCGCGGCCAGCCGGCCCCGAACAGGGCGCCCGCGACGCCGCCCCAGAGCCACAGCAGCAAGCCGATGCCGGCGACCACGCCGACGATCGCGAGCGCCGCCGGGTCCGAGATTCCCTCGCGGCTCCTCATCCGCGCGGCAGCCTTCCCTGGCGCACGCGCATGCCGGTGTCGGTGTTGGTCAGCTCGAGCTCGAGCCGCGAGCGATGGTGCGCGACCACGAACGAGCGCGGCCCGACCCGCCACAGCGCCTGGCCGGCGGCGAGCATCGAGATCAGCTGCGCCTCGCTGTCCGAGAGGCCCAGCAGCGTGCGCGTCAGCGCCACCTGGCTCTCGTCCTGGTGATAGACGACGCGCGTCGAGGCGTCCGCGATCAGGCCCTCGGCGATCCGCGAGGCGCGCGAGCCCTCGTCGCCCGCCGCCTGCAGATCGGCGAGCTTGTGCAGCACGACGAGGTTCATCACGCCGAACTGCCTGGCCAGCTTGAAGTTCGACTGGAACCACTCGCCGAGCCCGGTGTGCTGGATGATCTTCCACGACTCGTCCGCGACGTTGATCAGCCGCTCTCGCCCCGGCCGCTCGGCCATTCGCGCGAGCAGCGCGCTCATCCAGGCGGTCGCGCACGCCATCAGGATCCCGACCGCGGGCGAGTCCCGGACGGCGTGCAGGTCGAGGACGAGGAGCCTGGCGTCGAGGTCGAGCCCCGGGGTGGTGGGGCCGTCGAACATGCCGCGCAACGGGCCCTCGCAGAGGTCCTGCAGGGCGAGCGCCGCGCGCCGCGTGTCGCGGGCGAGCGCGTCCGGCTTGGTGCGCAGCGCCTGCGCCATCTCCGCCGTCGGCGCGAACAGCGCCGCCGCGATGTCCGGCAGCGCCGGCTCGCCCTGGCGTGCGCGCACGACGTGCAGGGCCTCGCGCAGCGCGCCGGCCTCGATCTGCGTCAGTGGGCCGCCGAGCGAGGTCACGGTCACGGCGCGCAGCAGCTCGAGCTGGGCATGCTCCTCCGGTCGCGACGCCAGCGGGTTGAGCCGCACGCCGCCGCCCGGCACCAGCGAGATCGGCGGGCAGCCGGCGGCCGCGCACAACGGCCCGTACTCGCGCTTGACGTCGAGCACGAATGCGCGGCGCCCGAACAGCAGCATCCGCCACAGCAGCGTCTTGACCAGGGCGCTCTTTCCCTGCCCGAGCTTCCCGAGGACGATCACGTTGGGGTCGTCGAGCAGGCTCTCGCCGTAGAGGAGCCAGGGGTCGAAGCAGAACGCGGCGCCGCTCGAGTCGCGGCCGACGAACACGCCGCGGCCGCCGAGGCCGCCGGCGGCCATGAACGGATAGATCGCCTGCGCGTGACGCGTGGTGCAGCGGTGCCCCGGGCGCTCCGCGTTCATCGCAGCCCCAGGCGTTCCGCGTTCATCGCAGCCCCAGGCGGTCCGCGTTCATCGCAGCCCCCGGCACAGCGGCAGCGTGAAGGTGAAGGCAGCGGCCTGCTGGCCGTAGAGGCGATGCAGCTCGAGCCGCGCCCGCGCGGCATGCTCGAGCACCTCGGCGCTCGCGCGCCGCAGGTCGGCGGGGTCCCGGCCCGAGACCGTGACGAACCCAGCGAGGCGCACCTCCCCGTGGCCGGCGGCGAGCTCCGACTCTCGCCGAAGAGTCGCGTCGTGCGTCTGGCGCTGGCGGGCGGTCTCAGACTGACCGAAGCGGCTGCGGAGCTCGCTGTCGGCCCGGTCTCGCGTCACCGCCGCCTCCACCTCGCGCGTGGAGCGCTCGGGCGCGACCGGCTCGAAGGTGACGGCGACGGTGCGGACCGCGCTGGAGCGCCCGAGCAGCGCGTCCATGAACATCGGCGAGACGTCGACCCGCGGCCAGGCGCCGATCCAGTATGTCGCGTGCGTCGCGCCGTCGCTGCGGTAGTGATCCCAGCCCTCGCGCGTGGCCAGCGGCCACGCGTTGGCCTCGTCGAGGCCGTCGCGCTCGGGATCTGCGGTCTCCAGTGCGGCGAGCTCCGCACGGGCGTACGGGTCGAACGCGGTTCTCAGGGCGCGCGCCAGCTGATCCGGGCTGAGCGCCCCGAGCACGCTCACCTCCGCCGCCTCGAGCCCGCGCGCGATCCGCTCGGTCTGCTCGATCAGCGCCTGCCTGGCCGCCTCCTCACCCCGATCGCGGACGCGGCGGCCGTCGATCTGGACGGCGAGAAGGATCTCGTGCTCCTGGGTGACGCGCGCGGTCGTCCCGATCAGCTCGAGGTAGGACTCGACGATCGGCGTCCCGCGCAGCGGAATCGCCGGGTCGCGCTCGGAATGCAGCCAGCGCACCAGCTCATCGCCCTGGGCGGGCGCGGTGCGCTCGATCCATTGGATCCGCCTGATCGGGCCGCTCGAGATGCCCGCGAGCACCAGGCCCCAGCGCCCGAGCCGCCGCTCCTGCGCCTCGACGTCGAGCAGCGAGAATGCGACGACCCGGCACGCGAGCACGGCCGTCAGCAGGCGGCCGCGGCGCTCCGAGACGACGCCGACCGGACGGTCGCGATAGGACGCGGCGACGATCCGCGCGCCGCGCAGGGTGGCGGGAGGCGCGGGAGCGGAGGAGCCGATGCGCAGCCCCCGACGGCCAGTGCTCGCGCGCACGCCAAGCACCGGTGCCGGCGAGCGCGAGATCGTGCCGCCGCGTGCTCGCCGAGCGATGAACGCAGCCGCCACCGGCGCCCACTCCTCCACCGTCCGGCTGCCCAGCGGTGCGACCGCGAGCAGCACCGAGCCCGCGAAGGCGAGCGTCGCCCCGAGCGCGCCGGCCGCAGTGGGCGCCCGGTCGAGCACCAGGACTGCGCTCAGCATTCCGAGCGCGAGGACGAGCGCCTGGCCGGCGCGGATCGGGCCGAGCACACCGCGGCGCTCGAGCGGACCGAACCTGTATGTCATCGGCGTGCGGGTCACAGCACGCCCTCCGGCGGCTCCTCGGGCGGGGGCGAGGGATCGGGCTGATCGGAGCCCCACGGCTCCGGGAGGTTCCACTCGCCCTTCTCGAGTTGGAGCGGGATCGGGGGCAGCGAGAGGTCCTCGGCGTCCCACACCGGCCCGCGGGGACCGTCGCGGCGAGAGGGAGACGCGCCGCCGGAACCGCCGCCCTGTCCTCCCCCCCGCCCCCGCCCCCGCCCCCGCCCCCGCCCCCGCCCCCGCCGCCCCCGCCGTCCCCGCCGCGCATCGCCGCGACCGGTTCGGCGGAGGCGGTCCCGGCGGTGTCGTCTCCCGCGCCCGGTCCGGCGATGTCCCCCGGCTCGAGCGCGGCAATGTCCCCCGGCTCGAGCGCGGCGAGCCGGAGCCGGTCCGCGGCCGACCTCGCCCACTGCTCGGCGTGGTTCGCGTGTGCGGTGGCGAGCTCGAAATGGGTTCCGGCGATCCGAGCGTCCGCCCGGACCGCGCCCACGGCGCTGCCCGCCAGCTCAGCCAGCGGGAGCAGGCGCATCAACGCCCACGGCGCGAACACGCCGAGCAGGACCAGCACCAGGCCGGCGAGGGCCGCTCCGCCGCCGTGGCCGAGCGCGGCGCTTCCGAGCACCAGCACCGCGACGATCGCGAACTTGGACAGGATCAGCGCCACGAGCAGCTCGGCCGCGCGCACCGCCCACACCCGCCGCGCCGGCCATACCAGCGCGGCGAACGCGAGCGGCAGCATCAACACCACGATGTAGACGGCCGCTTCGCGCGCGAGCAGCTCCACCCACAGCACTACCGCCCCCGCGACGGTGAACAGCCCGACCAAGAACGCGAGGAACGGAGACCCGTGGGAGAGGCTGATGATGCCCGCGTAGCCGCCGCTGACCTCGAGCAGCCGCGCGCCGCCGCTTCCGGCGGCCGACGCGACCACCGCGCACATCTGGTCGCAGGCCGCGAGCAGGAGCATCGCCACCGGCGCCGCGATGCTGACGCCGAGGAACGCGAGCGGCAGGTAGCCGAAGGCCGAGCGCAGCAGCAGCGCGAGGTCGGAGCGGAGCAACGCCTGCACCGCCGCGGCGAACAGGAAGGGCAGCGTCAACACCGCCGCGATCGCCGCGATCCGCCAATACGCCCCCGAGAACCAGGCCGTGGCGAGGTGCGGGGAGGTGGTGGCCCCCAGCATCTTCGCGGTCTCGTGCAGGGCGAACCTGGCCCCGCCGATCACCCACACGCCGATCGCGGCGAGCCCGAGCGCGGCCGTCGTGCCCGACGCGGCGGCCGATGAACCCCCGCCGAAGGCCGCCTTCGCGGCTCCTCCGAGGTGGCCCGTCAGCAGCTTCTTGCCGGCGCTGAGCACGCGCGGCGCGGACTGGACCGCCTGGCAGGCCTTGCCGGCCAGGCCGCTGAAGAGCCCGACGACCCCGCACGCGGCGCTCACAGGGTTCAGCGCGGAGGCCGGCGCGGGTTCCGCGACGAGCAGGAGGGTGGCGCTCGCCGCCGCCACGAGCAGCGCGCGCCTGATCACCGCGCCGTCGTCCCGAGATGCTGGAAGAAGTTCACGAGCCCCGGCGCCGAGCCGACGATCAGCGCCGAGGCACCGGAGATCAGCGCCGCCATCCGCCCGCGCGCGGCGTAGTGATGGTTGTGGGTGTGGGACGCGACGGCCCACAGGCCCGCGCCGATGAACGCGCCGAGCAGCGCGATCGCGAGCGCCCACGCCTCGGCGCCGTTGACGAGCTGCTGCAGCACGTTGCTGCCCGGGAGCGCGGTCAGGCTGGGATGCGCCGTCACCGCCGAGATCACCGTCATCACCTCCGAATCTAATTGAGACTAATTGCCTTCCTCTAACGCTAGCAAGACTAATCGCGCCGTGCTAGGCTTGTTCGTATCAACTTAGTCTCAATTGGACTCGGCACCCGAAATCAGCTACGACCTAGGATCGCTCTACGCGGCGCTCTCGGGACCGCTCGAGCGGATCGTCCGGCTCGACGTCCGAGCGCCCGATCCGGTGATCGAGGACGCGTGCCAGTTCGCTTGGAGCAGGCTCGTGTTCCACGCGGGGCGGGTCCGCGGGGAAGCGGCGCTGTCCTGGCTCGCGAAGACCGCCGTGCACGAGGCGTTCAAGCTGATCCGGCGGGAAGGGCGCGAGCTCTCGCTGGATGCGGTCCTCGAGCATCCGACGCGCCCGGCCGCGTGCAGCAGCGGCCCCTCGCCCCATGAGCTGGCGGAGCTGATGGAGCAGCTCGAGTCGATCCGCGGCCTACCCGAGCGCCAACAGCGCCTGCTGTGGATGCAGGGCCTCGGCCTCAGCTACGAGGAGATGGCCGCGAGCACCGGCTGCACCCGACGTACGGTCGAGCGCCAGCTGCTCCGCGCCAAGCATCGGATCCGCGCGAGCGCGGCCGAGTAGCCAGGTACCCGCCGTCCCGTGGTCAGTAGGATCGAAGTCGTCGTCGCGAACCCATGCCCACTGAGGAACGCGTCACCTACTGCCGGATCTGCGAGCCCCTCTGCGGACTCGTCGCGACAGTCGAGGACGGAGAGCTGGTCAAGCTCCGTCCTGACCGCGACCACCCGCTCTCGCGCGGCTTCGCGTGCCCGAAGGGGATCGCGATGGCCGACGTGCAGAACGATCCCGACCGGGTCACGCATCCGCTGAGACGCCGCTCCGACGGAACATTCGAGCGGGTCGGATGGGACGAGGCGCTCGACGACATCGGCGCTCGGCTGCGCCGGATCATCGAGCGCGATGGCGGCCGGGCCGTGGCGTGGTACCTCGGCAACCCATCCGCGTTCTCCTACTCGCACCCGATCTGGGTCAAGGGCTTCATGGATGCGATCGGCTCCCCGAACCTCTACAGCGCCGGATCGCAGGACGTCAACAGCCGGTTCGTCGCGAGCGCCCTGCTGTACGGGTCGCCGCTGGTGGTCCCGATTCCCGACCTGGACCGCACCGACCTGCTCCTGATCGTCGGGGCGAACCCACTCGTCTCGCACGGCAGCGTTCTCACCGCGCCGAGAATCAAGGACGCGCTGCAGCAGATCGTGGCGCGCGGCGGCCGCGTCGTGGTCGCCGATCCGCGTCGCTCGGAGACCGCGCGCGCCTTCGAGCATCTGCCGGTGCGGGCCGACAGCGACGCGTGGCTGCTGAGCGCGATGCTGCACGTGATCTTCGATGAGGGCCTCGAGGACGCCGATGCGATCGAGCGTCAGGCGCGCGGCGCTCAGGAGCTGAGGCGTCTCGTGGGGCCACATCCGCCCGAGCACGCAGCGGCGCTCACCGGCGTCCCCGCCGAGACGATCCGCGACCTGGCCCGCGCCGTCGCCGTCGCCGAGCACGCCGCGGTCTACGGGCGCACCGGCTCGTGCCTCGGGCGCCACGGCACGCTCGTCTCGTTCCTGATCGATGCGCTGAACCTCGTGACGGGCAACCTCGATCGCGAGGGCGGAGCGATCTTCGGGACCGGACCCATCCAGATCGAGGCGCTCCTGCACCGGATCGGCGCGGACAGCTATGGGAAGTTCAACTCGCGGATCGGGGGCTTCCCGGAGGTCCTCGGTCAGCTGCCCGCGGCGACGCTCGCGAAGGAGATCACGACGCCCGGGACCGGTCAGGTCCGGGCGCTGCTCGTCTCCTCCGGCAATCCTGCGCTGTCGGTGCCCAACGGGCCGGAGCTCGAGCGCGCGCTCGACCAGCTCGAGCTCCTCGTCGCGATCGACCTGTACGTGACGGACACCGGCCGGCACGCCGACTACGTCCTGCCGGCGACGACGTTCCTCGAGCGCGAGGACTTCCCCTCGGCGTTCCTGACCTTTCAGACGACCCCGTTCGTGCAGTGGACGGAACCGGTGCTCGAGCCGCGGGGCGAGGTTCGCCAGGAGTGGGAGATCATCGACGGGATCGCTCGTCGCCTCGGAACGACGCCGGCCAGCGCGTGGCCGCTGCGGGCGCTCGGCCGGCTCGGGCTGCGCCTCTCGCCGCGCCGGCTGATCGACCTGGCGCTGCGCCTCGGGCCCGACGGCGACCTGTTCGGGCTCAGGCGCGGCGGGCTCAGCGTCTCGAGGCTGCGGCGCAGCCCGCACGGAATCGTGCTGCGCGAGCACCATCCGGTGGGCGTCCTGCGCAAGAAGGTCTTCCACCCCGACCACCGGGTGCAGCTCGCGCCCGCCCAGATCGCCGCCGAGATCGCGTCGCTCGAGCAGGAGCGCGGCCCGGTCACCGGCGCCACGACGGGGCGGGGCAACGGGAGCGCCGAGGACTTCCCGCTGCGCCTGATCGGCCTGCGCGAGCTGCGCTCCCACAATTCCTGGATGCACAACGTCCCGAAGCTGATGGAGGGCGATCGGACGCATGCCGCCCGGATCCACCCCGACGACGCCGCACGGGTCGGGCTCGAGGACGGAGCGCCGTGCGCGCTCGTGTCGGCGACCGGGCGAATCGAGCTGCCCGCGAAAATCACCGACGAGGTCGTGCCCGGGACCGTCGCGGTCCCGCACGGCTGGGGTCATTCGGGCGGGTGGCGCCGCGCGGTGCAAGCCGGCGGCGCGAACGTCAACGTGCTCGCGTCGTCCAGGCCGGAGGATCTCGAGCGGCTTGCGGGCATGACGCTGCTCAACGGGATCCCCGTGCGACTCGAGCGCGTGGGCCCGGCCGGCGGGCCGGCACGCATCTTCGCCGCCAGCGCCGGCAGCGCGGCTCACGTCCTCGGCCCGCCGTGACCGCGAGCCCCTCGGCGCGGCCGGGCATGGGCTCGACGCCCTACCCCGGCGGGGTGACGTTTCGCGTCTGGGCGCCCAACGCGAGCGCGGTGCAGGTGCTGGTTTCCGACAGCGGCCCCGTGGAGCTCGCCCGCGAGGACGGCGGCCTGTGGTCCGCCGACGTCGAGCAGGCACACGTAGGGCAGACTTACCGGTACAGCCTCACGACCGCGACCGGCCCCCGCACGCGCGTCGACCCATACGCGCGGCACGTACTGGACACCGGCGCGGCCGAGGATGCCAGCGCCTCGATCATCTATGACGAGGACGCCTTCGACTGGGGCTCGCACACCTGGATCTCCCCGGGCTGGACCGAGCTCGTGATCTACGAGCTGCACGTCGGGAGCTTCAACGCGCAGCCCGGACAGGCTGTGGGGACGTTCGCCGACGTGATCGCGAAGCTCCCGCACCTCCAGGACCTCGGCGTGAATGCGATCGAGCTCCTGCCGGTGGCCGCGTTCGAGGGCGACGTCTCGTGGGGGTATGACCCGGGAGTCCCGTTCAGCGTCGCCCGCGGCTACGGCGGGGCGGACGGGCTGAAGGCGCTGGTCAGGGCCGCGCATGCGGCTGGGATCGCGGTGATCCTCGACGTCGTCTACAACCACTTCGGGCCGCCCGATTCGATCCTGTGGCAGTTCGACGGCGAAGGCCCCGGCTGGGAGGGCGGCGTCTACTTCTACGGCTCGCGCTACCAGGGAGACCCCCGGCCGCAGACGCCATGGGGATCGCGACCGGACTACGGCCGACCGGAGGTGCGCCGGTACCTGCGCGACAACGCGACGAGCTGGCTCGAGGACTACCAGCTGGACGGGCTGCGCTTCGATGCGACGGCGTACATCCGCACGGCTGACGGCAGCGGCTCGCCGGCTCAGGAGATCTCCGATGGGCTGCTCCTGCTGGAGGAGATCAATGCCGACATCGATGCCACGCAGCCGTGGAAGCTGACGGTGGCCGAGGACATGCGCGACGACTCCTCGATCACGGCGCCGCCCGGCGCGGGCGGCGCAGGGTTCGATGCGCAATGGGACGGCGACTTCCTCTACGCGGTCCGCCAGGTGCTCGAGGCGACCGACGACGCCGCCCGCAGCATGCCGCTTGTCGCCGAGCAGCTCGAGCGCCGCTTCGGAGCGACTGTGGGCGGTCGCGTGATCTACACGGAGTCGCACGACGCCGACGGCAACGGGCGCACCCGCGTGCCCGCCGAGATCGATCCGGGGCAGCCCGACAGCTGGTGGTCGAAGAAGCGCTCGACCCTGGGCGCGGCGCTCGTGTTCACCGCGCCGGGGATCCCGATGCTGTTCCAGGGACAGGAGTTCCTCGAGCTGCAGCCGTTCCTCCAGGACCCGCCGCCGCTGCACTGGTCGAACGCGACCACCTATGCGGGGATCCTCGCGCTTTACCGCGACCTGATCCGGTTGCGGCGCAACTGGGGCGATGGCTCGCGTGGGCTCCGGGGCGAGTCGCTGAGCGTGTTCCACGTCAACGACGCGGACAAGCTGATCGCCTACCACCGCTGGTCGCAGGGAGGGCCCGGCGACGATGTCGTGATCGCGCTGAACTTCGCCGACCGCGGATACGACAGCTACACGATCGGGTTTCCGCGCGAGGGGGCCTGGCAGGTGCGCTTCAACAGCGACTGGGGAGGCTACGACCCGTCGTTCGGGGACTGGCGTAGCTACGACACCGAGGCGGCGCCCGAGCCGCGCGACGGCATGCCGGTATCGGGCAACATCGGCATCGGCCCGTACACCGCGATCGTCCTGACCCAGTCGGAGCTGAATCCAGGCGCGTAGAATCAGGCCGCGATGGGGGCCTGGGTGCAGTTGATCGACTTGGACATCGCGTCCTCGGCGGTCGCGATCTGCGACCCGGAGCGCGCCGAGGCGGTCGCGGTGGGCGCCGCGCCGCGCATGCTCGAGAGCGCGTGGACGACCGAGGGAGATGCGCTGAGCCTCAGCGAGCACGCGGCCGGCCTGATCGGGCGCCTCGCGCAGGCCGCGCGCCGGCAGCGTCAAGGGGATACGGAGGCGAGGTCGGTGTTGATCCATCCGGCCGCCTGCAGCGAGTCGCTCGTCTCGCAGCTCCTCTCCGTCGCTGCCAGCGCCGGGCTCGCGCAGCCCGAGGCGCTTTCCCGTCCGATCGCCGAGGCCGCCGCCGTCGCGCCGGCGCGGGCTCGAACCGGAGAGCTCGTGGTCATGGCGCATCTCGCGGAGGCGGGCGCGGAGGTGTCGCTGCTGCGGCGCTCCGATCGGAGCTTCGAGCTCGCCGGCGCTGCGCAGACGGTGTTCACCGCGGTGAGCGCGGACCAGCTGCTCGCGCTGCTCGAACGGGCGTGCGCCGAGGCCGGCGCGGAGCGGCCGGCGGCGATCTACGTGACCGGGTCGCGCACGCCGGACACCGAGGCGATCGGCGCTCTGCTCGGGATCGCGACCGAGATCGCGGCGGATCCCGAGAACGCCGCGATCGCGGGCGCCGCCCGGCTTCTGGGCGAGGACGCAGGCGCCCGCCCCGCTCCCCCCGCCATGCGATCGCTCGAGGCCGCTGCCCCGCCCGAAGAGCAGGAGCAGGACGTCACTGACGAGGACGTCCAGTTCACGGTCTACCGCCCGCACAGCGTCAGGCCGGGACAGTGGTACACGCTACTCGCCTACGCCCACAAGTCCGAGCCGTTCGAGGACGAGCAGCTCGGCCTCGTCGACCCGCTCGAGCAGGTCCAGCGCCAAGCTGCGCGAGTTCTCGGTGAGGAGGCCTCGCGCTACGGCACCTCTTCGGATGACAGCGCCCAAGAGCTTCCGCGCGGTGCGGTTCTGAGCTTCGTTCCCGGGGCCCCGGGCGTCGAGTTCAACCCTCCGAGCCGCTCGTTCAAGTGGCTCGAGCCGGTGCATCAGGAGGAGTTCCGCATGTGCGCTGCGAGGGAATTGGACGGCCGGCGTGTGAGGGGCCGCGTCTCGGTCTTCTTCGGCGCGATCCTGATCGCGGAGGTGAGCCTCAGCTTCCGTGTCTCCAGCGAAGACGTCGCTCCCGCGCTCGAGCGCGAGCAGTCGCGGCCGTACCGGAAGATCTTCGTCTCCTACTCCCACGCCGACGCCGCCGTGGTCGAGCGAGTCGAGCTGGCGCTCTCGTTCCTCGGCGACGACTTCCTCCGGGACGCGCGCACGCTCCGGGTGGGCGAGGTCTGGGAGGAGCGGCTCGAGCAGATGATCGATGAGGCGGACATCTTTCAGCTGTTCTGGTCGCGCAACTCGATGACCTCCAGCTTCGTGCGCCAGGAGTGGACCTACGCGCTCAGCCTCAGCCGCGCGAACTTCGTCCGGCCGGTGTCGTGGGAGGACCCGTGGCCGGCCCTGCCCTCCGAGCTGAGCCGCCTGCACGTCCACGACCTCAAGAAGCTCCTGCACACCGGGACGAGTACGAGCGTCTCGCAACCGGGTGCGCCGGCGAGGACCGAGACTCCACTCGCGTCGCCTTCCCCGATGCCCGGTGCCGCGCCGCCGCCCTCGGCGGCGGCACCCCCGCCCCGACCCCCCGGCGCCCGGCCCCCGGCCGCCCGTCGCGGAGGGCTGGCGGGGCGGCTCGCCCATGCCCAGGGCCTCGCGGTCGTGCTGGTGGCGCTCGTGTTCGCGGTCCCGCTGGCGTCGGTGGCGCTGCTCAGCGGAGGGGGCGGCTCGGCCGCGACTCCAGCCGGCGGACCGCCCAGCGGGACGCCGGGTCAGCCGTCCGGCGGGAGCGGCGGTCAGCCCACCCCGGGCGCCGGCGGAGGCGGGGGCGGGGCGACTACGCCGGCGAGGACCCCGACGCGCACCACCTCGGGGGGCGCAGGAGCCGGCGACGCGGCCGCGATCGCGATCGGGATCGCGGAGTTCGTGGTGCTCGCCGTCGCGGCGAGGCTGTTCTGGCGCCGGCGGATCGCGCGCAGGACGTAGGTCGTGAGGAGCTAACGCGCCCGGCCGCGCCTGCGCCGGCGCCGCTCCGCGGGGCTCAGCTTGCGAGGCTTGGCGCGCTGCTTGGACCCGGTGCGCCCGCCGGCGGCGGCGGCCGCCGCGGCCCGGCGCGCGGGCGCCCGCCGCCGCGCGTCACGCCAGATGAAGATCGAGATCCCGCCGAGCACGATGAGCGCTCCGACTGCGATCGCGAGGGCGCTCGAACCCGAGAGGCCGCTCGAGCCGGAGCTCGTGGTGACGGCCGTGGCGCCGTTGGTGATCGTCGGCGTCGAGGCGGCGGGAGTTGTGGTCGGGCCCGGCTGAGGGAGCCCGGGTGACACCGGGTTGGTGGCCCCGCTGGCCAACGGATTGCTGGTTGGGCTCTGCGCGAGCGCCGCGCACGGAGGGAGCGCGACCGCCGCGATCACCAACCCGAATAAGACTGCGCGCAGGCGGACCGCCATGACCGACGCTCAGGCTAGCGGTTGCTCCATCGCGGGCGTCGTCGGAGCGTCCCGATATGGCTGCTCGGGATCCTGGTGCTCCTCGTGGTACACGCTCTCCGCGTTGACCGCCCAGATGTCGTGACCGGACCCGAGGAGGATGTTGTCGACGGCGCGCATCGCCGTGAGCATCGAGTGGTCGGAGTTGTTGTAGCGGTGCAGGCCGTTGCGGCCGACCTGGATCAGGTTGGGCACGCCCTCCAGCCACGCACGGATCGTCGCCACGCGATCGGCGTACTCGACGTCGTAGATCGGATACGCCTTGTGCACCCGCGCGACGAAGCCGAACTTGACCTTGGCCGCGGAGGCGAGATGCAGCTGCTCGATCTCGCGGCCGGCCATCGCCACGAGGTCGTCGTCGGCCATGTTCCACAGCTCGTCGCCCTCGTAGCAGAAGTACTCCATGCCGATCGAAGCGTCGGTCTCGTTCGGCACCATCCACGGGCTCCAGGACTTGAAGTTCTGGATCCGGAGGACGCGCACGCCCGGCTGGTGGATATAGATCCAATTGTCGGGGAACAGATCCTGGCCCTCGATCACCAGCAGCACGGTGAGGAACTCCCGGTAGCGCAGTCCCCACGCGGCATCGCGCACCTCGCCCGGCGCCTCCGGCTCGGTGATGCCAACGATCGTCCGCAGCGGCAGGGAGGAGATCACGTACGACGGCGTCAGCGTCTCGCCGCCGGCGACGATCTCGGTCACCCGCCGCGATGCCGGATCCATGCGCACGCGCGTGACGGGGGCGTTCAGGCGTATCTCGCCGCCCTTGGCGCGGATCTCGTCCGCCATCCGCTCCCACATCTGTCCTGGCCCGTAGCGCGGGTAGTTGAACTCCGAGATCAGCGACTTGATCTTGTTGCCCCTGTTGCCGAAGAATGCCGCCTTGGCTGCCGCGAAGAACGACAGCCCTTTGATCCGCTGTGCCGCCCACTCGGCGCGGATCTCGTCGGCGGGAACGCCCCACAGCTTCTCCGTGTAGGTCTTGAAGAAGTGGCGGTAGAGCCGCTTGCCGAAGCGATTCGAGACCCACTCCTCGAAGGAGTCCTCGCGGCCCTTGGGCTTGACCGCCGCCAACAGGTAGGAGGCCAGGCAGCGCGTGAGCTCGATCGGCCCGAGCTTGCGGATCACGTCCATGCCCTGGAGCGGGTACTCCAGGAACTTGTCGTTCCAGTAGATCCGCGACTGCCGGGGCCGCTTGAGGAACTCGTCGCCCATGATCTCGTGCCAGAGGTCGTCGACCTCCTTGACCTTCGTGAAGAAGCGGTGGCCGCCGAGGTCGAAGCGATATCCGTCACGGACCTCGGTGCGCGCGATGCCGCCCACCATCTCCGTTGACTCGAGCACGATCGCCGGCTTGCCCTGCTTGGCGAGCAGGTAGCCGGCCGTGAGGCCGGCCGGTCCGCCGCCGAGAATCAGCACGGGATGCTCGGGAGTGATGTCGGAGCCGCGCGGCTCGCTGGAGGTGGTATCGGTCATCCGGTATCTCTGTAGAGCACGGCGCTGTCGGCGACGCAGCAGCTTCCGCGGTAGTAGTGGGGTGCGGCCGCCACCTCTTGGAGGTTGTGGTCCGCCGCGAGCAGCGCGCCCCACTGGGCCGACCGCAGCCGGACCAGCTCGGTCCAGGCGGCCTGCCAGTTCTGGGCGCCCTCCGTCATCGGACGGATGTACAGCAGTTGCTGGCCAGGCCTGAGGCTAGCAAGCAAGGGTGCCAGGGTCCGCTGGGGATCGGCGCCGCGCATGCGATTGAGCGCGTTGACCCAGTTCATGTACCGCGGATCGGACACCGGGCCGAGCGTGTTCGCGAACCGCAGCCCGGACGGTAGGTAGTACCAGGCGAGCGGCGTCTGCTCGGGCTGGCCGACGATGACGAGATCGCCGTTGTGGAGCAGCGGCGCCATCTCCCCGCCGACGTCGCGCATGTCGCTCTTGTACTTAGGCGAATAGGACGCCGGGTTGTAGAGGAACACCACCGACAGCGCGAGCATCAGGATGCCCACGATCCGCGCACGGGCGCAGCCCCAGGCGGCCAGCAGCAGGATCGGCGCCAGCACCGGAGCGAAGTAGCGCGAGACGAACGCCGGTGTCGCCTGCGAGGCCAGCCACGCGAGCAACAGGGTGGCCGTCGGGATCAGCACGAGCGCCCAGAGGGCGATCGCCTCCGGGCTGCGGCGCCGCGCCTTCGTCGCCAGCGGCGCGAACCCGATGATCGCGGCGATCACGAGCGCCACCGTCACGCGGTCCCCGCCCATCAGGTCGCGCGAGAGCAGCACGGGCGCGCCTAGTCGCGGGCTGTTCGCCCACGGGTCGCCGGTGTGCCCGAGCTGGTAGAGGAAGTTCGGCAGCCACGGGAGGTACAGGACCCCGGCGCCGACGAACGCGAGCGCCGCATCGCGCACCAGCCCTCGGCGGTCCTCGCTGTTCAGGTAGACCGGAACGAGCGCGCAGACCGAGCCCGCGGCGAAGAAGATGCCCCACGAGTGCGTGTAGAACATCAGCGCGAGCGAAACGCCGAACAGGATCACGTATGGTCGGCGGCGGTTGACGAAGCCGTGCATGAACCCCACGGTCGCGAGCAACCCGAGCAGGCCCATCAGCTCGTACATCCGCGTCTCCTGCGCGTACTCCGTGAGGAACGCGCTGAACGCGAAGAGGACCGCCGCCATCACCCCGGCGCGGCGCCCGAACAGGGTCCAGCCGGCCCACATTCCGACGGGCACGGTCAGCAGGCCGAACAGCAGCGACAGGCTGTGGGTCGCGGCCTCGGTGGTGCCGAACGCGTTCACCCAGAAGTGGAGCAACACGTAGAACAGCGGCGGCGAGCCGTCGTGGCGCATCACGCCGGGGATCTGCGCAAGCGGGTGCACCGAGATTCCCGTCGTGATCGCCTCGTCCATCCAGAACTGCCCGCCGATGAAGCGCGTGCGCATGTAGGTGGAGACCGCGAGCAGCACGATCAGTACCCCGCCCGTGCTGGCCCACGTCGGGAGCCGCTCGAACCAGGTGGGAGCGCGGAAGTCGGTCTCGGGCAGGAGAACGCGCTCGGGCGCTTCGGCTGTCGCTGCCATCAGCCCGCCACCCTAGTCGGGCAAGTTGAAAAGACCCTGAACGTGCGCTGGTGGAATGCCGCGTAGCGAGCGCCGTCGCGCTCCCATGCGCGGATCTGCGCCGGGACCGGCAGCAGCGCCGCGTGCGAGGTGTCGCGGTCCTGGAAGATGATGTTCGGCCACGGCGGCCCCGCGATCCCGGTCGGCTGCGCCTCCACGCGCAGCGTGCGCACGTCGAGCATCCAGGCCAGCATCGGGACCTGGAAGCCCTCGGCCATCACGCTGCCGCAGCGCAGCACCGCCGCTGTGCCCCCGAGGCGCCTGATCGACGCCGCCATGTCCTCGCGCAGGTGCGCCTGGTACACGAGCGCGCGGTGGGTGCGCGGCAGGCTGATGATGTTGGTCCCGATCCACGGCGGAACCGCGAGGAACAGCGCGGCCGCGACGACCACGCCGGCCGACCCCGACAGGCCCGGCGAGGCAAGGCGCCGCGCGGCCGCGGCGCGGGCGGAGAGCTCGCGTGCCAGCCGGCCGATCGACTGCGCGAACCAACCCCAGGACATCCCGCCGGCGATCGCGACCGGCGCCGTTCCGAACACCAAATAGCGGTTGTTGCCCGAGAAGCCGGCCTGCGTCTCCAGCGCGATCCCGAACCACCACAGAAACCCGAACACCCCGAGCCCCAGCAGCCAAGCCTTGGCGATCGTCGGGCGCTCGACGGGGCCTCGTCTCCACCACGCGGCGCGGGTCCGCCACAGCGCAATGGCGGCGGCCACCATCCCGATGATCCCAGGGATCTTGACCCGGTTGAGCACCGCCGGCCAGGCCTCCTTCTTGAACACCGTGCAGATCGGGCACGAGGTGAACGCCGCGCTGTTGCGGCGCGGGTGCTGGGCGCGCGTGACGCCGCGCAGCAGATGACCCGAGCCCCAGAGCTCCGGCAGGAACCACAGCACGGGGATCAGCACGAACAGCGAGATCACGAGCCGGCGCGCGCCGGGGTCACGCCAGAACAGGTAGAGGCCGTAGGGGCCCCAGAAGACCCACAGCTCCGGACGGTCGAGCGCAGCGAAGAAAGCGACCGCGAACGCCGCGCGTAGGTTGCCGTCGAGGTAGCAGTCGACCGCGACCAGCAACAGCGCGGTCGTCAGCCCTTCCGAGTAACCGAGCGCGTTGTCGGAGATGAAGCCGCCGGAGTTGACGAGGCTGCCGGCCGCGATCACCGCCGCCAGCAGGGGGGCCATGTAGGCGACGGCGCCCGCCGTCGCCATCGACTCCGAGTCGCCGCTGCCGAGCATCCGCGTCAGCCGCCAGGCGACGCGGAACACCATCGCGAACGCCACGATCGCACCGGCCCGCGAGATCACCAGCCACAGGTCCGGTTGCGCCGAGTGCAGTGGCGAGAAGATCGTCGTGAAGATCACCGGCAGCGGCTTCCAGGAGGGCCCGCCCGGGGTGTGGAGATCGAGGTGCAGGATCTCGCGGCCCCACACGAGCCACGCCCATGGGTCGTAGCTCGGCGTCGAGGGGATCAGCAGCGAGAACGCCGCGATTGCGAGCGCAGCGCCGGCGATCACGAGGTAAAGTCGCGCGGGCCCGAGCGCGCGCGCGAAGCGTGCGGCCGGGGCCCCCTCGGGGGCCGTGGCGGCCGGCGCAGTCAGCTCTGCAGTCGGGACGGACACGGGCGGGTTATCGTGGTGCCGCGCTCGGGGTCAGGGCGCGAGTGGCGGCGGATGCACACAAAGCCCGCGCACCGCGCGGGCGATGGAGGATTGTAGTCGCCGCGCACCCCGCGGGCGGGCCTCAGCCCGCGACGCCCTGGGCGATGCAGGCCTCGATCGTCTTCAGCTCGGAGTCGGCGGCCTGATGCGGATACACGAGCGCCGCGCCGATCACCTCGGCTCCCTGCGCCCAGCGGTAACCCTGCATCACGTCGCCCTGGGCGACGCCTGCGGTGGGCGTGAACACGACCTGGGGCGAGCCTGGCGCGGTTCCGATCTGAAGCCCGGTGCGCCCGACCTTGACCACCTGGAGGTGATGCGCTTTCAGGCACTTGACGCGGTCTGGGCTGTTGGTGCGCGGATCGTCGATGCTCGCGCGCCCGGCGGACTGGGCGCCGGGCGCGATCGTGCCGGCGACCGGCTTGGTGCCCGTGCCGCACGCGCCGAGCGCGACGGCGATCAGCACCGTGGCGGGCGCGAGCTTCGCAAGAGACATTTGCGGGAGCGTAGAGGATCATGCACGGCGTGAGCGTGTTTGCCGCCCTGACCGGACCGTGGCCCAAGGGCGGCGTGGTCGCGGTGGCGCTGCTGGCCGCGTGGACGCTGCTGGCTCGCAGCGATCGTGCCCGCGCGATCGCGATGCTCGCGGCGCTGGTGCTCTCGCCGGTGCTGCTGCTGGCGGATATCTGGCACTCCCCGCAGCTGCACCTCGTGCATCGCCACCCGCTGTGGGCGGCGGCCGGAGCGCTCGCGGCGCTCGTGGTGGCCTGCGGGCTGGCGGTCGCGATCGCGCGGCGTCCTGCGCTCCTCGCCGGGCTCGCACTGGCCGCATTGCCGTTCCGGATTCCGATCGAGGCCGGCGGCAAGACCTCGAACCTGCTCGTCCCGCTGTACCTCGTCGTCGCTTCCGGATCCGTTGCTTTCATCGTGCCGGCGCTTCTGGGGCGAGCGGCGGACGGCGTCCCGGACTCGAACGGGAACCCGCGCGCGGATCCGCGCGGAGCGCGGTGGATCGAGTGGCTGCTCGCGATCGTGGTCGTGCTCTACGCGCTGCAGGCCACCTATTCCAAGGATTTCGTCGCCGCCCTTCAGAACATGGTGTTCTTCTACGTGCCGTTCGCGCTGCTGTTCTGCCTGCTGCGGCGGCTGCGCTGGACCAGCGCGCTGCTGCGGCGGTGCCTGCTCCTGATCGCGGCGCTGGCGATCGCGTTCGCGCTGATCGGCTACGTCGAGTACGCGACCAAGACGATCATCCTTAATCCGAAGCTGGTCGTCCAGAACGACCTGCACACCTACTTCACGGTCAACTCCGTGTTCTTCGATCCGGACATCTTCGGGCGCTTCCTCGCGCTGGTGATGATCCTGCTCGCGGGCGTCCTGCTCTATTCGCGCAGGCCGCGCGAGCAGGTCGCGGTGACGGTCGCGCTCGCGCTCCTATGGGTGGGGCTCGTGCTCACGCTCTCGCGCTCCAGCCTGGCCGCTCTGCTGCTGGGGCTGGGCGTCCTCGCGGCGCTGCGCTGGGCCGTGGATCGGACGCTCGTGATCGCGGGCGGGGTGATCGCGACGGGCGCGGCCGCCGTGCTGATCTCGCCCACCACGTTCGGGCTCAACCAGGGGCTCAACGGCGCCTCCAGCGGGCGCGCCGGCCTGGTCACGACCGGGCTGCAGATGTGGGAGGCGCGGCCAGGCTGGGGATACGGCTCTGGCGCCTTCGTCAGCGAGTATCGCGTGCGGCACCCGGGCAGCTCGGCGACGCTCTCGGCGTCGCACACGATCGCTGTGACGGTCGCGGCGGAGCAGGGCGTGATCGGCGAGGCGGCGTACCTCGCGCTCGTGTGCGTGGCGGCGTTCGTGCTGGTGCGGGGAGCTCGCCGAGATCCGGCGCGAGGCGCGATCGCGGCGGCGTTCCTCGCGCTGATGCTGCACACCGAGCTATACGCGGACTTCCTCGAGGACCCGCTGACGTGGACCCTGCTCGGGATCGGCGCCGCGCTCCTGCGCGCGCCTCCGCCCCTCGCCGATCAGCTCGAGCGCTCGGACTCCGGCGTCGCGGCGCTCGCCGCCTGAGCGCCGGCCGCCACCCGCAGCAGCAGCTCGTGAAGCTGCTTTCGCTGGGAGGGCGCGAGCGGCGAGAGCAGATCGTCTTCGGCACGCCTGATCAGCCTGCGGCCGCGGGTGACCTCCTGGCGTCCGCGCGCCGTCAGATGCAGCGCGTGCGCGCGCCGGTCGGCAGGGTTGCGGCGGCGCTCCACGAGGCCCTTCGCCTCCAGCTCGTCGAGCGTTGCGACCATCGAGCTGGGATCGATCCCGAGCGACTGGCACAGCGACTGCTGGGTAACGGAGCCCTCGGCGCAGAGCACGGTGAGCGTGCCCCACATCCGAGGCGTGAGCTCTAGCGCCTCCATCTGCTCCGCGAAGCGCTTCTGCGCGAGGAGCCCGGTGCGGCTCAGCAGGAAGCCGGTGTGCTTCGCGAGCTCCTCGTGCAGGATCGTCGCCACCCCGCCAGGTTAGCCGGGCAAGTCAATAGTTTGGTGAACAAATGATGGCGCAGGCAAACGACGCGCGCTGCACGCGCGGAGTCCCAGCGCCTGGCGTCTCAGGAGCCCGTCGGCTTCGCCGGGGCCACGCCGGCGGAGGCCGCCGGCGCCCCCAGATCTGGCATGTCGATCGTCCGGATCGGCCCCTTGAACGTCTTGCGGGCCGACAGGTAGTACCAGGCGGTGACGGCGATCATCACGCCGATCGTGATCAGCGGCGCGTAGTTGACCGACGACCAGCTGAAGCCCTTCTTGAAGAACACGCCGGTCGGGGTGAACGGGAGGCAGAAGATGATCACGCACAGGCCGACCCACACGACCGCGATCAGGTTCACCCACCGGTACTTGCGCCCCAGCGTCCACGGACCCGGCTCGAACCGGTCGTGCATCCGCCAGCGCAGGAAGATCGGGATCGTGTATGCGATGTAGAGGCCGATCACGGAGATCGAGGTCACGGCCAGGAACGCCACCAGCGCGCCGTTCTTGGCGGGGAAGTAAGCCGGGATCGTGATGATGCCGGCGAACACGACCACGAACAGGACCGACCAAGTCGGGGTCTTGTTCCTGCCGAGCTGGCGCCACAGGTTGTGGCCGGGCACGGCGCCGTCGCGCGAGAACGCGAACGTCATCCGCGAGGCGCTCGTCACGCACGCGATCCCGCAGAACAGCTGGCCGACGGTCGAGATCAGGATCACGGCCTTGGCGGCGGCGGCGGTCAGCGCGCTCGTGAAGATCGGGATCGCGGTCGTCGATCCGGTCAGCTTGTCCGGATGAATCGCGGCGAACGTGATCGCCAGCAGCACGATCCAGCCGACCACGGCCGAGTAGAACACCGAGCGCCACACGCCCTTGGCGGCCGATTGGTCGGCGCCGTGCGTTTCCTCGGACAGGTGCGCCGAGGCGTCGTACCCGGTGATCGTGTACATCGTCAGCAGGAACCCGAGCGGCAGGATGTACCACCAGTACATCCCGTGGTTGAAGCCGGAGTTGTTGATCCGGTGACCGAACACGAACGAGAAGCTCTGCAGGTGGCTGGGCACCAGCAGCAACAGCGCGACGATCACCGCGACGCCGAGCACGTTCCACCACACCGACACCCGGTTGAAGAGCGACACCAGATGGCTCGAGAAGACGTTCACGATCAGGTCGAAGACCAGGATCAGCACGAACAGCGCGAACGCGACGTGCGCGTTGTACTTGATGTTCGTCGAGGCGAAGTTGAAGATGAAGTTGACGTTGTAGAGCCCGAGCAGCGCCTGCAGGAACGTCGCCGCGACGTAGTCGACCGAGGCGACCACGGCAACCAGCCCGATGAGGTTGAACCAGCCGGTGAACCAGCCCCAGGCGGGGCCGCCCAGCTTCGAGGACCAGTAGTAGATCCCGCCGGCGGTGGGCATCGCCGAGGCGAGCTCGGACATCGAGAACGCTACGCACAGGATCAGCAGGCTGATGAGCGGCCAGCCGAGCGAGATCGCGATCGGGCCACCGTTGTTCCACGCCTGACCGTAGGTCGTGAAGCACCCCGCGAGCACGCAGATGATCGCGAACGAGATCGCGAAGTTGGAGAAGCCGCTCCAGCCGCGCTTCAGCTCCTGCTTGTAGCCCAGCTCAGCGAGGCGTTGCTCGTCGCTGGACAGCGTTCCCGTCGTCGTCGCCATGCGGCCCCTCCTCAGGCAAAAAGGTCTAACGCTCCGTCCTTAGCGGCGGAACCTTACGGAACCGCGGTCCGCTGTCAAGGGTTCGGCAGCTATTTCAGCCTTTTGTCAGCCGCCGACGGTCACGCGCGGCAGCAGACCGGCAAGGATGTGCTCGGTGCCGTGCAGGTGCTCGGCCATCTCCTTCGCCGCGGCCGCGCCGTCGCCGCGGCGGACCGCGGCGAGCAGCCGGCGATGTTGATCGTTGGAGGAGTCGAGCACCTCCGGCGGATGCGCGATCAGCGTGATCAGCCCCGTCATCCTGCCCTGCACCTCGGTCATCGCCGTCACCAGCCGCGGGCTCCGCGTCGCCTCCGCGAGACCCACGTGCAGGCGGACGTCCGCCTGCCGGTAAGCGGGGAAGTCGTCGAGCAGCGAGTCGATCGCGAGCACGAGCGCGTCGAGCGAGTCGAGCATCTGCGTGTCCGCGCGCTCGGCCGCGAGGACCGCGACGCCAACCTCGATCGCCATCCGCTCGTCGCAGATGCCGCGCCAGGCCGCCAGCACGTCCGGTGCCGGTGGCGCCACCGGCGGCTGCGGATCCGCGACGAAGGTGCCGCCGCCGCGACCTCGCGTCGCTCGCAGGTGTCCGCTCTGGGCGAGCGCGACGAGCGCCTGCCGGAGCGTCGAGCGCGCGATCCCGAGCTTGGCGCACAGCTCGCGCTCGGCGGGCAGCCGCGTCCCGGGCGGCAGCAGCCCCAGCTTGATCGCGGTGCCAAGCCGCTCCACGGTTTCCTCGAACGCCGTCTGCGAGCGGACCGGCGCGAACACCGTGTCCATCGAGGCGGCTGACTCGAGCGCCGCCAGAGGCCCGCCGTCACGGGCCCGACGAGCCACCACGCCGCTGCTCACAGGCGCTCGAACCCCCGGCTGCGCTCCCAGTCGGTGACCGCCGCGTTGTAGGCGGCGAGCTCGATGTCGGCGGCGTTGACGTAGTGGCTGACGACCGCGTCGCCGAACGCGGCCCGAGCGCACGCGCTCGAGGCGAACAGGTCGCGTGCGTCCCGCAGCGTCGTCGGCAGCCGGGGCTTGTCGGTGCTGAGGTAGGCGTTGCCCACGAATGGCGGCTCCAATTCGAGGCCCGCTTCGACGCCGTGCAGCCCCGCGGCGATGATCGCCGCGAGCGCGAGGTACGGATTGAGGTCCGAGCCCCCCGCGCGATTCTCGAAGCGCAGCGACGGGCCCTCGCCGACCACGCGCAGCGCGCAGGTCCGGTTGTCCCGCGCCCACGCCACCGCCGTCGGCGCGAACGAGCCCTCGGCGTAGCGCTTGTAGGAGTTGACGTTCGGCGCGAGGAACAGCGTCAGCTCGCGCAGACACGCGAGCTGCCCCGCGAGGAACGACTCGAACGTGGCCCGCTCGCGCGCGAACACAGCGCCGTCGGCGTCGGCGAGCGAGAAGTGGACGTGGCAGGAACTGCCCTCGCGCTCGTTGAACTTGGCCATGAAGCTGATCGCCATTCCCTCCTGGGCCGCGATCTCCTTGGCCGCATTCTTGTAGAGCACGTGGTCATCGGCGGTCCGCAGCGCGTCGGCGTAGCGGAAGTTGATCTCGTGCTGGCCGAGGTTGCACTCGCCCTTGGAGTTCTCCACAACGAGCCCCGCGCCCGTCATCGCATTGCGAATCCGGCGGATCAGCGGCTCCACTCGGGCCGTGCCCAGCAGCGAGTAGTCGATGTTGTAGAGGTTGGCGGGCTGGAGGTCCCTGTAGTCCTTGCGCCAAGCGTCCTCATAGCTGTCGCGGAATAGCAGGAACTCGAGCTCGGTGCTGGCATTCGTGCTCCAGCCCCGCTGCGCAAGTCGGTCGAGCTGGGCACGCAGGATCTGCCGTGGCGAGGCGAGGACGGTTGAGCCGTCCGCCCACTCGAGGTCGGAGAGGCACAGCGCGGTGCCCTCGAGCCACGGCACCGGCCGCAGCGTGCTCAGGTCCGGGCGCATCGCAAAGTCGCCGTAGCCCTGCTCCCAGGAGGCCATCTCGTACCCGTCGACCGGCGTCATGTCGACGTCGACCGCCAGCAGGTAGTTGCAGCCCTCCGCACCGTGGTGCGCGACCTCGTCGAGGAAGTGGCGGGCGGTCAGCCGCTTGCCCTGGAGGCGCCCCTGCATGTCGCACATCGCGAGCAGCACGGTGTCGATCTCGCCGCGGTCCACCTGTGCCTCGAGCTCTTCGATGCTGAGCGCCACGAGCGGTGAAGGTATAAGACCCGGCCCTTAAACGCTAGGTTTCGGGCCGTGGCCGGGATCGAGGGCATCGTCAGCCGGCTCGAGGCGCGGCTGGGCGCGGCCGCCGGGCCGCCGGTCCCGCTCGAGGGCGGCATCACCAACAGGAACTTCCGCGTGCGGCTCGGCGAGGCCGAGTACGTCATCCGGTTGCCCGGCAAGGACACCGGTCTGCTCGGGATCGACCGTGATGCGGAGCGACTCGCCCAGGAGTCCGCTGCGCGCCTCGGCCTGGCCCCCGAGCTCGTGTATGCGGACGAGCTCTGCCTGGTCAGCCGGTTCGTCGCCGGAGCGCCGATGGCGATCGACTCGCTGCGCGCCGACCCCGCGCCGGTGGGCCGGGCGCTGCGCGCCTTTCACGCGGAGGAGATCGCCCTGCCCACGCGCTTCTGGGTGCCCGACCTGCTCGAGCAGTACGCGCGCGTGGTATCGCAGCGCGGCGGGATCCTGCCCGCGGCGTTCGACTCGGCCCGGGGGCTGGCGGCGAGCATCGCCGAGGTGCTGCCGCTCGCCGATCCCGCGCCCTGCCACAACGATCTGCTGCCGGCCAACGTGCTCGGCTTCGGCGGGCGTGTGATGCTCGTCGACTGGGAGTACGCGGGCATGGGGCATCCGTATTTCGACCTCGGGAACCTGGCCGTCAATTGCGAGCTCGATCGAGACGGGGAGGAGCGCCTGCTCGAGGCTTACCTCGGCCGAGGCCCCCGGTACGGACAATGGGCGGCGCTGCGGCTGATGCGGATCATGTCCGACGTTCGCGAGGCGGCATGGGGCGTGGTCCAGGCGGCGGTCTCGGAGCTCGACTTCGACTTCGCCTCGTACGCCGCGCGTCACTATCAGCGGCTGACGCTCGCGGCGCAGGACGCGCGATTCGGAGAGTGGCTGGATGCGGCAGATGTGTGAGCAACGGTGACGCGCCCGCGTGAGCTTCCGAGCAGGGCCCGCGTGGTGATCGTCGGCGGTGGCGTCGGCGGCGCCTCGATCGCCTACCACCTGGCGCAGCTCGGGGAGCGCGACGTGATCCTGCTCGAGCGCAGCGAGCTGACGAGCGGCTCGACCTTCCACTCGGCCGGTCTGGTGGGGCAGCTGCGGGGCAGCGTGTCGCTGACCCGGATGATGATGGACTCGGTCGAGCTCTACCGGACGCTTGACTGCGGGTGGGTGCAGTGCGGCGGGATCCGGCTCGCCTGCACGCCCGAACGCGAGCAGGAGGTGATGCGCCAGGTGGCCTGGGCGAAGACCTTCGGGCTGCCGCTGGAGCTGCTCTCGCCCGAGGAAGCGCAGGAGCTCTTCCCGCTGATGGTGAGCGACGGGGTTCGCTGCGCCTCGTACCTGCCGACCGACGGCTACCTCGATCCGTCGCTCTTGACCTATGCCCTGATCGAGGGGGCGCGGGCGGGCGGATGCCGCGTGTTCACGCACACGCGCGTGGAGGGGATCGAGGTGGCCGGCGGCCGCGTCCGCGGCGTGCGCACCGAATGGGGCGATGTCGAGGCGGAGATCGTCGTCAACGCCGGCGGGATGTTCGCCGCCGAGGTCGGGCGGATGGCGGGGATCCGCGTTCCCGTCGTGCCGTTCGCACACGAGTACGTGGTCACGCAGCCGTTTCGCGAACGGGTCGTAGGGCAGGAGGTGGTGCACCTGCCGACGCTGCGCGATCCGGACCTGCTCGTCTACTTCCGCGAGGAGGGCGGTGGGCTGGTGTGGGGCGGGTACGAGCGCCACAGCGCTCCCTGGGCGCTTGACGAGCACTTGATCGATCGAATTCCCCCTGATTTCAACGGCCGGCTGCTGGAGGAGGACTGGCCGCGGTTCGAGGAGATCGCGGCCGGAGCGGTGCGCCGGGTGCCGGTGCTCGAAGAAGTCGGGGTCACGCGGCTGATCAACGGCCCCGAGGCGTTCACGCCGGACAACGAGTTCTGCCTCGGCGAGAGCGACGTGGCGGGGCTGTTCGTCGCCGCGGGCTTCTGCGCGCATGGGCTGGCCGGCGCCGGTGGGATCGGGAAGGTGATGGCCCGCTGGATCCTCGACGGCGAGCCGGGGCTCGACGTGTGGGAGATGGACATCCGGCGGTTCGGGCCCCACTACCGCTCGTCCGGCTACACGCTCGCGCGCGCGCGCGAGGTCTACGAGACCTACTACGACATCCGCTACCCCGGGCACGAGCGCAAGGCCGGGCGCCCGCTGCGGCTCTCGAGCGCGTACGAGTGGCACCGGGCGCACGGCGCCTCGTTCGGCGAGAAGTCCGGCTGGGAACGGGTGAACTGGTATGACGCGAACGAGTCCAACGGCGACGACTCCCTGCGGCCGCGCGGCTGGGCCGGCATGCACTGGTCGCCGGCGATCGGCGCCGAGCATCGAGCGACACGTGAGGCGGCAGGGCTGTTCGACGAGTCCTCCTTCGCGAAGCTCGAGCTGTCCGGGCCGGGCGCGGCGGAGCTGCTCGAGCGGCTCTGCGACAACCGCGTCGCGCGCGAGGTCGGCGCGATCACCTACACGCAGATGCTCAACCGCCGCGGCGGGATCGAGTGCGACTTCACCGTCACCCGCGTGGAGGACGACGTGTTCCAGATCGTCACCGGGACGGCCTTCGGCAACCACGACGCCAGCTGGATTCGCCGTCACCTCCCCGGCGACGGCTCGGTGCGCCTCAGCGACGTGACCTCGCGCTGGGCGTGCTTCGCGCTGTGGGGCCCGCTCGCCGCGCGCGTGCTCGCGCCGCTGACCCCGGACGCCTTGGACTTCCCCTACATGACGATGCGCTCGATCGCCGTCGGCGACGTGCCGGTTCGGGCGCTCCGGGTGACCTTCGTCGGGGAGCTCGGCTGGGAGCTCTACTGCCCGACCGAGTACGGGGTGCGCCTCTGGTCCACGCTCTGGGAGGCGGGCCTTCCGCACGGCCTGGTCGCGGGCGGGTACCGCGCGATCGACTCGCTTCGCCTCGAGAAGGGCTACCGCGTGTGGGCCGCCGACATCACGCCCGATGAGACGCCCTACGAGGCGGGCCTCGGCTTCTGCGTGCGCAGCGACAAGGAGTTCATCGGGTCCGACGCGCTGCAGCGTGAGCCAGAGCGGCGCCTGCGCTGCATCGTGCTCGAGGATCCGCGCTCGGTGGCGCTCGGCAACGAGCCCGTCCGCGTCGACGGCTCCGTGCAGGGGCGCGTCACCAGCGGCGGCTACGGCTACACGGTGCAGCGCTCGATCGCCTACGCCTACCTGCCGGCATCGGTGGAGCTCGGCGCCGCGGTGCAGATCGACATCTTCGGCGAGTGGATCGCCGGCGAGGTGGCGAGGGAGCCGCTGTACGACCCGCGGGGCGAACGCGCGCGGGCCGGACCTCATGCGTGACTCGGCAGGCGGGGCGGCCCCGGCGCCCCACCCGCCAGGCCCGCTAGGTCTTGGTGGCGCTGAACTTCACCTTCCCGGTGGAGCACTTGAAGTGCTTGTGGAACGGCGTGAACGTCTCGTTGTAGCTGCCGCTCACCTTCGTGCCGGTGAACTTGCCACTGATCTTCAGCGTGTCCTTGAGGAACAGCTGCACGCTCGCGTTGAACGTGTTGTTGTGCTTGATCTTGATCCCGCGGTACTTCACCAACCCGTCGTAGGACTGACATTTGCTCTGCGGGTTGTAGATCCCGGCGTAGTGCCCAAAGAACGCACTGCCGGAGACATCGATGTAGATCCTGCCGGTCACGCTGCTGTGCGGAAGCTTCTGATTGGTCGGGCCCGTGTAGACCCCGCCCGCTGCGGCCAGCGCCACGCCGGTGCAGGTCAGCGCAATCAGTGCGCCCAGGACGACGATCCTTCGCATCTGTTCCCTCCTGTGGAGATTGCCGACGCCGGCGCGGCCTGCGCCGTGCGCTGGATGCTGATTGATCGCGCCGGCGATGTCATCGTGGTGACCACCACGTCTTTCCGCCCGCGGGACCCCGTCAACGAGACGGATCGAGGAGCAGCTTACCCGTCGTCCGGCGCTCCTGCAGGTCGATCTGCGCCTGTGCGACGTCGCTCAGCGCGTAGGTCGCGCCCACGATCGCGCGCAGCTCGCCGCGTCGCGCACGCTCGAGCAGATCCGCGAGCGCCTCGTCGATCATCTCCGGCCGGCCGAGCGCATGCATCAGCCAGAACCCGATCACGGCCCGCGAGTGCCGCAGCAGGTGCCCGGTCCTGACCTCGTTCTGGTTGCGCGAGGAGATCCCGTAGGCGACCAGCCGGCCGAACGGTGCCAGCGCCCGCAGCGATTGCTCGAACACCTCGCCGCCCGACATCTCGAACACCACGTCCACCTCGCGTCCCTCGTTGCATTCGATCAGTCGTTCGGTCATCGCCTCCGGCGCCGAATCGGTGACGGCATCGGCGCCCAGCTCCAGCGCCAGCCGGCGCTTGTCCTCGCTGGAGGCGGTCGCGATCACGCGACCGGCGCCGAGCGGCCCGCCAAGCTGCACCGCAAGCGACCCCACGCCGCCGGCGCCCGAGTGGACGACGACCGACTCTCCCGGCGCGACGTGCGCGCATGTCCGGTACAGATGCCAGGCGGTCAGCCCCTGCAGCAGCAGCGCGAGCGCGGTGCCGTCGTCCACGCCGTCGGGGATCGGGAACGTGCGGTCGGCCGGCGCGACGACGTACTGCGCGTAGCCGCCCGCGCCGCACAGCGCGAGCACGCGCTCGCCGGTGTCCGCGCGCACCCCCGCGACCTCCGAGCCGGGGATCAGCGGCAGCTGTGCCCTCGCCACGTAGCTGTCGGTCCGCTGGTGGGTGTCCGCGAAGTTGATCCCCGCGCGGTTGACCTCGATCAGGACCTCGCCCTCGCCAGGTTCGGGCGTCGGGAGCTCCACCAGCCGCAGTACCTCGGGGCCGCCGAACTCGCTGATCTGGACCGCGCGCACGGCACGGGAGGCTAGCCGCGCCCCGGACCGCTCGGCTCCCGCCCAGCGGTGCGTCGCGGCCGCCGCCGCGCCGATAGCCTAGGCGGCGATGTCAGTCACGGTCGTCGGCTCGATCGCGTTCGACGCGGTCAAGACCCCGTTCGGCAGCCGCGAGCGGATGCTCGGAGGCTCCGCGGTGCACTTCGCGCTCGCGGCGTCGTTCTTCGACAGCGTCAACGTCGTCGGGCCCGTCGGCGACGACTTCGGCGAGGAGGAGTACGCGATCCTGCGCGCGCGGGAGATCGAGACAAGCGACATCGAGCGGGTGCCCGGCGGCAAGACTTTCTTCTGGCGCGGGGAGTACGGGTGGGACCTGAACGAACGCACGACGCTCGATACGCAGCTCAACGTGTTCGCCGAGTTCGAGCCCAAGCTCTCCGCGGCCTCGCGGTCCGCCGACGTGCTGTTCCTGGCCAACATCCAGCCGGATCTGCAGCGGCAGGTCCGCCGTCAATGCGAGCGCGCACGCTTTGTCGCGCTCGACTCGATGAACTTCTGGATCGAGAACGCCCGCGACTCGCTGATCGAGACGATCGGGGTGGTCGACTGTCTGCTGCTCAACGACGGTGAGCTGCGCGAGCTCACCCGGGAGCCGAACCTCGTGCGCGCCGCCCGCGTGATCCGCGAGTGGGGACCGCGCGTCGTCGTCGCCAAGCAGGGGGAGTACGGCGCCGCCCTCCTCACGGACGAGGGCTTCTTCGCGCTGCCGGCGTTCCCGCTCGAGAGCGTCGTCGACCCGACCGGCGCCGGGGACTGCTTCGCCGGCGGATTCATGGGCTACATCGCGGCCCACCCCGATGACCAGCTCGACCAGGAGCTGCTGCGCCGGGCGATGGCGTACGGCACCGCGCTCGCATCGTTCAACGTCGAGGAGTTCGGGGTCGAGCGGGTCGTGCGCTTGACCAGCGATGAGATCGCCGAGCGGGTCACCGAGCTGCGGCGGATCAGCCATTTCACCGAGAAGGAGCTCGACGACTCGCGTTCCCGCCCGTTTCGCGAGGCCGGTCGCCGGGTGGCCTGAGCACCACTGCCGGCGCGGGCGGGCCGACGGGTCCCTGCGCGGACATCCGATCGCCTGTTCGGTTTCATTTCGCCGTCAATCCGGTAGGATCGCCTTGACGTGACCTGGGGATTCGTCTGGTTGATGCTGGCCCTCAAGATCCCGCTCATCGGGCTGATCTGCATCGTCTGGTGGGCGATCAAGCAGGAGCCCGACGACGCGACCTCCGGCTCCGACGGCGATGGCGGCGTCCAGCGACATCCCCATCGGCCGCTGCATCCCCGGCCCTTCCCGCGCCGGCCGCGTCGCGGGCCCCACGGTGATCCGGCGCCGCTGCCGCCCGCCCGCGTCCGCACCACGCGCGCCCGGGCGCGGACCTACGGCCACTGAGCCGCCCGCGCTGGCAGACTTCCGGCGATGAGCGAGTCAGCCGTCTCCGTTCTCTCGGACGGCACGATCCTGCGCCTCGTGCAGGACGGCAGGATCCGGATCGACCCGTGGGACCCCGGCCTGGTCCAGCCTGCCAGCGTGGACCTGCGACTGGGTGACTCGTTCCGCGTCTTCCACAACCACCGGGCGTCCGCGATCGACCTGCGTGACCCGCCGGCGGGTCTGACCGAGGAGGTCGTGGTGCCCGCCGAGGAGTCGTTCGTGATCCATCCGGGCGAGTTCTGTCTCGGCCGGACGCTCGAGTGGGTCGAGCTCCCGGACGACATCGTGGCGAGGATCGAGGGCAAGTCGAGCCTGGGAAGGCTCGGGCTGATCGTGCACGCCACCGCCGGGTTCTGCGACCCGGGGTGGAAGGGCACGCTGACGCTCGAGCTGAACAACCTCACCCGGGTGCCGATCAAGCTCTACCCGGGCCTGCCGATCGCCCAGCTCTCGTTCATGGCGCTCGACCGCCCGGCGCTGCGGCCGTACGGCAGCCCCGAGCTCGGAAGCCATTACCAGGGCCAGCGGGCGGCCACCGAGAGCCGCTACGAGGGCGCCTCAGGGGCGGCGCCGATCAGGTAGGCTCGCGCGCCGTGTTGAGCGTCATCCTGGTGACCGCGGCGGTCACGAAGGTCGCGTGGTACGTAGCGGGCGGGTTGCTCGCGACGTGGGCGGTGGTGCTCTCCGCCTTCGGCCTCTCGCGTCCCAACTTCCCCTCCGACGCCCGGGGCCAATGGGGCGTGATCGCGATCACCGCGGTGATCGTCGTCATCGCGATCGCGATGGCGGTCATCAGCGGCTAGCGCTGCCCGATCGCTTCGCGCGCAGACTGCTCGGGTACTACAGTCTGAAGTGGTCGTTGGGCCGACCAGAGCCGGCGGCCACCCGGCAATTCTCAGCGACAGGAGCGCCATGACCACCGAGACACAACAGCAGGACGGCGCCGGCGCGACGACGGCGAGCGACACGCTGAGCATCACCGACAACCGCACCGGCAAGCAGTACGAGATCGCGATCGAGGACGGCACGATCCGTGCGCCCGAGCTGCGCAACATCAAGGTCGACGACGACGACTTTGGCCTGATGAGCTATGACCCGGCCTACCTGAACACCGCTTCGTGCCGCTCGGCGGTCACCTACATCGACGGCGAGCGCGGGATCCTCGAGTACCGCGGCTACCCGATCGAGCAGCTAGCCGAGAAGTCGAGCTATCTCGAGGTCGCCTACCTCCTGATCCACGGCGAGCTTCCCACGCAGGAGCAGCTCGACGAGTGGGCGCACCAGGTCACGATCCACACCTTCGTCCACGAGAACATCAAGGAGTTCATGCAGGGCTTCCGCTACGACGCGCACCCGATGGGGATGCTGCTGGCATCCGTCGGCGCGCTCTCGACCTTCTATCCGGAGGCGAGCCGGATCAAGGACGAGGAAACCCGCTACATGCAGATCATCCGTCTGCTCGCGAAGATGCCGACGCTGGCCGCGTTCGCCTACCGCCACAACCAGGGCAAGCCGTATGTCTATCCCGACAACGACCTCAGCTACGCGGGCAACTTCCTCGGGATGATCTACAAGATGACCGAGCTCAAGTACGAGCCTGACCCGCGGCTCGAGCATGCGCTCGACGTCCTCTTCATCCTCCACGCCGACCACGAGCAGAACTGCTCGACCAGCGCGGTGCGCAGCGTCGGCTCATCCCAGGTCGATCCTTACTCGGCCGTCGCCGCCGGCGTCGCCGCGCTGTACGGCCCGCTGCACGGCGGTGCCAACGAACAGGTGCTGCGGATGCTGCGCCGGATCGAGACCAAGGAGAACATCCCCGACTTCATCAAGGGCGTGAAGGACGGCAACGAGCGCCTGATGGGCTTCGGTCACCGGGTCTACAAGAACTACGACCCGAGGGCGAAGATCATCCAGAAGGCCACCTACGAGGTGTTCGAGGTGACCGGCAAGAACCCGCTGCTGGACATCGCGCTCGAGCTCGAGAAGATCGCGCTGGAGGACGAGTACTTCATCGAGCGCAAGCTCTACCCGAACGTCGACTTCTACTCCGGGATCATCTACGAGGCCCTGGGGATGCCGATGGAGATGTTCCCGGTGCTGTTCGCGATCGGTCGGACCAGCGGGTGGATCGCGCAGTGGCTCGAGATGATCGACGACTCCGAGCAGAAGATCGCGCGGCCGCGTCAGATCTACACCGGCGGCCACAAGCTCGACTACGTGCCGATCGGCCAGCGCTCGTAGAGCCCGTCCGGGGGCGAGCGGCAGACACGGGGCCGGTCCGCCCGAGTGTCGGCTATCAAATTTGGTGGAGATGGTCGGTTGAGGCCCGCCCGCGGAGGGTGGCCGAGAAACCGGAACATATGGCCGGTTTCGCGACCACCCCTTCATCTCCACCAAATTTGACTGTGGCCCCAGTGTGACGGCGGGCACAGACATCCCAGCTTACGAAATGTAAGCTGGGATTGTGGAATCGGTACGCCTTCACGACGGCACGCAGGTCCTCATCCGGCGCATCCGCGCCGACGACGGCGCGCGGCTGCAGGCCGCGTACGAGCGGCTCTCCCCGGCGACCAAGTACAGGCGCTTTCTCGCGCCCAAGCCGCATCTGAGCGCGAGCGACGTCCGCTACCTGGTCGAGGTCGACGGCGCCAGCCACGTGGCATTGGTCGCCGTGCTCGCCGATCGGCCCGAGCACATCATCGGCGTGGGCAGGCTCGTTCGCCTGCGCGACGAGCCGGACGCCGCCGAGGTGGCGATCGTGGTCGGCGATCCCTACCAGGGCCAGGGCCTGGGCGGCGAGCTGCTCGAGCGCCTGCGCCTGGCGGCGCTCGAGATCGGCATCGAGCGCATGCAGGCGACCGTGCTCGCGCACAACGTCGCGATCCACCGGCTCCTCGACCAGGTCCCGGCGCGAGCGCTGCGCCGCCGCCACGTCGACGAGCTGGACGAGATCGAGATCGACCTCGCGGCCTAGACACGCGATCATGCGCGGGTGCCGTGGAAGCTGACGGTCAGGTCCGGGCCGAAGGTCGAGCACCAGCGCTTCGACTCGATCGAGGAGGCGCTCGACGCGGCCGAGGCGCGCGGGCGCGAGTTGGCCCGCGCCGCGCCGCGAAGCTCGATCGGCACGAAGCTCAAGCGCTACGAACCGGCCCAGCAGGTCTCGGCGCGGATCGAGCTGGCCGGGCCGGAGCGACTCGTGCCGCGCGTGCGGGCGGGCATCGACGTCCGCGGTGACGGCTCGACCGAGGCTTACCTGGGACGGGTCAGGCGCGAGCTCGTCGAGCAGCGCCAGGGGGAGGGCGCCTACGCGGCGCTGCGCCGCTCGCTGAGCTCGCGCGTGACCTGACCGTCGCGCGCGACCCGAGACCGTCGCGCGCCCGACTAGGAGCCGCTTCCGGCCGCCATCGCCGGCGCGCCCTCGCCCTTGCCGCGCACCTTCGGGCCGTGATACGCGCCGGGCTTGGGGCGCGGCTTGCCGCCGGGGAACGCAAGGCGGATGATGGTCCGCTGGACCATCCCCAGCTGCTTGTGGAACGGACCGGTGTTGTACGGCAGCTCGTAGCGCTCGCACAGCGCGCGGATCCGCGGCGCGATCTCGCCGTAGCGGGTGCTCGGCATGTCCGGGTAGAGGTGGTGCTCGACCTGGTATCCGAGGTTGCCGCTGATCACGTGGAACAGGGGCCCGCCGTCGATGTTGGCCGCACCCGTCAGCTGCCGCACGTACCACCCGCCGCGCGTCTCGTCCTTGGTCTCCTCCTCGGTGAACGTGTACGTCTGGTCGGGGAAGTGGCCGCAGAAGATGATCGCGTAGGACCACACGTTCCGGATCAGGTTGGCGGCCACGTCGGCCGTGAGCGTGCGGATGAACGGCTGGCGGAAGGACTTGCGCGCGACCAGCTCGCGCACCACGCCGCGGGCGCCGTCGGATGCCGCTTCCCGGCGGCGCAGCTTGCGGACCAGGCGCCGGCCCTGGCGGCCCGGGCTGCGGCGCCCCTGGTCGGTGCGGGCCTTCAAGGCGAACACCGATGCCTCGATCGCCGTCATCACCAGCCCGCTCAGCAGCGGCCAGGCGATGTAGTCCTTCTGGATCTGGGTGCGGGCTTTGTCGGCGATCCCCTTCAGCTCCTGGCGGACCTTCTTGAGGTCCTTCTCCCCGGAGCGGATCGCGGTGAAGTCGAGATCGTGGACGGCGACGCCCCACTCGAACAGCAGCGCCAGCAGGATGTTGTACACCGGCTGCAACAGATAGACCGGGTGCCATTTCTGATTGGCGTCGATCCGCATGATCTCGTAGCCGAGATCGCGGTCCTTCCCGAGGATGTTGGTGTAGGTGTGATGGATGAAGTTGTGTGAGTGGCGCCATGCCTCGGAGGTCGACGCGGTGTCCCAATCCCACGCGCGGGAGTTGATCACCGGGTCGTTCATCCAGTCCCACTGGCCGTGCAGGACGTTGTGGCCGATCTCCATGTTCTCGAGGATCTTCGCCAGTCCGAGCGTCGAGGCGCCGAGCAGCCACGGGATGCGCCAGCGAGATGCGATCAGCTCGAGCCTGCCGATCAGCGCGAGCCGCCGCTGGAGCGCGATCATCGACCGGATGTAGCGGGCATCGCGATCGCCGAGATCCGACTTGACCTGCTCGTGGAGCTCGTCGAGCTCGCGCCCGATCTCCTCGATCTGCTCGGGTGTCAGCCGGTGCAGCGGGTTGTCGGGGGTATCGATCGCGATTGCGCCGTTGGTCCGATGACCGTTCTGTGTGGCGGTCGCCATTGGGTCCTCTCTCTCGTTGGTTGCTACAGGTCGATCTCGATCGGTCCCTCGGGCGCGCTGATGCACGTCCGGATCACTTCGCCTTCCTGACCGTAGACCTCACCGTTGCGCAGGTCGCGCACGCGCCCCGAGCGCAGCTCCCCGACGCAGGTGTGGCAGATGCCCTCGCGGCAGCCGTAGGGAAGCTCGAGACCGGCCTCCTCTCCCGCGACCAGGATCGGGACCTTGCCGTCGGACTCGGTCTCGCACTCCGACTTGAGGAACTTGATCGGGCCGCCCTCGCCGCTGCCGGACTGCCCGAGCCCGAGCTTGGGCTGGAAGCGCTCCATGTGCAGCCGATCGCAGTCGCCCTCGCGGTCGAAGTGCTCGCTGAAGGCATCGAGCATCTCGTTGGGACCGGAGATGTAGGTCTCGCGCTCACGCCAGTCCGGACACAGCTGCTCCAGATCGCCGGGACCCATCCGTCCCTGCTCGCGCGTGAGCTGCTCGTGCAGCGTGAACCCCTCGCGTCGCTCGGCGAGCTCTCGCAGCTCGGGACCGAAGATCACCTCGTCGGTGTGCCGCGCCGAATGCAGCAGCACGGCGTCTCGCAGCTCGTCGCAGTAGTCGAGGTGGCGCAGCATGCTCATGATCGGCGTCACCCCGCTGCCGGCGCTGATGAAGAGCAGCTTCGCGGGCGCCGGGTCGGGGAGAACGAAGTTGCCCTCGATCTTGCTGAGCGACACGATCGTGCCGGGCCTCGCACGCCCGACCAGGTACGGGGAGACCTTCCCTTCGTCGACCTTTTTGGGCGTGATGCTGATCAGCCCGTCGGGACGCCAGGGGTCCGAGGTCAGCGAGTACGCCCGCCAGTGCCGCACCCCTTCGATGTCGATCCCGATCCGGCAGTACTGGCCGGGCTTGTGACCGGGCCACCGGTAGCCGGGTTTGATCAGGACGGTGGCCGCATCCTCGGTCTCGCGGTGGACCTCCTCGATCCGGCCCCGCAGCTCGCGCGTCGACCACAACGGGTTGATCAGCTCGAGGTAGTCGTCGACCAGCAGCGGCGAGCTGAACGAGCCGAGCGCCTTGAGCAGGCGGCGCTGGATCGGATGGACGTTAGGTGGGGCGCCTTTTTCGGGCATCTACTCGCTCGTAATATCCAATTGCGAGATTCCCTAACGCGTTTTGCCACGATCACTACCGAATCGCGCAGCGCCGGCCGGCCACGAGGCCCGGCGCCGAGGCACGCGCGGGATGCCCCGTGCGGACCGCCAGCGGTTGATCCTCGACGTGGCCGGACCCGTGTTCGCCGAGCGCGGGTACCACGCGGCCTCGATGGACGAGATCGCTGAGCTGGCCGGGGTCTCCAAGCCGATGATCTACATGTACTTCGGCTCCAAGGAAGGGCTCTACGTCGCCTACATCGACCGCACGGGGCGCGAGCTGCTCGTGCGGCTTGCGCGCGCGGGGGAGGTCGCGGGCCGCAATCCGTTCATCGCGCCGATCACCGAGTTCCTCGCGTTCGTCGAGGAGCACCGTGACGGCTGGACCGTGCTCTTCAGAGAGCAGACCTCGAGCCGGCCGGTCGCCGAGGAGGTCGCCGCGCTGCGGCAGCAGATCGCGGAGACGATCCGCCGGATGATCGAGCGCGGCGGGGTCCCCCCGACGCCCTCGGACGCGATCGCCCACGCGATCGTCGGCGCGGGCGAGTCGCTGGCCAACTGGTGGCTGAAGCATCCCGAGATCGCGCGCGAGCAGGTTGCCGGCTGGTATCTCGAGGTCGTGCAGGCGGCCGTCGGGGCGGCGATCCGCCACCGCGGATAGCGCGGCCTATCCGGACGCCGTGAGCACGAGCGTCGAGCCGTGCCGGCGCAGCCAGCGCGCATCGTCCCGACAGCTCGGACAGCGGCTGGCGAGCAGTGCCCAGAACCGCGGCGAGTGGTCCATCACCTCGAGGTGGCAGACCTCGTGCCAGACCACGTAGTCGAGCACCGGCTCGGGCGCCAGCAGCAGCCTCCAGTTGAAGCTCATCGTGCCGCCGCGGGAGCAGCTCGCCCAACGCGTGCGCTGCCCGCGGATCGTCAGCTTCGAATACGAGGTGCCCGCCTGCGCGCAGGCACGATCGAGGCGCGGTGCGATCTCGTGGTATGCGGCGCGGCGATACCAGCGCTCGAGCGCGTCCCAGCTCGACTCATCGTCGGGAACGAGCAGCTCCTCGCCCCGCCGATGCACGCGCCGGCGCCCGGGCTCAGCGACCAGCAGCAGTAGCGAGCCCAGATACGGGACCGTGTCCCCGCGGGCGGCGACGGCCGCCCGGGCCCGCTGTAGCTCGGCCATCCGCCGCTCGATCCAGGGCCGCAGCTCCCGGATCGCGGCCGCCGCCTCGCGCTCGGCGGCGCGGCGGGGCAGCACCACCTCGATGCCGCGCGCCGCGTCGACCGTCACCCGCACCCGGCGGGCACGCTCGGAGCGGCGCACGCTGTAGCGGATCGAACTCGCTTCCACGCCGCGACAGGGTACGGTCAGCACCCGACATGCCCCGTTTCCCCCACCTGCACGAGCCGCTGCGCGACGAACACGCCGGCGTCCGGGATTACGCCGAGCGCGACATCCCCGAGATCCTGATCGCCTACCAGGACGACCCCGAGCTGCCGTTCTGGATGGGGGAGGAGCGGCCTCCGAGCGGGGCCGAGCTCGGGCGCTTCTGCGAGCGCGAGACTGCCATCCGCGCGGCCGGCACGGGCGCGACACTGACGATCGTCGAGCCGTGCGCCGACGTCTGCCGCGGCGGCTGCAACGTCCACCACGTCGAGTGGGACGGAGGGCGCGCGGAGCTGGGGATCTGGCTGGCGCCGCAGGCGCGCAATCGCGGGCTGGCGCGAGCCGCGCTGAGCCTCGTGAGCCGCTGGCTGCTGCGCGACTGCGGGCTCGAGCGCCTCCACGTGATGACGCAGCCGCAGAACGAGCCGATGCTCCGCGCGGCGCAGGCCGCCGGGTTCTCCCGCGAGGGGGTGCTGCGCTCCTACGAGCGCCAGCGCGGCCGGCGGGTCGATCTCGTCATCCTCTCCCTGATCTCGAGCGATCTCTGATGTCCTACTGGCGCGTGAAGCTCCCGCCCGGAGTCCGGCCGCCGTTCGAGGTGTACGTCAACGGGGTGCGCCAGGAGCTCGGCAGCGACTTCCGGATCTCGGCCGGCGAGTTGCTGTTCGAGCGCGAGTTGGTCCACCAGAAGCTCGGCCGCTGGGCCTGGTTCCTCGGCTTCTGGGGGATCGGGACCTACAAGCGCAGCGACGAGGTCGACGTGCGCTACGAGCTGGAGGGGCGACCGACGGTCGCCCATGCGCTCCAGATCATCCCGCCGCCGGCCGACTAATCCGCGGTCCGGACGACCTCGCGGCGCACCCACGGCCGCAGCAGCCGCAGCGCGGAGAGGATCGCGCGGGTCGCCGGCGAGCGGTTCAGCGTGTAGAAGTGGATCCCGGGCGCGCCGCGAGCGAGTAGCTCGGCGCACTGAAGCGTGGCGTAGGAGACGCCGAGCTCCAGCACGGCGTCCTTGTCGCCGGCGCGCCACTCGAGCGCCTCCAGCAGCGCCGACGGGATCGTCGCGCCGCACATCCCGGTGATCGTCTTGATCTGGTGCAGATCGGTGATCGGCATGATCCCGGGCACGATCGGAACATCGATCCCGGCCGCGCGGGCCTCCTCGACGAAGCGGAAGTACAGCTCGTTGTCGAAGAACAGCTGCGTGATCAGGAAGCTCGCGCCGCTCTGCACCTTGCGCTTGAGGAAGTGCAGGTCGTGCGCGAGGTCGGGCGCCTGCGGGTGCACCTCCGGGAAGCTCGCAGCGCCGACGCAGAACGGATAGGCGTCGCAGATCATCGAGATCAGCTCGGTCGAGTAGCTCAGGCCCTCCGGATGCGGCGTCCACTCCGTCTCGCCGCGCGGTGGGTCTCCGCGCAGCGCGAGGACGTTCTCGATGCCGGCGTCGGCGATGCTGTCGAGGATCGCGCGCAGCTCATCGCGACTCGCGCCCACGCAGCTGAGGTGGGCCATCGCCTCGATCCCGAGCTCCTGCTTGAGCCAGCGGGTGACGTCCAGCGTGCGCGAGCGGGTGGAGCCGGCGGCGCCGTAGGTAACCGAGGCGAAGTCGGGCTCGAGCGCCCGCAGGGCCTGCAGCGCCTCGCGCAGGTTGCGCTCCCCTTCCTCGGTCTTCGGCGGGAAGAACTCGAACGAGAAGACGGGCTCGTCGCTGGCGGCAAAGATCTCGTCGATCCGCACGGTTCGGGGAATCTAGCAACCTTGACACGAGCGTGTCAAGGTTTACCTGGCCGCTCCCCGCTAGCGCCAGCGAACCACCTCGCCGTCGGACTCCTGCGAGACGCGGCCCTCCAGCTCGAGGTGGCGCAGGTAGCAGAGCGTCTGCGAGAGCAGCCAGTTGGCGTTCGTGGCGGTGAGCGGCTCGTCGTACACGCGGGGTGAGATCTCGACGACCGTGCGCGGGCTCCCGTCGAGCGCCGCCAGCACCGCCGCCAGCCGCTCGCGCACAAGCCTGCGGTTGCCGTCGATGTGTGCGGGCACGTCCACGAACGGCTTGCCGTGGCCGGACAGGCAGAGCCTCGCGTCGAGACCCGCGATCACGTCGAGCGAGCGCAGGAACTCGCCGACGGGATCCGGTGAGAAGCCGTAGTCGTAGAACAGCGAGATCCGGCCGAGCAGGTGATCGCCGGAGATCAGCAGGCGGCGCTCCGGCTGGTAGAGGCAGACGTGCGAGGGAGCGTGACCGGGCGTCTCGTAGACCGACCAGGTACCGAGGTCCGACTCGATCTCGACGCCGGCGACCAGTGCCCGGTCGGGCTCGATCACCCGCGCGATGCCCGACGGGATGTCCTTGGCGCGGTCGGCGTAGCCGCGCAGGGCCTCCTCCGGCACCCCGCTCTGGCGCCCCACCTCCAGCCGCCGCTCCAGCGCCTTGGCCGGGTCGCCGGCGGCGCGGGTCGCGTGCTCGTGGTTGGGATGCATCCAGAACTCACAGCCGGTCGCGTCGCGGATCGACGCGGCCTGGCCCCAGTGATCGGAATGGGCGTGCGTGCAGGCCAGCAGGCGAACGTGATCGACGCGGAGGTTGACCTGATCGAGCGCTCGCTCGAGCTGGGCCATGGATCCCGGCTCGTGCATGCCCGTGTCGACCAGGACCACCCCCGATCCCGCCGCGATCGCCCACGCGTTGCCGTGCGGCACGCCCGGCCAGGGCAGCGGCAGCCGCAGTCGCCACAGCCCCGGCAGCACACGCTCGCCACGTCCGAGCTCGCGTCGCGCGGTCATCCGCCGCACGATATTGGCGGCGCGTAGACTGCGGCGGCTGATGGCCACCTCCGACGTCGCCAAGAGCTACTTCTCGGCGCTCGCCGCGCACGACATCGAAAGCGCGCTCGCGTGCTGGACGCCCGGCGGGATCGATCGCTTCGTCGGTCAGCAGGAGCTCGTCGCGCCGGATGGGATCCGCGAGTACTTCACGACGCTGTGGGCGGCGTTCCCGGACTTCACCTTCGAGGTCCTCGACCTCACGACGTCGCGCAATCGCAGCGCCGTGCGGTGGCGGGCAAGCGCGACTTTCGCCGGCCCCGGCGCCTTTCAGGGCTTCGAGCCCAACGGCGCGCGCATCTCGCTCGAGGGCTGTGACGTGCTCACCGTCAACGATGAGCTGATCACTCGCAACGACGCCTACGTCGACAGCGGCGAGGTCGCGCGGCAGCTCGGGTTCCTGCCGGCGGCGGGCTCACCGGCCGAGGCGAGGCTCGCGCGGGCCGCGAATCTCGGCACGCGAATCCGCTCCTGGATCAGGGCAGCGCAGCCGGAGCGGATCGACGACGGGGTCTGGGTCGTCCGCGGTGGGTTCCCGATGCGGACGATGAACGTGTACCTGATCGAGGACGGCGACGGCGTGACGGTGTTCGACGCCGGCATCGAGGACATGACGCCGGCGGTCGCCGCCGCGGCGGCGCGCCTGGGCGGGATCAAGCGCGTCGTCCTCGGGCACGCCGACGCCGATCACCGCGGCACCGCGCCGGGTCTCGGCGCACCGGTCTACTGCCATCCGGCGGAGCGTGAGGCCGCGGAGTCCGACGCGCCCTATCGCGACTACTGGGACCTCTCGAAGCTGGCCGCACACGGCCGGGTCGTGCTCGGGCGGCTGCTCCCCGTCTGGGACGGCGGCGCCGTGCAGGCGATCGCGGGCACGGTTCAGGAGGGAGACGAGATCGCGGGCTTCCGCGTGATCGAGCTGCCGGGGCACGCGCCCGGCCTGATCGGACTGCTGCGGGAATCGGACCGGCTCGCGCTGGTGTCCGATTGCTTCTACACGCTGGACCCGCAGACCGGGATCCGGGGTCGCGCCCGCGTGCCGCATCCCGCGTTCAACATCGACACGGAGCAGGCGCGGGCATCGATCCGCAAGCTCGCTGAGCTCGAGCCGAGAATCGCCTGGGCCGGGCATGCCGAGCCCGTGAGCGGAGAAGTTCGCTCGCAGCTCGAGCAGGCCGCCTCCGCGCCGCTGTAGCCGTGGCTCGCCCCCGGCGCCAGCGCGAGAAGCTCAAGGCCCCCGTGAGCGAGTACCGCGACCCGGGCGGCGACGTGCTGGTCCTGCGCGGATCGCTTACGCCGGGCGCTCGGCGCGAGTATGCCGAGACGCTTGCGGGCGGCTTGGAGCGGGAGGATGCGTGGCAGCGCGCGGCCGAGCTGCTGTTCGAGCGCCTGGCGGTCTCGTGGACGATCGCCGGGCTCGAGCTCGACCGCCAGAAGGAGCTGATCGGCCGCTATCGCCTGTCCTCCAGCGAGGAGCGCAGGTTCGTCCGCGAGTCCTTGCGCGCGCACCTCGCCGAGCACTTCCCGGAGCTGCAGGCGCCGTGATCGACCAGGCGGCGTTCGCGCGGCTCCTCTGCGATTGGTGCCTGGAGGCGGGGGAGGGTCAGCAGGTGCTGGTGGCCACGACGACGCTTGCGGAGACGCTGGTCGGCGCCCTGCACGAGGCGCTGCTCGCGCGCGGGGCGTGGCCGCTGCTGCGGGTCTCGCCCCCGGGGCTGCTCGAGGACTTCTATCGGCACGCCGGCCCGGCCCAGCTCGATGGCTACGCGCCGCTGGATCTGCTCGAGATGCAGTCGATCGACTCCTTCCTGCGGATCGATGCGCCCGCCAACACCCGTGCCCTCGCCGGCGTCGATCCCGCGCTGATCGCCCGCGCCCTTCGCGCCCGCCGGCCCGTGCAGGAGGCGCGGCTCGCGCGCCGCTGGTGCGGCACCCTGTGGCCGACGCCGGCGCTGGCCCAGCAGGCGGGAATGGGCGCACGGGAGTACGAGTCGTTCGTGACCGCAGCGCTGTTCCTCGACCAGCCCGATCCCGTGGCGGAGTGGCATGCGCTCAGCGAACGCCAGGCGCGCCTCGTCGAGCGGCTCGCCGGCACCTCGGAGATCCGCATTCAGGCCGAGGGCACCGACCTGCGCCTGCGCGTCGACGAACGCACCTGGATCAATTCCGACGGGCGGCGCAACATGCCGAGTGGGGAAGTGTTCACGGGACCGCTCGAGAGCTCGGCCAACGGCGTCATCCGCTTCACGATGCCCTCGAGCCCTCGCGGCGTCGAAGTCGCGGATGTCGAGCTGACGTTCCGCGACGGCGAGGTCGTCGGCTCGCGCGCGGACAGGGGCGAGGACTACCTTCGCGCGGCGCTCCAGACCGACGACGGCGCGCGCTTCCTCGGCGAGCTCGGGATCGGCACCAACGACGGGATCGTCCGGCCGACCGGCTCGATCCTGCTCGACGAGAAGATGGCCGGGACCGTGCACCTGGCGCTCGGCCGCTCCTATCCCGAGACCGGTGGGCGCAACCAATCGGCGCTCCACTGGGACATGGTGTGCGACCTGCGCGGCGGCGGATCTCTCACCGCGGATGGCCAAATGGTTAACGACAACGGGACCCTGCTGGTCTAGCGTCCGGGCCGTGATGCGCCGCACCAAGATCGTCGCCACCATCGGACCGGCATGCCGTGACCCGGAGACCCTGACCCGGATGGTCGAGGCGGGGATGGACGTCGCCCGCCTGAACTTCTCCCATGGCAACCGCGAGATCCACGCGGAGAACGCCGCGCGGGTGCGAAACGCCGCGGGCGCAGTCGGCCGTCAGGTGGCGATCCTCCAGGACCTGCCGGGGCCGAAGATCCGGATCGGCGCCCTGCGCGATGACATCGCCGAGCTCAAGCCCGGGGAGAAGCTAGTGCTCGTGTGCGGATCCGACGCGCCGGGCGACGAGACGAGGATGTCCGTGAGCTGGCCCGGGCTGGCGGCCGCCGTCGATCCCCAGGACGTGGTCTACCTCGCCGACGGGGCGATCCGCCTGCGCGTCCAGGCCGTCCGCGAGGGCGACGGCGAGATCGAGACGGCCGTCGAGGTGGGCGGCTCGGTTGCCTCGCGCCAGGGTCTCAACATTCCCGGCTCGACGCGCGGCCTGCCGGCCGTGCCCGAAGACGACCTCGACATGCTGCGGTTCGGAGAGTCGATCGGGGTCGATCTGATCGCGCTGTCCTTCGTGCGGACCGCAGAGGACGTGACGAGCGTTCGCAAGCACACGCGCCTACCGCTGATCGCGAAGGTCGAGAAGCCACAAGCCGTCGACGCCGCCCAGGAGATCATCCGGGCCGCCGACTGCGTGATGGTCGCGCGGGGCGATCTCGGGATCGAGCTGTCGATCGAGGATGTCCCGATCGTCCAGAAGCAGCTGCTGCGAATCGCCGGGCGGCTCGCGCGGCCGTCGATCACCGCGACGCAGATGCTCGACTCGATGGTGTCCTCATCGCGGCCGACCCGCGCCGAGGTCGCGGACGTGGCGAACGCGATCATCGATGGCACCGACGCCGTGATGCTCTCGCAGGAGACGGCGGTCGGGTCCTATCCCGTCGAGTCCGTCGCGATGATGGCGCGCATCGCGGAGCGCACGGAGGAGACGCTGCCCTACCGCGCCTGGAACGAGGACCGGGTCACGCGGGACGCCCGCGACCCCGCGTACACCGTCGCTTACAGCGCCTGCGCGGCCGCCCGCGATCTGCACCTCGCGGCGCTCGTGGTGCCGACGCTGTCGGGCCGCTCCGCGCGCCTGATCTCCGCGCACCGGCCGCAGGTGCCGATCTACGCGCTCTCGCCCGGCAAGGAGACCGTCCGCCGCTGCAGCCTGATGTGGGGCGTCCAGGCGGCCTCGATGCGCCGCCACGAGATCACCGAGGCGCTGATCGCCGACGCCGCACGGCGGGTGGTCGAGCTCGGGTGGGTCCCGTCGGGTGCGCGCGTGGGCATCACCGCCGGCCTGCCGAGCGGGCGCCCGGGGACCACCAGCCTCGTGCAGATCCAGCGCGTCTGACCGCGACCTAGTATCGTTTGCTGCAACCTCGGGATCGAGGGGTTGCGGTGCAAGCCGCAGGGGACGGGTCCGCATGGGGCAGCGGGGCGGACCCGGCATCCCGCGCGCGGATGAACTTTGGCGAATCGGTCCCACCTGTCGGGACCGATTTGCCAAAGTTCGCGCGCGGGCGGCGCGGGGCGGCGCGGGACGACGCGCGACAACGCGGCAGGGCGACGCTAGGCCGCCGCGCCGGCGTAGAAGCCGGCTTCCTGGCGCCCCAGCTCGGTCTCCGGCTCATCGCCGTAGAACCACTCGCGCGCGATCCGATGGAAGTTGCCCCGCGCGCGCAGCTGTGAGATCACGGCCAGAGTGAGCACCTCCATCCGCCGGCCGAACAGATGGTCCGGTGGCGCGGACTCGTGGCGCAGCTGCCCGAAGTACTCCGAGCGCGGATCGCTCATGTCGATCAGCACTTGCGTGGCGTACTCGGGCGTCAGCACGATCTCGGCGTCGCGGGTGTACCACGAGGTCGCCGCGCGGAAGTGCTCGAGCACGCGGGCGGGGTCGAACTTCTCGGGCTCGGGAAAGAAGCCCGTCTCCGTCCCCAGGCGCATGATCGTTTCGACGTCGCCCTCGATCACGGCGCGCGCCACCTCGATCTCGAGCTCCACTGCGCCCGGCGGCATCCGCTTGAACAGGCCGAAGTCGAGGAACGCCATCCGCCCGTCCCCGAGGAGCATCGAGTTGCCCGGATGCGGATCGCCGGAGAACTGGTGGTGGCGGTAGAGGCAGCCGAAGTAGAAGCGGAAGACGATCTCGCCGATGCGGTCGCGGTCCTCCTGCGGGTAGCGCTTGAGCTCCTCGAACCCGGTGCCTGCGACGTACTCGCTCACCAGCACGCGTTCGCGCGAGAGCGAGGTGACCACGTCGGGGATCACGATGAACGGGTGGCCGCGGAAGATCCGCGCCAGCGCGCGCTGGTTCTGCGCCTCGATCTCGTAGTCGAGCTCCTCCTCGATCCGGTTGCGGATCTCGTTGCCGATCGCCTGCGGATCGAGTCCCGGGGCGATTCGCTTGGCCAGGCGCAGGATCAGCCCGAGGTTCTGCATGTCCGCCCGCACGGCCGCCGCGACCCCGGGGTACTGGACCTTGACCGCGACCTCGCGGCCGTCGTGCAGCCGGGCGCGGTAGACCTGCCCGATCGAGGCGGCCGCGACCGGCTCCACGTCGAATTCGCCGAACGCCTCCTTGAGCGGTCCGTCTAGCTCCTCCTCGATCACCTTGCGCATCTGCTTGAAGGTGACCGTCGGCGCCGCGTCTCGCAGCGCGGCGAGCTTGCGCTGGAACTCGTCCCTGTACTCCTCCGGCACGAGGCCCATGTCGAGGAACGACATGACCTGCCCGACCTTCATCGCCGCGCCCTTCATCTTCCCCAGCGCCTCGACGATCTGCTCCGCGGCCTCGACGTTGCGCCGCTCCCAGGCCGCGTCGCGCCCGTCCTTGCCGCGCGCCACGTTCGCCGCTCTGGTTCCCGCTTGGCGGATCGCCTGACCTGCTGCGAGGCCCCCGATTCTTGCGGTCCGCCCCACGCGGGAGGTGGGGATCTTGTCCTTGGCCACTACTGAGTCAATGCTAGCCGTCGGCGCCCGCGCGATCGATCTGCGATCCGGGCACGATGTCATCCGAGCCGTCGGGCCAGCGCACCCACGCCTTGTGCCCGCCGTCGTAGTCGGCGCCAAACAGGATCAGCGTCGCCGGGTCGCCCATCGCCGTGCACTGCTCGGTTCCCTCCGGATCGACGCCCCGCCAGATCCGTACGAACGGGTTGTGCTCGAGCTCGTCGGCGACGGTCGTGGGATCGGTGTGCCCCGGATGGATGCGCGTCTCGGGCGCAAGCTTCAGCAGCGTGTCCATGATCGAGGACTTGAGGTCCGCGTAGGTGGTGTGGCCGGGCGCGCGCACGCCGCCCACGGAGCCCTTGAACAGCGTGTCGCCGGTGAACACGTCGGTGCCCCCCACGAGCAGCGAGAGCATGCCCGCGGTGTGCCCGGGGGTGTGGAGCGGCACGATCTCGAGCGCGCCTGAGGTGATCGCCTCGCCGGGCATCAGCGGGCCCGTCGCGCCGGCGACGAGCTCGCGCTCGGCCTCGTGGATCAGCACGGGCGTGCCCGGATGCGCGTCGAGGACCTTGTCCAGCTCGGCGACGTGGTCGTGGTGGTGATGGGTGAGCAGCACGTGGGTGAGCTGGAACCGCATTCGGTCCAGGACGTCCAGCAGGGGCTGCACCGGCCCGCCGGCGTCGATCATCACGGCGTGCGAGCCGAGCTCGTCGGCCACCAGGTAGGTGTTCGACAGGAACTGGTCGTGCATGGAGCGCTCGATGATCACCGCGCGGAGCCTATCCTTTCGTGGACCATGAGCCTGATTCACACCTGCTACCGCATCACCGACATCGACCGGTCGGTCGCCTTCTACAACGCGCTCGGATTCAAGGAGATCGGCCGGTTGCCGATCCGCGACGAGGCGATCAACGTGTTCATGAACCAGCCCGACGACGGCGACAACCCCCGCCTCGAGCTGACCTTCAACGTCGGGCGCACCGAGCCCTACGACGTCGGCACCGGCTACGGCCACATCGCGATCACCGCCGACGACCTCGACGGCACGCTTGCCCGCCTCAAGGAGCAGGGGATCGAGCCCGAGCGCCCGCCCTACAGCGTGCGCGAGGGCGGCAATCGCCTGTGCTTCGTGCGCGACCCCGACGGCTACCGGATCGAGATCATCGAGCGCACGTCATAAGAGCAGATCCAGCGCGGCGCCGGCGGGTAACCTAGCCCACGATGGTCGACGCCACGCGGATCGGCAAGCTGCTCGAGAGCTTCGCCCAGGGCGTGGCGGCGCACGACCGCGAGAACCCCGACCATCACAGCTGGGGGATCGGCATGGCGCACTTCGACATCGACCGCCTCGGGCTCGAGGAGGGAGAGGAGATCCTCCCGGGCATCGTCCTGCAGGCCGACGGCGGTCAGACCGGCGCGTTCCGCGTCCTCTGCGACGGCCAGCACGACGAGGGTCTGACCGAGGAGGAGGAAGAGGTCCTCGACGCGATCGCCCGCGAGGAGATCCTGCAGCCGGTGCACGCCCCCGGCCCGCCTCAGATCAAGCCTCCGCTCTGATCGCCGTCGCGATCGACCGGTAGAGCTGTGCGACCGTGGGGCACTCGAGGCCGTGGCGCGCCGCGGCCCGCAGCACCGCGCCGGGGATCGCGTCCAGCTCGGGCTCGCGGCCCGCGGCGAGATCCCGGCGCATCGAGGAACCGAGCTCCGCGTGGGCCTCGTCGAGCTCGGCGACCAGCGCCGCGGGATCGATCGAGGCGCCATCCGCGTTCGCCACGCCCGCGGTCTCCTGCACGCATGCCACGAGCGTGGCGCGCCACCCCGGATCGGAGCGGATGAAGCCGATCGGCCGGTCCGCGGCGCTCGTCGTGCAAGCCAGCGCGTTCAGGCGCACCAGCTTCGACCACAGGATCTGCGCCTCGGACGGCCCGATCTCGACCGGGATCGCGGCATCGCGCAGGACGGCCGCGAGCCGCTCGAGCGCGCCGTGCAGGACATCGCGATCGCTCGCCAGGTCCACCCGCAGGAACGGGCTCGTCTGCACGACCCTCCCGGGCGCCGGCCGGTCTGACTCGATCCGGATCACTCCGGCGGCCACCCGCTCGGGCCCGAAGCGCTCCCGGAGCACCGGCATGTGGTCCAGGCCGTTGAGCAGCGGCACCACCACCGCCGGCACCGAGCGCAATCCGTTCGAGCGCCGGCTCCATGGCGGTCGCTTTCGTCGCGACGAGCAGCGCATCCACCTCGCGATCGAGGACCGCCACCGCCTCGGGCCGCGCGACGAAGTCCCCCAGCCGGACGCTCTGCACGGCGATTCCGTCGCGCGCGATCGAGTGGGCCGTCTCCGTGCGCGCGACGACGGTCACCTTCACGCCGGCGCGCGCAAGCGCCGCCGCGACGAACCCGCCGACGCCGCCCGGGCCGAGGACGGCGATCCTCACAGCGCGAGCCGCAGGAGGGTCTCGCGCTCGAGCTGCTCACCGGTCTCCTCGAATCCGAGCGAGCGGTAGAAGCCGATCGGGCCGGCCGCGTCGGGCTGGCACGAGGTCTCCAGGCACCTCGCGCCCGGCAGCGTCCGGACGTGATCCGCGAGCAACTCGATCGCACGCGAGCCGAAGCCGAGCCCTTGGTACTGGGCGCCGATCAGCAGTCGCGCGAGGTGATAGTGCGTGGCGCCGTCCTCGAAGGTGACCAGCGCGAGCAGTCCGACCGGCTGCTCGCCGGCGTAGATCGCGCGCACCCACCCATTCGGGTAGACCGAGTCCTCGGCCAGCGTGTACGCGCTCGGCGCCACATAGTGCTCCTGGCCGGGCGCGACCTGCAGCTCGCAGACAGCGCGGACGTTCTCGGGTGTCGAGCTCCCTCAGGGTCACGCGCGCCGCCGGACCGGCGCCGTCGCCGGTGCCACGGCGGGCGAGCGCCATCAGCCGCCGGCCGCGGGGCTCGAACGGCTCGCCGTACGCGCCGTAGAACTCGACCGACCCGAAGCCCGCGCGCCGCAGTCGCCTGCGCAGCGCGGGCGCCGGCACCTGCTCGAGCACGAACTCCTGGCGGCGGATGCGACCGTCGCGCACGACCCAGCGCTGCGTGTGGGAGAAGCCGTCCTCGTCGATCGAGATCGTGTCCGCGATCAGGCCCTCGGGCCGCGGGAATACGCTCCCGATGCTCCCGCCGGCGGCCGCGAGCATGCTCGCGAGATGCCACGGGTTGTGCATCTCCAGCAGCAACGCCCCACCCGGACGCAGCGCGCGGGCGAACGCCTCGAGGACCCGGTCGTTGGACTCTGAGTCGAAGTAGCCCCAGGAGCTGAACCAGTTGAGCACCGCGTCGAACTCCGAGTCGTAGGACAGCTCGCGCATGTCTCCGAGCACGAACTCGACGGAGGAATGGCGCTCGCGGCCCATCGCCAGGAACAGCTCGCTCGAGTCGACGCCCACCACCTCGCACCCGCGCGCGGCCAGCCGGCCGGCGATCCGGCCCTCGCCACACGGCACGTCGAGCACGGACATGCCGGGCTCGAGCGACAGCAGCCTCCACGCGACATCCGCGTCGCTGTCGCTGCGTGACGGACCGAGGACTTCTTCGTAGAAGTACGAGTAGTCCTCATCGAACATGTCCGGCGGAACGCTCACTCGGCAGGTTCTACCGCGCGGTGGACAATCGCGCGGCCCTGCGCGACACTCCCGACGTGCCCTGGCCAGGATTCTCCAGGCAGCGGCTGGCGCGGACGCTGAACGCGGCGTATGCCGAGGGGCTGCTCAGTGAGGAGACGCTGATGCACCGGCTCGACGCACTGTTCGCCGGCCGGCTCGTGGACCCGGCACGGCTCGTCGGCGATCTACCGAGACGCTCGCGCCGGCTCGAGCTGCAGACGACGCTGACGCGCGCCATCGCCACCACGCTCGATCGGTTGCGCATCGAGTCGTCCATCGAGCCGATGCTGCTCGCGCTCGACTGGCAGGGCGCGCAAGAGAAGCTGATGATCGGGCGTCACCCGAGCTGCGACGTGACGCTCGCGCATCCCACCGTCTCGCGCCGGCACGCGCGGCTCGTCTTCCGCGACGCAGCGTGGGTCCTCCAGGATCTCGACTCGACCAACGGGACGTTCGTGAACCACAGGCGCGTCGGCCGCTGCCAGCTCCGCCCCGGCGACCGGATCCTGTTCGGCGACCAGCCGGTGCAGGTGGACTGATGCGCCGCGTGCTCGCAATCGCGATCGCCGCCGGCCTCGCCGGCGCGGTCGGGATCGGCGCCCTCGCGCCGGGGACCGCCGCGGAGCGGCCCGTCCGGCTGAGCCCCGACGCATCGGCGCTCCTGCGGCAGCCCGCCATCCGCACTCTGTTGCAGCATTTCGGTCATCCCGGGAAGCTCGGGACGCCGCGTCAGGCACCGTCCATCCAGGTGCCCCCGCAACAGGGCTACAGCTGCCCGGTCGCGGCCGGCTCTTCGTGCTCGCTCGCGCCGTGCGTGATGTTCGCCGGTTCGAGCGCCGCCGTCCTTCGCGGGAACATCGTCACCATCCAGAGCGCCTCCCCCCGGCGACGATGCCTGCGATCGGAGGCTACTTCTCCGGTGGCTCTCCGGTCAGCTTCGCCGCCAGCTCGTCGATCAGGTCGGCCACCCGCTGCGTGACCGGGTGCCCGCGCACCTCGTGGAAGCGATCGGATAGCTCGGAGCGGGCGTCGGAGAGGATCCTCGAGAAGCTGTCGTCGGTCGAGTAGTACCCGAGCTCCTCGTCCGACGGGCGCTTGCGCGCCCCCGCCGCCGTAGCCGCCTCCCGGGCCGCGCGGCGCGCACGCTCGCGCGCCGCCGCATTGGCCTCCCTCAGCTTGCGCTCGATGTCGGCGAGGCGTGCCTCCAGATCGGGATCCACCTTCGGCATCCGCGGTCCGGGGCCGCCCCTCCGCTGCTTGACCACCTGGCTGTATGCGTCCTGGACCTCCTCGAAGCGCCGGGCGGACTCGACCGACCCGTTGTTGTGGTCCGGGTGGTGAAGCTGGACCAGCTTGCGGTAGGCGGCGCGGATCTCTGCATCGGTGGCGCTCCGGGGCACGCCCAGCACCTTGTACGGATCTGGCGGCATCGTCGCATGGAATGTAATGCAGGTACGGTTCCCGACCGATGCCAATCGAGGTCAGGCCGGTCAAGGGATTCGGCGAGCTGCGCCGCTTCGTGGACCTCCCGTACCGGCTCCACGCCGGGACCCCCTGGATCCCGCCGCTCAAGCTGGAGCGCTACGCGTACCTGAGCCGCAAGCTGAACCCGTTCTTCCGCCATGGCGAGGCCGAGTACTTCCTCGCCTGGCGCGACGGCCGCATCGTCGGCCGGATCACCGCGCAGATCGACCGCGCGTTCAACGAGTACCACAAGCACCGCTGGGGGCTGTTCGGCTTCCTCGAGTTCGAGGACGACCAGGAGATCCTCGACGCGCTGCTCGAGACCGCCGACGCGTGGCTGCGCGCCCGGGGCTGCGACCGCATGGTCGGACCGATGGACTTCGTGATGAACGAGGAGTGCGGCGTCCTGTTCGAAGGTCACGAGCTCGAGCCGATGATCCGGCAGCCTTGGCATCCCCCGTACTACCAGGTGCGGTGCGAGGCGGCGGGGCTGACCAAGGCGATGGACGTCTTCCACTGGAAGATCTACATCACCGATCGCGAGACGCGGATGTTGCCGATCCTCCCCGATCTGGCCGAGCGCTGCCGCACGAAGCACGGCATCCGGCTCCGCAAGATGTCCTGGTGGCACCTGCGCCGCGAGATGGACGAGTTCGCGAAGGTCTACAACGCCGCCTGGTCGAAGAACTGGGGCTTCGTTCCCTACGACAAGCACGACCTGGACGATCTCGCGCTCACCTACCGTCTGATCTACGACAAGCACTGGTTCATGGTCGCCGAGAACGACCAGGAGACGGTCGCGATGGCGATCACGATCCCCGACATCAACCAGGTCTACAAGAAGATGAAGGGTCGGCTGCTGCCGCTCGGGTGGTGGTACTACCTGCGCCGCCGCTCGATCATCGACCGCGCCCGGGTCGGCTTCCTCGGGGTGCTGCCCGAGTATCAGCACACCGGCGTCGCCGCCGCTCTGTATCTCGAGCACTTCGACATGGCCGCGGCGACCCGGGTCGAGTTCGGCGAGGCCGGCTGGATCCTCGAGACGAACTCCTCGATGAACCGCGGGCTGGAGGCGATGGGCGGCCGCATCACGAAGCGCTGTCGCATCTATGAGCGGCTATTCCAGGTCGAGCAGGACGCCGGGGTTCAGCGCCCCTGAGGGATCGACCGCGGCTTTCGCGCCGCGCAGCGCGCGCGCGAACGCCTCCGGGCGCTGGCGGTCGTACCACGGGCGGTGATCGCGTCCCACCGCGTGGTGGTGCGTGATCGTGCCGCCCGCGGCGATCACCGCATCCGAGGCCGCCGCCTTGATCTCGGCCCACTGCTCGAGCTCGCCGCCTCGGCGCGCGGGCGCGAGGATCGTGTAGTACGGGGCCGGTCCGTCGGGGTACACGTGCGTGAAGCGGCAGGTCACCGACCCGGCACCGCACACCTCGCGCACGGCCTCCTCGGTCCGCTCCAGCACGGCCTCGTGGAAGGCGGCGAACCGGTCCCACGTGATCGCGGTCTCGAACGTCTCCGACAGGACGCCGATCGCGATGAACGTGTCGCGCAGGTAGGGCGCCCGCAGGAACGCCTCGCGCCACGAGCCGACGCCATCACCGGATTCCTTGCGGCGCTCGTAGCTCCCTCCGAAGTCCTCGCAGCACTGCAGCGCGAGCTTCATCCACGGCTCGACGTCGTGATGCGCGGATTCGAACCCGAGCACCAGCAGGGCGCTCGATCCGTCGCCGGCGCCGGTGATCGCGGCCTCCGCGGCGTCGATCAGCCGGCAGTTGGTCGGGTACAGGCCGGACTGCGAGAGCGCCCGGACCGCGGCGGCGCCGTCGTGGAAGGACGCAAACCGCACGCCCGTCGAGGCCCGGTGAACAGGTCGCGGCCGCACCCGCACCCATGCTTCCGTGATCAGCCCGAGGATGCCCTCGGATCCGATCAGCATCCGGTCCGGCGAGACGCCCGCGCCCGACCCAGGCAGCCGCCGCGACTCCCACTCGCCCGCCGGCGTGATCGCCCGCACGGACTCGACCAGATCGTCGATGTGCGTGTACAGCGTCGCGAAGTGCCCACCCGAGCGCGTCGCGATCCAGCCGCCAAGCGTCGAGAACTGGAAGGACTGGGGGAAATGGCGCAGCGTCAGCCCGCGGGCGCCCAGCTGCTCCTCGAGGCCCGGTCCGAGGGCGCCCGCCTGGATCCGGGCGGCGAGCGAGGCCTCGTCGATCTCGAGCACGCGGTCGAGCGCCTTCAGATCGATTGTCACGGCGCCCGTGAACCGGTCCGCGACGCGGGCCTCCACGCCGGCGACGACGCTGGTGCCGCCGCCGAACGGGATCACGGCGGCGCCCGCCGAGATCGCCCAGTCGAGCACGGCCAGCACCTCGGCTTCGTCGCGCGGGTGGCAGACCACGTCGGGCGGGTGATCGAACCGCCCGCGGAACGCCTTGACGATGTCGCTGTAGGAGCGCCCGTAAGCGTGCAGCGCGCGCTGATACGGGTCGGTCGCGCAGATCGGCGCGAGCGCGTCGGGAACCCGCAGCCGGGGCGCCGGCAACGAGAGCGCCGAGAGCGGCACCGCCTCTTCGACGTCGGTCAGCCCGAATCCCAGGCGGTCCACGAGGAATGCCGCCGCGTCGCGCAGCTCGCTGGGGGAGGGCTGCTCGTCCTCATAGCCCCATCCCCAGTGCTTCAGGCGTCGCTGCACGGGCGGACGGTACCGTGTGCGGCGTGGCGACAGTGCCCGCTCTGCTCGCGCGTGGACCCTGGGAGTCCGACCAGCTGGAGGTCAGCTGGCGCGAGGAGCCCTTCGAGCCGGCGCAGAGCGCGACCGATGCCGCCGACTCGGCGCTCGATGCCCTTCGGCGGCGGGGCTCGCCGAGCCACGACGGCTACGCCGCCCGCCTCGTCAGCTACGACATCCGGCCCGAGCGCCTGACGCTTGAGCTGCAGCCGATCCGCTGGGCCCTGCGGCTCACCCCCGAGCAGGCCGCCCAGAGCCTGTCGGTGCTGTGCATCGTGCGCTCGGCCGACGGCCGCTGGTTGGCCGGGCGCCGCGCGCAGTGGCTCGCCTCGTGGGCCGGGCGCTGGGCGCTCGGCGCGGGCGGCTCGGTCGAGGTGGACGAGAATCCGGCCGAGGCGATGGCGCGCGAGCTGCTCGAGGAGTGGTCGGTGCGGCCGGAGCGGATCAGGATCGAGGCGCTCGTCCAGCTCCCGAGCGAGATGGTCCTGCTGGTCGGCCAGGCCTGGTTGCCGGAGGGAGCGAGCGTCACGCCCGACCACGAGCACGACGACTACGACTGGTGGCCCGCCGAGGTCCAGCGCTGGCCCGATCAGGCCGACGAGCCGCTGCGACGGATGGGGGCGCTGCTGTCCTGATGCGCGCCGTCACCTTCCGCCGGCTGGAGGTGGCCTCGTTCACACATTCCTGCGTGTACCTGGCGCTGCTGCTGTGCGCCTTCGCGCTGGGCAAGCCCGAGCCCGAGACGTTCATCCTCGGCATGACCCACGGCTTGCTCTGGATCGCGATGTCGCTGGTCTGCATCGCCGCCGCACGCGCCCGGATCATCCCGCTCTGGCTTGCCGTCACGGTCGCCGTGCTGGGGGGCCTCGGGCCGTTCGCCGGGTCGATCGGATTCATCTATGCCGAGCGCCGGCGCACCCGCTCTGAGCACCGCAAACACGCGTTACAGTAGAACGCAATGGCTGTCGAAACGGGCACGGTCCAGGTCGTGATGCCCGCGATGGGCGACTCCGTCGCGGAAGGAACCGTGCTCGAGTGGCACAAGCAGGAAGGCGATGCGGTGCAGGCGGACGAGACGATCGTCGAGATCTCCACCGACAAGGTCGACGCCGAGGTTCCCGCCCCCGTCGCGGGCACGATCGTGAAGATCCACGCTGCGGAGGGCGAGACCGTCGGGGTCGGCGCGCTGCTCGCCGAGATCTCGACCGACGGCGCCGCTGCCGAGCTGCCCGTGTCCGCCGAGTCGCCGCCCGCGACTCCCGAGGAGGCCGTTGCCGGCGCCGCGACCGAGGCCGAGGTGGCGGCCGAGACCGACGCGATCAAGGGCGAGACGGTCGACATCGTCACGCCGACCGGCGGCGAGTCGGTCACCGAGGGGACGATCCTCGAGTGGTCGGTTAAGGTCGGCGAGGGCGTCAAGCAGGGCGACACCGTGGTCGAGATCTCGACCGACAAGGTCGACATGGAGCTGCCGGCTCCGGTGACGGGGACGGTCACCGAGATCCTCGCGGAGGAGGGGGAGACCGTCACCGTCGGACAGGTGATCGGGCGGATGAGCGCTTCCCGAGCGCAAGCACCCGCTTCGGCCGCGGCCACGCCGGACGAGACGGAGACGACCGCCACCACGCCCCCGGCGATCGACGGCGCCGGCAACGCGTCACCCGTCGCGCGTCGCATCGCGGCCCAGGAGGGGGTCGACCTGAACGGTGTCACGGGCAGCGCCCGCGGCGGGCGCATCACCAAGGCCGACGTGCTCGCGGCCGCGCGCAACGGCGGCAACGGCACCGTGAAAGCAACCGTGGCGGCGCCGCGAGCCAGCGAGAGCACCGCGATCAAGGGCGGAGCGGCCGTGCTCGCGCGCTACATGGATGAGAGCCGGTCGATCCCGACCGCGACGTCGTTCCGCACCCTGACCGTCACCGAGCTCGAGCAGCGCCGCGCCCAGCTGAAGGAGGCAGGCCAGCGGGTCTCGTTCACGCATCTGATCGCCTACGCGATCGCGCGCGTCGCCACCGAGGAGATGCCGGTGATGGCGCACCACTTCGCCGAGGTCGACGGCAAGCCGCACCGCGTCGATGACGCCGCCTGCAACCTCGGGCTCGCCGTCGATGTCGAGAAGAAGGACGGCAGCCGCACGCTGATGGTGCCCGTGATCCGCGACGCCGGTCGCCTGCACTTCAACGACTTCCTCGCCGCGTACAACGCGCTGGTCGAGAAGGCGCGGACCAATACGCTGACCGCCGACGACCTGGCGGGCGCCAACCTGACGCTCACCAACCCCGGCGGGATCGGCACGATCGCCTCGGTGCCGCGGCTGATGGTCGGCCAGGGGACGATCATCGCCACCGGATCCATCGCGTACCCACCGGGCCTCGGCCGGGTCGGCAAGGCGATCGGCGCGGAGAAGGTCATGACGATGACCTCCACCTACGACCATCGGATCATCCAGGGCGCCGAGTCGGGCCGCTTCCTGCAGCGGATCGAGTCCCTGCTGCACGGCGAGGACGGCTTCTACGAGCGCGTCTTCGAGAGCCTCGGCGTGGCGCTTGGGGACCTGCCGCCGGCGCCCTCGGCGAAGGCCGCGCCCGCAGCGCCGGCCGCGCCCGCTGAGGGTCCCGGGACCGCGGTCCACGTCGCCGCCGCGCCCCCGTCGATGGAGCTCCTCCAGGCGGTCCAGGCCGCGACCTCGCTGCTCAAGGCCCATCGCACCCACGGGCATCTGGCCGCCAAGCTCGACCCGCTCGGCCGCGAGCCCGAGGGCGATCCGGCGCTCGATCCCGAGCCGCTCGGCCTGACCCCCGAGCTGATGGAGAGGATCCCGGCCCATCTGCTGCGCACATACGTGGCCGGCGAGACGCTGGCCGAGGCGCTCCCGCATCTGCGCGAGACCTACTGCGGCCCGATCGCCTACGAGATCGAGCACATCGCCTCGCACCGCCAGCGGCTGTGGCTGCGCGAGGCGATCGAGTCCGGCGTCTTCCGCCAGCCCCTTCCCCGCGACGAACAGGTTGCCCTGCTCAAGCGCCTGACCGAGGTGGACGCGCTCGAGCGCTTCATGCACAAGGCGTACCTCGGTCAGAAGCAGTTCTCGGTCGAGGGCCTCGACATGACCGTCCCGATGCTCGACGAGATCATCCAGCTCTCAGCGCACGCCGGCGCCAGGGAGGTCGTGATCGGCACCGCGCACCGCGGGCGGCTGAACATCCTCGCCCACAACCTGGGGCGCCCTTACGACACGATCTTCGCGGAGTTCGAGGGGGCCTCCACGCTCGAGCCGATCACCACGATCCCGCAGGGCGGAACCGGCGACGTCAAGTACCACCACGGCGCACAGGGCGCCTACCAGATGCCGAGCGGCGAGTCGATCATCGTGCGGTTGGAGTCCAATCCCTCGCATCTCGAGTTCGTCGCGCCGGTCGCCCAGGGCGCTACCCGCGCGGCACAGACGACGCGCCAAGGGCCGCATGCGCATCGGGACACCGATGCCGCGATGCCCGTGATCCTGCACGGAGATGCCTCCTTCCCGGGCCAAGGGGTGGTTGCGGAGACGTTCAACCTCCAGGCGATCGACGGCTACACCGTCGGCGGCACGATCCACATCATCCAGAACAACCAGGTCGGCTTCACCACCGATCCCGATGACGCCCGCTCCACCACCTGGGCCTCCGATCTCGCCAAGGGGTACGACGTCCCGATCATCCATGTCAACGCCGACGACGTCGAGGCGTGCGTGGCGGCGGTGCGGCTCGCGTTCGCGTTCCGGCAGGAGTTCGGCCACGACGTGCTGATCGACCTGATCGGCTACCGGCGCTTCGGCCACAACGAGGCAGACGAGCCCGCCTACACCCAGCCCGAGATGTACCAGGTGATCAAGAAGCACGCGCCCGTGCGCGAGCTCTACGCCAAGCAGTTGATCGAGGCCGGCGTCGTCACCGAGGCGGAGTCCACCGAGATGACGGACACCGTCTGGGCGAGGCTGAGCGAGGAGCATCAGAAGCTGAAGGAGCGGATCGCGTCGGCCAAGGAGGTCGAGCACGCGACCGGCGAGTACCAGCTCGACCGCACCCCCTCGCCCGAGGTCAAGACCGCCGTCGCCGCGGAGCGGCTGCGCGTCCTCAACGAGGAGCTGCTCGCGCTCCCGGATGGGTTCACGCTCCATCCCAAGCTCGTCAAGCAGCTCGAGCAGCGCCGCGAGGCTCTGCAGGAGGGCGGCGGGATCGTCTGGGCGCACGCCGAGGCGCTGGCGTTCGCGTCGCTGCTGACCGAGGGGATCCCGATCCGGCTGACCGGCCAGGACACCGAGCGCGGCACTTTCTCGCAGCGCCACCTCGTCCTGCACGATCCGAAGACCGGTCAGGAGCACTGCGCGATGCAGCACCTCCCCGGAGCGCTCGCCCCGATGGAGCTGCACAACAGCCCGCTCTCGGAGATGGCGTGCCTGGGATTCGAGTACGGCTACTCGCAGGAGGGACCTGAGACGCTGGTGCTATGGGAGGCGCAGTTCGGCGACTTCGTCAACGGCGGCCAGGTGATCGTCGATCAGTTCATCGTCTCGGGCCTGGCGAAGTGGGGCCAGACCTCCCGGCTGACGATGCTCCTGCCGCACGGCTACGAGGGCTCGGGCCCGGAGCACTCCTCGGCCCGCCTCGAGCGATTCCTGCAGCTGGCCGCCGAGGGGAACATCCGCGTCGCGAATTGCACGACCCCAGCCCAGTACTTCCACCTGCTGCGCCGCCAGGCGCGGATCGCCAAGCAGCGCCCGCTCGTGATCATGACTCCGAAGAGCCTGCTGCGCCTGCCGCAGGCCACCAGCCACCTCGACGACCTCGCGAACGGCCGCTTCCAGCCGGTGCTCGCCGAGCCGGGCGTCGATCCGGCGGCGGTGACCCGGCTGATCCTCTGCAGCGGCAAGATCTACTACGACCTGATCGGGCACGAGACGCGCCGCGACAAGCCGCAGATCGCGGTCGGGCGCGTCGAGCTGCTGTACCCGTTCCCGCAGTCGGAGATCCTGTCGCTGGTCGAGAGCTACCCGCGGCTGCGCGAGGTCGTCTGGGTGCAGGAGGAGCCGCGCAACATGGGCGCGCGCGCCCACATGTCACCGCGCCTGATGCAGATCCTGCCCGAGCAGCTCGAGTTCGGTTACATCGGCCGGCCCGAACGCGCCGCCGCCGGCGAGGGTTATCCCGCGGCGCACGCGGTCGAGCAGCACCGGATCGTCGGCACGGCGCTGGACCTCGAGGAGCACGTCTCGCAGTACCCGCGCAAGCAGCCGGGCGAGCGGTAGGACGCCGGCGCTTCGGCGTGCTCGCTGGAGGGGCTCGCGCAACGACCGGGTTTTTGGCACCCTGTTGACATCCGGTTTCGTAGAGACGGCTCGCGGAGGGACTACTCGCGTCGGCATCTGACGCCGACGCTCGGCGTCCACGACATGGCGATCGACCTCGGGACCGCGAACACGCTCGTGTATGTGGGCGGGCGCGGCATCGTCGTCTCCGAGCCGTCGGTCGTCGCCTCCGATGTCGAGACCGGGCTGGTTCACGCCGTCGGCGCCGACGCCGAGCGGATGATCGGGCGCACGCCCGCGACGATCGCCGCCACGCGGCCGCTTCGTCACGGCGTGATCGCGGACTTCGAGGTCACCGAGGAGATGCTCCGCTACTTCATCCGCAAGGTGATCGACCGCCGCCTCGCGCATCCGCGGCTGATCGTGTGCGCGCCCTCCGGCGTCACCGAGGTGGAGAAGCGCGCCGTCGAGGAGGCGTCGCTCGCGGCCGGCGCCCGGCGGGTGCACCTGATCGAGGAGCCGATCGCCGCCGCGATCGGGGCCGGGATCGCGATCGAGGAGCCGATCGGTCGGATGGTCGTGGACGTCGGCGGGGGCACCAGCGAGATGGCGGTGATCTCGCTTGGCGGAATCGTCGTCTCGCGCTCGGCCCGGGTCGGCGGCTACGAGATGGACGAGGCGATCACCCACTACCTGCGCAACACCTACCAGCTCGCGATCGGCTCGCGCACCGCCGAGCAGATCAAGATCTCGACGGGATCTGTGATGCCGCTGCATCCCGAGGAGACCGTCGAGGTACGCGGCCGGCACCTCGTCACCGGTCTGCCGACCGCGATCGAGCTGCGCAGCGAGGAGATCCGCGCCGCGATCATGAGCCCGGTGCGGGAGATCCTGCAGGCGATCCGGGACACGCTCGAGGAGACCCCGCCCGAGCTCGCCTCGGACATCGCTCGCGACGGGATTCTGCTCGCGGGCGGCGGGACGCTGGTCCGCGGCTTCCCGGAGCTGGTCGCGAACGAGACGGGAATGCCGGTCTATCGAGCCGATTCCCCGCTGACCTGCGTCGCCTTCGGGTCAGGCCAGGCGCTCGCGCATTTCGACCAGCTCGCGCTGACCAGCCGCAACCGCTACCCGACGACGACGCCGGATTGGCGCACCGCGTAGGGCGCGCCCGGCCAGCGCCTCGACTCCGCACGCGGCGAGCAGGATCAGGAACGGGTCGATCGGCTCGCGGAACCGTGGCGTCTCGACGTTGACGAGGATCACGCTCAGCGCGATCAGCAACGGAACCGCCCACAGCCACCATGGGGCATGCCTGACGCTGCGCGTGAACAGGCCGCCGACCGCGAGCAGGCACAGGATCCAGAAGCTGACCACGCCGATCCTCGCCGTCGCGCGCGGAAGCGCCTGCGCCTTTGCGGACGCCTCCCAGGCGAAAGATCCCTCGAGCTCGAACATCCGCAGCGTGTTGTGGTAGGCGACCTCGATCGGCGCCAGCGGGTGCTCCCCGATGTAGCGCAGCGCCTGGCTCTGCAGCTCGCCGCCGAGCTGCGGCTCGGTGAGGCGGTGCACCTGCCGGAGGAGCCGGCGATCCTGGGGAATCCCGGAGAACAGGCGCCACTTGTACGGCACGATCGTGTTCGCGGCGGACGCCGGGTTGTAGGTCCCCACGAGCGTGATCCCGGTCTCGTCGGAGACCGGAATGAAGCGGTGCAGCTCCACCGCGTTGCGAATCGTCCAGGGCAGGACCGTCAGGATCGCCACGGCCACGAGCACCATCGCCGCGACCGGCCTCCGCCGCGCCCGCCACGCCGCGACGCCGAGCGGGATCAGCAGCAGAACGCCGTTCATGTGCGTCAACGTGGCGAGACCGGTGAGGACGCCCGCGGCGACGATCCACCCGTAGGGCTTCGTGGTGCGCTGCGCGCGCAGCGCGCACCACGTCGCTGCCAGCGCCAGCAGCGTCAGCAGGTTCTCGGCGACGAGGATCGCCGAGAGCTCGATCAGCACCGGGTAGACCGCCGCGATCGCGATCGCGATCAGCGCCGGCACCGGACCGAAGAGCTCCAGCGCGATCGCCCCGATCAGCGCCACGATGATCGTGCCAAGCACCGCCTGCGAGATCTGCGCTGGATGGACCGAAGCGCCCTTCCACGTCGTGTGGCCGTCGAGCAGATCGACCGCCGCGAGGAAGTACGGGTAGCCGGGCGGCCAGTAGGCGGTCGCGCCGCGCGTCCCCGCCGCCGCGGCGCCCCGACCGGCGTACCCGCCCGTGTGCGCAACCGCGCTCGCCATGAACAGGTAGGCGCTCGCGTCGTTGATCGGCTTATAGGGGGCTCGCTGCACCTCGCCGACCCGCAGCGCCAGCGCGAGCACCAGCAGCAGCGCCGCGATCAACTGCTGCCGCCGGGACATGCCCGCGAGGTTACGGTCTACGGCGGCCGCCGGTCCCCGGCGAACTTTGGCGCGGGGGAGGCCTTCAGTGGATGCCGACGATTCCGGCGCAGACCCAGTTGGAGGCGCCCGCGCCGCCGTTCCAGATCCGCGACGCGACCGCGTCCTGCTCGGACTTGGAGGCGAGGTAGGCGGCCGGGCCGCTGCCGCCGAACAACGCCCAGGTGCCGGGGATGATCTGGTAGTAGCCCGACGCCCCGGCGCTGTTGGGCGAGAGGTTCTGGCCGCCGGACTCGCACAGCACGATCGGCCACGGGATCGCCCACCCGCCACCGGCGCCGAGCGATGCCTGCCCTCCGAACGGCGCGGGGCTGCTCGCCGCCGCCGCGGCCGCGGCGGCCTGCGCGGCCTCGATCTTCGAGATCTGGGACTGCAGCTGTGCGCCCCGCTGGCGGCTTGCCTGCAGCGCCTGCTCGCGTGCCGCCCTGGCCTGCTGCTCGGCGGCCTGGCGCGAGTGCAACAGCGAGTTCATCCCGGCGAGCGCGTCGACGCGCTGCCCCGTCTGCTCGGTGATCTGGCGGTCGGTCACCTCGAGCTGGGCGAGGCGCTTGGCGGCGGCCGCCGCGTCCGCTTTCGCCTGCTTGGTCAGCGCGATGATCCCCTGCTGCTGCTGCTCGGCGTAGTGCAGGTAGTTGAGCTGATCGAGCAGGTCCTTGAACCCGTGCGCCTCGAGCACCACGGCCACGAGGTCCGGCTTGTCGCCCTCGTAGTTGGAGACCAGCTGGCGGCCCAGGAGCATCCGCGCGCGCCCGAGCCGCGCGATCAGCATCTCCAGCCGCGCCCGTTCCTTTTGCAGCGCCGTCTGCACCGCCGCCAGCTTGGCCTGATCGCTGGCCAGCTCGACGCGCAACGCGGCCTCGCGAGACTCGACCAGCGCGATCTGGCTGTCGAGCGAGGAGATCAGCCCGTCCAGGCTGCTGACGCTCGAGGCGAGGCTCTGCTGTTGCTGGTGCACCTGCGAAAGCTGCGAGTTCAGCTGACCGAGGCTCGGGTCAGCGCTCGACTCGATCGGTACCGCCGCCGCGACCGCGAGGAGCGCGACCGTTGCCGCGCCGGCGATCAGAGGTTTGACGGTGCGCCGTCTCATGCTGTCGTTTCGGTCAGTGCCTGCGGGGTTAGCTGTCGGGCTCGCGCTCACGCGCTACGCGGTCAGCAGACCGCGATTCGCCCCGGGAGACCTGGGTCCCCCGCTTCCCCGCGCGCAGCAGGGAATTCGGCAGCTCGGGACCTTATCAAGCGCCGAACGGGGCTGCTTATGCTGCGGACATGCCGGAGCGACGCCGCGACGCCGCGATCCTTGCACGCATCAGAGCTATTCCCGAGGGGTTCGTCCGCACCTACGGCGACGTCGCGCCGGGCGCGCCGCGCGTCGCCGGCGCGGTCCTGCACGCGTGTGAGGATCCGTCTGTCCCCTGGCATCGCGTCGTGCGAGCCGACGGCTCGCTGGCGAAGGGGCGCCGCCAGCGCGGCCTGCTCGAATCTGAAGGAGTGCCGTTCCGCGGTGAGCGCGTCGACATGCGGGTAGCCCGCCTGCCGGAATGACCTGGATCCAGCGAGAGCTCTCGTTACAGCCGAGGCCGCGGGGCTTTCATCTCGTCACGCGCGAGATCCTCGATGCGCTCCCCGAGCTGCGCGAGCTGCGCGTCGGCGTGCTGCACCTCCTGATCCAGCACACCTCGGCCTCGCTCGCCCTGAACGAGAACGCCTCGCCCGACGTGCGCCGGGACTTCGAGACCTGGTTCAACGAGGCGGTCCCGGAGCGCGCCTCGTACTGGACCCACACGGTCGAGGGCCCCGACGACATGCCGGCGCACGTCAAGGCCGCACTGCTCGGTCCGTCGCTGACGCTGCCGATCTCGGGCGGCCGGCCGGCGCTCGGAACCTGGCAGGGGATCTACCTGTGCGAGCACCGCGATCGCGGCGGCGCGCGAAGCGTGGTCGCGACCGCCTGGGGCTCCCCCGACTAACGGCCCTTCCAGACCGGCGTCCGCTTCTCCGCGAACGCGACCGAGCCCTCACGCGCGTCCTCGGAGGCCATCACCGGTCCGACGATCTCGCCCTGTCGCTCGAAGAACTCCGCGTCGGGCCAATCGACGGACTCGCTCAGCACGCGCTTGGTCGCCGCGAGCGCCAGCGGCCCGTTCGCCGCGATCGCCTCGGCCAGCTCGAGCGCCGTCTCGAGTGCCTGTCCGGGCTCGGTCAGCCGGTTGACGAGCCCGAGCTCGTGGGCACGCTCGGCGTCGATCGGATCGCCGGTCAGGGCCATTTCCATCGCGACGTTGCGCGGCAGGGCGCGCGGAAGCCGCAGCAGTGCGCCGGCGGCCGCCACCAGCGAGCGCTTGACCTCCGGGATTCCCAGCCGCGCGCCGCGCGAGGCGACGATCAGGTCGCAGGACAGCGCGACCTCGAGTCCGCCCGCGACGGCGAAGCCCTCGATCGCGGCGATCAGCGGCTTGGCCGACGAGCGCTGGGTGATGCCGGCGAATCCGCGGTCGCCGGCGTAGGGACGCTCGCCGGTGACGAACGCCTTCAGGTCCATGCCGGCGCTGAACCCCTTGCCGGCGCCCGTCAGGATCGCGAGCGAAAGCTCGGCATCGGCGTCGAGATCGTCGAGCGCCGCCGCGATGCCGTTCGCCACCGCGGCGTTGATCGCGTTGCGCTGATCCGGCCGGTTGATCGTGATGATGAGGATGCGGTCGCGGCGCTCGCTCAGGACCGCTTGTTCGGTGTTCATGCCGCGAACAATTTCAAGTCCGGCTGGCGCTCGCCGCGCAGCACCGCGAGGTCGACCTCGATGCACTCGATCCCGCGCGATGCCGCGAGCACGCTCGCCTGCGGCTTGATCAGCTGGGCCGCGAGCACCCCGCGGCACTGCGCGAACGCGGGGTCGAGGCGAATCCGCTCGAGATAACGCGTGAGCTGCTCGACCGCCTCGATTCCAGCCACGCGCTTGATCTCGACCGCGACCCACCGCTCGGCGTCGTCGCGGCACATCAGATCGACCGGGCCGATATCCGTCGGCCATTCGCGCCGCACCAGCCGGAATCCCTCTCCACACCAGTGCGGCTGCTCGGCGAGCAGCTCCTGGAGGTGGGCCTCGACACCGTCCTTCGCCAGCGCCGTGTCGGCGGCGGGCGACCCCATCTCGTGCTCGACGTCCGACACGCGCTCGGCGATCGCGATCTCCAGCCGGTCCTCGCTCGCCCCCGCGCGCTTGCGCACGACGATCGTCTCGGCCGTCTCCTCGATCACGGTCGGCGGCGTCATCCAGTTCAGCGGCTTGTAGCCACCCGCGTCCGCGTGCACGAGCACCGAGCCGTCGGCCTTGATCATGATCAGCCGCAGCGCCTCGGGCAGGAGGGCGTCGAGACGGCCGGAGTAGCGGACCTCACAGCGGGCGACGAGCAGGCGCATCTGGCGACAACCTATGGCGCCCGTCGGACGTACGGGGCGGCTCGGACGCGTGACGCCGCGGGGGCCTCCCGGCCCCCTAACATCGTGCGCAGATGCGCAACCAACTTCGTCCCCTATTCGACCGCGTCGTGATCAAGGAGCTCGATCCCGACCGCGTGCGCCGCTCGGGACTGCTGATCCCGCCTGGCAGCGAGGAGCCGCCGCCGCAGCACGGAATCGTCCTGTCCGTCGGCCCGGGGCTTGACTGGTGGGACCACGTCGGCGTCCAGATGCCCGTCAAGCCTGGTGACCACGTGGTCTTCCCGGCGTCGGCCGGCGCCTGGATCGAGGTCGACGAGGAGCGGCTCCTGGTCTGCCGGGTCGGAGAGCTGCTCGGCGTGCTCGAGCCTGCCGATCAGTGCCCGGAGTGCAGCGGGCGGCCGCTCGGCCCGCAGGAGTCCTGCCCGGTCTGCGGGCGTGAGGGCAGCGTCGCCTCGTGACCTCCGGGGTCGTGAACTTCGATCAGGCGAGCGGCTTCCATCGGTTCTGGCGCCGAGTGATCGCGACCGGTCCCGGTGCGCTGATGCTCAGGCGCTTCGCGCCGTGGATCGATCCGCGCGTGCTCCGGTTGACGCGCGGGAAGTACACGCTCGCGCACCTCGTCTCAGGTCTCCCCGTCGTCTGGCTGACCACCACCGGAGCGCGAACGGGCCGGCAGCGCACGACTCCCGTGCTCGGCTTCCCGGTGGACGAGGGGCTCGCCGTGATCGCCTCGAACTTCGGTCAGGGCCACGATCCCGCTTGGAGTCACAACCTTCGCGCGCATCCGGAGGGCGAGGTGTCGGTCGACGGTCGCGGCTGGCGCTTCCGGGCCACCGAGGCGTCGGGGGACCAGCGGGCGCGCATCTGGCGCCAGGGCCTGACGATCTATCCCGGATGGTCGGCCTACGAGCGACGGGCGGGCAATCGCCGAATTCCCGTGTTCGTGCTCGAGGCCGCCTGACTCGCGACTAGGCCGCGCTGCGCTCGGACAGCCCGCGCGGCGTCGTGTTGCGGACCTGCTCGAGCAGGTCCTCGACCTCCGGGCTCGGGCCGAGCTCGAGCGCCCGCCGGCAGGCCCCGATGCACTCCCTGAGCCGGTCGGTCCGCGCCAGCGCGTGCGCGTAGCTCGACCACGCGGGCTGGGACTCCGCATCCAGGCGCGTCGCGGCCTCCGCCGCGGAGACCTCCGCGCCGACGTCCCCCGCCAGGTGGTAGGCAAGCGCCAGGTCCAGGAGGCCCTCGACGGTCGGCCCGATCAGGCGTGCCTGCTCGAACGCGGCGATGGCGCCGGGCCGGTCCATCAGCCGCAGCCGCAGGCGCCCGAGCCGCTCCCACGCCGACGCGTCGGAGGGCGCGCGATTGGCGGCCCGCACCGCGGCGTCCTCGGCGAGGTCGAGCGCGCCCATGTCCTCGTAGATCCGTGACGCGAAGCGCTCGGGAGTGGGGCGGTCGGTCTCGACGCGCGCCCAGTCGCGGACCGCCCGCGCCGCCGCAGGCAGGTTTCCGGCCTGCCAGAACGCGGCGGTCAGCAGCCGCAGCACCGCGGGGTTCGCCGGATCGGCGTCGCGCGCGTACACGAGCCGCTGCGCCGCCAGATCGGCGTCTCCTTCTGCCAGCGCGTGCTGCGCCGCCGTCATGAACCGCTGCACGCGGTCGGCGGCGCGGTCGGGTTTGGAGAAGTCGACGAACTGGAGTGACCCGGCCGGCACGGTTCGGACGCCGACCGCGAACGACATTCGCGCCCACTGCTGCACGTCCTCGTCCTCGCCGGAGAAATAGATCCCGCTGACGGTTCCGACTCCCCACTCGGGATAGGAGATGCACCGGGCATAGCGATGGACGACCGAGTGGTCCGGCACGCGCGAGCCGAACGGGTCGTGCCTGGCGCGGTCCTGGGCGGCCGCCCGTGCGCGCTGCTCGGCTTCGTAGGCGCGCCGGCCGGCCTCCTCGCGCGCGCGCCGGGTGGCGGCCGCCGACGCCCTGACGGCGTTGCGCGAGACGCGCCCGCCGCGCGCGCTCTCCGCGAGCTGCTCGAGCTGATCGGCCGCCTCGTTGATCGCCTGGAGGTGGCGCTGATGCTCGTGCTGGCGCCCGGGCGGCGCGATGTCAGGATGCCAGCGCTTCGCCATCCGGCGCCGCGCGAGCTGGACGCTCCGCTGGTCGAACGGCGCCTCGAGCTCCAGCAGGAGCAACGCCTGTTCGACATCGAGGATCCGCGGCATGGTGCCCTTACGTTAGCGGCGCGGCCAAGGGAATCGCTTCGAACACCGGCGTCCAACCGGTTGCAACAACATCGTCTCAATTAGACTGAGTAGGACTCGATGTGCATTACGGTGGCGCTCGTGAGCCGCCCGCGGACATCGAGGAAGGCAGCGCTCATGGCCGCCGGGTGCTTGGCCGGCATCACCGCCGCCGGGGTCGGTGCGGCGGTGCTCGTGCTGCTGGTCAGCGTCTTCACCCAAGGCAGTGCATGCGCGCCGCCGGCAAGCGGCTCTTCGGCGCAGATCGCCCTCGGCCCGCCCGGCACCGGCCGGCTCGTCGGCGCGACCGAGTACGGCGGTCCGGGCGATCCCAGCAGCGGGTCGGTCGGCGCCTCGGGTGCCAACCTGATCGCGCACCCGGACAGCTATGCGGAGCTCGGCGGCTACAGCTTCCAGACCGCGACCGCCATGGGCGGGCTGCCATACATGACGCCGCTGCGGATCACCGCCCAAGGCCGCTCGGCGGTCGCGTACAAGCGCGACTTCGGCTTCGGCGGCGGGCCGGTCGACGGCCTGCCGCGGGTGATCGACCTGTGGTGGATGCTCGCCGGGAGGCTTGGGATCCCTTACGAGAACGGGATGTGGTCCGGGCCGGTGAGAGTGGAGCGCCCCCCCGCGACCGGCGCCGGCAACCTCCTCGGGGCGGCGGCGAGCGCGGTGACGGATTCCGGGGGCGATCCCGCGTCCTGCTCGCCGAGCGGTCTCGGCGGGGTCCCGCTCACCGCAGGTCAACGCGCGCAGCTGCTGCCCGACGGCCGGGCGGCCGCACCGCAGGACGCGCCACTCGCGATCAGGCAGATCATCGCCGCCGGCAATCAGATCGTCGGCAAGCCCTACCAGTACGGCGGCGGCCACGGTCTGCCGCTCGATCAGATCGCGCCGTCCTATGACTGCTCGAGCAGCGTCGAGCATCTGCTGTACGGCGGCGGCCTCTTGCCCGTGACCTACGACGCCGCGTCGGGCACGCTCGAGTCGTTCGGGCTTCCCGGTCCCGGCCGCTGGGTCACGATCTACGCCAACGCCGACCACGTGTTCATGTACGTGGCCGGGCTGCGCTGGGACACGCACAACGCCGCCGGCCCGGGCGACGGCAGCACGGGGATCGGCTGGCATCCGCTCGTCCGCAGCAGCGCCGGTTTCGTCGCGCGGCACCCGGCGGGGCTGTGAGGACCGCAGCCGTGATCGTGCTCGCGTCGGTCGCGCTCGCGGGGTGCGCGAGCTTGGCGCCGCCGGCCACGACCCCGGGGACGACGCCGGCCACGACGCCCGCCACGACCCCCTCGTCAACCCCAGTTTCGAAGCTCCAGATCGCGCAGGCCACGCACGAGTACCCGTCCCCGCCCGCGCCGGCCCAGACCGTCGCGGCCGCCACCGCCGGCGCCGAGCAGGCCGTGCGCGCGTTCGCCGCGGGCTACATCAACTGGACGGCCTCCAGCGTCGCCGCCGACATGCGCCGCCTGGCCTCGCAGAGCGTCGGTCAGGCCCGCTCGGCGATGCAAATGGCCGCGGCCCAGACGGCGAACGACTATGAACTGCAGCGTGGCGGGATCGCCAACAGCGGAACGGTGGAAGCCATCGCGCCGCTGTCGGGCCGCTCCGACCAGTACGTGGTGGTCACCCGCGAGCGGACGAGCGCGACCAACAGCGGCGCGTACGCGGGCCTCGCGCCGGCGTGGCACGTGGCGCTCGCGAGCGTTGAGCGCGTGGCCGGCGGCTGGGCGGTCAGCGGCTGGCAGCCGGAAAACTGACGCCGCGGCGAAAACGACGCCCCACCCCAACCGACCGCCGCACCTACACGACGCCCCATCCCAAACGACGGCGCGCCCCGAACACCGCCCCACCCCAAGCGATAGAAAAGTGACTCTCGCCGCCGCCAATCGGGCGAGAGTGACATTGATCTCGCCCAGCGATACGAACGTCACGTTCGCCGCCGGCGACCGATCGAGAGTGACGTTTTGATCACGGGGCCCGCGCGCCTCCTATCCTCAGACCACTACTCATCGGACGCCGGCCACCACCCTCTGCGTCGGCGAACGCACGAAAGCGAACACCGAGCGTGTCTGCCCAGTACATCTTCACCACCTACAAGCTCTCCCGCCGGTTCCCGCCGGACAAGGAGGTCCTGACCGACATCAGCCTGTCGTTCCTTCCCGGCGCCAAGATCGGCGTGCTCGGCTACAACGGCGCCGGCAAGTCCACGCTGCTGCGGATCATGGCCGGCGCCGACACCGATTTCGACGGCCACGCGCAGCTCGCGCCCGGCGCGACCGTGGGCCTGCTCGAGCAGGAGCCGCAGCTGGACCCGGACAAGGACGTGAGGGGCAACATCGAGGAGGCGGTCGCCGAGACCAAGCGGCTGCTCGATCGCTTCAACGAGCTCTCGATGAACTACTCGGAGGAGACGGCCGACGAGTTCGCCCAGACGCAGGAGCGGATCGACGCCGTCGACGGCTGGAACCTCGAGACGACGCTCGAGATCGCGATGGACGCGCTTCGCTGCCCGCCCGCGGACGCCGACGTGACGAGGCTCTCCGGCGGCGAGAAGCGGCGGGTCGCGCTCTGCCGGCTGCTGCTCCAGCAGCCTGACCTCCTCCTGCTCGACGAGCCCACGAACCACCTCGACGCGGAGTCGGTCGCCTGGCTCGAGCGGCATCTGCGCGACTACAAGGGCACGGTCGTCGCGATCACGCACGACCGCTACTTCCTCGACAACGTCGCGGGCTGGATCCTCGAGCTCGATCGCGGTCGCGGCATCCCCTACGAGGGCAACTACTCGGGCTGGCTCGAGCAGAAGCGGGCCCGGCTCGAGACCGAGGCGCGCCAGGAGACGGTGCGGCGCAGGACGATCGAGCAGGAGCTCGAGTGGGTCCGCCTGAACGCGAGCGCGCGGCGCAACAAGCCGAAGGCGCGACTGAACGCGTACGAGGCGCTGCTCGCGCAGGACCGCAACGTCAAGCTCGACCAGGTCCAGATCCACATCCCGGCGGGTCCGAGGCTGGGCGGCGTCGTGGTCGAGGCGAGCAACCTGCGCAAGGCCTACGGCGACCGGGTCCTGATCGACGAGCTCAGCTTCACGCTCCCGCCCGGCGGGATCGTCGGCGTGATCGGCCCCAACGGTGCCGGCAAGACCACGCTGCTGCGGCTGATCACCGGCCAGGAGCAACCCGACGAGGGTAGCCTCAGGCTCGGCGATACCGTCCAGCTCGCGTACGTCGACCAGTCGCGCGACGCGCTCGATCCGGTCAAGACCGTGTGGGAGGAGATCTCCGGCGGCGCCGATCAGATCACGCTCGGCGACCGCACCGTCAGCAGCCGTGCCTACACGGCGGGGTTCAACTTCAAGGGCACCGACCAGCAGAAGAAGGTCGAGAAGCTTTCCGGCGGCGAGCGCAACCGGCTGCACCTCGCCAAGCTGCTGCGGACGGGTGGCAACCTGCTGCTGCTCGACGAGCCGACCAACGACCTCGACGTCGACACGCTCCGGGCGCTCGAGGAGGCGCTCCTCAGCTTCGCCGGGTGCGCGGTCGTCGTCTCCCACGACCGCTGGTTCCTGGACCGGATCGCGACGCACGTGCTCGCGTTCGAGGGCGACTCGGAGGTGCGCTGGTTCGAGGGCAACTTCGAGGCCTACGAGAGCTTCCGCCGTGAGCAGCTCGGCGCCGAGGCCGAGCGCCCGCACCGCCTCACCTACAAGAAACTCGTCCGCGGCTGATCAGCGCCGGGCGTGGGCCACGATCCGGCCCTGCTGCCAGCTGAACGGCCTGCCCCGCAGCGACCGCATCGCCGCTCGCGCGGCGCGATAGGCCAGGCCCTCTCGATACACGGTGACCCTCTCGAACCCGCACGAGCCGAGCATCCCCGCGAGCAGCGCCCCGTTCGGGCCCCACCAGTTGGACGGGTCCCCGTCGAGCTCGTCGCCCGGGTAGTAGGCGATCGCGGGACGGCGCAACGCGAGCAGGTCCGCGTGCGTCTCGACGATCAGCAGCTTGGTGCAGACGCTCGCGGCGGCGCGGAGCACGGGCCACGGGTCCGGCAGGTGATAGAGCACGCCCAGGAACAGCACCACGTCGAAGCTGCCGATCGTCTCCGGCGAGATCTCGAGCAGATCGATGTCGAGCGGCTCGACCCGCGAGTGCAGCGCCCGCCGCGCGAAGTCGAACGGCTCCCTCGTCCCCCAGCCCCGCGAACCCCACGGCGGATCGCGCCAGCACGCCGGATCAACCGCGGCCACGCGCTCCGCCCCACGACGCTCGGCCTCGAAGGCGAAGAATCCGTCCCACGCCCCGATGTCGAGCACCGAGCATCGATCGAGCCGCTCCGGCAGGCGGATCCGCCTCAACGTCACGGCGGTCTCGTTCTCGCCAGGCGTGACCACCCCCGGCGCCAGCTCGATCTGGTGGTACCACCGGTAAGCCTGCATGCCGGCGAGGAGCTCGCCGTGGTCCAGCGGCGGCTCGGTGACCGCCGTCATCCGCCCTGCCACCAGAACCAGTGCTCGGCCGAATCCGGGTCGAGCTCGCGCACCAGCGACAGCCCGGCGGCCTGGCCGAGCCCCCGGATCGATCCCGCCGATCGCCGATGACGGCGGATGCCACGCCGGCGGATCCGCGGCAGCAGCGGGTCCGGAAGCGCCTGGACCACTTTCGTCAGGCTCGAAGCTGGACGGGTGTCGAATTGCAGCGCCGCGACCCCAGCCTTCCGCAACACCCGGGCGATCTCTCGCAGGTAGCCCGCGAGCACCGCGTTGTCGGCGACGTGCTGGAACACCAGGTGCGAGAACACGAAGCCGAAGCTGCCGTCCTCGAACGGCGCGAGGTCCCGGCCCGAGGTCGCATGCAGCCGTACGTTCTCGGGCAGCCCGCGAGCGACGGCCTCGCGGACCATCGTCTCGGACACGTCCACCCCGTCGACGCGCTCGAAGTGGCGCGCGAGGTGAACCGTGTTGCGTCCGATGCCGCAGCCGATCTCGAGCGCGTGATCCCCCGGGGCCGCCTCGCCCACCCACTCGAGCACGCGCTCGACCACCGCGCGTCCGCCGGCGATGAACTCCTCGACGCTCGCGCCGCGACTCAGCGTCGGATCGATGTAGCTCGCCGCGTCGGCGCGCGCGAACGACTCCCAGCGTTCCATTGCCGCCATTCTCGCGCGAATCGCCCCACGCGCCCATGGGCGGATAGGCTGCGTGCATGGCCGACCCCGCTCGCGCCGTCCTCATCACCGGCTGCTCCTCGGGCATCGGCCGAGCCACGGCCGAGCATCTCGCGACGGCCGGCTGGAGCGTCTACGCCACCGCGCGGCGGCTCGAGTCGATCGAGGACCTGAAGGACAAGGGCTGCCACACGCTGGCGCTCGACGTCACCGACGAAGGGTCGATGACGGCGGCGGTCGAGGCTGTGACAGCGCAGGAGGGGGCCGTCGGCGTGCTCGTCAACAACGCGGGCTACAGCCAGTCGGGCGCGGTCGAGACCGTGCCGGCCGACGAGGTGCGCCGGCAGTTCGAGACGAACGTCTTCGGGCTGATCCGGATGTGCCAGCTGGTCCTGCCCGGGATGCGGGAGAAGCGCTGGGGCAAGATCGTCAACATCAGCTCGATGGGGGGCCGGCTCACGTTTCCGGGCGGCGGGCTCTACCACGCGACGAAGTACGCGGTCGAGGCGATCTCCGACGCGCTGCGGTTCGAGGTGCGCGGCTTCGGCGTCGACGTGATCCTGGTCGAGCCGGGGTTGATCGTCACGAACTTCGGCGATACCGCGACAGCGACGGTGCAGGACGTTGCGGACGGGCCCTACGCACACTTCAACGCGCACGTCGCGAAGGTCACGACCGACGCCTACAAGGGGCCGATGGCCAAGCTCGGCGCCGGCCCCGAAGCCGTGGCGAAGACGATCGCCAAGGCGCTTGAGAGCACCAAGCCGAAACCGCGCTATCCCGTCACGCCCAGCGCCCACCTGCTGATCAATCAGCGCCGGATCATGCCCGACCGTCTGTGGGACCTGATGATGCGCACGCAGTTCCCCACGCCTCGCGGCTGAAGCGCGTCAGGTTCGCCGCGGCGAGCCCAGATCGCCAAGGTTCGAGTACGGCTACGCGGCGAGCAGGTCCTCCAGGACCGCGCCCAACGCGCGCGCGTCACCGGCGACGGCATCGGCGCCCTCCAACGCCGAGGCGTCATACGGGCCCGTCGCCACCGCCACGACCCGCACCCCGTCCGCCCGCGCGCATGCGATGTCCCGCGGCGTGTCGCCGATCACGACCGTCTGCGAGCGCGGATAGGGCTTCCCGACCACGCCGGCGCGGCGGCGCGCGATCGCCGGCAGCGCCGCCCGGTCCTCGCTGTCTGAGCCGAACGCGCCGTGGCCGGACTCGAAGTACTTGCCGAGCCCCGCGCGCGCGAGCTTCAGTCGCGCCACCGGCTCGTAGTTGCCGGTCACCAGCGCCAGCCGCACGCCGTCGCGGGCGGCGAGCGAGGCCACCAACTCGCGCATTCCTGGCACCACCGCCGAAGACAAATCACTCGGACACAACCTCGCGTACGCCTCGCAGCAGCGCTCACGCACGTCGAGCGAGCAGTCGTCGATCCGCTGCGCGGAGATGCCGGCGTCGAGCAGGATGAGCCGCGCGATCTCGCCGTCGGTGCGCCCCGCAGGTGAGAACTGCCGGCGCACCGCGGCCGCGTCGACGCCATGCACCTCCCGCAGCGCCTGGTGCAGAGCATCGCGGTGGGCGTCGGTCGCCCCGACCACGAGCGTCCCGTCGATGTCAAAGAGGAGCAGCACTCACCGCTCGAACGACATCCCGGGCTCGAGACGCCGCGCGAACGCCGCGATCAGCCGCGCCGCCGCATCGATGTCGTCGAGCGAGACCAGCTCGACGGGGGAGTGCATGTAGCGGCAGGGGACCGACACCAGGCCGGTTGGCACCCCGGCGCGGCTCAGGTGGATCGCGTCCGCGTCGGTCCCCGTCCCGCGGCCGAGCGACTCGACCGTGAACGGAATCCCCTCCGCCTCTGCCGTCTCGTAGAGCAGCTCGAAGACCTGCGGGTGGAGCGTCGTGCCGCGCGCGATGACCGGACCCGAGCCGAGCGTGTGCTTGGTGATCTGCCCGAGCTCGACGCCGGGCTGATCGGTCGCGAAGGTCAGGTCGACGACGATCGCGACGGCAGGCTCGAATGCATACGCGCTGGTGCGCGACCCCGCGAAGGTCGTCTCCTCCTGCACGACCGCGAGCGCGACCACGTCGCCCGGCGGGGGATCGCCCGACGCGACGAGCCGCGCCGCCTCCGCCGCGACGAAGCAGCCGACGCGGTTGTCGATCGCGCGCGAGACCACGCGGCCGTCGCGCAGCTCGATCGGGTCGGCGTCGATCACGGCGACATCGCCGATCCGCACCAGCTCGCGCGCCTCGTCCGCCGACTTCACGCCGATGTCGATGTGCAGGTCCTTGGTCTCGGGCACCTGCTTGCGGTCCTCGTCCTTGAGCAGGTGAACCGGCTTGCGCCCGATCACGCCCGGCACTGATCCCTCGCGCGTCAGCAGCCGCACCCGCTGTCCCACGAGCACCGCCGGGTCCCAGCCGCCGACCTGCCCGAAGCGCAGGTAGCCCTCGTCCTCGATGTGAGAGATGTGGAGCCCGATCTCGTCGATGTGGCCGACCACCGTCAGCACCGGGCTGCCGTGGGAGCCCTTGACCCGCGCGTACGAGGACCCCAGATGATCGGATCCCACCTCCCCGGCGAACCCGCTGCAGCCCTCGCGCCACACTCGCGCGGCCTCGGTCTCATGGCCGGACGGCCCGGAAGCGGAGAGCAGGTTCAGCAGGAGCTCGGGCGCGGGCACGACGGGCAAGGCTAACCGGTTGCGGCGAGTGACTGCGGCTTCACGCCGGAAGCAGGTAAATCCACTAGGAACGGTCCGCGCGCGAGTACACGGTGATCCTCGCCGGCGGCTGCTGGAGCGGCCGATCGAGCTCGCCGAGCTGCCATGCCAGCCAGCGGACCAGGTGTTGGAGCGTCGCGCGCACGGCGTACCGATACCCGCGCGCGAACCCCCGTCAAACCAGAGTTGTCAGACAAGTCGTTCTCAGCGCGCCAGCAGCTCCCGCAGGACGAACTGGAGAATCCCGCCGTGGCGGAAGTACCGCTGCTCCTTGGGAGTGTCGATCCGCGCGGTGACCTCGAAGGACTTCTCGTCGGCGCGAACGGTGAGCGTCCGCGGCACCGAGTCCGCGCCGGCCAGCCCCGCGATCGTGAACCGCTCGCGACCGCTCAGGCCCAGCGACTCCACCGAGTCGCCATCACGGAACTGCAGCGGGAGGACTCCCATCCCCACAAGGTTCGACCGATGGATGCGTTCGAAGCTCTGCGCGATCACCGCCCGCACTCCGAGCAGCTTGGTCCCCTTCGCGGCCCAGTCGCGCGACGATCCAGAGCCGTATTCGCGGCCGGCGAGCACGATCAGCGGCACGCCCTCCTCGATGTAGCGCATCGCGGCGTCGTAGATCGACATCTGCTCGTCTGAGGACTCGCCCAGGTACAGCGTGACCCCGCCCTCGGTCCCAGGCGCGAGCAGATTCCGCAGGCGGATGTTGGCGAAGGTTCCGCGCATCATCACCTCGTGGTTGCCGCGCCGCGAGCCGTAGGAGTTGAAGTCCTTGGGCGACACCCCGTGCTCGATCAGGTACTCGCCGGCCGGTCCGTCGCGCTTGATCGAGCCCGCCGGCGAGATGTGGTCGGTGGTGACGCTGTCGCCGAGCACGGCCAGCACCCGTGCTTCAGAGATGTCCTCGATCGCCTCCGGCTCCGGCGGCAATCCCGAGAAGAACGGCGGCTGGCGTACGTACGTCGAATCCGCGTCCCACGCGAACAGGTCGCCGCTCGGGACAGGCAGCGAGTTCCACCGCTCGTCGCCGTCGAACACCTCGCCGTAGCTCTTGCGGAACATGTCCGATTGCACGGCCTCCTCGACGGTGCGAGCGACCTCGTCCGCGGAGGGCCAGATGTCCTTCAGGAACACGGGCTCGCCGCGGTCGTCGACGCCGAGTGGCTCGTCGTAGAGGTCGATGTCCATCGTTCCCGCCAGCGCATAGGCGACGCACAGCGGCGGCGACGCGAGGTAGTTCATCTTCACGTCTGGATTGATCCGCCCCTCGAAGTTGCGGTTCCCCGACAGGACCGAGACCACGGCCAGATCCTCGGCGCCGACGACGTCCGAGATCTCCTCGGGCAGCGGGCCGCTGTTGCCGATGCAGGTCGTGCAGCCGTAGCCGACGAGGTTGAACCCGAGCTCGTCCAGGTACTCCGTGAGACCGGCGCGATCGAGGTACTCGGTGACGACCTTCGACCCGGGCGCGAGCGAGGTCTTCACCCAGGGCTTGACCCGCAATCCGCGCTGCACCGCGTTGCGCGCGAGGATGCCCGCACCGAGCATCACCGATGGGTTCGAGGTGTTCGTGCATGAGGTGATCGCCGCGATCACGACGTGCCCGTGGTCGAGCTCGGTCTCCGTGCCGTCCGCCAGTGTCACGGGCGCGCGCGTGGAGACGCGATCGGCGACCTGCGTCCCGCCTGTCCCCCCGGCGGGCTCGTGTCCGGCGCCGTTCGGCACGTGCGTCGCCACCGGGTCGCTGGCCGGAAAGCTCTCCGCGACCGCTTCGTCCTCGTCGTCGGAGTCGGGCATGTAGCCCTCGAGCGCGAGCCGGAACGCAGCCTTCGACTCCGTCAGCGAGACCCGATCCTGGGGCCGCTTCGGTCCCGCGATCGAAGGCACGACGGTCGACAGGTCGAGCTCCAGGCGATCCGAGAACACCGGCTCCTCGGCCTCCTCGTCGTGCCACAGCCCCTGCTCCTTCGCGTATGCCTCGACCAGCGAGATCAGCTCCGCCGGACGGCCGGAGAACTCGAGGTAGCGGAGCGTCTCGGCGTCGATCGGGAAGATCGCGCAGGTCGAGCCGAACTCCGGGGACATGTTGCCGATCGTCGCCCGGTCCGCGAGCGGCAGCCGAGCCAGGCCCTCTCCATAGAACTCGACGAACTTGCCCACGACGCCGCGCGCACGCAGCATCTCGGTGACCGTCAGCACCAGGTCGGTGGCGGTCGAGCCCTCGTGCAGCTCGCCGGTCAGCTTGAACCCGAGGACCTGCGGGATCAGCATCGACATCGGCTGCCCGAGCATCGCGGCCTCCGCCTCGATCCCGCCGACTCCCCAGCCGAGCACCCCCAGCCCGTTGATCATCGTGGTGTGGGAGTCGGTCCCCACGAGCGTGTCGGGATACGCCTGTCCGTCCTCGTCGACGAACACGACGCGGGCCAGATACTCGAGGTTGACCTGGTGCACGATGCCCGTGTCCGGCGGCACCACCTTGAAGTTGTCGAAGGCCCCCTGTCCCCAGCGCAGGAACGCGTAGCGCTCGCGGTTGCGCTCGAACTCGAGCTCGGCGTTGCGCTGGAACGCCAGCCGCGTGCCGAACACGTCGACCTGCACCGAGTGGTCGATCACGAGCTCCGCGGGCACCAGCGGATTGATCTTCGCCGGGTCGCCGCCCATCTCGCGCATCGCATCGCGCATCGCGGCCAGGTCGACCACCGCGGGCACTCCCGTGAAGTCCTGCATCACCACGCGCGCGGGAGTGAACGAGATCTCGTCGCTGGGCTCGGCCGCCGCGTTCCATCGCGCCAGCGCCTCGATGTCCCGCGCGTGGATCGCCTCGCCGTCCTCGTTTCGCAGCAGGTTCTCGAGCAGGATCTTCAGCGAGAACGGCAGCCGTGCGACGTCGTAGGAGGCCTGCAGCGCGTCGAGCCGGAAGATCTCGTACGAGCGCTCGCCGACCCGCAGCGTCGCCTTGGAGTCAAAGCTGTTGGTAGTCAAGGTCAAGTCTCCTGTAAGGGGATGACTCGTACTCTAGGACTCGCGCTCATACATCCGTCTTAGCGATGTCTTCGAGCGCACTTCGATCGCGGGCGGATGCTTCCCGCCATGAACCTCATCGCCCGCACCCTGATCGGCTCGGCGGCCGTGTTCCTCGCGGCGGTGGCTGCCGCCGGCGCGTACGCAGAGGCAACCCGCGTCCCCGACCAGCCGTGAGCACGACCGCGCTCACCTACCGCTTGCCGCTGCGCGGACGCGTTCGCGAGCGCGCGCTGCTGCGTCGGCTGACCGCGCGCCCCGAGCTGCTCGCGCTGCTCGGCGTCGCCGCCGTCCTGAACCTGTGGGACCTCAGCATCAACGGCTGGGCCAACACCTATTACGCCGCCGCCGTCCGCTCGATGTCGACGAGCTGGCACGACTTCCTGTTCGCCTCGCTCGACAAGGCTGGGCTGATGACCGTCGACAAGCCGCCGCTGTCGCTCTGGATCCAGGCGCTGTCGGTGCGGGTCTTCGGCTTTCACTCGCTGAGCATCCTCGTGCCGCAGGCGCTGATGGGCGTCGCCGCGGCGGGCCTCACCTACGACCTGACCGCGCGGCGCTTCGGGCGCGCGGCCGGGTTCGTGGCCGGCCTGGTGCTCGCCACCACGCCCGTGATCGTCGCGGTCTCGCGACACAACAATCCCGACGAGCTGCTCGTGCTCTGCTGCGTCGCCGCGCTGTGGGCCGCGCTGCGCGCGCTTGACACCGGGAGGACCCGTTGGCTCGTGATCAGCGGCATCTGCGTCGGGCTCGGGTTCGAGACGAAGATGCTCGTGGCGATGGTCGTGGTTCCCGGAATCGCCATCGCCTACCTGTGGGCCGCACCAACAGGTCGCATGAAGGCCCTCCGTCAGCTGCTCGCGGGCGGTGGCGCGATGCTCGCCGTGGCCGGCGCCTGGCCGCTGCTCGTGACGCTGACCCCTGCGTCGGAGCGGCCCTGGATCTCGGGCACGTCGGACAACAGCATCTGGTCGCTGATCTTCGGCTACAACGGGCTCGGCCGGGTGTCCGGTCAATCGGGCGGCCCGGGCGGTGGCGGCCCGGGCGGTGGCGGCGGTTCCCTCTTCGGGGGACCGACCGGGCCGTTCAGGCTGTTGCAGTCGGGGCTTGGCGACCAGGCCGGCTGGCTGCTCGGGTCCGCGCTCGCGGCGGGGCTGGCGCTGCTCGTCCTCACCCGGCTGCGCCGGCGCGACCCTCGCACCGGGTGGCTGATCGCGATCGGCGGCGCGTTCCTCACGACGACCGTTCTGTTCAGCTTCGCAAGCGGCATCTTCCATCCCTACTACGTGTCCCTGCTCGCGCCGTTCGCCGCAGCGCTGGTCGGCGGCGGCGCGGGCATGATGCTCACGCGGCACCGCAGCGCGCGCTGGATCGCTCCGCTCGTGATCGCCGGCGGCGCGATCACCGAGCTGGTCGTGCTGGGCGAGCTGAATAGTCAGCTCGGCTGGGCGGTGCCGCTGGTGGTCGGCGTCGGCGGCGCGTGCGCGGTCCTGCTCGCGACCTCGCTGTCCGCGCGCCTCCGCGCGATCGTGGTGGCCGTCGCGCTTGCGGCGCTGATGGCCGCGCCCGCGACGTGGGCGGCGGAGACGGTCGGACACGCCACCAGCAGCACGTTCCCGACCGGAGGCCCCGCCGGCGCCTCGACCGGCGCGCCAGGCGGGGCCGGCCCCGGCGGCGGCGCGGGCCCTCGAGCCTTCGGCGGCGGGTTCGGACCGCCTGCCGGCGGCTTCGGCGGCGAGGACTCGAGCCTCACCGCCGCGATCAAGTACGCCGAGGCGCATGGCGGCGGCACGATCGCCGTGGAGAGCCAGAGCAGCGCCGCGAGCGCGATCCTCTCCTCTGGCGCGCGCGTCGCCGGCCTCGGCGGCTTCTCCGGTCGCGAGAGCTCGGTCTCGGTCGGGTGGCTCGCGAGCGAGGTCGCGAGCGGCCATCTGCGCTGGGTGGTCGCCGACAACGGTCAGGGCGGGGGCCTGCCGGGCGATACCCGCACCGGGAGCCAGACTGCGCTGGATGCGGTGGCGAAGGCTTGCAAAGCCGTAACCATCGAGTCCTCGAGCGGTGGCACTATTACGATGTACGACTGTCAAGGGCGGGCGGCGGCAATCGTCCAGGCCGCAAGGGGCTGAGTCGCCTGCTCAAGTTTCTGGCTCGTCGACTCGTTAAGTGGTGGTGCGCCTACATCTCACACGTGCCCTGGGGCTTGCTGCGGCGCTGACGCTCGCCGCCAGCTCGGCCGCGCTCGCCGACACCAACGAGAGCTCCAACTGGGCCGGCTACGCGGTTCATCGCTCGGGCGTGCGCTTCACCAAGGTGCTCGGCAGCTGGCGCCAGCCGCGCGCGTCCTGCCCGGCCGGCGGCACCAGCTACTCGGCGACGTGGATCGGCCTCGGCGGCTACAGCATGAACTCCGACGCGCTCGAGCAGATTGGCACCGAGGTCGACTGCTCGGCCTCCGGGATCCCGAGCTACAGCGCCTGGTATGAGCTCGTCCCGGCCGACTCGCAGGGCATCTCCATGCGTGTGCGAGCCGGCGACCAGATCCGCGCCGGCGTGGCCGTCACCGGCCAGCGCGTGGTCGTGACGCTCACCGACGTCTCGACGCGCCACTCCTTCCAGAAGACGCTGTACACGTCGTGGATCGACGTCACCTCGGCCGAATGGATCGAGGAGGCGCCGTCCGAGTGCTACAGCGACAACACCTGCCAGACGCTGCCGCTCGCGGACTTCGGCAACGTCACGTTCGGCACCGCGCGCGCCCAGACCACCGCCGGCCACGCCGGGTCGATCAGCGACCCCGGCTGGGGCGCCACGCGGATCATGCTGGTGCCCGGTGGCCAGCAGTTCGTCGGCTACGGGACGCCCACCGACGGCGCGGCGACACCCTCGAGCCTGCGCCAGCGCGGCAGCTCGTTCAATGTCCGCTTCTCGGCCTCGCACGGCGTCAGCGCCGCCCGCGACGCCGCGCTCGCCCACTCCGGCGGCCACCTCCAGCCCGGCGGCGCGCGCCGCTGACGCTTCCTACGTGAGGCTTAGCTGCCTCACACGCGCCTATTCCGAGCGCCCGCGAGTCTGTGGGCATGACAACGAGCCTGACGCCGCACCTGTTCTGGGTCACGAGCCGCGCGGCCGGCTTCGCCGCGCTGATCCTCGCGAGCCTTGCGGTCTCCCTTGGCCTGCTGATGAGCACGAAGCTGCTGCGCCGGCGGGGGCCCGACCTGCTCGCGGTCCACGAGGCTCTGTCGCTGTCGACGATCGTCGCGATCTTCGTGCACGGCGTGTCGCTGCTCGGCGACCAGTACCTGCACGCCTCGGTCGCGGACATCACGATCCCGCTGCAGTCGAGCTACAAGACGATCTGGACGACGCTGGGGATCGTCGGCGGCTGGTCGCTGATCGCGCTCGGCCTCTCCTACTACTTCCGCAAGCGGATCGGCGCCAAGCGCTGGCGCACCCTGCACCGCTTCACCGCGCTGGCCTGGCTCGCCGGAATCGCGCACGCGCTCGGCGAGGGCACCGACGCGGGGCAGCTGTGGTTCCTCGCGATGCTCGCGCTCGTGGCGGTTCCCGCACTCGGCCTGCTCGCATTAAGGGTGGGCCGCATGCGGCCCACCCCCGCGGGCCGCATGCGGCCCGCGGCGGGTGCGCGCATGCGCGCACCCGAACAGCTAAAGACCGGGTGGGTGGCGCACCACGAAGCCGGAGAACTCGCCCCCGCCCTGCGCCCAGCGGGTTCCTGACTCCGCCAGGGCGACCGTGTCGAAGCGCCAGCCCGCCACGTCCATCCACACGTGGTCGGCGTTGGCGTAGATCGTGATCCAGCGGCCGGGCCCCGGGTCGCCCCAGTTCTCGAAGTCGCCCGAGACCATCGGCGAGGTGACCAGCCCGGCAGCCGCGAGCGCGTAGCTGACCGAGCCCGAGCAGTCGTAGCCGTCGGCGTGGAAGGAGGCGTGGCCGCCGCCGTAGATGTAGGGCAGCGTCGCGATCGCGTTGCCGGCAGCGATCACCTGCGCGATGGCCGCCGGCGCGCCCGGCGGCGGCTGCACCATCCCGGCCGTGTTGACCGCGATGCCGCCGACCGCGGCGTTACCGCTGGCCGCCGCCGCCTGCGCCTGGGCCGCGGCCTTCGCCTCGAGCTTCTTCAGACGGTCGTTCAGCCCCGCCAGCTCGCTGCTCTTGCTCGCGCGCGCGTTCAGCTCGGAGATCTGGCGGCTGAGCAGCGCCGCCTTGAGCGCCGCGACCTGGTTGCGGCGCGCGAGCACCTGCTGGGCGAGGCGCCGGTCGCGCTGCTCGAGTGCGGCCAGCTCGCGGGCCTGCAGTGCCACCGCCGTGCGGGCGGTGCGGGTCAGGTTCACCACCTGGGCGTCCTGATGCCCGATCCGCTGCAGGAAGCCGACCTTCTCGAGCAGGTCGCTGAAGCCGCGCGACTCGAGGATCACGGTCATCAGATCCGGGCGCCCCGTCTCGTAGTCCGCGACCAGGTTCGCGGTGAGCGCCTTGGTCGCGGCCTGGAGGCGGTTCTCGAGGTCGACGAGGTGGTCTCGCGCGGCGATCAGGTTGCCCTGGACCACCGCGAGCTGCTCCTCGCGCGCGCTCAGGACAGACTGGACCTGGGCGAGCTGGGCGCGCGCCTGGTCCAGTCCGTGGCTGGTGGCCTGGATCCGGCTGGTGTCCGCGGCGATCTGCGACTGCAGCGAGGACGCGGCTGACTGCCCGGCCGAGATCTGGCTCTGCAGGTCGCCCGCACTGCTTCCTGGCAGCAGCGCCGCGAGCAGCGACGCGGCCAGCGTGAGCGCGCAGACGATCGAGGTGCGTGGACGGGGCAGTGACGGCATGCGAGGGGCGGCGCGGCGCGACCCTAACACGACCCGTCGCGGCGGCGACCCGCCGCCCTGCCCTTGCAATAAATCCTGCAAAACACGGATTTGGAGGGCCCGGCGCCGCGCTCCGGCTCCACGGCCCGATCGAGATCGCTGAACGCGAGCAGCCGCAGGGCTTGCAATACTCGCATTGTGAAAAGGGGCGTTCTCCTCGCCTTGGTTTGCCTGGCCGGACTCGCACCGGCCGCGGCGCTTGCGTCCGGCCCATCCGCGGGTGATCAGCAGTACACCGACCCGTTCGGCAGCTCGAGCACGACTACGACGTCGGCGCCGAGCTCGACGGCGGCGCCGACCTCGACGAGCACCATCTCCTCGAGTCCTCCTTCGAGCTCCTCCTCGCCGGCCACCGTGGCGTCGAGCCCAACGGCCTCGACCTCCTCGACCGGCGCCTCGTCCTCCTCCCGGACGCTTCCCTACACCGGGATGGACGCGTGGCTCGCGGGCGCTCTGGGCGGCGGCCTGCTCGCCGGCGGCTTCGCCCTGCGGCGACGGATCCACAGCTCCTGACCTTGACCCGCCGCCTGCTGGTCATCGCCGTCTCGGTCCTCGCGCTGGTCGCGGCGTCCGTCGCGGTCGCCCGTGTCAGGAAGACGCACAAGCAGCCGGCGCTCCCGGCGCTTCCCGCGGGGTTCGTCGGCATGAACCTCAATCCGCCGTTCTTCGATCCCGCTGTCGACGAGAACAAGCAATTCGGCGTGCTGGTCGCGAGCGGCGTCGAGAGCATCCGGGTGACCTTCTCGTGGGCGACGGCGCAGCCGCTGCAGAGCGACCCGGTCGATTTCACGTCGACCGACCCGATCGTGGGGCTCGCGGCCAGGCACGGCATCACGGTGCTGCCGATTCCGATCTACGCCCCGCCATGGGACGAGTATCCGCTGCCGGCGAGCAACTACTACGACATCCCGATCCCGCAGTCCGTGGGGCCGTACGCCGCCTACCTCAAGGCGCTCGTCAAGCGCTACGGGCCGCACGGGACGTTCTGGTCGCAGAACCCCTCGATCCCCAAGCTGCCGATCAGGGAGTGGCAGATCTGGAACGAGCCGAACCTGACCTACTTCTGGTACCACCCGCCGCACACCTCATTCGCGCCGAGCTACGTGAAGCTCGTCAAGGCGGCGCACGCGGCGATCAAGGGCGTCGATTCCGGCGCCAAGGTCGTGCTCGCCGGCATGCCGGGGACCGCTTGGCGCTCGCTGGATCAGATCTACGGGGTCTCGGGCGCGCGCTCGTCGTTCGACATGGCCGCCGCCGACGCGTACACGCAGACGCCGGCGCACGTGATCGAGTTCCTGCAGCTGATGCGCAAGTCGATGAACGCGCACGGCGATTCGGCCAAGCCGCTGCTCGCGACCGAGACCGGCTGGCAGTCCTCCGTGGGGTCCCATCCGTCCGACATCAACTGCTGCCAGACGACCGTCGCCGGCCAGGCCAAGAACATCGGCGCGCTCTTGCCGCTCCTCGGACGCAATTGGAATGCCCTGAAGCTGGCCGGCTTCTACTACTACACGTGGGTCGGGCAGGAGGCGCAGGGCGAGCCGTCCTTCAACTTCGCGGGGCTGTTCCGCTACTCGAACGGCGCGTTCGTCGGCAAGCCCGCGTACAACGCGTTCCGCAAGGGCGCGCTCGCGCTCGAGGGGTGCCGCGCGAAGGGATCGAGCGCGAAGGTCTGCGCCAAGCCGGCCCGCGGCTAGCGCCTCAGCACAGACGGACCGTCGAGGACCCCGACCGCGCCGCCTTGACGGCGTTCGCAAACGTCTGCACGCCCGCGCCAGAACCTCCGGAGGGCGGCGCGATCCCGAACCACTGCTCCTTCTGCGCCGGGTCCTGTTCGGGCGTGACCCAGGTATAGAGGACGGTGGCGGCGACGCCGCAATTGCTGTGCGCGAGCGTGTCGATCACCTGCCCGATGTACCGCAGACGCAGCTGATCGGGCACGCCGCCGTCATCGCCGCCGCCGTGGGTCGACCACCCGAACTCGGTTACGTAAAGCGGGACGGAGCCCAGTCCGAGCGAGGTCATCGTCGCGCGGGCCGCGGCGACCTTCGCGAACACGCCCCCGGGGGTGGACGCGTAGGGATGGATCCCGACCCCGTCGATCAGCCCGCGCAGCCGCGGGACCGCCGCGAGCATCGCCGGCAACGTGCTTGTCGGATGCGAGAGACCGCCGACGATCACCTGGGCGCTCGGCTGCACCGCATGGATCGCCTGCCGCGCACGGAGGTAGAGCTGCGCGTAGGCGGCGGGATTCGGGGCCGGCAGCCAGAAGCCGCCGTCGGGCTCGTTCCAGATCTCGAACGTCCTCACCGGCTCGTAGGTCAGCTGCGGGTGCGCGCGCCAGAACTCGCCCCCGGGCCCATAGCGCCGCGCGAGCGCCGCGGCGAACGCCGCATATGCCTCGACGCCCACGCCCGGCGTGGGCGCCGCATGCAGCACCCCTACCGGAGTGCCCGCCCACAGCGCGGAGTAGTCGACGAGCGCCAGCCAAGTGATCCCATGCGCTGCCAGCGATCCGGCGATCTCGTCATCGAGGCTCCAGTCGTAGCGGTGGACGCCGTTGACCGGCGGCGTCGGCTCGGTCGCCTCCCACAGGGCGTCCGCGCGCGCCAGCGTCGCCCCGGTGGCGCGCAGCTCCGCGAGCTGTGAGCCGATCGACGGGCGCGAACTGGGAGCGGTCGTTGAACAGGTAGTTGACGTTGACGCCGACCTGCTCGGTCGGCGCCCCCGACCCCGGCGCCAGCACCAGCACCGCGGTTCCGATCACGAGAACTGCGAGCAGCGCAAGCAGCGCCCGCGCGCGCGGGGACGCTGCCGAGGAACTAGCTCCTCGCATCCCTCCGCCGTGTCCGCGCCAGCGCCTCGAGCCGCCTACGCTCGCGCAGCGCCGCGCTGCCGAGCGCCCGCTTGACGAGCCCCCGCGAGGTGAACGTGAGCGCCTGGAGGCAGTCATCGACGACGGCCCGCCGGCGCCCCAGGCGCCGCGCGATCACCTGGCGCCTGGCGTCCGCGCGGCGATCGAAGGGCTCCCCGCCGAACGCGACCGAGGTCGAGTGCGCGCGATGGTGCAGAACCCGCGCCGCCGGCCAGAACCATGTCTGAATCCCCGCCTCGCGGGCCCGCAGCCCGAGGTCGAGGTCCTCGCCGTAGAGGAACAGCTGCGCATCGAATGGACCAAGTCGCCGCAACGTGTCGGTGCGCGCGACGAGTGCACAGCCGACCGCCCATCCGACCGGACGCGGCGCGGTGGCGCGCCACGGCTCGAGGACGGCGGCGGCGCGCGACGGGAGCGCCGCTCCGGGCACGATCGCGTGCAGCAGCTGCGCCGGCGACCCCGGCCGCGCGTGCACGGTGTCTTGGCGCGCACCGTCGGGCGAGATCACCAGGGGCGCCAGCAACCGCTCCGGGCGGGCATCGCGCAGCGCCTCCGCCGCGAGCTCTGCCAGCGAGTCGTCGAGCAACTCGACGTCCGGGTTCACGAGCGCGGTCACCGGCGCCTGCACCTCGAGTACCCCGCGGTTGCACGCCCGGCCGAAGCCGACGTTCTCGCCCAGGGCGACCACCGTCGCGAGCTGCGAGCTGCGTGCGACCGCCACCGACTCGTCGCGCGAGGCGCAGTCGACGACGAGGACTCGCGCGGCCGGCAGATGCCGCTGCACCGAGCGCAGCAGCGCCTCGAGGTAACGGGCGGAGTCGTGGGTGACGGTCACGATCGCGATGCCCGCGCCCGGCTCGGGCCGCGCCCTGGGTCCCGTCAGCGAGCGCGCCACCGCCGCGAACCGTGCCGCAGCCTGCCGCCGGTCGAAGCGCTCGAGCACGAGGCGGCGCCCGCGGCGTGTCCTCGCCTCCGCGCCGCGCGGATCCTCCAAGACCGCAACCACGCCATCGGCCGCGGCGGCCGGATCTCCCGCTCGGTACATCAGCGCGACCGAACCGTCGAGCAGCTCGGCCGACCCACCCGCGTCCGGAACGACCACAGGACAGCCCATCGCCAGTGCCTCGAGGACGGCGATTCCGAACGGCTCGCGATCGGCGCAGTGCAGCAGGCAGCTCGCCCGGGCCAGCGCCGGCCGCGCGTCGTCGAGCGGGCCCGCGAACTCGACACCGCCGGCCAGATCGGCCGCCGCGGCGCGCCGGCGCAGCTCCGCCTCGAGCAGCTCGCCGTCGCGCGCCACCGGGCCGCCGACCAGTCGCAGGCGCAGCTGCGGATACGTGCGCCGGGCGAGCGCGCATGCCTCGAGCGCGAGCTCGGGTCGCTTCATCCGCGAGATCGTCCCGAGCACGAGAACCTCCGGCGTCTGCGATCGGACCGGCTGGACGGCTTGCAAGCGCGACGCGTCTACGCCCGGGTGGATCACTTCCAGGCGCTCGCGCAGCCGGCCGTCGGGGTCGAGGTCCGAGGCGACGAGCGCGGACGGGACGACGACGCGCTCGTAGGAGCGGGCCGCGCCGCGGACCAGTGCCGCGGTCGCACGGCCGGGGAGCAGGTCGTGATGCGCGAACAGTCGCGAGGCCCGCGGCCCGGCGAGCGGGGCGAGCGCGATCGCCGAGCGCATCCCCCACGCGACCACGAGCTCGGGGTCGAGATCGCGGATCAGTCGTCGTGCCTGCACACCGTGAGCCGCTAGCCGGTAGCCGGCGAGCAGGCGATCGCGAGGACTGGTGCGGACATCGAGCGGCCGTTCGCTGAGTCCGAAGACGCGGATGCCGGCGTCGCGGGCGGCCGCTGCAAGGGGTCCTTCCGGGCACGCCAGGCAGCGCTCGGCGTCGAGCGCCGAGGCGAAGTCGATCAGCACGCGCTCGGCGCCGCCGAGCGCGCCGGAATAGCTGACGAACAGGACGAGCCCGGTCACGAAGCGCAGGCTACCTGGGGGGAATCGACATTCCGCAGACGGCCTCGCGCCCCGCGGGAGCGCAAGTGACTAGGATGCCGCCGTGGGGAGTCGACCGAATCGGCCGGAAGCCAGCATGCGCGTCGCGCTCGTGCACGACTTCCTGCTCGACGTCCGGGGCGCCGAGCGGGTGTTCATGAAGCTCTGCGAGCTGTGGCCGGACGCCGACATCTACACGCCGGTGTACGACGAGGCGGGGACCGAGGGACGCTTCGCGGCGCGCGCGATCCACACCTCGTTCCTGCAGCGCCTGCACCCCTCGGCGGCGTGGTTCAGGACGCTGCTGCCGCTGTATCCCGTCGCGGTCGAGTCCTTCGACCTGTCGGGCTACGACCTGGTGGTCTCGAGCTCCTCGGCGTGGGCGCACGCCGTCCTGTGCGACGAGGACACCGTGCACGTCAGCTACTGCCACAACCCGTTCCGCTACGCCTGGAACGATCGCGAGCGCACGCTCGCGCGCCAGCCCGACCCGTTCTCGCGGGCCTTCCTGCGCGGCGCGTTCCGCCGCTGGCGCCAATGGGACTGGATCGCGGCGCAGCGCACGGACCTCTACGTCGCCAACTCGCGCACCACGCAGGCGCGGATCCGCACCTACTTCGGGCGGGAGTCGAACGTGGTCTACCCGCCGGTCGAGACCTCCCGCTTCTCGCCGGGCTCGGTGGGCGAGCACTACGCGATCGTCTCGGAGCTGATCGCCCACAAGCAGATCGAGGTCGCGGTCGAGGCGTTCAACCGGCTCCGCCTGCCGCTGGTGGTGATCGGCGATGGGCCCGACATGCGCCGCCTGCGGCGAGCTGCCGGCCCCACGATCCGCTTCGCGGGCCGGCTACCGGACGCGACCGTGGCCGAGGTCCTGCAGGGCGCCAGGGCGCTGATCGTGACCGCGGTCGAGGAGTTCGGGATCGCCGCCGTCGAGGCCCAGGCTGCCGGCCGGCCGGTGATCGCGCGCCGCGGCGGAGGAGCGCTCGAGACGGTGGTCGACGGGGTCACCGGCTGCTTCTGGTCGGGCGGGCCCGATGAGCTCGCGCGGGCGGTGATCGCGTTCGACGACGCGGCGGTCGATCCGGCCCAATGCGCGCACAACGCCGCGCGCTTCGACGAGGCGAGCTTCCGCCGCGCGATGCTCGCCGAGGTCCAGTCGGCGCTCGACACCGAGCCGCGCCCGCGCGATCTCGCCGGAGCGCGCCAGCCGCTCGCGCCGGCCCGGCTGGTCCGCCGCGCCTCGCGCGATCCGCACCGCTGAGCGTGGCCCCCGCCGCGACGTCTGGCGTGCGCGCCGCGAGCCTCGCCGCCGCACGGGTCGCGCTGCTCGCGGGGCCGACGGCGCTGGCGTTCTTCTCCGGCGGCTACTTCGACTCGCCCCGCAATCTCGCCGGCGCGGTCGCCTGGCTGCTCGTCGCGCTCGCGGTGGTGGCCGGGGTCGGCGTGCTGCCGCGCAGCCGCGAGGGCCGGCTCGCGATCGGCGGCCTGGCGCTGCTCGGCGCCTGGACGCTGCTCTCGATCACCTGGGCGCCGATCGCCGGCAGCGCCTACCACGCCGGCCAGATCGTGTTCCTCTACCTGGGCACGCTGCTGGCCGCCGCGGCGCTGCTGCGCGAGCCCCGTGCGGCGCGGATCGCGGAGCCGGCGCTGGCCGCCGGCGCGCTGATCGTCGTCGGCTACGGGATCTCCGAGCGGCTGCTGCCGGGGCTGCTGCACTTCTCGCAGTCGGTCAGCGCGCAGGGCCGGCTCGAGCAGCCCCTGACCTACTGGAACGCGATGGGCGAGCTCGCCGCGATCGGCTTCGTGCTGTGCGCGCGCATCGCGGGCGCGCATCGTCGCGAGGCGTGGCTGCGGGCGGCGGCCGCAGCCGCCGCGGTGCCGCTCGGGCTCGGTCTGTACCTGAGCTTCTCCCGCGGAGCGCTGTTCGCCTGCGCCGCCGGGCTGGTGACGCTGGTCGTTGCCTCGCCATGGCGCGCGCAGCTGCTGTCGGCCTCGCGCGTGCTGGTCGGGGGAGCGATCGCGGCGCTCGTCGCCGCCCCCTTCCACGGGGTGACCGCGCTCTCGGGTGCGCTTGGGACACGCGAGCGCCAAGGCGCGGTGGTGCTCGTGGCGCTGGTCGTGATCGCGGCGCTGTCGGCGCTCGCGCAGCTGCGGCTCGGTCCCCGCGAGAGCCGCGAGCTGCGACTGCCGCGGCGCGCCGCGTGGCTGGCGCTGGTCGTGATCTGCGCCGGCCTCGCCGTGGCGATCCTCGTCGGAGCCAAGGAACGATCGGGTCAGCCGCTCGCCCCGGGCGCCACCCGCCTGGTCTCACTGCAGAGCAACCGCTACGCGTACTGGCGGGTGGCCGCGCGCGCGTTCCGCGACCAGCCGCTGCGGGGGGTCGGCGCGGGCGGCTGGGCGGTGTACTGGCTGCGCTACCGGACGATCGCGGAGGGCGCGCAGGACGCGCACTCGCTCGAGCTGCAGACCGCTGCGGAGCTCGGCCTGGTGGGGGTGGCGCTGCTGGCGGCATTCCTGGGCGGGATCGCGCTGGTGGGGCGCGAGGCGCACCGCGCGGCGCCCGCGGATGCCGCGGGGCCGATCGCGGCACTGGTCGTATGGCTGGCCCACTCGCCGCTGGACTGGGACTGGCAGATGCCGGCCGTGACGCTGGTCGCGGCGATCCTCGCGGGACAGCTGTTGGCGCTCTCGCGGCCCGCTGCTCGCGGCCCGATCGGCCTGCGAGGGCAGGGCGCGATCTCCACCCGGACTGGATAATCCGCCGATGCCGCTGCTTCGCTGGGGCCTGCTCGCCGTCGCCGTGATCGCCTGTGCGTGGTTCGCGCTCGGCGCCTACCAGGCGCGCGAGCAGGACCGCGCGACCGCGTTGATCGATCAGCCCGGGACGCCGTCGCCGGCGCTGACCACACGCATCCTCGCGCTGCTCGACAACGCCGGCACGCTGAACCCCGACCGCAACGTCGCGCTGCTGCGCTCGCAGGCGCTCACCCGCGCCGGCAGGCCCGTCCCGGCGGTGCGGATCGCGCGCCAGGTGGTCGTCGCGGAGCCGCGCAACATCGACGCCTGGACCGTGCTCGCGTTCGCCGCGCAGTCGGTCGATCCCGCGCTCGCGCGGCTGGCGCGCCTCGCGCAGACGCAGCTCGCGCCGCCGGTGCCCGCGTCACCGTGAGGCGCGCGCTCGCGAGCGATCGCGCGATCACCCTGTGGTTCGTCGCGTTCTCGCTCGCGCTGGCGTTCTGGCAGCGCCCCGGTTGGGCAACCGCAGACACCAAGATCGACCTGCACGTCGACCCGGGCCGGTTCCTCTCCTCGGTCGCCTCGGCGTGGACGCCCACGACCGATCTGGGCGAGGTCCACAGCGCCCAGTACAGCGGCTACCTGTGGCCGATGGGCCCGTTCTTCTGGGTCCTGCACGCGCTCGGCCTCGGCGCGTGGGTGGTCGAGCGGTTGTGGCTCGGGGCCTTGTTCGCGCTGTCGGTGTGGGGGATGCTGCGGCTGCTGGACGTGCTGGTGGGGCGTCCGCGCGGGGTCGCGCACGTCGTCGCGACCGCGTTCTTCCTGCTGAACCCGTACGTGACCGTGTTCACGGCGCGTACGAGCATCACGCTGCTCGGCTACGCGGCGCTCCCCTGGCTCCTGCTGATCACCTACCACGGAGTGCGGGCGACGCACGGCTGGCGCGGGTGGCGCGGGTGGTGGTGGGCGAGCGCGTTCGCGCTGATCCTGACCTCGACCGGTGGCGGGGTCAACGCCGCCGTCGTCGGCTGGATGCTCGTCGGGCCGATCGTGCTGATGGTCTACGAGCCGTGGATCGGGACCGTCCGCTGGCGCGATGCCGGCGGCTTCCTGCTGCGCGCCGGCGTCCTCAGCCTGATCGTGTCGCTGTGGTGGATCGTGCCCGTGCTGGTGCACGTCCGCTATGGCATCGACTTCCTCCAGTTCACCGAGCAGCCGGCGACGATCTGGGGCACCAACAGCCTCACCGAGAACCTGCGGCTGATGGGCTACTGGAGCTCGTACATCGGGGTCGGGTTCGGGGTGAGCCGGGCGTTCTTCTCAGACGGCGGGACGATGCTGTTCAACCCGCTGGTGGTCGGCGCCTCGCTCGTCCTGCCCGCGCTCGCGGTGGCGGGCTTCGTGCGCATGCGCCGCATCAGCTACGCGCCGCTGCTGTTGCTGCTGCTCGTCGTCGGGGTCACGATCGAGACGGCCGGCTTCCCGGACGGGACGCCCGTGCGGGGCACGATGGTCTGGATCTACAAGCACATCTTCGTGCTCAGCTTCATGCGGACGACCAACAAGGCCGCCCCGCTGGTAGCGGTGGGCGTCGCGGGATTGCTCGGCCTCGGCGCGCGCGCGGGGGTGGCGTGGCTCCGCGGCCTGCCGCGCGCCCGGGTGCGGCGGGCCGGTCTCGTGATCGCGCCCCTCGGGCTCGCGGCGCTGCTGGCGCTGGCAGCGCTGCCGCTCGTCCGCGGCGACGCGATCGACAGCCAGCTCTCCTACAAGCACGTCCCCACCGCGTGGCAGCGCGCCGCGAGCGGGCTCGATCGCGAGCTTCCGCCCGACACGCGCGCGGTCGTCCTCCCAGGTCAGATCTTCGCCTACTACACCTGGGGCGGGACCCTCGACGCGCTCCTGCCGCGGCTGACCTCACGGCCGGTCGCGGTCCGCTACGAGACCCCGTACTCCGATCTGCACGCGGTCGACCTGCTGACGACGGTCGACGACCTCGTCCAGCAGGACCGCCTGCTGCCCGGCGAGCTGATCCCGATGCTGCGGCTGATGGGCGCCGCTGCGGTCATCAGCGGCGCCGATGACGACATCTCGCGCAGCGGTGCGCTGCCGCCTGCGGCGGCCGCGCGGGTCCTCGGCGGCCAGGGGTTGAGCGCGCCCTCGCGCAGCTACGGGGCGGTTGCGGTTCATCCCCCGGCGGCGGGCGACATCACCGGGGGCACGGCCCTGCCCGAGGTGCGCCGCTACGACGTCGCGGGCGCGCGCGGGATCGTGCACCTCGACCCGGTCCAGGAGCCGATGGTCCTCGACGGAAGCGCCCAGTCGCTCGCCGACACGGCGGCCTTCGGGGCGCTGCCGCAGACCTCCGCGATCTTCTACGCGGGGGACCAATCGGCGGCGCAGCTGCGGGCGCTCGCAGCCACCGGCGCCGACCTCGTCGTCGGCGACTCCAACCGCCGGCAGGAGTTCCTGCCCGAGTCCACCCAGCAGAACCTGGGGCTGACGCTCCCCTCCGATCAGCCGCTCCTGCCCAATGCCGCGCAGATCAACCCGTTCACGAACGCGGGCAGCGACGGCCAGACCGTGGCGGCGCTGCAGGGCGCGCGCTACCTGCGAGCGCCGGCGCTCGCGGGCGAGCTGCAGTTTCCCGAGGCTGCCCCGATCTCCGCGTTCGACGGCGACCTGCAGACGGCGTGGGCGGCCGACGCGAACCTGCCCGTCTACGACCGCTGGATCGAGGTCGGCTTCCAGTCACCCCGCGACGTTCCCTACGTCGACCTCTACCCGCTCGACGACAGCTACGGCGTCGTCACCGAGGTCAACATCAACGGCATCCCGCACGCGCTCGGTCCCGGCTGGACTCGCGTTCCGCTGAACCTGCACGGGGTGAGCGCGCTGCGGGTCACGATCACCGCCTTGCGCAAGCCGAGGACCGGCAAGGCCGACGCGGGCGGCTTCCGGGAGATCCGGATCCCTGGCCTGCATCTGCGCCAGTGGCTGCGCGCGCCGGTCCTGGTCGGCCGCGACCTCGCCGGGGCGAACCTCGCGCACGACAGCCTGAGCTACGTGTTCGAGCGGACCACGGGCGACCAGCCATTCCGGCGCAATCCCTACGGCGTCGACACGCTGCTCGACGACCCCTCCGACCGCGGCGACGGGGAGGCACAGATCCAGCGGATCGTGTTCGCGCCGGCGACGCGCAGCTACTCGCTCGGCGCGTGGGTCTACCCGGCCCTCGGCGCGCCCGACTCGGCGCTCGACCGGATCGCCGGGTATCGCGGCGCCGACCGCTTCGACTCCTCGAGCCGCTTCCAGGATCAGCCGGCCTATCGCGCCTCGAGCGCGTTCGCGACGGGATCGCGGACGGGGTGGGTCGGGTACGACGACGGGGGACGGGCGCCCGCCCCCTGGATCTCGTGGAGCACGCCGCGGCCGATGACGGTGACGCAGCTGCGGCTGGGCCCCTCGCCGCTGCCCGTCAGGCGCCCCGCGCGCGTTCGGCTCAGCTGGCCGGGCGGCGCGAGCGCGCCGCTGGTCGTGTCGCCGAGCGGCGAGGTCGTGCTGCCCGCGCCGGTGCGCGCACGCACGTTCACGCTGACCGTCGCGCAAGCTGCCTTCCCAGCCGGCGCCACCGCGCGCCAGCGCGAGGCCAAGGCGGTCGGGATCGGCTCGATCTCGCTGCCGGGGCTGGCCGCGCCGGCGATCCCTGCATCCGGGCCGCTGCACGCGCGCTGCGGCGCGGTCTCGATCGATGCCGGTGGTCGGTCGGTGCCTCTGACGGTGGCGGGGACCGTCGCGCAGCTCGATGCGGGCCGGCCGCTGCAGGCGCGCGGTTGCGCTGCCGGCGGGACCGCGCCCGCGACGGTCACCTTGAACGCCGGGGTCGAGCGCATCGCGGCGCTGCCCGGACCGTTCAGCGTCGACCTGCTGCGGCTGAGCTCGCCGGCGCCGGACCCGATCGCGTCGCTCGGGTCCACCGATCGCGTGGTGAGCGCGGGAACGCTCCACAACAGCTCCGTCGGCGGCGTGCGGCTCGCGCTCGACCGTCCGGCCTGGCTGGTGCTCGGCGAGAGCTACGACGCCGGCTGGAAGGCCAGCTGCGACGGGCGCTCGCTCGGAGCGCCCCGCGTGATCGACGGCTACGCGAACGGCTGGCTGGCGCCGGCGGGCTGCACGCGAGCGTCGTTCACCTTCGGGCCCCAGGCGGGGATCGATGAGAGCTACATCGTCTCGGCCGCGGCCTGCGCCGCGATGCTGCTGTTCCTGCTCGCGGGCGCGCTGCGGCGGCCCGGCCGGCTCTCGGCGGGCGTGCGCGCGCGGTCGATGGCGGCGTGGCGGGGCGGCCCGGTGCCGCTGCCGCGCGCGGCCCTGCTCGCGCTCGTCGCTGCGATCCCGCTGGCCTACCTGTTCGCGCTGCGCGCCGGCTTCGCGCTGTTCCTGCTGCTGACGTTCGTGATCTGGCGCGGCTATCGGCCGCGGACGCTGGGACTGGTCGCGGCCGCCGCGCTCGGCATCGCGGTCCCGATCATCTACCTCGCATCCAGCCCGCACAACCAGGGCGGCTACGGCTTCGCCTACAGCACCCAGACGATCGCGGCGCACTGGGTGGGCGTCGGCGCGATCACGCTGCTGATGCTCGCGCTGTGGCGGATCATCCGGGCGCGCGGTCGATGAACGCGAACACGACCGCACGCGCGCGGTAGAGCAGGAAGTCGTAGGGCGCCGCCCAGGCGTCGGCCGGATCGACCTCGAGCCACCGCGCGCTCCCGGCGACCCGGCGCAGCGCGCTCGCCCCAAAGCCCGCGCCGCGCATCCAGGCGTCGAAGGCGGGGTTGTACCCGGCGGGGACGGTCACCACCAGCAGGCCGCCGGGCGCCAGGCGCTCGCGCAGCGCCGCCACGGCGCGGGCCCCCTTGCCGGGATCGCGGGGGCTCTCGTCGAAGCCGACATGCTCGAGCGTCGAGATCGCCACGATCAGGTCGAAGGGCCCGATGTCGCCGAGCTCGAGGACATCCCGGTTCAGGACGCCTGGCGCGTCCTCGTACTTGTCGACGACCAGATGCCGGGTCGGGCCGTAGTGCCCGAGCACGTGGCCGACCTCGAGGATCCGGCCGCTTCCCCGGCGCTCGACGAGCCGCTGGACGACCGGCACCTCGACCGCACGCTCGGTCAGCCAGGTGCGGTTGTAGCGGTGAAACAGATACGGGTAGCGCTCACCGCCGAGCTCGAAGCCGCCGTGGGACCCGCGCAGCGTCCACGGCGCGCCGGTGATCGCCGCCGCGCCCCACCGGCTCAGATCGCCGGCCACCGCGCGCAGCCCGCGCGCCCCGATCGCCGCCCGCGCCCGGGAGCCGAACGCCTGCGGCGTGTAGCCGCCGGGCGCCATCAGCGCACGGCTTGCCGGCGGCGGGCGAACAGGACGCTGGCGACCGCGCCCAGCAGCGCGAGCAGCGTGAGCGCGCTCAGGAGCAGCCCGATCCGCCAGCTCGCGGGCTGGTAGCGGAACACGATCGTGTGCCGCCCCGCCGGCAGGCTGACGCCGCGCAGCAGGTAGTCGACGCGCTGGACCGTGCTCGCGCGCCCGTCGACCGAGACCGTCCAGCCCGGGTAGTAGTCGTCGGTCAGGATCAGCAGCGTGCGGCCGGGGGCGTCGGCGACGACCTCGATCCGCTGAGCGCCATAGGAGACCAGGCGCGCGCTGGCCCCCGGCGGCGCCGACGCGCTGCTCGCCTGCGCAAGCCCTGGGAGCGGCGACTCGCTGACGGCCACGCCGCGCCGGTCAAAGCCGGGCGCGGTGACGGCGTCGAGCGCCTGGGAGTCGTTCGCGACGAGCTGCTGGTGGTCGACCAGGAACACGCGCGGGAGCGCGTTGGCGTTGGCGTACACGACCGCGTCCGCGTTCTTGTAGGCAACGCGCAGGCCGGATGCGGTCGGCGGCGCCAGCCGCGCCTGCAGCGGCCCTTCGACCAGGTCCGAGACGCTCAGCAGGTCGAGCGCGCGCAGCGCGGCCGGCGTCGCGGTCGCGAACTCCTCGGGCTGCGTGAAGGCTCCGAGCCCCGGCGCGACGCTTCGCCGCCAGAGCGCGTCGAAGCGCTTCTCGACGGGGAAGTCGTATCCGCGCGCGTCATACAGTCCAAAGCGCATCGCGAGGTCGGCCGGCAGCGGCTGGCTCAGGTTCGAGCCGCTGACGCCGATGAAGCGCTGCGGCCGCCGGCTCTCCAGGTAGCGGATCGCTCCGGTCGTGGGCGGCTGGGCGTATCGCTCCGGGATCGCCGGGTTGAAGCCCATGTTCGCGCGGAACAGGTCGAGCGCGATCAGCGCCACCATCAGCCCGGCGAACAGGCCCGCCGGCAGGGGCCGGCGCCGGCGCAGGCGCAGGGCGACCAGCGCGAGTGCCCCGGCCGCGAACGGCAGCCAGATCTCGAGCGCGCTGTCGCGGACGACCTTGGCGCTGACCGTGCCGAGGACGTTGACGAACGGCGGCGGGACGACCGGGTGCTCGAAGCCCCAGGCGACCCTGAGGCCTGCGCCGAGCTCGTGCCCGTCGAGCGTGCCCGCGGCGAGCATCCACACGATCGGGACGCACAGCAGCACGGCCGAGGCGCCGATCACCGCGCGGCGGGCGATCCGTGGCGGTGCCCGCAGCGCGCTCAGATCGTCGAGACCCCAGCCTGCCAGCAGCGCGATGCACAGGAGCACGTAGATCAGCAGCCGCTCGTTGTGGGCGGCGTTGAACCCCGGCAGGCTCGAGACGATGCCGAACACCGGCGGGATCCCGATCACCATGCAGGTGCAGAACGCCGCGTAGAGCACGAGCGCGATCCGTTCGGCGCTGCGCCGCATGATCAGGGCGGCGGCCACCAGCGTGAGCGTGGCCGCGCCCGCATACCAGCCGCGAACCTGCATGAACGGGGAGAGGTCGAGCGCGGTGGGACGCCCCCAGTAGTCGTGCAGGAAGAGCGCGCCGATGTACTGGCGCGGCCAGTAGCCGGCGGCGGCGTTGACGCGATGCGAGAGGTCCCCCGAGTGCAGCACGAACTCCGCGAACGGCGCGAGCATCAGCGCGGCGAGCGCGGCGCCGGCGAGGAGCGCGAGCGCGAATGCGCCTGCGGGCCGCAGCAGGGCCCGCGCCGGCAGGCCTCGCCGGTGGCGGTGCAGCAGCGCCCTGAACACGAAGAACACGACGGCCGTGAAGCAGAGGTGGAAGCTCGACTCGGGATGGCCGCCGAGGAACTGCAGCCCGATCACCGCCGCCAGGCCGGCCACGGTCAGCCGCCCCGGGCGGCGGACGAGCAGCTCGGTCATCGCCAGCGTCCACGGGATGAACGCGAACACGCTCGACAGCGGCCACGCCAGCCACACCACGAAGAAGGTCCCGAACGCGAACACCACCCCGCTGAGCAGCGCGCCGGCAAAGCGCATCCCGAGCACCCGGCCCAGCACGTACGCGCCGAACGCGCCGAGGAACAGCTTCAGGATCGCCGCCACCGCCAGCGACTTCCAGAACGGCAGCAGATACGACGGCACGCTGAAGGGCGAGAACACCGCCGATTGCCCGTCGGCCAGCAGTGGGCGGCCGGCCATCAGGTACGGGTTCCAGAGCGGCACGCTCGGCCACTGCGAGCGCGTGTACTGCAGCAGCGGCTGAAATACGGTCGAGGCGTCGGCGAGCTCGTAGTTCGTGCCAAGCCCGGGGACGCTCGCGGGCTTCGAGCTCAGCCACGGCACCGCGCTGAGCAGCCCGTCCGAGCTCGTCAGCGCGCGACCCGGGAGCAGGCCCTGCCCGACCATCACGACCGCCAGGACCGCGTAGATCACGGCCGCTGCGAGGGCGGGGCGCGCGCTCGCCAGCCGCCACGCTCGCGCGAGCGCCGGCGCCCGCGAGCCGCTGCCCGGCGGGGCGGCGGCCGACGTCGTGGCGCTCTGCACCGGCCGATCGTATCTGTCCGCTGAGGGAGCGTTCATCCCCGGAGGTGGTCAGGTAGCGTTCGCGGCGAATGGAAGGCGGAATCGGCGTGGAAGCGCAGAGGGCACCGCTGACTCCCGAGGAACGCCAGGGGGGTCCCCTGCCCGCTGCCGCGGACGGCAGCAGGCCGCTGCGGATCCTGGTGCTCGCGGATCGCGACTGGACCCATCCGCAGGGCGGCGGCACCGGCGCGAACGTGTACGAGAACATCGTCCGCTGGGCTCGCTGGGGTCACCACGTGACGCTGGTCGCGGGCGAGTACCCGGGCTGCCGGCCGGTGGAGCAGGTGGAGGAGAACCTGGTCGTACACCGCATGGGCGGACGCGGCTCGGTGTTCCCGCGCGCCGCGTGGGCCGTGATGCGAGGGCTGGGCCGCGAGGCGGACGTCGTCTTCGAGGTGATCAACGGGATCACGTTCTTGACCCCGCTGTGGCTGCGCAGGCCTCGCGTCGCGCTCGTCAACCATCCTCATCGGGCCCTGTTCGTGGGCGAGTTCGGCAGGCGGCGGGGCCGCGTGCTGGCGGCGGTGCTCGAGGAGCTACCGCTGCGGCTGCTGTACCGCAGGGTCCCATTTCTGACGATCTCGGACTCGGCCCGTCAGGAGCTGATCTCGATCGACGGGATTCCCTCCGAGCACATCACGATCGCGTACTGCGGCGTCGAATCTGAGGTCCTCTATCCCGGCGAGCGCGCAGCCGAGCCGACGCTGCTGTACGTCGGGCGGCTGAAGGCCTACAAGCGGATCGAGGTACTGCTCGACATGCTCACCGAGCTGCCGGGCGTGACGCTCGACATCGCGGGCCAGGGCGACCACGGCGAGACCCTCGACGACGAGATCTCCAGGCGCAACCTCGGCGCCCGCGTGCGCGTCCACGGCTACGTCGACGAGCAGGCCAAGGGCGACCTCTACCGGCGCGCCTGGCTGCACGTCACCGCCTCGATGTCGGAGGGCTGGTCGCTGACCGTGATGGAGGCCGCGCTGTGCGGGACCCCGAGCGCGGCGATCGCGGTCGGTGGCCTGCGCGAGTCGATCGTCGACGGCGAGACCGGCGTGCTCGCGCGCGACCCGGCCGACCTGGCGGTCCGGGTCCGCGACCTGCTCGAGGATCGCGGGCAGCGCGAGCGCCTCGGCCAGAACGCGCTGTCCCGCGCCCAGACCTTCACCTGGGACCGCACCGCGGCGACGACGCTGGCGGTCGTGCAGCAGCGGGCCACCCGCGCGCTCGCGGCGTGAGCTTCGCGGATTCGCTGCGCCTGCTCGAGGGCGTCCAGGGATGGCTGACCGACGAGCAGGCCCGCTGGCTGTGGGAGGCCGCCGGCGCGGTGAGAGCGCCCGGGAGGATCGTCGAGATCGGCTCGTTCCACGGCCGCTCGACGATCGTGCTGGCGAGCGCGCGCCGCGACGGCGTCGAGCTGATCGCGATCGACCCGCACGGGGGCGGCGATCGCGGACCGCAGGAGATCGCGCCCGACGCCGCGGCCGGCGAGCTCGACTTCGAGGCGTTCACCGCCAACCTCGCTCGCGCCGGGATCGCCGATCGGGTCCGGCACGTGCGCCTGCCCTCGGATGACGCGTTGGCCGCCGTCAACGGGAGCGTCGACCTGCTCTACGTCGACGGCGCGCATCGCTATGCGCCGGCCAGGGCGGACATCGACCGCTGGGGCGAGCGCGTCAATCCCGGCGGGACGATGCTGATCCACGACTCCTTCAACGCGATCGGCGTGATGCTCGCGCAGCTGCGGCTGCTCGTGGGCTCGCGGCGCTGGCGCTACGAGGGCAGGCGCGGCTCGCTGGCGCGCTACCGGCGCGCGGAGCTGGGCGCGGGCGAAGTCGCGGCCAATCTCGCGCGCCAGCTAACGGGCGTGCCGTACTTCGTGCGCAACCTGCTGGTCAAGCTCGCCATCGTCGCGCGCGCGCCGGCGCTTGCGCGCCTGCTGGGCCACCGCGAAGGCCCGTGGCCGTACTGACGAGCCGTTCGCGGCGGGCGCGCCCGAGACCGGCCAGATCCGCCGCAGCTGCGGAAACCGGAGCAGCGGCACCAGCCACAGCGCCTCGAACGCGATCGGCAGCGAGATCTTGCTCTCGCCGATCGTGCGGTCGTGGAACACGATCGGGATCTCGCGCACGCGGAACCCCGCGCGCAGCGCGCGGTAGGTCAGCTCGATGTTGAAGACGTAGCCCTGCGAGCGCAGCGTCGCGAGCTCCACTCGCTCGAGCACCTCGCGCCTGATGCAGCGAAAGCCACCCGTGAGATCGCGCACGCCCACGCCGAGGATCAGGCGCGCATAGAGCGAGCCGGCGCGGCTGAGCAGCCGCCGCACGGGCGGCCACTGCACGATCGCGCCGCCCGGGACGTAGCGGGAGCCCAGCACGAGGTCGCTGCCGTCCGCCGCGCTCAGCAGCTGCGGGAGGTAGCGCGGATCGTGCGAGTAGTCCGCGTCCATCACGATCACGAGCTCCGCGCCGCCGGCCAGCGCGCGCTCGAACCCCGCGAGGTAGGCGCGCCCGAGGCCCTGCTTGCCGGCGCGGTGCAGCACCTCCACCGCGGGGAGCTCCGCCGCGAGCCGGTCACCGAGCTGGCCGGTGCCGTCCGGCGAGGCATCGTCGACGATCAGCACCCGATGGTCGCCCGGGACGCAGCGCTCGAGCTGCTCGAGGGCGTCTCGGACGATCCGCTCGAGGTTCTCGACCTCGTTGAAGGTCGGGATCGTCACCCAGACGCCGCGGGCCATGCCCACACCCTACGGCGCGGCGACGGCGGATGCCACCCCGGTCGCCCTGGCCCATAACCTCCCGCCGCATGCGCGAGCGACGTCGGGAAGCTCTCATCCCCGTGCTGCTCGCGGCGGCAGCGTTCGTGCTCGCGTTCGTCCAGCGGCCGGGGATGGCGAGCGCCGACACGAAGATCAACCTGCATGTCGACCCGGGCCGCTTCCTTGCGGATGTCGCCTCGATGTGGACCTCGACGGGCCAGCTGGGGGACGTTCAGTCCGGCCAGCAGGCTGGCTACCTGTTCCCGATGGGGCCGTTCTTCGCGCTCGGCCACGCGCTCGGGCTCTCGGACTGGGTCGTGCAGCGCCTGTGGCTGGGCGCGGTCCTGGCGCTCGCGGCATGGGGCGTGGCACGGCTCCTGCGCGGGCTGCTCGGAGGCCCGGCGCGGCTCGCGCAGCTGGTCGCCGGCGCGGTCACGCTGCTCAACCCGTTCGTGGTGACCTACGCGAACCGGACCACGGTCACGTTCCTCGCCTATGCCGCCCTGCCGTGGCTGATGCTGGCGGTCCACCGCGGCCTGCGCGAGTCGCGCGGATGGCGCTGGCCCGCCTTCGTCGCGTTGCTCGTGACCGCCTCGGGCGGCGGCATCAACGGCGCCGTCACGGCCTGGATGCTGCTCGGGCCGGTCCTGCTGCTGCTCTACGAGGCCGCGTTCACGAGCGAGGTGGACTGGTGGGACGCCCGCGCGTTCCTGCTGCGGACGGTCCCGATCGCGGTGATCGTCTCGCTGTGGTGGGTCGTCCCCGCGTACGTGCAGTCCTCCTACGGGATCAACTTCCTGCACTTCACCGAGCAGCCGGGCACGGTCTGGGGGACCACCAGCGCGACCGAGAGCCTGCGGCTGATGAGCTTCTGGCTCTCGTACGTGGGGATCGGCTTCGCGGGCCGCGCGATTCCCTACTTCGCCGACTCCACCACGCTGCTCTTCTCCGCCCCGGTCGTGGTCGCGTCGCTGCTGCTGCCGGCGCTCGCACTCGGGGGGTTCGTGTGGACCCGGCGCTGGCGCTACGGACCGTTCTTCCTCGGCCTGGCGCTGATCGCCGTGCTGATCATGATGGCCGGCTTCCCCGAGGGCACGCCGCTGCGCCACGGGCTGTACTTCACCTACAACCACGTCAGCGCGGTGCAGTTCCTGCGCGCCTCCTACAAGGCGGGGCCTCTGCTGGCGGTGGCGCTGGCGTGCCTGGCGGGCGCCGCCGGCGAGGAGGTATGGTCCCGGCTCGGCGGGCGGCGCGCTGTGCTCGCTCGCTCGGCGGCGGCGCTCGGCGGGCTCGCGATCCTCGTGCTGGCGGCGTGGCCCCTGGCCACCGGGCGCGCCCAGGACCCGCAGGTCTCCTTCAAGCGCGTGCCCGCGGCGTGGCGCCGGGCCGCGACCGATCTGGACCGGCAGCTGCCCGCGAACGCTCGGGCGATCGTGCTGCCCGGCGACCTGTTCTCGTTCTACACGTGGGGCGGCACGGTCGACCCGATCCTGCCGGCGCTGTCCAGGCGTCCGGTCGCCGAGCGGGCCGAGGTCCCGTACGCCGACCTGCGCGCGACCGACCTGCTCTGGACGATCGACTCGCTCGTGCACCAGCAGCGACTGCTGCCCGGAGCGCTGCCGCCGCTGCTGTCGCTGATCGGCGTGCGCTCGGTCATCAGCGGCACGGACGATGACCTCGCGCGAAGCGACGCCCCCGCGCCCGCGGATGCGGCTGCGGTCCTGTCGGCACAACCGGGGTTCGGAAATGCCACCCGCTCCTACGGTCCGGTCTCGAGCTTCTCGCCGACCGGCGTGGGGCCGCCGGTCGCGCTGCCGCAGGTGCGCCGCTATGACCTGCCATCGGCACGTCCGCTGGTGCGGATCGAGCCGCGCGCGCAGCCGCTGGTCGTCGACGGGTCGGCGGGGGCCCTCGCCGGACTGGCCGCGTTCGGCGCGCTGCCCGCCGACCGCGCCGTCCTCTACAGCGGCGACCTGAGCGTCGTGCAGCTGCGCGACGCTCTGCGCGCGGGCGGCCAGCTCGTGATCAGCGACTCCAACCGCCGGCAGGCGTTCGTCGCCGCGTCGCTCGAGCAGAACCGGGGCCCCGTGCTGACGGCCGCGCAGACCGTCAGCGCCGATGGCTACATCCTCGATCCGGTCGGCCGCGGTCCCGACTTCCAGACGGTCGCGAGCTACTCCGGCGTGAGCTCGGTCGAGGCGCCGTACTCGCCGCTCAATCCGCAGTTCCCCGAGCACGCGCCGTTCGCCGCGATCGACGGCTCGAGCGCCACCGCGTGGCTGGCGGACCCCACGCTCGGCGCCGGCAGCCGCTGGCTCCAGGTCGACTTCCGCGCGCCGCGCGACGTCCCCTACATCGACCTCGACCCATACTCGGACGCCGGCGGCGAGGTGCGCAGCGTCTCGATCGCGGGACGGGTGTTCGCGCTCCACCCCGGGTTCAACCGGCTGCAGCTCGGATTGCGGGCGGTCGCCGGCCTCAGGGTCTCGCTGGTGGACGTCGGCCCGCCCGTGGCCGGCGCGAAGGCGGGTGCCGGGGGGATCAGGGAGCTGCGAATCCCGGGGATCCGCGCGGGTCAGTCGCTGCGCCTTCCGCTCGACGCCGCCGCCGCCCTGCGCGGCCAGTCGCTCGCGCACGTGGGCGTGAGCTACCTGTTCGAGCGGAGCACCGGCGATGAGCCCTACCGCCGTGACGTCGCGCACGGGCCGTGGTCGGCCGGCGATGTGCACCAACCCGGCGACGCCGAGGCGACCATGCGCCGTTCGTTCGAGCTGCCCGTGCCCCGCAGCTTCACCGCGGTGGCGTGGGCCGCGCCGTTCTCACAGACCCCCGACGATCAGCTTGATCGCCTGGCCGGTTATGCCGGCGCGGTGCGCGCGACCTCCTCGAGCCGCTTCGACGGGGAGCCGCGCTACCGCGCCTCGATGGCGCTCGACGGCAGCGCCGCGACTGCGTGGATCGGGGACTGGCAGCCGGGGACGCCGGCTTGGATCCAGGTGACCGCCCCGGCCTCGTTGCGCGTCTCGGTGCTGCGATTGCGCCCACCGGCACTTGCGGTACGCCGGCCGACGCTCGTGCGGGTGCTGTGGCCCGGCGGCGCGACAGGGCCGCTGCGGGTCTCGGCCGGCGACTTCGTGCGGCTCCCGGGCCCGGTGCGCGCGCGCTCGCTCAGGATCGAGATCGTCGCCGCGCAGGCCCCCGCGGGCGCGAGCGCGGGTGACGAGCGGGCCGTGGGGATCGCGGAGATCGAGGGGATCGGGGGCTTGCCCGCCGTCAGGACGAAGTCCAATGCTGGGTTTTCCGCGCCCTGCGGCACGGCCGCGGTCCGCGTCGACGGCCGCGTCCTGGCGCTGCGCGTGGACGGCTCGAGCGCTTCGTTCGAGCAGGGCACCCCGCTTCGGGCCGTGTCCTGCGGGAGCGCGCTCGCGCTCGGCACCGGCATGCACCAGCTGTCGGTCCTGCCCGGGCCGCTGGCGCTCGACGAGCTGCGCCTGTACTCCCCGGCACCGATCTCGGCGGCGACGGCGGCGGGAGCCGGCTCGGTCCTGGGTCCCGGCGTCGCGGGCCGCGGGTCCTACGACCACGTCCGCGTCAGCGTGCGTGCCCCCTCCTGGCTCGTGCTGGGCGAGGGATACAACAGCGGCTGGCAGGCGTTCTGCAACGGCCGCTCGGTTGGAGCGCCGATCCCGATCGACGGCTACGCGAACGGCTGGCCGGTAGGCCAGGGATGCCGCGACGTGCACTTCGCGTTCGCGCCCAACCGGCTGGCCGCGGTCGGGTACATCCTCTCCGGCGCCGGTGCGGTGCTGTGCCTGATCCTGATCGCCGCCGGCGCCTGGCAGCGCCGGCGCTCGGGCCGGCGGACTGCGCAGTGGGGTGAGAGGACCGAGGCCTCCCGAGCTGCCGCCCGCCCCGTGCGCGCCCGCAGCCCTGTGCGAACGGCTGTCCTCGTGCTCGCGGGCGCCGTGGTGTTCGGGTTCGTCTTCGGGATCGTCCCCGGAATCGTCTCGCTGCCGGCGATCGCGTTCGTCGCCTGGCGCCGGGTAGGGGCGGGCGCCCTCACGTTGCTCGCCACCGCGCTGCTGGCGGTCGTCGTGCCGATCCTGTACCTGGTGCACACCGGGCAGGAGTCGGGCGGCAACCACTACGGCTACGCGGTCGCGCACATGGGCGCCCACTACGTGGCGGTCGCCGCGCTCGGGCTGCTGGCCGCCGCCCTGTGGCGCAGCCTGCGCACCCGCTGAGCGCGCCGGCACCGGTCAGGCGCGAATCTCCTCACGCTGCTGACGCGAGCGCTTACGCGGCTCGACGAACGGTTCGCGATCGGCGGGATGGCCCGCCTGGATCTGGCGGCCGCGCTCCAGCTCGGCGTTGAGCTCCGCGCCCACGAGCACGGCGATGTTGGAGATCCACAGCCACACCAGGAAGATCACGACCGCCGCCAGCGCCCCGTACGTCTTGTTGTAGGACGAGAAGCTCGCCACGTAGAGCGCGAACGCGCCGGAGGCGATCACCCAGACCGCCACCGCGACCACGCCGCCGGGACTCAGCCACCTGAAGCCCGGATGCCTGACGTTCGGCGCCGCCCAATAGAGGATCGAGAACATAAAGCTCACGATCAGCAGCAGCACCGGCCACTTGGCGATGTCCCAGATCGTGACCGCGGTGCTCCCGATGCCCAGCAGCTTGCCGACCTGGCTCGCCAAGCCACCGGTGATCACGACCGCAAATGCGCTCAACGCCAGCAGCACCAGCAGGACGACCGTGACCGCGAGCCTGACCGGGATCGTGATCCAGAACGGCCGTCCCTCGTCGACGTCGTAGATCGCGTTCGACGCGCGCGTGAATGCCGCGATGTAGCCAGACGCGGACCAGATCGCCCCGGCGAGCCCGACGACGAACAGCAGACCGGCCGTACCCCGGCCGTGCTGGAGGTTGTGGATCGCGCTCGTGAAGATCTGTCGCGCGGCCCCGGGCGCGAGCTTGCCGAGGTTGTTGATCAGCGGCTGCGTCGCGGAATGGCCGATCAGTCCGAGGATCGAGACCAGAGCGATCAGCGCCGGGAAGATCGCGAGCACACCGTAATAGGTGAGCGTCGCGGCCCAGTCGGTCAGGTTGTCCGCGCGAAACTCGGTGACGGTCCGCCCGAACACCCCACCCCAGGAGCGCAGCCCGAGTCTGGTCGGCTTCGCCGGCGCCTCGTCGACCGATCCGCGCGTCCCGGAGGCACTCCGCTCATCATTCGGTCCTGCTGGCATCTCCCGTTCTCCTCCTCTCACGGCGTCCTCATGGCCGGGCTTCCCGGCTGCCCCGTGCCTAAACCGCCGCCCGACCGGCCCGGAGGACCGATGGCGGACGGTTGACGCGCCCGAAGAGTCTGGTGCAATTTCGCACGTGCTCTCTCGGCCTCGTATCGAACGGCTGCTGGGAGGCGCATGGGATCGGCGGGTCACGCTCGTGGTGGCGGGCGGCGGCTACGGGAAGACGACGGCGCTGCGCCAGCTGGAGGACGAGCGGTCACGCCGGCTCGCGCTCAACGCCGCGGACCGGGCGGTCGAGAGCCTCGCCCCACGCGTCGCGGGCGCGCTGATCTCGAGCCACGCCGCGGCGACGCCGGTGGCGGCGATCGGGCCCACCGACCGCCGGAGCCTCGCGGAGGCGCAGGCGTCCGCGATCTGCGCGGAGCTCGATGCAGGCGAGGGACAGCTCCTGTTGGTGCTCGACGACGTCGACCAGCTCGCCGACGAGGACTCCTCCAGCCACTTCCTGAGCACCCTGTGCCTGCAGGCGCCCTCGCGCCTGCACGTGGTGCTGAGCGGCCGTCGGGTCCCCGCGCTCAGGCTCGGATCGGCCCGCGGCCGCGGCGAGCTGCTCGAGCTCAACGCGCCGGACCTGGCCTTCACTGCCGAGGAGACCGCATCGCTCCTGGAGCAGCGGCTGGGCGCGGACGCGCGCGCGGTGGCGCGGGAATGCTGGTCGCTGACCGCCGGCTGGGCCGCCGCGCTGCAGCTGATCGCCGACCGCCTGGAGCGCCTGGAGCCCAGCGCGTGGGGTCCGACACTCGAGCAGCTGCGCCTCGGGCGCGGGCCGCTGTGGCGTGAGTTCGCGGTGGACCTGATCGAGCGCGAGGAGCCGATCGCCCGGCGCATCCTCGCCGTCGCGAGCGTCGCGCCCGTCGTCGAGGCGCGGTTGCTCGCCGCGCTCGGGATCGGCGCCGGGGATCCCGAGCTCGACAGCCTGCAGGCGCGCGGGCTGCTGGTGGCGTCCGGAGAGCACGGCGCGCGAGCGCTCTCGCCGGTGCTCAGCGGTGCGGTCGCCGAGCGCCTCGAGCTCGCCGACGCCGAAGACATTCGGCGCCGGACCGCGGCGTGGCTCGAGGGCGCCGGCAGGCTCGAGGAGGCGCTCGAGTGCGCCGTCGCCGGCTCGCGTGGCGAAGCCGTCTCGTTCCTGGCGCGGTGCGGACACGGGCTGGTCACGCGCGGCTACGGATCGCGCGTGGCGGAGGCGCTCAGGGACCTGGGGACCGGTGGCGACCCCGCGCTCGACGCGGTGCTCGCCGAGGCGCTGGTCGCGGTTGGCGATTGGGACGGCGCGCTGGAGGTGTTCGGGGCGATTCGGCGTGGCAGCGATGCACCCCTGCCGGCGGCGATCGCATGGCGCTTCGGCGCGCTCCTGTATCTGCGGTCGGAGACCGAGGCGGCTTGGGAGGTTCTCTCTGCGGCATACCGGGACGGTCCCGGGTCAAGCGACGATGCACTGGTCGCGGCCTGGCTCAGCTCCACCCTGTGGGGCCGCGGCGAGAACGAGCAGGCCGAGCGGACCGCTGAGGTAGCGCTGACCCAGGCGCAGGCCAGCGGCGACCCGGCGGCCTGTGCCGCCGCGCACGTCGCCGTCGCGCTGGCGGCGGCGAGCCGCGGCGATCGCGAGCGAAACGCGCGGCAGTACCGCCTCGCGCGCAGCGCGGCGGCGAAGGCCGGGGACTCGGTGCAAATCGCGCGGATCCACGCAAATCTGAGCGCGAGGGCGGCGGAGGAGGGCGACTATGCGGAGGCGATCAGGGAGGCCGATCTCGCGCTGAGCGCGGGCGCCGGCCACAACCTGTTTGGCGCCCTCGCGCTCTCCAACAAGGCGGAGGCGCTGATGCGCACCGGCGAGCTGGAGGAAGCCCGCGCGCTGCTCTCGCAGGCGATCGAGATGTTCACGCGCCTCGGATCGCTGCTCGTCTGCGCCCCCTACACCGCACTGGGCGCGCTCGACGCCGAGCGCGGCGACTTCGCGCGCGCCCGCACATCGCTCGAGCGCGCCTATCGCGTCGCCGAGGAGGCCGACGACGTTCACTCGCTCGTCGTCGCGCTGGCCGGACTGGCGATCCTGATGGCCGACGACGATCCCCGGACGGCGCTCAGCCACGCGGCCCAGGCCACGGAGCGAGCGACCAGCCTGGAGCGGGCGCACGCGCTGTGCGCGTGGTGCTGGGTCGAGCTGAGATCGGGCAACCGCGAACGGGCGGCGAGCCTCGCGGCCCAGGCGCAGGCCGAGGCCCGTCGCACGGCTGACACCCCGTCGCTGGCGCGAGCGCTGGAGCTCGCCGCGGTGGCATGCGAGCCCGCCGACCCCGCCCTGCTCGAGGCCGCGATCGAGCTGTGGGCGGAGGTCGGGGACCCGATCTCCACACGCCGTGCCGAGCTCGCGCTCGCGGCCACCCGCGGTGATGCGAGGCGTGTGACGGAGCTTCGCGAGGAGCTGGCGCGGCGCGGCGTGCACCCCGAGCTCGGCGTGGCCGGGCTCCTGCTCCGCGCTCGGGGGCGGCCCGAGGCGCTGGCGATCACGACGCTCGGCCGCTTCGCGGTGGCGCGGGACGGACAGGCGATCCCCGCGGTCGCTTGGCAATCGCGCAAGGCGCGCGATCTGCTGAAGATCCTCGCCGCTCGCCGTGGCCGGCCGCTCACGCGGGACGCCGCCGCCGAGGCCCTCTGGCATGAAGCGGACGCCGCGCCGCTGGCGAATCGGCTTTCAGTGGCGCTGAGCACGCTGCGAAAGGTGCTCGACCCACAGCGCGCGCATCCACCCGACCACTTCATCGCGGCCGACAACCAGTCGCTTGCGCTGCGGATCGAACGGGTGAGCCTCGACGTGGCCGCGTTCCTGGACGCCGCCGCCGGCGGCGTGGCGCTCGCCTCGCGGGAAGAGTGGGATGAAGCCGAGCCCAAGCTGCGCCATGCCGAGAAACTCTATGCGGGCGACTTCCTCGAGGAGGACCTCTACGAGGACTGGGCCGTGGACTGCCGCGAGGAGGCTCGCTCGGCGGCGCAGGAGGTCACGCGCCTGCTCGCCCGCGCGGCCCTGCGACGCGACGACGAGGAGGACGCGATCCGATGCCTGCGCCGGCTGCTGGAGCGCGACCCCTACGACGCGGACGCCTGGGTGGCGCTCCTCGGCGGGCAGCTGCGCCTGCGCCGCTACGGCGAGGCGCGCCGCCAGCACGCGGTCTATGCCCGGCGCATGGCGGAGCTCGCGATCCCGCCCGTGCCGCTCGCGCGGACGCTCGACGCCCGACCTTAAGACGGCTCTAAGCCCGCTCGAAGGGCCCGGGTCGACAGTGCCCTGCGATGGAGACGTTCGTCGTACGGGTGTACAGGCCAGGGCTGGAAGCCCAGCCTGACGACCAGCGTCTGCGGGGAATCGTGGAGGAGGTGGCGACCGGCTACCAGGCCACCTTCCATGACACCCAGCAGCTGCTTTCGATCCTCCATCGCCACCCACAACCGTTTCATACAAAGGGAGGACCAGATGACCCTGGACAACGTCAAGCGGGATGACTGGATCCTTGGCGGCGTCGCGATCCTGCTGGTGATCGACCTGCTGTTCCTGCCGTGGTTCGACGTGAGCCTCGGCCCCATCTCGGTGACGAGCACGGCCATGGGTGCGCCGGATGGATGGCTGGGAGTACTGGCCGTCCTGGCGCTGCTGGCGCTGATCGCCGACCTCGCCGTCGAGCGGCTCTCGCCGCGGACGAGGGTGCCCGCACTCGCCGGCAGCCGGACCACCACCCGCCTGGCGCTGGGCGCGCTCGCCGCGCTGTTCGTCGGGCTCAAGTTCCTGTTCAACGTGCATTTCAGCCTGTTCGGCCTCGGCTTCTGGGGCGCGGTCGTGCTGAGCGCGGCACTCCTCGTGCTGGCGAGCAGGGCTCGGGTCACGCCGGTGCTGCTGGGCGCGGCGGTGTCGCTGCTGGCACTGCTCCTCGCGGGTTGCGGCGGGAGTGGCGGCGGCGGCTCGACGACCCCGCAGTCGTCGACCCCGCCCTCGTCGAGCACGCACGTCACGGCGCAGAGCTCCGCCACCCACTCCTCGGCCCGCGCACCGGCGGCGAGCGCCAAGGCCGGCGCGCTGTCCGGCAAGTGGGCGGGGAAGTACGACGGCGCATTCAGCGGCACGTTCAACCTGAGCTGGACCGAGTCGGGCTCGAGCCTGAGCGGCAAGATCACCCTGTCCGATCCGCCCGAGACGACCGGGATCAGCGGATCGGTCAGCGGCGGCGCGATCAAGTTCGGGACGGTGAGCGGTGCCGTCTACAACGGCACCGTCTCAGGCGGCTCGATGTCCGGGAACTACCAGACGCCGCGAGGTGGGGGCTCCTGGAGCGCTAGCAAGAGCTAGCGGGGGCGTGGGCTCGCCGGCGGCTGCACCGCAACTGCGGCGGCCGCCGGCAGCTCATCGCCGGGGACCTGCCGCGCCCGCGACCCGACCGCGCGGACGTAGCGCCGGGTCGCCACCAGCTCGCGCAGCACCGGGATCACCACCCGCGCCATCGAGAGGCGCGAGCCGGGCCGGTGCGACCAGGCGATCCCGCAGGGGGCGACGCGGTAGCCGAGCGCCCGCGCGAGCGCCAGCGCCTCGGCGTCGAACGCCCACCCGTCGACCCGGGAGCGCGAGAACACGTCGCGGGCTGCGGCGGCGCTGAACAGCTTGAAGCCGCAGAACACGTCGCGCAGCGGCTCGCCCATCACTCGCCGGCAGAGGAAGATGAAGCCGAGGCTGGCGGCGCGGCGCTGGAGCGGCTGATAGCGCGCAACCTGCGAGTCGCGGGCGTTGCGCGCCCCGGCCACGACGTCGCAGCGGCCGATCAGCGACTCCATCGCCGACAGCGAGGCAAGCGAGGGCGTGCAGTCGGCGTCGCACATCAGCCGCAGCTCGCCGGTCGCCTGGAGCATCCCGCGACGTACCGAATAACCCTTGCCGCGATTGCGCTCGTTGCGCAGCAGGCGGATGCGCGGATCCTCGAGGAACCCCTGCATGCGCGCCACCGTGTCGTCGTCGCTGGCGTTGTCGACGACGATCAGCTCCCACTCGCCGCCGCGCTCGCCCAGCGCCTCGCGGACCGCCGGCACGATCGTCTCGATCTCCTCCGCCTCGTTGAACACAGGAACGATCACGGAGATCGAGGGGGCGCGCCCAGCCATCGGCGAAGTCTATGCGCCTTTTCCCGATGGGCGGGCGAGCCGATACAAGAGCACCCCGCCGACGGACACCGGACGGGCGCCCAGCGATCCGAAGAGCTGGCGCCACGGTCCCGGCGCGGTCTCGTCGACCACGATCGCCGTCACGCCCTTCGCCGCGACGAACTGACGCAGGTCCGCCGCGTAACCGGGCTCGAGCCGGCCGGTGAGCAGGGTCCGCCAGGTCGGGTAGCGGCTGTAGCTCGTCGGAAACGGGTTGCCGGCATAGCCGTCCGCGAGATCGAACTTGAAGCCGGTGTCGGCCTGCCAGCGCTCGTTCGGACCCCACGCCGGAACGGTCAGCACGTGATCGGTGGGCTTCAGGTAGCCCCGGTAGGCGCCGCCGGCGAAGAAGGCCGGATCCTTCACGGGCGTGTTCCACGCCGTGCTGCCGACGTCGGGGAAGATGCACGCCAGCGCCAGCGCCGCCAGCCCGATCCGGACCAGGCGGCGGCTCTTCGTTGCAGCCGGCCCGCTGAGCCACAGCGCGAACATCACGCTCGCGGGGAGGATCACGAACAGCGCGAAGCGGATCGCGATCGCGTACCGGAGCACGGGGAGGTGGGAGAGCGCGAGCCACGGCCCAGGGACCGAGGTCAGCCGGCCGCGGACGAACAGATATCCGCCGAGCGACAGCACGGCGGCGATCAACGTGCAGAGGCCGAGGAGCCACGCGCGGCGGCTCCGCCGCTGCTGCCAGAGGAACGCGCACAGCAGCGCGATCAGCGGCAGCCCGAGATAGTTCTCGGTGTTCGATCCCGCAAACGGCGGCGCCTGCCGAGACAGCAGCACGTGCGGCGGTGGCAGCGCGAACGAGAACAGGTCCGCCGAGAAGTACGTCGCCCCGGGCGGGTAGTGGTGGCCGAAGAAGAAGAAGTACAGCGCCGGGCTGATCAGCACGGCCATCCCGGCGAAGGCCACCACCAGCAGCCCGACCACGTCGAGCAGCTCCCGGCGGACCGACGCGAACAGGATGAATGCGATCACGAGCGCCACCCCGCCGAACAGGGTCGCGGTGGCCAGCACCTCGCTCGAGATCGAGTACTGCGCGGTCAGCCCGAGCGCCATCCAGATCGCGAACGCGCGCCGCCCGATGCTGCCCTCGATCCGCTTGAGCACGAGCAGCACGAACACCGGCAGCAGCGCGACGAGCGCGAGATACGGGCCGCCGGTCAGGTGGATCAGCATGTAGGGCGAGAACCCGAACAGGTAGCCCCCCGCCAGCGACGGCCACAGCCGGCCCGTGACGTGGCGGCAGAGCAGGAACGCGGTCCATCCGGCCAGCGCCGGCGAGACCAGCTGGATCAGGTTGTAGGTGACGGCCGGGCTGAACGCGAGCGTGATCGGCGCCAGCAGGACGGCGGGCCCGGGCATCGCCGTCGACCACGTCAGGTTGAAGCCCTGCGGCACGAAGATCACGTGCGTGACGAACGGGTTCAGCCCGTGCAGGAGCGCGTGCGGCCACCATGCGAGGAACCACATGAACTGGCTCGAGTCGATCGGGTCGGAGGCGATCGCCCGAGTGCCGAGGTGCCCGATCACCGGGATCCCGAACATCAGGGCTGACAGGAGCGCGTACAGCCCGAGCGGCCACACCGTCTCGAGCCGGGGGCGCGCGGCCCGAGCGGCGGGCCGCTCCCACACCTCCTGCAGCCCGACCGAGGCGGCAGTCACCGGCGGCGAACCACGCTGTCGACCAGGTACAGCGGGCGCGCCAGCACCTCGGCGTGGACGCGCGCCATGTAGCGCCCGAGGATCCCGACCGTCGTCAGCTGAACGCCCGAGAGGAACAGCACCGCCACGAGCACCCACACCCACGCTCCGGGATGCACCGTCCCGGCCAGCCGCAGCACCAGGATCACGATCGCGCCGAGCGCGCTCAGCTGGGCGATCAGGATGCCGAACAGCGTCGCCAGCTGCAGCGGCACGTCGGAGAAGGCGGTGAGCGCCTCGAGCGCCAGCCCCAGCAGCTGGGGATAGGAGGCGCCGCGGCCGCTCTGGCGCCCCGCGCGGCGGTACTCCACCGGCACCTGCTCGAAGCCGACCCACGCCACCAGCCCGCGCAGGAACCGGCGGCGCTCGGGCATCCGTCTGATCGCCTCCACCACGCGGCGCGACATCACCCGGAAGTCGCCCGCCTGCCCCTGGTAGGGGACGCGCGCGATCCGCCGCATCAAGCCGTAGAAGGCGGTCGCCAGGGTTCGTTTGAGCCGGCTCTCCTCGCGTCCGATCCGCCGCGCGTATGCCACGTCGGCGCCGGCGATCACCGCCGCCAGCATCTCCGGCAGCAGCTCCGGCGGATCCTGAAGATCTGCGTGCATCAGCGCCACGTACCGTCCGCGCGCGTGGTCGAGGCCCGCGGACATCGCGATCTCCATGCCGAAGTTGCGCGACAGCTTCACCAGCGTGGCCTCGACGGGGCCCTCCTGCACCCAGCCGGAGATCAACCCGGCGGAACGGTCCGTCGAGCCGTCGTCCACGTACACGACCTCGCCGGGCCCGTCGAGAGCCCCGAGCGCCTCGCTCAGCCGCCGGTGCAGCTCGGGCAGCCCCGCCTCTTCGTTGAACACCGGAACGACGACCGAGAGCAGCGGCTCCTCGCCGGGCAGCGCCGAGTTCATACGTGCGGAGAGTACTTCCGCGGAGCCGCGCGCAGCCAGCCGCGCGTGGAGCCGCGCGCAGCCAGCCGCGGACTTACAATCGCGCGCCTTGGAGCAGCAGGCGTACCGCGAGCAATACGAGCTGGAAGGCAGTCACTGGTGGTTCGCGGGGCGGCGGGCGGTCCTGTGGGCGCTGCTGCGCCGGGGCCGAGTGCCGGCGGGGGGATTGCGGGTGCTCGACGCCGGCTGCGGCACCGGTCACAACCTGCTCGAGTTCGGCATGCTTGGCAGCGCCACCGGCGTGGACTCCTCGCCGGAGGCGATCGAGTTCTGCCGCCGGCGCGGGATCGAGGCGGTCCGCGAGGCGCCGATCGAGGCGCTGCCGTTCGAGGATGGCTCGTTCGACCTGATCCTGGCCACCGACGTGCTCGAGCATCTCCGCGACGACCGCGCGGCGCTGCGCGAGCTGCGACGCGTCGCGGCGCCCGGGGGGCGGCTGCTCACGACGGTCCCCGCCTACCGCTGGCTGTGGAGCCGGCACGACGCCGAGCATCACCATCTGCGCCGATATACGCTGCGCCAGCTGCGCGAGCGCCTGCGCGAATGCGGCTGGGCGCCGTCCGCCTGGAGCTACTTCAACTCGCTGCTGCTGCCGCCGATCGCTGCCGTGCGGCTGCTCGCGCGCCGTCGCGACGACGCCGGTGAGCGGCCCGATCTGCGGCTCACGCCGCGGGCGCTGAACCGGGTGCTCGAACAGCCGATGCGGCTCGAGGCCGAACTGATCACACGGGGCGTGATCCTGCCGGCGGGCGTCTCGATCGGGATCGTCTCGACCGCCGACGGGATCGCCGGCGAGCCGCGGTGAGCGAGCTTCGTCCGCGGTCGCTGCAGCGCCGTCCCGGGACCGTCGCCCGCGCGGCCCAATCGCTGCGGCTGCGGGCCGCGGACCTCGCCGACCTGGCACGCGGGCGCCGCGATCCGCTGGTCCCGCCGCGGCGCCTGTCCGGGTACGTGGGCGGGGGCGACTTCCGCGCGACCGGCGACGAGTTCCTGGGGCACTTCCGCGCGCTCGCGGCGCTGCGCCCGGAGGATCGGGTGCTCGAGATCGGCTGCGGGGTCGGCCGGATGGCGCGAGCGCTCGTGCCGGTGCTGCGCCCGCCGGGTTCCTACGACGGCTTTGACGTCGTGCGCCCCGGGATCGACTGGTGCCGTGCGCGCTACCGCGACACGCCGGCGCCGTTTCGCTTCGAGCACGCCGACCTGCGCAACAGCGAGTACAACCCGGGCGGGGCGATCGACGCGGCCGGCTATCGCTTCCCGTATCGCGACACCTCGTTCGACCTGGCGCTCGCCACCTCGGTGTTCACGCACCTGCTGCCGGATGGCGCGGACCACTACCTGGCGGAGGCGGCGCGCACGCTGGCCGGCGGCGGGCGTCTGTTCGCGACCTGGCTGCTGTTCGGCGGCCGGCGGGTGACCTCGCCGCCGCCGCCGTTTCACCGACCGGCCGCGGGCTCGCCGGCGGCGGTGAGCGACCCCTTGTTCCCGGAGGCCGCCGTCGCCTACGACGAGGGGTGGGTCCGCGAGCGGCTCGAGGCCCACGGCTTCGAGCGGATCGCGATCCACGCGGGCAGCTGGGCCGCGGGTGAGGGCAGGACCGGGCAGGACATCGTCATCGCCTACCGTGGCTGATCCGCCGCGGCGAGCGCCTCGACCGGCGCGGCCGCAGCGCCCGGCGCCCGGACGTCCCGGACCGCGCTGATCAGCTCCGCCAGCAGCGCTCGCTCCCGCCTGACGATCGTCACCAGGTACACGATCGCGAATACGGCGAGCTCGGCCAGGGCCTGCGCGAGCGTGCGCCGCCCGCCCCACAGCGCCAGGCGTAGCGCCAGCGCCGCGCCGCATGCGAGCGCGATCGGCAGCAGCACCGGCCCGACGAGCCTGCGGTAGCGCGCGCCGGGCAAGAGCCGCCGCGTGTAGACCGCGCGAACCCCAAGCGCGACCAGGGCCGCCCCGATGCGCCCGGCGACGAACCCGTCGAACCCGTCCAGCAGCAACCCCGCTGGCGCGAGCGCGAGGAACGCGACGGTCCCGGCCACCGCCTCGACCGCCGGCGGTCCGGTGTCGCCGTGGGCGCGGAAGAACGAGAACCAGTTGAAGCCGAGCTGCGTGATCAGGCCGACCAGCGCGAGCCCTTGGAGCAGGACCACGGCCGGGCGCCAGGTGTGACCAAGCACGAAGTTGACGAGGTCGGGCGCGAACAGCACGATCCCGCCGGCGTAGGGAGCCACCCACAGGAGCGTCGCGCGGTTGGACTTCTCGTAGAGCTCGTGCAGCGCGCGGCCCTGCCCCTGGATCGCGCAGATCACGGGGTAGATCGTCGCGGTCACGATCTGGTCGGCGCGGTCGATGTAGCGACTGAGCGTGATCGCGAGCGTGATGTAGCCGGCGGCGGCAAGCCCATCGTGCAGCTTGATCATCAGGACCGGTCCCTGCGCGACGAACATCGCCGCCAGCACCGTGAGCAGGATCGGCGCCGAGAAGCGCAGATAGCGCGCGGCGGTCGCGCGGTCGTAGCGGAGCGCGAGCCGGTAGGGCGCGACCGTCGCCGTCACCCCTACGGCTGCCACGTAGCCGGCGACCTGCCCGATGATGATGCTCCACACCCGCAGGTCGGTCGCGGCGGCCAGGGGCACGGTCACCGCGAAGCCCACCAGCGGCTGGATCGCCTGCAGCGAGCGCTGGCGGCGGTAGTCCATGCGCCGCAGGAACACCCACAGCGGCGACAGCATCGCGAACGCCAGCGGCAGGTACGCGAGGCTCGCCATCAACGGCAGCAACCGGTGGTCGCGATACACGGTCGCCACCAGCGGCGAGAGCGCGAGGATGATCAGGCACATCGCCCCCGACAGCGCCAGCTCGAGCGTGAACGCGTACTGGAACTCGCGTTCCTGATCGGGCTGGTCCTGCTGGACGAACGCCTCGTCGATCCCGATCCGCTTCAGCGCGATCAGCGAGATCACGGTCGTCGACACCACCCCGTACAGACCGATCTGGCTCGGTCCGAGCAGGCGCGTGACGATCAGCCCCTGCGCCAGCACGAGCGCGTCGATCCCTACCAGGAAGCCGGCCGTCACGACTGTGCCCTGGAGCGTGCGCCGCCGCAGCTCAGAGCGGGCGAACGGCAGGCGGCCGCTCATCCGAGCGCCCCCCGCGTACCGCGGCGCACCAGCACCTGGTAGTAGCCGTAGCTCGCGACGTCCCGGTAGTTGGCGGCGATCCAGCGGCCGAGCAGGTTGACGCCGCTCGAGCGGCCGGCGCCATTGGGCTCGACCAGCGTCGCGCGCGGATCGAGCCAGCGGACGATCACGCGTGTGTGCGATCGCTCCAGCGAGTCGATCATCTCGCGCTGGACGGGCGCGGTCGTGACGACGCCCGGCTGCATCACGTCGTATCGGGTGGGATTGGGATGGCCCGTGATCACGTACAGCAGCGGATCGCCGGCATGAACCAGGTCGAAGCGCGGGTCGGCGACGAAGATCGGGACCCCCGGCCGGGTCAGCACGCCGAGCTCGTGCTCGAGCTGGGCGAGATCGCGGGCGTCGTCGGGACTCGTCTGCACGCCGTCGCCGGCGGGTCCCGGGACCGCGGCCAGCGCGGGCGGGTGTCGCGCCTGGCCGGCGCGCCGCTCGAGGCCGTGGATCGCGATCAGCGCGAGCGCGAGGATCAGCGCTCCCTTGAGCGCGAGCGGCCGCGCGGCGGGCGCCGCCCACGCGAGCATCACCGGCAGCACCGCGGCCAGCGGGACGAGGTGGAACTCGTCCGTTCGGCCCAACAGGTACGCGAGCCCGACGAGCGCGAGCGGCACCGGCGACCACGCACCGAGCTCGGCGACCGCGGTCCGCGTGCGCGCGACCGCCCGATCGCGGCCCGCCCACCCCCGCCCGATCCTGGCGCCCTCCAGCGCCACCCCCGGCCGCCCGACCCTGACCGGCTCTCTGCGCCGGCGGGCCGGGCCGAACAGCGTCCACAGGCCGCCGGCGGTCGCGGCGGCCCACAGCGCCGCGCCCGCGACCAGGATCAGCGGGATGTAGAACTCGATCAGCTTGCTCGGCTTCAGCGGCCCGTGGTAGCTGAACGGGAACGGAAGCCGCTGGAGGCCCTGGATCCCGTAGAACCCGAGCGTGTCGTGCAGCATCGCGCCCGGCGCGACCGCGAAGAACGGGCCCAGCGTGAGCGCCGCGGCCACGATCGCCGCGGCCAGCGCGCGACCCCGGCCGCCGCGCGGCGCGTCGAGGAGGACGCCGATGATCGCCGCGACCCCGATCTCGAGCCGGAAGAAGCAGGCTAGGCCTGCCAGCGCGCCCGCCGATGCCGGGCGTGCGCGGGCGGCGAGCAGGGCGCCGAAGGCCAGCGCCAGCGCGGTCGGGTTGGGTTCGGGGAGGCTCGGATACGCCATCGCGCCCGCCACCGCGATCCACGCCACGAGCGCGTAGAGCTCCGGCGCCCGCCGGCGCGCCAGGCGGTAGGCGAGGAGCGCGATCACCGCGTCGAGCGCCGTGACGAGCACCCGCCACGCGAGCAGCGATGGGCCGAAGAGCTCCTGCAGGCCGGCCAGCAGGAGGGCCTGGCCGGGCGGGTAGTTCATCCAGAAGTCGCGGTAGGGCCATTGGCCGCCGGCGATGCGCCCGGCCGCCTGCAGCATCAGGCCTTCGTCGTGTGGGGCGATCCCCTGCAGGATCGTGAAGCCCGACAGCGCCGCCGCGAGCACGAGCAGGAGCGCCTGAAGCAGGATGCTCGGAGGCGAGCTGGGCGACTCGGGCGGCCGGGGTGCCCGCTTGATCGAGCTCCAGCGACGGCCGCCGGTCACCGGCGCGGGGGTCGCAGGAAGGCGTGCGGCGGCGCCCTCGGCCGCCGACACGGAACTGCGGCCCTCACCGTCCGACACGAGCGCGAGTCTATCCCGCGCACCAGTAGTCTCGCCCTCGCATGAGCGACGGCGCGTCGGTGGTCCTCCCCAACTGGAACGGCCGCCGCTGGCTGGCGCGCTGCCTCGCGTCGCTGCGCGATCAGGAGCTCGCGCCGGCGGCGGTGATCGTCGTGGACAACGGGTCCACGGACGGCTCACTGGAGTATCTCCGCGACCAGCATCCAGCCGTCCGCACGATCGCGCTCGGTTCCAACACCGGGTTCGCGCACGCCGCGAACGTCGGCCTGCGGGCCGCGACGACGGAGTTCGTCGCGCTCGTCAACACCGACGTGGTGCTCGCGCCCGACTGGCTGCGCCGCATGGCCGGAGCGCTGCGCGATAATCCGGCCGCCGCGTCGGTCGCGTGCAAGATGCTCTCGCTCGAGGATCCGTCCACGATCTACGACGCGGGCGACATCCTCCGGCGCGACGGCGTGTGCGAGCAGCGCGGCCGGTTCGGTCCCGCCGCCGGCCGCTTCGAGGCGCCGGAAGAGGTTTTCGGGGCGTGCGCGGGCGCCGCGCTGTATCGCCGCGATGTCGTGCTCGACCTGGGCGGCTTCGACGAGCGCTACTTCGCCTACCTCGAGGATGTGGACCTCGCCCTGCGCCTCCGGCTCGCCGGCTGGAGCTGCCGTTACGAGCCCGCCGTCGCGCTGCACGCCGGGGAGGGTTCCTCGCAGCGCCTCGAGGGCGGCCACCGGTTCCTCGTGCAGCGCAACACGCTGCTGCTGGTGGCGCGGTGGTTCCCGCCGCGGTGGCTGCCGATGGTGGCCTACCGGCAGGCGGCGCTGCTTCGAGGAGCGACCCGCGAGGATCGCCTGGGGCTGCATCTGCGGGCCACCGCGGCCGGCTTCGCGCTCGGAGCGCGGGCGCTGCGCGAGCGGCGGCGAGCGCGTGCGAACGCCGCTGTCCCGATCGAGGTGGCGGTGCCGCCGCGCGCCTTCCGCGGCCCCGCCGCGGCCGACCATCCCTCGCGGGCCTTGTCCTAGGGAGTCTGCTCGGGCTCGGCGTCGGGGGTGAGCTCGGGGGTCGCCGGGCCGGGCGCGGGGGCGGCCGGATCGAGCGCCCGCTCCGGACCCGACGCCAGCTCGCCGCCGCTCAGACCGGGGTCGAGCGCGCCGCTGCTCACCCCGGGGTCGAGCGCGCCGTCGCTGGTCGCAGGGCTCGGGGACCCGCCGCGGATCGATTCCAGCATCGGCTTGATCAGGTCGATCGGCATCGGGAAGACGACCGTGGAGTTCTGGTTTCCGCCGATCTCGCGCAGCGTCTGCAGGTAGCGAAGCTGGAGCGTGACCGGGTTGCGGCCGATCACGTCCGCGGCCTGTGCGAGCTTCCCGGCCGCCTGGAACTCGCCCTCGGCGTTGATGATCTTCGCGCGGCGCTCGCGCTCGGCTTCGGCCTGGCGGGCGATCGCGTGCTGCATCCGCTCGGGGATCTCGACGTCCTTGATCTCGACCGTCGTGACCTTGATGCCCCAAGGTTCGGTCTGCGCGTCGATCACGTGCTGGAGCGCCTCGTTCAGGCGCTCGCGCTCGCCGAGCAGCGTGTCGAGGTCGGCGCCGCCGAGGACCGAGCGCAGCGTGGTCTGGGAGATCTGGAGCGTCGCCGAGTGGAAGTTCTCGACGTCGGTGATAGCGCGCGTCGGGTCGAGCACCCGGTAGTACGCGACGGCGGTCACGCGCACGGGGATGTTGTCGCGCGTGATCAGCTCCTGGGGCGGGATCCCCAGGGTGATCGTGCGCAGGCTGACCTTGACCATCCGGTCGATCGTCGGAACCAGCACCACCAGCCCCGGACCGCGCGGCTCCATCAGCCGTCCCAGCCGGAACACCACGCCGCGTTCGTACTCGCGAAGCACGCGCAGCGACGCGCCGGCCGCGGTGACCCCGATCACGACCAGCACGACCAGCACGATGATGATCGCGGCGAGCATCAGTCGAGCTCCCACCGCTCGGCTGGCCGGACCGAAAGCGTCAGGCCGCTGCAGCGTTCGACCACGACGGGATCTCCCTCGTGCAGTGGCGAGGGCGGCTCTTCCTCATGTGCGCTGCGCCGAGCGTTCCACAGCGCGCCGTCGACGACCACGCGGCCGCTCGAGTCAGTCCACGTGCGGACCACGCCCATGTGCCCGATCAGGCCCTCGCTTCCGCTGCGAACCCGGCGCCGGCGCGTCGCCAATCCGGTGCGCAGCGACAGGACCAGCGCGCCCGATCCGAGCGCACCCACCAGCACCGCCGCCACCAGCCCAAGCGCGAGCCCGCCGCCGAGCCCGGCGATCGCGAGCACGCAGCCGACCGCGAGCATCACGACGCCTGGACCGCCCAGCGCGCCGTAGGCAGGCACGTGCGTCTCGAAGATGATCACGGCGGCCCCGAGAACCATCAGCGACACGCCCAGTGCGGTCATGCATCAAATGGTACGCCCGGCGAGAGCTGCTCCAGCGAGACGGCCGCAACGGCGATCAGCTCCACGCAGGCGTCGAGATCGAGCGCGGTCGAGTCGACCATCAGGTGGTAGAGCCCCGGGTCGTCGAGCTCGACCCCGTAGAACCGCCTGGCGTACTCCGCGTGCGCGCGGTCCAGGCGCTTCGCGGCCCGCTCGGCGGTCTGCTCGTCCAGCCGCTGAATCCGCATCGCCTGCCGCACGCGACGCTCGAATGGCCCGTGCAGCCGCACCCTGAGCGCTCGCGGATCTTCTCGCAGCGCGAGCGCCGAGCCCCGGCCGAGGATCACGGCCTCGCCGGCCGCGGCCCGCTCCAGCAGCACCTCCCTGGTGGCACGATGGAAGTCCTCGGAGATGAAGGTCTCAGGGGGCAGCGGCGCGGGCGCGACGGGATCGCCGCCGAGGAAGCCGCGGAGGATGCTCTCCAGCAGCCCCCCGGAGCTCGAATTCTCGTCGTGCGCCTCGACCTCGTCGACCGGCACCTCGAGCCGCTCGGCGACGGCGACGGGAATCGCCCGATCGAGGAACGGGACTCCGAAGCGCTCCGCGAGCTTCGGCGCGATCCGGCTTCCTTGCGCGCCGTAGGCGGCCGAGATCGCGATCAGCGTCATTCGCTCATCACCGCCCTCGCCGCGGGCGACCGAGCCTGCGGCGCCGACGCGCTCTGTTCGCGCTCGGCGGCACCCGCATCGAACGAGGCTGGATGCCGAGGCGGGTGCAAGGCCGAGGCGCCCGCTGCGACCAGGCAGGCGATGAACGCGAACGTGAACGCTGCCGTCAGCGCGGCCGAGAATGGGACCGTCATCAGGTGCGGGAAGAACGAGCGCCCGGTCAGAGCCGCGGCCTGGGAGGCGGGCAGGTGATGCAGCAGCGCCGGCCCGAGCAGCTGCTGGATCGGGTTGTAGCCGAGGAAGGCGGCGAACAGGCTCGCCACCGGCGGCAGGTGCGCCAGCTGCGTCGCGGTCGCGGCCGGGACGCCGTGCGCGCGCAGTCCGCTCTGCAGGGCCTGCGGCAGATGCGCCGCGAGCCCGACGATCAGCAGCGAGAAGAACAGCCCGATCGAGAGGACCATCGCCGAGTTCTGGAACGTCGCATTCATCCCCGCGCCGGCGCCACGCTGTCTCGGCGGCAGGCTGTTCATCACCCCGGCGCGATTCGGCGACGCGAACAGTCCCATGCCGATTCCGTTGAGCACGAGCAGCAGTGCGAACGGGAGGTAGGAGAAGTTCACCGGCAGCTGCTCGAGCAGCACGAACGAGATCGCCGCGAGGATCATCCCTCCGGTCGCGAACGGGCGCGCCCCGAAGCGGTCCGAGAGTATGCCCGAGATCGGGCCGGCCACCAGGAACCCCGCGATCAGCGGGAGCATGTAGATGCCCGCCCACAGCGGGGTGCTCGAGAAGTCGTAGCCGTGCTGCGGCAGCCAGATCCCCTGCAGCCAGATGATCAGCACGAACTGGAGTCCACCGCGCCCGATCGAGGAGAGCAGCGTCGCCAGGTTGCCGGCGGCGAACGCCCGGATCCGGAACAGCTGGAGGTGGAACATCGGCTGCTCCACGCGCGTCTCGATCACGCAGAAGACCACCAGCACGGCAACGCCGCCGATCAGCTCCGCGAGGATCTTCGGGCTGCCCCAGCTCATCGTGTGATGCCCGTACGGCTGGATCCCGTATGTGATCCCTACCATCACCAGCACCAGCCCGATCGCGAACGTGACGTTCCCGAGCCAGTCGATCTTCGCCGGCCGGCGCTCGCTCAGATCGACCAGCTTCGTGTACGCCCGCCAGGTGCCCGCGATCCCGACCGGAACCGAGACCAGGAACACCAGCCGCCAGTCCACGGGCGCGAGCACGCCGCCGATGACCAGGCCGAGGAACGTGCCGGCGATCGCGGCCACGCCGTTGATGCCGAGCGCGAGCCCGCGCTGATTCTCGGGGAAGGCGTCGGTGATGATCGCGCTCGAGTTCGCGAACAGCATCGCTCCGCCCACGCCCTGGCCGACGCGCATCGCGATCAGCCAGAGGGCGCCGGCGCTTCCCGTCAACGGCGTGGCCGCGAGCAGGATCGAGAAGACCGTGAACACCGCGAACCCGAGGTTGTAGGTGCGCACGCGGCCGATCATGTCGCCGAGCCTCCCCAGGCTGACCACCAGGACCGCCGTGACGATCAGGAAGCCGAGGATCATCCACAGCAGGTAGTTGGTGTTGCCGGGCGCCAGCGGATCGATGTGGATGCCGCGGAAGATGTCGGGCAGCGCGATCAACAGGATCGACGCGTTGATCGTCGCCAGCAGCATGCCGATCGTCGTGTTCGACAGGACGATCCACTTGTAGTTCTCGCTCGGGGCGGGCTTGCGCACCACCCGTTACCTTTCCCGCGGGTCGCGAGCGGTTAACGGCGTCAGCCGGCGTGCGTGTGGATCGCGCGGCGGCCGCGCTTGGCCTCGAACATCGCCGCATCGGCCAGCCGCAGCAGCCCGTCGGCGCTGTCCGCGTCGGCCGGGAACGATGCGCGCCCGATGCTCGCGCCGATCGGGAGCTCGTGCCCGGCGATCGCGAACGGACTCGTGAACGCTCCCTCCAGGCGCTGCGCGAGCAGATCCGCGTCCGCCCAAGCCTCGTGTGAGACGAGCACGCCGAACTCGTCACCGCCAAGGCGCGCGACGACGTCGCTCGTGCGCGTCGAGGCGGTCAGCCGCTGGCCGATCGCGACCAGCAGATCGTCGCCGGCCTCGTGGCCGAACTCGTCGTTGACGGGTTTGAAGCCGTCGAGATCGACGTAGAAGAGCGTCACCCGCTCGGCCCGGCTGCGCGCGCGCGTGATCGCGCTGCGCAGTGCGTCGGTGAACCGCAACCGGTTGGCGAGCCCGGTGAGCTCGTCGTGCATCGCCAGGTGCGTGATCTGGTCGACCAGCCTGCCGTTCTGCAGCGCGGTGGTCGCCTGGGCGGCCACGCCGGAGAGGCGGTCGAGCAGGTCGGGCGTCAGCTGCAGTCGCTCGCGATCGTGGACCACGCCGACCACGAGGCCGCCCAGGAACGCGTCCGGCGTCGACAAAGGCACGAGGATCGTGGCCACCGCCCCGACCTTGGCCGCGAGCTCGCGCAGCATCGGATCGCCGCGGTCGTGGTCGACCACGAGCGGCGGCGAGGTCGGGTCGTTGAGCAACCGCTCGAGCGGCCCGCCCGGCGTCGGCGCAAAGCTCCACTCCTCGAGGTCCTCCGGGTTGCCCGGATCCAGCGCGTTGACGGCCCGGCGCACCAGCTCGTTGCGGGTGGTGTCCCACAGATAGACGCTGACGCGATCGCAGTCGACCACCCGCGGCACGGCATCCACCAGCCGCCGCGCGATCTCGCCCGAGGTTCCGGCGACCGCGAGCTCTCGCGCGAGCTCGAGCAGCGTGCTCGACTGCTCGTAGCGCTCCTGCGCCTCGAGCAGCGCGGTCGCGCTGTCCAGCGCGCTCGCGGCGTACCGGGTGTAGACCTCGAGCAGCTCGCGCTCCTGCGGGAAGAAGCGATGCCCGGAGCCGAACATCGCCAGCAGCCGGCCGTAGTCGTTGCGCTTGGAGCAGATCGGCGCCACCAGCCACTCTTCGGGCAGGTCCGCCGGGTCCTCGTGGAGGATGCGCTCGGCGTAAGCCGCGACCTCCTCCTCCGGGAAGCCCTTGTGGTGGACGTGGATCTCCCCGCCCGGCCGGGTGCAAACCGCCAGCAGGTACTGGGTAGCCCGAACCTCGACCGCGGCCCGGTCCGTGATCCGCGCGAGGACGTCAGCGAGATCGCCGACGCCGATCAGGTCGGCGGCCGTCTGGTAGACGCCCTCCAGGCGCTCCTGCGCGGCCGCGAGCTGGGAGCGGAGCACCTCCGTGCCGGCAGTGTGGTCCGTTCCCTCGTCCTCCCGCGTCCAGCTGACTCGATAGCGGCAGGCGGGCGCACCCAGCGCGGCGCATTCGTCGTGCTCGACTCGGGCCGGGGGCAGACCGAACAAGAGCGTAGTCGTCGCCAGCAATCCGCAGGTCCACTCGCAGTGATCGCGGCTCCGCGGGAAGCCCTCGACGGCGGTGGCGACGATCACGACCGAGCCGTCGCCGACCTCGGTCGCCTCGAGCTCGCTCGCCATGCTGAACTTGGTCGCGCCCGTGGCGATCTGCCGGTACACCGCCTCCGGCGACCCAAGCGAGCGCAGCAGCGTCGCCACCGACGAGCCGCCGAGCCGGCGCGCGGCCTCCTCCCCGACCGAGCGCGCGAAGCGCGGGTTGTGGGTCACCTCGGCACCGGCCGCCCACAGCGCGACCGCCTCGTCGTAGGAGATCCAGTTGCCGATGTCGAGCAGGTATTCGGGCGCGCGCTTGCACCGGGCGCGCTGCAGCAGCTCCTTGACCGCGGCGTCGCCGCCGTGCGCGTGCACCTGCCCGAGGAGCACGGCCGACATGGAGCAGGAGAAGTGATTCCCTTGCCCGGTGTCCCGTTCGGGGGAGGGTCCCGCTGAAGCCATGCTTCCTTATCGGATTCCTGCGGGGTCGGGCATTAGCGACGGCCGTTGTTAGACGAATATCCGGTGCGGTAGCTGCTGATAGCGTTCGCGCCTCGTTACTCGACCCCCGGAGCGTGGAACTTGAGCACGTCGGAGACGAACGGGCTGGTCACCGATCTGGCCGGCATCAGGGAGTACGTCGGCGCCCACATCGGCTACACCGACTGGCAGACGATGACCCAGGACCGGGTCAACGAGTTCGCGGACGCGACCGGGGACCACCAGTGGATCCACGTCGACGTCGAGAAGGCCAAGAGCTCTCCGTTCGGCGGGACGATCGCGCACGGCTTCCTCACCCTCTCGCTGCTGGCACCGATCACGCAGCAGCTGATGCGCGTCACGGACGTGACCGCGGGGCTCAACTACGGGCTCGACCGGGTGCGCTTCCCAGCGCCGCTCCCTGTCGGCGGGGAGTGGCGCGGCGGCGTCGAGATCGTCGAGGTCACGGACGTCGCCGGCGGGCTTCAGGTCAAGGCGCGGGTCACGATCGAGGTCAAGGGCTCCGAGAAGCCCGCGTGCGTGGCCGAGTCGCTGGTCCGGCTCTACGGCTCGGCGTGAACCTCGAGCGTATCGTCGCGATCGACGTGCACGTGCACGCCGAGCGCAACACTGGCGTCGAGCAGGATCCCGTGACCGGCGAGCTCCTGGCCGCCGCCGCGAAGTACTTCGGCGCCGCGCCGGTCCAGCCGACCGCGCAGGAGGTCGCCGACTACTACCGCGAGCGCAAGATGCTCGCGGTCGTGTTCACGGTCGACGACGAGGCGGGAATGGGCCGGCGCCGGCTGGGCAACGCGGAGGTGCTCGAGGCGGCGCGTGCCAACCCCGACGTGATGATCCCGTTCGCGAGCGTCGACCCGCACAAGGGGAAGCTGGCGGTCCGCGAGGCGCGCGAGCTGATCGAGGCGGGCGTTCGCGGCTTCAAGTTCCATCCCAACACGCAGCGCTTCTGGCCCAACGACCCGGAGTGGTATCCGCTCTACGAGGTGATCGCTGCCGCCGGCCTGATCGCGCTCTTCCACTCCGGGACCACCGGCATCGGCGCCGGCATGCCGGGCGGGGGAGGGGTGCGGCTGAAGTACTCCAACCCGATGTGCGTCGATGACATCGCCGCCGACTTCCCCGAGCTGGACATCATCCTCGCCCACCCGTCGTTCCCCTGGCAGGACGAAGCGCTCGCGATCGCGGTGCACAAGCCCAACGTCTACATCGACCTGTCCGGGTGGTCGCCAAAGTACTTCCCGGAGAATCTGATCCGCTACACGAACTCGCAGCTGAAGCACAAGATGCTGTTCGGCTCCGACTACCCGCTGCTCACGCCTGACCGCTGGCTCTCGGACTTCGAGAACCTCCCCATCAAGGACGAGGTGCGTCCGCTCGTGCTCAAGGAGAACGCGGCGCGCCTCCTCGGCCTCTAAGCGCGGCCGGCTCGCCTCCCCCCGCCCCGCCGCGCGCCGGGTCCGAACGATGGCAAATCGGACCCGAGGGGTGGGCTCGATTTGCCAAAGTTCCCGCGGTCAGCTCGGCTAGGTGCCGGTGAACGCCGGCTCGCGCTTCTCGACGAACGCCGCCACTCCCTCCATGAAGTCCTTGCTGCGACCGAGCGCGTGCTGAAGCTCCGCCTCCTCGTGCAGCTGGGCGTCGAGATCGCGATAGATGAACCGGTTCAGGGCCCGCTTGGAGCTCGCATAGGAACGGGTGGGGCCGGCGGCGAGGCGGCGCACCAGCGCGAGCGCCTCGTCCATCAGGCGATCGTCCGGGTGCACCCAGTTCACGAGCCCCCATTCGAGCGCCTGCGGCGCCGGCACCCGCTCGCCGAGCAGCGCCATCTGGAACGCGCGGGCCTTCCCGATCGCCGGCGGTACCAGCGCGGTCGAGCCGCCGTCGGGCATCAGGCCGATGTTCACGAAGGCGAGCCCAAAGAACGCGGACTCCGCGGCCATGACCAGATCGCATGCCAGCGCGAGCGAGCAGCCGATTCCCACCGCCGGGCCGTTGACCGCGGCGAGCACCGGCTTCGGCAGCCGGCGGATCCCGGCGATCGCCGGGTGGTAGATCTCGTCGAGCTCCTGGAGGATGTTCGGCATCCCGTCGTCGGCCGGATCGAACCCCGCCTTCAGATCGGCGCCCGAGGAGAAGCCGCGTCCGGCGCCGCTGACCAGCACGGCCCGCACCGATTCATCGGCGGCTTCGCCCTGCACCACCGACCTCAGCTCTGCGCCGAACTGGGCCGTCCACGCGTTCAGCGTCTCCGGCCGGTTGAGCGTCAGCCGGCCGACGCCTCCGTCCTGTTCCCAGATGACTGTCTCATAGCCCATCGCGATCGATCTCCTTCATTCGAGTCAGTGGCGTAGGGCAAGTTAGCCGCCAGAGCGTCCGGGTAGGTCATCCGTCATGACCGACTTCGGCTACACGATGATGTGCGAGCAGTCGCGCCCCGATCAGCTGGTGCGCGACGTCCGGCTCGCGGAGGACGCGGGCTTCGACTTCTCCGTGATCAGCGATCACTTCCAGCCGTGGCTCAGCTCCCAGGGGCACTCGGGCTACGCCTGGTCGATCCTCGGCGCGGCGGCGCAGGCCACCGAGCGGATCGGGCTGATGACCTACGTGACCTGTCCGACGCTGCGCTACCACCCGGCGATCGTCGCGCAGAAGGCGGCGACGGTCCAGATCCTCTCCGGGAACCGCTTCCGTCTCGGGCTGGGCTCCGGCGAGAACCTCAACGAGCACGTGGTCGGGAAGCGCTGGCCGAACGTGGGCGTCCGTCACGAGATGCTGAGCGAGGCGGTCGAGGTGATCGGGCTGCTGTTCGACGCGACCGACGGAACCGCCAACTATCGCGGCCGCTACTTCGATCTGGAGAGCGCGAAGCTGTGGGACCTGCCAGATCAGCGCGTCCCCGTCGGCGTCGCGGTGTCCGGCCCTGACTCCTGCCGGCTCGCCGGCCGTCACGCCGACCTGATGATCGCCGTCGAGCCGCGCCCCGAGCTCGGTGAGATGTTCGACGAGGCGGGCGGCAGCGGCAAGCCGCGGGTCGGTCAGATGGCGATCTGCTACGACCCGGATCGCGACGCGGCGGTCCAGCGGGCGCACGATCAGTTCCGCTGGTTCGGCCTCGGCTGGAAGGTCAACACCGATCTGCCCAATCCCGACTCCTTCGAGGCGGCCACGCAGTTCGTGACGCCCGAGCAGGTCGCGGAGTCGCTGCCGTGCGGCCCCGACGTCGAGGAGCACGTCGAGAAGATCAAGCCCTACGTCGACGCGGGCTTCACTGAGATCGCACTCGTGCAGATCGGCGCCGATCACCAGCAGGCGTTCATCGAGTGGGCCCAGAAGGACCTGCTGCCGGCGCTACGGGCGCTTTGAGCGCGCGCTGAAGTAGCTCTTCAACAGCGCCAGGAAGTACGGCTGGACCGTGTGGGCCAGCGGCGCGTCCTCCGCCGCCGGACTCTGGGCCGAGGCGTTCGGGCCGGGCGGAGGGGGCGCCGAGCCGAACCCGTGAACGTAGTGCCACAGCATCGCGTCCAGCTGCTGCTCGGGAACCTGATCGAGCGCCGAGAGGTTCAGTCCGTCCGCGGCCCGCCGGTCTGCGGCCGTGTTCGGGTTCGTCTGGGTGACGCTCACGTTCGGCGTGATCGCGGTGTAGGGAGAGCTGTTGGATGGGCTCGAGCTGAACGCGTCGTAGAGCGGCACGGCCAGGTCCTCGCCGAGGGACGCCGGCTTCATCCCGACGATGATCTCCAGCGTGCGCAGGAACGAGAGCTGGTCGTAGCGGTTGGCGATCACGGCGCCGCCGCCCTTGGCGTATGGGCTGATCACGAGCGCCGGGATCCGGTGCGCGTCGACGTGATCCGCGCCGTCCTGGGCGTCGTCCTCGAGCACCAGGATCAGCGAGCTGTTCCAGATCGAGGAGTGCGAGATGGTGTCGACGATCTGGCCGAGCGCCCAGTCGTTGTCGGCGACGTCGGCGTCAGGCGTGCGATCGCCCGGGGCGACGCCTTCGGTGTGGTCGAGCGGCAACGACAGGTAGTTGATCGCCGGCACGGCGTTGTGTGCCAGCTGACCCTCGAACCGGTTCAGCCAGCACTCGTAGCGCGAGTGCGATCCGGCGGGGGCGCCGGCCGGCAGCGAGGAGTCGAAGACGTCGACGTTCGGCTGGCCGATCGGGTTGAAGATCGTCGCGTCGCTGTCATAGCAGGGCGCGAGCGAAGGTCCCCCTGGATAGGCTGGTCCGCCGCCGATCAGCTGGACGTCGGAGCCGCCGGCGATCGCGTGCTCGTTCGCGAGCTCGGCCGCGGTGCGGTCCTTGTCGTTGAGGATGTAGCCGATCCCCGCGAACGCCTCGCCGTAGTTGTAGAACGGGATCCCCGCCGCGAACGCGCGCTGGAAGATGAAGCCCTGCGGCGGTGAGGAGACCTCGTAGGCGCCGAAGTCGAGCGGCCGCCCGCGGCCCGCGTAGTTGGGCGGCCACGACCTGATCGCGTAGTCGGGGACCGCGCCGGCGGCCGTGAAGTAGTGCCCGTCGATGGAGACCTCGGAGTCGGCGTAGACGTGGTCGAGCAGCGGGAAGCGCGTGACCAGCGCGTGCTCGTTGGGCGTGATGTTCTGCCCGAATAGCGTCAGCGCCGGATCGCCGTCGCCGCGCGCGATGTCTCCGAACACCTGGTCGTAGGTGCGGTTCTCCTTCACGATGAAGAACACGTGCTTGATCGGGCCGTTCGGGGCGATCGGCGTGCCAGCAGGCGCGGATTGAGCGTCGGTCGGGGTCAGCTCGCGGTCGGCGACCGGCGTCAGCGAGCGGATCCGGGCGTCGCTTGGGAAGGAGAGGATGCCGGCGTCGCCGCGCACGATCGACGGCAGGTACTGGAAGCTGTCCTCGAAGTTGTTCGTGTCGTTCGGCGAGGTCGGAACCGGCCCGCGCAGGTTCGCGCCGACGTCCAGCCCGCGGGCCGAGACCCAGGTGAGGAGCCCGTGCACCGACGGCGCCGCGACGAACGTCGGGTAGGACCCGACCGGCAGCCGTCCCACGAGGTCGAGCACCTTGGTCCTGCGCTTGCCCTTCGCGCCCGGGTTGCAGCCGTGCGACGTCGAGAGCGCGAACACGGCGACGGCGTCCTCGCCCGAGTCCGACACGAGCAGATCGCAGCCGTCGCCCGTCACGCTCAGCTGCGTGGGGGTTGTCCCGTTGCCCTGGGAGCGCAGCAGCGAGAGGATCCCCTGGGCGCGCAGCCTCTTGGTATTGAGGACCGTGATCGTGTCGTCGTTGGTGTTGGCCACGAACGCGAGCGGCGCCTTGGGGTCGATCGCGATCCCCTCGGCGTTGGAGAGGTGCGGACCGACCGTGACGGTCTTCACGACCTTCGCCGAGGAGAGCTTGATCACCGACACGGTGCCCTGCGTCTCGCTTGTCACGAGGCCGTAGCGACCATCGGTCGTGACGGCGGCTCCGTACGGGTAGTGGCCGACGCGCACGTAGCGCACCTTGCGGTTCCTCGTGTTCACCACCGCCGCGTAGTCCGCCAGATTCAGTGCCGCCACGAGCGTCTTGCCGTTCGGGCTGACCGCCAGGCCCCATGGCCAGGAAGACTTGGTGGTCGTCGGCGGGAATGCCTGCTCGGCCGGCGCGCCCGGGGGCGCCGGCACCGCGATCACGCCGTTGCGGCTCGCGGTCCCGTGCTTCCTGTCGATCCTGAACACCGAGATCACATCTCCGCCGCGACCGGGGATGCTCGCCGGCACCTTCAGGTCGGTGAAGCTGGACATCGGGATGCCGGAGACATAGCCCGTCCGGCCGTCCGGCGAGATCGAGATCCCGCCGTCGAGGCCGGGCATCAGGATCGTCTGGATCACGCGGCGCCCGCGGACGGAGACGATCCGGATGTCGTTGACCCCGCGCCCTGCGGACACGGTCCACAGGTATCTGCCGTCGGGTGTGAGCGCCGCGCCGGTCGGGAAGTTGCCGAGCGTCACGAGCCTGCCGACCGGATGCAGCTGCCGGCCCGTCGGCTGGATCCGATTGCTCGGGCCGATCACCCCGGTCCCGCCGGAGACGACGGCTCCCGCCGTGCCACCGCCGATCGCGAGCACGGCGAGCACGATGCCCACACGCCACCTACCTCGGCTCATCTCGACGCCAAGCCTTTCAGATCGGCGCGAGGCGTGCTTGCTCAGAGCGTGTCGAAGCAGCCGTAGATCGTGAACAGCGGATTGACGACGCTGTGACCGTGCGCGTCGCGCATCATCTGCTGGCCGACGAACGAGGGCGGCGCCTCCGCCTTGTAGCAGCCGTCGGACTTGACGCTGAGGTCGTAGGTCACGGGCGTCTGCTGGAACGGGACGGCGCCCGGCTGGGGGATGAACACCGTCAGGGTGCAGGTCCAGTCGTCTCCCGGGCCCCGGCTCGTCCCCGCCCGGCGGCTGCAGGAGGGAAGGATGTTGAGCTTTGCGCCCGCCGGCACGACGCGCCCGAGCTCCCGCTGCTGAAGGAGCGTCAGCGAGTTGAACGCCGGCGTGATCGCGTTCTGCAGGCGCGCGGCGGTGATCGGGTTCGGCCCCGCGCCGGCGAGCGCCGCCAGCGCCGCGAGCAGCACGGCCGTGCCCCCGACGGCGCGTACCGGCATCACCCAGCCCGGCCGGCGCGAGACCGGCGGGCCGGCGAAGTCTCGGCGGCGCAGGATCATCCAGGCCCCGCCGAGGCAGGCGGCGATCCAGCCCAGGCTGACCACGCTCTGCACGATCAGCGGCCCGAGGAACGCGTGCGCGGTGAACAGTCCGTGCCAGTCGTCGAACGCGTTGCCGACGAGCAGCATGTGCTCCCAGGTGCCGCTGCCGACCAGGGCCAGCAGCTGCATCGCGAGCGCGACCAGCACCGGCCCGAGCACGCCCATCACGCCGTTGCGGGTCGCGAGCGAGAAGAGGATCGCGATGCTCGTGAACGCGAGCAGCGGCAGCACGCTGACGAGCCATGCCGCGAGCACCACCGCGAGTGCCCTGCCCGGAGCGATCAAGGTCCCGCTCAGGCTCACCAGCGACTGGTCGCCCGTGAAGATCAGGCCCGCGAGCAGGCTCGAGAGCGCGGCCAGCCCGACCATCCCGACGGCGAACGCGCCGGCGGCGAGCACCTTGCCCGCGAACAGCTCGCCGCGCGCGCAGGAGCGCGTCAGCACGGTCTTCCAGGTTCCGTGCCTGTCGTCGGCGGCGAACAGGTCCCCGGCCAGCACCCCAGCCATCACGGGGAATCCCCACGAGCCCGCGAACCCGAGCACGACGAGCGCGACCGCGAACCCCGAGCTGTGTACCCAGACGCCGAACAGCGTGTCGGCCGGCACGCCGCTCTGGAGGCTCAGCACCGCGCCGAAGGCGAACGGCCCGAGCAGGCAGACCAGCGCCAGCAGCCTGGCCGGAGCCTGCACCGCGAGCTTGCGCCGCTCCGCCCGGAACGCGTGGCCGATGCCGCCGCGGCGGCCTGCGGCGGTCGTCGGTGGCAGCGCGCGCGGCGCAGGTGCTCGTAGCGCCGTGGAGCTCATGCCGCGGCCGCGGCCTCCTCGCGCGTGAGCGAGAAGAACATCAGCTCGAGCGCGCTGGCCTGTGGCTCGAGCCGGCGCACCGCGATTCCCTCCTGCCCCAGCGCGATCACGAAGCGATCGAGCGCGTCCTCGCCGGTCGTCACCGAGAGCCCGTCGCCGACGCCACTGCCGTCGCCCGCGCCGCGCGCGTCGACGCCCGCGAACCGCGACGCGAGCTGGAGCGCACGGCGATCGTCGCTGGTCACGAGCAGGTACGCCGCCGGCGGGGCCTGCGAGCGCAACTGCGCGGCGGTGCCGTTCCACACCACCGAGCCGCTGCGCAGGACCGTGAACGAGTCGCACGCGTCCTCGACCTCGCCGATCAGATGACTCGAGAGCAGGACTGCGACACCCTCCGCCGCCAGCTCGCGCAGCAGCAGCCGGACGTCGCGCGCCCCGGCCGGATCGAGCCCGCTCGTCGGCTCGTCGAGCAGCAGCAGCCGCGGCGAGCGCACCAGGGCCGCCGCGATCCCCAAGCGCTGGCGCATGCCGGTGGAGTAGCCGCCGACCCGGTCGCCGCCACGCGTGGCCAGCCCGACGCGCTCGAGCGCCGCGCCGATCCGCGCCGGGGCGGCTCCGCCGTCGAGCTCGGCCAGCAGCTCGAGGTTCGCCCGACCGCTCAGATAGGGGTAGAAGGCGGGATCCTCGACGAAGCCCGCGACGCCCTCGGGGAGCGGCGCGAGGAACCGCAGCGGCTCGCCGAGCAGCTCGATCGTGCCGGCGTCCGGCTCGATCAGCCCGAAGAGCATTCTCAGCAGCGTGGTCTTGCCCGCGCCGTTGGGACCGAGCAGGCCTTGGACCTCGCCCTCCTCGACCGACAGCGCGACGCGGTCGACGGCGCACAACTCGCCGAAGCGCTTGACCAAGCCGCTCGTACGTACAGCCGCCACACCGGCCACTATACGGTTTGGGGCATGACCGATTCCGCTGCGCCGGGTGGCCTGTTCGCCGAGCGAACGGCGTGGACACGCAACCTCGAGCAGCCGGTCCGGGACTTCCTGCGGACCGAGACCGGGAGCGCGGCGATCCTGCTCGCGGCCACGGTCGGGGCGCTGATCTGGGCGAACATCGACAACGCCTCCTACGAACGGGCGTGGGCAACCACGCTGACGATCCGGGTCGGCGGGGGAGGGGTCTCGCAGAGCCTGCGGCTGTGGATCAACCAAGGGCTGATGTCGTTCTTCTTCCTCGTGGTGGGACTCGAGGCGCGACGCGAGTTCGACCTCGGCGAGCTGCGCGACCGGCGCCGGCTGGTGCTCCCGGTATTGGCCGGCCTGTGCGGGATGGCGATCCCGATCGCGCTCTACCTGGGAGTCAACGCGGGACGCTCCTCGGCGCGCGGCTGGGGCATCGCGATGTCGACTGACACCGCGTTCGCGCTCGGCATGCTGGCGCTGGTGGGCCGGCGCTTCCCGGCAGCGCTGCGGACGTTCATGCTGACGGTGGCGGTCGCCGACGACCTGGCGGCGCTGGTTGTGATCGTCGTTGCCTACACCGGCTCGATCAAGCTCGGGGCGCTGTTGATCGGCCTCGGCGTGCTGGCGCTCGTCGGCTTCGTCAGGTCGCGGCGCGTGCGCAACGGGCTCGTTTATGCGGTCCTCGGGGCCGCCGCCTGGGTGGCGTTCCTGAAGTCCGGCGTCGATCCGGTCGTGGTCGGGCTCACGATCGGGCTCGTCGCGATCGCATACCCAGCCTCGCGCGCCGATCTGGAGCGAGCGACCGACCTGTTCAAGCTGTTCCGCGAGCAGCCGACCCCCGAGCTCGCGCAGTCAGCGCGGGAGGGGGTGCGCGTCGCGATCTCGCCGAACGAGCGCCTGCAGCAGATCTACCACCCCTTCACGAGCTACGTGATCGTTCCGCTGTTCGCGCTCGCGAACGCCGGGGTCAACCTCGGCGGCGGCTTCCTCACCCACGCCTACGGCTCGCCGGTCACGCTCGGCGTGATCCTCGGCTACGTCCTCGGCAAGCCCGTTGGCATCGCCGGCTCAGCCTGGGTGGTCACGAAGGTCAGCCGCGGGCGGATCCGGCCCCCGGTCGGCTGGGCCTCGGTCCTGGGCGGTGGCACGATCGCTGGGATCGGCTTCACGGTCGCGCTGCTGATCGCGACGCTCGCGTTCAGCGCCACCGCGCTCCAGGAGGCGAAACTGGGCATCCTCAGCGCCGCGCTCGTCGCCTCGATCGTCACCTCGCTCGTGTTCCGCGGGACGATGCTGCTGCCCAAGCGGCAGCGGTTGCTCGCGCTCGTCGGTGTCGCCGAGTCGATCGTGGACCTGGCCGTGCCCGTCGATCCGGATCGCGACCACATCCGGGGACCGCTCGATGCGCCAATCACGCTCGTGGAATACGGGGATCTCGAGTGCCCCTACTGCGGCCAGGCGGAGCCGATCATCCGCGAACTGCTCAGCGACTTCGGCGACCTGCGCTACGTGTGGCGGCACCTGCCGCTCAACGACGTGCACCCCCACGCCCAACTCGCCGCGGAGGCGATCGAGGCCGCGTCCGCGCAAGGCCGCTTCTGGGACATGTACGACATGCTGCTCTCCCACCAGGACGCGCTCACGATCCGCGATCTGATCCGCTACGCCGAGGAGCTCGGGCTCGACTCCGAGCGCTTCAAGCAGCACCTGCGCAAGCGCAAGGGCGCGGCGCACATCGCCGAGGACGTCGAGTCAGCCGATCAGAGCGGCGTCTCGGGGACGCCCAGCTTCTTCATCAACGGCCGCCGCCATTACGGCGCCTACGACGTCGCGACCCTGTCGGCGGCGGTCAGGACGGCGCGAATCCGCGCGGCGGTCGCGTGAGCCGCCCTGCGCACCGCCCGCCTCACGGCTCGAAGGTGTCGGCCACCTCGTAGACGCCGGAGACGTACTCGTGCTCCACGAAGGCGGAGACGCGGTCGACACGCGCGTTCTCCTCGGCGTCGGCGCTCTCCCGCCAGCGGCGGTAGTCCTCGATCGTCATGTCGAACAGCCCGAAGGAGATCACCTCGTCCTCGTCGCGGATGTTGCGGGCATGGTGGCCACGCTGCAGTCCGGGAGGTGCCTCGCCCTCGCGGAACGAGCCGATGAACTGATCCCAGGCTCCGGGCTTCAGACGGCGGGCGGTGAACATGACGATCATCTCGGTCCTCTCGTCGGCGCGCTGGGCGCGCGGTGCAGTGTCGCGGGAACGATAAGCGCAGCCCGGTTTCGCCGGCCGCGACCTGGGAATACCCCTATGGTCCATGAGGAGGTAGGGATGCGAAGCATCAGGTCGCTGATCGCGCTCGCCGCGGTGTTCATCTCGCTCGCGGTGGTCCAGGCGGCGCAGGCCCAGAGCGCCTACGTCCTGACCGCGACCGATACCGGCCCGGCTTACGCCCCCACGTTCACCGGCAACGGCGAGCTCGGCGTGCGCGTCCCGCCGACCGGTCAGGGCTACGCGGCGGGGAGCGTCCCCGCTCAGTCCGAGCTGGCGGGCTTCTACGCCCAACCGCCGGGGGGCGTCCAGCAACGGGCGAACATCCCGACCTGGTCGACGCTCACCTTCAGCGACGGCGGCCAGCCATTCTCGCTCTCGGCGGGGACGGTCAGCGACTGGCGCCAGTCGCTGGACCTCAAGAGCGGAGTCATCACCACGAGCGCGCAGTGGACCGCGCCCGACGGGCACGTGACCAGCCTGACCTACCAGGTGCTGACCGATCGGGCTCGTAGATACGTGGGCCTGGTGCGCCTGCGGCTCACTCCCCACTGGTCCGGGACGGCGACCGTCACCGACCTGATCGACGGCACCCCTGCGACGCTCACCACTCAGGCCGGCAAGGGCTGGTCCGGGGACCTCGACTGGGTGAGCGTGACGACTGTGGGCACCGGCATCCGCGCCTCGCTCGCGAGCGAGCTGACCATGAGCCCGAATGTCACGGCCACCGTCACCGACGTCGGCCAGACCAGCGCTCAGACCGTCGGCCGGCAGCTGTCGTTCCCCGTCAGCAGCGGCGCGACCTACACCGTCACGAAGTACGTCGGAGTCGTCAGCTCACAGAGCGCGCACGCCCCCACCCAGGCGGCCGAGGGACAGGCGAGGAGCGCGGCAGCCGCGGGGTTCGCGAACCTGCTCGCCGCCAACGACGCGGCCTGGGCCTCGCTCTGGACCGGGCGGATCGACGTTCTCGGCAACCCTCAGCTCGCGGCCGACGTCAACGCCAGCCAGTTCTACCTGTGGTCGAACACGCGCCCGGGCGTGGATTGGAGCATCTCCCCGGCCGGGCTCTCCTCCAACGGCTACGACGGCCACATCTTCTGGGACGCCGAGACGTGGATGTATCCCTCGCTGCTGGCGCAGCACCCCGATCTCGCGGCCGGGATCAACGCCTATCGCTACGAGCGGCTCGCCGCGGCGGAGCGGCACGCTGCCGACACCGGCTACAGAGGCGCCCGCTTCCCGTGGGAGAGCGCGCTCGACGGCACCGAGCAGATCCCGCCGCCCGCGTCGGTCAACAGCGAAGGCCTCTACGAGCAGCACATCACCGCCGACATCGCACTCGCGCAGTGGCAGTACTACCTCGCCACCGGCGATCTGGGCTGGCTTGCGAGCCGCGGCTGGCCCGTCCTCTCACAGGCCGCGAGGTTCTGGGCATCTCGCGTGACCCGCGGCCCCGGCGGCGCCTACCACATCGACGGCGTCACCGGGCCCGACGAGGAGAACCCCGACGTCAACGACGAGGCGTACACGAACGTCGGCGCGAAGACGACGCTCGAGGACGCGACGAGCGCCGCGCACGTGCTGGGTTTCGCCGCCCCACGATCATGGGCGAGGATCGCGGCGAAGCTCGTCGTCCCGGTCAACGTCGGGCTCGGGATCCATCCCGAGTTCCGCGGTTATCAGGGGCAGCTCGTCAAGCAGGCCGACGTCACGCTGCTCCAGTACCCGTGGGCATACCCGATGACGGCACGCACGGCGCAGCGGGACATCGACTACTACGTCCCGCGCACCGATCCCGGCGGCCCGTCGATGAGTGACGCGGTCAACGAGATCGACACCTCCGCGCTCGGCACGCCGGGCTGTGCCGCATACGTGTACACGGAGCGAAGCTACGAGCCCTTCATCCGCGACGTGTTCGACCAGTTCTCGGAGACGCGAACCGGTGGGGCGTTCACGTTCATGACCGGGATCGGCGGCTTCCTCCAGGAGTTCCTCTACGGGTACACGGGCCTGCGGTGGAGCGCGCACGGTGTGCAGCTGAATCCGAGCCTGAGCGGTCAGCTCGGCGGCCTGGTCCTGCACGGCTTGCGCTGGCATGGCCGCCGCTTCACGGTCAGGGTCGGGCCGTACACGACCACCGTCGCGCTCGTGCAGGGCGCTCCGCTACCGGTGATCGTCGCCGGTGCGACGCGGATCGCTCGCATCAATCGTCCGGTCGTGCTGCGCACCCGACGTCCGGACCTCTTCCCGACCCGCGACGCGGTCCGCTGCGCCGCCGCCTCGGCGAGCAGCGCGCAGCCGGGCGCGCCCGCGCTCGCCGCGGTCGACGGCAGTCCCGCGACCGACTGGCAGCCGGTCTCGCTCCCGGCGACGCTGACCGTGCCGATGCCGGGCGCCGGCGCGAGCCTCAGCAGCGCGACGCTCCGGTGGGGCCGGCAGTGGCCCCCTGCCCCCGCCCCGAACGTGCCGCCGCCGCCGGGACCCGTCACCGTGCTGCGCGCGAGCAGCTACACGCTGCAGGTCTCGAGCGACGGCAGCACCTGGCAGACCGTCGCGATCGTGAACGGCCGCACGACGGGCACGCTCGACGTGCTGCACTTCGCCGCCACCCACGCCCGCTTCGTGCGCGTTCAGATCACCGCCGGGACCGGCACGTCCGCGCCGATGCTCGACGAGCTGACCGTGGGCTAGGTGGGCTCCCGTCGCAGCCGTTCGCCCAGATAGTCCCAGTCGCGGTTGAAGCGGTATGAGTAGTTGGCGGGCGGTTGCGGCGACTGGGTCTCGAGCCAGCGGACCCGGCCGGCGCTCCTGTTCTCGAACGCGTGCACGCAGCCGACGCCCGTCCAGAAGAAGTCGCCCCGGCCAAGGGTGAACGTCTCACCGTCGGCCATCGCCTCCACCTCGCCCTCGAGGATGTAGTAGGCCTCCTCGAGCGGGTGGTCGTGCGGCTGCGCGACGCCGCCGGGCTGATACTCGACCATGAACATCGTGTGCAGCACCGCGCCGAGCCGCTGGTCGACGAGCATCTTCACCGCGATCCCGCTGTAGGCGAGGAGCGCCGTCGCCATGCTCGCCGAGACCGTCGGAGCATCGACCGCGGCGCCGATCTTCAGCTTGTCGAGCTCCATCTCGCCGGGCCCGAGGCGGAAGTAATGTCGCGTGCGGGGGTCGCGGATGTCCAGCGGCTCTGGTGGACGCCGCGCTTCGGGCGCCGCGGTCCAGAAGGTGTCCGCCGGGCCCGCCACGCGCGGCGCCGGGCAGTTGACCGCCAGCAGGAGCGCATCCTCATCGCCGTCGTTGCGCCAGGCATGCGCCACGCCAACCGGCAGCATCCCGCACTCGTCCGGTGCCAGCCGGAAGGCGCGCTCCTCGACGCTCAGCGTGGGAGTGCCCTGTAGCACGTAGAAGCTCTGCTCGGTCGAGTGGATATGCGGGTCGACGCGACCTGCGGGCTCGAGCACGCAAAGCGCAAAGCCAGTGTGGACCGCGCCCACCTCGCGCCCGCAGAGCGCGGCTGCTCTGAACCCGGCAACGTGAGGCGCCAGCGCGTCCGGAGGGTGCGGCGCGATCTCGGCCGCATGCACGACGTGGTAGGAGCCGGCGCGGCCGATCACGCGATCACCCAGCCGCTGTCGACAGGCAGGTTGACGCCGTTGATCGAGCGGTTCTCGAGCAGCATCAGCGCGGCGTCGGTCACGTCCGCCATCGTCGGCAGGCGCCGGGTGGGTGTCCGTGCCCGGGTGCGTTCCAAGGCCTCGACCGCGTCGACCCACTGCGGGCTGTCGCCGACGATCCCGGGGTGGATCGCGTTCACGCGGATCGGCGCGAGCTCGATCGCGAACGTACGGACCATTGAGGTCACGGCGCCGTTGACACTTGTCACCGTCGTCGAGCCTGGATACGGGCGCTCCTTGGCGAGCCCGCCGAACAGCAGCACCGAGCCGTCCTCGCGCATGCGGTCGTGCAGCTGGTGCAGGACCTCCGTGTACCCGACCAGCTTCATCGTGGTCAGCGCGATCGCGCGCGCGATGTCGTAGTGGCGCACGCTGTTGGCGTCGCGGTCGATCGCCGCGAGCACCAGGTGCTCGACGCCGGCGATGTCGCTCAACGAGCTCGAGATCGCGTGGGGCTCGGTCAGGTCCAGCGCGAGCCCGCGCGTGGCGCCTCCGATGTCGGTGGCGATCGCCTCGGCCTGCGAGCGGTCGCGCCCGGTGATCACCACCTCGTCGCCTCGGTCCGCGAGGCGCTGAGCCAGCGCGCGGCCGAGGCCCCGCGTCCCGCCGACGACGACTACGCCTGCGCCGCCCATCTCCTGCCAACCCTGGTCTGGTACAAGAAGCGGCACGCTACTAGAACCCGCGAGGAGGGCAGCATGGCCGACCGAATCCAAACGACCCACGCCGGCAGCCTCCCGCGCCCGAACGAGCTGGCCGACATGATCTGGGCCCAGCTCGACGGCCGGCAGGTCGATCAGCAGGAGCTCGACTCGAGAATCGAAGCGGCGGTCGCCGAAGTCGTCGGCAAGCAGCGCGAGGCCGGCATCGACGTAATCAGCGACGGCGAGATGAGCAAGACCGGCTTCAGCACGTACGTCAACGAGCGGTTCTCGGGGTTCGAGGGGCGCTCGGAGTTCCAGGCCGACGACGTCGCGGACTTCCCCGAGCTGGCGATGCGCCTGTTCAACACGCCGTCGATGGCCCACATCGTCTTCTCCAACTGCGTCGGACCCGTCGAGCTGAGCGACAAGGACGCGGTCCATCGCGACATTTCGCGGCTGCAGGACGCGCTCGGCGAGGGCGATCCGGGGCAGGCCTTCATGGGCGCGATCAGCCCCGGACAGATCGCGTTCAACTATCCCGACCAGTACTACGGCTCGCACGAGAAGTACCTCCAGGCGTGCGCCGAGGCGCTCTCCTATGAGTACCACGCGATCACCGACGCCGGCTTCAAGGTCCAGATCGACTCGCCCGACATGGCGATGGCCGCGCACTGCCGCTCGGTCGGCTCGAGCGTCGGCGACTGGCACGCGCACCTGCCGCTGGCGGTCGAGGCGCTAAACGGTGCGCTCGCCGGGATAGCGCCCGAGCAGATCAGGCTGCACGTGTGCTGGGGCAACTACGGCGGCCCGCACCACAAGGACGTCCCGCTCGCCGAGATCATCGACCAGGTTCTGAGGGTCAACGCCGGCACGATCTACGTCGAGGGCGCGAACGCCCGGCACGCGCACGAGTGGCGGGTGTTCGAGGAGGTCGATCTGCCTGAGGACAAGTCGGTGATCCTCGGCGTGATCGATGTCAAGTCCAACTGCGTGGAGCACCCGCGCCTCGTGGCCGAGCGTCTCATCCGGCTCGGAAGGATCATCGGCAAGGACCGGGTGATCGGCGGGACGGACTGCGGCTTCGACACCTTCATCCGGTTCTCGCTCGTGGACCCGGGGGTGGCGTGGCTGAAGCTGGCCTCCCTGGCGGAGGGCGCCCGGATTGCCTCGGCCGAGCTGTAGTTGCGCTTCAGCGCACCGGATCGGGCTGCAGCTCGGCGGTGCGCATCGGAACGCCGGCGGCGGCGTACGCCTCGAGTGCATCGAGCGTCTCCGCCTTGAGCAGCGCGTGGGTCAGGCTGTCGAGCTGGTCGCGGTGCTCGGTGAGGAGCCGGGTCACCGCCTGATGCGCGTCCTCGACCAGGCGCTGGACCTCCTGGTCGATCAGGTACTGGGTTTGAGGTGATGTCTCGCTGACCCCCGGTAACAGCAGCCCCTGACCGTCCTGGGGGAGGAGGCTGATCGGGCCGAGTCTGTCGCTCATCCCCCACCGCCCGATCATCTGCCGCGCGATCTGAGTGAGCTGCTGGATGTCCGACTCGGCTCCGGTCGTGATCTTGCCGTAGACGATCTCCTCCGCGACGCGCCCGCCGAGGGAGACCTGGATCTTCGCCTCGAGCTCCTCGCGGGAGTAGGACACGCGGTCGGCGTCGGGGGTCGAGAGGGTCACGCCGAGCGCCATTCCGCGGGGAATGATCGAGACCTTGCGAACGGGGTCGGCGTCCGGCGTGAGCATGCCGACCAGCGCGTGCCCGGATTCGTGGTAGGCGGTTCGCTCGCGATCCTGCGCGGAGAGGATGATCCCGCGAGGCGCGCCGAGCATGATCTTCTCGAGCGAGTCGCTGAAGTCCGCGAGCGTGACCTTGTTGTGCTCGCGACGCGCGGCGAGCAGCGCCGCCTCGTTGCAGAGGTTTGCGAGGTCCGCGCCGACCATCCCCGGGGTCGTCGCCGCGAGCGCCTCGAGATCGACGTCCTTGGCGAGCGGGATCGCGCGGGTGTGGACCTGCAGGATCTTCACCCTGCCGGCCCTGTCCGGCGCCTGCACCGCGACCCGCCGGTCGAACCGGCCTGGTCTGAGCAGCGCGTGGTCGAGGATCTCCGGCCGGTTGGTCGCTCCCAGCACCACCACGGCCTGGGTCGACTCGAATCCGTCCATCTCGGTCAGGATCTGATCGAGCGTCTGCTCACGCTCGTCGTTCGCGCCGGTGATTCCCGCCGAGCCCTGACGAGAGCGTCCGATCGCGTCGAGCTCGTCGATGAAGATGATCGACGGCGCTGCCTCCTTGGCCTTCGCGAACAGATCGCGCACTCGGGCAGCGCCCACCCCGACGATCGCCTCGATGAACTCCGAGGCGGCGATCGAGAAGAACGCCGCGTGCGCTTCGCCCGCCACCGCCCGCGCGAGCAGCGTCTTGCCCGTCCCCGGCGCCCCGAACAGCAGCACGCCGTGCGGCATCCGGCCGCCGAGCCGCTGGTAGCGCTCGGGCGTCTGGAGGAACTCGACGATCTCGGTCAGCTCATCCTTCGCCTCGTCGATCCCCGCCACATCATCGAACGTCACCCGGATCTGCTGCGGATCGACCCGCCGCGCCTGCGAGCGCCCAAACGCTCCCAGGCCCCCCAGCCCACCGCCCGCTTTGGCCGCGCGGCGCATAACGAAGTAGAACAACCCCACCAGCAGGAGCGTCGGCCCGAACCCCAGGAGGATCTCCGCCAGCAGTGAGGTGCTGGTCGTCGTCGATTTGGCGTTGACCTGCACCCTGTGCGCCTGCAGCAGCGAGGCCAGCTCGGCGTTGTTCCAGAACGCCGGCACCTGCGTGGAGAACAGCGTGGTCGGGGTCGCCTTCGAGTCGTTCGGCGGGTAGCGGACCTTCGCGGTGAACGTGCCCTGCACCGAATCGCCGGTCGCGGAGATCGACTTGACCTGCCCCGTCTGGACCTCGCTCAGGAAGAACGGGCTGAACGGGATCGAGACGCGCGGCTGCGAGGACGGCTGCGTGAGCAGCACCGACAGCCAGTTGATCGCCAACAGGACCAGCACGAAGATCCAGAAGCCGCGCCAGCGATGTGGCGGGGGCGGCTTCGGCTGCTCGGGCATGCCGCGGCCGTCCGGCGCCGGCGCCACGCGCCACCCGCCCTTGTCCTGTGGCAGCCGCGGCGCCATCGGCTTCTTCGAGCCGTCGTCTGCGCGCGTCGGCGCGCTTGGGTTCCGGTCCGCCGTCAACTCGTATGCGATTGTGGCACCGTCACAGCGGCGGGATCCAGCGGTCGCCCACCCACAAGCCGGGGCGGCGTTGCGAGGAGCTGAGATCGGTCAGCGGGGGCTCGGGTGCGCCGTACACGCGCATGTCCTCGATTCCCTCCGGTCCGGTCCGCAGCACGAACGCCTGAGGGACATGCTCGATCCTGCTCCAATCGCTGAGCTCGTAGGTGGCGTCGACCTCGGCGATCCATACGCCGTCCTGGTGCCACTGCGCGGTGATCGTGTGCGTCGTCGCGCGCAGCGACCCGAGGAACTCCGCGAGGAGCTTGCGGACTGCGTCGGTGCCCTCCGCACGGCGGCCGTCGACGGCGAGCAGTTTGACGCGGGGAGCGCTGAGCGCAAGCGCGGCCTCGACATCGAGCGTGTCGATTGCCGCGAGCAGCTGATCGACCGGCGAGCCGTTCACCGAGTCCGAGCCTACTGCCTTCGTCCACGCGCCGCCGGATCGGCCGGATCCTCGTCGCGGACGTATCGGACCAGCGTGCTCAGGTGAGTGATGAACCGGTCCGCCTCGTCCTCGTCCAGCTCCCTGAGAAAGCGCCGCAGCGGCGCGGCGTTGCGATCGCGCATCTGTGCAACCGCGGGCTTTGCCGCCTCCGACAGCGAGACGATGATCAGCCGCCTGTCGTGCTCGGCGTGCTCGCGGTCGACCAGTCCGGCGGTGGCCAGCTCGCCGACCACCAGGCTGGCGTGCGCGATCGTCATCTGCAGCCGCTGCGCCAGCTCGGACACCGTCGCCGGGCCCGCGATCGCGAGCGAGATCAGCGCGGCGATGTGGCGCTCGCCGAGCCGGCCCGCCTGCCGGAGCACATCGGGGATCGCGTCTCGGCGCGCGCGCCACGCGAGCACCAGCTGGGGCATCAGCGGCGCCAGCCGAGCGATGTAGGGCCGGATGTTCTTCAAGCGTGTGAGCGCGCGCGCCAGAGCATCGGCCGGACGATCAGGAAGAAGACAGGGATCACCAGCCACGCCACGTGGTGGCCGCCCGCGACCGCCCCCGCCAGCACGCCACCGATCACCAGCAGCGCGATCAGCGGGACGGCTGCGATCCGCGTTCGGTCTCGGTTTCGCGCGGGCGCGCCGCGCCGTGCTTGCTTCGCGGGGAGATCCGCCAGGACCGTGTCGAGCTGCCCGTAGGTCCTCGCGCTCAACGCCTGCTCGAGTCGCTCCTGTAGCTCGTCATCGGCCAGGCGCCCCTCCAGGTGTGCCGCTCTCAGACGCTCCACCGTCGCCTCGCGATCGCTGTCCGCGGCGCGGGCGCCTCGGTCTGGCTGCTCATATCGGTAGTCGCTCATCTCGCCGCTCCTTCTCTCGGCTGCCGCCCGGTGGCCGGGGCGGATGGGTCGGTCGAAGCGCGTCCGAGTGTAGCTTTAGGGCGCTTGAAAGTCAAGTCCGCTTGATTACTCGCCCGAGCGCGGTACGTGCTGCTGCTTCTGATCGCGGATGTACCAGGCGCCGGCGATCAGCCCAATCCCGTAGACGACGATCCGCGCCGCGGTCGAGTCGGCGACGAACGATCCATTGGCGACGGCGAGGGCGAGCGCGATCTGGCTTCCGCCGTCGATCGTGAACGTGACGCCGACGATCGCGGTCAAGATCGTGATCGTCCGGCGCCGGACCGGGTCGGCGAGCCGCGCCTCGATCTCGGGGCGGCGGTCGGGATTCAGCTTCGCAAAGTTCTCGACGGCGAGGAGCAGGAGCGGGCGCCGGAGCGCGACCGAGGCGAGGGCGGCGATTCCGATCGGGCCGGTGACGGCGGCGCGGCGGAGCTTCAGCGCGAGTGCGTCGCCGCCGGTCAGCGCGTAGGCGCCGAGTGCGACCACGGTCGTGACGAGGACGATCACGCCGATCGGATCGATGCGGCGGCGCACGATCCAGACCCCGATCAGCCAGCTCGCCGGGATGGCGGTGGTGATCGCGAGTGCCCCGGTGGCGGAGCCGACGAGTGAACGGATGATCGTGTAGCCGACCAGCGGCAGCAGCAGTCCGCCCAGGAGACGATGCGGAGAGGGGCGTGGGGGGCGCCGGTTCACGCGCCCGTCTCCGCCGGACGGACGAAGAACCCGGCGACCTGGCGGTCGGCGTCCAGCACCACCCGGCCGATGCCGTCGGCGCGCTCGAGCGCGACCGGAATCTCGACGACGGTGTAGCCCTGCTGCACGGACACGGCGGGCACACCGAGGGCCTGGACCTCGCCGGCGTACGCCCGAACCCGCTCGCGCACGTCAGCGAGCAGCTCGCTCGAGCAGGCGGCCAGCATCCGCTCGCCGAACATCGCCCGCGCGTCATCGAACCTGCCGTCGAGGAACGCTTGCAGCACGCGGACGGCAAGTTCGACCGCCCCCTCAACCGGCACCGCGAGCGCGCCGTCTTCCGGGGCCGGCCGCCCCCCGCCGCCGAAGCGCTGGAATGCGGCCTGGCGGCTGACGTGCAGCACCTCTCCGATCTCCGCCCAGGTGTGGCCCGCGGCCCGGGCCTGTTCGACGAGCGCGCGCAGCGTGTCCTCGACGATCGAGTCGAGGCTGCGCGTCGCCGCGATCGCTCGAATCAACTGCCCCGGCGCGTTCTCGTCGCCGCTCAGCACCTCGCTGACCAGCTGCACGTTGGTGGCGAGCAGCATCGCCATCACCTGCCGGTCGAACTGCGCGGGTGAGTGCGGCTGTCCCATTGCTGTAAAGGTAGCCTTTACAGCATTGGGTTGTCAAGGTGAGGTTTACGCGTCCATGCGCGGCGCGTAGCGGTGATGGAGCATCAGCGCGTTGCCGTCGAGGTCCTCGAAGAACGCCATGTGGCACACGCCGGTGTCGAAAGTCTCGCCCGCGAACTTGACGCCGCGGCTCTCCAGCGTCGCTCTTGCCGCCGCGACGTCATCGACGTGCAGCGCGATCGCGTTCGCGCTGCGTGTGTGAGGGAGGCCCATCGCCTCCGCGTTCATGATGTTCAGCGTCAGGTTGCCGGTCTCGAACTCGGCGAAGTTCCGCTCGGGCAGGTACACCGAACGCCGCAGGCCGAGAGTCTCGCCGTAGAACTCGACGGCGGCTTCGAGATCGTGGGTGGGGATCCCGAGGAAGTCGACTACGGTGATCAGTGGTTCTGTGGTCGCGCTCATCGGGCAAGCGTAGTCTCGCTGTCTCAGTGATGCGGATCGACGAAGCCGGTAGTGCGGAGCGTGGACTGTGAAACCGGATGAGCTGAAGCCCGAGACCTGGCTGGTGGTGGCGGGGCGCCCGGAAACGCGCCCCGGAGCCCCGCTCAACACACCCCTGATCGCGGCTTCCACCTACGTCTCGGGCTCTGAGCGGATCTACAGCCGCAACGAGTCCACCGAGGGATGGGAGGCGTTCGAGGCAATGCTGGGTGGCCTCGAGGGAGGGCGCGCCGTCGCGTTCTCGTCGGGGATGGCGGCCTGCGCGGCGGTCCTGGGCCAGCTTCCGAGCGGCGCTCACCTGGTCCTGGTGGACGACTGCTACCAGGGTGTGGCCGCGATCGCGGAGGCGGGCACGGCCAGGTACGGATGGCGAGTCGAGCGTCTGAAAGCGACCGACCCGCTGTGGTCGCAGCGCGCCTCCGACGCTGACCTGTTGTGGCTCGAGTCGCCGTCGAATCCGTTGCTCGAGGTGGCCGATCTAGCGACCATCTGCGCGGCGCCGCGAGGCCCCGGCACGCGGTTGGTGGTCGACAACACGTTCGCCACGCCCCTGCTGCAACGGCCGCTCCGGCTCGGCGCGGACATCGTCGTCCACTCCGCGACCAAGCTCATCGGCGGCCATTCGGATCTGCTTCTCGGCGCGGCCGTCACCGCCGACTCGGGCGAGTTGGCGCTGCTGCGCGAGGCCCGCAGCCGGGACGGCGCCACGCCGGGGATGCTCGAATGCTTCCTGGCGCTGCGCGGTGCTCGGACGCTGGCGCTGCGGCTACGCCGGGCCCAGACCTCGGCCCAGGAGCTTGTGGCGCACCTGCAGGAGCATCCTGCCGTCGTTCGGGTCCGATATCCCGGCTTCGGCACGATCGTCAGCTTCGAGCTGAGCGATGCGGCGGGCGCCGACCGGGCGTGCCGCGCGACGCGCATCGTCCGCCACGCGACGAGCCTCGGGGGCGTCGAGACGTCGATGGAGCGGCGGAGCGTCCACCCCGGCCAGGAGCACATCCCGCCTGGCCTCATCCGTCTCAGTGTCGGGTGCGAGGATGCCGAGGACCTCTGGGCTGACCTCGACGCGGCGCTGCGGGCGAGCTGAGTCAGAGCGCTGTGGACTTCAGTCGCGAGCTGCGCAACGACGTCCTGGCCGGCGACATCACGCTCACGATCCGGCTGTGGAAGCGAAAGCGGGTCAGGGAGGGCGGCCGTTATCGCGTCGGTCCCGGTGAGATCGAGATCGACGCGATCGAGCTCGTCCCGTTCGCGGAGATCACCGAGGAGGACGTCCGGCTGGCCGGCGAGCTCGACCGGGAGTCACTGCGCCGGCGCGCCGCTCACGCCGGGCCGATCGACGAGGACACGCTCGTGTACCGGATCGAGTTCCACGTCGTCAGCCCTGGTGATTGACGTCGCGCGTCGCGCTCCGCCGTCGGACGAATCTTCGCCCCAGAGCTAATCAGCGCCGGCCTCCGCGCCGATCCAGGCAGCGGTATGCACCAGTTATTGCGTCGGCGGGCGAGCGCAAGCGCTCGGCGCGTCGGGTCGGGCGAGGTCAAAGCTCCGGTCGACGAGCTAGTGGTGGCCGAGCATGTGACCGACGACTCGACACTCGACGTCTCCGTGCTGCGAACCGTGATCGACATGCAGCACGAGCTTGCCGCTGTCGGGCTCGATCTCAAGGCGGTCATGCAGCGCATCGCCGACCGCACGCGTGAATTGACCGGCGGGACCTCAGCGGCCGTTCGCCTGCTGGATGGAGACGCCCTCGTCTGCGGCGCGACCAGCGGCGCCCCGGAGATCGCGCAGCCGCACCGCTTGCCGATCGCAAAGAATCTCTCCGGTCACGCGATGCGCAGCGGGCGCTCGCTGGTGTGCTACGACACCGAGAGCGACGACCGTGTCGACAGCGCGCTCTCACGGCGCCGCGGCGTCCGCTCCATCATCGCGGTTCCCCTGTTGCACGCCGGCACGGCGATCGGCCTGCTGCTGCTCTACGGAAGCGAGCCGAATGCCTTCGGGGAGCGCGACGTCACGCTGATGGAGCTGCTGTCGGTGATCCTGTCCGCCGCGATGGCGCACGCGGCCGAGTTCGAGGCCAAGCGCGATCAGGTTCAGGCGCTGGCGCGATTCGAGGCAACCTTCACCGGTGCGCTCACAGGGATGCTGCTGCTGGACCTCGACGGCAAGATCATCGATTCCAATCCGGCGATCGAACAGCTTCTCGGTCACACGCACGACGAGCTCGAGGGATGTCCGATCGCTCCGTTCGTGCATCCCGAGGATGGCGCCGAGGTCCGCGCCGCCTTCCTGCGGATGCTCGCCACCAGCAACGACTCGCTGCGGGTGCAGCACCGGATGCTCGGGCCGGCGGGCGAGACGCTTTGGGTCGACACCTCCATCTCGCTTGTGCCCGACTCCAAGGGGGCGGAGGGCTTCGCGATCGCGATGATCCAGGACGTAACCGAGCACAAGAAGGCCGAGGTGGCCCTCCGCGCGCAAGCCGAGCTCAACGAGCATCAGGCCAACCACGATGCACTGACCGAGCTGCCCAATCGCACGCTCTTCCGCAACCGCATCGAGCAGGCGGTCAAGCTGCGCCGCTGGCGCGATGTCTCAACGGCGGTCCTGGTGATCGACCTCGACGGCTTCAAGGAGATCAACGACTCGCTCGGGCACGCCGCGGGCGACGAGTTGCTGATCGAGCTCGGCCGGCGACTGATCTCGACTGTTCGCTCCTCGGACACGGTGGCCCGGCTCGGCGGTGACGAGTTCGGTGTCGTGCTTCCCGATGTCGGCGGTCTCGACGATGTCAGCTGCACCGTGCAGCGAATCCAGACCGCGCTGGAGAGCCCGATCACGTTGCAAGGCGTCTCGGTCTCGCTCGAGGCGTCCGTCGGCATCGCGCTTTCTCCGCGCGACGGGATCGACGTCGAGACCCTCCTGAAATGTGCCGACGGAGCGATGTACCACGCCAAGGAGGAGAAGGCCGGTATCGCCTTCTACGACAGCAGGTGCGTCCGGCAGGACACCGGCCGCATGACCCTGATGGGCGAGCTTCGCAACGCGCTGAGCGAGCACGAGCTGACTCTCTACTACCAACCGAAAGCCAGGCTGGCCGACGGCGAGGTCCACGGTGCCGAGGCGCTCCTGCGCTGGAGGCACCCGGTGCGCGGCCTCGTCGGTCCGGACGAGTTCATTCCGGTCGTCCAGCAGACCGGACTGATCAAGCCACTCACCCTATACGTGATCGATGCGGCGCTAGGACAGTGCCGGGCCTGGCTCGACGTGGGTATCCGGCTCGAAATCGCTGTCAACCTCTTCGCGCGCAACCTCGTGGACACGGACTTCCCGACCGAGGTGGCGGCACTGCTCGAGCGCTGGCAGATCGAGCCGAGCCTGCTCCAGTTCGAGCTCACGGAGTCCTCGATGCTGACGGACCCGGCCCGCACCGGGCTCAATCTCGAACGTCTGGCGCGGATGGGCATCCGCCTGTCGATCGATGACTTCGGCACCGGTTATTCCTCGCTTGCTCACCTCAAGCGCCTCCCCGTACGCGAGATCAAGGTCGACCGGTCCTTCGTGATGAACATGCTCGACGACGAGGACGACGCCACGATCGTCCGCTCGACGATCGACCTCGGTCGCAACCTCGGTCTCGACGTCGTGGCGGAAGGCGTCGAGACCCGGGACGTGTGGGACCGTCTTCAGGCGCTCGGCTGCACGACCGCGCAGGGTTATTACCTGAGCCGCCCGGTGCCGGCCCCCGACCTTCAGGCCTGGCTCTCCCTGCGCGACGCGCGCCAGGTCGAGATCGCCTAGCTGCCGGTTGGGTTCGGTCAGCCGGCGCTCCCGGCGGGCTCGTTCGCGCGTGCCCACTCACGACCACGTCCACGGCCTCATGCGCCCGCCCTTGACCGTCTCGCCTCCCAAGACCAGGTGGCGTCAGTTTGAGTTGACAACATTGGCGTTGTCAACCTAGACTGACGGCCATGAACGCCGAAGACATCGCCTCCGCGATCGCGTCCAACGACCCGTCGCTGGGGCTGCGCGCCGCTCTCGCTCTGCACCGGCTCGCGGAACGGGTCGAGGCGGACCACGTCGCGACGGCGCGCCAGCAGGGGTGGTCCTGGCAGCAGATCGGTGACGCGCTCGGCGTTACCCGCCAATCGGTCCACGCCAAATACGGAAAGCGACTCCCATGACCAAGCAGCCGAGACAAGCCGACTGGCGCCTCCCCTGGAGCACGTACGTCGACGCTCGCGAGGAAGCACGGCGCCGCGGTGACCGCAAGGTCGGCACCGAGCACCTGATACTCGGGCTGCTGAGGGAACCAGCCCTGGCGCAGGCCCTCGGATGCGACCTACGGACAGCCCGCGACGCGCTCGACGCGATGGATCACGATGCGCTCGCCGCAGTTGGCATCGGCGCTGTGTTCAACGCACCACCAATACCGATCGACGAGCCGATCAAGCGTCCATCGAGGCCGACGCTCAAAGAGGTCCTGCGGGACCGTTTGCCAATGACACCCGCAGCCAAGAGAGCGCTGGAGGAAGCGTACAAAGAGGTGCGCCGTGGCCACCACGACTTCCCGCAACAGGTGCTCCTAACCATCCTCGAGCTCGCGCCGCCAGATCCCGCCGCCGAGCTGATCGCCGCGCTAGGCGTCGATCGCGCGGCCGTGCGGCAATGCCTCGGCGCCGGCCGCGCCGCAGCATAGGCAGAGCAGCGCCGAGCTGGCTACGGGATCTGAGCAATTCGGTTGGGATCTAAGTGGGGCGAGTTGGGGTGGGTTACCAGGCGACGGTGATCCGCTCGCGCTCGTGGCCCCCGTGTTCGAGCAGGTCGGCGATCGCGATCGCGTAGTCCTCGGCGCTGACCTCACTGTTGCCCTCGTCGTCGACGAGAAGCTGATCGCCGCCGAGTCGGTAGTGACCGGTGCGCTCGCCGGGATGGATGAAGGCTGCCGGGCTGACGAAGGTCCAGTCCAGGTCCTCGACGCTGCGGTAGTAGTCGAGGGCCTCGGAGTGCGCGATCGCTTCAGGCTTCCACTCCTCGGGAAAGTCGGCGGTGTCCACTAGCCGCTTGCCGGGCGCGACCTCGAGGCTGCCGGCTCCACCGACGACCAGGAGCCTGCGCACCCCTGCGTCACGTAGCCCCTCGACGAGCGCCGCTGCGATGTCGGCAACGGTGTAGCCGACGTCCCGCGCCGAGACCGCGCTGACCACCGCGTCGGCCCCGGCGGCAACGCCTGCGACGGACTGCGGATCGGTGACATCTGCGCCAGTGGCACGGGTGGCGGCGGTCACGGCGTGGCCGAGCCGCTCGAGCTCGCCCACTATGCGAGTGCCGACCATGCCCGTGGCTCCAAACACGACGACGTTCATCAGGGTCACTCCGGTCGGGTCAAGGTTGAATACCCGGGGGTGGGGCGGGGGTGAGGCCGTGACGGCGCATTACCGCACCGATTGCGGCCAGGTCCGGGGGGCCGCCGGCGCTGACGGCGAGGACCTCCGCGATCTCGCGGAAATACGCGGGCCCGAACACGGCCGGGCTCGCGATCGCCAAGAACGTCGCGTCGATGTCGCCACGGTTCTGAAATCCGTGGATCTGCCCACGCCGCACGCACGCCGCCTTGCCGGGCCCGACGTCGACGGTTTCGTCATCGATCGTCCAGGTCGTTGTGCCCTCGAGCCCGTAGATCGTCTCCTCGAACCCGTCGTGGCTATGGGGCACCGGCATCCGCGAGTCGGTTGGGACATGGCACTCGAACACCGACGCGCTTCCGTTCGAGTCCGCGGCTTCGATCAGGAACCGCACGTCGAGCTCACCGACCGTGATCGTGTCGTTCTCCGTGGTCTTGTACATGCTGGCTCCTTGCGGTGGTCTCGTACCTGTGGCTCGTTCGGCAAGCCGCAGTTGGTAAAGCGACTGTACCACGGTAGACTGGGTGCATGAGTTTGTCAAGTGGCTTGACCCGGCGCGATGCTGGGTCCGCTCCGCCACCGCCGCTGATCGGGGCGCTGTTGCGCGTCCCATGGGAGACCGTGCGCGAGCGAATGCTCACCGGCCTACACGACCGCGGCTTCACCGACCTCGTCGCAGCCCACGTGGACGTGTGGCGGTACCCCGGCCCCGAGAACCAGCGCCCCCGCGACCTCGCGATCCAGACGCGCATGACCAAACAGGCGCTCAACTACCTGCTCGGGCAACTCGAGCAGCTCGGATACCTGACCCGCGAAACCGACAGCAACGATCAACGCTCCAAGCGCGTCCGCCTTACCGCCCGAGGCCATGCTGCAACCAGAGCGATCTACGAGATCATCCAGGAGCTCGAAACCGAATGGGAACAACAGCTGGGACCCCGAAAGTTCGGCCAGCTACGCCGCCTGCTCACGGAGCTCTACGCGATCACCACGCCGACGGACGACCAAGCCTCAGCGAATCGATCAGAACGAGCGGCCAACCTCCCGGGAGGCGCTCGGCCCTCCGGAACGCTCTCAGCGGATTCGTAGCGTTTCCCTGCTACGACTGACGCGCGACCCAGCCGCCGCCGGCGGCGTGGCCCGGTTTGGTGAGTCGGCGGTTAGATTCTGGTGATGGGCGGGATGCGAGAGCGGATGCTGCGAGGCGAGTTGTATATCGCTGAGGATTCGGAGAATGCCGCGGAGTTTGTTCGGGTGCAGGCGATTCTTGCCGCCTTCAACGGCTCGGCTCCAGGTGCCTTGGACGTGCGCGAGGTGTTGCTGCACCAGATGCTTCGACACGTCGGTGAGGGCGTGATCGTTCGCCCCCCGTTCTATTGCGAATACGGCGCCATATCGATCGGCGATCGCACGTTTGTCAACGCCGATCTCTTGGCGCTGGATGTGATGCCGATCACGATTGGCGCTCGTTGCCAGGTCGGCCCGCGAGTGCAGTTGCTGACCGCCTCCCATCCCGTTGATCCCGAAGCCCGGCGCCAGGGCTGGGAATACGGTGAGCCGATCACGATCGCCGACAACGTATGGCTCGGCGGGGGCGTCATCGTTTGTCCCGGGGTGAGGATCGGCGAGAACACGGTCGTCGGCGCTGGGGCCGTGGTCACGCGGGACCTCCCCGCCGGGGTCGTAGCGGTAGGTGTCCCGGCCCGGGTTCTGCGTGAGATCAGCGAACGGGATCGCGTCGAAGTCCCGGACGTCTCTGCCTGAGGCGCGATGTCGAGTCTGCACTGCGCCATTGGACTGCCTAATGTCGGGGAGTACGGGGATCCTCGTGTGCTGGTGAACCTCGCATGCCAGGCTGAGAGCAGCGGCTGGGACGGAGTGTTCATCTGGGATCACCTCGCCTACCGCGAGCGGGACTGGGCGGTCGCCGATCCGTATGTCAGCGTCGCAGCGATCGCGGCACGCACACGGCGCATCCGGATTGGCGTGATGGTCTCCGCCCTAGCCCGCCGACGCCCCTGGAAGTTCGCGCGCGAGATAGCGACTCTTGACAGACTCTCGGAGGGCCGCGTGATCGTCGGCGTTGGTCTAGGGTCGCAACCTCAGGAAGAGTTCGCTGCGTTTGGGGAGGATCCGGATCCTGGCCGACGGCACGAGCTGATCGATGAGGGCCTCGAAATCGTTTGCGGGCTATGGAGTGGCCAGCCGTTCTCCTTCGACGGCCAGCACTACCACGTCGCGGAGAGCGTGTTCGTGCCGACGCCGATCCAGCAGCCCAGGCCGCCGATCTGGATCGCCGGGCGTTGGCCAACGCGACGGTCCTTCCGCCGCGCCGCCCGTTTCGACGGCGTGTTCCCAACCTTCAAAGGTGTTGGCCACGCCGAGCTTCCAACGCCTGAACAACTCACAGACGTCGTCGAGTACACCCGCTCGCAGCGATCTAGCCAGGCGACCGCGTTCGACATCGTCGTGGAGGGGCAGTCCGACAGTCAGGACCAGGATCTGATCGGCCCATACCAGGAGGCGGGTCTGACGTGGTGGATAGAGAAGCTCGGATGGTTTCGCGGCCCAGTCGATTTCACGCGCCAGCGCATCGCTAAAGGACCACCCGCGCTTTGATCGGTCAGCAGCCGACACGGCGCCCGCGCCAGAGCGCTGCTTCCGTCCGGGGGGTGCGCAAGCCAGACCCCGGAGATGCCCGGAGCTTCCCTTGCCGCGCGGGAACTCGTCGTCGGCCGTCGCTCGCGCACTCGGCACCACCCCCGCGGCCGCGCGGGTTCCAGCAATGAGACTTCCGCGTTGCTTGATCGCGAACAGCTCGAGCGGCGGATCGGTTTCCGGGATCGAAGCTTCTTGCATCAGATGTCGGCTGCATTGAACGCGTTCTCGCCCGATCGATGAGTTTCGCCCGCAGGATTCGTTAGATGTCCTTTAGACGAGCAACTCTGCTGCCGATGTAGGAAAGGCGCCATAGACAGTCATTCACTCACAACCCCACTACCGGAGGCGTGGAGGATCGGTCAATGTTGAGGATTTGGAAGAGAAAGCGTTTGTTGGTGAGTGTTGCTGCTGCTGGCGCGATCAGCATCACCGCTGGGGCGCTCGCGTATTTCACGGGCCAGTCGTCTACCGCGACCGGAAGCGCGTCCGTCGGAAGCAACTCTGCGTGGGTCGTCACGGTGACCAGCACCTCCGGCACGATCTATCCGGGGACCGGGAGCACCACGATCAACTATTCGGTCAAGAATGGCGGCAGCGGCTACCAGGACCTGAGCAACACGACTGCGGCGATGATCGCCGACGGCAGCGGCAACGTGGAGCAGTCGGGAGTCTCCAAGTCAGGTTGTCTGGCCAGTTGGTTCACGGCGAATAACACCTCGCCGGCGGCGACCGATCTTGCCGCGGGCGCGAGCACGACGGGCAATGTAAGCGTCACCATGAGTGATTCCGGGACCAACCAGAACAGTTGCCAGGGCGTCTCTCCCGACGTCAAGGTGACTGCGAACTAAGGCTCTGCGGCGACGTGCGGCGGGCGGGAACCCCCGCCGCACGGATCGCTGAAGGGCGGCATCGATGCTGGTTCTGCGCTTCCTGCGATCAGCGCGCGCCCTTGTCCTTGTGCTGCTTCTCGCGGCGGCCACGGCATCGAGCGCTCTCTCGTACTTCACTGGCCTGCCCGGCAGCGGGACGGGGAGTGGCGCGATCGGCTCGGTGTCGGCGCCGGTTCTCTCGACGCCTAGCAGCGGGGCGGGAACGGTTACGTTGAACTGGAGCGCCGTGACGCCGCCCGCGAGTGGAACGGTCACGTATTACGTCGCCCGCGCCGGTGGCACGGTGGCCGGCAACTGCCCGAGCTCCGCCGCCACAGCCACCACCAGCCTTACCTGCACCGACAGCGGCGTCGCCGCGGGGACATACAACTATACGGTTACCGCAGTGTGGCAGAGCTGGCAGGCGACCAGCTCGCCAGCGTCAGCCAGCCTCACCTCGGGCGCTGCGAGCCAGATCGTCCTCGCCGGCTCGACCTCGACGCTCGCGTCCGGGACCACCAGGACCCTGACTGCGACGATCGAGGACGCGGCCGGTAATACGGTCACGACCGACAGCTCAGACTCGGTCACGTTTGCCAAGGCAAGCGGCACGGGCGCCGTCACCGGGCTCGGGGCGTTCACCGCGAGCGCGGGCGTAGCGAGCGACACCGTGACGGGATCGACCGCTGGTTCAGTCAATCTCCAGGCCTCCGCCACGCTCGGCGGCGCGGCCGTGAACTCGAACGCGCTCGGCTTCACGGTGTCGTTCGGCACCGCTTCGCAGATCGTCCTGAGCGGCTCGACCGGCAACCTCCAGTCGGGGACAACGCGAACGCTGACGGCGACGATCGAGGACGCGGCGGGCAACGTGATCACCAGCGGCACCGACAGCACGGATTCGATCACGTTCGCCAAGTCGACCGGCACCGGGAGCGTCACGGGTCTGAAGGCGGCCGCCGCGAGCGCGGGCGTGGCCAGCGACACGGTGACCGGGTCCACGGCCGGCTCGGTCACCCTGAAGGCCACCGGCACCCTCGCCGGCGCGGCCGTGACCTCGAACACCCTCATCTTCACCGTCACGTTCGGCGCCGCGTCGAAGCTCGTCCTCAGCGGCTCCACTAGCAACCTGCAGTCGGGCGCCACCCGCGCGCTTACCGCCAAGATCGAGGACGCGGCCGGCAACGTGATCACGAGCGGCAATGACAGCACCGACTCGATCACGTTCGCCCGGACAACCGGCACCGGGACCGTGACCGGGCTCGGCGCCTTCAGCGCGAGCGCCGGTGTGGCGACCGACACGGTGACCGGTTCGACCGCCGGCTCAGTCACGGTCGACGCGAGCGGCACGCTCAACGGGACCGCCACCACCTCGAGCACCCTCACGTTCACCGTGCTCGGCCCCTCGCCGAGCTCCGGCACGATCACCAACCACTCCGGCGGGATCGCCGGCAAGCCCGAAGCCAGCGACACGATCGCCCTCGTCTACACGAGCGGGCTGAAGATGACCTCGATCTGTTCCACCTCGACGCTCGGAAACAGCGCCTCCGGCTCGATCACCCCGAACACGAGCTCTACCACAGTCACCCTCGCACCCAACGGATCGACGACCAACGTCACCTTCTCCTCCTCCGACTGCACACTACACATCGGGACCATCAGCACCTCCAGCAGCTACTCGTCGTCCACCGTGACGTTCGCCGGAAGTACCGTCAAGTGGAACGGCAGCAACACGATCACCATTACGCTCGGCTCGACCGTGACCGGCTCCGCCACTACCGTGACCAGCTCTTCCAGCGCGACCTACACGCCGGACTCGAACATCGCCGACGTGGCCGGCAACACGATCTCAGGCACCGCCAGCTGGACCGCCGAGCTGTTCTGAGGGCCAGGCACTTCCTTCATGGAGCCAGCCGGGATCGAACCGGCGACCTCCTGCTTGCAAAGAACGCGCGACCTTGGCGCCCGAGCGTTTGAGTGCGTGGATCAGGAACGGAGCGGTCGTTGACAGACCCCCAAATCGGCTACGCTGCCGCGCCGAGGCGTCGAGGGCGCGTCATCGGTCATCGGTCATCGGTCAGGGGAGGGCGGACGATGGGAAGCAACAGGCGCAAGCGGATGGCGAAGCGATACGCTCGACGAGCCAAGATCTCGGGCGAGGAGGGCGTGACGATCTCGTTCGGGTTCAGTTCGCTGCCGGTTGCGTTGATCGCTTCCGTGCTGGAGGAGTTGCCCTATGTGGGCTTGATGTTCGCGCTGCTGTTCTTCCACTTTCACCGGACCGTCCTGGTGACCGATCAGCATGTATATGTGTTTCGGGACCTGCCGTTCCATCGACCGGGCGAGCGACTCAGTGAGTATCCGCTCGGTCCGGACACCGTCACGCGCGTTCGCGGGAAGCTCACCTTCTCCGATGGCCGGGTGGTGTGGCACAGCCCGCTCTTCGCGTGGCGAGTGAGGCAGGTAGCGGAGGCTGTGCGGGCGAGCGACGGCGCGGCCCTGGCCTAGCTGTCCTGACCAGGGACGTTGTGAACGCGGCTGATGGGTGGTCGGTCTCCGAGGCTGCTGTGTGGTCGCCTGCGGTTGTAGTAGCGGACGAATGATCTCAGGGCGCGAGCGCGCTGCTGGGAGCTGTCCCAGGAGTGTGCGTAGGCCCATTCGTCTTGGAGGTGCGGATGACTCGCTCGGCTTTGCCGTTCCAGCGCGGCGTGTAGGGCGGTGGGGTGATATGCCGGGCTTCGATCTGGTCTAAGAGCTGCCGGAAGCGAGCCGAGCGTGTGTAGACCAGCGCGTTGTCGGTCATCACGGCCTGCGGGATGCCTAGCCCGAGCTCGGTGAAGTGCGCGATCGCGCGCGTCAGCGTGTCGGCGTTGGTGTCGGCATCCTCGTGATCGTGCTGCTCGACGTAGAGGTAGCGGCTGTGATCGTCGATGACGACGTGCAGATAGACCCAGCCCGCTCCACGGGTTCGCTGCTCAGAGCGGCCCGTCGCCCAATGACCAGGCGCGTCAAAGCGCGCTAGGCGCTTGACGTCCATGTGCAGCAGCGCTCCAGGTTCAGCCCATTCAAAGCGCTTGAATGTCTGGCGCTGCGAGCGCCGCCGGCGGGAGATCCCGTGACGCACCAGCACCGCGTGCACCGTCGAGCGCGGAGAACCGACGATCCCCGCCAGGCGCCCGGGCCCAAGATTCGTGCGCCGACGAGCCTCGCAGATCCGCTGCTCGTGCTCGGCCGAGGTGCGCGCCGGGCAGCGCAGCGGCCGTGAGCTGTGGTCCTGGGACCACTCGCCCGAACAACGCTCCGCCTCGGTGGCCTTCCGCCAGCGCCACCACCACCTGTGCGCAGTCGCCGGCGCGACGTTCATCGCGGCCGCGGCCGCTCTGAACGTCGCGCCGGCGTTTATAACTGAGACCAACTGAGCACGACCAGCCGGTCCGAGCTTCGCCCTATGGTGCTGTCTCATCCGGGCCCTCCTGTTCTGGCGTCTTGGCGGACACCAGAAGCCTCAGGAGAGGCCCGGACGTCTCCTCAACCGTTCACAAGGTCCCTGGACTGCTCACCTAGCCCCCCGTATCCGGCTGCGCATACGTCCGGGCGGAACCCATAAGAGCAGCCGCGCCGGATCGACCACGAGTACCGTGATCGCATGTCGCGGCGGCGCCAGCGCCGACGCCGCTCAACCGCTGACGGGCGAGCCGGTTTCGATGATCGCGGCCGCGCGTGCTTCGATCGGGGGGTAGCCGTGCTCGCGGGCGAGATCGAGCGCGCGGGAGGCGTGCTCGAGCGCGCGGGCTCCCTCGCCCCGGCGGGCGAGCGCCTCGGCCCATACCAGGTGTGAGCGCGCGCCCCATAGGTGCACGCCATTGGTGTCGTGAAACTCGCACGCGAAGCCCAGGTGCTGGTCGGCCTGCTCGTGTCGGTCCAGAGTGGCGGCGAGCATCCCCAGGTACATCCGCGTGTGGCCGTAGCTACAGATCCCGTTCCATACGACCTGCTCCTGCCACGGCTCGAGCAGGTCATACAGGGCGGCGGCCGCCCGGGACACCCCCGTCTGCGCGGCGGCGTCGGCGTACAACGCGAGCGCGTCCAACCGGCCCGAATTCCAAGGGAGGTGCTCGAAGCCGTCCGCGGTCGCTTGCTCGACGATCGCCGCCGCCTCGGCCCTCCGGTCGATCCAGCAGTAGGCGGTGGCCACACCGGCGCGAAAACCGGCCACGCCGGGATAGTCGCTCGCCGCCCGCTCGAGCATGTCGATGAATCGAGGCGCCATTCGCGCCGAGCCTGTGGCCCACGCGGGAGGCGCCGATGCGCGATCCTACATCGGGCGCGTCAGTAGGACCGCAAGCTCGCACCGGTGTATCAACGGTCGCTCATCCGGGCCCCCGCTCGCAACCTTGCGCGAACCACGGCAAGACCGCAGCCACGGGTCGACGTAGCGAGCTGCCGGGCATCGCGCCCAACGGGGATGCGTCGCACCTCGCGGCGGACACCTCGGAGTCACCCCACAGCGCTGCTGGTTCCCATACGCAACGCAGCAGGCCTAGCGGCAAGGCCAATATCGTCGCTGGCGATCGCTTACGTACTCTCATTCGCCTCGATCGCCACGATTGGGTTGGTGACATACGGCGCGCCGGCCTCGATGGCCCCTGCGAGCGTTTTGCGATGCGGTGGCGGCGGGGCCGTGGTCGTCAGGCTGTTGTCGTGGTCGCTCCGTGTCGACGACGTCGATGTTCGTGCATCTCGGCGACCGGAGCTCCGATCGAGTCGGAGATGATCCGTCCCCGCTAGATCGCGTCAGCCCGGGCGAGCACGGTGATCGTTGCGGTCCGGCGCGCGGTGAAGCCGACGGCGTCGTAGACGGCGATCGCGGGAGCGTTCGAGGTCATCACGTGAAGAAAGGGCCGCTCGTCGCGAGTGCGGATCCGGGCGATCAGGTCGCTGGTGAGCCGCGAGGCGAATCGTTGACCGCGAAATGCGGGGAGCGTGCAGACGGCGCTGATCTCGGTCCATCCGTCGAGGTGCATGCGCTCGCCGGCCATCGCGACGAGCACGCCTTCGCGGCGCAGCCCGAGGTAGGTCCCGAGCACGATCGTCCGCTCTAGAAACGGGCCCGGCTCGGTCGCGGCCACGAGCTCGAGCATTTCCGGGACGTCGGCGGCAGCGAGAACGACTGCTTCGGGATCTGGCTCGCCGGTCGCCTCGGAGGCGATCATCTGCGTCACGTCGAACCGACGCGCCGCCGACCAGCCGTCCGGCGGCGCGCCGTCATGGACGATCCCGGCAAAGCCGTCGGGACCGATCAGCTCAGCCGCATCGCGCCAGTCATCGGCGTTCGGGTCCGGCGGCATGGCGAGGAACGGGGCGACATCGGGCGGGTAGCGGCGGACCCGGCCGCGGACCTCGGCGATCTCCGCCTGGCGCGTGGTGAGCGCCGCCCAAGCAGGGTTGTCAAGTGCGTGAGGGATCGGCACCGTAGGATCTTCTCCGTGACGGTCGTCAAGATCAACGCCATCACCGTTCCACGCGAGCGTTTCGATGAGTTCACGGACAGGTTCGCTTCGCGTGCCGGCAAGGTCGAGGAGTCCGCGGGGTTTGAGGGCTTCGAGCTGCTGCGGCCCAACGACGACCGCGACGTCTGCCTCGTCCTCACGCGCTGGCGCTCCGAGGAAGACTTCCGGGCGTGGATGCGCAGCCGCGACTTCGCGGCCGGGCACTCCCAACACCGCGAACGCGGGCCGGTCGGCACCTCGAGCGAGCTGTGGTCCTTCGACGTGCTCGAGCGGATCTAACTACCCCAGCGCCTCGCTCGCTCGTCCCAACCCGCGCGAACATCCCTAACGTGGTTCTCGCGCGCGAGAATGACGCAACTCAAACTGCGACCGCGGCGGTCCCCGCCCACCCGCGGCCTAGACAGGCCCGAACGATCTCCTGGTCTCCGCGTACACAACGACGCTGACCTACCTTCCCCGGCCGGGATCGCTTTTGTCAGGTCGCAACGGCGTTATCGGCGATCGCTTCGGCGACGACCATCCGATCACGCCATACGGCACGCCGGGCGTAAGACGTAGGACGGCACGCCAGACCCGCATGTGGGGAGGAGGAGGGGAGCGACAAGAGCAGCTCTGAAGACTTCCTCTTGTTGTAGCGCGCGTATCTCGGGCGACGTATGGTGCCAGCGCATGAGCAACGTGTTCGAACCCGAGTGGCAGGGGAAGCGAGGCGGCAACCGCCTCGCCAGGCTGGCCGCGGCCGCCGGCTCGCAGCGCCTCGGCGCGAGCATCGTTGAGCTCGCGCCGGGCACGCTCAGCAGCCCCTACCACTTTCATCACGCCAACGAGGAGCTGCTGATTGTGCTCAGCGGCACGCCGGAGCTGCGCACGCCCGACGGGCTTCGTGAGTTGCCGCCAGGGGAGGTCCGCTCGTTCCCGCGCGGTCCTGAGGGCGCACACCGGCTGCGCAACGCGTCGTCGAAGCCCTGTCGGCTTCTCTTCATATCCGAGGTGAACTTCCCTGACATCGTCAGCTACCCCGACACTGGTACCACGCTCGCTGTGACCGCCCCGACCGCCCGGCTGGCGTTCCCCAGCGGCAGCGACGGATCGGTGCCTGACCTCATTGCCGCAGCGTTCGATGCTGACCAGGGCAGCGCCTCGTAATGCGATCGGCAGCCGGACACCTGCTTCGGTAGCAACACGTGCAGTTCCATCCGCCGGGTTGCGTCTCTTAACCGCTGTAAATTCGCTGCGGCGTTGAGGTTCCCGGGGTGAGTCTAGGCGGCGGTGACCTCCTGGTCGAGGGTGTCTGGGTCGGCTTGTCGATATTTGATTCGGTAGAGGTGTTGGCGGTCGAGCTCGGTGAACGTCGCGCCGTTTGAGGCGTGCGCGATGAACAGGTCGAGGACGGCGAAGACGAGTGAGAGGCAGCTGCTCTCGCCGGGGAAGCGGCCCATCACTTTGGTGCGCCGGCGGACCTCACCGAGCGAGCGCTCCAGCAGGTTGGTTGACCGCCACCGCTCGCGGTGCCTGAGCGGGTAGCGCAGGTGCACGACCAAGGCGTCGAGGTCCTCGGCCAGGCACCGGGCGGCAGCCTCGTAGCCGCGGTGCTCGAGCTCGGAGATCAGGACCTGCAGACGCAGCTTGCCGTCTTTGACTGATGTGGCGTCGGTGAGCGCCGACCAGTAGTTAAAGCGGACCCGGTCATGCTCGGCCTTGGGAAGCTTCGCGACCAGGTTGCGCAGGCGATGAACGCAGCAGTGTTGACGGTCAGCACGTGGCCAGAGCTCACCGACGGCGCTGATCAGCCCCGGGGCGCCGTCGGCGATAACCAGGCGTGGTGCGCCAAGCCCGCGGGCCGTGAGATCACGCCCGAGCTCGAGCCAGTCCTCCTTTGACTCGCGTGATCCCAACTGCACGGAAACCAGTTGCCTGCGGCCGTTCTCATCGATTCCCCAGGCGCAGATCACGCCCTCCTTCGGGCCGCTGGGGCGGACCGAGAGATAGATCGCGTCGAGGAACAGCACGACGAGATCGGTGTCATAGAGCGAGCGGCGTTTGAACGCTTCGAAGCGCTCGTGCAGCTCCGCGCAGATCCTCGCGACGGTTGAGCGCGACAGCTTCCCAACCCCGGCCTCCTCGCACAACGACTCGATATCACGCATCGACAGGCCCCTGACGAACCCGCCGATCACCAACATCTTCAAAGGATCGGTCCGGAACAGCCGTTTGCAATGCCACTTCGGGAACAGCTTGGACACGAACGGCACGGTGGTGTGGCGCGCCTGCGGGATCTGGATCTCAAGCTCGCCCTCGCCGGTCTGCAGATGCCGGGGACGGAACCCGTTGCGCAGCCCCGCCTCGTAGTTCTTCAGGCCGCGCTCGCGCCCGGGGCGACGCTCGTAGCGAGCGCGACCCAGCCAGCCATCGAACTCCTCCTCGACCGCCCGCTGAATGATCAACCGGGCCCCGAGCCTCGCGAGGTCCCCCAGCATCTGCTGCGGGTCATCAACCATGCCCTTCCCAAGCAGCTTGTCGATCTCGGCTTGTATCTCCGCTGATGGCGGTACGGTGCGTCTCACGGCGTAGGCCTCCTTCATCGTCTGGCAGGACTTGAGGGAACCTACGCCGTCGCTCTGACAGCACCCCGCGCGTATCTACAGCAGTTGTGGGACGCAACCATCCGCCGGCCAGCCGTCCTGCCTGGCACGGCGAGGAGGGCACTGGTCGCGCGATCGGCTCGTCAGTGCCCGCGGTTGCGCCCGTGGCGACAAGCCGCATTACGACACGCGGGTCGAGGGCACTTCCAGCCGGAGCACTCCTTCGTTTCAACCCATGCGGAGGCATCGACCCGCCGGCCGGTCGCCTCTACATGACGCGGCGACTGAGGCCCCGGCTGGCGCGGGTAAGGTCCGGACTCAGCCAAGACGCTCCATTCGCCCGATGCGCGCCATCGTCTCAGCCGCCAGCATGGCGGTCGTACCGATGCCCCCGAACAGATCGGAGAGACGCGATGGCCTCGATTCGCCGCCAAGTTGTGATCGATGCGGACCCGGATGCCGTGTGGGATGCGCTGCGCGACTGGGACGCCCTGCATGAAAGGCTCGCCGCCGGGTTCGTTACCGACTGCCTGCGGGACGGCACCGCCCGAATCGTGACGTTCGCCTCCGGGGCGGTCCTTCGCGAGGAGATCCTCGGTTGCGACGAGGAGCACCGGCGCTTGGCGTGGTCGATCGTCGACGGTCCGTACACCCATCACAATGGCGCCGCGGAGGTCCTGGTCGAGGGCGACGGCCATACAAAGTTCGTATGGACGTCGGACCTCCGTCCAGACGCTCTCGCGGAGGCCACCGCGCAGGCCATGGAGCAGGGCCTCGCCGCGATCAAGCGGACGGTCGAGCTTCGCCATGGCGGAGGAGCACGCTCATCTACCCCTGCGCGCGCCCGCCGCCGAAGCACCGTCGACTCCTTTCCCTGTCCGCCGGTCTCGCAGCCGACCACTCCTTCGGCGCTGTAGGATCGCTTCACCGTCGCCGGCACCGGAGGAGTGCGTCGCGACGAAAGCAGCGGAAGGATGGTCGTGGCCTCCGACCATTGTCAAATGGCCGCGATCCGGTAATTCCACCGGCTGTAGTCGCGGTACTTCCGATTTGTGGACGCTTTTCCGGACCATCCCCAAATCTAATGTCTTGCTTGCCGTGAGCTACGTGGGATCGCAAGGACTGAGAACTCGGAAGCTCTGGATGCCGCGCGCGACGCCCCGCTCGGCACGAACGCTTCCATAACGCTTCCATGGAGCTCCAGATCCGATCGTCGTCGCCGAGAGAACTCTCAGGAAGATGCCGATTTGCAGGAGTTTCGTGAATGGAGCCAGCCGGGATCGAACCGGCGACCTCCTGCTTGCAAAGAGGGCTCACAGGATCGGAAGAAGTGCGCGATTAGCAGGACATACGGCTCGATTTCGGGCTGTTCGATGGTCGTGTGGATTGTTGGATTTTGCGGGCTGTTGCCGGGGGTTTTGGCCGCGGATTGGCATCGCGGCCTTTTCGTTGCGGGGGGTGGAGTGGTGCTGACGATCGGGAAGCTGGGTCGGACGCGCGCGCGGCTTGAGTACTACGACGCGCAGGTCGCGGCGGGGCTGGAGGACTACTACGCGGGTCGTGGCGAGTCGCCTGGTCGGTGGCGCGGCGCCGGCGCGCGAGCACTCGGCCTGTCCGGCAGTGAGCAGGTCGCGCGGAGCGAGTTCCTGGCGTTGATGAGCGGACGGCACCCGGTTGTGGGATCGGTGCTGCGGCCGATGGGCGCGCGCTCGACGGTCGCGGGTTTGGATTTGACGTTCTCGGCGCCGAAGAGCGTGAGCGTGCTGTTCGCGGTCGCCGACGAGGATGTTGCGGGCACGCTGTTGGCGGGGCATGAGCAGGCGGTCGAGGAGGCGCTTGGGTATCTGGAGCGGGAGGCGTGCTGGACTCGCCGGGGCCGCGACGGGGTGGGCCGGTTTCGTGGCGAGGGTTTCATCGGCGCGTCGTACCGGCATCGGATGTCGCGGGCTGGCGATCCGCAGTTGCACACTCACGTTGTGGTCGCGAACATGACCCGCGCGGAGGGCAGGTTCACGGCGCTTGACGCGCACGCGATCTACGAGCACAAGTCCGCCGCCGGCGCTGTCTACCGCGCGGTACTTCGCGGCGAGGTGCGCCGGCGGCTGCCGTGGGTCAGCTGGCGGGCGTCTGGCCGGGGGTTGTTTGAGATCGACGGCGCCCCGGCGGCGGTGCTTGAGCATTTCTCGCGCCGGCGCGCGGAGATCGTGGAGCGTGCGCACGAACTGGTCGGCGCCGACGCTAACGCGATGTCGCGGGAGCGGATGCAGGGGATCGCGCTCGCGACCCGCCGCGCAAAGCACTACGACGTCGACGGCGCCGGCTGGCGCGAGGAAGCCCGTGCTCGCGCCGCCGAGCACGGGTTCGGGCGGCGCGAACTCGAGGGAATGATCGGTCGCCCGGCAACCCCCGCTAGGGAGCCTGTGGCTGCTCGGCTGGCAGAGCGGCTTTCGGGCCCGACCGGGTTGACCGAACGCCACAACACGTTCGCTCGCCGGCACGCGCTCGCTGAGATCGCCGGCGCCTACGTCCAGGGCGCCGGCATCGACTTGCTCGAGCGGGCGACCGACATGTACCTCGCTGATGCGAGCGTGCGCGTCCTCGGCAAGGGCGACGGGGAGCAGCGCTTCACCAGCGAAGAGTTACTCGCGCGCGAGACCGAGCTGATCGGCTCCGCCATGCGGCGACGGTCGGAGCGCTGCGGCGTCCTTCCCGCGGTGCTCGTCGAGCAGGTCTTGTCAGCCAGCGCGCCACGGCTGAACGCGGAGCAGGCCGATGCTGTTCGGGCGATCACCGCCCAGTGGCCGCGGGGTTGACGCCGTCGAGGCGCTCGCCGGCACGGGCAAGACAACGATGATCGGCGCGCTCGCAGCGTGCTACGCCCAAGCGGGCTGGAGCGTGATCGGCACGGCACCCACGGGCCGTGCCGCTCGCGAGCTGCGCGATGTCGCACAGATCCCCGCCGGCACGATCCACTCGCTGCTGCTAGAGCTCGACCGCGCCGGCGGGTTCAGGCCGCGGACGCTGCTAGTGATCGACGAGGCCGCGATGGCACCAACCCGCCACACAGCCCTGCTGCTCACACACGCCGAGCAGGCCGGCGTTAAGGTCGTCGCGATCGGCGACTCCGGGCAGCTCGGCTCGGTCGAGGCAGGCGGCTGGCTCGTGACGATCAACAAAGCAGTTCGCGGACCAACGCTCCGACAGGTCCTACGGCAACGCGATCTCAGCGAGCGTGAAGCGCTGCAAGCGCTCCACGACGGCGAACCAGACACCTACCTCGACTACGCGCACCCTCGCACCGCCGTCCACGACACCGAGATCGACGCTGTTAGAACGCTCGCCGCCGATTGGCACGCCGCGCAGTCAAAGCACGGTCCAGCAGACGCGGTGATGATCGCCCGCGACAACTACACGCGCGAACAGCTCAACCGCGCCGCCCGAGCACAACTCAAACACGACGGCCAGCTCCCCAAGCAGGGCATCTATCTCGGCGGTCGCGAGTATGCCCCCGGCGACCAAGTCATCGCACGTCGCAACAGCCACCATCACGACGTCGACAACGGCACCCTCGCGACTGTCCTCGACATCGACCCCCAGACCGGCACGGTCACCATCGCCACGCGGTCCGGCGAGCGGCGCACCCTCGACGGCGCCTACGTCGCGCAACACCTCCAACACGCCTACGCCCTGACCGCGCACGGCGCGCAAGGCGCCACCTTCACCTGGATCGGCGCGGTCGGCCGACCCGAAGAGTTCACCCGCGAATGGGCCTACACCGCGCTATCGCGAGGACGCGAACCCAGCACCATCCACATCGTCGCCGAACCATCTCGACCCGAACTTGAACGCGCCGAATACGCCCCGACGCCGCCGACCCGCCAGACACCCGAGAGCATGATCGCGCTGCGACGCTCGATGCAGCGCACCGAGAGACAGCTACTTGCGACGGACCAGCTTCCGGCCCGGGCCTCGCGCCGTACCAGTGACGACCCGCCACCAACAGAAAGCACCGCCGAGGCGACCGACACGACACACAGCGCGGCACTACTCCGCGCAAGCCGCGGTCCCGTAGGACGATCAGCGACACGCTAACCCGTCGGCCAGGTAATGCTCCGCGCAGACCGGCTAACGAAGCCTCGACGTCTCCGTCCCAACGCGATCGCGTTCGTCGAATTGCAGGCGTCCGCCGAGCACGCCGCAGTGCTTCAGTCGCTCGTCGATGCGCGGGTCGTCGTTAGCTGGGGTCCAGCTCGCACCGCCTCCTCCGTCGCCGGCAAAACAGGACGCTCGGGCTAAATCGCTCACGGCGCCTGGGCAGGCGGGTCGGTCGGTTGCGAAAATGGCTATGCCGGGCTCTCGCTTCTGCCGCCGATCCGTTCCGCCTTCATGTCAACCAATCGCCGCCGCCCGGAGCTCATATGAGTAGAGAGCGACGGTCGCCCGCCGCTCTCGCCCTGATCGTCATGGCCGCGCTGATCGCCGGGTGCGGTTCGAGCGCGCGTGCGCGACCGGCAGCAGCGGCGGCGACCCTGCGGCCGCCATTGCTCAGAAGGGGGTGAAGTTCGCCGAGTGCATACGCAGCAACGGGGTCAGCCAGTTCCCGGATCCGGGCGCGTCGGGCAAGTTCACGATCGATGCGGTGGTAAACGGCCCGTCGCTGGAGCTGAATGCTCCGGCGTTCAAGCGGGCCGTCAGCGCGTGCAAGACCTGGTGCCACACAGGTCATGGGCCGGTGAGCGCAGCGCCCGAGCGCAGCAGGCGGCCCTCAAGGTCGCCAGAGCATCCGCGACACCGGCGTGCCGGACGCCCCAGACCGTACCCCAACGACCTGTCGTTGACACGAATCTAGTCCCATCCTCCAATTTGTCCGGTGGTATGAGCGCCCTGAACGCAGCGATGCCCACGTGCGGCGCTATCTACTCCGGCGAACTGGGGCTGGCTGGCCAGGATGCCCGACGTGTAGTAGTCGAGGGCGACCGTCTGGAGGATCGTGACATCGCTTGTCGTCCCGACAAATGGGTTGATCGGAAGCGCCACGGTGTCGCTACGACAGCCGCAGGTGAAGATCGACGCCAACTAGGCGCCGGCGGACGGTGCAATCGGGTCCTCGTAGGGCGGCGATCGGCGCAGGCGGGGCCGACGTCGACATCGTGCCGTGGTCGGCAATGCAACCGGCGCCAACTCGGTCGTCACCATTGACCGTGTGGTGCATGACAGTAGCCTTCTCGCGAATGGAGCTCTGCTTGATGATCGAGGGCCAGGAGGGTGTCACCTGGGCTCACTGGCGCGAGCTTGCGCGCGTCTGCGAGGAGAGCGGGATCAGGACGATGTTCCGCTCCGACCACTACTCGAACCTGGATGGCCAGCATCCCGAGCGCGGATCACTGGATGCGTGGGCGACGATCAACGCGCTCGCGGCGGTGACCTCGACGCTGCGGTTGGGGACGCTTGTGTCCCCAGTCACGTTCCGTCACCCGTGTGAGCTCGCCAGGCTGGTGGTCACCGCTGATCACATCTCGAACGGAAGGATCGAGCTGGGCCTCGGCGCCGGCTGGCATGAACGGGAGCACAGCGCCCACGGTTTCCCGTTTCCGGACACGAAGTCCAGGATGAACATGCTGGAAGAGCAGTTCGAGATCGTGCTCGGCAACTGGCGCGATGGGATGTGCTCGTTCGCCGGACAGCACTACTCCGTCGAAGCGCTCGATGCGCAACCGAAGCCAGTGCAGCGGCCGCACCCGCCGCTGATCATGGGCGGAAACGCCGGTCCGCGAAGCGCGCGGCTCGCGGCTCGCTATGCCGACGAATACAACACCAATTTCCCAACGGCCGCACAGGTGAGAAAGCGCCGCGCTCGCATCGCCTCAGCCTGCCAGGAGCGGGGTCGCGACCCGATTCCATTCTCGATCATGACCGCAGTCATCGTCGCTCGCAACGAGCGAGAGCTTCGTGATCGCATAGTCCGAGTCGCCCAGTTTCGCAACGCTGATGCCGAGCGGCTGCTCGCTAACCCCCCCGAACAGTGGGTGATCGGGACCCTCGAGCGGGCAGCCGAACACCTGCATAGGCTCGAAGACGCGGGGGTGAGCCGGATCATGTGCCAGCACGTGGCATTTGACGATTACGAACACGTGGCGCTATTGGGGCGAGAGCTGGCGCCGTTAGTCGCGTAGCGCCGACAGCGTCGAAGCGAGATGACGCGCGATCGCCGTGTGACGATCATTGACTGCCCGCACACCGAGGTGGCTGCACTCTCCTATCCCGCCTGCCCGCCGAAGGTATCGACGATTGCGTGAACGTTTGCGCGCACCTCGTCCAGACCCATGCCGGAGGTAGCGGGAAAAATCGCCACGGTGTCTACAAGGTCGTTCCAGACCCGCATCTGCGTGACTGCGGCATCCGCGGTGCCGGCGATGGCAAATGCATCCACCATTTCGTCAGAGACCGCCGCCAGCATTCCCGGGAGGTCGCCGGCTCGGATCGCTGTCAACAGGGCGGCTGACTCGGCTGCGAAGCCGTGCATCTCGTACATCCGCCGGTGAACCGGAAATCGGCCATAGGCGCCCATGCTGCGCCGCGCCCAGTGGCGCGCGAGACGGCGGTCGTCAGCCACCGCACACCTAACACAAACGACGCGGCGGAATCGGTCGAGCGCTCGACCGACGACGCGAAGCTCCGGCGGAGATCTCGTCGGCGGCGCGCCCGCCGCAATACCACGGTGTCGAGGCCGGATTGAAGACGACGCCATCGGCGTGCCGTTCAGCCATCTGCAGCATCCGCGCGTGAACCGCCGCTACCAGGATCGGCGGGCCTTCATGGAAATACGGCTGGCGGAATTCGCTGACCCGGAAGAACTGGCCATCGAAGTTCAGCGGCTTCGAATCCGACGCGCGCCAGCATTGGCGAAGCACGCGGACGTACTCCGACATCCGCGCCGCAAGCTGCGTGTGCGGGATGCCGTAGAACCCTTCACCGCGCTCCGCCGAGCCGATCCCGAGCCCCAACCGGAAGCGTCCGCTCGAAGAGCTCGTGCAACTCGGCTGCCGTCATCGCCGCCAGCACTGGGCTGCGGCTCCACAGCGCGACAGCGCTGCCGACCTCCAGGTGCCGCGTGCGCGCGATCACGGCGCTCATCCTCGGGAATGGGTCACGGTCGTTCTCGGTGAACCAAACGCTCTCGAAGCCACGCCCGTCCAGGTCGGTTGCAAGATCGACCGCCTGCGAACCTGGCAGTTCCTCCGGTATGAACAGACCCAACGCTGGTGTCACGGGATCCGAGGGCGCTCGCACTGGAAAATGAGCGCGTTGCTTTCAATCGAACGGAAGCGGCGCACCCGATCGGCGTTCCGACCGGCTGGCTATGCTGAGGCGCCAGTGCGGCCCTCCAGAACGGCCGCCCGCCCAACGACCGCCCCTCACTCGGAGCCCGGACGCTCAACGTCAGCGAAGTCCGGCGCCCGATGGTCCAAAAACGATGCGATCCCCTCGGCCAAGCTGGCACTGGCCCAGGCCGGGAGCGAGCAGTCCAGTCCTTCTTCATCGCCCTGCCGTAGAGGATCGGTGTAGGCCAGCAGTGCACGCTTGGTCAGACGATGCGTGAGCGCAGAGTTTGCTGCGATGACCTGGGCCAGTTCGAGCGCGGCTGCATCCAGTTCGTAAACGTCATGGACGGCCTCTACGAGTCCCCACTCCACGGCGACCGATGCCTCGATCAGTTGCCCCGTTAGCAGTAGCCACTTCACCCGCCCGAGTCCGATCAGTCGCTCAAGACGATGCAGATCCTGGCCGGTGATGGCCAGACCGAGCCTTGCTGCGGGGATACCGAGGCGTGCACCGCGCTGCATCAGCCGCAGGTCACAGGCCGCCATCAGCTCGAGCCCGGCACCGATGGCATCCCCCCCGCGACCGCGATGACCGGTTGAGGGAGGCTCTCCAGGCGCTTCATCACCGACTCGATCAGCCCCACATACGAGCGGATAGCCTCCCGCGATCCCGTCACGTGGCGCAGCTCCCGGATGTCGGCCCCGGCGACGAATGCCTTGGTCCCGCTGCTCTTCAGCAACACGACGCGCGTCTCCCGGTATCGGTTTCTGATCTGGTCGAGCCGTTCGGCCAGCGCACCCCAGGTCGGTCGGTCGAGCGCATTGCGGACATCGGCTCGATCGATCGAGATCGTCGCCAGGCCGTTGTCGATCTCCAGGTGGACCGACGCAGCCGCGGCCAACGAGGGGTGCGAGCCGCCAGCGCTGGTCGTCATCGAGCTGCCGGATCTAGTTCGGAGTCAGCGGACCTGCCACCCAGGAGGCTCGTTATCAGGTTCGCCTGCCTCACGATCGTGGGTGCGAGCAGCTCGACGATCTCAGCGTAGGTGTAGGGGGAGGCATGAATGTTCACGGCGGCCACGACTTGGCCGCGTGCGTTGCGGACAGGGGCTGCCACCGATTTCAGACCCGGCGCGAGCTCCTCATTGTTGACCGCGTATCCGCGTGACCGCACCCGTCTCAGCTCGGCTTTGAGAGCGTCAGAATCGTTGATCGAGCGCCGGCCCCGCGGAGTGAAGTTGATCTGTTCGATGATCGCGTCCAGCGCCGGCTGGTCGAGATATGCCAGTAAGGCCTTTCCCATCGAAGTGCAATGTGCGGGCTGGCGAGAGCCGACATGGAGATGGAGATCCATGCTTCGGCGACCGACGATCCGCTCGACGTACACGATCTCGACGCCGTCGAGGATCGCCATGTTGACCGTAAGCCCCCAGTGCTCGCAGAGCTCTTTGAGGTGGGGACGCGCCACGTCGGTCACGTCCAACGAGTTGATCACCGCAAGTCCCAGATCGGCGACCTTGAAGCCAAGCCGGTACTTACGGCTCGCTGCATCCTGCTGGAGGTAGCCCAGGTCCGCCAGCGTGCGTACATACCGATGTACGGTGCTGGCATTCATGCCAAGGAGACGAGCGAGATCGGCGATCCCGAGCAGGCGGCGCTCAGCGGCAAAGGCCGAGAGGACAGCGAGCCCTCGCTCGAGCGAAACAGAGAAGGCAGCCCTGGTGGATTTGATGTTGCCCGCCATAGGGCGGAGAATATCAATATTCGAAAATCTCAAATGAGATTCGAAAATGTTGACTGCTGGCCAAGGGGCGCATCCGATTTCGCGGCTCATAGTTCCGAAGAGCATCGGATGAAGCCGTCATATTTCCCCACACGATCCGATGTTCCTCGATCCGCGCACGCCGGCTTTCCGCGATGCGAGCGGCACGTATCACGTGCTCAGCTATGACGCCGTGTGCGAGTGCTCCTGAACCGGGAGAGCGCCTTGAATCCAGTGCTCTGGCTCGGCAACGGGGGCGACGCCTCACCGCATCGCGCGGGGACCTCATATGGATGGTCGAGCCATTCGTCCCTAACGGCGACGCTGGCCGCCACGATGCTGTGTGCGCGGGTACCCGAGCATGGTTCCGGACGAGAGCGGTGCGGACAGTGGAGCCCGTCGTCAGGTAAGTGGCACGGCAGCTGCTCGATGAGGTGGTGGCGAAGGGGAACCGACGAGTTCAACCTCGCGTCGGAGTTGGCTTATGCGCTGTCACTGAGGATGATCTGCCGCGTGACGGGTATCGAGCTAGAACGTGAGTCTTGGCTGCGCGTCAAGCTCAACGAGTTCGTCGAGAGGGCCAGCTACGATGCGCTCCCGCCTTAGTGGGACGTGCAGGCATACCTCTGGCCGATGGTCGCCAAGCGCCGTGGCCCCGCGAGTGGAGCTGCTCGACATCCTTGATCACGGCCTGGATGGAAGATCGCCTCACCGACGTGGAGCTGCTCGGCTACATCTTGGGGTTCGTAAGCGCCGGCTCAGGCCACCACTGGGACCAGCCTGACCAGAGCGCTCACGCTGCTCGCCGAGTTCCACGAGCGCTCGACTACGCCCGAGTTGTCCTGGATGATGATGAGGCGCTGCGCCGGATCGTGGAGGAGGTGGTCCGATTCGGTACCCCCTTTCCAACGAAACCTATGTTCGTGCTGAACGAATCTCCGTTCGGCGGGCTGACGATTTCGGCGGGGAGCGTGCTCCAGGCTTGATACGCGGCCGCGAACTGCGACGAGAAGGTCAACGGCGGGGTCGTCCAGCGAGCCCTGACCGCCAGGAGGCGGCCGAGCGTTGCGGTCGCTAAAACGCCTCTCGCCCTGTGGGATCCCCGCGTTATCGCGCGTGTGTATGAGAAGACATTATAAGTCGCTATTCGAATATTTCGAATAGCGATTGAATTTTTTGACTTTGCTCTTTGCCACGGATAGAGTGGCGCCATGTCTACGGTGACCATTGGGCTTGGCCAGTTCACCGCGAAGACAGACCTCGAGCACAACCTGCAGCAGATCGAAGGGCTGGTCCGAGACGCAGGCGAGAAGGGGGTCGAGGTGCTGTGTTTGCATGAGCTGTCAACCACGATCTACTTTTGCTTCAAGAACGTTCCCGAGTTCCGGTCGTTGGCGGAAGCTGAGGACGGATTTGCCGTCTCGCGGATCCGAAACGCGGCCGCGGCCGCGGGCGTTGGCCTGATCTTTCCTTTCTACGAGCAGGCCCCAGACGGCAAGCTGTTCAACACTGCCCTGGTTCTCGACAAGGATGGCAACACCCTTGGCAAGTACCGGAAGATGAGCATTCCGGCGATTCAGCGGACAGTCGACGCACACGAGATGCCCTCCGACGAGCAGTACTACTTCAGTCCCGGCGACCTCGGTTTCCCGGTCTTCGAGCTCGGGTTCCATCCGCGTCGGCATCCTGATCTGCTATGACCGGCATTTTCCGGAAGCGGCGCGGATCCTCGGACTTCGCGGAGCGGACGTGCTGTTCGTGCCTACGGCGACGTATCGCGAGTGGATTCGTAACGTGTGGGAAGCCGAGCTGATCGGTCATGCGCTGGCCAACTGCTACTACGTCGCGGGCGTCAACCGCGTAGGTGCCGAGGAAGGAGGGGCTCCCAACCGCACCTACTTCGGGTCATCGGTTGTAATCGATCCGCAGGGCGCGGTCGTCGCGCGCGCCTCCGACACCCAACGCCAGAACTTCTGACCGTCGAGATCCTGCCCGAGCGCTCACGTGATCTTCGTGACCTGTGGGGGTTCTTCCGCAACCGGCGACCCGACGCCTACGGCCCGCTGGTTGAGCCCGTGTCCGACCCAGGCGCGCTCTCGGAGTCGGCGTACGTCATCGCTGAGCGATGACAATCGGCGAACAGCGTCCGCCGTCCGCTGCTCCCGGTTCGGCAAACCGCTCCCAGCTCGCGTGGGAGCGCGCTAGCCACCTGATTCCCGGCGGGGTCTCGCGCGATCAGCTGTTCCTTGACCCACCCTTCTTCGCGAGTCGTGGGAGGGGCCCGTACCTATTTGATGCAGCGGGCGCCCCGTACGTCGATTTCGTTAACAACTACACGTCGCTGGTTCATGGCCACTGCCATCCCAAGACGATGAACGCCCTCGCCGAGCAGCTGACGCGCGGAGCGTCTTTCGGAGCTCCCACCCAAGCGGAGGCGGACCTCGCCGAAGAGATCGTTGGGCGGCTGCCGAGCGCGGACATGCTCCGCTTCACGAACTCAGGCACCGAAGCCACGATGCTCGTGCTACAGATCGCACGGCTGGTGACCAGTCGCAGTCGAGTCGCAAAGTTCGAGGGCGGCTACCACGGGTCGCACGAGTTGCTGCGAGTCTCCGTCAAGCCCGAGGACGGTGGTCCGCGCGAACGGCCCGTGCCGGTTCCGGAGGAGGGCAGCGAAGGCTTCGATCGCACCGACGTCCTGCCCTATGACGACGTTGCGGCGGTCGAGCAACTCGCCGAGGAGCGCGGGAGCACGTGGGCGGCGCTGATCATCGAACCGATGCAGGGATCCGCTGGGATGCTGCCGGCATCTACTGAGCTACTGAATACCTGCCGCAGACTTGCCGACCGCTACGGGTTCGTGCTCGTGTTCGACGAGGTCATGACCTTCCGCCACGGCGGCCACGGCCTTCAGGAAGAGCGCGGCGTCCGCCCTGACCTCACGGCGCTGGGCAAGATCATAGGTGGCGGTCTGCCGGTCGGTGCCGTGGCCGGTCAGACGAAGCTGATGCAAGCACTCGCACCACCCCGTCCACAACGCATCCGCCATGCCGGCACATTCAACGGCAACCCGATGACCATGCACGCGGGCCTGGCCTCGCTGAGCGACTACCGCGCAGCCGAGGCTGAGGCATTGGACGAGATGGGGGAGGAACTGCGATCTCGCCTCGATCAAGTCCTTTCGAGCGTTGGCTTGTCGATCACCGGATGGGGGTCGATGATGAATATCCACGGTACGCCTGAACCGCCCCGATGCTGGCGCGATGTTCGGGACAGCGACCGCGCGCGAATCGCCAAAATGCAGCGGCTCCTGCTCAAAGACGGACACTTCGTGGCACCGCGCGGGATGATCGTTCTAAGCACCGCGCATACCAAGGAGCACCTCTTGTCGCTCGAGCGCAGCATCGTCGCGGCAGCGGAGGAGACGCGGGCTTGACCGTCGACCTTCTGGTCCGCGACGTCCGCGCCGTGCTGCCCTCCGGCGTAACGCATGCCGACATTGAAATCAGCGACGGTTGCATCGTCGGCATCGTTCCGGCCGGCACAGGAGAACGGGCGAGCCAGATCATCGCTGGGGATGGCCGCGAGGCCTATCCGGGGCTGATCGACCCGCATGTCCACTTTCGCCTCGGTGACGGCGCGGCTCCCGGCGACGCGTTCGCTGACATGGTCGAGGCGGCAGCTCGAGGTGGCATGACGTCGGTGCTCGCGTTCGTCTCAGCGCCTCCCGATGCGGTGGGAGTACAAGCAATCCGCCCACTCATCGATGCCGCAAGTGAGGTTCCCGTCGACTACGGACTTCACCACATCCTGTGGCCGCGTGAGCAGAACCTGGCAGCGCTTCCGGAACTGGTCGAAGCCGGAGTGAGCGTCATTCAAGATGTTCCTGGCGTACCCCGAGCGTGGGTTCATGTTCGATGGCGAGATGGCAGTCCGGGCGCTGCACCAGGTTGCCTCCGCGGGCGGGTTGATGCTTGTTCACTGCGAGGACGGCAGTGCCATCCGCTGGCTCGATCGAGGTGCCCGTGAACGGCTCGGCCGCCGCGCCGACATCCTCGATTACGTGGCCGCGCGGCCGGTCGAGCTTGAGGCGGTCTCGGTCACGCAGGTCGGGCTTTGGGCACAAGCCACGCGGTGCCCGCTCTACATCGTCCACCTCTCGACCGCTGGAGGAGTCGAAGCTGCGCGGCGCCTACGCGAGCGGGGTCTCGACGTGACGCTGGAGACATGTCCGCAGTATCTCGAGCTTGACAGCAACGACCTGCCCCGGCTCGGCGCGCTCGCGAAGTTCGCTCCGGTGCTGAGGCCACCTGAGCATCGTGACGCCATCTGGATGGCCGTGCAGGCAGGCGTCATCTCGGTCATCGGCACGGATCACTCCGGTCATCAAGGACAGACAAAACAGCGGATCGGCCAGGAACGGGGGATTTTCGATGTGCCATTCGGTATGCCCGGGCTCGAGACGCTAATGCCACTGCTCTACACGTCCGGTGTTGTCGCCGGCCGGATCACACGCCGACAGCTCGCCGAAATGCTCTCGACGAATGCGGCCAAGCGATTTGGCTGGTATCCCGATAAGGGGGAGATCCGCGTGGGGGCCTCCGCCGATCTGACGCTGATCGACGGGGAGACCGAGAAGCCGGTCCGCGCGGCGCAGTTGCGCAGCAACGCCGGGTACAGCCCGTTCGAGGGGCGGTTGCTGCGCGGCTGGCCGAGCACCACTGTTCTCCGCGGCGAAGTCGTGTTGGATCAGGACCAGATCCTGAGCCTTCCCGGCCGGTTCGCCCCGACTAGGCGCGTCCGCAAGCTGTCGGCTGTCGTAGGAGGTCCGCTGTGAGTGATCCACCGGGAGTTGCAAACATCCTCCCGGGCGAGGGGCTCGGCTCATCGGTCTCCCCTGAGGAAGGAATCGTGGCGGCAGCCGCGCCAGCGATTGTGAGGAAGCGCGGCACGATCCTCGGCCGCATTCTGTCCAACGCCGTCCTACGCGGGCTACTGGTTCCGCTCCTGGTATTGCTGGCGTGGCAGCTAGTCACTTCCACGCACGCGGTCAGGTCAGCTTTTCTGCCCTCTCCCTCAGAGGTCTGGCGCGGCTGGAAGACCTGGGCGTTTGGACAGACCTCGCCGATCAGCTGGGTATCGGGAACATTCTTCAACTATTGCCTCCTCAGCATGCGCCGGGTGTACCTCGGCTTTGCCATCGGCGCGTCGTTCGGCGTCGTCTTGGGGATCCTGATCGGCTGGTTCAAGCTTATGTCGGACCTGTTCGAGCCGTTCATTCAGGCGCTCCGTCCAATCCCGATGACCGCCTGGTTGCCCTTCGCGACCATCCTCTTCGGGATCCAGGAGACGGCCGCCGTGTTCTTGATCGCAATGGGATGTTTCTTCCCCGTCGTTGTGAACACGACGGACGGCGCCCGCCAGGCCCCGAGGCTGCTCGTGAGAGCAGCCCTGATGCTCGGTACCAAGCCCCACCGGTTGCTGTTCCGTGTCGTCCTCCCGCACGCGCTTCCGTCGATTGTCACGGGTCTACGGCTCGGACTCGGTATCGCCTGGGTGCTTGTGATCGTCGCCGAGATTTTGGCCGTGCGCGGCGGGCTCGGCTTCGCCATCTGGGGGGCATACGAGTACCTGCGGATGGATCTGATCCTCGCCGCAATCATCACCCTCGGCATTCTTGGGTGGGGCTCCGACCGAGTTCTCGTGTTGATCGCCCGCTGGCCGCTCCGCTGGCAGAAGGGACTAGTACACGAATGAGCACGAGCAACGACCACGTGGGTGGGCGGATCCGTTGCCATCAGGTGCGCAAGGTCTTCCAGGACCGACGGAAACGTAGCGAGATTGTCGCTCTCGGCGACTTCAGCATCGATATCCAACCCGGCGAATTCATCACGATCGTCGGACCGAGCGGCTGCGGGAAAACGACGCTCCTCAACATCGCGGCCGGATTCGAGCAGCTCACGGCGGGCACGATCGTCGTCGACGAGCAGCCGATCTCGGGACCCGGACCCGATCGGGGCGTCGTCTTTCAGGAGTACGCGCTCTTCCCTTGGTTGAAAGTGACCCAGAACGTCGCGTACGGCTTGATCGAGCGCGGGATCGGACGGCGCGACGCCGCCGCTCAGGCGGAGAGCTGGCTCGAGAGGGTGGGCCTGGAGGGATTCGGTCCCAAGTACCCACACGAGCTGTCGGGCGGGATGAGGCAGCGGGTCGCACTCATCCGAGTGCTGGCCAACGATCCGCAGATCATGCTCATGGACGAGCCCTTTGCCGCTCTCGACGCCCTCACCAGGAGCGTTCTGCAGAAAGAACTTCAGATGCTCTGGGAGCAGACACACAAGACGGTGGTGTTCGTCACCCACAACGTTGAGGAGGCGATCTACCTGGGCGACCGCATGGTGATCATGTCGGGCCGACCAAGCTCGATCAAGACGATCGTGCCGATCGACCTGCCGCGTCCACGGGACGTGACGGACGAGAAATTCAACGAGTACCGCAAGCTCGCTGCACATCAACTTGAGCAGGAGCAAATGGCATTAATGAGGACCGGAGGTCAACCATGAGGAGTGGAGGGGCATATGCGTAAGGGTCGAATGGTCGGAGTGCTTGGGGGCGTTGCTTCAGCCGCAGTGCTGGCGGCTTGTGGCTCCTCCTCTTCATCATCGTCCTCGACGGGCACGTCGTCGGTGGCACCTTCGCACGCCGCGTCGGGCGGGAGGACGACGACTGTCAAGATCGCTTGCGACCGTGAGCTGTCGGAGGTGTTCCTCTGGGATCTGGGACGGTTCGCCAAACAGTTTGGGATCAACCCGCAGTGCGTCGAGATCCAATCCTTTGACGAATCCCTCCAGGCGGTGTCGAACGGCAGCACGAATGCCGGCGTACTGGGCATTCCGGAGATCTCGACGGTGGCCTCGAAGAACCTTCCGCTCAAGGTGATCGCTGGGTATACGAACGGCGGACAGAATATCGTCGTCAAGAACGGGATAAACGTATCGACCTGGAGCGATTTTGAAGGTAAGACGATCTGCGTCCCGCAGGGCACCGGGGTGGCGATCATGGTCGATATCGCGCTGTTGCAGCAGCACATCCCGATCTCCAAGGTGACCGTCCGACCCATCGGCTTCGTCACCACGACGGCGTTGCAGGCCCTGGCGGGCGGTGGGTGTGACGCGCTCGCTTACTGGTCGCCAGTGGTCGATCAGGCGGTATCACAGAACATCGGGCACTACAGCAAGGCGATCGACCTCAACCGTGCAACCAGTCTGGGAGGAGCCAACGGCGTCTTGGTTGCGAACTCGAGCCTCTACGGTAACCAGACGCTGCTTACGAACTTTCTCAAGGCCTATGTGGCCGCGATGAACTACTACACCGAGCATACGAGCCAATGGGCCTCGGTTGGAGCGCAGTTGACCGGCACTAACGTGTCTCTGCTCACATCGGCGCTTCCGCACCAGCAGGCCACCTACCAGGTCGACGTGAAGGCAGCGGAGGCTGCGGCGGCTTACGCACCCCAGTTCGGGTACGGCAATGCCGGTAGCGCATCGAAGATCCCGAGCCTCATTGACTTGTCTGGATTGGCTTCGGCAACCGGCCAGAGCACCTCTTCGCTCGAGCGGGCGCCGGCGATGGCGTCGGGCGTTTGAGCAACACACGAATCTCGGTTGGGGCCGGCTTTCGGGCTGGCCCCGGCGAGAGAGGAGCGAGCGTGTTCTCCGAGAACCTGAGCAAACCCGTCATCATCAGCGCGGCCATCACCGGCAGCATCACGACACGCGAGAAGGTCCCATGGCTGCCAGTGACGCCGCAGGAGATCGCGGACTCCGCGGTGGAGGCCGCCGAAGCGGGTGCCGCTATCGTGCACATCCACGTGCGAGAGCCGGACGGGACGCCGTCGGCGCGGGTGGAGCTCTACGAGAGGACGTTCGAGCTGATCCGGGAGCGCTCGGACGTCGTCATCTGCGCGACCACCGGGAGCGGGGGTGGGCGCTTTGCCGAGGACGAGAGGCTCACCGCGCTGCCGCTGATGCCGGAGCTCGCATCGCTCGATTGCGGGAGCATCAACTTCGGCGAGCGGATATTCGAGAACCCGCCCAGCTTCTTGCGCCGACTGGCCCACGAGATCACCGGCCGCGGGATCGTCCCCGAGATTGAGTGCTTCGATCTGTCGATGGTCGAGAACGCGCGGTGGCTGGCCGACGAGGGCCTGCTGCCTGGCACGGGCGCGCGGTGGTGGTTTCAGTTCTGCCTAGGCGTACGCGGCGGCGCGCCGTGCGGGGCGGTCACGCTGCTGGCGATGCGGTCGCTTCTTCCTGCTGGCGCCGAGTGGTCGGTGCTTGGCATCGGACGGGGGCAGCTGGCGATGGCCTTTCTCGCTCTCGCGGAGGGGGGCCACGTGCGCACCGGGCTTGAGGACAACATCTACTACCGCAAGGGCGAGCTGGTCAAAAGCAATGCGCAGCTGGTCGCCCGGGTCGTTCGGCTGGCGGCGGAGTTGGGACGTCCGGTCGCCACGCCGCGGGACGCTCGCGTCCTGCTCGGCTGTGCCTCGGTCCGCGACGGCGCACACGCCACGATGCGCGCGATGACACGGTGACCGCCTTGTCGCTGATCGGTCCCGCTGTGTACCGCCGGAGATGACGGCGGCCGCTTCGATGGTCAGCGAGACCGCGCGCCGTGTCGGGGTGCCTCACCCGGTCGAGCGGCTGCGCGCCGAGGAGCGTCGCGCGATGCAGAGCAGCCTGCTGCGCCGCCAGCTTGACTACCTGATCGCCCAGTCACCGTTCTATCGCCGCAAGCTCGAGCAGAATGGTCGGCCCGACCGCAGTGTCGGGAGCATCGACGATCTGCCAGCGCTCCCCTACACGAGCAAGGAGGAGATCCGCGAGAGTCTGAGCCGTTGCGGTCCTCTGGGAGAGCACGTCGCGGCCGACCCGGCTGAACTGGTTCAGTTTCATTGCTCGTCCGGCACGACGGGCAGGCCCTCGTACGTCGGCCTAACCGCCCCCGATCTGCTCGACTGGTCGGAGATCCAGCGACGCTGTCTCGTCGGTGCCGGGATCCGGCCGGTCGACCGCGTCCTCCAGGCGTTCGGGATGAGTCGAGGCTGGGTGGGAGGGCTTCCGATAGTTCAGGGGCTGCAGGCGCTCGGCGCGAGCGTGATCCCAGCCGGCGCGGAAGCCGGCACCGAGTGGCTGCTGGGCGTGATCCGAGACCTGCGCCCGACTGCGATCGTGGGCACCCCAAATTTTGTCGTTCATCTGGGAGAGGTGGCCGAAGGCGCGCTGGGCATGCCTGCCGATCAACTCTCAGTCAGGAAGATCGCGGTGGGAGGTGAGCCCGGGGGCGGCGACCTATCGCTGCGGGACCGGGGGGACGCGCTGTGGGATGCGCAGATGCGCGAGATGATGGGAGGCGCGGACATCTGTCCGGTTCTGTGGGCCGACTGCGCGGAGCGCGACGGCATGCATTTCATGGCGCCGGACTCGGTCCTCTTCGAGATCGTATCGCTTGAGGACCAGCGGCCGCTACCGATCGAGGACGGCGTCGTAGGCGAGCTCGTCTATACGCACCTCAGGCGCCAGGCGACGCCGGTTCTGCGCTTCAGACACGGTGACGTTGTCCGCGTAGTCGGAACCCACTGCCGGTGTGGCAGAACAACCGCAAAGATCCGCTGCTTCGGTCGTACTGACGACATGTTCATCGTCAAAGGTGTCAACGTCTACCCGTCCGCTATCCAGGACGTTGTCGTCGGGCTGCGGCCGGCCACGACCGGGGCCGTAGTGGTGGTCAAGAATACGCCGGAGTACGCCATTTCAACGCCGTTGAAGGTTAAGGTCGAGCGCGGCATGGCGACGGATGCCGGCGAGGTCGTGCGCGTGGTCCAACAGAGGATCCACGAGGTTCTCAGATGCCGGGTGGACGTCGAGGTCGTGGAGCCGGGGACGCTACCCAAACCCGGAAGAGAGAAGGTCAGCTTGATCGAGAAACGCTATGCCGAATCTGACAAGGAGACGCCATGAAGCTTGCCTTCGGATTGCTGAACAACTTGCAGATCACCGAGTCGGTCGCGATCACAAGACGAGCCGAGGAACTTGGCTACGAGTCGATGTGGTTCGCCGAGCACAATTTCTCGCGAGACGGCATCTCCATCTGCGCTGCGGCTAGCGCGGTGACCGAGCGGATTCGGATTGGGCCGTGCGTGGTGCCGGTCTTCACGCGCACAGCGTTGCTCCTGGCGACCACGTTTGCCACGCTGGACGAGCTCTCGGGTGGGCGGATCGTCATGGGAATCGGCGCAGGATCGCGGCTCCTGATCAGTGCGCAGGGGATCGACTATCAGAAACCTCTGACCGCGCTGCGCGAGAACATCGCGGCCATTCGGTCTGTGTGGGCTGCGCACGGTCAGCATGTGTCCTACGACGGACAGATCGTGCAGCTCGAGGACGCAGAGCTTGACTTCGAGCCGGTCCGCCGTCACATACCCATCTACATCGGCGCGACCGGACCGAAGGCCTGCGAGCTCACCGGAGAGGTGGCCGATGGCGTGCTGCTGAACGCTTTTCTGGGAATTGCGTACGTCGAGCGCACGATGGACCTGCTGCGTGCGGGCGCGGCCAGAGGTGGACGCGAGCTGAGCGAGGATTGGGACATCGGGATGATGCTCGTCACGTGCCTCGGTGAGTCGAAAACTGCGGCGCGTGAGTATGCACGGCCGCTCGTTGCCTTGTACCTCTCGCGTCTGCCGGACATCGCCAAGCAGACTTCGGTGTGGGGGGAGCGATGGGAGGCGATGTCCAAGGCGGTGGCCGAAGGCGGAGGCGAGGCGGGCGCCCGATTCGTGTCCGACGAGCTCGTTGACGAGGTCACGCTGAACGGCACCGAGGACGACATCCGGGAGGGGCTCGAGCGTTATCTCGCTGCCGGCATCAATCTGCCGATCATCACGCCGTTCGGAAACGAGCGACGCGTCCTCGAGGCCCTCGCACCGGTTGTTGCGGAGGCATCCGCAGCGCAGCGCTGATGGGGTCGCTGGCGGTCATCAACGGAACCCTGGTCAGTCCCGAGGGGCGTGCCCCGGCGACGGTACTGCTCGACGAGGGCCGGGTGCAGGCGATCCTCCCGCCACGCGACCGCCCGTCCGCGGAAACGATCGTCGACGCGCAGGACCGGTACGTGATCCCGGGCCTAATCGATCCGCACGTGCATCTCGGCCTCTCCCAGTCATTTCCCGATGCCTGCTGGCATGAGAGCTGCGCAGCCGTGACCGGTGGGGTGACGGCGATGATCCATTATCTGCTCTCGCCTGACTCATTCAGTTCGACTCATCCCGAGCACGCGAGGGCGGTCGAGCAGCGCAGCCTGGTTGACATCGGGTTCCACGGGATGGTGCAGAACGACATCCAGGCGGCCGAGATCCCGGAGACTGTCCGAACCCTCGGGATTACCTCATACAAGTTCCACATGGCGATGAAGGGTCCCGAGGCCGCGTACGGCATCCGCGGCGTCGATGACGGTCTGATGTTCGAGGGACTCCAGCAGGTGGCGACACAACCCGGTGTCATGGCTCTCGCCCACACCGAGAACATCGATATAATCCTGCGTTTCCGTGAGCGGTGGATTGAGCGGTGGAGGACGGATCCTCAATCGGCGGTGTGGTCGGATTCACGCCCTCCGTTCACCGAGGAGGAAGCCATCGTCAGAGCGAGCTGCTTTGCCGAGAACGCCGGGGCACCGCTCGGCGTTGTTCACAACAGCGTCGGACGTGGCCCGGGCCTGCTTGCCCAAGCCAAGGTTCGGTACCCGCACCTATACATGGAGACATGTCCCCAGTACCTCGCCCTCACCAGCGACATGGGGCTCGGCAAGAAGGGAAAGGTGAATCCACCGCTGCGCACGCAGGCCGATGTCGATCAGCTCTGGGCCGCGCTTCGCGATGGGCAGATCGACTGGATGGGCTCCGACCACTGCGATTACGACCTTGCTTCTCGGGAGGGCGACTTGTGGGACGTGGGCCCAGGGTTGACGTCCGGCGTGACGATGATTCTGCCGGTGCTGCTCAGCAAGGGCGTCAACGAAGGAAGGATCAGCCTGGAACAGCTTGTGGCGGTGAGCTCGGCCAATACGGCACGGTTGTTCGGTTTCGCGCCGCGCAAGGGCTGCATCGCCGTCGGAAGCGATGCGGATCTTGTCGTCGTGGATCTGAGCGCGAAGGTCACGGTGGACGCCACGAAGATCAATTCGTTCTCGGACTACACGCCGTACGAGGGGATGACATTCCAGGGATGGGCAGAGACGACGATCGCCGGTGGCGAGATCGTGTACGACCGCGGTGAAGTCGACTCGGGCACCACCCATCGGGGACGCGTACTCAAGCAGGAGCCGGACGGGAGACCGCATCTCTGATGGCAGCACGACGATTGCTCATCCTGCCGACCGGCCTGTGCCGGTTGAGCGCTGCTCGCGTCCGCCGGGGGGGATCGGAGTCGGAGGAGGTGGCGATTCCGATGCCGATCTTCGCCATCGACACCGACGACGGCTGGATACTGTTCGACACCGGTTGCGATCCGGAAGTGATGGTCGATCCCGAAGGCACGTGGGGTCGGCTCGCGAAAGCCTTCCGTGTCGAAATGGGTCCGGAGGACCATCAGTTGCAGAGGCTCCGGTCGGCGGGCGTCGGCGCCGAGGACGTCCGGCACGTGGTCGTGTCACATCTGCACATGGACCACGCGGGCGGCATCCGTCTGTTCCCCGAGAGTCAGATCTGGGTGCAGAAGGCGGAGCTGCGCTTCGCGATGTTTCCGGATCGCAACGCCGCCGCTGGGTTCATCCGTCGCGACTTCGACGATCCGGCGATCAAGTACGAGTTGTTGGAGGGCGATGGCCAGATCGTCGATGGTGTCTACGCGATACTCACCGACGGTCACACGCCCGGTCACCAGTCACTGGTGGTCGACCTTCCATCCGGACGCTTCGTCCTGACCGGCGACTGTGCCTACGAGAGGCGTCAGGTCGACAAGGCGGTTCCGCCGCCGGTAGCAGCCGATGAGATCGCGGCCGCCCGATCTCTGGCGCGCATCCGGGCACTAGAGTCTCGTGACCGGGCGACCGTGATTATCAGCCACGACATGGATGCGTGGCCGACGCTTCGGATCGCCCCGGGGGCAGAGTACGCCTGAGATGAAAGACGCATTCGTCGACTGGACCACCCAGCCGGGTCGGGAGGTGGTGCCCGGCGATGTTGTTTGGGACGTCACTGGCGACTCACTGCAGGTGATTCGATCAGAGATGGCGCCGGGTACCGAGTTCCCGATCCATCAGCACCGCCAAGAGCAGATTCTGGTCGTTCTTGAGGGCGAGCTGGCTTTCACGGTGGGCTCGCTGTCGCAGATCGCCCGTCCGGGACATGTCATCCACGTCCCGTCGCTGACCCCTCACGGCGGGCACGTCCATGGGTCGCACCGGGTCGTGACGATCGAGGCATTTCATCCGATCCGGGATGACTTCCGTGCCGGGTCCGAGGCGAAGAACGTGCACGCGCTCTCATGAATCTGGAGCTCGCGGGCAAGCGCGTCATCGTTACGGGGGCGAGCCGTGGGATCGGCGCCTGCATCGCCGAAGCGTTCGCGGCGGAGGGTGCGGACCTGGCACTAATCGCGCGATCCGCCGAGGGCCTCGATCAGGTTCTGAGCCGCCTGGAACCCCACGGCGCGAAAGGCGTCGCGATCGTCGCGGACCTTGCGCGTCCCGACGATCCCGGCGAGGCGATCGGGCGCGCGCTGGATCGCCTGGGCGGCGTCGACGTCCTGGTCAACAATGCCGGCGCTTCGCCTTTCGGATCATTCGACGCGATCACCGATCGCGACTGGCTCGACGCGTTCGATCTCAAACTGATGGGCTACGTGCGATGCATCCGCGCCACCCTTCCGCCGATGCGGGAGCAAGGCTGGGGCACGATCATCAACGTCGTCGGCGCCGCGGGTCGAAACGCGACAGCGGGCTATGTGCTGGGTGCGTTCAACGCCGCGTTACTGCACCTAACGAAGTCGCTCGGCGAGCACGCCGCCGGTGACGGCATCCGCCTGACGGCTCTGAATCCCGGCTTCACGAACACTGAGCGGATGCGGACGGCAATGGAGGTCTGGGCGAACGCTGCAAGCATGGACGCACGCAGCTACACGTCGCGATACGTGTCGCGGTTGCCCCTAGGCCGCTTTGCTGAGCCCGAGGAGATCGCGCGGATGGCCGTGTTGCTGGCATCAGACCATTTCGCTTTGGCCGTCGGGAGCTCACTTCAGGCCGACGGCGGAACAAGTCCCTTCTGACCACCACCTCAGCCGGAGAGCCATGGCCGCTGATCTCGCGATCCACAACGCAATTGTCTACACACCGTTCGGCTTCATCCGTGGTGGTCTCGCGGTTACGGATGGAGTGGTTACGCGCGTCGGCGCCGACCACGCGCTCCCGGAGGCCGCGGAGTCGATCGACGTCGGTGGTAGGTACGTGTTACCCGGGATCATCGACGCGCACGGCATCTTCGGCCGCGTCGATTGGGAGCCGACGGCACGCGCGGAGTCCGTGCACGCTGCGGTCAACGGTGTCACGACAATTATCACCTACGTACAGATGGGTGACCTGACGCTGCCGCGCCGGCTCCCGGTCCACCGCCACGCTCGCGAACTCTGCGAACGAGAGTCATTCGTGGACTTCAAGTTCAACGCTGCGCTCGGTACGGATGATCAGATCAACGAGATCCCGGAGCTGGTCCAAGACGGCGTCAGCTCGTTCAACTTCTGGATCAACCTCTCCCGAATGGAGCGCGAGCAGTATGGCTTTCCCGGTCTCGACCTCGCCTTCTTGTACCGGGCAATGGAGGTCATTCGGGACGTTGGTCCGCCGGCATTTGCCTCTCTGCACTGCGAGGAGCCTGAGATCATCCATATGCTCTTCGAACGAGCAGCAGCCGAGGCCGGCGAGCGCGACAACCTTCGGGTGTGGGCAGCGACCCGTCCCGCGTTCGCCGAAGGGGGGCAGGCGTTTGCGGCCGGGCTCGTCGGACTGAATCTCGGCGTACCGGTGGCATTCGTGCACGTGTCGGCTCCACAGACTCTCGATGCGATTCGCTACCTGCGCGGCCGCGGCGCGCGGGTCCACGGGGAAACCGCTCCGCAGTACCTCTCGGTCTCGCCGACCGACGAGCTCGGGCTAATCGGCAAGCAAATGCCTCCGCTTCGCGACGAGCAATACCAGGCGGCACTGTGGAAGGCCTGCGCCGACGGCACGATCACCATGATCGGCTCAGACCACCAGATTGCTCGCCGGGAGGATAAGGAGGCGCCTGGCTGGTGGGGCCAGCCAAACGAGCGCGCCGGTAGCGGCGGCGGCCTGACCGGCTCAATCGCCGCGATCATGCTCTCGGAAGGGGTGAACCGAAACCGCATCACGCTCGAGCAGTTCGTCAAGCTGACCTCGGAGAACATCGCTCACGCCTACTCGATATACCCCCGCAAGGGTGCTCTGGTGCCCGGCTCGGACGCGGACATCATCGTCGTTGACCTAGACCGAACCTGGACGATGTCCGTCGAATCTCTCAAGTGCTCCAGCGATTACTGCTTGTGGGAGGGTCAGGAAGTACGCGGGCGTGTGCTCAAGACATTTGTCCGAGGCCGCCTCATCGCAGAAGAGGGCGAGATGGTGGCTGCGACACCCAGCGCCCGCTATGTCTTCTGAGCGGCCCCTGAAGCGCGGATGACCGAAACATCGACCCGCGTCCAACGCATCGCCGTCATCCCCGGAGACGGTATCGGGGCGGAGGTGGTGGAAGCCGAACTTGAATTTCTTCACGATGCAGCGACGGCCGGCCGCGGCTTCGCTCTCCACACGGAGTCGCTTCCGTGGGGCAGCGATTACTACGCCGAGAACCGGAGGGTGATGCCCACCGACGCGATCGAACGGTTGCGAGAGTTCGACGCCATCTACCTCGGAGCCTTGGGCTCGCCACAGGTGTCCGACGACGTCACGCTGTGGGGC